>NZ_CP080268.1:0-2970814 GCF_019431395.1 Idiomarina sp.
CCACCTTCGGCTACGTGAATGACTTTATACTCTTTAAAATCTGACATAGGTAACTTCCTGTTTTGTTGTTGTTTTCTATAAGCTAGAGCAGTTAAAGCAGAGCGTCAATACGGTTATTGACCTGCTACAACGTAAGCCTGCGACGTATGTACCCTCAGTAGTGAACTTAATTGCTGTAAAGCGGGTATTTATCTCCAACTCAAGGTATGAAGGCCATCAGACGCAGGACGATCAATGAAAACGTATTTTTTGGGGGTATTAGCTCTGCCGATGCTAGTGTTTGCACAGCAGTCCGAGCGAGTTACTGCACAGCAGTTTGTAGACTTACAACAGGGCCAAACGGCGCATGAAGGCTTCAGGCGTGCGCATGCTAAGGGTATTTGCGTAACCGGTGAGTTTCGATCCAATGGCTCACTAACCGATTATTCGAATGCTGCCGTTTTTAATAAAGGCGCTTATCCCTTTGTGGGCCGATTTTCTATTGCCGGCAATAACCCATCAGCCCCGGATTTAAAAGCGCCGGTGCGTAGTTTAGCGTTGAGCTTTGCAACCAGTGCAGCGCAGCAGTGGCGCATTGCCATGAATACACCGCCGGTGATGGCGGTTTCCGATCCTCATACCTTTTACCAGCAGATTAAAGCCATACAAAGTGGCACGATTGCAGAGTTCTTTGCCGAGCATCCCGAGAGTGCTGACTTCACTGCCTGGAAAGATAACTACCAGCCCAGTGGCAGTTTTGCCGCCGAGCAATATCACAGTATCAATGCGTTTTACCTCATTAACGATAATGGCGACAAGCAGCCTGTACGTTGGGCAATGAGACCAACGGTTAACGTCGCCACCACATCTTTTGACGGAGATGACGCGTTACAGAACGAACTAACAGAACGATTGGCCGCAGGTCCGGTGATTTTTGACTGGGTGTTCACGTTGGCAACGAGCGAGGATGATGAAAATGATCCCGCTGTCGGCTGGCCTGAATCGCGTGAGCAAATTGTAGCGGGGCAGATCGCTATTAGTGATTGGCAGTCGCAGTTAAATGGCGATTGCCATGAGATTAACTACGACCCGTTAGTATTGCCCGATGGGATTGAAGCAACCCGCGACCCTATCCTACGTGCGCGCTCCGCGGCCTATGCGGAATCATACCGCCGCCGCGCGGTGGAGGTATTAAATGGTGCGTTTGAGGAGCAGCAAAATGACTAATCGCTTTTCGTTAACGATGCGCATCATGCACTGGGCAATGGCAGCCTTGCTCATCTCGATGCTAGCGGCCGGTTTATTGATGGTGCAGTCTTTAGAGCCGTGGCAATTAACCCTGCTGACGATTCATAAAGGCTTTGGCGTGGTAGCAGCGGTTCTTGTGGTAGTGCGCTTGGTCATTCGATTGGCTTCTTCTGTGCCGCCTTTACCGCAAGGCCTGAGTCGCTTGCAGGCATCGGTTGCAAAATTATCGCATGGGTTACTCTATGCTTTGATGGCGTTAATGCCGATATCCGGCTATCTAATGCAATACCTGGCAGGTCGGCCGGTCGAGGTTTTCGGGCTGTTTCGGTTACCGGCCGCACTTAGCGTCGATATCGAACGCTATGCCATCTTCAGAGAAATGCATGGCTGGTTAGCCCTCGCCTTAATCGTGCTGATTATTTTGCATGCTGGTGCTGCCTTACATCATCACTTTATTCGTAAGGACGATGTTTTAAAAAGCATGCTTTAACGGTGTTTGTATTGAGTGGGGCAGTAGCCTCGCTCAACGCCAGCCGGGCGTAATTTTTTATGTTTAGTATTGCGGCCTGATACGCGTGCACGCCAAAGCCGAAAACTACTGGGCTTTAATTGCTTTCGCATAAACTTAACCACTTCTTTTTCGCTTAAACCTAATTGTTGTTCAATCGCTTCGAACGGCGTGCGGTCTTCCCAGGCCATCTCGATAATCCGCGATTGTTCAGACTCATTAAACGCCATTGTTAGCCCATTGGTATACTTTGGTTATAGTCTCCCTAAGTACGTTACTGATTTAAAAACCGATTGCAAAGTTCTGATTAAAAATGACCATCATCAGTAGCACTGTGTTTGGAAGCTTGTTAAACTTCATCGATATTAATATTACTTTTGTTTAATTAAATGGCACCGCCAGGTGTTTCCGATTGACGATGAGTATTCTCTATTGCGAATGAAAAAGAAGCATTGGGCATTAGCTCTGCCGTTGTATTTTGTGGGGTTATTGCTCGCATGGCTGTTCTCGTCATGGTTAGCCGAACTTGCCACGGAACGGCTTAGCCAATCGTTGAAAAATGAAGCGCAAGAAGAGCTGTTGTTGGCTAAGTCACAGCTTGAATCTGCGCTGTTTAGAGATGTTTTTTTAGCAGACAGTCTCGCGACAGTGTTTACCATCGATCCCGATGAGGCGTTTCAAAACTTTGAGAGTATTGCGAAGCAACTAATGAGCAAATCAACTTTTGTTCGAAATGTTGGTGTCGCCCCCGACGATATCATTCGTAAAAATTACCCACTTGCTGGTAACGAGAAGGCCATCGGGCTGGATTTAAAATCGCTAGTCGATCAATACCCCACCGTTTTAAAAGCGCGCGAACTCAAAGATGTTTTTTTAGCAGGGCCGCTCGAACTCGTGCAGGGTGGGCGCGCTATCATCGTGCGGTTGCCAATCTTCTACGATTATCCCCGTAGTGATAACTACTGGGGCGTAATAAGTGTTGTCATTGATTACACAAGACTGATGGAATCTGCCGGGTTGTTAAGTAATCAACAATATACAATAGCAATCCGGGGAGTTAATGGCAGTGGTAGAGGCGGACAAATTTTTGAAGGTGGCTTGGATACCTTTGAGCAACCTGACTACCAGGGCCTGTTGATTATTCCCAACGGCGAATGGTGGATCGCGGCCACATTTAATGTGGCATTAAATGACTATCAGAAGAGTGCAATTATTTTAGGGCAGTTGCTGCTGTTATTATTCTACAGCGGGCTTTTTTGGGGCGGCTTTGTGTTATGGAAGCTCTACCGCACCGAGCGCTTTTTTGCTAACGAAGATGTCCTGACCAATATAAAGAATCGCCGCTTTGCCTTAAGTTACTTACATAGCTTGCTCAGCAAAGGACGCTCTAGCAAGTTTGCAGTTTTTGTGATTGATCTCAATCGCTTTAAATATATCAACGACAATTATGGTCATGAGACAGGCGATGAATTACTGCGTCGTGTCGCCCTGTCATTGGCGGAAGTTGTTCGCGGTGGCGACGTGGTTGCGCGTATGGGGGGCGATGAATTCCTCATTATTGCTAACCGCCTGAATGAGTCGGAAGCGCAAAAGTTGGCAGAAAAAATTAAACGTTATGGTGAAAGCCTGCCTATTACAGTCGGTGACGAGCAAATTTATCCAAGTCTAAGTATTGGTTTAGCCATATGTGGGGAGGGTGATGGCACCCCCGAAAATTTATTACAACTGGCCGACCAACGAATGTACCGGGATAAAACGGCGTGCGCATCACAACCGACTGAATTACATCAAAGCTAGCCTATTAATTGCTGTATGACCTATAGTTTCATCACGTATGCGTAACCAGGAGAAGGTGATGCGCTTAAACGATAAAGTCATAGTAATTACCGGCGCGGCCATCCGCAATCATACCAAGTCAGTCGCGCTTTATTGTGCCCAGGAGAATCTGCCAATCCGCTGTAATTCCGTGCACCCTGCCGCCATCATGACACCCATATGGGATCCGATGTTAGGCACCGGTCCTGCTCGCGAGGTAAATATGCAAAAAATCGTTGATGCCTGCCCAATGAAGCGTTTTGGTGAGGTCAGCGAAGTGGCCGCTATCTGTATTCTGCTGGCCTCTGACGAAGCCAATTATATCAATGCTTCAGAAATTACCATTGACGGTGGTGTATTAGCAGGCAGCTTTTCGGCTATCGGTGACTAGTTGCAATTTTGGAAGAGTTATTTAAATATCAGTGTTTTCTAATTAGAAAACTATACTAGCAAGGAAGCTCATGGCTATCACATTACGTGATGACGAAGAGGTTATTCACCGCTCCTGGGTGAGCTATGTCATTCTGTTTGAAACCTTTGCCATTTTTTTGGTTGGAGTGCTGCTTGATCTTGTTTTTAGCGGCGATGGGGCATTCATTTCTATTGGCTGGTTGTTGTTTATTGTTATTGATGCCGTGAAGGTCTATTTGCAATACCGGCGAACGCGTATTGTACTGACCAACCAACGGCTACTGGCTAAATATGGGGCTTTTTTCTCGGAAGAGGTGGCCATCGAACTTGATGAATTGAGCTCGGTTATTGTGAGTCAGGGTTACGTGGGACGTTGGTTTAACTACGGCACCATTACCATTAATACAAAGAGTGGTCGCTACTATGCGATATCGACCATTTACAAGCCGGCTGAGTTAAAGGCCGCAATAAAATAACTAACATCACAGTCGCGCAGCATGCGCGACCTATAGAACTGTCCAGTGACCGCCGCTGAGGGTGTTGCGCAGCTCTTTTTCGTAACTTGGCTTTAGGTGGGTAACCCATACGTGTCTTACGCCGTTAACCTGGGCCAGTGTGCGTTGTAACATACCCGGCGTCATGTGCTGGGTCTTTTCAGCCACTTCGATTAAGCGATCGGGGAATGCACACTCAATCATCAGCACGTCAATAGGCGCCAGGCGGTTTAAATCAGCGACTAATTGTGCGGACTCGGTGCAGTCTGCACAAAATACGTAATGCATGTGTTCGCTTTTTACCGAGTACCCAACGGTGGGAATTTTGTGTTTAACCGCGAACAGCTCTAGTGTCCTGCCGTCGTGCTCGATAATGTCGCCGGCCGCGACCTCGACGAGTTCGACAACTGACTGTTGCCCGTCTGTAACCTGAGTAAAATCAGGCCAAATCTCGTCGTTAAAAATATTAGCCTTCAATCGAGCCAGCGTCTCAGCTAGTCCATACACCTTGACGGGTAGGTTATCCTGCTCGAACAGGTTGCTTAAAAAGGTCGGTAACGCGGCGATATGATCCATGTGCGCATGCGTCAGGAAGATATGACGGATTCGACTCATTTCTGCCAGACTCAAGCTGGCAAGGCCGGTGCCGGCATCAATGAGTGTCGACGGACTGATTTGAATACAGGTGGAACCCTGCTGATTTTCGCCACTCAAACCACCACTACAGCCTAAAACACGTATTGACACTTTTATATCCTCATTGGCAACGGCGTCATGGTTATAAGCATAACAAAACTTTGACGCATAATGGTGTTATGATTTGAGAATACTTAGTAACGCAATAGCAACCAATTGGAGACAAATTTTGGCTTCTAATGACGCGGCAAAACAACAAGGCTATGTTCCCCAGCTTATTATTCTGACGGTTTTTTGGCTCGGCCTGCAGTTGGTCGCCAGTTGGGTCAAGCCGGGCTTTGACCATATTGGCCAGTACATTAGCGAGATCAATGCGACGGATACGCCCAATGCAGGCGTGCTGGGTTGGGTGGGTTTTATTCCGCTGGCCATGATCGCATTTAGTTTTCTGGTGTCTATACGCAGTCAATTACGCGTGCGCTCGGTAAGCCATGTGGGTTGGTTGTTGTTATTTTTATGGCCGTTTGGCTATTTAGCCTCGGCGCTGGCGCCATGCGATGCCGGCTGTCCTATAGATGGCAGCAGTTCGCAGGCTATCCATAACGTGGTGGCTGTTATCAGTTATTTTGGCTTCGCGCTTGGTACTTTGCTGCTTGCGCTAACGCCCAAAACCAGCTGGTTGGTTCGCGTCGCTTTGGTGCTGCTGGCTGCGGTAACCGTGTTAGGTTTTTTGGTAATGACATCCTATCCGATGTTTGAAATTCGCGGAGCCATCCAGCGTTACGTAGAAGTAGCACAGCTTATTGTATTTTGGTTGTTGTTAACGTTACAACAAAGGGAGTCAGAATGAGTCAGCAGACCATAAGGTTAAGTGTTAGCGGCATGAACTGTGGCTCGTGCGCCAGCCGTGTCGATAAAGCACTGTCCGGCGTTAACGGCGTTGAGCAGGTATCGGTAAACCTTGCCTCGGACGCAGCTGAAGTTACCGCTAATAACGTGTCCACTGATACGCTGATTAAAGCGATACAGGACGCCGGCTACGATGCCCACGAGATTATTGACCGCGATAAAGAGATGCGCGAACAGCGTGAGCGTCAGCAACGTGAGTACTTGGGGCTGCGCAAAGAATTGACCTTATCGGCTTTACTCACCTTACCGGTGTTTATTCTGGCTATGGGCAATCACATGGTGCCGACATTTTCGAACTGGGTTCATAACAGCCTGGGGTTACAAACCAGTTGGTGGATACAGTTGCTGTTAACGACCATTGTATTGTTTGTGCCGGGGCGGCGTTTTTATCAAATCGGTATTCCGGCTTTACTCAAAGGTGCGCCGGATATGAACTCGTTGGTCGCGCTGGGGGCAACCGCGGCCTGGGGTTATTCTATTGTCGCGACCATTATGCCGCAGTGGCTGCCGGCCGAATCAGTGAGTGTTTACTTCGAAGCATCGGCGGTTATTGTTACCTTGATTCTGGCGGGTCGCTTTATGGAAGCACGGGCCAAAAGTCATACCTCGGATGCGATTCAGCGCCTGATGGGGTTACAAAGTAAAACCGCGCGAGTTATACGAGATGGCGACGCAAAAGAAGTTGCGGTTAAGGAATTAGCCAAGGGCGACGAAATCGAAGTTCGTCCGGGCGAAAAGATCCCCGTTGATGGTCAAGTCATTAGTGGTGACAGTTACGTTAACGAAGCCATGATCACGGGCGAGGCTGAACCGGTGCATAAGCGGGCGGATGATAAGGTCGTCGGCGGTACGATTAACGAGCGCGGGACGCTGCGTTTTAAGGCCACCGCGATAGGCGAGACAACGGTATTATCGCAAATTATTCGTATGGTGGAGCAGGCGCAGGGCGCCAAATTGCCGATTCAGGATACCGTTAACAAGATCACCTTATGGTTTGTACCCGCGGTGATGGCGGCAGCGTTACTGACCTTTATCGTGTGGTTTTTTGCTGCTGGTGAAGACTCACTAACATTTGCGCTGGTTAATGCCGTTGCGGTACTTATTATTGCGTGTCCCTGTGCTATGGGGCTGGCCACGCCAACGTCGATTATGGTGGGTACCGGTCGAGGCGCAGATTTGGGCGTGCTGTTCCGTCAGGGCACCGCATTGCAGGCGTTGCAACAGGCCAACGCCGTGGTATTTGATAAAACCGGTACCCTCACGCAGGGTGAGCCAACACTTAACGAGTGGATAACGGTTGCCGGTGATGACAGCACAACGCTGCAACTGGCTGCTTCACTTGAGCAGCGCTCTGAGCATCCGACCGCGGAAGCGTTGGTGGCTTTTGCTTCTGAGCAGACGCAGATGTTAGAGCCGGAATCATTTGAAGCATTGTCGGGTCTTGGGGTTACCGGCAAGGTTAATGGCCAGCAGGTTTTGGTCGGCTCGGCCACATTGATGCAAGAGTACGACGTTGCGTTAAGCGAAGCCCCGGACAAGGCTGGCGAGTGGCAGAAGCAAGGACTTACTCCGATTTATGTTGCCATAGACGCGCAGTTAAAAGCTATATTTTGCGTTAGTGACCCGATACGTGAAAGTGCGCCGGCACTGATTAAAGCGCTGCATCAGCGTGGCCTAAAAACAGCGATGGTGACAGGTGATGCAACGGCCACCGCTGAGCGTATCGCCAACCAGCTTGGCATTGATAAAGTCGTGGCTGAGGTAAAACCCGATGGCAAAGTGGACGCCGTTAAACAGTTGCAAAAACAATGGGGTAAGCTGGTGTTTGTTGGCGATGGCATTAACGATGCGCCGGCACTGGCGACGGCCGATGTCGGTTTTGCCATAGGCACAGGTACTGACGTTGCGATTGAATCGGCGGACGTGGTGCTGATGTCTGATAATTTGACCGTGGTGCAGCAGGCGTTTGCCTTATCTAAAGCAACGATGCGCAATATTCGGCAGAATTTATTTTGGGCTTTTGCCTATAATACCGCGTTAATTCCGGTCGCAGCCGGTCTGTTGTACCCGTGGTTTGGTATATTGTTATCACCGATGCTGGCGGCCGCTGCGATGGCGTTATCCAGCGTTTTTGTGCTAACCAACGCATTACGCTTAAAACGTATTAACCTGAGTACCTGAGCGGACGACGATAATTAATGAAACTAGGAATATTTGATAGTGGTGTCGGTGGTTTAACGGTTGCACGGTCGTTGCAGCGCAGTGGTTGTTTTAGCGAACTGCTTTATTACGGTGATACTGCCCGCGTGCCATACGGTAGCAAAGATGCTAATACGGTGACACGCTATGCGCTGGAGGCGGTCGAGTTTTTTAATGGTGCAAACGTGGATGCCCTGGTGGTGGCGTGTAATACCGTGAGTGTGGTGGCGCTGGAACAAATGCAGCGCTACTCGAATAAACCGGTTTATGGCGTACTGGAACCGGGCGTGCTGGCGTTGCAGCAAATGCCGGGGATTACTCAGGACGCGCGTGTACTGGTTATTGCAACGCGCTCAACGATTGCCTCAGGCGAGTATCAGCAACGTATTAATGTGCTGGGATTCCATCAGGTTGAAGCGATGGCTACGCCATTGTTTGTGCCCATTGTCGAAGAAGAGCTTTACGATGGACCAATATTAACGGAGACGTTTAAACACTATTTTGGCGGACTAATGCGCCCTGACGTTGTATTGTTAGGCTGTACCCATTTTCCGCTGATCGATACCGCGATATCTGCGTATTTTGGCGGTGCAAAAACAATACATTCCGGCGAAGCCATGCTGCACTGGATGGAACAGCGGTTGGACTTAACGGCGCGCTTTGATAACACGCCGATCCAAATTATGGCATCAGAGAATGTCGAGGCGGTTAAACGCGTCGCGGCACGTTGGCAGTTAGACTTATAAAAAGGCAAATCTATGTATATTGAAAACTATTGGGCCACACTGTTATGGATGGCTATTATTGTTGCAACCGTATTGCTGCAGTGGTTTGTTGCCAGTGGCACTAAAGCAAAGCAAACCGGGGCTATTCCGGGCAAAGCACCGCAAGACTTAAGCCACCAGAGTTTCGTATTCAGGGCATGGCGCACCCATCAAAACTCACTCGAAAATCTGAGCCCGATGTTAGGGACTATTGTATTAGCCATATTGGCAGGCGTTCATCCGTTATGGACAGCATCAGCAACCGCGGTATTTGCCGTAGCTCGGTTGGCGCACATGGTGTTGTATTACGTTATTGCCACCGAAAAGAACCCAAGCCCACGCAGTTACTTTTTTATGTTGGGGCTGCTAGCGAACGTAGTGCTGTTGGTTATGGTGTTTGTGACTTTATTCAATGGGGCGTAAGTCGGGCGCTACGTAGCTGGTTTGAGCCGCTTCAGAGGTTATCGCTTTTTCTGAATAATAGCGTTTAATAACGCCACGCATATCGTCGACCAGGTCTTGGTTGTCATTCAGAAAATCACAAAAGTCGTCGTAGTCGGCTTTACTGATGCGCACATTAATGATGCGCAGGGATGCGATGGTCAGGGTGTGATGGTAAGGAATATCACCCAGGCCAAAGTTGCGCTCAGTACGCAGCAAGTCGACTACCTTTTGCAGCGCAATTGGCCATGGATGGGCTTTTAGATACACCCAGGCTACGCGTAAATGCCAAAGGTGATCGATATCATCTTTGCCAAACGAGCGTTGTTCCAGTTGTATTAAAAAGTCCGCATCGGACACTGAGCATTCGTACATAATTTGGTTCGCGTATTAAAACATCTGTTCGATTTAATTGGATTATACGTGTTTCATTACTAACATGCATTCGATTTAGTTCAATCGTTCAATAATTTTTACTGCTGTTCAATTCGGTTCCCCGCTACGCCTTAACATTTGCTATGATTAGCAATTAGTTAGCCTGTACTGTTTTAGGAGTAAGTACCCATGTCAGATTCTGCACAACGTCCGTTGTATATCCCCTACGCGGGACCTTCTTTGTTGGAGACGCCATTACTTAATAAAGGCAGCGCGTTCTCAAAGGAAGAACGAGCGGCATTTAACCTGACCGGGTTGTTACCGCCGCGCTACGAGAGTATCGAAGAGCAGGCCGAACGCGCTTACATGCAGTATAAAAGCTTCGAAACACCGCTGAATAAACACATTTACCTGCGTGCCATTCAGGATAATAACGAGACATTGTTCTATCGTTTGCTAACCGATCACCTCGAAGAGATGATGCCAATTATTTACACGCCGACAGTCGGCGATGCCTGCGAGAAATTTTCCGATATTTATCGCAGCTCCCGCGGTTTGTTTATTTCGTATTCAGAGCGTGATCAACTGGATGACATCCTGCGCAATGCGACCAAACAAAAGGTAAAAGTCATCGTAGTAACCGACGGTGAACGCATACTGGGTCTGGGTGACCAGGGTATCGGTGGTATGGGTATTCCGATTGGTAAGTTGTCGCTTTACACCGCCTGTGGTGGAATCAGCCCCGCTTACACGTTGCCGGTGATGCTGGACGTTGGCACCAATAACGAGAAACTGTTAAACGATCCGATGTACATGGGCGCACGCCACAAGCGAATTAACCAGGAACAGTACGATGAATTTTTGGACAAGTTTATCAAGGCAGTGACGCGGCGCTGGCCCGGTGTGCTGTTGCAGTTTGAAGACTTTGCCCAACCTAACGCGATGCCGTTGCTACGACGTTATCGTGACGAAGTGTGTTGCTTTAACGACGATATCCAGGGCACTGCGTCAGTGACAGTAGGCACCTTGTTAGCTGCTTGCCGCAAAAAAGGTAAAAAACTCAGCGAGCAAAAGGTTGTATTCGTCGGTGCCGGTTCTGCCGGTTGTGGTATTGCTGAGCAGGTAATGATCCAGATGATGGCTGAGGGGCTGTCGGAATACGAAGCTAAGCAAAATGTCTTTATGGTCGATCGTTTCGGCTTAGTTGTTGATTCCATGGATGGTTTACGTGATTTTCAGCAAGCCTTGGCGCAGCCTATGAAGCGCATAGGCGAATGGCAATACAGCGGTGACTACCCATCGTTACTGGATGTGATTCATTGTGCTGAGCCCGATGTATTGATTGGGGTTTCAGGGCAGGCGGGCTTGTTCACAGAGCAGGTTGTTGATGCCATGGCCAAAAATGTTGAACAGCCGATTATTTTCCCATTGAGTAACCCGTCAAAACACGTCGAAGCGCATCCGGCCGACGTAATGAAATGGACTCAGGGTAAAGCTATTGTAGCCACCGGTAGCCCATTCGGTTCAGTAGAGTATGACGGCAAGCAATATCCTATCGCGCAGTGCAATAACAGTTATATTTTCCCCGGAATTGGACTGGGTGTGATAGCGGTTAAAGCCAATCGCGTCAGTGACGAAATGTTCCGCGTAGCCAGTAAAACACTCGCGAAAGCGTCGCCGTCTGCTAATGGTAAAGGTGAGCACTTACTGCCGGCGTTTGACGACCTGGCACAGCTGTCTAAAGATATTGCCTTTGCGGTCGGCAAGGTCGCTCAGGAAGAAGGCTACGCGCTGGAGATTGACGATGAGCTGTTACGCCAACGCATAGAAAGTCATTACTGGAAACCGGAATACCGCTTTTACAAGCGCGTCAGTATATAAGTAGGTCGCGCATTATGCGCGACGCTATTTGTTTAGGGCTGGAAAGCCTGCTCTAAATCGCGGAGCAGGTCTTCACGGTATTCAATCCCAACCGATAAACGCAGCAAATCGTCGGGCACCGGCGTGCCTTCACCCTCGATGCTGGCGCGGTGTTCAATCAAACTTTCAACACCCCCCAAGGATGTCGCTCGCTTCCACAAACGTGTTCGGGCCGCTGTTTTAATTGCTTGTTCTGCACCGCCTTTAAGCCGAACCGATAACATTCCCCCAAAGCCGTTATGCATCTGCCGTTTAGCGACTTCATGACCGGTGAAGCTCGGCAATCCGGGATACAGGACCTCAGCAACGTGCGGATTTTCCTGCAGCTGTTCTGCTAACCACTGCGCGGATTCACACGATTCCCTGACACGCAGGTGTAGCGTTCGCATGCCACGCAATAGTTGCGCAGCGTCATCGGGGCCTGGAACACAACCATTTTGTGCGCGTAACGCCACAATACGCTGCCAAAAAGCCGAGTTGTCTGCTGTGGCCAGTGCTCCTGAAATAACATCTGAATGGCCATTTAAATATTTGGTTGCTGAGTGCATGACTAAGTCAGCACCTAAACTTAATGGCTGGGTAAGCAGGGGGGTCGCAACAGTCGAATCAACCGCAAGTAACGCACCATGCTTTTTACAACTCGCTGCAATCGCGGCAATATCAGAAACAGTCCAGAGCGGATTGCCTGGCGTTTCTAACCAAACTAAACGAGCGGGTTGAGCGGCTAATGCGGCCTCAACGGCTCCTTCTACGTGTGTATCGACAAACCGAACCTTTAATCCTAAGTCTTGTCCAAACGTCCGTAACCAGTTACGTAACGCCCAGTACATGATAGTGGGTGCAATGACGTGGTCGCCGGGTTTTAGCGCTAAAAATACGGCCGTCGCTGCGGCCATGCCCGAACTAAAAATACGTGCGTCAGCTGCCCCTTCCAGGGTTGCGATTAATGTCTCGGGCGCTTTGTAGGTTGGGTTGTCAGCTCTGGAGTACACGCGACCGCTGCGATATTGATTGTCCTCATCACGCAGATAGGTGGTTGAGTTATATACTGGCGGTATCAATGATTGTTTATCGTTGATGTCGTGCTGCTGCAAGCAAGGAGAGCCTTGTGCTAGCAGGGACTGCGGCGCGAAATGTGTTTTTTGCGTCATAAACCCACTCAAAAAGTAATCTAAACGTGCGTATTCACGTATATATGAGTGTTATTTGATAGTAACCACAGGAGTATTGCAATGCGATTTTTGAAAACTTTGATGTTTGGTTCTTTGCTATTGGTCGCAAACTCTGCGCTAGCCAACGAATGTGAGCTAACCATCGATAGTAATGACAACATGCGATTTGATAAAAAGGAACTGTCAGTACCAGCGAGTTGCTCTGAGGTGACGTTAAAATTAACTCACTCAGGCAAGATGGCTAAGAACGTAATGGGCCATAACTGGGTATTAAGTAGCGCCTCGGACATGCAGTCAGTGGTGCAACAAGGCATGGCAGCTGGTCTTGATAACAACTATACACCAGACTCAGATGCTGTGATTGCGGCGACTGACGTTATTGGTGGTGGCGAAGAAACGTCGATTACTTTCTCGACTGACGGAATGGATGCAAACGGTAACTACAAGTTCTACTGCACCTTCCCAGGGCACTCTGCCATTATGCAAGGTGTTTTTAAAATTACTAAGTAGTTAGCGACCAGTTACATCGCTAAGCTAAAGCCCGTGATTGTGTAGCAACCACGGGCTTTTAAATGGAGTATCAATGAAAGGTTTCGGAATCGCTTTTAAAGCACTCACTATTGCAGCACTGCTGGCAATAGCAACAAATACGGTTCAGGCGCAAGGTTTTGGTGCGCGTGAAGCATTGGTTATTGCCCAACCGGTTCAATTTGAACGTGAATCGAATCGTGTTGAAGCCGTAGGTACAGCAGAAGCACAGCGTTCCGTTACCTTATACCCAGCGGTTGGTGACCGAGTTGAATCAGTTAATTTTGAGCCAGGTGATGACGTAAAAGCCGGGCAAATTCTGGTGCAATTAGATGATCGCCGACAACAGGTTGCACTGCAGCAAGCTAAACTCAACTACAAAGATGCGCAACGTACCGTTGAACGTCTGCGCTCCAGTTTTGATCAAGGTGCTGTGCCACAATCAGAACTAGATAATGCCATCCTTTTGCGTGACTTAGCCGAAGTCGAAGTCGACAGGGCACAGACTGAGGTTGATGATCGCCAAGTGATTGCACCCTTTGATGGTATTGTCGGGCTTACCGATATCGAGCCTGGCGACCGTATCACTGAACAAACGATGATCACGACGATTGATGATCGCAACAAGCTAATGATTGATTTTAGTATTCCTGAAGCAGCCGTATCGATTCTACAAGAAGGGGTAGAGCTGACCGTACAACCCTGGCGCTATTCGGGCCCACCCGTCACCGCTGAAATTGTTGAACGCGATTCTAGAATCAACCCACAAACCCGGATGTTCCGGGCCCGCGCAGCCATTGATAACAGTAAAGATGACTTCTTACCAGGCACTAGCTTTCGCACGCAAATTGAATTGTTAGGTCGGGAGTTCGTTTCTATCCCTGAAGCGGCTTTGTCATGGGGCCCCAATGCTCCCTTTATTTGGCTGGCCGAAAACCAACAAGCCAAACGTGTTGAGGTACAAATAGAACAACGCTTAGAAGGGCGCGTACTGGTTTCTGGTGATATCCAACGTGATGATATTTTAATTGTCGAGGGCATTCAAAACTTGCGCGAAGGGCAAGCGGTTAAGTTCCAAAACGTCGAAAATGTCGACACGGCGGAGGCGACTGAGTAATGGCTGAAAATAATCAACCGCCAGTGACGGAAGCCAATGACCTGCCCTCTGTTTCTATTCGCCGACCGGTGCTCATTGTTGTTTTAAATATTTTAATTGCTTTGGCCGGTATCGCAGCGATCATGGGCGTAGAAGTGAGAGAACTTCCCGATGTTGATCGACCCGTCGTTACCGTTCGCGCCGGCTTGCCGGGAGGGGCACCAGAAACCGTTGATTCCGAAGTGACCAGTATTCTTGAAGGGGCTGCCGCGCGTGTATCAGGCGTTAAGTCGATTCGCTCGTCTTCGGAAGAAAACTCTGCTCGCACAGTCGTCGAATTTAGACCCGGTGTTGACCTGGACGTGGTTGCCAGCGAGGTTCGCGAGTCGGTCAATCAGGTTAGACGCGAATTGCCTGATGACGTTGAGCAGGTCATTGTTGTAAAAGCTGACGATGATGCCAGGGCTGTTCTGGATATAGCAGTTAGTAGCGACTCACTAAGTCTGGAGGAACTAACCCGGCGACTAGAGACAGACGTCGCGCCTGAATTTCTATCCATCGACGGGGTGGCTGATGTCAGGTTAAACGGTGCTCGTGAAAGAGTGTTAAGGGTAGCTTTGGATCCGTTAAGACTAACGAGTTTTGGTCTATCGGTTACCGATATCGCTGATGCATTGCGACAGGCACCGTTTGATGTTCCGGCAGGTAGTTTAAAATCGACTGACCAGCGCATCATTATTCGCGCCGATGCCACCTCCGTGACGGCAGAGCAGGTCGAAAATATTATTGTGCGTGACGATACCCGCATTGGGGATGTGGCCCAAGCCTATTTTGGGCCCGCCGATGCGGGTAGCTTCGTTCGTTTAAACGGCAAACCCGTCGTTGGGGTTGGGGTTATCCGTCAAGCGGGTTCTAACACCATCGAAATTTCGGACCAGGCACTGGCGATGCTGGAGCGGTTGCAGGCACGTTTTCCTGATATGGAAATGCAGGTGACTAACGATGACGCCTTGTTCATACGAAAATCCGTTGCCGAAGTTATCACTACACTGGCGATTACGATTGCGCTGGTAGTGGGGACGTTATGGGTATTTATCGGCTCGTTCCGGGCCACCATTGTACCGGCGCTATCAATACCCGTAGCATTATTTGGTGCAGTAGCTGCCATATGGTTAATGGGCTTTTCGATCAATATCCTAACCTTGTTAGCATTGGTGCTGGCAACGGGCTTGATCGTTGATGACGCTATTGTTGTTACCGAGAATATTCAGCGCCGGCGAGGCATGGGGTTAGGCCCTCGTGCTGCAGCCGTTCTGGGGACTCGGGAAGTATTCTTTGCGGTGGTTGCGACAACCGCTGTGTTGGTTGCGGTATTTGTGCCGATTGCATTCTTACCCTCTACAGCCGGGCGATTATTTCGTGAGTTTGGCGGTGTCTTGGCCGCTGCGGTGATTATTTCTTCGTTTGTCGCCTTATCGTTAGTGCCGGCATTTACGGCCAAATTACCGAAAAATGCTGGGCAGAAAAATGTTTTTTCCGGTATTGGCAATTGGTTCAAAAATCATTATCAAAGCACCTTAAAAGTCGCTTTAAACTTTTCCTGGGCGATCGTTGGCTTGTCGTTATTAGCCGCTGTAGGCGCTGGCTTTTTATACGACCGTGTGGCGGCGGAGCTACTGCCCAGTGAGGACCGTGGTACGGTTCGGGTATTCGCCCGGGGCCCTGACGGCGTGGGCTTGAACTTTATGGATCGTCAGGCACGTCAGCACGAAGACGTGTTGATCCCCTACTTGGAAGCCGGTGTATTTGATTCTATCTATACGGTGGTAGGCCAGTGGGACCCCAACTTGTCATTTATCACGGCTACCATGAAGCCCTGGGAAGAACGCGATATTTCCCAGCAGGAAGTGATTGATGAAGTACGCGGCCCATTATCACAAGTGGTCGGCGCGCCGGGTCGTGCGTTCGGATCTAACTCGCTGAATGTTCGCGGTGGCCAGGGCGGTGGAGCCGTCGAAATGGCAATCACCGGCGAGAACTACACCGATATCTATAATGCGGCCAAAGAATTTACCGCAGCTGTGGTTGCGCAGGCGCCGGAGTTCAGAAACCCGGATATTTCGTATCAGCCAACACAGCCACAATTGCGATTTAAGATTGACCGTCGTCGAGCAGCTGAACTGGGAGTGCCGTTAAGCGATATTTCGTCTACTTTACGCGCAGCAATCAATGGTGATGATGTTGCCGACCTTAACGTTGGCGACCAACAGATTCCGGTGATTCTGCAAACCCGAATCGAGGCAATTCGCTCGCCGCAAGACATGCAAAACTTGTATGTGTCGTCCACGTCGGGAGAACTCGTGCCCATTTCCAGTGTGGCTGAAGTGGTCGAGGAAGGTGTATCGGCAGAATTAGAACGACACGGCCAACGGCGAGCTATCGAAGTCGAGTTCGAAATTGACGAGGATTACCCGTTATCTGAAGCCACGGATACATTGCGGCAGATCGCACAACAGGAACTCCCGGCAAGCATGGGGCTGTTGTTCCTCGGCGAGGCCGAAACCTTCGAGGATACCAATCGTGAGGTCGCTATGACCTACATTCTGGCATTCTTAATTGTATTGTTGGTGTTAGCTGCGCAGTTTGAGAGTGTCAACAGTGCGGTAGTCGTCATGCTGACGGTCCCATTTGGTATAGCTGCCGCTATTTATGCGTTATTCCTGACCGGAGTTTCACTTAATATCTATTCGCAGATCGGGTTGGTCATGTTGATTGGTTTATTGGCTAAAAACTCGGTGTTGTTAGTAGAATTTGCTGACCAGTTACGTGACCGTGGCGAAAGCGTTCGTGAAGCGATAGAACAGGCCGCATCAATTCGCTTACGTCCCATCATGATGACCCTGGTGTCGACTATTCTGGGTGGTTTACCATTGATTCTCTCGAGTGGTGCAGGCGCTGAGGCTCGTAACTCTATTGGTTGGGTGGTATTTGGTGGCCTGGGGCTGGCTACTGTATTTACGCTTTACTTAACGCCAGTACTCTATTTGTGGCTGGCACGCTTTACTAAGCCGCGCGCGGACGAGTCTGCTCGTCTTGCACAAGAACTGGATGAGGCTAACGAATCGGCGTGATGTCCCACTGCTTGCGCAGGCGCTCTAAAGTACCGTCTTGCTCGAGCAGTGTAATTACCTGATTCAGCTTTTGTAATAACTGGTCGTTGCCTTTGGTAACGGCCATTGCAACCGGCGTAGCCTCGTTTGGTTGCCACAGCACTTTTAATTGAATACCGTATTGTGCTGCAAGGTAATTAGCGACGCGGCGCGGCATAATAACGGCTTCGACTTCGCCAACTGCCAGTTGTGCCATGGCATCCTTTTTTGAGTCGGCTTGTTCAACCCGAATAGCGTCACGCAGGCCGAGCTCCCTTAAGTGCGCTTCCAACACCGAGTGACGGTCGCCACTAATGCGTTTACCAACCAATTGCCTGACATTCTCGATAGCTTTATTAGACTCCAGAATAAATAACGCTGTTTGTCTTTCGTAGTAGGGAGTACTAAACGAAAAGTACTGCTGCCGCACGTTGGTTTTTTCCATACCAATAGCGATGTCGAGCTCGCCGTAACGCAATAGACTGACAACATTGTCCCAGTCGTACTGGTTCAGTGTGAGGCGCTCGCCGAGCTTGTCATAAATAGCGTTCGCAACGGCAACATCAAAACCTGTGAGCTCGCCCTGATAAAGAAATTGATAAGGAGGATAACCGGTTGCCATGCCCGCTTGGGCATCGGCCAGCGCTGCCGAATTAAACCCAAGGGCAGTAACACTGATAATGGCGGACTGTAGTAACTTTTTCATGGCTCGAGGGTGCCTTATTCCATTACGTTTAGCTTGGTTTTTATGTAATCCGCATGGGATATGTAGAGCAAATCTGCAAGCTTCCGCAACATGCTTTCTTCATGTGGATCTAACTTACTATCAGCATAGGCAAGTCGCCATAAATTTGCCAACAAGTCGACTTTGTCCTGATAGGGTAAGTCTTTTAATGGCGCGGTAAAGTGTTGCAGCGATGCCGCATGCTTTACTTCAGCCTCAGCTGCGGTTATCGCAGGCTCAGCCTGGTCCGCATTCAGGCCATATTCGTTTTGCAGGTCGTTACTAACCAATGCTCGTTCGTCATCAGAAAACTCGCCGTCTGCCAGCGCAATTTCCACCATCAGGATCAGACTTAACGATTGGCTTTGATCAAGTCCGGCAATGGTTATTGAGTCATCTTTTTCGGGTTGAGACAAATGGGTTTGCAAAAGTTGCTGCAGTTTTTTCAACATAATATGTCTGGCGTCCTATGATAAATTGGGAATAAGTAAAATGAATTCGCTGCCTTCACCGGGCGTTGATTGGACGTCAATTTGACCTTTGAGTTTCCTGGTGACCAGGTTATAGACAATGGAAAGACCTAAACCAGAGCCACCGGTGTCTCTTGCGGTGGTATAGAAAGGTTCGAATATGCTTTTTCGGGTTTCGTTGTCCATACCCTTGCCGTTGTCTTTAAAGCGTATAACAGCACCATCCTCGTGTGGTTGGATGGTTATAAGTATCTGATGAGCATCATCCGGCTCTGTAAACGCGTGGTCGTGACAATTACTGACCAAATTGGTAATGATCTGCGCTAATGCACCCTGATAGGTTTTTACCTTAATATCTGCCTCAGATTGAATCGCAATACTGACTTTTTTCTTTTTAACCATTGGCTTTAAGCTGATTACCAGCGCATTAAGGTAGTCTGCTAACGGGCAGTTGACCAGTTCGAAACTGGATTGATCAACCGCGGTCTTTTTAAAGTTTTGTATTAATGTTGCGGCACGCTCTAAATTGCTGCTGAGCAGCGTGTAAGCGTCAAAGGTATCGTCAATGAATGTAGCCAGCTGCTTGCGCGAAATAGAACCATCTTCAAATGCTGTTTTGAGTTTTTTAAGACGATGTTCGCAGTGGGTGGTTGCGGTAACCGAAATGCCTAAAGGGGTATTAACCTCATGCGCGACACCGGCGACAAGTTTGCCGAGAGCCGCCATTTTTTCGGTTTCGATCAGGCGTTCCTGCGCTTGCTTAAAATTATCCAATGCTTCACGCAGTGATTGTGTACGCTGCTCGACAATGGCTTCCAGCTGTTCGTTCTGGCGTAACAGCATTTGTTCAAACTGATCACGTTCAGACGCACTCATTGCACGGCCGTAAATGTCTGCCAGAATGCCGGCAAATGCGACTTCATCTTCGCTCCATTTGCGTTCACTTTTGCGGCTTTCACAGCACAAAACGCCAATCATTTCGCCTTTATGACGCAGCGGCACGTCCAGCATGCCGTAGATGCCGAACTGCTGCATATAAATTTTCAGCTCGTGAGTAGCAGGGTGCGTAGCCGCATCGTTGGCGATAATGGTGCGCTCTTTGCGCAGAGCATCGAAATAATCGGAATAGTCTGTTTCGCTTATCGATAATTGCTGCGAGGTGTCGCTGTCGTGTTGGTCAAAAATAAGCTCAGAATGCATCGCGGTGGTGTTATTGCCAAACAGCCAAACACCAACACGGGTTATCTGCAGCCCTTCCATTGCGGCAGATAAAATAGTCTGCGTTGCCTTATCCAATTGACCACCGTCAATATCAGGTGATTTAGATACATCGAGTAATATGTTTTCCAAACGTTCTTGCATGTACCTTTTCCAACATTTGTTGCTCACTTCACTATACCGAAGCGATAGTAATTGTCTATTGAACGACCGTTTTAGGGTGTTGGCCGAGCACCTCTGGACATTATGGTTTATTCGTTTTACAACAAACTAAACTCAAAACAAAGTGAACAACATGAAAAAAACAATGATTTCGGTCGCTGTTACCACGCTGCTTAGCATGCCCGTAATGGCGCAGGAGGAAGGCTCAGAGAGCTGGACGGTGGACGCTCCCCAGGGCGTATTTGATACCGTGGATATCAGCGTTAATTCGGGCACCTGGATGAACGTTGATTTAAGCCCTGATGGCAAAACTATCGTTTTTGACTTACTCGGTGATATCTATCGCATGCCCGCATCGGGCGGAGCTGCAACCCGCTTGACCAGTGACATCGCCTGGCAAATGCAGCCAGTGTTTTCACCCGATGGCAGCCAAATTGCCTTTACCTCGGACCAAGGCGGTGGCGATAACATTTGGGTTATGGACGCTGACGGCTCCAACCAGCGTGCAGTTACAACAGAAACGTTTCGTCTACTAAATAGCCCGGCCTGGTCTCCCAATGGTGAATTCATTGTCGCGCGTAAACATTACACCGCCACGCGTTCCCTGGGTGCCGGTGAAGTCTGGATGTACCACATCAGCGGTGGTACCGGAGTACAGTTAACCGAAAGACCTAATGATCAAAAAGATCTGGGTGAGCCGGCTTTTTCTCCCGATGGCAAATACATTTACTTTTCGCAGGATGATACGCCGGGCAAAACTTTCCACTACAGCAAAGACTCACTGGAAGGCATCTATGAAATCAAACGTTTTGAGCGTGAAAGCGGTGATATCGAAACACTAATAGCTGGCGCAGGTGGTGCTATTCGGCCAACCCCGTCACCCGATGGCCGTTACCTGGCTTACATAAAACGTGAAGACTTTAACAGTGTTCTGTATGTGCTGGACCTGAAAACAGGCGAACACCGCCGTGTTTATAAAAACATGGAACGCGACATGCAGGAGACCTGGGCTATCCATGGCGTCTATCCAAAAATGGACTGGACACCTGACAGCAAAGAACTGGTGTTCTGGGCTGGTGGACATATTCAGCGCTTAAACCTGGAATCAGGAAATGCCCGTATCATTCCGTTTAGCGTAGAGACGACTAAACAAGTGCAAAAGCCACTGCGCTTTGAACAAGACATTGATAACGATACCTTTGCCGTAAAAATGCTACGCATGACACAGGTAGCACCGGATGGCAGCGAAGTTATTTACGAGGCTCTGGGTCACTTGTATCGTAAAAGCCTGCCCGATGGCGAAGTTGAACGATTGACCTCGGCTGAGCACTTTGAACTTTACCCTCAGTACTCGCGTGATGGCGAAAAGCTGGTTTACGTAAGCTGGGATGATCAGGAGCTGGGTCAAGTGATCGTGCGCGACCTCGATTCCGGCGAAGAGACCGTATTGAAAACCGGTGGCGGCACCTTCGTTGAGCCCGTGTTTTCGCCTGATGGTAATACCGTGGTTTACCGCAAGGTGGGCGGTGGTTATATCACCAGCGACAAATATGGCCTGGAGACGGGCGTGTATCGCATTGCCCTGGATGGCAGTGAACCACAGAAAATTGCCGATAACGGCTGGTTGCCGCAGTTTGGCGCGCGTAATGACCGCGTCTACATGATGACGCCGGCAGAAAAGCCAACCTTGAGTGTGGTCGATCTGAACACGCTGCAGGCAAGTCCGTTGTATCAGTCTGAATTAGCCACGGAATACCGGGTTTCACCAGATGGCAAACAACTGGCGTTTGCTGAACGCTTTAAGGTGTTTGTTACGCCGTTAGTTGAGCGCGGCGAAGTGATCAATGTCGGGCCGGGCGATACGCAGATGCCGGTAAAACAATTGTCGGTTAGAGCCGGCGAAAGCTTGTCATGGACTGGTGACAGCTCGCAACTCTACTGGACTCTGGGTCCGGAACTTTACCACACAGACGTGTCGGCTGCGTTTAACGCCGATATCGATGATACAACGTTAAAAGCCGAAAACGGAATAAACATTGGCTTTGAAGCTGAGGCAAATGTCCCCGATAGTACGGTAGCCTTTGTCGGTGGTCAGGTGATTACCATGGAAGGCGACGTGGTTTATGAGCAAGGCGCTGTGGTGGTAGAAAATAACCGCATTGTAGCGGTCGGCCCAGTCGATGAGATTGAGGTACCGGATGGTGCTGAAATCATCGATACCAAGGGCAAAACCGTGATGCCGGGTTTATTCGATGCGCACGCACACGGCTTGCAGGGTAGTAACGAGATTGTACCGCAACAAAACTGGGGTCAGTACGCCAACCTTGCTTTTGGGGTAACCAGTATTCATGACCCGTCGAATGACACCACTGAATTCTTTGCCGCATCCGAAATGCAAAAGGCGGGCTTAATTGCCGCACCGCGCTTGTATTCGACCGGTACCATTTTGTATGGCGCGCACGGTCCGGGTTATACCTCGCATGTGGACAGTCTGGAAGACGCGAAATTTCATTTAGAACGACTTAAAAAAGTCGGGGCGTTTTCGGTTAAGAGCTATAACCAGCCGCGTAGGAACCAACGACAGCAAGTGGTTGAAGCAGGTCGCGAACTGCAAATGATGGTGGTGCCGGAAGGCGGCTCATTGTTACAGCACAACCTGACCATGATTATGGATGGCCATACTACGGTTGAACATTCACTGCCGGTAGCGGAAATTTATGATGATATCCGCCAGCTATGGGATCAAACCGATGTTGCCTATACACCAACACTTGGCGTCGCCTACGGTGGTATTTGGGGTGAAAACTACTGGTATGCCGAAACCGATGTGTGGAAACATCCGAAACTATCGAGCTTTGTGCCGCAAGAGTTTTTGGTCGGTAAATCGATGCGCCGCGAAAAAGCGCCGCATAATCATTACAACCACTTCAACAATGCCGAAGTCGCGGCACAGCTGCAGGATTTAGGCGTCGACGTCTTATCCGGAGCTCATGGGCAGCGTGAAGGGCTGGCGCAGCATTGGGAAATCTGGATGATGGCACAGGGCGGAATGGAACCGCTGGATGCGTTGCGTACGTCAACTATCGCACCGGCTGAAGTGTTCGGTATGGATCATCAGGTCGGGTCGCTTAAAGAGGGTAAGCTAGCCGATATTATTGTTATCGATGGTGATCCGCTTAAGAATATTCGCGACACCGATAAGGTGACGCACACCATGGTCAATGGCGTGCTTTACGATGCCAAAACGATGGACCGTTTGCTGCCGCTGGCACAGCAGCGCGAGCCATTTTTCTGGGAAAAATAGCGTCAATATAGCGTTAATGGATAGTAAAAAGGGGCTGCGAAGCCCCTTTTTTTATTCTTCGGCGGCAGTATCCGCAACAATTTGTCGAAACCAGCGATGGCCGGCATCGTGTTGCAGTAAGGGACTCCAAATCATCGTCAGAGTCAGCCCCGGAATTGTAAACGGTGGTTCCTTTTTAACCAGCAATTCGTCGCTTTCGTACAAAGCTGCGGCGCGCGTCGGCAGCGTGGCAACAAGCCCCTGACGGGCCAGGTACATGGCAACGTGATAATTACGGGTAAAGACCTTGATATGACGGCGTTGCTCAAGTTTATCCAGCGCTTCGTCGACCCAACCGAGTTTTTGTACATCATGCGGGTCCATGCCTACGCCCACGCCAAAACCGGTTTTACTGACCCAGACATGCTGCGCTTTTAAATATTCATCCAGCGTGTAATTTTGTAATAGCGGATGTTCTTTGTGTATTAGGCAGGAGAACTCATCTTGCCAGAGAACTTTTTGATGAAAGGACTGCGGCAGCTTTTCAAACCGGTTGATAGCCAAATCCACTTTGCCGTTTTCAACGTCATGAAAACTGATATCACTGGGGGTCATGATATCTAAGGATACGTTAGGCGCCTGTTCATCGAGTGCTTCTAATAGCCTTGGCATGAGTGTTGATGCAGCATAATCAGAGGCCATAATACGAAATACCCGATCACTGGTAGCGGCTTCAAATTCGCGCACCGGCTGGATCATTTCCTCGACCGAGTAAAGCACAGTGCGCAGCGCTTCCTGCATATCCAGCGCGCGCTGAGTCGGCATCATACCTTCGCTGGTACGTACTAAAATGGGGTCATTTAACAGGTTACGCAGTCGTTTAAGGCCATTACTCATAGCCGGCTGGGTAATATTAAGCTGAGCTGCTGCGCGGGTTACGTTGCGTTCGCGCAGCAGTACGTCTAAATAAACCAGTAAATTGAGATCGATATCTTTGATGGTATTCATACAGCGTCTAAGAATAATCCCGATACAAAAAATGTATCGGGATTATAAGCGCTGTGAATAGTTAAAAAAAGCACAAATTGAATTCTGTCATTGCCAGCGAGGCTTATTGCTAGCTATGGTATAGAAAATCAGCAAACTGGAGCCACATCTTGGCCGCAGACAGTTATTATCTAGCGCAAAAATTACTGCAGGGTTTTCATTGCCATTATGATCGCTTCCAGCGCTTGACGCGCGGTGCCCGTTCACGTTTTTTAAAACGTGCCTGGGACGCGGTGGTGTCGGCATCAGCGGAGCGAATTTCGTTTTATGACCGGCAGGTAAAAGAGACCAGTGCTGCGATACAACGTGCGGTTGGCGATGAGTTTGATCAGGCTCTGTGGTTGGCAACCCGGCAGCGTTATCAGTCGTTGCTTAAGTTTCATCCGCAAGCGGAACTGGCAGAGACCTTTTATAACTCCGTATTTTGCCGGGCTTTCGAGCGGCGTTACTTTAATAATGACTTTATTTTCGTCGAAACGGTACTTCACAGCCATATCCCGATATCAGTGCAGAGCCAGTACCGCAGTTACTTTCCGGTCAAAGGCGGGTTACAAAAGGTGTTACCGCAAATTTTTCTGGATAGTGGTTTAAACGGCGAGTTCGAAAATTTTGAAAACGATCTGGAGCAGTTGCGCGACGCCTTCTTGCAACGTTCTCAGGAAACCGAAATAGAGCCCCATGATATTCGCATTGACGTGCTTAACGCGCCGTTTTTTCGTAACAAGGCGGCTTATTTAGTCGGGCGTATCGTCACCGAGCGGTATCACTACCCGTTCATCGTGCCGATCCTGGTAAACAGCCATGGCAAATTATATGTTGATGCGTTTATTACCAATTCCAACCGCATGGCGACGATATTTGGCTTTGCGCGTTCTTACTTTATGGTCGAGACAGAAGCGCCGTCAGCGTTGGTGCGATTCTTAAAAGATCTCATGCCACGAAAAACATTAGCCGAGCTGTATGCATCGATTGGCTTTCATAAGCAGGGTAAGACCGAGTTTTATCGGGAGTTCCTGCATCACTTACAACGCACCGATGATCAGTTAGTGGCTGCGGCTGGTGTTAAAGGCATGGTGATGACCGTGTTTACGCTGGCGTCCTTCCCGTATGTTTTTAAGGTGATTAAAGACAAATTGGGGGCCACCAAAGCATTCACCCGACAAACGGTTATCGACCGTTACCGCATGGTAAAGCGTCATGACCGGGTAGGGCGCATGGCGGATACGCTGGAGTTTGCCGACGTAGCGATACCTTTAAAACGCATTTCCGTCGATTTGCTGGACGAATTAACAGCGACGGTGGCAAATTCGCTGCAGATAGAGGGCGATACGCTGGTTATTAAGCAACTGTTTGTCGAACGCCGGTTAACACCGCTGAATCTTTATCTTGAGTATGCCAATGACGACGAGATAGACGCTGCTATGAATGATTATGGGCTGGCGTTAAAGGAGATGATGGCGGCGAACATTTTCCCCGGCGATATGCTGCTGAAAAACTTTGGTGTGACCCGGCATCGGCGGGTGGTTTTTTATGACTATGACGAAGTGCGTTATTTAACCGATATGAGTTTTCGTGCATTACCCAAAAGCGATGGCTTTATGGATGCCGAAGTTTCGGCAGCTCCGGATGATGTGTTTCCCGAGCAGCTTGACCAATTTGCGGTACCGCAACAGCGGTTTCGCGAGGTGTTGCTAAAACACCATCCGGAACTAAAAGATCCCGCCTATTGGCGTAAAGTACAACAACACATCCGCGAAGGGCGTCTCACGGATGTGTTCCCGTACGAGCAGCATCTGCGCTTTACGCGGAGGTTTTAAACTGCTCTTCTTCGGTCGAGCCGGTGAGTGCAGTCACTGATGACACACCACCCTGAATCACGTTAGTCAGGTCATCGAAATAGCCGGTACCGACTTCCTGCTGGTGAGCAACAAAGGTATAGCCTTTATTGGCTGCCTCAAACTCTTGTTGCTGCAGGCGCACGTAGGCTGACATATCGTTGCGCGCGTAATCATGCGCCAATTCGAACATGTGGTACCACATGTTGTGCACGCCGGCGAGGGTAATAAACTGGAATTTGTAACCCATTGCGGCTAGTTCGCGCTGGAACTTGGCAATGGTTTCGTCATCCAGGTTGCGGCGCCAGTTAAACGAAGGCGAGCAGTTATAGGCCAGCAATTTACCGGGATATTTGGCATGCACGGCCTCGGCAAACTGGCGCGCTTCGTCGAGATCCGGCTTGGCCGTCTCGCACCAAATTAAGTCTGCATAAGGGGCATAGGCAAGGCCACGAGAGATCGCTTGTTCAATGCCGGGTTTGACGCGATAAAAGCCCTCTGCAGTGCGTTCACCGGTAATAAACGGTTTATCGTTAGGGTCGAAGTCTGACGTCAGCAGGTCTGCCGCATTGGCATCGGTACGCGCCACGATCAACGTAGGAATTCCGGCGACATCGCTGGCTAAACGGGCAGCGACCAGTTTCTGCACCGCTTCCTGGGTTGGTACCAGTACTTTGCCGCCCATATGGCCACATTTTTTAACCGAAGCCAGCTGGTCTTCGAAATGCACGCCGGCGGCACCGGCCTGGATCATGCGTTTCATCAGCTCATAGGCATTCAAAACGCCACCAAATCCAGCTTCTGCATCGGCGACAATCGGGGCAAAATAGTCAATGTAGTTATCGTCTTCGGGGGTTAAGCCCTTCGACCACTGGATTTGATCTGCCCGCGCAAAGGAATTATTGATGCGTTCAACTACAGTCGGTACCGAGTCAACCGGGTATAACGACTGATCCGGATACATGCTACAGGCGCTGTTGTTGTCAGCGGCTACCTGCCAGCCTGACAGGTAAATCGCTTGCAAGCCTGCTTTAACTTGCTGTACCGCTTGTCCGCCGGTCAATGCACCCAAGGCGTTAACATAGTCTTTGCCGAACTTACCCTGAGCCTCGCCATTGATCAAACGCCAGAGTTTGTTGGCGCCGTTGCGGGCATAGGTGTATTCCGGCTGTACGGAGCCGCGCAAGCGCACGACTTCTTCGGCAGAATAAGGGCGTTCTACACCTTGCCAACGAGCGTCAGACGCCCATTGTTCTTTCAGTTTTTTGGCTTGTGCTGCTTGTGATAATGATTGTGTTGTCATGGTTGTTGTCCTGTTATTTTTAATAGAAAACTTAGGCTAATTTTTGGTAGCCGGGCAGGGTTAAAAAGTCGACCAGTTGGTCTGCCGTGGTGATTTCGTCCAGTAGCTGTTTAGCTTGCGCAAAGGGTTCGTCTTGCCAGCGCTTATCGCCGATCTCTTCGCGCACCGCGTCGGCTTCTTGTTGCAGGTATTCGCGGAATAACTCGCGAGTTACACGGGTTCCGTTGCTGAGTGTTTTACCGTGGCGGATCCACTGCCATATTGAGGTGCGCGAAATTTCGGCGGTGGCGGCATCTTCCATAAGCCCATAAATGGGCACGCAGCCCTTGCCATCCAGCCAGGCGGCGATATATTGCAACGACACGCGGATATTCATGCGCATGCCCTGTTCAGTGCGCTCGCCGTCACAGGGCTGCAGCAATAGTGACTGAGTAATGTCGTCATCCTGTTCGCGTAAAACGTGCAACTGGTTATCGCCGTCGATGCCATCCACAAAAATTTCGCGTACGGTATCGGCAAGGCCCGGATGGGCGATCCAGGTGCCATCATGACCGTTGTCACGTTCCAACGTTTTGTCAGCGTGAACTTTAGCCAGTATTTGCTGGTTCTGTTCGGCATCTTTACTGGGGATAAATGCTGCCATACCGCCCATCGCAAGGGCACCACGCTGATGGCACGTTTTAACCAGTAAACGCGAATAGGCATTAAGAAATGGCTTGTCCATGCCGACCATTTGGCGGTCAGGCAGCACGCGATCCGGATGGGCTTTAAGGGTTTTGATATAACTGAAAATATAGTCCCAGCGACCACAGTTAAGTGCGGCAATGTGATCGCGCATGCGGTAAAGAATTTCGTGCATTTGAAACACCGCGGGTAGCGTTTCAATCAACACGGTGGCACGAATGGTGCTGGTTTTAAGGTTGAAGCGCTTTTCGGTGTAATGGAATACGTCTGCCCACCACTTTGCTTCGTCGCTATGCTCTAGCTTAGGTAAGTAGTAGTAAACGCCGGTACCGTTTTGTAAACGCTGCTGATAGTTATGAAAAAAGTACAGCGCAAAATCCATTAACGCACCGGGAATAGGCTGGTCGTCCAACAGAATGTGTTTCTCCGGTAGATGCAGGCCACGTACGCGTGCAATTAGCAGCGCCGGGTGCTGGTTAACCGCATAATGTTTGCCACTGGTCGGGTCGTCATAAGTCATATCGCCTTTGTTGGCATCACGTAGATTAATCTGACCGTTGATCACACCGTCCCAGGTGGGCGATTGTGAATCCTCAAAATCGGCCATGTAGCAGTCAACGTTTGCGTTTAGTGCGTTAATGACCATTTTGCGGTCGACGGGACCGGTGATTTCCAGACGTCGTTTTTTTAGATCGTTGGGTAATTCAGCAATCTGCCATTCACTATCACGAATAGCTTGTGTGTTGGCATCAAAGTCGGGAAGGTTGCCCTGATCATAGGCTTGCTGACGTCGCTTGCGTTGGTCGAGTAATTCAAACAGGCGGGGGCGGAATTCTTGCACCAGTTCGGCTAAAAAGGCTGTCGCCTCATCGCTAAATACGCTTTTTGCGTGCTCATCCAGTGTGTGAGTAAAAACCAGTGGGTTAGTCATTTTTTAATCCGTTGTTAGCAAGTTGTTAACACGGATTTAGACTAGACTCTGGTCTATGTATTAGTCTAATTTATGCAGTGGATTGTGGGTATTCATGTAGGATATTTAAAGAAGTGGTCATGCTGTGCCTAAACTAACACAGCGGAGCGTGTGTACCGGGCATACACACGCTCCGCTGGAATTAGGGATTAACTGACTTTAAAACGCTCAACTAAGTTGTTGAGGTCAACTGCAAGACGCGATAGCTCCTGACTTGAAGCACTGGTTTGCTCAGCACCCGAAGCTGTCGAGTTAGACAGGTCACGAATGCTGACCAGGTTCTTGTCAACATCACGGGCTACATTGGCCTGCTCTTCTGCGGCCGATGCAATCGAGGTGTTGTGAGTGTTAATTTCACTCACTGCCTGAGCAATAAGTTTAAGTGCTTCACCCGCTTCACGAGCGATATCTAATGTACTGGTGGCACGATCCATACTACGTTGCATGGTCGATACAGAACGATCGCTGGACTCGTTGATGGCTTTAACCATGTCTTCGATTTCGACCGTTGACTGTTGCGTTTTGTGTGCCAACGAACGAACTTCATCAGCAACAACCGCGAAACCACGTCCGGATTCACCCGCACGGGCTGCTTCAATTGCCGCGTTAAGTGCCAACAAGTTGGTTTGCTCGGCGATACCACGGATAACTTCCAGCACCTTGGTGATGTCGGTTACTTTGTTGGCCAGCTCGGTAACACTGTTAGAGGAATCGCCAATTTCCTGTGACAACTCTTCGATAGCAGTAACCGTTTTGCGTACCCGATCGTTACCTAACTGCGCTTGTTCGTCAGCATCTTCTGAGGCTTGCGAGGCGCTTTGTGCGTCTTGTGCGACGTTTTCGACCGCGGTGGTTAGCTCTGTAACTGCCGTTGCTGCCTGCTCCAGCTCTTCGCTTTGCTGCTGAATAGTGCGGGTCGAATCTTCGGTAACTGAGCTGAGCTCTTCAGAGGTTGATGCTAATTGCTCAGATGATTCGGAAATTTTGCCAATGGAGTCCCGTAGTTGCTGTTGGGTAGTTCGTAACTGGCGCAACAGAGTGGCCGGCTCGTCTTTACCTTCAACAGTAATATCCTGAGTTAAGTCGCGCTCCGCAATGGTTTTAGCAAAGTCCACAGCCGCTTGTATTGGCACGACGATACTGCGGGTTAAAATAAGCGCGAACAGAACGAGTAAGGCAATAACAACAACCAATGCGATAATAACAGCGATGTTGGCTGCTGTTGCCACATCACCGGCCTCTGCGGTGGCGTCATCAATAAGCGCCATCTCTCTGGCCAGTAGCTCGTCCAATGCGGCGGAGATTTTGTTGGTCAGCGGCAAAATGCGATTTTCGCGTAGTGACACAATCGGATCGGCTAATTGCGCATCGACAAGTTTTTCGAACTGGTCATGAAGCTCCCAATACTCTTTATCCAACTCCATGTACTCGTCGAATTCCTGACGAGCCTTAGCATCGTTAATAGTTTTTTCATATTCTTGTTGATTACGCTGCAGATTACTTATTGCATCGTTTAAACTGTCTTTATAGCGCGCCACACGTTCTGCATCGTTAACAAAACTGGCTACATTGGCAGAATGAATCCGTACCCGCAAAAACTCTCGATCCAGGTCATTGACGTTATCAACGGCCGGCACCTGGTCGTCAGTGATAATATCCATCTGGTTGGTAACAGCTGCGAGTCGGTTAAGTGCAAAGATGCCCAGTATCAGTACTAAAATTCCAATGGTACCAAAGGCTGCGGAGGCGCGGACGCCTATAGAAAACTGTCGAAACATGGGTCGTATCCCTATCTATTTTTGACTTATATCATGTTCTCATTGGGTATTATCGGCCACATGATCTAAAAACAATAGGTCTGAATTAATTTTTTTATCATTTGCCGGGAAGGAACAATCGACTCCATCGACAGATACTCGTCAGGTTGGTGTGCCTGATTAATCGAGCCGGGTCCCATTACCAATGTTTCGCAACCCAGTTGTTGAATAAATGGCGCCTCAGTACAGTAATTGACAGCTGCTGCGGACTGCCGGCTAACCTGCTCAGCTAGTTTCACCAGGGCGGCATCCGTATCTTGCTGGTAGCCCGGGATGGGTTCATGCAGATGATGCCAGTCAATTTGCGCTGGTGACCGAGCTCTGAGCGGTTGTAAATGGGCATCAATCACTTGATATAAATCCTCAATCGCCATGCCGGGAAGCGGGCGAATGTCTAATTGCAACTCACAGCATCCGCAAATCCGGTTGGGATTGTCACCGCCATGAATACTGCCTAAATTAAGCGTCGGTGCCGGCACCGCAAACGATTTATTTGAATATTTATGCTGAAATTCTGACTGAACTTTTAACAGTTCCTGAATGACCTGCTGCATCACTTCTATGGCATTAATACCTAAGCTGGGATCGGAGCTATGACCTGATCGCCCAACCACCCGTATAGCCTCGCTCAAATGGCCTTTATGGGCATGAATAGGGCGCATCTCGCTGGGTTCGCCAATAATGCAGGCTGTCGGCCTTAGGTTGTCGAACATCGATAACTGACGCGCGCCATCCATGGTGGTTTCTTCGTCAGCTGTTGCCAGTATCATCAAGGGTTGCTTTTGATGTTCAACGGGCAGCGTTTTCAATGCTTCGATAACAAAAGCAAAGAAGCCTTTCATATCAATACTGCCCAGCCCATACCAGCGATTATCCTTTTCGGTGAGTTTAAAGGGATCAAAATTCCAGCGGTTGGCGTCGTAAGGAACCGTGTCAGTGTGTCCGGATAACAACAGCCCGCCGCTGCCTTGGCCGCGCCGGGCTAACATATTGTATTTACCGGGCTTGTTCTGTAATTCGTTAACTTCGCAGCTAAACCCCAGCGGCGTCAGCCAGTCGACCAGTAAATCAATCACGCCCTTGTTGGAGTGGTCCCAGCCAGAGTCCATGCTACTGATGGAAGGCGTCGCAATAAGCTGTTGATACATGCTGAAAAAAGTTGATTCCCGCATAAATAATTACCCATAAAAGTTGCATAAATATGTTTATTTCGGTATTGTGCCGAAAATATCACTTACCCACAACTGAAGCAGAAAAGAGTCGTAAAAGGAATAGTGCCGTGAAAATATCCTCAGCCGAATCGATCAACGCCGTAATTATCGGAGCCAGTGGCTACGCCGGTTCTGAGTTGGCACGACTGGTGGCTGCGCACCCGGCACTGGCGTTAGCTGGCATCTATGTTTCGGAAAGTAGTAATGATGCCGGCAAACCACTGGCGCAGTTGTATCCCCGCTTGCGGGATGTCGTTAATCAGCCACTGCAGCCCTTAGGCGAGCAACAGCTAGCACATATTAAACAAACCGCGCAGGTGGTATTTATTGCAACCGAGCATGATGTTGCTGCGCTGCTTGTCAGCGCGTTGCACGATGGTAATAAGCTCATAGTTGATTTATCTGGCGCTCACCGGCTTGCTTCAGCCAGCGATTACGAGCGTTACTATGGTTTTGAGCACCCGTTTGAGGCAGCGTTAAATCAGGCCGTTTATGGTTTAGCTGAATGGTATACAGATGAGCTCGCGCAGGCACAGTTGATTGCGGTGCCCGGCTGCTATCCAACGGCCTCGCTATTAGTACTAAAGCCGCTAGCATCTTTGTTAGCAAACCTGCCGGTGATAATTAATGCGGTCTCCGGCGTTACCGGTGCCGGGCGTAAACCCAAACAAAACACCCTGGGCGCTGAACTATCTCTGCAAGCCTATGGTGTTTTTAGTCATCGCCACCAGCCCGAAATTGAGCGTTACAGCGCTAGGGCGGTTGTATTCACGCCACACCTGGGTAACTTTAAACGTGGCATTTTGGCGTCAATTTATGCCACCGTCGCTGACGATGTATCGCATCAGGACGTTGAGCAGGCGTTTAGCGTTTATCAAAAGCAGCCTTGTGTACGTGTTGGTCACCAACACACGCCTGCGATCCAGGATGTTGAGCACACTGGCTATTGCGATATCGGCTGGCATTTGAACGGTCGTCAACTTATCGTGTTTGCTGCCATCGATAACTTGCTAAAAGGCGCGGCGAGTCAGGCAGTGCAGTGCGTTAACCTTAGACTGGGGCTGCCGCAGACAGTGGGGCTACCATTATGAGCATGGTGAGCAGCCCATTAAGCGTGATTAAGTTAGGCGGTAGTTTATTACAGCAACCGACCCGGCTTAAGCAATTATTTAATGAGTTAGCCCACAGTAATACCATTCCGGTGTTAGTGCATGGTGGCGGTGCGAGCGTCGATTCGTGGTTAAATGCCATGGGTTACCAAGTAGAAAAATGCGACGGCTTGCGGGTTAGCCCCGAGCAGCATATGCCGATGATCGTCGGCGCGTTGGCCGGCTATGCCAATAAACAGCTGATGGGTTATGCCATCGCTGCGGGGTTGCAGCCGGTCGGCCTTAGTTTGTACGAGCTTGGCTTACGTTATCAGCCGATGTCACCGGCATTAGGCCAGGTAGGTTTGCTAAACCCTCTTGATACAAAAATTTCTGAGCTTGCGGCGTCGTTACTCAAACAGCACCAGCTGCTCATCGTGAGTTGTATCGGCTTTGATGAACAAGGCCAGTGGTATAACGTCAACGCCGATCATGCGGCAGCAGAGCTCGCCCGGTTACTGCAAGCGCAACTCACCTTCGTTACTGATGTAGAAGCGGTACTTGATGAGTGTCAGCAGCCCATCGCCAGACTATCCGCTGCTCGTCTTAAGCAACTGACCGACTCCGGCGTCATTAATGGTGGCATGAAAGTCAAAGTCGAGGCGGCTTTTGACGCAGCAAAACAATTACGACGCAGTGTGCGAATTTGCGGGTGTGCGTGCCTCACCCGCCCCGAATCAGGCACCGTGATTACTGTTTAATTGTTTTGCTGGAATACTCATGATGTTAAAAAACTCAACCATACCGCACCTGTTGACGGGTGCTGAATTATCCTTAGGACAACTCGAAAGTGTGCTGGCGCTGGCGCTGGCGCAAAAAGCCAAGCCCGCGGATTATGAACAAACCCTGGCCGGCAAAAGTATTGCTACCGTGTTCGAAAAGCCCAGCTTACGGACGCGTGTTTCGTTTGCCGTAGGTATGCAGAAACTCGGCGGGCAGGCGTTGTATTTAGACGAACAAACGCCGGGCCTGGGGCAGCGTGAGAGCTTAGCCGACTATGCCAAGAACCTATCCTGTTGGTGCGATGCCATTGTTGCTCGGGTATTAAAGCACGAAACGCTACAAATACTGGCTGAGCATGCCACAGTGCCTGTGATTAATAGCTTATGTGATCAGTTCCATCCCTGCCAGGCACTGGCCGACTGCTTGACCTTAACCGAACAATTTGGGGAGCTGAACGGCTTGCATATCGTCTATGCCGGCGATGGTAACAACGTCACCCGTTCACTAATGCTATATGCAGCTATGCTGGGCGCACGCGTCACCTCGGTAACGCCGGCTGATGCCGCCGTCGACAGCAACTGGCTTGATTACGTCAATGCCAATAGCGCTGGAAAAGTCGCCAACGCTAACGACTTTAACGGGTTGGCTCCGGTCGACGTTATCTATACCGATACCTGGGTGTCTATGGGCGACAACACGCCGTTAGAGCAGGTCAAAGCACGGTTTTCACCCTATCAGATTAATACGCAACTGATCGAAAGCCTGTCACCGCAAGCGGTTATGCACTGCCAACCGGTTCACCGGGGTTATGAAATCACGTCTGAAATTATCGATAGTGACTTGTCACTTTGTCTGCAGCAGGCAGAAAACCGGCTTTATGCGCAAAACGCCTTGTTGTCGATGATGCTGGCCGATGCCAGTGAGCTTAATCAAACCGAATTATTAAGGAACGCCTCATGAAAAAAGTTGTACTAGCCTATTCTGGTGGTCTCGATACCTCTGCCATCGTGCCGTGGTTAAAAGAAAATTATGACTGTGAGGTGGTTGCTTTTGTGGCAGATGTTGGTCAGGGGGCTGACGAATTAGAAGGCGTTGAAGCGAAGGCGAAAGCCTCAGGTGCCAGCGAATGTCATGTGGTCGATTTAAAAGATGTCTTTGTTAAAGATTACATTTATCCGACCTTAAAAACCGGCGCGATTTATGAAGGCACCTATTTACTGGGTACTGCCATGGCGCGTCCGATCATCGCTAAAGCGCAAGTCGAGGTGGCACGCAAAGTCGGCGCTGACGCGCTGGCGCATGGTTGTACCGGTAAAGGTAACGATCAGGTTCGTTTTGAGAGTTGCTATGCAGCATTGGCGCCTGACCTACAGGTGATTGCACCGTGGCGGGAGTGGTCGTTGGATAGCCGCGAGTCGTTATTGAATTATTTGGCCGAACGGCATATCCCCTGTTCGGCGTCGGCAACAAAAATTTATAGCCGTGATGCCAATGCCTGGCATATTTCGCACGAGGGCGGAGAGCTTGAAGACCCCTGGTGCGAACCGAGTGAGCAGGTTTGGACACTAACACAGTCGCCGGAGCAAGCCCCTGACCAGCCTGAGTATGTGACTGTTGCGATAGCGGCGGGTGAAATTAAATCAATCAATGGCGACCAACTATCACCCTACGACTGTTTGGAAGTACTCAACCAGCTGGCAGCCAAACACGGTGTGGGGCGTGTCGATATCGTCGAGAATCGGTTGGTCGGTATGAAAAGCCGTGGTTGTTACGAGACGCCTGGCGGCACCGTGATGATGGCGGCGTTGCAGGCCATTGATGAGCTGGTTTTAGATAAGGCCAGCCGCAGCTGGAAAGCCTCACTGTCCGAGCAATTTGCGCAATTACTCTATGATGGGCGCTGGTTCACTCCGCTTAAACAATCGGTTTTAGCGGGCGCCGAGGCATTAACGATGCGTGCCAGCGGTGACGTGGTGTTAAAACTTTATAAAGGTCAGGTCACTGCAGTAAAAAAACGCTCACCGTACTCATTATACAGCGAGGATTTCGCCACCTTTGGTGCTGATGAAGTTTATAACCAACAACACGCCGAAGGTTTTATTCGGTTGTTTTCGTTGCCAAGTCGGATTGCTGCACTGCAACAGCAGGGAGGTGTTGATGGCTGACGCAAAACTTTGGGGTGGACGTTTTGCCAACGGTCCCAGTGAGGCATTTCAGGCATTTAACGACTCGTTGCCGTTTGACTATGTGCTGGCAGAGCAAGATATACAAGGCTCTATCGCCTGGGCTGATGCGTTGCGCCAGGTAGGCGTGTTAACGGCGCAGGAATGTAACCAGTTGCAACAGGCACTGCAGCAGCTGTGGCAAGGGTTAAAGTCTAACCCGTCCGCTATAGCTAAGGCAGGTGATGAAGATATCCATTCTTTTGTTGAGCGGGAATTAGTCACGCTGGTTGGCGACCTGGGTAAAAAGCTACATACCGGGCGTAGCCGTAACGACCAGGTAGCAACCGATTTACGGCTATGGTGTCGTCAGCAAGTGACTGATTTAACCCGGAACTTGAGCGATTTACAGCAGCAGTTAGCACTTTTAGCAGAGCGTGAAATTGATGCGGTTATTCCGGGTTATACCCATTTGCAGCGAGCGCAGCCCGTGCTGTTTTCGCATTGGGCTTTGGCTTATGTCGAAATGCTTAAACGCGATCAGGAACGGTTAACGGATGCCTTAAAGCGGTTGAATCAGTCGCCGCTGGGGTGTGGCGCGCTGGCCGGAACCGCTTATGCGATCGACCGCCGGCAACTGGCTCACCAACTGGGCTTTGACCAGCCCTGTTTAAATAGTTTAGATGCGGTATCTGACCGTGATTATGTCATTGAACTGTTAAGCACAGCGTCTTTGTCGATGTTGCACCTGTCGCGCCTGGCTGAAGATCTGATTTTTTATAACAGCGGCGAAGCCGGGTTTATCGAACTGGCCGATGACGTAACCTCAGGGTCATCATTAATGCCGCAAAAGAAAAACCCTGACGCGCTGGAGTTAGTGCGTGGCAAAACCGGGCGTGTGACCGGCGCGTTGATGGCCATGACAATGACATTGAAGTCGTTGCCGTTGGCTTACAACAAGGATCTGCAGGAAGACAAAGAAGGCTTGTTTGATGCGTTCAAGCACTGGCGCGCGGCGCTTCAGATTACCAGCCAATGTTTGAGCGGGCTTAAGGTTAATCATCAGCGTTGTCGAGAGGCTGCACAACAAGGCTACGCCAACGCCACCGAACTTGCCGACTATCTGGTCGCAAAAGGCGTTCCTTTTAGGCAGGCACATCACCAGGTCGGTGAGCTGGTGCAATTAGCCATTAGCCAACGCCAACCACTGGAAGCATTGGCGCTAAGCCAAATGCAACGCGTAAACGCTAACATCAGCGAGGATGTCTATGAGTGGCTTTCGCTTGAATCTTTGTTAAGTAAACGTCAGGCACTGGGCGGCACGTCAAGGCAGCAGGTAACCTCTGCGTTAAAAAAAGTTCGGCAACAGCAACAGATTAGCGTGCGCGATGCCAATCTGTCAGACATTGACGCAATTGTCGGCTTAGTCGGGCATTGGGCGATGGCAGGCGAAAACCTACCGCGTGCTAAAGACGATATTATTCATTCGATTAATGAGTTCGCGGTGACCGAAATCGATGGTCAGGTGATGGGCTGTGCATCACTCTATATCTACACCACAGGGCTGGCAGAAATTCGTTCGTTAGGCGTTAATCCCAAAAGTAGTGTCAAAGGCCAGGGGCGCTTATTAGTAGAAAAGCTACTGGATAAAGCCCGCCAGTTACACTTAAAACGGGTGATCGTACTAACCCGGGTACCGGACTTTTTTGAACAACAAAACTTTAGTCATTGCAGCAAGGATACACTGCCGGAAAAGGTGATGAAGGACTGTGAATTGTGCCCGAAAAAGGCCAGCTGCGATGAGTTGGCCATGGAATTTCGGCTAATGTAGGCTTAGTAAAACTCCGCGTAAACCCTCGCCCAATCGGGCGAGTATACAAGCGGGAACCGCGTAGCGGTTCTATTCTGGTGTACTCTGACTCTGCACATACTCTCTCAGTGTTTCGATAGTTGCGGCGCCTGCACTACAGGCAAAGTAAGAGCGTGACCAGAGCGCTGCGCTTTTGCTTTGCCGGGGTATGTGGGCATTGAGTATTCGTATCCGGCGTGATGAAACCGATTTACTGGATTATAATAACTGAATCATACCAATGAGCGCTGAAATGTTAAAGGCCACGAAGGTACGCATATATCCGACACCTGAACAGGCGGAATTTCTCAACCGCCAGTTCGGTGCTATGCGGTTCGTGTACAACAAGGCGTTGCATATCATCAGCTCACAGTACAAACGTCACGGCCTGAAGCTCAAAGCCAAGAAAGACCTTAAGCCGCTGTTGGCGGTGGCGAAAAAATCTCGCAAGTATCATTGGCTCAAGGATTTTGATTCGATTGCACTCCAGCAAGCGTGCATCAACCTTGATAAAGCCTTCCAGAACTTTTTTGACCCGAAGCTTCCCGCCCGTTACCCGAGGTTCAAGCGCAAACACGGTAAACAATCCAGCTACCACTGCACGAGTGTGAGTGCTGGCGAGAACTGGATAAAAGTGCCGAAGATGAAGCCGCTTAAGGCGCGGGTTCACCGTGAGCTGAACGGAAAGCTCAAGAGCGTAACGCTGTCGCGCTCGGTAACAGGGAAGTACTACGCCTCGCTGTTGGTTGAAGATGGCTTGCAAACACCGGCCCCATTGCATAGCGTTGATACCGTGCTGGGCGTTGATATGGGGCTAACCCATCTTGCTATCGACTCCGAAGGAAACAAGACGGCGAATCCCCGTTTCCTGAAACGCGCCCAATCTAACTTGCGACGCAAGCAGAAAGCCTTATCCCGTTGCCAGAAGGGCAGCAAAGGACGTACGAAAGCACGCTTGAAACTGGCTAAGGCGCATGAGCACCTGGCGAATGCCCGTGCGGATTTTCAGCACAACCTGTCCCGACAACTCATTGACGAAAACCAAGCGGTGGTGGTCGAGACATTGAAAGTGAAGAACCTGTTGAAGAACCGGAAGCTATCCAAGCACATCGCAGACGCAAGCTGGTCCGGCCTGATTCAGAAACTGGAATACAAAGCGAAGGAGCAGGGCAAACATCTGGTCAAAATCGACCAGTGGTTCGCCAGCTCCAAGACCTGCTCCTGCTGTGGGCACAAGGTAGACACCCTGCCGTTGTCGGTGCGTAACTGGTCGTGCCCTGCTTGTACAGCAGAGCTTGACCGCGACGTAAACGCCGCGATCAATATCCGCCAGCAGGGTGTTATCAAACTAAGAGCCGAAGGACTGTCGGTTCCTGCCAATGGAGGCTTGCGTAAATCCGGCCACGCGCCGGTTGCTGCCTGAGAATTTGGAAGCCTCGCCCGTTAGGGCGGGGAGCAGTCACTAAAGTGTTTTAATCCAACGTTCCTCGGTGATGAAGTTCCAGGCCCACGGGCTCCACTTCTCACTGAGGCCGTTACCCAGCGCCTCTTCTAATGCCATACCCTGATTACGCATCGCATCAACTTCTGCTTTGGTTGCTTTGATCATATTCACAAAGCGTTGGTAATCAGCGCGTGTTGCTTTAGGGCCATGGCCCGGAATGATGACCGTTTCATCGTTAATCTTACTGATCAGCGTTTCGACATTCTCGATGTAGCCATCAACGTCACCGCCACTCCCTAGGTCGATAAACGGAAAGCGCTCGTTGAAGAATAAATCGCCCGGGTGCAGCACGTTTGCTTGTTCAAACCAAACCGCAACATCTTCGCCGGTCAGTTCGTTGACTTTAGCACCGACCTTTTCAGCCATTTGTTGATATTGGTCGTCGATAAGCAGCACGCCATCGGGGCCGGGCAACAAAACAGATCAACGCAAGGTTTCAGAACGGTGAATCTTTTATGACAGTTTGAAGTTGTCACATATCTGTCACGCAAGCTTATTAATCTCACTCTCGTCAATTTAACACCGAAAATTAAAGGTCGGGAGAACTTAATGAAACTGCAAACCTTATTTAAAGCATCAGCTGTTGCAGCGGCACTCGCATTGGCTGGCTGTGGTGGCGATATCAATATCGATACCGGCGCTACGGTTGAACAACCAGATACTGGCTCAGGTGGTAATAATGGGGGCGATACGGGTGGTGACACGGGCGTTGAGCTACCGGGTGAAACCAGTGGTTCACTATCGTTAGCTACCTCTGAAGCGCTTGGCGAAGAAGTTCAGGTTCAGGTTCTTTCAGGACGCATTACAGCAGACACAACGTTAATCAACAGCCTTGAAGACGGCACCACGGTTATGTATGCCATTGACGGCCCAACTTTTGTAGGCGGCGACAAAACGGATTCAGCGGTACTGACGGTTGAGCCGGGTACGGTTATTTTCGGTCGCCAGGGCAACGATTATTTAGTCGTTAGCCGTGATTCGCAAATCATGGCAGAAGGTACTGCAGACGCGCCGATCATCATGACCTCTTCGCAGGATGTTCTGGGCGAAGAAACAGCACCGGGACAGTGGGGCGGCTTCATCATTTTAGGTAACGCGCCAAGCAATAAGTGTCCGGCGGACGGTTCAGATTGCGCGTTACAGGTTGAAGGTGCAGAAGAAGGCGCAGTATTTGGCGGTAGCGATGAGACCGACAACTCCGGCGTACTTCGTTACTTAGTGGTTAAACATGGTGGTTTTGAAATTGCCCCGGATAACGAATTAAACGGTATTACTTTTGGTGGCGTTGGTTCAGGCACTACTGTCGAGTACTTGCAAGTTCATGGTAACTCAGATGATGGCATCGAAATGTTTGGTGGTAACGTCGACTTTAAACACGTCGTGTTAACCGGTATGCAAGATGACAGCATCGACTGGGATAACGGTTATCGCGGTCGCATGCAGTTTGTATATGTGGAGCATGATAAAAACGGTGGCGACGCAAACCGTGGTATCGAAGCAGATAACGACGGCTCTAATCCTGCTGCTGAACCGATGTCTAACCCTATTCTTGCTAACCTGACCATCGTCGGTAATAACTTCCAGGGTGAAGACTCGTCAGAGGGTATATACCTACGTGAAGGTACCGGTGCACAGTTTTACAACGTGGTTGTAACCGGGCCATCAGAAATGGGTGAATGCTTTGAAGTCGAGGGCAACCCGGTATCTCAGGGACACCTGGCTGACAATACCATCCGTATGGAAAACTCGGTATTTGCCTGTTCAAATGGCGAGAACTTTAAGTACGGCGACACGGACGTAAACCTGGAAGACTGGTTCTTAAACGACCAGGCGAACAACTTTATCAGTGAGTCAGTGATGCTATCTGCCAATGGCCAGCCAATGAGCGGCTCGCCCCTATTAGGCGCAGGTCAGGACGTGTCGAATACGGTTGACGGTAGCTTCTTTGAAGCGGTCGACTTTATCGGTGCTGTCGGCGGTGACGACGATTGGCGTCAGGGCTGGGCATTTGGTTTCGGCGGCGGTGAAGTGACTGCCGGTGGTTCAGAAGCGCCCGTAGCAGGCTGCCCTGCAGGCACTGAAGCCATCACGCCGATTGATGGTTCAACGACAACCTGTGAATTAGAAGGTCGTTACACGGATGACCTGACATTAACCGCAGGCAATTTCTACGCACTGACTGGTCCGGTATTTGTCGGCGGCGATAACGTTGACTCTGCAACATTAACTATTGAACCTGGTGTTACGGTCTACGGCCGCACGGGTAATGATTACCTGGTCATCAGCCGTGGTTCACAAATCGACGCACAAGGTACTGCAGAGGAGCCTATCTCATTAACCTCCTCAATTGATGTAGAAAGCGGCGAAGGTATGCCGGGGCAATGGGGCGGTTTGATTGTATTGGGTAATGCACCGAGCAACAAATGTCCGTCAGATGGGTCTGACTGTGCGCTGCAAGTTGAAGGTGCTGAAGAAGGCGCGGTGTTTGGTGGTACAGATGCCGCTGATAGCTCGGGTACTTTGCGTTACGTGCGTGTCTTGAACGGTGGCTTCGAAATTGCACCTGACAACGAATTAAACGGTATCACTTTTGGCGGTGTCGGTTCAGGTACCACTGTTGAATATATCCAAGTGCATAACAACTCGGATGACGGTATCGAAATGTTCGGCGGTAACGTTAACTTCAAGTATGTCGTGCTGACCAACATGCAGGACGACAGCATCGATTGGGATAACGGTTATCAGGGTAAATTGCAATATGTACTGGTACGCCAGAATCCGGACAACTCAGACGCGAACCGTGGTATCGAAGCCGACAACGATGGTTCTAACCCAGCAGCTGAACCTATGTCGAGCCCGACACTGGCCAACCTGACCATCATCGGAAACACCTTTGCCGGCGAGGATTCATCTGAGGGTATCTACCTGCGTGAAGGTACTCAGGCGACTTTCTACAACACCATCGTATCAGGCCCTGCCGGTATGGGAGAGTGTTTAGAAGTTGAGAGCAACCCGGTCAGCCAGGGTCACTTACAGGATGGCGGCATCAGCATGACGCACTCGGTCATGGCATGTGATAACGGCGAAAACTTCAAGTTTGGCACGTCTGACGTAGACCTTGAACAATGGTTCCTGGGCCAGCAAGGCAACAGTGTTGTGACAGCCGCTGAAGCATTGGACGGCATCTTTACCGCAACGGATGCGGCAGCTGCTGACTTAAGTGGCGACACCTTCTTTGACAACGCAGACTTTGTTGGCGCAGTTAGCGCAGATAATGACTGGACTGCAGGCTGGACCGTAGGTCTGGAATAACACCGCACCCTAAACCGTGGGCACGCAAAGGATTGTGTGCCCCGGTTTTCACTGTATAAAAGAGGTAGTTACTATCATGCGAGCCAAACAATTTCCTCTGGCGAGCCTTACTCTTGCGGTTTTAACGGGCTTGTCATCGCAAAGTGCGTATGCATTACAAGAACAGCAGGAGCAATCTGTTACTGAGCGATCTGTTACTGAACAATCCGCTACGGAACAACAGGCCTCACCCGAAACGGTTATCGAAGAAGTTGTAACCACGGGTACCCGATTACAAGGCAGTGCTGCGGCGGTAGTGCAGGAACGCAAAGAGCAAGCGTTTGTTGCTGACATCATGGGTGCTGAGCAGATTTCCCGTACTGGTGACAGCGATGCGGCAGCTGCGCTTCGTCGGGTAACGGGCTTAACGCTGGTGGACGGCAAATTCATTTATGTGCGTGGTTTGGGTGAACGGTACTCAAGTACCCAGCTAAATGGTATGTCGGTTCCTAGTCCTGATCCTACCCGCGCGGTAATCCCACTGGATTTATTCCCGGCCGACATCATCGAAAGCCTGGCCGTGCAAAAATCCTATTCTGCATCTATGCCCGCCAACTTTGGTGGTGGTAATGTTGATATCCGCTTGAAATCAGCGCCCAGCGAAGAAGTCTTTAACGCATCAGTCAAAGTGGGTGGAAACAGCGAAAACTTTGACGACGCCTACTGGTATGACGGCGGTAGTAACTGGAACGGCAAAGACGATGGAACCCGTGCTGCGCCACAAATGCTACAGAACCTGTGGGATCAACGCACGTTCCTGGATGATATTTCGTTAGAGCAAAACCGCGATGTTGCGTTGGCGTTAAATAGCGATTATGACCCTAGCCTACAAACAATTGACCCGGATTACGGTCTGGACCTGACCTACGGCAATCGTTATGACATCGATGACAAATGGGCTATTGGCTTTTTAGCGACAGCTGCGTATGACAACGAATGGGAAGTGTCGGAGCAATACTTAGGTGAAGACTGGAGTCTTAACCCGGATGGCACTTATACGATTTTGCGCGGCTGGGATGATGTTGAGTCGACCGAACAGCAGGTAACCTGGTCCGGAATGTTTACCGCGGGTATTAATTACGGTAGTAACCATAAAGTCGATTTTAGCCATGTTATTTTAAATGACACCGAAGATCAGTTCCGTGAAAAGCTCGGTAACAGTAACAATATTAACTTTGGTTCTGACCAGCGTATCCGTTCATACGATGTGACCTATCAGGAGCGTCGTATGGTGGCGAATCAAGTTAAAGGCATGCATACCTTTACCGACTGGAACTTCTTAGGCGTTGACTGGAAATACTCGAAGTCACGCTCAAGCCGTTATGCACCGGGCAATATCGAAACCCGTTTCATTTTGACGGATCGCAACGATGACGGAACCTTCGATCGCGAAAACGAGAGTGTTTTAACCAATGCGACAACGGCTGCACGTTACAACTTTCAGGATTTGAATGACCAGGTCGAAAACTGGGGCGGGAATGTAACGCTGCCGATTATGTTAGACAGCTGGGATATTACCCTGAAGGCGGGCGCTGACTTTGTACAGAAAACGCGCTACGCAACCAACCGTCGTTTTGATATCAACACCCGTGCATTCAGTGACTCAAGCGTGCTGGAAGGCTATCAGCTAGGCGAAATCCTCAACGACAACGTCATTGCGGATGCGGAGTTGGGCTTTTTGCCGATTCTTAACGACACGACGGTTGCGGGGGATGACTATATCTCTGCTCAGGCGATTGACGCGTACTATTTTGAAGGTGATTTTTTCTTTGATGAAAAATGGCGGGTTACTGCCGGTGTTCGTTGGGAAGATTTTCGTCAGGTAGTGGTACCGTTAATTCCGCAGTCGGGCGAAATAGACCTGCCGACAAGCCCTGATGCACAGGACTTAGTGGATCTGGCGTTCCAGGAAGATGATTTGTACCCGTCACTGGCGCTGACTTACTTTTTGACTGACGAGCAACAACTACGGTTTAGCTACGGTAAAACCGTGGTGCGTCCGGATCTGCGTGAAGTGTCCAGTTCAACCTACCTGGATCCACTGACGTTGTTCCCGGTAGGTGGTACTCCAGGTTTGGAAACAACCGATATCAATAACTTTGATGCGCGTTGGGAATGGTACCAGGACAATGGAGATACCTTATCAGTCGGATTTTTCTATAAAGACATGACAAACCCGATTGAATCGGTACAGTCACCGTCGCAGGATGGTCCGCCGCTGGTGCGTATTGCCAACGCTGAGACCGGCGAAGTGTACGGTACTGAAGTGGAATGGCTGAAGAGCTTAAGTAATAACTTCTTTGTCTCGGGTAACGTTACGTTAAGCGATTCAAGCATTACGCTGGACACCCAAAACATCGTTGAGCAAACCGGTGTATCAACCTCAATCACCAATACAGAGCGGCGCTTAACGGGTCATTCAGAGTGGGTGGTGAATACGCAGTTAGGCTTCGATTCAGATGACGGCATGCACTCGGCGTCGTTAGTGTATAACGTATTCGGTGACCGTATTATCATTCCGGGTATCGATGGCCGTGGCGATTCGTTTGAGCAACCCTTCCATTCACTGGATGCGGTGTACAGCTATTATCCAGACTTTAACTCGCAAATTACCCTCAAAGTTCAGAACATGTTGAACCAGGATAAAGAGATTGAGTTTGATAATACGCTGTTGCGTTCAGAGACACGTGGAGTAAGTTTCTCGCTTACTTATAAACGTGAGTTCTAGCTCTCAGACTCTGCGATGATGATAAAGGCGCCTTGTTAGGCGCCTTTTTGATGTTCGCTGGGATCTTTCAGGTGAATTTCCAACGGCTTGCTGGTATCCAGGTGAATATCGCGTTGCGGGAAGGCAATGACAATATTGTGCTCGGCAAACAGCGCATTGATTTTAAACCGTACATCGGATTGCACCCGGCGGATATCCATGGGTTGGTGCACACTGGTCCAGAAAAATAGGTTAAACGTCAGTGCGTTATCTCCAAACTCTTCAAAGAAGACCTCAACCGGATAGTCCTTAGATACCTTTTCGTGCTCTTCGACTGACTGCTGCATTAAGTCTCTGACTTTCTCGACCGGCGAGCCATAGGCAACGCCGACTGAGACTACCGAGCGAATATCCGCTGATACCAGGGTCCAGTTAACCACCCGTTGCTCGAGAAAGTAGCTATTCGGCACTAACACATGCACGCCGTCGTAGCGACGAATACGCACACAGCGATTACCAATCTCTTCGACTCGGCCGCGCTCCTTTTCCAGTTCGACAATGTCGCCAATACGAATGGGGCGTTCGGCAATTAGAATGATGCCGGAGATCAAATTGTTTAGCAGGTTCTGTGCACCAAAGCCGACACCAATGGCTAAGGCGCCACCGAGTACTGCGAATATGGTTATCGGAATACCGGCAATGGGTAGCGCAATTAATACGATCATGGCGTATGCGAAAAAGGAAATCAGCCGGCGAAACGCGTACACGGTATTCTCCGATGCGCCACTGGAACGCAGCGCGCGTTTAACCAGGTGAGCCCCTAACCAACGCACAATCACAAAGCCAATAATGATCAATACTAAGGCGATGATCACTTGCGACAAATAAATCGGTGTATCACCGGCTTTGTAGAGCTCGGTTTGCCATAGTCCCGAAAGTTTGCCGGACAAATCCTGCCAGTTCATTTGCATGGTGATGTCCTAAACAGCAGCCGACGGACGCGCTTTTATGCGCTCGTACCAGTGTTTCAGGTGAGGGTGCGATTCATTAACGCGTAAGTTAACTACCTTACCGAAATCAACTGAACAAAACGCATTAATATCGGCTGCTGTCAGGCGTCCGCAGGCAATGTAGTCATGGTCTTTTAAATGGTTGTCTAAGAAGTCGAAGAACTTCATTGCCTGTTCAATGTTTGATTCGCCCCATTCTTTGATCGGATTCATGCGGTGCGCAAAATAATCAGTGGTGTGCTGAAAGCCCATGCCAATGGGCAGGAACAGATAGAAGTCGACCCAGCGAGTCCACTGCTCGATTATGGCCTTTTCGTTAGCATCGTTGCCCAATAGTTTTGGGCTGTCGGGATAGTGCTCTTCTTCAAAATAACGGCAAATCGCGGTGGTTTCGCTAATACAGGTGCCGTCGTCAAGCTCTAGTACCGGTACCTTGTTCATGGGGTTTTTAGCACTAAAATCGGTACTGAGGTTTTCACCTTTGGCAAGATCAATCTCGATGCAGGTAACCTCGTCCAGTAAGCCTTTTTCGGCCAGAAACATGCGCACCCGGCGTGGATTGGGCGCTTTCGCCATCTCATAGAGTTTCATTGAAGCTAACTCCCTGTTTATTTGAGTGTTAGCTTCAATTTACTCCGACTTTAATGAGATTGAAAGGTGCTTTTTAGGCTGTTGGCGAAGGCGACAAACTTTTCTTTCATGCTGCGTTTGACTTTAATTTCGACCGAACCCAGCACTTGGATCCCTTCGATACGTATATGTGGTGCCTGCTTCAGGTGACCCAGCGAGGGCGCTTTGTTTTCGGTAGATCCAAGTATATTGAACACATTGGTACTGAGCGTAACCTGTTCAGGTACATAGATTTCCAGACTGGACAGGCCACCGACGATTTTTACGGTAACGTCAGGCTGTCTAAAAATGGCATCGGTAAAGTCCAGTACGGCAGAGCCCAGCAACGAATAGATGGTGATTTGACTAGGAACCGTCCATACCCCGGTTCGCTCATTCGAGGACAAAATTGAAATGACGTTTTCGGTCGGTTCTACCCGGCCCTCACCATATTGCGGTGAAAACCGTTGCTCTTTCATGTTGTCGTAAGACGCGTCAGGCTTTAGTTCTAAGTCTTCGACCAGTACCGACAACTGCGCATGTTCGGTGGCATCCATAGCCTGATCTAAACGGCGCTCAAAGGCCTCGGCAGAAATGATGCCGTGACTGTAATTCATCACCAGCTGATCAATGGTTTGTTCCCGTACCTGCTCAATCGGGCGATCTTCAAATTTTACCGCCATGCTTGTTCCCCGTTGTAGATATATTGTTATTATTAGCCGGGTGGCGGATAAACGCAAAATAGCTTTTTATATATAAATCAAATGGATAACATGTTCTTACAATTGAACATAAATAGGTTATTTACCGCTTTGACTGATTGTTCGTGCCGAGCACTCCAGCAATAGTTGTTTTAAAACACAGCGACTTTTACTGTCGCAACAGCGAAAATCACTGGCAACCAGCTGACGCTTTTGCATTAAGCGCATTAGTTGCTGTGTGTCTATTTCAAGCCGAACGCGACTATGGGTTTGATTGCGCATTAATGGTCTCCTCGCGTAATCGTTCCAGGTGAAGATGCCGACAGGCTCTCTCCGCCAGCGTCTGATAACCGCGCAAGCGTATTTGGCATGCCCTGTTCGATGCTCTGCCAAGCCAGTCATCCAGCTGATGAAACAACTGGTGATACGTGGCAAGCGTGTCCGCATGCAGATGCAACCTGAATTGCACGCCCATCATGATCAAACTGGTTGTTACGTAGTTTTGCTGTCCGTTCGCGGCCAGCACGGGATCCTCGCTGACCTGCAGAGCTAATCTACGCGCCCGTAACAAGGTGGCCAGTGCTGCCTGTAATTGGTGCTGTTGCAATAGTGGAGTTGCTTCTGCAAAGCAAGTATGAAACTGGTGATTATGCGAAATTGCTGATGCCATTTTGTGACCCTATTGACTTAGTATCGTTATAGCGACATCCAAACGATAGTATAAATGAGAATTGTTCGCAACAAGCAGCGGTGTTTTTTGATACACTGCGGATAAATAAAAGTTACGGAGTAGAGCAGATGACCCAGGGTGTAGGTACGTTAACAGCAGAACAAGCGCTTAATAGCCTTGATGATATGACAGTGGACTTAGAGCCAATCCAATTATCCGAATATCAGGCTCGCATTAAAAAAGCGCAAGCGATTATGCAGGCAAATGGTATTGATGCCATGTATGTAAACGCGGGTACAAACTTAACTTATTTTACCGGATTGCAATGGTACGCCAGTGAGCGACTGGTCGGGGCGATTGTTCCGGCGCAGGGCGAGGTTACCCTGATTGCACCGGCTTTTGAAGTGGGCTCCCTAACACAGGCCATGGTGGTGCCTTTAAACACGTTATTGTGGGACGAACACGAGTCGCCCTACGATCACTTTGTACAGTTTTTACAGACTCAGGGGCTGACCGAAGGCAAGCTGGCGCTGGATGAATCCTGTTCCTACAGTATCATTGCCAATCTTGAAGAACGCTATCCGGCGGCAAAGATGGTGGATGCAAAAGTCATTACCGCAGCATGTCGTATGCAGAAATCTGAGGCGGAACTTGCACTAATACAACGTGCCATGGACATGACGCTGGCTGTGCACCGTGCCACCGCAGCCATGTTACATGAGGGTATTAGTGCCTCTGAAGTGCGTGCATTTATTGACGAAGCCCATCGCCGGGCGGGTGCCAGTGGTTCGTTCTTCTGCATCGTTTTATTTGGCCAGGGGACTAGTTACCCGCACGGAGTTAATTACGAGCAGCATCTACAGAAAAATGACTGGGTATTAATTGATACCGGCTGCAAGTTGCATGGCTATCACTCGGATATCACCCGAACTTATGCCTTTGGCGAAGCCACGCATGAACAAAAAACCTTTTGGCAATACGAACAACAATTGCAGTTAGCCGCCTTTAATGCGGCGGCTAATGGCCGTGCTTGCGAAGAAGTCGACGATGCCGTTCGCGACGAATTAGCCAACATTGGCTTAAAAGATAACTATCAATTACCCGGCGTGCCGCATCGTACCGGTCACGGCATTGGCATGGATTTGCACGAATGGCCTTATTTAGTTGGCGGAGATAAAACCTTATTAGCCCCGGGCATGTGTTTTAGCAACGAGCCCATGGTGATACAGCCGGATAAATTTGGCGTGCGTCTGGAAGACCATTTTTATATGAGCGAACAAGGCCCAGTCTGGTTTACTGAGCCGTCGCGGTCATTGGAAAACCCCTTTAATCTAGACGATTAGTGGCGGACTTGCTTTAAATTTTTTAGCGGCTATGATGGTGTCATCGGGTTTCGAGGACACCATGTTTAAGTATAACTATTCCATACAGAGTACCGCACTCACCTTTCCAAATTAAGCCGAACGCAGCCCCTGCGTTCGGCGCTTTTCTGTTGTGATTTTATAAAAATACTTCTTTCATTAGTTCGGTTGGAGAAAAGCCGTGCTTATGCGTTTGTTGAGGCCTTGTAGGGCTCTCTTATGTCCAATTAATCCTATTTTTAAAAATAGCGGACAGATGTTAGTCGACCCAATGGATTTAAGCCTGTTATTGAGTCGCTTGGAATATAGTCAGCAGCCTAGTTCCCGTTTGATCGGGCGTATTAGCGTAGGCTCAAGAGTAACAATACAACACTGTCGCTCTAAAGAGCGGCTCACGATAACGTTAGTGCCCCCCGAATTGGCGGATCCCGAAAACCAGCGAATTTCGTTCATTTCGGCTATGGGACTGGCTTTATTAGGTCTGCGCCCGGGAGCGGTGGCGATGACCCAACATGGACGAAAAACTGAATACTGGAATATTGTTGCGGTGAATCAGCAACGAATAATGCGAAAGAACTAAAAAAACAAGCCTTAAGGAGGGCAGAGCCTTGGAGTAACTGAGTTGTGCAATAGTCTTTGAGTTTAATTATTGAACAGATAAGGTGAATCCAATGAGTAAAGAAAAAGAGAAAAAGAAGCCACAAATGACGTTAAAAGAAAAACGAAAGCAAAAGAAAAAAAAGAAACTTTCTGATGAGTAACTAGTAAAGGGCTCTTCGGAGCCCTTTTTTAATGGAGAATAGACATGCAAACAAAACCAAAAATCATGATATCAACCTTTGACTTAGCAGTAATCGAACACTGTCTTGATGAATCGCGACTGCCGCGGGAATTACTCGATGAATTAGAAGCCGAGTTAGCGCGCGCTGAAGTCGTAACGCCTGCGGCCATGCCAGACCATGTAGCTCGTTTGAATAAACAAGTCACCTTTAAAGTGCTTGAAACAGGTAAAGTATTCACGAAAACGCTAACAGCGCCAGACCAGGTCGACAAATACGAAGATAGCTTATCGGTTTTTGCCCCGCTGGGGGCTGCGCTTATCGGTTTGTCTATTGGTCAAACGATTGAATGGCAAACAAATCGCGGTAAGCAGTCTGTTGAGGTTATTCACGTCTCTTGAATAATTACATATTTGGTTTACCATATATACGAAATATCAGATATATGGCGCTGAATATGACTTCAAAACAACCGACAAGCGTATTGTTTCTTTGCACTGCTAACTCAGCCCGATCATTAATGGCCGAGGCACTTTTTAGACAGTTTGCGGGCGATGACTTTAAGGTTGCCAGCGCGGGTACTGAGCCCATCAAGCCAGAGCCTGAAGCGTTGGCAGCATTAGACTCACTGGGGGTTGAGACCAGTGGTCTGCACTCAAAAGCACTTGCTGATATTGATTTCAATAGCTTCGATTACGTGATAAGCCTGTGTGATCGGGCCCGCACCGAGTGCCAGACCTTGTGTGGTGACCAGCACTTCATTGCCTGGGACTTCCCTGACCCAGTGACCAGTAAAAAAGCGGATGCGTTTAAGAAAACGGCGCATGAATTAAGCGAACGGATAAAGATGCTGTTGCTTATTTTACGCAAGAAAAGTGACCGTCCGCAGTTGTTTGATGCACCGCATGAGTTCTTCAAAATTCTCGCTGACCCGCTGCGTTTGCAAATGATTTTAATGCTGCAACACCATGGAGAGTTATGTGTTTGCCAGTTTGTCGATGCCACTGGTATGTCACAGCCCAAAGTATCGCGGCATTTGGCGCAGCTGCGCGAATACGGCTTGTTGGCCGATCGCAAAGATCAGCGCTGGGTTTACTATCGAATTAACCCGGCCCTACAGGACTGGATGGCGACTATCATTAAAACCACAGCGACTTACCACGCGTCGTTAATTCCTCAACAAATCAAGGATATCGATAATGGGTGTGTTTGAACGGTTTTTATCGGTTTGGGTCGCCCTGGCGATTATTGCCGGTACTTTACTGGGTAACTTGTTCCCACCAGTTTTCGAAGTGCTGTCAGGTATTGAGTTTGCGCAGGTTAACCTGATTATCGCGGTGTTGATATGGCTGATGATTTACCCGGTGATGGTGCAGGTCAACTTCGAGTCCATTACACAAATTGCTAAAGAGCCGAAAGGGCTTATTCTAACGGTCGCTATTAACTGGCTTATTAAGCCATTTACAATGGCTTTCGTGGGTTGGCTGTTTTTTAAAGGTGTATTTGCTGACTTTATTCAGCCGGAGACCGCTAACGAATATTTAGCCGGAGTCATTCTACTCGGTGTGGCGCCGTGTACGGCCATGGTTTTTATCTGGAGTCAGCTGACCAAAGGCGATGCCAGCTATACGCTGGTACAGGTGTCGGTCAACGACGTCATTATGATTTTTGCCTTTGCGCCCATTGCCGCACTGCTGCTGGGTATCACCGATATTATTGTGCCCTGGCAAACCTTGCTGATAAGTGTTGGCCTATACGTCGTGGCACCGCTTATTGCCGGGCTGTTAACGCGCCAATGGCTAAAGAGCAAAGCAACATCGCAGCAGCATAATGTCGATTCCGCACTACAAGCCTTTGATACACGCATGAAGCCCTGGTCCATTGTCGGCTTACTGCTCACCGTCGTGCTGTTATTTGGTTTTCAGGCAGAAGTGTTGCTAACTCGTCCTTTAGATATCGCCATGATAGCAACGCCGCTGCTTATTCAAACTTACGGCATTTTTGCTATCACCTTTATTATTGCATTACTGATTAAACTGCCACACCGCATTGCAGCACCCGCCTGCTTAATTGGTACCTCGAACTTTTTCGAACTAGCCGTAGCCGTCGCTATTTCATTATTTGGTTTGCAGTCCGGCGCCGCACTAGCCACGGTTGTTGGTGTACTGGTAGAAGTACCAGTGATGCTCTCTTTAGTCTGGTTCGCGAATAAGACGAAACACTGGTTTAAATCATGAATGCTAAAACCGTTTAGATATAGAAGGGGGAGTTTGTTGTCTTGTAAGCGTTATGAGTGTTGAAGCTCCTGTGGCGGAGTGTCGAAGGCCAAGGATGGCCTTCGTCAAGCGTTCATGGATGAACTCGTAGCGTCTCCGCCACAGGAGGTTCAATGCTCAAGCGAAACAAGACAGCAAACTCCCCCAAAGCCCTATAATGGGCAGGTAAGAGATACATAAGGAGTCTTTTATGACGATTAAAGTTGGAATTAACGGTTTGGGTCGTATTGGCCGTTTAGCCTTGCGCGCGGCTTGGGACAACCCTGAGCTGCAGGTTGTTCAGGTGAATGACCCGGGCGCTGATGCGGCAACCTTTGCGCATTTGCTGAATTTTGATTCGGTGCACGGTCGCTGGGGTTATGAAGCCGAAGGTGCGGGTAACTCGATTGAAATTGGTGGGGAGCGCATTGCTTTCTCTCAGCACAAAACCATTGGCGACAACGACTGGAGTGGTTGCGATGTGGTGCTGGAAGCCTCCGGCAAGATGAAAACCGTGAAGGTGCTCAACGATTACCTGTCACAAGGCGTAAAACGAGTTGTCGTATCAGCTCCGGTCAAAGAGCCCGGCGCTTTGAATATTGTGATGGGCGTTAATGACCACCTTTACGAGCCTGAAAAACATCAAATAGTCACTGCCGCGTCCTGCACCACTAATTGTCTGGCGCCGGTAGTCAAAGTTCTGCAGGACAAAATTGGTATTAAACACGCGTCAATTACCACTATTCACGATCTAACTAATACGCAAAGTATTCTGGACGCGCCACACAAAGACTTACGCCGAGCCCGTGCCTGCGGCATGAGCCTAATTCCGACGTCTACAGGTTCGGCAACGGCTATTGTCGAGATTTTCCCGGAGCTTAAGGACAAGATTGACGGCCATGCGGTTCGCGTACCCCTTGCCAATGCGTCGTTAACCGACTGTGTGTTCGAAGTCGAAAAGGCCACTTCAGTTGAAGAAATCAACGGCTGGATGAAAGAAGCCGCAGAAGGTGAGCTAAAAGGCATTCTGGGTTACGAAGAGCGCCCGTTAGTGTCGATAGATTACAAAACCGATCCGCGCTCCAGCATTGTCGATGCGCTGTCCACCAAGGTCATTAACGGTACCCACGTTAAGATCTATGCCTGGTATGACAACGAATGGGGTTATGCCAACCGCGCGGTTGAACTGGTCGAAAAGGTCGGATAATGCTGCGTCAGCTGTCGCCGGCAATACGCCAATATTTAATTGTTACCGGCAACTACTGGGCCTTTACCCTGACTGACGGCGCGCTGCGAATGCTGGTGGTGCTGCACTTCCATCAGTTGGGTTACAGTGCGCTGGAAGTAGCGATGTTGTTCCTGTTCTATGAGTTTTTTGGTGTAGTTACCAACCTGTTTGGTGGCTGGCTGGGGGCTCGGTGGGGACTCAACCGGACCATGAATATTGGGCTCGGTATACAAATTGTGGCACTGGCCATGCTGCTGGTGCCCAGCTCTATGCTCAGTGTTATTTGGGTGATGGCTGCTCAGGCGCTGTCCGGTATTGCCAAAGATCTCAATAAAATGAGCGCCAAAAGCACTATCAAGCTATTGGTGCCGGATGACAAACAGGCTCAACTCTACAAGTGGGTTGCTATACTCACCGGTTCAAAAAACACCTTAAAGGGCGTTGGCTTTTTCCTGGGCGGCCTGTTGCTTACGTTAATTGGCTTCCAGGGTGCGGTGCTCGCGATGGCGGTTATGCTCAGCCTAGTCTGGATAGCCAGTTTAATTTTTCTGAAAAAAGAATCGGGCAAAGCTAAGTTCAAGCCTAAATTCAAAGACATTTTATCTAAAAGTCGACCGATCAATATTCTATCGGGCGCGCGCTTTCTACTCTTTGGTGCCCGCGATGTCTGGTTTGTCGTCGCTTTACCGGTGTTCTTAGCCAGCCAACTGGACTGGAACCACTGGCAGGTCGGTAGCTTTTTAGCCTTGTGGGTTATTGGCTACGGGTTTGTTCAAAGCATAGCGCCTAAATTCACAAAAAGTAGCAAGGACGTGCCCAAAACTCAGGCGGTGGTCTGGAATGCGCTACTGACGCTTAGTCCACTGGCGCTCGGCCTGGCACTATGGCAGCACCTACCGATTGCCCAGAGTATAACTATTGGCTTAGGGCTGTTTGGCATTTTGTTTGCCATTAATTCATCCTTGCACAGTTATTTGATTGTTGCTTATTCACGCACTGATGGCGTATCGCTGGACGTTGGCTTCTACTATATGGCTAACGCAGCCGGTCGGTTATTAGGCACAATCTTATCCGGGTGGGTTTATCAACAATGGGGATTAACCGCGTGTCTAGTGATATCGACGCTGTTATTGCTACTATCCACAGTTGCAATTAGCTTTTTGCCACTGAGAAACTCTGTGGAAGACTGATTTTGAAACTTCTAAGCTGTTATTTTTTGCAGTAAATAATAGTTGCTATTGCAGTAGCAACTCGTAAGGCCGTTTTTTTACTTACTGGTGCCATTGCAAATCCCTGCAACTAAGGTAAAAGTAGTTAGGTTTAACTTTTTTCAAAGATTCACGTCAACCACCGTCCGACCGCGAACTTGGCCCTTGAGTAATTCTGGCGCAAGCTGAAGAACCTGATTGAGGCCAACAGTTTGTGTCATATTATCCAGCATTATCAAGTCTAAATCCTGTGTTAACCGCTCCCATGCTTGCAAGCGATTTTGCATTGGCGCCATAACACTATCGATACCAATTAATTTTATGCCCCTCAAAATGAATGGTGCCACGTTGGTAGGTAAGTCCATTCCCGCTGCTAATCCGCACGCAGTGACCACACCGCCATATTGAGTTTGCGCTATTGCGTTTGCCAATATGTTCGACCCCGCAACATCGATAACGCCCGCATATCGCTGTTTTGCAAGCGGCTTAGCGGAGCCCTCAAGTTCACTACGTGGAAGAACTTCGACGGCACCAAGCGCTTTAAGATAAGCAGCTTGTTCGGGTCGGCCTGATACGGCAATGACGTTATAACCCAATTTACTTAACAGGGATATGGCTACTGAACCAACGCCACCGGCCGCACCGGTGACTAATACCTCACCCGAGCTTGGATCCACATCTTGTTTTTCTAATGCCAACACAGACAACATGGCTGTGTAGCCAGCGGTGCCAATGGCCATGGATTGTTTAAGACTAATGCCGCTTGGTAACGGTACTAACCACTCACTTTTAACGCGCGCTTGTTGAGCTAGTCCGCCGGAGTGTACTTCGCCGATGCCATAGCCATTAACTAATACCTTGTCGCCTATTTCAAATAGATTACTAGATGACTCTGTTACTGTTCCGGCTAAATCAATACCTGGAATCATTGGCCACTCGCGAACTACTCCGGGCTTTTGGCAAATAGCCAATGCGTCTTTATAGTTCAGTGTCGAATATGCAACGTTGATGGTAACATCGCCATCGTTGAGCATCGATTTATCGATCGACGTTAAGGTTGTTGACTGTTCTTTTTCTTTACTAATAACAATTGCATTAAACATACTTAGCTCCTAATTAGACCGATCGTCTATAAAAATTCAAAAAAACTCACTCAGTGAGCGTACTGACAAAGTAATCTGCAAATGATTGTATGGGGGCTGAGTCTTTTTGTAGCTTGCAGTGGAGCACTGCGCCTTCCCAGCCTATCCAAAATAGTTCGCTATACTGATGACAATTTAGCGACTGCGAAATATGTCCATAGGCTTGTTCTTGGCGTAAGTAATGCGCTAACAAGTCACACCATTGCTTGAAAACATCAGCCAACTGAACTCTAAAGCTAGGCGGCAGGGTGTTCAATTCCTGCCCTAAATTACCGACTAAACAACCACGCTGAAATTGATACTTTTCTATACCGCTAATTGCGTCTGCAACGAAATTATGAAAGCCCTCCAAGCCCGAGCTAGGACGTGACAGTAAGTGCTTGCTTAGTTTGTTTTTAAAAAAACGGTTGTAGCTTTCGATGAGCTCTTGGCCGAATGCTTCTTTACTATCGAAATAATAGTAAAAAGACCCTTTTGGAATACTTTCACGCTTTAGAATAGTGTCTAATCCTACACTGGAATATCCAGCCTCCGTTAGCGCTTCAATTCCACCACGCAGCAACCGCTGTCGAGTTTGGTTATGACCGTCTACACTTTTTTTAGGGCGGCCTCTAGGGCGCGTTTGCTGTTTATTAGCTTTCATCTTTAAAAAAATAGACTATCCGTCTATAAAAATCAAGAATAAGCGTTTTATTTATGGCTAGCGCGAAGAAATCCTATTCCAGAAGCTTTACAAGCCTAGTTTAGATACCAAGTGATCATATTCCGGCCTTGTTTTTTACTCTGGTAAAGTGCGATATCAGCTTTTTTGTAAGCTGTATTAAATTCGTCATCTATTGCGAGCTGGGTCGCACCTATAGACAGGGTGACATTAACGACGGTGTCATCCGCCAATAAAACACCATTACCAGCAATCTTTTGCCGAATACTTTCTAATATCGACTGTGCGTTTTGATGTGGAATATTCGTCAAGATAATTGCGAACTCTTCACCACCCACTCGAGACAAACAGTCACTTGAGCGAACTTGTTCTGCAATCTTTCGTGCAGGCAGACTGATGGAAAAACTGGGCTTGGTTAGTTGTCAGATACCCGGTCATAAATATAAGAAAACAGGCGATGAACATGTTGAGATACCGAATTATTTAGAACGACAATTTAACGTTGAAGCGCCGAATCAAGTCTGGTGTGGCGATGTGACCTACATCTGGACAGGTAACCGCTGGGCTTATTTGGCAATTGTTATTGATTTATTTGCCCGTAAACCTGTTGGTTGGGCAATGTCGCTGTCACCAGACAGTACGTTAACCAGCAACGCGCTGAAAATGGCTTATGAGAGCCGTGGGCGACCTAAAGGCGTTATGTTTCATAGCGATCAGGGTAGCCATTATACAAGCAGGAAGTTCCGTCAGACGCTCTGGAAATGCCGGATAAAGCAAAGCTTAAGTCGACGGGGTAACTGCTGGGATAATGCGCCAATGGAGCGCTTTTTCAGAAGCCTGAAGATAGAATGGATGCCAACATATGGTTACCGTTCGTATACTCAGGCACAAAATCATATACTGAAATATTTAATTGGGTATTACAGCCAACTTCGGCCGCATCAGCATAATAACGGTTTGAGTCCGAATCAGGCAGAGCAAAAATACTGGATTAACTATAAACCGGTGGCCAGTTTTTCTTGACCACTACATTGAGCTCAGTGGTTACTTGGCTACAGAACAGCTGTACCCGCTACTATTGATGTGGGTACCGATAAGCTTAATAATACTCTTTATTGTTTATCTTGTACTGAAGCCGGTTAATCGATTCGCCATTCATTTAAGAGCCAGAGCGTTAAACAACCTGTCACCAATTGAGTCAGAACTGCCCAGAGAGTTGACCCCGATAAAGCAGGCAATTAATAAATTATTACATCAAATTAAGATGTTTTCAGAGAGGGAAAAGCGTTTTATTGCTGATGCGTCACATGAGTTACGAACACCGTTAAGCGCAATTCAAGTACATGCGGAAAATATTATTCACGCTGAATCGCTGGAGGATTCCAAACAGTCCGGTAAAGCCATTTTTAGTGCCGTAGAGCGCATGTCGCATTTAGTTAATCAACTCTTGCGCTTAAATCGACTGGATAGTTTGGATAAGTCTACTGATTTCTCCGAGATTGAACTAAAAACGCTTGTTTCTGCAGCCATCAACGCTCTCCCCACAAACACGGTCGAGAATTATCAATGGCAAATCGACGCTCCCACAATCAAGATAGCCTGCAATGAAACTTTGATAATAAGCGCGTTGACCAATCTTCTATCCAACGCCATGAAATTTTCACCCGCAGATTCCAAGATACAAATAAATGCAGTTGAAACATCAGAAAGCATTACTATCAAAATAATGGATCAAGGCACCGGAGTACCCACAGAAATGCTTCAGCGAATGGGAGAGCGGTTTTATCGGTTTCAAGGGCATAGTGGAATCGACGGCTCTGGTCTTGGTTTATCCATTACCTCGAAGATAATACAATTGCACGATGGAAAAATATCATTCAACAATATTCATCCAACCGGATTTGCAGTACAAATAGAGCTTCCAAAAAGCACAGTTTTGGAAGCTAAGTTAAATTCATAAGTTAGGCGATAAGAAATAGTTGCCGTCAGGTTGAGTTGTTCGGATCCTGATGATTTAAACTTTACTTCAAGAATAATGTTTAAGTTACCAAGTCGTTAGCTCTAATTTGGCGATTTCTGTACAAATCTCGGCTTACCATCCCTCTCAAATCCACTAAATTTAGCAGTGTCTCTACCAGGTCATTATCAATTCCGTATTGGCGGTGTGCTTCTTTAATAAATAGATCATCAATGTGCATAATACCGTCGTCAATGGTACAAATTTAGGTGCCCGAGCCTTACTGACGGTACTTGCTCGCGAACAGTCTGAAAATTCTCAATGTTTCACGATGTATTGCATGCAATGAACCCGTATCTTTTGTTTTATAAATGTACTACTGCTCTTGGTAGGAGCCAGCAGCTCGTAGTTGCGAACCCTTCTCAAGCGTACTTTTACTGCTTATTGATCTGCCGTTGGTCTTGTCTTCTCCCTATCAATTGTCTCACCCAGCGCAGCAAGATAATTGGCTAACATCTTTAGTAAACGTTTGAGCGCATAATTTTAAGCCTTCTACCATCGTAAGGTATGGGAAGAGCTCATCAGCCAACTCATTGACTGTCATTCCTGCTCTTATCGCCATTACAGCAGCTTGAATCAACTCACCAGCTTCTCCTGCGACGACTTGAACACCGAGCAGCCGGCCGCTGCCACTTTCTGCGACAATTTTTATAAACCCTTGGGTATCGAAGTTAACCAATGCCCGTGGGACATTTTCAAGGCCCAACGTGCGGCTTTCGGTGACGTAACCACCAGTTTTAGCATCAGCTTCTGATAAACCCACCGTGGCGACTTGTGGATCAGTAAAGATAACCTCGGGCATGGCACTGAGATCAAGATGCGCATCACCGCCCGTCATGTTAATAGCGGCTCGGCTGCCGCCTGCGGCGGCGACATAGACAAACTTCGGCTGATTCGTACAGTCGCCTGCCGCATATACGCTTGAGTTAGAGGTTTGCATGCGATCGTTAATCGTTATGGCACCGCGCTCGGTTTGTACGGCGATGGTTTCTAAATCGAGGTTTTCCGTATTGGGCGTGCGGCCTGTGGCCACGAGCAGTTGTTCTGCTTTTAATGTTCCGGCATTGGTTTTGAGAATGAAGTGTTGTCCGTCGTAACGCACTTCGCTGGCTTCTGTATGCTCAAGCACATTGATGCCTTCGTGATAAAAAACAGTGGCTATTGCCTCACCAATGGCAGGCTCGTCTTGGGATAACACCCGACTGCGAGCCAAAACAGTAACTTCACTACCGAGACGCGCGAAGGCCTGTGCTAATTCAAGAGCAACGACCGAGGCTCCAATAATAGCGAGGCGCTTAGGAATGTTACTTAGCCCTAATGCGCTTGTCGAAGTAAGGTAAGGGGTTTCAGCTAAGCCGGGGATGGGTGGTTGTGCGGGTCGGGCCCCGGTGCCGATAAAAGCACGGTCAAAGTGAACCGTTTGCTCACCGCCATCGCAAAGTGATACGGAAAGAGTTTCATCGTTTATAAAGCGGGCTTCGCCGTTAATAACGGTAATGGCGGAATTCTCTCTAAGAATACTCTGGTATTTGGATTCACGGAGTTCTTCTACCCGAGCCTGTTGTTGCTCGAGGAGAGCTGATCGATTTACCTTAAGAGTATGGGTACTTAAGCCTTTATCAAAAGGGCTTTCTCGCCGCAGTTGGGCGATATGAGCCGCTCGGATCATGATTTTAGACGGGACACAGCCAATATTGACACAAGTTCCGCCAATAGTACCTCTCTCAATGAGCGTCACTCGGGCACCTCCCTCGGTCGCTTTGAGTGCCGCAGCCATCGCACTGCCGCCGCTACCAATGACAGCAATGTGTAAATTGTTATTACTCATAACGGTTACTCCTTGGTCTTTCAGTTTTACAGCAGCTATAAGGCATTGTGATGTTTCATGACTGATTTTTTGGTGCCGTTGCTTTCAGTGTTGATGGGTATCCTGCATTTGTCGTGGCTTCAGTTAGCTCCTCAACTGACGTCTTTGCGTCGTCGAATGTCACGGTTGCATCCCGCTCTTCAAAACGGACATCGACGGCGCTCACACCTGCAACTTGGCCAAGTGCAGCTTTGACAGTAATTGGGCAGGTGACGCATGTCATACCGGGTACTGATAGCGTAACCGTTTTCTCAACCGCCAATGCGGGCATGCTAAACAGTAAAAATAAAATGGTTGTTATCATTGTTTTTTTCATCGTGTATTGCCTCCTAGTAAAACAAAGGAACAACATAGGGGTAAGCCAATGCTGTTAAAGTAAGCACCGCAACGAGCCAAAACATCACTTTGTAGCTCTTACGAGCATTTGGCGTTGCGCAGGTGTTATCAGGGTTGCAGTCATCAGCACGCCGGTATATTCGACGCCAGGCAAAGAATATGGCAATCAATGCAATGGTAATAAAAATGGGTCGATAAGGCTCAAGTGCTGTGAGGCTCCCAATCCAGGCCCCGGATACACCGAGTGCAAGTAATATGAGGGGACCCAGACAACACGCAGATGCCAGAGTCGCTGCGATCCCTCCCGCGAGAAGAGAGCCCCGACCAGATTTTGAATTTGACATAAGAGTAACTCCTTCGGGCATTTTGCTTTAATGTGTTAATCTTAAACCCGTACCTCACTACGGAAGCAATAGCTATGTTAAAAAAACGCAACGTAATGACAATTGGCACGCTGGCCAAAACAGCCGGCGTGGGCGTGGAAACGGTGCGCTATTATCAGCGCCGAGGGCTAATGAGCGAGCCGGAAAAGCCGTATGGGGGGATCCGACATTACGACGAACAAGCGCTTGCTCGGCTTCATTTTATTCGCGCGTCTCAATGGCTTGGATTTAGTCTGGATGAAATTGGTGAGCTATTAACTCTGCAAGATGGCGCTCATTGCGATGAGGCACGGGAGCTTGGGGAGCAAAAGCTCACCAGTGTTCGTCGAAAGATATCGCACTTACAGCAAATTGAACGAGCGTTGAATGAGCTGGTGCAAAAATGCAGCGCCGGACACGGAGATGTCTATTGTCCACTGATGGCCTCGCTTAATGACGGGGTTGAGGACGCTACCACGGACAAACATAAGGTGCGTTAGTCTGTGTAGTAAAACTTTTGAGCGGAGTTCTTTAACTGAATTGCTTTATAGCTAACGCCAGCCATACACAAGAATCCCCATACCGGTTAGCACAAACGCCGTGCCAATCAGGTCGAAATTGGATAGTGGCGATTTATCGACAATTCGCAGCCACACTATGGCGGTTAACACGTAAATACCGCCGTAGGCTGCGTAAACGCGTCCGCTTTCCGCCGGATGAAGTGTTAACAAGTAAGCAAATAAGGCTAAGCTCACTGCCGCCGGAATGAGCAACCAAACCGAATGGCCCTCTTTGAGCCATAGGTAGGGTAAATAGCAACCGACAATTTCTGCAATTGCGGTTGCGATAAATAACCCGAGTGTCTTTATTAAAAATATTGAGCTCATTACGAATCCTGGTGATTACCCGCAACACCCAGAAATATCGTCTTTTTCACCTGTCTTTACAGCTATCGCGTCTTTGATGATGCGAATAGCAGAGTGCAGTACAATGATGGCTATGACAGTTGCGATGAGTAAGTCAGGCCATGCCGCATGGAGCTGGGCGACGAGCATCGCAGAGACAATAACACCGACATTCATGATCATGTCATTGCGTGAACAAATCCAGCTGGCGCGAATGTTAATATCGCCGTTTCGGGAGCGATATAGAAGGGCAAAGCAAACGATGTTTACCAGTAATGCAAGCCCCGCTATTGAGAGCATGACAAAGGTTTCGGGCTGACTACCAAATGCCAGTTTAAGGATGACATCCAATAACACCGCCAGAGCTAATAATGTTTGCAGTATGCCGTTTAAAATAGCGGCATTGACTTTATATTTAATGGCTTTGCCAACAGCGTATAAGCTCACAGCATAAACCAAAGTATCGGCAAGCATATCCAGCGAATCAGCAATAAGACCACTGGATTCAGCCATCCAACCCGCAATGAACTCAACAAAGAACATGACGCCATTAAGGACTAGAACCGTCCATAACAACCTGCGTTGAGAGTTATCCATTTCGGCTTGCGCTGAACTTCCGCAACATGATGACATTGGAACAACCTAAAACGATTTCGATATACCTACAGTTTATCACACGTTAACACGAGTTTCAGCGCTGGTTTTATGGTGGATTATTAGATAAAGTGGCCGTTACGAAAATATATTGGTTGCTCATATTGGTCTTATTAACACACAGCTTTTTTACCTCTGCATCTGCTTCTTTCCATATTTAAGACTCGGGTCACCAAAGTGTCGATGTTGTGTTTGGAGAATATGATATCGAGCATCAATTTCATGCGCACATCTGGTGTATTACTGGCTCGTCTTGAACAAAAATAATGCACTCATTATCAGTTGTCCCTACAGGCTTCATCAGGATCTTCTAGTTCTACCGTTGTATGGCTTAAAGCATAGGGCGCAAGGACGTCATCGATGCGCTGTTTTAAATCGCTACGGGCCTCGATATCAAGGTTTTTAGATAACACCAAATGAACGGTTAATACATGCTCCTCGCCATCTAGTGACCAAAAATGCAGATGGTGTAGGTCAGCGACATGAGGTAGCTCCAGTAAAGCGTCCGCGACTTGTTTGTAGGTTTTTTTGTCTGGCGTGGCCTGTATGAAGAGTTTCAGTGTTGCCCACAGGTTGCGTAGTACATTCACTAAAATAAATAGAGTAAAGCCAATCGACAATATAGGGTCGAGAATCGGCCAGTCTACGAACAGCAAAACAAGACCAACGATAAGTACAGCAACCCAGCCGAAAACATCCTCCAGCAAGTGCCAGTTAATAACGCGTTCGTTTAACGTTTTGCCCTCTGACAATTTGTAAGCAGCAAATCCATTAACTGTAATGCCAACGACGGCTAAAGCAATCATGCCATCAGCGACGGGCATCTGAGGGTTCCAGAGTCTGGGAATTGCTTCCACAAGTACCCAGGCAGAGCCTGCGATTAACACAACGGCATTAATAAATGCACCGGCAAGATTCAGTCTTTTATAACCGTAGGTAAAGTGTTGGTTAGCCTGTTTTTTGCCAAGTTTATTTAGTATCCACGCGAGACCTAACGACAGGCTATCGCCAAGATCATGAACGGCATCAGCTAAAATGGCGGTACTGTTGGTAAGAAAACCACCAATGAACTCAATAATGGTAAAAACAAAGTTAAGCAGGAATGCCCAACCTAATCGGTTGGACGGCATGTCCTTTGAGTGATCATGGTTATGGTGATGTCCCATAATACGTTCCTCTTTTAATAAAAGGGGGCGACAATAACCGCCCCCTTAAATGCTATTGAACCCTAACGGCTCAGATCCTTAATTTTTTGTTTCGAAAACCAAGGATAGAGCACGGGTAAGATAACCAATGTCAGCAGAGTAGCTGATACCAAACCACCAACAATGACGGTAGCCAGTGGGCGTTGAATTTCAGCCCCTGCACCGGTTGCAAACAGCATGGGAATGAGTCCTAACGCTGAGGTTATTGCTGTCATTAATACCGGGCGTAGTCGCGACCACGCGCCATCAAACACGGCATCATTAACCGCATGCCCATCGGTTATTCTCTGGTTAATACTCTCGACCAGAACCACACCGTTTAGTACCGCCACACCAAACAGTGTGATGAAACCCACGGCGCTGGGCACCGATAAGTACTGTCCTGACACATAGAGTGCCACAATACCGCCGATGACTGCCAATGGTACATTCACCAAAATCAACATGGCTTGACCCATGGTGCCGAAAGCAAAATAAAGCAGCAGGGCGATGAGTGCCAGCGATATGGGAACGACAATGGACAAGCGCTCCTGTGCTCGTTGTTGACTTTCGAACTGGCCACCAATATCGACTGAGTAACCGGTTGGTAAATCCACCTTCTCGTCAATCGCCTTCCTAATATCGGCAACCACGCTACCCATGTCACGACCCTGAACGTTCGATTGAATTACAACGCGACGCTGTACATCATCACGACGGATTTGCGGTGGTCCTGATTCAATTGCAACGTTGGCGACTTCGCCTAAGGTTACCCAGGCCCCTGAGGGAGTTAACAGGCGTAACGAACGAATAGACTCCGGCGTATCGCGGAATTGCTTGGCCAGCCGCACGTAAATATCATAGCGCTCATTACCGCGAATGATCTGGCCTGCCGAAGCGCCACCCAAGCCATTGTCGACAACGCTCAGTACATCGGTGACATTTAAGCCGTAGCGTGAGAGTTGCTGGCGTTTCGGCGAAACCACGAGTTGTGCTTCACCTTTTATTTGCTCCATCGCTACAGCAACCGCCCCGTCAACTTGCTTGACGGCACCTTCTATTTCCTGGCCTTTACGGGCCAACACGTCAAGCTCGGGTCCAAATAGTTTGATGGCTAGCTGCGATTTTACACCTGAGAGCAGTTCATCAACCCGTGTTGCAATAGGTTGTGAAAAATTAAACAACAAGCCTGGGTGAGCATCTAGTTTTGCCTCCATTTTTTCTTGTAAGGCGTAGCGATCGGATGCCGTTGTCCATTCGGATTGCGGCTTAAGGCCCACATATATCTCGATGTTGCTGATAGGCTCTGGATCACCGCCCACTTCAGCTCGTCCAATGCGGCTGAGTGCGTAGGTGGTTTCCGGGAACGACATCAGGATTTTTTCAAGCTTCGGAGCCACCTCTAAGGCCGTTTCAAGGTTAGAGGAGGGGGCTAATGTCACGCGAATATTAATCGTGCCTTCTTCCAATTCGGGCGCAAATTCTGTGCCGAGACGAGGCACTAACACCAAAGCGCCGACAAACAGCACACCGGCCAGGGTAATAACAGCCTTTTTACTGCGTAACGCCACCGATAATAGTCTTTTATAACCATTATCTAGTGGTTTAAGCAGTTTATTTTCACGAGGCTTAATACCCCGACTGAAAAAGTAACTGGCTAATGCCGGTACAACCATGATGGCCACAAAAACCGCGGAGATAATGGCCAACATAATACTGATAGCCATGGGCTCAAATAATTTAGCTTCAACACCCTGAAAACTAAACAGTGGCATAAAGACCACCAAGATAATCATGGCGGCAAAGAATACCGGTCGTGCCACTTCGTTCGCCGCTTCCTTAACTCGCAGCTTGATACCATGGCTATCGAGTTTGGCTGCCTGAGGATCTGGGTCGCGGTGCTCTGTGCGTTGCTCGGCGTCGTCTTGGTGTTCACTATCCGGACGACTTAAGTGCTTAAAGATATTTTCAACCATCACCACGGAGCCGTCGACCAGCATACCAATGGCAACAGCAATCCCGCCCAGCGACATCAGGTTAGCTGACATGCCCATCGCGGACATTACCATCAGGGCAATGGCGATAGAAACGGGAATGGACAGTAACACTAAAAAAGTAGCGCGTATGTTGAGCAAAAACAGTGCTAATACTGCGATAATAAAGACAAAGGCAATGAGCAGTGAATACGCGACCGTAGATACGGCTTTTTGTATTAAATCGGCCTGATCATAATACGGCTCAAAGGTGACACCCTCGGGTAATGCTTGCTGAATAAGCGGAATGCGCTTTTTAATACCGTCGATAGTGGCTTTGGTATTCGAGCCCATGCGTTTGAGCACAATACCCGATACCACTTCGCCCAGCTGGTTGACCTCGCCGTCGACTTTACGCGACATTGAGACCGCCCCCTGGCGAATTTCACTACCGATTTCGACGTCGGCAACCTGGCCCAGTGTTACGGAAACGCCGTCAACGGTTTTGAGCGGTATTTGTCGTATTTGTTGCAGGCCTTTTTTACCGCTATCCAACCAACCGGTGCCGCGAATAACCAACTGCTCCTGACCGCGGGGCATATACCAACCACCAACGTTACCGTTATTCTTGTTGACCGCGCCCATTACGTCTTGCTGGGTAAGGTCGTAAGACAACAGCTTAGCGGGATTGAGGTTAACCTGATATTGCTTAACCTTACCGCCAAAGGACAAGACTTCGGTAATCCCCTCAACGGGCATTAGTAGCAGTTTAACCACATAGTCGTTAAGACTGCGTAGCTCCATACTGCTGACACCGGAGCCCGGTTCGGCAAGTAGCAGATACTGATAAACCTGGCCGAGGCCGGAAGAGTTAGGACCCATTTCGGGTGTACCTACGCCTTCGGGTATCAGCTCCTTTGCCGCCTGCAGTCGTTCAAACACCAGTTGCCGGGCAAAGTAGATATCGACACTCTCGTCAAACACGACGGTAATGCCCGATAAACCTGTTTTTGAGATTGACCGAACCTCTTTGACGTCGGGCAGAGCATACATCACCGACTCTATCGGATAGGTAATCAGCTGCTCGACTTCGGTCGCTGCTAACCCGGGGGCCTCCGTATTTACCGTTACCTGAACGTTGGTAACATCGGGGAAGGCATCCAGATTAAGTTTGGGAATAACAAAAAATGACGCAATGCTGATGCTGAATAAAGCCAATACCAATAACAGGCGATTAGCGACAGCAAACTGAATAATGCGCTGAAACATACAACCTCCTGTTAGTGGTTATGTGGGTCAAAACCGCCTTTAGCGATTTGAGAGCGAACGAAAAACGCGCCGTTGTCTACGTATTCTGTGCCTTCCTTAACGCCTCGAATAACTTTCCACGGACCCTTTTCATCAACCAACTCGACTTTCTTCGGTTCAAATTTTCCGGGTTCGTGCTCAATGAATATCTGCCAGTCACCATCAGGCGCCCGCATCAAGGCTGAGTCCTTAACTGCAAGCACCGGACCATCCGACTTGACTGAGAAATAAACATCCGCAAATAAACCAGGATGTAATTGGTCCTTTTCGTTATTTACCGCAAGTCGTACCGTTCGGGTGCGGGTTTTATGGTCTATTGTGTGGCCTTCCTGAATGACTTTTGCCGCAAAGCGCTGATTGTCGACACTCACTGTAACAGGATCACCAAACTGCACATTAAGGTCAGCTGAGCCTGGTAGACGAGCATTAACCCACAAGGTTTCTTCTTGCAGCACTTCAACCAAGTGATTACCGGCATTAACTTGCTGACCCTGCTTGAAGTTATCGCTAACCACAATCCCGTCAAGTTCTGAGGTCAGTTGGTATTCGCCGATAGGGTAGTCAGGTTTACTTAAATGCTTAATATCACTGGCTGACATACCAAATGCTTTGAGTTGCGCTTGCGCTGAGGTAAAGGCGTTTTTCGCTTCGACAAAGCGTTTTTCACCCACCGTTGACTCACCGAGCGACTGCACGCGTTGCCATTCGTTAAGTGTGACCAAATACTGACTTTGCGCCTCCGCCATGATCGCGCTGAAGAGGGTGGCTAGTGGTTCACCTTTTTCGACGTGGTCGCCAATACTGACAAAACGTTTGAGCACGGTCGAATCGATGCGCGGACTCACGATATAGCTATTAAAGTCGTTAGCAACCACCTCGCCCGGGGCATAAACCGGATATTCAATGACTTGAGTTTGCAAGGTTCGCGTGGTGATATCTGCCATGGATAGCTGCTTGCTGGATAGCTCCACGCCTGAGCTTTCCTTATGTTCACCTTGCTCGTGTTTGCCTTCTTCCTTGTGGGTATCTTCTTTTTCGTCGTGTCCGTGTTCATCCTGCGCCATAACCGAAAAGCTCAGCGCAAGTGCTATTGCTGCGTATAAAGGTTTTACTGACATCGTTTACTCTCCAATCTCTGCGTTTGTTGGCTGGCTTAACGGCGATAACGTCAGTGCTTTACTGAGTTCGCCCGAACGGTACAACCATTCAATGGCGGCCAACCGATATTGTGTTTGCAGCGCTATCCCTGCAAATTGGCTATCGAGCTGCTGTTGCACAGCGGTGAGGTAGTCTGTGGTGGATAGGTCACCGGCGAGCCAGGACTGCTCAATCACCTGCATCGACTCATCCTGCCGAGATTGAAAGTCTCTTTGCCAGCTTTGCCACTGTTTTTTCACAAAACGATAATTGTTAAGAGACGATTTCAGTGCTGCTTGCCATTGTTGCCTTAGTGCAATCAAACGTTTTTCTTCAGCAACAGCTTCGCTATTGGCTGCGCGCACCGCATCGCTGTAGTTATTGCGAACCTGTAGTGGAATGCTGAATGATAAGCCAATTACTGTTTCGTTATCGCTCTCGCCCGCTTCGACGCCTACGGTTGGGTTGGCGGTGGTTAACGAGCGTTTCCAGTCGACATCGGCGCGCTTTAATTGCCATTGCAGGTAAGCGGCTTTTAACGCTGGATGTTGTTGCCAACGAGCCGTTAACGCAGGTTCAACGTTAAATAGCTCCTCATTAATGGAGAGTTGACCGACATCAGACGTTGTTAGCAGAGCGTTTAACTCTGCTTCAGCGGATTGCAGTTGTTGATAAGCCGCTGCCGTTTGTTGCAGTTGCCGACTTAGCGCGAGTACCGTCAGTTGTTCGTCGACGGCACCTAAGTCACCGGCTTTACGTCGTTCGGCAACCAGGCTTATCGCCTGTTTAACGATTTTCTCTTGCTGCTTGGCCAGTGCGTAACGCTGTTTTGCGTCCAGCCATTGCACATAGGCATTCAACAAAGTTTTAGCATGCGATGTCGCCGACTGGCGATAAATACTCACTGCCATAGCCGTCATGGCGTCACTCTGACTGGCCCTTGCTTCATTGCGAGTGCTCCAGTCCAGCGTCTGGCTTAGACCAACAGCGTAATTATTGATGTCACCCTCGCGCTCTAAGCGTGACGATAAGCTAGGGTTGTACAAAGGCTGATTTAATTGTTTGCCCTGTTGGATCAGCGCTTCAGCCTGCTGTTGAGCGGCTTCAACACTGGGGTGTTGCTGCACAGTTTTTTGCCATTGCTCGGGCAACTGTTGTGCATTGGCGTAGCTTGAACTTATTGCCAGACTTACGGCAACAAACAAGCGTTTGCTATGTGTCGAAAACGGACCCATAGATAGACTCCTCAGTCATATTACTGCGTAAAATAATGATTTAGTTGCGCTGCTAAAGCAGCGTATTAGGCAGCTATGAGGAGATGGGAGGCCGGAACAGCGGCGATGATAGTGGGTTAGTGTAAAACTCAGTATACCCAAGACGTATTGTGCCCATTCGTGGTAACGCGAGAGTTTTTTCAGCCTTCATGGCATATAAATGAAATGAACCATGGCAGTGACAGCAATGATGGTAGTCAAAGCTGATTTCGCCACTTTTAGGGAGATTGCGCTTATCGATGTGGGATTCGTCATGCTCAAAATTGAGGTGTTGCTCAGAAGAGGATTGGTGAGATTGATGCACATCAGCAACCGCCTGACTGATTTGAGTCAGAACAGCAACAAGCACCAGTATTAAAAATCCGAGTCTAAGCATCATTACCTACAGTTCTAAATAAGCAGCTTAACGGTACATTAATTAAAAATAGTTATCAACTAGTGCATTCTGAATCGCCACTAGTTCACTAGACACTCAGTAGCCTAACGAAGCTCCGCTGGACAACCTTAAAAAATTGTGTAAGTACGTTGTGTAACCTCCGGAAATTTAGACGTCTCGGTTACAACTAACAGATTCTATTTCATCAATTTTATTAAGAACTGTACACGCAATAACTTTGCTTTGGCCAGTACAACTTGTTCTAATTGAAGTGAGTTGCTTCTCAAGATCTTGCAAAGAAGTAATTTGAGAGCGTATGTGCATTATGTGTTCATCAATCAGGGTATTAACGGCTGAGCAAGGTTGATGTGGATTGTCTTGATAATCTTGTAATCTGCGGGTTTCAGATAATGAAAGGCCTATAGCTCTGCAGCTACATACAAACTTAAGTCTTTTGTAATGTTTTTCAGTGTATACTCGATATCCGTTATAACTACGAGCTGGTAAAGGTAACAAACCCTTTTTTTCATAGAACCTTATTGTCTGGGTTTGAATTCCTAATAAGTCTGCTAGTTGACCAATACGCATAAGAAAATTTCCTATCTAGTTAAGTAATTTCTTGACCTTATAGTAACTTTATAGTTTTTAATTGTGAAACTATATATTTAAGGTAAGTAATACGATGGCTAGTTCCTTTGATACGGTTCGAACAAATGGCGACTCAAAAAATGCCTACGAAGAGTCAGGTAAACGGCTCATCGTTTACTCTGTAGCAAAAATGGATTGCCCATCAGAAGAACGAATGATTCGCTTGGCACTGAATGGGTTTGAGGAAATTCATTCATTATCCTTCGACTTGTCAAACCGTCGGCTGAAGGTATTACATGATGGTGAGACAGCCTTTATTACTTCTAAATTAGAGACTCTAGGTTTGGGTGCCTCGCTTGAAAGAGACACTGCTGCGGACTCCGAGGCAATCAAAGCTGAGGAGTTTTCGGCAAGTTCGGATAAGCAGGAGTCCCGCACCTTGTGTTGGTTGCTCACCATCAATACTCTTCTGTTCTTGGTGGAAATGACTGCCGGACTGCTTTGGCAGTCTGCTGGTTTGATTGGGGAATCTTTAGATAATTTTGCCGATGCGGCAGTTTACGGGCTTTCTCTTTATGCCGTAGCGCGTAGTGTTAATATGCAAATACGTGCTGCGCACCTAGCTGGCGTACTACAACTGGTTTTGGCTCTGGGTGTACTTGCAGAAGTTGTGAGACGCTTCGTATTCGGGAGTGAACCTGAGTCACTTGCGATGATGGGGATTGCATTTGTCGCGTTGATTGGCAATACCATCTGTCTTCTACTTATCTCCAAACATAGAGGAGGTGGTGCGCATATGAAAGCAAGTTGGATTTTTTCAGCTAATGATGTAGTGATTAACCTTGGCGTAATCATCGCTGGCATCCTCGTTGCGTTGACCGGGTCGAATTACCCAGATCTTATTATAGGTAGCATAGCAGGTTTAATCGTGCTTAACGGGTCAAGACGCATTTTTGCACTGAAGGGGAACTGAATGTCCTGCGTTGATAAAGGATTTTCGCCCTATATTTCTCTGTTAATTTCTGGTTTAACTGTAGTCCTTGACCAAGTGTTCAAGTGGCAGACGCAGCAATCAATAGCTTACGGTGATTCGATTTCATTGACCCCTTTTTTCAATTGGGTACACACTTGGAACACTGGTGCGGCATTTGGCCTGCTTTCAAATGGTGGAGGTTGGCAGCGCTATTTTTTTATTGGGGTTGCTCTGCTAATGTCTGTGGCTTTAACGAGGTTGATCTTTAATAAAGTAAGTAAACGGGATGGCATTAGTTACGGGCTGATTCTTGGGGGGGCGGTTGGGAACCTCATTGACCGACTGTTTCGTGGCTATGTTGTCGACTCCTTTCATCTAGGTTGGCAAACGTGGCAATTGCCAGTTTTTAATATTGCCGATATTGCAATTACCCTAGGAGTTATCCTATTACTGTTAAGCAACTTGCAGGTCTCAATGATACCGAATCTACCGGGTTCTAAGTAAATAGTAAGTATAATAATTAATATGGCCGAGCTTATTTTGGATGGATTAGGAATTTATATTGAGTAGGGTAATTGAATGAAAATATCTTGGTTTTTAATACTGACTGTGCTCATTCATAGCTCTTTTGCCTGTGCTCCTGTGGCTGGTACTTTCAGTCAGTCTTCAATAAAGAGTGCAGGAGTTGCGTATGACTTAGTCTTAGAAATTGAGCGTGAAAATCAAGACTTAAATAAATCAATATATGATAGTAAACAACAAACACAACCTCATATTAGTTGCATTACTGGTTATAACCTCTTAATTTCAGCCGTGCCTGTTATTTTGGCACCCAACTCAAACTCGGTAGGTTTTGACCAAAGCCTGACTCACCAACCCCCTGTACCTCCACCAAACGCGTAACCGTTAACTTAGACTTTTTAAAACCTATAAGTTAATGGAGAAGCAACATGAAGTATTTATACTTCGTGGCAGCCTTTTGCTTAGGTGCGCTAGTGCCTGTGGCGACGGCTGCGACGACAGATTTAACGCTGAAAGAAGCGTTACAAAAAACGATCAAGAATAACCCTGAGTTACTGGAGTATGATTATAAAATACGAGCTGCAGGAGCACTGATAGAGCAGGCTGAGTTTTCAGCGAACCCAAGGGTATCTGCGGAAATAGAAAACTTTGCCGGCTCAGGACGGCTAGAAGGTATCAGTAACTCACAATTGACCGTATCCTTTTCTCAGCTCATAGAGTTAGGGGACAAACGGCAGTTACGCGTTGAAGCTGCAACCGAAAAAGAGAAAGCTCAGCGAGCAGAGTTTGAGTATCGTCAAATTGAGGTTTTGGCAGAAACCACACAGCGTTTCTATGACATTTTAAAACTTCAGCAAGTCGCGCATACCAGCGAGCGTCAAATTCAGCGAACTGAGCGACTGATAAAAGTGGCACAGGAGCGTGTAGAAGCTGGCGCGGTGCCTAAATCCGAGGTTATTCGCATTAAATTACAGTTAGAGCGCCAATACGCTTTCTCTGACGAGTTGAACGGTAAACTGAAAAAGCAACAAGCTGAACTGGCTTCAATGTGGGCAGGCGAGCTCAACTTTAAGCGGGTCTCTGGAGACTTTACTTTTCCGCTAAGCCTCCCGGAAAAAGCCAACGTGTTATCGGCTGTTAATCGGGCGCCGGAGTATTTGCGTTTACTGGACTCTGAGCAACTTCTACAAGCGCAAGCCAGAGCGTTAGCAGCGGACTCAAAGTCGGATATTACCGTTGGTGTCGGGGCTCGCTACAATAATGAGTTCGATGATGTAGGTTTAATCGTCCAGGCATCGATGCCATTGCAGTTCACTGACCCTAACGTCGGTCGCATAAAACAAAGCCGATTACTGCATCAGTCTAACCTGGCGCAGCAAAAACAGGTTCGGCAGCAACTAAAATCACTGGCTTTATCGCTAGTGCACAGTTTGCAAACTCACCAAAGTTATCTGCAAAAGATAAATCAGCGACTGATGCCATTATCTGAGCAATTACTTGAACAGACTCAACAGGGTTACGCACGCGGAACGCATTCTTTGTTGCAAGTGTTAGACGCGCAAACGGAGTTAGCCAAACTCGAGTACGAAAAAGTTTCTCGGAAACATGCGATTTACAGCGACATCATCGAATTAGAGCGCATGACCGGACAGCCGTTTTTAGGAGTACAACAATGAAACTCAACACATTGATTACAATTATCTGCATTGCCAGTTTTTCACTGCCCGCATTGGCTTATGAGAAAGAACACGAAGAGCATGAAGCACCCCATACCAATTTAAGTGATGCAGCAATAGAAAACGCGAAATTAACGTTGGCAACAGCGAGCGCTCAAAGCATTCGAGTAAAGCAAACAATTTTCGGTGTAATAGCCCCCAATAATAACAATATTGTGCATATCGGAGCGAAGTACAAAGGTATTGTTACGTCACTAAAGGCCAATATCGGCGATGCCATAAAAGCCGGGCAAACTCTGGCTGTTGTTGAGAATGTTACGACAGGCACGGCATTTGAAGTCATCAGCCCAATTAGCGGAGAGGTAACTGCACGTTTTACCAATGTTGGTGAAGTGGTTGAGCAAAAGCCATTATTTGAAGTCCTGGATCCATCATCGGTCTGGGTAGAGCTTTCAGCGTTCCCGGAGAACATTGAGTCGTTAGCAGAAGAGCAAACGACCTATGTGTACGACTTGCATCATCATAAAACCGTCGAAGGAACTGTGTCTTATATCTCGCCACAAATGACTGGCGGACATATTGCACGCGCACGTATCGAGTTGCCCAATCAGTCGGGGCATTGGCGACCGGGAATGCACGTAAAAGCGGATGTCGTTACAGACAGCTTTAACGCGAGCTTGGCGATAAACAATGATGCTGTTCAACGTTTAGACGATAACCCCGTTGTTTTTATTAAAGAGGGTAATCGTTTCGAAGCCAGGGAAGTTGAGTTAGGCCGAACTGACGGTGAATACACCGAGGTGTTATCGGGTATTGAGAATGGCGAAAGTTATGTCGTTGAAAACAGCTACTTGATAAAGGCTGACATTCTAAAACAAGGCGCAGGCCACAGCGATTAGGGAGAGTAAACAATGATAGATGCACTCATTCGCTTTGCGGTTGAGCGTCGATGGCTGGTGCTTGCCGCAACTTTGTTAGTAGCAGCTGCGGGCGTTTATAGCACATTAAAGCTACCCATCGATGCTGTGCCGGATATTACCAATGTTCAGGTACAGATAAATTCAGAAGCGCCAGGCTATTCGCCATTAGAAACCGAACAACGTATTTCTTATCCGGTGGAAACCGCGATGGCAGGTTTACCAAAGCTGGACTACACCCGCTCGATCTCACGCTATGGGTTGTCGCAAGTTACCGTGGTGTTTGAAGAGGGCACCGATATTTACTGGGCTAGACAGCAAATCAGTGAGCGATTGCAAAAGGTAAGGGGAGAAGTACCCGACGGTATCGAGCCGACGATGGGGCCAATAGCCTCCGGCCTTGGTGAAATTGTTAATTATGTAGTACGCGCGAAAGAGGGGGCTACCAATGCCGATGGCGAGGCGTATACGCCCGAGCAGTTGCGTACCATCCAGGATTGGATCATTAAGCCGCAACTGGTCAAGGTGCCCGGTGTTACCGAGATTAATAGTGTGGGGGGTTATGAAAAGCAATACCAGGTGGCTCCCATCCCCGGTCGTATGCTGGCCTATAAAGTGACCATGCAGGACCTTTTGGCAGCATTGGATCTTAACAATAGAAACGCTGGTGCCGGTTATATCGAGAAAAATGGTGAGCAATGGTTGGTGCGTTCGCCTGGACAGCTTAAGACACTTGACGATATTCGTGATGTGGTCGTGACAAAACGTGATGATGCACCGGTGCGCGTGAGTGACGTGGCTGAGGTCAAACTGGGAGAACAATTACGCACTGGCGCTTCAACCTCGGGCGAGAGCGAGGTGGTATTGGGCACGGCCATGATGCTTATTGGCGAAAACAGTCGCATCGTTGCACAGAATGTCGCCAATAAAATTGAGGAGGTGCAACGAAGCTTGCCAGACGGGGTGGTGATTGAAACGGTGTATAACCGTACTTCTCTCGTTGATAAAACTATTGCAACGGTCGAGAAAAACCTGTTTGAAGGTGCGGTGCTGGTTATTGTGGTGCTTTTCATTCTGCTTGGAAATGTCCGTGCAGCACTGATTACGGCGTGCGTTATTCCCTTGAGTATGCTGTTTGCGGTAAGCGGCATGGTCGCCAACAAGGTGTCTGGTAATTTAATGAGCCTGGGCGCAATTGATTTTGGTATTATCGTCGATGGTGCGGTCATTGTGGTTGAAAACGCTTTGCGACGGCTTGGAATTGCACAGCAACGCTTAGGCCGGGTACTTACCACTAAAGAGCGCTTAATTGAAGTAACCCATAGTACTCGTGAGGTATTTAACCCTGCGGTATTTGGTGTGCTTATCATTATGCTGGTGTACTTGCCCATATTTGCGTTAAGTGGTGTTGAAGGCAAAATGTTTCATCCCATGGCGTTTACTGTCGTAGCCGCGCTTTTAGGGGCTCTGATTTTCAGCGTTACCTTTGTACCCGCTGCTATTGCAATATTTGTCCGTGGCAATATTAAGCACGGTGAAAACCGAATAATGCGAGCCGCCCGCAAAGTGTATCAGCCGGTTTTACGGCAAACACTGAAGCTTCCAGTTGTCATTATTTTGCTTGGCTTTGGGCTGTTTGCGGTATCAATGTTTCAGGCGAGTCGCATGGGAACTGAGTTTTTGCCACAGCTTGATGAAGGCGATATTGCCATGCAAGCCTTGCGCATTCCGGGGACTGGCTTGCAGCAGTCTATAGCAATGCAAAAAGATGTCGAGTCTGTGGTGTCACGCTTTGACGAAGTTAAACTGGTATTCTCAAAAATTGGTACCCCGGATGTTGCGACCGACCCTATGCCACCGAGCGTCGCTGATACCATTATTATTTTAAAGGAGCGTGAGGACTGGCTAAACCCAGAAAAAACCAAAGAGCAACTGGTTGCTGAAATACGAACTGCTGTGCAAGAGCTTCCCGGTAATAAGTACGAGTTCACTCAACCGATTGAAATGCGGTTTAACGAACTTATTGCAGGCGTTCGAGCTGACTTGGGGGTTCGTATTTATGGCGATGACTTGCAAACGCTTAAACGGTTAGGCGACTCAGCCGCGGCAGTCATTCGCACCGTTGATGGCGCTGCTGATGTTCGGGTTGAACAAATGACCGGTTTATCGACACTCTCAGTGATACCTAAGCGTGATCATTTAGCGTTATTAGGCCTAACAGTGGCTGATGTGCAACGGGCAGTTCAAGCAGCGGTTGGCGGCGTTCAGTCAGGGATTATTTACGAGGGGGATAAACGCTTCAAACTCATGGTACGTCTCGACAAAGAATGGCGTAAGAGTATTGAGCAGCTTAAATCACTGCCTATTGATCTGCCTGCCGGCAACCCTGAGCTGCGCTATGTGCCGTTGGGAGAGGTCGCCGAATTGAGTTTGGAAAGTGGACCGAACCAAATTAACCGAGAAAGCAGCAAACGCAATGTTATTGTGAGTGCGAATGTTGAAGATCGTGATTTGGGCTCTTTTGTGGCAGATGTTCAGGATGCGCTAACGACTGAGGTTGATTTGCCAGCAGGTTATTGGGTTAACTACGACGGTACCTTTGAACAGCTGCAATCAGCTTCCCAACGGTTGAGTTTGGTTGTGCCATTAGCGCTGCTATTAATTATTGGCCTGCTATACAGTGCGTTTAATTCGCTGAGCAGTGCACTCGTCATATTCACAGGCGTTCCCTTAGGGCTGACCGGCGGGATATTCGCATTAGCGCTGCGTGATATGCCGCTATCAATTTCCGCTGCAGTCGGCTTCATTGCACTGTCGGGCGTGGCGGTTTTGAACGGCGTGGTCATGCTGACATTCATACGGCAACTGCTGCGCGACGGACTGCCATTGAAAGATGCGGTGTTTGAAGGCGCGCAACAGCGGTTAAGACCTGTACTGATGACTGCTCTCGTAGCTAGCCTGGGCTTTGTCCCTATGGCACTTAATACCGGTGTCGGCGCTGAGGTACAGCGACCACTGGCTACTGTGGTAATCGGCGGCATTGTCTCGTCGACATTATTGACTTTGGTGGTGCTGCCAGCGTTGTACTACACAGTGCAGCGCTTTAAGAGACCCCGTGTAGAATAAGTTGAAAATTTAAGCACGCTCTTTATTGGGCGTGCTTGTTAATTTTTACATTGGTAGAGATTTGATTGGCACGCATCGGATACGTGCAAAAAAACCGCATAAAGTGCAGGGCTTTTTCTGAATAGTGGTGCGGAGGCGGAATCGAACCACCGACACGAGGATTTTCAAATAGGCAAGTAGCCGCACTTATAATAGTCAAATAGACGCTGTCAAAACCGGTATTTGGTCGACACACCCGTCGTCTGTGTGTTAGGACCGCGCCAGGTGGGGAAGTCGACTTTATGCCATCAGGTCGCGTCGGATCGTCACTACTTGACGTTTGACGACCATGCCATCCTAACAGCTGCTCAAAAAGACCCAACCGGCTTTATTCAAAGCCTGCCAGAACAGGTAACGCTTGATGAAATTCAAAGGGTGCCGGAATTGATACTGGCGATAAAAGCTGAAGTCGATCGCAACCGACAACCAGGGAGGTTTCTTCTCACTGGCTCTGCGAACCTATTGCTACTACCTAAGGTGAAAGAGTCGCTAGCAGGCCGTGTGGAGATCTTACATTTACACCCACTGGCCGAATTAGAGAAAGAGCAAAACAAGCCCGCCTTTTTAGAGGCATTGTTCAGTGGCAAACTCAAGCCCAGAATCACTCAAGCTCAGCAGGAACTCTTGGGGTAGCAGAGCGTGTATGTCAGGGCGGTTACCCAGAACCGTTAACTCGCTCTGCTTCACGAGCACGGCAATGGTACCGGCAATACCTGCAAACTATTATTCAGAACGATGTGAAAGACATTGCCAATATACGCGACGAGGACGAGCTACTGCGCTTAGCCGAATTGCTAGCTTTACGTACAGGTAATTTACTTAATACCAGCAGCATCGCAACTGATCTTAAAATGCGTCGCGAAACGGCTGAAAAATACATTAGTATATTGGAGCATTTGTTCTTGGTTTATCGCTTACCTGCATGGCATAGCAATCAAGCCAAACGGTTGGTAAAAGCCCCCAAACTGCATTTAATTGATAGTGGCTTGGCCGCCTTTATGAATAATTTAAAACCTGCCGAATGGCATGATTATTCTTCCGACTTTGGCCCATTGCTGGAAAGCTTTACCATTCAACAAATTCGCACTCAAGCGGAATGGTTAGAGGATCCTATTCGACTCAGTCATTACCGAGATAAAGACAAGATCGAAGTCGACTTGGTGATTGAACAAGGCCGCGACATTTATGGCATCGAAGTAAAAAAAGCCGCCAGCATTCAAGCCAAAGATGGTGAAGGACTAAAACGGTTGGCTGCGCAAGCCGGTAAAAGCTTTAAAGGGGGCGTATTACTCTATTGCGGCAATAACGCACTGCCACTAAAGACTGAAAACTGCATCGCGGCTCCAATGACGTGGCTTTGGCAAAACGATTTTTTATGAGGGTAGAGGTAATGCCAAGTTACTGAACTGTGTGACTAAGTGTGTTACATCCGATGTTCAGAAACAAAAAAGCCCCGCACAAAGTGCAGGGCTTCTTCTGAATAGTGGTGCCCGGAGGCGGAATCGAACCACCGACACGAGGATTTTCAATCCTCTGCTCTACCGACTGAGCTATCCGGGCGACGAGGCGTATTAAACGTTTTTTTGCGTTCCGAGTCAACCGCTTTTCTAAGGTTTTTTACTGTTTGCTCAGTAAATCACCACTTTGCGGTTAATCGACGCTCAAATAGGTACTGCCTGCCAAACATTTCTCGTAAAAGTTGGTCCAGCGTACGCCTTCGCGCGGTGCCAGGCTGCCTTTACGAACTTGGCGATCAATTTGTTTCTTTATCGTTTTAGCCATCGATTCGGTGTTGTATTGCATGGTTGTCAGCACTTTTTCTGCCGATGTGCCCGGAACAACTTCTTCGATGTAGAAGTCTCCCGGTTCGTCGTCATGGCAATAGACGTGTACTTCGGTTAAGCGGCCGAATAAATTGTGCATATCCCCCATCACGTCCTGATAGGCGCCGGTCAAAAACATACCCACATGATAGTCTTCGCCTTTGCGCAGCGCGTGCATAGGAATATTATCGCTAATTTCGGTGCCTTCAATGTATTTGCTGAGCTTGCCGTCGCTGTCACAGGTAATGTCGGCAATGGAACAACGCACCTCGGGTTGCTCGTTCAGTCGTGAAATCGGCACGATAGGTAGCACCTGCCCAATGGCCCAGGTATCCGCCGCTGATTGGAAAATCGAGAAATTACACAGGTACTGGCTGGCGAGCATGTCTTCCAGCTCTTCCAGCTCCTGAATAAATTGATTCTCTTCGTCCAGCGACTGGTGGATTTCGGTCAAAATGCGCCAGTACATGGTATCCAGTTTAGCCATTTCCGGTAATGACAAAATGCCCAGTTTAAATGCCTCATAGGCGTTTTGCTTATAACCGGCGGCGTCATTGTAGCGCTCCTGCGGATGGTACTGATCGCCCGACTGATAAAGCTCGCGCATGTTTTTGACCAAAATGTGCTCGTCATCGCTGGCGCTGACATCAAACTCGGTACCGGCGGGCTTAATTTCACCGACGATGTTGGTTACCACACAGCTATGGTGTGCTGTCATGGCACGACCGCTTTCGCTGACAATATTCGGGTGTGCGACTTTCTCTAAATCACAAATTTGCTTGACGCCCCATACCACGTCGGCAACATATTCTTCGGTCGAGTAGTTACGTGACGAATCGGTGGTAGAACTAGTGCCGTCATAATCGATGCCCAGGCCGCCGCCAATATCAAGGTATTCCAGCGGCACGCCTTCTTGTACTAACTTAGCGTACAGACGCGCACCTTCGGTTACCGCCTCTTTGATTTTACGAATATCAGAGAGCTGGCTACCGATATGAAAATGCAGTAGCTTCGCGCAATGCAGCATGTCTTCGTCACGCAGGCGCTGCACAACGTTAAGAATTTCGGCAATGCTTAAGCCAAATTTTGCCCGATCGCCACTCGAACCTGCCCACTTACCGGAGCTACGCACCATCATCTTCGATCGCAAGCCGATCATTGGCTCTACGCCCAGCTTCTTAGCCAGCGGAATGAGCATTTCCAGTTCCGAGTATTTCTCGATAACGATGATCATTTTGCGGCGCAACTGGCGTCCTAATAACGCCAGTGTCAGATAATCTTTGTCTTTGTAACCATTTAAAATGGTCAGTGCGTTGGGGTTATCGTTGTACGCCAAAACAGCCATCAATTCCGGCTTGGAGCCGGCTTCGAGGCCATAGTCGTAGGGTTCGCCGGCGTCCATGATCTCTTCGACCACTTCGCGCATTTGGTTAACTTTGATCGGGAACACGCCGCAGTACTTGCCATGGTAGTCTGCATCGCTAATGACCTGGGCAAAGGTCTCGTTAATAATCTCCACTTGTGAGCGCAGAATATCGTGAAAACGAATAACTGCCGGGAACTCTATCCCCTCGGCTTTTATTTCGTCGACCACGTCATTCATATCAATGGTGATATCGGGGTAGCGGTGGTTAGGCGCAATTTTAATGTTACCGTTGTCGCCGATCGAAAAATAACCGGCGCCCCAACGGTTAACCCCGTAAAGTTCTTCAGCGTGTTCGATTGTCCAATCTGACATTAAGCCTTTGCTCCTGACTGCTCTAGCGTCAATAAAATTTCGCGTACGATTTTAGCGGCAAACACATCGGAATTACCGGTGGGATCAATTTTGGGCGATAGCTCGACCACGTCCGCGCCAACGAAGTTCTTCTCACGCAGTATTTTCATCAAACTAACAAACGAGTGGAAGTCTTCACCGCCGGGCTCGGGTGTTCCCGTGCCGGGCAAAAATGACGGGTCAAAATAATCTAAGTCGAGCGTTAAATAGACCGGTCGCTCGCCGGCGATTGCGCGCACGCTGTCTAAAAACTCCTGCCGTGACTGACGGATGGTGCCGTGTTGCTTCATCCATTGATATTCGTCGCGGGTGCCTGAGCGAATGCCATACTGAATTAATTGATGGTCGTCACCAAAATGGTCGTAGGCGCGGCGAATAATCGACGCATGCGAATAATGATAGCCTAAAAAGCCGTCGCGCAGGTCGGCATGCGCATCCAGGTGCAGTAAGACGAGATCAGGGAATTCATTTAAATGCTTAACAATAGGCGCATACGAAATCGAGTGCTCGCCGCCCAGGGTTAAAATTTTGGTTTTTGTGCCGTTAAGCGCCAACGGTTCAAAAATCGCATTAAAATCGCCAACGGCATGGTGCCACTGTGCTTCAACGTCTTCATCGAAGCCGAGGCGCAGGTTGCCGAGGTCAAAAAATTCATAGTCTTCCAGGTCGGCGTCTAAATAGGGCGAGTAAGATTCTATGTCTTCAGAGACGGCGCGCAGGCCATCGGGACCTTCTTTGGTGCCTTTACGAAAGCAGGCAGTTCCATCAAAGCCGAAGCCGATGATATGGGTATTGCCCGGGCGAATTGTAAACGAACGTTCGGCGCCAAAAAATGGTCGACTGGGATCGTTAGTCGGAACCGGTAATGGGATCTGAGACATAAACTCACTCACCTCAAAGTTATTACTGTACTGCCTTATGGCGCTCTTTTTTGACCGGGTTAAACAGTTTTGTCTGAATATCGATCAATTCCTGGCTTAATTGCTTGCGTTGCATCCAGGTATCCTGCAACGGTGTTGTGCACAATTCATTGCGCGATATACCGGCCATTACGCCAGTTTCGCCGCTACGGATTAACTCCACCGCGTGTACGCCCAGCCGAGTGGCCAGGATACGATCCATGGCAGTGGGGCGACCGCCCCGTTGTACGTGACCTAGCAGGCAGGGGCGGCAAGGGAAGTTTAACCGATCTTCTAACTGCTCTGCCAGACGTACAGCACCGCCGGGCCATTGATTTTCGCATAGCACCATGACGTAACTTGAATCACCGCGAACCCGGTGCACGCCTTCGATATGTTTAACCAAAGCGTCGACGGTCAATGGTTTATCTTTTTGCAGTTCCGGCAGGATCATACGTTCCGAGCCACAGGCCATGGCGCTGCTGATGCCTATGTAACCGGCGTTACGGCCCATAACCTCTACGATAAAGACGCGGTCCATGGCCTCGGCGGTGTCACGGATCTTATCCAGCGCATCCATCGCGGTTTCTACGGCGGTGTCGTAGCCGATGGTATTGTCGGTGCCATACAAGTCGTTATCAATAGTGCCGGGGACGCCAATAATAGGGCCTTGCCAAAATTTAGCAAGATGATCGGCACCGCGAAATGAACCGTCGCCACCAATAACGATAAAGCCGTCAATTTGATGCGCATCAAGGTTCTCAGCCGCTTCACGGCCGCCATCGTCGGTTTTAAAACGCTCGCTACGGGCACTTTTAATGATGGTGCCCGAATATTGCAAGATATGCTCCACGCTCTCGCGGCCTAATTTAACGTAGTCGTTGGTCAGCACTCCCTCGTAACCATGGCGAAAACCAACCACTTCAATTCCATAATTTTCGGCTGTTAATACCACGGCGCGAACGGCGGCATTCATGCCAGGTGCGTCACCACCACTGGTGATAACAGCAATACGATTAATAGCGTCAGAAGATGACACGATCTCTACTCCTTGATACTGTCTTAGTGATAGCTTACCTATAGAGCCATGGCATACCAAGAGGAAATTTGATGTCGACTGAAGTTACTCGCTTTGATTATCAGCAAATGCTGCAATGGGCCGACGACTGCTTGCAACAATCGGGCGCTTCGGGTGAGATTGCACGCAATGTCGCTTTTTATTTATTAGAGGGTGATTTACTGGGCTATTCCACTCATGGGTTGATTCGGTTGCTGAATAATTGTCAGTGGCTGCAACGCGGTGACAGCTTAGGTAAGGGTCAGCCGCTGACGTTAAGCGAGCGCGCCGCGGTAGCGCATTGGGACGCACAGCATTTGCCCGGGCCTTACGTGGTGCCGCAGGCAATCGAAGCCGCGGTGACTATGGCCAAAAATGCCGGCACGGGTACTATTGTGATACGTCGCAGTCAGCACATTGCGGCATTAGCGTCTTATTTAAGTCTGGCGACAGAGCAGGGCATGGTTGTCAGTTTGATGTGTTCGACTCCCGGACAGCGAGCCGTCGCACCGTTTGGCAGTAAACAAGCGGTGTTTTCGCCCAATCCGTTTGCGGTGGGCGTGCCGAGCTCTACGACACCGCTGTTATTAGATATGAGTTTTTCGATGACGGCTGCGGGCAAAGTTCGCCAGGCAAAGGCTAATGGCGAGAAGCTACCCTACCAAGCGTTGGTGACAGCGGATGGCGAATGGACTGACGATCCGGCCACGTTTTTTGCCGAACCTGCTAGTGCTATTGCGCCGTTGGGTGGCGAAAAATTAGGTTATAAAGGCTATGGGCTGACGCTTTACAGCGAGATCTTAACGATGGCGCTGAGTCAGTATGGTCGTCGGCAGGGCAGCGATGACGGTGATGCCAACTCGGTTTGGGTGCAGGTTATTGACCCCAGTGCTTTTGGTGAGCAAAAAGCCTTTATTGAGCAGGTAGACGATTTGATTAACGATTGTCGCGGGGCGGCGCCGATTAGCGCGCAACAACCGGTGCGTATTCCTGGTGAACGTGGCTTAGGATTAAAACAACAGCAATTAAAATCAGGGCTTGAATATAGCGACGCAACCTTAAAAGTATTGCGCCGCTGCAGCGAATTTACCGGTGTGGCAATGCCGGGGTCAAAAGCCTAAGGCTGTAGACGCTGTATTTGCCAACTACCGCCGACCGGCTTATAGATAAATCGGTCGTGCAGACGGTTGCGGCCGCCTTGCCAAAACTCGAATAAGCTGGGCTTAATCAAATAACCACCCCAGTGTTGCGGACGCGGCACTGGCTGGTCTTTGTATTGCTCCATCAATTGCTCAAACTGCTGGTCTAAGCTGTCGCGTGAGTCGATCGGTTGGCTTTGTTGCGACACCAGCGCGCCAATTTGGCTGCTTTTAGGGCGAGAGTGAAAATAACGATCGTTTTGCTCGTCCGATAAGGGTTCGACATGACCCTGAATATGCACCTGGCGCTCTAGCGGTAACCACGAAAAATGTGCCGAAATATGCGGGTTTAACGCCAGATCACGGCTTTTGTTAGAGTTTTTATTGGTGTAAAAACGCAAGCCATTCTCGTCGTGGCCTTTTAACAGCACCACGCGTTGGCTGGCGCAGCCGCCACCATCAACGGTTGCGATGGTCATTGCCGTGGGATCAGCGCTAAGCTCCGCCTCAATGGCCTGTTGCAGCCATAACTCGAATTGCTGGTGAGGGTTCTGCTTTAGTTGTTCCTGCAGCAATTGACCCAGTCCATAATCACGACGAATCTGTTCAAGATCCATGGTGTACCTCTTAGTAGCAGTTAGCGTTTATCAGGATAACGCTGACGAATTTTCTCAATAGCGTCCAGGTTGTCCAGCATTAGCCCGACCAGTTCGGGGTCAAAAAATTTACCGCTGTGCTGCAATAAATAATCCGCAGCCGATTCCATACACTGTGCTTCGCGGTAACTTCGGTCCGTGCGAATGGCGTCGTATTGGCTGGTAATGGCCAGAATACGCGCATTAATATTAATATCTTGCCCGCGTTTTTGCGACGGAAAGCCAGTGCCATCCCAGCGCTCATGAATATCCTGGGCAACCTGTGCAGCTATATGGGCAATCTCAGTGTCCGTCTGGCTAAGATAATCGTGGCCCTTAATCACTTTTTGCATGATCTCTTCGTAATCATGAATAGTCAGCGCATCGGCTCGCTGAGCTAACTCCATTTGAACCGATACTTTGCCGATATCATAGACAGAAGATGCCAGCTTTAACTTCTCTGCATCATCAATGGTGGCGCCGGTTAATATCGCCAACTGACCAGCCATTTCGGCTGACCGTTTAACGTGATGACTAATATGCTCAACCGAGTGTTTGTCGATGGCTTCACCGACGGAGTACAGCAACTCGCGTTGCTGTGCGCGTTCGATATCACGGCTGTGTAAATTATCGATAGCGATGGAGCTATTATTAACAAATAGGCCGAGCAGGTTTTGATCTAACTCAGAGAGTTCGCGAACACCTTTAATAAACAGCAGGTACTGACGCTCACCTTTGGTTTTGTAAAGCCCGTAATAGTTATTGTGGTGAATGCGAAACTCGACATGGTTGCTACTGTCCTGCAATTGTTGCACTAAGTGCCAGTCTATATCTTCTTCCACCGACTGGCCGATGGCGCGCTCGTAGTCACCGGTACCGCCAATTATTTCGAACAGGCTGCCACTTTCAGTTGCTGCCGTCAGGCCTTCTGTTTTGCTACTCTCGGCACGGCAATACATGGCGTCATCGGAGTGCGTGATTAAGGCAACCAGTTGTTCAAGAATGCCCTGACATAAGCCATGCATTGACTGCGCACTGAATACTTCGGCGGAGGCATTAATGACTTTTTCTAAACCACGTTTATTGCGTTCTATCGCATTTAAATCCCGAAACGCGCGCAGGCAGGAGTACATCAGGGTGACCAGCTTGCGGTAAGTTAGCTCGGTTTTCTCTTTGTAATCATCAATATCGTAGCGCGCAATGACATCTTCTTCAGGCGCTTGTCCGGGCTGCCCGGTGCGTAGCACGATGCGGATCAATTTGTTTTTTAAATCCTGGCGGATCCAGCGTGCCACTTCGAGTCCGGCGTGATCGGTTTCCATCACCACGTCGAGCAGGGTCATGGCAATATCATCGCGGTCACGCAAAAAAGCCTTGGCTTCGCTACCGGAGTAGACCGAGTTAAATTGCAGCCGGCGACCGTCCAGTTTAAAGTCGCTCAGCGCCATTTTAGTGATAGTGTGAATTTCCTCATCGTCATCGACGATGAGGATTTGAAAGGGCTCTTCGTCTTCCGTGACCTCAACTTCTGGTTCGTCTTCAGAAAACAGAAAGTCGTCATTCATGGCTGTTTATCTCCGTCAGCGTTTATCACATCGTTATTTAGTGTAGACGTTGTTGCCACCAATATACGTCTGTTCGACCTCTATTTTCCACAAATCGCTGCTATCAATAGCAAAAGGGTCGCGGTCGACAATAATAAAGTCAGCCCATTTACCGGGCTCTAACGAACCTAAATCCTGCTCTTGCCATGCCGCATAGGCTGCATCGATAGTAAAGGCACGTAATGCTTGCTCGGTTGACATGGCCTCTTCCGAATACCAGCCGCCCTGGGGCTGATTTTGACGATCCTGGCGTGTGACTGCGGCGTGCAAACCATAAAACGGATTGGCAAGTTCGACCGGGAAGTCGGAGCCTGCCGCAATCATGGTGCCCTGGTCCAGCAGTGTTTGCCAGGCATAAGCGCCTTGCATACGGTCTTTGCCGAGCCGGTCTTCTGCCATATTTTTGTCACTGGTAGCATGGGTCGGCTGCATCGAGGCAATGATATTGAGCTCTTTAAAGCGCTTTAGGTCGTCCGGGTGCACAACTTGTGAGTGTTCGATACGGTTACGCAAGTTTCTGCCGCCAATACTGGCAAATTTGTCTTCAAATGCATCCAGTGCTATCCGGTTAGCCCGGTCACCAATGGCATGCGTATTGATCTGAAAGCCGTGCGGAATAATTAGCTCATAAAGGGCGTCGATATTTTCCGGCGAGGTAACCAGTAAACCATGATTGTCATGATCATCACTATAGGGTTCGATCAGTGCTGCACCACGACTGCCCAATGCCCCGTCGGCATAGATTTTTACGCTGCGAATGGTCAATTTGTCGTCGTTGGTGGTAAACGGACCTTCGGCCAGTAGCTGTGGTAACTGTGGTTCTGTTGCCGCTATCATGGCGTAAATACGCAACGGCAGTTGGCCCTGGTGTTGTAAGCCTTTGTATATAGAGAGGTCGGTCGCGGGTACTCCTGCATCGTGCACACTGGTAATGCCGAGAGCAAGCAGGTGGTCGAAAGCCAGCTTAAATGCTTGCCGTTTATCTTCTGCACTGGGTTCAGGAATAATGTTTTCCACTAATCCCATGGCGTTGTCGATTAATATCCCGGTTGGATTGCCTTGTGCATCTTTGACGATTTCACCGCCGTCAGGCGCTACCGTGCCAGCGTCAATACCGGCCATTTGCAATGCTTTTTGGTTAGCCCAGCCGGCATGACCGTCAACTCGGGTAAGATAAACGGGGCGGTCATTGACGACTTCGTCAAGTTGACTGGCGTTGGGGAATTCACGACTTGGCCATTGCTCCTGGTTCCATCCGCGTCCGGTAATCCAGGATAAATTCGGCTGCTGTTTAGCGTAGTCGCCGACCAGGCCGACTGCATCATTAACCGAATCAGCATCGCGCAAATCGACCTGCAACAAACTCATCCCTAAGCCCAGCACGTGACCGTGGGCATCAGTCAACCCCGGCAATACGGTTTTGCCGTTTAGGTCGACTTGCTCAAAATCAGGGTATTTGTCGGCTAGCTCGTGGCCTCCCATCGCTAATACCCGGCCATTCTGTACAACCAGTGTATTAAACTGAGTTAGCACCGCATCTTGACCGGCCGGACTGGTAAGCGTGTAGCCATTGGCATCGGTATAAACCGTTTGTGCCAGGACTGACGTACTAGAGAAAGATAACAACGCACCGATAAACGCAAACGCTGTAACTTTTGACGGTATTAGTTTTGTTAGCATACGAACCTCTGCATGATAGTTTTGCAGTCACTATAAAACGGATAAGCCTAAATTAATATCCAGAGATGTTATTACAAGTTGTTATTTTTTTTAACGTTTACAGTGAATTTGTTCGATTTATTGGTCTTGATACTTGCTCAAAAAGCGAATTAAGGTATGCTAAAAGTTAGACTGGCTGTCGCAAGATTTGGGAATTCAACATGAAAATATTGATCATTGACTCGTCGTTTTTTATGCGTGCGGGACTTATACAAGTATTAACGAATTATGCGACGCAACCGTCAATTTTTGAGGCGGATTCATTTAGTGTTGCAGAAACCTATCTTAATGCCGACGAATTTAATCTGATTTTTATCGAGATGGATCTGCCAGACGAAGAAATTCGACCGGCGTTACAACGTTTGAAACGGCTTGCTCCGCGTGCTCATTTGGTACTTTTTACCAAGGCTCGTGCGATGAGTGATGTGCGCCAGGTGATGTCAGCCGGCATTCGCAGCTTTTTACCAAAGGACTCCAGCGCTGAGCAGGCAAAACTGGCAGTTAAGAGCTTGTTAAACGGTGACCGCTATCTTCCCGATGATCCATCGCTTAACGAACCGCGTCAGCGCACCAGTGGTGCTGAAACGTTTTTGTCACCCCGCCAACTGGAGATTATGCAGTTGTTGGCTCAGGGGTTGTCGAATAAGGAAATCGCCAATATTTTGGGTATTACCGAGGGCACTATTCGTGTGCATCTGTCGGCGATCTTTAAAGCGATTAAAGTGTCTAACCGCACCGAGGCAACGCTTTGGTATTTGTTACGGCAAAAGAAGTTGGTTGATTAAATCGGCCTGATGGGTAAGCCATGAGTCTGGAAAAATTATTTGAACAGCTTGAGTCGACCCAGCACGCACCTACCGAAAAGTGGGACCCACCCTACTGCGGCGAAATACCTCTGCGCATAAAAGCCAACGGTGACTGGGAGTACCAAGGCAGTAAAATTAACCGTCAACGCTTGGTCAATTTGTTCGCCTCGGTACTGACACGAGAAAATGAAGACTATTTTTTAGTAACGCCGGTCGAAAAGGTAAAAATCCAGGTTGATGACGCTCCGTTTATTGTTACTGAATGGCAGCAGGTCGAATCGTCTGGTGAAAAGGCAATTCAGGTTGTCACAAACATCGGGGAGCGATATATTCTTTGTGAGCGAACCCCGTTAAAAATTTATGACGACGTTCCATATGTTTGCCTGCCCAGAGGTATGACCGCAAAAGTTCATCGAAATGTGTACTATCAATGGGCACAACAAGCTGAGTTAACGGCTGACAATCAATTTGTTATTAGCAGTGCGGGCCAGCTGTTTTCGCTTGGTCAGGCCTAATAGAGTAGGAAAACGCGGTCAGGTATGATGACCAGCCCTCAAGTCATATATTTATGCGAACAGAATAATGAACGGCGTCAGCGATTTGAGACCGTGTTAACCTTTATTGGTGAGCGAGTCACTGTGCTGCCGGCGATTGACGAGCTGGCTAATCATGATGACGTGCTTTGTGTTATTGCCGGTTCAGGGGTAAATGACTTAAGCGAGAATGCCAAAAGCAAGCCGGCTATTCCTTTTATCGCCGCTGCAGAGAGCCATCAGCCAGCTCTTAATCGCGCTAATGTTATTGGTCCCATCGATGCTAATGTTGATTATCAGGAATTGTCACGCTGGTTGCATTATTGTCACTCTTACCACCGTAACCTTGCCGAACGCCATGGCTCGCAGAATCATAAAACCGGCAAACTGGAGTCACTGCTAATAGGCCAGGGCAGTGCAATTCAGAGTATTCGCAAGATGATTGCGCAGGTCGCCAGTAGCGACGCCAATGTTTTGGTTTTGGGTGAGTCCGGCACCGGTAAAGAAGTGGTAGCGCGCGGAATTCATAGCCTCTCTAACCGTAAAGATGGTCCTTTTGTGCCGGTCAACTGTGGCGCGATACCCGCTGACTTACTCGAAAGTGAACTATTCGGACACGAAAAGGGCGCATTTACGGGCGCAATTGGCACTCGTAAAGGGCGATTTGAGTTAGCCCAGGGCGGCACATTATTCCTCGACGAAATTGGCGACATGCCGTTAGCCATGCAGGTAAAATTACTGCGCGTATTGCAGGAACGCACCTTTGAGCGGGTTGGTGGTGCAAAAAGTATTAAAGCCGACGTACGCGTTGTTGCTGCAACCCATCGACAACTTGAGTCGATGATTAACGAAGGCAAATTCCGCGAGGACTTATTCTATCGGTTAAATGTATTCCCCATCGATGTACCGGCATTGCGTGAGCGCCAGGAAGACGTGCCGTTATTGTTGCAAGAGCTGACCGCGCGCTTTAAAAAAGAGCGCGGAGTCGGTGTGCGGTTTACCGATAAGGCATTGGAGTCGTTGTCATTGCATCGCTGGCCCGGTAACGTTCGTGAGCTGAGTAATTTAATTGAACGGTTAACCATCATGCATCCCGATCAATTAGTGGATGTCAGTGACCTGCCGCCAAAGTATCAACATATTGACCACCCCCGGGTAGAGCCTGAGTATCCTGACGAACTGCTTGAGCGCGAGGCGCTTAACTCCATTTTTGCCGATGACGACGAGGAGTTGGACACGGATACAACGGCGCTTAACTCTGAGTTACCAGATGACGGCGTTAACCTAAAAGACATGCTGAGTGAGCTGGAAACAGCCATGATAAAGCAGGCGCTGGATAAAGCTGATGGTGTGGTCGCAAAAGCAGCTGAATTATTAGGGATGCGGCGGACAACGCTGGTCGAGAAAATGAAAAAATACCAAATAAAGTAACCTCGTGTTACAGGTAGCCGAAAAATTGACACCCCTGCCTTTAAATATTTGCAAGATAACCCATTGAAATAAAACAAAAAATATAGGCACAGTCTTTGCATAGTCTCTAGCATAGTTGCGCAGGCAAACAGAGAGAGAACTATGCAGGATCACCGAATGCTGATCGATGCGATGCCCAATGGCGTTATTTTGGTCGATAGTGCGGGAACCGTAGAACATTGTAACCATAATGCGATCGCGTTAGTGGACGCGCCACTGGTGGGGCGTTTATGGCGTGATTGTGTTGCTGAGTACTTCAAACCCCAGGCCGATGACTGGCACGAAGTGTCGTTGCACAATAGTCGTCGCGTTAAAGTCGATATTTCGGCTATTCCTGACCAGTCAGGGCAGTTAGTGGTGTTGACTGACTTGACTGAAACGCGTCGCCTACAACAAAAAATTAGCCATCTACAACGCTTGTCATCGATGGGGCGAATGGTTGCTTCTCTGGCGCATCAAATCAGAACACCGCTTTCTGCAGCCTTACTTTATGCCCAAAACCTGGCAACCCCGAACCTTGACCACAACCGCCAGCAGCGCTTTTCGGATAAGCTACTATCCCGACTTAAATCACTTGAACAGCAAGTCAATGACATGCTGTTGTTTGCAAAAAGCGGTGACCAGCAAGTTCTGGAACCGTTGTCATCGGCAACCTTAATCGACTCAGTTGTGCAGTCGGTCAGTCCCTACGCGCAAGCAAAAAAGGTTAGGTTAAGCGTGCAAAACAACGCTGACGACGCGATCTTAAAAGGCAACTTAACCGCGCTTAGTGGAGCGATTCAGAATCTGTTAACCAATGCGATTGATGTCACGGACAAAGGCCAGGTGGTAACGGTGTCAACCGATTACAGCGCCAATGATTGGTGCTGTACGGTAAGCGATACCGGCTCCGGCATTCCTGCAGAAATCCAGTCGCAGTTATTCACGCCTTTTGTTACCAGCAAGCCAAACGGTACCGGACTCGGTCTGGCGGTGGTTAATACCGTAGTAAAAGCCCACCAGGGCCAGTTGAATTGGCAAACCGAGGCTGGCCAGGGAACCGAGTTCAGTATTCGTCTGCCGATTGAAGCCGTTCAATCTAAGCCACAGGAGATTTGTTATGGTTGATGCCCGTGTTTTGATTGTCGAGGATGATGCCGCACTGCGAGAGGCTATCGTTGATACGCTGGAATTGGCAGATTATTGCTGTATAGAAGCAGAATCAGGTGAAGATGCGCTGGTACAACTAAAATCGGCGCCGATAGATTTGATTATCAGCGACGTACAAATGCCGGGCATTGATGGCCTGCAGTTACTGCGTAGTTTGCGCAATCAAAACTATGATACGCCGGTGATCATGATGACTGCCTTCGCTAAAGTCGATGATGCCGTTATCGCAATGCGCGAGGGTGCGATTGATTACCTGAGTAAACCGTTTTCTACTGAAAAGCTGCTGCAACTGGTGCAACGACATTTGCCTTTGCAGGAGCACGAAGTCAGCAGTGTCGTTGCTGAAGATCCCAGTAGTTTAGCCTTGTTAGAAATGGCCAAAAAAGTGGCGGCGACTGACGCGACAGTCATGATTACGGGGCCCAGCGGTACTGGCAAAGAGGTGTTGGCGCGTTATATTCATGAACAGTCAGCACGGCAAGCCGCGCCTTTTGTTGCGATTAATTGCGCTGCAATCCCGGAAAACATGCTGGAATCACTTCTGTTTGGCTACGAAAAAGGCGCATTTACCGGAGCTAGTCAGGCGACGCCGGGTAAATTCGAACTGGCGCAGGGCGGCACCTTGTTGCTGGACGAAATTACAGAAATGGATATTAACCTGCAGGCCAAGTTATTGCGGGTACTGCAAGAAAGGCAGGTAGAGCGCCTGGGGGCGCGCAAAGCGATCAATCTGGATGTTCGGGTTATCGCGACCTCTAACCGTGATTTGCAGCAAGCGGTAAAAGCAGGCCAGTTCCGTGAAGATTTGATGTATCGGCTGAATGTTTTCCCGCTGCAGTGGAAAGCCCTGGCTGAGCGCCCCGGCGACATCGTGCCAATTGCTAATGCGTTATTACAACGCCACAAACAACGGTTGGGAATTAAGCAGCCGGTACATTACGGCCGCGCGGCAGAAAATGCACTGATGAGCTATAGCTGGCCGGGTAATATTCGTGAACTGGAAAACGTCATCCAGCGCGCGTTGGTATTACAGAACGGTGGCGAAATACAGCCTGCTGATCTGATGTTAGAGCTGGAGCAACAGTCGGTATTTCCCGAGCAAGTTGAATCAGTCGAGCCTGCAGTGGCCGCTGAGAGCGCTGAAGGACTGGGCGAATCGATGTTTTATCGTGAATACCAGATCATAAAAAAGGCATTGCAAAAGCACCAAGGTAAGCGCAAACCGGTGGCTGATGAATTGGGCATCTCGCCAAGAACACTGCGCTACAAGTTAGCCAAAATTCGTGAAAATGGGCTGGCTATTTAGTCCTCTGTAAACTTCCTTAGATTAACTGATTTAGTTGGCATCAACTTTGCATTAATACCGTTAGAAGAACCATCTGTGGAATTTTTGACGGAGAATATTATGAAAGTCGATGCCAACGCAGCCTACCAACAATGGCAAGCTTTATCGGGCGTAAATGCAAGCCAGGATAAGGCAGCAAACGTCAACGCTTTGCCGGGTAACAACGCCCAAGCCGACTTTTCTAACATGCTTAAAAATGCCATTGATAACGTCAATGAACTACAGCAAACGTCCGGGGACTTAAAAACTCGGATGGAGTTGGGTGACCCCAATGTCACGCTCGAGCAAACCATGATCGCCAGTCAAAAATCCAGCATTGCGTTCGAAGCAACTGTTCAGGTACGGAACAAAGTTGTGGAAGCGTATAAAGAAATCATGTCAATGCCGGTTTAACCGAGCGACTAAGGGAGTTAAATCGTGGCTGAATCTACAGACCTGATGGTAACCGAACCAAACATCAACAATGCCAACGACGGTGCAGAAAGCAACGACAAAAAGTCGGGCTTTATGGACATGGTCGGTAATTTTGACATGCTGCGCCAAGTGGTGGTGGTGCTGGCCTTGGCAATTTGTGTTGCAATTGCCGTATTCATCATGCTGTGGGCGCAAGAATCGACTTACCGTCCGCTGGGTAAGCTGCAAACCGAACAGTTGGTCAGCACGCTGGACTATCTTGACGCAAACGGTATCGAATATCAGGTATCAGGTAACACGGTTTCAGTGCCCGAAGAAAAGTACGACCAAATAAAGCTAGAGTTAACTCGTGCTGGTGTTGACTATGGTCAAACGGAAAGTAACGGCTCAGAAATTTTGATGAGTGAGCCGGGTTTTGGTGTCAGTCAACGATTGGAGCGTGAACGTCTAATACATTCTCGGGAAGTTCAACTGGCGCGTGCCATTGAGGAAATGAAGTCGGTTTCAGCCGCACGTGTCTTGTTGGCTGTGCCCAAGGAAAATGTATTTGCTCGTCGGGAGAAGCAACCCAAAGCCTCTGTTATGTTAAATGTGCGTGGCAACCAATCAATGAGCGAAGAAGAAGTCGCTTCGATTGTGGATATGGTGGCATCATCTGTTACCGGGTTGCAAACCGAACATGTAACGGTTACCGATCAAAATGGCCGTTTATTAAATTCAGGCTCTCAAAGCGCGTTGGCAGCACAGAGTAGCCGTGAATATCAATTGGAATTAAAACGCGAACAAGAGCTACGCCAGAAAATTGACAGTATCTTGATCCCCGTGCTCGGTTATGACAACTATACCGCGCAGGTGGATGTCACTATGGACTTCACCCGTAAAGAGACAACTCAGCGTCAATATAACCCTGATATGCCAGCAATTCGCAGCGAAATGACGGTAGAAAACCGCTCTTCCGGTAGCGCCATTGGCGGCATCCCCGGTGCTTTAAGTAACCAGCCGCCGATGGAATCTGATATTCCTGAAGAGGCGACCGGTGGTGCGAGTAGCCGCGACGCTAATGGCAGTATGCATCGCGAAGCGACGCGTAATTATGAGTTGGACAACACCGTAAGCTACACCCAAAGTCAGACCGGTGTTATCGATCGCTTAAGTGTATCGGTTGCGGTCAATCACAATAATGCTCAGAATGCGGAAGGGGAGCCAGTTCAGGAACCGCGTTCGGCGGCAGAGCTGGACAACATCCGTCGCTTGCTTCAAGGCGGCCTGGGTTTTAGCTTATCGCGCGGCGATACGTTGGAAGTTGTTTCAGTACCTTTTGCGCAATTACCTGACTTAGGTGCAGGCGAGCAAGCGCTGTGGGATCAACCATGGTTCTGGCGAGCTTTCCGCCTGGTCATGGGCGCATTGGTAATCATTGTGCTGATTATGGCGGTGGTTCGTCCTATGCTTAAGAAACTGATGAACCCAACTCAGGAATTCGAGGATGACGCACACGCCCTGATGGATGATGACGAACATATGGGCGATGAGACCATTGATTTGCTATCCTCACAGTTTGACGAAAACTCGGTGGGCTTTGGCCCTGACGGTAGCCTACAGCTGCCAGACTTACACAAAGATGAAGACTTGCTGAAAGCCGTGCGTGCACTGGTTGCAAACGAGCCAGAACTGTCTTCTCAAGTTGTTAAGGCGTGGTTAAATGAAGATGCCTAGTACAGATTTACAAACTACAAAACGCGAATCAAACTTCGATGTTGATACGTTGGAAGGGGTAGAAAAGGCCGCTATTTTGCTGCTGAGCCTCTCCGAAGAAGACGCTGCACAAATCCTGAAGCACTTAGAGCCAAAACAGGTTCAAAAAGTGGGGATGGCAATGTCCAGTTTGCAGGATTTTAACCAAGACAAGGTTAATGCGGTTCATAACCTGTTTCTGGAAGAAATCCAGAAATTCACCAACATCGGCTTCAAGAGCGAAGAGTTTGTGCGCAAAGCTCTTACCTCTGCGCTGGGTGAAGACAAAGCAGGCAATCTCATTGAACAGATTGTCATGGGTGGCGGTTCGAAAGGCCTTGATTCACTTAAATGGATGGACTCTAAGCAGGTCGCAACGATTATTCGTAATGAGCACCCGCAAATACAAACTATCGTCATGTCATATTTGGACGCTGATCAGAGTGCCGAAATTATGTCGCAGTTCCCGGAAAAAGTGCGTCTTGATCTTATGATGCGCATCGCCAACCTGGAAGAAGTCCAGCCGGCGGCATTGCAGGAATTGAACGAGATTATGGAGAAACAGTTTGCTGGTCAGGCTGGTGCACAGGCAGCGAAGATGGGCGGCCTGAAAGCTGCTGCAGATATCATGAACTACCTGGATACCAATATCGAAGGTCAGTTGATGGATGCCATCCGCGAGCAAGACGAAGAAATGAGTCAGCAAATTCAGGACCTGATGTTCGTATTCGAAAACTTAGTTGAAGTGGACGACCGCGGTATCCAGAGCTTGCTGCGTGAAGTCGAAGGCGATGTTTTACAAAAAGCACTGAAAGGTGCAGATGAAAATGTTAAAGAAAAAATCTTTAAAAATATGTCCAAACGCGCAGGCGAAATGCTTAAAGATGATTTAGAAGCGATGGGTCCTGTACGTATAAGTGACGTAGAAGCGGCGCAAAAAGACATTCTTGCTGTTGCACGTCGTCTTGCCGACGCCGGTGAAATTATGCTCGGTGGCGGCGGTAGTGACGAATTCTTGTAAACAAGACCTATAACTGAGGTAATGAAACACTATGAGTGACGGTCAGGGCTCGACAGAAAAGTGGCAGTTTCCGGATATTACCTCGGAAGAGTTTCTGCAAGGCGAGAAGACCAACGCGCTGAATAAGCCCAGACGTTGGCAGTACGAGCCGCCTGAAGCAGATGAAGAAGAGCAGGAGTTGCAACCGCTGACGGCAGAAGAGCTTGAAGAAATTCGTGCTGCTGCTCGCGAAGAGGGGTTTAAAGAGGGCTACAACCAGGGGCATGCAGAGGGCAAAGAGGCAGGCCACGAGGAAGGTATTAAATCAGGTCAGGAAGAAGGGTTTAGTAAAGGCTTTGAACAAGGTTTGGCTGACGGCAAAGCGAAAATGGAAACGCAGGCAGTTGCATTGAATAATGTGCTCGACAGCCTGAGCTATCCGGACCGTAAACTGACGACTGATGTACGAAATGAACTGATCGAGATGGTGATGGAGCTTGCCCGCGCAATTTGTCTAGATGCGCCTTATCACCAGCCCGAAATTGTGCAACAAGCCGTTCGCGAGGCGCTCGAAGTGTTGCCGGTGACCGATCAAAAGGTTGTTATTCATTTAAACTCTGATGATCTTGAGCTAATCCAGCAGTTGTATTCCGAGGACGATCTTAAACAACATGGCTGGTTACTGAGTAAAGATGATTTACTTGAGCGCGGTGGGTGTCGTGTTACAACCGAAAGCTCGACGGTAGACCATACCTTGGCAAGCCGCATTAACAGTGTGTTCGAGAAGCTAAAAGGCTAACCATGTCTGAACCCATCATTGCAGGATTGAAAAAAGCACGTAAACGTATCCACAAACCGCAGGTGTTGGTATCCGGCTACTTAACGCGTGTGGTCGGGCTGATGTTCGAAGCTGTTGGTGTACGTGCTCCCATTGGCTCCAGTTGTTCGGTCGAGTCAGCCAATGGTGATATCGAAGCAGAAGTGGTTGGTTTCGAGAACAATATCAGCTATTTGATGCCGACTCAGGATGCTGACGGTGTCGTACCGGGCGCAAGAGTAAAACCGCGGTCGGCTAAAACAGCTATTCCCTTTGGCATGGAGTTATTGGGGCGCGTTATTGATGCCCGGGGTAACCCATTGGATGATCGTGGTCCGATCCATGCTGATCAACAACAACGCTATCGAAGTCAACGAGTTAACCCCTTAAACAGACGTCCGGTTAAACAACCATTGGATGTGGGGGTTACCGCAATCAATGCCTGTTTGACAGTTGGACAAGGACAGCGGATGGGATTATTTGCCGGTAGTGGTGTGGGCAAAAGTGTGTTGTTAGGGATGATGACAAGGGGTACCGATGCAGACGTTATTGTCGTCGGCCTGATTGGTGAGCGGGGCCGCGAGGTCAAAGAATTTATTCAGGAAATTCTTGGCGAAGAGGGTTTGGAGAAGTCAGTGGTTGTCGCCGCGCCCGCTGATCAGTCACCGTTAATTCGCTTGCGTGGCTGCGAAACAGCAGCAGAAATAGCCGAGTATTTTCGTGACCAGGGTCTAAACGTGTTGCTGTTAATGGATTCGTTAACACGCTATGCCATGGCACAGCGTGAGATAGCATTGGCAGTTGGCGAGCCGCCGGCAACTAAAGGTTACCCACCGTCAGTATTCGCCAAATTACCGGCGCTGGTCGAGCGGGCTGGTAACGGGGGCGACGGACAAGGCTCAGTTACCGCCTTTTATACAGTGTTAACCGAGGGTGATGATCTTCAGGATCCTATTGCGGACTCGTCGCGGGCTATTTTGGATGGTCACATTGTGTTAAGTCGTGAACTTGCTGACTCGGGTCATTATCCGGCCATTGATATTGAGGCCTCGATTAGTCGGGTTATGCCGCAAGTGGTATCCGATGAGCATATGAAGCAAGCAGTTCAGGTTAGAAAATGGTACTCCAACTTCCGTCGCAACCGCGACCTCATTGCGATTGGCGCTTACAGTAAGGGCTCAGATCCTGCTATTGATCAGGCCATTGCGATGCAACCACGAGTCGAAAAATTTTTGCAGCAACCGATGCGGCAGGTGGTTAGCTATGACGAAAGCTTGCTGTTACTGCAACAAGTGATTAACCCGCAGCAACGTTAACAGGAATTACCATGGCTGATTTGAAGCAAATGCAGATGTTGCTGGAACTGGAACAACGTCGTGAAGACGAAGCCGCTGGTAACTATGCGCAGGTACAGCAACAGGTTAATGACGAAAAAATGCGTTTGGAAGGGTTGTCACAATATCGGCTGGACTACTTGACCCAACTGCAACAGCGGGGTAACCAAGGCATTGTTTCGCAGCAATTCGGACAGTACCACGCTTTTGTTGGCAAGCTTGATGAGGGTGTTGAGCAACTCCATCACTCGGTCATCAGGCTGCAAAAGGTAGCCGACCAGCGTAAGCAACAATGGTTAGCACAACGCCGTAAAAAAGAGTCAATCCAACACTTGATTACCGAACAGCAAAAACGTGAAGCTACGGCTAGAGCAAGAAAAGAGCAAAAAAATCTGGATGACTTTTCTAGTCAGAGGTTTATCCGTGAAGCAAAAAGACGAGCACGGAAGTTAAGTTCACCGTAAATGATGGAATAGTTGGCACAGCAATTGCTTGCTTTAAACCACTGAGTCATCATTTAACCTTGTAAAAAGAGACGGCGTCATGCAACAACTGTTATCACTTAATGGTCAATCAGAACTCTTTACTAAGCTTGCTGATGAAGTCTCGCTTTCATCGGGGCAATCGGCAGCTAAAGAAGGCTCGACAGAATTTTCACGTGCCCTGTTAGCAGGGCTGGACGCCGTTCAAAAGGAAATTGCTGCGACTACGACCAAGGCAAAAGGTGAGCAAAGCGAACAGCGTATGCAAAGAATTGCCTTTGATGACGAGGTGGTTGGTGAGCCTGTTGAAAGCCCTATGCTGGAGATGCTCGAAGAAATGCGGGCATTGCTGCAGCCAGGTAAAACAGAAGCTGATGCAGAGAGCGACGCTGAGCTTGAATCAATCACGGTGGGGGATGGCTCAACCGATATCGAGCTGATGCCCGGTACTAACACTGAAAATGAATCAGACAGCGATGCGGCTATCAGCAAACTATCGGATATTATCGCTAAGTTAGGTACCAATAAATTAACGGACGAACAGCGGCAAAACCTTGCCGAGGAGCTCAGTAACGGCTTATCAGAAAGCGAGAAAGAAGCTTTAATGGCCTTAGACACTGACGCGCTTACTGCAGCATCAGACGAACAGTACGCGTTGCTGCAAAAACTGCAGAGTGTCAGCGAATTGGCGGAGTTGGCTATACAGTCAACACAGCAAAAACAAGCGGATACCGCTATCGCACCGTTAGACAACGAGGCGCAGCAGTGGCTGCGTGAGCAATTACAGCAGCTGCAACAGACTGCGCAGTCGCAAAACAATCAGGTTAGTGATGAGGGTGAGTCCGGCAATATATTGCAGTTACTGCAACAAAAAGTGAGCGCTGCTAAAGAGCTGGATCAACAGCAAAAACAACAGTTACAACAATGGTTAACTGCGGCGGACACTAAGTTAGCGGTAGCCGCGGAAGGTCAGCAACAAGCGTCACAAGAGCTCAAATCATTACAGTGGGTACAGGATTTACAAAAACTGCTGGCCGATGGCCAACGCGAAACGACTAGTCGTGCGCGTGTAGCTGAGGCAGCTGCGCTCAGTGAGCAGCGCCAGGTTACAGATAGACAGGCCAATGCTGAACGATTTGCGGAGGCGTTGTCACGGCAGGAGAAAAGTAGTGATGGTCAACGTCGACCCATCCTGAGTGCAACAGAAATCGAAACGACGGAGCAGAAAGTGGCTAACGCTGCTACTGACGCGGACGGTAAAACAAAGCCACGCGACGAGCTAAGCGGACTGGCTGAGTTGGGTAGTAAAGTTAAGCCATCAGCGCCGCAGCAAGATGGCGCGAGTGTGGCTCAGCTGTTGGAAGGGGCAACCAAAGCTGCGCCGGTAACCGCATCGGACACAGCGACCAGTTTTAGTGAAAACCTTATTAACCAACAAACAGCGTCGGTGTCTACGCAAAGCGGAACGGTAAAAGCATCTGAGCTATCATCAACACTACAAAGTACGATGCAGGCCGTGCAGAAACCGTTAGATCCGCAGCAGTCGGAAGCTTCACAGAAATTGCAGGAACGTATTAACATCATGTTGAGCAAGAATATTCAACGTGCTGATATTCGCCTGGATCCGCCTGAGTTGGGTCAACTGAACGTGCGCATTAATATGAACGCGGAACAAGCCACCGTGCAGTTTCAGGTGCAATCAGCGCAGGCACGTGATGCAGTAGAACAAGCCCTGCCACGGTTAAGAGAAATGCTGGAACAACAGGGCGTTGCGTTGGCTGACACCGATGTTCAGGAGCAGCAACAGCAAATGGCGGGCGACGCTGAACAGCAGCAAGGTGGCGGTAGTCGCGCAGATGCATCGACTGAAACGACCAGTGAACACGAGATTTTATTAAACGAAGGACGACCACTGGCAGCCGGTGGTGTGGATTTCTATGTTTAAGCACTGCAATGACGGTTACAATCGCGATATAGTGTGACGATATCAACAACCATTAACCGTATTGTGTATGGTTGCATAGAGGAAAAGTTATGGCAGACGAAAACGAAGAACAGCAGGAACAGCAAGCCGACGGCGGCGCTAAAAAGAAAAAGCTGCTGTTGTTTGGTGGTCTGGGTGCAGGCGTAATCATCATTATTGCCGTTGTTGTGTGGCTGTTTACCGGCGACGGGGATACTACCGCAACAGCCACTGACAGTAGCAACGTGGTAGAGGCTGATACAAGCGAGGCGCCTCAGGTTGGAAACGCATTATATGTAGGCATGCCCCGGCCGTTTGTTTTTATTGTACCGGGCGACGCGCGCGAGCGTACGGTGCAGATAAAAGTACAGTTAATGGTGCGAGGCGAAGACAACGAAGAGTTGACTAAACGCCACATCCCTTTAATTGAGGGCACCCTACACCAGGTATTTAGTTCATCAACTGCGGAAGAGCTAAAAACCGTCGAAGGTAAAGAGAAGTTACGCGAACTTGCTTTGCGGGAAGTGCAATCGGCATTGGAAAAAGTGGCCGGTAAAGGACTCGTAGAGCAAGTGTTATTCACCAGCATGGTCATGCAATAACAGAGCGAATTAGATTGTGAGCGATTTATTATCACAAGACGAAATTGATGCGCTACTGCACGGCGTTGATGACGTAGAGGAAGAGGATACGGAATCCTCCGCGAGCGCCTCCGAGGCGCTCGACTACGACTTCTCGTCACAGGACCGTATTGTGCGTGGGCGCATGCCGACGCTGGAAATTGTCAATGAGCGTTTTGCACGACACATGCGCGTTAGTTTGTTTAACATGATGCGCCGCACCGCCGAGGTGTCGATAAACGGCGTTCAAATGCTGAAGTTCGGCGAATACGTGCATACGCTTTTTGTACCAACCAGTTTAAATATGGTGCGTTTCAGACCGCTAAAAGGTACAGCTTTGATTACCATGGAAGCCCGCCTGGTTTTTATTTTGGTGGATAACTTTTTTGGTGGCGACGGGCGTTATCACGCAAAAATCGAAGGGCGTGAATTTACGCCGACAGAGCGTCGTATTATTCAGATGCTACTCAAGCTCATATTTGAAGATTATAAAGAAGCCTGGGCGCCGGTGATGGATGTTGGCTTTGAGTATCTTGACTCAGAAGTTAACCCGGCTATGGCAAACATCGTGTCGCCGACTGAGGTTATCGTCATTAGTTCGTTCCATATCGAGCTTGACGGCGGTGGCGGTGATTTTCATATTGCGCTGCCATACTCGATGCTGGAGCCGATTAGAGAGTTGCTGGACGCCGGTGTGCAGTCGGATAAAGAAGACACCGACATGCGCTGGAGTAAAGCGTTGCGGGATGAAATTATGGATGTGCCGGTAGAAATGATTGCTAAGCTGGCCAATCTTGATTTGTCGCTGCGCGAGGTTATGGACTTGCAAGCCGGTGATATTATTCCTTTAGAAGTACCGGATAATTTAACCGTATTGATCGAAGATTTGCCGACGTTCCATGCCAAGCTGGGTCGCTCGCGCGAGAATGTCGCGCTGAAAATTACCGACAAAATTAAACGTCCGGAAACGGTTAAATCAGATATCCATATGTTAACTCGCGGTGGACGTCGTATTGGCGGCGATGCAGAGCTACGCCAGCTAGAAGAAGACATTGACCTGTAAATTGTATTTGTAACAGCTTGCGCTGATGAATGAGGTTACCAAATGAGTAATGATGATAAAGATATGGACGACTGGGAAGCAGCAATGGCTGAGCAGGCCGCTGCCGAAGACGGTGAGTCAGAAGGTGAGTCAAAAAGCCAAGGCGCAAGTCACTCGGGTATGGAAGGCGTGCAGACAGCCGAGCTTGAAGAGTTAAATGAAGACACCGATGTCAGTGATGACGACAAGCGCAAACTTGATGCGATACTGGATATTCCGGTCACCATTTCGATGGAAGTTGGCCGCAGCCAGATAAGCATTCGTAACTTGTTGCAGCTGAATCAGGGCTCGGTGGTTGAGCTTGAACGTGTTGCCGGTGAACCGTTGGACGTGTTAGTTAATGGAACGCTGATAGCGCATGGCGAAGTGGTCGTTGTTAATGATAAATTTGGGATTCGCTTAACTGATGTTATTAGCCAAATCGAGCGTATACGCAAGCTGCGTTAGCGCGGTGCTTGGGCTGCTCAGCTTTAGTGCGGCCGCGCAGCAGACCGAAACAAGTTCGCCAATTGGCGGAGCCGACATAGGCGCCATGTTATTGGCGCTTATTGTCGTTTTAGCGGTTATCGTTGGCTTGGCAATGATCGCGAAACGGTTTAACTTAAGAATACAAAGCAATGCCGACATGAAAGTGCTAAGCGCAATGTCGCTGGGTACCAAAGAGCGTTTAATGATTGTCGAAGTTGCGGGCAAAAAGCTGTTATTGGGAGTTACTGCAGAACGCATTGAGTGTTTGAAGGAGCTTCCTGACTCGGTCGAATTAAAAGGACAACAAAAACCATGAACCGGGGACTTATACTGCTGTTAGTTGGCTTATTGCTGTTGGTTCCTGATAGCGCCTTTGCAATTCAGGATATTAGTGCAGTTACGGTAAAGACCAACCCTGATGGCTCCGAGGAGTACTCGGTAACACTGCAAATCCTTGCCATCATGACGGCGCTGACCTTTATCCCGGCGATGGTCATCATGATGACCTCGTTTACCCGGATTATCGTGGTGCTAGCGATACTGAGGCAGGCGATTGGTTTGCAGCAATCACCGTCAAACCAGATCTTAATCGGTATTTCGTTGTTTTTGACCTTTTTTATCATGAGCCCGGTGTTAAACGAGATAAATGATAAGGCTTTGCAGCCCTATCTTGATGAGCAAGTGACCTCAATGGAAGCGCTGGATAGAGCTAAGGCGCCGGTGAAAGCGTTTATGCTGTCGCAAACTCGTTTGACCGATTTAGAAACCTTTATCGATATCTCCGGCGAAGAGAACATTGCTGAACCTGATGATGTTCCGATGTCAATTTTGATTCCGTCATTTATCACCTCCGAGCTGAAAACGGCGTTCCAGATAGGGTTTATGATTTTTATTCCCTTTTTAATTATCGACTTGGTAGTGGCTAGTGTGTTGATGGCGATGGGTATGATGATGCTATCACCCATGATTGTCTCATTACCCTTTAAATTAATGCTGTTTGTACTGGTTGATGGCTGGAGTTTAACCATGAGCACCCTCGCGGGTAGCTTTGGGGTTTAGGAGGGCTTATGAGTCCTGAAGTGTTCCTGGATGTATTTTCTGAAGCGCTAAAAGTCATTGTCATAATGGTTGCTTTTATCATTGTGCCGGGCTTGTTAGTAGGCTTGGTGGTAGCCGTATTCCAGGCCGCCACATCAATTAACGAACAAACTTTAAGTTTTTTGCCACGCTTGCTGGTTACGCTTGCTGTGATTGGTCTGGGCGGGCACTTTTTAACCGAGATGGTAATGGATTTTACCATCGAAATGTATAACCGAATTCCTGAAGTTGTTGGCTAATGGATCTGGTAACCGCAACGGTTATTGGCTGGCTGGAACAACACCTATGGCCGCTAACCCGCGTCTCTTCAATGCTGATGAGTATGGCGCTGTTTTCCGGCACGTTGATCAATCCACGCATTAAAACCTTGTTGTCGCTCGCTATTATTTTTGCCGTAGCGCCGGCGTTGCCCGAGATCAATACGCCCTACGAGATGATGTCAGTGGGCGGCTTTGTGGTGACTGCACAGCAAATAGTGATTGGCGTGGGCCTGGGTTTACTGTCGGTTATATTCCTGCAAACCTTTGTCTTAGGTGGTCAAATTATCGCCATGCAAATTGGTTTGGGTTTTGCCTCAATGGTCGATCCTTCTAACGGCCAACAAGTTCCCGTGGTGGCGCAGTTCTTCCTGATGTTAGCAAGTTTAATATTTTTAGCCCTGGACGGCCATTTACTGATGATTCAGATGGTTGTGGCTAGTTTTGATTCCGTTCCAGTCGGTTTTAGTGGCTTAGATGCTGATGCTTTTAAAATGATCGCCGACTGGGGCAGTTACATGTTTTCCACGGCATTAACCGCCATGTTATCGGGAATAATCGCGCTACTGTTAATCAACCTGAGTTTTGGTGTAATGACGCGTGCGGCACCGCAACTGAATATTTTTGCCATTGGCTTCCCCATTACTATGGTTAGTGGGCTGGTGGTTATGTGGCTAACTCTGGGCGGCTTTATTTATCATTTCGAAAATCAGTGGGCTCGGGTCGTACAGACCATGTGTGAACTGATTGGCAGCCAGTGCTAAGGGGGTAGGCAGTGGCTGAAACGGATCAGGAACGCACAGAAGACCCCACAGAGAAACGAAAACAGCAGGCCCGCGAAAAGGGCCAGGTAGCCCGTTCTAAAGAAATGGGAACGGCGTTTGTTTTAGTGAGCGCAGCGGTTGCCTTTATGTGGTTTGGCGGCGCTTTATTTGATGGCCTGCGCTCGGTATTTCAACAATTTTTTGTACTGGATAGAGCGCAGGCGTTTGATACCAGCAAGATGTTTGAGGCGTTTGCTATCGCATTTGGCGAAATTATTTGGCCGGTGCTGATTATTTTTGCGTTCATTACGGTTTTTACATTTTTCGGCAATAGCTGGTTGGGTGGGATTAATTTTGCCTGGAAGGCGATGGCACCTAAATTTTCGCGCATGAATCCGCTAAATGGTTTTAAGCGCATGTTTGGTGTGCAGGCGTTGGTGGAGCTGGTAAAAGGTATCGCCAAGTTTTTGGTAGTTGCCGTTAGCGCCTTTTTATTGCTGGCCTGGCAGCACGATAACATTTTACAAATATCCATGGGTCAGATGCCCAATATGATGGCGAATGCGTTGGATATCTTGCTATGGATGTTTTTGCTGATGTGCTGCTCAATCTTTTTGATTGTGGTTATTGATGCACCATTTCAGCTCTGGAAGCATCAAAAAGACTTAAAAATGACCAAGCAAGAGGTCAAGGACGAACATAAGGACAGCGAGGGTAGCCCCGAAGTTAAAGGCCGTATCCGTCGTTTACAAATGGAAATGGCCAATCGCCGCATGATGCAGGAAGTGCCAAAAGCAGATGTCGTCGTTACTAACCCGACCCATTATGCGGTAGCCATTAAATATGACGATAAAGGCGGAAAAGCCCCGGTACTGTTGGCTAAGGGAACAGACGAAACGGCGGCGAAAATCCGTGAAATTGCATTAGAATATGATATTCCGCTGGTGCAATCACCCGCGCTGGCGCGCTCTGTTTACCACACCACCGAACTCGAGCAGGAAATTCCGCAAGGGCTGTTTGTTGCTGTAGCGCAGGTGCTTGCCTATGTTTACCAGTTAAAAATGCACCGCAAAGGTAAAGCTAAGCGACCGAATAAACCGGCTTCTGATTTACCCATACCTGATGACCTGAAGTATTAGTTGTTGCTGTAAACTTGCCTGCTGTTTGCGCAACTTAAGCAGCTGCTATATTATTCGCCTCCATTATTTTACTGAATTAGCGGAAAGTCGTTATGTCGCAGCTGTCGATTTGTTTAGCACAATTAGATTTTACGGTGGGTGCCATCGACGGCAACACGGCCGTCATTTTAAAAACCATACGCGAACAAAGTGCTGCGCACGATATTATTGTTTTTCCTGAGTTGGCTATAACTGGCTATCCACCGGAAGACTTACTATTGCGCGAGGATCATCAGCGCGCTGTCGACAACGCGGTTGAGCAAATCAGCGCGGCGGCTTCTGACTGTGTGGTCATGGTCGGCCATCCAAGCCGCGTGGGTGAGCAACTGTTTAATTCGCTGTCGGTGTTGCACCGCGGCGAGTGTCTGCAGCGCTACCATAAACAGCGTTTACCCAATAACGGCGTTTTTGACGAGCAACGTTATTTTGTGCCGGGGCATAAATCGGAAGTGTTCGAGTGGCAGGGAAAACGAATTGGTTTAATGATCTGCGAAGATTTATGGCACCCGCAGCCGCTTCAACAACTGTTGGACGACGAGGTTGATGCGATCTTGTCGGTGAACGCGTCACCCTACCAAATTGATAAGCACCAACAGCGGCTTGGTGTTTTGCGACAGCGCGTTGCTGAAATTGGCAAACCATTCATTTATCTTAACAACTGCGGCGCCCAGGATGAGTTAATTTTTGATGGCCATTCGCTGGTGCTCAGTGCGGCCGGAGAATTGGTTGCCGAACTACCTCATTGTGAACCGGCTGTTGCGACGGTTTTTCTGGCTGATGAGCCTGTTTGCACGGACTTTAAACCACGCACGGCAGCGACAGAAGAACTGCAAACCGATATGAGTGAAGTTTATGATGCGCTGGTGCTGGCGCTGCGTGACTATGTTAATAAAAACGGCTTCAACAACGTGATTCTGGGTTTATCGGGAGGTATTGATTCGGCCTTAACCCTGGCTCTTGCAGTTGACGCACTTGGCGCGGAAAGAGTGCAGGCGGTGATGATGCCGTTTAAATATACTTCAAGTATGAGCCTTGAAGATGCTGAGCAGCAGGCAACCGATGCGGGCGTGCGTTATGACGTGGTACCGATTGAACCCATGTTTGATGCCTTTATGGGGCAGTTGCAACCGTTTTTTGAGAACACGGCGACTGATACGACAGAAGAGAACTTGCAGTCACGTTGTCGCGGCGTGTTGTTAATGGCGTTGTCGAACAAGTCCGGTGCGTTGGTGCTGACTACCGGTAATAAAAGTGAAGTCGCTGTCGGCTATGCCACGCTTTACGGTGATATGTGTGGCGGCTTTGCGCCAATCAAAGATGTGCCTAAACAATTGGTGTTCGAGCTGGCTAAGTTCCGCAATAGCCGTTCGCCGGCGATTCCGGAACGGGTTATTACGCGTCCCCCTTCAGCGGAATTGGCGCCTGATCAAGTAGACACCGATTCATTGCCGGACTATAGCGATTTAGATCGCATTCTGGCATTGTATGTAGAGCAGGACTGGTCATTGCCAGAAATTGTTGCAGCAGGTTTTGCTGAGGCGGACGTACGGCGGGTGGTTAAACTGGTCGATCTTAACGAGTATAAACGCCGTCAATCAGCTGTTGGACCTAAAATCACTTCGCGCAACTTCGGTAAAGATCGACGGTACCCAATAACCAGTCATTATCGCCACGAAATTCAGCGTCAATTGTAGACGGGAGCTGTTAAATGAAAAAAGTTGAAGCCATTATAAAGCCCTTCAAACTGGATGATGTACGCGAAGCGTTGTCGGAAGTTGGTATTGCGGGTATGACAGTTTCTGAAGTAAAAGGTTTTGGTCGCCAGAAGGGACACACTGAACTATACCGTGGTGCGGAATACATGGTGGACTTCCTGCCCAAGGTAAAACTTGAAGTGGTGGTCGCTGACGATGACGTTGAGCGGTGTATTGAAGCCATCATGGAAACAGCGCAAACTGGCAAAATTGGCGATGGAAAGATTTTTATTTCGGATATAGAGCGTGTTATCCGGATCCGCACTGGCGAGGAAAACGAGCAGGCGGTATAAATAGCGGTCGTGCCTTGGCACGACCGCCCTGTCATTAATCGATCAGGTTGTTATTGGGGTAATTAGCCCGCAACACGGCAAGCGCATCAGCTTTTAATTCTTCTAAACCTAATTGTTCGTAGCTTTCAACCATAACCGCCAGCGCATTCTCGGCTTCCGGGGTATCACTAAAATGCTCTACCACATAACGGCCGCGGTTGGCGGCGGCTAAGTAGGCCTGACGTTCCATATAATATTGTGCAACAGCCAGCTCTTTTTTGGCCAGGCGACTTTTCAAACCTATCATCCGTTGCTTGGCGTCCGCAGAGTATTTGCTATCGGGGAATTTGCGCAGGAGTTCGGCAAAGTCTTTAAAGGCTTCCTTAGCCATGGTCGAATCACGATCGGAACGATCAATGCCGGCTAGCTCGTGAATGGCATTATATTCTGCACGTTGGTTGACCAGACCACGCATGTACAATGCATAGTCAACGTCTTTGTGGTTGGGGTTCAAACTAATAAACCGGTCAATAGCCGCCAACGCTTCGTCAGTGTTATCAAGTTTGTAGTGCACATAGATTAGATCTAATTGCACCTGATCAGCGAAAGGCCCAAATGGATACCGAGAGTTCAGTGTACTCAGTTGTTCCTGAGCCAGGTTGAGGTTACCCATCTCGAGTTGTTCTTGCGCTTGCTCATACATTAACTCTACCTGCGAATATTTTAAATCTTCGCTGGATTGCTCTGAATTACTTGAACAGCCTGCTAATGATAGACTTAACAGTGCAGACGCTAAAAAAATACGACCTTTCATAAAACCTCAAAATGTTACATTACAGTGCATTTGACCGCTTGAGCGGTTACACTAGCACAGAATTTACTTGTTAGGCATTCTAACGCAGCACAAAGGGCTTTCACAGCAAAAACCAAATTTATGAGCGAAACCATTCAACTTGAAGCCATCGTCCCGGAAGAACTTGCTGGAAAACGATTAGACCAGGCACTTGCTGAGTTGTTCCCGGACTATTCACGTTCGCGAATGAAAAGCTGGATTACAGCTGGACAGGTATCTGTTGATGCCGAGATAGTGACTAAACCGCGTGAAAAACTCGAACTCGGGGCATTGGTGGCAATTGACGCCGAACTTGAATCAGAAGAACGTCATCAGGCGCAACCTATTGAATTGTCGATTGTCTATGAAGACGATGACATTATCGTTATTAATAAACCCGCTGGACTCGTCGTTCACCCCGGTGCGGGTGCGCCCGATAGCACGTTGCTCAATGGTTTATTGCATCACTACCCGAAAATCGACCAAGTACCGCGAGCCGGCATTATTCACCGCCTCGATAAAGATACAACAGGCTTGATGGTAGTGGCTAAAACAGTGCCTGCTCAGACTCAGCTTGTTGATATGATGCAAAAGCGTGAAATCCGTCGTGAATACGAAGCTATTTGTAACGGCGTTATGACCGCAGGTGGTATGGTGGACGAGCCGATTGGTCGTCACCCGACCAAGCGTACACACATGGCCGTGGTCGCCAGCGGTAAACCGGCCGTTACCCATTATCGTGTAATGGAACGGTTGCGTGCCCACACGCTGTTGCGGCTAAGGTTAGAAACGGGCCGAACTCATCAAATTCGCGTGCATATGGCGCATATCCGCCATCCGCTTGTTGGTGATTTGACTTATGGCGGACGTCCAAGGCCGCCAAAACAAGCGTCTGACGAGTTTCTAGCTGCGCTGCGAGGCTTTAGTCGTCAGGCGCTGCATGCCGCGCAGCTGTCGTTGCACCACCCGGTAAACGGTGAGTGGATGACCTTTGAGGCGCCACGACCCAAAGATTTTGAACTGTTGCTGGATGCCATGCGTGATGATGCCCGGCTCCATAATAACGCCTGATTGGTTATTGCCCGATAACGTCGGGGTGGCGATTACCACCCGGGCGTGGGGTAATTTAGCCGCACACGTTGGTGATGATCCGGCGCAGGTGTTATTGCGTCGGCGTCGATTACACCGACAGTTGCAGCTACCGGTTGCGATAAATTTTTTAACTCAGCAACACACCGCTGCGGTAAGCAAATATCCAACGATTCAAAGACCCAGCGACGGCGTTTACGCTAATCGAATCGCTAGTTGTGCCGTGTTGACCGCTGATTGCCTGCCCTTATTGATATGCTCAGAGGATGGCCAGCAGATTGCTGCGGTGCATGCCGGCTGGAGAGGACTGGCCGCAGGCATTCTGACTCATGCGATACGACAGTTCAGTGCGCCACCGGAAAGTTTACGCTTGTTTATTGGTCCGGCGATATGCCAACGATGCTTTGAAGTTGGTGCTGATGTAGTTGACGCGTTTAGTGCGTCGGGCAAGGTTGCAGCCGATCATTTTACGGAAGGAGCTGCTGCAGACGATGGTTCGCCGCGGTGGCTATGTGACTTAGCGGGACTAGCACAACAACAAGCGCAACTGGCTGGTATTAATCACCTACAGCAAAGCGGTCAATGCACCGCCTGTTCGACTGATTTGTTCTATTCCCACCGAAAATGTAAAGACAAAGGACGATTTGCGTCAATTATTTGGCGAAAACGTTAACTGTTGACTTGAAATAGTTTAAAAAGTACCCACATTTTTGTTAACGCAACAGATTTTAAGGAAGTACTTATGCGACACGATAAATTCACTAGCAAATTTCAGATGGCAATTGCGGATGCGCAATCGTTGGCTGTTGGTCGTGATCATCAGTTTATTGAACCTGTGCATTTGATGCAGGCAATGTTGGATCAGGATGGTGGTGCCGTACGCCCCCTGTTTACCATGATCGGCGCAGATATCCCGCAATTCCGCTCGAGTCTGGCAAAAGCGCTGGATACATTACCGCAAGTCGAAGGGACCAGCGGTGACGTACAGATCTCACAAAGCACCGTGCGGCTGCTAAACCTATGTGATAAATACGCACAAAAACGCAACGATAGTTATATTTCTTCAGAGTTGTTTTTGTTAGCAGCGACCGAAGACAAAGGGGCGCTGGGCGAGCTTTTCAAAAAACAGGGCATCACGCAACAAAAGCTGGAAAAAGCGATTAATGATGTGCGCGATGGTCAAAGTGTTGATGACCCTAATGCTGAAGAGAAGCGTCAGGCGCTCGACAAATATACCATCGACCTGACTGAACGCGCAGAGCAGGGCAAACTTGATCCGGTCATTGGCCGTGACGAAGAGATTCGCCGGACGATTCAGGTGTTACAACGTCGTACCAAAAACAACCCGGTGCTGATTGGTGATCCCGGCGTCGGTAAAACTGCCATCGTTGAAGGACTGGCGCAACGTATTATCAATGGTGAAGTACCTGAGGGACTTAAACACAAACGTGTCTTATCGCTGGACTTAGGTGCGCTGCTGGCCGGCGCAAAATATCGCGGTGAATTCGAAGAACGATTAAAAGCGGTGTTAACTGAGCTATCCAAAGAAGAAGGCCGTATCATTCTGTTCATCGATGAACTACATACTATGGTTGGTGCGGGCAAAGCAGACGGTGCGATGGATGCAGGAAACATGCTTAAGCCTGCGCTCGCTCGCGGTGAGCTTCATTGTGTTGGCGCTACCACACTGGATGAATACCGCCAGTACATCGAAAAGGACGCTGCACTTGAACGTCGCTTCCAAAAGGTTTTGGTGGATGAGCCTACGGTAGAAGACACCATCGCTATTTTGCGTGGTTTGAAAGAACGTTACGAAATTCATCATTCGGTGGAGATTACTGACCCGGCTATCGTCGCGGCGGCGTCTTTGTCGCACCGTTATATTAGCGATCGTAAACTGCCGGACAAGGCTATTGACTTGATTGACGAAGCGGCCTCAAGTATCCGCATGCAAATTGACTCTAAGCCGGAAGAGCTGGATCGACTGGAGCGCCGCATTATCCAGTTAAAACTGGAGCGTCAGGCGTTGCAGAAGGAAAAAGACGACGCCTCTAAGAAACGGTTAGATACCTTGCATGAGGAGCTGGACGAGCTAGAGCGTAAATACCAAGAGCTGGAAGAAGTCTGGAACTCAGAAAAAGCTGCTGTGCAGGGAACTCAACATATTAAGGCGCAATTGGATCAGGCTCGAACTGATATTGATATTGCCCGTCGCGCTGGCGATCTTAATCGTATGTCGGAACTCCAGTACGGTCGTATTCCTGAATTAGAGCGGCAGCTGGATCTTGCGTTGCAGGCGGAAATGCAGGACATGAGTCTGCTGAAAAACCGTGTCAGTGACGAGGAAATTGCTGACGTACTGTCGCGCTGGACTGGCATTCCGGTAAGTAAGATGCTGGAAGGCGAACGCGAGAAACTGGTCAAAATGGAAGAGAATCTACACAAACGTGTAGTTGGCCAGAACGAAGCTGTGGATGCAGTAGCTAATGCTATTCGACGCTCTCGCGCAGGCTTAGGCGATCCGAATCGGCCGATTGGCTCATTCTTGTTCCTTGGGCCAACAGGGGTTGGTAAGACTGAGCTTTCTAAAGCCCTGGCAAACTTCTTGTTCGACACCGATGATGCCATGGTGCGCATTGATATGTCGGAGTTCATGGAGAAACACTCGGTATCACGATTAGTCGGCGCACCTCCGGGTTACGTTGGTTATGAAGAGGGCGGCTATTTGACCGAAGCGGTGCGGCGTAAACCGTACTCGGTTATTTTGCTGGACGAGGTCGAAAAGGCGCACCCGGATGTTTTCAATATTCTGTTACAGGTATTAGATGACGGACGCCTAACTGACGGCCAGGGTCGCACGGTCGACTTTAAAAATACGGTTATTATTATGACATCTAACCTGGGCTCGGATTTGATTCAGGAGCACGCGAAGGATAATAGTTACGAGCAAATGAAGGCGATGGTGATGGACGTGCTGGCGCATCACTTCCGGCCTGAGTTCATTAACCGGGTCGATGAGACTGTGGTGTTCCACCCACTCGGACAAAGCGAAATCCGCTCCATTGCTCAGGCACAGTTACAGTTATTATATAAACGACTGGAAGAGCGTGATTATGCTATTGAACTGTCAGAAGAAGCGCTTGACCATCTGGCGAAAACTGGTTTTGACCCTGTGTTCGGGGCGCGACCACTTAAACGAGCGATACAGCACGAGCTTGAAAATCCGTTGGCACAGAAAATTCTGGCTGGTGATTTGAAACCTGGGCAGACCATCCATGTGTCGATGCAAGGTGACCAATTAGTCATAGCGTAAATGCTGTTAAACTGTTACTAACAAACCCGCACTTGTTGCGGGTTTTCTTTTATCAGGCAATTTTCAAGCGCGCTGTTTTCCAACTGAATGACTGTGCTAGACTTATTCTGGTAAGCACTATTATCTATTCAACACGAAGGACACCTCTGCATGGCTACAGACAGTAATAAACGCCGCGGTATTTATTTATTGCCAAACTTATTTACCACCGCAGGCTTGTTTTCGGGCTTTTATGCGATCGTAGCGTCTATGAATGAACGTTATATCGAGGCTGCCGTCGCCATTTTTATTGCGATGGTATTTGATGGTGTCGACGGCCGGGTTGCTCGTATGACCAACACCGAAAGTGATTTTGGTGCTGAATATGACAGCATGGCGGATATTGTTTCCTTTGGTATGGCACCGGCGCTGGTTATGTATAACTACGCCCTGGCTGATTTGGGTAAATTGGGCTGGTTAGCTGCGTTTATCTTTGTTGCCGGTGGCGCATTAAGGCTAGCTCGGTTTAATACTAACCTGGGTAGTGCAGATAAGCGTTACTTTCAGGGACTGGCTATTCCAAGTGCTGCGGCAGTTGTTGCCGGATTGGTATGGGTAGGGACTGAGTACGGCATTGACGGTGCCGATATTGGTAGCTTTGCTGCCTTAGTCACTATTGCGGCCGGCTTATTGATGGTAACTAACTTTCGTTACCATTCTTTTAAAGATGTCGATTGGAAAGGCCGCGTGTCGTTTGTCGTTATACTGGTTATCGTACTGGCCTTTGTTATTGTGGCGACCCAACCGTCGTTGGTATTGTTTGCCATCTTCTTCCTGTATGCGTTGTCCGGGCCGGTATTAACGATTAAAAATGTGAAGCGGTTAAAGCTGGAACATGTGGTCGGCGACAACGATGCCGATGATGCTGACTTTGATGCCAAAGCGGGAAAACGGGAAGAAAGCCAGCAAAGCGATGAAAAAAGCAGCAAAAACGACTGATTTGGTTAGTAACTGACCAGTTAGTTGTTTTTTATTAAAAAGGTCTTGCAAGGGCAAATAAGATCGCTATAATTCGCCGCCGTTGTCAGGGAGAAAAGGCAAGCGCCAAACGCTGACAACGGCGTTATCAAAAAGCTGAAAAAAGCACTTGACGATAACGAAAAGGGATGTAAAATACGCCTCCCTGCTTCGGAAAGAAGCAACGCTCTTTAACAATATATCAAGCCAAGCAAACTGTGTGGGCACTTGCAGAAGTTAAGCAAAACGAAATATGTATTGCAACTTTTGAATGAGTGTTCAGCAAGGTTTCGAAAGAAGCCAAGCAAAAACGCGTAATTCATTGAGTTGATTGAACTACTTTTAATTGAAGAGTTTGATCATGGCTCAGATTGAACGCTGGCGGCAGGCCTAACACATGCAAGTCGAGCGGTAACAGAGAGAAGCTTGCTTCTTTGCTGACGAGCGGCGGACGGGTGAGTAATACTTGGGAACTTGCCTCTAGGCGGGGGACAACCACTGGAAACGGTGGCTAATACCGCATAATGTCTACGGACCAAAGTGGGGGACCTTCGGGCCTCACACCTAGAGATGGGCCCAAGCGGGATTAGCTAGTTGGTGAGGTAAAGGCTCACCAAGGCGACGATCCCTAGCTGTTCTGAGAGGATGATCAGCCACACTGGGACTGAGACACGGCCCAGACTCCTACGGGAGGCAGCAGTGGGGAATATTGGACAATGGGGGCAACCCTGATCCAGCCATGCCGCGTGTGTGAAGAAGGCCTTCGGGTTGTAAAGCACTTTCAGTGGTGAGGAAAGGGTAATCGTTAATAGCGGTTACAGTTGACGTTAGCCACAGAAGAAGCACCGGCTAACTCCGTGCCAGCAGCCGCGGTAATACGGAGGGTGCAAGCGTTAATCGGAATTACTGGGCGTAAAGCGTACGTAGGCGGTGTGTTAAGCAAGATGTGAAAGCCCCGGGCTCAACCTGGGAATGGCATTTTGAACTGGCACGCTAGAGTCCTGAAGAGGGTGGTAGAATTTCCAGTGTAGCGGTGAAATGCGTAGATATTGGAAGGAATACCGGTGGCGAAGGCGGCCACCTGGTCAGAGACTGACGCTGAGGTACGAAAGCGTGGGGAGCAAACAGGATTAGATACCCTGGTAGTCCACGCCGTAAACGATGTCAACTAGTTGTTCGTGTCTTTAAGACGTGAGTAACGCAGCTAACGCACTAAGTTGACCGCCTGGGGAGTACGGCCGCAAGGTTAAAACTCAAATGAATTGACGGGGGCCCGCACAAGCGGTGGAGCATGTGGTTTAATTCGATGCAACGCGAAGAACCTTACCATCCCTTGACATCCAGTGAATTTTCCAGAGATGGATTAGTGCCTTCGGGAACACTGAGACAGGTGCTGCATGGCTGTCGTCAGCTCGTGTTGTGAGATGTTGGGTTAAGTCCCGCAACGAGCGCAACCCTTATCCTTAGTTGCCAGCACGTAATGGTGGGAACTTTAGGGAGACTGCCGGTGATAAACCGGAGGAAGGTGGGGACGACGTCAAGTCATCATGGCCCTTACGAGTAGGGCTACACACGTGCTACAATGGTCGGTACAAAGGGAAGGGCAGCGAACCTGCGAAGGTAAGCGAATCTCATAAAGTGCGTCGTAGTCCGGATTGGAGTCTGCAACTCGACTCCATGAAGTCGGAATCGCTAGTAATCGTGGATCAGAATGCCACGGTGAATACGTTCCCGTGTACACACCGCCCGTCACACCATGGGAGTGGGCTGCACCAGAAGTGGTTAGTTTAACCTTCGGGAGAACGATCACCACGGTGTGGTTCATGACTGGGGTGAAGTCGTAACAAGGTAGCCGTAGGGGAACCTGCGGCTGGATCACCTCCTTACATTAAGCTTATCGGACGTGAGTGCTCACACAGATTGTTTGGTTTGATAGATACAGAGAGAAGAATTCGGTAGGTCGCGCATTTTGCGCGACATTGCTGAAGGTTACTGGGTCTGTAGCTCAGCTGGTTAGAGCGCACCCCTGATAAGGGTGAGGTCGGTAGTTCAAGTCTACTCAGACCCACCATTTCTGCGCTGTGGACTGCGTTGCTGCGTCGTCGCATACTGGTGTATGCTTCCTCCTTGCGGCCTTGCCACAGCTTGAAATTCCCTTTTCGGGTTGTGTCGGACACGCCGACAGACCTGCGGTCTGTGGGGCCATAGCTCAGCTGGGAGAGCGCCTGCCTTGCACGCAGGAGGTCAGCGGTTCGATCCCGCTTGGCTCCACCACTTCTTCTCTTTAATGTAGCTTGCGTCCTGACGCAAGATGCGATGTTAGCGTTAAGCAGCTTAAAAAGGCTTCTTACCGGTAACTTTGCGTTACATGCTCTTTAACAACTTGGAAAGCTGATTGTAAAAAGATTTGAAATGCCACTCTACTTGAACCTTTTGGTAGTAGAGGCGTATCGAACTTGTGTACAGCGAGAACAAACAATCTTGGTCATGTAGTCCAGACACCTTCGGGTTGTATGGTTAAGTGACTAAGCGTACACGGTGGATGCCTAGGCAGTTGGAGGCGATGAAGGACGTACTAACTTGCGATAAGCCATGACGAGGCAGTAAGAGCCATTATCAGTCATGGATTTCCGAATGGGGAAACCCACTCTGTTTACAGAGTATCCGGCACTGAATACATAGGTGCCAGGAAGCGAACCCGGAGAACTGAAACATCTAAGTACCCGGAGGAAAAGAAATCAACCGAGATTTCCCTAGTAGCGGCGAGCGAACGGGAAGCAGCCCTTAAGCGTTACATGTGCTAACAGAATCTGTTGGGAAGCAGAGCCATAGACGGTGATAGCCCGGTATGTGAAGGTGCATGAAATGTGAAAACGAGTAGGTCGGGACACGTGATATCCTGACTGAACATGGGGGGACCATCCTCCAAGGCTAAATACTCCCAACTGACCGAGAGTGAACCAGTACCGTGAGGGAAAGGCGAAAAGAACCCCGGCGAGGGGAGTGAAATAGAACCTGAAACCGTGTACGTACAAGCAGTAGGAGCCGACTTGTTCCGTGACTGCGTACCTTTTGTATAATGGGTCAGCGACTTATATTTTGTAGCAAGGTTAACCGTATAGGGTAGCCGTAGGGAAACCGAGTCTTAACTGGGCGTTTAGTTGCAGGGTATAGACCCGAAACCGGGCGATCTAACCATGAGCAGGTTGAAGGTTGAGTAACATCAACTGGAGGACCGAACCCACTAATGTTGAAAAATTAGGGGATGACTTGTGGCTAGGAGTGAAAGGCTAATCAAGCCCGGAGATAGCTGGTTCTCCCCGAAATCTATTTAGGTAGAGCCTCGGACGAATACCTGCGGGGGTAGAGCACTGTTTGGGCTAGGGGGTCATCCCGACTTACCAACCCCATGCAAACTCCGAATACCGCAGAGTACTATCCGGGAGACACACGGCGGGTGCTAACGTCCGTCGTGGAGAGGGAAACAACCCAGACCGCCAGCTAAGGTCCCAAAGTTATGGCTCAGTGGGAAACGATGTGGGAAGGCACAGACAGCTAGGAGGTTGGCTTAGAAGCAGCCATCCTTTAAAGAAAGCGTAATAGCTCACTAGTCGAGTCGGCCTGCGCGGAAGATGTAACGGGGCTAAGCCATACACCGAAGCTGCGGCAGCGCATTTATGTGCTGGGTAGGGGAGCGTTCTGTAAGCGGATGAAGGTGTGTTGAGAAGCATGCTGGACGTATCAGAAGTGCGAATGCTGACATGAGTAACGATAATGCGGGTGAAAAACCCGCACGCCGGAAGACCAAGGTTTCCTATCCCATGCTAATCAGGGTAGGGTAAGTCGGCCCCTAAGGCGAGGCGGAAACGCGTAGTCGATGGGAAACAGGTTAATATTCCTGTACCGATGTATATTGCGATGGGGGGACGGAGAAGGCTAGGCAGGCCAGGCGTTGGTAGTCCTGGTGAAAGTGCGTAGGCTGATGGTTTAGGTAAATCCGGACCATCTTAAGGCCGAGACACGAGACGAGCACCTAAGGGTGCGAAGCTGTTGGTGCCATGCTTCCGGGAAAAGCCTCTAAGCTTCAGATAGACATCGACCGTACCCGAAACCGACACAGGTGGTCAGGTAGAGAATACTAAGGCGCTTGAGAGAACTCGGGTGAAGGAACTAGGCAAAATAGTACCGTAACTTCGGGAGAAGGTACGCCGCTGACGGTGAAGACTTCGCGTCGTAAGCTGTTGGCGGTCGCAGTGACCAGGTGGCTGGGACTGTTTATTAAAAACACAGCACTCTGCTAACACGAAAGTGGACGTATACGGTGTGACACCTGCCCGGTGCCGGAAGGTTAATTGATGGGGTTAGTCTTCGGACGAAGCTCTTGATCGAAGCCCCGGTAAACGGCGGCCGTAACTATAACGGTCCTAAGGTAGCGAAATTCCTTGTCGGGTAAGTTCCGACCTGCACGAATGGTGTAACCATGGCCACGCTGTCTCCACCCGAGACTCAGTGAAATTGAAATCGCAGTGAAGATGCTGTGTCCCCGCGGCTAGACGGAAAGACCCCGTGAACCACCTTTACTACAGCTTGGCACTGAACATTGAACCTACATGTGTAGGATAGGTGGGAGGCTTTGAAGCACAGTCGCTAGATTGTGTGGAGCCGTCCTTGAAATACCACCCTTGTATGTTTGATGTTCTAACATTGGTCCCTTATCGGGATTGTGGACAGTGCCTGGTGGGTAGTTTGACTGGGGCGGTCTCCTCCCAAAGAGTAACGGAGGAGCACGAAGGTTGGCTAAGTACGGTCGGACATCGTACGGCATAAGCCAGCTTAACTGCGAGACATACACGTCGAGCAGGTACGAAAGTAGGTCATAGTGATCCGGTGGTTCTGTATGGAAGGGCCATCGCTCAACGGATAAAAGGTACCCGGGGATAACAGGCTGATACCGCCCAAGAGTTCATATCGACGGCGGTGTTTGGCACCTCGATGTCGGCTCATCACATCGTGGGGCTGAAGTCGGTACCATGGGTATGGCTGTTCGCCATTTAAATTGGTTCGCGAGCTGGGTTTAGAACGTCGTGAGACATTTCGGTCCCTATCTGCCGTGTGCGTTTGAGAGTTGAGAGGGGCTGCTCCTTGTACGAGAGGACCGGAGTGGACGAACCGCTGGTGTTCGGGTTGTCATGCCAATGGCACTGCCCGGTAGCTACGTTCGGAATCGATAACCGCTGAAAGCATCTAAGCGGGAAGCGAGCCTCAAGATAAGCTCTCACTAGCACTTTAAGTGCTCTGAAGGGTTGTTGAAGACGACAACGTTGATAGGCGGGATGTGGAAGCGTAGTAATGCGTTGAGCTAACCCGTACTAATTGCCCGTGAGACTTAACCATACAACACCCAAGGTGTTTGGTGTCGTTAAGCACAAGTTGATAACCTTTACCAAGGTAGGTCGCGTCCTGACGCGACAAGAGTGGCATCACAATCAGCCTTTCAGTTGTTACAACAGTTTTTGTCTGGCGGCCATAGCGGTATGGCACCACCTGGCTCCATTCCGAACCCAGCAGTGAAACATACCAGCGCCGATGGTAGTGTGGGGCTTCCCCATGTGAGAGTAGGACACCGCCAGACTTCAAATAAAACAACCCCAGCCAATCGGCTGGGGTTTTTTTATACCTATCGCTCAGCCATTTGCTTTATTTTGCGGTTGAGTGAAGGGCTGGTACAATCCTTTTGAGTTTAATTCTGGGATCCAGCATGCCTTTTGACCTTACCGAACGCCATAGTTTTCGACTGCACTCCTGCGCCAAAGAACAGCTGCAAATAAGCAGCGAAAAGGATCTACATCGATTAGATCAACTTGACGAGTACTTAATACTTGCCGGTGGCACCAATACCCTTTTTGTGGAATATTACCCGGGAACCATCGTATCCCCCCGGTTTACCGGTATTGAGATTTCCGAGCTCGAAGATGGCTATCAGATTCGTGTTGGCGCGAGCGAAAACTGGCATGATCTTGTCACTTATTGCTGCAAAAAAAATATTAACGGCCTCGAAAACCTGGCATTAATTCCGGGAACAGTAGGCGCAGCTCCTGTGCAAAATATAGGGGCGTATGGTCGTGAAGTATCCGACTTTATTGTCAGTGTAGAGTGCTACTCGCTAGCCAGTCATGCCACAGAAATTTTGCTTAATCATGAGTGTGGATTTGGCTACCGCGATAGTTTATTCAAACGTCATCCCAATCGTTATTTAATAACGCACGTTACCTTTTTTCTCCCAAAACAGTGGTCGCCCGTGCTCGAGTACGGACCTCTGCAATCTTTAAACGCTAGCACGGTCGATGCACAGACAATTTATCAAAAGGTAATCGATATAAGAAACCAAAAACTGCCAAATCCTGCGATAACTCCTAATGCCGGTAGCTTTTTTAAAAACCCAGTGGTTTCGTCATCGCTACTAGATGAAATAAAACAAATTGCTCCGGATATCCCCACTTTCCCGGCAGCCGCAGGAAATAAAATCGCTGCAGGCTGGATGATCGATCAACTAGGTTTTAAGGGAAGGCGTTGCGGTGACATCGCAGTTCACGATAAACAGGCGTTAGTGCTTGTTAATCTGGGCAATGGAACGGGGTCGCAGTTAGTCGAGTTATGTCAGCAAATTCGCGCAGCGGTGTTACACCGCTATAAGGTATTATTAGAACCTGAAGTACGATTAATCGGTAAACAGGGCTTAATGCGGTTACCAGACGTCGGAGCAAACAGTAGTGAATAGTCGCGTCAATCAATTACTTAACTGTTTAAATGATGGTGAGTTTCATTCGGGTGAAGCATTAGGCTCCACGCTGGGTGTATCACGTGCGGCGATTAATCAACATATCAATAAACTGCTCGAGCTCGGTGTTGATATATATTCGGTCCACGGTAAAGGCTATAAACTCGCTACGCCGTTGGAACTGCTTGATCAGCAAGCTATTTGCAAGGCAGCACAGGTAAATGACCAAAATATCCTGGTCGAGTCAGTGGTTACATCGAGCAATGATAGTTTAAGAGATTTATTAACGCAGGGCTCATTGCCGGCGGGCTATGCAGTTATAGCCGAAGCACAAACCCAAGGCCGTGGCCGTAGAGGGAAACGCTGGTTTTCACCTTTTGGCTGTAACTTATATATTAGTTTTTACTGGCCTATTGCAGAGGGTATTAACGGCGCTATGGGGCTAAGCCTGGTCGCTGGCTTGTCGCTAGTAAAAGCACTGGAACAGCTGGGAGTGAGTAATGCCGGTGTAAAGTGGCCCAATGATGTCTATATCGACAATCAAAAGGTCGCCGGAATTCTGGTTGAATTGGAATCTAATACTGATGGCAGTGCAAACAGCATTATAGGCATTGGACTGAACCTGGCTATGCCTGAGTCGACCGGCAGTCAAATCGACCAACGTTGGACCGATCTTCGGTCGCAGTTAAGCAAGCCTGTCTCCCGTAATGTTATTAGTGGGTGTATTTATCGTGAAGTCGTTGCTGGTTTGAACGAGTTTGATAACAATGGATTACAGTGGACACGGCAGCAATGGCCACGCTACGACGTTTACTTCAATAAAGCGGTTACATTGACCATGGGCCAACGCTCAGTTATCGGAATTTGCCGCGGGATCGATGAAAATGGCGCAGTACTATTAGAAACTAACGGTAATACGGTACGTTATTTTGGTGGAGAGATCTCATTAAGGGCAACAGATGTTACTTATTGATAACGGTAATACCCGAACAAAATTCGCCGTTTACAATAAGGGTGAATTGCGTCACGACGTTAAAGTGGTTAATGCGGACTTAGCAGTAACAATTGATCCGACGTGGGTAAAAGACATAAAACTGGCGTTAGGCACAGACACCAAGGTGTTTGGGTGTAGTGTGGGCACAGCTGCCGATCGACTGATAATTAGTGAACGTCTGGCACAAAGCGGTCTCGTGGTTGAGTGGTTAAAAACATCCGCCGAAGCGGGCGGTGTTACTAACGGCTATAACGACTGTTGGCAGCAACTGGGGGCGGATCGCTGGTTTGCTTTAGTTGGTTATTACCAGTTAAAACAGGAAAATGCGCTGATCATTGATGCGGGAACTGCCTTAACTATAGACTGGTTAGTTAGCGATGGCCGTCATTTAGGCGGCTGGATCGTGCCGGGCCGTCGGTTAATGCAACAGTCGCTGCATTCAGGTACGGCCAATCTTAACGCGTTGTTGTCCGAGTCCTGTTATCGCGAACCAGCCGTTAATACCCAGCAGGGTATGAGTTTTGGTGTACATTATGCGTTGGTGGGGGCTATTTCTCAGGCAATTAAAGCCTCTGAGCAAATATTTAGTCAGCAACCGTTCTCGATTATCGTAACCGGCGGTGATGGGGAGCGACTGGTTAAATCGTTGCAAGCTGTAGAAAGTATAAACTATACCCGTATCGACGATTTGGTATTCAAGGGTTTGGCATTTGCTGCCGATAACTAAGCTATTAATACCTTACCGGAGTGTGCAATGGCATCTTGGCTGAGCAAGCTAACCCTACTAACGACGATTACGCTGACATGTCCGGCACTCGCATGGCAGGATGCAAATGGTGGTGAGCCGCAGGACGAGTTAGAAGCGGTGCAGTTATACAGCGATGAACAGTTGGTCGATATGTTCGACGATAATACTCATTTGTATCAAGTAGAGACTGTTGACCGTTGTCAGTTAGTTATGGATATTGAAGCGCAGGCTGAACTTGAACAGCGCCCGACCTACCAGTTCTTATACGGCGATATGCTGGCCTGGGGCATTTGTTATGAACGTGATGTGGAGTTAGGTCTTCTCTATATGCAAACAGCTGCTGACCAGGGGCTGATACAGGCCTTAGAGCAGTTAGGGCGCTACTATCACGAAGGGACATTAGTACAACAAGATGTTGACCGGGCGATTTTGTATTTGCGTGAGGCTGCTTCGTTAGGTTACTTGCCTGCACAAAAACGGTTTGCGAACATTATGCTTAACGGCGAGGGTAGTCCGTACGATTTTACCCATGCTTATCACTGGTTACATAACGCGGTTACTGGTGGCGAAGAAGAGCATCAACAGATCCAACAACAATTAGAGCAGCTAGGGCAGTTAATGCCGGCATCTGCGGTAGAAAAGGCTCGCCAACGCTCACTGTAGGCGAGCCCATGTTCTGTTAATAATGGCAGTTACGAAAGACGGTCACGAAAGTCCTGGTAACTGAATTGCCTAATACAATCAAACTTACCATCGGCGCGTAAAATGCCGATAGCAGGGTGTTGTACGCCATTAAAGAAACTGGTTTTGACCATGGTGTAGTGCATCATGTCTTCAAACACTAAACGATCACCGACCGCCAGGGGCTGGTCGAAGCTGTAAGTACCAATGACATCGCCGGCTAGACAACTGTTGCCGCCCAAACGGTAAGCAAAAGGTTTCTCAGTCGGAAGCCCCGCACCAGTAATAGCTGGTCGATAAGGCATTTCCAGTACATCCGGCATGTGTGCCGTGGCTGAAATGTCTAACAACGCAATTTTTCCGTCATTTTCAACAATGTCGACCACTTCACAAATTAACGGACCGGTTTGCCAGGCTACTGCAGAGCCCGGTTCCAGAATCACCTGTACATCGTAGGTTTGTTTCAGTCGCTTTAACTGCGTGATTAAATGCTCGACATCATAACCTTGGCGAGTCATCAGATGTCCACCACCCAGGTTCAACCATTTAACTTTATGCAGCAAATTGCCAAAGCGTTTTTCTACGGCAGCCAGCGTGCGCTCAAGTGCGTAGGAATCACATTCACATAGATTGTGCACGTGCAGACCTTCGATAGTATCAAGATCTAAGCCCTCGAGGCTGTCGGCACGAACGCCAAGACGCGATCCTGGCGCACTGGGATCATACAGCTCTGTTTCCGCTTCCTGGTGTTCAGGATTTATCCGCAATCCCATAGATACGCCCGCAGCAGCTGCTTGCTCCTGATAGCGCTGCCATTGGGCAACGCTATTAAACGAAATATGGTTAACCAGCGGCAATAAAGCGTCGATATCCTCTTGCTTGTAGGCAGGCGCATAGGCATGCACTTCACGGCCGAATTCCTCGGCCGCCAGGCGAGCTTCCCACACTGAGCTGGCGGTGCAGCCTTTAAGGTATTCGCGCACGATCGGAAATGCCGACCACATAGCAAAACCTTTAAGCGCTAAAATAATATCTGCGCCACTTTGCTGCTGAACCCGCTGCATGAGTTCAAGGTTATTGCGTAACAACCCCTCGTCCAATACATAACAAGGTGAGGGAATATTGGCTGCCGTGTATTTATTCATAAATTAAGCACCGAAAGGCTTATCACATTCAGTGACGTGCCATGGCAAGCCATGTTGGTTAAGGCGGTTCATGAACTCGTCCGGATCAAACTGCTCCATGTTCCAGACACCGGGCTTCATCCAGTGACCTTCCAGCATCATCGCTGCACCAATCATTGCCGGCACGCCGGTGGTGTAAGACACGGCCTGAGCGCCAACTTCTTTATTGGTCTCGGCATGGTCGCAATTATTATAAATAAAGATGGTTTTTTGCTGGCCATCTTTAATACCGGTTACGTAAGTACCGATACAGGTTTTACCGGTATAACCCTCGGCTAATGAGCCCGGATTCGGCAATACCGCTTTTAAGAACTCAAGTGGCACAATATCCTGCCCCTGGAACTGCACCGGTTGAATGGAAGTCATGCCGACATTTTCCAAAACCCGCAGGTGAGTCAGGTATTCATCGCCAAAGGTCATCCAAAAGCGAGCACGCTTTAAGGTCGGGAAATGTTTAACCAGCGACTCGAGCTCTTCGTGGAATAGCAAGTACGAAGGACGCACACCAACGTTCGGATAGTCGAGATCTTTGCGTACGCTGATAGGGTCCGTTTCGTGCCACTCGCCGTTCTCCCAGAACTTGCCGCGTTGAGTGATTTCACGAATGTTGATTTCCGGATTAAAGTTGGTTGCAAAGGCTTGTCCATGATCACCGCCATTACAGTCGACGATATCTAAGTACTGTACTTCGTCAAAGTAATGTTTAGCAGCGTAAGCAGTAAATACGTTGGTTACGCCTGGATCAAAACCAGCACCAAGTAGCGCCATCAGGCCTTTTTCTTTAAATCGTTCCTGATAAGCCCACTGCCAAGAGTACTCAAATTTCGCTTCGTCTTTTGGCTCATAGTTTGCGGTATCCAAATAGTGTACACCGGTCTCCAGACAAGCATCCATAATCGGCAGGTCCTGATATGGCAGAGCCACATTGATTACCAACGACGGTTGTACCTGACGGATCAAATCGGCTACTTTGGCGGCGTCGTCTGCATCAACCTGGTAAACACCGACAACACGGTCTTTACCGGCTTTTTCCTGCAGCGCTTCGCATTTAGCGAGGGTGCGGCTAGCCAAATGAATTTCTGAGAACACTTGCGGTAGCATGGCACATTTTTGCACCACAACGCTTGATACACCGCCGGCGCCAATGACAAGAACTTTTGACATGATTTTAATCCTTAATCTGTTCGCTTCGTTAACTCAATAATTGACGCGAAAGATAGCACATTTTTGCTAGTGCATCATTGCTGTTCGGAATTTTTGAGCCAATCGACGTTTAATTGGTTAAAGGCAAAACTCCACTGTCGGTGGGTGCGTTCTATCTGCAGCCAAACCGGCGTTTTATTGCCGTGACCTGCGTTGTCATCTACGTCTAGTAAGATCGGTTTTTTGCACCCCTGGGCGCGTTGTAATGTTGCGGCCAATTTAAAGCTATGCCATGGCGCAACCCGCTGGTCTTCTGCTCCGGTACTCAGCAGAGTCGCCGGATAACAGGTACCCGATGTGACGTTATGCAACGGCGAATAAGAACGCAGCGTTTGAAACTCTTCGGCGTTGTCGCTTAAACCAAACTCTGATTGCCAGCTGAGTGCGTTAGCATTGGCGTATTGATAGCGCAGCAGATCGAAAACGCCGGCTGTGGCCAAGACCACACTAAATCGCGATGGTCTTTTTAGCATTGCAGCGGTAACCAGCATGCCGCCATGACCTGTTCCATAAGCAACTAGCTTGTTTGCTTCGGCATAGTCATTGCTAACCAGCCAGTCAGCCACAGCCAAAAAGTCGTTTATCGCATTGGGTTTATTGTTTTTAATGGCAGCTTGGTGCCAGCCTGAGCCATAAACGCCGCTACCCCGGACATTCGCTATGGCCAGGCTTCCGCCCATCTCCAGCCATGCCATAAACTCAGGCTGATAACGGGGTGTAAGGGTTTGTGCAAAACCGCCATAAGTGTGCAATAACAGCGGCCCTCTGCGTTTTTGCTTGGCGTTTTTGCTGTGCACCAGAAAAACCGGAACGTTAATGCCCGGGCTGGTTTCTACAAAAACCTGTTCGGTTTGATAACGGCTGTCGTCTACTGGTAACTGTGATTGGTGCCATAGCGTTGTGCGCTGATTGTCGGCGTTGTAGCGATAGATATTACCTGGCGTGGTATAACTGGAAAATTTAAAGAATGTTTGTGACGAATCGGTCCCACCTACAAATCCCTCGACGGTACCAAATCCCGGCAACGCAAGCTCGCGTAAGTAGTTGCCCGATAAATTAAACGTCATTACCCGTGATTGAGCATCTTGCAGGTAGTGCGCGAATAGTTGCTCGCCAACGATAGCGGCGTCAGCCAAAGGTAGCTTTTGCGATGCAATAATGACCTCAGCATTGTCCCACTCAGCGTTGCTAACACGGACAATCTGACCGGTATCATCTTTCTGGCTACTGTAAAAATAAAGGTGGTTATCGCGTGAACCCAGGTAGCGATGTTCGCCAGCAGCTAATCGTATTGGCTTGAACTCAGCCGTCGTTTGTTTAAGCGGGCGAATATAAAAATTATTAATGCTGGGACCATGCTGTAGCCGCAGCAATAAATATTCGCCGTCGCTGGATACTTGTGGGTAAGGATTGACGCCCGGTTGGTAACCGCCCGGAGTTACTTGAATATCATTATCAACCGGGGTGTTGAGCTTGTGGTAAAAAACTTCAACCGAAACTTGCTCATTATAACCATCGTCTGTTCGGGGGTAGCGGCTGTAATAAAAACCTTTGCTATCAGGGTACCAACTTATGTTGGTAAATTTTGTTCCGGTGATGACCTCATCCAATACCTCTCCCGAGCGGAGGTCTTTGATATACCAGGCACTCCAGTCACTACCCACTTCAGAGACAGCATAGGCTAAGTAATTGGCGTTGGGCGATACACTAAAGCGGGTTATTGCCTTTAGTCCGCTGCTATCAAGTTGAGTTGCATCCACCACGTTAATCGGGGGGCTGTCTAAATCAGTTTGCATGTAAAGGCTTGCTTGGCTTTGTAAACCATCATTGCGCAGGTAAAAGATTTTTCCGTTCTGCTCAATAGGGGCGCTAATTTGAACGACGTTGAATAACTCGGTTAATCGCTCTTTAATGAAATCGGTTGCACTTAGTGAAGCTAATTGCTGTCCCGAAAACAATTGCTGTTGCGTCACCCACTGTTGGCTTTGTTCTGAGTTTAACTGCTCCAGCCACTTATAAGGCGTTGCAATGGTCTGGTCGTGCAGCGTTACTTGTTGTTGCGAACGAGGTGTGTTGGGGTATTCAAGGCTTTCATAAGCAGCCTCAGGAGCAGGCTCTTTGGATACACTGCAGCCGCCGATAACACTGGCTAGCAAACATAGGCTAAACAATTTATAAAATGACTGACTCACCATAGTTCTCTCTAAATTAACGCCTTGTTATTAACACTAGCACGAAGTGGGCAGGCCCTCTGAGTATCTTTACTTTTTCTTAACCCTGGCTGAGGGCGAAGGCTGCGGCGGCTTCGGGCATATAACCATTGGCAACGGCCTTTTTGATTTGCTGAATTATCGGGTTAGCGGATAGTGAGCAGCCGGGTGTGCCGTTTATCCATTGTAATTCAGCCTGCGCGTAATCAAGTAATGGGTGCCAATTCGTCGGCGCAGTGTCAGTCAGCCAGCAGGCCCGAATATGCTGATGGCGAGCACTTACCCTGTCACGTTTATTGCTGGTACGAATCGCAGTAAAACTATTGTGTTGCCAAAATTTAGCTAATGTCGGGCTATACCCGAAACTCGTTCCCAGCGCTTCGCATTGATTATGCTTAGCCCAAGCCTTTACCTCAGCGATCAACGCCGAAGCATAATGGCGGCGGCGAAAATCCGGATGTACCGCAATGCGAGTGATGCGGCACCAGCGTGTTTTTAGCGCCCACGGTTGTTGCAGATAATAGCCGATAGCTTGTGGCAGCAAATTACCCGGCGGGCGCCGTTTGCCTTGTAGAATGGGCTTGCACAAATCGTCTTGCAGTGGCCCCTCCAATGCGTGCCAACACACGCCGATAACACGCTGCTCCTGATAAAGCAGGGTGATAAATTGACTGCTGTCATCCAGTAATAGGGCCAGATCGTTGGGGCTGCTTTGGTAATGCGCTTCAAGTAGCAGTTCAAATGCCTGATGCAGATCGGCTTCGGGTAAGTGGCGTGCCTGTGTTGTCAGCAGACCCTCATTCCGTGATGCGTCAGCGGGAGCTTTTGTTAGCAGCAGGGTTTGCTGTAACCAGCGCTCCAGCGGGTCATTAATGGGCCAGCGAATAGGTTGCTCTAAAGCGTGTTGCTGCACATTAGCCAAGTGCTCAGATGCCCATTGCGAAAAATGAATCGCAAAGCCGCGACCACAGCCCTCGTAGCCTTCCACTGTTGTGGCCATTAACCACGGGGTATAGTCATTACAAAGTTGCTGGATAGCCCATAAGGGCAGTCCCGCCGCTTCATCGATAACCAGTAGCGCATCAGCTTTTTTTTCTTTTAACAGTTTGTCCCAGGCGACAAATTGCACCTTAGGAGCTTTGTTAAGTAACACACGTGCATTGGCTTTACGTGGTGCGGTTACGACAACCCGGCGGTCAGGCTGGTGCTCTGACAGCTCTGCAATAGCCGCACCCAGAACATGACTTTTACCTCGCCCGCGGGGGGCGGTAACAATATGCACTGCAGCCGTATTGTTGAGCTCCTGGATTAACGTACGCTGCTGCGGCGTAGGTAACGCCGGTAGTTCGGAGGCTTGCGGCTGTTGTCCCTGAGGTGTCTGCTGCAATTCTGACCAGGCGCTTTTAAATCGCTGCCATATAGCCGACGTTGGGTGATTCCCGACTAATACCAGATAGCCGCCTGCTGTAATCGTGCCTGCTAAGGCTGCAATTGCATCAACATGGATAGAATTGGTGCAGTCTATAACAACGCACGGGTACTCGTGGCCTAAATAATCACGGTAACGGGACAGCGTAGCATCACCCTGTGACGGACTGTCTGATAATACTAAGCTAAGGTCGGTGGGAGCTGGCAGCAGTTGCTGCCAGCTGTTCATGTGGGTGGCAAAAATTAATTGGCGATAGCCTGTTGCTAACATTAAAACATGGCGTATTGAGGGCCAAAGAATTTAGCTAATACCGTATTGACAAAGACCACCGCCAAAATCAGCGGAATAAATGTGGTAATTGATACGCGTACGTACTTGGCCAAAAAGGTTGTCGGGTATTTGTGATTGCCATGAGTTAACTCTTGTTCCAGATTGCTGTTGCGCCAGTGCAACCACACAAACAAACAAATTAGCAGCCCGTTAAGTGGCAAAATAGTGTCATAAAAAACATCATAAATGAGATCAAACACTGATTTAGGCTGGCCGGCGTACTCTACAAACTCAGTAAAGGCCGGAATAAACCCGAACGAGGTCGCGGCAATAATGGTTAAAATGGTATTCGCAATAACCATAAATAACAGCGCTTTTTTACGGCTGGTTTTACGTTGCTCAATAATAGCTGCGGTTGGTACTTCCAAAATTGAAACCAGCGACGTGATAGCGGCAACAAAAGCCAATAAGAAGAAAACTGATGCCGCGACACTTGCTGCCACGTAGCCAATGCTGGCTTCCAGTTCCATAAAGATTTGCGGGAAGAACGAGAAAATCATACCAACCGATGACTCGCTTAATTCAGCGGGGTTGGTATCAGGATTGATGGCAAAGATTGCCGGTAGCGTCATTAAACCGGCAGTAAAGGCAACCGCGGTATCTGTAATGGCTACCAGCTTACCGGAAGTCACGATGTCGTCTGAGCGGCTAAAGTATGAGCCATAGGTAATGAGAATGCCCATACCTAAAGACAGCGAGAAGAATGCTTGTGATAGCGCGCCGCTGACTACCGAACCATCGATTTTAGAAAAGTCTGGTACCAGGTAAAATTGAATGCCCAACTCTGCGTTATCAAGCGACAATACAAAAATAACTAACAGAATCAGCATTACAAACAGGGCCGGCATTAGAAACTTAGCCGCCTTTTCTATGCCCTGACGCACACCACCCATCAAAATAAAGTTAATGACCAGCGTTACGGCAACTAAAAAACCGATAAACTTGTAATCGTTAACAAACTCACCAAAGTAACCGGGCTGTGCTAATTGTGCCAGATCGCCGGTTACGGCATAGAACAAATAGCCGAATATCCAAACGGTGATGACCATGTAAAAAATGGCAATCATAAAGGGCGTTAAAACAGCCAGGAAGCCGGCAAAACTCCAGAACTTTTTACCTCCGCCTAACTTGAGGTAAGAGCCTAACGGGTTTTTTTGCGCGTGACGGCCAAGCCCCATTTCGGCCAGCATGATCGGTAAACAAATAAATGCAACGAACAGCGCATATATAAGCAAGAATGCACCACCACCATTTTTGGTGGCTGCGACAGGGAACCCAACGAGGTTACCAATACCAACGGCGGAACCGGCGGCCGCCAGGATAAAGCCGATTTTAGAGCTAAATTGATCGCGTTGCTCGCTCATGGTCTTCCTTCTTTAATCGTTATTATTATCAGGCGCCATTATTTATCGTGCGCAGAAAATTCCAGCAATCCTAGCAAGGGGCTTGCGAGTCGGCAAGCGCGGCAAGATGCTTTATGCGATTAAAGGTGTAAAGCATGCGCTCAAACTGAATCCGGAAACTTCCAACTTTGCATTTCGATCAGGCGCGACGCGCAACGTTGAAAAGGAAACTTGAGGTGCTCGGCCTGGTAAAGCTCGTCAATGGGAACCGCGGCATTAATTAGCAACAAGCAACCGCGGTCATAGCATTCGTCCACTAGTGCAATAAAGCGACGGGCTTCGTTATCAAGCCGGCTCAGATGCAGCGACTGCTGCCGTTGGTAGCTGTCTTCAATCCCCTGTGCCGCAGCTTGTTCGGGGCCGGCACTAAATTGCGGCACGGCGTCGACCGCGATAACCTTAAATTGGTCGGCTAGCTCCATGTAATCGCGCTGACTACGAGGGCCTGAGCAGAGCTGCCAAAAATCAAAGCCGATTACCGTGTCATTGGGCCATAAGCAACGCAACGGTCGGTTCATGATAGTTATCAGCGAGTCGGTGGTGATGGTACCCGTTTGTTGTAACAACTTGGCAAGCGCGTTTTGATTGTCATTAACAAAAAAATACGGGCAATACTGATACTTAAGACGCCGGTAATCAACGCCAGAGTCGAGGTTAAGCACATTACATTGTTGTTCAAGCAGCTCAATAAATGGTTCGAATCGGTGACGCGCTAAACCGCCTCGGTACAACTCTTTTGGCGGTGTGTTGGAGGTGGTAACTAGTACGGTGTTGTTGTTAAACAATGCAGTCCAAAGCGTAGCTAACAGCATGGCGTCGCCAATATCCTCGACAATGAATTCATCCAGGCAAATAACGCGGTAGCGCTGTGACCATTGTTCAGCAACCTGAATTAACGGGTTTTCCTCGCCTTCATATCGATTCAACTGCGCATGCACTTCCCGCATAAAATGATGGTAGTGCATGCGCACCTTGGCGGTTATGGGAAGTTGCTGGAAAAATAAATCCATCAGCATCGATTTGCCGCGACCGACGGGGCCGAAAATGTAGAGGCTGTTTACTGACTGATTATTGCTGAGCGCCTGTGATACGGCGTCCAGTGCCTCGACTGCCGCCAGTTGATTGCTATCTGAAGTCAGATTTTGTTGCTGACAAAGTTTTTTGTAGGCGGATTGCAGCATCGTAGTCTTTAAGAAAAAGTAAAAAAACGGCCGGCAGAGGATGCCGGCCAAACTCGTAGCTAGTGAACAGCCATTAATACATCATGCTGTACAAGGTTCTACGCGCGCGTGATGCGAGCGGATCACCATCGGGGAGAGCATTGATAATATCCAATGCAAAACGTTTTGCATCCGCATTTGCGGGATCTTTACGCATCACAAAAAATGCCTGATCCAGCGCTTCTTCGTCACGATGTGCCTGTTGCAGGGCAAGTGCGAGTTTTAGACGCGTATCATAGTCGTCTGGCTGAGTTTCGACATGCTCCTGTAAATTTCTTATCTCCGGCGAATCCGCAGCCTCTTCTGCTAATTCGATTTTACTCATTAAGCGCTGATAGTCGTTGTCTTGTTCCACCATAGGAATTGCCGCGGCTAACTCTTTAGCCTGGTCTAAACGGCCATGGTCGACAGCGGCTTCGGCTAACAATTTAATCGCCTGCATATTGCCACTATCGAGGTCGTAGGCTTGCTTGGCAAAGGTGTAAGCGTCGGCTGCATTACCCTCACCCAGTGCCTGTTGCGCTTGTTTTAAATATTCATCAGCCGGGCTTGGCAAATGTTTGCTGAGCATTTCTTTAATTTCAGTCTCGGATTTTACCCCGCCGAAGCTATCCAGTGGCTGACCATCCTTAAAAAATGCAACAGTCGGCAGGCTGCGAATACCAAACTGCATGGCAAGTTCCTGCTGATCGTCACAGTTAATTTTAGCCAGTGTAACTTGGTCGGGATATTGGCTCGCGATACGTTCCAGAATTGGCATTAATTGCTTGCAGGGCTCACACCAGTCGGCCCAAAAATCGATAATAACGAGTTTTTCTTTTGAACCTTCCAGCAACACCTGTTGGAAATTCTGCAGTGTTACGTCGATGATATTGTCAGCTGCCATAACCAGCGCCTGCTCCCTTTAATTGCTGCTAATCGCGTTGTTAATTAAAGATATGCTGGCGCTGGTAGCAAAATTCAATGGCTAGTCAGCTAAACCAGGACAAAAGTTTGTCTTTTAGTTTGCTGTATGGCGGGTAGCGCAGCGCTACATCCAGGATAAAGCGTCGGGTCATGACCGGTTTTAAATGGCTGAATGTGTCGAAACCGAATTTGCCGTGATAGCGCCCCATGCCACTGCGACCAACGCCGCCAAATGGCATTTCGTCATTTAACATGAACATCAAGGTATCGTTGTAGCAAACATTACCCGCAGCGATGTGGCGAGTAAACTGGCTCAAGGTTCGTTGGTTTTTGCTAAATGCATATAACGCCAGTGGTTTAGGCTTGGCATTAATTATCTCGATAGCCTGGTTGGCAGAATCTATCGGAACAATGGGTAAGATCGGGCCAAAAATCTCATCAGTCATCAACGGGTGATCATTAGCCACATTGGTTACCAGGGTTGGTGCCAGGTAGTTATCTTTGCCCGAACTATCACCGCCAAAGGCAATAGTTTGCCCTTCAAGCAGGCCGACCAGCCGTTGATGGTGCTGACTATGAATAATACGCCCGTAGTCATCGCTGTGCTGCGGCTCATCACCGTAAAACTCGGTAATGGCGCGTTTAAGTGCATTGATAAGTTGATCCTGTACCGAGGACTCAACCAGCAAATAGTCGGGGGCGATGCAGGTTTGCCCTGCATTTAAAAACTTACCCCAGACAATGCGTCGGGCTGTTACGGCTAAATCACAGTCGGCCATAACGACAGCGGGACTTTTGCCGCCCAATTCCAGCGTTACCGGGGTTAGATTAGGAGCGGCAGCCGCTAAAATTGAGCGTGCGGCATTTTCGCCACCGGTATAAAAAATATGGTCAAAGGGTAATTGGGTTAACTCGGCAGAAACCTGAACATCGCCGGTGACTATTTTAAATGCTGAGCTATCCAGATAGTCGGGCAAATGCCTGGCAATGACCGTAGCAACCTCTGATGCGTGTTCTGAGGGCTTAATGATGGCGCAGTTGCCTGCTGCAATTGCAGCAATAAGTGGTGCTAACAACAATTGCACCGGATAATTCCAGGCGCCAAGGATCAAAACGGTTCCTAAGGGCTCAGGAACAAGCTCGCTTTTGGCCGGCCAGGCAAGCATTGGAGTGCCCACCTTGCGGGGCTTGGCCCAGCGGTTGATATGTTTCAGCGTGTGCTTTATGTCAGTTAATAAAAACTGCAGTTCGGTCAGGCGGGCTTCACTGGGGTGTTTACCTAAATCTGTGCGCAAAGCCTCTAATAACGGCGCTTCTTGCTCAACAAGAAATTGACGCAACTGTTGTAGTTGTTGTTTACGCCAGGACACCGGGCGGGTTAGCCCGGTGTGGTAGGTGTGATTTAATTCATCTAACAGATTATGCCATGTGTTCATCCGAGTCCGCCGAGGGTCACCGTTTTAATTTCCAGGTACTCATCTATACCGTATTTTGACCCTTCGCGTCCAACCCCGGACTCTTTGATACCGCCAAAAGGGTTGTAAGCATGCGAAATACCACCGGTATTAACACCAACCATGCCGTATTCAAGGGCTTCGCTGACACGGAATATGCGAGCGGTATCTTTGGCGGCAAAGTATGAAGCTAATCCAAATGGCGTATCGTTGGCTTTGTTAATGGCTTCTTCTTCGGTCTCGAAGGTACTGATGGCAATTACCGGCCCGAAGATTTCGTCATTGTTGATATCCATCTCTGTTGTTACGCCGCTCAATACCGTAGGGGCATAGAACAGGTTACCTAAATCGGTGAGTACTTCACCACCGGTTTCGATAGTTGCGCCATCCGACTTAGCTGACAATACCAAACGTTGCACTTTGTCGACCGCATCCTGATCAATCAATGGGCCTAATTCGACGCCTTCTTTATCGCCCGGACCGACTTTAAGTGCGTTAACCTTAGTGGTTATTGCTTTGACAAAATCGTCTTTAACTTTCTCATCGACCAACACGCGGTTAGCCGCAATACAGGTTTGTCCTGCGTTACGGAACTTGCAGGCCATTAACTGCTCTGCGGCAGCATTTACATCGGCATCGTCAAACACAATAAAGGGTGCATTACCACCAAGTTCAAGCGATATTTTCTTGACGTTTTCGGAGCACTGCTGCATTAGCACTTTGCCAACACCGGTTGAGCCGGTGAATGATAGTTTTCTGACCTTTTCGGAGGTGGCGAGTATTTTACCCACGGTTTTAGCATCACTCGTAGGAATTAGGTTAATCACGCCGTCAGGAATACCCACCTCGCTGGCTAACTGCGCTAATGCCAGACTCGAGAGTGGCGTTAACTGCGGCGGCTTAACCACAATGGTGCAACCGGCAGCGAGTGCTGGCGCAATTTTACGGGTAATCATCGCATTAGGAAAATTCCATGGCGTAATAGCTGCACAGACGCCGATCGGCTGCTTCGTCACTAATACGCGTTTGCTATTGTCAGCAACGGGTAAAATATCACCATCGATACGTTCTGCTTCGCTGGCGAACCAGTCAACAAAGCTGGCACCGTACTCGACTTCGCCGGCTGCCTCAGCGACCGGTTTGCCTTGCTCAGCACTCATTAGTTCAGCCAGTGCTTGTTTGTTATCCATCATGGCCTGGTACCACTTACGTAACAGGTCGGCGCGCTCTTTGGCCGTCTTTTTTGACCATTTTGCTAATGCCGTCTCGGCTACGTTAATGGCGCGATGGGTCAAATCCTCACCGGCGTCGGCAACCTCGGCAATGACTTCACCGGTAGCCGGGTTAGTGACCTTAAAGCGGTTATCGGTGGGAACCCAGTGCCCTTCAATAAAACAATCCGTTTTTGTAAGCGATGACATAGAATGCGCTGACATAGTGCCTCCTTCCTAAAAGTATCTAGTATTAATGTAGGCAATAAAGTGTGTATTGGTTCAACTTTTTCGAAAAAACTATGCTTACCTCAGGGCAACGGTAGATTTAGCTTGTAGTTGCGATAAAAGTGCGTATAATGCGCACTTCTTCAAGGAAATCCGCTTTAACCCGTAATGAAACGGGCATCTAGAGGCTGCGGTAACCCTTGATTCGTGGGGTTGAGCGCCTGATTCCAGAGAGTAATTTCAACATCTTGCACACGCACAGCGTGCGCTATCGTTGCGCTTATCATTGATTCCTGTCGCCGGGCCGAACCCCTTTTTTTAGTTGTATGTTTGCTTATGGCAAACAGGAATGAGTGAGTAATTCATGTCAAATTCTAATTCTGTCATGTCGTTTGCCGACATGTCTCTGCCGACTACTGTATTAAACCAACTGGAAAAGCTCGGTTTTAGCCAGCCTACGCCTATTCAGCAGCAATCTATTCCTGCGCTACTAGACGGTAAAGACGTGCTAGGCGAAGCGCAAACGGGGACCGGTAAAACAGCGGCATTTGGTTTGCCTGCACTTGCAGCGATCGATCCGAGTGTGCGTCAGACCCAGGTGTTGGTAGTTACACCGACGCGTGAGCTAGCCATTCAGGTGGCTGAAGCCATGGAAAGCTTTGCCCAGCAAATTAAAGGCGTAGAAGTTGCAACTGTTTATGGCGGTTCTGCGTTTGGACCACAGATCCAGGCTCTTAAAAAGGGCACCGCAGTGGTTGTCGGCACGCCCGGTCGTCTTATCGACTTGCTCAACAAAAATGTGTTGAAGCTTGATGGTTTGCGTGTCGCGGTATTAGATGAAGCCGATGAAATGTTAAACATGGGCTTTATCGAAGACATCGAAACTATTTTGAGCAAGGTTCCGGAAACCGCACAGCGTGCGTTGTTCTCGGCGACTATGCCAACTGCTATTCGTAAATTGGCAAAAACCTACTTGACCGATCCGCTTAATATTCAAATCGAAGCGATTGCACGCGAAAAAGCGACTATTAAGCAAAAAGCCTGGAAGGTTGCCGGTTTAACTAAGATGACGGCACTTACGCGTTTATTAGAAGTAACGCCTTATCAGCGTGCGCTAATTTTCGTGCGCACTCGCCAGGACACCATGGATGTTGCAGAACTACTGCAGCGCTCGGGTTTTAAAGCATCACCATTAAGTGGTGACTTAAACCAGTCACAGCGCGAGCAGACAGTAGCACAGTTGCGTAGTGGTCATATCGAAATTCTGGTTGCAACTGATGTGGTAGCTCGAGGTCTTGATGTGCCAGAGATTACCCATGTTATCAACTACGACTTGCCGGGCGATACTGAATCTTATGTTCACCGTATTGGCCGCACCGGCCGCGCCGGTCGTGAAGGCGAAGCGATTTTGTTTTTCCGCCCGAAAGAGCGCCACTTGTTGCGTCACTACGAACGTTTAACTAACTCGTCAATTGAGTACTTTGAAGTACCCAGCGCGCAGCAGTTGAGTGAGCACCGTCAGCAGCAGTTACTGTCGACAATGCAAGCGACACTGGAGCAGGAAAATCATCAGCCGGTTGAGCAGTTACTGCAAAAATGGCTGACTGAGAGCGAGCTTAGCGCAGAGCAGATCGCATTGGCATTGCTGAAGCAACAACATAAACAGCGTCCATTGTTCCTGAAAGAAGATCGTCCGGTACGTGAACGTGCTGAGCGCAAGGACCGAGCTGACCGTGGTGATCGTAAAAAGGCACGCGGGCCGCGTCCGACAGATGCCGATTTTGATACCTACAAAATTCAGGTTGGCCGCGAACACGGTGCACGTCCGGGCGATATCGTTGGTGCAATAGCTAACGAAGCATCAATGGACAGTCGCTTTATCGGGCAAATTCAATTGTTTGACCAACACTCGTTAGTGCAGCTGCCAAAAGGTTTGCCGGGCGAGGTTGTTAAAGTATTGAAGCGGGCTCGTGTACGCCAGCAGCCGATGTCGTTGGAATTGACCTCAGAGCAGGTAAAACGTGCACCTCGCCCACCACGTGGACGTGACGGTGGGCGTGACAGTGCGCCTCGCGGTGGTCGCCGTGACAACGGTCGTCGTGGCCAGGGCGCAGCACGTCGGTTTAACTAAACGGCTGCAACCCGCACGCCCGTGTTAAACGGTTGTATTAAGGTAACGTGGCCGGATGCTCCACCTGGATCATCCGGTCAATATCAAATCCCCATTCATTCGCTTTAGCCAGCGCATAGTCAATATCGCTTTGCTCAACGTCAGGAGAGCGGGCTAACAGCCAGAAGTATTCCGTTGAATCGCTGGTGACTATAGCCATTTGATAGTCCTCATCCAGCCAGCTGACATAGTAACCACCGTAAAAAGGCCAGAAGAAAGTAACCTGGTAGGCTGCATGCATGCCTTCGACGGGTTCAGCTTTGCCAATAGCTGTTTGCCACTCTTTATCGTTGGTATGCCAGCCGCGGTTGGTAACCTCGAGCGTGTTATCGGCGTTAAGCCGATATTCTGCGGTAACGGCAATCAGGTTTTGCTCAAAGCCGTGGGGCATACGTAAAATTTCATACCATTTGCCCAGATAACGTTCGGCGCTAAATTGTTGCACCGGTGGTGCCACCGGAGTCGGCTCCGAACTACAGGCGAGTAAGGTAAAAGTAGTCGCCAGCGCGATAATAAGTTTTTTCATCAATGACATCCTTGGCTAAAACGGGTTACAACTGCTCGATATTATCAAGGTAATGATCAGCCTGCTGGAGTAATTCAGATTGCTCTTGCGGGCTTTTCTTGTGCCACAGAGAATACATCATCCCCATGCGGTGGTTGCTCTTGAAGCGTTGCTCGTGACGGCTGAGGAAGTGCCAGTACAAACTATTAAACGGACAGGCTTTGTCACCAGTTTTAATAGACTTGCTGTAGTAGCAATCACCGCAATAATGGCTCATCTTATCAATATAATTGGCACTGGACACATAAGGCTTGGTTGCCAGTATGCCGCCATCAGCATATTGACTCATGCCGCGCGTATTGGGTAACTCTACCCACTCGATGGCATCGATGTAAATGCCTAAGTACCAGGCATCGACCTCATCAGGCGCAATCCCTGCCAACAATGCGAAGTTGCCGGTAATCATCAGACGTTGAATATGATGCGCATAGGCATAATCGAGCGATTGCTGCACACAGTTTTTAATGCAGTTCATCTGCGTATCGGCATCCCAAAAATAATGCGGCAAGCTACGCTGATGTTGTAATTGGTTGTTATTCTTATAGTGCGGCATAAAGTGCCAGTAAATACCGCGGATATACTCTCGCCAGCCTATAATCTGGCGAACAAAACCTTCGACCTGGTTTAATGCAATTTCGTCGTCGCTTGCCTTCCAATAATCAATAGCCGTGGTAACGACTTCGAGTGGGCTGAGCATTTTACAGTTAAGCGCAAATGACAAACGAGAATGATAGAGCGTCCAGCTGGACGAATGCAGAGAACTTAGCGACATTGCATCTTGGTATGTGCCAAAATGCGGTAGTAAGTGCTCACAAAAGTAGTGCAGAAGCTGGCGCGCTTGCTTTCTCGAGGTCGGCCACAAAAACTGCCGGGCACTGACAGTGCCCATCATGCTGACGTTTTGTTGCTCAAGCATGGCGTCTATGTCGGAAACATCATTTGCAAATAACAGAGGCTCAGGTACGCTCTGTTTTTTGGGGATTTTCTTGCGGTTTTCGCCATCAAAATTCCACTGCCCGCCAACCGGCTTGTCGCCGTCCATTAACAGGCCCAGGCGCCGCCGCATATGACGATAAAAGGCTTCCATAAGTAGCGACTGGTCATCGTCAAAGATTTTCGCCAGCGAATCGCGCCGGGTAATAAAGTGCTCGCTATCAAACCACTCGATAGTAATATCGTTAGCGCCGGCCCATGAACGTAGTTGGTGATCTAAACGGTATTCGTCAGGCAACTGAATTTGTAGTTGAGCATTGGGATACTGGTTAAGGATCGTCTGTAAGTTTTGGGTCAGCGAGCCACTATTATTTTTATCATCCAGCCGCAGATAGCGAATATTAAATGACTTTTGTTGCAGCGCCTGCGCAAAATTTCGCATTGCGGCAAAAAATGCCAGTACTTTTTGGCGGTGGTGTTTTACGTAGTCGGTTTCCTGCGCTAGTTCCATCATCACGTAAAGTGAATCTTCAGCGTCCTGCTGATACCAACTATGGGATGCATTAAGCTGATCACCGAGGATCAGCCGAATATAGCGAAAGTCGTGCTTAGTCATCGTTTTGATCGTGGCTGTCTCCGTTTAGATCCAGCTCTGTCACCGGTTTATCGGGCTTAGCATAACTTAGACGACACAAGGATTGCGTTGCGTGGTAGCGGTCGAGTCCCGATACCGCAACGGTTTCCAGTGCCTCGATGTCAATAAAGCCATCGCTGTGAATTGCTTTTTCATCGGTGCGCACCCATTGGATCTCGCCAATAACAAATTCGGTACCGTTGTGCGTGATACTGGCAACCTCGACGAGTTTTACGCCCATCGATAAGCGGCTTTCTTCAACATAAGGCGCGTGAAAACCATCGTAATGCGCGGGGGTCAATCCGGTTTCCGCAAATTCAGACTGGTCACGGTCGTAACGTGCCGAGGTTTGGTGTGCCTGCTTAACGATACCGCGATGAACGTGATTTACCGTGTAAACACCCGTTTCTTCAATGTTTTCGAGTGTGTGCCGGTCGACCGAGTGCGGGCGCATGATAAAGCCTATCAACGGCGGGTTTGCGCCCAGGTGTACCACAGAACTTATAATCGCTAGATTGTCCTCGTTGCGGCGGTTACTGGTTCCGATGAGGTTAGCGCTCTTAAAACCTGACAACGAGTTAATGAATTTAACCCGTTCGCGGTTTTCCATAGCGGCGAGTTGTTGTTGGTCAAAATGCTGCATGAAGTTACCCGTTTTGGTTTTTAATAAATAACTAATACGATCTATTTAAGCAAGCAGATCTGATAGTTAAAAATGGCAATTTATGGCATCATTCGTTCCAGCTGAGTAGAGAGGAATGTTATGAACAACACCACTGAACAAGTTAACGTCCTGTGTATTAAATGGGGCAATAAATACGGCGCTGACTATGTCAACACGCTGTATTCAATGGTTAGCCGGAATTTGAGTCGACCGTTTCGTTTTGTCTGTCTGACCGATGATAACGAAGATATCCGGGAAGAAGTCGAGGTTAAACCTATTCCCAAAATTGGCTTTGAAGACTTTGACAATCAGGTTGCCTGGACAAAAGCCCATGGCTGGTTAAAACTGACTTGCTTCGCAAACCCGCTGCATGACCTGCAGGGACAGACGCTGTTCCTGGATCTGGATATTGTGATCGTGGGTAGTCTTGATGAATTTTTTGAGCCAGCGGGTGACTTTCTGGTTATCAAAGAATGGGATAAGTCTGACGCGACCGGGAATACCTCAGTCTTTCGCTTCGAAGCCGGCGCTCATGAGGATGCATTGGATTATCTTAAGGCAGATCCTGAAAAAGCAACCGAGCCTGTACGTAATGAACAGGAGTATATTACTCAGTTCGTGGACCGTCAGGGCAAATTGAAATACTGGCCTGCTGAATGGTGCAGAAGCTTTAAGCGGCATTGTTTACGACCTTTCCCGCTCAGTTTCTTTCAGCAGCCACGGATACCTGAAGGCGCGAAAGTCATTATTTTCCATGGTAAACCTCATCCGGATGATGCGGTGCGCGGTAAGAGCGGCAAATGGTATCGTAAGGTATTACCTACGCGCTGGATCGCTGAATACTGGCGTTAACTATGTGGCTGCGACTCTATTCGGTGTTAATGACTGTTTTAACACCGTTATTGCTACTCTATTTTATTGCTCGAAGCCGCAAAGACAGTGGTTATCGCGAGCATTTAAGCGAGCGCCTGGGTCTTATCAGCCGCGAAAAAGAAAGTCAGGGCGGACTGTTACTACACAGTGTATCGGTGGGCGAAACCTTGGCAGCACGGCCGCTTATTACCCGGCTTCTGCAACAGCAGCCTAACCTTGCTATCACCATCAGTTGTATGACACCGACAGCACGGCGGTTAATCGAACAGCATTTTGGCGACGCGGTGCGTTGTGTGTACTTTCCTCTCGACAATCCGTATGCAGTAAAACAGTTTATTCAGCGGCTGGCACCCACCGCGGTGTGGCTAATGGAGACTGAACTGTGGCCTCGTTTTATGGCGGAATTGAGGCACCGGGGTATTGCCGTTGCAATGCTTAATGCGCGCCTGTCCAAACGATCAGCGGCCGGCTACCGAAAAGTGCACTCGTTATTGTCTGTTTGCTGGAGGCAACTAGCGGCAGTAAGCGCACAAACCAGAGCAACCCAACTACGCATGCGGGCGTTAGGCGCAAATAAAGTTTTTGTCGACGGTAATCTTAAGTTTGATATTGCGCTCACAAAAGCACAGCAGCTCAAAACTGAGCAGTTTTTTGCACAGGTTACAGGGCGGCCGATAATACTCTGTGCAAGTACACATCCGGGTGAGCACGAAGTCGCAATTGATGCGTACCAACAGTTAGTCAAACAATTTAGCGATATTGTCTTTATCATTGCGCCGCGTCACCCCGAGCAATTTAACTCTGTGAGTCAACTGCTTGTTGAGCGACAAATTTCTTTTGTGCGTCGCAGTCAAATCGAAAGCTTCCCTGCTGAGCAGACATTTTTATTGGCAGACTCAATGGGCGATATGTTAATGCTGAGTGCGGGCGCTGACATGGCGTTTGTCGGAGGCAGCTTAATTGAGCGCGGCGGACACAATCCGTTAGAGCAAATTGCAGCTGATTGCGCGGTACTTAGCGGCCGCTCGGTTTATAACTTTAACGAAGTTTATGCAGCGTTAAATCGGGTAAAGGGTATACGTTGGGTGGATGATTGCGATACGCTACGCGATCAATTTTTAGCTCTGCTTACAGACAAGCAGGCGTTGCAACAACAAAAACACAACGCCAGCGCAGTGCTACAACAACACAAAGGGGCGACGTTACGCATGTTGGAACGTGCAACGGACGCCACTTTAACAGGAAATTTCATGGTAAAAACTCAGACAGACGGTAAAGAATTCATAAAATTTGATTCAGCAGTTTTACCCGAGTGTGAAGCAAAGCATTTTTCACCACGCTACTGGCAACAGCAAAAAGCTATCGCTGGCAATTCTACAGGCCGTGCAACGGTTTGGTTTATTCAGCAGGGCGATCACGGCATGTTGTTGCGTCACTATTATCGTGGTGGACTGGTAGGAAAAGTTAATAAAGACCGTTTTTGGCGCGAACCAGAACAGCAAAGTCGGGCAATAAAAGAGTTTGATTTGCTTACACAGTTAGTGGAAAAGGGGCTGCCTGTACCAAAGCCGATTGCTGCACGAATGATTAAAACCGGCTTGTTTAGTTATCGTGCCGATATTTTAGTCGAGGTTATACCCGGTGCAGTGGATGTCTTTCGGTTGTTGCGCGAACGACAACTGCCGGCAAAGCAGTGGCATGCATTAGGCGCTGTCGTCCGTCGCATGCACGACGAAAACGTCTATCACTCGGATCTAAATTGCCACAATCTGATGCTTGATGACCATGACAGTCCATGGATTGTTGATTTTGATAAGTGTGGCTTTAAAGAAAACGGACAATGGAAGCAAGAGAACCTGGCACGATTAAAGCGCTCTCTGCTTAAAGAAAAAGCCAGGAACGAAACCTTCTATTGGAAGCAAGAACGTGATTGGCCTGAGTTTTTAACGGGTTACGAAACGAGCTGATGGCGCTTAGCTAATAAAAAAGCCTGTTCAGCGCGCTGAACAGGCTTTTTTTGTTTTACTTGCTTTTGCTGGTATGAACTAGTCGCGGATTTGGCCGTTACCAGTTACCACAAACTTTTCTGTTGTCAGCGCTTGTAAACCCATGGGTCCATAAGCATGCAACTTACTGGTTGAGATACCAATTTCAGCACCAAGCCCTAACTGACCACCATCAGAGAAACGAGATGAGGCATTCGCCATGGTTACCGCTGAATCGATTTCACGAATAAAGCGTTTAGCCGTATCCTGGTTTTCGGTCACGATAACTTCAGTGTGTCCGCTACCAAACTGCTGGATGTGATCAGCAGCGGCATCAAAATCGTCCACTGTGCGAATCGCAATTTCTAAGGCTAAATATTCTTCGCCAAAGGCATCATCAGCAATTTCATCAGCGCCATCAAAATAACCGACTGAACGTTTGTCTGCATGAATGGTTACGCCTTTTTCAGCCAGTGCTTTTGCCGCCATTGGCAAGAACGTTTCGGCAACGTCCTGATGTACCAATAAGCCTTCCAGAGCGTTACAAACACCGGTACGCTGGGTTTTACCATTTAACAGTATCGCCAGTGCTTTATCTAAGTCTGCGTCTTTATCCACATACAGATGGCAGACGCCTTTGTAATGCTGGATAACCGGAATTTTGCTGGTATCACTGACATAATGGATAAGACCTTCGCCGCCGCGAGGAATAACCAGATCGATGTAGTCTTTTTGCTGCAACAGCTCGGTCATTAATTCACGGTCAGGCGTAGGAACGACGGTAATTACGTCTTTCGGCAAGCCGCTTTGTTCCAGCGCTTCGTGCAATGCATCGGCAATCGCCTTGCTGCTCTCGATCGCTTCCCGACCACAGCGTAAGATCACCGCGTTACCTGATTTAAAACACAATGCGCCGGCATCTGCAGTGACGTTTGGACGCGCTTCATAAATCATAGCGATAACGCCCAGAGGAATACGCATTTTTTCAATTTTGAGGCCGTTAGGGCGCTCTTCAAGCACGTAGCTGTCACCGACCGGATCGCTAAGTTCGATAATTTCTTCTATCGCAGATGCCATGCCTTCGACACGGTCATCGTCTAGCTGCAAACGATCCATCATGGCGTCACTTAGGCCTTTTTCTTTGCCGGCTACCATGTCTTTTTCGTTAACGGCTAAAATCTTATCTTTGTGGCTACGGATTGCGTCAGCCATTTTTTGTAAAACCTTGTTTTTGTCATGCTCTGACAAGGTTGCTACCGCACGCGCGGCTTTAGCGGCGCGTTGGGCAATTTCTGTTGCTAACTGCTGGCTCATGAATCCTCCAAAATCATTAAATCATCGCGATGAATTACTTCAGTAATCGGGCTGTAACCGAATTGCTCGGCAATGTCTTCGGTTTGCTGGCCCTTAATGTGCAGCAGCTCGTGCGAACTGTATTGGCAAATGCCTTTAGCCAGCGCATCGGTGTTGTTTGCGCTGCGCACGAGTACCGCATCACCGCGGTCAAAGTCGCCTTGAACATCAACAATGCCGGAGCTCAATAGCGACGCTCCGTTTTCCATTAACGCTTTTTCTGCACCTTCGTCGATTAGAATCTCGCCTTGGGCGACAAGCGTATGTCTTAACCAATGTTTTTTATTGCTGATTGGATCAGATTGGCGACGGAAAAGTGTTCCTGGTATTTCGCCCTGTAACAGCGATTCAAACGTCTCGCCTTTGCGGCCATTGACAATATAGGTATCAATGCCGTGAGAAGTTGCTTTTTCGGCCGCTTCGACTTTGGTACGCATACCGCCTGTCCCTACGGCACTCACTGACCCGCCAGCGAGCGAGAAAATGCTTTCGTCAATTTGCTCAACCACGGGAATCTTCTTAGCGTCCGGGTTAAGGTTAGGGTCTGCGTCATACAAGCCATCAATGTCTGAGCAGATAAACAGTGCATCTGCGTCAACCAGGGTAGCAATCATTGCTGACAGGTTATCGTTGTCACCCACTTTCATTTCGTCAGTAGCGAGCGCGTCGTTCTCGTTTACGACGGGCAAAACATTGTGCTCTAACAATCTGTTTAACGTATTTTTGATGCTCACGTAACGTGCGCGGTCACGCAAGTCGCTGTGGGTCATCAAAAGCTGCGCGCAGGGGAAATCAAAAAAGCGCGACCAATACCCCATCATTTCATTCTGTCCAACGGCTGACATCGCTTTGCGAACAGCAACCGGAACTTTCTTATGTTCGAAGTGAATGTGCTTTCGTCCGGCGGCAACACTGCCCGAGGAAACTAGCACGACCTCTTGGCCTCGTTCACGACACTCGTTAATAAACCGAGCGATGGGAAGTAAGTATTTGGTACTTACTCCGGTTTCATCTGGCGCGATGAGCGCACTGCCTACTTTAAGTACGGCTCTTCGCCAGGATGGCGCTTTCATAAAGACTCCCTTTTGTTGAATTCGTTAGTAGTCTAACAGAATCGACAGCGAAGCTCCAGTAACGCTCATAACCTGAAACTATTGTCAATATTTTAGTCAATAATTTAGCTTTTGGACGTTTATTGCAATATATTTTACGCTTATTGACTTTCAGGCGGTGTATAACCGTCGATAGTTATTTCTTTACGTTCAAATAAAAACGCAACCATCTGTTGTTCCAGGTACTGGCGATCGGCTTCTGCCATCATATTCAGGTGCTTCTCGTTAATTAACATGGTCTGTTTTTTTTGCCATTCAGCCCAGGCTTGTTTCGAGATATGGTTATAAATTCGCTCACCCAACTCGCCCGGATACAGCTGAAAATCAAGGCCTTCAGCTTGTTGCTGTAAGTACTCACAAAATACGGTTCTGCTCATAACCTGTTCCTTTTTTTGGCAGGGTGCTTAGGTAATAGTTTTATCATAACTCGGTTACTAGTTGAGTTAGAATTTTTTGCGTCGCTGCGGCAATACCTACGTCCAGTGACTGACCTGGTTCAACCCAGCGCTGTTGTTCGCTGCTGTCTGCAAGCTGCGCGTTTGCATTGTTAGCGTTGCATAGTAGCAGGGGGTAGCAATCTAAATGGAAATGAGAAAACGTGTGCCGAAACGGTGATAGCGGCGTCACTTCACTATTAGTTAGGTTAAAGTGTGTCAACAGCTCAGCTTCGCTGCTGAACTCAGGAAAGCTCCACAGCCCTCCCCAAATGCCTGTTGGCGGTCGTTTTTGTAACAACACCTGATCGGCTTTTTTATGCACGGCTAAATAGGCGGTTTTTACCGGCAGTGCTTTCTTAGGTTTTTTACCGGGATAAGCAAGTTGTTGCCCCTGTTTATTTGCTATACAGGCGCTTTGTAATGGGCAGGCATGACATTGTGGTGAGGAACGGGTGCAAATGAGTGCACCTAAATCCATCATCGCTTGATTATACTCGTCGTGCCGGGCTGTTGGCGTGAGCTGTTCCGATATCTGCCATAGCTGGCGTAACACGTCGGCCTTACCGGGCCAGCCGGCCACTGCAAAGCAGCGCGCAAGAACGCGTTTAACATTACCGTCCAGAATGGCAGCGGGCACACCGCAGCCGAGCGATGCGATGGCGCCGGCAGTTGAGCGTCCGATGCCGGGTAACTGCATGAGTTGTCCCGGCTGAGTCGGGAATTGCCCGGCAAATTCGCTGCAAATTTGCTGTGCTGCTTTGTGTAGGTTTCGTGCCCTGGCGTAATAGCCAAGTCCGCTCCAGTGGCTCAGTACGCTATCAAGAGATGCTTCGGCCAGCGCCTCCACGGTGGGGAATGAATTCATAAATCGTAAAAAATAAGGGATCACCGTAGCAACCTGAGTTTGCTGCAGCATGATTTCTGAGACCCAAACCTTATAGGGCGATTTTTGCTGTTGCCAGGGGAGATCTTTTCTGCCATGTTGCTCGAACCATCGTAAAACGTCCCTGCTGAACCATTGCCCTGTAGAAAGTGACGTCATCGATGTATTACCTCTTTAATGATAACTGCAGAGGCGTATTACAACCTACCTAAGAATATCTGTAAATAATTGCAAACCTATCTGACATTTTTGTATTTAAGGTTATACTTACCTTAAACGTATTTCATATTGTGATCGTTATAGGCTTGATTGCGTATAAGGTGTCAGAGTAATTCTTCAGTTGCAATTAAAAAGGAGCTTGCAATGAAAAAATTAAATGCAGTATTGCTTGCGTTAGTCAGCGTTGGTATGACATCGACTGCACTAGCGCAACAAACGGAGAAAGAGCCAGGCGAATTTTACATCGGCGCTCGTTTGGGGGTGCTTAACTTAGATTCAGAACGCACGGGTTATAAACAAGGTACTCTGTACCAAGCTGACAATGGTTTTAATACACTCGACACAGGTGTGGAAGTCGGCTTCATGTTAACCGAGTATTGGGAATCACGGATCTACTACGATTACGTGCAGGCTGGTATTGATGGCGCTTCAGGTGATCTGTATGGGCAGTCCTTTGGTTCTGATTTCCTGTACCATTTTAACGATATGGTATACGCAGGTGTTGGTATTAATGGCACTGAAGTAGGTGACTTGGCTGACGCAATGGTTCGATTAACCGTAGGTCATCGGCAATTTATCAATGGCGACCTGTCATGGCGTGTTGAAGCTGGTGTGCAACAGGGGTGGGAGCTAGATTATACGGAGACGTTCGCTAATATCGGCTTGCAACTATGGTTTGGTGAGCCGACCGCGGCAGCGCCTGCACCACGCCCTGACGTTCAACCGCAGCAAGCGCAACCTGAGCCTGCTCCACAACAGCCTGTCGACAGTGATGGTGATGGGGTTGTCGACAGTAAAGACAAGTGTGTTAACACGCCTGAAAATTACTCAGTCGACGAAAACGGCTGTGTAATGTATAAGGATGAAACCGTTCGCGAAGACATTCTTGTTGAGTTTGATTTTGACTCTTCGGTAGTACGTAAGTCGGCGATGGGTGAAATCGAGAAAATGGCAACGTTCTTGAAAGAGCATCCGCAACTAAACATCACTATCCACGGCCATACCGATAGTGTTGGCCCGGAAGATTATAACCAGTGGTTATCTGAGCGTCGTGCAAAAGCTGTTGGTGATGTCATGGTTAAGCGCTTCGGCATTGATGCTAACCGTGTAAGCTACAAGGGTCACGGTGAATCACAACCACGTACCATGGGTGACAGTGATGCGGCACGTCAAGACAACCGTCGCATTGAAGCTGAACTTAAAATCGTTAATCGTGTACCGGTAGAACGTTAAGCGTTGCGGTTGTAACGCTATTACCGTTAAAATATCCAACGGGCCTTTAATACAGGCCCGTTTTTATTTTTAATTTCGGATTTAACGAGATAGTAGGTAACCATACAACGATGACGCAATTTAAAAGTGCAGAAGAAGCTGCAGCGGCCGGTAAGTACGTGCGCACAGTAAGAAGTTTTGTTAAGCGGGAAGGTCGTTTAACAAAAGGTCAGGCAGCAGCGATTGAGCGTCATTGGCCCGCAATGGGGTTGAGTATTAGTAACGGGCAACTCGACCTTACTGAGGTGTTCGGTAATAACAATCCGGTAACCTTTGAGATTGGTTTCGGCATGGGGCATTCACTGGTCGAAATGGCTAAGCAGGCCCCCGAGCGCAATTTTATTGGTGTCGAGGTGCATGAACCTGGTGTTGGCGCTTGTCTTATGGCAGCGGGGCAGGAGCAAGTAACGAACCTGCGGATATATAACGAAGATGCGGTAGAAGTGCTAAAGCAATGCATTCCGAATCAGTCACTGGATTGTGTGCAGGTTTTCTTTCCTGATCCCTGGCATAAAAAACGTCATCACAAGCGCCGTATTATTCAGCCTGAGTTTGTCGAACTGCTGGTTGCAAAGTTAACTCCGGGTGGAACGCTGCATTTGGCTACCGACTGGGAAAACTACGCTGAGCATATGCTTGAGGTACTCACTGATAATTCCGATCTGCGTAATTTATCGGCAACTAACGACTATGTTCCGCGCCCGCAGCACCGCCCTAAAACCAAATTCGAGCAACGTGGCGAACGCAAAGGCCATGGTGTTTGGGATCTCATTTTTAGTAAGCAATAACTAGTAAGCAATAACCGCAAAAAGCGCTATAGCAGGGTTTCCAGCACACTGTTAAGAAAACGATGGCCGCTGGGCGTAAGCTGCCATTCTGAATCTGTCTCAGTTAGCCACTGCTTATCCACAGCGGTGGCTAATTTTTTACTGGCGTCAGTGGCTTTCAGGCCAGTAGTCAGTTCGAAGTGCCGCTTTGAGATCGGCTCTAACAGGCGTAATTGATTCATGAAAAACTCAAAGTAGCGCTCATCGGGGACAACGTCATTTAACTGGTAACGTAGCGCCCGGGTCAAATCCAAATAACCTTGCGGATGTTTGACTTTTTCACAGCGTAATATTCGATTTTGCTCGGCTAAGGTTACTTTACTATGGGCGCCGCAGCCGATGCCCAGATAATCGCCAAATTGCCAGTAGTTGCGGTTGTGGCGGCTCTGATGCCCCGGTTTTGCGTAAGCGCTTACTTCGTATTGACGGTAGCCCGCGGCTTCCAGCAATTGATGGCCTTGTTGATAAATATCCCATAAGGTGTCGTCGTCAGGCAATTCCGGCGGCTTGCTGGCAAATAGCGTATTGGGTTCGATAGTAAGCTGATACCAGGATATATGCGGCGGATCCAGCGCAATAACTTGTCGCAAGTCATCCAGTGCCTGCGCCAGGGTCTGGTCGGGCAGACCATGCATTAGATCCAGATTAAAGCTTGTTAGCGGCAACTGCGCTGCATGAGCGGCAGCGGCGCGAGCTTGTGCTGGATCATGTATTCGACCTAAGGCTTGTAATTGATGCTGTTGCAAACTTTGCACACCAATCGATAACCGGGTAATGCCGGCTTTAACAAAGTCACTGAATTTTTCAGTTTCAAAAGTACCGGGATTGGCTTCCAGCGTCACCTCACAATCTCTTGTCAGCGTCAACTGCGAGCGTATGCCGTCCATCAATCGTTGAATAGCTGCAGCAGACATTACGCTGGGCGTGCCTCCGCCAATAAAAATTGACTCTATGTTACGGCCCTGAACCCAGTCCAGATCGGCACGTAAATCATCCAGCAACCGGCCAATATAAGCATCTTCAGGTATGCTGCCGTTGAGCTTATGTGAGTTAAAGTCACAGTACGGACATTTTTGAATACACCAGGGAATGTGAACGTACAGGGATAATGGCGGCAGCGATAGCATAGGGCCTACTTGGTTAGTTGTGATAACAATTGGCTCAACGCTTTACCACGGTGGCTTAACTGTTGTTTGCGCGAGCGAGGTAGCTCGGCGGCTGAACATTGTTCAGTGTCGACCCAAAATATAGGGTCATAACCAAAGCCACCGTCACCGCAGGGCTCATGTAACAGGCGCCCAGACCACTGGCCGTGGCAAATTAACGGTGTCGGGTCTGCGGCGTGACGTAAATAAACCAACACACAGTGGAAGGTGGCACCGCGTTGTTGATCAGGCACATCCCGCAGGGTGGTAAGCAATTTATCAATATTGTCCTGATCGCTACAATTTTCACCGGCATAGCGAGCAGAGAACACGCCGGGAGCGCCGTCTAAATAGTCAACCGCCAACCCTGAATCATCAGCAATTGCGGGTAGACCGGTGTGACGACAAGCGTGACGTGCCTTTATGATAGCATTTTCAACAAACGCGAGGCCGGTTTCTTCAGCTTCTGTAAATTGCCACTGCGATTGCGGGTGTACCTGCCAGTTAGCGGTTTCCGGATGCTCTCTTAGCATGGCCTGTAACTCGTTGACTTTACCCGCATTACCGGTAGCCAAAACAACTTCGTTTGGTGTTTTTTGCATCGTTTTTATTTCGTGATCTAATAAAGCTAATCTAAGATAATGGGTATGATAACATGCCAAACAGATATGCAGGAATAAGGGAGTCGGGATTGGATACTGCCAATACACTATTATTAATATGTGGATTGCTACTGGTCGTTAGTATTCTGGCCGGAGTTATCTCTAATCGACTCGGCGCCCCCATCCTGTTGACCTTTCTTGTCATAGGTATGTTAGCTGGCACGGACGGTATTATCGGGCTCAACTTCGATGACCCTGATATTGCTTTTATTATTGGCTCAATGGCGCTGGTGATCATTCTGTTTGACGGCGGCATGCGCACCAACCCTCAGCGTTTCAGGGTTGCGCTATGGCCTGCTATTAGTCTGGCGACAGTCGGCGTTGCTATTACCTGCACATTGGTCGCCAGTGCTGCGGTGTTTTGGTTCGGTTTGCCCTGGCCAGCTGCCTTGTTGATTGGTGCCATTTTAAGCTCCACAGATGCAGCCGCCGTATTTGGTATTTTTCAATCGCAGGGCCTACAGATAAAAGAACGTGTTGGTGCAACCCTGGAGATTGAATCGGGCAGTAACGACCCGATGGCTGTTATTCTGACACTGACAATGACGGCAGCGGTGGCCAGTGGCGAGTTTAATCAGTGGTATTGGCTGGTTGCTGATGTGTTTTGGCAGCTTATTGGCGGGCTTTTCTTTGGTTGGCTGGGAGGCCGACTATTTATCGTCGCCGGTCGCAAGTTGCCGTTAAGCTTCTCGTTCTTTCCGTTACTAGCGGTTGCCAGTGCCATTCTTGCCTTTGCGGTAACGGCAAAACTGGGTGCCAGCGGGTTTTTAGCCGTTTATTTGATGGGCTTTTTGATCGGCAATGCCCGCTTACCGCAGCTAGTACACATACTTCATGTGCAGGATGGCCTGGCCTGGCTGGCGCAAATATCGATGTTCCTGATCCTGGGGCTGCTGGTAACACCATCGTATTTAGTCGCTTATTTGCCGGTTGCACTGGGTATTGCTTTTGCTTTAATTTTTATCGCGCGGCCGATAGCCGTGGTCATTAGCCTGTTACCCTTTTCTTTCCCCTGGCGTGAACAGATTTTTATAAGTTGGGTTGGGCTGCGTGGTGCCGTTCCTATTATTCTGGCTTTATTCCCGTGGCTTAGCGGCGTCGACCAGCAGGAGCTTTATTTTGATATCGCCTTTGTGGTGGTGATGGTGTCGTTGCTCATTCAGGGCTGGACTATAGCGCCGATGGCTCGCTGGCTAAACCTGGAAGTGCCAAAACGTCCCGAACCACAGCAGCGTATGCCGCTTTCATCGGTACCCTCCAAAGAGGCACTTGAGGTATGGCTGTATAAAATCGATAAGGACTCGCCGGCCTGTGATCACACCTGGAGTGAACTGAAGTTAACCGCACCGGCGACCTTTGTTGGCCTTATTCGCGATGGTGAATGGCTGCAGCCAGAGACTAAGCCGACGGTAGAAGAGGGTGACAATTTATTAGTCACTGCAACCTTGCGCGATATTGATGAAGTCAGTCGGATCCTTGCATCCGGCGGGCGCGGCTTAAAAATTAACGAGCAAGGCTTCTTCGGTGACTTTAGCCTGCGTGGGGATTTGACCTTTACCGAGGTATCGTCGGTCTATCCACTGGGCCAGGTTGATGACGCGATTTTGGGTAAAACGCTAAAAGATTACTTTACCCAGAAGTTTCATCGTCGGGTTGTTATTGGTGATACAGCGCAGGTCGGTGATGTTGTGTTAACCGTGCGGGAAGTTAACGAACAGGGCGAAGTACAGTCACTGGGGATAAAAGCAAAAGAGTGAGTTTGCACTCACTCTTGGTAAAATTTCTGCTCAAATAATAGCGGCTCGCCAGGGACTTTACTGTTTGGAATATTAATAGTGAATTTCATGACTTCTTCGTCACCAAACAAAAAGCTGGCTAAATAATAAACGGATTCACCTTCAACGATTTGCTTAAATTCCAATGACTGCACGCCACCGCGGGGGTTACTAACATGCCCCTTTGGTAATGCTTTCACCGCTTTTTGCGTTTCAGCATCTAATATCGCAATGTTGATTAACCCGCGTTTTTCACTGCGGGTTATATCGTATTGAGCGGCGATTTGTGGCGTCAGAAAGGTTGAGTTAAAGGCGCTGTAATGCACCTCCCAGTCACCGACTCTTTGCTTTTGCTCAGCTTGAGCAAAAGTGGCTATCAGAGTTAATAATACTGCCGTTAACGTGTAAGTGAGCACTCGCATAGTTAGTCCTTATACACCGATTAACAGGCGCAAAAACTGTAGTGCGATAATCACAATAAGCACCGACAAATCGAGCCCGCCAATCGGCGGTACGATGCGACGTACGGGGGCAAGCAAGGGCTCTGTTAACTGATGCAGCATTGCCTCCATCGGGTTGTAGCCCTGCGAGAACCAACTGAGAATTGCGCGAATAATAAGGATCCAGAATAGCATCGACAGCAGGCTGCTGAGCGTAAACAAGACCCCGGTAATGACCACTGGCACAATAGCGAAGCCGTAGCCGTTGAGACTACTTAATGCTGCTGCTTTAAGCATGCCAATTAAGATAGCAAATACCAGACTGGCCGTATCCAGCCGCCCGGCTGCCGGGATAATTTTGCGCAACACGCCAACCACTGGCTGTGTGGCTTTTACCACAAACTGGCTGACCGGATTAAAATAATCCGCCTTAACCAATTGCATCCAAACGCGCAACAACACGACGATCAGATACAAATCGATCAGTGTCGCCACTAAAAACGTCAAAGCGTTGTTCATATCGGCTCCTAGAACAGTTTCGCCATTTCCTGGTTACGGTTTACGGCAGCTTTTACAGCATCTGCAGAAATACCATGCAGGTCGCGCTCTTGATAGACTTCGACGCCTTTCGCGGTAGAACCGCCTTTACTGGTTACCTGCTTGAGTAAATCTTCCAACGATAAATCACTTTCTTTTGCCATTTGTGCGGCACCTAAACAGGTTTGCTGTACCATCGCACGGGCTTTCTCAGGGTCGAAGCCAAGTTCAACCGCACCTTTAGCCAGGCTATCCATAAACTCAAAAAAGTAAGCAGGACCACTGCCGGCAACAGCACCTAAAATGTCGAGCTGGTCTTCGTCTTCAACCCACAGCGTATCGCCGACGCCATTGAAGGCTTCGGTGACATAGTTTTTGTCCTGTTCATTGACACCGTCATCAGCGACCAACCCGGACATCCCCTGGCCGACCAACGACGGGGTATTTGGCATAACACGAATGATTTTAATGTCATCACCCAGGTATTGTTTGTACTTAGGCATACGGATGCCCGCTGCAATAGTAATAATCAGTTTGTCGCTGAGGTTATCCACATGCTCTTTTAAATGGGCACAAACGTCTGCCATTAATTGTGGCTTAACTGATAACACGATAGCGTCTGCAGCATTAACGATCTCGAGGTTGTCGTGGCTGGTATTAACGCCCAATTCCGCTTTCATTTTTTCGAGTTTGCCGGCGCTAGGATTACTGACCCATACCTTGTCTGCGGGGTAGCCACTTTTACACATACCACCGACAATACTTTGTGTCATATTACCTGCGCCGATAAAGGCGATGTTACGGATATCGTTCATTATCACTCCCGTTGTCCAAAAATTGCTGTTCCAATACGTACCATGTTAGCACCCTCGAGTACCGCTTGTCGCATGTCTCCGCTCATGCCCATGGATAGCGTATCGATGTGTTCGCCGTATTGGCTTTGCAGTTGTTCAAACAGAGTTCGCATTTTTGCGAAACTTTGTCTTTGCTGTTCAGTGCTGGTGTCAGCTTTAAGGATCGTCATCAAACCACGCAAACTAAGCCGGTCGCAACCTGCAACGAAGGCAGCTAAAGTCGGCACTTGCCCGGGCGTAAGCCCTGACTTATTGTCATCGTCATCGATGTTAACCTGCAATAAAACATTTAACGGTTCCAGTTGTTGCGGACGCTGGTCATTAAGGCGGCGGGCTATTTTTTCTCTTTCAACACTTTGAACCCAGTCAAAGTGTGCCGCGACATCTTTTGTTTTGTTCGATTGCAAAGGACCAATAAAGTGCCAAATAAGGTCAGGGTTATCGACTGCATGTATTTTATCGATGCCCTCCTGCACATAGTTCTCAGCAAACTCACGTTGCCCTGCGTCGGCCGCTGCTACAACCGCTTGTGGCGGATGCTTTTTACTGACGGCGATTAGATTTACTGACTGCTTGTAGGCACTTTCTTCCGAAAATTCAGCCAGTTGTTGTCGGGTTTGATGCAGGTTTTTTGCTAGGGTTTCGGCATCGATTTCTGCTACCTTAGTCACATTAATCATCCTTTAAACTCGGGCCTAACTATGAATGTCACTGATTTACTTGCCTTCAGTATGAAACAATCTGCGTCAGATTTACATTTATCCTCGGGCAGTGTGCCTATGATACGTGTAGATGGCGACATTCGACCATTAAATCAACCCGTGCATCAGGCTGATGAGCTCAAAGCGATGTTGTATGAGGTCATGGCCAAACCGCAACAAGAGGAATTCGAACAACGGTTTGAATGCGACTTTTCGTTCACCTTAGAAGGCATAGCCCGCTTTCGGGTTAACGTATTCACACAGCGTAAAGGTATTGCCGCGGCATTCAGGATGATTCCGAATAAAGTGACGACCTTAGACGAACTCGATGCGCCGGCGATATTTAAAGATATTGTCGATGCTCCACGCGGGTTGGTGCTGGTTACAGGGCCAACGGGGTCGGGTAAATCAACTACGCTGGCGGCGATGGTCGATTACATTAACCGCTCGCGTTCGCAACATATCTTAACCATCGAAGATCCGATTGAGTTTGTCCATGACAATCAAAAAAGTCTGGTCAGCCAGCGCGAAGTGCACCGCGATACGCGATCTTTTGAGGCGGCACTGCGATCTGCGTTGCGGGAAGATCCGGATGTCATATTAGTCGGCGAAATGCGCGATCTGGAAACCATTCGCCTGGCAATGACGGCCGCTGAAACCGGTCATCTGGTGTTGGGTACGCTGCACACCACGTCGGCGCCGAAAACAATCGACCGCATTATTGATGTCTTCCCCGGCGATGATAAGCCGATGGTTCGTTCGATGTTATCCGAGTCGTTGCGGGCAGTGATATCACAAACCCTGCTTAAGCGCATCGGTGGGGGGCGTGTCGCCGCCCACGAAATTATGCTGAGCAACTCGGCGATCAAAAACCTGATCCGGGAAGATAAAGTTGCGCAAATGTATTCAGCAATCCAAACCGGCGGTGAACGCGGTATGCAGACACTCGATCAGGCATTAAAGAAATTAGTAGCACGGGGCGATATAGAAAGAGAAGAGGCGCGCCGTTGCGCAGTCAATAAAGAGGATTTTTAATGCCGTTGGCAAAGCTGATTTATGTCGTTATTACACTACTCGTTGCGGTTGCTCCTGCGTTAGCGCAGCAATCCACACGGGTTGCCTTTGGTTGTTGTATGGACCACAGCGAGCGACAGGATGTATTTGATGCGTTGAATTTAGCTGACCCGGAAGTATTCGTGTTTTTAGGCAATACCGTTGATGTCGATGCCGGTGACATGGACGATATGCTGGAAGCCTATGACGTCCTTAATCGTTTTCGTGGCCCCAAAGTATTGCGCCGACAATCGGCAGTCATGTCGATGTGGAATCGCACAGACTATGCAATTGATGGCCAGGCAGGCACGAATAACCCATTGAAGTATGCGGTACGCAATCACTTTTTGACCTTTTGGCGGGAACCGATAAGTTCTCCGCGAATGTTTCAGGAACACGGCATTGCCAAGGCGGTGGTATTCGGAGAGGCTCCGCAGCGGGTGCAGGTGATTATGCTGGACGGTCGTTGGAATCGGGACCCATTAACCCGGGTTGGATGGGTAGAACGGTTAAAGCGTGCGCTGGATAGTGAACAAGGTCCCTATCTGCCTAATCCGTCAGCGACTCTGTTAGGTGATGCGCAATGGCAATGGTTAGCAGAACAGCTGCAAGAGCCGGCCGAGGTTCGGGTTTTAATGAGCGCAACGCCCTTTTTTGCGCCGCTAAACGGGTATGACAGTTGGGCGATGTATGCGACAGAACAACAGCGGCTGGTAGAAATGTTACAACAGTTGCAGCCGCAGGGGCTGGTCCTGGCAACGGGTGATCGGGGCTTCGGTGAACTGGCAAAAATCGATGATGTGTTAAGTTACCCATTGTGGCAGGTGACTTCAGGTTATTTGTCATCCGCCAGCGAGGCGCCTTATCGGTTTGAACAACGCCATGGTGAGGCACTTGAACAAGCCCGCTATGGGCAAATAGAAGTACGCTGGCAAGATACGCCCGAACTCATCTTGTCACTGCGTGACGTTGATGGTCGGGCGTTAGTTGAACAGAGCGTTCGTTTAACCGATTAGTTAGTCGAGTTGCGGTGCTTTGCGATGCTTTGTCGCCTGTTCATAGGCAAACGCCGCTTCGATTAAAACAGGCTCTGCTTTAGCGGTACTGAAAAAGCTTAATCCCACCGGTAATGCGGGCTCTTCGCCGATTTGTATGTAGCCCATAGGGACAGTGATATGTGGGTAACCGGCAACTGCAGCCGGAGAGCTTGCTGAACCGGAGTAATTATCGCCGTTAACGCGATCAATCTTCCACGACGGCGAGGTTGTAGGTGCAATTAATAAGTCCAGCTCATGCTCCTTAAGCATCGCATCAATGCCTTCTTCGCCGGCTAAACGCTTACTGTTTTCCAGCGCCTTTAAGTAGTCATCCTTATCGTCTTCTGACTTAGCTGCCGCCATTTGGAATAGCTCCTGACCAAAGTAGATGAGTTCCTGGTCGGCCGCCGCGTTATTGGCATCAATCAGATCGTCCATGGTTTGGTAGGGTAACTCGGTAGTCGCGAGGTATTTTTCCATGTCGTACTTAAATTCGTACAGCAGTACCGTAAACTCATCGCCACCGTACTCGCCGTAAGTTGGCATGGTAACATCAACGACTTCTGCGCCCTGAGCTCGCAAAACCTCGAGCTGTTGATCAAACTGTTCATCGAGTAGTTCATTGTAGCCCATTAAGTTACGCACTACGCCGATACGCTTGCCTTTTAAGCCATCAGTTTTAAGGTGCTGTGCAAAATCAGTGTCGTCGCGATAGCCGGCATTATCATTGGCATCGTGCTCTGCCATGGCCTGCAGCATTAGGGTTGCACCGGTTACCGTCCGTGCCATGGGGCCAGCGGTATCCTGGCTGTGCGCGATTGGAATAATACCGTCACGGCTAATTAATCCCAACGTCGGTTTGATGGTAACAATGCCGTTAATGGCGGCAGGGCAAACCAGTGAACCATCGGTTTCTGTACCAACCGAGAGTGCGGTAAAATCAGCAGCTACGGCACTGGCTGAGCCTGCGCTGGAACCACAGGTAGAGCGACTGCGATCATATGGGTTGACGGCTTGCCCGCCCATACCACTCCAGCCCGAGCTGGACCGGGTAGAACGAAAGTTTGCCCACTCACTGAGGTTGGCTTTGCCAAGAATGATGGCACCTTCTTCGCGCAGTTCGTTAACTAAAAATGCATCGTCGGCAGGGAAGTTATTAGCGAGTAACACCGAACCGGCTGTATTAGCCAGGCCATCGGCCGTATCAATATTATCTTTTAATAATACCGGAATACCGTGCAAGGGGCCGCGCAGTTCGCCCTGTGCCCGCTCAGCATCGAGGCGGCGAGCGTCGCTGAGGGCATTTTCCGACAGACTAATGACCGCACGTAATTCTGCTCCCTGGGTATTGTGTTGTTCGATTTGCTGAAGATAATACGCCACCAATTGTTCGGCGGTTAACTGGCCCTGCTGCATGGCGGTTTGTAGCTCGGTCACCGAGGCTTGCTGGAACGCAAATGCCGGCGCTTGAGTCTGCTGGCTGGATGAGTCAACTGTCTGGCATGCCGCCAAAGACAGCGCGACAGCACTCGCAATTGCCAGTTGTTTAAGTCGCTTGCCTGCGTTGATATTCTGCATCATCGAAGTTGTCCTGTGGTTATTATTGTTTGGCTTAAATTGACACAAATTCACGCCAATGGCGATAAAAAATACGGTAAACTGTCGCCCTGACGAGTTTATTGAACACACGTTTATTGAAACAGAAGCGGCGGACGTTATGCGGGTACTCGGTATCGAAACCTCCTGTGATGAGACAGGCATTGCTATTTACGACACCCAACAGGGATTGTTGGCACATCAACTCTATTCGCAAGTTAAGCTACATGCCGACTATGGCGGTGTCGTGCCGGAACTAGCCTCACGCGACCATGTGCGTAAAACCCTGCCGCTGATTAGTGCCGCACTGGAACAGGCGCAACTACAACCTGCCGATCTTGATGGTGTGGCGTTTACCCAGGGGCCGGGTTTGGTTGGCGCGCTGCTGGTTGGTAGTTGTATTGGCCGCAGTCTGGCCTATGGCTGGAAGCTGCCGGCAGTTGGTGTGCATCATATGGAAGGCCATCTGCTGGCGCCGATGTTGGAAGAAAACCAACCGCAGTTTCCGTTTGTTGCGTTACTGGTTTCTGGCGGACATACCCAGTTGGTACAGGTTAAAGCTATTGGTGATTATGAACTGTTGGGCGAATCGGTGGATGACGCAGCGGGGGAAGCTTTTGATAAAACCGCAAAACTGATGGGGCTGGATTACCCGGGTGGACCACGCTTAGCAAAATTAGCCGAACAGGGGCGCAGTGATCGATTTAAGTTCCCGCGTCCAATGACTGATCGCCCGGGCCTGGACTTTTCTTTTAGTGGCTTAAAAACATTTACCGCCAATACGCTGGCGAGTCACGATAATAATGAACAGACCCGGGCAGATATTGCCCGCGCGTTTGAAGATGCGGTGGTTGATACGCTAGTTATTAAGTGTAAACGTGCATTGCAACAAACGGGCTACAAACGTTTGGTTATTGCCGGAGGAGTCAGCGCAAACCGACATTTAAGAGAACAACTGGCAGCGCTGGCCGATAAAATCAACGGCGAGGTTTTTTACCCACGCACAGAATTCTGTACTGATAATGGCGCAATGATTGCTCTGGCTGGCGCGCTGCGCCTGCAGGCGGGTGAGTCTCAGCCACTAGCTATAAAAACCTATCCGCGCTGGCCGATGACGGATTTAAAACCGATGCCTGCATAAGACTATTTTTGGTTGCGGCGCCGGAATGATGATTCCTGCCCGCTGCCCAAGCGCACGATGTTGGCCTGATGACGCCAGACGATGAGTACCGAAATCATGATGACCGGTACGGTATACTGAGGCTTTATCCAAAACGCATAGAACGGCGCCAGACTTACGGTAACAAGCGCGGCAAGTGACGATACACGGCTTATCCTAAATACCAACAACCAGGTCGCAATAAGTAGCAGTGCCATCTCCCACGCAACCGGGAACATTGCGCCCAGGGCAGTTGCGACGGCTTTACCACCGCGAAAATTAAAGTACAGCGGAAAAATGTGACCAAGGCAGGCGGCAACGGCGATTAGGCCAAGGAAAAATGGTTCGATACCGAAAAAATATGACGCCCATACCGGAACCATGCCTTTAAGCACATCAAACCATAAGGTCAGGAAGGCCGGCAGTTTGCCGCCAATACGATAGACATTGGTTGCACCGGGATTACCAGAACCGCCGCGCCGCGGATCCGGCAAACCCCATAGTTTACAGATGAGGACGGCACTGCTGATGGAACCTAACAGGTACGCGGTTATAATCATCAGAAGTGTCAGTGCGGTCATAGGGTACGATTCTCTGTATGTTTGGTGTAGACTGCAATGAATATAGCGCCCCCTAGAATAAGCGCTTTTTAGCTGAAATACCAATGGTGGATTTAGATGGCGATCTCCGATCTAGACTGGATCAGTATTGAAGGGTTAATAATAGACACGGTCATTGGCGTTTATGACTGGGAACAGCAGCAGACTCAGCAGCTCCGCATTGATGTCGATATGGGTTGGGATATTCAGGCCGCGGCTAAAACCGACGATATAGCCCAGGCTGTCGATTATGCCAGGGTAAGTGAAGCAATTGTGGCATGGGTTACACAACAACCCCGACAACTGATCGAGACCGTGGCTGAAGGCGTTGCGCAGCTCGTGCTTGAGCAGTTCTCCGTTAGTGATATTAAGGTAAAAGTGAGTAAACCGGGTGCGGTTCCTACCGCCGACAACGTGGCGGTTACGATTAGGCGTTCGCGGTTCGACAGCGCGTTTGGTTAAAACGTATTATGGTGAGTGTATTTTTGGGCTTAGGCTCGAATATCGAACGCGAAAAACACATTTTAGCGGGCATAATCGATATTGCAGAACACTTTCAATGGCTGCAGCGTTCCCGGGTTTACGAGAGCCGTGCGGTAGGTTTTGACGGCAGCAACTTTTATAACCTGGTGGTAGAAGTACAAACCCACTTAAGTGTGCAGCAGGTGCAGCAGCGCTGCAAGCAAATCGAACAGGACCACGGACGCTCCGAGCACAGCCCTAAATATAGTCCTCGTACACTGGATATCGATCTGTTGCTGTACGGCGAACTCTGCCATGAGCGCAGTCCGCAATTACCGCGCGCTGAAATCCTGCATAATGCGTTTGTGCTTAGGCCGTTAGCCGAAATTGCACCGGATCGAGTGCATCCGATCTGCGGCGAGTCTTATCAGCAACTTTGGCAGGCTTACCAACAACAGCACCAGGCTAATCACGAACAATGGTTGCGGCCGTTATCAGAAGAGCGCTGGCTACCTTTTTAAATCGGCTTAACGCTTGGGCTGCATTTAATCATCTGTTAGGTGCTCAAAAAAGATAGCTTGTCGCCTTTGCGCCAGAGCCTGGCCTACCTCCGGCCCTTTTAAACCGTCAGCAACTAACTGCTTTGCGTTGACTTGTTTAGCGGCGGCCGCAGCGTTTTCAATGGCATTGCTATCCTGCTGCGTATGCCCCAGAACACGCCTTAAACAGAGGAACTGTGTTAACCGCTGCGGACGGCGCCAATAATCAATTGCCTGCAACAACTCAAATAATTGCGGATGCGAGAGTTTTGCTTGTTGTAAAATAAGCTGTTGTTGCTGCAGCGCTAACTGTGCGACATCATAAAAACGGTTTGGAATAGCTAATTGACGACAAAACTCAGCCAATTTAAAAGTCGGTGGTTGCATTACAAAGACCGCAGCAAACCGAAGCTCAGTAGCTTCCGTCTGCTCAGCGACTCGCCGAATACAGTCCAGTACCTGCGTGTTGACTAGCAAGCCATCGAGTACTTGCGGAGTTGCGTTAAGCTGCTGTAGCAGTTCAAGAAATTTGTGCGGCGATTGCGTATCCAGTGACTTCTGCCACTCTTTCCAAACACGTTCGGGGGTAAGGTCAGTGAGTTCGCCGGTAGCAGCCATGTTTTCCAGTAACTGCCGAGTCTCGGCTGCGATGGTAAAACCCAAGTGCGAAAACCGCGCCAGAAACCGCGCAATGCGTAACACCCGCAAGGGATCTTCTACAAAGGCGTCAGACACATGGCGTAGTATGCGCTGTTGAATGTCCTGCTGGCCCGCAACAGGGTCAATTAGCTCTCCCTCTGGTGTTTCTGCAATGGCGTTGATGGTGAGGTCGCGGCGCAATAAATCTTGTTCCAGCGTTACGCCGGGATCGAAACTGACACTAAAACCTGTATAGCCGCGGCCGGATTTTCGCTCAGTTCTTGCCAGCGCGTATTCATCCTTGGTCTGAGGGTGTAAAAACACCGGGAAATCTTTGCCAACCTGCTCATAGCCAAGCGCTTGCATTTCTTCTACGGTCGCTCCAACCACCACCCAGTCATGCTCATGGGGGGTAAGACCCAGTAATTTATCGCGCACGGCGCCGCCGACTAAATAGGTTTTCACTACAACTCCTCAGTTTTTTGCTTGATCTTGTCTAATCACTAGCCCAACTGCAAGTGACTCGTTACACTGGCATAGAAAATTGCCGATAACCCAGTGCCAACTATGTATCAAAATTTTTATGGCTTAAACGAGGCGCCTTTCTCTATCGCGCCCGACCCGCATTACCTTTACCTAAGTGAGCGCCACCAGGAGGCGCTTGCACACTTAACTCACGGCTTAGAAGGCAGCGGTGGCTTTATTCTGCTGACCGGAGAAGTTGGTACCGGCAAGACCACGGTATCGCGGGCTCTGCTGGAACAATTACGGGATACCACGCGTACTGCCTTTATTCTTAATCCGATGTTAAGCGAAGACGAATTATTAGCAACGCTTTGTGACGAATTTGGCATTCGCTATCAAAAACGTAGCGCCACACGAAAAGCACTCACCGATAAGCTCAGTAGTTTTTTGCTGAAAGCGCACGAACAAGGCGAACAATGTTTAGTCTTGATTGACGAAGCCCAGCATTTAAAACCCCAGGTGTTGGAACAGCTGCGGTTACTAACCAATTTAGAAACCCACCAGAGTAAATTGCTGCGTGTTATCCTAATAGGACAGCCGGAATTACAAGAACTGTTGCGCCGCCGGGAATTACGACAATTGGCGCAGCGTATTACGGCACGCTACCATATTTTACCATTGACCGAACAGGACACCGCGCGCTATATCGCTTATCGACTGCAAATTGCCGGTGCCAACCGGGCGTTGTTTAGTCATGCAGCCTGTGTCGCCGCTCATCGAGCCACGCAGGGAGTTCCGCGGCTACTCAATCTGGTCTGCGACCGCGCGTTGCTGGCAGCCTACACTGACCAGAGTGCGCAAGTTAACCCACAGCATATCAAAGTGGCTGCAGCTGAACTGACCGGCCCAGGGGGGCAAAAAGCAAAACGTGGTATGCCCTGGCTTGCTGCCGCAGTGGTAACTGTCAGCCTATTAGTTGTGGTTAATTTGGGATTGTTTATAGCAGATTCAGCGGGTGCTGACAGCGAATTAAACGCGTTACAACACGCCGAACAACCGGCTCCGGTTAGTAATGATTATTCGGCCGCGGAACAATTGGCCCGCGCATGGGAGTTACCGCAGCCGCCGGCGGATGCCGTTTTCTGTGACTGGGTGCAACAGTACCAGCTGGCATGCATTAGCGAACCTTTGAGTATGTCGCAACTTCGCAGTATCGGTTACCCGGCCATAATATTTCGACAACAGGCAGAGCCTTTGCTGGTAGAACAAAACGCTAACGTTGACACCCAGGGCTGGACAGGCGAAACCTTGTTGCTATATCGGCATCCATTTTTGCGCGCTGCTATGGACAGCGAACAGAAAAAAACCTGGCTGAAGGAACAGTTAAGTCAGCATTTAAGCGAGACGTTACGCTCAAAGTCTTCGCAACAGCAACTGATGCAATTACAACGGCAGCAAAATCTGCCGGTGTCAGGACAACTCGATGCCGTAACGCTGGCGTGGTTAAGCGGGCAATACTTTTCTGACAGCCAGGCTTTAGGGGGTCAATAACCCATGTCGTCGTTATTAAAGGCATTAAAACAACAACAGTCGCCGTTAGTTAGCCAGCGCAGTGATATCGACCCGGACTTACTGTCGTCAGAAACCAATAAGCCGTGGGGCAGGGTGCTACTTTGGGCCGTCATGATCGTCATTATACTGCTGTTGATAGCAGCATCGGTGATGCAATGGCGCAGTCCGACGCTGGCGCAAAATAATATCGCCACAACCGAAGCGACCGCGGAACGCTTCAGTGACTATCAGTTGGGTAGCACGTTAGCCGTTGAAGCCCTGGAATGGGAAGCCTCGGTACAGCCGTCGTCGACGGAAGCGCGGGTGATTAATGAAGCGGACAGCAGTGAATCACAAGCAATTGTTCGGCAGCCTTCACAACGTGAGCCGCTGGATTTAAATCAAGTCTCGCCGGAGCTGTTGGCCAAATTTGAGCAGGCTATCGCTGACAGCGATTACGAGAATACTAACAGTGCAGCTCAGACGAGTAGCCTCGTCCCGCCATTGAATGAACTTGAGCAAACATTTAAACGTCAGGTGCCGCAGTTTAGTTATGATGGCCATATGTACGTTTCTGATGCTCAACAACGCTGGGTTGAACTCAATAAACAACGCTTTTACGTTGGTGAGCAGTTTGCAGGGGTCAGGATCGAAAGAATTGAGCCACAACAACTTGTGTTATCTGTCGACGGCAAAGCCTTTAGTGTTGAAGCGTTGCAAGACTGGAGCGGTCAATAACATTAAGTCGATTGACTTTAGTCCGTTTACTTCTTAATCTAGCAAACAGAAATCAAACGCGTGTTTGAAATAACTATTTAGCTAAGAGGTAACTATGGCAGATTACAGAGCTCCCCGCGACGACATGGACTTCGTCTTACACGATGTATTTAATGTCTCGGCTGATTGGCAGCAGGCTGACGAATTAGCCGATATGATGGATGAAGACACTGCAACGGCGATTTTGGATGAAGCGGCGAAAGTTGCCGAAAACCTGATAGCCCCCTTGTCGCGCGCAGCAGATGAGCAAGGTGTTTCATTTGCAGAAGGCAAAGTTACAACCCCGGATGGCTTTAAGCAAAACTTTAAGCAGTTGGCCGAAGGCGGTTGGGTTGGGGTTACCGCAAACCCTGAGTTCGGCGGTATGGGCCTGCCTAAATCACTATCTGCGCAATACGAAGAGATGCTCTGCAGTGCAGATATTTCGTTTTCATTGTATCCGGGGCTGACCTCGGGTGCCATTATGACGCTGGACTTGCACGGCAGCGACGAGTTAAAACAATTATACCTGCCGAAAATGGCATCAGGTGAGTGGACCGGCACCATGTGCCTTACCGAACCTCATGCAGGTACCGACCTGGGTATTATCAAATCAAAAGCTATCCCCGAGTCTGAAGGTAGTTATGCCATTACCGGAACCAAAATATTTATTACCGGCGGGGAACACGATCTAACAGACAACATCGTGCATTTAGTGTTAGCCAAGTTACCTGACGCGCCTGCTGGCACCAAAGGTATTTCTTTATTCGTCGTACCGAAGGTAATACCTAATGACGATGGCTCGCTGGGCGAAGCTAACAGCCTTAGCTGCGGCTCTATTGAGCACAAAATGGGTATCCATGCATCGGCAACTTGTGTGATGAACTTTGATGGCGCCAAAGGCTGGTTGGTGGGTGAGCCACACCGCGGACTACCGGCGATGTTCACTATGATGAATTATGAACGTCTGGGCGTCGGCATTCAGGGCTTAGGCGCTGCTGAACGTTCGTATCAGAATGCACTGGAGTACGCCAAAGACCGCATTCAGGGGCGAGGTGCCAAAGCGACGCGCGACAACAACGCCGAAGCTGACTCAATACTGGTCCATGGTGATGTGCGCCGGATGCTGTTAACCATGAAAGCGATGACTGAGGGCGGTCGTGCGTTTTCGACCTGGGTCGGACAGCAGTTGGATCGCGCCAAGTACGGTGCCGACGAACAGACTCGCCAGCAGGCGGACGCCATGGTGGCGTTACTAACGCCGGTTGCAAAAGCCTTTTTGACCGACACCGGCTTAGAGTCGACCATTCATGGCCAGCAGGTATTTGGCGGCCACGGCTACGTGCGTGAATGGGGGCAGGAGCAGCTAGTTCGTGATACCCGTATAGCGCAAATCTACGAAGGCACCAACGGCATCCAGGCACTTGATTTGTTAGGCCGAAAAGTGTGTGGTTCGCAGGGTAAGTTACTGGAGCCTTTTACTCAGGAAGTTAACGAGTTCCTGGCGCAGATGAGTAGCAAACATGACTGGAATGCCGAACGCGCCCAGTTACAGCAGGCATTAGACTCGCTCAACGGTGTTAGTGCAGAAGTGTTACAAAAAGCCGGCGCTGATGAGAATATTATTAGCGCGGTTGCGGTTGAGTATCTGCATTTGGTTGGGTATGTTTGCTATGCTTATTTATGGTTGCGAATGGCAGCAGTAGCCGAGCAAAAGCAGGCGGATAAGCCTTATCTTGGCGCCAAAATTAAAACGGCTAAGTTTTATTTTGCCCGTATTCTGCCGCGTGTTAATGCCCTTGTTGCTGCAATTAAAGACGGAAGTGAGAGCTTATATCTGCATGACGAAGACGAATTCTAAGCACGTAGAGTTTTATCGTGATAGCCGCCGCCCCCAAGGTTGGGGCGGCTTTTTTTTGGCTATTTGGATGGCAATCTATATTGGTGGCGTGGTACCCATTTGGGTTATTGCCGTGGGTGCATTATCGACTATGGCAATTGTTGCGGCGGTTATTATCAAGTTTCGGCCTAAGCAGTTGGCGGCCCGCTGGAGTAACGGAGAGTTAATGGAAAAACGGTTTATTTTACCGCCCCGCACCCACAAACTGCCGGAGCCCCCCAAAGTAATGCGCTACGAAGAGGATATGGCCGCACTGCAGTTTATAGATAGCGGCAAGCTCTATGAAATCGCTATCGTTTACGATGCTGAACTCGAGGCTGAGTTAGACGGTAGCGATGTTGCCAATGTGGACAAACGCAACAGCAATTAACGGACTGACATAAAAAACCGGAGCCAAAAGCTCCGGTTTCTAGTTGCAATCATTGGTCGATAGTTAATCATCCAAAGAAAGCAGCGTCGCGTTACCACCGACTGCAGTAATATTATCAGAACGTGTTTTTTCTGTAATAAACCGCGTTAGGTAGTGTGGGCCACCGGCTTTCGGACCTGTACCTGACATGCCGCGACCACCGAATGGTTGTACGCCAACAATGGCACCGATTTGGTTGCGGTTAATATAGACGTTACCGACATCGATACGGCTGGCTACGTCATAGGCAAAGGTTTCGTTACGGCTGTGAATACCGAAGGTTAAACCAAACCCTGTGGCATTGATGCTGTCGATAACCTCATCGATGTTATCGGTGCTGTAGCGGATAACATGCAGGATGGGACCGAAGTTTTCTTTCACCAATTGGCTAATACTGTCAATTTCGATCGCCGTCGGTGCCACGAAGGTACCACCCAGCGTGTAATCAGGCATAGGTGCCCGGGCAATCAGCCGGCCCGCCTGCTGGATATCCGAAATGTGTTGTTCCAGGTTGGTCTTCGCTATACCGTCGATAACCGGGCCAACATCGGTTTCATGTAACAACGGATCGCCTACAGACAACTCTTCCATAGCGCCACGCAACAAGTCGATAACGCGGTCTGCTACGTCCTCTTGTACGAATAATACGCGTAATGCTGAACAGCGTTGACCGGCACTCTGGAAGGCACTGGCAACAACGTCCGTAACCACTTGCTCAGGCAGTGCTGTTGAATCAACCATCATGGCATTCTGGCCACCGGTTTCGGCAACGATTGGCACAATCGGGCCGGTGCGGGCTGCCAGCGCCCGGTTAATGGCTTGCGCGGTGTAGGTTGAACCGGTAAAGCAAACACCACCAATGTCTTCCTGTGATGTCAGAAAGCTGCCCACTTCGGCGCCGCTGCCCGGCATAAAGTGCAACACGTTACCCGGAATGCCAGCCTCTAACGCCAGTTGTACGGCGCGATAAGCGATCAGACCGGTTTGTTCCGCAGGCTTAGCAATGACCGAGTTACCGGTGACCAGTGCGGCGGCAACCTGGCCGACGAAAATCGCCAGCGGGAAGTTCCACGGACTGATACAAATAAAAGTACCGCGGCCTTCAACGAATAGCTCGTTGTCTTCACCGGTAGGGCCCGGAAGCTGAATCGGCTCACCCATTAGCTTACGCGCCTGGTTTGCATAATAGCGGCAGAAGTCGACGGCTTCGCGCACTTCGTCAATGCCGTCCTGCAGGCCTTTACCGGCTTCCAGGGAACAAATTGCAATCAGTTCATTGCGGTTAGCTTCCATTAAGTCAGCAAACTTCTCCAGGCATTTTGCGCGCTCTTCTGTCGGAACCTCACGCCAGGCACGATAGGCCTTGTTAGCACTGGTTAGCGCCTTATCGGCTAATTGTTTATCGCCCCAGTAGATACTACCAATTTGCTTGGATGTTTCCTGTGGGCTGGTGATACTGACATGGTGGTCAGTTTCGACGGTTTTACCGTCAACGATTGGGCCACCTTGCCATTGTTTGTCTCGGTATTGCTGTACTGCCGCAATAAAGTCATCTGCTTGTGAGTGAATATTCATATTCAATCCTAACGAATTTGTGCGATCCCCATAAATTTGGGTCGGAAGCGAAATTTTGCTGTTAGCGTATTTTTCATAGCCGGATGCAGTTTCCATCGGGTGCTTAACCAGCTCCATAACATCGGTATCAGCATCTAACAGCTTGTGTACGAAGGACGAGTTGGCACCGTTTTCCAACAGTCGGCGTACCAGGTACGGTAACAAGTCGCGGTGCGGGCCTACCGGCGCGTATATACGCACCACCATATTGCTGTCCTGGGCCATCAAGGTGTCATAAAGGTTATCGCCCATACCGTGCAGGCGCTGGAACTCAATGCGTCGCTGTGCCGCTTCGTTCATGTGCTGAATGGCGACGATGGTTTGCGCATTATGGGTTGCAAACTGTGGATAGATAGCACCGTCGGTATCATCTGTTAACAGATAACGTGCGCAGGCTAGATAAGAAATATCGCTATGCGATTTACGCGTAAACACCGGGTAGCCGGTCAGACCGTTTTCCTGTGTCCACTTAATTTCGTTATCCCAATAGGCGCCTTTAACCAGACGCACCGGAATTTCGTCACCGCACTCTTTGGCCAGTGCTGAAATCCAGCAAAGCGTTGGTAATGCACGCTTCGAGTATGCTTGTACAACCAAACCAAAGCGCGGCCAGCCTTTACATACGCCGCTGCGGTAAACTTTTTCGAATAGCTCCAGCGACAGTTCGTGGCGATCGGCTTCCTCGGCATCTATTGTTACGCCAACATCAGCCTCTTTTGCCAGCTTTACCAGCTCGGTTAAGGTCGTTGCCAACTCGGTCAGCACGCGTTCGTGATTGGATGCTTCGTAACGCGGGTGCAATGCCGACAACTTAATTGAGATAGTAGGCCGGGGCGCGTCAGGGTTGTTAAACTCTTCTTTGGTGATAGTTTTAATTGAGTTGACGTATTGCTGCTTGTAATAGTCAGCATCTTTCATCGTCAACGCGGCTTCACCCAACATATCGTAGGCGTGGGTATAGCCCTTATCGCGGTTGTCGCGGCTTTCTTTCAGGGCTTCTTCGATGGAGCGTCCCAATACGAACTGCTTACCCATAATCTGCATGGCCGCATAAGTTGCCTTGCGGATAACCGGCTTGCCCATCTTACGAACCAGGCGCCGGAATGCCCCACGGGGTGTTTCCATCGCTTTACCGGTGGGGTTAGTTACGCTGTTGGTCAGCGCTAATGCCCAGGTTCCGGAATTAACCAGCCATGAGGCTGACTGCCCCATGTGTTTTTGCCAATCACCGCCCGACAGTTTGTCCTGAATCAGTGCATCGGCAGTATATCCATCAGGGATACGCAACAAGGCTTCCGCCAGACACATCAGAATAATGCCTTCCTTAGTGTCTAAGCTATACTCCTGTAAAAACGCATCGACGACACCGTTGTCAGCATTTTCTCTTACTTGCTCAACTAACTTAGCTGCGCGCTCGGTAACTGCGCTAACCGTTTCATCATCAGCAGGGACCAATGGCAGCAATTCGCGCATGTAAGCGTCTTCGTCAACGATATAATTATCGGTGATCGCTTGCTGCAGGGAACGTAAGTCCTCCGCCTGATGCTGTTTGGATAGCACCTCACTCGCTTTAAACATAGCATCTCCTGTAAAGCCAGGCCGAAGCTCGGCGTGCTTCCCCAATGCCGGGAATCGGGCGCAAGTATAAATGACTTTTTGCGCCGGTAAAGAGTTCTTTTTGCTCGCCCACGTTGCAACTTTTACAGGGTCCTGTCAAGCAAACGCAAAGGTGCTTTTTATTGACCCGGCGGCAGCAACTCGATACCTTTATCAGCACACCTTACAGCACTGGAATTCATCCATTTATGTCGGCAAACGAAACGTCTACTGAAACACCCAACGCAACGGCTCAAGAGCTCGAATTAAAGTTAGTTATTGACCCGGCTCAGCGGGATAACGCCTTGGCTGTGTGTCGGGATATCGCTGCAAAGTTCCAAAAACAAGCCGATTATCAAAAGCTTAGTTTAGAAAACGCATACTACGATACCAGTGACTTACGTTTACGACAGTTCGATATGGGATTACGTATCAGACGCTCAGCAGATCAACTCGAGCAGACGATCAAACTTGCCGGGCGGGTGCTAGGTGGAATGCATGAGCGACCCGAATACAATGTGCCGACGGTAGAAATGGCACCGGATCTAACGCTGTTTGACGCAGATATCTGGCCTGACGACTTTCCGGTTTATGACGTACAACGAGATTTACAGCAGCTATTTGTGACCGACTTTACCCGGCATCGTTTTTTGCTGCCCAGTGGTGATGGGAATATCGAGTGTGTTTTGGATTTAGGTCAAATCGAAGCGAGTGGCGAAACCGAGCCCTTAGCCGAAATTGAACTTGAATTGCAGGGTGGCGAGATAACTGACGTCTATAAACTGGGCCAACAACTGGTGCAACAACTCAATGCCAGAATGGGTTCGTTAAGCAAAGCGGCGCGTGGTTATCTCCTGGCCGGACGCAGTGTGTTGGAACCTTTTGTGCAGACTCACTTTGTTAATGTCAGACCCGAACACTCATTGGGAGAGGCATTATATCGCTCCGTAGAATATGGTCTGAAACATTGGCAACACAATGAATCTTGTCTGGAGCGGCATGCAAACGTAAGAGCGGCACAAGGGATGGCCGATGGTATTTATTTGTGCCGCACGGTTATTGAGCTACTGGCAAAACTCGGTGTTGATTGTGAGCCGTTAGTCGCGCGCATTAATGAGGTGATGAATTACTTTAGTTGGTTAAAACGCTTTGAGGGGCTGGCCGAATTGACCGCGCAGGATGGCGCTTACCACCGGGCGTTAGAGCGCTACAACAGCTTGTACGAAACGCTGCAGGACAGCCAGCAGCAAGTGGTGCAATTAACGCAGGTGATTGAGCAGGTGCGCTCACATGAATATCAATTGCTGTTGTTGGATATTTCGCGCTTGTTAATTGAGCGACAGCAAACTGAAGCTATGGAACAGCCCGCGGAGCCCTGGGCTTCTTCGCTGCTGCGCGAAGACTGGCAAGAGGTGCAAAGCGCGTTTGAAGAAGTCGAGGATATGAGCGAGGAACGCTATCTGAAGCTGCTGCCAAAGTTACAGCACAGCCTGGTGCTGGGGACTTGTTTCGGTCAGCTGTTTGAGGGCGTTATTCGCGACAGTTTCCGCGCTCCCTGGCAGGATCTGGCAAGAGGAATTCGCGAAATCACAGCGCTCCACATTTTGCACGAGACTGTAAAAAACAGTGAGCAATTTAACGATGAACGCTTAATTCAATGGCAGCAAGTACAACGAGAATCGTTACTAAAAGCGCTTGAATATTCGCGCAAAGCTGCACTTAAGCGTGAGCCTTATTGGCAACAGTAAGTGGCATTAATATGACCCAAAACAGACTCGCGCAGGTTCCACCCGAGCAACTTATCGCAACAACGGATGGTTTTTGGCAACGATTTACCGAGCAGGTAGACGAGTCAATTTGGTCAGGGCTTGCGCGCAATACCGCAGATGAGTTGCGTCATTTAGTCGCCGCCAGCTCTTTTTTTGCGCGGGTACTGGAACGTTATCCGCAAGCGTTACTGCAAGCTAAGTCTGACCCATTGAAAGTCGATGATTATGAATCGGCATTGGCAGGTCGCTTAGCAGATTGTGATAACGAGCAACAACTAAAACGTGAGTTACGTAGCTTTCGGCATGTTCACATGGCCGCGCTGCTATGGCGTGAGGTAACCGGTGAGCTTTCGGTGCGCTCAGCTATGGCTCACTACACGGCTATCGCTGACAGTGCAATTCAGCAAGCGTTAACCTGGTTGCATGAGTCATTTAAGCCGCGCTATGGCGAAGCTTTCACAGACACCGGTGACAAACAATCGCTGGTGGTGTTGGGGATGGGAAAGCTCGGCGGCGGCGAGCTTAATTTCTCCTCCGATATTGACTTGATTTTCTTTTATCCGGAGCAAGGCGAGACCCAGGGTGGTCGGCGGACACTCGAAAATAACGTGTATTTTACGCGCCTGGCGCAAGCACTTATCGCGGCTCTCGATGAGTCGACAGCTGACGGTCAGGTTTTTCGCGTTGACATGCGCTTAAGACCATTTGGAAGCTCAGGACCTATGGTGTGTAGTCTGGCTGCGCTCGAGCATTACTATCAGGAGCAGGGGCGGGACTGGGAGCGTTACGCCATGGTTAAGGCCAGAGTTATTAATAAAGATCCAGCCGCCCAATCGATGTTCTACAGCCTTATTCGCCCGTTTGTGTATCGCCGCTATATCGACTTTAGTGCGATCGAGGCGCTGCGCAAAATGAAGCTGCTAATTACCCAGGAAACCCGGCGTCAGGGTGTTAAAAACAATATTAAATTGGGGGCAGGTGGTATTCGCGAAGTGGAATTTATCGCTCAGGTGCATCAGCTAATCCGCGGTGGACAGGAAAAAACATTACAAACTCAGTCACTTTATAATGCCTATGGGCAGATTGGGTTACTTGGTCTGATGGACGATGCGGAGACGGAACAACTTATAGAAGATTATGAGTTTTTGCGGGTACTGGAGCACCGGCTGCAACAATTAAACGACGAGCAGACACAGCAGTTGCCTGATACGTCGGAACAACAGCAGCAGCTTTGCTATTTGTATGGTGCTACACAATGGCAGAGCTTGGTTGATCAAGTGACTGAGGTCATGGCGCGTATTCATGCGCAGTTTCGTCAGGTGATCGGTTCGGAATCTGAACAGGACGAAGAGGAGCATGGCCTGCAGGTGCTTTGGCAGGATATGCTGGAAGACGATGCCGCCATTGAAATTTTGCAGCAAGAAACTGAAGTTAGTGCTGCTGAGCTGTGGCAGCAAGTAAAAAAGTTTCGGCTGGAAACCCGCAAACGCAGCTCGGGCCCTCGGGGGCGCGCCGCGCTGGCGCGTTTAATGCCGCAGCTGCTGCGGCAGGTTTTGTCACAACAACATCCGATAAACCTGCTTGACCGGGTATTGGCGGTGGTGCGCGCAATAATGAGTCGTACTGCCTACATTGAGTTGTTAGCCGAAAATCCCGGTGCCCGCGAGCAGTTGTGCAAGCTGTGTGCTGCCAGCCCCTGGGTGTCGGAGCAATTATCTCAGCATCCTATTTTGCTCGATGAGCTGATTGATCCACAGCAGCTTTATGAACTAACCGAATTAAACCAGTATCCGTCGGTACTGCGGGATTATCTGGTGCGAATTCCGGAACAAGACCTGGAGCGGCAAATGGATGCGCTACGGCAGGCGAAGCAGGCTTTACAGTTAAAGATAGCGGCAGCTGATATCAGTGGTGCACTGGAACTAATGAAAGTTAGCGATCACTTAAGTTATCTGGCTCAAGCCGTCATTGCTGAGGTTGTGGCGATGGCATGGGGGCAGTTAACGGCAAAACATGGTAAGCCGCCCGGGCGCACCACCGACGACACCGGTTTTGCAGTATTAGGCTATGGCAAACTGGGGGGATTAGAGCTGGGTTACGGATCTGATCTGGATTTAGTCTTTATTTGTGACGCTGACTACAGTGCTACCACAGACGGGCCGAAGCCAATTGACGTACAACAATTTTATTTACGCCTGGCACAACGCGTCTTGCATTTGTTTACCACCCGTACAGTTGCCGGCATATTATATGACGTTGACTTAAGGTTGCGACCGTCAGGGCAAGCTGGTTTGTTAGTAATGCAAGCGGAATCCTTTGTGCGGTATTTGCGCGAGGACGCATGGACCTGGGAGTTTCAGGCGCTGGTCAGAGCTCGATGCGTTTATGGGCATAAGGCACTTTGCCAACAGCTTGAAGATATTCGACAAGCGATGTTGTGCCGGCAACGCGATCTGGAGGAGCTGAGGGAAGACGTGCTGAGTATGCGTAAAAAAATGCGCGCGCACCTGAGTAGCGGTCAGCAACAGCGTTTTGACGTCAAACAAGACGCCGGCGGAATAGCCGATATCGAGTTTATTACACAGTATTTGGTGCTGGCGCATTCTCACCAGCACCCTGAATTGTGCCGTTACAGCGATAATATTCGTATTTTAACCACCGCTCAGCAGCTGCATTTGATCAGCGACGTAGACGCTCAGAACTTAATTAATGCCTACCAGATTTTACGTTGCGAAAGCCATGCCCTGGCGTTGCAGGGTGAACAGGCGCTAGTTAGCCATGACTTGAGTGCCGAGCGTGATGCAGTTATTGACTGTTGGCAACGCTTATTCGAGAAAACCGATAGCCGCGTTTAATTGTAATAACTTTGCATGTCTTCCCGGGGGCGGGTTTTAAACCGCCTGTGGACCCAAAGATATTGCTCTGGTGCCTGTTCAACTGCCCGCTCGACGAGTTTGTTGATGCGCGCAGCATCGGCCTTGTCATCACCGCTGGGGAAGTCAGATAACATAGGTTCATAAAATACATCGTAACCTGTGCCATCATTCCGTCGCACACAGCGGCTGACTATTACGTTGCAGTTAGGGTGCTTGGCAAATAAAGTCGTGCCGGTAGTTGTTGATGCATCGGGTACGTTAAAAAAGGGAACAAACTCGACTCGGCGACGGCCATAATCCTGATCGGGCAGGTAGCCGGCAATCTCGCCCTTGGCGATGGCCTGTAACATGCCTTTGACGTCACGTCGTTGGATCATATATTTGTTCGACCGACCGCGCCCACGCGTTTGTAAAAATTCCATAACCGCGTTGTTGTGAGGACGGTAAAGTCCAACCGCTGGCTTTACAAAGCCATGTAAGCGAGCATGCACTTCCAGGCTTAAAAAATGGAACAGCAACATTAACACCCCTTTGCCGCCAGCCTGTGCCTGTCGCAGATTTTCCTGGCCATGAACATGTAGCTTGCGCTTAATACGCCAGTCAGGCCACCACCAGGCGATACCGATTTCAAAATAAGCAATGCCGGTATTTTGCAGATTGCGGTTAACCAGTTCTTCGATTTGCTCGTCACTGTAGTCGGGGAAACACAATTGCAAATTCCGACGAGCGATATTGACACGTCGCGGCATTGCTTTTTTAAACAACCGACCCAGGCCTTTACCAAGTATCAGCTGCAGTCGGTAAGGAAGCCATGAAACCAGGTATAGAAATAGTACTCCAAGCCAGGTTAACCAGAACTTAGGGTGTAAAAAGTAAAGTTGGAATTTAGGTTTTTCGATCACGGCGCTTTCTTGTTATCAGCGTTACAATTCGTCGCATACTAGCATAAAAACAAAAAACACCGTGAACCGATGAGTTCACGGTGTTTGCTTAATCCATGCATACGTTATTCGGCAGCTGTACCGTCAGCATTCTCGGATAGTGCCGCATTAATGCCCCGTAAGTCTTCGGGAGTTAAGTCGCCAATAGACTGCTCCAATGCCAACCGTTGGCGGATAAAACCATAACGTGCTTCTGCTAAGTTGCGGCGCGCATTAAACAAGTTACGTGTACTGTTGAGCACGTCAACGATGGTTCGCGTTCCTACCTCAAAACCGGCCTCGGTTGCTTTTAACGCACTCTCTGCCGAGGTGACGGCTTGCTCAAACGCACGAATACTGGCCAAAGAGGCGTTCACATCATAAAACGCATTACGCACTTCACGTTCTACCGTGCGACGCGTTTCGACCATGGTTTGACTCGTAGCGACATAGTTATCCCGTGCTTGCGCTGTTAAAGCGGTAGTGCGGAAGCCAGAAAAGATTGGCACGTTCAGGTTTAACCCAATGGATTTACTGTCTAAGCTGGGTGGGTTTGAATAAAACGAAAAGCCAGAGCCTGAGGTATCGGTTTCGTTGTCTTGAGTTGAGTACTGCGCATTCAGAGAAACCGTAGGATAATGCCCAGACTGTTCTACCTTGATTCGTTGTTCGGCAATATCAACAGCAACCATGCTCTGCATGAGACTTAAATTACCGTTTTCGGCTTTAGTTACCCAATCCCGCACTTCGGCAGGGGTGGGCTCGGCTGGTTCAAAGGCATCGGTCTGTAAACCCGCGAGTGTCTGCGGATACTGGCCGGTAATTTCGCGAACATTTTCGAAAGCAATTTTTACGGCATTGCGTGCTTGAATTTCTGCGGCAACGGCACTGTCATATTGAGCCTGAGCTTCATGCACATCGGTGATGGCGGTTAAACCCACTGAAAAGCGCTGTTTGGTTTGTTCAAGTTGGCGTTCGATGGCGCGTTTTTCTGCTTCGGCAAAAGCTAAGTCATCTTGTGCTTGTAACGCACCAAAATAAGCATTGATCACTCGCAGCATTAATTGTTGTGCTGCACCGCGATAAGCCACTTCCGCTTGATAGGCTTGTTTTTCAGCAATATCAGCTTGTTGCCAGGTGCTCCAGTCAAAAATACTCTGGTTAAGCGTAATACCTGCATTCCAGCCAGTACGCTCTGACTCTAAGGTGACATAAGCATCTTGCGTTTCAAAGTAACTTTCTGATTCGCTCGTGCTTTCGCTATAACCTGCCTGACCGGTTAATTGAGGCCAAAACGCAGACTTAGCAATATCAACATTCTTTTGTGCTGCATCACGCTCGGCGGCTGCACGTAGTAGCGCCGGGTCGTTGTTAACGGCTAATTGATAAATTTGAGCCAAATCGTCTGCGCTTGACGTAAAAGTAACTGCGGAAAGCGCCAAACCGACAGTTGCGGACAGTAAATGCTTTTTCATCGTTCGTAATGTCCCGTAGCTTAAATGTGAGCGATTGATGATTTTCTTAGTCTACTTTTTAGTTTACCTAAGAGTAGTCGCCATCAATGGCCGAATAGTTTACATACAGAGCTGAATGAATACTAGTTTAACCTGAGATTGCTTTAACTTTAAGCGAAAGATGGTTTCAGATCACGCCTAAGTGTAACAGAATGTATGTTAATCGATGAATTGAACGTGAATTGCGACAATAAGGATGACTGTGAAGCCTAAATTTTCTAAGCAAGACGTAAAAATAGAACAAGTGACTCCCTTATACGAGGGTTTTTTATCAATTTACAAGTACCAACTAAAACATCGTCTGTTTGATGGCGGTTGGTCGCCGACAATTGCCCGTGAAATCATGGACCGCGGTGATGCTGTCGTGGTGTTACCTTATGATCCCCGCACCGATGAGCTGGTCGTATTAGAACAGTTTCGTGTCGGCGCAATGAATAACCAGCAGGGCCCTTGGTTATTTGAGTTTGTTGCCGGTATGTTTGATGCTGATGAAAGTGCCGAAGAGGTAGCAACGCGCGAACTCTATGAAGAAGCCGGTTTACGCACCCAGCGCTTACAAAAAGCGTTGAGCTATTACTCGAGCCCGGGGGGTACCAACGAACGCCTGACTATTTATATTGCCGAAGTCGATGCCAGTCAGGCCTCAGATTTCGGTGGCCTTGCCGAAGAACACGAAGATATTCGCGTAACCACGCTGGCATTTGACCAAGCCATCGCCATGTTAGAACAAGGTCAATTTAATAACGCCGCAAGCGTGATTGGGCTACAATGGATGCAATTACACAAACAGCATTTATTCACTGAGTAAGCGGGGAGCACAGGGTTGAGTTTAAAGCATAGCCAAAAGTCAGTACAGCAAAGACGCTATCAGGTCGATGTAGCCGAGCTGCACCGTCTGCATGAGCGAAATTATGCCGGACTGATAAACCTAATCCCTGATGTTGGCGAAACCATTAGCATCACCACCGGTGAGTTTTTAACTTTTGAGTTAACTATTACCTCCGAAGCCCGCTACACCTCAGAGCTGTTAATTCGGCAAAAGCCGGCACACTGGGCGTCCGATTATTTACGCGCGCAGCTGGAGATACGTTTGTACCATGATGTGCGCATGGCGGAAGTTATTGCTAGTCAGGGCGTGCGGCGATTGGCGGTTCATTATCAACAGCCCAACCCTGACATGCGCCACCGCGACGAAAAATATCAGGTGAATCAATTTTTAGCAGATTGGTTACAATTATGCCGGCAGCAGGGGCAGGTGAGTTCAGGCTTCGACGACAAATTTCTTCCCCACGGCTTCAAATAGGCGTAGCTTAGCGGTACATTATCATCATCGCTGTATTCATTTATTATAACTATAAGCGCTAACGACCAAACCTATGACAGATTACAAGTCCGATTCTATTGAGGTGCTTAACGGGTTAGAACCGGTTCAGCGCCGTCCCGGGATGTATACCGACACCACCCGGCCTAATCATTTAGGTCAGGAAGTTATCGACAACAGTGTCGATGAGGCGCTGGCTGGCCACGCTAAAACAGTTACTGTGATTTTGCATCAGGACCAGTCACTGGAAGTGTTAGATGACGGTCGCGGCATGCCCGTGGACATCCATCCGGAAGAAAAAGTCCCCGGAGTTGAGTTGATCATGAGTAAGCTCCACGCCGGCGGTAAGTTTTCCAATAAAAACTATCAGTTTTCCGGTGGTCTGCACGGCGTTGGTATCTCGGTGGTTAATGCCCTGTCGACGCGGGTCGAACTCACCATCAAGCGTGACGGCAATGTCTATGAAATGGCCTACGAAAACGGCGATAAGGTCAGTGAACTGGAAGTGACGGGTAGCTGCGGTAAACGCAACACTGGTACTCGTGTGCATTTCTGGGCAGATCCTAAATATTTCGACTCGGCAAAATTTTCGGTACCAAAATTACGCCATCTACTGCGCGCTAAAGCCGTGTTATGTCCGGGCTTAACCATTCAGTTTAAGAATAAACTCGATGACAGCGAAGACACCTGGTTTTATCAAGACGGTTTAACCGATTACTTAGTCGAAGCGGTGAGTGATTTACCAACCTTGCCGGAGCAGCCATTCGATGGCAGTTTTTCCGGGCAAACCGAGGGCGTAGATTGGGCTGTAACCTGGTTACCGGAAGGCGGTGAAGGGGTTAGCGAGAGTTACGTTAACCTAATACCGACAGCGTTAGGCGGTACCCACGTCAATGGTTTACGTCAAGGACTACTGGAAGCGATGCGTGAGTTCTGCGAGTTCCGCAATTTGCTGCCGCGTGGGGTAAAACTTACTCCGGAAGATGTCTGGGATCGTTGCAGCTATATTCTTTCTACTAAAATGCAGAATCCGCAATTTGCCGGGCAAACCAAAGAAAGGTTGTCATCACGGCAGTCTGCCAGTTTTGTCTCGGGGGTGGTAAAGGATGCGTTTAGCCTGTGGCTGAACGAACACACCGAACAAGCTGAGGCGTTAGCAGAGCTGTGTATTAACAATGCCCAGCGGCGCTTGCGGGCCAGCAAAAAAGTGGTGCGCAAAAAAGTCACCTCAGGCCCGGCGCTACCGGGTAAATTAACCGACTGCAGCTCGCAGGAGCCGTCACGTAGCGAGTTGTTTTTAGTCGAGGGTGATTCTGCGGGTGGCTCTGCTAAGCAGGCCCGGGACCGTGATTTTCAGGCGGTGATGCCGTTGCGCGGTAAAATATTGAATACCTGGGAAGTCGAGCCAGAGCAAATTCTGGCGTCGCAGGAAATTCACGATATTTCTGTGGCGGTTGGGGTCGACCCGAATACCGTTGATTTAGACAAATTGCGCTACCATAAGATTTGTATCCTCGCCGATGCCGATTCTGATGGACTGCACATTGCAACGCTTTTATGTGCGCTATTTGTGAAGCACTTTCGTCCATTAGTCGAAAACGGCCATATTTTTGTGGCGATGCCACCGTTGTATCGAATCGATGTAGGCAAAGACGTGTTTTATGCGCTGGATGAAGATGAGAAGCGCGGTATCTTAGACCGTATCGAGGCCGAAAAGCGCAAAGGCAAAATTAATGTGCAGCGCTTTAAAGGTTTGGGTGAGATGAACCCACTAACACTGCGCGAGACAACTATGGATCCTAACACCCGCCGATTAGTGCAGTTGACCATTGACGATGCAGAACAGATGGAAGAGTTAATGGATATGTTGTTAGCTAAAAAGCGTGCTTCCGATCGCCGTACCTGGCTGGAAAGCAAAGGTAATATGGCCGATCTGGCCGAGCTTTAACGGATTTAAGCGGAGAGTATAACGATGTCGATGGAAGTCAGTGAACAGACACCTTTAAGCCGCTTTACCGAAGAGGCTTATCTGAATTATTCCATGTACGTGATTATGGACCGAGCCCTGCCGCATATCGGCGATGGCTTAAAGCCAGTGCAGCGCCGTATTGTGTATGCGATGTCAGAGCTGGGTTTATCGGCACTGGCTAAGTATAAGAAGTCAGCACGTACGGTCGGTGATGTACTGGGTAAATTTCATCCGCACGGTGATAGCGCTTGTTACGAAGCTATGGTGTTGATGGCGCAGCCATTTTCATACCGCTATCCGTTGGTTGACGGGCAGGGTAACTGGGGATCACCGGATGACCCCAAATCCTTCGCTGCAATGCGTTATACCGAAGCTAAGCTGTCCAAATTTAGTGAAGTATTACTGAGTGAACTGGGGCAGGGCACGTCAGACTGGATACCGAACTTTGACGGCACCATGAAAGAACCCAAGGTGCTGCCATCGCGCCTGCCGCATATTTTGCTTAACGGCGTAACCGGGATAGCCGTCGGAATGGCCACGGATATTCCACCGCACAATGCCCGCGAAGTAGCTAACGCCTGTGCTCACTTGCTAGACAAGCCCAGCGCGTCGCTGGATGACGTGATGGAGCACATGCGCGGGCCGGATTATCCCACCGACGCCGAGATTATTACCCCGGCGGAGGACATCAAAAAACTCTATGAGTCTGGCCGTGGCTCAGTAAAAATGCGTGCCAAATATGCGCTGGAAGAGGGTGAGATAGTCATTACTGCACTACCGCATCAAGCCTCTGGTGCCAAGATTCTTGAGCAAATTGCCGCGCAGATGCAAGCTAAAAAGCTACCGCTGGTGTCGGATTTACGCGATGAGTCGGATCACGAAAATCCAACTCGCCTGGTGGTTGTACCGCGTTCAAACCGGGTTGATACCGAACAACTGATGGCGCATTTGTTTGCCACTACTGACCTGGAAAAGCAGTATCGGGTAAATCTTAATATTCTGGGCTTAGACGGACGTCCTAAAGTTAAACCGCTGGTGGGAATTTTAAGCGAATGGCTGCAGTTCCGCTTAGAAACGGTCACGCGCCGTCTGCAGTTCCGTCTGGATAAAGTGCTGGCGCGACTGCATCTGTTAGAAGGTTTGTTGATTGCCTACCTTAACATTGACGAAGTCATCGAGATCATTCGTTATGAGGATAAGCCTAAAGAAGAGCTGATCAAGCGCTTTGGTCTGAGCGACAAGCAAGCTGAAGCAATTTTGGAATTAAAATTACGCCATTTAGCTAAGCTTGAAGAGATGAAGCTGAAGGGCGAACAGGACGAGCTCGAAAAAGAACGTGAGCAGCTGGAAAAGTTGTTGGGTTCAGAGCGCCGCATGAAAACCTTAATCAAAAAAGAATTGCTGGCGGATGCCGAAAAATATGGTGATGAGCGCCGTTCGCCATTGGTGGAGCGAGGTGAAGCAAAAGCTTTGAGTGAGCGTGAGCTAACGCCGGCCGAATCGGTTACGGTTGTGCTGTCGAAAAAAGGTTGGGTGCGCAGCGCCAAAGGACACGACATCGATGGCGAGAAGCTGAGTTATAAATCAGGCGATAGCTTCCTTGCTGCTGCAGAAGGTAAAAGTAACCAGCCGGTGGTATTTTTTGATTCTTCCGGCCGCAGTTATTCTTGCGAAGCGCACCTGTTGCCATCGGCTCGCTCACAGGGTGAACCGCTCACCGGCCGTTTTAACATTGTTGCCGGCGAGTCAGTCGATCAAGTGATCATGGGCAAAGAGGAGCAACATTACCTGTTGGCCTCTGATGCCGGTTATGGCTTTGTCTGCCAATTCAAAGATTTAGTGAGTCGCAATAAAAACGGCAAGGCCATCCTGACGCTGCCTACCGGAGCTAAAGTATTAAGCCCGGTGAGCGTGCGTGAACCCTCGCAAGAGAGTGTTATAGCGGTATCCAACGAGGGCCGTATGCTGGTATTTCCGGTTGCTGATTTACCACAGTTAGGAAAGGGCAAAGGTAATAAGATTATCAGTATTCCGGCACTGCGCGCGCAAACACGTGAAGAGTATGTCGTTGCTTTGGCCAGCGCGCCTAACGATGCCACCGTGACCTTGCAGGCGGGTAAACGTAAGTTGACCTTAAAACCTTCGGACTTAGAGCATTATCGTGGTGAACGCGGACGACGAGGCAACAAACTGCCGCGCGGTTTGCAACGCGTTGATGCGATAACGATAGAAGAAACCCCGGCGACTACCGAGGCTGAGGAGCACCAAGCTGGCGATTAACGCCAGCTTTTCACTAAATTGTTCATGGCTTCGTTAAAAACGGTGACCCAGTATGGACTCAGCTGGGTGCCGGCCAGCCGGTTAATTTCCGCGACGGCACGACTGATGGGGCGCTTAAGGTGGTGCTGATGCGCTCGTTCGTGAGTCATGGCGTCAAAGGTATCAACCAGCGCCAGAATCTTTGCCCCGTCACTGATCTCATTATCTTTTAAGCCCAACGGATAGCCGTTACCGTCGGCATGCTCATGATGTTGTAACACCATTAATTTAGCCGCCTTCCAGTAATCCAGGTTCTCCAGTAGCTTAGCCGATAAGTAAACATGGTTTTGAATAGATTTGTGCTGATCCGGTGTTAACGGTTCGCTTTGGTGCAACAGTGTCAGCGGCATAAAGCCCATGCCGAAGTCGTGTACATAGCAGGCTGCGGTTAATTGCTTTTCGTCCACCGGGCTGCCTGCATAGCGATTGATCATCAGCGCTATTTTTAGCTGACGATCGGCACGATCGTGCCAATAGCTGGATCGTCTTTCGACCTCGGCCATTAGGCGCCTGAAAAAGCGTAAATCATAGTCCCAGTCATCTTCGGTATGCGGTGGCCGGTATTGTTGCTGCGGCTGAATATCAGAATCCAGTATCAGCTCCGGTGACAAGCGAGCCAATAAACGCCCCAGCAGCGGCTGACGTTCTGTGTCATTGGCGGCGACAATGTCGGCGCTTAAATCAATCACGCTCTGATAACGGCGATCGGGTACGTCAATAACTTCCTGGTTCTGGCAAGTTTCGACAAACTCGGTAACCTGATCAATCAATGACAGCACGATGTCGCTAAAAACCGAGTTGTAACTCATGTCACCTTTGCGGACTAAATCGAGCAAGTCCTCAATGGCACCTATAACGGCAACCATGGGCGATAGGCCAATTATGCCCAAATCACCCTTGATGGTATGGATTGAGCGGTACACACTGTGTTGATGTTGCTCGTTATTTGGTTCATGCTCAAGTGCTATCAGGCTGGTTTCTGCCTGCTGATGTAAATCTTTAATTTCGTCTAGCAGTTCCTGATAGACTTCATCGTCAATTGCCGGGCGTTCAAAAATCGTCATCGTTGTGGTTCCTGTCGTCACTGATCGGACGTTTACTCTTATTAAAGAGGTTATACTAGCGAGGCAAAACAACAAGGAGAAATAATGTTAGCTGCGGTTCGCTGGTTGGTTTTAGGCATTTTTATTGTGTTAGTGGGTGTTATCGGCTGTTTGTTCTGCATATTAAGGCCATTTCATCGCAATAACACCTATCGTTGGGCTCATATTTTTGGTTCTGCGACGCGTATACTCGGGCTTAAGCTGCGGGTAAAGGTGCATCCTGATGTACCTAAAAATGGTCCTTACGTTTATATTTGTAACCACCAAAATAGCTGGGAAATTTTTACGATTGCCGCAGCACTGCCGCCCAACACTGTCACCCTGGGTAAAAAAAGCCTCAAGTGGATCCCATTTTTTGGCTGGTTATACTGGCTGGCCGGTAATATTTTGATTGACCGCAACAATAAGGGCAGGGCGCACGGTACCATTGCACAGACGGCTGCCGCGATAAAAAAGCGCGATATCTCGGTGTGGATGTTTCCGGAGGGCACCCGCAGTAACGGACGAGGCCTGTTGCCGTTTAAAAACGGTGCTTTTCATACCGCGTACCAAGCGAGCGTTGACGTGGTGCCGGTGTGTGTCTCTAATTTACATGGTAAAATCGATATCAATCGCTGGGATAACGGCGAGTTACTGGTAGAGTTTTTGCAACCTCTGCCGATTGCTAACTACCGCAAAGAGACTTTGCGCGAGTTAAGCAAACATAGTCATCAGCTAATGGCTGAAAAAATTGCCGCGCTGGATGCTCAGTTAGAAGGTGAGCAACCTGAACACAAGCAAAAGGAAGATTCATGAGTGTAAACCTAGAGCCCTTATTACAGCAGAGCCGCGAAACCATAGACGCTTTGGTGAGTGATGGTGCGGATCCTTCGTTGTTGTACGAAATCGATCATCACCTGGCGAGTCAGGACTTTACTAAGTTAGAGAAGGCTGCCGTAGAGCTGGTAAAGGAAGGCTATCACGTTGATGATGCCGACGAATTTGAAGACGATAACGGACAACGCTGGTTTGCTTTTGCGGCGACGGTTGACGCGGGCCTTGATGAAGACGTGTTGGCGCGTCAAATTCGCGAAGTTGCGACCATTGCCGATGAGTGCGGTGTTGAGTATGACGGCTGGGGCACACTACTCGACGATGAAGAATATGATGAAGATTATGAGGACGACGAAGAATAAAAAAGCGCTTGAGTGATTCAAGCGCTTTTATTGAGGTTTAAGGCGCAGTGGCTAACTTAACTATTTTAACTACAGCGCCTCAATTTTCTTCAGTTGTTCCTGTAACTGGTTAACCAATTCCTGCGCTTCGGTCTGCTTTTCACGCTCTTTCGCAATCACCGCTTCAGGTGCTTTACTGACAAAGTTTTCGTTACTCAGCTTGCCACTGACACGCTGCAGGTCTTTCTCTGCTTTTTCAATCGCTTTGTTCAAGCGCTTAAGCTCAGCGTCTTTGTCAATCAGCCCGGCCATAGGAATATGCAGCTGCAGATTATCAACCAGCGCCGTCATGCTAGCCGGTGGCTCATCATTATCGCCAAGGAACTCAACCGACTCGAGCTTCGCCAGGCTACTTAAAAAGTTCTGGTTTTTCTCGATACGGCCCCGTGCCATGGTATCGGCATGCGACAGCAACAGAGGCAATGGTTTATTGGGTGATAAGTCCATTTCACCGCGAATGTTACGTATAGCCAGGATAACACGCTTCAGCCATTCCATGTCCTGCATTGCCTGCACATCAGTATCGTCACTGACCCGCGGGAACGCTTGCAGCATAATGGTTTCGCCCTGAACTCCAGCCAGCGGTTTAACGCGCTGCCAGATAGTCTCGGTGATATATGGCATGATCGGGTGTAATAAACGCAGTAACTGTTCTAGTACCGTAACCAGCGTACGCCGTGTACCGCGTTGCTCAGCGTCGCTACCCTGTTGCAAAATCGGTTTGGTCAGCTCCAGATACCAGTCACAGAACTGGTTCCAGGTGAACTCGTAGGCAATAGATGCCGCTATGTCAAAGCGGTAGCTGTCCAGCGCCTGACGGAATTCCTTAACCGTGTAATTGAAACGCGCCAGGATCCATTCATCAGCCAACGACAGCGTCATATCGCCGCCGGCTGCACCGCAATCATGCTCCTCGGTGTTCATCAACACGAAGCGGCTGGCGTTCCACAACTTATTACAGAAGTTGCGGTAGCCTTCCAGACGTTTCATGTCCCAGTTAATATCGCGTCCGGTTGAAGCGAGTGCGGTCAGGGTAAAACGCAACGCATCGGTGCCGTGTGGTGTAATCCCTTCCGGAAATTGTTTGCGCGTGGCTTTTTCAATTTTCTCGCGCATTTTCGGCTGCATCAAGTTAGCGGTGCGCTTTGCCACCAGCTCGTCGGCGCTGATACCATCAATCATGTCCAGCGGGTCAAGTACATTGCCCTTAGACTTCGACATTTTCTGGCCTTCTTCGTCCCGAATAAGCCCGGTTACATACACTTTTTTGAAAGGAACCTGTGGTTGCCCTTGCTCGTCTTTCATAAAGTGCATGGTCATCATGATCATGCGCGCAACCCAGAAGAAAATGATGTCAAAACCGGTTACCAACACATCGGTCGGATGGAAGGTTTTTAAATCATCGGTTTGTTCCGGCCAGCCCAAGGTAGAAAAGGTCCACAGCGCTGACGAGAACCAGGTGTCGAGCACGTCATCGTCCTGACGCAATTGAATATCTGCCGACAGCTCGTTATCGCGACGAACTTCTTCTTCGTTACGGCCGACATAGACGTTACCGTCGTTGTCATACCAGGCCGGAATACGATGTCCCCACCATAGCTGACGAGAGATACACCAATCCTGGATATCACGCATCCAGCTAAAATACATGTTCTCGTATTGCTTCGGCACGAACTCAATACGCCCGTCTTCAACCGCTTCGGTGGCTTGTTTAGCCAGCGGTGCTGCGCGCACATACCATTGGTCGGTTAAGTGTGGCTCAATGGGGACGCCACCGCGATCGCCATAAGGCACTTTGTTGGTGTGCTTTTCTGTTTTTTCCAGCAAGCCATTGGCTTCAAACTCGGCAATTAATTTTTTACGCGCTTCAAAACGTTCCAGACCGGCGTATTGCGTCGGCAGTTTACCGTCAAAGCCATTGAGCTCGTCCAGCTCTTCGCCAGTGCTGGTAAACAAGCCTGCAGTAGCGAGCACATGCGCGGTATTGTCAAATACGGCGATCATACCCAGTTGGTTACGTTTGCCCACTTCATAGTCATTAAAGTCGTGCGCCGGCGTAATTTTCACACAACCGGTACCAAATTCAGCATCAACATAATCGTCAGCAATAATCGGCACACGGCGGTTAACGATAGGTAGCTCGATATGTTTGCCAACCAAATGCTGATAGCGCTCATCGTCCGGATGCACGGCAACACAGACGTCACCGAGCATGGTTTCCGGACGGGTCGTTGCGACCACCAGGTAATCTTTGCCATCGGCTGTTGTTGCACCATCAGCCAGTGGGTAACGCAGGTGCCAGATAAAGCCTTGTTGTTCTTTGTTTTCTACTTCAAGGTCTGAAATAGCGGTCTGCAGTTTGGGATCCCAGTTAACCAGGCGCTTACCGCGATAAATTAAATCGTCTTTGTATAGCTGCACAAAGACTTCCAGTACCGCCTTTGATAAACCTTCGTCCATGGTAAAGCGCTCACGATCCCAATCGACCGAGTCACCTAAACGGCGCATCTGCGAGGTGATGGTGCCGCCGGATTGTTCTTTCCATTCCCATACTTTGTCGATGAATGCATCGCGGCCGAGTTGCTGGCGTGTTGTATCCTGCGCCGCCAACTGTCGCTCTACCACCATTTGGGTGGCAATACCGGCATGGTCAGAACCAACCTGCCAGAGTGTGTTTTTGCCGTCCATGCGCTGGTAACGGGTTAGCGTATCCATGATGGTATGCTGAAACGCATGCCCCATATGCAAACTACCGGTGACGTTGGGGGGCGGAATCATAATGGAATAGGGCTGACCTTCTCCACTGGGCTTAAAGTAGCCCTTTTCTTCCCACTGCTGGTAGAGGTTTTCTTCGATGTCTTTGGGGGAATACGTCTTATCCATAATGACCTTACTATTACTCTGCGTTCAGGGGCTCAGTGGTTAATTGGCAACCGCTGGCCCGATAATGTTTGTAACGTTCACGTGCAATGGCTTTTTGCTCTTCATCGGCCGGCACGATATCAAAAATTGTGTGACTTTGTTGTGCTTGCGCCGGCACCTGCTCAGCCAGGTTAAACAAAACGTAGCCAGGCCGGCGGGCGATGTTGTCAGCCTCAGGCCAGACGATTTCTACCGGCACGCCATTAGCAGGCCCCTCGCCCACCAGATTGTGGGGAATAAAGCTGTCCGCCGGACGCTGCCACAATAGCTCGTCTATTTGTTCAGCCTGCTGTTGCGACCGAGCAAATACACGAACTTTTTTATGTTGCCGAAAAAGGTCCGCAATTTTATCGCAAATGAGACCGTTTTGCTCGTCTTCGGCAGCCTCGGGTAGCAGAAAAAAAGTAACTCGCGACATGTTACTCTGAACTATCCGTCTGGCTGCAGCGATTAATCAGGAATTGCGTCAACAGAGGCACCGGGCGACCCGTTGACCCCTTATTAGCGCCGCCACTCCATGCGGTGCCGGCAATATCCATGTGTGCCCAGGTGTATTTTTTGGTAAAGCGCGATAAGAAACACGCCGCGGTAATGGTACCGGCTTCTTTGCCGCCGATGTTTTGCATATCGGCAAACGGGCTATCCAGCTGCGACTGATATTCGTCCCACAGTGGCAAGCGCCACGCTTTGTCGCCGCTTTGCGATGCAGCGTTAAGAATTTCGCTGGCAAGCGGGTTGTGCTGACTTAAAACTGCCGAGGCATGTGAACCCAGAGCCACCACGCAGGCACCGGTTAAGGTCGCCATGTCGATAACCAGTTCGGGCTCAAAACGTTCGACGTAGGTTAGCGTATCGCATAATACTAAACGGCCTTCAGCATCAGTGTTTAATACTTCAACCGTCTGTCCGCTCATGGTAGTAAGAATATCGCCCGGGCGATAAGCTTTGCCATCGGGCATGTTTTCGCAGCCTGCCATTACGCCAATAACATTGATCGGTAGTTGTAACTCTGCCAACGCCTGCATCGCGCCGATAACACCGGCAGCACCGCCCATGTCGTACTTCATTTCGTCCATGTTGGCGGAGGGTTTGATGGAAATACCGCCGGAATCAAATGTCAGTCCTTTACCAACTAACACAATAGGTGCCTGCTCATCGGCAGCACCGCGGTAATGCATCAGTGTAAGCACTGACTCATGCTCTGAGCCACGGCCAACGGCCAGGTATGCATTCATGCCCAGCTGTTCCATCTCGCTTTCTTCAACCGTGGTCACGGTTAAGTTGTCATAGCTGTCAGCTATTTCCTGCGCCTGTTCTGCTAAATAACGGGGGGTGCAGATATTCGGCGGCATGTTGGCTACGTCGCGGCAACGATCCATTCCGGCTGCTACACCTAAACCATGCTGAATCGCCTGCTCACCAATACCCAGTTCCTTGCGGCTGGGTACGTTAAACACCAGCTTACGCAGCGGTCGGCGCGGCTCCTCTTTTTTAGTTTTTAACTGGTTAAAGGTGTAATTAGCGGAACGTGCAGCCTCAACGGCTTGCCGAACTTTCCAGTAGGTATCACGGCCTTTAACATGCAATTCACTTAAAAAGCAGACCGCTTCCATCGAGCCTGTTTCGTTAAGCGTATTGATCATTTTTGCAATGATTTGCTTATACTGGCGTTCGTCAAGCTCTCGCTCTTTGCCACAACCAATAAGCAATACACGCTCGGCGAGGACATTAGGTACATGATGTAACAGCAAAACCTGACCGGCTTTGCCTTCGAGGTCGCCGCGGCGCAATAAGTTGCTCAGATAGCCATCGCTAACGTTGTCAAGTTGTTCGGCTACGCCTGACAATCGACGGGGATCAAAGACCCCAACGACGATACAAGCAGAGCGTTGTTTTTCCGGGTTACCACTTTTTACGCTGAACTCCATGAAACGGCTCCTGTTTCGGTAGGGCTAAAGGCCTGCTATAGTTTACCTAAAGCATAAATTTGTTGTTAAAATACCAAGTTTACTTAAAAATCACAGCTATTCCAGTAAAAACCCATGTTATGGGGTTAAACTTAGAGCGAACATTAAGAGCGAAAGCCGGTGCGCATATTTAAATACCTGATCAATGAGACCTTTAAGTCTCAACTTGCCGTTTTATTTATTTTGATGACAATTTTTGTCAGTCAAAAATTTGTCCGGGTGCTATCGGATGCATCCGAAGGTGATATTCCCGGTACCATCATATTTCAGCTGTTGTCGTTAAACTTACCGGCATTATTGTCACTAATCCTGCCGTTAAGCCTGTTTTTGGGTATTTTGCTGGCGCACGGGCGTATTTACGCCGATAACGAAATGACCGTACTGCATGCCTGTGGTGTTAGCGAATGGTATGTGACCCGGGTGACGCTGGTACTGTCGCTGGTATTAGCGCTTGCCACGGCGGCGTTAACGTTGTGGGCTGTGCCATGGGCATTGGATCAAGAACAGAAAATTGAAGATAAAGCACGCGCAGACAGCGGCTTGACGGCATTAATGCCCGGTCGTTTTCAGCAAGCCAGCAACCAAAAAGCCGTCATTTTTATCGAAGCGCAGGGTGATGAGGGGCAGCTGGATAATGTGTTTGTAGCACAACACCAGCATGAACAAGGCCAGCTGCAGTCCGGCAGTGTGGTGATGGCAGATGGTGGCCGGGTTATTACCGAAGCATCGGGCGAGCAATGGCTGGAGCTGAATAACGGTAAACGCTTTGCCGGTGATGCCGACAGCTACCAGCTGATGCAGTTTGATAGCTATCGCCTGCAGATTAAAGAGCAGCCGGTTAACGAGCAAATTCGCAAGCTTGAAGCCTACAGTACGCAAGAGCTGCTGCAAGAGTCCGGAGCTGCGGCTGTGGCTGAGTTTCAGTGGCGTGTCGCGATTCCGTTGGCAATGCCGTTGCTGACATTGATTGCTGTGCCGTTAAGCCGGGTTAATCCACGGCAGGGTAAATTCGCGCGGATGGCACCGGCGCTGCTTATCTATCTGGGGTATTTCCTGCTGCTGATGGCGGCTAAGTCTGCTGTCCGCGATGGTGTCATCCCTACCGCTATTGGTTTGTGGTGGATACATATCGGGCTATTGATATTCGGTATGATATTAATTGGTAAGGGGCGTCCGGTGGGCTTACGGATGCTGGCCTCGCTAAAATGGGGGCGTAGTTAATGTTATCAATTCTTGAACGTTACATCGGTATGACGGTGTTGCGTACGTCGCTACTTAGTTTAGCTGTGTTGACCGGGCTGTCGTCGCTGATTCGTTTTGTTGAACAGTTAAAGTCAGTGGGGCGCGGCAGTTACGAAGTGGTTGATGCCGCGTTGTTTGTGTTTTACAGCCTGCCCCGGGATATCGAGGTGTTCTTTCCTATGGCTGCCTTGTTGGGTGGTTTGATAGGCATGGGCATGTTGGCCAGTAACTCCGAGTTAGTAGTGATGATGGCAGCGGGGCGCTCGCGCCTGAATATTGCGGCTGCGGTGATGAAAACCGCCATTATTATGATGGTCGCGGTAATGGCGATTGGCGAGTGGATTGCGCCGCCAATGGAAGCCAAAGGGCGGTTAATCCGGGCACAGGAAATATCCGGTGGTAGCTTGATTTCGGCGCAGCGCGGGGTGTGGGCTAAAGACGGTAATCGTTTTATAAATATCGGCGAAGTGCAGGATACCGGCCAACTGAACAGCGTATTGATTTACGAGTTTACCGAACAAAAGCAGTTAGACACGGTTACCTATGCGCAGTCAGCGGTATTCAGTGACCAAAAATGGCGCTTAAACCAGGTGGTGGTGACCGAAATTGGTGAACGCAGAATTAACGAACGCCGGGTGCCATCAATAGCGTGGCAGTCGAGTTTAACGCCTGACAAACTGGGCGTTGTAACGGTAAAGCCGGAGTCTTTGTCGATAACCGGGCTACTGGATTACCTGACCTATCTGGAAAGCAACCAGCAGTCATCGCAGCGTTATGAGCTGGCGCTGTGGCGCAAGGTATTAGCACCGATTACGGTGGCGGTGATGTTATTGGTGGCGTTGTCGTTTATCTTCGGGCCGCTGCGCTCGACCAGTATGGGGGCGCGCATCTTATTGGGCGTGGTGACCGGTTTTGGTTTTCACGTAACCAACGAGATTTTCGGGCCGTTAGCGCAGGTTTACCAAATTCCGGCGATACTGGGCGCGGTATTGCCCAGTATCGTGTTTGCCGGTTTGGCTGTTTATTTTATGCAGAAGCGGCCGGGCTAGCTTGTTCGCGGAAGCGACTATAAATCATGCCAATAAAACAGCTGGTTAGCCTCTTTAGATAGCACAACCAGCTCAGTGCCTGCGGCGTAGTCGTGCCAGCTGCGACGGTTTTTAAAATCGACTAACACCCATAAACTGCCAAGGCCGGCGCAGCACGTTAGTAACCTGATCACGACCTGGGTTAGCGACAGTTTACTGCCATCACGGTTTTGTAGTTTTAACCGCCATGCGCGCATACCGACGGTTTGCCCGGAGGTTTTCCAGAAATAGCCAAAAAATATCGCCACCACGGTAATTAAATAAATGCTGTACCAGGGACCCTGAGCCAGCCAGGCCGCGTGGTCGAACTCTTCGGTTAAGGTAATCATGCCGGTTGCAGACAAGATCCCGGCAAAAGCCAGCGCCACGGCAGAAGCCAGCATAATAATAGCGGCTGCCACCAGTAAGTCATAAATCCACGCAGCAAGGCGTCGAAGTATTCCCGCACTGGGGAAACTGGCATGTAATTTTTGTGCTTCGGTAACCACGGTAACCCTTGTCGTTGGTTGTGCTAATCAAACCACGAAAGTGTAACACGAAGCCGAAAAATCGCGTATGCATGGAGCAAAAAAGCCGGCATTGGTTAACTAATCAGCAATTAAACCAGTAACTGAAAAATTTCTGCAATAAGTGCTTGATTAGCACCATGTCACGGGTATAATCCCACCCGTCGACCAAGACATCCTATCTTTTGCCGAGGTGGCGGAATTGGTAGACGCAGTGGATTCAAAAATCACTGCTTGTTATAGTATTTTTGAGTTTAACACGTTGATTATTAACATATTTTAAAAGAAAAACATTAGTTAAAGTTGCTGTTATACTCTGTTAGAGTTAGGTATATGGCTCAGTGGTGGAATTGGTAGACACGCCTGATTCAAAATCAGGTTCCTCACGGAGTGGCGGTTCGAGTCCGCCCTGAGCCACCATCATAATTGGTGCTTCTCCCCATTCTGTAAATCATTTGTAAAACCACCTCGTAGATACCGCTTACTTTTCAGTGATAGCCTTAGCCTTATTAGAATGGTGAATAAAGGCTCCGTTATGAATAAATTAAAAATAGCATTAGCTGTTAGCTTTGTCTGGGCTCTTATTGCTTTACCGTTATCTGGGGCATTATATGACGAGATAAGAGGTGGCTTAGCAATGAGATTTTTTCTATACATGAGTGTTGCGGTTATTATCTAAATTTAGGACTGATGTTCGAATGATGTCTCTGCTGAGTTAGTTGTCTATGTCGCCTTCTTGCTCAGAGCTGGTAAGGTAAACGGTTGAGTTAAACTTAGCATATTTGATATTTTTCCTCGATTGAGCCCAAACGATGTTCGCATTGATGCAGTAGATATTGCTGTTGCCGGACTTTCTAATTTCAATAAACTTATAATCAACCAACAGCTTAATCGCCCGGCTCAGAGTTCGACGAGACTTCCCGAAAACTTCCTCCATTGCTCTATAAGATATCGTTAAACTGTTATTGCTGGCCATCTGCTCGACCATAAACATAAAGATCCTGACGGACAGTGGATTTTCGACCAGCAAGTCGTTAATTCGCGGAAATGTCTTTTTATAAAACTGATAAAACGGCGGGTTTTTCAATTTTATTTCACCGGTTTTTTGGTCAATATCGGCTTTAACTTTTTCGCCATATTTTGTTTTTGCCCAGTAATCTGTCTTTGAACTTACCTCTATAATTTCATTGTCATTTATATTCATATAGCTCCTTTTTTATTGAGTTTTAACACTTAAAAAAAGGCTGTCAATGGTTGAGAATAATTTTTCTCATTAATGTGCTGTTGGGAGTCCTGCCCATTGCATAATTACTTATAAAACAGGGTTTAACATAGATTAATCGCATTTTTCTGCCCATTAATGGGACAGCAGGAGACACACTGAAAAAGTTAAAGTCCATTACTGGTGGGGATTTGCGGCGGTTCGATCTTTATTATGATCTGCTAAGGGTTTCCGAGTGGATTGATGCATAGACGATTGTTCCAAAATTGAAACCTTCTCATAAACGATGCTTGGTTCTTTGATGCGAAGCGAAAAGAATACACACAAACCCTAACCCGTTGATTAAACGGAGATAGGGGTAGTGTATTAGTGGGTTAATCTTAACTGTCGTTAAATATTTTTTGTAAAAAACTTTTTTCTGTAATTTTTATGGTAAAACAAAAATAAAAAATGCAAAAAGAAAAAAATGAACTGTTATATATTTTTGATAAGGCAAAGTGGCAAGGTGAAAAATTAAGAAAAAAGCTTTACTGGTTAATTAAAAAAAACAACGATAAGGCACTAAAAGATGCAAATCGAAGAGTTAAAATCATTCAATCAAAACTGCTTCATAACCCATCAAAATGGTTAAGCAGATCTGCTATCCCGACAAGAACTATCAAAATATTTCGCCACAACAAGTCGGGTAAAGCTGTTTACCTTAGAGCAAAATTAAAGTCAAAAAGCCTAACCAGCAAAAACTTCGTGTCGGTCAGAACCCGATTTTATAAGGCTAATCAGGGTCAGTCTCTGGAAAAGCATATCAGTCGGGAGGTTAGTCGCTCATACGATGCTAGAAATACTGCCAGTGTCTGCCCGGAGTTTATGAAAGACAATCTTCATTACAGGTTCAGGACAATCGCTGATTGCGACCAGCAATATCAATATCAGACGGGTAAAAAACCACGAAACGACTTTCGAAAGGCTTATGAAAATGTCGTTGTTTTTTCAGAAGATCGGTTTGTCGAGTTAGAACGGCAATACGGCATATCAGCGGCCAAGATAATGCTGATGGAGCATATAAAATATTTTGCTTTGATGGTCAGAGAAAAATACGGATTTGAGCCGGTACGAGTTGATTTACATCTGGATGAAGGGTTTGTCGAGCCTTCTACTGGCTTGTTTCGTCGCAATGTGCACTGCCACTTGCTTTACTATAATTACGACTTTAAAAATGCCTATTCGCCTCTGGCAAAAATGTTAAAAAAACACCGGTGTCCGGACACTGGAAAATTACAACCTAACCCGGCAATGTCAGATTTGCAGGACTTGTCTGAAACTGTGTTTTCGCCACTGGGTTTTAAGCGAGGGGTAAAAAAGCATATCAGCCAAAAATCACATCTCTCCCGCGATGAATATATTGCTTCACAGCATAAGCAAAAGGTGGAGGCTTTGCGAAGCCTGGATCGAGATTTTTCAGATAAGAAAAATCGACTTGAAAGGATAGTTGAGCAGGCTCACCAGCAACAGGTTGAACTTTCAGACAAACAAAACAAGCTCGATACACTTGATGGGCAATTAGGCGATACGGTGTATCGGCAAAAAATCACACAGCAGGCCTTAGATCTTACCACTGATTGTTTAACCGCGATTATGGACTGGAAAAAACACATCGTTAATCAGGAGTTTGACGAGATTGGCACTGCTTTTAATAAAGTTCGTGTGGCTTTTGATAATCTGAAAAATTGCGATGCAGGGCGTTTTGACAGTCTTTCCGAAACAATTAATAAGCTCCTTAATGAAGAAATAAAGCAGTTAGATCGTTTTGAAAATAAATATTATGTTATTCCTGAGCAGAGAGTGAGTGGCTTAAAGCCGAAGTTATAAAAAATGTTTGTAATAAAGTAGATTTTTTAAAAAAGAGTGATACAGTTAAATTATAATAAATTAAAATGTTTTGAAACTAGCAGAATTAAACGAAAAAGAAACTCAGAAACTTATACTCTTGTTAAAATCTCATTTTAAGAGTGGTTTTGTCGCATCTGAGCCGAATATCAAGTCGGTTAAGCAACTTAATTTTTTCATTTCAAACCAAAAAAAACTATCTCTTGAAAAAAAGGAGATGGTTGAAAAGTTTGAGCAGAGCTTCGAAAAATCTTCGGAACAACGGCTTATTCAACTAATTAAGCAGGGTGGTCGAGTGGCTGAGCCTGAGCTTAAACTTCTCGATCAGTTAATCCCGAAAATACCGTCCGTCGATGATAAGTATATTCAAACACCGCAACCTGTTGCGGCAAACGAACCTTTGGCTGAAATACTCCGCTTTTATCAAGATATTTTCGACCGGCACGAGCAGGGTGAGAGTTTCCACTGGGAGCAACCCTGGAATAGTCAAATGGTGTACGGATATCCGGTTAATCTTGATGGACGAGAGTACCAGGGTCAGAATGTCGAGCATTTGAGTGCCGTGCAACAATTAAACGGATATTCAGTGCCGGTATGGTTAACTCAGAAAAACCTTGAAGAGCTAGGAGTAAGCGATCCTTGCGATATTCCTAATTCAGCACAGGTTGTTTTTGCTAACCGTTGCTATCGTAATAAACACCGAAGCGATGAGAGCTTACTGACTTCAAAAGCTTATAATGAACTGCCGCCGGGCGAGCAGGTTGATTATCAATCAATTATCGTCAGAGGTTTTTACCCTGTCTGGCACCCGGATGACATTTCGGGAAGACTGTCTGACCAAGCTCGTCGTAAAATGTATGGGAAGAGTGGATATTTTACTCTTCAAGAGCAGTTAAAAAATAATAAAGAGCTGGCTGAGAAGTTCTATTCAGAGCAATGTGAAACCGCCATAAAAAGCCTCTATCAAGTCGCCCGTGATTTAAATGTTGATTTAATCGACGATAACGAGCGGTGTGCCTATCGCCCATCCTCAGATGTAATAATGATGGTTCCAAGAGAGCGGTTTGTCTCAGATATAGGCTTTGCCGGTACATTCGCCCATGAGCTTATTCATAGTACCGGTCATAAGAGCAGACTAGCCCGACCTGGGATTACTTCTGTCGTTCGCAACGAGCATCGTTATGGCTTTGAAGAGCTTGTAGCTGAGAGCGGAGCCAGAAACTACCTACTTCGGTATAACTTACCCAGTGCTTTGGACAAAGAGAGTGCGGCTTACATATTAAGCTGGATTAAAGCTCTAAAAGGACCAAAGCAAAAACGATACGGACTGTTTGATGCGGCCGCCAAACAAGGCGACACGGCAGCCGACTATTTAGTGAAGCAGTCAGACAACAAACATTCACTCGATAATGTGCAACAGCAAGATACTCTGCCGTTGGAAAGTGATGTTTTTGCAATGCTCCGCAAAATGGGGGAATGGAAGCGACAGTATAAATACGGAAACTTCGGAGGCTCCCAGGCCATTAAAAAAGAAATATCGGCTAACCTGACGACTATTGAGCAACAGCTTGATGGTTTAGATCAAGCTAATCAACCGATAAAGGAGCAGTTAAACCGTCTTATCGAGCGGGATTTTGAAGAGCTTGGTCGCTTTGAACAACTTTACGATGTTGAGCCGTCGATGTCGTTAGTAAAGATGAGAAAGAAAAAATTAACCAGCTAATGAGTATGGATAATCAGGGTAAGCAGTCAGTTCGACAATTGCTTCAAACGACAAAGGCCAGGCTGGTGCTGCAAAAAGCGATTAATCTGTTATCGCTTATCCGCGAGTGGGAAAGACTGATGTACTCTCGAAAATACATTGAGGCAATAAACATCAAGCAAGCTATACATTTGGCTGTCGCGGATATTCTGGGGCTATTACCGCTGGAAGAGGATACAACCGCCGTTGAAATGTATCGACTTATCGATGTTGAATACGAGAATATCTTAGCTGTGGAGGAGGAGTGTTATGTGCTTGAAGAATACCGGATAAGCCAAATAATTAAAAAAATAAACAGGAAAAAAAATGCACGAAAATTATAAAGAAAAAGCCCCTTCTTTTTCATTTAAAACCGATTGCCCCTTTGTTGAACTTGCGATATTTCAGTTGGTCGGATTTGACTATGAGACCCAACGGTACAAATTACGGCACAAAAAAGATTATTCTTATGAGATCTGGGTTGAGGCCGACATTGTTGAGAGTATTGAGTATTTTTCTGAGGATGCAAAGTACTATAATACGAATGAGGAAGTGGCAAATAGGGCAGAACGATATCGTCTTTTTATGGAAATTAAAAATAAAGAAAACAAAGCCAATGGTAAAAGTAAGTCTTCTTCGTCAGGGCAAGTTATATTAAAACCAAAAAGAAGTAATTTTAAAAATTAATTAAAATAAAAATCATTAAAAAACAAAAACTAATAAATTAATTTTAAAATAAGTTTATAAAGCTGTTGACTTATCGCTAATTAAAATAATATAATTACACTCGTTGATTATTCAGCCAAAAATGGAAACAGAAATGAAAGTCCAAAATAGCAGTAATAATAACAAGAGTTAATCCCAGCCTTATGGCTTCTTTTGGCTCTTGTTAATAAAGAGTCAAAGGAAGCTCTATTCTTAAATAGTTCTCCTTTGATGATTATGAAAAATATGGTTAGCCCAGTTTTTCGCCAATTTTCATTATCAAAATAAGGAGAAACAACATGAAAATAAATAAAACGTTTAACTTGGAATTTCAATTTTCGGAAGCAGCGGCATATTTTTTCTATTGTGCCGCAGTAAGAATCAATGACGAGAAAACTTTGGCAAGAAAATTGAAGCAAATCGATAATATACTCGGCTTAAATATGTCGGACCCAGATTTATTATCAGCCCTAAAAGAAAAAAATATTTTTGAGAGAGTTAAGTCAGTTGATTACAGCAAATGCGACTTTGAAAGTCAGCTTGTAAATCAGGTTGAACTTTATACACTAGCATTTGCAAGTGATAGAAGGCTTTCTGAGGCTGATGCCAATCAGATATTTTTAATTTTGAATATGGAATCAAAAATATATATCGATAGGGATAAGGATTGGTATCTTTTGGCGAGTGAGTGCGGGCAAGTTCGAATGGTAGTAGCCAAGAATGGTCAAACCTCTGGTGTGGAGGTGTCTAATGATTAAAATGATTAACGAAAAAACAGGCATCTTCCCTCAGCACTTAGTCCCTGTTGTAGACGGAGAGCTCTACCTAGGGGCTGTTTTTGAGCCAGTGGTTGATTTTTCAACGAATACAGTTCGAAAGAATGTTAAAAGGCTTCGGGTTTACCACTACCGTGATGAGCGGTATCACAAAGTGAAGTCCTCTCTCGAAAATGAATTGATTGCACTCTTGGCCACTAAGGATGTTTACAATTATCAAATATAAGATTATGCAAGCACTTCGAAGCCCCTCTCGTTTAGAGTGGGGCTGTTATATAAAACTCTTATTCCTAGTGGTTTCATTTGTCGAAATTTTGAGCAATTATACATATGGAACCACATAAGATCCTAGCACCGTTGTAAGAAGTCTAAACTTGGTTCAAAGAATACCTTAGAGGTGAGATTGGCGACGGACTTGGCGTAATTTTTTTACAAGATTTCTGTCTCCCACGATAGATGACTAAAAAGGGAAGTAATGGAAGCAAAACTTTAAAAAAATAAAGTCGACTACTATGAAATTTAAGACCTTTAATCAATATTGACTTAGGGGTGAATAGGTGCTATTTAGTAATTGATAAGCTCAAAAAAAAAGGAGAGTGATTTGAAAAAATGTAAACGTTGCGGGAAAGATATTCCTGAATCCAAGTTAAATAATTCAATTTGTAGCGAATGTCAGTTTAAAGAACCAGATATCCAATATGGAAAGATGCAATACATAATACCTATTGCAATTATCCTTATAATATCTGTTATTTTATTATCCTCTGGCTCGAACTCGAATACTAATTCTCAAAAATCAGTTTCGCAAGCAGAAGCTATTCAAGCATGTAAATCATATATCGCTGATCAGTTTGGACGCTCCAAAAATATCATGCGTCACAAAAATGTTAAGTTCATAGACGGTTTTTCGGTGGAAATATATTACACACGAACGAGCGATAACTCTGTCTGGAGAAACATATGTCGAATTAAGAATGATAAAATAATTTGGGCGGGTTTATTTTCTGATGGTCAAGGAAGATGGAGATATGAAGATGAAGAACCCGTAAAAAATTATTTGTTAAATTAAAGGTCTAGTAGCTTTTGGATTACTTTTCGCCAACAAAGGTATTGTAAAATAATGGCTTTACTTGGTAAAAGATAGAATTCTTTGGTTTTAATATTTCGTAGTCAAAATATTAGAAAACTATTTACCGGATTGGATATAGAAAGTTATTATAATTTAAGAGTGGATTATGGAAGTTAAATTAAATAAAGAAGAACTAATTACATGGCTACGAACCATATCAGGTGCTACTCTATTGTCAGTATCAATAGTCGGACAGTTGGATACCCTTGAAACAAATATTACAGTCCCCTCAATACTTGCAAGTTCACTTGAACAAGATAGTGGCTTTTTAGGTAGTGGGCCATACTTAGTTAAATATAAATTAACTCCCGAAGAACAGCATCAAGATTTATCATACGAAACGTTTGCAACAGCAGTTACTTTTAAAGTAGAATTAAAAAGAGAACCCGGAAAATATATTGGAGGATATAATCGGATTGTGAAAATTGCTTCAAAATACAATTACATATCTCGAATAAAAAGAGAGCATTATGGTGTTGTCGGTTTTTTTCTTATATCACTCCCAGCTAATCCAGTTGAGTTAGAAGAGTTGAAGAATGATTTAGTCGAAAATAGTATTGCTTATATTTTTCCTGATGGAACAGGTACAATAAACCACGGTAATTTAAAAATGGGTAAAGCCCTTCGAACTTGAATTTTATCAATTGTTTTATTATGTGATATCAAGGTAAAATTGGGCATCAATTTTTCGTCATTGTTGAGTTCATTTCGTTAACTATTACCAAACTTTGCATAAAAAATGAAATATTATTTTAGTTGTTTTTATAGTATTCCTCTATTAATTGATCGTAACTTTTCTGTTTTATCATTGTCTTTTTATCGTAAATGTTTTCATAATTTCGTGAAACGATGTAATCAGCATAATGCTTCTCTATCATATCCAAGCTTGTACCACAATGCTGAGCAATATAGAAAAGTTCTACCCCATCGACGATCGAGTTCGTAATAAATGTATGTCGTAAGTTATAAAGAACAAAGTTTTCAAGCCCGTTTTCCTCGAAAAATCTCCGATTATGTTTTTTTAAACCTTGTAATATCTGAGTGAAGTTTGGAACCTTTCCATCGTAAAGCCTTGAAAAAAGGTAATCTTTTTTCTTTTTCCCGGACATTGTTTTATCTAGTGCATTGAAACACATTTGGTTTAAGATTATCTTTCTTGTAGTTGTCTTTGATACTGGGATGTAGCAGTATCTGTTTTTACCATCATTTTCAATATTTTCAATTTTAATATTTTTCAGTTCTCCAATTCTTATTCCGGTGTGCTTTAATAAGATTATAAAGTTTATTAGTAAAAACTTATTTTCTCTAACTTCTGACTTTTTTGATTTCTCCATCGAACTAACAAGGAAATCGATTAAAGCTAAATATTGTTTTTCATTGATAGGGAACCGGCTTTTCTCAAACTTCATAATATTTGCTTTTGGAAATAACGGTATACTTTCAATTATTTCCTCCTCCTCTGCATAATCGAATATTGCTCGGAAGCCTGACTTTAAGTAGGAAAGTTGTGTTTTTGACATAGGTTCTGAAAAAAGCCTTTTCAACTGTTTTTTATTTAGTTTTCTTATATCTAAATGCTATACTCGGCTTTAATGATTTTTATTTTACGAATTATGTCCGCAGAGTTTTTCTTGCCTGATTTTGTGTTTACTAGCTCCTTAATAACTTGATCTGCTATAAAACCAACTGTTTCTGTTCGGTTGCTGTTAAGGTTGATAATTCCGCTTTTCTCAGCTTTTATCAGAAACAGGGTTTCTTGGAGTGCTAACTTTGCTTTTTCTAAATCGTCTGTCTTTGTGGTTTTCTGCCTTCTTTTACCGCTCCCATCGTAGTAAGACATATAAATCTTTTTTGAGCCTTTTTGACGGTACAAAAAAGCCTTTTCAGTGGGGTGTTGGTATAGCGACACTGTTATAGTTCCTGTTATAGTTTCAATATAGTAAAATAAGATATTGAAACAAATAGAAAAAAATTACAAGCCGCTAATTCAAAATCCACCGCTGGTAACAGCGTGGGGGTTCAAGTCCCCCCCTCGGCACCAAGCTTCTGTTTCAAGACTTCTCTTAAATCATCTTAATGCTCGCTAAAGTCACTGTTTTAAAGGCTTTCGGGGGGATAATCGATTCCGAAAGGTTCCATACGATCCCATAGTAGCCAACGAATTTTGGTGCTATATTTGGTGCTATATTTTTTGGGGCCGCAGATGCTTAAGGGTTTTAAAGATGCCTCTAACAGCCAATCAAGTAAAGAACGAAAAGCCTACCTCAAAGCAAAGGTTTATTAGCGATGAAAAAGGGCTGAGACTGCTAGTTACTCCCGATGGTGGAAAGTACTGGCGGTTTAAGTATCGTTTTGGCAATAAACAAAAGACGCTGGCGCTTGGAGTTTACCCTGAGGTAACTCTTAAACGTGCTCGTGAACTCAGAGATGATGCCAGGCAAAAAGTGCGTCAGGGAGTTGATCCTGCCCAAGAAAGAAGGGTTAAGCGTCAAAGTCTCATCAATGCAAATGATAATCAAGTGCGTTCAGTTGCGAAAGGTTGGTGGAATAAGAAGAAAGATAGCTGGAAAGAAGCTCACGCGGCGAAAGTATGGCGTCGCTTAGACGATAACTTCCTTAAGCAATACGGAAGTATGCCTATCTCTGATTTAACCACTCAGGATATCATTCAGGCGGTTAGAGCAAAAGAGAATAAGTCCCACCTAGATGTTGCTCATCGCTTACTACAAGATATTTCTCGCGTCTGTCGCTTCGCATTTCAGGAAGACTTGATCAAGGATAATCCAGCAAGAGATCTTGGTGATGTTTTGAAGCCTAATCAAGCCAAGCATCGTGACTCAATTCCGCCGAAGTTTTTGCCTACGTTTCTTAAGGAGTTGGAACAATACGGGCAAGGTGAAAGGTCTTACACACGTTGTGCTTTAAAGCTGCTAGTCCTCACGTTTGTGCGCCCAGGAGAATTGAGAGCTGCTCGTTGGGAGGAATTCGATTTTGAAAACAAGGTGTGGATGATACCGGCGGAACGGATGAAAATGAGCCGGGAACACCGCGTTCCATTGTCAACGCAAAGCCTGGCCATACTAGACGAGATTAAGCTGATGAGTGGTGAGCTAGAGTTGTTATTCCCTGGGGAGAGGAGCTCAAGGCAACCCATGTCTGATAACACAATGCGTAGAGCGCTGTTTCGTCTTGGCTACGATGGGAAAACAGCTGGTAAGCCAAAAGCGTTACCGCACGGCTTCAGGACAACGGCATCGTCTATCCTCAATGAGAATAAGTTCCGGGCTGACGTTGTCGAAAAGCAGCTCTCGCATGAGTATAAAAATCAGGTGCGAGGTGCATACATGGACCATGCTGAGTTTTGGGATGAGCGTGTTGAGATGATGCAGTGGTGGGGAGATTATTTGGATGAAGCATTTAAAGCAGGCTGCTGATGGTCAATTTTTAAGTTGAAAATGAATAACTAGTTTGAAAGCGTCAATTCGCTCAAATTAGGCTAGTTATATTTAAAATCGCAAAGGCTGTTAGACCAAGCATTCCCATGGGGAAAGAAATAAACCCTAATCCCGACATAAAGCCACTGAGAGAGTAGAGGGTTGTATCATCCTCCTTTGCTTTAATGTCGGCTTTTATGCCTAGAAATATACCTAACACAATGAAAATAATCGAAAAACTAAACAAAGACCATGAGGTAGCTATGAGCCAAGTTGCGTTAGGTTCCTTAGGTATTAAGTCTCCACTGAAAGTGATTGTAAAGCCCAAAGCGGTAGTTGCTAGACTAAGAATCGTTTTGTTCAATGTATCAAAAGAGGCGTCAGCACTTTTTATTTTATCGAAAACATAATGAGCCTCATGCTCCAGTGACTCCAAAGCTCTCTCATCCTCGTCTAACAGACTTCTCAACCTAGCCTTTTTTGAATTATCTGGGTCATTAAACTCAGCGTCGCGGATTTCACCCCTTCGTGCATCATTTCTTAGTCGGAGAGCTTCAATTTGCTTTTTCAACTTCTTCATGTAGCCTCACACTTGTTTTCGCAAATTTGCTAGTTGTGCGTATTTCGGTGATTCCGAACAGCGATTCCGGAGTTATCCGATCACCTGTTAGCCGTTCTTTTTCATAACCCTCTTTTTACGCTAAGTGATCGGATTGGTCTAGTTTTCTCATGGATTCTCCTGTCAGTTCGATTCGGTGACTGTTGTGCAATAAGCGGTCAAGTAAGGCGTCGGCAATGGTGGGACTGGGTATCAGCTTGTACCACTCGCTGGTGGGGATTTGACTGGCGATAATGGTACTGGATTGTTGGTAGCGTATTTCCATCACATCAAGCAGGTCATTCGCCTGACGAGCACTTAACTTCTCCATGCCCCAGTCATCAAGGATAAGCAGTTTACGCTTCGCTAAGGTATTCAACTGCTGTCGGTAAGAGCCGTCAGCATGTCCAACGTGTAACTCATCCAGCAGCTCTCCGAGGCGGTAATAACGAGCACTGTGATGTTGTTCACAGGCCTGCGTTGCCAGCGCACAAGCCAGGTGGGTTTTACCACAGCCTGTTGCCCCGGTGATGATAATGTTCTGGTTGTAGTGCAGATATTGCCCGCTTAGTAGCACCGCTATTTTTTCTTTCTTAAGCCCACGCCCACTGCGGTAATCGATACCGCTCGGGCGGGCATCGAAGCGCAGCTTTGCCTGGCGGGTCAGACGTTTTACTTTGGTGTTGTCACGGCACAGTATTTCGTGGGTGGCAAGCAGACCGAGACGCTCTTCGAAGCTCATGTCGGTATAGGTATCCGGTTGCTCTTGCTGCTGTTGTAACGCCTGAGAGAAGTGCCCCAGCCGTAATGCACGCAGTTGTTCATGGAGTGATGATAAACTCATAATGATCGTCCTTATTGGTAGTAGTTGTGGTTGTCCACGGATGTTGGGATGGTTAACCGCCGGCGAGTCGTCGGCTTCGGTATGCGTGAGGTCTTGCTCTTTATTATTTGCCAGCAGGTTCAGAATGACCTTGCGGTGTGGTTGCTCGAGCACTAGCGCTTTCTGACAGGCGGCTTCAAGCCGCTCCTGTCCGTATTTACTGCCCAGGTTAAGGATAGCGAGGCAGCTTTTTATTGCCTGCTCCGGATGTTGTCGACGAGCCAGTTGGGCTGCGATAACCGCACGAGTGCCGCTGCCGATGGTTTCAGCCCAGCCAAGCAGGCGCTCAACACCCCAGCGCTGTTTTACGTGAGCATCCGGCATATGCTCTTTAATCGTACTAAACGCGCCGGGCTGATGTTTTCTGGGGTGCTGTGCCACGACCTTACCCTGATAGTAAAAGCAGATGATTTGCGCTGTTGCTTCCAGTGTAACGGTCTGTCCGACCAGGTTGTGGGGTACAGAGTAAGCGTGCTTAGCGTACAGAACATGGTAGTCCGGTCCGACCCGGGCTTGTTTACTGTCGATGTATTGATAGCCATACGCAGGCAACGGCATTAGCGCTGGTTTATCAAGACGGATATAAAGTTCGTGCCGTGAGCCCGGGTGAACGCGTTGCTGACGGTGATTAAGCTCAACCAGCAGCTCCCGGATCCGCTGATTAAGGCTGGATAGCGTATAAAAGTGATCATGTCGCAGACGCATTAAGATCCACCGCTCTACGATAAGAACGGCGTTTTCTGCTTTTGATTTTGTCTTTGGGTTTATAAGGTCGGGCAGGCATGATGGCGGTGTTGTAATGACGCGCCATGCGCGCATAGTTTTCATTTAACACCGGTGCGTAGCGGTTTGCCCTGGTGACCGCCGAGCGCAGATTATCCGGCACCAGTAGCTGTGGTACGCCACCGAAGAACTCAAAGGCGCGTACGTGCGCCATGATCCAGTCTTCCAGTTGCTGTGAACGCCCGGCTTCAACAGGTGTGTAATTTGAAGCACCTAAGGTTGCCACGAAGACTTGTGCGTTATAGCGAACGTCACCGGTATCGGGATTGAGGATAGGCACTGTCGGGCCGCAGTAATCGATAAACAGTTTATCGCCGGCAAGGTGTAATTGTCGCATGCTGCGCTTTTGGGTCTTGCGCCAACTGCGATAGTGCTCACAGAACTGCGTGTAACCATAGGCAGTGGCTGAGTCTTTTCCCGGTACTCGCGCCACAACAGTAGCTTTGTCATCCCTTTACGCTTGAGCTCTTGATGCATTTCATAAAAATCTGGCTGGCGTTTGGCGCGGGACACATTCCGGCCTCTATATACAGCAGCCTCAAGCTCAGTGTCACTGAACTCCTCAGGCAGCGGCCAGGTGAGTTCACTGGCAGCAAAGCGCGATAAAATCTCGCTAACGGTGGCGGGGCCGACAGATAAGCATTTACTGATGTCTCTCAAACTGAGTCCAGCATCAAACCGAAGTCTCAGGATGTCTTTTATCTTACTCATTTGGGTTCTCTTTCTAGCCATGGTCAGCCATTCCTCAATGCAGTTGCGTTGAGTTGAGCTTACCAGTTGATTTAGTTAGAAAAAGAACGGTATTTCGGCATTCCGATCACCGATTTCGGCAATCCGAACAGTGATTTCGGAAAAAGGCTAAAAGTGATCGGATAAAACCGAAACAGGTGATCGGTTTAAACCGAAATGGGTGATCGGATTGAACCGAAATGAGTGTTCGGATTCATCCGAAACATGCAAGTTGAGTGGCAAGCATATTTAGGCCCTCACTATGGTAGGTATAAACATTTTCCGCGCCACGACCTAGTAAATTTTGAAATCGAGAGTTTACGCCGTTTGGGCTGTCCTCTGGTTCTATGTCAAAAACTCTGAAATCTTGAAGAGGGGCTGAACCAACTGTGCCAAGGGCATAAAGCTGCCGAAAAAAGCCATCGGTTTGAGGAAGCGAGTACCCAGCAGTGTATATATGAGTAGCTTTTGATAGGGCTTTTGCTGCTTCCTGCCAGACATCCGATACATCGTTGTGATAGGAGGACTTGTTCCAAATTGGGGGCACTATAAAAGGTGTGATATTTTCCGAAAAATTGGTCGTTATATCTTTTGAGCTAGGATCAACGATAAAATTTTTGTTTTCGTTTCTCTTGTTTTTAATGTAGTAGTGGTGGGCTACTAAATCCTTTATCGCACGTCCTGCTTTCGTTTGTCCAACTTCCCTGCGTTCCCAATTTATGGAGCCGTGTAGCTTGAGTAACTTGACTGAGTCACTTTTCAAATTATCAGGTTCGCTCTCCAGGCAATAACGAGTTTGTAATCCGCACGCACAAAGCAATGCCTCAACAACTAAATCATAGTTAAATGAGACTATCGTTATATCCCAACTATCCTGTAACTTACATAGCTGCTGAATTACAGAATCAATGGTTTTTCGATTATTGCCTAAATTTATTGTGGTTCCACTATCAGGCCAGTAGCGTGGAAAGTTATTGGTGTATTGAAACTTGGTATTATCTTCGATAGTTTTCGTTAAGAAGTAAGCCATGCATGTCCTGAGTTCCTGCCAGTTTGATGGTTTTTTTAAATCTTCTAGCTTCAACAACTGTGACATTTCTAGTGCAGTGTAGATTGACTCTATGTTGTGTAAGTCAATATTAGCCTTAGCTTGAGATTTCTGCAGTCTGTCGATAAAGCCAAAAATGACATTAAACTGCTGTTGCAGACTTGGAGAGTTGGTATTTCTGCTAGATATTCTAACGGCTTCTGAATAAAAGTTTTTCATTAACGGTGCTCCGTACTCACACGATGCACCAGCTCCCAGAATCAAAACCAAATTTCTCACACATACCTCCTTATCCACTATTTAGGAATCTGCCAACTAAAACCGAATTTGTAATTAAACCAGAAGCTTTAGTCTGTCCCCTAAAACATCTGATTTAAGTGTTTCATTGGCAAGTATCCTCTAATCTTCCCTTTAATATTTGTATTCAATGACTTTTGCAGTGCGCTTTGCTCCGAGGGACACCAATGAATCACGTAGAGACCGGGAGCTGCTTTAAGATCAAAGTCGCCCTTTGCTCGCCATTCGCGCTCGAATGTCCAGTCGACCTCTCCGTATTTAAATTGCACATGTCGCCATTTCTGCTCTGGTGGTATCCACTCGGCCTCATCATCTGGTAAGTAAATCACAGGCCTGGCACCGTTTTTGAATGCTGCCTCTTTGCTTATCGCGATACCATAGAACCTATACTTTCCTTTTTCATCACTCTCGTCAGTAGCGAAAAGCTTTACAGACGACAGAGGGCACTCCGTAAAACAGGAGGCTGATTGATTACCCTTTACGAAACCAGTGTTGTTACTGCCTAGTATTTTGCCGGATTCAAGAATTTGGCAAAGAACATCGAGAGCTGAATAGCAAGTTTGATCATCAGAAACACCTTTCTGACGCATTTCGCCCTTCCTGTCTCTAGTAAAATGGACTAGTGAGTTGCTGAAGTCAGTCCTAAAGTCGTTCATATACGAGTCCTTTCGCCTTTACTCTGGGCTATGATATTTAACGGTTCGGTCACGGTTCAAATTGACTACTGACTTTTTAATACAGCGAGCGTCAAACTTTGAGGCATATATTATCCTTATTGAGTATTTCCCGAGGTTAGTGTTCTGTGTTCCCAAAATAACATAATGGGAACAAGCAAACCCTCTAAAAACGGGTTATTTACCCCTTTATACCCATTTAAGTACTCAAAATCACGTTTTACAGCAAAAAAGGAACTAGATTATGGCCGAAGTGCAAGCGGTTAAAGATCTGGATACCGTCAAGCTGATCAGCTACCTTCTCAAACGAACTTACGGACAGCAAATTGCCGACGTTTGGGATGTTGGCTTGAACCTGGCATTACGGATCTCAGATTTATTATCCATCAAATTTGAAAATATCGAGCACGACCGCCTGTTGCTGGTTGAAGGAAAAACGTCGAAGCTAGCGACAATTAAACTCAACGAGAAGGCAAGGGCGGTCATCGCTCGTATTCGCTCTGAACATCCTAATCACATTTATCTCTTTCAGTCTTATCGCAACCAGCGGTCTAAAAATACACCCGCAAAACCATTAAGTCGCCGTTATGTGTCGCGAGCATTTGCGGCAATAGGTGAGGAGGTTGGTATCGACTTGGGTACACACTCGATGCGTAAAACCAGGGGCTACCATCTCTACAAAAATACCAACGACATTGCCAGGGTAATGAAAATGTTACGTCACAGCTCAGAGGCCGTAACGCTGCGATACATTGGAATCACCCAGGAAGATGTTGATCGGGACTTTGTAGAGCTGGAGCTTTAGCTAACAATATTGCGCGTAACAAAGATTGATCAGACGTTTGTTTTACCGAAGTCAACGGTTTCCGGCTTCGGTTCAATGATCGAGCAATAGTTACCTTTTATTCTCAATTTACTCAAAACATCTCTAGTTATAGCCGTATAGTCGTCATTTATATCCGAGTTATTCTCTGTAGATAATGTATTAAGTGGCTCAATAGCTAGTACTGTGGTGTCTTCGCCTACTGCCATTGCAGAGTCACCTGCAAAGGAGTGAACGTGGTATGAAAAGTTGGTATAGTGCTTTTGTTGTAATTCACGAAGTAAACCGTTAGCTGATATTCTTTCACCTTCCCATTCAAGTGTGAACCCTGACAATACAGCTGGACCCAGTCCTTTATTTTTCAGAATAATTCTAAGGCTGAGTCTAACTTCATCAGTAATAAGATCCATTGTAAGCTTTGGGTACACGGTTGCTAAATAGTGTTTTCTTGTCAACTTTGAATTTTGATAAGTAATGAATAGTGCAAAAGCTGCTATCAACAGAGAGAACAGCGTAAATAAGTCCTCGACTGAAAAAAATTTGCTAAAGAAATCGTAAAATTCACACCTATTGTTCATTTCGTTCATCTTGACTTTTTCGTGAGCTAACCAACATTTTCAATATCAACCTCGCAAACCCATCCCTCACAGCCGGATTTTCCAGCACTTCCATCGACAGTTTTTCATGGTCGTCCATCGAATCAACAACGCGGTCTAAGAGTCGCTGTGGGAGCAGGCCGTGCATCACTTCATTTTCGGAGTGTTTATTGACCTGAGCCATTACTTCGTCGTCTTCACGCAGGCGTCCGGCGATGCCCTCTGCATATCGTAGCTTGTGCTCGTCGCCAACTTCTGCTCCAAACAAGTCATTCAGTGCTTCGATGATTTCCTGCAACTTTTTCTTCTCAGGATCGTGGGGCTTACCGCTGCCAACGGCTTTAACTGAACTTAGGTAACCACCATCTTCTTCACCCAGTTTCAATTCTTTTTCCGCTTTCTTGGTGGTGCGGTAGTGGGTCAGGGTTAAACCGGAGACGTCGACATCGTCCTCGTCATCCAATCGCTCTACGCGTAGCAGTGGTAATAGGTGTTTGGCGTACACGCACAATGATTCAAGCTCATGGTCGTTGTACGGTGTTATCTGCGACAAGAACTCGTACATCCGCACATAGCTGTTTAGGTTCTTTTTGAACAGGTCGAGCTGGTCAACCATTTCACCGGCTGCTTTGACTGAGTCTTCTGCTTTATTGATGCTGACCTTATCACCTGAAATTCGGGCCTGGTTTAGCATATCCTTAGCTTGCTTCAGCGTATCAACGGCATGGTTGTACCGTGCCATGAAACGCTCTTTTGCAGGCTTACAGTAATATCCAAGCTTAGACGCCGGCGCATTCGGGTCATAAAACGCCTCAGCAAACTTCTCCACTTCAGACCATTCGTAAATATGCTCTTCATCGAGCTTGCTCATAATGTCGAACAAGATGTGTGGGTCGGTAACGGAATCAAGCTCTGCAGTGATGAAGTAGGGCTTGAACGACTCCAGAATGTATTCTTCGCTGTTAAAGAAGTCCAGAATGAAGGTCTGGTCTTTGCCCGGGAAGGTACGGTTTAAACGCGACAAGGTCTGCACGCACTCAACGCCTTGTAATTTTTTGTCCACGTACATGGCACAGAGCTTCGGCTGGTCAAAACCGGTCTGGTACTTATTGGCGACAATCATCACGTTAAAGTCGTCGGAGTCGAGCGCCTTGTCGTGTTTACGACCATTTAAGCCCGGGTTTAATTTTTTATCGTACTCGGTCACGCTCTCGGTAATGTAATCATCAGCCGGAACCTCACCGGAAAAAGCTACCAGCGCATGCACATCTTGATAGCCTTTATCGACAATGTAACTGGTCATCGCTAACTGATAACGCACTGCTTCCTGACGGCTGGCGGTAACCACCATTGCCTTGGCTTGACCGTTTAGCAGGTGACGGACGTTTTCCTGAAAATGCTCAACAATAATTTCAACACGTTGGTTGATGTTGTACGGGTGCAACCGTACCCACTTAGCCAGCCTAATACGCGCTTTTTTGCTGTCGACTTCTTTGTCCTCACCCTCGGGGTGAGCAATCTTCCAGGCCGTGGCGTAGGTGGTGTAGTTTTTCAGTACGTCGAGGATAAAGCCTTCTTCAATGGCCTGACGCATGGAATACACATGAAACGGCTTGGGCTTGTTGTCGTCGCTAATGGGCGAATGCGGGTCATCTGGGCGACCGAACAGCTCCAGCGTTTTACCTTTTGGTGTTGCGGTAAATGCGTAGTAGCTGATACGCTCGTTTGACATCCGGGCCTGAACGGCGGCGTCTAACAGCTCTTCAGCGCTGACATCATCACTTTCGGGCCGATCAGCACCCAACAAAGCTTTTAATTTACTCGCAGATGCACCGGTTTGTGACGAATGCGCTTCGTCCGCAATGATTGCGTAATTACCAGCTTGCAAAGCAGGGTACTTATCAATGGCATCGTATAGTGCCGGAAAGGTCTGAATAGTCACGACGATAATCCGAACCTGCTCCTGCAGCGCTTCGGCTAATTGCTCAGACTTACTCTTATTGCCCACATCGCGAGTAATAGCGCGTACCACGCCATCAGCATGTTCAAACTGTCGTATGGTGTTTTGTAGCTGCGAATCGAGCACGGTGCGGTCTGTGACCACCACAATGGAATTAAACAGCTTAGAGCCGTCGTCAGCGTAAAGTGAGGACAACTGATGAGCAGTCCAGGCAATTGAATTGGATTTGCCCGAGCCTGCACTGTGCTGAATAAGATACTTACTGCCAGGGCCTTCCCGACGTGTGGTATCGATAAGCTGATTCACCACGTCCCACTGATGGTATCGGGGAAATATCAGCGTTTCTTTTTTCTGTGTGCGCCCGTCGAAGCTCTCTTTTTCTTCAACTTCCAGGTGCATAAAGCGGCCAATGACTTTTAGCCAGGCGTCTTTGTTAAACAACCGCTCCCACAGGTAACTGGTGGCGTAGCTGTTCTCAGACGTCGATTGCGGGTTACCGGCAGCGCCGTCTTCTTTGCCTAAGTTAAATGGCAGGAAGAAGGTGTCCTTACCTGCTAATTTAGTGGTCATGGCCACCTCGTCCTGGCTGACCGCAAAATGCACCAGTGCACCGCGCTTAAACGTCAATAGCGGCTCTGGTTTGCGGGTCACAGGGTCCTTTACCGGACGGTCGAACTTGTATTGGCGTTTGGCGTGTTCAACGGTTTGTTTAAACTCGCTTTTAAGCTCCATGGTCGCGGTTGGAATGCCGTTCACAAAAAACACCAGGTCAATGCGTGGGTTATAGTCGCCTTCACGCGCATGGGGCGAGTAGGAGACTTCCTCAACGACGCGCAAACGGTTGGCCTGATAGCGGCGCTCGGTATCGGGGTTCATGCCATGGTCGGGGCGAAAGGCGCAGACTTTGATGGTGCCGCCAATGGCTTTAAAGCCGTGACGCAACACATGAAGTGCGCCGTCGCGGGTCATGCCTTTAACGGCGGAGTGAACTAAAAGCTTTTCCGGGTCACCTGGATTTGATTTACAAAAGCGCTCCCAGCGGTCAGGGTAGGCGTCTTTTACAAAGCCGATTAAGTCTTCGGTATACACCGCGTTGGCTTTATCGTAATTAGCTGCTGAGCCAATTAACCAGCCGTCTTTTTCTAGGCTATTCAGTATGTCCGTCTGAAACTGACGCTCTTTGCTGTCAGCCATAATGCCTCTCCGTTTGCATTGACGCGTTTGAATCCACTGTATCGGAACCTGCAGGTGGTTGCCAGTCACGGACATCAATTTTGCCGGTAACGGCGGCTGAGATTAGGGCGGAGCGGCGCTCCAACTGAAGTTCGCATAATCTTTCTGCTTCATTTTGAAGGCGGCTAAACTTTTTTAATTCAGTTTTCACATGGTTTGATATGAGTTCTTGTTCTTCTAACGGTGGAATTGGCATCTGATGTTGGATGAAGTCAGAAACTTTAACGCTACTCAAAATACTCTCTTTATTAGTAGCTTGCATGGCCATGTAGGCGATACCAGACTTTAAGTAGATGCCCATAAAGTAGGAAACCATATCTTGAGTTGAGCGAAGGCCGATAAGGTTTTGTAAAATTACATATTCAGGATTTTTGTCAACGATTGCTACTTTTCCGATGGAGCCTACAGTAACCATTAATATGTCACCTTCTAGGACGTCATCCCTTATAAAGGCTAAATAATCTTCCCTTGAAATATACTTGTCAAAATTTAAACTACAATCCACGGATTGATTCGATATTTGTTTGGCTTCTAATATTGGAACCCCAGATTCTGTATAGTTTGGTGAGCGTCCTCGATTGTCAATAAGCTTTTCAATGCTGTAATTAAATTTTCTGATTTTCCAATGCTCAGGCACATTCCCAAGCCACTCAACACCTGAGTCTTTCATCGGTGCGTCTGGGTTAAGCCCTTTGGTAACAGCATGACTAATAACTGCCTGGCGCTTTTCTTTAAGCAATTCAATCAACCGCTTTTGCTCGTCAATCAATGCATCAATTTTTGCCGTTTCGTAGTCGAGGAACTGGGCTATTTTTTGTTGTTCTTGAATTTTTGGTATAGGTACTGAATGATTCGCTAAGTCAAATTGGCTCATGCTAGGAAGAGCGGTGCTTGTCGAATATAGTGAAAAAGGAATTGTGGTCGCCAAGTAATATGCAAAACGAGCATTCGCTGTCGGCAAAACTTCGGTGTAGAACATCGTATCGACAGTCCAAAATTTGCCGGATACATATAAGGGTTTGTCTATTGTCCCTTTTCTTCCGAGTAGAACAGATTCGCCTTCATATAAATAATTTGTTGCGTACGAGAAAGCTCCGCCAGATCCTATTACTGGGATGTCCGTAGGTGTATTGCTTTCAACAGATTTATAATCTTGACCTCCTCGTATTCTAAGTAAGTACTTTAAGGGGCCCTCACTCCAGTGTTGTGGAACTCTATCTAACCAATGTGACTTTGAGTCTTTATAGTTCGAATAGCTCCTCACGCCGACAACTCCTCAATCATCTGCTTGATTTTATCGGTACACTGTTTGAGGTCTGCGTCAATTTCCTCGAGTGGACGAGGGGGCTCGAATACATAAAAGTGCCGGTTAAACGGAATTTCAAAGCCAACAATGCCAACTTCGCCGTCTTGCTCGTCGCGTTTGCTTTCGTCTACCCAGGCATCAGGCACGTGTGGTTTGACTTCACGTTCAAAGTACTCGTAGATGTTTTCTGTCAGCGGCACGTTCTCGTAGTCGCGTAAGCCGGAATCGGCTTCTACATTACCTTTTTTATCGGTACAGATATCAGCGTCGCTGTCGCGCTCGCTTAAGGCATTGAGCACGGCTTTTAGTTGTGCGGCGGTTAGTTTTACGTCGCTTGCTTTGAGTTCGGCGTTCAGTGCTTTTGTGAAGTCATCACGATTTGTGAATAGGGTGTCAGCTTCAATGCGCTGAATGGCCTGTTTCAGTTGGTCAAAATCGTCGGTTTTAAGCTTTTGCAGTGTCTTTTCATCATCTAAGCGGGCGACACGCTCTTCACTGGCTTGGAAGTTAAGCCGCAACGGGCGTTCAATCGTGATGCGACGATAGCCGAAGGCTTCGTTAGGGAATACCTTGCTGTTTTTGGTTTCTTCCATTGCACCATATAAACGCACTAAGTCCTTAATATTGTCATCGGTGAGATATTTACGCTTGCTACCGAGCGATTTACGCATTTTCTCGTAATCATCACTACCGTCAATCAGTTGCAGTTTGCCTTTACGTTCTGGTTTTTTAGCGTTGGATAAAATCCAGATATAGGTACTGATGCCGGTGTTAAAGAACATATCGGTGGGCAGGGCGACGATGGCTTCGACCAAGTCGTTTTGTAGCAGGTAACGTCGAATTTCAGATTCACCGCTACCAGCAGAGCCGGTAAACAGTGGGCTACCGTTTAAGACGATACCTATGCGAGAGCCGCCTTCACGTGGGTCACGCATTTTGCTGACCAGATGCAACAAAAAAAGTAGTGAACCGTCAGAAACACGAGGTAATCCTGGACCAAAGCGACCATCGAAGCCTTTTATTTTGTGCTCGTCGTTAACCACACGCTGTGAGGCTTTCCAGTCGACACCAAACGGTGGGTTAGCCAGCATGTATTTAAACTTCTCATGCGCCAGTTGATCGTTCGACAGCGTGTTGCCCAGTTTTATGTTGTCGACTTCCTGGCTTTTGATCATCATGTCAGCTTTGCAGATGGCATAGGACTCCGAATTGAGTTCCTGGCCAAACAGCTTCACGGTAACCTTTTCACTAATGGACTGAATATACTCTTCTGATTCAGACAGGAAACCACCGGTGCCAGCAGTCGGGTCATAGATAGTAATGATGCTGTTGGGCGAAAGCACTTCATCCTGGCCAGTCATCAATAACGAGGTTGCTGCATGCACACAGTCACGTGGGGTAAAGTGCTCACCGGCGGTCTCGTTTGAGCTTTCAGCAAACTTGCGGATGAGCTCTTCAAAAATAAGGCCCATGCCGTAGTTAGAGATATTGTCGGTTGATAAGTCAATCTTGGAGCCGAATTGTTGAGTGACCTGATACAGCAGGTCAGCTTCAGCCAGTTTCAGCACAAACTCTTCAAAGTTAAAGTGCTCGAATATCTCACGGGCAGAGCTGCTGAACGACTGTACGTATGAGATTAAGTCTTCTGCTGTTTGGGTATCTGACAAGGTTGCCAGAGTCAAAGACGACGCGTTGTAGAAGTCGTTCTGTGATTCGCGTAGCAATAACTGCTCACGCACCGCATCGGGTTTGTTCTGATGTTGTTTAGCGGCTTCTAACACCTTTTGTTTATTAGGCGCTAAAACGCACTCTAAACGACGTAAAAGGGTAAAGGGCAATATGACCCGTCCGTACTGAGATTGTTTAAAATGGCCACGCAGCAAGTCTGCCACCGACCAGATAAAGGAAGCGGTTTGAGAGTAGTTTTCAGTATTCACAGCACACCCTGTTGATTGTTATATCGTCCTTAAGTTGTGGTCATTATGCCACGGATAAATCCGATGTCACTGCCAGCAGGGTAATCGGTGGGTGCGTCAGTTTATGCCGCATGCGAGTAACAAAAAAAGTAACCCACCGGTTTAAGGTTACTAAAAAAGCATAGCCTTGATGGGTTTTGTCGCAAAGGATGCTAAGCAAGCAAGTCTGAGCCTTAGTTTGTGAAAGCGAGGGAGGCCGCTTTAACGAGAAGCCCTGGCAAACACTAATATTTGCTGCTGGTCGTTGGCATCAACTATTAGGATTTGTTGCTCAGCTGCTGCGTTGACAGCTTCAATATATGCATCCTCAAACTCTGCGTTTTTCGGCTTCTCTGCCGCGAGCATCATGTTCTCTGGCAAGACAATTTCATCGTTTTGCAGGCGGCTAAATCGATCTATCCATTGGTTAGCATGCTCGTATGCTGCTAACGGAGTTTTTCGGTCAAATGCGATAGGCTTTATAACTTGCAAACCATTGTTGCCTTTTTTAACAAAGGGTAACTTAAACTCACCAAGCTTAGTTCTTAGCTGAGTAGCTTTGAACCCCTCGACCTTCTCGTGCTTAAACAGCTTACGAATGTTTTTTTCTAAAATATCTTCGCGATACTTCTCATTCAGAAAGCTTCTTTCAACATAATGCTCATAAAGGTCAGTAAGCTTGTTATCAAAGTTATCGACAATGGCAGTGCTTACGTTACCGAAGTAAACAACGCCCTCACGGTGCCTGGTTAACTCGTTAAATAGCGCAGCGGTATTCTTGCCTGGTACATTAAACGCATAGTCTTGGATGCGTTTAAGTTCGGCTTCTAACAAATCCAGTGTGCTGCCATAGAGTTTGCCGTCAAGGTCATCGAAGAACTGATTGATTCTTCCGAAACGTTTGCGAGCTAGCTTGAAACGCAATTTGCCTGAGTCGGGAGCACATAACACCACGCCAACATTCGCGAACTCCTGAGTTTCAGCGAACGGCATAAATCGAACAGTTGCATACATACATAATGTTTTCATGATATTCGCCCCCAGAAGTCGTTACTATTAATTTGACCTAATAGTAACCGAATATGTTCCAAAAAGTCATCAGAAGCACACCATTCATTTGGCACCAGTGAAAATATTTCATCAAGATCGGCAAGACATTTGCCTGCCCGGTTTTGATAATGCCCAGCAGAAAGCATATCTCGTTTCTGATTCCAGGCATTCGTACCGAGGTGGTGTGCTTTGAAGTCATTAAACTCAAAGTCGTTGTCGAATGCTAAGTTGTGATCAAGCATCCACAGCTCTTCTTTGGCCGATTGATAGAATACGTTTGGATTACCGCCTTTGACTGACAAGGTCCGGTCATCGTTGTGAACCCATAAATCAAAAATGAATAAGTCGGCTGCAAGGTTACTGCCGCGATCCATCATCAGTTGATAATTTACTTCTTGCAAACCATCGATGAACTCGGAAGCAAAGACTTCGCCCTCGCCCAGTGAACTCTTGGCTTCCTCGTTATATCGGGTCAGTGAAGAATCGATGTAGGCAACATCAAAGTTCGGGATGGGCAAACCAAAACGTTTTGCTAAATGAGCGCATATAAACTCCGCAATTAACTGTCTATGCGTGGTCGATTCCCCTTTAACAACGTAGCTTTTGGCGTTATCAGCTACGCACAAGAAGGGCTTGGTGCTGCCTTGTTCGAGTGGCCTAATAATTTCCGTTATTTCTATCATAGGAGGCTCATTCCGTTTCACTCACCTTTAGGTTCTCAGGCGTTAGCTTATCTGACAAAATCATAAACCTATATCACCTACCGGCAGTTAATTCTGCAATCTTTCAACTGTTGGGTAGGGGAGAATTATGTCTAATGTAACGGTGGTTCGCACAAAAAGCGAACTGGAAAACGCTATTGAGCGACAGGACAGAACGATAGCGGTTCAAAGCGCCAGCTTGGCGGATGATATTGAAACTATAAAGTCAGCGTCGTCAGCAGCAATATTGACTGCGTCAGGGGCCGTTGGTGTATTTGTTACTAACTTTTGGAATCCAGTTGGCTGGGGATCTGGTGTCGTAGCCGCTATTTCCGGCGGTTCGTTGGTTTCCGCGTTAGTGGCCATTGGTCTCAGTGCAACTTTATTATTTGCTATCTACAACGATTACTCCATCAATGGCCGGACTGAAGTCCGTCTTGCCGGTGGCAATAGCGTCAAAGCTGACCTAGTGCTGGAAAGGAGGTGATCATGGCTAAGATGGGCAGAAACATTATTGCAGTGAAAACTCGTCCCGGCGAAGTTCGCTTTGTCGCTATTGCAACAATTGAGCGCATTGAAGCGTTTGGTAACTACGTGAAAATCTACTTCGGTAGTGAGCGCGTTTTGCACAGAGCAACATTATCGGACATGGAAGTGATGCTCGATGACAGGTTCATCCGAATTCATCGTAGCCATATTGTGCGACGTGACCAACTTAAAAAGCTGCTATCTGAGCTGGGACGCTACCAGGAAGTTGAACTGGCTGATGAAACGGTTCTTCCGTTGGGAGGACATTACAAGCGCCAGCTTATGCTTGATCTTGGGTTGTAATTTATTAAGCTCGGAGTATTTCGGCCCGAGCTTATTTTTCATGGGCGCGGTCGTTACGGCGCAACCTGATTATCGTTGGTTTTTGCGGAGAACGACTTTGATATAGCTCCGATAAGTAAGACTTTCTGAAGCTGATAAATGGCGGCTTTATTGGGCTATTTTACCAATTAATTTTGACAGAAAATTTTTCAGACTCGGACTTAGCTTCAATTAACTCTACTGAATAACCTGCACCGCGGACTTGGGCTAGAGAGTTTTCAAGTTCTTGCTTTGAAACTGCTGACTTTAAAAACTGTACAACTACCTCTTTTTTCCCAACCTTTGAATTGCCATCTATTAACTTTGCAATCTGGTCTAAAACTTGTTGTTGAGTAAGATCAAATGACTGTGATTGAGTTCTAGCTTGATCTGCAGATATGAGTGACATAATAATCCCCTTTAGTTTACTGAAAATACCAATTTTCGGCTATGGAGCTCAGTGCAATTTGTAGCACTGTAATCGATTGGTGTATGAAAACTTATAAAGGATTATCCAGAAAAGCAAGAATGATACTACCGCTATCAATTCAGCGCGAATTGAGTTAGGAGTATACTTCCCAGACTTTGCTCGACAGATTGAATATCACGCCTGGCTCGGTTGGAGCGCCAGCGCAAACCGGTCGGCTTGAGCCCCTTGTTAGAGCTCTGTTAGCTGAACCTGAGCTTCGATTTCTGCGGGCATATTTCTTGGTGTAACCACAGATCCAACTTTCTCTTTCAAAATGGCAACTAGGGACCAGGCTTTCAGTCTCATGTCTGTTATGACATCAAGAAACTCATCGTAATTGTGGCCACCCATCTCAATACTGTCGCCACCAAGACGCTCTGCTGTGGTACACGCCTCGCTCAAGGCGTGAGAGATTTCTTGCACAATAGCTTCACATGAAGGGGCGGCCCAAACCCGACGGGACTCTTCACGAATAAACTTTCGCACTTCATACAGACTTTGCATGGCAAACTTTGGCATTTCATCGTCACTGCAGTTATAAAAAAGTCGCCTTTGATCAATTTCATTTACGATGCTGTGAATTCGATTTAGGTCAGAATCCTGCAGTTTGATAATCCCAAAATTAAAATTTCCGTTGGCCGCTGCTTGGCGAAAGCTAGCGATAAACTTCTGTATAAATCCATCTGACCTCTTCAGTAATTCTATATCGCCAATATTTCCATTCGCATGGAAGTTACCCAGTGTCATGAAATCTCCTTATAGATGCTCTAACGCCTGCAACATGCGCGCCCATGGAATGGAGCCGAAGGCGCAATGTAATGGGCGTCGCCGTGCCTGCACTGGTTAGTGGTCACAACAGCCCGGCCAACGCTGGCAGAAATGGTGCGAAAACAGTCATGTGATTTGCTGCAGCAGCCATGAATCTCTTGTATGCGTCACCGAAACTGGGTGTCCCGTGTGTTTCCTGCATCTCCGCAACGCTCTCAATGAGCGCGTCTTTCTGTTCAATGTCTGCTTTATCAATTGCTGCAAGTAAGTCAGCAAAAATTGCATCTGTGCCTTCGACCTTTTGTTTTACGTTGGATGAGGCAACAGAAATATTGCTTCCGGTCACATTGCTAATGTTGACGCTTGGAGTTCCTTTATCCACAGGGATACCATTCTCTAATTTGTATAGATTGGAATTTTTGAGGAGGTCTAGAGTATCTCTCACCACTTTAGCCAACCGCTGCTGATCTTTAAAAAGCGTTACCATCTGGTCAAAGGCCCAGCAATTTAATTGGTACTCTTCCACTACTTCTTTTGCATCCTCGACCACCGGATCAAGATTGGAGTCAATCCAGGAGCCGTCAAGCTCCTCAATAACGCTCGAAATGGTGGGATAGGTTGTAATGTCGTAATTGATTGAGAAAAGTGTCTGAGACATATAAAGGGCCATATCCCGACCATCACTGTAGATCCTCTCAAAGATCGCACGTTTTCTACCGTCGGCTATCTTGTAGAGGTTCCTTCCCCAGTCTTCTCGGTTTTTCATATGGGACCAATCGTGATCCTTGCTGCGAAACTCTTCACCAATGGCAAGGAGCCTTGCAATCTGCCCTTCCACGCCCTTGAAATCCCCACGGATATTCGTTGTTGTCATCTATTCTCCGTATTCTGATGAATAATCCACTAACAGTTGTATATCGTGCGTGCGCATTTAGAAACTCGTCCAATTGATAGCTTTCGGTTCTTAACTTATTGATCAAGCATACATTCCTGCCTTGAAAGGCTCCGAGTTAGCAAAGGCAATTTCAGCATGCTCAGTTACTCTCTATCTAGCGCACCATATATAACCATTATTTTTTGGCATGTCATTGACAGTAAACGACTCCTAAAAAGCGACAGTCGTTACGTTGGCAAGAAAAAACGCTAGATCCATATAAGTTCTGGTTTATTTTTTATTTGTTATTTAAATGCTAACAGTGATGTTGTGTAGATGCGATCTAAGAGTGTACTGGTTAGTTTTCTCGCAAACAGATGTTAGTCGAGTGAAAGCTAAGAAAAATCAGATGTACTAGCTCAGACTTAGGAAAAGTGCTCCTGAAGCTCAGTAGCACTAAATGCATTCGGCCAATGAATGATAGCTGCTAAGTATGCTTCGCCTTATCACTCATTTCGCGCTCGCTGTAGCCTCGTTTACGCAGAATGCCTTTGGCGGCCATTTTTTCCTTCCCATCTGCATTCCATGAACTGTTATTAACGATACGCAATAGCTTGTCATCGCTGGCATTTTTGAGTTCTTTAGCATGGCTGCTAACTTGCTTAGTCGTGTCGGCAGCTTCAGAGAACACTTCCTTACCAACTTTAAAAACGGTATCCCAAAATCCCATGGTTTTGTCCTTACGTGTAAGCGGAGTCGTGTGCTCCGCATCTTCCATTACTCGTCGTCGATTTTGCCTTCGCCTTCACAGTAATTGCATTCCATTCTGAATTGAGGGTCTCCACCACATGTCGGGCAACTCTCAGGATGGCGTCCACCACCGTATTCCAAAGGGCAGGGAACTTCGCCCTTACCACGGCACTCTGGGCACTTCACTTTCGACATTGTCATTCTCCTTTTTAACATCGGTTCGGATAGAGATTGTCAGCGTTGGTCGATACAAGTCAAGCGCCCATCATTGCTGGGTTTTGGAAGGTGTGCTGTTGGTGTTAGATAGTGTTTTCTACGTCACTCTTACTGCTTAATTTATCCTCGAAATTTTTTTATCATGCGACGCTTAAGCAACCCCATATTTAACCTGCGCTGGTAAAATTTTAGCCAGATGACGTTGCTCCGCCTCGACCTCAGCATAATGGTTATTCCAAACACTTGCGTCCTGGTTAAAACAGCACAGGTTAAAAACCTCATCGACACACGCTCTGAGTCGGGCGGTGCCTTGGTAGTTATCGAGCCCCATTTGCGTGTAAGGCAACCGGGGACGGTTAAACGAGCCAGCATAATCGATGGATAAAGGTAACTCTTGTCGCGTGAAGGACCAGTAGAGGGCCATTTCAAACGGTTGCCGATTAACCTTGCCACGCTTCATCAAATGAAAAACTCTCGGATTATGGCAGTCAACAATGTACCCGCTTAGACGTAAATAGGTGACAGCGACAATCAACGCCGTTTCAGCTTGCTGAGTACTACATTCTAACCAGCGCTGACGTTGTAGTTGAGAGGCGTATTCAGCGGCTACCTGGATAGCATCTGCTGGTAATAAATTGCTCTCGAAACATCGACTGTTGTGATTGACCTGCTCACAAATGAATTTAAGTGCCTCCATATTCACGTCTAGTGCCGAGTGACGATGAAAGCGTTGATGTATTTCTAATACTTGGGCAGGGGTAAACGTTTGGATCCACATTTGAGTCTCCATAAGGTTGCAACAGGGCTCATAAGGCTCTGTCGTTATAATTAAAGGTTTATAGATTGGTGTTGAGGATGGCTGGCGCTTGTGAGTTATAGAGCGCCAGCGATATCGGTTTCAATTGCGTTTGTTGTGGTTATTGCTCGATGCTGCTTGATAGATTAGCGGCTTCGTCTTCTGTGATGAACCGACGGTATTCAACATTGCTTCCCGGCTGCTCTTTTATGTGAGGCTTCTCGTTCATACGCATGTCCAGTATATGGTCACTTAAGCGCAAGTGAATGGCTTTCAACTTTTTGTCGATGTTCGATGCGGTAGAGTTTTGTATGGCCTCAATAAGCAATGGGTGAACTTTGTCTGGCATGTAGTAGTCGTGTGCTAACAAATACACTGTCACTAATTTGCCGATAAAATAGGTCAACTGATCTTCGCTGTTTTGAACCCGATTCGCTGCTTGGTTTGCTTGGTAAGCGAACGAAGCAATATACCGGAAAGGGTCTATGGCCACGGTAGCGGCAATATAATGGTCGTTGAGTACGGGCCTTAGACTCGAGGCGATAAATTTTTCACACTTTAAATTCCATTGAGAATCACTGAGAGATTTCTTTACGCCGTTGATAAGTCCTTCTGTTACCGGAGGGACGTTCACCATGCCTTCGTTATTGTGCGAGTGAAATGCTTCGTAGTAGGGCAACTTCTTTGTCATTTGTGTGATGGGGTCAGTCACCTCAACATATGGCATCTGACGGTAGCGCTGCTCTTGAATATAACCCTTGACGTGATCGAATATCAAAACCTAACTCCTTGTCCTGGTTCGACTGGAGCAACGGGAATGATTGAGTAAGTGGCGTACGTACTCCAGCGTGTTGAGTGACTCTACGTGTTTAGTAAATGCAATTCAACGGGTTAGACGGGCTTAGCAGGCCCATGAGTCGTATGCCTCAATTGAGGCATCAATGGTAAACGAGCTTTTAATCGCCTCGACTGCGTCAGCTAAATTCTTAGGCTGCGATAACGGGCGTAGGGTTGCGTCCGCTATCTTCATCAAATCTGATGCGGTGCCGGTTTGTCCGGTGGTTTCCGATATCAGGTCAAGATATGACAATAGCAATCGAGCGCTAAAGTGCTCACCCGTTGTGCAATGGTCTCGCATGACATTGAATAATTGCTGGCTATCACACTTCATGGGGATGCCGTAAAAGTTCAGGTACATCATACAAACAGCAAAGGCGGTTTCCTTCGCTCGGTTAGTGTGTTTTGACCACGGAAAGTGAGTCAGCTTGGCTCCGAATAGAGATGCAACGTCAAAGACAGTCCCGAGGTCAGGGGTGGTGTCAGCAAACTCTCTGTTGATGTCCAGACATATTCGGGTCAGTAGTTTAATGTCAGGCTCCAGGTCAATTTCGCGGTGCAGTGTAAAGTGAATTTTCAGTATTTCGTCAGGTGTAAAGATTAAGGGGCTCATGTGGTGTCTCCAGATGAAGTAGTTCGGCGGCAAGACTACCGCCAACGTATTCGATGCTTGAGTTACTGATAATTAAGGCCAGGGATAGTGTCGCCACGGTCTTCTGCGATACGCGCCATAATCCACTCGTCGACTTCGCTATCAATCCAGCCTTTCGAGCGTCCGCCCAGGGAGACGGGACGCGGAAATTCGTTAGTTTCCATTCGGCGGTAGATGCTTGAACGGCTTAATCCGACTTTCGCTTTTACTTCGTTTAAACGCATTAATCTCATGAGTATTCTCCTAAAGTTGGTTTCTCTCATGGGATGAGTTGATCCTGTAAGAAATAACCATGGACTGAGATTCCACCGTATTTCAGGCCTATATCACGCACGTGCATTGAAGAATCGAAAACATGGAGACACAAAATGCACGAACAAAATGCTGAGTATGTAACGAATGGGCCGATGACTGAGGACGATGTGCTGAACAAAGCGTCTGAGATACTCGAGACGAAGTTTTTGAAAGGGGAGGGCTTTACCAGCCCGTCTGCAGCAAAAGACTTCCTTAGATACAAGCTGGCGCATCAAAAGCGTGAGGTGTTCGCCATACTGCTGATGGATTCGCAGCATCGCCTGATTGAGTATAAGGAGTTGTTCTTTGGGACGATTAACGCCGCACCGGTGTATCCCCGTGAGGTGATGAAGGAAGTGCTTCAGCAAAACGCTGCTGCCATCATCCTGGCGCACAACCATCCATCGGGTGTGACTGAGCCTTCAGAAGCTGACAAGCGTGTGACGACGCGTATCAAGGACGCGCTCAATCACATAGACGTCCCCGTGCTTGACCACATCGTAGTAGGCCAAGACACGGTTTCGTTCGCTGAAAGGGGATTGTTGTAGTTGTACTGTCGCTGAGCACGTAGAAGAGGTTATCCCTGGGCCTCTGCTGCGTTGCTTGGTGCTTTATGCTGGCGCTTTATTTTTTGCATTGCTGCTGTAAAACGACTGCCGCTTGCCCTGGTACTTAGTCGTCTTCTCTTTACACAGGTAACTAAAGTGCAGAAATGCGTCTCTGTGCACTGGGTCATCTGTACTGAGTGGTCCTTGCAGAACCCTAAACACTGGCGTTGATGTGTGAAGGAGCGCTACCCGCGAATCAGCCGATAACCCATGCGTCTTTAACCATGCCAGGCGGATAATTTTACCCAGCTTGGTGGGGTCCTCATGGCTTAAGTTACCGACTGGGTATAGCGTGTCCTTGTTGGTGAATAGTACGACATGGTAATGCTCTAATTCGTTGTCCGGTGTTTGTTCAATCTTAGCAACGTATTCGACCTCCGTTTGGTAAACCCTTTGACCACGCCGTGCTACAGCGTTTTGGTAGCTAGCAATACCTGCCTTAACTCGTTCTATAAACTCCGTTATCGGGTTACGTTGCAGGTAAGGGTTCGTATGAGCAGGTAGGTGCAGGTCAAACTTTACTGCTAGTACTCGCTTATGTTTCTGAAGCACCCGCTGCATGACCGTACGTAAGCGGCCTAGGTATGGTCGGATGTATGGTGCATTAGCGGTGTGTAAATCAAAGCCCGCATATTCAGCATCGTAATGTAGCGTGTGGTTATGGTTATTGGTGTTTCGTTTTGTCATTTCAGACCTCTATCTCGTTATGGGTTCATATGAGATCTGATCCTGTAATTTTTAACCATCAGGCAGACGGTAAGCTTTAGGGCTTACCTATCACCGGCTAAGCATTGGTTACTAGGCGTGCTAATGAATGATGTAAACAGTGGTAGTGAGGGTTGTATATATTACTATTACCAACATGAGCAAGGTCAGCATTTAAAGTGTTTTCGTTTTAAGTAGTTAGCAGTAGCCCAAGATTTTCATAAGTTGGTTCTGGGATAATATAGAAGTGCTGTCTCACCTATTTAACAATATAGGTAATCAAATAATCACCTGATAAAGGAGCGTTCGAGGGCAGCATATGCACATTCTTGATGACTCCAGAGTTGCTAGGCAACTGCCGAAGTTTAAGCACACACATTCGTGCTAACTGAACACTGAGCTTCACCAGTTGTTGATGCAGATTTGATAGCTGACTATCCAAGGCATTTAGATCAGCGGGTTGGTTTTTTTCTGTAGAAGCCTTTTTCCTGACAGGCTTTAGGTTGCCGGACTGCTTATTAACTTTCACTGGCTTTTTTTTTGGCGCGGTTTTCCGTATTGTTTCAGGGAAGTGCTTTTCAACGCCGTCTTGTATCATTTGAACGTCGACTTCAAACGAATCCTCATTAGCATTTATTTGCTGAATACCATCAGGTCCAGATAGTAACTCATTAACCAAATCGCTGGCATACTGGGTTAGTCTGAAGTCAACTAGTTTTTGAAAAGCCAATGTTTGAGCATGAGGCACACCGCTACCAAGCAATGGCGTGTGTTGCTTATTGTCAAATCTATAGTTTATCCGCAATGCATAGGGCCGCTCGCCAAAAATAGTTGTTCTATGACGAACGGTCGGTTCGCCCCCCTCCAAAAACTGCCTATTCAAACGGTCAACGTTCACTTGGTAAATTGTGTTCTGACGACCGATGACATTTTTGAATACTCTACCAGGTACCACAACCTTGATTGCTCTAAGTCTTCGTAGCTTTTTGATTTGAGATTTAAGTTGGGCATCAGTCATTCCAAGAATATTCTTAAACTCAGAGCTGGATAAATCTTCAGAAACTCCATGAGTGTCGGCTCGGGATAGGAGCAGACACAGCAGAGTTATGTTTTCGGGCGAAAGGCGATCAGCTTTACCCAAAATATCTCTTTCTGAATACATACATTTCAGTAGCGATTTGATGAGCTCGATGTGGGAGCCCTCAAATAACTGAAGCGGATCTTCTTTAAGCGGGAAAAAGCGTGTTTCGAGTTCTCCGCTTACTACAGTCTTATCCTTACTGATCCACTCACTATCCAATAAGGGATCCAAGTATTTTTTTAATGCATTTGTGCCAATCCCTAATGACTTTCCTAAAGCTGCTCTTGTTTTTTGATCTAGAGATTGAAATCTTTTAAGGAATAGTAGTTTATAATAAAGTGAAATGATTGATATGTTGTGTTCATGCAAAACAATATACTCTCTCTTTTAATACCCTATTATTATAATAAATATAATACGTTTTTTAGTTCGGTTTTTAAACAGTTTTTTCATCAGTTTTTAATACTAACCTTAAAAAAGGTGTTGCTATCATTTTGATAGACGTTTATGTAACTGTTTTGAGTTATGTTTCTTAGGTGGTTTTTTTAACGGTTAATTGACACATGTAATTTGACTAAAAACTATGGCTTCGCTAATGTGTTGAGACTATTTATGATGGGTTTGCATTATGAAGTCGTTAGAAGAAAAATTTGCCTGGCTGAGAAATGCATCAGCGGAAGAGCGGGAACTGGCAATAAAAGTTTTTAAGCAACAGGTGTCGATACACCAAGACGGTATAATGTATGTAGACGTTGACGAACTATCTCTTCCGCTTGACAAAGAGTTCGCCAGGGTACTGGATAGACACTTCCCATCATCTACAGGGACTTCAAAACTTGCAAAAAACGCGATCATTCAAAAAGTACGACAGAGAGTAGCTAGTCACAGGCGACGTAAATCAAAAGACGTCAAGTCAACCTCTATAGAACTAACGAAGGAAGGCTATGAGTGTTTACAGGGGTTGCGTAAAATATGCAAAGCGTCCCAAAACTTAGTCGTTGATTCACTGCTGAAGGACGAGTTGGATTACGTTGTAAAGCTTAAGGATGAAATTAAGGCAATAAAGCAAGAACAACGACAATTACGTGCTGAAAATCGAGAGCTGAAAAACGAAGTCAGGAAATTAGAAACTGAGAACGAAGACTACAAGAGCCAGCTTGAGAGCTTAGGCAAGCTGCAGCGAGACGCATACCAGGAACGGCAGTTCGATATTGAACGCAGTAATGACGGGGATAACTCGAGTGTATCCGATAATCAAGTTTATGATGAAGAGTTTGACGAGAGCAGCACCGGTAGCCAGATTGAGAGTGATACCATGGATGGGAATGATGGCGATATGCTATCGGGTAAGTCGGAAGACACTAATAAAGAAGTTGAACCTACAGCTAACCTTACTAAGACGCAACGAGCTGCACGATTTATGACAAGAAGTGGGCAACATCAGGATCCGGACATTCCCAAAAAAAGTAATACCTGTATGCAAGCTATCTATGATTCGGATGAGGACAATAAAACGCTCAAATTCGATTAGTAAGGCCTTCGCACAAAAACATGTTACTTGTATGGTGCTATATTTGGTGCTATTAATTTCATTTGGTTTAAGTCAAGTCTTTACCAGTAAGGTATAAGAGGAAACTTTCAAGTCCCCCCCTCGGCACCATCAGTTAGAAATAATCAGTTAGAAATAATCAGTTAGAAATAGTCCTTTAAAACCACAGCACCAAATCACGCTATTGATCTAAAACGCTTCCTTGTTAGTTTAAGCTTTTAGTTTATTCCGCGCTTGAGGCATTTATGCGTCTATTTATCATGTTGGGGTTGTTATTAATGCACCCACTGGGGTTAGCAAACACCACCGATTACCGCATCGAACAGGTCAAAGACAACGTCTACCGGTTTAGCACGGGTCATTATCATAGTGTATTTATGGTTGCCGACAATGGCGTTTTTGTGACTGACCCAATTAATCCTGCGGCGGCTAAATACCTTAAGCAACAAATCAAGCAGCGTTTTGATAAGCCGATACGCTACCTTGCCTACAGCCACAACCATGTTGATCACACGTTAGGTGGCGAGGGCATTGCTGATGACTCGATGGAAGTGATTGCGCATGAGTACGCCGCCGAGGATCTTGAGTGGACGCAAACACCAACGGCGATGCCAACGCAGACGTTTTCTGACCATTTAACGGTGAAACTGGGCGATAGTTGGGTAGAGCTGGATTATTATGGTCCCAATAATGGTCGTGGTAACGTCAGTATGCGGTTTATGCCGGCCAATGTGATGTTTGTTGCCGATTGGGTGGTGGTTGGTCGCATGCCATATCAGGATTTGCCGGGTTACGATATCCACGGCATGATCCGCTCGACCAAAGCCTTACTGCAGCGGCCTGCCTTTGATGTGTTTGTTGGGGCTCATGCGCAGATGGGAACTGCTCATGACGTACAGTATTACCTCAACTATCTACAGGATCTTTATGCGGCGGTTCGTGACGGTATGCTGGCGGGTAAATCGCTGACGCAACTGCAGCAGGATATCAGACTGGATAGTTACCAAAAGCTGGCCATGTATGAGCAGTGGTTACCGTTAAATATCAAGGGCGTTCACGATACCCTGATCGATATGTCATACTTTGACCGACGTTAACACAACAATGGATAGCAGTGGGTATGAGCGGTATAAAAGAACTCGATTTATTTCAGGTGGATGCTTTTGCTGAGCGTGTTTTTGAGGGGAATCCGGCAGCAGTCGTGCCATTGCAGCAATGGCTTGCTGATGACCTGCTGTTAAAAATTGCCGAAGAAAACAATTTATCCGAAACCGCGTTTATTGTGCCGCAGGGTGAGCGCTATCAGCTGCGTTGGTTTACGCCCGCAGCTGAAGTGGATCTGTGTGGCCACGCAACCTTAGCCGCTGCGCATGTGGTTTTTGAGCACTTGGGCTACGCTCATAAGCAGGTGTCGTTCGAGAGCCGTAGCGGTGAGCTTATTGTGCATCGCACAGAACAAGGTTTAATGATGGACTTTCCGGCGACGCTGCCGGAGTCGGTTGCTGTGCCTGAGGCCATTAGCCAGGTACTGAATGTTGAGCCGCAAGCCGTGTTGCTGGGGTTTGACCACATTGTTGTTCTTGCTGATGAGCAACAGGTGCTGGATCTCTCCCCCGACTTATCCGTCTTACAGCGGCTGGATTCGCGCGGGGTCGTATTTACCGCCCCCGGTAGCAACTATGACTGCGTCAGCCGCTGTTTCTTCCCCAAACTTAATGTACCTGAAGATCCGGTAACCGGCTCGGCACACTGCCAACTGGCGCCATACTGGGCGCAACGTTTAAATAAAAACCACATTTTAGCCCGCCAGGCATCCCGTCGTGGCGGAACATTGCAGTGTGTCGTGGTCGGTGACCGGGTGCAGATACATGGCACTGCGGTAGATTACCTGAAAGGTACGATAAAGCTGTAACAAACCGGCAGAAATTGACTTGCAGGTTCGACCAGTAGCTTCCATACTCAAGCACTAAACGAATAAGGCAGTATCGTTTTAAAAATTAAAGACAATAACAAGGAAAAAGCGATGAATTTGCCAACAAAAAGTCGGATTTATCAGGGGATGATCCTGGCTGGCGTAGTGACGCTCGCTGGCTGTGAATTTGAAAACGACGTACCGGAATACCAAGCACCGCCAGTGGCGGAAGAACCTGACTACAGTAGTCCGTTACCGGAACAGGAGCCGTTAACTACCTTTGATACAGATGGCGAGTTAACCGCAGATATTACCTGGACAGACTATGGCGTACCTTACATAACTGCCGACAATGTCGAAAGTATGGCGTTTGGAGTGGGTTATGCCTTTGCGCAAGACAATATTTGTATCCTTGCCGATCAAATCGTTAAGTTTAATTCTCAGCGGTCCATGTTCTTTGGTCCTGATAACCCGATTGGATCGGGTAACAGCCAAAACTTAATCGATGATTTTGGCTTTTTAGCATTAGGTATCCGTGACAACGCGGAGCAGGGCTATGACAGCCTGACTGACGAATCTAAAGCCTTACTTGAAGGTTATGCGGCGGGTTATAACAAGTACCTGAACGATACCGGTGTTGCGAATATTGACCCTCAATGTGCCGGCCAACCATTTGTGCGCGAAATTACGCCGGTCGATATGCTGACCTATGCGCAAGGGGTTGCGTTGTTGCCGGGAGCCAGTAACTTTACGGGTGCGGTGTTTGTAGCAGCGCCTCCGGGGCAGGACTTTGCGCCGCAACCGGTTATGCCGGGTCAGGAAACCGCGAGTCTGAATCTGGCCAATGTCGACGTTCACATGCCGGAACCGAATCCTACCGAAATGGGCTCAAATGGTTGGGCTGTGGGGCGTGATTTAAGTGCAACCGGGCAGGGTATGCTGTTGGCTAACCCGCACTTCCCGCATACCGGTAACCAACGCTTCTGGCAGTTTGGTATAGAAATTCCGGGCGAGTTGAAAGTTGCCGGTGGCTCGTTATCGGGTATGCCGGGTGTGGTTAATATCGGCTTTAACGAGAACGTGGCCTGGACGCATACTTTCTCTACCGCTAACCGCTTTGTTGTGCACCAATTAGAACTGGACCCAGCGGATGAATCGGGTACCATCTATTTGGTCGATGGTGAGCCGGTTGAGATGACAACCAAGACGCATCAGATTCGGGTTAATGTCGGCGGCGGTAATAGTATTACCCTGGAAAAAACCAGCTACCACAGTGAGTTCGGTACCATTATAAAAGTTCCTAACTCACCACTAACCTGGGGTGTGGATGATTTTGGCAAAGATGTCGCTTATGCGATTTACGATGCCAACTTGCCAAACTACGAAGTGCTTGATCATTGGCTGGCAATGAACCGGGCGCGTAATATCGAAGAATACCGCCAAAGTTTTATTGACTATACCGGTACGGTATTTAACAACGCGATGGCAGTTGATGACGATGGCGATGCCTTCTTTACTGATGGTTCATCGGTGCCGAATATCAGCGACGAAGCGATTGCTGCATGGGAGCAAAACACCTTGCTGCAGGGCATTAGTGCTTCTGCCGGCTTCCCTGTGATGCCGGGTAATTCGGCAATGTTCAAAGCAGACGGCAAGATGTCGTTTGACCGTGCTCCTTCACTGTTGCGCACTGACTTTGTACAAAACTCGAATAACAGTTATTGGCTAACCAACCCGGATGCGCCAATTGAGAATGTTGCGCCGTTGTGGGGGCCAATCAACAACGAACAATCGTGGCGTTCGCGTTTAGGCCAAAAAATGCTGGCTGAAGGTGGCTCTGCTGATGGTAAGTTTACCCGTGAAGATATCGCCGAGAAGTTGTTAAGTAATCGTAGCTATCTGGCTGAGGTGCTGTTGGACGATCTGCTGGCGTTGTGTACCCGTCAGGGTGAACAACCGGTATCTACTGCGGCCGGCAATATCAGCATCAAACCTGCTTGCGATACGCTCGGTCAGTGGGATGGCACGATGAACAAAGATAGCGTCGGTGCGATGTTGTTCCGTGAATTTGCTACCGAATTTAATCGCAACCCCAAATGGGAAGTTGAGTTTGATCCGGCTGATCCACTTAATACGCCGCGCGACATGGTAAACAATGTGTCGGTATTAACGGATCTGGGTAATGCCATGGTGCGCATCCAGTCACTGGGATTACCGATTGACGCGCCGTTGGGCGAAGTGCAATTTGTCGAACGCGCATTACCGACCGGACAACCTTCGGGTCAGCGCTTACCCTGGGGTGGTGCTAACAACGTTGAAGGTGGCTTTAACGTCTTCCGTGCTAACACCGGTTCAGATGGTACCATCTATCCGCGTTTAATTTATCCTGAAGCAGATGGTTCCAACCTGACCGAAGCCGGCCTTGGCTATCATATTAGCTACGGTTCAAGCTGGATGTTTACCATGGAATTTACCGAGAACGGTCCGGTAGCTGAAGGACTACTGAGTTACTCGCAGTCACGTAACGTGTTCTCTGATCACTACATTGACCAGACGCTGCTGTACTCGCAACAGCCACAGTTGCGTCCGATTTGGTTTGATAACAGTGATATCCAGGAAAACACCATTCGCGAGCTGAGTTTATCGCAGCCAAACGAATAAGTTTTTCGGATAAAACACAGCAACAGCCCCCGCAAGTAAGCGGGGGTTTTTTATTGTCATGGTAGATTAACTGACAAGAGCTATTCAGGTGCGTATACTATTAGTTAGGTAAAAGACGCAAGATACGCGCAAAATTAAGGATTCTATGACCGATAACAACGCAAGCAACAGCAACGACCAAACGACACCACAATACGATGTCGAAATCCCGTCACGGGATGAACTGCTTGAACTGGTAACTGAGCGCTTAAAGCCAGTGCCCTTTGACGATTTTATTACGCATTTTAAGCTGCAGGATGAGCGACAGCATATTGGTGTAAAGCGTCGTTTGCGGGCAATGGAGCGTGATGGTCAATTAGTCTATACCAAAGCCAATTGTTATGGTCTGCCCGAGCGCATGCAGTTGGTCCGCGGCACCATTATCGGTCATCGTGATGGCTTCGGATTTTGTCGCCCTGATGACGGCGGCAAAGATATTTTTATTCCGCACCACCAAATGTATTCGGTGCTGCATGGCGATAAAGTACTGATTAAGCCTGCCGGGACCGATAACCGCGGCCGTGCCGAAGGTCGTGTCGTTCGTGTTGTTGAGCCGCGGGATAGTAATATCGTCGGACGTTATTTTGTCGAAAATGATTTGGGCATTGTGGTGCCGGATGACTCGCGTATTAGTCAGGATATCTTAATACCGCATGCCGACAATCTTGGCGCGCGCCATGGTCAACTCGTTGTCGTGACCATTACGCGCCGGCCTAATCGCCGCACCAGTCCTATTGGTAAGGTCTATGAAATACTGGGTGACCATATGGCGCCGGGTATGGAAATCGAAATCGCGATTCGTGAGCATGATATTCCTAACGAATGGCCAGAGGGTATTGACGCTGAGCTGGAAAAATACAGCGAGGAAGTACCCAAAGAGGCTTACGATGGCCGTGTCGATCTGCGGGAATTGCCATTAATAACCATTGATGGCGAAGATTCACGTGATTTTGATGACGCTGTGTGTGCCTTGCCGGAAGAAAAAGGCTGGCGCTTATGGGTAGCTATTGCTGACGTATCCTATTACGTAAAACCGTCGACTCAGCTGGATAACGAAGCCGTTAACCGCGGTAATTCGGTTTACTTTCCGAATAACGTCATTCCGATGCTACCGGAAAAACTTTCTAATGGGCTGTGTTCGCTTAATCCTAACGTCGACCGCTTGTGTATGGTCGCGGAAATGGAAATTGGCCCGCGCGGTAAGCTGAAAAACTCGCGTTTTTATCCGGCGGTGATGAATTCACACGCCCGCCTCACCTACACCAAAGTTAAGCAAATCTTAGATGGTGACGCAGAACTGCGCGAGCAGTATAAAAACGTACTCAGCAATATTGAAGAACTGCACAATGTGTATAAAGCACTGGCTACGGTACGTAAACAACGCTCTGCCATAGAGTTTGACACGCAGGAAACGCGCTTTATTTTTAATGCGCACCGCAAAATTGAGCGGATTGAACCGGTCAAACGTCATGTGGCGCACAAAATTATCGAAGAGTGCATGATTGCCGCGAACGTTGCATCGGCGCGACTGATTGAAAGCGAAGAAGAAATTGGTGCGCTATTCCGCGTGCATGAAGCACCGGCAGACGAGCGTTTAACCAGTTTCAGGGCTTTCCTGGGCGAACTGGGGTTAAGTTTGGGCGGCGGCGATAAGCCAACGCCATCGGACTATGGTAAATTATTAGAGGAAGTCAAAGATCGCCCTGATCATGAATTGATCGAGACGATGTTGCTGCGCTCAATGCAGCAGGCCGTCTATCAGTCTGAGAATGAAGGGCATTTTGGGCTGGCGCTTAAATCCTACTCGCACTTCACTTCGCCGATTCGGCGCTACCCTGATCTGATTCTGCATCGGGCGATTAAATCGATTCTGCGTAAGCGTGAAGGCACAGAGCAAGCGTTGACGGGTGCATGGGCTTACAGTGAGCGTGAGCTGGAGGATCTTGGCGTACATTGTTCGATGACTGAACGTCGGGCTGATGATGCAACGCGGCAAGTGGATGAATGGCTGAAATGTGAATTCATGTTAGATCACATCGGTATGGAGTTCAGTGGTGTGGTCTCATCGGTAACCAACTTTGGTTTGTTTGTTCGCCTGGACGAATACCAAATCGATGGTCTGGTTCATATTAGCAATCTCGGCGATGATTATTATCAGTATGACAATCAAAAAGGGTTGTTGATTGGTGAAAATACACGCACCGTGTACCGCCTCGGTGATAAAGTTCAGGTTCGAGTTAAGACCGTTGACCTGGATGAACGTAAGATCGATTTAAGCTTGATCGCGGCAGAGAGCCCTGCGGGTAAACAACGCAAACGTAATAGTGGTAAAACCCAGCGCAAAAAATCTCAGGGTGGCAAAAAGCCAACTAATAAGAAGCCGCAAAAGGGCAACAAAGGCAAGGGTAAAAAATCATCATGAGCCAAAAGGTCACGGTATTTGGTTTACACGCGGTTCGTTCTATTTTGGATAACCATCCGGACCGATTGGTTGAGCTTTATGTCTCTAAAGAGCGCCAAAATGATGCGGTCAATGCACTGGTGCAACAAACGCATACGATTGGCATCAGGCCGCAGTGGGTGCCAAAGCATGCGCTGGATAAACGCGCTGAGGGTGGTAATCACCAAGGCGTGGTAGCCACGGTAACGTCTTTGCCTACGCTGACCGAACATGATTTTGCCAAATTGATTGATGACAGTGAGCAGTCGCCACTATTTTTAGTGCTGGATGGTATTACCGACCCGCATAATCTGGGGGCCTGCCTGCGCACTGCCGATGCCGCTGGGGTAACCGCCGTGGTGGTGCCTAAAGACAAGTCAGTACAGATTACGCCGACCGTGCGTAAGGTCGCCTCTGGTGCCGCGGAAGTGGTGCCAATGGTCGTAGTGACCAACCTGGCTCGTGCGCTCCGGGAACTACAGCAATTGAATGTCTGGATTGTCGGTACGGCGGGCGAAGCAACAAAATCACTTTACGAAATAGACTATCAGGGCCCGACTGCGATGGTAATGGGCGCTGAAGGTAAAGGCATGCGCCGCTTAACGCGTGAAACCTGCGATGAACTGGTATCGATTCCGTTGGCAGGCAGTGTCAGTAGTTTAAATGTATCGGTCGCCAGTGGCGTGTGTTTATTTGAGGTTGTCAGACAGCGCAATGGATCTTAAACGTCGACTATTGCCCATTGCCATTGCCTTAGTGTTAATTGCAATGGTTTTTATTAGCTGGACTCCTAACTGGGAGTCGGGTGAGTTTATTCGCTCGACCAAACCCTACGTAAACTTCGAGTATCAATTTGATACTACAGAAACCCGCACCCTGAATGAGGTTGCTGAAGATATTGATAACCGCTTAGAGGTGCGCCACGAGTGGCATAAAGTGGGTGACCGCGAAGCGCAATATGACGTGGTAATAGCGCTGGTCGAACGCGACGGAGCGATACAAATTGATGCCACCTTGCATCGCAATGATAAACGTTTTGATCATATTGTTGTGCGCGGTCAGAGCGAAGTCAAAAACGAATTGGTTGGCCGCCTGGTTGGCCTGCTGACCGACCGTATTGAATCATCCCACCAAGCCGCCGACAGCGAATAAGCAAAAATTGCTTTTTACCTTTAAATGCGTTAGTATCGCGCGGCTTAAATCAGCCATTGAATTAACTACTAGTTGAGTTCCTTGCTTCTATGTCAGTGCGGCTGAGCTGAACCGAGGCTATACGAACCAAAAGGAAACTGTAATGCGTCATTACGAAATCGTATTTATGGTCCACCCGGACCAAAGCGAGAAAGTACCTGGCATGATCGAGCGCTATAGCGAAACGATCAAGCAAGGTGGTGGTCAGATCCATCGTTTGGAAGACTGGGGCCGTCGTCAACTGGCTTATCCAATCAATAAACTGCACAAAGCGCACTATGTTCTGTTGAACATCGAAGCGTCTGCAGAGGTTGTAGAAGAGCTGGAAACTGCATTCCGTTTTAACGATGCAGTATTGCGCAACATGATTATGCGCAAAAAAGAAGCGATCGTTGAACCTTCGCCGCTGACTAAGCCGAAGGAAGATCGTAAAGGTGACAGTGAAGCTGCCTAACTCGTTTGAGTAAAGCAGACCCTCAGAGAGACGTATGAATCGACTACACATTACCGGTACTGTTTGTAAACCCGCCAAGCTGGAAACCAGTCCGTCGGGCATCGAGCACTTATTGGTGACCATCGAACACCGTTCGATGCAACCGGAAGCCGGAATGAACCGTCAAAGTTACGTTAAACTGCAGCTCGTTATGAGCGGTGAAGGGTTACAACACTGGTTACAAAAATTGACGGTGGGTAGTGAGGTACACGCAGAAGGTTTTCTGCATCGCCACGAAGACAACAATGGTCTGGCGCGTTTAGTACTTCATGCTCAGCACTTAGAACAGATTTAGGAGACCATCATGGCTCGTTTTTTCCGTCGCCGTAAGTTCTGCCGTTTTAAGGCAGAAGGCGTTAAAGAGATTGATTACAAAGATATCGCTACGCTGAAGAACTACATTACCGAATCAGGTAAAATTGTTCCTAGCCGTATCACTGGTACCTCTGCGAAGTATCAGCGCCAGTTAGCTCGTGCTATCAAGCGCGCTCGTTATTTGTCATTGCTGCCTTACACTGATTCACATCAGTAAGTTAGCAACGGTTCCAAGATTAAGGGTAGCGAAAAATGAATATCATCTTGTTAGACAAAATTGCTAACCTGGGTGGCTTAGGCGACCAAGTTAGCGTTAAATCAGGTTATGCACGTAACTTCTTATTCCCTCAGGGTAAAGCGGTTCCTGCAACCAAATCAAACATTGAACTGTTTGAACAGCGTCGCGCTGAGTACGAAGCTAAGCTTGCTGACGAATTAGCAGCAGCAGAAGCTCGTGCAGAAAAAATCAACGCACTGGATACTATCGAAATCGCTTCTAAAGCTGGTGACGAAGGTAAACTGTTCGGTTCAATCGGCACGCGTGATATCGCTGACGCGATTACTGCAGCCGGCGTAGAAGTGAAGAAAGCTGAAGTATTAATGCCTCACGGTACTATCCGTGAAACTGGCGAATACGAGCTGGAATTGCACTTGCACGCAGACGTGTTTGCTAACGTAAACCTGAAAGTTGTTGCTGCTGACTAATCAGTAAGTGCCAACAACCAGAGAAAAAGCTGCCATTCGGCAGCTTTTTTTTTGAAAAAATTTACCCCGCCTGTAAACCCTGCTAAAACCCATAGCGACTCATTAGCAAATAACTTAAAAAGTAATGCATAGACAGGGAGACAACGGTGTCCGAGCTCACCGATATAAAACTGCCTGAACAAATGAATTAAGCTCAACAGCAGCAACTTATCCGCTCGATGCAACAAAATGGCGGTAACGCGCAAATGCTCGAACTGCTGCGCTGGATTAACCAACAAGAATTGCATTTGTTGCAACAGGCTTATCAGCAACAACCCAAATTACAAGCGATCTAAACAGGAGATGTGCGATGAGTAAGTTATTAAAAGCCCTACCGGTATTGGCGGGTGTTCTAATGGCTTCGGTCAGTTTTAACAGTGTGGCGCAACAGCCGGTTGATAAAACCATCGATATTAGTGCTGGCACCCAGATTTACCTCAATAACGAGCGCGGTGAGTTAGAGGTGATAACACATGACAAAAGCCAGGTTCGGTTGGTAGGAACGCTCGACGAAAACGCCGAGGAGCTTATTTTTGAGCTACGCGGCAACGGCGTGAGAATCGAGGTTAGGACGCCCGAGCAGAACGGCTGGAGTTACAATGACGAAGAAGGCTCGGAGCTAACGCTGTATATGCCATCAACTAGCCCGTTGAAAGTAGAGGGTGTATCGATGGACGTGCGTGCGTCAGACCTGCAGGCAGGTACAGACATTACCCTGGTAAGTGGTGATATCAAGCTCACCAATGCCGCCCGCGATGTACTGTTAAAAACGGTGTCGGGTGATATCAAAGCCAGCCAGTTAGCGGGCGATGTTACCTTAGAAACGGTAAGTGGTGATATTACCGATATTGAAAATGCAGCGACCGTTGCAAAATACCAGGCGGTCAGTGGCGACGTCGATGTTCAGTCTGATACCTTAAAGCGCTTTCAGTTGCAGAATGTCTCCGGTGATGTAGAGATGCGTTTGCCTGCCGTCGATTCAGGCGATGTAAAAAACGTCAGCGGCGACGTTGATATCACGCTCGGGCTTAACGACACCGCAAGTCTGGACGCCTCGTCGGTGAGCGGTGACTTAAACTTCCGCTTATTGGGTGAGGTAAACGCAACCTTTGATCTGAAAGCTAATGCAGGCGGCGACATTGTCAACGGAATTACCGATGCTAAAGCTGATGAGTCTCGTTGGGGGGCCTCATCATCATTGGACTTTACTGCCGGCTCTGGCGCTGCGCGGGTAAAAATGAGTACGGTGTCCGGAACTATCGAAATTCGCAGCGAATAACGCTATAGTAGGCGGGTTATTCAATACCACTCAAGAGAAGCGTCTTGCATGGCCCAAGCTGCAAAAAAATCTGATAAAGCAATTGAGGCGCTGCGTTCAGCGCCTCACTCGATCGAGGCTGAACAGTCCGTGTTAGGCGGATTAATGCTTGATAACGATGCCTGGGATAAAGTGGCTGGCAGCATCATTGCCGAAGACTTTTATCATCGCGGGCATCGGATGATTTTTCAGGCCCTACAAAAACTATCTGATAACAGCCAACCAATGGATTTGGTTACTGTTTCTGAAGTACTCGAGGCCGCAGGTGAATTGGACAAAGTGGGTGGTTTCGCTTATTTAGGTGAAATATCAAAAAATACCCCCAGTGCGGCCAATATTTTAGCCTACGCAAATATTGTGCGTGAACGGGCTGTTTTGCGCGAAATGATCGCAGCTGCCAATGACATTGCCGAGTCCGGTTACGATACGCAGGGCAGAACCAGCCAGGAACTGCTGGATGAGGCGGAGAGTAAAGTATTCCGCATTGCCGAAAAACGTACTAGCGCGACAGAGGGCCCCAAGGGTGTCAGCGATATTCTGGCCAAGACTATCGAGCGCATAGACGCGTTAAGTAAAATTAAAAACCACAACGGCGTGACCGGAGTATCCAGTGGTTTCCACGATCTGGACCAGATGACAGCCGGGCTGCAGCCATCGGATTTGATTATTGTCGCCGCGCGTCCGTCGATGGGTAAAACAACCTTCGCGATGAACCTGGCTGAAAATATTGCAATGAACGAAGAAAAGCCCGTTCTGGTATTCAGTCTGGAGATGCCGGCAGAACAAATTATGATGCGTATGCTGGCATCATTAAGCCGGGTTGATCAGAACAAAGTTCGGACCGGTAAACTTGAGGATGATGACTGGGCACGCATTGCTTCAGTGATGAATATTCTCAACGAGAAAAACAATCTTTACATTGATGATGCGTCGGGGCTGACACCTACCGAAGTGCGTTCTCGTGCTCGTCGTATTGCACGGGATCACGATGGTTTATCAATGATCATGGTGGATTATCTGCAATTGATGACGGTACCGGGGATGTCCGAGAACCGCACGCTGGAAATTGCAGAAATATCGCGCTCGTTAAAATCGCTGGCCAAAGAGCTCAATGTACCGGTAGTTGCGTTGTCGCAGTTAAACCGTTCACTAGAGCAACGCTCTGATAAACGGCCGGTAAACTCTGATTTACGTGAATCCGGCTCAATAGAGCAGGATGCTGACGTCATTATGTTTATCTACCGGGATGAGGTTTATCATCCGGACAGCGGTGAGAAAGGGCTGGCAGAAATTATCATAGGTAAACAGCGTAACGGGCCTATAGGCAAGATAGAGCTTAAGTTTCATGGCCACTTGTCCCGCTTTGATAATTTTGCGCGAGCTGCCGATGACCATTACTAGTTAGAGTTGACGGCTAAAATAAACCTTAGCCAATCTTATCAAAACAAATTTCGATGTAGGCTTTGCCGGCAATATGGCTAAAAGGCATGATAATTCTGGGACCTTCAGAACGGTGTGAAATCGTGTGATCCTTACCGGATACAACAATCGGAGTAGCCATATCAAACTCGTACCCTTTTTCACCCAGGGTTTTTTTGGCTCCACCGGTAACCATATTGGTAATTTCACCCACCATGTCACAGACTTCGTCATCAACTGAGTCTGGCATTTCGCCTAACATCTTATTCATGATTTCGCAGGCCAGGTTTTCTTCAAAAGAGATAGAAAACGAGCCTTTTATTTGTGGCCCAACCATACCGATAATGCCGGACACATCGCCTCGCGCGACATCATCTTTTTTAAGCTGCGGCTTTCCGGGTTTCAATTCCGTTTGCGCCATCATCGACATTACATTTTGTAATGCCTGCAGAAATGGGTTTACGAACTCAGCATTCATGCAATCTTGTCCCTATGTCGTTGCAAGTATTTATTGGCAGTTTACCGCTTTTGTATAGTTTTCGCGAGTCAAGGTAACGCCATCAGTGCCGTTATCGGTTACAAAGTTAACGGTATTCACCTGTGGAGCAAATTCGCGCATCAATATATTGTTACTCACCCGCCAATTACAAAAATCGGTCGGGGCAATATCAACTTCCTGGTAAAGCCAAATATTCTGGAAGTCAGCTTCAAAGCCAATCCAGTTAAGCTTTACTTTATTGTCATTACTGTCAAACAGGGCGAATTGGTTTTCAAGCCAGCGCATTATTTGCGCTTCTGCGTTAGGGTTGTCGAGCGTGAAGTCATCACCGTACTGCTTCTGTAACGCCCGTTGCACGTCATGCAGAGTGTATTGATGAACAACCTCGACATGTTGGGTGCGGGGGTTATAACTGACTTCAGTCAGCCCAAAAAAATACTTGTGCGCTGCTACCTGAGGTAGCAGCGCAAGTGACAATAATGCAGTAAAAAAGACGGCTAATTTATTCTTCATCGTCGTCTGTTTTAAGTTCTGCATCATAATCTTCCATCATGCTGTTGTCGCGATCACCACGTTTAAATAGTTCGATACGTGATGGCACCGGACGGGCTGGCCAATAGTTGTTGGTAGTATCAACATCAGCGGTTTCCCAGTATGGGTCGAGCACGATTTCTGCGATGGTTTTGTCGCGAATCAGCAATTTACTGACCTGCTGCGGCGAGCGACGCCAGATTTCTGCCGGAATACGGACGTGTTCTTTACTACCGTCTTGGTAGTGGAGATCAAGCAGAATAGGCATGACCAGACCGCCAAGATTACTGAAGTCTAAGACATAAAAGTTACTGCCGTTATCAAGCATTGCTTTTTGTTCTTCATTAAGACCATCCAGCAAGGTCTTGTATTTGTTGCGATCAGCATTAGTAACCGTGTATTCGTCATGCTCGTTATAAAAGTCCTGCAACTGTTCTTGTTGGTGGATTTTATACATTACGTCTTGATTACGAACCGCGGTAATGGTTTCCGGGTCCTGTTCATCAACCTGCTTACGCCATGCCGCCTCTACCTCTGGGTCCTGGGTGCTGACGGTCAGCAAATTGACCTGATCCAGGCTGATGTCGACATGGTCTGTGGTGTAGAACCAACCACGGAAGAACCAGTCAAGATCAACGCCACTGGCGTCTTCTAAGGTGCGGAAAAGGTCTTCTGGAGTCGGTCGTTTAAACTTCCAGCGATTAGCGTATTCACGGAAGGCAAAGTCAAATAATTCACGACCCACGATAGTTTCGCGCAGAATATTCAATGCTGTCGCTGGTTTACCATAAGCGTTATTACCAAACTGCAGAATAGATTCTGAGTTAGTCATAATCGGCATTTGGTTATCACTAGCCATATAGGTCACGATATTACGTGCATCGCCACGCCAGGATGGATAGTCGGGCTCCCATTCTTGTTCCGCTAAGAACTGTAGGTAGGTGTTGATACCCTCGTCCATCCAGGTCCACTGGCGTTCGTCGGAGTTGACGATCATGGGGAAGTAAATATGACCGATTTCGTGGATGATGACGGTAATCAGGCCGTATTTAGTGCGCTTAGAGTAATACTTCTCACCACTTTCTTCGTCCAGATATGGACGCGGACCGTTAAAGGTGATCATAGGGTATTCCATACCACCGACCGGACCATTTACTGAAATCGCAACAGGGTAGGGGTAGTCAAAGCTGTAGTCGTTATATACGTCAATGGTGTGAATAATTGACGCCGTTGAATAACGCTCCCATAGCGGGTTGCCTTCTTCCGGGTAAAACGACATTGCCATAACGTCGGTGTCACCCTTTTGATAGCGCTGCGCATCCCAGATAAACTTACGCGATGATGCCCAGGCAAAATCACGAACTTTATCGGCTTTAAAAACCCAGGTTTTGGTTTCGTCAGTGCCTTCTTTTTCGTTTTCCAGCGCTTCGTCCTGAGTCACGATTTTAACTGGTTGGTCAGATGATTTAGCTTGCTCTAGACGATCTAATTGTTCGTCAGTTAACACCTCTTCGGCATTTTGTAGCTCGCCGGTTGAGGCCACGATATGATCGGCTGGTACCGTAATCGCAACAGTGTAATCGCCAAACTCCAGGGCAAATTCACCGTTGCCGATAAACTGCTTATTCTGCCAGCCTTCTACATCATAGTAGGCTGCCATACGCGGGAACCACTGCGCCATTTCATACAGATAGTTACCATCGTCCTCGAAGTACTCGTAACCACCACGGCCACCTAGTACATCAGCTTCGATAATGTTGTTCTGCCAGCCGATGTTAAAAGTAACGCTTTCACCCGATGCCAGTGCTTCATCTAAATCAATACGCATCATGGTGTCATTGATGGTGTAATCCATCGGCTCGCCGCGGGTATCGCTGACATCGGTAATAGTGTAACCAGCCGGAAACTCTTCCTGGGTTAACATGCTTTCCATACGAGAAAAGCTCACCCGTTCAAGGCTATCTGCTGAGGTAGCGCGGGTTTTGGGACCAATTGAATCCTTTTTGAACCGGTTTTGGTCTAACTGCACCCACAAATAACGCAGGGTATCCGGTGAGTTATTGGTATAGGTAATGGTGCTACGCGCGCTGACGCTTTGATTATCGTCATTCAGTGTTACGCGAATATCGTAGTCAACCTCTTGCTGCCAGTATTGGTGGCCCGGAGCGCCGGATGCTGTACGGTAAACGTTAGGGGTACGAAATTTATCGTCGTTTAACTGACGAAATTTATCATCAAACGCCTGACCACTGGCAAGCGTGGAAAATCCTAACCCTGCAATCGTAATACCCAACAGGTAATTTAACTTCATAGGAAGGCCTATCTATTTTGTATTGTTATAAGGAAAGTCTTAAATAATGATACTGTTAGTGGCACTTAGCGCAAAGCCCGTGTGCCTCTATAGTTTGTTCTTGTACCAAAAAACCTTGTCCTTCAGCTTGATGCTGAAGCTCTTCGTAAACGCCGTCAGATTGGATCTCCTGGACGTTTCCGCATGATTCACAGATTAACATTTGCACCGGGTGGTGGTGATCAAAATGCGAGCAAAGTACAAAACTATTCGATGAAGTGATTTTGTGGACAAAGCCTTGCTCTTGTAAAAAATCCAATGCGCGGTAAATAGTAGGTGGTTTGGCATTTGGCACGATAATTTTTAATTGATCGAGCAGATCATAAGCACCAATTGAACCATCCTGCTGGGCGAGAATGGCAAATACTTCTTTACGCGTCGATGTCATACGGGCGCCACGCGCCTGACAAAGTTTTTCAGCCTTGCGAACAAGGCGCTCGGTTTCTGACTTGGTCATAGTTTACACAGTATTAATGCTGAAACCTCATTGTAATGCCTTTTAAATCAGAGGCAACCGTTTTGCACGGGTAGGTGGTGAGATATGCCTGTTGTTACGGTATAATGCGGATTAATTCTGTTATCAAGTGATTTGCCTAACGTATGCCTAGCTATCCCTACAAAATCTCAGTGGCCCCGATGCTGGATTGGACCGATCGTCATTGTCGATATTTTCATCGGCTATTGACTCCTAAAACCTTACTTTATACGGAAATGGTAACCACTGGCGCAATTTTATTCGGTCAACAGGATTTCCTGGCTTATAACGACGCCGAGCATCCGGTCGCCTTGCAGCTTGGCGGCAGTGAACCTGAGGCTATGGCACGCTGCGCCGAGCAGGCTCAGCAACGGGGTTACGATGAGGTAAACATTAATGTCGGTTGTCCGTCCGATCGGGTTCAAAATGGTAGTTTTGGCGCTTGCTTGATGGCGCAGCCCGAATCCGTAGCTGATTGTGTCAGGGCTATGAAGCGGGTGGTGGATATACCGGTCACCGTTAAAACGCGGCTTGGTATTGATGAACAGGATTCAGACGAATTTTTGTATCAATTTTTAGATGCCGTGGTGGATGCCGGTGTTGACCAGTTGACGCTGCATGCCCGAAAAGCCTGGCTGAGTGGTTTGAGCCCAAAAGAAAATCGCGAGATACCGCCACTTCAATATCAGCGTGTTTATCAGGCTAAGCAACGTTATATCGATACACCCATTAGTATCAATGGCGGTGTAAAAAGCAAGGCTGAGGTGTTGGCGCACCTTGAACACGTGGATTCGGTAATGATTGGTCGTGAAGCATACCAAAATCCCTGGATACTCACTGAGTTAGCTGGTATTGAGAGCGAGGAGCGGCCGGGGTTCGACCGCGAACAGGTTGCCAGGCAAATGATTACCTACGTGAATGCACATATAAGCCAAGGTGGCCGGGCGTGGCACGTGGTGCGCCATATGCTGGGGCTATTCCAGGGCCAGCCGGGTGGTAAAAAATGGCGGCAATATTTGAGTATAAAAGGTCCTCGAGCCAAAGACGGGAGCGCATTAATAGAAGGTGCACTGGCGTTTAGGCTTAACCCTGAAGAGACGTTAGCGGATTTGACCAGTTAGTTGGTTAAATTAGCTAATTAATTATTTGGTAGTCAATGGCGGCATTCGCCTGTGTTTTAGGATATAAATAAAAAAACCAATAAAATCATGGTGTTAGTAAACAAATAGAAGTTGGCACAACCTTTGTATTAGTAACTACGACTTAACTATTGAGTCGAACACAAACAAGAATACAAAGGAGAACATCATGAAAAAAGTCATCTTAACTTCAGTGGCAGCTACAGCACTTATGGTATCCAGTGCAGCGTCTGCACAGCAAGCGGAGCAAGAAGCTACCTCTTTTATTAGCGAGCAAGTTGCAAACGTATCGGTTGAATTGTTTAACGCAACCAAAGCCACGGTGATTGAAACGTTAACCGTATGGGGTGATGAATTACTTGCCTCAGAAAGCGACCAGGCAGTTGCGGCTAACGAGCCGGCCGAAGAAAAGCAAAACCAGCCAAAAACTCAATAAACGTGCGTGAGGTTAACCATGTTTATTAATGAATGGTGGCTTGCCTGGTTAGTCGCGCCGGTCGTTGGAACCCTGGTAATAGGGACGTTAGTAATCGGCGCTTTTATCGCATTCAGCGCATCTATAGTGCGTCACAGTTGAAGATTTGTTAACCTGCCTAATCCAGAAAACAGTTTATTGTATTACCGAGGATTAAGCATGTTAAAAACAACGATAAAAGCGTCAGTGCTGGCGGTAATGAGTGTAGCGGCTACTATGGCCGGCGCACAGGAATACCAGGCGAGCGACAAAGCAAAACAACTGGCAAAAAAATATCTTATCGCCGATACCCATATTGATGTGCCCTATCGAATTCATAATAGCTGGGAAGATGTAACTGTTGCCACAGAAAGCGGCGACTTTGACTACCCCCGTGCAGTAGAGGGCGGTCTGAACGTACCCTTTATGGCTATTTATATCCCGGCCGAATATGAGCAAACCGGTGGCAGTATTGAGTTAGCTCATGACTTGATTGATAGTATGGAAGCATTGGTGGGCCGTGCACCGGATAAATTTGCACTTGCCTATTCGCCCGCTGAAGCGCGCGAAAATATGAATAATGGACTGATGTCTATCGCTATGGGTATGGAAAACGGAACCCCAATGGAGGGCGATCTCGACAACCTGGAAATGTTCTATGAGCGTGGCGTACGATATATTTCGTTTGCTCACTCACAAACCAATCATATCTCTGACTCGTCCTATGACATCCGCAAGCAATGGGATGGGCTTAGCGAGTTTGGCTTTGAACTGGTCAAAGCGTGTAACGATATTGGCATGATGATCGATGTATCACATATCTCCGACGAAGCCTTTTACGACGTTATCGAAACGACTGAAGCGCCGGTTATAGCCTCGCATTCGTCGTTACGTAGCTTTACTCCGGGCTTTGAACGCAATATGAGCGACGATATGCTCAAAAAACTGGCTGAAAATGGCGGTGTAGTACAAATTAATTTCGGTTCGTCGTTTGTTGCGCAACAAGCCAATCGTTACCGCGATATGATGAAAAAACGGATTCAAGCCGTTTACCAGCAGTTTGGCGAGGACAGCGATGAAGCGAAGCGCCGTGTTGCTGAAATCGAAGCAAATAATCCATACCCCTACGCGACGCTGGAACAGGTATTGGACCACATCGACCACGTCAAAGAATTAATTGGTGTTGAGCATATTGGTATTGGCTCAGATTATGATGGCGTTGGTGACTCACTGCCGGTTGGCCTAAAAGATGTCTCTACTTATCCTAATTTAGTTCAGGGTCTGTTAGACCGTGACTACTCCGAAAAAGAAATTGAAATGATTCTGGGTGGTAACTTTACCCGCGTTTGGCAGCAGGTTCTGGATCACGCCAAGTAACTTGCGCTTTTAGCGCAAGTTCTACCAAGAAGTCGCGCCATAGGCGCAACCTACATATTGCTAAATGTTGACATACGGTCGCGAAGGTGTATAATTCGCGACCACATCAATTTTCCCTAAGCCGCAAGGTTTATATGTTTGGTGTTCCACAGCAGTCCCGATAGGGGATTGAATGGTTGATGTAGAGATATTCGCACCCCCGGTATGTGCCAGGGAGGTTTGCGTTTGTCTGTGCTCTTTTTTAAATGCTCTTTAATTGAGGCTTTGATTTTTTATGGCTAATCAAAGAATTCGGATTCGTTTGAAAGCGTTCGATCACCGTCTGATCGACCAGTCAACTGCAGAGATCGTAGAAACTGCAAAACGCACTGGTGCTCAGGTACGTGGTCCAATTCCACTGCCAACACGGAAAGAACGCTTCACCGTGCTGATTTCTCCACACGTAAACAAAGATGCGCGTGACCAGTACGAAATCCGCACCCACAAGCGTCTGATCGATATCATGGACCCAACTGACAAAACTGTTGACGCATTGATGCGTTTAGATTTGGCAGCTGGCGTTGATGTACAGATCAGCTTGGGTTAAGTGGGCAGTAATAGGATTACACACGAGAGGTTTTAACAATGGCTATAGGTCTAGTCGGTCGTAAAGTAGGAATGACGCGTGTCTTCCAGGAAGACGGCGCTTCTGTTCCTGTTACTGTGATCGAAGTGTTGGCGAACCGTGTGACTCAGGTTAAATCTGAAGACACAGACGGTTATCGCGCGCTTCAAGTGACCACAGGCGAGAAGAAAGCGAGTCGTGTCACCAAGCCTTTAGCAGGTCATTTTGCTAAAGCTGGTACAGAGGCTGGTCGCGGTCTTTGGGAATTCCGCCTTGAAAATGGCGAAGGCGAAGATTATGCAGTGGGTTCTGAACTGACTGTAGAAGTTTTTGCAGAAACTAAAAAAGTGGACGTTACTGGTACTTCTAAAGGTAAAGGCTTTGCCGGTACCGTGAAGCGCTGGAACTTCCGTACTCAGGACGCTACCCACGGTAACTCATTATCACACCGTGCACCGGGTTCAATCGGTCAAAACCAGTCGCCTGGTAAAGTATTTAAAGGCAAAAAAATGGCTGGTCAAATGGGTAACGAACGCGTCACCACTCAATCACTTGAGTTGGTCCGTGTAGATGCAGAACGCAACTTGTTGTTGATCAAAGGTGCGGTCCCTGGTGCTACCGGCAGTGATGTTATCGTTAAACCTGCGGTCAAGGCGTAACGTCTGAGGAGAATGGTGATGGAATTAACATTGAAAGACGCAAAAGGCGCTCTTGAGGTTTCCGAAGCTACCTTTGGACGTGAGTACAACGAAGCACTTGTCCACCAGGTAGTTGTAGCGTACGCAGCCGGTGCTCGTCAGGGTACAAAAGCACAGAAGACTCGTTCTGAAGTAGCTGGCGGCGGCAAGAAGCCATGGCGTCAAAAAGGCACCGGTCGTGCTCGTGCGGGTACTATCCGCAGTCCGATCTGGCGCTCGGGTGGTGCAACTTTCGCGGCTAAACCGCAAAGTCACGCCCAAAAGGTAAATAAGAAAATGTATCGCGGTGCAATTAAAAGCATCGTGTCTGAATTGATTCGTCAGGATCGTTTAACCGTTGTTGAAAACTTCAGTGTTGAAGCACCGAAGACTAAGCAACTGGTTGAAAAACTGAAAGGTTTGAACCTGAATGACGTTTTGATTGTGACTAAAGACGTGGACGAGAACTTGTTCCTGGCGTCACGCAACTTGCATAAAGTTGATGTACGCGACGTTCAAGGTATCGACCCTGTTAGCTTAATCGCTTTCGAAAACGTCCTGATGACTGCCGACGCAGTCAAGCAGCTTGAGGAGGTGTTATCATGATGCGCGAAGAACGTTTGCTTAATGTGATCCTAGCACCTCACGTTTCGGAAAAAAGCACCATGACGGCTGAAGGCAACAACACGGTTGTTTTCAAGGTCGCAAAAGATGCAACTAAATCCGAAATTAAAGCGGCTGTCGAAAAACTTTTTGAAGTTGAAGTTAAGAACGTACGCACTGTTAACGTGAAGGGTAAAACCAAGCGTACCGGTTTCCGTTTCGGTAAACGTAACGATTGGAAAAAAGCGTATGTAGCCCTGAAAGAGGGTGCTGACATCGACTTCGTTGGCGGCGCTGAGTAACAGGAGGAATAATCATGGCTGTAGTTAAAAGTAAGCCTACGTCTCCGGGTCAACGCCACAAGATTAAAGTCGTTGGTCAGGAACTGTATAAAGGCAAGCCTTACGCACCATTGCTGGAAAAAAACAGCAAGTCAGGTGGTCGTAACAACAACGGTCGTATTACGGTTCGCCATATCGGCGGCGGTCACAAGCACCACTACCGTATTATCGACTTTAAACGCAATAAAGACGGTATTCCTGGAAAGGTTGAGCGTATCGAATACGATCCAAACCGTTCAGCGAACATCGCTCTGATATTGTACGCAGACGGTGAGCGTCGCTACATGTTGGCTCCTAAGAACTTGAACGTGGGTGACCGCGTACAATCAGGTTCTGATGCGCCAATCAAACCGGGTAACGCATTACCAATGCGTAACATTCCGGTAGGTAGTGTTGTACACGCCATCGAAATGCAACCTGGCAAAGGTGCTCAGTTAGCACGCTCTGCAGGTGCTTACGCACAGATCGTTGCGCGTGACGGTGCTTATGTCACCATCCGCTTACGTTCTGGCGAGATGCGTCGCGTACAGTCTGAAGGTCGTGCAACTATCGGCGAAGTGGGCAATGCTGAGCATATGCTACAACAATTGGGTAAAGCTGGTGCCAAACGTTGGCGCGGTGTTCGTCCTACCGTTCGCGGTGTGGCGATGAACCCGGTTGATCACCCGCACGGTGGTGGTGAAGGCCGTACCTCTGGTGGTCGTCACCCAGTGACACCTTGGGGCACGCCGACCAAGGGCTATAAAACCCGTAAGAACAAGCGTACCGATAAATTCATCGTACGCCGTCGCAACAAATAAGAGTTGAGGATATAACATGCCACGTTCTCTTAAAAAAGGTCCATTTATTGACCTTCACCTGCTAAATAAGGTGGAGAAAGCGTTGGAAGCCGGGGATAAAAAGCCAATTAAAACTTGGTCCCGTCGTTCAATGATTACGCCAGATATGATCGGCTTGACGATTGCTGTACACAATGGTCGTCAGCACGTTCCAGTTTTCGTTTCAGACGAAATGATCGGTCATAAGCTGGGTGAATTCGCACCAACCCGTACTTATCGCGGCCATGCTGCTGATAAGAAAGCGAAGAAACGGTAAGAGGTAGAAAGTGATGGAAGCAATTGCTAAACACCAATTTGCCCGCGTTTCTGCTCAAAAGGGCCGTTTGGTTGCTGACCAAATTCGCGGTTTGCCAGTAGAAAAAGCGCTGGACATCCTTGCGTACAGCCCTAAAGCAGCAGCTGGCTTGATCAAGAAAGTTCTTGAATCAGCTATCGCTAACGCGGAACACAACGAAGGTGCGGACATTGATGAGCTGAAAGTTGCTAAGATCTTCTTAGACGAAGGTCCTACAATGAAGCGTATCAAGCCACGTGCGAAAGGCCGTGCCGATCGTATCTTTAAGCGCACCAGCCACATTACTGTGGTCGTGTCGGATAGCTAGGAGATAAATTATGGGTCAGAAAGTACATCCTAATGGTATTCGCCTAGGTATCTCCAGACCATGGAATGCAACCTGGTATGCGAATACAAACGAATTCGCTGATAACCTGCACAGTGATCATCAGGTACGTAAGTTCCTGACTAAAGAACTGCGCAATGCATCAGTGTCTCGTATCGTTATCGAGCGTCCTGCGAAAAGTGTTCGTGTGACTATTCACACTGCACGTCCAGGTGTTGTTATCGGTAAAAAAGGCGAAGACGTAGAAAAGCTGCGCAAGCAGGTTCAGAAATTGACTGGCGCGCCGTCGCAAATCAATATTTCTGAAGTACGTAAGCCTGAGCTGGATTCTCAGCTTGTTGCTGACAACATCTCGGGTCAGTTGGAGCGTCGTGTGATGTTCCGTCGTGCGATGAAACGTGCTGTTCAAAACGCTATTCGTCTTGGTGCCAAGGGTATCAAGGTAGAAGTTAGCGGCCGTTTGGGCGGTGCTGAAATCGCACGTACAGAGTGGTATCGTGAAGGTCGTGTACCTTTGCACACACTGCGTGCAGACATCGATTACTCGACGTCAGAAGCGAACACCACTTACGGTATCATCGGTGTTAAGGTCTGGATTTTCCGTGGCGAAGTTCTTGGTGGCTTGCCAACAGAAGAAAAACCAGCTCCTAAGCGCGGCAAAAACCGTAAGTAAGGAGAGACGATAATGTTACAACCTAAGCGTACTAAATTCCGTAAGGTTCACACAGGCCGTAACCGTGGTCTGGCGCAGTCTGGTAACAAAGTCAGCTTCGGAACCTTTGGTTTAAAAGCGACTGACCGTGGTCGTATGACCGCGCGTCAAATCGAAGCCGGCCGTCGTGCAATGACTCGTCACGTTAAGCGTCAAGGTAAAATCTGGATCCGTGTATTCCCAGACAAACCAATTACCAAAAAGCCTTTAGAAGTTCGTATGGGTAAAGGTAAAGGTAACGTCGAATACTGGGTTGCTCAGATTCAGCCAGGTCGCGTACTGTACGAAATGGACGGTGTTTCTGAAGAACTGGCACGTGAAGCGTTCCGCCTTGCGGCTCGTAAGTTGCCATTCAAAACCACTTTTGTGACTCGGACGGTAATGTGATGAAAGCAAGTGAACTGAAAGAAAAAACCGTTGAGCAGCTGCAAGAAGAATTGCTGAACTTGCGTCGTGAGCAGTTTAATCTGCGCATGCAAGCGGCAACTGGTCAGCTGAATCAGACTCACATGATGAAGCAAGTACGTCGCGATATCGCGCGTATTAAAACCATCTTGAACGATAAGGCAGGTGCGTAATGTCTCAAGATAAACGTATTCGTACACTGCAAGGCAAAGTTGTCAGCGATAAGATGGATAAGACCATCACTGTAGCTGTAGAGCGCCGTGTTAAGCACCCGGTCTACGGTAAATACATCTCGCGTACAACTAAAGTACACGCACACGACGAAGACAATCAGTGCAAAATGGGCGATATCGTGATTGTTCGCGAATCACGTCCATTGTCTAAGAATAAGTCTTGGACACTGGTTGAAGTTGTTGAGCAAGCTACTGTTGTCTAAACGCAGATAACGACTAAATAACAAAAAGGCCTCCTTGCGGAGGCCTTTTTTTTGATCTAAATAATATAAATATCGGTATTAGTCAGCGAGTTATACTAAAATTTCGAAGTAAGCGATTGTTATAATGGTCGCTACGTCTCGCCAAACTAAGGAGCTATTTATGGCAAAAGGATGGATACTCGCAGCGTCGGTGTTCGCTGCATCCCCAATTCTCGCCTCTGCGGCGCCGCAAGATGATCAAAGCGTGCAAACCCAGATCGAGATGCTAAAACAGAAACTTGCTGAACTTGAGCAGCGCCTAGCAGAGCAAGAAGCGCAGAAGGAAAAAATGCAGGAGCGTCATGAGCAAATGGTGACGCGCAAAGAATATAAACAAACGGATAGCAAACAACGTCAGTCAATACGCGAAAACAGCGCTGACTCCGGTGTTCAGGCTCGTTTGGCGAAACTTGAAGACAAAACTGAAGAAAATGAGAACTGGCCAATAAAGGTGCACGGTGCGGTACGTTTTCAGTATGAGTACAATAACTACAACCAAGGTAACGAAAATCGCACGGGTGACCTGGACTTCGATATCTTCCGTCTTAACTTTGACGGCGAAATTGGCGACGTGATCCTGTCAGCTGAGTATCGTTGGTTCCATTATATGGATTCGGTTAAACATGCTTGGTTCGGCTATAACTTCACTGAAAATTGGCAGGGCCAGGTAGGTGTGGTCAAAGTACCCTTTGGTAACTTGCCATACAACTCACACAGCTACTTCTTTAACTCGACCTTTTATGTTGGTTTAGAAGATGAACACGACAACGGTATTCGCTTACTCTATCGCGACGACGACTGGCAGTTTGACATTGCTTACCATAAGTCGGACGAACAGGGGGGTGTAGACGGGTCAACCAGCGATCGCACCGCGCGTTATAACTACGACAGCGTTGGTATACGGCTACCAGGTCAGGGTGCTTATGACACGCCGGGTCTTGCTATCGGTGAGAGCAACAGCTATGCCGTTCGGGGTGCACGGGTATTCCACTTCACCGATGACCACAACCTGGAAGTTGGTTTGTCAGCGCAGGGCAATAATTTCTATTCCGGTACTGCCGCAGAGGGATTTGAAGCATACTCGCAATACAATGATCAGAACGTAGGCAACCGTTTTGCATGGGGCGCACACGCGAACTACAACAACGGTCCGTGGAACGTTCAATTACAGTATGCTGATTACGAGTATGACCTGGAAGTAGAAAACCGCGGTGTGTATATGGGGGCTTATGCCTACTATGACGCAATTCCGACCGAGGCGAAAATATACACCGGTAACGTTGCTTACACGCTACCTACCGATATCGGTCCAATTACCAGTTTAACCTTCTACAATGACCACAGTATCATTACCGACAAAGCCGGCTATCAGGACGACACCTGGATGAATGTTCTCGGTGTAGCCGTAGCTGCAGGTGGCGGGTTTTATACCTATGTCGATTACGTGAGAGCGAAAAACCAGCCGTTTGTTGGCGGTAACATTGCTACTGATGGTGGTGAGGTTAATGACCGCTTTAATATTAACTTCGGTTACTACTTCTAAAGCAACTCAACTACGTTAAAAAAAGCCGACATTCAGTCGGCTTTTTCATGTTCGTAAGCATCACCCTCCTGGCGAAAATCCCGGGTGCGAGAGAACATCTTTAACTCGGTATGTAGCGCTGCCTTTGCCATGATGTGTGCACTAATGGGTGCAGTAAGGAATAAAAATATGGCAATAAGAAGTTCACTCAGGGTGACGGAGCCTTGCACCGATGTTGCGATAATCGAAGCAATGACGATACCGCCGATACCCAGCGTGGTGTTTTTTGTCGGCGCATGTAAACGGGTAAAAAAATCAGGTAAAAGCGCCAAGCCCAGCGAACCGATAAAGGCAAACACAGATCCTAACAGGATAAAAAAGCCAATAAGCCATTGGCTCCACACGGGTAGTGCATTAAGCGTTTCCATAATTAACTTCCTTACTCGATGAGGTCGCCACGTAACAAGAACTTACCGGCAGCAATGGTGCCAACGAAACCAAACATTGCAATCAGCAATGCGGCCTCAAAGTAAGTTTGTGTATTTTGGAACATGCCCAGTAGTAAAAGCAGTGCCAGCGAATTGATATAAATAGTATCCAATGCCAGTATCCGGTCGGGCAAATCGGGCCCCTTAACCAGCCGCCAAAGGTTCATTAATATCGATAGGCTGAACAACAAAAATGCAATTTGCAAAATAGTACCTAGCATTCAAATATCTCCTTTAGACGGCGCTCGTATCGGTGACGGATCGTATTGATCACTTGCTCTGGATCGTCTTCCGAAAACGCATGGATCAGAATGCCCTTCCTGCCTCGTGTTATTTCACAAGATACTGTACCTGGTGTGAGGGTTATAGTACTGGCAAGGATGGTAACCGGCAGTTCTTCTTTCATGTCTAACGGGTAAACAAAAAAGGCCGGCTTGATGCTTTTGCGACTACCTAAAATAAGGGCTGCGACTTTAAAGTTGGCGACAACGATATCAAACAGCAGGATAAAGAAGTAAATTACGGCTAAATGCGGTTTTTTAACCTCTGCAAAATGAGGCCAGGCCGGACGTAACAGTATCGGTATTAACAAAGAGAAGACTACGCCCAATAGCACTACACCGGCGCTGAGAGAGTTAAATAACAACAACCATATCAGTAATAAGAATGCGCTGAGTAGTGGGGCGGGCATCAGCTTATTCATGTTCACCTCCCGCGCGTTTTAACACATGAACCGGATAACTATCGACGTCAGTTAACTGATCAGCAACCGCATCGGTATATTGACGGATAGGGTTGGCAAAAATACTGATTAATAAGGTCAGTGATAATAACGAAGCCAGTGCTATTCGTTTACCCAGCGGCGCCGACTGCTCAGATGCTTTGCCGGATAGGGTATGCCAAATCATTTTGCTACCCGCACGCGTGACTGCTACCAGCATGACGAAAGTAGCGCCGATAATCGCGCCCCAAAGCCAGAAGTTATGGCCATTGGCAGCAGCGGATTCAAGTATCATCAATTTAGATACGAACCCTGAGAGTGGTGGTAGCCCAATAATGGCAATCGCGCCGATCAAAAAGAATGTCGCATAGGTCGAATGGTTTGCCATTTTCTTACCCGAGACGATACGGGAGGCTGTCTTACCCCGTTCAAAGGCCATCAGGTCGGCGAGTAAAAACAGTGCTGCCGTAATAAAAGTGGAATGAATTAGATAAAATAGCGTGGCGCCGGTAGAGGCTGCTGATGACAGACTGAAGGCCGCCACCAGCGAGCCCACCGAGATAACGACTAAATAAGCCACCATCAGTCGTAGATCGCGCGCTGCAAGTATACCGATAGCACCGGCAACTAATGTCAACAAGCCCATAATCCATAGCCAGTCATGAGCAACCAACGCTAATTCATTAGCGTCAGGGCCAAATATTAGCGAGTAAACGCGGATAATTGAGTACACGCCAACCTTTGTCATGATGGCGAATAATGCCGCGACCACGCCTGTGGTTGTTGAGTATGCCTGTGGTAACCAAAAATGCAGTGGCAGTATTGCGGCTTTCAGGCCGAAGACAATTAGCAGCATTAACGAGCCCGCTTTAGCTAACATTGCCTGGTCGCCGGTCAGTGACTGAATTTTCACCGCCATATCTGCCATATTGAGTGTGCCGGTTACGCCGTAGAGTACTCCGATGCTAATTAAAAATAGTGCTGAACCTAATAGATTAAGTAGCACATAATGCAGCGTTGCGCGCACGCGGAATTTACCGCCACCATGCATCATCAAGGCATACGACGAAATAAGTAATACCTCGAAGAACACGAACAGGTTGAAGATATCGCCAGTGGCAAAGGCACCCATGATGCCCATAATCTGGAATTGATAAAGCGCCTGAAAGTGCGACCCGAGGTTATCTTCTGCGTAACAACCATAAATCAATACTGGTAGAGCTAACACTGCGGTTATCAGCATCATTAGCGCGCTGAGACGGTCTACCATCAGTACGATGCCAAAGGGAGCATCCCAGTTGCCCAATAAGTACACCAGCATGTCTTGTTGCTGTACTTCGACTAACAGTGCAACCGCAGCAATTAGCGTTAAAATACTGGCCAATAGGCCGATGGCACGGCGCTTAGGCTGCGGTCGGTTGCCCCAGGGTAATAACTGCAATAATGCAGCAAATAACGGAATCAGAATGGGTAATATAGCAAGGTGTTGTTGCAACATCAGCGTTTACCCTCCGACGAACTATCTGAATCACTGACTTCGTCGGTGCCGACTTCGCCACGGGTGCGCACGGCAAGAATAATCGAGTACGCCGTCATCGCAAAACCGATAACTATAGCCGTTAACACCAATGCCTGAGGCAGCGGGTCGGCGTAGCTGTCTTGCGTTCCGAGTATGGGCGCGCCATCGATAGTCAGGCGTCCGGTCGAAAACAGAAACAGATTAACTGCATAAGAAAGCATAGTAATACCCACCACAACCGGGAATGAACGGCCACGGAGAATTAAAAAGATGCTACACGCGGTCAATATACCGACAGTGACTGAATAGAGTGTTTCCATTAATTGCCCTCGTACGTTGGACGGTGGCGAGTGGTCATCTTGCCAAAGTTACTGAGAATCATCATGGTCGCGCCGATAACGGTTAGGAACACACCGAGATCAAAGAGTAGCGCGGTCGCGAACTCCCACTTCCCAACCACGGGCCATTTTAGGTAAGTGAACCAACTGGTTAAAAATGGCTTGCTAAATAGCCAGCTACCCAGGCCGGTCAGCGCGGCAATCATCACCCCAATGGACATTAACGACTGGTAGTTAACGTTAAAGCGCCCTTTAACCCAGTCGACGCCATTGGCGATGTATTGCAAGATCATAGCGGAGGCGGCGATAAGCCCGGCGATAAAGCCCCCGCCTGGTAAGTTATGGCCGCGTAAGAAAATATAAACCGCAACCATCATTGCCATCGGTAATACCAAATTAGCCACGTTAGTTAGCATTAACGGGTGTTTAATGCGGTGCCATGGGCGCCCGTCAACATCGCTGGATGGCATAAACGGCTTCAGTTTATTCAGCAGTTTATGAATACCCGCAGCGGCAATCGCCAACACAGTGATCTCGCCGAGCGTGTCAAAGCCACGAAAGTCGACCAGTATGATGTTGACCACGTTCGTGCCACCACCGCCGGTTTTGGCATTGGCAATAAAGAAGTCAGAGATGGACTCGGCGGGTGAGGTTAAAATGGCAAAGTTGAGGGTTGCCACGATCCCACCTATAAAGCTGGCAATAATAATATCCCGGAATACCCGATGCCCGCTCGATGCCCGCGCAGTTTTTTGTGGCATAAAGAAGAGTGCCAAAATCATCAAAACAATACTGACGACCTCGACCACTAACTGTGTCATGGCCAAATCAGGAGCTGAGAAATGAGCAAACGCTAGCGATACCATCAGGCCAACGACAGACAGCATCATCAACATCACAAACCGGTTACGGTGTAGGGTTGCGGTCGCAAATGCGGCAGCAATTAGTACGATGGCGCCAACCATCGATACGACATCAATAGGTTGCTGTGGTTTTCCGCCGGTAATGGCACTAAGGTCAATTAATGACGGCAACATGATGACGATAACGCTGATCAGCACAAAAGCGACGTAACGTTGCAGGGAGCCAGTATCAAGCCGATCAAACAACTGTGCTGCGCGGTCGCTGATGCGTTGTACGATACGTTCGAAATTATGTTTTGCATCCTGGCCATCAAACTGTCGGTTAAAGGTAAATAATTGATCCCGCGCGGCATAAATTAAGATGCCGGCAACGACCGCGACAAAACTCATCAGTAGCGGTAAATTAAAACCGTGCCACAAGGACAACTTAACCGTTGTACTGGCATTGGTTACCGAGCTGGCTGCGACGTCTAATATGCCGGACACCATGGTCATGGGCGCAAGACCAATGGCTATACACATAATAGCCAGAATAGCGACGGGTGCCGACATCATGCGTGGCGGGTCGTGGGGCTTCTTCGGTAATTCTTTATAGTCACCATTAAAAAACACGTCATGAATAAAGCGAATCGAATACGCCACCGATAGTGCCGCGCCAACGGTAGCCAAAATAGGCACAAACCATGACAAACCACCAAACAAGTGTTGCTGCACAGCCTGAACCAGGAACAACTCTTTAGACATAAAGCCGTTAAATGGCGGTATCCCAGCCATTGAGGCGGCGACAACCATAGCCAGTGTCGCGGTCAAGGGCATTAATCCCATTAGTCCCTGTAGCTTGCGCATGTCACGTGTGCCGCTCTCGTGGTCAATGATACCTGCGGTCATAAACAACGCGGCTTTAAAACAGGCATGGTTAATAATGTGGAACAGCGCGGCAACAATGGCTCCCTCTGTACCGATGCCAAGCAACATACAAATTAAGCCCAGATGACTAACAGTCGAGAAAGCTAGTAACCCTTTTAGGTCGTGCTTTAGTAGCGCAAAGTAGGCACCCACTAACATGGTTATTAAGCCAACCACAGTAACGATAGTTAGCCACATCTCGGTACCACCTAAAACCGGATGGAACCGGGCAAGCAGAAAAATACCGGCTTTGACCATCGTAGCTGAGTGCAAGTAAGCACTTACTGGTGTTGGGGCTGCCATGGCATGAGGTAACCAAAACTGGAACGGGAACTGTGCGGATTTGGTAAACGCCCCCAGTAATACCAGTACTAAAGCCGTAGCATAGTAATCGTGGTTTTTGATGGTATCGGCTGCGGCCAGAACCGCATCAAACTGATAGCTACCGGCAATATTACCAATCAGCAATAGCCCGGCCAGTAGCGCCAAACCGCCTGCACCGGTAGTGGCTAATGCCATCCGTGCACCACGGCGTGCATCACTGCTATGGAACCAATAGCCAATTAACAGGAACGACGAAATACTGGTTAGCTCCCAGAAGGCCCACATTAGCAGAATGTTGTCTGCCATTACGATACCCAGCATAGAGGCCATAAACAGCAACAAACAGGCGTAGAAACGCCCCTCGTCATCGTCACTGGACAAGTAATAGTGGGCATAACCGATAATGAGCACGCCAATCCCCAGGATGAGGCTCACAAACAACAATGACAGTCCATCCAGACGCAAGGCAAAGTTAAGCCCCAGCGCAGGAAGCCACTCGACAAACTGTTTGGGCACATCACCGGCAAAAGTGGCAGGAGCGTAATTGAGTAATACGGCAATGCAGCTGAGTGGCACCGCCAACGTAATCAATGTTTGTACTGCGCGTGGAGTACGTTTAAACAATAACGGTAGCAACGCTCCGAAAAGCGGCGCCATGATAATAAAGAGTAAATTCATAGGCTCTTATAATTCCTGTTGCCATTCCCAGTGGTAAAGCTCAGTGATTGATTATTAGGCGCTTTATCTGTTTAAATTTAACTGTCTTGAGTACGAATTTACCATCCCAGCGGTTTACTGCCAACTGAATCCGACAGCAAAAACATGTCGTTTCACCGACAGTTGAGAAAAAAAGTAAGATAGCCCTACCACATCGTATTTTTATCTGTTACAATTCGCCGCCCTTTTTATAAGGGAAAAACCAAAGGCAGCACGACCCGAGAGGGTCTGTTTTTTTAACTAAGCGGGGCACTGAAATGATCCAAATGCAAACTACCCTGGACGTTGCCGATAACTCCGGCGCGCGCAGCGTACAATGTATTAAGGTTCTAGGTGGTTCGCACCGCCGTTACGCAAACATCGGCGATATCATCAAAGTTACTGTCAAGGAAGCAATTCCGCGCGGTAAGGTGAAGAAAGGTGATGTTGTTAATGCGGTGGTCGTTCGCACCAGAAAAGGCGTCCGTCGTCAAGACGGGTCGGTCATCCGTTTTGACCGCAACGCGGCTGTGTTGTTAAACAACAACCAACAGCCCATTGGTACTCGTATCTTCGGGCCGGTAACTCGTGAGCTGCGTTCAGAGCAGTTTATGAAAATTATCTCGCTGGCACCAGAAGTTCTATAAGGAGTCCATTATGGCGGCAAAAATTAGACGTGATGACGAAGTAGTCGTCCTGGCAGGTAAGGACAAGGGCAAGCAAGGCAAAGTTCTTAAAGTTCTTACCGATAAAGATCGCGTGATCGTAGAAGGCGTCAACGTTGTCAAGAAGCACCAAAAGCCAAATCCGGCACTTGGTGAATCTGGCGGCATCGTTGAAACAGAAGCGCCTATCCACGTATCGAACGTAGCGATCCTTAACCCAGAGACAGGTAAAGCAGATCGTGTTGGATTTCGTACTGAAGACGGCAAAAAAGTCCGTTTCTTCAAGTCGAACAACGCAATCATTTAATTCAATTTTGGAGTTTTACGATGGCGAAACTGCATGATTTTTACAAAGAATCGGTAGTTCCTGAACTAGTTAAAGAGTTCAGCTACAACAGCGTCATGCAAGTCCCTCGGATTGAGAAAATCACCCTGAATATGGGTGTTGGTGAAGCTCTGGCTGACAAAAAAGTACTTGATAACGCAGTTGCGGACCTCGAGGCCATTTCTGGTCAAAAGGTAATCCGTACTGTTGCACGCAAGTCTGTCGCCGGTTTCAAAATCCGTGAAGGCTTCCCGATTGGCTGTAAAGTAACTCTGCGCGGCGAGCGCATGTGGGACTTCTTGCAACGTTTAATCTCGATTGCAATCCCACGTATCCGTGACTTCCGTGGCCTCAACCCTAAATCGTTTGACGGTCGTGGTAACTACAGCATGGGTGTTCGTGAGCAGATCATCTTTCCGGAAATCGACTATGACAAAGTCGACAAGGTACGTGGTCTGGATATCACCATTACCACAAATGCTGGCACAGATGACGAAGCTCGTGCTTTGCTAGCTGCCTTTAACTTCCCGTTCAGAAAGTAAGGTGTAGAGTTATGGCAAAACAGTCAATGAAAGCGCGTGACGTTAAGCGAGCAAAACTCGCTTCTAAGTACGCAGAAAAACGCAACGCACTGAAAGCGGTCATTAATGACGTAAATGCATCAGACGAAGAGCGTTGGGAAGCAGTTCTTAAATTGCAACAGCTCCCACGTGATGCCAGTCCGACGCGTCAACGTAACCGTTGTCGTATTACTGGTCGTCCTCATGGTTTCCTTCGTAAATTCGGCATGAGCCGTATTAAGGTCCGTGAGATGGCGATGCGCGGTGAAATTCCTGGCTTGAAAAAAGCTAGCTGGTAAGCCACGAATCACGGGAGAAAGCAAATATGAGCATGCAAGATCCAATTGCGGATATGTTCACACGCATTCGCAACGCTCAAGGTGCTAATAAAGTTACAGTGAAAATGCCTTCATCTAAGCAGAAAGTGGCAATTGCCGAAGTGCTTAAACAAGAAGGTTTCATTGTTGGCTTTAACGCCGAGAGTAATGCAAAACCTGAGCTTGAAATCGAATTGAAATATTTCGAAGGCAAGCCAGTAATAGAATCAATCGAGCGCGTTAGTCGCCCTGGTTTGCGCATCTATAAGAAGCGCAACGAGCTGCCTAACGTGATGGGTGGTCTTGGTATCGCTGTTGTTTCAACATCGAAAGGCCTAATGACCGATCGTGCCGCTCGCCAAGCTGGTCTTGGTGGCGAAATCATCGGTTACGTAGCGTAATTAGGAGGTAGGAAATGTCACGTGTTGCTAAAGCACCTATTGAAATTCCTGCTGGCGTTGAAATTGCGCTAAATGGCCAGGAAGTAACAGTTAAAGGTGCTCAAGGCTCACTGAGTCGCGTAGTCAATAATGCCGTTGAATTGGTAAAAGAAGACAACGAACTGCGTACTGTTCCGCGTGATGGCGTTGCTAACGCTACTGCGCAAGCAGGTACTGCGCGTGCATTGTTGCAAAACATGGTGGTTGGAGTAACCAAAGGGTTCGAACGTAAGTTACAACTGATTGGTGTTGGTTACCGTGCGCAAGCGCAAGGTAAAAAACTTAACCTGACGTTGGGCTTTTCACACCCTGTGGAGTTCGAGATTCCTGAAGGAATCACCATTGAAACTCCTTCTCAAACCGAGGTTGTCGTTAAAGGCGCAGATAAGCAGTTAGTTGGTCAAGTTGCCGCTAACATTCGTGCATACCGTAAGCCAGAGCCTTATAAAGGCAAAGGTGTTCGCTATGCAGACGAGCAAGTGCGCCGTAAAGAAGCCAAGAAAAAGTAGGGTAATACGATGGACAAGAAAGCAGCTCGCTTACGTCGTGCTACTCGCGCACGTAAACAAATTAAAGCGTTGGGTGCAAATCGACTGGTTGTACACCGTACACCGCGTCATATTTACGCACAGTTGATCGCCCCAAACGGTTCTGAAGTGCTGGCAGCCGCATCGACGGTTGAAAAGGCAGTTCGCGACCAAGTGAAAGCAACGGGTAACGTTGATGCCGCTAAAGTCGTGGGCAAAATCATCGCTGAGCGTGCGGTAGAAAAGGGCGTTACAAGCGTCACTTTCGATCGCAGTGGTTTTAAATACCACGGCCGCGTTGCTGCATTAGCAGACGCTGCACGCGAAGCTGGACTTCAGTTCTAGGAGACGAACATGGCAAATGCAGAAGCTCAAAACGGTGAACTGATCGAGAAGTTGATTACGGTCAACCGTGTGGCGAAAGTTGTTAAAGGTGGTCGTATCTTTAGCTTCACCGCACTGACTGTAGTTGGCGATGGCAAAGGTAAAGTCGGTTTCGGTTACGGTAAAGCACGTGAAGTTCCAGCAGCTATTCAAAAAGCTATGGAAAAAGCACGCCGTAACATGGTATCGGTGCAGCTGAAAGGCGAAACTTTGCAACACCCTGTTAAGGGTCGTCACTCAGGTTCACAGGTATACATGCAACCTGCTTCTGAAGGTACAGGTATCATCGCCGGTGGTGCGATGCGTGCAGTACTGGAAGTTGCAGGCGTTCATAACGTGCTGTCAAAAGCATACGGTTCAACCAACCCAATCAACGTGGTTCGTGCAACTATCAAAGCACTGAACGACATGAAGTCGCCGGAGCAAGTTGCGGCGAAGCGTGGATTGCGCGTTGACGAAATACTGGGGTAGTGAACAATGGCGAACAAGACAATCAAAGTAACACAGACGCGTAGCAGCATCGGTCGTTTACCGAAGCATAAAGCTACACTACGTGGCTTAGGTCTCCGCCGCATTGGTCACACAGTAGAGTTGGAAGACACTGCTGCAGTCCGCGGTATGGTGAACCAAGTAAATTACATGGTTAAGGTGGAGGGATAAATGATGGAATTAAATAATCTTTCTCCTGCACCTGGTGCAAAAAGCAGCAAAAAGCGCGTTGGGCGCGGTATTGGATCAGGTCTGGGTAAAACCGGTGGTCGCGGTCACAAAGGGCAGAAATCTCGCTCTGGTGGTTCCGTTAAGCCAGGTTTCGAAGGCGGTCAAATGCCAATCCAGCGTCGTCTGCCAAAATTCGGTTTCACTTCTCGCAAGGCTATGACCACTGCAGAATTGAACCTGGCAGAGATTGCGAAAGTCGAGGGTGATGTTGTTGATTTAGCAACATTGAAAGCTGCTGGTTTAATCCGCAAGAACGTGTTGGCTGCTAAAGTCATCAAGTCTGGCGAAATCAGCCGCAAAGTGACCGTTAATGGTCTAAAAGTCACCAAAGGCGCTCGCGAAGCTATTGAAGCTGCTGGCGGCAAAATCGAAGGATAGAGCTCATGGCTAAACCAGGATTGGAATCAAATCGAGCGCAAGGTGGCACGTCGGAACTCAAGCGTCGCCTGTTGTTTGTATTAGGAGCGATTATCGTTTTCCGAGCGGGCTCCTTTGTGCCTATTCCTGGTATTGATGCCGCAGTTTTAGCTCAGTTGTTCGAACAACAGAAAGATACCATCGTTGCCATGTTTAACATGTTCAGCGGTGGTGCTTTGGAACGTGCGTCGGTATTTGCACTAGGTATCATGCCGTATATCTCGGCCTCGATTATTATGCAGTTGGCAACCGTGGTTCATCCGCGCCTTGCCGAGCTTAAGAAAGAGGGCGAATCTGGGCGACGTAAGATCAACCAGTATACGCGCTGGGGTACCTTAATACTGGCGACTTTCCAATCTGTTGGTATCGCTACCGGTTTACCGAATCTAATGCCGGGTCTTGTTATTGATCCAGGCTTTGGTTTTTACTTTACCGCTGTAGTGAGCTTAGTCACCGGGACAATGTTCCTGATGTGGCTAGGCGAACAGATTACTGAGCGTGGTATTGGTAACGGTATCTCTATCCTGATTTTCGTGGGTATTGTTGCAGGTTTACCATCAGCAATTGGGCAGACGTTTGAGCAAGCACGCCAAGGCGACTTGCACTTACTGCTGCTGTTGTTAATCGGTGTGGTTGTGTTAGCAGTCACTTACTTCGTAGTTTTCGTAGAGCGTGGACAACGTCGTATCGTTGTTAACTATGCAAAACGGCAGCAGGGTCGTAAGGTGTTTGCAGCGCAAAGTACACACTTGCCATTGAAAGTTAACATGGCCGGTGTTATTCCGCCGATTTTCGCATCGAGTATTATTTTGTTTCCTGGTACCATTGCGACCTGGTTTGGGTCGGGTGAAGGTATGGTTGCCGATATTTTACAACAAGTATCGATGACTTTATCTCCAGGTCAGCCGCTTTATGTGCTATTATACGCGGCTGCAATTATTTTCTTCTGTTTCTTCTATACCGCGTTGGTATTTAATCCTCGCGAGACGGCAGATAATTTGAAGAAATCCGGCGCTTTCATCCCGGGCATACGCCCAGGTGAACAAACGTCGCGGTACATTGACAAAGTCATGACTCGGTTAACCTTAGCTGGTGCACTGTACATTACCTTTGTCTGTTTGGTTCCTGAGTTTATGATGATTGCATGGAACGTGCAGTTCTACTTCGGCGGTACATCGTTATTGATTATCGTTGTTGTCATCATGGACTTCATGGCACAGGTACAGACTCATATGATGTCTCATCAATATGACTCTGTGCTGAAAAAAGCTAACCTAAAAGGCTACGGCCGCTAAGGTTAGGTAGAACGGAGAGTAGCAATGAAAGTTCGTGCTTCCGTGAAGAAAATCTGTCGTAACTGCAAAATCATCAAGCGCAACGGTGTTGTGCGTGTGATTTGCACTGATGCTAAACATAAGCAACGACAAGGTTGATTCGAAGGAAAGGTGGGTGGCCTAAGGGTCGCCCCCTTTGAAGTGTTTGCAATTCGGCATTCGGTTGAGTATCCTAACGGGCTTTTCAACTGATGCCTACAAATTATAGGAGACGTGTTAGTGGCCCGTATCGCTGGCATTAACGTTCCTGACAATAAACATGCAGTTATTGCTTTAACTGCTATCTACGGTGTTGGCCGTACTCGCTCACAGGCTATCTGTGCAGCAACGGGTATTGCTGAAGACACTAAGATTGGTTCATTGTCAGAAGACAAACTAGACGCGCTTCGTGACGCAGTTGCCAAATATGTAGTAGAAGGTGACTTACGTCGTGAAGTATCAATGAACATTAAACGGTTGATGGATCTCGGATGTTTCCGTGGACTTCGTCATCGTCGCAGCTTACCTCTACGTGGACAGCGCACTAAAACAAATGCGCGCACTCGTAAAGGTCCGCGCAAACCAATTAAGAAATATGGGGGATTGAGTAATGGCTAAAACACCAACTCGCTCTCGCAAGCGCGTTAAAAAGCAAGTTGCCGATGGCATGGCTCACGTTCATGCATCTTTCAACAACACCATTATTACCATTACTGATCGCCAGGGTAACGCACTTTCGTGGGCTACTGCAGGTGGGTCAGGTTTCCGTGGTTCACGGAAGTCAACGCCGTTCGCAGCACAGGTTGCCGCAGAACGCGCAGGTGAAATGGCGAAGGAATACGGACTTAAAAACCTGGAAGTATTTGTGAATGGTCCAGGCCCAGGTCGTGAATCATCGATTCGTGCCCTGAATGCCGTTGGTTACAAAATCACAAATATTACCGATGTGACACCGATTCCTCACAACGGTTGTCGTCCGCCTAAGAAACGTCGCGTTTAAGGCGTGAATCGATAGTTGGAGAAAGATCATGGCAAGATATTTGGGTCCTAAGCTCAAGCTGAGCCGTCGCGAAGGAACAGATTTGTTCCTGAAAAGCGGCGTACGCGCAATCGATTCTAAATGTAAGATCGAAACTGCACCAGGACAACACGGCGCGCGTCGCGGTCGTTTGTCAGATTACGGTGTGCAGTTGCGCGAGAAGCAAAAAGTTCGTCGTATGTACGGCGTCCTAGAAAAGCAATTCCGTAACTACTATAAAGAAGCCGCTCGTCTGAAAGGCAATACCGGTGAGAACCTGTTGCAGTTGCTTGAACAGCGTTTGGATAACGTAGTTTATCGCATGGGTTTCGCGTCTACACGCGCTGAAGCTCGCCAACTGGTCAGCCACAAGGCTGTAGTTGTAAACGGTCAAGTTGTTAACATTCCATCATTCAAGGTTCGTCCTGAAGATGTTGTATCAGTACGTGAAAAAGCTAAAAAGCAATCACGTATCGCAGCAGCATTGGAATTGGCTGAGCAGCGTGAAAAGCCAGTTTGGTTAGAAGTAGACAACAGCAAAATGGAAGGTCAGTTCAAACGTCTTCCAGAACGCACTGACTTGTCTGCTGAAATTAACGAACAGTTGATCGTAGAGCTTTACTCTAAGTAAAGCTTAAGCATAGAGAGAGGACACAATGCAGGGTTCTGTTACCGAATTCCTAAAGCCGAGGTTAGTCGACATCGAGCAAGTAAGCCCGACTCATGCCAAGGTGACACTGGAGCCTCTAGAACGTGGCTTTGGTTACACCTTAGGTAATGCGTTACGTCGTATTCTATTGTCGTCAATGCCAGGCTGTGCAGTGACTGAAGTAGAAATCGACGGCGTGCTGCACGAATACAGCAGTAAAGAAGGCGTACAGGAAGACGTCATCGAAATTTTGTTAAACCTGAAAGGGCTGGCTGTCAGCCTCGAGGGCAAAGACGAAGCGACGTTGACCTTGAACAAATCCGGTGCAGGTCCTGTAACCGCAGGCGATTTCCAGCACGATGGTGATGTTGAAATCGTAAATCCTGAACACGTTATCTGTCATCTCACCGGTGATAGTGAATTTAACATGCGTGTTAAAGTGGAACGTGGTCGTGGTTATGTTCCTGCGTCATCTCGTCAGTCTGAAGACGACGATGAACGTCCAATCGGTCGTTTACTGGTAGATGCGTCTTTTAGCCCTGTCGAACGTATCGCATATAGTGTTGATGCGGCTCGTGTAGAGCAACGCACGGATTTGGATAAGCTGGTTATCGATATGGAAACTAACGGCACGTTAGATCCAGAAGAGGCAATTCGCCGAGCGGCAACTATTTTAGCTGAACAGCTAGAAGCCTTTGTCGAGTTGCGCGATATCAGCGAACCTGAAGAGAAAGAAGAGAAACCGGAATTTGATCCGATTCTGCTTCGTCCGGTAGATGACCTTGAGTTAACTGTTCGTTCTGCGAACTGCCTTAAGGCAGAAGCAATTCAGTACATTGGTGACTTAGTACAGCGTACCGAAGTTGAGCTATTAAAAACGCCTAACTTGGGTAAAAAATCGCTGACCGAAATCAAAGACGTATTAGCATCACGTGGCTTGTCTCTGGGTATGCGCCTGGAAAACTGGCCGCCAGCTAGTCTCATTGATAACGACTAAGTTTCCTTTAGTAATTGATTTACTGAGAAGGGTATAGGTATGCGCCATCGTAAGAGTGGTCGTCAACTGAATCGCAATAGCAGCCATCGTCAAGCGATGTTCCGCAATATGGCTGTGTCTTTGGTGCGTCATGAAATTATCAAGACAACGTTACCAAAAGCGAAGGAGTTGCGTCGCGTAGTAGAGCCATTAATCACAATGGCGAAACAAGACAGCGTTGCAAATCGTCGTTTGGCGTTTGCACGCACTCGTGACAAAGAAGTCGTAGGCAAGTTGTTTAATGAACTTGGCCAGCGTTATGAACAACGCCCAGGCGGTTACACTCGTATTATGAAGTGTGGCTTCCGTGCGGGAGATAACGCCCCTATGGCTTACGTCGAGTTAGTCGATAGACCAGAAGTTGAAGAAGTAGAAGTTGTAGAAGAAGCTACAGCTGAATAATCTACTTGTTTAAACTAAACAAAAAAGCCGGCTTATGCCGGCTTTTTTATTGCCTAAACGGGCGTTAATTGCTGCTGCTCGAGTATGCTTGGGCTAGCTGCTCTTCGGTTATGTAGCCCTGTTTTTGAAGCCATTGCATTTCTTGTTTAGTTACCCCCTGAGCCTTGGCGATAGTCAGGAAGCGTTGCCATTGTTCGGGATTTGCCCGCAGTTGGTTTGGTTGTTCAACTTTCTCCTGACCGATAAAAAAGTCCTTCACCGCATAAAAAAGATTGCTGGTTGATTCCGGTATAGAGGCAAACACATTAACGACTGCGTCGAGAAATCCGTTGGGTGAATTGTTTGCGGCACTATAGATAACTGAGCCACTCAGATCGGGTTCTACTGTAATTGCAACGCGAACGATTTCTTCAAGATGATTAGGCTGATGCTGTGCAGCTACTGCAACAATGTCATCAATGTAAGCAGGTTCAGCTTTAATCGCCATGCGTATTATCTGGGTATAATCATCAGGCGCCACGGACAATGCCGTATCAAGAACATCAGAGGTAAGCGCAGCTTCACTTCTTATTACCGCTCGACTAATTACGTTTAATTGCTTTGGGTGATGTTGGTAAGCCGCTAACAATATTTCTTGCACGTCCTGGGGATAATGAGAGGTAAGGATCCTAACGGTGCGCACAATAGAAAAGTTCTGATTTAAATGATTGCGAATCATTTTATGATAGGCGTCGACTTTCTTTTGTTCCGCGCTGGGGAGTATTGCAATATATTCGGAAACACTGCGACTTGTCGCATCGCTCATGTCTAGTGCGGAGTGCGCACTAAAACTAGCAGCAACTGCACTCAGTGCAAGTAGCGTTTGTTTAAACCACGCTTTATTTTTTGAAAACAGCATAGAGAGCCCCTGCAATTATATAACTTAGTGTTAGTAGCTCAATATAACGAGCATAGCGACACGCTTATAGTTTTAGTCAAGTTACCTTAACATGAGTTCCGTTGTTTTCTACACGAACTTAACAAACATGGGTAAAAAAACAGCAATTTAAAAAAGTTTTAAAAAAGATCTTGCAAGGGCAAATAAGATCGCTATAATTCGCCGCCGTTGTCAGGGAGAAAAGGCAAGCGCCAAACGCTGACAACGGCGTTATCAAAAAGCTGAAAAAAGCACTTGACGATAACGAAAAGGGATGTAAAATACGCCTCCCTGCTTCGGAAAGAAGCAACGCTCTTTAACAATATATCAAGCCAAGCAAACTGTGTGGGCACTTGCAGAAGTTAAGCAAAACGAACTATGTATTGCAACTTTTGAATGAGTGTTCAGCAAGGTTTCGAAAGAAGCCAAGCAAAAACGCGTAATTCATTGAGTTGATTGAACTACTTTTAATTGAAGAGTTTGATCATGGCTCAGATTGAACGCTGGCGGCAGGCCTAACACATGCAAGTCGAGCGGTAACAGAGAGAAGCTTGCTTCTTTGCTGACGAGCGGCGGACGGGTGAGTAATACTTGGGAACTTGCCTCTAGGCGGGGGACAACCACTGGAAACGGTGGCTAATACCGCATAATGTCTACGGACCAAAGTGGGGGACCTTCGGGCCTCACACCTAGAGATGGGCCCAAGCGGGATTAGCTAGTTGGTGAGGTAAAGGCTCACCAAGGCGACGATCCCTAGCTGTTCTGAGAGGATGATCAGCCACACTGGGACTGAGACACGGCCCAGACTCCTACGGGAGGCAGCAGTGGGGAATATTGGACAATGGGGGCAACCCTGATCCAGCCATGCCGCGTGTGTGAAGAAGGCCTTCGGGTTGTAAAGCACTTTCAGTGGTGAGGAAAGGGTAATCGTTAATAGCGGTTACAGTTGACGTTAGCCACAGAAGAAGCACCGGCTAACTCCGTGCCAGCAGCCGCGGTAATACGGAGGGTGCAAGCGTTAATCGGAATTACTGGGCGTAAAGCGTACGTAGGCGGTGTGTTAAGCAAGATGTGAAAGCCCCGGGCTCAACCTGGGAATGGCATTTTGAACTGGCACGCTAGAGTCCTGAAGAGGGTGGTAGAATTTCCAGTGTAGCGGTGAAATGCGTAGATATTGGAAGGAATACCGGTGGCGAAGGCGGCCACCTGGTCAGAGACTGACGCTGAGGTACGAAAGCGTGGGGAGCAAACAGGATTAGATACCCTGGTAGTCCACGCCGTAAACGATGTCAACTAGTTGTTCGTGTCTTTAAGACGTGAGTAACGCAGCTAACGCACTAAGTTGACCGCCTGGGGAGTACGGCCGCAAGGTTAAAACTCAAATGAATTGACGGGGGCCCGCACAAGCGGTGGAGCATGTGGTTTAATTCGATGCAACGCGAAGAACCTTACCATCCCTTGACATCCAGTGAATTTTCCAGAGATGGATTAGTGCCTTCGGGAACACTGAGACAGGTGCTGCATGGCTGTCGTCAGCTCGTGTTGTGAGATGTTGGGTTAAGTCCCGCAACGAGCGCAACCCTTATCCTTAGTTGCCAGCACGTAATGGTGGGAACTTTAGGGAGACTGCCGGTGATAAACCGGAGGAAGGTGGGGACGACGTCAAGTCATCATGGCCCTTACGAGTAGGGCTACACACGTGCTACAATGGTCGGTACAAAGGGAAGGGCAGCGAACCTGCGAAGGTAAGCGAATCTCATAAAGTGCGTCGTAGTCCGGATTGGAGTCTGCAACTCGACTCCATGAAGTCGGAATCGCTAGTAATCGTGGATCAGAATGCCACGGTGAATACGTTCCCGGGCCTTGTACACACCGCCCGTCACACCATGGGAGTGGGCTGCACCAGAAGTGGTTAGTTTAACCTTCGGGAGAACGATCACCACGGTGTGGTTCATGACTGGGGTGAAGTCGTAACAAGGTAGCCGTAGGGGAACCTGCGGCTGGATCACCTCCTTACATTAAGCTTATCGGACGTGAGTGCTCACACAGATTGTTTGGTTTGATAGATACAGAGAAGAACTGGGTCTGTAGCTCAGCTGGTTAGAGCGCACCCCTGATAAGGGTGAGGTCGGTAGTTCAAGTCTACTCAGACCCACCATTTCTGCGCTGTGGACTGCGTTGCTGCGTCGTCGCATACTGGTGTATGCTTCCTCCTTGCGGCCTTGCCACAGCTTGAAATTCCCTTTTCGGGTTGTGTCGGACATGCCGACAGACCTGCGGTCTGTGGGGCCATAGCTCAGCTGGGAGAGCGCCTGCCTTGCACGCAGGAGGTCAGCGGTTCGATCCCGCTTGGCTCCACCACTTCTTCTCTTGATTGTAGCTTGCGCTTTTAGCGCAAGGCGATGTTAGCGTTAAGCGTTCAGGCTTGAATGTTTACCGGTAACTTTGCGTTACATGCTCTTTAACAACTTGGAAAGCTGATTGTAAAAAGATTTGAAATGCCACTCTACTTGAACCTTTTGGTAGAGGCGTATCGAACTTGTGTACAGCGAGAACAAACAATCTTGGTCATGTAATCCAGACACCTTCGGGTTGTATGGTTAAGTGACTAAGCGTACACGGTGGATGCCTAGGCAGTTGGAGGCGATGAAGGACGTACTAACTTGCGATAAGCCATGACGAGGCAGTAAGAGCCATTATCAGTCATGGATTTCCGAATGGGGAAACCCACTCTGTTTACAGAGTATCCGGCACTGAATACATAGGTGCCAGGAAGCGAACCCGGAGAACTGAAACATCTAAGTACCCGGAGGAAAAGAAATCAACCGAGATTTCCCTAGTAGCGGCGAGCGAACGGGAAGCAGCCCTTAAGCGTTACATGTGCTAACAGAATCTGTTGGGAAGCAGAGCCATAGACGGTGATAGCCCGGTATGTGAAGGTGCATGAAATGTGAAAACGAGTAGGTCGGGACACGTGATATCCTGACTGAACATGGGGGGACCATCCTCCAAGGCTAAATACTCCCAACTGACCGAGAGTGAACCAGTACCGTGAGGGAAAGGCGAAAAGAACCCCGGCGAGGGGAGTGAAATAGAACCTGAAACCGTGTACGTACAAGCAGTAGGAGCGGACTTGTTCCGTGACTGCGTACCTTTTGTATAATGGGTCAGCGACTTATATTTTGTAGCAAGGTTAACCGTATAGGGTAGCCGTAGGGAAACCGAGTCTTAACTGGGCGTTTAGTTGCAGGGTATAGACCCGAAACCGGGCGATCTAACCATGAGCAGGTTGAAGGTTGAGTAACATCAACTGGAGGACCGAACCCACTAATGTTGAAAAATTAGGGGATGACTTGTGGCTAGGAGTGAAAGGCTAATCAAGCCCGGAGATAGCTGGTTCTCCCCGAAATCTATTTAGGTAGAGCCTCGGACGAATACCTGCGGGGGTAGAGCACTGTTTGGGCTAGGGGGTCATCCCGACTTACCAACCCCATGCAAACTCCGAATACCGCAGAGTACTATCCGGGAGACACACGGCGGGTGCTAACGTCCGTCGTGGAGAGGGAAACAACCCAGACCGCCAGCTAAGGTCCCAAAGTTATGGCTCAGTGGGAAACGATGTGGGAAGGCACAGACAGCTAGGAGGTTGGCTTAGAAGCAGCCATCCTTTAAAGAAAGCGTAATAGCTCACTAGTCGAGTCGGCCTGCGCGGAAGATGTAACGGGGCTAAGCCATACACCGAAGCTGCGGCAGTGTATGTATCACCGGAGCCTATTCCGCTTACGCACAGAATGTGCGAAAGCGTCCCAACAATAGTTGAGGAAACGGAGTAGATTGCGGGATACATACACTGGGTAGGGGAGCGTTCTGTAAGCGGATGAAGGTGTGTTGAGAAGCATGCTGGACGTATCAGAAGTGCGAATGCTGACATGAGTAACGATAATGCGGGTGAAAAACCCGCACGCCGGAAGACCAAGGTTTCCTATCCCATGCTAATCAGGGTAGGGTAAGTCGGCCCCTAAGGCGAGGCGGAAACGCGTAGTCGATGGGAAACAGGTTAATATTCCTGTACCGATGTATATTGCGATGGGGGGACGGAGAAGGCTAGGCAGGCCAGGCGTTGGTAGTCCTGGTGAAAGTGCGTAGGCTGATGGTTTAGGTAAATCCGGACCATCTTAAGGCCGAGACACGAGACGAGCACCTAAGGGTGCGAAGCTGTTGGTGCCATGCTTCCGGGAAAAGCCTCTAAGCTTCAGATAGACATCGACCGTACCCGAAACCGACACAGGTGGTCAGGTAGAGAATACTAAGGCGCTTGAGAGAACTCGGGTGAAGGAACTAGGCAAAATAGTACCGTAACTTCGGGAGAAGGTACGCCGCTGACGGTGAAGACTTCGCGTCGTAAGCTGTTGGCGGTCGCAGTGACCAGGTGGCTGGGACTGTTTATTAAAAACACAGCACTGTGCTAACACGAAAGTGGACGTATACGGTGTGACACCTGCCCGGTGCCGGAAGGTTAATTGATGGGGTTAGTCTTCGGACGAAGCTCTTGATCGAAGCCCCGGTAAACGGCGGCCGTAACTATAACGGTCCTAAGGTAGCGAAATTCCTTGTCGGGTAAGTTCCGACCTGCACGAATGGTGTAACCATGGCCACGCTGTCTCCACCCGAGACTCAGTGAAATTGAAATCGCAGTGAAGATGCTGTGTCCCCGCGGCTAGACGGAAAGACCCCGTGAACCACCTTTACTACAGCTTGGCACTGAACATTGAACCTACATGTGTAGGATAGGTGGGAGGCTTTGAAGCACTGGCGCTAGTTGGTGTGGAGCCATCCTTGAAATACCACCCTTGTATGTTTGATGTTCTAACATAGGTCCCTTATCGGGATTGTGGACAGTGCCTGGTGGGTAGTTTGACTGGGGCGGTCTCCTCCCAAAGAGTAACGGAGGAGCACGAAGGTTGGCTAAGTACGGTCGGACATCGTACGAGTGCAATGGCATAAGCCAGCTTAACTGCGAGACAGACACGTCGAGCAGGTACGAAAGTAGGTCATAGTGATCCGGTGGTTCTGTATGGAAGGGCCATCGCTCAACGGATAAAAGGTACTCCGGGGATAACAGGCTGATACCGCCCAAGAGTTCATATCGACGGCGGTGTTTGGCACCTCGATGTCGGCTCATCACATCCTGGGGCTGAAGTCGGTCCCAAGGGTATGGCTGTTCGCCATTTAAATTGGTTCGCGAGCTGGGTTTAGAACGTCGTGAGACATTTCGGTCCCTATCTGCCGTGTGCGTTTGAGAGTTGAGAGGGGCTGCTCCTTGTACGAGAGGACCGGAGTGGACGAACCGCTGGTGTTCGGGTTGTCATGCCAATGGCACTGCCCGGTAGCTACGTTCGGAATCGATAACCGCTGAAAGCATCTAAGCGGGAAGCGAGCCTCAAGATAAGCTCTCACTAGCACTTTAAGTGCTCTGAAGGGTTGTTGAAGACGACAACGTTGATAGGCGGGATGTGGAAGCGTAGTAATGCGTTGAGCTAACCCGTACTAATTGCCCGTGAGACTTAACCATACAACACCCAAGGTGTTTGGTGTCGTTAAGCACAAGTTGATAACCTTTACCAAGCAAGTAGGTCGCGCTTTTAGCGCGACAAGAGTGGCATCACAATCAGCCTTTCAGTTGTTACAACAGTTTTTGTCTGGCGGCCATAGCGGTATGGCACCACCTGGCTCCATTCCGAACCCAGCAGTGAAACATACCAGCGCCGATGGTAGTGTGGGGCTTCCCCATGTGAGAGTAGGACACCGCCAGACTTCAAATAAAACAACCCCAGCCAATCGGCTGGGGTTTTTTTATACCTATCGCTCAGCCGTTGGCTTTTTTTACCTCACCCTTCGCGCCGCTACGCCGCTAAGCCGGTGGTTATTTATGATATGAACTCGATTGAACCTTCATTAATCGAATTGGCTGCTTTAAATTCTGCTGTTGTACGGTTAGTATTGTCTGCCATTAATTTTAAGAGATGTTTGAATGAGTAAGACAACATTACTGGATGCGGCAAAGCGCGCGGCCGAAAACGCCTATGCGCCTTATAGCAAATTTAAGGTTGGTGCTGCGATAGAAACAGACAACGGCGAGATAATCACCGGCTGCAACGTAGAAAATGTTTCGTTTGGACTTTCTAATTGTGCTGAACGCACCGCAATCTATCGCGCTATTGCAGAAGGCATTGCGCCGAGCTCTATCAAACACATCGCTATTTACACACCAACAGACGAAATGCACAGTCCGTGTGGTGCCTGTCGCCAGGTTATTGCCGAATTTTGTAGCCAAGACACGGTGTTTATTTCGACAAACAAAACTAGTCAAAAAACATGGTCAGTGGGTGAACTATTGCCTGATAGCTTCTCGTTTTAAGCCTGCGCGAATATTACTTTTCTATACTGTAGATGAGGTCGCCGCCCTGACTCTCTGTCGACGACGTCGATTCAAGCCAGAGATGGTCGGTCAATTGGTATCGCAAGAAAAACGAGGATGTCGACTCAACAAGACCAATACCGTACTTAATATAAAGACGTGGAGTAAGGTATTTACCGATGTATAGCGACGTATCGTTAACATCACTGGTCGCTGAGTCAATTGCGACCTCGTCAAAACCGAAAGTATCTTTTAGACCCTGAGTAAATGAATCGGTCATATCGCCAGTCAATAACAGCGCAGCTTGCAACTCAAGATTACTGGACTCAGATGGCGAGTTGGGCGCACGCCCAAACATAAGGTACGATAAAACCGACGCATCCGGCATCGGCGGATTGGAAAATAAATCAAGCGTTGGTTCCTGCAGGGTTCCCTGAACTCGAGCTCCAACCCGCTCGGGGTTGCCTGTTGTCTTGGGTAAGTTGCGAATCACCTGCAAATTTAAACTTGGATTTCCGATAGGCCCGCCATTATAAACCAACTGGCCACGCTCAATAATGAGCTCTTGCCCGTAAACTTCATAGGTACCGGCTTTAACACCAATTTCACCCTCTCCTCGAGCAACACCGGTATTATTTTGTTTGATATTCAACTTGCCCTGCAACTGGCCCTGAAAGCCGTACGCATCGACATTAACCTTATCGCCGAGGGTTAAAGAAATATCAGCGAAGGTTTCCAGAGCCCTGCCTTTAGGCTGCTGTTGTTGTTTTATCACCACATCCGAGGAAGATCGTTGTGCATTTGATAGTTGTGGTGGGGTTATTTCAGCCTCTGGAACGATAACATCACCAGTAACCGATAGTCTGTTATCCTTTAACGTTACCTTTATGTCTGGAGTAACAGTTACCGCTAGTTTGGGTGTATCAATAAGTTGTAGCTGCTGACCATTTAACTGCGCCTTGAGTTGCTGTGAGCTTACATCGAACTCACCGCTCAAATTGAATTCCCCGCTACCGACCATGCCATCGGCATCCAGGCGGAACGTGTTATTTGACGCGTCAGTAGCGGCAAGCGAAATTTGTGTGTCACTGATAGCAGTAGCAGTTTCTGCCAACACGAGCTCATTGATATTAGCGTTAATATTCGGCATTACCTGGATCGAATTAAGTGTCCCGGACAGGCCTAGGCTAGCCTTGATGTCACCTTTAGCAGAGGCAATCGCCGGGCTGAGTACCTCTAACAGCCCAAGATCGCCGAGGCGTGATTCAAGGCTACCTGTTAACGAGCTGCCTGCGGAAAGGCTGTCTAACTGCAAGGCTCCTTTAGTGCTGAGGTCAATTTCGTTAGCTGTTGCCAGTAACCTGGCTTCGAAGCGGTCTTCATTAGGCGCTAAACTTACCGAGAATTCATCAAACGTAATCGACTCGTCCAGCCCGCTGAGCTTCAATTTTTCTACTGAGGTGTTCACGTCTACGTCGTTGAGCTTATTCTGTTGCCAATTCCAACTCGCCGTTGAGTCAGCTGTTAATTTTCCTTCAATAGTCACCGGGGCGTTTGAGATAAAAGGATTTAATAAGCTTAAATTCAAGCCACTAATAGTCGATGTCAGTTCGGTCGCGCCATTATCTGATTGAGCAGCGACACAGGCTGCGCCGTTTTCGCCAGTTTGTTGTAAACATAAATCACTTATATTCAGATCGCTACTTTGCCAGTTATAACGGATTGCTGTTGCCTTTTTAAGACTAAAAGGCTCTAAACTCTCATGATCAACTTGCCACTCTTTAAGTTCAATAGACACTGAAGTGTCAGCTAGTTTGTTACGAGTGCGTAATTGCCAATCCGTCGCAAACGCAGTTAGCGATGCGGTTAAGTCATGATTATCAGGCGCACCAGTTAGTTGTAGGGCCAGATTGCTAAATTCTGTATCCGCTACCACCAATTGCTTGCTGTTTAACTTCATGTCCAGCCATAGCGAGCTGATATCCCCCTCAATGTCGGCATTTAGTTTTAGCTCTCCACTAGCATCTAACGGCAAGGGTAACCCGGCGAAGTCGGTAATATCGAGCTTAACTGAGACTTTGCTGCCCGGAGATAAGCGCCCCTTGGCAGAGAGGTGCGCTGTTTGCCAGTTTAGCTCCAGCGCACTAACGTCAACATAGGGCGTGTTGTACTGCACATCAGTCAGTAATGAAAATGGCTTGCCAAGTAACTCGCCATTTATGTTCGCGTTGACCTGGATTTGTTGTTGCCAGTTAATTTTCGCCGAGCCTGATATTTCACCTTCTGTCAGCGTATCCGTGATGCGAATTGTTTCCAGCGTTAGCTGTGAAGATTCAAGCAGCGCTTTTGTTTTGGCATTGATTGTTGCTGACTGTGGTTTTTCTATCTGTGTTTCTGTAGAAGTGGAGATTTCGAGCCGATCTAACGGGCCCGTTAAAGCAATCTTACCGGTAGTTTGAGTTTGCTCATACAGCACTTGCTTAAGCGATGCAGTTAAGTCAATAGAAGGGCTGGCAAGATCATCCACGCGACCGTTAATGGATAGCTCGCCGCGTTCGGGCGAAGCCAAAGTGACTGATTTCAACGTCAGCTGCTGGCCTTCAAGTGTGATGTTACCGGTCATCGTTGCGTCTTGCGCCGCATAAACAACGTCCAGATCCGGTATTATTTGCACGCGTTGCGCAGCATCTCCCGTTAAGTTGACGTTACCATCTAAGCGTAACGGTTCAAGGCCGTTAATAGCGAAGGCCGAGAGCCAGTCATTAAGTGTGGTGTCGTTAATCGACAAGTCAGCTTGCCAGCTAGCCTGTTGCAATACATCTTTAAGGCTAAAACTGCCATTGATGTTAGCACTGTCACGCACGTCAAACTGGCCTTGCAGGTTTTTCATGTCGCCCGAGCTATTCAACTTAAGTCGGGTGCCGGGGTAGTCTGGCGAGTGCAACGTCAGCGACGTGTTTAACTGGTGTTTAAACGGAAAGCTTAAGTCAGCCTGCGCCTCAGCACTTATTGACGCATATTGATGTTGCAGCTGAAATGAACGCAGCGTCAGTTGGCCGCTTTGTAATACCTTTAAACTGGCTGTTGCGGCAAACTGCTGCTGTGGCAATTGATTAATAAAAAACCAGCTTTGACGGAGTTCAAACGCCTTCAAATCAATAGCGATTGGTAATGATGTCGATATTGAATCAAGCGATGATGGAGAATTGTCATCGGCAGCTGTCTGTCCCTGCCTGATTCTAATTTCACCACTACCCAGCGTCAGGTTTTCAATAACCAAGCTGGAGTCTAATAACGACCATGGCTGCCAGGCTAAGCTAACGGAGTCAAAAGAGGCCGAAAAAACGGCGCTGTCGATCCGTAATTGGTCAAACGCAAAGCGGTCGGCCAAGCGCCCGTCAAAACGCGAAAAGTTGACTGTTTCGGGTAACCAGGTTTTTGCCGTATTGACCAGCCATTGACTGCCGGAGGAGCTATAAATTAGCCCCAACAATACGCTCGGCAAAACAATAAATAGCAGCACTGCCAAGCTTAGGATAACGTATGCGAACAGGCGATAGAAACTCATAGATCAGGGCCTAAGGTAAAGTGAATGCGCCATGGGTTGCCCGGTTCATCGATCGCCTGGGCAAAATCAAGACGGATAGCACCAACCGGAGATATCCACCGAAAGCCTAAGCCAACCGACTGTTTTAAAGCTTTATTAGGCTCAATCATGGTGTTACCTACATCGGTAAATATCGCAACCCGCCAATTGCTGGCAAATTGATAGTCCAATTCGGCACTGGCCACGGCTAGATATTTGCCCCCAATAACGGCTCCGGTTTCGTCTTTTGGACCGAGTTGTTCATAGGCATAACCGCGCACACTATTGTCGCCACCGGCGAAGAATCGGAGTGTCGGCGGTAACAGCTCGAAAGTATCGGTGTAAGAGGCACCGATTTCGATACGGTTCAGTAGCCGCCACCGAGACCCTAGTGACCACACTGATTTAAGTTCGGCATAGCCCTGAATAACATCGGTTTCTGACAACATCGATTCGCTGGCACCGCGCAACCCCAGCGCTAACCGCCAGCCATTGTTTACGTTAATACGATCATCGGCTTGTAGATAGCGCCACTCGAGTGCCGGAACCAAAAAGTTTGACTGAGTACGTTGCTCGCCAAGGGTAAAATCTTCGCGCAACAAACTCAGCCGATATTCTCGTTGCCACCTGTCATAACTGAACACGTCAACAGCCGCAACTTTGTAGAGCCTGCTATCGAGGCTGTCGTTTTCGCGGTCGCCAACTTCCGCGCGGTATTGCCGGTAATCAGATTGTGGCTTTAAGCCCGGAATTTGATAAACGGCGGTCGCCTGGCTTTCGTATTGTGCAAGCTGTACCAGCGAACGAAACTGATGTCCATAGTCGTTAACCCAGCGGCGTTCGATACCGGCGGTAACACGAGCGCCGGTATCCGTGCCATAACCAACACCAAAGCGATACTGTGTGCGTTCGTTAGGCTCTGTGGCAACGCTAACCGGCACTTGTTGATCATCATTGGCTTGTTGCCAGTCGCCACTAACAGTAACCTGCGAGAAATAATCACTGTTGGATAAATCAACTTGCAACCGGCTTAAACTTGAATTCAAAAAAGGATCGCCCGGTTTAAAGCGAGCATAGCGTTTTAGTAAATCTGCGTTTAAATGGCTGTCTGTTACCGTTAACTCACCAACGTAATAGCGCGGGCCTGTATCAAACCTGACATCAACCTCGGCTTCTAAAGTTTCAGTGTCGACGGTGACTGTTGAATGCTTGAAGCTGGCATCCTGATAGCCCAACTGAATAGCCTGGCTCAGGAGTGCTGACTTCAGTGACTCGTAGCGGCTATGGACGAAGCGATCACCTCGCTGTAGCGGGGACTTAGCTATCAACTGTGTCAGCGCCGAGTTGTCTGCGCCTTGGCCAACAATAAGCCACTGGTTCTGAGTAACACGTACGGGATTGTTTAAGGTGATTTGGTAGTCGGCGCGCCATGCACCAGCTTCGATTGACTGCAATTCACTATTTACGCCGACACTGTAATACCCAAACGGCTGCAAAGCTTGTTTTATTTCTTTTGCTGCCTGACGGTGCAAGTAACGAATTTGGTAGTTTACATAGTCTCTGTTACTGTCTAAATTAGCGATCTGTAAGTACGCTTTGACATTATTAAGCAGTTCGCCTTCGACACCACTGATACGGACATCAACACGGGTTGATGCACTAGCAGATACTGACAGTGAGAGGGTTATTAACAACAAAGCGGGGATTAACCCAAGTGTTAATCGTCTGGCCAGTGCTATCATAGCGTTTACGTCTCCAAAGCTTAAGCTCATAGTCGCATGAGGCGGGGTAAAAAGTAAAATTGTTGTCACAGGGAATTTTTCATGGCGATTGTTATCACCACTAACGAAAAAAAGCTATTACAGAACGTCAATATCCCACCGCGACCACAGACATTATTGTCGGTTAGTGCGGAAGCAAAAAAAGAACATCCGGATGTTAGTGTCATTGCCGAAGCGATAGCTGCCGATGTCAGTATTGCAGCAGCGGTACTGCAAGTGGTTAATTCCGCCGCTTATCGTCGCCGACATGCGATAGACTCGATACAACAAGCGGTAATGACTCTGGGGTTCAGGCGAGTTTTTCCCATTGTCAGGGCTGTTGCACTAAAGCGCGCGCTAAACAGCGACTTTGATTTATCGGAATTCTGGCGTTACAACGAGTGGGTTGCAGGTGCCTGCGCGCTCGTGTCTGATGCGTTGGGCAGACCGCAATTGAAAGACCACGCTTACATGCTGGGGTTGTTCCAAAATAGCGGTATACCGGTAATGCTGGAGCAATTTTCTGCCTACAGCGATTTTGTACGTCGCGCCGATACTAATTCATGGTACGACTTGCAAGCCGAAGAGCAACAACAGTTCGAGACTACACATACCACCATTGGCGCGCTGTTAGCACAACAATGGAAGCTACCCAATTTATTAGTCGAAGCTATTTATTATCTCTATGACGATAGTTCGGTAATGGGTCCTGATTCTGAGCTTCATCCTCTGGCTATTGATTTACTGTCGGTCGCTAAGTTAGCGAAATATGCGGTCGATCTACGCACCAGGAGTCTGGCGGGCAAAGCAGAATGGGAGCAGGTTGAAGATGCTGTGCTCACGCATTTCGGGCTGGATGAAGTAGAAGTAGACACCATTGTGACTGAGGTGCATGAGGCACTTTTTGAGGTTGAACAAGCTTAATTGCCTATTTTATCCGCAGTCAGAAGGGAAAAGCGCAGTTTCTGGTTGCGCAAGGGCGTCAGCTCGGTATAATTCGGAGTCCTGATGCAGGGGCGTAGTTCCAACGGCAGAACAGCGGTCTCCAAAACCGACGGTTGGGGGTTCGAATCCCTCCGCCCCTGCCAATTTTCCTCGCTAGCACTCGCAATCCGCTTCGTTTACACTTATTACTCTTTGTTAGATAAACGATGGCATTACCTTATGCAGGCACGATGGCGAAAACAGCAGCAACAAGTACTGCAAGCACTCGGAATCACGGCTTACAGTTTAAATAAATCATCTGAGCTGAGCTCGGATTCGTCCACCTGTGCTTCGTTTTGTTATCGCATTGGCCCTATTTATTTACAGTCTTCTGCGCCGTTACCGATAGAAACTCCGCGATGGCTGCGTGACCTTTGTCTGATTTGGGATAGCCAGCCGGTAGCGGTCAAAGCACCGGCTAGCGACGCGGTGGTGCTCGGCTATGAGCAATTAGAGCAACAATTAAGCTCAGCAGCCGGCAAACGGCAGCTATGGCAGCAACTGCAAGCCCTTGGTTGATTATGGCATGAGCCAGTTTTATTCGATTGTGGATGGCAGCCCCAATGCTGATTTATATCAGATTGAGCGGCAAGCACATGCGATACCCTGGTCAGAGTCCGTATTTATGCAAAGTATTGGCCCGGGTTACCGTTGGCGTCAGCTAATTGCTAACCAACAACCGCAGGGGTTTAGCATATGCCAGCAAATTGCTGACGAATTAACCTTGCACAATATTGCCGTAACGCCGTCTGCGCAGGGCAGTGGTTATGGTAAACGCCTGCTCGAAGACGTGTTGAACTACGCCCGGCAGCAATCGCTGATGGTATTCCTTGAAGTCAGACAATCAAATGCGGTTGCCATTGGGCTGTATCAGTCACTTAATTTTGCTGTGGTTGGTCGGCGGCCGAATTATTACCCGGGCAAAAACCAGCGGGAAGATGCGCTGGTGATGCGCTGGGCCGCAACAGCACCTAACGAATAACTTAAAGGAATTATTATGCGCGAGAAAATCGCTAATGTTGCTTCGCTAATTGATTTAACCAGTTTAAACAACAACGATACGCCGGCATCTATTGAACAGCTGGCCGATAACGCAAGTTTTCACGGTATCCAGGTTGCAGCGCTGTGTGTATTTCCGGAGCTTATCCTGGCGGCCAAACAAGCGTTATCGACACGCGGTTTGTCGTTACCCGTGGCAACGGTCACTAATTTTCCCGAGGGGCATGCCAATATTGCGCGAGCTGTGGCCGAAACAGAGCGGGCTATAGCCGTCGGGGCGGACGAAATTGACGTGGTTTTACCGTACCGTAACTTGCAGCAAGGCGATGCAAAACTGCCGAAACAACTGGTTGAAGAAGTAAAAACGGTTTGTGCCAATAATGCGCATTTAAAAGTCATTATTGAATCGGGCGAATTAAAAACTGCAGCGCTGATTCAACAAGCAAGCGAGCTGTCCATTGAGGGAGGCGCCGATTTTATTAAAACGTCAACCGGCAAAGTGGCTGAAAACGCGACCTTACAAGCCGCTGAAATCATGCTTACAGCCATTAAAAACTCCGGTCAGGAGTGTGGTTTTAAAGCGGCCGGCGGCATTCGTACGTTGGAAGACGCAGAGAACTATATTACGCTGGCTGAACGTATTATGGGTAATAACTGGGTAACCGCATCGCATTTTCGTATTGGTGCAAGTAGCCTGGTTAGTGATCTTAAGCAACGATTGGGATAACTTATGTTTTTAGCGCAGGAAGCCATCCGCACCAAACGTGACGGTAAACAGCTTAGCGAAGAGCAAATTAACGCCTTCGTTCGGGGGATTACGGACGAATCAGTTAGCGAAGGGCAAATTGCCGCGATGGCAATGGCGATCTATTTTCAGGGCATGAGTGACCCTGAAAAAGCGACGCTAACGCTGGCCATGCGTGATTCAGGTGACGTTATGGACTGGCAGTCTGCTGCGCTCGACGGCCCGGTACTGGATAAACACTCCACCGGTGGTGTTGGCGATGTGGTTAGCCTGATGTTGGGGCCTATTGTGGCTGCCTGTGGTGGCTACGTGCCGATGATTTCCGGGCGCGGATTGGGTCACACCGGCGGCACCCTGGACAAATTTGATGCCATTCCCGGCTACCAGACTAAGCCGGACAATGCGTTGTTTGCGCGCACGGTCAAAGAAGCGGGCGTTGCCATCATTGGCCAAACGGGCCGGCTGGCACCGGCGGATCAGCGCTTTTATGCGACGCGTGATATTACCGCCACGGTTGAATCCGTGCCGCTAATTACCGCTTCGATTCTGGCGAAAAAACTGGCCGAAGGCCTGGATGGCTTAGTGCTTGACGTAAAAACCGGCTCTGGCGCGTTTATGGCTGAACACGCCCAGGCTATTGAGTTGGCGAAGAGCATTACCTCTGTCGCTAATCGCGTAGGAGTTAGCACCTCAGCTATTATTACCGATATGAATGAGCCGTTGGCAAGTGCGGCCGGTAATGCCGTTGAAGTTAATCTGGCGATTGATTACTTAACCGGTGCACATCGCGATTCACGTCTTCATCAAGTGACTAAAGCGCTTGCTGTCGAAATGCTGCTACAAGGTAAGTTATGTCAGACGACAGAAGCAGCAGAGCAACGTGTTGACCGGGCGCTTGAAAGTGGTGCTGCGGCCGAACGCTTTGCAAAAATGGTCGCCCTGTTAGGCGGGCCAAAGGACCTGCTCGATAAGCCGGGTGCGCATTTGGCTCAGGCGAAGATAGTTAAGCCGTTGTTGGTAAAAGATACTAGCTTGAGCCCTGGGGGTTATGTTAATGCCATTGATACGCGTGCAGTTGGTATGACAGTCGTTGAGCTTGGCGGGGGCCGCAGGGTCGCCACCGACCAGCTAAACTTTGCGGTCGGTTTAACGCAGTTAACGGGTTTGGGCGAACAATTAAGCGCTGATCATCCGCTAGCGTTTATCCACGCTGATACCGAGGATAGCTGGCAACAAGCTGCCCGACAATTAGCATCGGCGTATCAGGTTGGCGACAGCCAACCAGCGGCAAACCCAGTTATTTATCAGACGATTAGTTAATCTCAGGAGTTAACCATGCCCCGTGCAATCGTGGTCGTATTAGATTCATTTGGTATTGGCAGTGCGCCGGACGCTAAAAAGTTTGGTGATGAAGGGGCTGATACCTTTGGGCATATTGCTGCTTATCGAGCCGAGCAGGGGCAGCCGTTAGTACTGCCTAACTTGTGCCGGTTGGGTCTGGCAGAAGCGCATTACGGCGCAACCGGAAACTGGGCAAAGGGCTTCGAGAATAAAACGGCAGAGTTCAGTTTTGGCTGGGCAGCAGAGCGTTCGTCGGGTAAGGACACACCGTCGGGGCACTGGGAACTGATGGGTGTGCCGGTACATTTTGACTGGGGATACTTTGCCAAGCCGGACCAATCATTCCCTCGCGAACTGCTTGATGAGTTAATTGAACGAGCGGAGCTGCCGGGGGTTTTAGGTAATTGCCATGCGTCGGGTACCACCATATTAAGCGAATTGGGAGAAGCTCACATAAGTAGTGGTAAGCCGATCGTGTACACCTCAGCTGATTCGGTGTTTCAGATTGCCGCACATGAACAGCATTTTGGTCTGCAGCGTTTGTATGGAGTTTGTGAGATCGCCCGCGAATTGCTAGACGAATATAATATCGGGCGGGTGATTGCGCGCCCCTTCGTTGGTGACAAGGCAGATAATTTTGAGCGCACTCACAACCGTAAAGACTACGCAGTTGAGCCGCCCAAGCCAACCGTGCTGGATAAATTGACTGCTGCCAAGGGACAAGTCATCGCCATTGGTAAAATCGCAGATATTTTCGCCCATCGCGGCGTCAGTAAAACCATCAAAGCAGCGGGCAGCGACGCCTTACTGGACGAAACACTAGCAGCGATGGAGTCAGCGCCGGACAATAGCTTGATCTTCACCAATCTGGTCGATTTTGACTCGGTCTATGGACATCGTCGTAATACCGCAGGCTATGCCAACGAGTTAGAAAAAGTTGATGCCCGCTTACCGCAGCTGCTTGACGCCATGCGCGGCGACGATTTATTAGTGCTGACTGCTGACCACGGCTGCGATCCCACCTGGCAGGGAACTGACCACACGCGTGAATTTGTGCCATTTTTAATGGCCGGCGAGATGCTTAAAAAGGGCAGTTACGGTGCTCGTGATTCGTTTGCTGATCTGGGACAAACCTTGTGTGAGCTATTCGGCCTAACACCAATGGAAGAAGGTTGTGCCATGGTGTTAGACCGTAACTAACCCAAATTAATCGATACGATAGCGATGCACTGTTGCCTCAAGCTGTTTCGCGGTATCGACCAGTTCGCGCATATGGTCGCCGGCTTGTTCGGTGCCGGCGGCAGTATCGGTAGCGATATCAACAATTTTGGTCATATTTTGATTAATCGTTTCTGATACCGAGGTTTGCTCTTCGGCTGCCGTTGCGATCTGCGCGTTTTGGGTATTGATAGTATTAACCGAGGCTAATACCTGGCGCAAAGCTTCTTCAACTTCTGCTGCCTCTTTAACACTGGTGTTACTGCCTTGTTTTATTGCATCCATAACGGCAGACACATCCGCAGAACCCTGCTGCAGCTTTTCAATCATGGTTTCTATTTCGTGGGTGCTGTCCTGGGTTCGCTTGGCCAGCGTACGTACTTCATCAGCAACGACTGCAAAGCCTCGACCGGCTTCACCGGCTCGTGCCGACTCAATGGCTGCGTTCAGGGCGAGTAAATTAGTCTGGTCAGCAATGCCCCGAATTACATCCAACACACTGCCTATTTGTGCTGACTGATCAGCAAGCCGCTCGACGGACTGATTACCTTGTTCAACTTGCGTTGCCAAACCATTGATCACGCTGACTGCTCGACCCAGCAACTCATTCGCACTGTGAACTAATTGCTCAGCCTGTTCGGCGGCATGTGAGGCTTCGCCGGCACTTTGCGCGACCTGATGCGAGGCAGCCGCTAATTCATTAACCGCAGTAGCAACTTGTTCGCTTTCTTGTTGTTGTTCGTTAACGCCGCTGCGGGCACGCTGCAGTACGCCATCCAGGCGCTGCGTGGATTGGTTAACGGACACTGCAGAATGACGGATTTGATTAACCATATCGGCAACTTGATCAGCAAAGTAATTAAATGCCTGACCCAGCTCGGCCATCTCGTCGTCACTATCGGTACTTAGCCGGCGGCTAAGATCGCCATCACCCTTGGCGATATCGTCCATAGCGGATAACGCATTGGCCAATGGTCGTGTGATACTGCGTACAACAAATAAAGCCAGTGCTGCTATAATGGCCAAGGCGATCAAAGACGCAATTATGGTCTGAATTAATGCAGAACTAATGGCGTCCTCAACGTTGTTTTCTAACGTATTTGCCTGACGCTCTAACCCTTCTATCCAAAAACCGGTGCCAATGACCCAGCCCCAGTCTTCCAGTAATTGCGCATAGCCCAGCTTGGGTGCGACGCTATCCTGGTTGTTCTGCCAGCCATAATTAACGTAACCACCACCGGCTTGTGCTGCGTCAATTAACTCACGAATAAGGTAGGTGCCGTTGGGGTCCTGAAAATCATAAAGATTCTTGCCTTCCAGTGACTGGTTAACACCGTGTGCGATGCTGACGCCTTCGGTGTCATAGACAAACAGATAGCCGACATCGCCGGAATCATCAAAACGCAGTTGGCGCAGAATCTGTTTTGCTCGCTGTTGCCGCTCCTGCAAAGAGCCTAACGAGGTGTCGTTAACCAGATGCTCAATCGAACTCATGGCGAGCTGCAAATAGTTAGATAGAGCGTTTTCAGCGTCTTGTTCCATTTGCTGTTTAAAATCAGTAACAGCGGAACGACCGATGTCATTGGACTGTGAAACATTGAACCAGGTTAAAAACACTGCAATGAGGACGGGAGGCACTAACGCCAGTAAAAAAACTTTAGCTTTGATGGTGAGGTTCATTTGAGCTCCGGCAACAAGTCAGCAAGCGCGCGAGTCTAATACAACTGCATTCGAATAGCAGCTAGACATTTGCATAGTTAAGTTTACAACTACGTTAAATGTAGTTTGTTTAAGCGTAGTGAATAAATCCTTTATCGGCCATAACGTTGTTAATCCTTAGTAAATCAGCGAAAATAACGGGCATTACACTTAGCGCAACGAAACTAGAGTAGCTCCATGTCAGAAGCACGCAGTAAGAAAATCGCGGACGAAGTCGCCAAACGTCGAACTTTCGCCATTATCTCTCACCCCGATGCAGGTAAAACGACCATCACCGAAAAAGTTTTGTTGCATGGTCAACAAATCCAAAAGGCGGGCACGGTAAAAGGCAAGAAGTCAGGCCAACATGCTAAATCTGACTGGATGGAAATGGAGCAGGAGCGGGGTATCTCGGTAACCACCTCGGTGATGCAGTTTCCTTATCGTGATCGCTTGGTCAACCTGCTGGATACGCCGGGGCACGAGGACTTCTCCGAAGACACCTACCGCACATTGACGGCTGTCGATTCATGCTTGATGGTTATTGATGGCGCTAAAGGTGTTGAGGACCGAACCATTAAATTAATGGAAGTAACTCGCCTGCGTGATACGCCCATCATTACCTTTATGAACAAACTTGACCGTGATATCCGCGATCCGCTGGAGTTGTTGGACGAAGTCGAGGATGTGCTAAAAATTATGTGTGCGCCCATTACCTGGCCGATCGGCTCGGGCAAAAATTTTAAAGGCGTATACCACTTACTGAACGATGAGACGGTTTTATACAAAACCGGGCAAGGCCACCGAATTCAGGAAGTTGACGTAATTAAAGGTCTGGATAACCCGGAGCTGGACGAGCGACTCGGTGTTTGGGCTGAAGAGTTGCGTGAACAAATCGAGCTGGTAAAGGGCGCGTCTAATGAGTTCGACAAAGAGTTGTTTTTAGCCGGTGAATTAACTCCGGTCTATTTTGGTACCGCGCTGGGTAACTTTGGTGTCGATCACATGTTGGATGGCTTGGTCGACTGGGCACCACAACCGCAGCCGCGTGAGACCAACGAAGGTGAGTTGGTCAGTGCTGACAATAGCGACTTTTCCGGCTTTATTTTTAAGATCCAGGCGAATATGGATCCGCGTCACCGCGACCGCGTTGCGTTTTTGCGGATTGTTTCCGGTAAGTATGAAAAAGGCATGAAAATGCGTCAGGTACGGACCGGTAAAGACGTGCGTATAAGTGATGCGCTGACCTTTTTAGCCGGTGACCGCGAGCATGTTGAAGAGGCCTACCCCGGCGATATCATTGGCTTGCATAACCACGGCACCATTCAAATTGGCGATACCTTTACCGCTAATGCAGACTTCAAGTTCAGCGGTATTCCGAACTTTGCGCCGGAGTTGTTCCGCCGTATTCGTCTTAAAGATCCGCTTAAGCAAAAGCAGTTGTTAAAAGGCCTGGTGCAGTTATCCGAAGAGGGTGCCGTACAGGTGTTCAGACCCTTGATCAGCAATGATCTTATTGTTGGTGCGGTAGGTGTGCTGCAGTTTGACGTTGTCGTACACCGCTTGCGTACCGAGTATAAAGTGGATGCTATGTACGAAAATATTAACGTAGCAACGGCACGCTGGGTAACCGGTGACGAGCGTAAAGTTGACGAGTTCCGTCGCAAGGCGGAAGCCAACCTGGCGCTGGATGGCGGCGACAACCTGAGTTATATCGCGCCGACCATGGTGAATTTGTCACTGGCGCAGGAGCGTTATCCGGATATTACCTTCAGCCACACGCGCGAGCACTAACGGCGAATGCAATTATTCGACAGTCACTGCCATCTGGATTTCGATGTCTTTGACGAGGACCGGGGGCTGGTTATTGAGAATGCCCGCGCAGCGGCTGTCGAAAAATTTATGCTGTTGGGTGTTTGCGCCAGTCAGTGGTCAAAGCTGATCTCGATGGCGGGTAGCATAGACGGTGGATATTATGCGCTCGGACTGCACCCGTATTTTATCCAGCAGCATCATGCCGAACACATCGATGAATTGATTGCACAGCTCGATCGGTGTGGCAATGACCCTCGGCTGCGCGCGGTTGGCGAAATCGGTTTAGATGCCGAGTGTGCTGATATGGATTTACAGTTAGTGTTGCTGCGTGAGCAGCTGCGACTGGCTAAGGATGCTCGCCTGCCGGTCATTTTACACCACCGAAAAACGCTCGATAAATTGCTTAAACTGGTTCGTGAGTCGGGGCCAGAGCGCGGTGTAATACATGCATTCTCCGGGAGCTATGAACAAGGCCGTGCATGGGTCGATCAAGGCTATTATCTGGGGATCGGCGGAACTATCACCTATCCGCGGGCGAACAAAACACGTGACGCCATTAAGCGTTTGCCGCTGGATGCGATGGTGCTCGAAACCGATAGTCCCGATATGCCTATGTGTGGCTACCAGGGGCAGCGTAATGAGCCGGCGCGGCTCGTTGACGCCTTAGCTGCGCTGGCAGAACTTAAGCAGTGCGAGCAAGCAGAGGTGGCAAGCATTACCTACACGAATACAAAGCGGTTATTTTCGTTGTAACGCATTAATATTGCGTTGCCAAAAGCGGTCACGAATACGGTTAAAGCCCAACATAATAAACACCCCGGCCAACATGGCAAGTAGCAGCAGTACCCGGCCCTGTTGCATCAGTCCATCGTGAGCAAGGGTGCTCCCCTGCAATAATTTGGCCTGATCAAAGGTAACCTGCAGATAGCCCAGCGTTTCGCCATCTACCCGCAATTCTCTGGTCATAAACCAGGGCGTTGCCGGTGCATCAGCGGGCCAGTCGATGACGCTATCATAACTGCCGCTGGCAGCTATTGATTCGCCCAACGGACTACGGATAACTACGGCCACAACTTCGGCGTGCTGTTGCAGGTGTTGCGCAGTTTCAGCAAGCGCTTGTTCATCTTGTTGCCGCAGCAACTGCAGCGTTTGATGTTCTACTTGCGATAACAACAATTGCGCTAAATGACGGGTATGCTGGGTAAGTTGCTGTTGTGACTTCAAACTGGCAATATTCCATACATTGTAAATGACCAACAATAACGCAGCAGCAACTGCCAGGCGCAATAACCGTTTGGTGATTAGTCGCACCCACGCCCGGGTTTGTGTTGCCGGGTTAAGCAGCGCTGTTATTCCTTTGTTGAACATCACTTTTAGCATAATGTTACTAGCCTACCGGAGTTATAAATGGCCAATTCGCGAGCCGATAATGTCATCGTCTTTGACATGGATTCTACCTTAATTCAAATAGAGTGTATCGATGAAATTGCCGCTTTAACAGGGGCAGGTGCGCAAGTCGCTGCAATTACTGAGCGAGCGATGCGCGGCGAACTAGACTTCGAACAGAGTTTACGCGAGCGAGTCGCCTGCTTAAAAGGCGTGTCAGTGAACGAGTTCGAAAAAATCTTTAATCCGTTGCCCCTGACCGCAGGAGCAGAACTATTAATTAGCACATTGCAGCAGGCCGGCTGGCGCACGGTGCTGGTTTCCGGCGGTTTCGAATGGTTTGCCGAGCGTGTTGCCGCAGCCCTGAAGCTGGATGAGTATTATGCCAATGTATTAGTGACACAAGCTATGACGCTGACGGGTGATGTTGGTGAACCGGTAGTCGATGCTAACTATAAAGCAATGCAGGTATCGCGATTAAAGCAGCAGGCAGCGCATGTTGTGGCAGTGGGTGACGGTGCCAACGACATTGCGATGCTGGAGGCTGCCGATCTGGGGGTCGCATTTTGTGCGAAACCGGCGCTACGCAGGGTTGCGGATATCTGCATCGAGCAGCCTGATTTAAGCCTGCTGCTGCCCGAACTGAAAAAACTTGGGTTAATCAGCTGACAGCCAGGAGTTAAGTCGCTGCTGCTGCTGTTTGATGTTTTCCAGGCTGACATCGGCAAACTTTAACACCTCTGCTGTTATATCGTGGGTGTCGGCGACCGCGTAAACCTGCCACAACTCTTCCTCTAGCTCGTTAGCGCGGTGCGAGGCATATTGTGATAAATAACTCATTTCGGCCTGAACAAATTGAATATCCGGCCGCCCGGTGCGGCTTAATTCGACTTGCACGGCAAAAAACACGGCGTCGGGCAGACACTGGTCCGCAAACGACAATATGGTTGCAGTGTCTAATGAGTCAAACGTCTGCCACTGAGTTTGCAGAACGCTCTCGTCCTGGTCCTGATATAACTTAACCAACAACAGTTTTTTGAGTGGCCGGTCGGAGCGGCTCAGCGCTTGTAATGGGGGTAATATTTCAGTATTGAGACTGCTACCGCGCAATACTGGCTGAATGTTCAGATTGTCAGCGCCACTGCCGGGTAGGTTGGCCAGTAGTCTGGCCCAGCCGGAACGCCACGACGACACGCCAGCGCGGCGCAAGGTGACCTGTCGTTTTTTGTTCTGATACAAATACAGGGGAACGGACGGCGGTGCGGCGCAGTAGAGGTTGCGCAGGCAAAGTTCGATACCATTCAACGAAGTGTTTTCGTGCAGCAGCTTGAGTTGATCTCGATGTTCTTTAATCAAAAACTGGAAAAACTCAGCACCAGCGTGGCTTTGTTTTTTGTCATCGGTTTTTGGTTTAGGGATTTTAAGGTTGAGCGTTGTCTTGCTAGCGTCACTGTTTACTACAAGGTATGGAATATCGCGCAGGCTGGATTTTGTGTGTTTTTTCTCGAAACCGGTCAACGAAAGCAACACCGTATCATTGACCTGCGTATCGACAGCATCGTCGAGTTGCACTTTTAATCCATGCACTGAGAGGTCCAGAATCATGCCTTCGCGAATCGTCTTACCAATGCGCAGTCGGCAACGGCTGCGATAACTAAAACGTTGTTCTTTACGCAAGTCGACAAACTCTAGCCGCACGTCTTTGGTGCGAATAGGAACAGCCGGAGGATGCAAAAATACTTTTAATGCTTTGACCTGGCTCTTATCAAATTCATTGCCTGCAAATTGCCGCATGCTGTCGGTAACATCGGTTAAGGTACCTAAATAATTGAGAGGCGCCAGTGCCTGTTTTACGCGTGGACTGGGCGGATTTAGCCGAAATGGAATTTGTACCTCAAGTGGCACCGCTTGCGGCTGCCAGGCTTGCTCAGGGTCAAGTTTACGCAAGCGGAACTGATAAACCCGGAAAGACGACTTCTGCGCGGCAAAATTGACAAAGGTGTCCCACAAGTCGTTTTTTAAAAGCTCTTCCGCCAGCGCCGAGTAGTAGTAGATTTTGCCGCGGGCGGTAATGCTAAAGGTCAAGAAGGTTACGCTGGCTTCGGGGTGTTCAGCTAAACGCTTAATAAAATGTGCCGAGCGTCTGGGGTTAAAAAGTGAACCAATCGAGATCTGGTTGTGCTCGTTAATCCAGTCTTCAATGATATGACGGTTATTATCGGTGGTCAGAACGTAATCGGCTTGTAGCTGCTTGTCACGGTAAGCAAAATAAAGTGGCAATACCCCCAGCCGCGGCATCAGAAACTGCTCATGTCCCTTATTCATCAACGCGTGATAAGTATTATCGATATTCACGCGGTAACGTTTTTTGTAGCCATTAATAAACTGCTTGAGGAACTTATCCAACGAATCGGAGCTAAACTCACTTGAGCGATTTAAACTGAGGTAGGTTTTATCCCCCTGGCGCTGCACGGCTACGATGGTGTATGGAATAGCCATTTGGGGATCCAGCGTAAACTCTTTGGCTAAGCCGGTAAAATAAACATTCAGTTTGTCGCCGGTTTTTTTCTGCCAGGCAACATCCACGCGAACTCTTAAGCCGGTAACTGAAATATCACTGGTAATCGCCTTTTTACTGGTTAGCTGGTCGTCTTCCAGGCGTACTTCAACGCTAAAGTTCATCCGTTCTTCAGCGCGATAGGGATAATCGCCAAAGTGGAAGGTATCGACTAGATAGGGTGACTGGATTTCGTCATCTGCGGTATACTCTTCGCGCGTCGCAACTCGCTCAGCATGTTGATTTTTTCGCTCTAAGGCCTGTTCGCGCTCTTTTTCCTGAATCACACGGTTGTTGTTTTCGGCAGTGAGAATTTGCTCGTAGGTGTCCTGAGTAAAAACGCCGTTATAAATGCGTAAACCACGTTCAAAAATGTCTTTTGCTACTTCATCCAGGTAATGACGGCGGCCTAAAAAGTCATAAGGTTCACAGCGACCGCTAACGCGATTACGCAAATCAACCGTCAGCAGACAGGGCGAAGCTAAACGGCGCAGCTCCATTTTTAACTGAAAACGAGTAGGCCCATCTTCGCCCTCGGTTAAGGCACGAAAAATTTTATCGAAGTCGGGCTCATTCACAACAGGTTTTAATTGTTCGATGAGTTGCTCAAAATGGGCATTCGGCATTATGGTATTTTATTCTTATAATAGATGACTTTATTTAGCATCATAGAACGAGTTGGCGGGTAATGGCAAAAACAAAAACGGCGTATGTATGTAATGACTGTGGTGCAGACTTTCCGCGTTGGCTGGGGCAATGCACGGAGTGTAAAGCCTGGAACAGTCTGACTGAAGTACGCCTGAGTAATCCTAAAACGCATCCGCGGGTGGCCGAGCGTAGCGGCTTTGCCGGCGCCACACAGGCGCGTGTGCAAACCCTTAACGAAGTGTCACTGCAAGAAGTACCGCGTTTTAGCACCACCTTTAAAGAATTTGATCGGGTACTGGGCGGCGGCGTGGTGCCGGGGTCTGCTATTTTAATCGGTGGCTCGCCCGGCGCTGGTAAGAGTACGCTGTTACTTCAAACCTTGTGCCGCCTGGCCGAAGGTAAACGCACCCTATATGTTACTGGCGAAGAGTCGTTGCAACAGGTCGCGATGCGCGCTCAGCGGCTGTCGCTGCCGATGGATAAGCTGCGCATGCTGGCCGAAACCTCGGTGGAAACCATTTGTCAGTTAGCGGATCAGGAAAAGCCTGAAGTGATGGTGATTGACTCGATACAGGTCATGCACCTGTCGGATGTCACGTCAGCTCCCGGCAGTGTCTCGCAAGTGCGCGAAACAGCCGCGTTTTTGACGCGTTATGCGAAACAAAATGGCGTTGCCATTATTATGGTGGGTCATGTTACCAAAGACGGCAGTCTGGCCGGGCCTAAGGTGCTGGAGCATTGCATCGACTGTTCGGTTATTCTTGATGGCTCGTCAGATTCACGTTACCGCACCTTGCGGGGTACCAAAAATCGCTTTGGCGCGGTTAACGAACTGGGTGTTTTTGCAATGACCGGCAGCGGCCTTAAAGAAGTATCCAACCCCTCAGCTATTTTCCTGCAACGTGGCGAAGAACAGGGCAATGGTTCAGTTGTTATGGTGGTATGGGAAGGCACGCGGCCACTACTGGTAGAAATCCAGGCCTTGGTCGATTATTCGGCATTGGCCAATCCGCGCCGGGTTGCAGTAGGTTTGGAACCAACGCGGTTAGCGCTGTTGTTAGCGGTATTGCATCGTCACGGCGGCTTGCAAATTTCTGATCAAGACGTGTTTGTGAACGTTGTCGGTGGCGTAAAAGTAACCGAAACCTCAGCGGATATGGCGTTACTGTTGGCCATTGTGTCGAGTTTTAAAGGTGAACCGCTGCCGCGCGAGCTAATTGTGTTTGGCGAAGTGGGCCTGGCGGGCGAAATACGGCCCGTACCCAACGGCCTGGAGCGGCTGAACGAAGCGGCTAAACATGGCTTTAAAAAGGCGATTGTACCACTGGCAAATAAACCGAAAAATGCGCCTGAGGGCATGACTGTCGTCGGTGTTAAAAACTTACAAGAAGCGCTGGATGCGATTTAAACGATACGGATTGCTGGCGCTGCTGTTGGTTGTTACAACCGACACCAGCATAGCGCAGCAACAGCGCTGGGTATCGCTCAATCAATGTGTTGATCAGTTGCTGTTGCGATGGGCGCCGCAACAACTGGTTGGGATTACTTACCTGAGCGCTGCCGAGCCGCTGCTAAAAACAACAGCAGCCCACGTTACTGCTCACAACGGCACGCTGGAGTCTATATTAGCGCTGCAGCCCTCGCGGGTTATCGCCACCGCATTTACTGATCCCCGCCTGGTTAAGCAATTGCGCGAATACACGCAAGTCACGCGCTTAGCTCAACCGCAGAGTTGGGCTGATTATAAGCGCTGGCGGCAACAGCTGATTGAGCTGGGGCTGGAAGAACAGGTCAGTCAACACGCAGCTAAAACACGGGTTCAGCTGGCACGCCTGAAGAGTCAGCCACAACAGGTGGTTTTTGTTATGCCGAATCAGTGGAGCTGGGGTGAAGGCAGCTGGGCAGATACATTAATTAATCAGGCCGGCTGGCAGAATCTGAGTGCAGCCGAAGGGAGTGGGCTTGTTGCCCTGCAGCTGGAGCAATTGCTGCAATGGCAACCGGATACTGTGATTTTAGAGGGGTTTAGCGAAAATAGCTTTGCCCTGGCCAATAGCTGGCGCCACCACCCACTGCTTAAGCAGTGGCTGCAACAACAACGCGTTACCGTCATCGATAGTGATAAAGCGGCATGCCCCGTAGTTAACATAGGGCTGTATCTGGATGCTTTGGAACAAGTTCAACAACAACGAGTTAGCCATGACCCGACTACCTGACAGCCGTTGGCTGATCCTAGCGTTCAGCTTTATTTTATTGAGTGCCTGGCACCTTAGCCAGGGGCCGGTAACGTTGCAAATTACCGAGTTAAGTCAGTTACAGAAAACCATACTGCTGGATATTCGACTGCCTCGTTGGCTTCTTGTTATCGGCAATGGCATGGCACTGGGGCTTGCCGGAGCGACGTTACAGCTGCTACTGCGTAACCCACTGGCAGAGCCGGGGCTCATTGGTGTTTCGTCAATGTCAGCGCTGACCACGGTTGCCGTTTTATATTTTGGTATGCTGGGAATGTCCTCTTTTTTATTACCGCTGGTGGCGCTTGCCGGCGGCTTACTCGGGTTGCTGGTGATTTTGTTGTTGGCGTGGCGACAACACGATGTTTACCGGGTTATTTTGGCCGGCGTAGCGGTGTCATCACTGGCTGCCGCGCTGATGGGGCTTATTCTGTATCTGGCACCCAATCCATTCGCGTTTCAGGAATGGAGTTTGTGGACCCTGGGTACACTCGCGAACCGCAGTTGGTCACATTTATTGTTATTGCTCCCTTGCCTGGTGCTTGGTGTGGCGCTACTTGCCAGTGCCCGCCATTTATTGACCGCCTTAACCTTATCCGAGCAGACGGTTGCAACGCTGGGTTTTAAGCTGGTCAGCCAGCGCAATATGATTTTACTGGCTGTCGCGCTACTGGTGGCCGGTAGCGTGGTCAGTGCAGGTATCATCGGCTTTATCGGTTTGCTGGCGCCCCATTGTATTCGTTTGTTGGGTGAGCAGCACCCACAGCGAGTGCTGTGGTTAAGTGCGCCTGCCGGTGCCTTGTTGCTATTGAGTATGGATATTATCACGCGCGTGATCAGTGGGCCGCGCGAACTGCCCGTCGGTATAGTCGCTGCATTAGTGGGGGCGCCGCTGCTGATTGCGCTATTGATGCGTCAATATCGACAGCAGGTCATTTGATATGGCGTTACTCGAACTTTCCGATATTCGTGTAGAGGGCTTGTCGGCACCGCGGCTGCAGAGTATCAATCTAACCCTGCACAGCGGACAGTTAGTTGGTGTTATCGGTGCCAATGGAGCCGGCAAGAGTAGTTTGCTAAAAGCTATCGCCGGGCTGTTGACGCCTGCCACGGGTCACGTTGCTATCGACCAGCAGCCGATGCAGCAAATGTCTGCCCGGCAAAAAGCTGAAGTTATGGCTTACTTACCGCAACGGGAACAGCCGCAGTGGGATGTCAGCGTTATTGAATTGATAAAAATTGGTTTATTGCAGCACCGGCTGAGCAGCAGCGAGCAACAGCTTAGGATTGACCAGGTCGTCACTGAATGTGACTTAGTGGACTTGTCAGCGCGTGCATTATCTACTTTATCGGGTGGCGAGCAGCAACGCGCACTGCTGGCACGGGCGTTAGTCGGACAACCGAAATTGTTATTGTGCGATGAGCCGACCAGTGCGCTGGATATTAATCATCAGCTACATACTATGCAATTACTGCAACAACGCAGCGGCCAGGGCCAGTTGGTACTTTGCTGTCTGCATGATTTGCCACTAGCGGCACGTTTTTGTGATCAGTTGGTGTTATTAAACGAAGGCAAATTGATTGACGTTGGCGCGCCGGCTAAGGTGTTATCAGATGATAATTTAGCGCAGGTGTTTGGCATAAAAGCACAGTGGTTTTGTGAAGACAGCGGCGTGGCCTGGTTGCCACAGCCGCTGTGAATAGCGCTTAATTAACCAATCGGCTTATATTTAATGCGGTGTGGCTCCATTGCCTGCTCACCGAACTTATCTTTCATGTAGGCTTCATAGTCACTGTAGTTACCTTCGTAGAAGACCACTTCGCCTTCGTCACGGTAATCCAGAATATGGGTTGCGATACGGTCAAGGAACCAACGGTCGTGCGAGATGACCATGACTGAACCCGGGAATTCCAGAATCGCTTCTTCCAGCGCGCGTAAGGTTTCGACATCGAGGTCGTTGGTTGGCTCATCCAGCAACAGCACGTTGCCACCCGCTCGCAATAACTTAGCCAAGTGGACGCGGTTGCGCTCACCACCCGACAACTCACCAATACGTTTTTGCTGGTCGGTACCGCGGAAGTTAAAGCGACCAACGTAGGCGCGGCCATTAACTTCAAAGTTACCAATTTTAAGGATATCGTTACCGTCGGTGATTTCCTGGAATACCGTTTTGCTGTCATCCATGTCATCGCGGAACTGATCAACGCTGGCTAATTCAACGGTTTCACCTATCTCGATGGAGCCGCTATCCGGTTGTTCCTGACCATTGATCATGCGGAATAAGGTTGATTTACCGGCACCGTTTGGACCAATGATACCGACGATAGCGCCTTTCGGTACGCTAAAGCTCAGGTTGTCGATAAGCTGACGGTTTTCGTAGGCTTTGCTAATACCGTTAACGTCGATAACTTTATCACCCAAGCGTGGACCGGGCGGAATGAACAGTTCGTTAGTTTCGTTACGTTTTTGGTAATCACCGCTTTGCAATTCTTCAAAGCGGTTAAGACGTGCCTTGCTTTTAGCCTGGCGGCCTTTCGGGTTAGTGCGTACCCACTCCAGCTCTTGTTTGATGGTGCGTTGGCGCGCTTTTTCCTGGCGCTCTTCCTGTTCCAGGCGTTTCTCTTTTTGCTCCAGCCAGCTGGAGTAGTTGCCTTCCCAGGGGATGCCATAACCACGGTCCAGCTCCAGGATCCAGCCGGCAACATTGTCGAGGAAATAACGGTCGTGGGTAATGGCTACCACGGTACCGTTGTAATCGTGCAGGAAGCGCTCCAGCCAGGCTACAGATTCAGCATCTAAGTGGTTAGTTGGTTCGTCCAGCAACAACATGTCAGGTTTGGACAGCAGCAGGCGGCAAATGGCTACGCGGCGACGTTCACCACCGGATAAGTTGCCAATTTTAGCATCCCATTGTGGTAACCGCAGGGCATCCGCTGCACGCTCCAGAATGTTATCAATATTGTGGCCGTCTTTCGCCTGCAATAATGCCTCTAACTCGCCTTGTTCTTTTGATAGTGCGTCAAAGTCAGCGTTTTCATCCGCATAGGCAGCGTAAATCTCATCCAGCCGGGTTAGCGCCTCTTTAACATCGGCAACGGCTTCTTCAACCGTTGCTTTTACGGTTTTTTCTTCGTCCAGCTGCGGCTCTTGCGGCAGATAGCCAATTTTAATACCGGCTAGCGGGCGCGCTTCGCCCTCAAAGTCCTGATCAACGCCGGCCATAATGCGCAGTAGCGTTGATTTACCAGCACCGTTTAAACCGAGTACGCCGATTTTAGCGCCCGGGAAAAATGATAATGAAATATCTTTTAGAATCGTCTTTTTGGGGGGAACAACCTTGCTCACCCGCGACATAGAATAAATGTATTGCGCCATGCGACGAACAATCCTTGCATTGCTGTAAAAAGTTGTCCCTAGTTTAATGCCAAATGGGGTAAATGCCCAAATTTGTTTGATGAGTCTAACTAGGCATTAGTTGTCGTTTTAGGTTAAAATGGCGGCACTATTGAGTCGTTAAGATTCGCAGTCATGATGGAAGTTAGCCATCGCAAACCGTTAAGTGGGAGCTGTAATGCAAAAATCGCAACACAATATCGCTGAATTTGATGCTGAACTTTGGGACGCTATGAGCAAAGAAGTCGAGCGTCAGGAGCAACACATTGAACTGATCGCATCAGAAAACTACACCAGCCAGCGTGTGATGGAAGCTCAAGGCTCGCAGTTAACGAATAAGTATGCCGAGGGTTATCCGCATAAACGCTACTATGGTGGCTGTGAATACGTTGATATCGTAGAGGACCTGGCGATTGAGCGCGCCAAAGAGCTATTCGGCGCCAAGTACGCTAACGTACAACCGCACTCGGGTTCACAAGCCAACACGGCTGCGTTTATGGCGTTGATGGAAGCCGGTGATACTTTTCTGGGTATGAGCCTGGCGCATGGTGGCCACTTAACTCACGGTTCAAGTGTTAACTTCTCGGGCAAACTCTATAACGCGGTGGCTTATGGTCTTTCCGAAGAGACTGGCGAAATTGATTACGAAGAAGTTGAGCGTTTAGCTAAAGAACACCAGCCTAAAGTTATTGTTGCAGGTTTTTCAGCCTATTCCGGTATTGTCGACTGGCAGCGTTTTCGCGAAATTGCTGATGCAGTCGGCGCCTATTTATTGGTTGATATGGCACACGTTGCCGGTTTGGTTGCCGCAGGTGTTTATCCTAGCCCAATACCATTCGCAGACGTGGTCACCACCACCACACACAAAACGTTAGCCGGACCGCGTAGCGGCCTGATTTTGTCGGGTAAAGACGACGAAAAACTGCACAAGAAATTGAACAGTGCGGTATTCCCGGGCAATCAGGGTGGTCCACTGATGCACGTGATTGCGGCTAAAGCGGTCGCATTCAAAGAAGCCTTGCAGCCTGAGTTTAAGAGCTATCAAGAGCAGGTGCTGAAAAATGCCAACGTGATGGTCGAAACACTGCAGCAGCGTGGTTATAAAATTGTTTCAAACGGTACTCAGAATCATCTGTTCCTGGTCGATTTGATCGATAAGGATATCACCGGTAAAGATGCTGATGCGGCCTTAGGTCGTGCGTTTATCACGGTCAATAAAAATGCTGTGCCTAATGACCCGCGGTCGCCGTTTGTGACCTCAGGGTTACGTCTGGGAACACCGGCCATTACCCGTCGCGGTTTTAAAGATGCTGAGGCAAAACAGGTGGCAAACTGGATTTGTGATGTCTTAGACGATATTAACAACGAAGACACGATCAACGCAGTGCGTGAGCAGGTTAAAGCGCTGTGTGCAAATTTTCCGGTTTATAAATAACGCGGCAAGCTAAACGGAGAACACCGATGCACTGTCCATTTTGCGGCACCCAAGACACAAAAGTGATTGATTCGCGACTGGTCGCGGATGGAGCATCGGTGCGCCGGCGGCGCGAGTGTAATCACTGCAAGGAGCGTTTTACTACGTTCGAAACAGCTGAGTTGATTATGCCGCGCGTGATCAAATCTGACGGCAGCCGGGAACCTTTTAACGAAGATAAACTTCGCAACGGCTTGCTAAGGGCACTGGAAAAACGTCCGGTAAGCCTGGAACTGATGGAACAGGCGATTAATAAAATTAAGTCAGCCATACGTGCTACCGGTGAACGCGAAATCAGTAGCGACTTCATTGGTAATCAGGTAATGGATAACCTTAAGCAAATTGATAAAGTGGCTTATGTTCGCTTTGCTTCTGTCTATCGCTCGTTTGAGGATATTCGCGAGTTTGGCGAGGAGATAGCGCGCCTTAATGATTAGCGAGCAAAGTCAGCTTGACCACCAGATGATGCATCGGGCGCTGGAACTCGGACGTCGCGGCATCCTGACCACGTCGCCAAATCCAGCAGTCGGTTGTGTATTAACGCAAAATAACCGTATTGTCGGCGAAGGCTGGCACCAAAAAGCCGGGCAAGCTCATGCCGAGGTGAATGCCATCACTGCGGCCGGCGTCGAGGCGAAAGGTGCTACCGCTTATGTCACCCTTGAACCCTGCAGTCACTTTGGCCGCACCCCACCGTGCGTTAATGCATTGATTGATGCTCAGGTTAAGCGTGTGGTGGTGGCGATGCAGGATCCTAACCCGCAGGTTGCGGGAACAGGTATTGCCAATTTGCGGAAGGCCGGCATTGAAGTGCAGGTTGGTGTGTTAGAGGACGCCGCTAAAGCCTTAAATCCGGGTTTTATTCACCGCATGACGACCCAATTGCCGCTGTTACGATTAAAAATGGCAACGTCGTTAGATGCCAGAACCGCATTAGCCAATGGCAAAAGTCAGTGGATTACCTCAGCGGCCGCGCGCTCAGATGTACAATTTTGGCGTGCCCAGGCCGATGCAATTTTGACCGGTGCTGATACGGTACTGGCAGATAATCCAAGGTTAACGGTGCGGGCAGAACAGTGGCCGGCGACGAGAGAGCTGCCGACGCCGCTAAAACAGCCGATTCGGGTAGTCATTGACGGCCAGAATCGTATTCATGACGATTTGCAATTATTTGCCTCGGAGGCACCGGTATGGTTAATACGCCATACTGAGGCTAATGCCAGCCGCCACCCGCATTGTCACCAGGTCATCGTTAAAAAGAGCGCTGATAATAAAATAGATTTACATGATGCCATGCTGGAGCTGGCGCTGCGCGAGGTTAATTTAGTCTGGACTGAATGTGGTGCGAGCCTGGCCGGTGCGTTGTTGCAACAACAGCTGGTGCAGCAACTATTTTTATATCAATCCACGCAGCTATTAGGCCCGACTGCCAGGGCTGCTTTGGAGCTCGGGGAATTTACAGAACTGTCTCAAGCGCCGCAATTTATCATCACAGATCGGCGCACTATTGGCAGCGATAATCGTATTATTGCGACGCCAAAACAGGAACAAAAATAAGGGTAACTATGTCACTGCATACCACAGAAGAAATTATTGAAGATATTCGTCAGGGCAAAATGGTTATCCTGATGGATGACGAAGACCGTGAAAATGAAGGTGATTTAATTATCGCAGCGGACTGTGTTACACCCGAAGCGGTTAATTTTATGGCACGCTACGGCCGCGGTTTGATTTGCCTGACGTTAACGGAAGAGCGTTGTAAACAACTGAACCTGCCACTTATGGTCGACAAAAATAACGCACCTTATGCGACTAACTTTACGGTTTCTATCGAAGCTGCGGAAGGCGTGACCACCGGAATTTCAGCGGCCGATCGGGCTAAAACGGTTAAAGATGCGGTGGCCAAAGATGCGAAACCTGAAGATCTGGTGATGCCGGGTCACATTTTTCCGCTAAAAGCCAAGCAGGGTGGGGTATTGAACCGCGCCGGTCACACCGAAGCGGGTTGTGACCTGGCCAGGCTGGCAGGCTTTGAGCCGGCCTCGGTTATCGTTGAAGTACTCAACGAAGACGGCACCATGGCGCGTCGCCCGGATTTAGAAAAGTTCGCCACAGAGCATGATATTAAAATCGGCACCATCGCAGATTTGATCGAGTATCGCTCGATGAAAGAAAAAACCGTAACCCGGGTTGCTGAATGTCGGTTACCGACCAGTGCCGGTGAGTTTACCCTGGTAACTTATCAGGACTCGATTGATCAACAGGTTCACCATGCTTTGGTGCATGGCGACATTGACGCAGACAAGCCGACCAATGTGCGAGTGCATTTGCAGGACACCTTTCATGATACCTTGCTAACCGAGCGTGCCGCAAAACGCAGCTGGCCAATTTACAAAGCGATGAAATACCTGGCAGAAAACGATGGCGTGCTGGTGATTATTGGTCGTCAGCAAAGCGCTGATGATATCATCGCACAGGTAAAAGAGTTCGAAGCGCAGGACCACGGCGAGCATCAACCGACAGCGTCAGCTTCTAATGCGTCGCGCAACGTAGGACTGGGTTCGCAAATCCTTGCCGACCTGGGTATTCACCAAATGCACTTGATGAGCTCACCTAAACGCTATTCGGCGTTGTCAGGTTTTGGTCTTGAGGTTGTCGACTTTATCGAAGACAAGTAACTTGCGCCTAAGGCGCAAGTCACCTTCTTGTGCAAGGGAACACTTAATCCATGCTGGCCTGCTTTTTCTACGATAAAGCCGTTCATGGCGTAAATTTCGGTAGGACGTTGATTGTCAACGTCCACCAGCATGGATGAGCGATTTTTGGCGGTGGCGTTAATCACCGCATCCACCCTCTGTTGGGCCGAATCAAAATCAATGTCCTGACCCTCAGCGGCAGCTACTGCTATAAACTCCTCAATTAAAGCATCTTTCTCAGCCCGGAAGCGTGATTCCGCCAGCGCGCCGTTATTAACCCGGTATATTGCCGTTAATGGATTGATAACACAGTTAATTAGTAGCTTCTGCCACTGGCGTCGCTGAATGTCTTCAACCACAGATAAGGGGGCAAATGCAGTTTTGAGCAGCTGCTGAATTGTGTCGGGTAATAATTGTTGCTGATTAACCGCAGACTGAGCCAACCAACTCTCGCCATCGCCGTTTTTTGTTATCGCGTAACCATCGCGGCTTGCGGCCTGTGTGGTCAATAGCGCAAACAGCGGACGCTTGCTGGCAATATCTGACATGCCATTGTGGCTTATAATTACCGGGCAATTAGCATCAATGTTGAGCTGGTCGAGGCGCTGCAATGCATTGCTGAGGTCATAAGATTTAACTGCCAGTATAACCGCATCGATGCGTTGCCCGGCCGAAAAAACCGGAGTTTGGTAATGCCGGCAGCTGCTTCCTTTAGTCAACGACCAATCGATGCAAGTGTGCTGCGCTGCTGTTCGTGTCAACCAATGCACTGACTGTTGCTGTTCAAGCAGGCCTGCCCCGATCAAACCACTGATTGCCCCGGGACCTGTCACCAGCCAATTCAACTTTGAGCTTGTTTCAGCGTTCATCGCGCAAGCTCTCTAAGTGAGTCAGGGTATGGCGGATATGCCACAAAAATGCCAGGCTGGGTAACACCATAATTGCGGTTAAGAAGAAGAATAACGCCCAGTTACCATCCAGTGCATCGACAACCGCGCCACTGTATGTGGATAACAATGTTCTGCCTAAGGTTCCCAAGGATGCCATCAGCGCATATTGTGAGGCAGTGAAAGTGCGATTACAAAGTAGGCTGATAAAGGCGACAAAGGCGACTGTTGACCAGGCGCTGGTAAAGCCGTCAATAATTACCGCACTCAAAAACAGCGATTCGCTAGGTCCGGCAAAAGCAATCCAGGAAAACATCAGGTTGGACGCAGACATGGCTAATCCACCCAGGAATAAGCCTTTAACTATGCCCATGCGCAGGTTAACGGCGCTTCCCAATAAAGCAAACACGATAGTCACCCACCAGGTAACCAGCTTTGAGTAAGTGCCAATTTGCTCGTTGCTAAAACCGATTTCTTTATAAAAAACAATCGACATACGGCCCAAAAAGGCTTCGCCGATTTTAAATAAAAAGATGAACAGCAGCACAGAAACTGCAAACTTAATGCCGCTCCGCATAAAAAACTCGCGAATAGGCGCGATCACGATATGCTGCAGCCGTTCCAGCCAGTTGGTCCGGGCTTTGTCGCCGAGACTGTCTTGTTGATGGTATGTTGTCTTGCGCACCACTAACACCATGATGCCAATGACCAGCATGATACCTGCCAACACGGCGTAGGCATGCTGCCATAATACTTCGGTACTATCGACAATAAAGAAGGGTATCGCCCCCAAGCCGGCGTAGCCGGTCCACCAACCGGCGGTAGCCATAGCAGCACCGGCGCTTTGCAAACGGCCTTCGGTTACTGCGAATGATTCAATGCGGTAGGCATCGATGGCAATGTCCTGAGTTGCAGAACTAATGGCGATAGCCATTGCTAACAGGCCAACCAGGTGTACGTTATCGGTAACATCCAGTCCGGAAAGCGCAAAGCAGGCGGCGACAATGACTAATTGACACAGTAAGATCCAACTGCGGCGCTGCCCTAACCAACGAGCCAATAAGGGAATTTTTAAGGAGTCGACTAACGGCGACCACAAAAAATTAATCGAGTATGCGCTAAAAACGGCACCAAAGTAGCCAATGACTGAGCGTGTCATGCCGGCTTCCTGCAGCCACGCGGACAGCGCTGAGCCAATCATCACCCAGGGAAAACCACTGGCAATGCCGAGCATAAAAATGACCAGCACCCGGGGCTGTAAATATACCCGCAAATCCTGACCGAAGGACGCCGAAGCTGCCATCAGTTTGCCGGCACTACTTCAATGCGTTTTAATACCGGCGGCTCAGCGGGGACATCACGCCAACCGGTCTCTTTGTCGTAGGGAAGAGATTCGATTTTAGCCAGCTGCTCTAATACATCTAAGCCGTCAACAACGCGCCCGAAAACGGTATAGCCCCAATCGCCACTGTCCGGGTCGAGTGAGGTGTTTTCATTCAGATTAAAGAAAAACTGACGCGTCGCCGTATGCGGTTTTCGTTCACGGGCCATAGCAATGGTGCCATAGGTATTAAGCAAGCCATTGCCGGATTCGTTTACGATGGTTTCGAAGGTTGGCTTAGCCTGGAAGTCAGCATCATAACCACCTCCCTGCAAGACAAAATCAGGCACCAGGCGATGAAAGATAGTACCGTTGTACTGGGCTTTTTTAACGTAGCGGAAAAAATTCTCGACGGTTAACGGCGCTGCTTCGCGGTTAAGCTCTACGGTAATATCACCGGCGCTGGTGACAAAAACAACACGCGGGAATGGGTTATCAGGTTGTACCTGAGCCGCTGCCGGAGCGACAATACTTGCCGTTAGCAGGACCAACGCAAGGAAACTTTTAACTGTCGAGAACCTCGTCATCACCATGTTATTCTCCCTATGATTTTTTTCTTCTTGGTTTCTATTCGTTATCTCTGATGCGCAATTTAGGGTCGTTACTGATGTCAGTCAGAACCCTCGCCAGTAATGCAGAGAATTCGCGCTCGATAACCGCTTCATCGGCACGTCCTATGGCGCTGGACTCTGCCCGACCACGATACACATTGCTGTAACGTCGGTTATTATTAATTGCCGTAACACGCAACTCAATTTCATGTTTCAGCTGATACTTCAATGCGCTGCTGGTGCCTTCAACCATTGCTTCTTCAATAGTGATAATCCATTGTAAGTTGCCATTAGTGGTTGGTTTTACCAGCGTCTGAAGAGCTCCCTCAATGGTAGCTTTTAGCGGCACGGAGGGAGCCGTGAACCGTGCTTTGTCTTCACTTTTTAACTGGCGATATAAATAGCTGTGTGAACGCTGGTCGTTAACCGTGATTTGTTGCACGGATTGCGACAGCTTATTGGTTACCGGGTTTAGATTAATAATTAACGGCTGTGGTGCACTGGCACATGCGCTGAGCAGTAAGCTGGTTAGCGCAATGAGCAAGGCGTTAGATAAACGGGCTTTTACAGATCCGATCATTGGCGTTACCTTTAAGACGAGCATTCAACAGACTAACATTCGTGCTATGATACGGTAAAAAGGGCTTCTGCTAAAACGCTTTAGCAGGTTTTTTACGCCGTGTTTAAAAGCTGTGCGGTGACTGAGGTCGCAGCAGCCAGAGGTAAAAGGGTTCATTGTGAATAAATACGCAGAAATTACCGGTTGGGGCAAATGTCTCCCTCCCGCGGTTATGACCAACGATGATTTAGCGACGTTTTTAGAGACCTCCGATGAATGGATTGTCTCGCGAACGGGAATTTCTGAACGCCGGGTAAGTCATGTTGGTACCTCTAAGCTTGCCACCGTAGCGGCTAAAAACGCGTTAGCGGCAGCCGATCTGGAGCCGGAGTCAATTGACCTGATTATTGTTGGTACCTGTACCCCTGACGAAATTATTCCTAATGTCGCGTCAGCAGTGCAGCGTGATCTTGGCGCGAAAAATGCCGCCGCGTTTGATTTGAATGCCGCCTGCAGTAGCTTTCTATATGCCATGCATATGGCGACCCAGGCTATTCGTACCGGGGCTCATCAGCGCGTATTACTTATTGGTGCAGAACGGTTAACGCGTATTCTGGACTGGACTAAACGCGAGAGTGCGGTGCTATTTGGTGACGGTGCGGGGGCAATGGTATTAGAGGCTTCTGACCAGGAAAGCGGTCTATTAGCCAGCCATATTAGTTGTGATGCCGATGCGCGCGATGTATTGAGTCTGGACTTTGGTTTAAGCTTTGATCGCTTTGGTTTTGACGGCATCATGCAATTTGACTTTATCGGTCAGGAAATATTCAAGCGCGCAGTAAAAGGTATGAATGCGGCGGTTGAAAATGTATTTGCGCAAACCGGCTTAACGACTGACGACATTGACTCGCTGATTCCTCATCAGGCAAATAAACGGCTAATCGATTATCTGGCCAAACTTTGTAAAGTGCCCAGCGAAAAGACGGTCATTAATATTCAAAAATACGGCAATACTTCGTCGGCTACTTTGCCGATTGCCTTTGCAGAGGCTGCAGACTCCGGCGTTATTAAACCCGGCGACAAGATTATGTCGGCGGTATTTGGCGGCGGGCTTACCTGTGGTGCTGGTTTGATCCAATGGGGCGAGCGCGTCACAGCAAAACAGAATAATCAAATGCAGCTGGAGCCCAGCGATTTGTCTGCGTTGGAAATGATTGTTCCGCTGCACGAAAAAACGGCAGCAGCCTGGCAAAAGCGTGAACAATAAGTAAAAAGCTGATAGGCTCGTGCTTAACAGGTACAACCAGTTAAGTACGAGGTTTTTTACATGGATACTCCACAGGTAGAAGTAAGCCACGCGGACGGCGTTGTCCGGATAAAATTGAACAGACCGGAAAAGAAAAATGCCTTTACCCAGGCAATGTATACGGCGTGCGAACAGGCGTTAATCGCAGCTGACAATGATGCGTCGGTATCTGTCGTGATTTTTGAAGGAGCAGGTGACAGTTTCTCGTCCGGTAACGACTTAAACGACTTCCTTGCCATCGAAAACCTGGACGAAAGCGCGCCACCATTTAAATTTCTGCATACCATCAACCGTGTCACTGTGCCGATCGTGGCAAAGGTTAACGGCTTAGCAATAGGTATTGGGACTACACTATTACTGCACTGCGACTTAGTCTACGCCAGTGAAAACGCCACCTTTGCACTTCCTTTTGTAAAACTTGGTCTGTTACCGGAAGCGGGCTCAAGTCTGTTATTACCGCGTTTGTGCGGTCATCAACGGGCCTCTGAATTGCTCTTGCTCGGCGATAACTTTAGTGCCCGACAAGCACAACAGTTTGGCTTTGTTAACGCGGTCGTGGCCGCAGACGAGCTCGATCAACACGTCGACAACGTCATTGCTAAGTTAACCTCACAGTCGCGTCAGGCACTTCGGATTAGCAAGCAATTGATTAAATCGCCGCAGCAATCAGTTGCTGATCGGATAAGCCACGAAGCCGGGTATTTTGCTAAAGCCTTAAGTTCAGATGAAGCGAAACAGGCAATAGCAGCAAAGCTGCAGAAAAAGTAATCAGTTAATCCGTTCTAGCTGAGACAGAGCTTGTATCAAGCCCGTGACTACGCCATAATGCACGGGCTTATTCGTAAGCGTTATGGTGACTCTGCGGGTCCCCTCGCAACACTAACTGGCGAACCCGGTCAGGCCCGGAAGGGAGCAGCCGTAGTCAGGGATGTGGGTGCCGGGGTGTGGCTGGTGGAGTCGCCACCCATCTTTATTCGTTTAAATAACTACTTCCAAACGTGATAGGCCGCCCGCAATAGTTGCGCATGCGCCTTGATTAAACGCGCCAAATTACGCTGGTAGCCGCCGCCGATAACTGCCGCGCAGCTGATGTTGTGTTTTCTGGCGGTACTCAAGACCCTGTAGTCGCGGTTAAAAATTCCATTTAAGCTAATCGACAAGTGACCCAGTTCATCTTGTCGGTAGATGTCGACGCCTGCGTCGTACAAAATAAGATCAGGTTGATGGCTGACGATTAGTTGCTCAAGCGTTGCATCGACTACCGCCAGATAGTCGTCGTCGGTGGTGCCTTTGGGTAATTTAATATCAAGGTCAGATTCCGACTTAGTAAAAGGAAAATTCTTTTCGCCGTGCAATGAGCAAGTTACCACGCGAGGTTCGTCAGCAAAGAGTGTTGCGGTGCCATCGCCCTGATGCACGTCAGTATCAAAAATAAGCACTTTGCTTTGTGGACAAGCATCAATCACCGATTTTGCTGCAATCGCCAGGTCATTGAGTAAACAAAAGCCGCTTCCCCAGTCATAGTGCGCGTGGTGATAACCGCCGGAAAAATGAATTGCGCAACCATATTGCATTGCCAACATGGCAGTATCCCGGGTTCCTGCGGCAGATGTCAGAGTGCGTAACAACAGTTGCTCAGACCAGGGGAAGCCGACCCGCCGCCATTGTTTTCTGTCGATTCTGTTATTAACTAAAGCGGTAATATAGTCGGGGCAATGCACACGCTTTACTTCACTCCAGTGCAACGGTGTTGGCTGTACCCATTGTTCTGGTTTGGCCCCGTGCTCATCGGCCCACTGCTTAAGTAAGGCATATTTCTGGATAGGGTAGCGGTGGCGTGGGGGTAACTCTAATCGACTGTAACGCGGGTGATATACAAACGGAACCAAACTAGCGGCCTTCTTCGAGTTGTTGAATAGAAGCTTCCAGCGCAGCTAATGCCTGCTGACAGCGATTCAGTCGTTTTTCCTGTTGTTGTGCGCCGATACTGTCATGCTGGCGCCGACAGTTGTCGATATTTATTAGTAAGCGCTGTTCATAGCCGCGATAGGTAGTTAACTGCTGATGCATCTGGGCTAAACGTGACTGCTGAACCAGACGTTTATCTTTTTTCTCGACGGGTAGTGAAGACCCATTCAGGGCTGTGGTCAACGCCATAAGTTGCTGACTAACCTGTTCAGCTAAAAAGTTTCGCACCTCGGGTCGGTTTGCATCACTCAGCTTGGCAATGAGTTGTTTTAGCTCCTGTACATAGTCGACAGCCAGGTTAGAACGACTATGAAACAGCGACTGCGAAAACCATTGCTCGCGCAATTTACGTTGCCTTTTGCGGTTTTCAGCATCAAATTGCTGCGCTTGTTGCTCAAGCCTGGCGACAATGTTGTCGAGTTGTTGCAAACCCTCTTTCCTTACGTGATTAGTGCGCGAACTGTGGTGAATTATACTATATGACGATGGTAACTAAACAAAGCGTTCTTTACATTCGGCATAGGTTTAAACCAGAGATGTTTAAAATACGTTAAAATTTATAACAGGCTGTTGTTCGCGGATCAAAAAGTGATACTATGCGAGTAGGGGTAGTATCCCGAAATGGGCAGTTTTTATGCTGTTTTGTGCCGGGAATGTTACCGAATAAAGATGACAGGATGTTGTCTTCAGCTGCTCTTAAATACAACAATAACGACGCGAAAAGCGCAATCCACGGCTGTTATAACGCAGTGAACACTGGCTCCGGCCAGGTTGACAGCGTATAGCCATCGTGGGAATATTCGTGGGTTATTGCTTGTTTGTTTAAGGCAAGCAAAGAGTTGGATTTGATCTTTTCGTCACTCATAAACTGGTGTTTCGCGTCGTCTCAGACGTTGAAGCGGAAGTTAATTAAAATTGGTTGGGAACTATGACCAAAGTAATCAAGAGAACCAAACTCGCTGCAACCCTGATGGGTGTGATGGCGTTTGCGAGCACCGGCGTCGCCGCTGCTCAGCAAGTTGATGTAGCGAAGCTACAGAACGAAGAACAAAAGATCCTGAACGCACAGGAGCAATCGCAACAAAAGATTGACTCGCTGTTCGAGCAAAGCCAGGACTTATTGATCGAGTATCGCTCAGTTGTTGCAGAGTACGAGAACTTGAAGGTCTATAACGACCACGTTGCTGGTTTGGTCGCTGACCAACAGGCAACTATCGACTCGCTGCAGCGTCAGATCGACGGTATCGAAGAAACCAAGCAAGGCGTCGTTCCATTGATGTATGAAATGATCGACGCATTAGCTGAATTTGTTGAACTTGACCTACCAATCCAGAAAGAGAAGCGTTTAGACCGCGTTGCTCGCTTGGAAGACTTGATGGGTAACTCAAACGTTTCTACTTCAGAGAAGTTCCGTCAGATCGTTGAAGCGTACCAAGCCGAGCTTGACTACGGTTCTGGCCTTATCTCGTATCAGGGCAACCTGAATATCGATGGTCAGGAAGTAGCTGTTGATTTCTTCCACATGGGTCGTGTGGCTTTCTTAGCACAATCATTGGACCTTAAAAACGCTTGGATTTATAACAATGAATCCAACGAGTGGACAGCGCTTGAAGATGAGTACCTTAACCCTCTGACGACAGCGATTCGTATGTCTCGTAAGCAAACAGCTTTCGATCTTGTGAAACTACCAGTATTCGCAGCGGAGAGTGCAGAATGAAACAACTAGTTAAATCGTTAATGATTGCGGCAGCAGTCAGCCTTTCTGCAGGTACGACTCTCGCTGCCAATGCGCAGGACAATACCAACGCAAAAAGCTTGGAAGAGCTGATGCAGTTGGTAGAAAAAAATCGTGTATCGTCGCGTCAATTAAGTGCCGAGCGTGAAGCTGAATTCACTGCCGCACGTGCTGACAAGCAAGCTTTGTTAAACCAAGCTAAACAGCAATTGGCTGACGAAGAAGCACGTGGTAAGCGTTTGCAGAGTCAATTCTCTGAAAACGAAATTACCCTTGCTAATAAAGAACAAGAGCTAGAAAACGCGAAAGGTACATTGGGCGAAATGTTCGGTGTGGTTCGTGGTGCAGCTACCGAGACTATCGGTCGTATCGCAACCTCTATCGTTAGCTCGCAGTACCCTGGTCGTGAAGACGTTCTGGAAAGCTTAGCTGAAGCTAAAGAACTTCCTACATTACCTGAACTTGAAGAACTTTGGATGGCGTTGCTTACCGAGATGATTCAATCGGGTAAAATAGTGACCTACAACACCGAAGTATTTCAGCTGGATGGTGGTGCAGAGTCTAAAGAAGTAACCCGTGTTGGTGTATTTAACCTTATCGATCAGAATGGTGAATACTTAACCTACAATGATACCACTGAGCAGGTTCAGCCTCTGGGTCGTCAGCCTGAAGGTTATATCGTTAGCCAAAACAGTGAGTTCACTGGCACAGGCGAAGGCTATGAAGGTCTTTATCTTGACCCTTCTCGCGGCCAAATTTTGGGTCTGTTGACGCAAAAAGCGACTCTGGAAGAACGTTATCACCAAGGTGGTACAGTCGGTTACGTTATTACCGTGGTGTTAATCATCGGTCTACTGATTGCAGTGTACAAGCTAGTTACTTTGACTGCTGTCGGCGGCAAGATGCGTTCGCAGCTTAAGAACATCGATAATCCTTCAGACAAAAACCCACTGGGTCGTGTATTGAAGGTATATCACGCGAACAAAAACAGCGATGCTGAGAATCTTGAGCTGAAACTTGATGAAGCAATTCTGAAAGAGACACCTAAGATCGAAAGCGGTATCAACGTCGTTAAGATTTTCGCAGCAATTGCACCGTTGTTAGGTCTATTGGGTACGGTAGTGGGTATGATTGGAACCTTCCAATCAATCACTCTATTCGGTACCGGTGACCCGAAAATCATGGCGGGCGATATATCAATGGCGTTGGTAACAACAGCTATGGGTCTTATCGCGGCAATCCCGTTGATTTTGGCTCACAGTTTTGTGGCAGGCCGCAGCAAGTCAATCGTTCACATCCTGGACGAACAGGCGGCTGGTATCGTAGCGGCTCACTCGGAGAAGGAGTAATCCCATGCTTTACCTGATGGAACTTTGGGAATCTATCAGGGATTTTATTGCGACCGGTGGCGACGTCCTGTACGTCGTCATGGCGGTACTCTTTCTAATGTGGGTACTGATGATTGAGCGTTATTGGTTCCTGTCTGGCGCATTCCCTAAACTTCGCAAGAGTATTATTGCGAAGTGGGACGCCCGGAAAGATACCACCTCATGGTACGCACATAGAATCCGTGAAGCATGGATTTCCGAAGCTAACGATAAACTGAATGCACGTATTCTGTTGATTAAAACCTGTGTTGCACTTTGTCCTCTGGTAGGACTATTGGGTACTGTGACCGGTATGATTACGGTATTTGAAATCATGGCAGTGCAGGGTACGGGTAACCCCCGTTTGATGGCATCGGGTATCTCGATGGCAACAATCCCTACGATGGCGGGAATGGTTGCAGCGTTATCCGGTATGTTTTTCGCGACACGTTTAGAGAGTAAAGTGCGTCGTGCGAAGCAGAGCCTGGTCGACAGTCTGCCACATCACTAAGAGAGTAAAATTATGGCACGTAATCGTATTCGCGAAGAGGAAGATGCGGCGATCGATATGACGCCGATGCTGGACATCGTCTTCATCATGTTGATCTTCTTTATCGTAACGACCTCTTTCGTCAAAGAAGCGGGTATTCAGGTAAACAAACCTGAAGCCAACCAAGCGACCAAGGAGCCTTCAGCTAACATCTTTATCGCGATCCGCGATAACGGTGAAGTCTGGATGGATAAACGTCAGGTGGATGTTGAGCGCGTTGGAGCAAACTTAGAACGTATGCTTGCAGAGCAACCAACCGACCTGGTCGTTATTCAGGCTGACAAAGAATCTCAGCATGGTCGTGTTGTCGAAGTTATGGACCAAGTTAAGGAAGCGGGTATCGATAAGATATCCATAGCAGCGGAGAACAACTAATATGGTTCGCTTTTTAGTATCTTTACTACTAGGTGCGGCCGTTACGTTTGCTCTGTTTGCTTTTATGGCTTACTTAATCGGCGGAGGGGCGAAGAGTAACGAAGCTCCACCCCCAACGCCGGTCATTGAGATCGTAACGTCGCCTCCTGAGTCCGACGTTCAACAGCGGCAGCGGACACCACCGCCACCGCCACCGCCGCCCGAGGCTCCACCTGAGACACCTCAGGCAGAACCTGACACTAGCGATAGTGGCGGCATGAACATGAACATGGGCTTTGACGTAGACGTAGGTGGTGCAGACACCGGTTTATCCGGACCTGGTAACCTACTGAACCAAGACGGTGACGCAACGCCAATCGTGCGTATTGAACCGCGTTACCCGCCATCTGCTGCCCGCAACGGCACTGAAGGCTGGGTACAACTGCGTTTCACTATTGCACCTGATGGTAGCGTAACTGACGTCGAAGTAATTGACTCTGAACCTCGTCGAGTGTTTGACCGAGAGGCTCGCCGCGCGTTGTTGCGGTGGAAGTACAAGCCGAAGGTTGTCGATGGCAAAGCTATCGCCCAACCGGGTATGACCGTTCAGCTCGACTTTACTATGGATGGGCAATAAGAAATGAAAGCAGCAATGAAGACATTTGTTAGTGCCCTTGCCTTTGCATCAGTGCTTGCGACCACATCGGTCGCGGCACAGGATTTGGGACTAAACATTCCCAGCAAAGAAACCGTAGCTGCTCAAAAGGAAAGCCGTAAAAACCAAGCTGCAGGTCAAAGTACCGGGCGTGCGATTATGGATGCTTTTGAGCTATACGAGCAAGAGCAACTTCAGGAAGCGATTACGATTCTTGAAGAAGAGTATCCGGATCTTGATCAAGGTACCTATGACCGCGCTTACATGGGGCGTTTTTTAGGAACCTTGTATGCGCAAGATGAGCAGATCGAACGTGCATTGGATATCCTCAAAAGCTCAGCCGACCAAGATGTTCTGGGTTGGAATGACCAAGCCGCGGTATTGAAGCTGGTAGGTCAGTTGGCGTTGCAGGAAGAACAATATGACATGTCGATTAACTACTTGTCGCGCTGGCTTGAGTTCACCGGTGATCTTGATCCACAGGTTCTGACTTTTGTCGCTAATGCGTATTACCAGAAGAAAGAGTTCGCTCAGGTTGTTCCCTTTGCGCGCGCTGCTCTGAATAATGCGGAAGAAGCGGATAAGAATATCTACACATTGCTGATGGCGTCTTACTATGAACGTAAGATGTATCCACAAGCAATTGAGGTATTGGAAGAAGGTATTAACCTACTGCCGGAAGTCACTTCATGGTGGCCACAACTTGCGCAGTTCTACATGATTGAAGAGAACTTCGATAAATCATTGGCAACCATGGAAACTGCTTATTTGGCGGGTTACCTGGATAAAGAAAACCAATACAAAATGTTGGTTCAACTTTATGACAATGCAGGTATTCCTTACCGTGCAGCGATCACTATGGCGAAGCACATCGATGAGGGTGATATCGAAGCAACTGCAAAAAACTTTGCAACCGTTGCTAATAGTTATCACCGCGCTAAAGAATTCGATGAAGCGACTGATTGGTACCTTCGTGCAGCTGAAGCGACAGACGATGCTGATGACAAAGGCGAGTATTACCGCAAACGTGGTAACTTGCTGATGTTAGCAGAGCGCTATGCTGATGCCGTGCAGCCTTTGCGTAATGCACTGGACTACCTGGAAGGCGATGATGAAGGCCGTGTCTACATGTCGCTGGCGGAAGCTTACTTCTATAGTGAACAGTACCCGGAAGCTCTTCGTGCGGTAAACCGTGCTGCAGAGTTTGACGGTCAACGCCGCAGTGCTCGCAGTTGGCGTGGGTATATCCAGTCAACAGCAGAACGTCGGGGCGTTAGCCTGTAACTTAAGCGCAGTTTCGACTCGCAAAAAACCCTGCCTTTGAGCAGGGTTTTTTATTGTCACCGATATTTGTGAATTTACGGTTTCTGGAGTATGATCTGCGCCGACTTTAAACAGAGGGATGTATTATGGCTGCTGAAAATTACAAAGAGCCAGCGGGTTTTAAGTACCTGCTAGCGGGCTTAATTCTGTTTGTAGGCGTTAGTTGTCTGCCGCTGGTTCTGCGGATTGTACAGTTCTTTTCTGCTTAGTAGCAGAATAATTAGCGCCAGGATTGGCGAACAATAAAGGTGAAGATTAGTATGTCCGTCTCTCTACTCGTGGTCGAGGATAAAGAGCGAACTCGTCAGCAATTAGAAGCTGAAATTAACCCACTAAATTTTAATCTAACCTTTGCCCGGGATGGGCTTGATGGCTTAAGTAAAGCGAAATCCAGCGCCTTTGATATGGTTTTGGTTGACCACAAAATGCCGCTTATGGATGGTCTTACGCTGTTGAAAAACTTGCGTGACTTACCCGTGTATAAGGATGCACCGGTATTCTTTATGACCACCCAGGATCTGATTGAGGCCGAGCCGCAAGCGTTAAAGGCTGGTGCGACGCAGTGCTTTAGTAAGCCGCTGGATGGTGAACAAGTGCGGAAAACCCTTCTTGCCAATATAGAACGTTCGGTTGCCTAGGTTATGATGACGGTTGAGCAGATTAAAGCGACCATAGCGTCGATACCTGACTACCCGAAACCGGGTATCACTTTTAGAGATATTACCCCTTTGCTACAGGATGGCGATGCATTTGCTGCTAGCATAGAGTATTTCGCTGAGCGTTATCGCGATAGTCAAATTACCCAAATAGCTGCAATTGAGGCGCGTGGTTTTATTTTTGGCGCGGCACTGGCAAAAGCATTGAACTGTGGTTTAACGTTACTTCGCAAACCGGGCAAACTGCCGGGCGAAGTCCTTAGTCAGCGTTACCAGTTAGAATACGGGTCCGATGAACTGCAAATTCGGGCTGATAGCTTGGATAAAAACGATCACGTGGTGATTATTGATGACTTGCTGGCTACCGGAGGAACCGTGGCGGCAGCGGTGCAGCTAATTCAGCAAACCCAGGCATCTATCCAGGAAGCAGCGTTTTTGGTTACCTTAGATCAATTACCGGGTGAACAAAAATTGCAGCAACAAGGGGTAGCATGCTATACCTTGTGTCGTTTTTAATGGCTAGGTAGGTTTCGACATCATGAGTTATCAGGTACTGGCACGAAAGTGGCGCCCGGCGCAATTCAACCAAGTTGTTGGCCAGACTCATGTGCTTGAACCTTTACGCCATGCCCTCGAAAATGACCGTTTGCATCACGCGTATTTATTTACCGGAACCCGCGGTGTCGGTAAAACCACCATCGCTCGCATTCTGGCCAAAGCACTGAACTGCCAACAGGGCGTTACCTCGACACCTTGTGGTGAATGTGAAAGTTGCCTGCAAATTGACCAGGGGCGCTTTGTCGATTTACTGGAAATTGACGCGGCATCGCGCACCAAAGTCGAAGACACCCGGGAACTGTTAGATAATGTCCAGTATCGGCCAACGCAGGGGCGCTTCAAAGTTTATTTGATTGACGAAGTGCATATGTTATCCCGGCATAGTTTTAATGCGCTGTTAAAGACGCTGGAAGAGCCGCCGGAGCATGTTAAATTCCTACTGGCCACTACCGATCCGCAAAAGCTTCCAATCACTGTCGTTTCCCGCTGTTTGCAGTTTAATTTAAGGGCACTGACCAGCGATCTCATCAGTGGTCAACTTGAACACGTGTTAAGCGCCGAAACCGTTCCGTATGATGCCAGGGCATTACCGTTATTAGCCCGTGCAGCGAGGGGCAGCATGCGTGATGCGCTGAGTCTTACCGATCAGGCGATAGCGCAGGGGCGTGGCCAGGTTCAGCTGGAAAGCGTGCAGCAGATGCTGGGTAACTTGCCCGTCGCTGACGTGCAGAAACTGTTGCAACACATTGTCGCAAATGATGCTAACGGCGCATTCGAGCAGCTAGAAAAAATGACTGCGTTATTGCCGGACATCAGTGTCGTTCTGACTGAATTACAAGCCTTATTACACCGTTTGGCGTTAGTTCAGCAGTTACCTGAACTAGCCAACCATGAGGAACAGTCCGCCGGCTTTAATACATTGGTACAACAAGTTCCGGCAGAGGTGGTTCAACTCTATTATCAGATCGTACTGGAGGGGCGAAAAGAGCTTCCGTACAGTGTTGACGACCGTAGCGGCGTAGAAATGACATTGTTGCGATTACTTGCATTTCGACCGACCGAGGGCTTGAATGTTGAACCATCAGCAGACTTTGCTGCCGAGCCTACCTCATTACCAGAGCCTGTCACTAAGCCAGCGCCCGCAATCGAGCCCGCGGCGGAACCAGAGCCGCAGCCGCAGCCGCAGCCAGAACCCGAACCCGAACCAGCGCCGCAGGCGTCAGATAATTCAGGCCTGGATGATTTGCTTAAAACGCGGGAGCAATTGTTGCAGCAGAGCAACGACACATCGACTAGCCCGGCACCGGCAGGCGAAAAAAAAAACACCAATGAGCCATCAGCAGAACAAAACTCGCCAAACGCCGAATTAACTCCTGTAGTAGCCCTGGGCAAGCGCCAAGAACCCAACACAATGCCTGAAGCCGGCGCCGAGCTGACGCCGGATATTCGCCGCGCAGAACAGCTCGATGAATGGGCGGCGCTTATTGTCGCGACCGAAGTCACCGGTTTAGCACGGCAGTTACTGTTAAATTCTAACCTGGAAAAGATTGCTGATAATCATTGGCGAGTTGTTGTCGCGCCTGATCAACAGAGTTTATTGAGTGCTGCGACCGAGCAGACGGTTCGCGATGCACTGACTGAGGTGTTATCCAGCAATGGAAATTTTGAGTTTACGGTTGAAGAACCCCGGGTGCCGACCCCATTAATGATCCAACAACGGATTGATGCGTATCAGCATCAACTCGCGGTAGAATGGATACATCAGAACCAAGCCGTTGCGGAGCTTAAACAACGTTTCGCGGCGGAAATAGACGACGCATCAATAACAGCGGTTTACTAAGAGGAAATTACAATGTTTAAAGGTGGTATGGGTAATATGATGAAGCAGGCGCAGCAAATGCAGGAGCGCATGCAACAAGCCCAGGAAGAAATCGCTAACATGGAAGTCACCGGTGAAGCGGGCGCAGGGTTAGTTAAGATAACTATGTTGGGCAACCATAATGTTAAGCGGGTCTCAATTGATCCAAGCTTGATGGATGACGATCAGGAAATGCTGGAAGACTTAATCGCTGCAGCAACCAATGATGCGGTCCGTCGCGTTGAAGAAACCAGTAAAGAAAAAATGGGTGATGTTACCGGCGGTATGGGATTACCACCGGGTTTTAAAATGCCATTTTAATCGCATACGGGGTGGAGTAATACATGGCACAGGGTTTAAGTCCTGCAATTGACGCGCTCGTTGATGACCTGAAAAGGTTACCGGGTGTTGGCCAGAAAACTGCGCAGCGAATGGCCTTTTATTTGCTGGAACGCGACCGACAAGGCGCGATGGCCTTATCCGCTAGCCTGCAGCAGGCCGCTGACCGTGTAGGTCATTGTCAGCAATGCCGAACCTTAACCGAGGAAGCTCTGTGCCGGATTTGTGCTAACCCCGCACGACGTGAGAGCGGGGTTGTCTGTATTGTCGAAACTCCTGCCGATGTATTAGCTATTGAGCAGACATCACAGTTTAAAGGGCGCTACTTTGTATTAATGGGGCACCTGTCTCCGCTCGATGGTATCGGTCCTGCAGATATAGGGCTGGATGAGCTTGAACTGCAACTCAAGGAAGGTCCGGTTGAAGAAATTATCCTGGCTACCAACCCTACCGTAGAAGGCGACGCTACGGCCCATTACATTGCCGATATTGCCGAACAGCTGGGTATAAACACCACGCGTATTGCTCACGGTGTTCCGGTGGGTGGTGAGCTGGGCTACGTGGATCAGACAACACTTGGCCATGCGTTTAGCGGGCGCAAACAATTTTCTCGATAAATCAGCACAGGTAAGTGCTTGAAATTCTCCTATCGATCCCCATTTCTTAAGCATATTGGGTGAAATGAATGATAGGAGAACATCACTATGGCGGAAGCCGGTCAAACTGAAAAGCATGGATTTCAGACAGAAGTAAAGCAACTGCTGCACTTGATGATCCACTCGCTTTATTCTAATAAAGAAATCTTTTTACGGGAACTGGTCTCTAACGCCTCAGATGCGGCAGATAAGCTGCGTTTTAAAGCGTTAAGCGACAACTCGCTGTATGGCGATGACAGCGAATTGCATGTGCGCGTCTCGGTTGATAAAGAAGCCCGTACTATCACCATTAGTGACAACGGTATCGGTATGACCCGTGACGAAGTCATGAATAACCTGGGTACTATCGCTAAATCCGGCACCGCTGAATTTTTCGGCCAACTTTCTGGTGATCAGGCTAAAGACAGCCAGCTAATCGGTCAGTTTGGCGTGGGCTTTTATTCAGCCTTTATCGTTGCCGAAGAAGTGACAGTGCGTACTCGTTCAGCGCTGGAAAAAGGCAGTGTTGGGGTACAATGGCACTCAAAAGGTGACGGCGAATTTGAGTTAGGCGAGACCGAGAAAGCCCGTCGTGGTACCGATATCATCCTGACCTTAAAAGAAGGTGAGGATGAATTTTTAGATGACTTCCGCCTGCGCGGTATCATCAATAAGTACTCTGAGCACTTAAGTATTCCGGTACAAATGTGGAAAGAACCGGTCCCTGAACAAGAAAACGAAGACGGTGAAAAGACACCGGCAGAACCGGGCCAATGGGAAACCGTTAACTCGGGCAAAGCGTTATGGACGCGCGATAAAGCTGACATCAGCGATGACGAATACAAGGAGTTTTACAAGACGGTTGCTCACGATTTTGATGATCCGCTGTTGTGGAGCCACAATAAAGTCGAAGGTACTACTGAGTATACCAGCCTGTTGTACATCCCTAAGCGTGCGCCATGGGATCTGTGGAATCGTGAACAGCAACACGGTGTAAAACTGTACGTAAAACGCGTCTTTATTATGGATGATGCGGAACAGTTAATGCCGACTTACCTGCGTTTTGTAAAAGGTTTAATCGACACCAACGACTTGCCACTTAACGTGTCGCGGGAAATTCTGCAGGACAATAAAGTGACCCGCGCGATGCGCAACGGTAGCACCAAGAAAGTGTTGCAGATGCTGAAAAAACTGGCCAAAGATGACAGCGAGCAGTATCAGCAATTCTGGGATACTTTCGGTAACGTCCTAAAAGAAGGTCCGGCTGAAGATAGCGGCAACCGTGAGCGAATTGCTGAATTGTTGCGGTTTGCTTCAACCCATGGCGATTCTTCTGCGCAGACAGTCAGCCTGGATGATTATCTTGAGCGCATGAAGGAAGGCCAGGACAAGATTTACTATATTGTTGCGGATAGCTACGAAGCAGCGAAAAACAACCCGGCGCTGGAAATATTCCGTAAAAAAGGCGTTGAAGTGCTGCTGTTGTCAGATCGCATCGACGAATGGTTAATGAGTCATTTAACTGAGTTTAAAGAAAAGCAACTTCAGTCTGTGACTCGCGGCGACCTGGACTTGGGTGAGCTTGATGACGAACAAGACAAACAAGAGCAGGAAAAAGCCGAAGAGGCGTTTAAAGATCAGCTTAAACGGTTCGAAACTGCCTTAGGCGATAAAGTTAAAAAGGTGCGTGTAACACACCGCTTAACCGATTCGCCGGCGTGTATTATTACTGATGAACACGATATGAGCACACAAATGGCTAAGCTGATGGAAGCAGCGGGTCAGCAGGTGCCCGAAACTAAATACATCTTAGAAGTTAATCCAAGTCATCCTTTAGTCGTAAAAGTGACTGAAAAAGACGACGATGTATTTAAGCAGTGGGCAGAGGTTCTGCTCGACCAGGCAACCCTTGCGGAACGCGGTAGCCTTAAGGATCCCGCGTCATTTGTCAGTAAGCTAAACCGCTTGATGCTGGACGCTTAAACTTACTGACACCGTGGCAGTTCGGACCACTGCCACGGCCCTTCTGGCTTGTAAAAACGCCCTCATCGGGGTAAAGTTCCGAACAAACTTTTTCAAATTAAACAATGAGGCTGTATATGCGCATCATTTTGCTAGGCGCTCCCGGAGCAGGGAAGGGAACACAAGCTCAGTTTTTGATGAATACTTTTGGTATTCCGCAGATCTCTACCGGCGACATGTTGCGGTCGGCAATCAAGTCAGGATCTGAACTGGGTAAAAAAGCTAAACAGGTTATGGATGCAGGTCAGCTGGTATCTGATGAAATCATCATCGAGCTGGTTAAAGAACGGATTGCTGAACCTGATTGCCAAAATGGCTTTTTACTGGATGGCTTCCCTCGCACTATTCCACAAGCAGATGCGATGCGTGAACATGGTATCGAGGTTGATCACGTACTGGAATTTGACGTGCCGGATGATGTTATCGTTAAGCGCATGAGTGGTCGTCGTGTACATCCCGGTTCCGGCCGTGTTTATCACGTTGAGCATAACCCGCCGCAGCAAGAAGGTAAGGATGACGAAACCGGTGAAGAGCTGGTTATCCGTCCTGATGATCAGGAACAAACCGTACGCAAGCGTTTAGCGGTTTATCATGAGCAAACTGAGCCACTGGTAGAGTACTACCAAAAACTGGCTCAAGAGACCGATACTGAGTATCATAAGGTCGATGGTACGAAGCCAGTTGAACAAGTTAGCCAGGAACTCGGCAGCTTGTTGAAGCAATAGTCGAGTTAATGCATACTCCATTGCGATTGAGGCTCACCCTTTGGTGAGCCTTTTTCATTCTAACAATAATAACTCTAGGATAATTTATGGCACCTTCGTTAACTTATACCGGATTGTACGCAGCGTTACTGACGCTACTCTATATTATTCTGGCGGTACGAATTATACGTTTACGCTGGAAGTACCGTGTAGGAATAGGTTCAGGCGCAGCCGAAGAATTAAAGGCGGCGGTGCGCGTTCACGGTAACTTTATTGAGTATGTACCACTGGCACTTATTCTGCTGGGTATCATAGAGTTCAGCGGTGTTGCTGTAGTTTGGGTGCATGTTATCGGTATCGCGTTGTTGATTGCGCGCATTGCACATGCCATTGGTTTAACTTTATCAGTTGGGGTATCGTTGCCACGATCTATCGGCGTGTTAGGTACTTTTGCGGTGTTACTGCTGGCTGCGGGGATCTTGCTGGGCCGGTTTATCGCAACCCTGGTATAGGAGTCAATAATGAAGGAAATCACTGCCGGTTGTTACTTTATCGCCGCTGAAGCGGCTGACGCCGATACCGTGGTACTGCTGCACAGTTCGCAAAGTGCCAGCTCGCAATGGCGGCAGCTAATGCAGCAGTTGCAGGGTAAGGTGAATCTGTTGGCCGTGGATTTACTCGGCTACGGTAATGCGCCACAACCCGAGGCTAGCGCACATTTTCGTTTGGCTACAGAGGTGCCGCGCGTGCAGCAGGCGCTGCAGGCGGCTAATATTCAAACACCGGTGATAGTCGTGGGTCATTCCTATGGCGGTGCGTTAGCATTAAAACTGGCGACCGAAGGGGCGATTGCTGTCAGTAAACTGGCACTATACGAACCGGTATCCTTTCATGTGTTGCCGGACGATTCGCCAGGCATGCAGGAGATTAGAACCGTCAGTGATGCCATGCATGGCAAGGATGCAACCGAATGTACACGCACCTTTGTTGATTACTGGAATCAGCCGGGTTACTTCGACGCACTGCCGGCAAAGATTCAGGGCCTGATGGTAAGGCAGGCGGCAAAAGTTGCATTAGACTTTGACGCCTTGTTAAATGAACCATTGAGCTTGAAAGACTACGCGCGTTTGCAGCAGCCGTTATTATTGATGACCGGAGAGTTTACCCGGCGCAGTGCTCAGGCGGTAGTGCGATCGTTAACGACAGTACTGACTAACGCGACTGTTAAGCAAGTGCCTGCGGGACACATGGGACCATTAACTCACCCTGCCGAAGTTAACCCGTTAATCATTGATTTTATTCAGTAAGTGACCATTAAAAATGACACGCCGCACTACCGAGATCGTTAAACTAAGTCGCTTGACCGGCCCCATCCTTATCGCGCAATTAACGCAAATGTTAATGAGCGTAGTTGATACCGTGATGGCGGGCCGAAAAGGCGCGATCGACCTGGCATCGGTGTCTGTCGGTGGCAGTATATTTGTGCCAATGACGCTATTGATCTTTGGTTTAGCGCTGGCGTTAGCGCCCATTATTTCTCACTTCGATGGTGCCGGGCGTCATCGGCGTATTGCCAACATGCTGCAACAAGGGTTTTATGCTTGCGCCATGATTGGTGTGATCACATTACTGTTGATGAGTGGCTCGCCGTACATACTCGATATGATGGAAGTCGAGCCACAGTTTCGGGAAACGACCCTGGAGTACTTATTTTATATCGCCTGGGGCATTCCCGCATTCGTACTTTACGCGGTATTAAGGAACTTCTGTGAGGGACTTTCCAACACCATGCCATCGCTGGTGATTGGTTTCGTCGGGCTGATGATCAATATTCCGGCGAATTACATTTTTATCTATGGCCATTTTGGCGCGCCGGAACTTGGCGGCGCCGGTTGCGGGCTTGCGTCTGCGTTAGTTTTCTGGGGTATGGCGATTGCTATGGCAGTTTATGTGTTTACTGCCAAACGCTACAAAAAACTGCGCTTACTGAGACGCTGGTATCCGCCTAACTTTGATGACGTCACCTATATCAGTCGGCTGGGTTTTCCGATATCGATGTCGTTGTTCTTTGAAGTTAGTTTATTTGCCGCTGTTGCGCTGTTGATTGCACCATTGGGACCAACGGTGGTCTCCGCTCACCAAATTGCCCTGAATATTTCGTCGCTGGTGTATATGGTGCCGTTAAGTATTGCCATGGCCGTCACGCTACGAGTCGGTTTTGCCTTAGGCGCGGGCGACCCTAAAAACGCGATGCTGAGCTTTAAAATGGCGATGTGGATTGGGGGTGTCTTTGCCGCGGTCAATGGCTTAATCATGTGGTTAGGCGGGCAATGGCTGGCCAGCTTATATACTCCAAATCGCGAGATCATTGAGCTGGCGGGCACGTTGATGGGGCTAGCCGCTATTTTCACCTTATCAGACACCTTCCAGGTGGTCGCAATGGGTACTCTGCGCGGCTATAAAGATACTAAGTATCCGATGTTGATGGCATTTGTTTCGTATTGGCCATTCGGCCTGACTGTAGGCTATGTATTAGGGCGTACCGACTTAGTGGTGCCGGCGATGGGCGCCGCGGGCTTCTGGGTAGGCTTTATTAGTGGTTTGTCGGTGGCGGCGGTACTGCTGACGATACGCTTGCGCTATATCGCCAGCCATTATGAACGGCGTCAGTTTCAGCAACAGCTAAACGAAGGTTAACCCTGACGCTGTTGCAATACCTTAAGCACCGCTTCCAGGTCCGTGTCTGAGGCTTGCAGAACCACCAGCAAGTGATACAGCAGGTCGGCACTTTCGTTATGCAGTTCGTCGATATCCTTAACCGCAGCTGCAAGTGCGACTTCGACGCCTTCTTCGCCGACTTTCTGGGCAGCCCGTTTAACGCCGGCATTAAAGAGCTTGGCTGTATAACTGCTTTGCGGATCAGCGTCTTTACGTGACGCTATCACGTTATTCAGCTGCTGCAACAAGGGCGCCGGTGCATCAGCAAAGCAGCTGCGGGTGCCTAAATGGCATGTCGAGCCGTTGGGTAGGGCAGTAACTAACAAGGCATCAAGGTCACAATCGCTGTATATCCCCTGAAGCTGCAGCGTGTTGCCCGAACTCTCGCCTTTGGTCCACAGACGCTGCTTGCTGCGGCTATAAAAGGTAACGCATTGCTGCTGCAGAGTTTCTGATACCGCATCCGCTGACATGTAGCCCAGCATCAGAACTTCGCCGGTTAACGCGTGCTGCACCGTGCAGGGAAGCAAACCATCCATTTTGTCCCAGGCCAACTGGGAAATCGTCTCTCGAGTAACTTGCATTCAATTTCCTTAAAATGATTCAATCGGTCGAATCGCTATACCCTTGTCGCTCAGCGTTTGCTTAAGGTCAGCCATGGCGATGATGTTTTTGTGAAATACCGAAGCGGCCAGCGCACCGTCCACGTTTGCCTGCTTGAACACGTCAACAAAGTGCGCAATTGAGCCGGCACCGCCGGAGGCAATCAATGGCACATTACAATGCGCACGGATAGCAGCGAGTTGCTCGACGTCATAGCCCTGGCGCACACCGTCTTGATTCATGCAGTTTAAAACGATTTCGCCGGCGCCGCGCTGCACCACTTCGTTGACCCAATCTTTGGTTTGCCAGGTCGAACGCCGGGATTTAGTCTCGTCGCCGGTAAATTGATGCACCTCGTATTCACCGCTTTGCTCATTGTAAAAACTGTCGATGCCGATCACCACACATTGTTGGCCAAACTCATCGACCAGTTCATTGATTAAGTCCGGGTTCATCAGTGCCGGCGAATTAATCGATATTTTATCAGCGCCCATAGAAAGCAATGTTTGTGCATGCTCGATACTTTTTATGCCACCGGCTACGGTGAACGGAATATCAATTTCGCGTGCAACACGTTCAACCCAGGACTTATCCACGGTGCGGCCATCGGCTGAAGCCGTAATGTCATAAAAAACCAATTCGTCGGCACCAATTTCGGCATAGCGACGAGCCAGCGGCTGAATATCTCCAATAATCTCGTGGTTGCGGAACTTGACGCCTTTAACCACTTGGCCATCGCGTACGTCAAGGCATGGAATTATGCGTTTTGCCAGCATTTGATGGCCTCCGCTAACTCAAATTGTCCGGTAAGTAAGGATTTGCCCAAAATGACGGAATCGCAATTAACCTGCTTTAAGTCAATTAAATCCTGAAGATTACTAACACCACCTGACGCTTGCCATTGTATATTCGGGTAGAGTGCTTTGTAGCGTTGGTAAAGTTCGACATTGGTGCCGGTGAGTGTACCGTCTTTGCTTATATCGGTGCATAGCACGTGGCGGCAGCCAACCTCCAGATAGCGGTTGAGAACATCATCCAGGGTCAGTGAACTACTTTCCTGCCAGCCGTGCGTGGCCACCATAGCGCGGCCATCATCAGCGATATTTACGTCTAATGCCAGCACGATGGCATCGGTGCCGTATTCTGCAAACCAGTGCCGAACCAGGTCGGCGTTATTGACTGCAGTAGAGCCAATAACAACACGTTCAATACCCGCTGCAAACAAATCGTCGAGGTCCTGCTGGGTACGGATACCACCACCCGCCTGGCAGCGCAGGCCGGATTCCTGGGTTATCCGCTTTAGCAATGCCTGCTGACGTTTATCCGGGTTTTTGGCACCATCTAAGTCGACTAAGTGTAACCACTCTGCGCCGGCCGCTTGATAGCTTTGAGCCTGCGCTACGGGATCCAGTGGATACTCGGTTTTTTGATTAAAATCGCCTTGATACAGTCGCACCACGCGACCATCAATCAGATCCAATGCCGGAATTAACATGTGCCTGACTCCAAAAATCGTTTAAGTATTGCACGGCCCGCTGCGCCTGAGCGTTCGGGGTGAAATTGCGCGCCGATAAAATTGTCTTTTTTAATCATCGCAGCAAAGCTATCACCGTAGCGGCAGCGGGCGATAGTAAACTGGTCTTCGGCAACCGCATAACTGTGTACAAAATAGCAATAAGGTGACTCATCGGTATTAACCAACGGGTTGTTGTTGGCCGGCTCGATGGTATTCCAGCCCATGTGTGGCAACGGCAACTCACCAACCTGCATACGCTTAGTTTGAGCCGGAATTACACCAAGGCAATCAACATCGCCTTCCTCGGAGTGCGACGTCATCAGCTGCATACCCAGACAGATACCCAGCACCGGCTGAGTCAATTCGCGTAGCGGCTGTACCAGTTGTTTGCGCTGCAAATTACGCATAGCTGCGGCGGCGGTGCCAACGCCGGGCAAAATCACCCGTTCAGCGGCTTGTATCTCGGCAATATCATCGGTGATCACCGGTTCGATACCTAAGCGCTCAAAGGCAAAACGAACCGAGGTCAAATTGGCACACTCAGTATCGACAATGACTAGCTTCATGCCAGCATCCCCTTACTGGACGGTAACTGGTCATCGCCGGTGCGGGCAATTGCCTGACGCAAAGCCCGGCCGAACACTTTAAACAGACTTTCGACCTGATGGTGGCTGTTACCCTCTGTAGTTGACAGGTGCAGGCTCATCGCCATGGCGTCGGTCAGCGAGCGGAAAAAGTGCTCGACCATTTCAGTGGATAGTTCGCCGACTTTATCCCGATTGAAGTCCGCTTCCCATTTAAGGTAAGGACGGCCCGATAAATCGATCAAGCACTCGGCACGGCATTCATCCATGGGCAGGGCAAAACCAAACCGACCGATACCGCGTTTATCACCCAACGCCTGACGCAAGGCCTGACCTAATGCCAGGGCCGTATCTTCCACCGTGTGGTGGTCGTCAATGTGAAGGTCACCGGTTACTTCAACTCGCATGGCAAAACCGGCATGGGTGGCAATTTGTTCCAGCATATGATCAAAAAAACCAATGCCGGTGGCAAATTTATGCGGGCCTGAGGCATCTAAATCAACGCTAATGTTAATATCGGTTTCGCGCGTTGTGCGAGTAACCTGAGCCGTACGAGGGCGGCTAATTAACTGACGCGTAATCGCATCCCAGTTAAGGTTTTCGCGGTCATAACGCAGTCCCTGAATACCCATTGCTTCGGCCAACTGCATGTCGGTTTCGCGATCGCCAATGACATAGCTATCGGTAAAATCAATTAATCCCTGTTGTAGATAGTCTTTGACCAGGCCGAGTTTAGGCTTGCGACAGCTACAGTTGTCTTGTTCGAAGTGTGGGCAAATCAACTGTTCTTTAAAGCGCACGCCTTGTGATTCAAAAACAGCCATCATCAGTTGGTGAGGCCCGTCAAAATCTTGCTGCGGAAAGCTATCGGTGCCCAGGCCGTCCTGATTACTGATCAAAACCAACTGGTAACCGGCTTGTTGTAATTTTAATAAAGCCGGGATCACGGCAGGCTCGAAGACCAGCTTATCGAAACGATCTAATTGCTTATCGACAGGCGGTTCTTCGACTAAGGTGCCGTCGCGGTCAATAAATAGCCAGCGTTGTTGGGTCATTGTGCTACTCCAGCAAAGAATGATTGTAGTGCGGTGATCAGTGCGTCATTTTGTTCGGTATCACCGACACTGATGCGTACGCAGTTGGGTAAGTTACGTTGGGCCGACTGGTTGCGAATAAGAATGCCTTGCTCACTTAATTGCTTAATTAGGGCGTCGGCCTGCTCGGTGGCATATAACAGAAAATTGGTATCGCTGTTAGCAATAGGCGTTAGTGGCAACTCGGCAAGTGCGGTGGTTAAGCGGGTGCGTTGCTCAAGCAATTGCTGTACCTGGCCTCGCATGCGCTCTAAACCTGAGCTGCTCAATGCCTGGATGGCAACCTGTACCGTCAAATCAGGCAATGGATAAGGCGCTAAAACCTTTTTCAGCACGCTAATAATATCGGTGTTGGCAAGCGCAAATCCGCAGCGGACTCCTGCCAGCGCAAACGCTTTGGATAGCGTGCGTAACACCACCAGGTTGGCAAAATCATTCAGCCAGCTGCTGACGCTGCTATCCGGACAGAACTCAATGTAGGCTTCATCAACCACGATGAGCGTGTCGGGACAGGCAGCCAATACCTCCTTGATATCGTCAGCATTGAGCCGATTACCTAAGGGGTTAGACGGTGAGCATAAAAACACCAGTTTTGCCTTACCCGCGGCCGCAATGACGTTATCAAGGTCAAGTTGCCAATCGTCGGTGCGTAACGGAACTTGGTCCACCTGCGCGCCGTGGGTTTGTGCTGAGATCGCATACATCCCGTACGTGGGGGGACAAATGACAATGCGGTCCGTCGCCGGCTCACAAAAAGCGCGAATTAACAGCTCAATAGCTTCGTCCGAGCCACGACAACTCATGACCTGTTCAATATCAACGTTGGCATAGTCAGCATAAGCATGATTAAGCGCTGTCGACTGGAATGACGGATAACGATTAAGCTGACTCGAGTCGATCGCATATTCATTACTATAGGGCGACTCGTTTGCGTTTAGCCACACGGTACCGCCACTCATACTGCGACGAGCGGACGCGTAGGGAACCAGTTCTGCCAAGTGTTGGCGTTGCAATTTCTCGGCTATGCTCATTGCACGTCCTCCGTGCGAATGGTAACAGCGCGTTTGTGCGCATCCAGACCTTCAAGTTCCGCTAAGGTGGTAATGGCATCAGCTAACTGCTTAAGCCCGTCGGCGGTTGCTTCTTGTACCGTATAACGACGATAAAAGTCGGTCAGCCCCAGACTGCTGTAGTTGCGCGCATAACCGTAAGTGGGCAGCACGTGATTAGTGCCGGTTGCATAGTCACCACCGGATTCGGGCGTGTAATGGCCGACAAATATAGAGCCCGCGCGGGTCAATTGTGGCAATGCATCGCGGGCGTTATCAAACTGCAGGGATAAATGTTCCGGCGCATAGCGCTCGGATACATCAAGTGCCTGCATTAAGTCAGTGGTTACCAGCAAACGACTGTTAGCGAGCGCTTGTGCGGCGATGTCTTTGCGTGAAAGCTGCGCGCATTGCGCAAGTAATTGCTCGCGCACTCGTTCAGCCATGTTGGCCGATGGCGTCAGTAAGATCACTTGGGAATCTGCACCGTGTTCAGCTTGAGATAACAAGTCGGCAGCTACAAACGCAGGGTTCGCCGTGTCATCGGCAATAACCAGCAGTTCTGATGGGCCGGCAGGCATATCAATGGCAACAGCCGAATCATCCTGGCTGACCTGTAATTTTGCTTCGGTAACGAAGGCATTGCCGGGGCCGAATATTTTATCGACCGGCGCAACAGATTCGGTGCCGTAGGCGAGTGCGGCAATAGCTTGTGCGCCACCGCATAGAATAATGTCATCAATTTCACACAGCTCGGCGACGTAGGCAATGGCAGCCGGAATCGAACCATCTTTGGCCGGCGGTGTGGCCAGAACTTTGCGGCTACAACCGGCGAGCTGGGCAGGTACGCCTAACATTAAAGCCGTCGATGGCAGCGTAGCGGTGCCGCCGGGGATGTAAAGGCCCACGGACTTTAGTGGCGCGTAACGAGATTCACAAACCACCCCAGTCGCGGTCTCTACCATCAAGTCCTGCGGTGTTTGCGCCGCATGAAAACGGGTAATGGTGGCGTAGGCGGTATCAATCGCCTGTTTCACCTTGGGCTGAAGCTGTTCGATAAGCTCAGCACGTTGTTGTGAGCTTAGTGCCAGCGACTGCGCCGCCGGGTAATCAAACTGTTGCGTTAACCGAATAACCGCGTCATCGCCCTGATTTCGAACCTGTGACAATATATCGGTGACAATGCTTTTTAGCTCAGCTGACCGACTTTGTTGTGGTCTGGCTAGCTGTTGTCGTTGCTCGCTTTCATTCAGCTCATTCCAGCGTTGAACCTTAATGTCTAACGTCGACATTATCTGTCTCCTTAGCCCATCATTTTTTCGATAGGTAATACAAGAATCGAACTACAACCGATCGCTTTTAGATCTTCCATTGTTTCCCAGAATAGCTTTTCGGTGCTGACCATGTGCACGGCAACCTGATCATCAGTGTGGCTTAGTGGCAACAGGGTTGGCGTTTCGGCACCAGGTAATAACGAAATCACTTCGTCCAGCGATGCTTTAGGTGCGTGCAGCATAATATACTTGCTTTCTTTGGCTAACTGTACGCCATCAATACGCGGTAATAACTGATCGATCATCGCTTGTTTATCGGCGCTCAAGGTATCGTTACACTGGATTAGCTGTGCGGTTGAGCGGAAAATAACTTCTTTCTCTTCGAGTCCGTTGGCTTCGAGTGTAGCCCCCGTTGAAACCAGGTCACAGACAGCGTCTGCGAGCCCAGCTCTGGGGGCTACTTCTACCGATCCTGTCAGGTTAACGTTCTTAGCCGCTACGCCATTTTCTTTTAAATAGCGCTGTAACAAATAAGGGTAGGTGCTGGCGATGCGTTTACCATTTAAATCAGATAGTTTATTAAAAGGTGTCTCGCGCGGCACCGCAATCGATAAACGACAGCCACCAAAGTCCAGCGCGCGCAAGTTCTTGTAATCCGCTGCATCACCAACAGCTTCGCGTTCTAAACGAACTTCCTCTAGCACGTTTTCGCCTACTAATCCCAAATCGACCACACCGTCCATAACCAAGCCGGGTATATCGTCATCGCGAACGCGCAGTAAATCGATAGGGTGGCTGGTGCTGTGAGCGATGAGACGCGCCTCGTTTATGCTGAACTTAACGCCGCACGCGTTTAATAGCGCTAACGACTCTTTACTCAAACGGCCTGATTTTTGAATTGCAATGGTTAAACGTTCAGTCATAAAAGCTCCTAAATGTAAAAAACCCTTCGAAAGTTGCCTTTCGAAGGGTTGTATAGTCATGCGAAAGGCTAGCGTATAACAGGCTAGCCCACGAACAAACCGATGGCTAGCTCATGTAGAACCAATGATGATGGTGCTGCTGGCGCATTTCGGCTTGCATTGCATAACTCCTGAATTCGTAATATTTGTAGAAATAGGGTTTTTCTTCAAAACTTGTATAGCATGATACCAATAAAAAATGTAAATGCAACCCTATAGTTATTACCGATGCTGACGATACACTGTTTAATAACTGTGCAATAATTAGGCAATACCAGTGAACTTGTATAACCAACCGTGGTCAGTAGAGGTATGAAGGCCACTCGGCTAATGACTGTCAGAGAAGTGTAAAAATGGCTAATTTTGATGCAATGGTACCTCTAATCCCCCGCGATGTGCGGGTTCCGGTTGATCACGAGCGTGACCAGTTGCGGGTTAACCAGGTAGAAAAAACAAAAGAAGTCGAAAAAATCAGCGACGAAGAAACCAATACCATTACCGAACACGACTCGCGTCGCCAGCAGCAACAAAAACAGCAACAATCGGAGCAATCGCAACAGGCTCCTGATGACGAAACCGATAGTGATGGTCATATCGATACCTACGCCTAGCCGCTTTTAGTCATTCTTTCCTCCCGCCTTGCGGCTGTGTCATAATAGACGCTTTATTTAAGTCGTAAAAAGGAACCGCGTCAGTCATGAGCAAAGTCGCCGATGTATTTAAGCCGGGTGGCGCCTTGTCGGCCGCTTTGACGGGGTTTCAGCCTAGGGATGCGCAATTGCAGATGGCGAGTGCCATCGAAAAAACAATCCGTAACGGTAAGCAACTGGTGGTTGAGGCCGAAACCGGCACCGGCAAGACATTTGCGTATCTCGCACCTATATTACTGGCTAAAGACAAAGCGGTTGTCTCCACCGGTACTAAAAACCTGCAAGAACAGCTTTTCCATCGCGATTTACCTACCTTGCGTAAAATACTGGCGCCTAAAAAAGTCATCGCATTGCTGAAAGGTCGCGCGAATTATTTGTGCCTTTATCGTTTAGAGCAGGCACAGATACAAGCAGGCCAACTGCCCAAAACCACCCAGCATCAACTCGTCAAAATCAAGCGTTGGTCGACTATGACACGCAGTGGTGATATCGGTGAGCTCAATGAATTGCAGGAAGACGCACAAGTTATGCCGCTGGTCACCAGTACCAAAGACAATTGTCTGGGTCGTGATTGCCCGGTTTATGAAGACTGTCATTTAGTCCAGGCCCGTGAGGAAGCTAAAAAAGCGGATATCGTGGTGGTTAATCATCACCTGTTTTTTGCAGATTTGGCGGTTAAAGATACGGGTTTTGGCGAGATCATTCCGAACAGTGAGGTGGTGGTTTTTGATGAGGCGCATCAGGTGCCTGACATCGCCAGTCAGTATTTTGGTGACGCCGTGTCGTCGCGGCAACTGCTTGAACTCTCGGAAGAAGTTATTCGTTTGTGTCTTACTGAACTGAAAGACTTGTCGCAGGCTACGCAAATGGCACGGACGTTCGAACAGGTTGTGAAGGATTGGCGGCTGCAGTTTCCGCGAGATCCCATGCGCGGTAACTGGCGTGACTGGCGACAACAAGAGGCGATGGTCGAAGCCACTGATCGGCTGGGTGAAAAGCTGGAACTTTTAGTCAATGTACTGCGCACTGCACGCGGTCGGCATAAAGACATGGATAATCTGATCGAGCGCGCAGAAGAGTTTTTGGCTCTGTGGCAACAACTCATGAATACCAGTGAAACAGGCTATAGCTATTGGTTCGAGACTACCGCCAGGCATGTTGTGGTGCACCAGACTCCCTTAAGTGTGGCAAAAAAGTTTGGCGGTCTGGTGCGGCATAGTCAACGTTCCTGGGTGTTCACCTCTGCAACTATCGCTGTTAACGAGAAGTTTGAACACTTTACCCATCGGTTGGGTATTTATGATGCCGAGACGCTACTGTTGCCGAGTCCATTCGACTTTGCCCAACAAGCGCTGTTGTGTTTGCCACGTTATTTACCCGAGGCTAATGACTACCACCGGCATACACAATTAGCGGATATTGCCAGTCAGTGTATAAAGCACAATCATGGTGGTACTTTTCTGTTGTTTACCAGCCATAGGATGCTGCAGCAGATGGCTGAGCTGCTGCGTGACAAATTAGATCGTAAGGTGCTGGTGCAGGGCGATGCCGGTAAAACTGAATTGATTAATCAATTTACCGAAGCGGGCAACGCGGTGCTGTTAGGTACCTCGTCGTTTTGGGAAGGTGTGGATGTTCGGGGTGATGCATTACGCTGCGTAATTATCGATAAGTTGCCGTTTGCGTCGCCGGACGATCCACTACTGAATGCCCGAGTTGAAGATGCCAAGTTGCGTGGCGTAGATGCATTTAATACCATTCAACTGCCGCAGGCTATTATTGCGCTTAAGCAGGGTGCCGGGCGCCTGATTCGCGATCAGCGGGACCGTGGCGTATTGCTGGTCTGTGATAACCGCCTGGTTAATCGTTATTACGGTGCGCGCTTCCTTAAAAGCCTGCCGCCAATGCGGCGCACCCGTGATCTCACCAATGCGTTAACTTTTTTAGATGAGAAAGACAATGACTAAACCGCTGCTAGCTATCGATACGTCTACCGAAAACTGTTCTGCGGCAGTTTATGCCAATGAACAACTCTACCAATGTGTGGCCGAGAGTCCGCGTGAGCACTCGCAACGCCTATTGCCCTTCGTTGATGACGTAATGCACAAGGCTGGTATTGAATTGTCGCAGCTGGGGGGATTGGTGGTTGGCTGCGGCCCCGGCAGTTTTACCGGCGTTCGTATTGGCGTCTCGGTTGGGCAGGGCCTGGCATTTAGTGGCAACCTTGCGATATACCCGATACCTAGCTTGCAGGCGCTGGCGCAAAAATGTATTCGCTTAAATGCGGCCGCTTCTGGTACCGATGCGCAGCAGCCACCAGAACTTATTCTGGCAGCAATTGATGCGCGCATGAATGAGGTTTACTACGCGGTTTACGAAAATGTAAACGGTATAGCTGTAGCGATAACCGAACCCGCTGTCACCAGGCCGGAAGAAAACCCGTTTAAGGCGGCACTGGCGGCGCTAAATATTAGTGATTCGGTTAGAGTTACCGCCGCTGGCACCGGCTGGGATAACTATAGCGACTTATTGGCTAAGGATTTGCCGGTAACGGTTAATCTATCGCATTCATGCCGTTTACCCGAAGCACAGGACATGCTGACGCTGGCGCAGGCCGGACAAAGTAAAGCGGTTAGTGCAGAGCAGCTGGAACCATTATACGTTCGCAATGAGGTCACCTGGAAAAAGTTACCTGGGCGAAATTAACAAAGGCTTGGCAATTTTAATTGAACCCGCCATAATAAAAGCAGTCATAAACATGGAGACTACTGATTAAGTAGCGTCACTAAGTAACGTGGTTAATATAAACGGTTTAGGCATTCAATCGGTTGATCGCTATGCGTCGCAAGCGCCGCAGCGTCAACGCGTGCCTGAAACAGCGGGCAACCCGGAACAGCGGGAAAACGCGCGCTCTGCACCTATTGTTGTTAGCGCTGAGGACAGTCGTCAGCGCGCGCAGCGTTGGCAGCAGCTAAATACTGTTTATGATGAACCACCTCAATCTTCGCGTCGCGCGCTGGAAGCCTATCAGGGAGTTCAGTTAAGCGAACGCAAAGAGGAAGTAAAATCCATGTTCGGGGTTGACCTATACGCGTAAGGTAGGCCGTATTATCTTACTGTGATAGTAAATCAACCTAACAATAGCAGGCGGTGATATTTATGAAACTTGGCCTTATGTTGTCCGCAGCACTTCTTCTGACTGGCTGTAGTACAATTCCTGAACCCATTAACACGTCTGATGACACTTCCTTAGCGAGCTACCAGGGCGTGGCTAATAATCCCGAACAGTTTGTCGGTCAGCAGGCGCGCTGGGGCGGCGTCATCGCTGACGTTCGCAACGGCGAAGACTACACCATTATCGAAATGGTCAACTTTCCGCTGAAAAGTTGGGGCCGTCCGACGGTAGGTGATGACAGTGATGGCCGCTTTCTTGCTCTAATCGATGGCTTTATTGACCCTGCGGTATACGAGCAAGGCCGCAGTTTGACAATACTCGGTACCGTGCAAGAAGTGCGTACCGGTAAAATCGATGACTACACCTATACCTACCCGGTGCTGGAAGCTTCAGGCTATTATTTGTGGAAGAAAGAAAAGCCGCGAGTAGAAACGCAAATTGACTTCGCTCCGTTGTGGTTTAGACACAATTTTTATGCGCCTTACCCTTACCGGCCGTATTACGTTCCGCGCCCTGTTGTGCGCCCGTCAAACAATTCGGGTAGTCCGGATAAAAGCAAGCAGTAATGCCGGGTCAGTTTAGTGAAACGCTCGCCGCAGCCTCTGCGGTGAGCTACCGAATGCCCTGGGGCACGATAAAGGGATTGTGCTGGGGTAACCCTAAAGATATCAAATATGTCTGTACCCACGGGTGGCTTGACAATGCCCACAGTTTTTTACCATTAGCACAACAATATCTCAGAAATAACGCAATGCGAACGCAAGGCGGACTGCTGGCGTTAGATTGGGCAGGACACGGTTTGTCCGACCATCGTCCTGCTGGCACGCATTATCATTTTATCGATTACGCCTACGACCTGTGGTCGCTGTTAGAGCAACAAAAGTGGCAGGATATCGTGTTGGTAGGGCATTCGATGGGCGGCTTTGTCAGCAATGTGACAGCCAGTTTATGTGGTGAACGACTGCGTCACCTGGTGCTCATTGAGGCGTTTGGGTTATTTGTCAGCGATGGCGAAGACGCGCACCAGCAGCTACAAAGCGGATTTAGCTCGCGACAAAAGCTCACTCATTCTAAGTGGCGAGATTACAGTGAACTAAGCTCTGCGGTCGATGCACGACTGAAATCTGCCGATTTTTCTAAACCGTTGGTCGAAATTCTGGTGCAGCGCGGCTGTTACAGGAATGCACAGGGGCGCTGGCAATGGCGCGCTGATCCGAGAGTAAAAGCGACATCGCCTTATCGTCTGCCAGCCAGTACGGTGGAGCAAATTCTAACTCAGGTTAAAACGCCTATCACCTTGATTCGAGGGGATAAAGGCTACGACAAGGTAGCGCCCGCTATAGCACGCTGGGGGCATTGTATTGACGATTTATCGGTGCAGGTTATAGCGGGCGGTCACCATGTGCATATGGAAAACCCGCAACAGTTGGCGCAGGCTATAGCGACGATTGACGCAACCGCGTGACTAGGATTAACTGGTCGGATATGCGATGATTAGCGTACAATTATAAGCATAATAAAAGAAACTATTTGATTCGGAGCCTCATATGGACAAGATTTGGCTGAAAAATTACCCTGCGGGAGTGCCAGAAACGATTGATCCTGATCATTTTTCATCACTCGTTGATATTTTAGAAATGAGTGTTGAAAAGTATCAGGATAAAGTAGCATTCGTTAATATGGACCACGAGATGACGTTTGCTGAGCTGGGTAAAAAAGCGACTCAGTTTGCTGCGTACTTGCAGAGTACAGGCCTGAAAAAAGGCGATGCCGTGGCTGTGATGATGCCGAACCTGTTGCAATACCCCGTGGCATTGTTCGGTATATTGTCTGCGGGTATGACCGTGGTTAATGTCAACCCATTGTATACCCCGCGTGAACTTAAGCACCAGTTGACCGACTCTAAAGCAAAAGGCATTGTCATTTTAGAAAACTTTGCCCATACCCTGGATAAAGTAACCAGTGAAGTTCCTGATTTAAAGCAAGTCATCACCACCCAAATTGGTGATTTATTGCCAGCCCCCAAACGTTGGCTCGTGAACTTTGTTGTTAAATACGTAAAACGGATGGTAGAAGGCCATAACTTAAAGAAAACGGTCGATTTTAATAGTGCCTTAAACAAAGGAGCGAGCGCTAGCTATCAGCGTCCAGAAGTAACCGGTGATGATATAGCCTTTTTACAATATACCGGCGGCACGACCGGTGTTGCAAAAGGAGCCATGCTGTCTCACCGCAATATGGTAGCAAACTTAGAGCAGGTATCATCAGTTATTACACCGATTATGAGTGACGGTGAAGAAATTATAATTACCGCATTACCGCTTTATCATATCTTTGCTTTAACCGCTAATTGCTTAACTTTTATTAAGCATGGTGGGCGTAATATTTTAATCACTAATCCGCGTGATATGCCTGGGTTTGTGAAAGAGTTAAGCAAATATAAATTCTCAATGATATCCGGCGTAAATACGTTATTTAATGGTCTGCTCAACACGCGAGGCTTTAAAGATCTCGACTTTTCTAATTTAAAAGTGGCATTAGGCGGCGGTATGGCCGTTCAAAAAGCTGTTGCTGAGCATTGGGAACGGGTGACTAAATCACGTTTATTAGAAGGCTACGGCTTAACTGAATGCTCTCCAGTGGTGACGGTAATCCCATACGATATCGAACACTACACAGGTAGCATTGGACTGCCGGTGCCTAGTACAGAAATGAAAATCTGTGATCCTGACAGTGGTGAAGAGTTGGCAGAGGGTGAAGCGGGTGAACTGTACGTAAAAGGGCCACAAGTGATGGTGGGTTATCTTAACCGACCTGATGCGACGGCAGAGTCATTAAAAGACGGCTGGTTCGCAACCGGTGACATGGCAACTTATGATGAGCGAGGCTACTTTAAAATCGTTGATCGCAAAAAAGATATGATTCTGGTCTCTGGATTTAACGTGTATCCCAACGAAATTGAAGACGTTTTGGCAGAGCATCCGAAAGTATTAGAATCTGCCGCCATTGGCGTACCGCATGAATCCTCTGGCGAGGTTGTCAAAGTCTTTATTGTGGCTAAGGATCAATCGTTAACCGAGCGTGAAGTGATCGACTTCTCTCGCGAAAACATGACCGGCTACAAAGTACCGAAATTGGTTGAATTTAGAGAAGAGTTACCAAAGTCTAATGTCGGCAAAATTTTGCGCAAAGAGTTACGTGATGAGGAGCAAAGTTGAGTATCGTTTCGGTCCCACAGGCGGTGCTCAATTACCAGATAATTAGCACCACCGACGCCCTCAGTCAATTTTGTCAACTGGCCCGCTCTGCGGGCTGGTTTGCTATTGATAGCGAGTTTGTTCGACAAAAGACGTATTTTGCCAAACTCGGCCTGTTACAGGCCCATGCCGGCGGTAGCACGGTTATTATCGACCCACTGGCAGCAAGCCTCGACTTAGCGCCAATCTGGCAGTTAATTGCTAACCCGGAAATCACTGCGGTATTACATGCTGGTGGCGAAGACATAGAGCTGTTTTACACACAATCAGGGCAACAACCTAAAGATCTTTTTGATACCCAAATTGCTGCTGGTTTTTGTGGCCTAGGTACTGCCATCAGTTATGCTAAATTGGTAGAGCAATTATGTGGTGGGGTAACATTAGATAAAAGCCTGTCGCGCACTGATTGGCTGCGTCGACCGCTGGCAGAGAAAGAACTGGATTATGCTGCGGCAGATGCGAGCTACCTGTCGGCTATGTACCCTTATTTGTACCAACGGTGTGAACAACGCCAGGTGCTTGACATTGTAAAAGCCGAGAGCCGCTTACAAGTTGCCAAGCGGACGCAGTCAATTCCGACCGATTTGCTCTACCTTTATGTGGGCAATACCTGGCAACTTAATGCCCAACAACTTGGGGTATTACAAGACTTGGCCGCATGGCGCCTGCAAAAAGCGAAAGATCGCGATATGCCGTTGGGCTTTTTGTTTAAAGACGGTATTTTGCTTGATCTGGCCCGGCGCCAACCCCTCACTGAAAAACAGCTGTTTGCTATCGACGGGCTACCACCGTTAACGCGTAAATATTCCGGGAGTGAAATTACCAGCGTTATTAAACAGGCGCAACAGCGTTCGCAGCAAGATTTGCCGCAGCCGTTGCAACGACTGGATGATATGCCAAATTATAAAGCCGCAGTAAAAACCATCAAAGCCGCTATTCAACAGGTTGCGGAACAACTGGATGTTGACTCGGTATTAATTGCTTCACGCAAGCAAATTAACGATTTTTTGAATTTCCATTGGCAGTTTTCATCGCAGCAACAGCAGCGCTTGCCGCAGCCTGACTTAAAACAGGGTTGGCGTTGGAACTATCTTGAGGCAGAATTAACACCATTAATTTAGCGATTGTCGCTATTGTTTTGAGGGTTTAAATACCATGTTGTGCGATGTGTTTAGTAGTCGTCGTAAAGCCGATACGTATCTTTACTTACCCCATGGAGGCGACTTTGAAGAGGTCCCCGAGGCGCTGCGAGAAAGCTTCGGCACTCCGGTTAAAGTGTTGACAGTAAACTTGGCGAAGCGCGAACAATTGGCACGTATTTCTAGCGCCGAACTTACACGTCATCTCAACGACCCCGGCTTTTATTTGCAGCTACCACCTGCACAGGAGAAACTCAAGTGAAACGAATGCTAACTTTTACTAGTGCAACCTTAGTTGCCAGTCAGCTGTTGTTGGCTAACCCGGCTCAGGCCGTTTATCACGACCCTGAAGATGGCAAAGAACACAGTCACGAACAAGACCAGGCGCAAGTGCAGCAACAGTTTGATGACTACGTGAGTGCGCTGCAGCAAGAAGCACTGGACAAAGGCTACCAACAGCAGACGCTGGATCAGGCATTTGCCGATATTGAGTATTATCAACGCGCGGTTGAGCTGGACAAGAACCAACCTGAGTTTAAGCTAACCCTGGATACCTATTTACCCCGTGCTGTGCCCGAGTGGAAAGCCGATAAAGCCATCGAAAAATATAATGAACACAAGCAGCTACTAGAAAAGATTGGTTCGGAATACGGTGTACAACCGCGCTTTATTGTGGCCTTGTGGGGCATCGAAACCAACTTCGGCTCATTTACCGGTGGCTTTAAAGTGGTATCTGCACTAACCACGCTTGCCTTTGACGGGCGCCGCGAAGCGTTTTTTAAGGATCAGTTGTGGGAAGCACTGACTATTATCGAAGAAGGCCATATTAAGCCCGAACAGATGAAAGGTTCATGGGCAGGGGCCATGGGTCAGACACAATTTATGCCCAGCTCCTTTATGAGCTATGCCATCGATTATGATGGTGATGGTAAAAAGGATATTTGGAACAGTTACGGCGATGTGTTTGCCTCAGCAGCCAATTATCTGAAGTCGGTTGGCTGGCGTGATGACGTGACCTGGGGACGGCAAGTACAGTTACCGGCTGAGTTTGACGAAACGTTAGCAGATCTTGATGTTAAAAAATCGCTGGATGAGTGGCAGGCCATGGGCATTACCCGCATGGATGGCAGTGAGTTACCCAGCCGTGATGATATTAAAGCCTCGGTTGTGATTCCGGATGATAAGGAAGGTCGCGTTTACCTGGCTTATGCCAACTATGATGCGTTGATGCGCTGGAACCGGTCACATTACTTTGTGGCCGCGGTCGGCTACTTATCCGATCGTATCCGCTTCCCCCGCTAAACGCGTGCTAATGGCTTGGTATGACCAACCGCTGGAGCGCCTTAACCATGAGCAATGGGAGGCGCTTTGCGATGGTTGCGGCCAGTGCTGCTTAAACCAGTTACTGGACGACGAAGATCACCTGTATCAAACCGATGTTGCCTGTCGGCTACTGAACACCAAGACAGCCCGTTGCAGTGACTACGAGAACCGAACGCAGCGGGTACCGGAATGTGTTAGGCTGACTCCTGACAACCTGCAGCAAGTCTATTTTATGCCACGCAGCTGTGCCTATCGGTTACGTGCCGAGGGGCAGCCCTTACCCGATTGGCATCCCTTACGTCATGACGGTGATAAAACGGCGATGAAAAAGGCCGGCTATCATGTTGCCGGCCATTGTATCAGCGAGACTGAATACCGCGGTGAATTAGAGGACCGTATTGTTACCTGGCCGCTGGGCTAATCGCTTAGCCGCGTTTGCCTTTGCTTAAATGTAGTAAGGCGACGATAACAGCAATGAGCAAAAAGCCGCCAAAAATAAATGTCATCCAGCCCGGCATTCCGATGCCTAAAAACTCCCAGTCAATGTCACCACAGAGCCCGGGCGCGGCAAAAAATCCGGGTAGCCATTGGTGTAATGGTGCCCAGTCCGGAAAGTTTGGGGCGCTCTCACAGACAGCAAAAAATGCGTTTTTGGATGTTTGTAAATCCCAATGGTCATAGGCGACGCGCAGGCCCTCAAAGGATGAGTAACCCCAACCCACTATACCAAGCCAACGGGTTAGCCAAAATTTACAACCGAAGCCGCCGACCAGTGCTGACAACATCACACCGACAACCGCAACGCGTTGATACACACATTTAACACAGGGCTCCAGTGCCATAGCATGCTGAAAGTACAAAGCCAGGATAAACAGTAAGGTACTGCCTAAAAACAATAACAGCCAAGGTGTTTGTCGTGTAGGCCATTGCGAAATTGCGGTCATTTGAGTTCCTTATCGGGATTTTTGCGGCTAAATCATACCGAAATGACGTCAAGATGTCGATATAAAGCCGTCAGCTAGCTTGTCCGACCTCATAGAAGGCTGGTAGAATCCAGCTATTGTTTTTGAGCCAGGTAGAATGATGATCATAAAAGCTAAAAGCCCTGCGGGGTTTGCCGAAGAATATATCGTTAAATCCATTTGGAATGGCCATTTTGCGCCAGGAACTATTCTACCCGCGGAACGAGAACTGTCTGAATTGATTGGCGTAACTCGAACAACCTTACGCGAAGTGCTACAACGTTTGGCGCGCGATGGCTGGTTGACAATACAACACGGTAAACCCACTAAAGTTAATAATTTTTGGGAAACTTCCGGGCTTAATATTTTGGAAACTCTGGCGCGCCTGGATGAAGACGGTATGCCGGAGCTGGTCGATCAATTGCTATCTGCCCGTACCAACATTAGTGCGATTTATATTCGCGCAGCAATTCGTCACAACCCGGATAAAGCGCTGCGGCTGCTTGAACAGGCAGCAGAACTAAAAGATGACGAAACCGTGTTCGCAGAGTTCGACTATCAGTTGAATCACGACATGGCAATGGCTGCTGAAAATCCTATCTACGTGTTGATACTTAATGGCTTTAAAGGATTATATTCACGTATTGGGCAATATTATTTCTCGTCGCCTGAAGCGCGTCAGTTGGCGCGTGATTATTATGCCAACCTTGCTGATGTTGCACGCAAAGGTGATTATAACGAGTCGGTTAACTTAGTGCGTCGTTACGGTTACGAGTCGGCTGAAATTTGGCATAGCCTGCGGGGTGATATGCCAGAGGATTTGGTGGATTAGGTTTCGGGATATGGGCTTCGCGGTATAGGTAGCTTGCGCTGGGCGCGCAAGCTACGGTATAAATCGCTGATTAAGCGAAGTTTTTGTTCACGAATTCCCAGTTTACCAGCTTCCAGAAAGCTTCTAAGTAATTAGGACGTGAGTTACGGTAGTCGATGTAATACGCATGTTCCCAAACGTCAACTGTCAGTAACGGCGTCACACCGTCGTGTGCGACAGGCGTATCTGCATCGTCAGTATTCATGATCTCAACAGAACCGTCTGCCTTCTTAACCAGCCAGGTCCAGCCTGAGCCGAAGTTACCGGCAGCACTGGCGTTAAATTCTTCCTGAAACTTCTCGAAAGAACCCCATTTGCTGTTAATCGCATCAGCAACAGCGCCTGTTGGTGCGCCACCGCCGTTGGGTGCTAGACAGCTCCAGTAGAAGGTGTGGTTCCAAACCTGTGCAGCATTGTTAAACAGGCCGCCTTTTTCAGACTTGATGATATCTTCCAGAGACTTGCTTTCTAAATCAGTCCCTTTGACCGCATCATTGAGCTTGCTGACGTAGGTTGCATGGTGTTTACCGTAGTGGTACTCCAACGTCTCTGCTGAGATGTGTGGTTCCAGTGCGTTCTTCTCATAAGGAAGAGCAGGAAGTTCAAATGCCATAGTGTCCTCTCCATAGTTTTCTTTTTAAAAGCAACTTACACAATCTGTTGTGCAAGCTCAGGTATCAACTTATGTAACCTTACTTACGTTATATAGGGGCTATTGGTTCTGTTTTCAAGGCAGAAATTTCGGGCAGAAATTCGAACTTGCGTCTGCTATAATACTTGAGTATTTTAATCAACCATTAGCACTCACACAGACGTGTAAAAGTAGAGGTACTATGGAAACCATCGACAAAATTAAACAGCAGATCGCTGAAAACCCCATTCTCTTGTATATGAAAGGCTCGCCAAAATTACCGAGTTGTGGCTTTTCTTCGCAGGCCTCACAAGCATTGATGGGATGCGGTCAGGCATTTGCTTATGTCGACATTTTGCAAAATCCGGATATTCGCGCGGAATTACCACAATACGCTGATTGGCCAACTTTTCCGCAGCTGTGGGTAGAAGGTGAGTTAATCGGTGGATGTGATATTATTGTCGAGATGTTCCAGAATGGCGAATTGCAACAGCTGATTACAGAAGTCGCTGAACGTCATCCGGAGCCCAGCGAAAAAGAATAATCCTATTTGTTATTGCGTCAGACCTTGAAATCGATCCGGGTTGGCCGCAAGTACGTAGTGAGTAGGTTTATTGCTTTAATTAAAGCTTTTTTGAAATCAACAAATGGAGAGAATCAATGGCTGTATTAGTAGGTCGTAAGGCACCTGATTTCACTGCCGCAGCAGTTTTGGGTTCAGGCGAAATCGTTGAAGACTTCAAGTTTTCTGACCAAATCAAAGGTAAGAAAGCGGTACTTTTCTTCTACCCGTTGGACTTCACTTTTGTTTGTCCTTCTGAGTTGATCGCCTTTGACAAGCGTCTTGACGAATTCAAAAAGCGTGGCGTAGAAGTTATCGGTGTTTCTATCGATTCTCAATTCACGCACAGCGCATGGCGTAATACCTCTACCGACGACGGCGGTATTGGTCAGGTTAAATACCCACTGGTTGCAGACGTACGTCACAGCATCTGTAAAGCGTATGACGTAGAGCACCCTGAAGCGGGCGTTGCTTTCCGTGGTTCTTTCCTGATCGACGAAGAAGGTACTGTTCGCCACCAGGTAGTGAACGATCTGCCATTAGGTCGTAACATCGACGAAATGTTGCGTATGGTTGATGCGTTGAACTTTAACCAGAAGCACGGCGAAGTTTGCCCTGCAGGTTGGGAAGAAGGTAAAGAAGGTATGAAAGAAAACGCAGAAGGCGTTGCAGCATACCTGTCTAAGAACGCTGACAAACTGTAAGTCATGGTTTAATAGCAGAAAGCAAAAACGCCGCTGTCATAGCGGCGTTTTTTTATTGCTCGTTAGGGGCAGCTACTCTTTATTTCGCGGCCAGCCGCCCAAAACCTGCCACTCGTTAACCATCCAGCAAAACAGCTCCGCGGTTCGCTCAGTATCGTATATAGCCGAGTGCGCCTGTTGCTGATCAAACGCAATACCAGCTGCCTGACAGGCTTTAATCAGTACCGTTTGACCCAAGGTTAGGGCAGCCAAAGAAGTCGTATCAAAGCTCACAAATGGATGAAATGGATTGCGCTTGAGCTGTGCACGCCCGGCTGCGGCCATCATAAAGCTATGGTCGAAGTTGGCATTGTGACCAACCAATACACTGCGCTGACAACCCGCAGCTTTTTGCGCTTTACGGATGGGTTTAAACATTTCTTTCAGCGCAACATCTTCACTTACGGCGCCGCGCAACGGTGAACTGGGATCAATACCATTAAAGTCAATCGCCGCCTGTTCTATATTGGCACCTTCGAAAGGTTCAACATGGTAATGCAGGGTTTCGGTGGGCTTGAGCAAGCCGTCGTCATCAAAATCCACCAGCACAGCTGCAATTTCTAACAGGGCATCGCGGTTAGCATCAAAACCACCGGTTTCAACGTCTATGACAACGGGCAAATAGCCACGAAAACGCTGTTTCATTAAAGACTCGCTCGAGTCAGCCATGGGTACTCCATAACGTTTTCCTGAATTAAGCTACAGTATGCCAAAAATCACTGCCGGTTGTCGCCTTAAGCGCTAAAGGATTCAATAAAAATGCCGATAGCTTAAACGTACAACGTTGTTCTTAGTAGCCACTTAGGGGAAGTTATGCCTATCGATACACACCAACAGGTGAGTCAGCGATTCAAGCTGACCTTAATTACCAGCGCGTTGTTGGGTATTGCTGTTAGTGCACTTAGCCCGGCGGTTGAGGCTAACTCAGTGCGTCATTACAGTGCCAATCTAGACAATTCAATGTGGCATCTGGCAGAAAATTCGCGGCTGGAATGTGGTCTTGAACATACCATTCCGCGCTACGGCAAGGTCGAGTTCCATAGCGAGGCGAGTAAAGAGCTCAACCTCCGCATGCAATTGGACATGCATCAGTTACCCGACGGCTACGGCGTAGCCAAAATTGAGTCGGTAGCGCCCCGCTGGCAACCAGGTCAGGCGACATACGCACTGGGCGATATGCAATTTTATAAGCAATTCGACGGCGAGCTGCAAAAACAGATGGCGTGGCGTTTGTTAAGTGAACTTGAAAAAGGCCGTTACCCTACCTTTTATTATCAAGACTGGTATAACGCAACGGACACGGTAGCGGTGGCGCTATCATCGGTTAACTTTCGCTCCGCTTACGATGCCTTCCGTGGTTGTGTGAATGCGTTGCTGCCGTTTAGCTTTGACGACATTGCCTATACGGTCATTAATCACCAGGCAGACAGCGAAAAGCTAACTACTGCGTCGCAGCGTAAACTGGAACAAATTAGCCAGTATCTGGCAGTAGACAGCGATCTCGAGTTGGTATTGGTTAACGCTTATACCGATGCGTTGGGTGCCCGCGAACCCAACCAGCAATTATCGGAGCAACGCGCTGACGAGATTAAAAACTTTTTTGTCGAACGCGGTATTACCGAAGATCGTATCGAAACCGTGGGTCATGGCGAAGATCGCCCGATTGCCGGCAACGCTAACGAACTTGATCGGGCTAAAAACCGCCGCGTCGTGGTGCGTTTATCCAAGCCGTCGGGTATTCAGCTCTAGTCGCTGGTTTTGTCTTTAAACTCACACAAATCTTCAATAATACAAGAGCCGCAACGCGGCTTTCGTGCGACACAGGTATAACGTCCATGCAGGATAAGCCAGTGGTGTACATCGACTTTAAATTCTTTTGGCACCACCTTAATGAGCTTTTCCTCAACTTCTTTAACGTTCTTTCCCGGTGCCAGCTTTGTTCGGTTCGAAACCCGGAATATGTGCGTGTCGACGGCAATGGTCGGCCAGCCAAAAGCGGTATTTAATACCACGTTGGCGGTTTTGCGGCCGACCCCTGGCAGCGCTTCTAATGCAGCGCGGTCTTGCGGTACTTCGCCGGCATAGTTCTCTACCAGAATTTTGCAGGTTTTATAGGCGTTTTCTGCTTTGGAGTTAAATAGCCCGATGGTTTTAATGTAGTCCTTGATACCATCAACGCCCAATGCCAGCATTTTTTCGGCTGTTGGTGCTGCCGGGAATAACTTGCGCGTGGCTTTGTTTACGCCGACGTCGGTCGCTTGTGCCGACAGCAGTACCGCGATCAATAACTGAAACGGACTGCCGTACTCCAACTCGGTGGTGGGATTTGGATTGTGTTCGCGTAATCGGCTGAGTATTTGGTAACGTTTTTCTTTATTCATCGTTAACTATGCTAATTAGTTAGGATTCGGCAGTGACGCGTGCGCGCGTTACTGTTTTTTCGACTTTTTCTGCCTTGGCTGCGCGTTTAGCATCAACCCAGTTTTTGCCGGCGATAATAAAACCTAAGCCAATAAAGGCACCCGGAGGCAAAATGGCAAGTAACAACGGGTAATTGACCTCGAATAACTCAATCCGTAACTGTGCGGCCCAGTCACCCAATAGTAACTCGGCGCCGTCGAACAGCGTGCCATTACCGATAACCTCGCGCATACCGCCCAGCAGTACTAACACCAAGGCAAAGCCTAAGCCCATCATAAAGCCATCAAAGGCGGCCTTCTGCCAGGGGTTTTTAGAGGCGTACGCTTCGGCGCGGCCAATGATGGCGCAGTTAGTTACAATTAACGGAATAAAAATGCCGAGTGATTGGTATAGCTCATAGACGTAGGCGTTCATGAGTAATTGAATAATGGTTACAAAGGTCGCTATTACCATGACAAACACGGGAATACGTATCTCTGACGGCACCCATTGTCTGACCAGCGACACGGTAATGTTTGAGCCCATCAGTACAAACAATGTAGCCAGACCCAGGCCCAGCGCATTGGTGACTGAGGCAGTTACCGCCAACAGCGGACAGAGTCCCAACAGCTGCACTAATGCCGGGTTATTTTCCCATAGTCCCTGGCGCGTGAGTTCTTTAAATTCACTCATAATTGGCCTCCGTCGCATTATTTTCGGCAGTGGCTTGGCACTGCGGCAACGCCTGGGTAAACAGACGTTCGCTGTGCTCGTTTAAATACAGCGTGGCGCGTTTTACTGCCTGAACCACAGCCCGGGGAGTGATGGTAGCGCCCGTAAACTGGTCAAACATACCACCGTCGCGTTGCACCGCCCAGCGGTCATCTTCTTCGGAGCGGACGACTTTGTCGGCAAAAGAATAGATCCAGTCGCTTTTGTTAGTTTCTATCTTGTCACCTAAACCCGGTGTTTCTTTGTGCTCGAGCGTGCGCACACCGAGCACTTCGCCGTCAGGTTTAATCGCAACTAACAGTCGGATCGCACCCGAATAACCATTGGGAGCTACGATTTCTGCGGCAAGTGCACTGGGCTGTTGATTAACAAAAGCGCGATACAGTGGCTGTGGCTGGCTACTGCCCAAGGCGTCGGCCTGTAGCAGACGACAAGACTGATACAGGTCGTTGTCATGCAATTCCTGCGCTACGATTTCGTTAAGGCTGCGCAGCGTCTGTTCACGCAACTGTTGTTTAATACGGTCGGCGGTTAGCGCTTCTACCGCTAACACCAAAAAGGTTGCGATAACCGCGAATAATGCCAGTAACAGGCCGTTTTTCTGCATACTTTTATTGGCCATCACCGCCTCCGTGACTGCGCGAATGGCCATAAACGGTAGGGCGTGTATAGCGATCGATTAATGGTACGCTCAAGTTAGCCAGTAGCACCGCGAAGGCGACGGCATCGGGATAGCCGCCCCAGCTACGAATCACCCATACCAGAAAACCAATAAGCAAACCGAATATCAACCGGCCTCGGGGCGATGTTGCAGCAGAGACCGGATCGGTGGCAATAAAGAAAGCCCCCAGCATGGTGGCGCCGCTGAGTGCGTGAAATACCGGTCCCGGCATAACTGACGGCGCAAACAGATTGGCGACTAACGCTGGAATTAATAGACCCGCTAACAAGCCAACCGGGATATGCCAGCTAATGATGCGGCGCTGCAATAAAATAAAACCACCTAACAAGAAGGCCAGGTTAACCCATTGCCAGCCGACACCGGCAATGGCTGACAATACCGGTTGCTGGTAGGCCTCGGCCACAGTATAACCTTGCGACAACGCGGTTTTAATGGTGTCTAACGGCGTCGCCATGGTAACCCCGTCAACGGTTGTACGCAGTTGTTCGACGCTGTAACCGGCAGGAGTATATTCGAATAAGATGGTGTGCAGGGTTTGCCACAGGCTTAATTCATAGTTGGACAACGTTGATGGAGGCAGCCAGTTGGTCATTTGTACCGGGAACGAAACCAACAGCAAAACATAACCAGCCATTGCCGGATTAAACAGGTTTTGCCCCATACCGCCATAGATTTGTTTAACCACGACAATAGAAAATGCCGTGCCGATCACTGTGAGCCACCAGGGCGCCAACGACGGAATAGAAATTGCCAACAACACTGCGGTAACTAGGGCTGTATTGTCACGTAACGCTGATCTCGCATTGCGATTGCGGGCCAGCATACATAAACTCTCAGTCGCGTAAGCGGTAACAATGGCTAAAAACAGCTGAAAGTAGACTCCGGCGCCGAAAAAATAACTTTGCACCAACACGCCCGGTATCAACGCATAGCAAACCCAGCGCATCATATCCGCGGTGTTTTGCTGACTATGCCCGTGCGGGGCTGCTGCAACGCGAAAAGTCATTAGCTGTTTTCCTCATCACTGGTGTTATTGGCCGCTTGCTGTGCCGCTTTTTTAGCCTTAGCTCTGGCAATAGCTGCTGCTACAGCACTGGACTTGTCCTGTGCCGGCTTGTTGGCAGCGGAAGCTGCGTCTGAGGTTTCCGTCGCGGCTTTTTCCTGCTGCATTTTTTTGCGCGCCTCGGCGGCCTTGCGGTGACGTTCTAAGCGCTCTTGTTTTTCGCGTTCCAGACGTTCCTGACGGCGTTCAAAACGTTGCCGTGCCAATTCGGCTTTAGCCTTTTCGCGGGCGATATTGCGGATCTCTGCTTTGGCCTTGCGATAGTAATGCACTAACGGAATCTCACTAGGGCAAACGTAAGCGCAGGCACCGCACTCGATACAATCAAATAAATCGTTGCTCTCAAGTGCGTCGTAATCTTTAGCTTTAGCCAACCATTGCAACTGTTGTGGCTGTAATGTCGCCGGGCAGACATCAGCGCATGCACCGCAGCGAATACAGGCCATTTCGTCGGCAGCCGGCGGTAGCTCTTGCAAACTCGGCGTTAAAATACAATTCGTGGTTTTAATAACCGGAACGTCGGTTAATGGCAAGGTAAAGCCCATCATTGGGCCTCCCATGATGACGCGCGCGTCATCATCTGCATTAAAGCCGCCTTCAGCTAACAGGTGAGCGATGGGGGTACCTAATAAAGCCCAGACATTGCCGGGCTGTGACATGAGGTCACCCGTTAGCGTCACCACGCGCTCTAATAACGGCTCGCCATCAATTACCGCGCGTTTAACGGCATACGCGGTGCCGGTATTTTGCATTAATAAGCCGATATCCAGCGGTAGTTGCCCTTGTGGCACCTGTTGCCCGGTTAGCAATTCAATCAGTTGTTTTTCGCCGCCGGATGGATATTTAGTGGGTATGACCCGCAGTTTAATGCTGTCTGAGCCGTCAATGGCTTCCCGCATCGCAGCGATCGCTTCCGGCTTGTTATCTTCAATCGCTAATAATACCTGCCCGGCATTACTAATAAACTGCAGGATTTCAATACCGGCTACAATGTCGATGGCATGTTCACGCATTAAACGGTCGTCTGCACAAATATAGGGTTCGCATTCTACGCCGTTAATTATCAGGTATTGTATCGGTTTTTGTGAAGCAAGCTTTTGTGCTGTAGGGAAGCCTGCGCCGCCGAGCCCGGCAATACCTGCTTTTTGAATCGTTTCTATCAGCGTTGCACGGTCACAGTCGCGATAGTTAGGCAAGGGCTGACGTGTTATCCAGCGATCCTCGCCATCGGGCTGGATGACAATGGCTAACTCAGGCAAGCCTGATGCATGTGCCATCGGTCGTTCTTCTATGGCACTGACGGTGCCGGACGTTGGGGCATGCAAAGGCAGACCCTGGCTTAGTTGGGCTTCGGTAAGTTGTTGCCCTTTTAAGACTTTATCGCCAACTTCGACCGTACATTGTCCGGACGGTCCTATGTGCTGTCGTAATGGCAGAATCAGTTCCGACGGCAGTGGAGGGCGGCGCAGCGCCACCGTGTTTGCCGGCGACTTACGTTCCGGCGGGTGAATTCCGCCGGGGAAGTGGCCGATGACGCCTGCGTCAACAAATGACTTAATATCCCGCATTTATTCCACCACCTTGACCGGAATAGTGTCAGCAGACGAAATATTTTTCGCCTGAGCGACATTTTGTTTGATACTGGTTAAATCCCATTGCCAGGTTTCTGGTTTGGCTTTAACCGGCACCATGTCAATGCAGTCGACGGGGCATGGCTCAACGCATAGGTCACAGCCGGTGCATTCGTGCTCAATCACTGTGTGCATTTGTTTTGCCGCACCGAGTATCGCATCGACCGGACATGCCTGAATACACTTGGTACAACCAATGCACTCGTCTTCGCGAATTATCGCGACTTTTTTAACGTCTTCTTCGCCATGCGCTGAGTCTAAAGGTTTTGCTTCAACCCCCATCAGATCAGCAAGCTGTTTAATGGTAGCTTCACCGCCCGGTGGGCATTTATTAATTTCATCACCATTAGCGATAGCTTCAGCATAAGGACGGCAACCGGGGTAACCACATTGACCGCATTGTGTTTGCGGTAAAATTTCATCGATTTGCTCGACAATGGGATCACTTTCGACCTTAAACTTGACCGCTGCAAAGCCGAGAATAACGCCAAAAATCAGCGCTAAAACCCCAATGGCAATAAGTCCAACAACAATACTCATTAACTTGTCACCAAACCGCTAAAGCCCATAAACGCCAACGACATCAGTCCCGCGGTAACCATCGCAATGGCTGAGCCTTTAAATACCTGAGGTACGTCGGCTGCAGCAAGCCGTTCGCGCAGGGCAGAAAATAAAATTAATACCAATGAAAAACCGAGTGCGGCACCAAACCCATACACAATAGACTGAACAAAATTATGTTGCTCGTTGATGTTAAGCAACGCCACACCGAGTACTGCGCAGTTGGTGGTAATCAAGGGCAGAAAAATACCCAGCAGACGATAAAGCGTGGGGCTGGTTTTGTGCACCACCATCTCGGTAAATTGCACCACCACGGCAATGACTAAAATAAAACTCAGGGTCTGCAATGCCATCAGTCCCAGCGGTTCCAGCAGATACTGGTTGACCAAATAACTACACACGGATGCCAGCGTCAGCACAAAAGTGGTTGCCGCAGACATGCCAATGGCGGTGTCTAGTTTGTTAGACACGCCCATAAACGGGCACAAGCCCAGAAACTTCACTAAGACGAAGTTATTGACAAGTACGGTACCGACCAACAGCAGTAAATAGTCCGTCATGGCTCCTTCCGTGCGTTAAAAAAGCAGTGCGTATTATCGGTGTTTTAGCATCGATAAACAACAGACAGAGGGTAGGGGTTTGTAGATTTTTACGGCTAATTACGAGGATTTGTCACCATTTTGTCAATTAACTGTCGCGCGACTGCAATATCAGTTGGTCATAGTAGCTAAGCGGGCATGCAATCAGCGCAAGGATCAAGGGATGCTTTTGACCTTTCAGCAGCGGCTTACACAGTGGGATCGGCAACTCTATCGACGCTTGTCAAGATGGCGAACCAGACCACTATTCGCACTGTTCATGCGGTTGATGTCCGCATCCGGTGATGGCTACTGGTATGCATTAACCGCTCTGGTAGCCACATTTAGCCTGGGGTTGCCATGGAGTTACTTCTACACGCTGGCGCTGGCTTTTGCTATCGAACGGCCGGTATATTGGATTTTAAAAAATAGTTTTAGGCGTGACCGGCCCAGTGGCTCCTGGGTTACCATCGATGCGTTATTAAAAGCTCACGACAAGTTTAGCTTTCCTTCCGGCCATACTTGCGCCGCATTTTTATTTGCCGCGATTTCAATTTTCTATTTTCCCGCGCTAAACATCGTGTTGTGGCTCTGGGCCTGTGGCGTTGGCATTTCTCGCGTAGCGATAGGTGTTCATTACCCCACTGATGTTATTGCCGGCGCTTGCCTTGGCATGGCGCTGGCTGAATTAGTGCTGTTTATTGTTATTTAATCTAACCGTACAGAGGATGGTGCATGCGAATTCTTTTTGGCATTCAGGGCACCGGTAACGGGCATTTAAGTCGTTGTTACCGCATCGCCAGTGAACTAGCTAAGCTGCCGGTACAGGTAGACTATGTTATTTCCGGGCGTCGCCCGACCCCACTTTTTGATACGGCTATCTTTGGCAACTATCAAACCAAATCGGGGCTTACCTTTATCACCGAAAACGGTCGCGTCCGGCCAGTCAAAACATTAGCCAAAAACTCGTTGCCTGGCTTCGTGCGTGAAGTACGGGAGTTAGATGTGAGCGGTTATGACCTGGTGGTTTCCGATTTCGAGCCAGTAACTGCCTGGGCTGCTAAGCTTGCTGGTAAGCGCTGTATCGGCATTGGCCGACAATATGCGTTTAAAGATGCCGCGCTTTATTCCAGGCTATCATGTTGGCAGCGATTTATTATTGACCGTTTTGCCCCTGCCGACGAGTGGCTGGGTATGCATTGGCAACCCCTGTCGGGTTGCCTGCCGCCGGTTGTCAGAGAGCACCAGGTTGGCGCACTGTCGTCGAAACAGGTGTTGGTATACCTGCCATTTGAGAACCTATACAACATTGTTGATGCGTTATTACCCTTTAGCGGGTTCTCTTTCACCATTTTCCATCCTGCTATTAATCGTGCTAAGTATTTTGCCAGCGATCATGTTTTGGGGTTACCACCGTCCCGTCATGCATTCGCTGAGCAGTTGGCGCTGGCGGACGGCGTTATCGCTAATGCCGGGTTCGAGACCACCTGCGAGGCATTGAATCAGGCCAAGCACCTGGCGGTAAAACCGTTAGCCGGACAGTTCGAACAACACTGGAATGCAAAATTATTAGCACAGGAACAGCGTGCAGCGGTATTACCATCGATAGATGAGCACGACATTGGGCATTGGTTAGCTAATGGATTGAGTGGCGAACGGCCGGCGCCATTACGTTGGTCAAATGTGGCAGAGCCAATAGCACAATGGTTAGTAGATGGTTGTAGACAAACAAAAGATGAATTAAGGAATAGCCTTTGGAATGGCTCCCCAGGTTGGATTCGAACCAACGACACATGGATTAACAGTCCACCGCTCTAACCAACTGAGCTACTGGGGAATTGAGGTTGTATGCTGTTAAGCGTTAGTTGGCTCCCCAGGTTGGATTCGAACCAACGACACATGGATTAACAGTCCACCGCTCTAACCAACTGAGCTACTGGGGAACAGCGCTTAACGACCGCGAATATTAAAGAGGTTGGGCGGGGGTGTCAACTGTTAGGCTCGGATTTTTTTAGCTTGCAGGTTTAATCGCTGATAATTTATCCATTTTGTCGAAACATCGGCCAGTGCGGTTGCTATCTACTTGTTTATTTTAGTGACTTGTCAGGCTAATAGGTCGCTACTCCGTATCAAAGGCAATGTCAATAACTTGTCACAATTAAATTTATATCAAATGATATATAAAAAATTTTAGCTGATTATCCACAGTCGGCTACATCCTTTGTCTGTTAAAGCCTACACGATCTTATCCACGGAATCTGTGGATAACCCTGTGTTTAAGTCTGTGCAATTGCCCTAATGGTGCGGTTTTGCGGGTTAATTTGCTATTGGTTATAATTTGGCTAATTCAAAAAATAATTAATAAAATCAATAATTTATAAAATAAATGACTTTGCCGGGGTTGACAGTAGAGCAATTCAGCCAAGTTTGCATGAAGTTTCAGCAACTTGTGTATTTCTTAGCAGAATTGGTGGGTTTATAGGCGCGTTTTTTGCACTCATGTTATCTGTCGATAAAGTATTGCGTAGCCAAGGGATCGGTGTTAGGAGCATTTGATCTGTTTCGATTTGTAATAAAAATGTCGCGAACAAAAAGTGGGTAAAAGCATTGGATTTGAGCTTTAATGATCAATCAACAATAAAAAAGCGGGCTGTTGATGACAAAACAAGCCCGCTATCGTTATTTTCTCAACTTTTCTACCGTTTGCTAGTGCTGTGATGCAGCGAATTCGCTGATGCGTTTTATCGCTTGTTGTAATACATCCATGCTAGTTGCAAATGATAAACGGCAGTAGCCGTCTGCGCCAAAGGCTGATCCAGGTACTAACGCCACCTTCGCTTCTGTTAATAATTTCTCGCACAACTCAACATCAGTGCTAACGCCGGCTTTTTGCATTAAAACATCAATATGTGCGAATGCATAAAATGTCCCGTCACCAGCGACACACTCAATACCGTCAATGGCATTCAGCGCATCAACAAGATAGTCATGGCGCTTTTTGAACTCAGTAATCATGGTATCAATGCAGGACTGATCACCATCGAGAGCTGCGGCGGCAGCATACTGACTAATACTGGCCGGATTGGAGGTACTTTGTGACTGAATTTTTTTCATTGCTGCAATAATTGTTTTAGGTCCTGCAGCGTAACCAATACGCCAGCCTGTCATGGCGTATGCTTTAGAGACACCGGATAGGATAACAATACGATCTTTAAGATCAGGCGCTACCATGGCCAGGTTAGCAAATGCTTTACCCGGCCAAAGAATATGCTCATACATGTCATCGGTCGCGATCAATACATTCGGGTAGTCACGTAGCACCTCGGCCAGCGCGCTTAACTCTTCAGCGGTATATGCGGTGCCGCTGGGGTTGGACGGGCTGTTAATAAACATCAATCGGGTTTTTGGTGTTATCGCCTTACGCAATTGCTCTGCAGTAATTTTAAAACGCTGATCGATGCCTGCACTGACAATAATGGGATTGGCGCCGACTAACTTGGTCATATCCGGGTAGGATACCCAATAAGGTGCCGGAATGATGACATCGTCGCCCGGGTTAAGCCAAGCACTTAGCAAGTTAAAGATACTGTGTTTGCCACCTGCCGAAACAATAATTTCATCGGCTTGATAGTCGAGTTGGTTATCGCGCTTGAATTTAGCAATAACTGCTTGTTTAAGTTCAGCGATGCCATCGACAGCGGTATATTTGGTATGCCCCTCATTAATCGCTTTAATCGCAGCATCTTTGATAAATTGCGGCGTATCAAAATCAGGCTCACCAACACCCAAACCAATGACGTCATGGCCTTGCTGTTTCAGTTCATTGGCCTTTTGCGTTACCGCCAGCGTAGGCGAGGGTTGGATCGAATTGACGCGATCCGACAGTTGATAGTCCACGGCAAATCCCTTATTTAGTGTCGGTTTATAATAGCTGTTTATGATACGGATGCAGCGCCGGAAAGTCTATTTGAGTTAACGCCTCAATAGCCAAGCCAGGGGCTAATGCGGTACACTAACCCTCTTTATTTAAGAGGAGGTATCCATGTCATCAGCCGACGCTTCACGCAGTTTGATTCATGCGCCGGTTGGTAAAACCCTGTGGGAAATGACATGGCCTGTTATCTTCGGCGTTGCCACGCTGATTAGCTTTAACGTAGTCGATACCTTCTTTATCAGTCTGCTGGGCACCGATCCACTGGCGGCTGTAAGCTTCACTTTTCCTGTTACCTTTACGGTAGTCTCGCTAACCATTGGCCTGGGCATAGGAACATCCGCTGTGATTGCCCGAAAGTACGGCAGCGACAGGCCGGAAGAAGCGCATTTTGATGCCTTTGGGGCATTATCCGTGTCGGCTTTGCTGGTGTTAGTGTTGGCATTGATCGGCTACTTGTTGATGGATCCTATTTTCCTGCTGTTGCAGGCACACGACCGATTACTGCCATTAATCCGCGAGTACATGACATTGTGGTTCGCCGGTTGTGTGATGCTGGTTACACCCATGGTCGGCAATGCCGTTCTGCGAGCTTCAGGCGATACGCGAACGCCCTCCATTATTATGGCGTCCGGGGGCTTGGCTAATGCGATTTTTGATCCCATTTTAATTTTTGGCTGGGGCCCGATTCCTGCGATGGGGGTCGAGGGCGCGGCATTGGCCAGCGTTATTTCGTGGGCGAGTGGCCTGATCCTGATTTTCTGGTTATTAAAGCGTAAACAACTGGTGTCGTTCAGGCCAGCCAATGGACTCGGCTTCGCAAAAGCCTGGGTAAAGTCGTCCCGTGAAGTATTAAAAATAGGCACGCCGGCGGCAGGCGCCAACATGTTAACGCCACTAGCCATGTCGGTGATGACAGCGATTATCGCCGCTTACGGTGCGCCTGCAGTCGCCGCCTTCGGGGTCGGCACGCGGCTGGAATCGTTGGCGAGTATCATTATTCTGGCGTTATCGATGTCGCTACCGCCGTTGATTAGCCAGAATTTTGGTGCCGACAAAATCCAGCGCGTGCGTTATGCCTATAATACCGCGTTAAAGGCGGTATTAATTATTCAGGCTGGCATCTACCTATTGATGGTATTAACTGCGCCGTGGATAGCTTCGGCGTTTGCTGAAGAGGAAAAGGTTGCAGAAATTGTTGAGCTGTTTATCTACATTATGCCGCTGGGTTATGGGCTACAGGGGTGGATTATTTTGAGTAACTCCAGCTTTAACGCCATCCATCAGCCGATGCATGCGTTATGGCTCAGCATCATCCGCTTGTTTGTATTTTTCGTACCCTTGTCGTACTTAGGCAGTTTGATGGCGGATTTAACCGGGCTGTTTATTGGTGGCGTGGTTGCCAATTTTATTACCGCGGCAATTGCCTATTTTTGGTTCTCGCGTGAGTTAAGGAGGTTCGATGAGCAAGGCGTTTGAACTTTTTTCGAAGTATCAGCCGGCCGGTGACCAGCCAGCGGCGATCGAAAAAATATTAGATAACCTGGATGCCGGCTTAGCTCATCAAACGTTGTTGGGTGTTACGGGGTCAGGTAAAACCTTTACCATGGCTAACGTGATTGCGAAATCGCAGCGACCAACCTTAATTTTGGCGCACAACAAAACGCTGGCAGCGCAGCTCTATGGCGAAATGAAAGAGTATTTTCCGAATAACTCGGTGGAATACTTCGTCTCGTACTACGACTATTACCAGCCCGAAGCCTACGTACCGACCACCGATACATTTATCGAAAAAGATGCTTCCATCAACGATCATATCGAACAAATGCGGTTATCAGCGACTAAAGCACTGATGGAACGTCGTGACGTGGTATTGGTGGCGTCAGTATCAGCAATTTACGGTCTTGGTGATCCTGAATCCTATATGAAAATGATGTTGCACCTGCGTCGGGGCGATATTATCGACCAGCGCGACATCTTACGGCGTCTTGCGCAGTTACAATATAAACGTAATGATGCGGCGTTTGAACGGGCGACTTACCGCGTGCGCGGCGAAGTTATCGATATTTTCCCGGCTGAATCTGAAGCCATGGCGGTGCGGGTTGAGTTATTTGATAACGAAATCGATCGTATCAGTTATTTTGAGCCGTTAACCGGCAAGGTGACGGATGCCGATGTGGCTCGTACGACGATTTACCCAAAAACACACTATGTTACGCCGCGGGAAGTGTTGCTGGACGCGATTGAACACATCAAGGAGGAATTAAAAGACCGCCGCGATATTCTGCTTAAGCAAAACAAGCTGATCGAAGAACAACGTATTGCCCAGCGTACTCAGTTTGATATCGAAATGATGCTGGAATTAGGTTACTGCTCGGGCATTGAAAACTACTCGCGCTATCTGTCACGGCGCGCACCGGGCGAGCCACCACCAACGTTGATGGATTATTTACCGGACGATGCGTTACTGGTTATTGATGAGTCGCACGTGACGGTATCGCAGGTTGGTGCCATGTATAAAGGCGACCGTTCGCGTAAAGAGAATTTGGTCGAGTATGGTTTTCGACTGCCTTCGGCGTTAGATAACCGACCGTTGAAATTCGATGAGTTTGAGGCGATTGCACCACAAACGTTGTACGTGTCTGCAACTCCCGGCAAGTATGAGCTCGAACGCAGCAGCGGTGAGATTATCGAGCAAGTGGTTAGGCCCACAGGTTTGGTTGATCCAACCATTGAGGTTAGGCCGGTGGCAACACAGGTTGATGACCTGATGTCAGAAGTGCGCATTCGTGTTGAAAAGGGTGAGCGGGTACTGGCCACCACACTGACTAAGAAAATGGCGGAAGACTTAAGTGACTACCTGGACGAACATGGCCTAAAAGTCCGCTATTTACATTCCGATATTGATACCGTGGAGCGAATGGAGATTATTCGTGATTTGCGCTTAGGTAAGTTTGACGTGCTGGTTGGCATTAACTTACTGCGTGAGGGTCTGGATATGCCGGAGGTGTCTCTGGTGGCGATACTGGACGCGGACAAAGAAGGCTTCTTGCGCTCTGACCGCTCGTTGATACAGACGATTGGCCGCGCCGCGCGTAACGTTAACGGACAAGCTATTTTATATGCTGACCGTATTACCGGCTCGATGCAACGGGCCATTGACGAAACCGATCGGCGCCGCGAAAAGCAAATTGCCTTTAACAAAGAGCATGGCATTACGCCGAAAGGGCTGAATAAATCGATTACCGATGTGATGGATTTAGGCCAGGGGCCTGCGCGTAAATCTAAATCAGCGGATGCAATTGCCGAGGTCGCAGCGGGTTATGATCCGCGGGTTACTGTAGTTAAAGACGTGAAAGCCCTGACCAAAGAGCTGGAAAGCAAAGAAAAAGCCATGTACGAGGCCGCACAGAATTTAGAATTCGAAAAAGCCGCACAGCTGCGTGACGATGTCGCTAAACTGCGTGAGCAGTTAAAGCGCGCCGTTTAGCGTATCGAATAGGTTAATCTAAAATACTAATTAGATAAGTAAATATTAATCGTAAATACTGTTCCCTAGACAGGTATCTGAAGAGGGAACAGAACCATGAAAAAAACATTTTCTTTTGCGCTTATGCACTTTACCATCGCGTTCGGCGTTGTCTGGTTGATGACGGGAGACATGGTTTTAGGTGGCGCAATTGCTTTAATTGAACCGTTAGCAAATACAGTAGGTTATTATTTCCATGAAAAAATCTGGCAGCGCAACAGCGTTCGTGGAGAAAGTGCGTTATCTGGATAAAGAGGGGCGGGCAAGTGTCCCGCTCGCTTTAATGCTGGTTATCTTCTTTCAGATGCGCGGCTACCTTGCCGGCATTGTGTCGCTGACATTTTCGGAAGACCGTACCCGTCTGCTTAACCTTTTTTACAGTAATACCGAGCAGTTTGGGTTGATGTTGCTGGTCGGTTTACCCTCGTTAATTGTCTTATTGAGCTCGACCTTCGCAGCAGAAGATGATCGTAACCTGGGCAATCGAATGATGGTGATTGCGCAGCCATTGCTGTTATTCTCGCTGTTTCTCGATGCATTCCTGATCTTCTGGCTGTTTATTGAACATCAGGGGCACTTTTCGTTTGGCCGCGCTGCCATTGTGATGGGCTGGTTTATTACCTTATGGTATTTAGTTAAGTCGCGTCACTGGCGCTTCTACCGCAACCACCTGGCTACGCGTGAAGCGCCTGAAAAAGACGAAAGTGACGATAGTTAATTAGTTAAGATGCTTGGCGTGAAAACGCAGCTGCGCTTCGATAAAACTAGCGATAAAGTAGTAGCTGTGATCATAGCCTTCATGCAAATGCACCTCGCCATCACCGTTAGCTGCCGTGATGGCCGATTTTAAAGCCTCGGGTTTTAACTGCTCTTCTAAGAAGCCATCAGCTAAGCCCTGATCAACGCGAATCGGTAATGACTGACCCTTAGCGTTGATAATTTCTACCGCATCGTAAGGTTTCCAGCTGTCTTTATCATCACCCAAATAGTTCGAAAAGGCTTTGTGCCCCCACGGACAATCGGTCGGGTTTGTGATCGGTGAAAACGCCGAAATACTGGTGTAACGTTCAGGGTTGCGGAGGCCAATGACCAACGCACCATGGCCGCCCATCGAGTGACCGGCAATAGCGCGTTGCGCGGTTAGCGGTAATTCCTGCTCGACCAGGGCGGGTAACTCGTCAACGATGTAATCATACATGTGATAGTGAGTTGACCAGGGGCTTTGCGTTGCATTCAGGTAAAAACCGGCGCCTTTACCAAAATCGTAGGCACCTTCGGGATCATCGGGAACATCGTCACCGCGCGGGCTGGTATCGGGTATTACTAGTGCCAGACCTAATTCATTTGCTACGCGCTGTGCGCCTGCTTTAGTAGAAAAGTTTTCATCGGTGCAGGTCAGCCCGGACAAAAAATAGACCGCAGGTACTGATTGCTTTGCTGCCGCCTGGGGTAGAAAAACACTGAACTGCATAGTGCAGTTCAGTACTTTTGAGTCGTGTTCGTAACGCAGTTGGCGACCGCCAAAACTGCGAACTTCACTTATCTTTTTCATGTTCGGCTCCGTTGTTAGCGGATTAATAATGAATCACGGAACGTATCGATTTACCTTCGTGCATCAACTCAAATGCCTTATTGATGTCCTCTAATGGCATGGTATGCGTGATAAAGGTATCCAGGTCGAACTTACCGTCCATGTATTGTTTTACGTAGTCCGGCAGTTCGGTACGGCCTTTAACGCCACCAAAGGCACTGCCACGCCATACACGTCCGGTTACCAGCTGGAACGGTCGAGTGCTGATTTCTTCGCCGGCACCGGCGACACCGATGATAACGGATTCGCCCCAGCCCTTATGGCAACACTCGAGTGCAGCACGCATAACATCAACATTACCGATGCATTCAAATGAGAAGTCGACACCGCCGTCGGTCATATCGACAATGACTTCCTGGATGGGCTTGTCGTGTTTGCTCGGGTTAACAAAATCAGTGGCGCCCAATTCTTTAGCGATTTCGAATTTATCTTCGTTAACGTCCACCGCAATAATGCGTGACGCCTTGGCTTGTACGGCACCAATGATGACCGCCAGACCAATACCGCCGAGTCCAAATACCGCAACGGTATCGCCTTCGTTTACTTTAGCGGTGTTTTTAACCGCGCCCATGCCTGTGGTCACGCCACAACCCAGCAAACAGACTTTTTCAAGCGGCGCTTCTTTAGGAATTTTTGCCAAAGAAATCTCCGGCAGCACCGTGTATTCAGAGAAGGTCGAGGTGCCCATGTAATGATAAATTGTTTCACCGTCTTTAGAGAAGCGGCTGGTACCATCAGGCATCAAGCCTTTGCCTTGAGTTGCACGAACCGCTTGGCATAAATTGGTTTTACCCGATGTGCAGAATTTACACTCACCACATTCGGCGGTGTAGAGTGGGATCACGTGATCGCCAACCTGCAGCGAGGTGACCCCTTCACCGACCGCTTCGACAATACCACCGCCTTCATGACCCAGCACCGACGGGAAGATACCTTCGGGATCTTTACCGGACAGTGTGTAAGCATCGGTATGGCAAACACCGGTAGCCACGATACGTACGCGCACCTCACCTTTTTTAGGTGGTGCGACATCAATAGTTTCTTCTTTTAAAGGTTCGCCTGGACCCCAGGCTACCATTGCGCGAGACTTAATCGTTTCCATGATGACTCCGTTTGTTTAATCAATAATGTCTAGTACGTGTAATGATAGCGAAAGTTTAACTTTTTCTCATTTAAAGGTAATCTGGGTTTATACAAATTACTTTTGCATTAATGAAATAATCAAGAGGGACAATGAAAGAGTGGCAGGGGATCAGTGAATTTGTCGCGACGGCAGAAACTAATAGCTTTTCTGCTGCAGCTGAGCGGCTGGATATGTCGGTGGCACAAGTCAGTCGTAATGTCGCAGCATTAGAGAGCCGATTAAAAATGCAGCTGCTGTACCGTTCAACCCGCAGTGTCAGTTTAACCGGAGAGGGGAAATTGTATTTACCCCATTGCCAGCATCTAGTTGCGTCACTGCGCGAAGCTAACCAGCTCATTCAGCAACGCAATGAACAACCACAGGGTCTGATTCGGGTAACCGCACCGGTGTACTATGGCGAGCAAATTATCGCGCCGTTAGTTAATCAATTTTTACAACGCTACGATGACCTGCGCCTGGATCTTAATTTAACTAACGACACCTTAGATTTGATCGAGGGCAGTTATGATTTAGCAATACGGCTGGGGCATTTGGGTAACCCGCGTTTGCGTGCGCGTAGACTGGGCAGCCGGCGCCATTATATCGTTGGTTCGCCACACTATTTTAAACGCTATGGCCAGCCGCAAACTATTGATGATCTAGCACAACACCGCTGCTTTACCGGAACGGTGCGGCAGTGGCGCTTTCAACAACAGGGCAAAACTCAGTCGCTGGTACCGGAAAGTTTTATTCATTGTAATAATGGCCTGGCATTACGAGATGCCGCAATCAGAGGCCTGGGGCTGGCGATGTTACCGGATTACTATGTTAGCGAAGCGCTTGCCAAGGGCGAGCTTGAAGAAGTGCTGGCAGCTTATCGACAGGACGATGACGGAATTTGGGCGCTATATCCGGAAAGCCGGCAGCAAATACCAAAGGTCAGGGTATTGTTAGATTTTTTAATTGAAAAACTGCGATAAAAAAAGAAATGGTGGTTGCTACTGGGCTCGAACCAGTGACCCTCGCCTTGTAAGGGCGATGCTCTCCCAACTGAGCTAAGCAACCACTCAAAGGTTACAACGAAGGGGATAGAAGAGAGTGGTGGTTGCTACTGGGCTCGAACCAGTGACCCTCGCCTTGTAAGGGCGATGCTCTCCCAACTGAGCTAAGCAACCATTCTCACTGTGACACTTCTGCGTCGTTGCGAGGTGGCATTATAGGGCGATGAATCAAACTGTCAAACAAAAAATTGAAAGTTTTGTTTAACTGCTGAGAAAATAACCGCTTTTGCTAATTTCTGTACGTTGTTGCGGTTGTAGCAGATGCGAAAAGGCGGAGTTCTTGCTACACTTCGCGCCAATAACGGACATCGCGTCCGGCCTATCTGAATGAATTCATTGTAAAGGAACAAAGCATGAGTGTGGTAACGCGTTTCGCACCCAGTCCTACTGGGTATTTGCATGTTGGTGGTGCTCGGACTGCCCTGTATTCGTGGTTAGTGGCTAAAGCGCAGGGCGGCGAATTTGTGCTGCGTATTGAAGACACCGACCGTGAACGCTCAACCCAGCCTGCAATCGACGCCATCTTAGAGGGCATGCAGTGGTTAGGTTTAAACTGGGATAAAGGACCGTTTTACCAAACCCAGCGCTTTGACCGCTACCAACAGCTTATCGACAAATTGTTGGACGAAGACAAAGCGTATAAATGCTATTGCTCTGCTGAGCGCCTGGAAAAAATGCGTGAAGAGCAAATGGCAGCCGGGCAAAAGCCGCGCTACGACGGCCATTGTCGCGACAATCCCAATGTGGGCGGCGACAAATACGTGATTCGTTTCCGTAATCCACAAGAGGGTAGTGTGGTATTTGATGATCACATCCGCGGGCGTATCGAATTTTCTAACCAGGAATTGGATGATTTGATTATTGCCCGGACTGACGGCACGCCTACCTACAACTTCTGCGTGGTTGTTGATGACTGGGACATGGAAATCACCCACGTTGTGCGCGGTGAAGACCATATCAATAATACCCCGCGTCAAATCAATATATTAAAAGCGTTGGGTGCCCCGGTACCGCAATATGCACACGTGTCGATGATTCTGGGTGACGACGGCAAGAAATTGTCAAAACGTCATGGTGCTGTCAGTGTCATGCAATATCGCGATGATGGCTATGTGCCGGAAGCGGTTATTAACTACTTAGCCCGTCTGGGTTGGTCGCACGGTGATCAGGAAATCTTTAGTGTTGATGAACTGGTTAAGTACTTTAAGCTGGATGACGTTAACAAAGCGGCATCAGCATTTAATACCGAAAAGTTAAACTGGCTGAACCAGCACTACATGAAAACACTGCCTGCAGCGCAGGTAGCACCGCAATTGCAATGGCAGTTTGATCAGCTGGATGTGGATACCAGCACGGGACCGGCGTTAGAAAAAATCGTTGAGTTACAGGCAGACCGCGTAAAAACTCTGAAAGAAATGGCAGATATCAGCCGTTATTTCTTTGCACCAGTGACTGAATTTGAAGAAAAAGCCGCGAAAAAACATTTACGCCCGGTAGCTAAAGAGCCATTGCAGAAGGCTAAAGAGTTGTTGAGTGCAGTCACTGACTGGAACGCTGAGAATATTCAAGCTGCGATTAATCAAACAGCTGACGTGCTGGAAGTGGGCATGGGCAAAGTAGGTATGCCATTGCGAGTAGCTGCAACCGGCGGAGGTAACTCTCCTTCGTTAGACGTGACACTGGAATTAATACCCCAACAGAGTGTCTTGCAGCGTATCGACCTTGCTTTAGAATTTATCGCTGAACGAGAAGCGAATAGCTAGGTTACTGGCTTAACCGAGGTCCCATGCCAACAATTAAACATTTGATCGACAATAACCGGGAGTGGGCGCGCCAGCAAACCGAGCGCGACCCGGAGTTTTTTCATCGGTTAGTGGGTCAACAGTCGCCGGAATATTTATGGATTGGTTGTTCTGACAGCCGCGTGCCGGCAAATCAGATTGTCGGGATGGACCCCGGTGAATTGTTTGTACACCGCAATGTCGCAAACCAGGTGATACAAACCGACTTCAATTGCTTATCGGTTATCCAATACGCCATTGAAGCACTAAAGGTTAAACACGTACTGGTGGTCGGGCATTATGGTTGCGGAGGTGTAAAAGCAGCGGTTGAATCACAGCCCCACGGTTTGGTCGACCATTGGTTGTATCCAATCCGTGACGTTTACCGTGAACACGCGACAGAGCTGGAGCAGCTCGACGAGCCTACACGTATCGACCGCTTGTGCGAATTAAATGTTATCGAGCAGGTCAAAAATCTGGCAAAGACTAATGTGGTCCAGGAAGCCTGGGACCGCGGCGAAGAGTTGCATATTCATGGTTGGGTCTATCGGCTGGACAATGGTCTGGTTAACGATATGAACGTGTCGGTTTCCAGCCGGGAAGGACTGGAGCAGGTCTATCATGTGTATCACCAGAATCTGCCGAAACGCGCCCGCTGAGTCAGTTGAACGTTAATTGTGCAGATTGCGACAAAATTCACCAAACGGATGAATTTTTTCAAAAAACAGTTGACACATTAACGCTGCTCGCAATAGAATGCGCCCCGCTGTCAGGGCAGTTTTACTGCTTCGGTAGAGGGGCTATAGCTCAGCTGGGAGAGCGCTTGCATGGCATGCAAGAGGTCAGCGGTTCGATCCCGCTTAGCTCCACCAAAACTACCAACAGCGTTTGTGAATGAACTGCGTCCCCTTCGTCTAGAGGCCTAGGACACCGCCCTTTCACGGCGGTAACAGGGGTTCGAATCCCCTAGGGGACGCCACTTCAATCACAGCGATGCAACACGATATTGCGTCCCCTTCGTCTAGAGGCCTAGGACACTGCCCTTTCACGGCAGTAACAGGGGTTCGAATCCCCTAGGGGACGCCAAATCGTAACGCATCAAACCACAGTCCGGGTCCCCTTCGTCTAGAGGCCTAGGACACTGCCCTTTCACGGCAGTAACAGGGGTTCGAATCCCCTAGGGGACGCCATACTGCACAAACCGCCATTTAGGCGGTTTTTTTGTACCCAAAATCCGTAGCTCGCGCCCTGGCGCGAGGGTGGGGATAGCTTAACCAACAAGACGGCATAGCTGCACTTTGGAACGGACGAGCTTTATCAGGCTTTACGTCCTCGTTTTCAAAGGGACGCTGCAAGTACATCCCTGTACGCTTGTTTCCGGCCATCCATGGCCTCCAACACCCTTTGAAAACGAGAACGCAAATCCTGACGCTCGCCCATCCCAAAGGGCCGCTATTCTGTGTCTTGTTGGTTAAGCTACCCCAAAAAGTTATCGTATTACGGATTTGTGGTAGCGGATTAAATGGCGTTATTAACAGAAATAGCAAAGCAATGGGATGGTTAATTGCGTGGTAGGTACCGAGGGGCGGTAGCCAGAAATGTTGGAGGCCATGGATGGCCGGAAACAAGCCACACGGACGTGCTTGGAGCGGTTTCTGGCTACCGCCCCTCGGTTGCCTGCCAAAAGCAATTAGCCATTCCACTGCTTTCTCTGAGTTTGCAACACAACGTCATTTAATTCGCTGCCCCCCCCTCGCGCCGGAGGCGCGAGCTACTGTGCGCGTTGCAGTAGGTCGACTAGGTGCGGTTCGAGGAAGTCGGCGATTTTGGGTTGTGCTTCGGCGGTGGGGTGGATGCCGTCATTCTGCACGTAGTCGGTGCTTTCTTCGATTAGGGGTTGCATGAAAAACGGGATCAGTGGAACGTTCTTCTGTTCAGCGACTTCTTTATACAGGCTGGTGAACTGTTCGGCAAAACGTTGGCCATAGTTGGGTGGCACCATAACTTGGCTTAATGCCACTTTAACGCCCTCAGCCTGGGCTTTATCGATCATTTGTTCCAAATTGCTGCGTACTGTGCTGAGGTTAAAACCGCGCAGGCCATCGTTGCCGCCGAGTTCAATGAATAATGCATCAGGGTTATGGCGTTCGAGAACGCCTTCTAGGCGACGTAAACCGCCAGTGGTGGTTTCACCGCTAATACTAGCGTTGATTATGGCATATTGCGGGTATGTCTGCTGCCAGCGGCGGTCAAGTTCGGCTACCCAGGTTTGTTGGCTGGACAGGCCGTAGCCGGCACTTAAGCTATCGCCTAAAACAACAAGTGAAACATTTGCTGAAACCGTACGTATAGACAGTAACAGAACGACTACAAGACTTAATTTCAAAAGGAAGTATTTCATCATATGCTCATTCAAGCCCAACAACTGGAAAAAATCGTCGAGACCTCAGAAGGTCCATTGCAAATTCTGCAACCTATTAACGTAGCAATCAATGCGGGTGAGACCGTCGCCATAGTTGGCGCGTCAGGCTCGGGTAAATCCACATTATTGTCGTTACTTGCCGGATTGGACCTTGCGACGTCTGGTGAAGTTCTTATAGATAACGAAAAACTTAGCGAATTGGATGAGGAGCAGCGGGCAAAAGTCCGTGCCGATAAGGTTGGCTTTATCTTTCAACAGTTTTTATTGGTACCCAGTTTAAGCGCCCTGGAGAACGTTATGTTGCCGGCGGAGCTTGCCGGACATAAAGGCGCCGAAAAGGAAGCGCGTGAACTACTAGCCAAAGTGGGTCTGGAAGATCGCTGGCATCACTATCCCAATCAATTATCCGGCGGTGAACAACAGCGTGTGGCGATTGCCCGAGCCTTTGTTGGCCAGCCAAAGATTTTATTTGCTGATGAACCGACCGGTAATCTGGACACCCATACCGGTGATAAGGTTGAGCAGTTGTTGTTTGACCTGAATAAGGACTACGGCACTACCTTGATCATGGTCACGCACGATAATCAGTTGGCAGAGAAGTGCCAGCGTGTGCTGCGGATGGAAGCTGGTGAGCTGGCGGAGGCAACGCGCGATGTGGCATAAAATTTCGTTTCGGTTATTAAAGCAGGAGCTGAAACGGGGTGAACTGACCATCATGGCGCTGGCCATCATCCTGTCGGTAACAGCGGTTTTGTCATTGTCGTTATTCAGCGAACGTCTGCAGTCGGGATTGCTGGAACGCAGTAGTGAGTTCTTAGCGGCCGATCGGGTCTTGAGTTCACGTCGGGACATTAATCAGGACTGGCTTGAAGAGGCTCAGTCGCGCGATATAAAAACGGCCTGGCGGGTGGTTTTTAACTCCATGGCATTTGCTAACGATAAGTTGCAGTTAATTGACGTAAAAGCGGTATCCGATGGCTATCCGTTGCGCGGTGAATTGCGTATTGCTGATACGCCGTTTGTCGAAGGTGAGGTCGCCAAGGGGTTGCCTGCCGCAGGGGAGGCGTGGGTTGCATCTTCATTATTTCAGGCATTACAAATCGATTTGGGCGACTCGATTGAGGTCGGTAACAGTGCCTTTAAGGTGACTAAGGTTGTTACTTATGAGCCCGATGTCGGCTTTTCGGTGTTTACTGACAGCCCTAATGTAATTATTCCGTATTCTCAATTAGAGCAGACGGGGCTAATCCAGCCCGGCAGTCGTGTACGCTACAACGTTCTCATGGCAGGCTCGCAAGATGCGCTGGCGGACTACGAGCAATGGTTACTGCCGCAGTTGAATGATGATACACACAGCTGGCGCAGTATCGAGGACGGTGATAGTCCGTTAGCGCGTTCGTTAAACCGTGCCGAGCGCTTTATGATGCTGGCCAGTCTGTTAGGTGTGGTGCTGGCTGCGACGGCTGTTGCGGTTGCTGCGCAGCGTTATTGTCAGCGTAACTACGACGTCGTGGCTATTTTCAAAACCTTAGGTGCGAGTCGCCAGCAGATCCGCCGTATTTTTATCCTGCACTTGTTGCTGTTAACGGCATTGAGCGTTGGTATCGGTATGATCCTGGGCTGGTTGATCCAGTCATTTGTAATCGACTGGGTAGCGCAACAACTGGATGCGGAGTTACCGGCGGCGACAGTTAAACCGTACTTACTGGCGGCGGCAACGGGGATTATTAGTGCGGTGATGTTCACTCTTTATCCATTGTTCCGGTTGGTTGCGATCCCGCCGCTGCGGGTACTCCACCGCCAGTTGGTAGGGGCGCAAGCAGTACGTTGGCTGCAATGGATATTAAGTGGCGGTACCATTTACGGCTTACTGGTGCTTTATTCTCAGCAATGGTGGTTATCGACGGCCTTGTTTGCCGGGGGTGTATTTGCGGCAGTGTTACTCCTCGGTATCGGGCGCTTGTTAATTAATGCCAGTCGCAAAGCGGGTATGCAGGCAGGTAGCGCCTGGCGTTTGGCAATGGCAGGATTACAACGCCGTGCAGCGGCCAATAGTGTGCAAATGTTGGCATTCTCCACGGCTATTATGTTGTTGCTATTGGTTATCGTACTACGCAACGATTTGCTTGCCGACTGGCAACGGCAGCTGCCGGAAGATGCGCCGAATTATTTTGCGCTTAATATTGCGCAGGAAAAAGTACCTGACCTACAGGCAATGTTTGAGCGCGAGAATATCGAAGCGACAGACCAGTACCCGATTGTGCCGGGGCGTGTTACCTATCACAACGGTGAACGCTTGTTAGCCGAAGTCACCAAAGAAGATCGTGATGACGAAGAGCGCGAAGAGGGGCGTGAAGGCTTTGGCCGTGAGCTTTCGATGACCTGGCGCGATACTGTGCCCCCAAACAATGAGATTGTTGAGGGCAGCTGGTGGGGTGATAACGCAGAACCGCAAGTATCTGTCGAGTTGAATGCGGCGGAGCGATTAGATATTCAGGTTGGCGATGAACTGACCTTTAATATCGGTGGCGAAGAGTTTACCGTGCCGGTGACCAGTTTGCGTGAGGCCGACTGGAGTACCTTGCAGCCGAATTTTTATATGGTGTTTAACACCAATACATTGCAGGACTTTCCGGCAACCTATATCACGAGCTTCCATTTGGACGACGATCGCAAAGACGAACTTTACCAGTTGTTCCGGCCCTTCCCAGAGGCGTCTTTAATCGATCTCGATGCCATCATTGATCAAATTCGTGAGGTTATTTCGCAGGTCAGCCTGGCTATCCTATTTGTCCTGGTGTTAGTGATTGTCGCCGGTGCGCTGGTGTTAATTGCCCAAGTACAGGCCAGCATGGAAGAGCGTCAGAAAGAGCTTGTGATTCTGCGCACACTCGGTGCGCCGGGTAAGCTTTTAAGTCGCAGTATTACCTATGAGTTCCTGGTACTTGGGGGAATTAGCGGTTTGATTGCGACCATCGCCATGGATATTTCGTTGCTGATATTGCAGACCCAGGCTTTCAATATGGATGCCACCTGGCATTGGCGGTTATGGCTTGTCGGGCCGTTAACCGGCGCTATTGTCGTGGGTGTACTGGGTCGTCTGTCGTGCTCGCGGTTAATCCGTCGAAACACCGCACAATTAATTCGTAAACTGGCGTAGCTCGCGTATTTTGCGCGAGTCTTTTGCCGTTAATGAGGAGGTCACCATGAACATATTGTTAACCGGTGGAACTGGCTTAATCGGCTCGTATTTTATTAAAAAATACAGCAGCCAGCACACGGTCACGGTGACTTCGCGTGCACCGGACAAAGCGCGTCGTCAGTTAGGCGGCGCGGTGACTGTGGTCAAATCGGTGGATGAGATTAATAATATCAGCGCCTTTGACGCGGTGATTAATTTGCAGGGTGCGGGTATTGCCGATAAACGCTGGAGTGCCCAGCGAAAACAAAGGTTGCAGAACAGTCGTTGGCAGGTTACCGAGAAACTCGCAGAGATGATCGCGGCCGCTGACAAAAAGCCGCTTTTTGTCAGTGGCTCTGCCATTGGTTATTACGGGCCGCGCGATGCCGAACCGGTAAACGAAGAGGGGACACCTAAGCAGCGTGATTTTGCGGTTGAACTTTGCCAACAATGGGAGCAAAAAGCACTGGCGGTGAGCGAACAAACTCGTGTCGTGGTATTGCGAACCGGCGTTGTGTTGTCAGCACAAGGCGGCGCCTTGGCTAAAATGATATTGCCCTACAAAATGGGCTTAGGCGGGCCGTTGGGTAACGGCACACAAATGATGTCGTGGATTCATATCGACGATATGGTTCGTGCCATCGAGTACATCCTGCAGCATGATACCATTCAGGGACCGGTTAATATGACGGCACCCGGGCCGGTGACGAATAAGGCATTCAGTCGCACATTAGCGTCGGTGCTTAAGCGGCCGCATATTTTTAAGGTACCAGCAGTGGTATTGAAAACGGCGATGGGGGAAATGTCGTCTATGTTACTGGAGGGCCAGGCTGTGGTGCCGGATAAACTCCGCAACCACGGCTTTGAATTTAACTACCCGACTATCAGAGCTGCGTTAAAAGACGTTACCTAGTCAGCTTACCAGCCTATTATACGTTGCCATTGCTCATGGCTGTCGTCGCTTTTAAGTATGTGGTAAACGGGGTGCATGGCGGCCGTGGCACAGGCATGGTTAGGCAAAATGCGTAGCTGTTTACCGATGGCAAAATCATCGACGGCATAGTCTTGTGGCAGTTCAATAACGCCGTGTTCCTGTGAAGTACCGGTCAGCGTTAAACCGTTAATAACAGTCCCGTCCAGCCGACAGACTTGTCCGTAGTTGTAGTCGACAGCTTGATTTGCTGTGCCCCGGTCACGGGACACAGCCATCCAGCCGCTGTCGGTAAGCAACCAGTGTTTTTCTTTATTGTACCCAATAACGGTGGTCACCACCGACATCGCAATATCATCCATTGTGCATACTCCGATATTTTTCATCACCAGGTCGAAGGTGGTGAAAACACCTGCCCGCACTTCACTGATGTCATTAAAGTCGGTACCAAAATGCGCAGTCGGTGTAGAACCGACACTGGTGATAGAGCAATCTATGCCGGCTTCTGCCAGGCGCTGTCTGGCCTGTCGGATGGCGTCACACTCTTGTTGTGCAAACGCCTGCAAAGCAGCGGGCGTGTTACAACCATAAGACCCGCCTGCATGGGTCATTAAGCCGCTAAAATGGCTGCCGAGTTGTGCAGCAATAGTTACAAGCTGTGATGCATCAGGCTTTATGCCACCACGATGATCGTCGCTGTCGATTTCGATTAGCACAGAAAAGTCCTGCTGATGTAGCTCGGCGAAATTCACCACTGCGGTAGCCTGTTCGGGGGTATCTAACAGAATATGTAAACTGATGCCCCGCTGGCGTAATTGAGCTACCCGGGCAAGCTTTGCAGGAGCAATACCCACGGCGTAAAGTAAGTCGGTATAACCGGCGTTAGCATAAGCTTCTGCCTCGGCTAATGTGGAAACGGTTGCCGGCGCACTTTTTCCAGGCAACAGGTAATCCGCTGCTTCGAGCGTACGCAAAGTTTTTAAATGCGGCCGCAACTGACTTCCTTGTGCTTTTATGTGAGATTGTAGCCGGTCGATATTGCGTTTTAGTTTTGCCTCGTCAATTAACAAATAGGGCGTGTCGAGTTGAGCCAGCCAGGCGGGTATCTGCGTCATTGCGGTTCCTTTACGGTTTGAGTAGTTCTGCGTAGCGCGTTAGATCGACATTACCACCGCTGATAATGATGCCGACGCGCTTGCCCGCCAATTCAGGTTTGATTTTTTCGGCAGCCGCCAGGCTTAAACAGCCGGTCGGCTCAACCACTAGTTTCATCCGTTCGGCATAAAAGCGCATGGCGTCAACCAACTCGTTATCCGTTGCCGTTAAAATATCGTCAACATTGTCGCGTATAATGGGGAAGGTATATTGCCCTAAATATTGAGTCTGAGCGCCGTCAGCGATCGTTTTTGGCGTATCGATACGAACAATTTCGCCGCGTCGGAACGATTGTTGTCCGTCATTACCGGCTTCGGGTTCGACGCCGTATACCTTGCAAGCCGCGTTATGGTGGCGAGCGGCCAGCGCACAGCCTGACAGCAAACCGCCACCGCCGAGACAAACCAACAAGGCATCGAGTTGACCTGCCTGCTCAAATAACTCATCGGCCGCGGTGCCCTGACCGGCTAACACATGGGGGTGGTCGTATGGCGGAATGAGTGTATAACCTTCCTTTTCCGCCAATTCGCGACCAATTTGTTCACGGTCCTCGGTATAGCGATCATAACGGATAACAGCCGCGCCATAGCCTTGTGTGGCCTCTACTTTGGCCTGAGGCGCGTCTTCCGGCATGATGATGGTCGCTTTAATAGCTAACTGCTTTGCTGCCAGCGCAATGGCCTGGGCATGGTTACCGGACGAGAACGCCAGTACTCCAGCTGCTTTTTGCGCGTCAGAAAATTGCAACAGTGCGTTCATGGCACCGCGAAATTTAAATGCTCCCATGCGCTGGAAGTTTTCGCACTTAAAAAATAGTTCAGCGCCTAAGCTTTCATCGGCGGTTCGTGAGGTCATTACGGGCGTACGTCGAATATAAGGTTCGATACGCGCAGCAGCCGCTTGAACGTCCTTATAGGTGGGTAAAGTCAGGCTCATTGAAATCTCTGATAAGGTTTTACCAACAATGTGCCCATACTAACAGCTGAACCTTGGTTTTAGCCACAATCAGCAAGGCCAAACCAACACCAGAGGAAAGCAATGCCGCCATTGCGGGCTGCTTCCTTGTCGATGTCAGAGCTCCGCTGATGATCTCTCTGGTCATTCTGTTGCTGATTCTCAAGCGTTCGTTTGCCTGCTGTGGCGGCACTGTCACCGAAGGAGTTAGACGAGCAGGCGGTTAAGGTTATGGCGAAAAATACAGCGCTGGTTAATTTAATACAGCTGCGCATACAAAGACTTCCTTGTTGTTAAGTTATTGCAGAGTAATACACTGTAGAGAGACATAAAAGATAAAGGTTCAATTCATCACATGAATAATTGGTTATTGCCTATTATCGGACCACTGCTGTTATATCAGCGGCGCCGCGTGCGCAGCCAAACGCTGCGTTTACCTGAACCTAAAGGGGGTCGCTATGGTGAAGCAGGCGATAAGTCCAAGCCGTTGCGGCGGGTTTTAATCGTGGGTGACTCTGCTGCTGTCGGGGTGGGTTGTGACACGCTTGAAGAGTCCGTTGCCGGTCAGTTCGTGGCGATGCTTAGCGATCGGTTTTATGTAGAATGGCAGTTGATAGGACAGTCATCACTGACCTGTGGCGGAATTCTTAGTTTACTACGTGCAACCCAGCTCAAACTGGATGGCGTTGATACCGTATTAATTTCGGCCGGCGTTAACGATGTGACTAAAGGTACTAGCCCGACAGACTGGCATGCTGCGATAATCCGACTGACCGGCTATTTGCAGCAACACTGCCATGCGCGACAGGTTATCTACACCGGACTGCCGCTGATGCATCAATTTCCTGCGTTGCCGCAACCCTTGCGCTGGTACATTGGAGGCAGGGCTCAGCAGCTGAACGACAGCCTTAAAACACATTGCGCTGCGCACAACGGCGTAGCGTATCTGCCACTGAATCTACCTTTTTCACCAGAACTCATGGCCAGAGATGGATTTCACCCTTCAGCACAAGCCGCCAGGCTTTGGGCAGAGCAAGCTGTCGTGGTTATGAATCAGTCTGGTGCTAACTTCTAAAGGTAGTCACAAATGTTTACAATTATCGGCAGTAATTTTGTTGCAGCTGTACTAGCCTGAACGATGGATTTTACTGACAGGGAAAATCAGTATGTATGTTTTCAACATTGACGCGCTAAAACAGCAATTGCGCGAACAGCAGTTTAATCAGGCCCATGCGCTCTTTTATTTATTGGGTTTGACGCTATTGTGGTACTTACCCATTGGTTGGATCGGCAATGGTGATAACGGTTGGGATTATGCGTCGTTTTGGGCGTCGTTAGCCATTATTATTGGCGGTACCGTTATAGCTTATCGGGCTAACGGCGGGGCGCAGGGCACGCAGTTTCTGGAACGTTTTTTAGCACTGTCGTGGGTCGTTTTTTGGCGGGTGATACCGGTGTTTTTTATCCTGGGGTTGGTCGTTGTTATTTTGCGAACCATTGCTTACGGTGAGGGTCATTACCAGTTAACCGTATTTGGTTTTGTATTCTCAGTGGTTGCTGAAGTGTTTTATTACCAGCGAATTTATTCACATATGAAGCACCTTAATTCGCAACAATCGCACGGATATTACGCTCATGCTTAAACGTTGGCTGCCCCTGGCATTGTGTCTACTCGCTGCTGGCGGTTTTTATTTTGCAGGCATGGCGAGTGGCGCGCTCGGGTTTGTAATTACCGGGGCTGTGTTTGAACTCGCTTTCTGGTTTGGTTTGTTCAAAAAATCTCGGCAACCCTAAAGCGTCGACGCCTCGTTTGTTGCTTAAATGTTGATTTTGCCTTAACATTCATTCAAGCGACAATGAGGTGACTGACGCCATGACTAAACGCACGAAATTACTGATTATCATAGCATCGTGCGCTTATGCTATTGCCTGGTATCTGGTCACGCAATACGCTGCCCAGGCGTACGTTAATTCGCGTTTTGATGCCCAAAAAGAACAAGCCCGCCAACAGGTGTCACTGGCCAAATCAACTTTCGAAGCGATCATATTTAAAGATATTTATCTGGCTGACAGTCTCGCTACCGTGGTTAATATCGAACCACAGTTCGCTATTGATAACTGGGAGTCGATCTCGGCTAAACTCATGGCGCAGTCTACGCACGTTCGCAATGTAGCCATGGCGCCTGACGATACTATTCAATTTATCTACCCGTTAGCCGGTAATGAGAGGGCTCTGGGCTTCGAGTATCAAAGTCGGCCGGAACAATTTGCCTCGGTAATGACCGCTAAACGTACCGGCAGCCTGGTTATTGACGGCTTGCTCACTCGTTGGGGGCAACCACCACGTTTTGCCGTGGTTAACGTGGATTTAAACCGCTTTAAAAAAGTTAATGACGACTTAGGTCATGACGCCGGTGACGAACTGCTGAAACATATTGCCAACCACATGTTGTCGCGTGTTCGCGCAACTGATTTTGTAGCTCGCATTGGCGGTGATGAATTCATTATTGTGCTGGGCCGTGTTCGCGACGAAGCAGCAATTAAACGCTTTGTCGAAAAGCTCAAAATTGATATCGAACGGACACCACTTGAATACCACGGCGAGTTAATTTATCCGTCGTTGAGCATTGGTTACTCGATCGCCGATGGTAATAAGACGCGGGAGGCGCTCCTATCGGAGGCAGACCGTGATATGTATGCAATGAAATTAGCGCAACGAACGGAATTATCATAGTATTGCGCTATGCAGTGTACCCTTTGTTCTGAGCATTCCGAGTTTTATTGCGCAGATCGCAAACGCAGCTATTATCGCTGTCTGACTTGCGATTTGGTGTTTGCTGATCCTGATTCGCTAATTGCTGAAACGGACGAAAAAGCCATTTACGATTTTCACGAAAATGACCCGTATGATGAGCGTTATCGTCAATTTTTATCGCAACTTTCTGAACCCTTGTTAACAAAGCTTAAAAAAGGCATGCGCGGCTTAGACTTTGGCTGTGGTCCCGGGCCAACATTAAATCTGATGCTGGAGGAGCAGGGCATGCAGGTGGAGCTGTATGACTTGTATTATTATCCCGATAAGGCAAAACTACAGCAGCGTTACGACTTTGTGACCGCGAGCGAAGTCGTCGAGCACTTTGCTCACCCCGCGCGCAGTTGGCAACAGCTGTTTAGTCTGATAAAGCCAGCGAGCTGGTTAGCTGTGATGACATCCCTTAACGAGCTTAAAACGACGGCCTCGTTTAAAAACTGGAATTATAAAAACGATCCAACTCATGTCAGTTTTTATTCCCGGCAAACAATAAATTGGCTGGCGGAACGCTATCAAGCCGATTACGAAATCGTTAATGGAAGAGTGATGCTATTTCGTTGTTAGGGTTTGAGCTCCTGCATCGGCAGCAGTGCGGCGTCCGATAGTTAAACCCTGCTGATAGCCTGCCTCTAGCCGTTCCAGATCACGAGTAAAACGACCCACGTTAAAATCATCAGGCGGTGCGATGACGCGCAACTGGCAATCATCAGGCGGGTTGCGAATAAACTCAAGCGCATCGTTATAGGCCTGATTGCGCTTGATAATGGCTTCTTGTAACTGTGGATACTCTTTGAATAACGTGCGCACCAGGACGCTGTTATTGCTGACTTTCTTTTTGTAGCCCAACGGACGGGATAACACCACCGTCATATCGCGTGCGCCCATCTGGTAAGCTTTTATAACCGGAATGGAATCCCCAATGCCGCCATCCGCCATCGGCTCGTCGCCAACCAGCGGAAAGTCCCGGTACGCCAGCGGAATAGCACAGGATGCCGGAAACACTTCATGCATGTTATCGCGGGTCATGCGGATGTAGTGAGGCTTACCGGTTAAAATACTGGTGGTGACAACGTAAAAAGGCACCTGATGGTGTTCGTAGTAATCGAGATCCAGCCAGACGTCATCAAACGATTGCCGCCATAACCAGTCGACGTCACAAAAATGGCCACCCCGCAGCCAACGCACCATATCGATAAAACGATCGCTGGTGGCAAACTCAGTAATGATTTTATGGCTACGACCACTTTGTCCACAGAGGTAGCCAATGCCATTGGTTGAGCCCGCAGATACGCCAATGACGAAATCAAACGGGTTATAATGCTGCGCGATAAAGCCATCGAGCACACCTGCGGTAAAAATACCGCGCATGGCGCCGCCTTCTAAAATCAGTGCTGTTTGCGCCATGCGTTACTCCTTACCGTAAGATGAGTAGTGGTGTTTTGCTCGCTTCGATCATAGCGGTTGTGGTGCTACCGACTAAAAACTGACGAATTTTGGAGTGACCGTAAGCACCCATTACCATCATGCCAATATCGTTTTTATCCTGATACTGATGCAACGCCGGTTCGACGTCGCCTGCTACAATGGCGGTTTCAACTTGATGACCACCTTGCTGCAGCGCATCGCGTGCCCAGTCTAAGGTTGCTTTATTGGTGTCGGACTCGGCTCCCACCATCACAACGTGTACCGGTAACCCGCTGAATACAGGACTTTTAGCCAGCAGTTCGATGCCTTTTTTAGTCGACGCGCTGCCGTCATAGGCCAACATGACAGACTGGGGCGCAGCAAAAGTATCAGGTGTCAGCAGAATGGGTTTGTGCACACGGCGCAATACGGTTTCAAGCTGACTACCAATATGTGAACCATCACCATGATCTTCACCGTGAGTGCCCATTACCAGTAAGCGTGTTTCGTGCTCTAACGCTAACAGCGACTCAACTAATTCGCCATGGCGCTGGCGCATCGCCACGTCAGTCACCGGGCTTTTTTCCAGTACTTGACGCTTGGCTTCGTCAAGTAACTGATGGCCGTGCTCTAACAATAGTTTGCCTTTCTTAGCATCCAGTTCTGCTAGCTCCTCCAGCAATTTTTCCCGGCTGCCAAGACCAATATTACCGGTCATGTCTTGCCGGGCACTGGCGTGCCCTTCTTCGATAACGTGTAATAACGTCAGCGGCGCGGTTAAGCGTGACGAAGCCCAGGCTGCCGACTCAACGACCGCTGCCATAGCACTCGAACCATCGATACATGCAATTACGTTACTCATAGTGTTCTCCTTGTTTCGAGTGCTAATGGCCGCCGTCAAGAATATCTTCGGCGTTGGCTTTATTATGTACACCAAAGCGATCAACAATGGTGGCACTAGCTTCATTTAAACCAATGACTTCGACTTCTGCACCTTCGCGGCGGAATTTAACCACCACCCGATCCAGCGCATCAACGGCAGTAATATCCCAGAAGTGGGCATGGGTTAAATCAATCACTACGTTATCAACGGCTTCTTTTAAGTCAAATGAAGCAATGAACTTTTCTGAGGAGCTAAAGAACACCTGCCCGATAACGTCGTAACGGCGCGTGGTGCCATCGTTATCAATGGTTGAGCGCACGTGCATGTAATGACCGACTTTGTTGGCAAAGAACAGCGCAGCCAGCAATACCCCGACAGCAACGCCAATAGCCAGGTTGTGTGTGGCGACGACTACGACCACGGTGGTGACCATAACGATGTTAGTAGAGAGCGGATGTTTTTTCAGATCGCGAATCGATCCCCAACTGAAGGTACCAATGGATACCATAATCATCACCGCAACCAGCGCCGCCATTGGAATGATCTTAAGCCACTGGTCCAGCACTAAAATCATAATGAGCAAGAACACGCCGGCGGTCAGCGTTGACAGGCGACCACGGCCACCGGATTTAACGTTAATAATCGACTGACCAATCATCGCACAACCGGCCATACCGCCGAACAGTCCGGCGCCAATATTGGCGATACCCTGACCACGGCACTCTTTGTTGCGATCGCTGCTGGTATCGGTTAGGTCATCGACGATGGTTGCGGTCATCATGGATTCAAGCAAACCAACCACGGTTAGACCAATGGAGTAGGGTAAAATAATCCACAGTGTTTCTAAGTTGAGCGGCACGTCCGGCCACAAGAATACCGGTAATGTATCCGGCAATTGACCCATATCGCCGACCGTGCGGATGTCCAGACCCAGTGCAACGGCAACAATGGTTAAGGTAACGATACAGACCAGCGGTGAAGGTACGGCTTTGCCGATTACCGGAAGGTATGGGAAGCCATAAATAATGCCAAGCCCTGCCGCAGTCATGGCATATACATGCCAGGTTACGTTGGTTAATTCGGGTAACTGTGCCATAAAAATCAGAATCGCCAGCGCATTAACAAAGCCGGTAACAACCGAGCGCGAGACAAAACGCATGAGCTCACCCAACTTAAGGTAGCCGGCGACGATTTGCAGCACACCGGTTAACAAGGTGGCCGCTAGCAGATACTCCAGTCCGTGTTCCCGGACCAGGGTAACCATTAACAACGCCATGGCGCCGGTTGCAGCACTAATCATGCCCGGTCGACCACCCACAATAGCGATAATTACGGCAATACAAAACGAGGCATACAGACCAACTTTAGGGTCAACGCCGGCGATAATAGAAAACGCGATAGCTTCCGGGATCAGGGCCAGTGCAACCACAATCCCTGATAGGAGGTCATTTTTGGTGTTAAAGAACCAATGCTCTTTTAAATACTTAAACATAGATAGACGGATTCCAGCTCGATTAAAAATCAGAAAGTAAACTAGTCAGGTTTTTTGCGCGTAGCACTGAGCCACGCAATCAAATGCATGAGACCATTTTGCGAGGCGAAAAGGAGAGGGCGCCTAGGGTGGCGTAATCAAATTGTTATTAGCAATTTGCTGGCTCATGATTGATGCGTCTTTAGTTGGTAAACCGTTACTGGCTAAAACAAACCAGAAAAGGTGTAAAAATCGAAATTCGCGCGGATAATACAGCGATACGGCTCAAAAGTAAAACTTTGGCTATTTTTTAAGCACTGTTAAAACGTCTTGAGCCACTCGCTTATCGGGCTGGGTTTGTGAAAGTAAAAACCTTGCAGTTGGTCAACGCCGCTATCGCGCAGGTAATCCGCCTGACGCTTTTCTTCGACGCCCTCGGCAACGATAGACAAACGCATATGACGAGCCATCAGGATCATTGAATCCAGCAAGTTGCGGTCGCGATGACTTTCAAACGCATTCTGTACAAATTCTCGATCAATTTTAAGCTCGGTTACCGGTAACAGCTGCAAGCGGCGTAAATTGGAATAACCGGTACCAAAGTCATCAATAGAAAAGTTGACGCCTAACTGGTTAAGCTGCTTCATAACACCGGTTACCGCCTCGTGATCATGCAGTAGCAGGTTTTCGGTAATTTCGATAAACAATAAATGTGTGGGTGCATCAGCATCGCGCAAGGTATCAACGACCGTGGCAACGAAGTCCTCGTGCAAAAATTGTTTAGGGCTGACGTTGACTGCAATCGGCAACCCGGTTGTATTTATCACGTCAGCGGCCTGCTTTAACATCCACGCCCCGATAGGGACAATTAAGCCCAGCCGCTCGGCAACCGGAATAAACTCATCGGGTCGAATCAGGTTATCGTTATGACGCCAGCGAATTAATGCTTCGGCCCCGGCAACGTTATAGCAGTGGTCAACTTTGGACTGTAACCAGCACTCAAAGCCGGTAGCTTTGCCGGCCTCGATATTTTCCAGCTCGTGCCGCAGTGCGCTCTCTATCTGATAATCTTGCTGAATCGACGAGATCATTTTATTGCGGTAGGGTTGCAGCTGGTCACGGCCGTTAGCTCGCGCCGTTTCCAGCTCTGATTCAGCATTCAGCAGCGCGTCACTGGCGCTTTTGTTTTGCTCGACAAAGGCGACGCCAATACTTGCGGTTAGATGAATACGGGTACCATTGCGCAGTTGCATAGGCGCTCTTATTGCCGCTAATAGATTCTGCATTCGTTCCAGGCTGCCCTCTGGAGTACAGGGTGGTTGCCGACAGGCAATAATAAAGCGATCACCCAGATCTTTAGCAACGATGGCGTCACTCAACACGCCTTTTTTAATTCTTGAAGCTACCTGCTGAAGAGCCTCGTCACCGGCTGACTCACCAAACACGGTATTAATGCGCCGAAAATAGTCAATGTTCAGGTAGGCTATTGTCGCATCGGCCTCTGCCAGCCAGTGTTCGAGCTGATCCAGTAAGCGCACACGATTAGGCAGGCCGGTAAGGCGGTCAAAGTAGGATAAAAACTCAATGTGCTCGGCGGTCTGTTTTTGCTCGGTAATATCACGAACCATGCCAATGAAACGTTTGCCATCGGGCGTATCGGTTTCTGAAACCGCGAGGTCGATAGGAAACACCGAGCCGTTTTTGCGCTTAGCCTGCACTTCCCGGCCGATACCAATGATTTTTCGTTTGCCGGTGCTCAGGTAATTATCCAGGTAACCGTCGTGTTCCCGGGCATAAGGTTCAGGCATTAATACTTTAACGTTTCTGCCAATAACTTCGTTGGCGGTATAGCCAAATATGCGTTCTGCCGGTCGACTGAAGGCCTGAATAATGCCGCGCTCGTCAATGGTGATGACGCCGTCCAGCAGATTATCGAGAATCGCGTTTAACGCATCAGTGCGCTGTTTGAGTTGGTCGACGCTCTCGTGATTGGCGGTAACATCCTGAACTGAACCAAATAAATAGGGTTTACCGTCATCGGTCTTATAGATGGCGCCACAAGTTCTAACCCATTTGGGCTGGCCTTGTTGGGTAATAATTTTTGCTTCCAGTTGCCAGGGCACAAACGACGTCATTGCCCGCGTAATAGCATCTGCAACGCTGGTTCGGTGCGGTTCCGGATAGTAATTAATGGCCTCTTCGAGCGTAACCGGTTGATTAATATCGCGCTCGAACAACTCGTAAGTTTGTTCGCTCCATTGCAATTGATTGGAGGTTAAATCCAGACACCAGGAGCCACTGTCGGTCAGTACTTCGGTTTGTTTCAGTAATTGTTCGGCGGTAACCGGCCAGGTACGACTGTTGTTCATTAATGTTTGCTACTAAAACGTTGAATGAGTTTATAGAGTTCATCCGTTGTTGACTGCGACCGCTCGCTGGATATAGATGTTTCGTTGGCGTTTTCGCTGGCGGTACGTGAACTGTCGGCAATATCAGTCACCTGCTGATTAATATGTTCGGCGACATTGCTTTGCTCCTCAACCGCCGATGACATTTGAATCGTCATGTCGTTGATAGAAGCAACCGCCTGGCGAATTTCTTCCAACGCGCTCTCGGTTTTGCCAACCATTTGCACGCCTTGCTGCGCGGCTTGTTCGCCTTGTTGCGAAACTTGTACGGCATTTTGCGCTTTTTGCATCAAATTTTCGATGATTTTATGAATGCTATCCGTTGAGTCCCGAGTGCGAGTTGCCAGTGTCCGAACTTCGTCGGCAACCACACTAAAGCCGCGGCCATGCTCGCCTGCACGGGCGGCCTCGATGGCAGCGTTAAGGGCCAACAAATTCGTCTGTTCAGCAATTGCGGTAATCAGGTCAGCGGCCTTGCCAATTTCATCGGTCGACACAGACAGCTCTTCGACGGTTTCGGCAATGGTAGCCACCGACTCGTTGAGTTGGTTAATGGCTTGTAAGGCTTGTGCAGCGACTTCCACGCCGGTGTCGACGTTACGTGCTGCGGACTCGGATTTTTCGGCATTGTTTTCAACACTATCGGCTACTTCCTGGATAGAAGTGGACATTTCGTTGATCGCAGAAGCCACGTCCTGCGTCTTACTGTTCTGTTCTTCTATCAAGGTGTTACTGGCGTTCGCCTGCTCGCGGGTGGCACGCACTATTGAGTCAAGCGTTGCAACCGAGTCCTCGACCCGGGTAATCGCGGTACGGGAACGGGCCGCTTCACTCAAAATCATCATTTCGAGCTGCGCCTTAGCGCCGCCATCTTTGGAATAGGTATAGGCAACGACTTTATTATTGGTAAAGGCATCAGGACGCAGTTCAATTAGTTCTTTAAATGATGCTTCATGATGCCAGCAGGTACTGACGCAAATAACTAAACCGGTAATAAGCAGCGTTAATGCAGCCGGCCAACCGGCGATAAAAAATGCCGCCAGCATGCCAAGCAGCGCAGGCAGCCATATCGGCATTAATTGTTTTGCATAGTATTGTGCAAACTGCAGTGCAGAAAACGGCGCATGGCCGTTGCGCAAACGCTGATAGACGCGATCGGCGCGTTGCTTTTGAGCTTCGGTCGGCAACACACGAACAGACTCATAACCACAGATGGCACTGCCTTCAAAAATAGGCGTGACATAGGCACTAACCCAATAAAAATCACCATTATTGCGACGATTTTTAACCAGTCCCATCCAGGGTTTCCCTTGCTAATGGTCTGCCACATATTCTGGTAAACAGCGGGTGGCATGTCGGGGTGGCGAACAATATTGTGAGGTTGGCCAATCAGCTCATCGCGAGTAAAACCACTCACCTCGATAAAGGCATCGTTCACATACTGTATGTGGCCGCGCTTATCGGTGGATGAAATTAAGCGCTGATGATCAGGAAAACGATACTCGTTTTGCGTGACGGGGTGATTATTTCTCAAAGGCCGATTTCCTATTTTAGATCTGAATCACTTTACTTTTAGCAATTGATCGGCAATGTATCACAATATTTTAGATGCATTCATAATGTTCTTTTAATAAGTGGTTTTGGGTTAGGTAAAAACGATGACGACTTAACGCCTGCCAGGGACTAACTCGCCGTAGTTTGGGAGGTATAAACGTTACAAAGTTTCGATTAAGACAATCTGTTTTTCCAATGAATTCCGATGTCTCATATTTTTGTAGGTCGTCTATAGTATATGCGCTGCTGTAACGTTGTTGTAATGAACACAATTAACGAAAGGGTTTTAAACCATGATGAAAACAAAAATACCGATGCTGTCGGCGGTTGCGCTGGCGGTTTCTATGGCGATGACCTCGGGCGTGGCTAACGCGCAGGGTGAACATTCCTATCACGTCAACAAAAACATGAATGAAGCTAAGGAAAACAGCTTCTGGTGGCCCAATAAACTCAACCTGGAGCCATTGCGTCAGCATAGCCCGGAATCAAACCCGTTAGACGAGGACTTTGACTACGCCGAGGCCTTTAATCAAATCGATCTGCAACAGTTAAAAGCGGACATCGAAGAGCTGATGACCACCGAACAAGATTGGTGGCCGGCCGACTGGGGTCATTATGGACCGTTCTTTATTCGTATGGCCTGGCATGGTGTCGGTACTTATCGTGTGCAAGACGGTCGCGGTGGTGGTTCTGGCGGGCAACAACGTTTTGAACCGCTAAACAGCTGGCCGGACAACGTGAGTCTGGACAAAGCGCGTCGTTTGTTATGGCCAATCAAGCAAAAGTACGGTCGTGCGATTTCCTGGGGTGACCTGATGACCCTAACCGGTAACGTTGCACTGGAAAGCATGGGCTTTAAGACGATTGGTTTTGCCGGTGGTCGTGAGGATGCCTGGGAACCGGACATTGTTTATTGGGGACCTGAGTCGGAATGGCTGGGTGACAATCGCTATAAAGGCGATCGCAAATTAGACAATCCGCTTGCTGCAGTGCAAATGGGGCTAATTTATGTGAACCCGGAAGGACCTAACGGTAACCCGGATCCGTTGTTAGCGGCAGAAGACATCCGCGACACATTCGCCCGCATGGCAATGAACGACGAAGAAACGGTCGCACTGATTGCCGGTGGCCATACCTTTGGTAAAGCACATGGCGCGCACAGCCCCGAAGAGTGTTTAGAAGCAGAGCCTGCCGCCGCGCCGGTCGAGCAACAAGGCCTGGGCTGGAAAAACAACTGTGGCAAGGGTAATGCTGAAGATACCATCACCAGTGGCTTAGAAGGCGCTTGGTCTGCTGCACCGACCCAATGGACCATGCAGTACCTGAACAACCTGTTTAACTTTGAATGGGAACAAACGCGCAGCCCGGCTGGAGCCATTCAATGGATTCCGAAAGACGGCCAGGCATCAAACTTGGTTCCTGATGCGCACGTCGAAGGCAAACGTTCAGCGCCAATCATGTTCACTACCGACTTGTCGCTGAAATTTGATCCTGAGTACCGCAAAATTTCAAAACGCTTCCAAGAAAACCCGGAAGAATTTGAACAAGCCTTTGCTCGTGCCTGGTTTAAACTGACCCACCGTGACTTAGGTCCGAAAGCGGTTTACCTGGGTGACGAAGCTCCGCAACAGGACTTTATGTGGCAGGATCCAATCCCTGAAATCGACTATACCCTGATTGACGACAATGACGTAGCTGACCTGAAAGAGCGTATCCTGGATTCTGGTTTAACAGTGCAAGAGTTGGTGCGTACGGCCTGGGCCGCAGCATCAAGCTTCCGTGCGACCGATTTACGTGGTGGCGCTAATGGTGCACGTATTGCGTTAGAACCACAAATTAACTGGCAAGCTAATAATCCGGACGAACTGAAGCGGGTATTGGCGGAACTAAAAGACATTCGCACTGACTTTAACGACGATTTATCCGGAGACAAACAAGTATCGCTGGCGGATACCATCGTGCTGGCAGGCGCAGCGGCAATCGAAAAAGCAGCGGCTGATGCAGGCCATGAGATTGAGGTTCCGTTTGTGGTCGGTCGTAACGATACCACACAAGACATGACAGACGAGCATTCGTTCTCGTTCCTGGAGCCAACAGCTGATGCTTTCCGTAACTATTACAGTGAAGAAAGTCGTCTGAATCCGGCACAAATGATGGTTGATAAGGCGGATACGCTGGATCTGACCGTACCGGAAATGACCGTCCTGATTGGTGGGCTACGTGCATTAGACGCCAACTACAAAGGTCAGAAGCATGGTGTATTTACTGACCAACCGGGCACGCTGACCAATGATTATTTCGTTAACTTGCTAAGCATGGATACCGAATGGTCTAAGTCAGAAGAGGATGAGTCTATTTTTGTTGGACGTGACCGCGCCAGTGGTGAACAGAAATACACCGCAACAACGGTCGATCTAATCTTTGGTTCAAACTCGGAACTGCGTGCAGTTGCTGAAATCTATGCACTGGATGACAGTAAAGAGAAGTTTGTCGAAGATTTTGTTCAGGCCTGGACTAAGGTCATGCAGTTAGACCGTTTCGACTTGAATAAGTCTTAATAACTGATTGCTCAAGAGCATAAAAAAGCCCCTCACAAACGGTGAGGGGCGAATAGGTCTAATCCAGGGAGTGGATTGTTTTGACGAGGTAAATACTACCTCGGTAATGTGACAAAATTACTACGCCACAGGTTGTCAGAGAGAAAAAAACAATCCATTCACTTATTGATTACTTTTTAAACCGCCAATTGGATCAGCGCAGTGACAATTCCCGGCGAAACGCCCAGCGCCATTAACACCGCAATACGGGCATTATTTTTAAAGCCTGCAATACTGGCAAATAACACGCCTTTTAATATTGTATTACTGGCACAGGCAAGCACGATAGCCAAGGCAGCGACGTTGTGCGATAAATCGGTTTGTGCGGATTTAGCCAACGACAGCGTTATGGCATCGACGTCCATCAAGCCGGATACAAGTGCCAAACTATAAACCCCCGCATCACCAAACCAATCTTTCATGGCTTCAGCCAGCAGCAATATCAGTGCTAAAAACAGGCCGAATTTTAACGCCGTTGATAACTGCAGCGGATTATTAAGCTCTAGCTCTGGTGCATCGTGATGGCCATTTTTTTGCTGTTCGCGTCTTAGCCATAGCAATACGAGCAATAGGCCGGTGAGCATGACTACCACCGGCAGCCACACACTGGCCAGTAAAGCGCGATTGACCACAAACACTTCGATCAATACCCTCGGGAACAGCAGAAGCCAACAGCATAGCGACGGCGTCGAGGGTATTGCCTTGTTGCTTTTGCGCGAAACGCGCCATGGTAACGGTGACCGCGGTCGATGACGCCAGGCCACCGGCAATGGCAGTGATGAGGGTACCGCGGTTTTGCCCCAACAGCTGGGTAAACAAATAACCGACAAAGGATAGCCCCGAAATAAGGACCACCATCCACCATGTCCAGTAAGGGTTTAACGCCTGCCATGGGCCGTATCCCTGATTGGGTAGCAACGGCAGTATAACGATGGAGATTAATAGCAAGGTAATGCCGGAGTAAAAGGCTTGAGGTGAAATTTTGCGCAATAGCGCGTGCAAACGTTGTTTATGGCCGAGTAAAGCGACCACCACGGCGGCGACACTAAGCGCAGGTAATGGATGGTCAGAGGCTGCCCACACCGCCAGCGCAAAGGTTATCAGCATCGAAAATTCAGTGGTAATGCCGGAGTCATCTGACATTCGGGTGTGGCCCAGATAGGATGCCGCGATTAACAAGGTAGTGACGACAAAACCGGTGATGATCAGTGCATTACCAAACTCTTGCCCCAACACCGCAAAGACGCCGCCAACCAGGCCTATAAGGCTAAAGGTGCGTACACCGGCGACGCGATCGCCGTCGTTACTATCGCGGCCGCTCCAGCCGCGCTCAATACCAATCATCAGGCCAATAGCCAAAGCAGCGAGCAACGATAATGCCAGCTCCAACTGATAGTGCATGGTTTGTCCTTAACCGCGGTTCGAATCTATGTATTAGTCGACTTTAATCGAGGTGCAGTGCGGGAAGCAAATAGTTTTGCCAAAGACTGGATTGGAATTCACGCCGAAATGCATTGAAGTGGCCAATACCTTTTAACGGTGTCATTGACGGGGTGAGGTCAATCAATGTCGAAGGGGCATTGGGGTAGTGAGCCAGCAGGTTTTCGATGTTTTCGCGCTTTAATAGCTCGTCATCGCTTACGTGAAAAGCCTGAATAGGCGCGGTGAAGTTCCGGTAGCGCTTGGCTTGCTCCGGCGTTAGGTGGTCGAATAAATAATCTTTACTGCGACACCAGCGGCTCCATTGACGCATCGCATTAGCCGGCATGTCGCCAACCATTCTGAGTTTTTTACCCGGAAAGTAACCCGCAATAGGCGTTGAAATGGGCACTGCAAAGTACCACAGCAACCAGGACGTGCGGCGCACCTGTTTGCTGGCATTACGCCAATAGCCGGTACCACTGGCTACCGTGACGACTTTATCGATGTGTACTGCGTTATCTGCCAGTGCCAGCAGTTGCCCACCTAAACTGTGTGCCAGATAAAACAAGGGTTGTTCGCCCTTGCACTCGGCAGCATAAGCTAACACCGCATCAATATCCTGTTCTGCCCAGGCAAAGATATCGGTATCAATTTGCTGTATCGGTTTATCCAGTGACTGGCCAATGCCGTAATAATCAAAGGTAATAACGCGATAGCCCTGTTCGCTCAGCCACTTTGCTAATGGCTGATAAAACCGTTGCTTAACACCCAATGCCGCGGCAATAACCACGGTTGCTATGGGGGTTGACTGGGGCGCAAAGCGAACACAATGCACATAACGGTCGTTGGCCGTCAATTCAATACTTTGCATGGCAGCTATTAATTAGGGAGAACAGCATTAAATGGCTTAACGGTGACTTTTCTATAAACTCCGGCCGCCCAGTAAGGATCCTCGTCAGCCCATTGCTGCGCCTGTTGCAACGAATCAAATTCAGCAATCACCACTGAGCCGGTAAAGCCCAGTAAGCCGGGATCTTTCTCGGCAATGGCAGGGCAGGGGCCGGCGACTAACAAGCGCCCGTCCTGCTGCAGCGCATTAAGCCGGGCCAGATGATCAGGTCGCGCCTGCTTACGGGCTTCCAGTGAGTTTTCATGATCTTCGGCAAAAATAACGAACCACATCATTGTGTTTGCTCTTCCTGTTCTGCATGGCGATACATGTACACGCCGGTGCCGATAGTAAACACCAGGGTAATACCGAGAATGCCAAAGACCTTAAAGTTTACCCAGGCTTCCTGGCTCCAATATTCAGCGATATACAGATTCAACGCTGCCAACGCACCACAAAAAATAATCCAGGCGTAAGTTAATTTGTTCCAGGCGTGTTCAGGTAGCTTAATATCTTTGCCCATCATGGCTTGTAGCGGACTGCGTTTTTTCCATAACAAGCCACCCAGTAGTAGCGCGGCGATAGCGACATAAACCACCGATACTTTTAACTTAATAAACCAGTCATCGCGCAAAAAAAGCGTGACTGCGCCGAACACCATCACCACCCCTAAAATGATCCAGTGGCGGTTGGTTACGGGCTGTTTCAGTAGTTTCAGCCCCAGTATTTGTAGCACCGTACCGGCCATCAAAACGCCGGTGGCGACATAAATATCCGCCAATTTATAGAACACAAAAAATGCAATGATTGGCAAATACTCTAATACCAGGGCCATCTAATTCTCCTACGACTACTTAGGTGGCAGACTTCATCTGCGCGACAAATTGCTTAAGTTGTTCGGTTTGCTGCGCTTCATTGTCGAGGTTTTTCTCGATAATGGCAACCACTGCCGAGCCACTGATAGCACCATGGGCACCTGCGCCCAGCGCCTTTTGCACATGCTCTGGTTGTGAAATACCAAAGCCCAGTAACACCGGCGGTGCGCCATGTTCTGCAAGTTTATCGATTAGCTCAGAAGCAGGTGCCTGCATTTGCGTTTCGGCGCCGGTTACCCCAGCACGACTTAATAAGTACACATAGCCCGAACAATTTTCGGCGACTTGTTGCAGCAATCGGTCGCTGGCATCGGGCGGGCAGATAAACACGGCATCAATCTGGTGCTGTTTGGCAATATCGGCAAAACGAGCGGCTTCTTTGGTGGGAACGTCGGCGATCAGTACCGAATCGACGCCAACATCCTGCATTTTGGCATAAAAATTTTCAGCGCCTTTGGCATAAATTAAGTTTGCATAAACCAACAAACCAATGGGGATATCCGGTGCATAGGCGCGAACTTCGCGTAAAATCGTTAATATGTCGTCAAATCGGGTGCCGGCATCTAACGCGCGCAGGTTGGCGCGCTGGATTACCGGCCCGTCGGCGACGGGATCAGAAAACGGCAGTCCCAGCTCCAGCGCATCAGCGCCACCATCGATTAACGCTTTAATGATCGCCAAACTTTGTTGCGGATTGGGATCGCCGATGGTTACAAAAGGGACGAATGCGCCTTTGCCGTTTTGTTTAAGTTGGGCAAACATCGATTCATATCGACTCATGACTGCGCCTCCTGTTGCGCAAAAATTTTACGGACATGGTCGATGTCTTTATCACCACGGCCGGATAAATTAAGTAACAGAATTTCGGGTGCATCGGGCTCAGCCGCACGTTTTAGTGCGTAGGCCAGAGCATGAGCTGACTCCAGTGCCGGGATAATACCCTCATGGCGAGACAATAACTGGAATGCCTCCAGCGCTTCGTCATCAGTGACGGATTCATAGCGCGCGCGTCCGATAGCTTTTAAATGCGCATGCTGTGGGCCGACGCCGGGGTAATCCAGCCCGGCGGAAACGGAGTAAGACTCCTCGATCTGACCCTCGTCAGTCTGCATCAAAAACGAAATGCAGCCATGTAATATACCCGGTTTGCCGGCGGTCAGGGTAGCGCCGTGGTGAGCAGTTTCTACGCCTTTACCGGCAGGCTCTACGCCAACCAGGGCGACGTCTTGTTCGTCGATAAAGTCGGCAAACATGCCAATGGCATTTGAACCACCGCCGACACAGGCGATCACTTCGTCGGGCAAACGTCCGGCTTGCTCAATGATTTGTGCTTTAGCTTCTTCGCCAATCATACGGTGAAACTCGCGTACAATAGTCGGAAACGGGTGTGCGCCGGCAGCGGTGCCGAGTAAATAGTGGGTATTTGGGTAGCTGGCAGTCCAGTCACGCAAAGCCTCGTTAACGGCGTCTTTGAGGGTGCCACTACCAGTATCAATAGGCACCACTTTAGCGCCCATTAATTCCATTCTGAAAACGTTAGGCTGCTGCCGTTCCGCGTCTTTTTTGCCCATATAAATAATACATTCGAGATCAAGCAACGCGCAGGCAAGGGCGGTGGCAGTGCCATGTTGACCGGCACCGGTTTCGGCGATAATACGGGTTTTACCCATGCGCTTGGCCAACAGTGCCTGACCCAGAACCTGGTTAGTTTTATGGGCACCACCGTGTAGTAAATCTTCGCGTTTCAGATAAATTTTTGTGTTATTCGGCGACGTTAGCGGCAGATTGCGGCATAAGCTCAGTGGTGTCGGCCGGCCGAGGTAATTCTTCAGCAGACCACGAAATTCAGCCTGAAACTCTTCGTCATCTAACGCATCCACAAAGGCCTGTTCGAGCTGATCTAATGCAGGCAACAGAATTTCGGGTACAAACTGGCCACCGAAATCGCCAAAATAGGCGGGAAATGTGCGACTCATACAGCCTCCTGAGTACGGGTAAAATGGGTGTCGTTGTGGTGTTCTGAACTAGCAAAACGACCGTAGCGACGAATTTCGGAAAATAATTGCTGAATCCTGGCGGCGTCTTTTACGCCTGCCTGAACTTCTAATTTTGAACTACTGTCCACCCCGGCTACACCGCAGACAAGGGCGCTGGCCACATTGTCCGGGCTGATGCCGCCAGCCAGTAAGCAGCGCTGGCGCTGGCCCAGGCCGAGTTGTTCAAGTGCCGACCAGTCAAAGGTTTTGCCGGTGCCGCCGTTGCCGTTATCCAGCACTAACCGGTCAATACGGTCAGCATGAGGTAAATGATTCAAATCGGCGGCGCTGTCGACTCGGATGGCCTGCCATAATTGAATGTGCTCTGCACCGGCAAGCTTAAGCTTTTGGCGCAGCTGACTAACGTAGTCGATGTCCTCGTGGCCATGTAGTTGCACCGCATACAACTGCAAGTCCAGCGCCGTTTGCGCCACTTCATTTAAAGGTTGATCTGAGAATACGCCGACATACCGCAAGTCTTGCGTAGCAGCCATCACCTGCCGCGCCTGCGCCGTATCAACACAGCGTGGTGAGCGCTCGGCGAATATCAGGCCACCATAACGGGCGCCTGCCACTGCTGCATTTAAGGCATCTTCGGCACGGGTTAGGCCACAAACTTTGTTGTCGCCAAAAATTAATGAACGGCAGGCGGCGTCAACGTCATTTTGCGCGCTCAGTGCGCTGCCGACTAAAAAGCCATTCACGTGTGGTGCGACGTGACGAATGTCCTGATGCGACGAAAAACCGGATTCTGCAATTAACAGTGCATTTGCCGGTGCCAATGGTGCCAGTTCCGCACTGCGTTGCGGATTAATCGTCAGGTTAGTCAGGTCGCGGTGGTTAATACCGATGATACTGGCTCCCAAACTAGCCGCACGTTGCATTTCCTGTTCGCTGGCAACTTCCGTCAAAATATCCATGTTAAGCGCGTCGGCTATCTTTGCCAGGCGCTGATACCGGGCATCGTCGAGTACCGACAACATCAATAATACGGCATCGGCACCAAAATATCGGGCTCGATAAACCTGCTCTTCGTCGACAAAAAAGTCTTTACATAACACCGGTTGATGTACCGAAGCGCGCACCGCTGTCAGATAGTCAAGGCTACCCTGAAAATAGTCGGGCTCGGTTAACACCGAAATAGCAGCGGCATAGGGCTGGTATGCACGCGCCAGAGTGACCGGGTTAAAATCGGGCCGAATCAGTCCTTTCGACGGTGATGCTTTTTTACATTCCAGAATAAAGCCGGCCTCGGGTCGCGACAGCGCGTCATAAAGACTACGGTCGCTCGGCTGCAATTGGTCTTTGTAGCTGGCTATCGGGTAGCGGGCCGCGAGTTCGGCATTTTGCTGTGCCTTATCATCTACAATACGCTGTAATACATTCTCAGACATGATACGTCTCCTGTGCCTGTTGTACCCGCTCAAGGTGTTCGCTTGCTACACCGCTATGGATGTGCGCCAGGGCCGCTTCGGTGGCAGATTTGAGGTCGCTGTGTTGGCCGGCCAGGTAAAGAATGGCGGCAACATTCATGGCAACCGCCTGGGTTTGCGCAGAACTTGCTTTACCCCGCAAAACCTGTTGCAACGCACGCGTATTAAAGTCGGCGTCACCGCCTTTAAGTTCGCTTAACGGCGCTTCGTTTAAGCCAAAGTCGGCCGGCGTTAGCCTGTACTCACTTAACTCACCGTTGTTGAGTTCGGCAACCTGGCTGGGGCCATGCAATGCTAATTCGTCAAGGCCGCTGCCGTGCACAACCATGGCGCGTTTAACCCCCAACCGCTGCAGCGTTTCTGCCATCGGTTTAACCCATTCCGGACTGTAAACCCCCAGCAACTGTGCATCGGGACGAGCCGGGTTGACCAGTGGTCCTATCAAGTTGAATAGTGTACGTGTTTTCAGCGTCTGACGCACCGGCATGGCGTATTTTATACCGGGGTGATAATGCGGTGCGAACAAAAAGCAAAAATGGTTTTCCGCAAGTTGAGTCGCGGCATCACGCGGATCCAAATTGGTGCGTAGCTTCAGGCTTTCCAGTACATCGGCAGAGCCCGACCGCGATGACACGCTGCGGTTGCCGTGTTTAGCAACACACAGGCCCATGGAGGCAGAAACCAGTGCAGCGGTGGTGGAAATATTGATGGTATTACTACCGTCGCCGCCGGTACCACAGCTATCGACAACGACCTGATCGGGACGATTAAAGGGCTTACAGACATCCAGTACCGCTTCTGCGGCGCCTGCCAACTCTGCCGGCGTCTCGCCGCGCATTTTCATTGCTACCAGCGCAGCACTGATTTGGGTATCGTTAAGTTCGCCCTTAACCAGACGTTGAAAGAAACCTTTGCTGTCTTGCTGCGACAGCGTTTTACCTTCTAAAAGTTGATTTAAACTGTTCATACGGCTTGATCCTGTAACTGCTGCGCGAGCAAAAATTGCATACTATTGGCCAAAAGCTGTTTGCCCTTGGGTGTTAACAGTGATTCGGGGTGAAACTGAAAACCCAGCGCCTGGCCCTGGTTAAATTCGGCTGCCATGGGAATTTTGTTGACCTGTCCAATAACCGCTATGGTGTCGGGTAAGTCATAACCGCTGAGCGAGTGATAACGGGCAATAACACAACGGTGATTGTTGCTGACGGCATCAAAAATAGGATGCTCAACGGTGCTCATTTGTGCCGTTTTGCCGTGCACGACCTCGCCACAACGCGCCACTCGTCCGCCATTAAATTCAATCAACGCCTGAAAACCAAGACAAATGCCGAGCATGGGGTAGCGACCGTGACAATGGCTAATAACCTGCATCAGGTTACCGGCCTTACTCGGGTGACCCGGACCCGGTGACAGGCAAACAACCTGTTTGCCCGGGTAAGCGCTGAGGTCATCAATAATGGTTTGTGCAGCAACGGTGTTGCGATAAACCACTAATTCATAGCCAAGCTGTGCCAGTTCATCGACCAGGTTGTAGGAAAACGAGTCAATGTTGTCGATTAACACAATCCGGGGAGCATAAGTGAGTTCAGTCATTACGCAACCTCCGTTGTTTGTGTCTGTTGAATCGCCAGAATCACTGCTTTGGCTTTATTCTCGGTCTCGGCGACCTCGGCATCAGGATCGGAGTCATACACAACACCGGCACCTGCCTGCACGATGGCCTGATTGTTTTTAACAAAGGCGGAACGAATCACAATGCAGGTATCCATATCGCCATTGCCGGCTAAGTATCCTACCGCGCCGCCGTAACTGCCGCGACCTTGTTGCTCGACCTGTCGAATCAAGCTGGCTGCACTGACTTTTGGAGCGCCGGTTAGGGTGCCCATATTCATGCAAGCGCGGTAAGCATGCAGCGCATCGCAGTCGTTGCGTAATTGACCGACAACACGCGAAACTAAATGCATAACCTGCGAGTAACGGTCGACTTTTAATAAGTCCGCAACATAGCGGCTGCCGGGCTGACAAATGCGGGCAAGGTCATTACGGGCTAAATCGACCAGCATTAAGTGTTCAGATAGCTCTTTTTGATCCAGCCGCAACTCCAGTTCGAGTCGTCCATCGATATCCAGGTTAATCGACCCATCGGGGTTTCGACCGCGAGGGCGCGTACCGGCTATCGGATACAGCTCGACCTGATTGGTTTGCTGTTCGTATTTAAGCGCTGACTCGGGTGATGCGCCAAACAGGCAAAAATCCGGGTGACTCATAAAAAACATGTAGGGGGACGGGTTATTGATTTTCAGTTGTTGATAGGCTGTCACCGCATTCTGACACGGTAATTTGAATTGTCGTGACGGTACCACCTGAAAAATATCACCATCCAGAATGTGTTCTTTAAGCTGGGCGACCTGTTGTTTAAATTGCTCTGCCGAGGGCGTTGCATCGACCGACTCGGTGGTTTGGTTTGCCGGCCGCTCGCTGGTATCCGCTCTGACCGGCATCTGGCACTGCGCCGCAATGGCGCCAATACGTTGCGTTAACTGCTGGTAGCGGGATTGTTCGTCGGCGCCACGAAAAAAGCTGCCGAGTAACTCACTGCGATGCTGTTCGTGATCAATAACGAGTAGCGTTTCAGCCAGGTAAAAAACGTAATCGGGGCAGTCGTTGTCGCCTGCGGGTACCTCAGGTAAGGATTCGTAAGTGGCAACATAGTCGTAACCAAAAACACCCCCCAGAAATACCGCAAAGGGGTGCTGGCGTGCTTCGTCATTATCCTTGCCAAGCCGTTGCTGCAAAATGCGCAGTGGCTCGACGTTCGATACGGCTTTAAGGCGCTGATCTTCGGTTAAGTTGTTAGCCGGCGCGGCGAAGGTCAATGTTAACGACTGGGTGTCAGCGACCAGGTTAACGCTGTCGGGCAGGTTACCCGCTAAAAAATCGAGTAACTGGCGGCCATTATCGCTGTCCGCCTGCACCGTCACCTGTTGCCCGCGGCAAGTAATCGTTAGTGCAGAATCAATCAGCAGTAAACTTTTTACCGCGCGTTTAGTGCCGATATCCGCTGAGTCGAGTAACAAGTGGCGCCCATCGACCGTGCACAGCGAGCGAAACACGCTGTCGGTGTCGGCTTGATAGGGAATTTGAACCCGAATACTCTCTACTTTGCCTTGGTTACCTAATTTTGAATTATCAATCGTCTTCACAACTTGCTTCCACCCGAAAAATTATGTCTTTTAATTAATTCCGCACCATCGAGAAGACATAAAAAAACCCGCTCGATGGAGCGGGTTTCTGAACGATTACGATGAGTGTTTTACACGCACGACGTCACAGCCCGCTCTTGCGAGATGTGCCACCACCAATGTTGTACGTTAGTTTTGGTAAACATGTTGTTCTCATCGTTTTGCAATAAATTCAACGCTTGTCTATGAACTTGTATAGTTCCCAAGGCGCCTTTAATAAATGACAAACTAACCAGAACTGGCTAGCTTGTCAAGTCGGTGCTGCCGATTAATTGTCTTACTTATATTCTGCTGGTACGCCTTTACCCGGCAGTGAATTGCCAATGAACTCACGTAAGTCGTCATTGGATTTTTCTAAGTCGGCGCGACGCAGGTACATCATATGGCCACTAAAATAGCCTTTGAACGAGATACGATCTTTCATCAGGCCACTACGGTCTAATTGCCACATGTTGTATTTGGCATCAAAGTAATTGGTTGCGCCGTCAAAATAGCCCGACTGAATCAATACATTCATGTAAGGGTTAGCTGCCATCGCTTCACGTAGCTGTTCACCGGTATTGTTATTTGAACGATCCCAGGGATGTACCGGACCAAACATGTTGTATTTAACGTCGGTAATAAAGTTGAGTTCTTCACGCAAGTAATAATTAATGGCCGGCGTAAATGAGTGTAACCATGAGGTTAGCTCTGCATTATAATCTGGGCGGTCGCCGGCGCGGCGGGCGTCAATACCGAGGTAACGTGAGTCCAGGCGACCAATGGTGCGGTCACGATCGCGCAGTAGCTCCTTCCAGAAATACCAGGTGCTTGGCGCTAAGTTATTGGACAAGACAGCCTCTTCAGACAAACCAGAATAGCGGGCAACCGTTGCCGCTACCTGCTGACGTTCCGCATCCGGTAAACGCGTACCCTGAGCTAGCGCCGGTAAGTAGGTGTCAAAGGTGTAGTCCTCAACTTCAGCCAATACGTCTAATAGTTCGCGTTCCTGCAAGTCGCTGGGCAGCGCCTCGTGATACCACGCAGCGGCTGTGAAGTAAGGTAATTGATTGGCTTCTTTTACCGGACCATCACGGTCTATGCCGATATCCGTTGGTGAAACCAGGATAACACCGTTTATGTACATCCATTGGCGGTTTTGCAGGGCGTTGGCTAACCCGGATACGCGCGTGGTGCCATAGCTTTCGCCAATTAAGAATTTAGGCGATTGCCAGCGGTTGTAACGGCTGGTGAAGGTCGTCATCCATTCTGCCAGGTACTCAACATCCGCATTAACGCCAAAAAACATCTCTTGCTGTTGTTTTTTAGAGGGCATCTCGCCATCTTCGTTAGGTAATACCCGTGAGTAGCCGGTATTGACCGGGTTAATAAAGACAATGTCGGCAACATCCAGAATAGAGTGCGGGTTGTCCTGCACGCCGTAAGGCTGAACCGGGTAACCTTCGTCACTCAGATTGAGAACTTTAGGGCCGGTGTAGGCCAGGTGCATCCAAACGGATGCCGAGCCCGGGCCGCCATTAAATGAGTAAACGATTGGACGTTCTTCGCGGTTGTCAACATCATCGCGTTGATAGTAGGTATAAAATAGTGTCGCGGTTGGGTGACCTTCGTCATTCCAAACCGGTAATGTTCCGGCCGTTGCTGTGTAATCGACCGTTTCACCGTTAATTTCGACACTGCTTTCTGTTACCGAAGTTGTCTCTATCGGTATTTGGCGCATGTGTTCGCTGATGTTTTGCTGTGCGTTAACGCTGGGCGTCGTCAACATGGCACCGGCCAGCGACAGCCCGGCAATAAGAGCAAACGAGGTCTTCATGGTGTTTCTCCTGTGTTTTTGTTGTCTAACATTAACAAAGTTTTACAGGTGGGCGTCAAAGATTATGCGATTATTGTCGGATGATTTACGATATGTGGAATAAACGCAGCTGAAAATGAGTGTGCAATGCGGTTAATTAACTTGAAATTATTGGGCATGGTCTACCTGTCGCTTGCCCTGACGCTGATATTGGCGTTGCCGGTGTCGGCGCAACAGAGCGTATCGCAGCGTTTGGCAGAGCAGCTGCAAAGCTCGGCGGCAGATCAATTAAATGCAGATTTATGGTTAGCGCAGCTGCAGGTAAACGCATTGACTGACGAGCTCAGTGCTGATGACGTTAGGTTAGCGACGCGGGTGGAGGCTCTGTCAGAGCCGTTAAATCAGCTGATCATTGCAGATACCATTCGTATGTCGGGCAATTGGCAGGTGTTAGGTCAGCGGCAAGTCAGCATTAATGAAGTCAGCCTGAGTGGCGCGCAGTTAACGGTGGCTTATTATGCTACCGGGCAATCAAACCTGCATACGCTGATTGAGCAAATACAAGAGCAGGCGGTGCGTTTTCAGCCGGCATCACTGGCATCATTGGCATCACTGGATAATGCAATCGACTGGCAATTACAGACGCTACGTTTTACCGATGTCACCATAAACTTATTCGACCGCGGCGAGCCCATTGCCAGCGTTCACGTACCCAGCCTGGAGTTAAACGAATTAAACCAAGGGCGTAGCACCGAAGGCCAGGTCGATGGGCTCATTTTCCCGATTATCGAACAGCTGTTACGACAATGGCGACAAGGGCAGTCATCGGGTGCTGACAACATTCAGATTGACGGACCCGCGTTGACGCGTTTTTTGATGCGCGAGGCATTGGCGTTTTAAACTTGAGCGAGCCTGCCTTTCGGCGTAAAGTGTAGATAAAATCAAACACCCGTTTAAAAAGAGGCTGTTGTGACACAAGCATCGTATTCGCATATTTTTGAGCCGCTCGACTTAGGCTTTACCCAAATTCGCAACCGTGTGTTAATGGGTTCAATGCACACCGGTCTGGAGGAAGAAAAAGGTGGCTTTGACAAGCTAGCTGCCTTCTATGAAGAGCGTGCAAAAGGCGGCGTTGGGCTGATCGTGACCGGCGGTATTAGTCCCAACACGCGCGGCCGCTTAGCGCCCTTTGGCAGCGAAATGTCTAAGCCCTGGCACGTGGCGAAGCACCGCAAGGTAACCGAGCGTGTCCATCAGCATGGTGCAAAAATCTGTATGCAAATACTGCATGCCGGACGCTATAGTTATCACCCTTTTAGCATGGCACCGAGCGCGATAAAGGCGCCGATTAATCCATTCAAGCCCAAGGCCATGAGCGACGGGCAAATAAAAATCACCATTAGGCACTATGCGCGGGCGGCACGGCTGGCACAAAAGGCGGGTTACGACGGTGTCGAAATCATGGGCTCTGAAGGTTACCTGATTAATCAGTTTTTATGTCCACGAACTAACCAACGTACCGATGATTGGGGCGGGAGCTTTGAAAACCGTATGCGCTTTGCGCTGGATATCGTCAATGCAGTGAGAGCAAAAGTGGGCGCTAACTTCATTATTGTTTTTCGTTTATCCATGTTGGATCTGGTTGAAGACGGACACACGCTGGACGAAGTGTTGCAGTTGGGTAAAGCGCTGGAAAAAGCCGGTGTGAGTATTATTAATACCGGTATCGGTTGGCATGAAGCGCGTGTCCCTACCATTGTGACCTCGGTTCCCAGAGCCGCGTTCAGTTGGATTACTGAACGGGTTAGGCGAGAACTGACGGTGCCGGTGGTGGCGGTTAACCGCATTAATACGCCGGAAATAGCAGAATCCATTCTGTCATCAGGGCAGGCCGATATGGTGTCGATGGCGCGGCCGTTATTGGCTGACCCTGAATTTGTTAACAAAGCACAGCGTCAGCAGGCTGATAAAATAAATACCTGTATTGCGTGTAATCAGGCTTGTCTTGATCATGTTTTCGAAAACAAACGTGCAAGCTGTCTGGTTAACCCGCGAGCGTGCTTCGAAACCGAATTAGTGGTTAAACCTGCACAGCAGAAAAAACGCATTGCCGTAGTGGGCGCCGGTCCTGCGGGTTTGGCCTTCGCCTGTACCGCCGCTGAACGCGGTCATCAGGTCGATCTTTATGACAAAGCCAGCGAAATTGGCGGGCAGTTTAATTATGCGAAACAAATTCCCGGCAAAGAAGAGTTTTACGAAACCATACGCTATTTTGGTGAGCGCTTAAAAGATACCGGTGTAAACGTCAAACTGGGACAAACACAATCGGCCGACGGATTAGTTGCGGGTAACTACGACGAGATAGTTATGGCAACCGGTGTGGTGCCAAGACGACTGGATTTACCCGGCATTGAGCTACCACACGTACTGGGCTACTTAGATGTATTGCGTGACCATAAACCGGTAGGCGAAAAAGTCGCTGTGATTGGCGCCGGCGGAATCGGTTTTGACGTGTCAGAATACCTCACCACCGATAAGTCACTAACGGTGGCGGAACAGGAATGGTCCGAGCGTTGGGGTATTGATAAAGATTATCAGCAGCGTGGTGGCTTAAAACCGCAGCAGCCGGAACCGTCTGCACGTCAGGTGTGGTTGTTACAACGTAAAGAAACCAAAGTCGGTAAAGGCCTGGGTAAAACTTCCGGTTGGGTACACCGAGCCGAGTTAAAGAGTAAAAACGTGAACATGTGGAATGGTGTTAGTTACAAACGCATAGTTGAGAATGGCATTGAAATTGAACGCGACGGCGAAACCATGGTGCTAGAGGTCGATAACGTGGTGATTTGTGCTGGTCAGGTGCCGATGCGTGATCTGCAACAGCAGTTAGTTGACGCTGGCCAGTCGGTTCATCTGATTGGTGGCGCGGACGTAGCGGCAGAGCTGGACGCTAAACGTGCGATTCGCCAGGGTACAGAATTGGCTGCTGCGCTGTAATGCCACACTACGATTTGCACTGCCACACTAATCACTCTGATGGCCAGTTAAGTGTTGAGCAACTGCTGTTGCGTGCGGTTGAGAGGGGGGTGGATGTGCTCGCTATTACTGATCACGACACCCTCAGTGGTAGTCGCGTTGCGACTGAATATCTGCAGCGTAATGTGCTGCCGCTGCAACTGGTCACTGGTGTCGAAATTAGTTGCAGTTGGCATGCGTTCGAGATTCACGTGGTGGCGTTAAACGTCGATTTAGACAACGCAAGCTTGAATGACTTGCTGCAACAGCAACAGCAGGCGCGCGAACAGCGCTTTGCACAAATGTTGGATAAGCTGACCAAGCGTGCCGTTATGTTAAGCCGCGAAGAATGCCGCATAACGGGTATGCCAACGCGCAAACACCTGGCCGATGCGATGGTCGAAAAAGGCATTGTCGAGCATCCGCAGCAAGCCTTTGATCGGTATATCGGCAAAGGCAATAGTGCTTACGTTAAGGCGCAGTGGTGTGATATCGAAACGGCGATAGCAGCGATCCATGCCGCCGGTGGCAGTGCGGTACTTGCTCATCCGCATGCTTATAAACTATCAAATAAGTGGTTACGCAAGCTCTGTCAGGAAGCCAAAGCCTGGGGCCTGGATGGCATTGAAGTGAGTATTAGCCAGCAACCCGAAGGGCATCGTAAAGCGTTGGCTGAGTTTGCCGCCGATTATGATTTAAAAGCGTCACAAGGTTCAGATTTTCATCATCCCAATGGCTGGCGCGATTTAGGCAAAAACCTTTGTCTGCCCGAACACTGTGTGCCAATATGGAGTGCATGGTCGCCCACCTAACTCAGGAGGCTTACATGAGCCAGTACTTTGACATTCATCCGGATAATCCGCAAAAGCGATTAGTGCAACAAGCCGTCGATATTATTCATCGCGGCGGCGTGGTTGTGTATCCAACCGATTCAGGTTACGCGATAGGTTGCCAGTTAGGCAATAAGCAGGGCGTTGACAGGATTTGCCAAATCCGTGATATCGATAAAGAACATAACTTTACCCTGATGTGTCGTGATTTGTCGGAGTTATCCATTTATGCGCGAGTCGATAACGATGCTTTTCGACTGTTAAAAAATAATACGCCGGGGCCGTATACCTTTATCCTGAAAGGCACCAAGGAAGTACCTAAGCGATTATTGAACCCCAAGCGAAAAACTATCGGTATTCGTGTTCCCACTAATAAAATTGCCTTGGCTTTGTTAGAAGAACTCGATGAGCCGCTGATGTCGACCAGTTTAATTCTTGGTGATAATGAGTTAGCGGAAGCTGACCCGCAACGCATTCGGGAGCAATTAGAAAAATTGGTGGATTTGATTATCGATGGCGGTAATAAAGCGGAACATCCGACTACCGTAGTGGATTTATCCGATGGTGCACCCACTATTCGACGCGAAGGTGCCGGTGACATTGAACCCTTTAGCTTTTAATTCCCTGAGCGCTAAGCGTGGCCATGGCTGAACAACAATCATTGCCGCTGGGTTTTGTTCGTGGTGAACCGGTCATTGAAAAACCGGAGGATCTGTATATTCCACCGGATGCGCTGGAAGTTATCCTGGAAACCTTTTCCGGGCCCATGGATCTGTTGCTTTATTTAATTCGTCGACAAAAACTGGATATTGTCGATATACCGGTGCTGACTATCACGCGACAGTATGTCGAATACGTCGAAATGATGAAAGAGCTTAAGCTGGAGTTGGCTGCGGATTATTTGGTTATGGCGGCAATGTTGGCAGAAATTAAAAGTCGTTTGCTATTACCTAAAGCGCCTCAGGAGGATGACGAGGAAGCGGATCCCAGAGCTGAGCTGGTGCGCAGATTACAGGAATATGAAGCGATTCGCCGTGGCGCAGAATATATTGACGCACAGCCGCAGACAGGTCGCGACAGCTGGCTGAGCGAAATTCATACCGATGCCCGCGAGTATGTGACGACACCACCGCCGGAAGTCACGTTGGAAGACATCACCTTAGCGTTTAGCCGGGTGCTGCAATCAATAAAGTTACAGGCGCACCATCAAATTAAACGTGAGCAGCTTTCTACCCGTGCACGAATGAGTCAAGTTATTGAATTGCTGCAAGAAAAATCATATATCAGCTTTAGCAAATTGTTTACTCGCAGCGAAGGCCGCGCGGGCGCCGTGGTTAGTTTTTTAGCAATTTTGGAACTTGTGAAGGAATCAATGATAGAATTGACGCAGATGGAGCCAATGAGCGACATTCATATTAGGTTAAAACGTCAACATGATGAATTCGACCCAGCTTAAACAATTGCTAGAAGCCGCGTTATTTGCACATCCACAGCCGTTGACGGCTGAGCAGTTGCAGCAGCTTGTGCTCAATGCAGGAGAAACCTCGTTAGCAGCAGTAAAGGCGACCCTGCAGGAATTGCAGCACGATTATCAGGAACGCGGTATCGAGCTGGTGAAAGTTGCATCAGGATATCGTTTTCAAACACGTGCCGATTTGGGCCAGCGTTTAGCCGGACTGTGGCAGGAAAAGCCACCACGCTATTCGCAGGCCTTGTTGGAAACCTTGGCTTTGATTGTTTACCGCCAGCCGATTACCCGCGGTGAGATTGAACAAATTCGTGGTGTTAGTGTTAGTAGTAACATCATGAAAACGTTGCAGGAACGTGGCTGGATAAAAGTGGTCGGCGTTAAAGAAGTACCGGGCAGACCGCAACTTTATGCAACCACGGCCGAGTTTTTAGACGATTTTAACCTGCAAACATTAGATGAATTGCCGGCAATTGATGTGCCGGAAGATGAACGTACCGCTGAGACAGCGATTAACGAGAGAGACCTGAATGACTGAAAAGTTACAAAAAGTATTAGCACGCTCCGGCCATGGCTCACGTCGGGAGATTGAAGCCAAAATATCAGCCGGACGCATACGTGTTAATGGCAAAGTGGCAAGACTTGGCGAGCGTATCGACGCTGATGCGCAGGTTCGTATTGATGGCCATGAAGCACAAATAAAGCCGGAAGAAGCGGTGATTTGCCGTGTACTCATGTATCATAAGCCTGAGGGCGAACTGTGTACGCGTAAGGATCCCGAAGGGCGTCCAACGGTCTATGACCGGTTGCCGAAAATGTCCGGCGCGCGCTGGGTTGCCGTGGGGCGTCTTGACGTTAATACCTCAGGTCTGTTGTTGTTTACTACCGACGGCGAACTCGCTAATCGCCTGATGCACCCAAGCCAGCAGGTAGAGCGGGAATATGCCGTGCGCATTTTTGGTGAAGTTGACGAAGCGATGTTGCAACGCTTACTTAAAGGCGTGCAATTAGAAGATGGCCCGGCCAAATTTAATACCATCAAGCAAGCCGGTGGCGAAGGCATCAACCGCTGGTTTCATGTCACCCTGAGCGAAGGGCGTAACCGCGAGGTACGACGCTTATGGGAGTCGCAGGAAGTTCAGGTCAGCCGCTTGATTCGCGTTCGCTACGGCAACATTCCGCTTGAATCAGGCCTACCGCAGGGTGGTTGGGCAGAACTGGCGCTGGAAGATGTTAACTATTTACGCAAGCAAGTGAAGTTGGCGCCTGAAACACGGTCGTTTATTGACCCACGTAATCAGGAATCGAAGCAGCGTCGGTTTGGCAAAATCCGTAAAGTTACCGCTAAAAGAAAACAACAGTTAAGACAACAAAAACCGCGCGCCAGTAAGCCTAAAAAGTAACATGCGCTGGTGGTTTAAAGAGTATAGCAGCGAGCAACACCTATTGCTCGCTTTACCTTATCTCAGCGATGTATGGCGCGCGTCCGGCGAGCCGGCGCAAAAAGCCATAAAACAGCTACAGCAACAACTTTCTTCCTCGGTTAATGTTCACTGTCTTGATTATCATAACATCGCCTATAACGATATTTGGCTTCGCGATACCTTACCGTTATGGTTTAAACAGGCTAGCAGTTCTGGCTGGCAGGGGATTTTACCTGCTTTTGATGGATGGGGCGGAATACAGCATCAGATAAACGCCGATCAAACACTAGCGCAGCGTTTATTCGACTATCCAATAAGTGCTGCGTGCTGGTGTGGTGAAGGCGGTATGTTCAGTCATAACGGCGAGTGGTTACTGGTGGGGATGGCGTGTTTAAAGCAACGCAATCCCGGCATGACTGAAGCGTACTTAAAGAACCTGATTAGCAATAATTTTAGCCCGTTAAAACCGATATTTGTTGATACCCGTTTGAGTGCTGACGAAACCGGCGGACATATTGATAACATGGCGCTGTTTATTGATGATGACACGCTGCTTTTCTGTACTACCGATGATCCGAATCATCCTGACTATCAGGCGTGCCGGATATTAGAGAAAGCACTTGATCAACTTCCGGATAGCATTAACAAAGTGGCTATGCCGCTACCCTATCCGCAGTCAGCGACAGTCGCAGAACGTCGTGGTTTGGCTTGCATAACGGGTGCGTTGCAGCGCACCACCGCAGTTAAATTGTTGTGTAGCTACGTTAATGTTGTTGCCATAGGAAACGTCATTGTGCTGCCGCACTATCAAATTGATTACGATGTCGTTGCGTTACACTGTTTACAGCAGGCATTGCCGGGTAAAACGATAGTGTCGGCGGCCGCGCGCGAGTTTGTGCTCGGCGGCGGGGGACTGCATTGTATTAGCCATTCTGTGCCGGCGGCAGTGGCGCAATCTGTAATCGCTGACGGCCACGTTCTTTAGCAGCGTACAGCACGTCATCAGCACGCTTATAGAGTCGCTCGAAGGTATCATCGGCAGTCGCTTCGGCAAAGCCCATCGAAAAAGTTACCCGATAATCTCTGGGCAATCCTTTGATTTCAACCTCGTTCATGCGATTAAGAATGCGTGAAAAAATCAGTTCGGCATCATTTTCTGACGCATCGAATAACACTAATAACCACTCTTCTCCGCCCATGCGGCCGAAATGGTCCTGACGTCGCAAACATTCCTGTGTAACATCTGCGAACCGCTTGAGTACGGCATCGCCTACGTCATGCCCAAAGGAATCATTGACCTGTTTAAAGTAATCAAAATCAATAATAGCCAATGCCAGTGCAGCCTTATTCTGACGAACTTGCTCAAGACCCAATTTACAATGGCGAACAACCGCGCGGCGATTCGGTGCGCCGGTTAAATCGTCTTTAAGTGCTAACTCTGCATAGCGGCGTCTGGAGCGCATTTGTTGGTACAAAAAGTAACTGATCAATAGCACAATGGCAGCCCCTGAAAACAACAGCCACAGCATCAGGTAATTGGATGTCTGCTGTTCCTGTAATTGCAGTTGTTGTAGCTGGTTTTCCTTTTGCAGCAACTCATTGGTTGCCTCCTGCTCGCGGATTTCCAGGCGTACCATAATTTCCTGTATTTGCTTGTTTTGTAACGCGGCCTGCTCTTGCAGTAAGTAGTCTACGGAGGTTTTGTAGGCCTCTAACGCTTGTCTATCGTTTCCCTGTTGCTGATGATAGTCGGAAATAATTTCATATAGCCGTTGCTTCAGGGTTACGTCTTGCAGCGTGTTAATAAGCGACTGCATGGTGTCAATAACACCTTTTGCCGATGCTAATCGTGCCTCGGCCAATAAAATCTCTGCTTTCAGTAGCAGCGACTGTGCTTCCATTGGATGAGCTGCGGCATCGCGAAAGTCGGGTAGGGTTTTATCGAGTAAGGTTAGAGCAATATCATTATTGCCTTGCTGATGTTCTATTTCTGCCAGTCGCATTTGGGCGTATGCGACACCGAGGCCGTCATTGATACTGCGACTGGTTTGCAGTGCCTGCTCAAAGAATTCACGTGCTCGCGAAAGTTCTCCTGTCCGGGCATAGGCGCGGGCCAGATTGTATTCTGCCACCGAACGATCCCAGGCACCGAGTGCATCCCTTGCTATTTCGTAAGCATCCCGAATGTGTTCTAAGGCGATCCCTGTGGCTCCAACATCCAGATAAATGGCACCAATCAGACTATGAAACTCAAGTTGCAGGCGCGGCAAATCGGAACGCTGTTCGGCTTCCAGTGACTCCAGTATTTCCAGTGCGCGGGCAACGTCCCCTGAATCATGAAAAACTTGCGCCTCGAGTATCTCTGCCTCTATAAACAGGTTGCTATTGCCACTAGTTTTAGCTGCTTCTACCGCATAGCTGGCACTTGCTGCGGCGCGATTTAAAATACCGCGCTGTAAAAAGTACCAGCCTTGGTTAATCCGCAGTAACGCTGTGGCTACAGGGTCATCAGCAATGTTCGCAAAGCGAAGCCCTTCCTCTATAGTAGACTGAACTTGATCCTCATTACCGGAATAGCGCAGCGCTTCGGCGCGCAGGGCGTAGGCCATAGCTAATTTGGAAAAATCACGCTGACTGTCGTAGGTTTCTATCCACTGCTGGCTGGTTTCTAACCATTTGTCGGGGTCACTACTGGCATCAATCCGCCATTGCTGCCACGGCTCAGATGCCAGACCGGGTAGGCTGGAGAGCAAAAAACTTAAAATGATGAGAGCGCGAAATGTTAGCTTCACGATTTACTCATATAACAGGTTATAAAGTGAGTGTATTACAACGATCGCGGCTTGTCCCTATCAGTTTTTAGCAGCAACACTAAAAACCACGTTTAAACGCGCTTCGATCTCTTGCGCTCCGGGTAGCGATGGGGATTTAGAGCGACTATCCATAGCTGCCATTTCGAACATTACCGGACGCGCCATAGATTGCTCCTGGACGCTCATCACGGATACGATCTCGAGTCCTGCTGTAGTGGCGATAAACTCGGCCTTATTGCGGGCATTTTCGAAGGCCTTCTGTAATGCTTGTTGATACAGCTGTTGCTGGTCTGAAACTTCAAAACGCACCTGGCCGACGCGGGTCACACCCTGTGCAATGGCTAAATCGATAATTTGATCATATAGCGCTAAACTGGGCAGCGTAACATCGATATTTCGGCTTACTATAAAGCCACGTTGTTCGCGCTTGCCATCGTTATCCGTCTCGTATTGAGGATAAATACTGAGCTGGAATGACTGAATATTATCGCGCGGAATATCGTGATCGAGTAAATCATCGATTAAGCGCGTGGTATATTGGTCAACCTGGGTTTTTAATGCGCTAAGTTTGTTACCGCGCTGTTCGATAGCGAAGCTTATCGAGGCTTGGTCAGGTACCGCACTTACGCTGGCTGCCCCGGTAACGCTGATACCTGATTGCTGGCCACGATCAAACGTTTGGCCGTACGCAGTAAACGACATAAGCAATGCTAAACCGACCGTTAGCAACAGGGTAGGTTTCCAAAATGGATCGGAGTGTTTCATTATTATGCTTTACCTAAGGTCTGCCGAATTTGCCAAATTGGAGTCACTACATGGATAAAAGTTCCACAATGGGCGAAAAAAGCGAACAAGAACAACGACAAACACTAAAAGATAGTGCGTTTAGATTACTGGCTCGGCGCGAACACAGCCAATTTGAGTTGCGCCAAAAATTGGCGCAAAAAGGCTGGCCTAAAAGCTGGATTGTGGAACTGGTTAATTGGCTGGCCGAAGAGGGCTGGCAAAGCGATGAACGGTTTGCGCAAAGCTTTGTTCGAGACAAACTCATGCAGCGTCAGGGGCGCTTGAAAATTATCGCGCAGGCAACCCAACAACGCGGGCTTGATAGAGAATTGTTGGAGCAGGTACTGGCTCAACACGAAGTAGACTGGCGTTCGCAGTGTCGTGAGGTGCATGCCCGTAAATTCGGCGAACAACCGCCCGAAGATAAAAAACAATGGGCTAAACGAGTGCGCTATTTACAGCAACGGGGTTTTAACAGCGATGAAATTTTTGCCGTATTAGGCGAGCTCGAGCGCTAGGCGTAGGATTCTGTTCATGCTAATCTTACGCGTATATTTTGATTGAAATTCGCCCGTGGCGGCAAACGTTCTATAGGATCTTAAATGAGCATGAATAGCGCCCAAATTCGAGAGAAGTTTCTGCAGTTTTTTGCTGACCGAGGACACGAGCGCGTCCCCTCAGCGTCTATGATTCCGGGCAATGACCCTACGTTATTATTCACTAATGCTGGTATGGTGCCATTCAAGGACGTCTTTTTGGGTACTGACAAACGTCGCTACACACGTGCCACCTCAGCGCAACGTTGCCTGCGTGCCGGCGGCAAGCACAACGATCTGGAAAATGTCGGCTACACCGCGCGTCACCATACATTCTTTGAAATGCTGGGTAACTTTAGTTTCGGTGATTACTTTAAACGCCAGGCTATTCAGTACGCATGGGAATTTTTGACCGAAGAGCTCGGATTACCTGTTGAGAAACTCTGGGTTACGGTATTTACCGAGGATGACGAAGCCTACGATATTTGGGCAAAAGAAATTGGCGTGCCGGAAGATCGCATCTCGCGAATTGGCGAGAAAGATAACTTCTGGTCGATGGGCGATACTGGTCCTTGTGGGCCATGCTCTGAAGTCTTTTATGATCACGGCCCCGAGGTTTGGGGCGGCCCACCGGGAACACCGGAAGAAGACGGAGATCGCTTTATCGAGATCTGGAACCTGGTATTCATGCAATATAACCGTCAAGCGGACGGTACCATGGAGCCGCTGCCTGATCCCTCAATCGATACCGGCATGGGCCTGGAACGCATTGCCGCTATTTTGCAAGGTGTGCACAGCAATTACGAAACCGATACCTTCCAGGCGCTGATAAAAGCGGCAGCAAAAGCGGTAGGCACGGACGATCTGCAAAGCAAATCGCTACGCGTTATTGCTGACCATATACGCTCTTGTTCATTTTTAATCGTGGATGGCGTGATGCCTTCAAACGAAGGCCGGGGTTACGTGTTGCGTCGGATTATCCGCCGCGCAGTGCGCCATGGCCACTTACTGGGTGCTAAGCAAGCGTTCTTTTACCAGTTAGTCGATGAACTGATTAACCAAATGGGCGATGCCTATCCTGAACTGAAGCAAAAACAGCAAGTTATCCAAGAGGCATTGCAACGCGAAGAACAGCAGTTTGCTAAAACCCTTGAACGTGGGCTGGTGATTTTAAACGAAGAAATAGCCAAGTTAAGCGACGGTGTTATTCCCGGCTCAGTAGTTTTTAAACTGTATGATACTTACGGTTTCCCGATGGACTTAACCGCTGACATCGCGCGCGAGCAAGAATTAACCATTGATGAAGCCGGTTTTGATGAGGCGATGGCGGAGCAACGTCAACGCGCTCAGCAAAGTTCGCAATTCGGTGTTGATTACAACAGTCAGCTTAAATCATCGCAGCAAAGCGAATTCCTCGGCTATAGCGAAGACCAGGGTCAGTCGAACGTGGTCGAGCTGTTTAAGGATGGTAAGCAGGTTGAGCAATTAGCTGCGGGCGACAATGGCATTGTGGTACTGACGGCGACACCGTTTTATGCTGAAAGCGGTGGGCAAGTCGGCGATACCGGGCGGCTGCTGCTCGCTGACGGAGAGTTTGAGGTTAACGATACCCAGTATGTCGGTAAAGCGATCGCACATCACGGTACCGCTAAAGCTGACATAAAGGTTAATCAAACAGTCACTGCCATTGTTGACGCTGAGCGTCGAGATAATATTCGTCGCAACCACTCGGCTACCCATTTGTTACATGCTGCGCTGCGCAATTTATTGGGCGAGCACGTAAACCAGAAGGGTTCTTTGGTTGAAGCCGAGCGTATGCGTTTTGACTTTTCTCACTTTGAACCGGTGAGTGCGAATCAATTGGCGCAATTAGAGCGTGAAGTTAACGCGCAAATCCGCGCTAATGTTGACCTGAAAACGCAACTAATGAACATCGAAGAAGCCAAAAAGGCTGGTGCGATGGCGTTATTTGGCGAAAAATACGACGATGATGTCCGGGTTGTCAGTATGGGCGATTTTTCGATGGAACTTTGTGGTGGTACACATGTTCGTGCGACGGGTGATATCGGTTTGTTCCGTATTATTAACGAAACGGGTATCGCATCGGGCGTGCGCCGCATTGAAGTTTTGACCGGCGCGGCAGCGATTAATTACACGCAACAGCAGCAGAAAATGCTGGATCAGTTAGCGGCCGAGTTTAAGACGGACCGTGATTCAGTCGGTGAAAAAGTTGCTCAGTTACAACACAAGAATAAAGAACTTGAACGCGACAAAGGGCAGCTACAACAAAAGCTTGCACAGCAGGCTGGCGGCGGTCTTATTAACCAGGCTACCGATATCGCCGGCATCAAAGTCATTGTTGCAGCACTCGAGGACACTGATGCAAAGGCGTTGCGTGGATTAGTTGATGATCTTAAGAACCAATTATCATCAGGTATCGTATTACTTGGAACAGCACAGGCTAATAAAGTTAGCCTGATTGCTGGTGTAACCAAAGATTTGACGGCAAAGGTTAAGGCCGGTGAACTTGTGAACCAAGCCGCAAACGTTGTCGGAGGTAAAGGTGGTGGACGTCCGGATATGGCTCAGGCCGGCGGCTCGCAACCTGAACATCTAAGTGAAGCCTTGGCGACCGCAACAACTTGGTTGGAGCAAACACTCAAAAGTTAACGTGCATTTATATGTTCCGTTATAGTGTAATTGTTGCGGATGTTGTTAGACTGCCAATCAATAACTTAGGGAAACGTTCTAATTCGCGGTGAAGCGGAACAGTATTGAAGGAGCAAGTTATGTTGATTTTGACACGCCGGGTAGGCGAAACACTGATGATTGGCGACGATGTATCCGTAACGGTGCTCGGCGTAAAAGGTAATCAAGTGCGCATAGGCGTTAATGCACCGAAAGAAGTTTCCGTGCATCGCGAAGAAATTTACATGCGCATTCAGTCAGAAAAAGACGACGAACAGTCTAACGAAGAGTAACGATTAGCATATAGGCCAGTAGTAAGTTACTGGCCTATTGTTTAAAGTTGCTAAAAGCCAGCTAGTGCTGGCTTTTGTGTTTTTACAGGGTTTTGCCTGAAATCTAGTCGAGATGGTTAAATATCCCACACTTGAACGCTAGATACTAAAAAAGCAATTGACATTATAGCCAACATCGCTAGAATGCTCGCCACAACGTTACGGAGAGGTGGCCGAGTGGCTGAAGGCGCTCCCCTGCTAAGGGAGTATAGGGTTTGTAGCCCTATCGAGGGTTCGAATCCCTCCCTCTCCGCCACGTAACGTTTTGTTGTTAAAGTAAGTTTGAAATGCGCGCTCGTAGCTCAGCTGGATAGAGTACCTGGCTACGAACCAGGCGGTCGAAGGTTCGAATCCTTCCGAGCGCGCCACTTTCAACACTGCCTACTGCGCGCTCGTAGCTCAGCTGGATAGAGTACCTGGCTACGAACCAGGCGGTCGAAGGTTCGAATCCTTCCGAGCGCGCCATTTCTTTGATTTTCCTTTATTTTATTTCTTTATAGTCACTATATTCCCCTTTATCTACTTGCTAAGCCTGCTACCATAGTCTTTAATCTTTTTATAACATTTAGGCTTTATCTGCAGGAGTTGTCGTGACTGACTTATTTAGTAATGCCGCAGAAATTATGCTGGTCGGCATGGGCGCTGTGTTGGCGTTCTTGCTGCTATTGATCGCTGCTATGATGCTAATGGCAAAGGTGATCCCACACCCCGAGCCAACGACATCCCGCCAGAGCGCCACAGCGCAAGGATCCACAACGACAGGCGATAACGTATCACCTAAAGTCGTTGCAGCGATCAGTGCTGCGGTGCATCGCTATCGTTCGACTAACCAAAATCATAAAAAATAACGGTAGCCAGCCAGTCCGAACAAAAACTACAAGGAGAATTTTCCATGAGTAACCCGCTTAAACTGACGGAGCTTGTGTTTCGTGATGCACACCAGTCTTTGCTAGCAACGCGTTTTCGTTTAGATGACATGCTACCGATGGCTGAAAAACTCGATAAAATTGGCTATTGGTCAATGGAATCCTGGGGCGGCGCAACCTTTGACTCTTGTATCCGTTATTTGGGTGAAGACCCATGGGAACGTATCCGCGAAATTAAAAAAGCGATGCCGAATACGCCACAACAAATGCTACTGCGTGGACAAAACCTGTTGGGTTACCGTCATTATGCCGATGACGTGGTCAAACGTTTTGTAGAGCGGGCTAAGGAAAATGGCGTCGATGTTTTCCGTATTTTCGACGCGATGAACGACGTGCGCAATTTAGAAACCGCAATTAAAGCGGCGAAAGATGTTGATGGGCATGCGCAGGGCACCATGTCTTATACGGTGAGTCCGGTTCACACGCTGGAAAAATGGGTTGAGATGGCACAGCAGCTTGAAGATCTTGGCTGCGATTCATTGTGTATCAAAGACATGGCAGGCTTGTTGCGTCCTAACGATGCATTTGAACTAGTCTCTGCATTAAAGAAAAATACTGACTTACCTATTGCTATGCAGTGCCATGCCACCACGGGTCTAAGCGTTGCGACTTACCAAAAGTCGATCGATGCCGGCATTGATATGCTGGATACTGCTATCTCGTCAATGAGTATGACCTATGGTCATTCACCGACAGAAACCCTGGTAGCGATGACAGAGAACACCGAGCGCGATACCGGACTGGACCTGGTTGCTTTGGAAGAAATAGCCAGTTACTTCCGTGATGTGCGTAAGAAGTATGCCCAGTTCGAAGGTTCACTCAAAGGGGTTGATGCGCGTATCTTGTTAGCTCAAGTTCCGGGTGGCATGTTAACCAACATGGAAAACCAGTTAAAAGAGCAGGGTGCAATTGATAAGTTTGATCAGGTTTTAGAAGAGATACCAAAAGTACGTGAAGACCTTGGTTACATTCCACTGGTGACGCCGACCTCCCAAATCGTTGGCACACAAGCGGTATTAAATGTACTAAGCGGAGAGCGTTACGCCAATATTTCTAAAGAAACGGCTGCGGTGTTAAAAGGCGAATATGGTGCGACCGCAGCTCCGGTCAACGAAGAATTACAAAAACGCGTATTGGATGGTGCCGAGGCTATCACTCAACGTCCTGCTGATTTGCTTGATAACGAACTCGATCAGTTAACTGATGAGCTTAAGCAAAAAGCTAAGGACGAGGATATTCGCCTGGCCGACGACGTTGTTGATGATGTTTTGACCTATGCATTGTTCCCGCAAATCGGTCTGAAGTTTCTTAAAAATCGTGATAACCCGGATGCCTTTGAACCTGCGCCAACCGAAGCAAAAGAACAGCAGGCTGAGGATAAAGCCCAGACAACTAATGCCTCTACAGCTGGCCCGGAACAATACGATATTGATGTCGACGGTCAGCGCTTCCGCGTGACGGTTGGTCCGGCAGGCGAACTTAACGATGTACAGCCGGCTCCGTCTAACCAAAGCAACGACCAGCAAGGTTCTGGTTCAGCAGCTGAGGGCGGTAATACGATTAAAGCCCCATTGGCCGGCAATATCTTTAAAGTCGTGGCAAAAGAGGGTCAATCAGTTAAAGCCGGTGATGTCGTCATCGTTATGGAAGCCATGAAGATGGAAACCGATATTAAAGCTGAGTCTGACGGCACCGTCACCTCTTTACAGGTTAAAGAGGGTGATGCTGTTTCTGTGGGTGATGAACTGGTAACGCTGGGCTAAATAAATTATGGATAAATTACTGACCTTATGGCAGACCACTGGTATTTCTGCCATGACGCCGGGCCAGGCCGGTATGATAGTGGTAGGGGGTATTCTGTTGTACCTTGCCATTGCTAAAAAGTTTGAGCCCTTGTTACTGCTGCCTATCGGCTTTGGCGCCATTCTGGCCAATATCCCGTTGGGTGGCTTTAACGAGCCGGGTGGCGTGCTCTACTACGTTTACACTGTGGGTATCGATACCGGTATGTTTCCGCTGCTTATTTTTATGGGGGTGGGGGCATTAACCGATTTTGGACCGTTACTTGCTAACCCGAAAATGATGTTGTTAGGGGGCGCGGCTCAGTTTGGTATTTTCGCGACCTTGTTTGGTGCAATAGCGCTGAACGTGATCCCGGGAATTGAGTTCTCTATGGCCGATGCTGCGGCGATTTCCATTATCGGCGGTGCCGATGGTCCGACGGCGATATTCCTTGCCTCGCGACTAGCACCTGATTTACTTGGTGCAATAGCGGTGGCCGCGTATTCATATATGGCATTGGTGCCGATTATTCAGCCACCCATAATGAAGTTGCTAACCAATAAAGCCGAGCGACAAATAAAAATGGAGCAACTGCGTCCGGTAGGCCGGCGCGAGAAGATATTTTTCCCGTTGGCGGTGGTGCTGCTGACTTTATTGCTGTTGCCAAGCGCCACGCCGTTAGTAGGCATGTTTTGCTTGGGTAACCTGATGCGCGAATCGGGCGTGGTCGAACGATTGACCAAAACCACGCAGAACGACCTAATCAATATTGTCACCATATTTCTGGGGCTGGCTGTGGGTTCAAAACTTCAGGCGGAGCAATTCCTCAGCTTTACCACGCTGGGCATTTTGGTCCTGGGAGCGGTAGCCTTCTCGATTGGTACCGCCAGTGGTATTTTAATGGCTAAGCTGATGGGTAAATTCAGTAGCAGTCCAATTAACCCATTAATTGGAGCTGCAGGTGTGTCTGCCGTACCGATGGCGGCACGAGTGGTTAACAAAGTAGGGCTGGATGCGAACCAAAGCAACTTCCTGCTAATGCATGCTATGGGTCCTAATGTTGCCGGCGTACTGGGTTCGGCGGTTGCGGCCGGGGTACTGTTAGCCTTGGTTGGTCCTTAACTCACTGACAAAGCACCTACACTTGGCTAACCGGTTTGTTAACGACCGGTTAGCCACATCATTAGCGTATAAAACACCGCGATAACCGTACTGAAAATCGCAATATAGCCAAAGCCTTTAAGCCCTTGTTTTAGGGTCCAGCCATTTAGTTGTAAATAAATAATCCAGGCCAGACTTAAAACCAGCGGAATTAAGAAAATAAATCGAATCATGGTAGCGCCTTTGTCACTGATGATGTTGAATTGCGTCTAAATCACTTGCCGCCTGATGTGCATGTTGCAGGCGTTTTTCCAGCACAGTGATTTGATCGGCAACTTTGTCGATATTGCCTTCTGCCATAAACTTTTCCAGTTCGCCGGCTTTGGCCTGTAATGACTCCAGCCCCAGGTTACCGGCAGCACCTTTGAGTGAATGAAAATAGCGTCGTGCACTGTCATGCTGACCGCGGGTAATAAAGTCAGACACTTTCATAGCTGAATTTTGATATTGTTCATGCAGCTGCGCGACTAATTTTAGATACAGCTCGACGTTGTTGCCAAGACGCGCTAGTGCCGCATCAAAATCGATCCCCTTAGTTTGTGGATAACGGACTTTTGTCTGTGTTGCAGTGTCTGCAACCGGATAATCCGCGGCATCATCCGCAGGTTCAGCGGAATAATCACCGGGTACACACCACTTAACGATCGCTTTTAATAACTGATCTTCGTTGATCGGTTTAGCAATATGCCCCTGCATTCCGGCTGCTAACGAGCGTTCCTCATCACCGCTCATGGCATTCGCTGTCATAGCCAGAATTGGTAGTTGTTGGTAATTGTATTGTGCGCGGATAGCGGCTGCCGCTGTAAGGCCATCCATCACCGGCATTTGAATGTCCATCAGTACAATCGCATAACGTTTTTGTGCGATAGCATCGAGTGCAGCCTGGCCATGCTCCGCAATATCGACCTTAAATTGATGCGAGGTAAGCAGCTCGCGTGCTACTTGTTGATTAATCTCGTTATCTTCAACCACCAACACAGGTGCGTGTCGAATACTGTCAGGCACACGCACATGGGCTTCACCAACAGCACGCGGTTGCTCGGCAGAAGGGGAGAGTGTGGCGCTTAAGCTTCTACCCAGTGTTGCCGCAGTGTAGGGCTTAGACAGTATATCGGCAACGCCCGCTTGTCGTGCTTTATCGTTTAACTCTTCCACGTAATAGCCCGTCGCCAGCACCAGCTTGGGATGTTGCTCATCACTGTACTGTTGCTGTATTTTTTGACAGAAAGCGAGGCCATCCATACCCGGTAAGCGCCAGTCGACTAAAATTAAGTCAAACGGTTGTTGTTCTTCTAAGGATTCTTGATACAACGTCAGTGCTTGCTCGGCGGTGCGGCACACGCGCACGTCAACCCGGTAACTGCGAAGCATTTCTTGTAACATTTCACGCGTGCTCAGGTTATCGTCGATAGCAAGCACTCGCACGCCTTCAAGTTTTTGCATGAGGTATTGATGATGTGACGTATCTTGTTCATCTTGTAGCGGTAGCGTTAGCTCAATATAAAAAGTAGAGCCCTGACCCACGCCACTAGTCACCCCAATATCACCGCCCATCAAGGTAATTAGGCGTCTGGAAATAGCCAGGCCTAAGCCGGTGCCGCCATACTTACGCGTGGTGGATGTATCAGCCTGGGTAAAAGCCTGAAATAAGTTGGCGCGCTGTTCTTCATCCATACCAATGCCGGTGTCGCTAACCGAGATACGCAACCAAACCTGTTGCTCCGATTTTTCTAACAGGGTGACGGCAACATTAATTTCACCGTCCTCGGTAAACTTAATTGCATTGCTCACCAAGTTAACTAACACCTGATTCAAACGCAGCGGATCCCCTAGTAGCCGGGTTGGAATATTAGCCGGAAGATTAATAATAAATTCTAAGTCTTTGTCATAAGCTTTGTACGCAAACATATCCGCCAGTGACGTCAAAACATCTTGTAAATCAAAAGGAATACGTTCAATTGATAACTTACCTGCGTCAATTTTAGAAAAGTCGAGAATATCGTTGATAACCCCCAACAGCGCCTGTGACGACGAGTCAATCACCCTAAGGTAGCGTTTTTGCTTTTGATTCAGTTCGGTTTTAAGACACAAGTTAGCCATGCCGACAATGGCGTTGATCGGCGTACGAATTTCGTGACTCATGTTGGCTAAAAACTCGCCCTTAGCCTGGTTTGCTTGTTCTGCAGTTTCTTTGGCCCGTTCCATTTGCTCAGCAACTGACTTTATACTGCTGATATCGTAATAACTGCCAAGAATACCGATGACATGCCCGTCTTCGTCATATAAGGGCACACTGGAGTGCTCGACCCAGCGTTTACCGCTACTGAGTTCAAGTTCGATTTCCTCGTTACAGGAAGGGTGTTGATTGGCTAATGTTTGTTGATCGCGGTCAAACAGGATACGGCTTTTGGCTAGTAAGGTAATTTGGTCATCACTTTTGCCACTCAGCTCATCATCATCGATATCAATATCGCGGCAAAAAGCATGATTACCGCCCAGTAAATTAAGCTCACTGTCACGCCAGTAAACACGGGTCGGTAGATCATTAAATACTTGTTCGAACAGCTTCAGCGAGTTAGATGACAAAAATGGTTGCTGCAATGGCGACGTTAGCGAAGTGCGGTGGGTCCATATCCAAACGCCGCAGGCTACCAATAAACTTAGTATTACCGTAACCAGTAGCACCGTGCCGTTCCATGGCGGAGGCAGAATTGCGTAGAGAATCAAACTTATTGATTGCAACGCAATAATGGTGATCTGCAAAAATGTCCAAATTGAAGTCATCAACAATTACATCCCTAAAAATTAGGTGATTAGTGTGCCACGCGACTATAAAAACGCCAAGCGGTTAAACCAGTTGGCGGCTGCGATCGTAGACGTTACATCAAATTACCAGTAAGCTTGGCACACGCCAGTTTTTAAAGGTTCATGGAGTCGTATTTTGCAAAAGTCATTAGCTGATTGCGTCAGGGAGTTAAACGAGGCCAAGCAGGGTGCCGCCTGGTCAGGTATTCATCGTGGCATTGAGCGCGAAGCGCTGCGGATAAAAGCTGATGGTACACTAGCTACCAGTGATCACCCGGAGAGCCTGGGTAAAACGCTTACCCATCCGACGATTACCACCGATTATTCTGAGAATTTACTGGAATTTATTACTCCTGTTGCGAGCGGCATTAAAGCCACGCTAGCGCAGCTTCGCGATATACACCGGGTTACGTACCACGCTATCGGCGACGAATTATTGTGGCCTTTGAGTATGCCTTGCTATCTTGGCTCTGATAAGGATATCCGTATTGCCAAGTATGGCGATTCACATTCAGGCCGCATGAAAAGCCTGTATCGCCAGGGTTTGACACATCGTTATGGCGCGACCATGCAGGTGATTTCGGGGGTTCATTTTAACTTTTCTGTGTCAGAAGCAATGTGGAGTCAGCTAGCCGAACAAAATCAGTGCGAGGATGACGCGGCATTTCGCTCGGCAAAGTATTTTGACCTTATCCGCAACTTTAAACGAGTTGCCTGGGTGATTCCTTATCTATTTGGAGCCTCGCCGGCATTCTGCCAGTCGTTCTTTCGACAAACGGGCACCGAACAAAAAGATACTGACTGGAACTTTCAGCGCCTGGGTAAGGGAACGGCTTATTTACCGTATGCTACGTCGCTGCGCATGAGTGACCTGGGCTACACCAACAAAGAACAAGCAAGCCTGGGCATTACCTATAACTCGCTGCACGAATATGTTGCGGGTCTGCGCAAAGCCATCACGACACCGTCGCAGCAGTTTGCGAAGATTGGTGTGAAGGTTGACGGTAAATATAACCAGCTCAATGCCAATATCTTACAAATTGAAAATGAATTTTATTCCCCGGTGAGACCGAAACGCACCGCTCAAAAAGGCGAAACGCCAAGCCAGGCATTGGAGCGAGGCGGAGTGGAGTATATTGAAATTCGCGCACTGGACGTCAATCCATTTAGCGGTATTGGTATTACAGAACAGCAAATCCAGTTCCTGGATACATTATTAATGTATTGTCTGCTGACTGATAGTCCTACTATGAGCTGGGACGAACAGCAACAATATGACAAGAACTTTACCAAAGTAGTAATGGAAGGGCGTAACCCAAGCCTGGAGCTATGGCAAAACGGCCAGCAGCGACTAATGGCTGATTGGCTGGAAGAGTTATTTGCAGACTTTACCCTGATTGCTAAATCATTGGATCAATACGCTGATAATCGTGGCGGTTACCAGCAAGCTATCGCTGAGCTTTACCAATGTGTGCTTAACCCGGAGCTAACGCTATCGGGTCAAATTATGAGCACTCTGAAAGAGAATGACTGGGACTTTAGCCAATTGGGAATGGACCTGGCGCACCGCTACCGCGATGAGTTTACGCGTTCTGAACTTGAGTTATATCAGGACAAAGACTTTGCTGACTGGAAGGAAAAATCAGAACAAGCATTTGCAGAACGTAAAGAGCAGGACAATGTTGTTGATTTTGACCACTTCTTACGTGATTATTTTACTGCGGCGGCAAAATCCGGGGCTCCATAACAGCCTATCGATAGTTTGCTACAGATAATAAAAAAGCGCGGCCAATACTGACCGCGCCAAAAATAATATTCAGGGGATGAACACAACATCGCTGCTCACTTATTCTGAGTCGGTTGTGTAATGAAAGTTCAATGATGAAGCAAAAAAATTTAAAAAAACTAAAGCATCCTTTTTTAATCGGCGTCAGTGCGTTGATACTGGCAGGTTGTGCGTCGGCGCCACCGGCATCCCCTGAGAATATTTGTCACATATTTGAAGAAAAAGAAGATTGGTATCACGCTGCCGCCGATGCTCGGGATAAATGGGGAGTTCCCATTCATGTACCGATGGCAATGATGTACCAGGAGAGCTCGTTTAAGCACGATGCGATTCCTCCACGGGACTATTTGCTAGGTTTTATTCCCTGGGGACGGGTTAGTAGTGCCTACGGCTACTCTCAAGCGAAAACTATGACTTGGGAAGACTACCAACGCGAGACAGGTAACGGTTGGGCTAGCCGCAGTGATTTTGAAGATGCAATTGATTTTATGGGATGGTTTATCGCTAAAACCTATAAGATCAATGGTGTTTCAAAGTGGGATGCCTACGCACAATACCTTAATTATCACGAAGGGTGGGGCGGATATCAGCGCAAAACCTACTTACAGAAGCCTTGGCTGGTTCGCACTTCAAAGACCGTTAAACAACGTTCATTGCGTTACGCTGCACAGTTAAAAACCTGTGAAGAGGACTTCCAGCATGGTTGGTTTTATAACCTGTTTTTCGGCTAATCAGCTGTTTGATTAACTAATGTAAATAAAGGCCTTAATTTTCTACTGAGCTGTTGTTTGAACGGTAGAAGCCAGGTAATACCCGAACCTGTTTTATCATGGTATCGCCTACCTCAATCAACTCTACCGGGTAGCCCCCTAATCGTAAACTCATCCGTGCTTGTGGAATATCGCCAAACTGCTCAATTATCAAGCCGCTCAGGGTTTTAGGGCCGTCAGTAGGAAAATGCCAATCCATCTCTTTATTCAATTCACGTAGGTTAGCACTGCCTTCAACCAGATAGCTGCCATCGGGTTGTGCGGTAACCGTCTCGCTGGGCGGTGGTGCCATCGAGGTGGTAAAGTCGCCAACGATTTCTTCCAGAATATCTTCCAGTGTAACCAGACCCTGAATATCGCCATATTCGTCGACCACCAGGCCAATGCGTTCTTTGCGCCGCTGAAATTTAAGTAGTTGCACGTTAAGCGGCGTGCCTTCCGGTATAAAGTAGATATCGCGAGCCGCGCGAACCAGCAATGCTTTGTCAATTTCAAAGCGGTTTTTACTCATCAACCGCATTACGTCGCGAGCATGTAAAAAACCTATCGCATCGTCAATGTCATTACGATATAGCACCACACGAGTGTGTTGTGCCTGTTCAATTTGCTTAGTAATCCGGCTGATATCATCATTTATGTCGATGCCAATAACCTCATTACGCGGGATCATGACATCCTCTACAGTAACTTTTTCCAGGTCCAGAATACTGGTTAACATTTCCTGGTGTGAGGTGGGTATCAGGCTACCTGCTTCGTTAACGACGGTACGCAATTCGTCAGAGCTCAGCGCATCACCGACATGAGCCCGCTTAGGGTCAACACCTAACAAACGCATAAAAGCATTAGTAATAAAGTTAACCGAGGTGACAACCGGGTACAGCAGAGTTAGAAGAGGCCGCAATATAAAAGAGCTCGGGAACGCGACTCGCTCAGGATGCAGCGCGGCGATGGTTTTAGGCGTTACCTCTGCGAAAATCAGTACGATTAGGGTTAGTACAAAGGGGGCCAGCAATAACCCAAGATCGCCCAGCCAGCGCATAAACAAAATGGTCGCGATAGACGATGCTGCGATGTTGACCAGATTGTTACCAATAAGAATAAGGCCAATTAAGCGATCCGGACGATCAAGCAAGTATTGCACTCGTGTAGCCGCTTTGTGCTGGTTCTGCACCAAATGCCGCAAACGATACCGGTTGATTGACATCATGCCGGTTTCTGAGCCAGAGAAGTATGCTGATAATGCAATGAGAATGACTAAACTAACGAGTAACGTACTCGTCGAGATATCGTCCAAGATGTAAATCCTATCGTTCTAGTGTTGTTACAGAAACAGACAATGTAAATTGTTGAACTGTGCTGTCAAGTGGTGCCCGGTTAACTGAGCAAAATATCTTTGACAAAACGACTGCCAAAATAGCCTAAGGTTAATAAAATGCCGCCAACCAATGTTAACACAACCATAAGGCGACCACGCGCACCGCTGATCCGGTGGATCACGTTGGCCACGATATAGACTGCCGCCGCGGCAATGCTCAGTATCGTTTTGTGGGCAACATCCTGCTCGAACATATCATTTAAAAACGCAAACCCTGAGGCAAGTGCAAGCAGTAACAGTAAGGTACCGCTGAACAGCAAGCGGAAAAAGTACCTTTCCAGTGTCATTAACGGTGGCAGTTTACTAAAGATTACCGGGTTCTTGCGTTGCTTAAGGATCTTGCTGACATAAGCACTTTGAATAGCATATAGGGTTGCCAGCGCAAGGATGCCATAGGCGACTAACGACAATACAATATGTATCAACAGGCCCACATCCATACTCAGGTAGGTGCCCCAACGAGCCGGGGCAAAGGCCAGCAGGATACAGCTGAGTGCAGCAAACAAATAAACCACGGGTTTTAGCATCATCGCGCCGGCATGTTGACCCCGCAATAATGCGAATAATGCGATTAGCCAAGCGACACTGGCCAGGCTTGAGGCGATATTAATGTGATAAAAGTTATCCGCAGAAAATTCATTAAAAATGAGTGCCGCATGACTAACAATGGCAATAACTGCAGGGATTAACTGGAACGCCGGATTTAACAGCCGGTTTTGCAGTATGTTTTGCAGTACCACAACAGCACTGGCAACATACCCCAAAATAGCTAACAGCAGTAATATCGTGAGCATCACGGGCTCGCAATCCTCAATTGAAACGATGAATGACAGCGAGTATACGATCATGATCGTGTAAACCCAAGTATCAGAGGGCGAAAGTTGCTTGCAAATCAGATATAATGACCCCATGAATTATAACGTGCTGCTGCTTCGATTTAGCAATTTATCCGCTAAAGAAGAAAACAACGGAAGAGATCGCCCTTATGTTTGAGAATTTAAGCGAACGACTGTCACACTCGCTACGCAATATCGGCGGCCGCGGTCGGCTAACCGATGACAATATAAAAGATACGCTGCGCGAAGTGCGTATGGCGCTGCTGGAAGCCGACGTTGCATTACCAGTGGTAAAAGAGTTTATCGCTAAGGTAAAAGAGCGTGCTGTTGGCACCGAGGTTAATAAAAGCCTTACGCCGGGTCAGGTCTTTGTCAAAATAGTTCAAAGCGAACTTGAAGCGGCTATGGGTGAAGCCAATGTGCCGCTTAATCTCAATACCCAGCCACCTGCTGTTATGTTAATGGCGGGTCTGCAGGGTGCCGGTAAAACCACCAGTGTTGGTAAGTTAGCGAAGTTCCTGAAAGAGCGCGAAAAGAAAAAGGTGATGGTTGTCAGTGCCGACGTTTACCGTCCGGCAGCGATTAAACAGCTGGAAACCCTGGCTGAACAAACCGGTGTTGAGTTCTTTCCGTCAAGCACCGATCAAAAACCGGAAGACATCGCTAAAGCTGCCATTGCACAAGCAAAAAAGCAGTTTATTGATGTGGTGTTGGTTGATACTGCGGGTCGCTTAAGTATTGACGAAGACATGATGCAGGAAATCCAACAACTGCATGCCAGCATTAACCCCATCGAAACCTTGTTTGTGGTCGATTCGATGACAGGCCAGGACGCGGCCAACACCGCCAAAGCCTTTAACGATGCGCTGCCTTTAACCGGGGTTATCCTGACCAAAACCGATGGTGATGCGCGCGGTGGTGCAGCGCTGTCGATTCGTCATATAACCGGCAAGCCCATCAAGTTTTTGGGAGTTGGTGAAAAGAACGATGCTTTAGAACCCTTCCATCCTGATCGCGTCGCATCGCGCATCCTGGGTATGGGTGACGTCCTTTCGCTGGTCGAAGAAGTCGAGCGTAAAGTTGACCGCGAAAAGGCCGAGAAAGTTGCTAAGAAGGTGATGAAAAAAGGTCAGTTCTCGCTGGAGGACTTCCGTGATCAATTAGCCCAGATGCGCGACATGGGCGGCATGATGGGGTTAATGGATAAATTACCCGGCATGGGCAAAATGACGGATCAAATTAAAGGTCAAATGGATGATAAAGTGACGCTGCGCATGGAAGCCATTATTAATTCCATGACCAAACAGGAACGTAACCATCCGGATGTCATTAAAGGTTCTCGCAAACGCCGTATTGCAGCAGGCTCCGGCACCCAGGTGCAGGACGTCAATAAGTTGCTGAAGCAATTTCAGCAGATGCAAAAAATGATGAAAAAAATGAAAGGCGGTGGCATGCAGAAAATGATGCGAGGCATGGGCGGAAAACTACCACCAGGAATGTTTCCGGGACGCTAATAAACTTGCATTTGAAGAAAAAATCAGTAGAATTGCCGAGCCTTCCGACCGTGTCGGAGGGCTTTGCTGTTTTTAACAGAAACGTTTTACATTTACACAATTGAAATCGAGGAACGCAATGGTAACCATTCGTTTACAACGCAGCGGCGCTAAAAAACGCCCCTTCTACCAAATGGTAGTTGCTGACAGTCGCAATGCCCGCGACGGTCGCTTTATCGAAAATGTTGGCTTCTTTAACCCCGTAGCTCGTGGTCAGGAAGAAAAACTTCGCATCGACTTAGACCGTGTTGAACACTGGGTAGGTCAAGGCGCATCTTTATCAGATCGCGTAGCGAAATTAGTAAAAGATGCTCGCGCTGCGGCGTAAGCATAACGACTTAATTAAGTCACAGGGTTATCGGTAACATATGACAGCAAGTAACTCACAATCAGCCCCTGTTGTAATCGGCCAAATTGGTGCAGTTTATGGCGTTAAGGGATGGTTGAAAATTCAGTCATACACCGGCGACCCGGAAGATATTTTTAGTTATAGCCCCTGGACGTTGCAGTCAGCTGCAACCCGCCAGCAAAGCGAACAAGCCGTGACTATCGCCGAATGGCGTCGTCATAATAAAGGTTTAATTGCGCGTATCGACGGTGTTAATGACCGCGATCAGGCCAGTCGCTTTACTGGAATGGAAATCAGCATAACTGCTGACGAGTTGCCAGCGTTAGCCGAAGATGAGTTTTACTGGCGTGACCTTATTGGCATGCGAGTAAAAAACAAACAAGGCTACGATATGGGTGTGGTAGAACAGATGATGCCAACACCAGCCAATGATGTGCTGGTTGTTCGTGCTAACTCGAATGACGCGTTTGGAAAGTCTGAACGACTGATTCCGTTTATCCAGAGCGAGTATATTCTCGATGTGGATAGCGACAATCAGCTAATTCAGGTGGACTGGCCCGCAGACTTTTAACGGCCTCGCCATGCAGGTAGGCGTTATCAGTTTGTTCCCTGAAATGTTTGCGGCAATCACCGAATATGGTGTGACCCGACGCGCAATTCAGGACGAACTGTTAAGTATTCGAGTATGGAACCCGCGTGATTTCACGCATGACAAACATCGCACGGTAGACGACAGACCGTATGGTGGGGGACCGGGCATGTTGATGATGGTGCAACCGCTAGTGGATGCCATCACAGCAGCAAAAGCTGAACTAGGTGTTGATACACCGGTTATTTATCTGTCACCTCAAGGGCAAAAACTGGATCATCACGGGGTAACACAGTTAGCCCAAAATGATCGAATGATTTTAATAGCCGGTCGTTACGAAGGTATCGACGAGCGAGTCATTCAGCAATATGTCGATGCTGAATGGTCAATCGGGGATTATGTGCTAAGCGGTGGAGAACTACCGGCAATGGTCGTTATCGATGCAGTAGCACGCCTAGTTCCCGGGGTATTGGGTCACCAGGACTCAGCAGCAGAAGATTCTTTTGCTGATGGTTTACTGGACTGTCCGCATTACACTCGCCCGGAGGTATACAACGATCAGCAGGTTCCCTCAGTGTTACTGAGTGGTGACCACGAGAAAATACGTCGTTGGCGTTTGCAACAATCACTGGGTAAAACCTGGTTGCAGCGTCGGGATTTAATTAATCGCCTAGCTCTGACTGACGAGCAGGAGCGCTTGTTAAGCGAATTTATCGCCGCACAAGACTCTGAAGATTAACGTACAGTTTACCTAGGAAAGGAGAAATACCATGGCAAAAGTTAGCCAAAATATCATTAAGGCTCTTGAAGAAGAGCAAATGAAAAAAGATTTACCGGAATTCGCTCCGGGCGATACGGTTAGTGTAAATGTAAAAGTTAAAGAAGGTAACCGTGAGCGTCTTCAGGCATTTGAAGGTGTGGTTATCCGTGTTCGTAACCGTGGTTTGCACTCTGCATTCACGGTACGTAAAGTATCAAGCGGCGAAGGCGTAGAACGTACGTTCCAAACCCACAGCCCATTGATCGACAGCATCAACGTGAAGCGTCGCGGTGCAGTACGTCGCGCCAAGCTTTACTACCTACGCGAGCGTTCAGGCAAATCTGCACGTATCCGCGAAAAGCTCGGCAACAAATAAGTCGCCCCGCTTTCGAAAAACCCGGCTCCGGCCGGGTTTTTTGTTTTTAAACAAGGAGTGGTCGTTAGCCGGAAAGCAGATTTAGAACGGATACGCTGGTGATTGACACTCCTTATTCAAGGGACGCCCGCAAGTACGTCCCTGTAGGGCTTGACTGGCGCCATCCATGGCGCCAGACACCCTTGAATAAGGAGCTGCTCAATCACTTAGCGCGTCCCGTCCTAAATCTGCTCTCCGGCTAGCAACTCTTACTTGCGACAAGTGAAATGGCAGGCATTAGGGTTCAGCCTCCCTCCGTCAAAGGGTGTTGGAGGCCATGGATGGCCGGAAACAAGCGTACAGGGATGTACTTGCAGCGTCCCTTTGACGGAGGGAGGCTGAACCCTAATAAAGTCTGCCATTTTGCTTGTCGCTTCCCCCCACGGCTCAGCCGCGCATTGGCACCAGCGCTCCCCTCCGAGCTGAATACCGGCCCAGCCCACGCTAGCGCGGGGCTTTTGTTGATGCTAAGCTGGCGCGATGGATGAAGATATTGAGATTTTGCGGGTTGCGCTGGAGCAGTTATTGACTGAGAGGTCGGTGTGGACGGAGCATGAGCTTATTGAGGTTTTGCAGGCTCCGCCGTATGAACTGTTTGAGGCTGATGCTTTGCGGCAACCTTTATCGTTGTTTCAGACCCACTTTTTGATTTTTCACTGCCTGTATCGCATACGGTGCGACTGGTTGGCGGCAGCTAAAGCGGATTTAGAAATTAATACGCTGCGGATTCAAGTATTGCCCTGGCAGGCAGGTGAGTCTGGTTTGCAATCGCACGATCCCCTGGCTGATTACTATCTGGATCTGACCCAGCTAACAGGTACAGATGAAGCAGGTGTTGAGGCGTTACTGAATGACTTTTGGGACAACATGTCGGCGGGTCGTCGTGGTGGCCAGGATACTATGGATTTCGAGTCTGCCTGTGAGTTAATGGATGTCGCGCCGCCTTTGTGTCAGCAGACGCTTAAGCGCCAATATCGTCGACTGATCCATCGTCATCATCCGGATAAAGGCGGTAGCCTTAAAAAAATGCAAGATGTCAAAAAAGCCTATCATACGTTGGCAAGGCAAATGTGAGTCGTTTAATTAATAAAATGGTCAGTGAGCAGTAAACCATGGCAGATGAAAATACCCCGAACCAATCTCAGCAACATCCTGAACAGCAACTACGTGCATTGCGTGATTCCATTGATAGCGTCGACACGCAATTGGTCGAGCTTATTGCCCAGCGGGCGGCTATTACGGCTCAGGTCGGTGCTGTAAAGCGAGAACTAAAGCAGCCACTCTACGTGCCATCGCGCGAGCAGACGTTGATTCAGGGACGACGCGATTATGCCGAGGCTAAAGGTCTTTCGGCTGATTTAATTGAAGACGTGCTACGCCGTATCATCCGTGAGTCTTATCGTACTCAAACGATGCAGGCAACATCGACTTCCAAAACCCTGGAACGTCCCGTTGTTATCGTTGGCGGGGCGGGCCGGCTGGGGCAGTTAATGGGCAAGCTATTTGCTAACACGGGCTATTGTGTCGAGGTGATTGATAAACACGACAGCTTTACGGCGGAGCTTGCGCAAAAGGCTCAGGCGGTGATTGTTTCGGTACCGGTTAACCAAACCGTAGCGGCAATTAATGCGCTACCGAAACTGGCTGATGACTGTGTGTTGGCAGACGTAACCAGTGTTAAGTCGGCACCATTGCAGGCTATGCTGGAGCAACACCAGGGGCCGGTGGTGGGCTTACATCCTATGTTTGGTCCATCCGTGCATAACTTGGCTAAACAGTTGGTGGTGGTAACGCCGGGTCGTGACGACGCGCAATGTCAGTGGCTTATCGAGCAATTCGTTAACTGGGGCGCGCATATTGAAACATTGCCGGCCGAAGACCACGATAAAGCGATGGGATGGGTGCAGGCGATGCGGCATTTAAGTACCTTTAGTTATGGCCTGCATATGGCCGAGGAAAATGCAGATATCGAGGCGTTATTGCAGGTCAGCTCGCCTATTTACCGAATGGAGTTAATGATGGTAGGCCGGTTATTTGCACAGAATGCGGAGCTGTACGCTGATATTATTATGGCTAACCACCAACAGTTCCCAACTATTGCGCGCTACTTAGAGCGCTTTAGTGAGGCGCTGCAGCAATTACAACAAGGCGATAAACAGCGTTTTATCGAGCAGTTTGAAGAGGTTAAACGCTATTTTGGCGAGTATGCCGAGCAGTTTCTGGACGAAAGCGAGGGAATGGTGCAACTGGCCGATGATCAGCGTTTTCGTCAGCAGCCTGACTAGCCGCTGTATTGATTAAGTAACTCCGCTAATGCGTCGGGCGCGACAGGTTTGTGCAATGTTGCGTTCATACCGGCACTGCGGCATTCGTCCATTTCACTGGCACTTTGGTGGCTGGTCACTGCAATCACCGGCGTAGTGGCGAATGCCGGCTGTTGGCGTAATTGTCGACACACGTCGGCGCCGGACATATCAGGCATTTCAAAATCAAGAAAAATTAGATCGGGCTTGTGCTGCAACGCCGCTAGTGCCTGCTCGCCGCTTTCAGCGGTTATTACTTCGACCTGGTGCTGGCTGAGCATGGCCTTAAACACTTCCAGGCTGATCATGTCATCGTCTGCGACCAGCACGGTTAATTGATTATTATCACTCATGGTACTACCGTTTTCGCGTCAATAGCTTTACCCTAGCATTGTAACGCGAATTTGCCTAGAGAGGAGCCCAACAATGAGCACGCAGGCACCACGGATTAAGGTGTGGGATAGCTTTATTCGGTTATATCACTGGGTCATGGTGGGCTTAGTCGGGGCGTTGTGGTGGAGTGGCGACAATGGCGAAATGTCGCTACATCTTAATTTTGCTATTGCGCTTGCGGCGTTGTTAATTGTGCGTATTGGCTGGGGCTTTTTCGGTAGTAAAAATACACGGTTTGTTTACTTTGTGCGTTCGCCGGCAAAAATACCGGCTCATTTGCATGCCTTGTTTACACGCCGCTATCGTAACTCCGATACCCATAGTGCAGCCGGTGGCTGGGCCGTGTTGGCGTTGCTATTAATTTTAGTGTTGCAGATCCTGACCGGCTTATTCAGTAGCGATGGTATTTTGTTTTCGGGGCCGTTGAGTCAATATGCCAGCTCTGACCGGGTTGATTTGGCGACCGATTGGCACAAAACCCAGTTTGATGTGGTACTTGCCTTGATTGGTATCCATGTTGCAGCGGTTATTTTGTATCGCTGGTTTGGCGTGCCGCTACTCGGGGCGATGATTAGTGGTTATCGAAACAGTAAAGCCCAACAACCTGACTTGAAGCCAGGTTGGCAGGCAATGCTGTTAACTGTCGCAGTTTGGTTTATCTTATATCTACTGCTGACTTAATCTTTATAGTTATCGTGGCAGCCTTTGCAATTTTTGGCGGCTGCCATAAACGCTGGCTTGATAGTTTCCAGTGAGCCACTGGTCGATGCTTCAGCAAGGCTTTTTGCGTCGGCTATCAAATCTTCAGAACGTTTTTTGAAGTCATCCCAGTTGTCCCAAATCTCCGGCAACGCATCAGTATTGTCGCCAGGCATCGCGCCTTCAGTAGTAAAACCTGCCCATGGTATTTGGCTCAAGCGAGCGAAGTCCTCAGCGCGTTGCTCAAAGATGCTGGCATCGTAATCGACATCACCTTTGACCATCTCAGCCATCGCGACAAAGTTTGCGCGCATGATAGAAAACGCACTCTGGCGGTAATCAACCGCCGACTCAGCATCGTTAAATGCGTGCTTATCTGCTAATGCACTGCCGCTGATACCTAATGACAATATCGCGGTACTGGCCAATGACACTATGAGTTTTTTCATCGTAACGCCCTTCTTTTTGTATTGTAACGAAACTTAACGATAAATTTACACTTTCTGTCGGTTAACACTTGTTACTTTAACTCATTACGAATAATTTGGATATTAGGGTTAATTAAGACACTTTTAATAACCAAAACGGGGAATCCATAATGAAAACAAAGCATCAGTTAAGTGCTTTGGCGTTAGCGTTAACGACAGCGTTTACGTCAGCCGCAATAGCTGATCAGACGTCGCGTACTAATGGTATGCGCGATAACACACCAGGTCTGATCGCTATTCAGAATGCCACAATTGTTACAGAGCCAGGCAAGCAGGTGACTAACGCAACGTTGGTTATCGACGCTGGCAAAGTTATTTCGGTACAACAAAATAATCGTGCCCCAGAGGGCGCTCGTATAATCGATGCTACGGGCTACACCGTTTACCCTGGCTTTATTGACGCCTACGCAAATTACGGAGTTCCCGCTGCGGAAAAAACTGAACGCCCGGATAGCCCCATTTATAACAACGAACGCGAAGGTGGTAATGCCGCAAATGATGCAATTCATGCCGATAAAAATTGGTACAGCGCTTTTAAAACCGATTCAGATGCCGGCAAAAACTTTATCGATGCAGGCTTTACCAGTGTTCAGTCAGCGCGTCTTGATGGCATATTTCAGGGCCGCGGTGTAACCGTATCGTTGGCAGATAAGATTGCCAATGATGTCATCTATAATGCCGAGACGCGCCACTTCGGGTCATTTGACAAAGGCTCATCTCAACAACAGTATCCGAGTTCATTGATGGGCAGTATTGCCTTGGTTAGACAAACATTGTCGGATGCAAACTGGTATGAGCAGGCCTACGGCAAGCAAGCCGATAACGGCCCGGTAGAGTTTAATGCGGCGCTAAAATCGCTGGCGAATATTGAGTCGACGGGCATTATTTTTAAAGTTGAAGATGACAAGTCGTTGCTGCGCGCGGATGCGGTTTTTGACCAATTTAACGTGCCCACGGTCTACGTTGGCTCAGGCTATGAATATGCTCGTCTTAATGATGTAAAAGAAGCGGGTAGCCGCGTAATTTTGCCGCTTAACTTCCCGGCTGCTCCGGATGTTTCGGGCGTTGATGCACACCTGGATGTTGATTTAGCAAAACTGCGCCACTGGGAGCGAGCACCTGCTAACCCTGCAATGTTAGCCAGTGCTGATGTCGATTTTGCTTTAACCATGCATGGTTTGGATAAAGCCGATGAGTTTTGGGCGAACCTGCGTAAAGCGGTAAAACATGGTTTGAGCAAGGACGAGGCATTGGCTGCGTTAACCACGATCCCGGCTGAAATTGCCGGGGTTAGCGACAAAGCTGGTAAGTTAGCCAGCGGCTACATGGCCGATTTTGTCATGGTTAAAGGAGACCTTTTCGACGATGGTGTAATCCAGTCTGTCTGGATGCAGGGTGATGAAGTGGAACTGTTATCTCGTCACGAGGTTGATTTTGCGGGGCAGTACAGCCTGGACTGGCAGGGTACCGCAGTAACGCTGGATATCACTGCTAAGCCAACCGCATCCGGTGAGCTGAGCTGGGGCGAGGACACTATTAAGCTGCGTCATGTTAATGCCAGCGATGATGCCATGGCATTTGTTGCTGACCTGCCACAGGCGACGCCTGCGGGAACCTGGCGTTTTAAATTAGTACCCAGCGCCCAAAATGAGTTTACCCTAACGGCTAAAGCACCTGACGGCAGTGCGCAGGATATGATCGCGTCTTATAGTGCCGGCAGCGCTGACGAAGTTCAGGAAAGCGATCAGCAAGTGGCTTATGTTGGCGATCTGACCTTCCCTAACGTTGCCTATGGCGTTGACGGTTTGCCGGAACGCCAGGATGTTCTTATCCGTAACGTAACGGTATGGACTGCGACCGACGAAGGTATTCTAGAAGATACCGATGTGTTGGTGCGCAACGGTGAGTTTGCCGATATCGGCGATGATCTTTCAGCACCTCGCGGCGCCACCGTAATAGATGGGTCGGGGATGCACCTAACGCCGGGGATCATAGATGAGCATTCGCACATTGCCATCGATCGGGGCGTTAACGAAGGCTCTGAGGCTATTACATCAGAAGTTAGAATCGGTGATGTAGTCAATCCGGATGATATTCATATTTATCGTTCGTTAGCCGGTGGCACCACCATGGCGCAGTTGCTACATGGCTCGGCAAATCCAATCGGTGGTCAGGCGCAAGTGATTAAACTACGCTGGGGCGCTAATGCCGATTTAATGAAATTTGATGCAGCACCTGCCAGCATTAAATTTGCACTTGGCGAAAACGTTAAGCAGAGCAACTGGGGTGACGACATGACTATCCGTTACCCGCAAACACGTATGGGTGTAGAAACGATCATGCGTGACGGCTTCCAGGCTGCACTTGAATATCAGCAACAAAAGCGTGCTTATGACCGTTTGAGCCGTTCCGAAAAACAACGTACGGCACCGCCGCGTCCGGACTATCGTCTGGATACGCTCATTGAAATCTTAAATAGCGACCGCTTTGTGCATGCGCACTCGTATGTTGCGTCGGAGATTTTAATGTTGATGGAAGTCGCCGAAGACTTTGGCTTTACGTTGGATACCTTCACGCACATTTTGGAAGGCTACAAAGTGGCTGACGAAATGGCAGAGCACGGTGCTTCAGGCTCAACCTTTGCTGACTGGTGGGCTTACAAGTTTGAAGTTTACGATGCAATTCCGCATAACGCTTGCTTAATGCATGACCGTGGCGTACTGACCAGCATTAACTCGGACAGTAACGATCTGCAGCGTCGCTTAAATACCGAGGCAGCGAAGTCGGTCAGATACTGTGGTATGGAACCGCATGAAGCGATGAAGATGGTTACCATTAATCCGGCTAAACAGCTTAAAGTTGACCAGTATGTCGGTAGCGTGGAAGAAGGCAAACACGCAGATTTTGTGTTGTGGAATAACTATCCGTTAAGTGCTTATGCGCAGGCGCAGCAAACATGGATTAACGGCCGTAAATTCTTTGACCGTGAATTGGATCAGCAACGTCAACAGCGCGTGCAGGCAGAAAAAAATGCCCTGATTCAGAAAGTTCTTGCCGAAGGCGATAAAGCTTATATCGGCGCCGAGGACGTGTACAAAGAAGAACAACCGACCTGGCACTGCGATACTGATCACGATGTTTGGTTAGACCATTTTCTGGCAGGTACTCACAGCCACGGAGGTAAACACTAATGAAAGCTTTAACTCAAACCCTAGCCGCGGCGGTGATCGGAGCATTGGCAGTCGCCTCAACGACAGGCCAGGCGCATGACCAGGTGCCTGGCGAAAAACAGCAGCAACCGATTGTACTGCAAGGTGGCACGTTACATACCGTTACTCAGGGTACATTAACCGATACCGACTTAGTCTTCGCTGACGGAAAAATAACCGCTATTGGCAGTAACGTAGCAATTCCCGAAGGCGCTAAAGTGGTCGATATTTCTGGTCAGCACGTGTACCCGGGTGTTATTGCCATGGATACAACCATCGGTCTGAATGAAATTGGCGCGGTGCGCGCGACCCGTGACTCTCGTGAAGTCGGAGGTGTAACCCCGGAAGTCGCCGGTCATATCGCGTTTAATGCCGACTCCGAAATTATCCCGACGGTGCGCTACCACGGCATTACTCATGCTCAGGTGGTACCGGAAGGATCGCTGGTTAATGGCCAGTCGTCGCTGATGCAGTTAGATGGCTGGAATTACCAGGACAGTCTGGTTGCCGGCGAAATCGGTGTTCACATTAGCTGGCCACGCACCTATGTAGTTGATACCTGGTGGGAAAGCCGCACCCCGGCAGAACAGCGCGAAGCTAATGCTAAAGCGCTTAAGCGTCTTAAAGACGTATTAGCCGATGCAAAAGCTTATTATGACGCAAAACAAGCGAACCCTGACATTGCCGTAGATCAGCGTTGGGAAGCTATGCTTGGTTTGTACGATGGCTCTAAGAAGCTGTTTGTGCATGCGCAGGATAAGCGTCAAATGGAGCAGGCGCTGGATGTTGCACAGGAATATGGTTTTGACCTGGTGCTGATGGGCGCAGCTGACGCCTGGCGTTTAACCGAACGACTGGTTAAAACACAAACGCCGGTTGTGTTCGGTTCACCATTTGGTTTACCCGCCCGTGATGACGAAGGTTACGATCAGGCCTTCTCAACACCGGCACAGCTTGCTGAAGCCGGCGTAAACTTTGCCATTTCGTACCCTGGCTACTGGGATGTACGCAACCTGCCGTTTGCCGCTGGTCAGTCTGTTGCATTCGGTTTGGATGTCGACGAAGCGGTCAAAGCAATCACCTTGAAGCCCGCTGAGTTTATGGGTCTTGACGATCAGCTGGGCTCACTGGAAGTGGGTAAAAGCGCGTCGTTGAGCGTGTCAAAAGGTGACTTGCTTGATCCAATCGGACAAGACCTAACGCACTTGTTTATCAATGGTCGTGCGGTCGAACTGGAAAGCCGTCACACTGAGCTATACGAAAAATATCAACAGAAGTAATACTTAAAAATGGGCCGGTGAGCTCCTCGGTAATTAGGCGATAGGGATTTTGAATGCCCCGTTTGAGAAAGTGTCTGGCGCCATGGATGGCGCCAGTCAAGCCCTACAGGGATGTACTCGCGGGCGTCTTTCTCAAGCGGGGTTCAAAAGCCCCAGCCTAATTGCCGAGGGGCTCACCGGCCCTTTTTTATTGGCTCAGTAGCTTACTTAGAATACCGCGCAGAATTTCCGGTTCGAACGGCTTATCGGTGAGGGCGTCGACGCCGCTTTGCTTAACGTTGGCCAGTTGTGGCTCGTTGGCTCGTGCGGTTACCATCAGCAGTGGGGTGTGGGCGTGAGCGGTGTTGTTTCTAACATACTGCGCTAACTCACTACCGTTAATCTCCGGCATGTTAAAGTCGGTCACGATTAAATCAAATTGTTGGTCGGCCAAAATATCAATAGCCTGCTGGCCATTTTCAGCCTCAACACAATGTTCAACGCCCATGTTTTCCAGTACCCGTCGCAAGACGTGACGCGAGGTGGTGCTGTCATCAACTATCAGTACCCGCAAGTCCTCAATATCGTAGAGATCTAACTCCAGATGTTCGGGGTCAAGCAGATCGACGGTAGCTTTTATTGCTCGTTGTAGTTGTTCAGGGGTAAAAGGCTTGGGTAGAATGGCGACTATACCCGACTGTTTGAATTGCTCCAGTTGGTCGGCACGATGCTCACTGGATACCAGCATAAAATGTATCGTGTCCTGTAATTGCTGCGCATGAATATGCTCAATAAGCTCGTGAGCAGTGCCGTCAGCAAAATACATGGCACTGGTAACGATGTCGGGTTGCCAACTCTGGATCAACTGTTTGGCCTCAGCTAATGTTGCAGCGCCGCGGGTTTGATCTAAACCAGCTTGGTTTAAATGCTGAGAAATGACTTTGCGTTGTACATCAGAGGGTTCTACCAACAAAATTCTTAGTTGGTCTAGCGCTACGGACATAGTAGGTTAGGCTTTGATTAGTGATGCAAAAAGATTATGGGATTTAGCAGACAAACACAATCAAAAAAATATATCCTAGCTTAATAACAATCAAAAAAGAGGTTTATATGGGTGTTACGCGGGAGTTTTCGGCCGATCAAAAACAGCTGGTTATTGCGATTAAGGGCAAGTTTGATTTCAGTTTAGTGCAGGAGTTTCGTCAAGCGTACAGTCATGTTGGCGATACCCAGCCGCTGGTCATTATCGATCTGCGCGAAACCGAGTACCTGGACAGCTCTGCTTTGGGTATGCTGATTAATATGCGTAAGTCGTTGGGTAGCAGTGTAAAAGGCATTCAGCTTATCAATGCGCGCCCGGATGTTAAGCGTATTTTAGATATTTCACGTTTCGATAAAATGTTTACTATCAATTAATGAAAATTCTGGTTGTAGACGACCAAAAAGCCAACCAAATCATGCTCGAGGGTTTGCTGACAGGCATGGGGCATAGCGTGGTTTGTGTCGACAATGGGCAACGTGCCCTGGAAGTGTTTAACAGCGTGCAACCGCAAATCGTGCTGTTGGATGTGATGATGCCGGTGCTAAATGGTTTTGAGACGGCTCCCCGTCTAAAAGAACTGAGTGGCAACGTACACCTGCCTATTATTTTTATTACCGCCCTGGATGCTAAAGATACCTTGCTACGGTGTCTGCAGGTGGGTGGCGATGACTTCCTGAGCGTGCCGTTTGAGCCGGTGGTACTGCAGGCAAAAATCAGTGCCCATGGTCGCGTTAGAGAGTTAAGTTATTCGCTGGCGCAAAAAAATAAAACATTGAACTGGCATTCTAATCGTATGGAGCGTGAGCAAAGCGTGGTGCAGCACATGTTGCACAATGCCCTGCGAGAAAATGAACTTAATAAGCCTTACATAAAAAGCTATTTGCGCTCGGTCAGCACCTTTAATGGTGATTTGTGCCTTGGCAAGGAGGGGCCTTTTGGTAACTACTACCTGTTTCTCGGCGACTTCACTGGTCATGGGTTGGCTCCCGCCACCGGTACCTTGCCTCTTTCACAAGCATTTTTTGGGATGGCGTCACGCGGTTTATCGGTAAGCGATATGGCGGCTGAATTTAATCAGCGGCTATTAAATTTGTTACCTGATGACATGTTTTGCGCTGCACTTATTATTGAGTTGTCGCCGGGCGGCGAGCGCTTAACGTGTTGGAACGGTGGTATCCCTGATGCGTTGGTGATCAACTCGTCAGGAGAGGTTCAGCACCACATTCCTTCTCGCCATATGGCGCTGGGTATTCTATCGACTGACGATTTTGATAATCAGGTCGAACACTTATTTGTTAGTCACGACCACAGCGTTATCGCTTTTACCGATGGCGTGGTAGAGATGCAGCTAGCTGATAAGGCTATGCTGGGAGAGTCCGGATTTACGCAAATGGTGTCGCGAGCGTGGCAACGCGATCCTGAGCACGCTTTTGAAAGGATTTGCCAGCAGCTCAAGCAAATGATGGATGCAAATCAACAAATACATGATGACCTGTCATTAGTTGCGCTTGACTGTAAACGCACAGCTCCGGTCGATAGTAAACAGTTAACCGAGCATAACCATTTGCCATTTAAGTTATCGGTGACAATCGGACAGCGAGAGATGGAAAAGCTCGACCCGATGCAACACCTGGTCGATTCGCTTGGCAAAATGGAAGCGTTGAAAAGCCATAAAACAACGTTGTATTTATTATTTGCAGAGTGCTTTAACAATATTTTAGATCATAACGTGCTGCAGCTGGATTCAGATATGAAGGAGGTGCTGGGATTTGAACGTTATTATGTAGAGCGTCAGCAGCGCTTGCGGCAAAACCAGGACTTCGCCATTCAAATTGATATTCATTACACACCGGTCGAGGAGCGGATAAGTTTTGCTATTAGCTCAAACGGCGAATGCCCCTTTCCGGTAGACCGCACAGGCGAGTCCGTTGCCACTAATGAACAACTCTTTGGTCGGGGCCTGGAACTGGTTAAGAACTTTGCAGATAAAGTAGAGTGGCGTGAACAGGGACGTATTTTATTTGTCGACTACGATCTCAGCCGCCCGCCAGCTTAACCCGGTATTGTTGTTTTTCCAGCCATTGCTTTGCAGCTTGTCGCTGGTCACCTTGTAACTCGATGGTGTAATCCTTAACGGCGCCACCAACACCACAGTGTTGTTTTAATTTTTTCGCTATTGCTTTCAATTCTGTTTCGGGAGCGCCGATACCGGTGATAATGGTTACGCCTTTGCCTTTACGGCCTTTAGTCTGGCGTTGAATGCGGACAATACCATCGCCTTCAGGAATTACTTCAGGCTCCGGTTCAGCATCCACTTTGCCGCTGTCTGTCGAATAAACTAATTGGCTTAATTGGTCTTTCCAATCGGTCATGGTTTACCACTTTTTCTTCGGTTGGAACAATTCTTCCAGTTCGTCCTGCTTGCGGTTAGCTGCGTCACGGGTATTGACGTCTCGCAGTTCGCTGGTGATTTGTTCGAGTGCCTGGCTAATCGTTGCCGAACGTGATTCGATGTAGTCATCGTTGTAGCTCTGATCTTCGAGCGTGCGTTGGGCTTTTTCGTAGTACTGACGCGCTGATCCTAACATATGACCTTGATAGGCATTTTGGCCGCGTCGAATTAACGTCTCAACGCTAATTTTTAGTTGCAGCTTTTGTAAACGAGCATCTTCTGTGGTGTAAACATGGCTGTCAACTTTACCGCGCGCATGTTCTGAACGCAGTGCACTGCGAAGCCGCTTGAGTGCGTTGATCATGGCGATAATTTGTTTGTCGTTATGTGGTAACTCAAATTCCTCTGTGATCAGCGAGGTGTCGTTACGATCCATCTGCTGCAGGCGTTGGTCATAATCTTTTATGCGTGCTTTGTAATCGTCGCTGGGGCTGACTTCATCCATTCCCGCTAATAACTCACGGGCACGAGCGTTGAGTACGGCTAACATCGACTTGCCGATGGGGAAGTAACTGGCCATGTTGAGCAAATCCTCGACTTGCTCCAGCGCAGCCCGAAATTTTGCCAATTTTTGGCGTCGGGCGATGTCCTGTTTTTGCTTATGCTGCTGCACAGCGCCAATCATGACCGCTAATATGGCCAGCAAAATAATCAGCGAAATTATAATGGTGTATAACATGCGATTTCCGGTTGTTAGACCCGTATTATTATCAGTTTTTGTTAGGGCAATACCAATTTAAACACACTACCGCCCAGCTGTCCGCCATTTTGCAATTCAATATAACCCTTTTTGCCATTGCGTTCATGCGCTTCTGCAATTTGTTGTGCAAAGTATAAACCCAGCCCGGTACGTGAGTCTTCATTGGGTTGAGTTGCGCCCAGTGTCGGCACGGCATCGAGCATTTCTTGCGGATAACCGGGACCATTATCATTGATGCTCAGAGTAACCCCGCCGGTTTTAGATTGCTGCGCCGTAATAACCAGTTTATCGGCGGTATAGCGCATGGCATTAATGACTATGTCGTTTAACAAGTTAACTGTCAGGTCGCGATCGCAAAATGCGGTGCATTCCTCAATACCTTGTTGCGTCAATTCGATGCCGCGTTGCTCCAGGTATAGTTCATTGTTCATCACCACTTCTTCGATAATTTCATCCAGGTATTGGTGTTCAATATTCAGCGCCTGACCATTTTGCTGATGACGGTATAATTGCAGTAACTGCACCAGGTTGGCATTAATACGTTGAGCTTCGTAATGTACGTGAGCGATGTCGTTACCCAGCGTTGTGTCCTGAGTTCGGTCGATGACGGATTCCAGTTGCTGCAGAACTAAAGCGAGTGAATTTTTCATGTCATGCACGGTACTTGCGAGCACCGTCGAAAAGTCGATACCGCGATCAGAGCAGGATTCAGGTAATTTAGTGTTTGGCATAAATAATCAATTTACTATATTATTTTTTTATAATACCCATTTTTGAATGCTTGCATAAACAGGTTGATGACTATGAAGTTACAGCAATTAAGATACATTGTCGAAGTGATGAATCACAATCTAAATGTGTCTTCGACTGCCGAAAGCTTGTTTACCTCGCAGCCGGGCATCAGCAAACAAGTACGCATGCTGGAGGATGAGCTGGGCGTTCAAATTTTTGGGCGCACCGGTAAGCACCTTACACATATTACGCCGGCAGGGCGCGAAGTTATTGATATTGCACAGCAGGTACTGGAACAAGTTAATGCCATTAAAGCGGTAGCTGCGGAACATAACCAACCGGACTGTGGCAAGCTGAATATTGCCACCACGCACACTCAGGCGCGTTACGCGTTACCGTCGGTGATTCAGCGCTTTATTAAGCAGTATCCCAAAGTATCGTTGCATATGCATCAAGGATCACCGCAACAAATAAGTGAGGCAGCAGCTAAAGGGCGTGCAGACTTTGCTATTGCAACTGAAGCCCTGCATTTGTACCAAGATTTGATTATGTTGCCTTGTTACCACTGGAATCGCTCGATTATTGTCACCAAGGATCATCCGTTAGCGCAAATTAGCCAGTTATCGATTAAAGATATTGCAGATTACCCGTTGGTTACTTATGTACATGGTTTTACCGGACGTTCTGAGTTAGACCGGGCATTCGCATCAGCGGGTAAAGAACCACGTATCGTGTTTACTGCAACCGATGCGGACGTGATAAAAACCTATGTGCGTATGGGGATAGGTATCGGGGTAGTTGCCTCGATGGCTTACAACGCTGATGAAGATCGCGACCTTGTCGCTATTCCGGCTCACCATTTATTTGAGCCCAGCACCACCAAAATCGGTTTTCGTCGCGGCACCTTTTTGCGTACCTACATGTACGACTTTATAGAAAATTTTGCCCCGCACCTAACCAAGCCCAAGGTTGAGGAAGCGATGCGGTTAAAGACTCACGAGGAAATCGAACAACTGTTTGCTAAGCAAGAATTGCCGACACTATAGTGCCGGCAATGTGTTAACTAGCATTCGATAATATTGACCGCCAAACCGCCGCGCGCGGTCTCTTTATACTTGGTCTTCATATCATTACCGGTATCCCACATGGTTTTTATCACTTTATCCAGCGATACCTTGTGGTTACCATCACCACGCATAGCTAAACGTGCAGCGTTGATGGCTTTAATGGCGCCCATAGCGTTACGTTCAATGCAGGGAACCTGAACCAATCCACCCACCGGATCGCAGGTCAGCCCCAGGTTATGTTCCATACCAATTTCAGCCGCGTTCTCAACAGTTCTGGGTGAACCTCCGGTGAATTCAGCCAAGGCGGCGGCTGCCATTGAACAAGCTACGCCAACTTCACCCTGACAACCCACTTCTGCACCTGATATTGACGCGTTCTTTTTATACAGGATACCAATGGCTGCGGAAGTAAGCAGGAACCGCACCACGGCATCTTCGTCGAGTTTTTCGATAAACTTATCGGCATAACTCATAACCGCCGGGATAATACCTGCGGCGCCGTTGGTTGGCGCGGTAACGATGCGCCCGCCGGCGGCGTTTTCTTCATTTACAGCCAGGGCAAATAAATCGACCCAGTCCATAAACTGCATCGGTTCGGTGGTTTTTTCTTTTTTCAGGCGCTGATATAACGCCGAAGCGCGGCGCCGCACTTTCAAACCACCCGGCAGAATGCCCTCGGTACTGATGCCGTTCTCAATACTTTGCTGCATGGTTTTCCAGATCTTCATCAGACCTGCGCGAATATCCTCTTCGCTGCGAAAAACTTTTTCATTCGCCATCATTAACGAGCTGATGCGCATGCTATTTTCTTCGCAGTGCTCGAGTAATTGTGCGGCTGTATCAAACGGGTAGGGGATCGGCTTACTGGACTGCTCAATGGCTTCTTCCAGAGTTTCGTCAAAGTCCTCATCGCGAACGATAAAGCCGCCACCAATTGAGTAGTATAAATCTTTGTAGAGAACTTCCCCGTCTTTTAGTAAACGCAGTTCCATGGCATTCGCATGCTTGGGCATGGTTTTACGGCGATGGAACACAATAGCGCCCTCGCGCGGGAACTTGACTTGCTTCTCGCCCAGCAAATTAAGTGTTTGCGTATCGTTAGTCTCAGCCAGAAAGTTATCGACATTATCAGTATCAACAGTTTCCGGCAGTTCACCGGCCAGTCCCAGAATAACGGCTTTGCCGGTACCATGGCCTTTACCCGTTTGGCCAAGCGAACCAAATAGCTCGACTTCGACCGCATCGGCGTTTTGTAGGTGTCCTGCGTCCTTAGCTGCATTTAAAAAGTCGTAGGCAGCGCGCATAGGCCCTACGGTGTGAGAGCTTGAAGGACCAATACCAATTTTATAAATGTCAAAAACACTGATCATTAGTGATTAACCTGTTTCACTTAAATGTATTTACAACTTATTGTCGCATGCAGAGCCAGGGGGTTGGCAAGCATTTCGACATAATTAATTCGCCTATCTTATACCGGCCGCAACTAATTGAGTGGTCGGACTTTGTGGCGAGCCTCGGGTTGTAACTGTTCAGCAAGCTCACGCAAAATACCCGCAGTGGCGCCCCAAATATTGCGGTGCTGCCAGGGGATAAAATAAACACGGTCGTAAATAAATTTTTTAATACGGTAGGCGTAATGATTGTTCAGATCGAGGATATCTGCCAGTGGAACTTCAAAAATTTCTGCCACCTCACCAGCTTCAGCCACTAACGCTTGTTGCGGTTGGACAAAGCCAACATAGGGGCGGATCATAAAATTACTCAGCACCGGATAATCCTGCAAGCGACCAATGACTTCGACTTGTTGTCTCGGTAAACCGATTTCCTCTTCGGTTTCGCGTAGTGCCGTAGTCAGTAAATTGCGGTCATGATGTTCATAGCGACCACCGGGGAAACTAATTTGACCGGCATGCTGGCGCAGCTTTGCCGAGCGTTGTGTCAAAATAAGCGATAATCCGTGCGGACGTTCAATCAGCGGTATGAGCACGGCCGCGGGGCGCAGACGCTTGCGTAATGGCTCATCGACCCGACGCGTTACCGGTGCGTGAGGGTGCAGATTAAAACGACGGATAAAGTCGGCGCGGTTTTTGATACTCATGATGACTCCAGTATGGGCAAAATACGCGCGACTTTATCCAGTGTTTCCTGGTATTCGGCATCGCTGTCAGAATCAACCACGAGACCGCCGCCGGCCCAGCAATACAAGTCATTGTTTTCGGCCAACAAGGTGCGAATGGTGATACTGCTGTCACTGCTACCACAAAGCGACAAGTAAAGCATCGAGCCACAATAGATATTGCGGCGGTTGGGCTCGAGCTCTTCGATAATTTGCATCGCCCGCACTTTAGGCGCGCCCGTTATCGAACCGCCGGGGAAGGCGCCCTGATACAAATCGAATAGCGATTTTTGCGGATCCAGCTGTGCCTGTATCGTTGATACCAAGTGGTGTACCGCCGGAAAACTTTCAATGGCGAACAGATGCGGGACGTCGATAGTTCCCGGCAGACAACTTCGCGACAGGTCGTTACGCAGTAAGTCTACGATCATGAGGTTTTCGGCACGGTCCTTTTCAGCGTTTTGCAGTGCGTCGCGCGAGCGTTGATCAGCATCCGCATTACTAAAACGCGGGCGTGTTCCTTTTATCGGCTTGGTCTCTACCCGTGCTTGTTGGTCAACCGACAAAAAACGTTCCGGTGATACGCTTAAAATACTGCTGCCGGGTAAGCGCATAAACGCTGAGAATGGCGCGCCATTTTGTTGCCGCAAACGCAAATAGGCCTGGTATTCGTCGCCGCAATAACGTGCTTTAAATCGTTGTGCCAAATTTATTTGGTAACAGTCGCCGGCTAACAGGTAGTCATGGACACGATTAAAACGTTGTTCATAACCACTGCGGTCCATATTACTTTGCCAGCCGGAACTCAACGAAAATGGTTTATGCTCAGGCAAAGGCGCGTCCAGCCATGAGTCGAGCACCTGCTGATGGCTGTTATCCGGTGCTAAGATCCAAAGTCGGTGATGGCGTTTATCCACGACCAACGCCTCGCTATAAAAACCAAGTCCTGCGATAGCTGTCTGGTACTCGGTTTCATTTGTTGCCGGCAAATGCTCGATTTGGCGCCCCAAGTCGTAGCTCAAATAGCCAGCCATACCACCATTAAAAGGTATTTCAGCATGTGGGGTTACATTAAAACGTTGCTGCATAAGCTGGTTAAGGTGTTTTGCTGCAGCTAAAAACGAAGGCTCCGATGCCAGCCTGGATGCAAGGCCTTGTTGCGCTAACTCAGGATCGCAAACTTGCAATTCGGCACCGCAATCCGTTGCCTGCAAAAAACAGCGTGGCTGCTTTAGTAAAATATGAAAACGGCTGTTAACGTGTTCGTCGGCAGCCGAGTCTAGCCACAGGCTGTAGTCCTTGTGTTGATGTCTGGCCATGACATCGGCCAGCCAAACATCAAGTTCAGCGTTAGCGGCCGGTAAAATGTGGTCAAAGGCGTTCCAACTCAGGTTTTCTGTACGCTGGTTTAACACGTTAGTCACTGGCGTTCAGTCTCTCTCTGCACTGACGGATGCGGCGATTATATCACAGCACTTCAGCGACTGGTCAGCGTGCGCTTAAAACGCTATTATGCGCGATGTTATTCTGATTTTACGGCTACAAGCCCTAACCATGAGGTGTTGTTGGATGGCTACTATTCGTCAAAGCGACTTTATCGAGAGCATCGCGGACGCGCTGCAATATATTTCTTATTATCATCCGTTGGATTTTATTCAGGCACTGGATGAGGCGTATCAACGTGAGCAGAGTGAAGCGGCTAAAAATGCGATTGCTCAGGTGCTGACGAATTCGCGTATGTCAGCGCAGGGTCACCGTCCGATTTGTCAGGACACCGGTATCGTCACCTGTTTTGTAAAAGTCGGCATGGGCGTGCAGTGGGATAAAACTGACCTCACCGTGCAGCAAATGGTGGACGAGGGCACTCGCCGTGCCTATACCAACCCGGATAATCCGCTGCGAGCGTCGATTGTTGCAGATCCTGCCGGCGCACGTAAAAACACCGGTGATAATACGCCGGCTGTTGTGCACCTGGACATGGTTGCCGGCGATACCGTTGAGGTTATGATTGCTGCAAAAGGCGGCGGCTCAGAAAACAAATCAAAAATGGTCATGCTCAACCCCAGTGACTCTATCGCTGACTGGGTTGTCGAAACTCTGCCCAAAATGGGCGCAGGCTGGTGCCCGCCGGGAATGCTGGGGATCGGGATTGGTGGTACCGCAGAAAAGTCTGCTGTGCTGGCAAAAGAATCACTGATGGATCCGGTCGATATTCACGAACTGATCGAGCGCGGCCCGCAAACAGCTGAAGAAGAGCTACGCCTGGAAATATTTAACCGGGTTAACGATTTAGGTATTGGCGCGCAGGGCTTGGGTGGCTTGACTACCGTGCTCGATGTAAAAATCAAATCGCTGCCAACTCACGCTGCGTCGAAACCCGTTACCCTGATACCCAACTGTGCGGCAACGCGGCACGTTCACTTCACGCTGGATGGCTCGGGTGTGGCAGACTTAACCCCGCCGAAACTGGAAGACTGGCCTGACGTCACCTTCGAACTCGGTGATGACGCGCGCAGAGTGAATCTGGATGAAGTCACTAAAGAAGACATCCAGGATTGGAAAATGGGCGAGACGGTATTGCTGTCCGGTAAATTGCTAACCGGCCGTGATGCCGCTCATAAGCGTATTCAGGGTATGATCGAAAATGGCGAATCGCTGCCGGTCGACTTTAATAATCGCTTTATCTACTACGTTGGTCCGGTTGATCCGGTCGGCGACGAAGTTGTGGGCCCGGCCGGTCCTACCACCTCGACGCGGATGGATAAATTTACTGATATGATGTTAGAGCAAGCCGGCATCATTGGCATGATTGGTAAGGCCGAGCGCGGTCCGCAAGCGGTTGAAAGTATTCGCCAACACAAAGCGGTGTATTTGATGGCGGTCGGCGGTGCTGCGTATTTAGTTGCTAAAGCGATCAAACAAGCTAAAGTCGTTGCGTTTGAAGATCTTGGCATGGAAGCAATCTACGAGTTTGAAGTAGAAGATATGCCGGTGACCGTAGCGGTCGATAGTGATGGCACTAACGCGCATACCGAGGGTCCTGCTATCTGGAAAGTTAAAATTGCCGATATGCATGACAAAGCAGGAGCGTAAACGGTGGCAGAAATGCTGACACAAGAGGGTATTGTCCTGTGGGCAATACCCTTATTTTTTGTGCTACTGCTAGCAGCTGTCGCATTGACCCTGTTAGTGAATGCGCGCAAACAAAACCAGCAATTGCAACAGCAACTGACTGAACAGCAACAACGCGCAGACGAATTACGTGAGCGGGCACAGTACGCTGAGTCGCAGCTACAGACGTTGCGTGCAACGGCGATGCAGGAGCGTCGCAATGCAGATGATAAACTGCGTTTATTACAAGCGTCTGAGGAGCGCCTGACGCAACAATTCGAGAATCTGGCTAATAAGATTTTTGAGCAGAAATCACAGGGCTTTCAGCAACAAAATCAACAAACTCTGAGCGCCACGCTGGCACCATTTAAAGAGCAATTGGAGTCTTTTAAGCGGCAGGTAACCCAGCAATACACGGACGAGGCCAAAGAACGCAGTGCATTAAAGTCAGAGGTGATGAGTCTGCGCGAGCTTAACCGTCAAATGGCGCACGAGGCCGAAGCGTTAACAAAAGCGCTGAAGGGAGACACCAAGCAACAAGGTAATTGGGGCGAATTGGTGCTGGAACGCATTCTCGAGCAATCCGGGTTACGCGAGGGGCATGAATATAAAACCCAAAGCCATCACCGCGACGAAGATGGCCGCAGTTTTAAACCTGATGTCATCGTGCACTTGCCGAACCAAAAAGACGTGGTTATTGACTCGAAGGTTAGCCTGGCGGCTTACGAGCGTTATTTTAACAGTGATGATGATAGCGAGCGCGAACGCTTGTTAAATGACCATGTACAGTCGCTGAAACAGCATATAAAGCAACTCGGTAAAAAGAACTATCAACAGCTGGAAGGGTTGCGGACGTTGGACTACGTATTGATGTTCGTGCCGGTCGAACCGGCGTTTTTACTAGCGGTCGATCGTGAACCCGAGCTTATAAAACTGGCGCTGGATGAACAAATTATGTTGGTCAGTCCAACCAACTTATTAGTGGCCCTGCGTACGGTGCACAATATTTGGCAATACGAGTACCAAAACCGCAATGCCGAGAAAATAGCGATCGAAGCGGGCAAGTTGTACGACAAGTTCGTGGGTTTTATCGAAGACCTGGAAAAAATAGGCGGTAGTTTACAAACCCTCGATAATCGCTATCAAGAAGCCATGAAAAAGCTAACCAGCGGCCGTGGCAACCTGGTTAGCCGGATCGAAAAGTTTCGCGAAATGGGCGTGCAGACCAGCAAGCGGATTGCGGATAACTTGCTGGACGATGACAGTGAGGGTTCCAAATCGGACTCACCTGACCGCAAATAAAGCGTTGTTCGTTAATAACGACCATACAGAGGCGATGTTCAACGTCATGGTGTTGACCCGAGCAGCTGGTGGAATGCAGTTTTAGCGCCAGTGTCATACGGTTATCGTCATTCGCAAAGCAAAGCGCAGCAAAGGCATGTTGCAATTGTCGCTGTGCTTCCGGCGGGTGACAGTTAAACCAGCGTTTAGGGGGCGATAACCGTTGCTCATTAGGCAGTGCATAGAGTTGTTGTAATGCCCGACTCATCAGCAGAACGCCGGTATCCGGGTGGTATAAGTAGACTAATGAGGCTTGGGTTCTGGCATTAGGGATTGATGTCATAACGCTGTCCTTAAGTGAATTAAAGCGGATTTAATCCAGTTTAAAAACAGCGATATAATTTTCTAGCGGGGTAAGACGTACCCCGCCGTCTTACTGAAGCGCCTTATCCCGGTAGTGATCGACCCACATAGCCGTCGCTCCCGCGACAGCAAGTGGCATGACGATTAAATTAACCAGTGGAATCATGGTTAACACGATAATGCCGAACCCAAAGCCTAGTGACTTGCCCTTTTGCGCACGCAGTTCAAAGCGCATGCGGTCAAATGGTAGTTTATGATTATCAAACGGGTAGTCCAGGTACTGGATGGCCATCATCCAGCTAATCCAGAAAAACCAAATAACCTGACCGATAACCGGTAGCACTAAAGACAACAAGAAGAATCCGATTGCGCGTGGCAGGAAGTACCACATTTTTTGCAACTCACGCCCCAGAGTGCGGGGAATATCTTTGATGAGCCCGGCAACGCCCTCATCGCCGACGGTTTGACCGCTCTCGTAGCGTTCGACTTTTTCCGATAACAAGCCGTTAAATGGCGCGGCAATCAGATTAGTGATAGTGGTAAATAAAAAATAAAACATCGCCCAAATTAAAATTACCAGTAATGGGTAGATAAGATACTCGACCCATTGAAAGTAACTGGGTAACCAATCCATAACCTTGTCAGTCCAGGCTTGGGTCTTTACGATAAGCCAGTAAATTGCGCCAAAAAATAGCAGAAAATTAATCGCAATTGGTATCAGTACAAAGCGTTTTAAGCCTTTGGTTTGAATAAGCTTTAGACCTCTTGCAAGATAGGCCAGGCCGTTGTCGCTGTAAATTGCACTACGCATGCTAACATCACCCTTTTTTGACTAGCGTATATCAGTACCTTTAATGCTAAGATGGTAGCCCGAGGCGGCAGTGGATGCATCCTTGAAATTGTTACAAAAAACGATATAACAACATAAATGCGGCTAAAACATATAAAGCTGGTCGGCTTTAAGTCCTTTGTCGACCCAACAAAAGTGCCTTTTCCGGATCAAATGACGTGTGTTGTCGGGCCGAATGGCTGTGGCAAATCCAACGTTATTGATGCCGTGCGCTGGGTGCTGGGCGAAAGCTCGGCAAAGAATTTGCGTGGCGATGCTATGACTGACGTTATTTTTAACGGTTCGTCGTCGCGTAAACCGGTGTCACAGGCCAGTGTCGAGCTTGTTTTTGATAACACCAGCGGCCGTATTCAGGGTGAGTTTGCCGCATTTAAAGAAATTTCTGTTAAGCGCCAGGTTACCCGCGATGGCCAGTCCAATTACTTCTTAAATAGCAGCAAATGCCGTCGTCGCGACATCACCGACTTATTTCTGGGAACCGGCCTGGGTCCGCGTAGCTACGCCATCATAGAACAGGGCATGATCTCGCGGTTAATCGAGTCGAAGCCGCAAGAGCTGCGCGTATTTATCGAAGAGGCAGCAGGCATTTCTAAATACAAGGAACGCCGCCGCGAAACAGAAAACCGTATCGGACACACCCGCGAAAATCTGGAGCGTATCAGCGATGTACGCGAGGAATTAGGCCAGCAGCTGGAAAAACTGCAACGCCAGGCCGCCGCTGCCACGCGCTATAAAGAGCTTAAAACCAAAGAACGGCAACTCAAAGGCGAGCTGTATGCCATTCGCTGGCTTCAGCTGGAACAACAGCGTCAACAATTACAGCAACAATTAACGCAACAACAAACCGAGCTTGAACGCTGGCAAACCGAACAGACGGGCGATGAACGTGGCGTCATTGAACGCCGCGAGCGGGCTGAGGAGTTAAAACAGACGGTCGATGACCAGCAGCAACAACTTTTTACTGTGTCTAATCAAATTACGCGGTTAGAACAGCAACTCCAACACCAGCAACAACTTTATCAACAACAGCAGCAACGCCGCGGGCAACTGCAGGGTGAGCTGCAGCAGTTGCAACAACAAGCCGGCGAAGATCAGTCAGAATTACAACACATCGAAGTGCAAATTGAGCAGTTGCTGCCGGCAACTGAGCAGGTAGAAGAGCAGTTGCTGGTAGTGGACGAACAATTAGATGAAACCCAGCAGCAATACGACCGATTACAGCATCAACAAAATGACGCGCTGCACCAGCAACGACAGTTGCAACAACAAGTTCAGCAACATCAGTTACAGCAACAGCGATTGCAACAGCAGCTGGAACATACGCAAGAGCAGTTACAAAGCCTGTCTATCGATGCGTTAAGTGAATCGTTGCAACTAGCTGAACAGGAATGCGAGCAGGCGCAACAACAACTCGAGCAGGTACAGCAGGATTATGTGGCTGCCGAGCAAGCGTTGCAGCAAACCAATGCGACATATGACAAGCAGCAGCGTCAGTTAGCCGAGCAGCAGCAACAATATACTGCGACAGAGCGTCAGCAAAACCAGCTAGATGCGCGCCGTGCTGCGTTGCTGCAAATTCTGCAACGGCAACAGCCCCAATTAACTAGCAATGCGCGACAATGGCTTGAGCGTCACGGCGCCAAACCGCTGCGTGAAATGTTGCAGGTCGAGGCGCCATGGCAGGCAGCTATTGAGCGTGTCGCCGGGCCCTGGCTGAGTGGATACTGGTTGAACACCGCACCGAAGGAAGCTGTGCCTGAAGGTGTCAGCGTTGCATGGCCAGACGATAGCGATACGGCAAGCGGTCAAAGCCCGCGCGCATCGTCGGTGGTAACCGGAGCTCTTAAGCAGTGGCCGTGGCTGAATTATTGCGCGTTAGTGGCTGACAAAGCTGAGGCTGACAGCGCCTTTGCACAACAACCCGATATACTCATCGCCTTAACAGAGCAAGGCCATTGGTTTAGTCGTTGGTCGGCAGATTGCGAAACGGTTAGTGATGAAGACAGCGTGTTGGTAATGCAAGCTGAAGTCGACAATCTGCAGCAGCAAATCGAGCAAAGCCAGCAGGCGTTGAGTGAAATTAGCAGCGAGGTTGAGCAAAGCAAAAGTGAGTTACAGCAGCTGCAAAGGCAACAACAAACAGAACAACAGGCATTGCATGCGTTAGCGACCCAAAAAGCAACTAACGAGCAACAGCTGCGGTACGCGCGACAGCAATATCAGCTTGATCAGCAGCGCCAACAGCAAGCTCTGCAGCAACGCGAGCAATTACAACAGCAGCAGCAACAATTAATTGCACAGCTAGACGATGTGCAACAAACGCTGGCACAAACGCAGCATCAACTTGACGAGTTACCCGAGACGGACCAGCTACAATTGCAGGATTTACAACAGCGGCTTCGCGATCAGCAACAACAGCAACAGCAGTTACAGAGTAAAAAACAGCAACTCATGCTGCAACAACAACACCTAACTCAGCAGCAACAGCAACAACAAAAGTTACATCAACGGCATAATGATCGCTACCAGGCACTGCAGCAGGAGTTAGAACAATTAGCCGAAGACCTGGAGTCTACCGAGCAGCAAGCTGAGCAACGAGAACAATTACAGCTGTTGCTGGAACAGCGGCAGCAACAGCAAGAAGTGCTGACTGAGTCGCGCGACCAATTAGCGCAGTTAGAAAACGAGTTGCATGAGCTAAGTCAGGGCAGTGCAACCCTGCGTGAGAAAGTAGCGCAATTGCAGCAACAGATGCAAAGCACTGAAATAGAACTGGCAAAACTGCAGGAACGCACGCAATCGGTGGTGCAGGCGTTAGCAGACAATAACAGTAACTTAAAAGAGTTATTGCAGACCTTACCTGAAGATGCCCGGGAAAGTCGTTGGCAGCAACAACTGGACGACGTGCAAAATAAAGTCAAACGGCTGGGCGCGATTAATCTGGCGGCTATTGAAGAAGCTGAAACGCAAAAAGAACGAAAAGACTACCTTGACCAGCAGTTTGATGATTTATCCTCGGCGTTAGAGACCTTAGAAGCCGCGATTCGAAAGATCGATAAAGAGACCCGACAACGATTCCGGCAGACGTTTGATGCTGTAAACGCGGATCTACAAACGTTGTTCCCCAAGGTGTTTGGCGGGGGCAGTGCGAGACTTGAATTGACGGATGACGATTTATTGGAGACCGGAGTTGCCATAATGGCGCAGCCTCCGGGCAAGAAAAATAGCACCATTCATCTGCTAAGTGGTGGTGAAAAGGCGTTAACCGCTTTATCATTAGTTTTTGCTATTTTTAGACTTAATCCGGCACCTTTCTGTCTGCTGGATGAGGTGGACGCGCCGCTGGATGATGCCAACGTTGCTCGTTTTTGCCGTTTGGTCAGTGAAATGTCAGAATCAGTACAGTTTATTTATATAAGTCATAATAAAGTGGCTATGGAAATGGCGTCGCACCTGGCAGGTGTGACAATGCAGGAAGCCGGCGTATCACGACTCGTCGCTGTTGATGTAGAGCAAGCGGTCGCAATGACCGAAAGCTAAGCAAGAATTAAAATAACTAAGGGTTGGCAACTGAATGAGCAATCTACAGATCACGTTAAGCATTGTTGGTGTGCTGCTGATTATTGCAATCATCGGCCACGGCTTGTGGACGATGCGCCGTAACAGCCAAAAAATGACGCAACAAAAAGAACAGGTAGCTGCTAAGCGCCAGCGTGCCTCGGCAACGAATGCCGGGTTTGATGATGATGGAGTCGGCGAAGTTCGGGTTGTTAAAAAACGCGAGCACGCGCAGCCAGAAACTGATGACAAGGGGGCTAGTACTCATAAGCCTAATCGGAATGAATCCAAAAGCTCAAAAGTAAATACGGCGCCGAGCGCAGACGATGAGATTGAGCAAATGTCGATGAACCTGGATCTTGAGGACGACAATACACCGTTGCCTTCGATGCGGGTTAACAAAGATGAAGCAGATGCACTGCAACAGGCAGAGTTCGAATTAACGGCAAACGATAATGACGAGCAAACAGAAGCAGCCCCTGAGCCGGATATAAAAGCAAAAGCTGAACCCGAGCATGACCCTGTGCCTGGACCCGCTCCAGAGTTAGAACCAGAGTCGACTGCTGCTGAACCCACCATGCAAAAATCAACACCGCCGCCGGCGCAGGAAGTTATTTCGTTATTTGTTAAAGGTTCAGTGCAGGGCGCTGTGTTATTGCAAATGATGACTGAACTGGGTTGCAAGTTTGGTGAGATGGGAATTTTTCATCGTTACGAGCAAACCTCAGGTAACGGACCGTTAATTTTTAGCGTTGCCAATATGTTTAATCCCGGCACCTTTGACTTAGATAACATCGAAAACTTTGAAACCGAAGGGGTAGCGTTGTTTATGACGTTACCACTGGATTATGACGGCCAGCAGGCGTTTAACATGATGCTTAATGCCGCTAAAAAACTGGCGATGGAAATTCCACAAGGCCAGGTGCTCGATGGCCAGCGACAGGTATTATCGCGTCAATCCATACAAAAAGTACACCAAACTATTCGTGAATTTGAAAAGGCTCAGGCCGGTAGTGTCTGAGCGTTCAACCGTGAGCCGTTTTTAAGATGTCAGAACACGAACAACAAGCAAAACAGCGTATTCAGCAGCTGCAAAAACTATTAACCCGCTATAACCGTGAATATTATGAGTTGGATGAGCCATCGGTACCCGATAGCGAATACGATGCTCTATTCCGTGAGCTACAGCAGTTAGAACGCGACTATCCAGATTTAGCATCGGCCAATTCGCCGACTCAAAAGGTTGGCAGTAAACCGCTGGATAAATTCGATACCGTGGCGCACGAAGTACCTATGCTGTCGCTGGATAACGCTTTTGATGAGGATGAGTTCGAGGCGTTTACTCTACGTGTAAATGAACGGCTGGATAGTTCAAACAATATCACCTACTGCTGCGAGCCAAAACTCGATGGTCTAGCGGTGAGTATTTTATACGAGAATGGCAAGTTGGTGCGCGCTGCGACACGCGGCGATGGCTACCGTGGCGAAAACATCACTGAAAACGTTAAAACGATACGTAACGTGCCGTTAGAGCTATCGTCTGAAGCACCTCAGCGGCTGGAAGTGCGTGGCGAAGTGTTTATGCCCACAGCTGCGTTTGAGGCCTTTAACGAACAAGCGCGAAAGCGCGAGCAAAAGGTTTTTGCTAACCCCCGTAATGCAGCTGCCGGTAGCCTGCGGCAACTCGACTCGCGCGTTACCGCGAAGAGACCATTACACTTTTATGCCTACAGCCTGGGGGTTATTGATGAGCAGGCGGAGCAGGCATTGCCGAATAGTCATTATCAACGTTTGCAGCAATTGGCGCGCTGGGGCTTACCCATAAACGACGAAGTGAAAACAGCGGCAAGTGTTGCTGAGTGTGAAGCATTTTATAATGATATTTTCGCGCGTCGTGATGAATTACGCTACGAAATTGATGGTATCGTCTACAAAGTTGACGCTATTGCGTTGCAACAGGATCTCGGCTTCGTGGCACGAGCCCCGCGTTGGGCAATCGCAAGAAAGTTTCCCGCACAAGAACAGTTAACCACCATTACCGGCGTCGATTTTCAGGTTGGCCGAACCGGAGCCATAACCCCGGTAGCTCGGTTAGAGCCGGTTAACGTCGGTGGCGTCACGGTTTCTAACGCGACCTTACATAATGCCGATGAAATTGCGCGGCTGGGCGTGCGTATTGGTGATGTGGTCAGTATCCGCCGGGCGGGTGACGTGATCCCGCAAGTGGTCAGTGTGGTCGAGGAAAAACGCCCTGAACATACCGAGGCAATTGAGTTTCCGGCGCGCTGTCCGGTTTGCGACTCGGAGATCGAACGGGTGGCCGAAGAAGCTGTTGCGCGCTGTACCGGCGGTTTGATCTGTGCTGCGCAGCGTAAAGAAGCGATAAAACATTTTGCTAGCCGCAAAGCCATGGATATCGATGGTTTGGGCGATAAAATTGTGGAGCAATTGATTGAGCGCGACTGGATAAAGTCACCGGCAGACCTGTATAAATTAACTGAACCGATGCTGGCATCGTTGCCGAGGATGGGTCAAAAGTCAGCCAAAAACCTGGTTAATGCGATTGCGGCAACGCGCGAAACAACCCTGTCACGGTTTATTTATGCGCTGGGAATTCGCGAGGTTGGCGAAGCGACTGCGGCCGCTTTAGCGTCATATTTTCAACAATTGGATGCGATTACTGAAGCGTCAGTTGAACAACTGCAGGAGGTCGATGACATTGGTACTGTGGTTGCGCAGCATATTCATGCGTTCTTTGCCGAACCGCATAACCAAACCGTAGTGCAGCAGCTACGGGAGATTATTGAATGGCCTGAAGGCGAAGCCGCAGGACCCGTCGATGACCGTTTGGCAGGCAACACCTACGTGTTGACGGGAACCTTGAGTTCAATGACCCGGGATGAGGCAAAACAGGCGCTAGAAGCGTTGGGCGCTAAAGTTACCGGTTCAGTGTCTAAAAAGACCACCGCTGTTATTGCCGGCGAAGCCGCCGGGTCGAAGCTTGCGAAAGCAGAAAAACTAGGCGTAGCGGTGTTGTCCGAGGATGAATTAAAGGCGTTGCTTTGACGCCTCGAAGTTAACGCCTTGAACTCAGGTCACGGATTAGGCCGTTACCGTCAATCTCGCTGATACCATCTTCGTCAAACGAAAACTTTAACGACGGGTGTGTGGTATCCAGTAAATAGCTCATATCATCAATGTGCACTACTAGATGTTTGATCGGCTCATCTTCATCAAATTCGCGGCGCGGCTTTATAGCCACCTTGTGGCCGCCTAACGCTAACTCAAATGATTCAAAAAAGCCGTCGGCAAATTCAGCAATGTATAACAGCCCTTCATCATTAACGATAACGTTAAGAATGTAATTCGGTGGCGGCTCATCGGTCCGCATTTTGGCGTTACCTGCCTTAAAAACAAAGGTGCCAAAGGTTTTTTGATAGGAAAAGCCAAACGTCAGCGGTTCAGTGCGGCCACTGGGGTAGGTAACTTTACCTTCACCTGAGGCATCCCATTCCTGCGCTACGGATTTATTGGGTAATAAAAACAGCGCTGCTAAAACGATTAAAACAACTGACGTGAGATTTTTCATTGGTTAACCACTTACGTTTGTAACATCAACTTTTAGGGTCAGACGTTGCCCGGGTTGCAGGTAGCGGCTGCGATTTATATTATTCCATTTTTCAATATCACCAATAGTGACATTAAATTTATTCGCAATGCGAGCCAGCGAGTCACCGTTTCTGACTTGGTAGGTCACTGTTCTGATTAAGCTTGCACTGCGCTGACTCGGCGCTTTGCTATCACTCCAGATTACCAGTTTTTGACCCGGGCGCAAGAAATCCCCCGGGGCCATGCCGTTCCACTTGGCTAGTTCACGAGTACCGACATCGTAGATGCGACTGATATCCCAGAGCGTGTCTCCGGACTGCACCACATACTCGGATTTTTCTCCTTGCCGCTGTCGCGTCTGGGTAGCCAACAGTCGCTGCCCTTGTGACAGGGTATAGTCATCTAAATCGTTGCTGGCGACGGGGATCAGCAAAAACTCACCAGCTCGGATAATATGACTACTAATATCATTAACCTGCTGAATGACATCAACGGAGGTGTGATACTTTTTGGCGATAGTTAACAAGCTCTCGCCCGATTGAACCTGGTGACGTTGCCAGCTTAACCATTGTTTGGGATTAGTTGCTGCAATGGCTTGCTCAAAGGTATCGGCATTTTGTTGCGGCAGTAATAGTCGGTGCGGGCCGCCCGGAGCGGTAGACCAACGGTTATACGCGGCGTTGTAGCGGTGCAGTTCTGCCAATGGCATAGCCGCCATATCGGCGGCTTTAGCCAGGTCAATTTGTGCCGGCAGTTCAACAACTTTCAGAGAGGGCTGATTCTCAATGGGATACCAAACGATGCCGTATTCATCGGTATTCCGTAAAATATCAGATAATGCCAGCAGTTTAGGCACGTAAGCGCGCGTTTCGCGGGGCAGATCAAGTGACCAGAAGTCAGTCGGTTTGCCGGCCCGCTGGTTTTTGCGGATGGCATTGCCGACGCGCCCCTGACCTGAGTTGTAGGCCGCTAATGCGTGTAACCAGTCACCGTCAAAATAGGCATACAAATCTTCCAGGTAGTCTAGCGCTGCGTGAGTAGCCGCATAAACGTCACGACGGCCGTCGTACCACCAGTTGATATCTAAACCGTAATGACGAGCGGTCCCCGGAATAAACTGCCAGACTCCGGCAGCACTGCCATGGCTGTATGCGAAGGGATCAAAAGCACTTTCTACAATGGGCAGAAGCACCAAGTCCATCGGCAGTTTACGCTTTTCGATCTCTTCTACAATTAAGTGTAAAAAAGGCTCTGCTCGTTTACCGACACGCTGCAGATATTCAGGATGACTAACATACCAATTGCGTTGAGAACGTAAACGTTGATTGTCCGGTGCCTCAAATTGCAGATTTTGCCGAATACGCTGCCATAGATCCTGCTCGGGCAAAGGTTCTTCAGCAACAGGTTGTTGATGAAACTCCGCTGTACCTAATGCAATTTCTGGCACGGTTTGTAAGGATTTCGGCTCTACTTCAGCTGAGTTGTCAGGTGCCCGTTTGGCGACAGTTTTATTGGTTTCTTCGGGTTCTGACTCAGACACAAACCATGTCTGTGGCGATGTGCTTTGGCAGCCGCTTAATACAAGGGCAGAGACCAGAGCAATGGCAAAAGGGGCTTTCGTCAACTTCATGCAAGTAACGTCTCGTTAAAGTTTTTGTTTAAAAACGCGTCAAGTTTAATGAATTACAGGTTGTCTTTCCACTGTCTTATGCACGCAAATACATTGGCATCACTCGTTAAGTCTTGCTTGGCGTGCTGTTCGGCAGCGGCTTTAACGGTGGGCTGGTCAAAACGTAAAAATGGATTCATTGCCAACTCCAGCTGCAGACTGCTGGGCAAAGTGATTTCGTTTTGCTGACGCATGAGCTTTATTTTTTCCAGATAACTGTTTAGCAGCGCATTGTCGGGCTCTACCAACACCGCAAAGGTTAAGTTTGCCTGGGTGTACTCATGCGCGCAGAACACTCGCGTGTCGCCCGGTAATAGACGAAGCTTTTTTAACGACTCGACATACATCTCCGGGTTACCTTCGAACATGCGTCCACAGCCACCTGAAAATAATGTATCACCGCAAAATAAATAGCCGTTACAGTAAAAACTAATGTGGTCTAAAGTGTGTCCGGGCGTTTCAAATACCTCAAATGATAAACCGAGTCGGGAAAATTTATCCCCTTCTGACAGAGACTCGGAAATTGCGGCTATGTTGCTATTTTCAGGACCAAAAACAGGTGCCGGATAATCATTAAGTAATGGCGCTAAACCATCGGTATGATCCCAGTGGTGGTGAGTGATTAAATAACTGTCGATAGTGGCATTGTTATCACTAAGCCACTGCCGCACAGGTTTATCATCGCCGGGGTCTACCACGATGACCGACGGCTCTGTGGTCGGTTGAATAAGCCAAATATAATTATCGTTGTATGCTTTGATTGGATGCACTCGCATATCGACCTCATTAGCGCTAGCATAGAATTATAGCCAACAGCCTACCATAAAGGATACCCGAGTGCTTATTAAGCCAGCGTATAGCCCCGCCAAATTGCCGCAACCTGACAGCTGGCAATCGTTTGTCTGCGGCGACTACATGCGTGAGCATACGCAGTGGTTAATGAATGACTATGGGCGCCGGCTGCGTTGCGGAACGACTTTGGGTTTAGGGGGCTTAGCGGCAGAGTTAAGTTATCAGGCTTTTAGTTTGACTGCGCCGGTGTTAGTAAGTCCCGCTGCTAAAGCGAATACTATTCAGGCTAAACTTGAGCACTTGCCGATTAAGAATGCTGTGGTTGATCAGGTGGTGATGCCGTTTGTACTTGAGTACAGCCGCGATCCGCACCAAGTACTGCGCGAGGTAAACCGCGTGCTGATGGACGATGGTTACTTATTTATTTGTGGTTTTAATCCCTTGAGTCCTGCCATGTTAAGTGGCTGGTTACCTGCTAATCGAAAACGACTGCCATGGTCGGGGCGTTATTTTAGTGCCTTTCGCATAAAAGACTGGCTGCAGCTGTTGGGCTATGAAATTGTCCAGCATGATTATTATATGGGACGCTTTTTAGCTACCGACAGTAACCGATCTAAAACCTCACCAAGCCCCGTATGGACAGAAAAACTGTGTCAGAAAATTCCGCTATTACACAGTGGTTATGCCATACTGGCACGTAAATGCGTTATATTAAAAACGCCCAGAATGAGAGTGCCAAGCGGCGCCGCGCTTAGTCAACGGCCGGTCGCCACGGCAACAACCAGAAGTAGTTTAACGACAAGCAAAGAGGTACTGCATGATTGATGCAATGAAGCTTTGCCAAATGGCAAAAAATAACGTTAACGAAGTGACCACCGAACAGCTCCAACAAGCGTTAAGAGATGGCGCGCGCGTGATCGATGTGCGCGAACCAGCCGAATATACCCAGGGCCATATTCGGGAAGCGGTGAATATGCCCCGGGGCGTGCTGGAGATGCAACTTAATCAACACCCTGATGTAGCCGGTTACGATGATGCGCTGCAGCGCATTGCTGATAAACCGTTATACCTTATCTGTAAGACCGGCGGGCGCTCGGCGTTAGCTGCCGAAAGCCTCGAGCGCATGGGTTTTGATAAAGTGTATAGTGTAACCGGCGGGATGAGTGCCTGGGCCGAAGAAAAGCGCCCGGTCGTCGCTGGCGAAAGTTAGTGTTATAACGGATTATAGCCGCCGTCTTCCTGTAGTGACGAGCCACTCGCCGCCTCGCGGGCGAGCTCGTCACATCGCTCGTTTTGCGGATGACCTGAGTGACCTTTTACCCAGTCCCAGCGAACCTTATGGCGCTGTATCTCGGTATCCAGTTTTATCCATAAGTCCTGGTTTTTAACGGGCTTTTTCGCTGATGTTTTCCAGCCATTACGCTTCCAGCCATGCATCCATTGTTCGATACCTTGTTTTACATACTGGCTGTCGGTCGTTATAACGACCTCACAGTCGCGTTTTAAGGCTTTTAACCCTTCTATGCAGGCCAGCATCTCCATACGGTTATTGGTGGTGCATTTAAAGCCCTGACTTAATTCTTTGCGGTGTTTATTGTATTCCAGTACCACTCCGTAGCCGCCCGGACCCGGATTACCCAGACAGGAGCCATCTGTATATAAGTGAACAGCGTTTGTGTTGGTCATAAATATTGCTACTATTAGCTCAAATTAGCACAGAGTATATCAGGAAATTAGCATGCGTCAGGTGGTACTGGATACCGAAACTACAGGTATTAACCCAGCCGAAGGACATCGGATCATTGAAATTGGTTGTGTTGAGTTAATCGACAGAAAACCCACGGGCAAGCATTACCACGTTTACATTAATCCTGAACGGGTGGTCGAGCAGGAAGCTATCGAGGTTCACGGAATTACCAATGATTTCCTTACCGACAAGCCGGTGTTTGCGCAAATTGTTGATGATTTTCTTGGCTTTATCAAAGGCGCACAATTAGTTATCCATAATGCGCCATTCGATGTCGGCCATATGGACGCCGAGTTTAGCCGGTTGCAAGCGGGATATGGCCAAACCACTGATTATTGTTCGGTGCTGGATTCATTGCAGTTAGCGCGAGAAATGCGGCCGGGGCAGCGTAATAGTCTGGATGCGTTATGTAAGGCGTTCGAGGTGGATAACTCCGCCCGTGAGTTGCACGGAGCGCTGCTGGATGCGGAAATTCTGGCTGACGTGTACCTGGCTATGACCGGCGGGCAGACTGACCTTAACCTGCACAATAATGCGCAGCGCGGTAATGCTAATGGCCCCGGTGACGTGCAGCATAAACCGATAAAAAATCGTCGCCCGCTAAAGGTTTTGACGGCAACGGCCGATGAATTAGAACAGCATCAACAACGGCTGGCGCTAGTTAAAAACGAGGGTGGTAAGTGTCTTTGGCTCGATTCCTGATAGTACTGTGGGTGTGCTTGGTTAGTGCCGCACTCCCGCTAAATGCTCAGCAACAAACGGAACAAAATCAGCCGATGCAGCTGATGGATGGGCCGATGGATAATATGCTGCCAATCGAAGGGCAGCGGTTTCGCATTGACGCCGGCATAGAAGAAATTACGCTGCTGTTCTTTCGCGAGCCTAATAGCCAGCCGCTGATACTGATTAAGCCCGATGGCAGTAAGTGGTATGACAGCGATTACCCATTAGAACGGGTGACCTGGTATACCGATCCAAACTTCGACATGATTAAAATTGTTGATCCGGAGCCGGGTCCCTGGCAAGTGGCTGGCCGGGTCGACAAGCAAAACAAGGCAATCATTGTATCGGAAGTCCGTTTTGAAGCCGAGCCACTGCCTAAACAGTTATTCCAAAATGAAAGACTTAAAGTGGAGGGCACTCTTTATAACGGTAATACGACTGTGTCGACGGCGAGGTTTAGAGAAACCGTGGTGCTGGAAGTGTTGTTTGTTAGTAGCAACAATCCTGATTTTGATAACTTTGGCGCAGACCCTAAGCGCGTTGCAGAATTCAGTGACAACGGGCAGGGTCATGACGAACGAGCCGGCGATGGTGTTTTTACCGGCCGGTTTGCATTAGATGTGGTGCCCGGCGAATATTTACCAACGTATCAGCTGGAAACACCGTTATATGAGCGGAGTTTTGAGGACGAAGCGGTGGTGGTAGAGCACCAACCGGTAACTATTGATTTTCAGTTGGCGGAAGAGCGTGGCGCAGACAATGGTATTGAGGTTAGTCTCGACGAAAAGCTGGTCAACCCGTCGAGCGTTGCCATTAACGGTAGCGTGAGTTATCCCAACGGCGAAGAACGACGCTTTTCAGTAACAAAAATAGACTCCTTTCCGCATGTTATTCCGTTAGATAACCTTGCTTATGGCAAACATTTGGTGGAACTTTCCGTGTTTGCGACATCAAAGCAGGGACGAGAGTTTGAGTTACAGTTTAACAACTTAAGTTTTATTTCGGTGGAGCCAATTGCAGAACCTACAGCAGAAGAACTTGCCCAGCAGGCGCGTCAGGAGGCAGCCCGCAAAGCCGAGTTGGAGCGACAACAACGTGAAGCTGAAGAACAGCAGTTAATCGTTAATCTAATTATCGTTGCGGCCGTAAATGTTGTGTTGATTGCTGGTGCTATAGGCTTTGTTTGGTGGCGCCGTCGTAGTAAGCGGCTAAATAATGATCCGGCAACTGCACAAAAGAATGCAGAGAAAGCTGAGCAGAAAGCGCAGAAGAAGGCGCAAAAAAAAGCTGCTAAAAGCGAGTAAACTGATTAAAAAAGCAGTGATCTGCATATTATTCAGTCAAACAGAGCATTTGTTTAAAATTTTATGAAAAAAAGGGTTGACTGTTTAGCGGGTCGCTCGTAATATTCACGCCGCGTTGAGGGGAGAGCCTCAACAGCGGTTAAGTGTGGAGCGGTAGTTCAGTTGGTTAGAATGCCGGCCTGTCACGCCGGAGGTCGCGGGTTCGAGTCCCGTCCGCTCCGCCATCATTAAAACACGCCTTCGAGCGTGTTTTTTTGTTTTTATGGGTCAATCGGCCCAGTTTCCCTGTTTCAGACACATCCATTTACCGAATATTTAGGTTTTTCTGCCGTGTAGCTATTGAGCCTGACGCAATCCGCGTCTAGAGTAATGGCGCATTTAAAAAATAATCCAGCGGGAGATAACCAATGCGTAAAACATTAGTTGCAGTTGCCATTGGCGCAGCTGTATCACTGAGCGCGTGCAGTGACAATGAGCAGCAAGCGACAGCGAACCAAGCAGAACAACAAGCAGAGCAGCAATCAGAACAGTCGCAGCAGGCTGCAACTTCACAAAACCCATTCTATGAGCCAAGCCCGTTGCAATATCAGGCTCCTGATTTTAATGCAATCGAGTTTGAACACTTCAAACCGGCATTCGAAAAGGGTATGCAAGAGCATATGGCAGAGATTGAAGCCATTGCTAATAATTCAGCAGAGCCTACTTTCGAAAATACCATTGTTGCAATGGAAAAGTCAGGCGCAATTCTGAATCGCGTCAGCTCGGTATTTTATAATCTGTCATCGTCTCACTCGAATGACCAAATTAGAGAGTTGCAGGCGGAGCTTGCCCCTAAAATGGCCGCTCATGGTGATAACATCAGCCTGAATGCCAACTTGTTTGCTCGCATTAAATCACTGTATGAGCAACGCGAAGACTTAGGCCTGGATAATGAAAGTCAGCGTTTACTGGAAGAAACCTACAAAGACTTTGTGCGCTCGGGTGCATTGTTAAATGACGAAGAAAAAGCGCAAATTCGTGACATCAACGAGCAACTATCCAGTCTGACCAATGAATTCCGTGACGGACTGATGTCACTGACTCAGGAAAACGTGATCTTTGTAGAAGACAAATCACAGTTGGCAGGTTTAAGTGACAGCCGTATTCAGGGCTTAGCAAATGCAGCAGAAAGCCGTGATAAAGAAGGCCAGTATGCGATTGTGTTAACTAACACCACACGCCAGTCAATTTTGGCTGAGTTAGAAAATCGTGAACTGCGTCAGCGGGTATGGGAAGCATCAGCTAACCGCGGTACCGGTAATACCGAGACTGATCAAAACCCACTGGTTAAGCAACTCGTTAAACTACGTGCTGATAAAGCACAATTGCTGGGTTACAACAGCTGGGGTGACTACGTCTTAGAAACAAACATGGCAGGCAACCCTGACGCGGCTAAGAAAATGCTACGTGACCTGGTACCAGCTGTGGTTTCTAACGTAAACCGCGAAGCAGAAGAAATCCAACAGGCTATCGTTGCTGACGGTAAGGACTTTGAACTGGCACCATGGGATTGGTTCTACTATGCCGAGAAAGTTCGTGCTGAGAAGTACGCGCTGGACTCCGACGAGGTTAAAAAATACTTTGAGTTTAACCGCGTACTGGAAGATGGTGTGTTTTACGCAATGGGTGAGTTATTTGGGATCACCTTTAAAGAGCGTAATGATATTCCGGTTTATCAGGAAGACGTTGAAGTCTACGAAGTGTTTGACGTAGACGGAAGCAGTCTTGGTTTGTTCTATGCTGACTACTATGCGCGTGATAGTAAACGCGGTGGTGCCTGGATGAGTTCATTCCGCAGCCAGTCTGGTTTGATGGATCAGAAGCCGGTTATTCTTAATAACATGAACATCACCAAAGCGCCTGACGGTGAACCAACGTTCTTAAGCTTTGATGAAGTTTCTACCATGTTCCATGAGATGGGCCACGCGTTACACGGTATGTTCTCAGACGTGAAATATCCATCACTGGCCGGCACATCGGTATCGCGAGACTATGTTGAGTTCCCTTCAACGTTCCAGGAAGACTGGATGCTTAACGAAAAAGTCATCAACAACTTTGCTAAGCATTACGAAACCGGTGAACAGATTCCTCAGGAGCTGTTAGATAAAGTATTGGCCGCACGTAACTTTAACCAAGGCTTTGATACATTGGAATATGTTGCTGCAGCACTACTTGATCTTGAGTACCACACGGTAGAGCCGGGTACAGAAATTGACGATGTACAAGCGTTTGAAAAAGAAGCCCTTGAACGCAATGGCGTACTGGTAGAAGCGGTGCCGCCGCGTTATCGCTCGACTTATTTTGCGCACGTGTTTGCCGGTGGTTATTCAGCAGGCTACTACGCTTACATGTGGAGCGAAGTATTAGCGGCTGATGCGTTTAAACACATGAATAATAACGGTGGTTTGACGCTGGAAAATGGCCAGGCGTTTCGTAAAGAAATCCTGTCTCAGGGTAACAGTAAAGATCCAATGCAACAGTACATCAACTGGCGTGGTCAAGAGCCAACGGTTGAAGCCTTGCTGGAACGTCGTGGTTTGACTGACCCGTCAATTGACTAAGCTTATAGCAATTTAATCCGTTAGTACGGATGCGAAACAAAGCCACTGGCGTTATTATCGTCAGTGGCTTTTTTATTTTATAAGGGAGAACGACGATGGAGCGTATCGTAGTGGTTGGAGGTGGTGCCGGAGGGCTTGAACTGGCTACCGAACTCGGGAAAAAGTTAGGTAAGAAAAAACAAGCAGAAATTATTTTGATTGATCGAAACAGTACCCACGTGTGGAAACCATTGTTACACGAGGTGGCATCGGGAGCTTTGGACTCGCGACTTGCGGAGCTAGATTATCGGGGGCAGGGCGCCAGGGCTGGCTTTCGTTTTCTAGTCGGTACTTTAACCGGAATTGACCGGGATAATCGGCAGGTACAGCTTGCCCCGATCGTTGACGACGGTGAAGAGGTCTTAGCCGAACGTTCTATTCGCTATGACCGGCTCATACTGGCGGTAGGAAGCGTCACCGCCGACTTTGGCGTCGATGGTGTTAAACAACATTGCTACTTTCTGGACTCGACGCAGCAAGCCGATAATTTTCATCACGAATTACTTAACGAATTTTTGCGGGTTAACCAGGCGCTGGAAGATGGCGACGAGCAAACATTGGATATCGCGATTGTCGGTGGTGGCGCAACCGGGGTCGAACTTGCGGCAGAACTGGTGCACTCGGTATCCTTGTTAAATATTTACGGCTTAACGCATTTAACTCGTGAGCGCCTGAAAGTCAGCCTGGTCGAGGCCGGTCCACGATTATTACCTGCTTTACCTGAGGGCCTGGCACATCGGGTTAAGCAAAAGCTCGAATCACTTGGGGTTAACGTGATAACCGGCAATCCGGCAGTAAAAGCCGGTAGCGACGGCCTGACGTTAAAAGATGACGCGCATATCGATGCTAACCTGATGGTTTGGGCGGCAGGAATTCGGGCACCTGACTTCTTAGCGTCGCTGGGGCTGGCGCACCGCAAAAATAACCAGTTGCTGGTAAATGACTATTTGCAAAGCATCGATGACCCATCTGTTTATGCGTTAGGAGACTGCGCCGCCTGTGCCATCGACGATGATCGCTTTGTACCGCCGCGGGCGCAATCAGCACATCAAATGGCCGCTTGTCTGGCCACTAATATCCAGCGTGAGTTAAAAGGCAGAGCAGCAAAGCCATTTAAGTATAAAGATCGCGGCTCGCTGGTATCGCTCAGTCGTTTCTCGGCCGTGGGAAATTTGATGCAGAGTAAGAGTCTATCCATGTCGATTGAAGGAACACTGGCTCGGTATGCTTATGCGAGTCTTTATCGAATGCATCAACGGGCCTTACACGGGTGGTGGAAAATGCTGTTAATTATTATTGTGGATAAACTTAACCACGCGGTTAAACCGCGTTTGAAGTTACATTGATAGTTTGCGGCTACTCGACTGCCAGCAGCGATTGAGGCACAATACGCGCTACTATAAAAACTAAAAATGGTAAAGCTACTGCTATTATGACCAGCGACCTGACCGGCACCACAGCTAACGATAGTCCTTTTGTTCATCTGCGCATACATAGTGATTTTTCTATGATTGACGGCCTGACAAAAATCGGGCCTATTTGCGAAGCGGTGGCGGAAGCTGGCATGCCGGCCATGGCGCTAACTGATCAGATGAACTTCTGTGGGTTGGTGCAATATTACGGTGCGGCTCACAAGCAGGGCATTAAACCTTTGGTCGGCGCAGACCTCTGGGTGCAGGGCGACTATCCCGAAGGCGAGATTTTTCGTCTGACGGCGCTGGCTATGGATAACGATGGTTACCAAAGTCTTATCCAACTTATTTCAAAAGCATATCTTCGCGGCCATGTACAAGGCAAGCCAGTTATCGATAAAGACTGGCTGGTCGAGCACAATGCCGGTGTTTTATTGTTATCGGGGGCACGTCAGGGTGATGTCGGACAGGCCTTATTAAAAGGCCATGCAGATGCTTTAGAGCAGTGCCTGGCATTTTATCAACAGCATTTTGCTAACCGTTATTATCTTGAGTTAACCCGCACCGGCCGACCACAGGAAGAAGACTACCTGCATGCTGCCGTCGATTTGGCCGCAGAACGCGATATTCCGGTAGTGGCAACTAACGAAGTGGTGTTTTTAGAAGCCGATAACTTTGAAGCACACGAAATTCGTGTTGCCATCCATGATGGCTTTCAGCTTGGTGACAAACGCCGACCGAAAAAATACTCGCCACAGCAATATCTTCGCAGCGCCGAAGAAATGCAGGAATTGTTCGCTGATATTCCGGAAGCGTTGCAAAACACGGTTGAAATAGCAAAACGGTGTAACGTGACTATCCGGCTGGGCGAATACTTTCTGCCAGCTTTCCCGACCGGCAACTTAACCGAAGGTGATTACCTGGTTAAGGTGTCAGAGGAAGGATTAGAAGAGCGGCTGGCGTTTTTGTTCCCCGACGAGCAGGAACGGAAAGAAAAACGTCCTGCCTATGATGAACGGTTAAAAATCGAGCTTGATGTAATTAACCAAATGGGCTTTCCCGGTTACTTCCTTATCGTCATGGAGTTTATTCAGTGGAGTAAGGACAATAATATCCCGGTCGGGCCGGGGCGGGGCTCTGGTGCCGGGTCATTGGTCGCCTATGCGTTAAAAATCACGGATCTTGATCCGCTTGAGTTTGATCTGCTATTCGAACGTTTTTTGAACCCCGAACGGGTATCCATGCCGGACTTTGATGTCGATTTTTGTATGGATCGCCGTGATGAGGTCATTGATCACGTGGCCGAGCTTTACGGCCGTGATGCGGTATCGCAAATTATTACCTTTGGCACCATGGCGGCAAAAGCATCCATCCGTGATGTCGGTCGTGTGCTTGGCCACCCTTATGGCTTCGTTGATGGCATATCCAAGCTGGTGCCCGGAACGCCGGGCATGACCCTGGCGAAGGCGTTTGAAGAGGTCCCTGAGTTGGGCGAACGGTACGATGCTGACGAAGAAGTCAAAGAGCTCATCGATTTTGCCCGGATTCTCGAGGGCGTGACCCGCAATGCCGGCAAACACGCGGGTGGGGTAGTGATTTCACCCACCACGATTACCGATTTTGCTGCACTCTATTGCGATGACGAGGGCAAAAACCCAGTTACACAGTTTGATAAAAACGATGTCGAGTCGGCCGGTTTGGTTAAATTCGACTTTTTGGGTCTGCGTACGCTGACGATTATCCAGTGGGCGTTGGATATGGTCAATGCACGCCATCAACAACAAGGCAAAGCGCTGATTGACATCAATGCTATTCCGCTGGATGACCCGCAATGCTTCCGAATTTTAAAACGCGCCGAGACCACGGCGGTGTTTCAGCTAGAATCAGCGGGGATGAAAAAGCTTATTCTGCGTTTGTTACCGGATAGCTTCGAAGACATTATCGCGTTGGTCGCCTTATTTCGGCCCGGACCACTGGAATCGGGCATGGTAGATAACTTTATCGACCGTAAGCATGGTCGCGAAGAAGTATCCTACCCGGATGCACAATATCAACACGCATGCCTGGAGCCAATCCTCGAACCAACCTATGGGGTTATCCTGTACCAGGAACAGGTTATGCAGGTGGCTCAGGTCATGGCCGGGTACTCACTAGGTGGCGCTGATTTGCTACGGCGCGCCATGGGTAAGAAAAAGCCTGAAGAAATGGCCAAGCAGCGCGATATTTTCCGCGAGGGCGCGGCTAAAAATAACATTGACCCCGAACTGGCGATGAAAATCTTCGACCTGGTGGAGAAGTTTGCCGGATACGGGTTTAATAAATCACACTCGGCTGCTTACGCGTTGGTGTCGTATCAGACGTTGTGGATGAAAACGCATTACCCTGCTGAATTTATGGCGGCAGTAATGTCAGCCGATATGGATAATACCGACAAGATAGTTACCCTGGCTGACGAATGCGAGCGCATGGGCCTAAAGTTGCTGCCGCCTGATGTTAATAAGGGCCAGTATAAGTTTACCGTTGATGAGGAAGGTCGTGTTGTCTACGGCATCGGTGCCATAAAAGGAGTTGGTGAGGCGCCCATTGAGGCAATTATCGAAGCACGTCAGGAAGGTGGTCAATTTACCGATCTGTTCGATTTTTGTTGCCGGGTCGACCTAAAACGGCTCAATAAACGCGTGATGGAGCGACTGATACGTGGTGGTGCAATGGACACGCTTGGACCGCACCGCGCTACCATAATGGCATCGCTGGAAAAAGCTATGCGCCAGGCTGAGCAGCATCGTCAGGCAGAAAGTATTGGCCAAAGTGATATGTTTGGCGTGCTTACCACGGAGCCGGAAGCGGTTGAACACGAGTTTGTTAACGTAAAACCCTGGCCTGAAGCCGTTTGGCTTGAAGGTGAAAGGGAAACATTAGGGCTTTATTTAACCGGTCACCCGATTAATCGTTTTCGCCAGGAATTGCGCCATTACGTCGCCGGTTTTTTGTCCGAAATTAACGAAACCCGAAAGAATGAGCTGGTTGCAATAGCCGGGTTGGTGATTGATGTTCGTGTTATCGTAAATAAACGGGGACAGCGGTTTGCCGTGGTCACGTTGGACGATAAAAGCGCACGAATGGATGTCATGCTCTATAGTAATGAGTATGAAAGCTTCCAACATTTGCTCGAAAAAGACCGAATTTTGTGGGCAAAAGGGGAGGTACGATTTGATAACTTCTCTGGTGGTAATAGAATGATAGCCCGAGAAGTGATGAGTATCGATCAGGCGCGGGAAAGTTTTTTACGGCATGTCGCCATAACCGTAACAAGTGAACAGCTGCAACAGGGGATGGCAGCTAAATTGCAAAACGAATTGCAACCCTATGCCGAAGGTACCTGCCCGTTAATTATTCACTTTAAGGGTGACAAGGCAAACGCGACGTTAACAGCCGGCGTGCAATGGTATATTCGACCGGCTGACGAACTGATACATAATTTAAGGGAGCTGCTGGGTGAACAGTGGGTCTCGTTAGAATTTTAAGGAATGGGTAGCGAATGAGCTTGAACTTTTTAGACTTCGAACAGCCAATTGCCGAGCTTGAAGCGCAGATAGACGAACTAAAAAACGTCGGCGAACGTGGTGAGCTGGACATCAATATTGAAGAAGAGATTCAACGTCTGACGAACAAAAGCCGTGAGCTTACCGAAAAAATATTTTCTGAGTTAGGCGCGTGGCAGGTTGCGCAGTTAGCGCGGCACCCGTTGCGGCCCTATACGCTAGATTATATTCCGCGTATTTTTACCGAGTTTGATGAATTGGCGGGGGATCGAACCTATGCCAATGACGAAGCGATTGTTGGTGGTATTGCGCGACTTAATGACGAGCCGGTGATGGTTATTGGTCAGCAAAAAGGCCGCGAAACAAAAGATAAAATTCGCCGTAATTTTGGCATGCCGAAGCCTGAGGGCTATCGCAAAGCATTACGCCTGATGGAAACTGCAGAACGCTTTAAAATGCCAATTGTCACCTTTATTGATACGCCGGGAGCTTATCCGGGCATTGGCGCCGAAGAGCGCGGCCAGAGTGAGGCTATCGCCCGCAATCTTAAAGTGATGTCGCGTTTGGGTGTACCCATCGTTTGTACCGTCATCGGTGAGGGCGGCTCCGGCGGCGCATTGGCTATTGGCGTGGGCGACAAAGTTAATATGCTGCAGTACAGCACCTATTCGGTTATCTCGCCGGAAGGTTGCGCGTCGATTCTGTGGAAGAGCGCTAGTAAAGCGCCACTTGCGGCCGAGGCAATGGGCGTTACCGCGCAGCGCAGTAAAGAATTAGGTTTAATTGATACAGTTATTGCCGAGCCACTGGGTGGCGCTCATCGCAATATGGACGATATGGCTTCGGCGCTTAAGCAGCGCTTAATAACTGATTTAAACGAATTGCGAGGACTCGAGCGTAGCGAACTGCTCGATCGCCGCTATCAAAAACTCATGTCATTTGGTTATTGCTAGGCAGCTACGTTAATGAGCGACGCGTTATTTGACCGCTTTTGTACGGTTATGGATGGCTTGTCGCTCAGGCCCGGGCAGCAAATAATTATCGCCCTGGGTGGCGGTGCTGACTCACAAACGGTGCTGGATTGCGCGATGCGCTATCATCAGCAGCATGATCAGTATCGCTACCTGGCGGTGCACCTCGATCACAGTTTTCACCCCAACTCAGCGGCTTGGTCAGAAACAATCCAAAAAGCTGCTAAAGCTTATGGCGTTACCACACACTTCGAACCACTGACGGTACCAATCGAATCACGGCAGTCGAAAGAAGCCGCAGGCCGGGAACGTCGTTATCAGCGTTTGCGTGAACTGAGCGATAACGATGCAATCATCTTGTTGGGTCAGCATCGTAATGATCAAATCGAAACGTTTTTACTGCAGTTAAACCGAGGTAGTGGTCCAAAAGGGCTTGCCAGTATGGCTGAAGTGCATTGCTGGTACGATCAGCGGCGCCTGGTACGGCCGTTACTGGCGGTAAGCAAACAGGACATTTACGACTATGCAAACGCGCGTCAGTTGACCTGGATTGAAGATGACACCAACTACGATACGCGAATTGAACGTAACTTTTTGCGTCATGATGTAATTCCGTTACTGGAGCAACGCTGGCCAACGTTTGGCGACAGTGTGTTGCGGTCGGCGCGGCTCTGCGCGGAACAGCAGCAGGTATTGGATGACTTGTTGAGCGAAAAACTCTCGCAGCAATGGGTCAAGCATCCGCTATTAGGCAAAGGTTTGCCGGTGGATACCTTGCGTCGGCAGTCAGCAGCAATGCAACGTGCGATACTGCGCCGGTGGCTGGAAATTGCTGCGTGCGAGTCGGCGTCTTTACCGAGCTTTCAGCAGCTTGAGCAAATTAGACAGCAGGCAAGTGATGCCCGTGCGGATACCCGTATGTGTGTGAGCTGTGCTGATTATGAGGTGCGTTTTTATCAGATGGCGCTTTGGTGTATCGAGGAACAGAATAAGCAAACAGCAACGCACGTTAAGCTTACAAAAGTAGGAACTTATAGTCTGGCAAGCCCTTGGGGTCAGTTGATTATTACTGAAGCGTTGGTTAACGAGGCCGACTTAACGCTTGGTTATGGATTACTGCCCGGTAAATGGCAACATCCGCAGCGTAAAGGCCGTAAAACCATGGCCGACTGGCTAAAGCAGGCGCAGGTGCCTGCCTGGTTACGTCAGTGCGCGCCCTGCTTACAAAAGGGTTCTATATGGGCATGGTTACCCGGGGTTGGGTGGCTACATCAAGATGCTAACGCTGGCTCGGCAATGACTCCGCCACCACAGCCGCAATGGTTAAGCGCAACCGACTGATCCGCAATGACGGTTTTTACCGCCGTGCTTGGCCTGATAGAGGCGCTGGTCTGCTTCGTCTAAGCTTTGTTCAACGGTATTAAAACATTCCAGCTGTGCGGTACCGGCACTGGTACTCAAGCCATAACGGCTAAGCGTATCGCAGCTATCGACAGCGGTTCGAATACGGTTGTAGACGTCCTGAGCCTGATACAGATTAGTATCTTCCATTACAATAACGAATTCGTCACCGCCAAAACGGAACACTTGATCACTGTCGCGTACCGTTGTGCGTAATAACTCCGCAAACACGCGTAAAATGTCGTCACCCTGCTGGTGGCCGTGCTCATCATTGACATCTTTAAAGCCATCTAAATCAAGTAACATGACCGAGTGAGAGCCATTTTTTTGGCGTTGCTGCTTAATATGCAAATGCTCCAGAACTTCCTCTAACAACGCCCGGTTGCCGAGACCGGTTAAATGATCACGCACGGCCAAACGATGTAACTGTGAGAATTTTAGCGCATTGCGCAACGGAAAAGTCAGCTCCCGGTGCCACTGCTCCAGGCGCAACTTTTGGGTAACGGTTAACGGCCGTTTAAGACCATAAACCAACTGGCCCAAGTAGGCCTGATCCGCATACAACATCACCGCATGCTGTATCTGGCTTTGGTCAAAATCGCCGATGAGACTGAACAGCTGGTCATCCGACACAAATTGTAGCGCCTCAATATCGAGCCGGGTTTTTAAAAATTCAGCATAAACTGATAGTAACTGATGGGTATCCAGCGTCGTTTGCAATACCTCGGTCAAGGTATTGGAACGCGACAGGTCGCGGCTACTGGTCAGTTGACTCATCTGTGACTGTGAGCGCACAGGCTGCGGCTGTTTAACTTTTCCAAATGCAACTTTTGTTAGCATGGTTACTTCCCGGCGTTATTTGTGTGACGCAAAATTGACAATGCTTTACTTATGCCAGAAACATACAAAAAGTGTGCCAAAACCATTTAAGAAACCAATTCTGCGGCTATTAAAGTCGTGTTAAGGTCATCTAGACGGTGTTATGATTAAGCCACACGGCAACTGAGAACCGGCCGCCAAACATAGTCAGGGAGCAGAGGATGTACGGAACTTTTACCAGTTTATTACTATTACTCGGCGTCGCCGTAGTGTTGGTATGGGCGTTTCGCCGAATCAAGTTACCTGCAATTCTTGCTTATCTGTGCGCCGGCATAATCGCTGGCCCCCATGTTATGGGATGGATTTCGGATCCAGACGAATATCACCTGATTGCTGAATTAGGTATCGTACTGTTGCTGTTCTCACTCGGCTTAGAATTTTCCTTGCCAAAAATGATTGCCATGCGGCGACTGGTGTTTGGCTTGGGCGCCGCGCAAGTTTTGGGCTCGCTACTGATATTTTTAGTGGTTGGCTTTTTGTTGCTCGGCAATTGGGCGGCAGCGCTAGCCATTGCTGGCGCGCTGGCATTGTCGTCAACAGCGGTAGTCATTAAGCAGCTGAGTGAGAGTTCGCAAACGGCCACGCGGCGCGGCCAGGTTAGCGTGGCAATATTGCTGTTTCAGGATATCGCCGTGGTGCCGTTGTTAATTATTATTCCTCTGCTTGCTGGGGGCGGCGACGGCAGTATCGCATACAGTTTATTGATGGCGCTGGTAAAAGGAGCCGCCGTAATAGCGGTGCTCATGGCGGTGGGTAAATGGGTGCTTCCCTATGCATTCCGTGAAATTGCAAACCAACGCACCGACGAACTGTTTGTGCTGGCAACATTGCTGGTGGCCTTAGTCGCCGGTGGCTTAACACACGCATTTGGTTTGTCTATGGCATTGGGTGCCTTCTTGGCCGGCATGATGCTGGGCGAAAGCAAATACAAACACCAGTTAGAAGCTGATATTAGGCCTTTTCGCGATATTCTGATGGGGCTGTTTTTTACCACGGTAGGTATGCAGCTGGCTTTGACAACGTTTATTCAGTCGTTGCATTGGGTGCTACTGATTATATTGGGTATGGCAGCGGTCAAGCTGGTACTGATACGTTACGTTGCGAAAGCATTAGGTGAGCGCGACCGGGATGCCTGGGGCAGTGCCATATCTTTGTTTCAAATGGGTGAGTTCGGTTTTGTTATTGTCTCGTTGGCCGGCACTTATAATCTCTTAACTGACCAAGTGTCATCAATTCTGATTGGTGTGGGCGTCTTCAGTATGGCGGTAACACCTATTGTTATCCAAAAGTTGCAGCCATTAGTATCGTTGCTTATTCGCGAACCCACCGAAGAACCCGATATTGCGCAGAAAGTCGAAAACTCAGGTCGTGAACAGCAGGTGTTAATCTGTGGCTTTGGCCGCGTGGGTCAAACGATTAGCCGCTTTTTAGATGCGGAAGGAATAAAACATATTGCCGTGGATAATGACCCACTACGTGTTCAGGAAGCTGTTGCCGGTGGCGCACCGGTTTACTTTGGTGATAGTGCTAAACGGGATATTTTACGCGCTGTCGGGGCGGCTCACGTCCCTCTGATCATTATCAGTTTTTCTGATGACCCACGGGCGATTGACGTATTAAAAGAAATTCGCTCAATGAACGATAAGGCTTTTGTTATCGTCCGCAGTCGCGACGATTTAAACCTGGATAGACTTACTGACGCCGGCGCCTCGCAAGTTGTTCCGGATACTCTCGAAGCAAGCCTGATGTTGATCTCTCATGTGTTAAGCCATAGCGGTATTCCAATTCGGCGCATTTTGTCACGACTGGAACAGGAGCGTCGTAATCACTATGGCGACATGCATGGCTTTTATCCGGGGTCCCAGACCACCGTCGACGCAGAAAATGCGGATCGGCTGGAGTTTTTGCATGCGGTGAACCTACCTGAACAAGCGTGGGCTGTGGGTAAGTCGGTAGAGGAGCTCAATTGGAGTGATTATCAGGTAAAACTTAAAGCGTTGCGTCGCGATGATGTCGAAGTTGAGGATCCCTCGTCGCAGATAACGTTACGCGCCGGCGACGTGGTGCTATTGAGTGGGAAACCCCGCTATGTGGAGTCTGCAGAACGTTGGTTGTTAGAAGGTTAACTGCCGTTCTAGTGCTTTTGTAATAGTCCGTTACAACTTAACCGGCAAAAATCACAGTTCGCAACAGACAAAGCCTAACAATTTACATTTGTTAGGCGGATAATATAGTCAGTGAATTTTCAAACTGTTGAGCGAACTGTGATGAAATTAAAGAAACGAGCGTTTATCCCACCATTAATTATTGTTGTTGCCATTTTGCTGGCTGTATTAGCAAGCATGGCTGCAAAACCGCCGCAAATGAAACAACAAAAAAAGCCAGCGGTTATGGTCGAGGTAAAAGAAGTTCAAACCCAGGAAATGACCTTTTTGGTCGATTCACAGGGTACCGCAGCACCTAAATTTTCGACCACGCTGGTTGCGGAAGTTAGCGGGCAAATAGTCGATGTGGCAGACAAATACAATGCCGGTGGCTTTTTTGACAAAGGCGAAATGCTGTTACAAATAGACCCTTCTGACTACGAAGTTGCGGTACAGCAAGCGCGGGCTCAATTACTTCAGGCACAAGCAACCTTAGAAGAAGAAAAAGCCCGCGCACGAGTTGCCGAAGAAGAGTGGTCGCAATTCACTGACGGTGAAGCACCGGCGCTGGGCTTGCGCAAGCCTCAGTTAGCCAGTGCTTTTGCTGCACTTGAGTCAGCCGAAGCCAACCTGGCAATGGCAGAGCGGAATCTGGAGCGCACCACGATTCGTGCGCCTTATGCCGCAGTATTACGGAATAAACAAGCCGACCTCGGGCAGTTTGTTGGCGCGGGTTCGCAAATTGCCACCTTATTTGGTACTGACGTTGCTGAAGTGCGACTGCCGTTGAGCGACTTGGACGTAACCTACCTGAATCTGCCGGATGAGACCAATACCCAACCTAAGGTGTTGCTGGAGTCTCAGGTATCGGGTGTAGACACACAGTGGTTGGGCAAATTGGTTCGTACAGAAGGGGTTTTAGACGAAGCCAGTCGTGTTATTTATGGCGTGGTACAGGTTTCCGACCCGTACAATCTGAACGGGCAGTCACACCCAGAACCATTGCGGTTCGGACGCTTTGTTCAGGCACAAATAGAAGGGCAGCAGGTGAGTGGCGTAATGGAAGTGCCCACTTACGCTATTAATCCTGATGGCAGTGTCTGGACTGTTGCAGAAGACCGTAGATTAAAGAAAAAAGCTATCGAAGTGATTCGCACGCAGGCTAATACCAGTATTGTCAGCGATGGTCTGGAAGCGGGTGACCTTGTCGTATTGACGCAACTGAAAAATGCACTAAACGGCATGGAAGTTCGCCTTGAGGGGGACCCGTTGCCGGAGCAAATGGAAACTGCAGCCAAAGCCGACAGCGATGATGAGCAAGAGCAAGTCGCTGCTAACGAGAACGGTGAGAGTGAGTAATAACCATGGCTAACGAAAAGCAAAAAGGGATAATCGCCTGGTTTGGCAATAACCCGGTTGCGGCAAACCTTCTCATGATTGTGATTTTGGTTGCCGGCGCACTATCTATCTTTACGGTGCGCAAGCAAATGTTCCCGGAAATTGAGCTGAATATTATCAGCATTCAAGTACCATTCCCCGGTGCTGCCCCGCAGGAAGTCGAGCAGGGCGTGATCATGCTTATCGAAGACTCGATTGAGGATGTGGACGGTATCGAAGAAATGACCTCCCGCTCCAGTGAAGGCATTGGTAGTGTGACCCTCGAAGTGGAGCCTGACTACGATGTGCAAGTAGTCATGGACGAGGTCAAAATGCTGGTAGATGCTATTCCCAACTTTCCGCAGCAAATTGAAAAACCCAATATTTATCGGGTACGACCCAATCGTGACGTCATCTGGGTCACCGTATTTGGTGATGCCAACGAACGCACCCGTAAAGAGTTAGCAAAAACCATCCGCGATGAGCTAAAAACGGTTGGCGGTATTACCAAAGTCGAAGTGGTTGGTGCCCGCGACTATGAAATTGCGATTGAAATTTCGCAGCAGGATTTGGAGCGTTACGGCTTAACCTTCCAGCAAATTGTTAACGCGGTTCGCGGTACCTCCATTGATGTGGCTGGTGGTTCAATCAAGACGCCTAATGGCGACATCTTATTACGTGCTAACAATCAGGCTTATCGCGGCGATGAGTTTGAAAAAATTGTTTTAGTCAGCCGCCCCGATGGTACCCGCATAACGCTAGGCGATATTGCAAAAGTTGAGGATGGTTTTGTCGAAACAGAGGCCTTTACCCGTTTTGATGGCAAGCCGGCAACGTTTGTCCGTATTAATTCAGTGGGTGACCAAAACGACCTGAAGATCGCTGAGTATGTAAAGAACTACGTAGCAGAGAAACAGCAAGAGTTACCAAACGAGATCCAGGTCGCATCATGGGGTGACTCATCCTACTATCTGCAAGGTCGCCTGGACTTAATGCTTAACAATATGTGGATCGGTGGCTTATTGGTATTCCTAATGCTGTCATTGTTCCTGCAATTGCGCTTGGCGTTCTGGGTTATGATCGGTATTCCGGTGTGTTTCTTGGGTACCATTGCGCTATTGCCGATTGTTGATGTTTCTATCAACATGATTTCGTTGTTTGGCTTTATATTGGTACTGGGGATAGTGGTCGATGACGCGATAGTCATCGGCGAGAGTGCTTACACAGAAATAGAGGAAAAAGGCAAAAGCGTTGACAATGTCGTCGCTGGCGCCAAACGCGTTGCGATACCGGCAACGTTTGGGGTTTTAACCACCATGGTAGCGTTTATTCCTATGCTGATGGTAGAAGGCGGCATGGGGGCTATTTGGGAGTCGATTGCGTTTGTGGTAATCATCGCCTTGGCGTTTTCCTTAATCGAGTCAAAATGGATTTTGCCCGCGCATATTGCACAGATGAAGTACTCCAAAGATGGTTTGGAAAAACCAAATAAGTTTCAACGTTTTCGTAACCGTTTTGCCGATGCTATTCAGCGATTCGTGACCAATTATTACCGTCCGTTTTTGAAGAAGTGTCTGCACTATCGTTATGCCACGTTGGCTACCTTTGTTGGCATGATGATTTTAATGATCGGTCTGCTCAGTGGCGGTATCGTGCGTTGGGTTTTCTTCCCGGATATCCCCAGTGACTTTATTCAAGCTAACGTTGAAATGCAGCCTGGTAGCTCAGAAGAACGCACTATTGAAGTGCTTGAAAGCGTCGCCAAAGGACTGCAACACGTTGACGAAGAAACCGAGCAGTCGGAAGGTGATGGCGTTGTTCGTCACACCAATATTTGGCTGAATGGTACTGAATCAGGCACGGTTTTCGCCGAACTTAAAAAAGGCGAAGATCGCAATATCGACGGCTATGAAATTGTTAACCAATGGCGTGAATCAGTGCCGGAACTTGCTGGCGTGCGCGCGATTAACTTCCAGGGCGGTATTGGCGGCGGTGGCGGCTTCGACATCGAATTCCAGTTGGTTGGTGATGATCTTAACGCGCTAAAAGCAGCCGCAGATGAGTTAAAAGCGGTGCTGGGTGAATATGATGGTGTGTTCGATATCGAGGATACCTTTGGTGATGGCAAAGACGAAGTGTTGGTAACCACCAAACCGCTAGCTGAGGCAATGGGTATAAACCTCGCCGAGCTGGCTACGCAGGTTCGATATGCATTCTACGGCGCCGAAGCACAGCGCATACAACGCGGTGACGAAGAAGTCAAAGTCATGGTTCGCTATCCGGAAGAACAGCGCCAATCGGTGGGTAACTTGCAGGATATGAAGTTACGCATGGCAGATGGCTCGGAAATTCCGTTTACGGAACTTGCTGATATCGAGTTTGCTGAAGGTTACTCTACGATTACCCGTATCAATCGTGAACGTTCTGTGAACGTGCGGGCACGGGCTGACAAAGACCGTGTCGAGCCATTCCGAATTGTCGGTGAAGTTCGGGGTCAGAAACTACCGGAAATTTTGGAAAAATACCCAAGCGTTGGCTTTAAACTGCAGGGGGCAACCCAGGATGAAGCCGAAGCGACTGACTCACTGGCGTTAGGTGGTTTACTGGCAATGCTGGCGGTCTACGCGCTGATGGCGATTCCGCTTAAGTCATATAGCCAGCCGTTAATCATTATGTCGGTAATTCCGTTTGGTATTATCGGTGCGGTTATCGGTCACTGGATATTAGGTATGCCGGTCAGCATCTTGAGCTTATTCGGTATTATCGCGCTGTCCGGGGTGGTTGTTAATGACAGTCTGGTGATGGTGGATTACGTTAACAAAGCGCGTGAAGTCGGTACCGATTTACGCCATGCGGTATTGGATGCCGGTTGCCGCCGTTTCCGCGCGATAACGTTAACATCTTTAACGACCTTCTTTGGTCTGTTACCTATTGTACTGGAAAAGAGTATGCAGGCTAAGCTGGTTATTCCGATGGCGATATCACTGGCGTTCGGGATTATTTTTGCAACGATTATTACGCTGCTGTTAATTCCGTGTCTGTACTTGATCTTGAGTGACTTTAAACGCGGCATGCGCAGCATGTTGTCCTGGTATGGGTTAGCTAAACCACCTGAACCTAAAGACATGAGCACAAAAGAGGCACTGGAAAACTACTAACCCCCAATAGCCTCGATTCATGAGCCGCAGTTTTGTAAAAAACTGCGGCTTTTTTACTTAGCAGTCGTCATAATTTGTTAATATAGAGCACATAAACTAAAACAAACTGTCAGGGCACAGGCATCATGTTGCTATCACTGCTCGATTTTATTGCGTTAGCATTTTTCTTTTTTTGCTGGATTGGCTATTCGTTATTCGCACGCAAGCGAGCTCGAACGACGCACTGTTTATCCAGTATTTTGTGTACCTTGCGTATCGATTGGATGCAAACGGTGATGCACAAGGATAATCAGATTGCCGATGCGTCGCTTATCGGCAACGTCGAGCGCACAGTCACGTTTTTTGCCTCCTCGACGGTACTGGTGCTAGCTGGTGTAATTACCGTACTCGCGCATTCTGAAGAAGTCGTCCAAGTACTTAATGAATTACCGCTAACGCCGGCTTCTAGTGCGGTTATGGTGCAATTCCAATTGGCTGTATTGGCGATGATCTTTATCTATGCCTTTTTCAAATTTACCTGGTCGATACGACAGTTCGGCTTTGTCTCGGTATTATTGGGTGCATCGGTTAAATATCAGCAACAGAACCGCAGTGAAGAGGAGCGTGTTGCGTTTGCGAATCACGCGGCGCGGGTACTGGATCAGTCCGGTCATGAGTACAATAAGGGACTGCGGACCTATTATTTTGCACTCGCCTACCTGGCCTGGTTTTTACATCCTCTGATGCTGATTTTATCCAGCAGTATTGTTGTCTTTATTCTCTATCGCCGTGAATACAATTCGCGAGTACTCAGGCATTTACTGGCTACGCACGGACTTGAACCCGGCAAGAAATAACAGGAGTAAGGTTTGAACACAACACAGTCAACGGTGTTTAACGACTTTTTGCAATGGACTCGTGATAACGAGTGGGGCTACAACGGTCACTTCGAAACTCGCCTTAGCGATGGTACTCAGCTAACGGTTTGGGATAGCGGTGTGCTGGTGGTTGAGCCGGCAAAGACGACAGACAAAGATATTGTGATTAGCTGTGCTGTGCATGGTAACGAGACCGCACCCATTGAGATCTGCCGTGACATTATTCAGGACATTATTGCTGAGAAACAGCCGGTAATACACCGTACGTTGTTTTTAATAGCCAACCCTGCGTCGATAAACGTTGGCCGACGCTTTGTTGAAGAAAATATGAACCGGCTGTTCAGTGGCGCTCATAGCGAAGGCGGAATAAGTAATCCCGAACGTGAGCGGGCCGCTAAGCTGGAACAGTACGTTAAACGTTTTTACCAGCAAGTTGAGGGAACCAACCGTCGCCGTTATCACTACGACCTGCATACCGCGATTCGTGATTCTAAGCGTGAAAAATTTGCGGTTTATCCATTTACTCACGGTAAGCCTTATAAAAAAGACCAGCTGTTATTTTTATTGGCCTGCGGGGTCGACACGGTGTTACTGAACAAAGCAGCGACAACCACGTTCTCATACTTTTCGGTCAATGAGTTTGGCGCTGATGCCTTTACAGTCGAGCTCGGTAAGGTACGACCCTTTGGTGAGAATAACCGCGACAGTTTTGCCGCTGCGGAGCGAAGCTTGCGGCAATTAATAGCTCAGCCGGAGCCGCAGTTACCGAATTTTGATCCGCAACAGCACTTTATTTTTGCAGAAGCACAAACTATTAACCGCATGAATCAGGACTTTGAACTTAATTTTGCTGATGACGTGGCCAACTTTACCGCGTTTGAAAAGGGTGATTTATTGGCCACGGATGGTGGCGAGCCGATCTACGCCCAACATGACGCTGAACACATTATTTTCCCCAACGCTAAGGTCGCATTAGGGCAGCGCGCATTGCTTACGGTTGTGCGAGTGCCGACCGATTCACTTGAGCTGGTCTAATCTGCGTTGAATCATTGTTAAAACTGTTCGTTTCTATTTACACTTAGCCCATTGATTAATGTGCAATGGGTTGAGTGGGCTATTTGCATAGCACTTTACGTAAAGGTAAAGTAGCGGCAATTTTCCACCCTGCTAACAACCGAAAGAGAAGGTTATGGCCAAGGATAAAAAACACAACACAGAGATTGTGACAAAACCTCAATGGTTTGATGGTGAATCAGTCACAATTCCGATGCTGCAAATCCTCAAAGAGGACGGTAGCTTCCATAAAAATGCTGACATGCCAGAGTACGATAAAGACCTTATCGTAAAAATCCATGACACCATGCAGTTTATTCGTACGCTGGACGAGCGCATGATTGCAGCGCAGCGTCAGGGGCGTATTAGCTTCTACCTGGCTTCGCGTGGAGAAGAGGCAGAAAGTGTCGCTTCTGCAGCCGCATTAGATGACGGCGATATGATCATGGGACAGTATCGCGAGCAGGGTGCGTTGGCGTATCGCGGCTTTACCGTTGAACAGTTCATGAACCAGTTGTTCTCGAACGAAAAAGACTTAGGTAAAGGTCGCCAAATGCCGGTTCACTATGGCTGTGCTGACTTAAACTTTATGACCATATCCTCGCCGCTGGGTACTCAAATTCCACAAGCAACCGGTTATGCCTTCGGGCAGAAGATGGATAAAACCGGTAAGTGCACAATTTGCTATTTTGGCGAAGGTGCCGCTTCTGAAGGTGACTTCCACGCTGCCCTAAACATGGCATCGGTTTATAAAGTACCGGTTATTTTCTTCTGTCGTAACAACGGTTACGCCATATCAACGCCATCGCAAGGCGAGCAGTATGGCGGTGACGGCATTGCGCCACGCGGTATTGGCTATGGCATGAAAACCATCCGTATAGACGGTAACGACGTGTTTGCCGTGCTAAAAGCGACGCAGGAAGCACGTCGCCTGGCAGTAGAAGAGAACGAGCCGGTACTGATTGAAGCCATGTCTTATCGTATGTCGGGTCACTCGACGTCGGACGATCCAACGGGTTACCGTACGCGCGAAGAAGAAGACGACTGGAAAGTAAAAGATCCGCTTGATCGTCTGCAAAAATGGATGATGAATGAAGGCTGGTTGGATAAAGACCATGTTGAAGAGCATCATGCAGAAGTCAAAGCTAAGGTTCTGGCGGCGTTAAAAGAAGCCGAAAAAGTACCAGCGCCACATATCGATGAACTGATTAATGACGTATATGACGAACCGACGCCATTGCTGAAAGAGCAATTGGAAGAGTTGAAAGAGCATATCCGTAAGTATCCGGATGCGTATCCGAACACGTCAGGGAGAATCGACTAATGGCTAAAATGAATTTATTACAAGCCATCAACAGCGCACTCGACCTGGCGATGGCCAAACACGACAATGTCTACAGCTTTGGTGAAGACACCGGTGGCTTTGGCGGCGTATTCCGTGCAACTTCTGGTTTGACCGAGAAATACGGCAAGCACCGCAACTTTAATACACCACTGGTTGAACAGGGCATCATTGGCTTCGCTAACGGCCTGGCTTCACAAGGTAGCTATGCGGTTGCGGAAATTCAGTTTGGTGACTACATATTCCCGGCGTTTGACCAGATCGTTAACGAGTCGGCTAAGTTTCGTTACCGCTCGGGCAACGAGTTTGATGTGGGCGGCTTAACCATTCGCACGCCTTACGGTGGTGGTATTGCCGGTGGTCACTATCACTCGCAGTCGCCGGAAGCGTATTTTGCGCATACGCCGGGTATCAAAATTGTAACGCCGCGTAACCCATACGAAGCTAAGGGTCTACTGCTGAGCGCCATTTTTGATAAAAACCCGGTATTATTTATGGAGCCGAAGCGCCTGTATCGTGCATCGACGGGTGAGGTTCCTGAAGAAGAATACACTATTCCATTAGGCAAAGCTGACGTCGTTAAAGAAGGTACGGATATTACTGTACTGGGCTGGGGCGCGCAGATGGAAGTGACCGAAAAAGCGGTCGAGAAAGCCGAACAAGACGGCGTGTCTTGTGAAGTGATCGACTTACGGACTATTTTGCCGTGGGACGTTGAAACTGTCACTCAGTCGGTACTGAAAACCGGACGTTTGGTTATTTCTCAGGAAGCCCCAATTACCGGCGGCTTTGCTAGCGAGATTGCAGCAACGGTGCAGGATAAGTGCTTCTTATACCTTGAGTCGCCAATCGCGCGCGTATCAGGTATTGATGTGCCATATCCGTTGTGTCACGAGAAAGAGTACATGGCTGATCACTTGAAGATCTACGAAGCCATCAAACGCTCAATGAACTACTAAGGACCCATCGACATGAGTAAAGATTTTATTCTGCCCGATATCGGCGAAGGGATCGTAGAGTGCGAAATCGTTGAGTGGCTGGTAGCCGAAGGCGACGAAGTTAAAGAAGATCAGCCTGTTGTTGAGGTCATGACTGACAAAGCCATGGTTGAGATACCGGCGAAAGACGATGGTGTGGTTGAAAAGCTGTATTACCAAAAAGGCGATATTGCTAAAGTCCACGAGCCGTTATTCCGCATTAATGCTGAAGGCGATTCAAACGACGCTGCTGCAACCGAAGAACCAAAAGAAGACGACGTAGCTCGTGCCTCTGGCGTAGCTCGTGCCTCTGGCACGAGTAACGAAACCACCGACTTCATCCTCCCCGATATCGGCGAGGGTATCGTCGAGTGTGAAATCGTCAGGTGGTTGGTCGCTGAAGGCGATGAAGTGAAAGAAGACCAACCCGTGGTTGAGGTGATGACCGACAAAGCCACGGTTGAGATTCCAGCGAAAGAAGACGGCAAAGTCGTTAAGCTGTATCACAAAAAAGGCGATATCGCCGAAGTCCATAAGCCGTTATTTGCTTTGCAACCAGCCGGCGGCGCTCAGGCTTCAGGCTCTGCTGAGACTGCTTCAGGCAGCGCTTCGCAAAACAGTGCAGAGTCTAAGCCGCAAGCAACTGCAAAGGCAGAGGCTGAGCCACCAGCGAAAGCGCGCCAGGGCAAAGCCATTGCCAGCCCTGCAGTGCGTCGCTTAGCGCGCGAGAATGATATTAATATCGCTGACGTTTCTGGCTCTGGTAAGAAAGGTCGTGTCTTGAAAAAAGACATTGAAGCCTTCAAGTCGGGTGACAACGTAGCTCGTGCCTCTGGCTCGAGTAATAACGCAGATGTCAGTGCCAATGCAGCTACTAGTACTAGCGGCGGCACACGCACCGAAGCTATCCGTGGCGTCAAAGCGGCTATGGCTAAGCAGATGATGAACTCTGTCAGCACTATTCCGCACTTCACTTATGCCGATGAATTTGATCTCACTAACCTGATTGCGCTGCGTGAAAAGCTGAAAGAACAATACAAAGAGAAAGGCGTACGCTTAACCGTCATGCCGTTCTTTATTAAAGCGTTGTCGCTGGCTCTAAAAGAGTTCCCGGTAATGAATGCGCAGGTGAACGAAGACTGCACTGAAATTACCTACTTTGATGACCACAATATCGGCATGGCAGTCGATACCAAAATTGGCTTGTTAGTGCCTAACGTAAAACAGGTACAAAACAAGAGTATTATCGATGTGGCCAATGAAGTGACTCGTTTAACGCAGGCTGCTCGAGAAGGCAAAGTGCCTCAGGCTGACATGAAAGGCGGTACTATTAGTATTTCGAACATTGGTGTTATCGGCGGTACGGTGGCAACTCCTATCATTAACAAGCCGGAAGCAGCCATTGTTGCCTTAGGCAAAGTGCAGGAACTACCGCGCTTTGACGAAAACGGCAACGTCGTAGCTCGTAAGATAATGACGGTAAGCTGGTCAGGCGACCATCGTATTATCGACGGCGGCACCATAGCCCGCTTTAACAAACGCTGGCAGGAATACCTCGAAGACCCCACCAGCATGCTCGTCAACATGGTGTAGTTCGCGCCCTGACGCGACACACCCGTTGCGGCGAACACAAAAAAGGCGGCTGGGTGATTGAAACCTCTTAATCAAGGGACGCCCGCAAGTACGTCCCTGTAGGGCTTGACTGGCGCCATCCATGGCGCCAGACACCCTTGCTTAAGAGGTTAGTCAATCACCTTGGCGCCTTCTTTTTTGTACTCGCCTTACGGCTGAAGTGCTATCGGCGTGATTGGCTGCTATACCCTCGCCCGAGAATGTTGGAGGGCATGGATGCCCGGAAACAAGCCACACGGACGTGCTTGGAGCGGTTCTCGGGCGAGGGTATAGCAGCCAAGCAGAAAGCCGATAGCACTTCAACCCCTTTACTTGTTGCAGTTTATCCGTTCGTGCAGTAGCGTTAAGTCAGTGTATAAAGGGATTTACTGATGTTTGAGTCTGTTCATCTTAGCGTTTCTGTGATTCTCGCGCTGCTATCGTTAGCGCCGTTATTGCGTGTTCAACATTGGCTCATTCGCGGGCTGGATTTTCCGCGCTTTCAGTTAGCGGTTTTGTTGGCTTTCTGGTTGCTGATTGGGCTGTTCTATTTCGAATCATTCGCTCTGACAGAGTCGCTATCTATGGCGATACTGGGGCTTACCCTGGCGCGTCAGTTATGGTGGATTATTCCGTATACCCGCTTGTTTCCGGTCGAGGTGGAGGCTACTAGCGACAAGAGCGTGGCGCATATCAAGATAATGACAGCTAACGTGCTAACGCCTAACCGCAACAGCGAACAATTGATACGCCTTATTAAGCATAATCAGCCAGATGTGATTATTACACTGGAGTCAGACAACTGGTGGCAGCAACAATTGGCTGCGATCGAAGAGGTTTATACTTATTCGGTAAAGGTGCCGTTGGATAATCTTTACGGCATGCACTTATACTCGCGGCTGCCTTTGCATAACAGTGAAGTGCGATATATCGTCGAAAACGATAAACCCTCGATACATAGCTGGATAGAACTCGAATCCGGTGAGCGTATAAAAGCACACTTTGTTCATCCGGCACCACCAAGCCCGTCCGAAAATGAAGAATCGACTGAGCGCGATGCGGAGCTCTTGCGGTTGGCGGAAGAAATTGATGAAAAGCACACGCCGACGGTGGTTGCAGGTGATCTTAACGATGTCGCCTGGTCGCGGACGACGCTTTTGTTCCGCAAAATGAGTGGCTTGCTCGATCCGCGCATTGGCAGGGGCATGTTTAATACCTTTCATGCTAATTACTGGTTTGCCCGCTGGCCATTAGATCATATTTTCCACAGCCACCACTTTGCCCTGGTAAAGGTCGAACGCTTGCCCCCGTTTGGCTCCGATCACTTCCCTCTACTCACCGAGCTCGCCCTAAAGCCGGAACTCAACAGCCCTACAGATGCCCCAGAACCCGACGCCGCCGACCAAGAGCTCGCCCGCAACCTCCGCCAGCAGGTGCGTTAACCTGATGTAGGTCGCGTCCTGACGCGACACACCCGTTGCGCCGAGTACAAAAAAGACGGCTGGGTGATTGAAACCTCTTAATCAAGGGACGCCCGCAAGTACGTCCCTGTAGGGCTTGACTGGCGCCATCCATGGCGCCAGACACCCTTGCTTAAGAGGTTAGTCAATCACCTTGGCGCCTTCTTTTTTGTACTCGCCTTACGGCTGAAGTGCTATCGGCGTGATTGGCTGCTATACCCTCGCCCGAGAATGTTGGAGGGCATGGATGCCCGGAAACAAGCGTACAGGGATGTACTTGCAGCGTCCCTTTGAATTCCCTGCCCGATAACAGGACAAAGCCCGCTAGTGAGCCTCGCAGCACCAAATCCAATGACAGCATGCTCACCGGCTAGCGCTACGCTCACGTCCAAAGCGCAGGCGTTGCAGGATCAGGCCGGTGATGATGAGGATGAGGCCGGTGATGGTGCTGGGGTAGATGGTTTCGCCGAGGATTTGGTTTAGGAGTAGCAGCGAGACGAATGGTGACAGGAATATCAGATTGCTGATAAGCGAGGTGTTGGTGGCTGTTTTCATGGCCATCATCCAGAACAGGAAAGTGATACCCATTTCGAACAAACCAACGTAGGTGACTGCCACCCAGCCTTGCCAGGGGATGTTTGACCAATCGCTGCTAATGAAGCTCCAGATTATTAAAAATGGTAGTGCAAGGCCAAATGCCAGCACTAACTGAACGATGGACTCGGCGTTACGTTTGGTATTGATGATCCAGTAGGCGGCCCACAAAAATGTTGATAACAGCGCCCAAAACACACCGATTGGATTAGAAAAGCTTAACCCGAGTACATCGCCACGGGTGGCAATGACCAGTACGCCTAAATAGCCGAGCGCGCTTGCTGCCCAGTCGCGTTTACGAATCGGCTGCTTTAATATGATGGCAGCCATAAAGGTGAGTGCGATTGCCCAGGTGTAATTTAGCGGCTGGGCTTCGGATGCGGGTAACAGTGAATAGGCTTCGAATAGCACCAGGTAATAGAGTACCGGATTAATTGCGCCTACTAACAAATAATATAACGGCATTCGGCGCAGTTCGAGTAATATCAGTGACTGTTTGCCGCGGATTAACGCAATAGTAAACAAAATAGCAAAAGATACCGCAGTTGCTGCGGTGACCATTTGCAGCGGGGTTAAGTAATTTAGGGTGATTTTAAAGGCGGTTGCCACGGTGGACCAAAGCAATACCGCGGTGAGTGCGTAGCCGACGGCTTTTTTGTCATTGGCAGTTAGTGACACAATGGCTCCTCGCAACCGTTAAAATCATTCAGGTAGCGCGGAGCATAACGCAAATAGTGCGTTTATGCGTATTTAAAATTGTTATGGTTAAGGAAAAACGGGGAGCTGTTATGCAACCAACCCTTAGCGTGATTACGCTGATAACCGATGACCTAGTGCGGGCGGTTAGTTTTTATCGTGATGGCTTGGGTTTGCCCACCCAAGGTATTGTGGGGGATGTCAATACGGATACTCAAGTGGCGTTCTTTAACCTTAATGACAACCTGAAACTGGCGATTTGGCCGCGTCGGAGTTTGGCTAATCAACTCGGTATCACGCCCAAAGGTATTGGACATATGCTGAGCCACAATGTTTCGAGACAAGAACAAGTCGATGAGTTGGCAAGCGCAGCAGAGCAAGCGGGTGCAGAGCTGTTGAAATCACCGCACTGGCAACCCTGGGGCTGCTACGGTGCCTACTTTAAAGATCCTGACGGCCACTTGTGGGAGATCACCTACAATCCAAAGTATAAGTAATCAACAAAAGATATAGCTTAAAGATTTTGCAGAGTATATGATCAGTTCATTATTTTTGAACGTAATATCAAAAATTATCGAATTGGTTCTACAACAGGAAAACGACTGCTTATGCTCTGTAATAAAGTCCGCACTGAGCTACAACAAACGCAACAACAACTTGCCAGCTATCAACAGTTGGTCAAAGCGATTGATAACAACATCGCACGCATAGATTTCACCCCGGATGGAAATATTATTAATGCCAATCGCATCTTTTTGGCGACAATGGGCTATGAGTTTGATGATATTGTTGCTAAACACCATCGTTTGTTTTGCACCGAATCCTATATTAGCTCGCCAGCATACAAAGAGTTTTGGCGTCATCTAGCGGCTGGTAACTCACATCATGGCCGGTTCCAGCGGCTGACAGCGAACGGTAATGAAATTTGGCTAGAGGCGAGTTATTTTCCGGTTCTCAACGCCCAGGGCCGGGTTGAGTCAATCACCAAAATAGCCAAAGACGTTACTGATGAGGTGAAAGCGCTTGAGCATCAACGAGCCATTAGTGAAGCGATACAACGTTCGATGGCGACCATAGAGTTCACACCAGATGGGCAAATTGTTTGGGCGAACGAGCATTTTCTTAATGCCGTAGGTTACCAATTAGACGATATTCGTGGTGCTCATCATAAAATATTTTGTGATGATGATTTTTATGGGCAATATCCTGACTTTTGGGCGGAGTTAGCGGCAGGTGAATACAAAACAGGTCAGTTTAAGCGTTTTGATAAAAATGGTCAGGCGATTTGGCTAGAGGCAACCTATAACCCTATTTTCAATGACTTGGGTGAAGTGGTTAAAGTGATTAAATTTGCGAGTGATGTCACTGATGGCGTTGAGCGGGCAGATAAAACGACGGTGGCGGCAGAGATTGCTCATAGTACCTCGTTGCAAACGGCTATGATTGTTAAAGACGGCCTTGATAAAATTCAGCAATCGGTCGCAACTTCTATGCGTATCGCAGAAGAAAGCGCAAAAGCTGATGCGGTGATTGAGCGGCTACAAGGCCAAGCTGACAGCATCGAAGACATTGTTAAAACCATTAATGGATTAGCCGACCAGACTAATCTATTAGCCTTGAATGCGGCTATTGAAGCCGCTAGGGCGGGTGAACATGGTCGTGGGTTTGCGGTGGTTGCTGACGAGGTTCGCAACTTAGCCAATCGTACGACAGAGGCTACCTCGGGTATATCGAAGGTTATGCAGCAGAGCACTGAAGTCTCTAACGCGGTTTCGCAACAAATCGATGTGATACAGGAACAGGCGCTAATGAGCAAAGAGCAGGTTGGTAAAGTGCACGCCATTATGAATGAGATTGATCAAGGCGCGACTGACGTTGTGGATGCCGTCAGCCGCTTAAGCTAGCCTTCGCGTTTGGCGGTAATCCGCCTGACCAATCCCGGAAAAAAGCGTTTTAGTGTTGGTGCTAATGCGCTTAATCCTTTACCAATAATCGCTTCGGCTTTATCGGCCTGGATTGCTTGGATAATACCCGCGGCGCATTCGTCGGCACTGATGCCTTGCTCAATTTCAGGGTCGTTATGACCTTGTTGTTTGCCGTCCGCTTGTAGTGCATTGATAGCAATCTGTGTATTCACAAAACCCGGCAAAATACTGGTGACCTGCACATTGTGTTCGGCCATTTCGGCGCGCAAACAATCCATGTAGCCTACTACCGCAAACTTAGCGCCAGAATAACCACTGCGTAACTTGCTACCGACTTTACCCGCGACACTGGCAACGGTAACAATGTGACCGGCCCCTTGCTCAATCATTTTAGGCATCACCACCTGGTTAAGTGCGACAACACCAAAATAATCAATTTCCATCAGTTGGCGATAAACGGATAAGTCGGTATCCAACGCTTTGCTGCGTTGTGATACGCCGGCATTGTTGATGAGGATGTCGACCGGCGTATCAGCTAATGCCTGTTCGGCGGCTGCTTGCGCGGTTTCGGGTTGCGCTAAATCCAGCGCCAGTACGCGATGTTTTTCGCTATTAGGCAGTGCCTGACGCAACTCTTCCAGTTGCTGTTCGCGTCGCGATGTCAGAATCAATGCCGCGCCCGCGTCAGCCAGTTGTTTAGCCAAGGCTAAACCGATACCCGAAGAAGCACCGGTTAGCCAGATGGTTTTATCCTTTATGGCGGTCATTGATTAACCCGCCGGGTAGCTGTAGCTGGCCTGGAAACCTAGCGGTATACCCAGTGTCCAGTAAACAATCAGGAAGGCTGACCAGAGTACCAATAGTGATACCGTAAATGGCAACATCATCGCCACCAGGGTACCGATACCGGTGCCTTTAACGTAGCGCTGACAATATAAAACAACCAGCGGGAAGTAGGGGAGTAGCGGCGTAATGATATTACTGCTTGAATCACCGACGCGATACGCAGCTTGAGTAAGGTCAGGTGAATACCCCAGCTGCATCAGCATGGGAACAAAAATGGGTGAAATTAAGGCCCACTTGGCCGATGCTGAGCCAACAAACAAATTAATGAAGGCGACCAGCATGATCATGCCGACCATGGTGACACCACCGGACAATTCAAGACTGGCGAGGAAGTTTGCGCCTTTTACTGATATCAGGGTGCCCAGCTGTGAGTCGCCGAAAGCCTTGATGAACATGGCACAGAAGAACGCCATGACCATATAGTAGGCCATACCTTCCATCGATTTGGTCATTGATCCGATAACATCCTGTGAATTCGTGAAGTTACCAGAGACGTAGCCGTGGACGATACCGGGAATAATAAACAATAAGAAAATCAATGGTACGATCATGCCCATTAACGGTGCCGCAAACGAGGCTAGCTCGCCCGTTACCGGATCGGCTAATGGTGAGTTTTCCATGGTTGCGGTAAAGTACAACAGCACTAAGCCCACAACCATAGTTGCCGAGGCGGCGTAAAAGGCTTTGCGGTCGCGCGGCGTGACATCGTCAAGTGCCGGCATTTCTTCCTGATCACCATCCAGCTCGGTTCCGCGTAAGCGCGGTTCAACCACTCTATCGGTAAGGAACCAACCCACCGCAATCACTAAAATAGATGAGGCGGCGGTAAAAAAGTAGTTATTTAACGGGTTTAACTGCATGTCCGCATCAATTAACTGCGCTGCCGTTTGGGTGAAACCCTGCAATAACGGGTCGATGGCTGACGGCACAAAGTTGGCACTGAAACCACCGGATACGCCCGCAAACGCCGCAGCAATACCGGCCAAAGGATGACGCCCGGCAGCGTAGAAGATAACCCCACCTAACGGAATAACCAACACATAACCGGCGTCCACCGCTGTATGGCTGACAATCGCAACCAAAATCAGTACCGGTGTTAGCAGCATTTTAGGAGTCACGTTTAGCATCAATTTGATAGCAACGTTGATATACCCGGAACGCTCGGCGACGCCGACACCTAACATGGCAACTAACACCACCCCTAACGGCGCAAAGCCCATAAAGGTATCGACCATATTGGCCAAAAAGTCGGCCATTTCGGTGCCACTTAACAGGTTAACAACGTTAATGGCTTCGCCGGTTAACGGGTGTTTTTCGTCAAACGAGACACTGGAAAATATCCACGACATGACCCAAACAATTAACAGTAAGCCGAAGAACATGACGGCTGGGTCAGGGAGTTTGTTGCCGACACGTTCGACGCCGTCTAGCAGTCGGTTTAGCAACCCACGCGGCTCTTCCATTGCCTCGCGATCCGGTTGCGGAGAATCTGCCATGAGAACCTCTGGTTGTTATTATATAATGTTCGATTCAACAGGTATCATAACCATTATTTAACTGACTAACCAAGAGAGAATGCATGATTTGTGGCACCGATGAAGCGGGTCGGGGACCGATTGCCGGTCCGGTGGTTGCGGCAGCAGTAATTTTAGACCCGGAAAATCCCATCGAAGGGCTGAATGACTCGAAGAAACTGAGCGAAAAAAAGCGCAATCGATTAAGTGCCGAAATTAAAGACAAAGCACTTTACTGGGCCATCGCACAGGCAGATGTTGAAGAAATTGACCGTATCAACATTCTTTGGGCATCAATGAATGCGATGACGCGGGCGGTCGAAGCCTTACCGGTGCAGCCGAGCAAAGTGTTAGTTGATGGCAACCGCGTACCGCAATTAAAGGTGCCGGCAGAGGCTATTGTTGGTGGTGATGCCAGCGAACAATGTATCGCTGCGGCGTCAATTCTGGCGAAAGTCGAACGTGACCGGCAAATGATTGAGTGGCACCAGCGTTATCCCCAATATGAGTTTGACAAGCACAAAGCCTACGGCACGGCTAAGCATATCGAGTTACTCAAACAACACGGGCCATGTCCCATTCACCGCAAGAGCTTTAGACCAGTGCGTGAACTGCTACCCTGACTTGTGAAAAAGCCGATAAAAGCATAAAATACTGATACATTTTTACGATTAATTAAGCAATGGAAAACCGCATGCAGTCTGCCTCTCATTCAATCCCTCACGTGGATATGCGCCAATACGATGAAAACTTTGATGCGTTTACAAAAGCGGTCGGTAATGGTTACGAGCAATATGGTTTTATTGCCTTGACGCAACATGGTGTGGATCCCGATCTGATTGATCGCGCGCTAGACACCTGTCGCGATTTGTTTGCTTTGCCTGAGGACGTTAAAAAGCAATATCATCGTCCCGGTCAGGGCGGCGCCCGGGGGTACACGCCATTTGGTACTGAGATAGCTAAAGACGCCAAGCATGTCGACTTAAAAGAGTTCTGGCATGTTGGCCGCGAAGTCGAGGGCGAACCGAAATACCCGCAACTGTTGCCCAATGTTTGGCCGCAAGAGTTACCGGAATTTAAACGCGACATGACGGCGGTTTATCGCGAGCTGGATAAGTTGGGTAATAAGGTACTGGATGCCATTGCGGGTTTTTTTGGGGCAGCCACGCGATTTCTTCCGCGATAAAGTGAACAACGGCAACTCGATTTTACGGCCACTGCATTATCCGCCGATTATTGACGAAGGCACACCATCGGTTCGCGCCGGCGCACACGAAGACATTAACGTGTTAACGTTATTGGTGGGCTCACGCGAGCCGGGGCTGGAAGTATTGGCCAAAGATGGTACCTGGGTGCCGGTCACTATTATTGAGGGTGCTATTATCTGTAATGTCGGTGATATGTTGCAACGCATGACCAATCACGTATTGCGTTCGACCACACACAGAGTCGTTAATCCGCCGGCTCCTTATAACGCTAAGTCACGGTATTCGATTCCGTTTTTCCTGCATTTTAATCCGGATGTCATGATTACACCGTTATCTACCTGTATTACCGAAGATAATCCACAACGTGACGAGCCGATAACCGCAGATGATTACCTGATGGAACGTTTACGCGAAATCGGCTTAGTTAAAGATAATTAAGAATACAACGCATAGGACGTTAAGCATGGCTTTAGGTCGCCTGGCAGCGGTTGCTGCAGCATTTGCATTATTGGCAGGGTGCGCAACACAAGCGCCACAGCCTCCGGAAAATTTTCAATTGACGGTGTTGCACGTTAATGACCATCACTCCAATTTAGCGCCCAAAACCCGGACGCTAAGTTGGGGCGGCCAGGACTGGCAAGTGCAAAGTGGAGGTTTCCCGCGGGTGGCGGCACAAATCGATGCCTTACGTCAGCAAAACGAGCATGTACTAACACTGCATGCGGGGGATGCGATAACAGGAAGCTTGTTCTTTACTCTGTTTGGCAGCGAACCCGATGCGGTGATGATGAATCAGGTGTGTTTTGATGCCTTTACTATTGGTAATCATGAATTTGATAACGGCGACAAAGGGCTGAAGACCTTTTTGGAGCAATTGGGAACACCTGCATGCCCTACTGCGAAGCTGTCGGCGAATGTGAAGCCTGAATTGGGCGTGTCACCGTTAAAGCCAACCTCGATGACTGACTCATTCTCGCCGTATACGGTGTTACAACGGGGTGGGGAATCGATTGGTATTGTCGGGTTAACCATTGCAACTAAAACCAAGAAGTCATCTCAGCCGGACGAAACGACTCAGTTTGAGGATGAATTAACGGCAACCCGCCGGGCAATTTCGGCGCTGCAGGCTCAGGGTGTCGAGAAGATTATCCTGTTATCCCACATTCAATACCAGCGTGATATCGATTTGATTGGTCAGCTGCCGGCAGTCGATATCGTTATCGGCGGCGACTCTCACACCTTGCTTGGGGACTTTAATGATTTCGGACTTCAGTCTGCCGGCCCATATCCTACCGAGTTGACTAATGCAGATGGCACTCCGGTATGTTTAGCGCACGCGTATCAATATTCACAGGTGGTTGGCGAACTGCAGGTGGAGTTTAGCGGCGATGACATAGCACAATGCGGTGGCCGCCCCCACTTTTTGTTGGGGTCTGATATTAGCCCGGCCGAAGGTGTGGTGACCACCCTCAACCCAGTTAAAAATGCGTTGCGCGAAAGTGGTGTGTTCAGCATGGTAGAGCCAGCGCCGGAGCTACAACGTTTATTGGAACGCTACCAGCAGAAGGTTGAGACCTTTTCTGCGGAGGTACTGGCGGACGTTCCTGAACTTATTTGTAACCAGGAAATTGATCTACCACGGCGACCGGGATGTGCCGACATTCTGAGTTCGGGCGCTCACCGTCTAACCGCAGAAGCTTTTTTACATGCAGTACCGGAAGCTGACTTTGCGTTAAATAATGGTGGCAGTATTCGTGGTGATATCGAAGCGGGCGACTTTACCCGTGGTGATGCATTCAGTCTGTTGCCGTTTGCCAACACCCTGGTAAAAATCGACATCACCGGTTCTGAGCTCAAGCAGGTGATGGAAGAGGGCATTGCTTATTCGGTTTCGGATGGCGGTTCGACGCGTGCTTATCCTTATGGCGCGGGTATCCGTTATAGTGTCGACTTAACGAAGAACTTCGGCGATCGCGTAGCTAACCTGCAGGTTTGGAATAAAGAATTAGATGACTGGCAGCCAGTGCGTCCACGCGAAAACTATGTCGTTGTCACTAATAGTTTTATCGCTGGCGGACAGGACGGTTACGAAACCTTTTATAATCTGGCTGAACGCGGCCGGGCAACCAATACTGGTATCGATTACGCCAAAGCAATGGCCAATTATGCACGCGAACTAAAGGTGCTGGAACGGCCTGAGGACTTTGCCACGCAATCTTATGTGCCGGTCAATAAAAATACCGAGAATAACTAATGGCTCGTTCTTACGAGCCTGTCACTCCTTCAGATAACGCCCGATTTGACTTTATTGTCGTGGTGCTGGCGCTGTTAACGGCGTTCGCACCCTTATCGATTGACATGTACCTGCCGGCATTCACCGCCATAGCCGAAGACTACGCGACCGATACGCATGGTGTGGAATTATCACTAACGGCGTTCTTTTTTGGGCTGTTCATTGGGCAATTACTGTATGGTACAGCCACCGACAAGTTCGGTCGTAAAAAGCCGTTATACGTAGGGCTGGCGATTTATGTCGTTACCTCAATTGCGTGTGCCTGGGCGCCTAATATTGAATGGTTGATCGCGATGCGCTTTTTCCAGGCTATCGGTGCCTGTGCGGGTATCGTAATTGCCCGGGCCGTGGTGCGGGATCTGTATACACCGCAAGCATCGGCGCGGGTATTCTCGTTTCTTATTTTAGTCATGGGTGTAGCACCTATACTAGCGCCCTTATTCGGCGCGTATGTTACTGAGTTTATGGGCTGGCGCGCGCTATTTTGGATTGTCGCTGCACTGGGTGTGGCCTGTGCGTTCACTATTCACCTGACCTTACCGGAAACTCGCGGGCGTCGTTATGACGTGCGCATGCGGCATAGCGGCAAAACTTACTGGCAGGTTTTTAAAGATCGCGAGTTTTTACGCTACTCGCTAACCGGCGGCATTGCACAGTCGGGATTGTTTGCTTATATCACGGGCTCACCGATGCTATTTATCGAAGTGTTTGGCTTAAGCCCCACGCTTTATAGCTGGCTATTTGGTGCTAACGCCATCGGCATTATCGGTTTTGCGCAACTCAATGGCTGGTTACTTAAACGTTATGCGTCACGCAAAATACTGAATGTGTCGTTGCCGTTACTGGCCATGGTATCGGTTAGTATGGGTATTGCGGCATTGTTGCAGGCGCCACTGTGGGGCGTGTTAATTCCTTTGTTTGCCTATATTTCGACGCTCGGATTGGTGTTCCCTAACGCCATGGCAGGTGCGCTGACAAATCACCAGGAGCGGGCGGGTTCGGCATCTGCAGTAACCGGTAGTTTGCAGTTTCTGATTGCGGGGCTGGTATCGATGGGCGTTAATTACGTGAGTAGCTTCAGTGATTATGCCATGGCCTGGGTGATCAGTGGCGCGGGGTTAGTTGCCGTCGCTTGTTACACGATTATGCGTAGACCCGAGGCGCCGGCCGAAGCCGGCGCATAATCGATGAATTAGGGCGTATAGTAGGTTGGCGCTTCGGGGCCAACCGGCATACCCAGGGCAAATACCCAAATAAAGAACAGAATAGTCCAACCGATAAAGAAAATAATCGAGTAGGGCAGCATCATCGCGATCAGCGTTCCAATCCCCAAATCTTTCTTATAACGGGCGGCAACGGCTAATATCAGGCCAAAATAGCTCATCATTGGCGTAATAACATTAGTTACTGAATCACCGATACGATAAGCCGCCTGGATAACTTCCGGTGCGTAACCGACCAACATCAGCATAGGTACGAAGATAGGCGCGGTAATAGCCCATTGTGCCGAAGCCGAGCCCAGCATGAGGTTAACGAAACCGCAAATCATAATGAAGAAAACAAACAGCAACGGTCCGGTTAATCCCATATTGGTAAGGAATTCGGCGCCGTTAATGGCAAAGATGGTGCCAAAGTTAGTCCACTTAAAGAAGTTAACAAACTGCGCAGCGAAGAATACCAGCACGATATACATGCCCATGGTACTCATGCTGTGCGACATGGCATCAATGACATCGCGGTCATTTTTCATGGTTTCAACTGCCCGGCCGTAGACAAAACCAGGAATCGCAAAGAAGAAGAAAATATAAACGACCACGCCTTTTAAGAAGGGCGAACCTTTAACCTCACCGGTTTCCGGGTGGCGCAGAATGCCCCATTCAGGCACAACAGTTAAAGCCAAAATGGCGCTGATGATCAGTACGCTAATACCGGCGTATATCAGGCCCTTTTTCTCTTGTTTAGAGAGCGGATCCATCGATGATTGATCGGATAAGTCTATAGAGGCCTCTTCATCGTTGTACTTGCCCAGTTTGGGCTCAACGATTTTATCGGTAATCAGCGCGCCCAAAATGGCAATTAAAAAGGTACTCACCATCATAAAGTACCAGTTTGCTTCAGCGCCGACGCTGTATTCGGGGTCGATGATACGTGCGGCCTCGGCGGTGATACCGGAAAGCAGCGGATCGACAGTACCAATTAACAAGTTAGCGCTGTAACCGGCAGAGACCCCGGCGAAGGCTGCCGCAAGTCCGGCCAATGGGTGACGTCCAAGGCCGTAAAATATCATCGCAGCTAACGGCACTAAAACGACGTAGCCAAGCTCTGAGGCGGTATTCGAGATAACACCGGCGAACACTACGGTAACCGTAATCAATTGTGGCGGTGCCTTCATTACCAGGCCACGCATGGCAGCTGAAATAAGCCCGGAGCGCTCGGCGACACCCACACCCAGTAATGCCACCAACACCGTGCCTAGTGGCGTGAAGCCGGTAAAGTTAGTGACTAAATTTGTCACCATCTTTTGCACACCCTCGGCGGTCATCAGGCTGACCGCTTCGATCACGGTTTCGCCATCGCGCGGGTCAATTGCACTAACGCCAAAGTAGGCCGCGATGCCACTGGCGATAATGATGAACACACAGAACATGGCAAAAAGCGTAATCGGGTGGGGCAGGAGGTTACCTAACCATTCAACACCATCAAGAAAGCGGGTAAACCAACCGCGTTTGCTGGTATCGTCGTAACTGTTATTCGAAGACTGCATAAAGACGACTCTTGTTATAATAATTTAAAAATCAGCGCTCGATTCTACCGAACTTTTATTGCTAAAAAAACCGCATAAAAAAAGCACCTCGAAAGGTGCTTTTTAAATTGGCTAATTTTTACGCGTAGCTTATGCAGCTTCGCCCTTAGCTAGATTTTTAAGTGCGTAATCAAACGCTGCCTGACCAGCCAGTAAATCGGCCGGATCAAAGTCGTCAACGTTAATGGTACGCAGGCGTCCGACTTCGGTGCGACGCAATAGCTCCGCTTCGTCATCGCTGATAACGCCCAGTTCCAGACCGCGATCCGCTAATGCATCAAGCTGCGTAAAGGTAAAGCGCTCGCCGGCTGCTTTACAGATTTTGCTGTGCAGAGGCTCACAGGCAATCATGTCCTGCAAGGTCTGCTCTAAGAAGCCAAAGTGGCCTTCAGCGCTTAAGAACTGGCCTTCGCCCAGACGTGAACGGGTTTCACCCGGTTCCATCAGCATACGCGCAATCTTATGGTCATTTTTATCGCTTGGACGCTTAGCAATGCGACCTAACGGGAACATAATGGCGCGCATCGCGCTACCAACACCACCGAAGTTATCGAGCATCGCTAATTGTGCTTCCTGTAATTTATACAGGGTATCCTGCATTGCCCAATGCATCAGTGGCTCGTCATCTTTTAAACGACCCTGGTCTTCAAAGCGCTTCAGAACTGCAGAACCGATATACAGGTAGCTCAGCATGTCACCTAAACGAGCAGAAATACGCTCTTTACGCTTAAGACTGCCGCCCAGCACGCCCATTGCAACATCTGACAACAACGCCAGGTTGGCACTAAAGCGGTTCATTTGCTGGAAGTAACGCTTAGTTGCGTTGCCGCCCGGTACGGTACTCAGACGATAACCGCCAAAGCCGTAAAATAATGAGCGAACAAAGTTACTGGCTGCAAAACCGATGTGGCCGAATACTGCTTCATCAAACTCGGCAAGTGCTGCAGAACCGTCTTTAGCTGACGCTTCCATCTCTTTTAATACGAATGGATGGCAACGGATTGCACCCTGACCATAGATCATCATATTACGAGTCAGGATGTTTGCACCCTCAACGGTAATCGCAACAGGTATCCCCTGATAACCGCGACCCAGATAGTTATTCGGACCTAAACAAATACCTTTACCACCGTGTACATCCATCGCATCATCCATGCAAGCACGCAGTTTCTCGGTCATGTGGTATTTGGCAATAGCGCCGATAACACCGGGTTTCTCGCCTAAATCAATACCTTTGGTAGAAAGTGTTGTAACGGCGTCCATCAAGTACGCGTTACCGCCGATGCGAGCCATTGGCTCTTCTACGCCTTCCATTTTACCGATAGGCAGTTTGAACTGGCGGCGAATGCGGGCATAGGCACCTGTAGCCAGGGCCATTTGCTTGATGCCACCGGCACTGTTAGAAGGCAACGTAATTGAACGGCCGACTGACAAACATTCAACCAGCATGCGCCAGCCTTTACCGGCATTTTTAGCGCCACCAATGATGTAATCCAGTGGTACAAACACGTCGTTACCGCGGATTGGACCATTCTGGAATGGTACGTTTAGCGGGAAGTGGCGACGGCCAATTTCTACGCCATCGGTATCACGCGGAATTAGCGCACAAGTTATGCCTAATTCCTTGGTTTCACCTAACAAGCCATCCGGGTCGTACATCTTGAATGCTAAACCCAGAACAGTAGCTACAGGTGCAAGGGTAATGTAGCGCTTATTAAAATTCAGTTTGATGCCGACGATTTCTTCGCCGTTCCATTCGCCTCTACAGACCACGCCTGAATCAGGAATAGCGCCCGCGTCAGAACCTGCTTCCGGGCTAGTCAGCGCGAAACACGGGATTTCGTCGCCACTGGCCAAGCGCGGCAAGTAATGGTCTTGCTGTTCTTTAGTACCATAGTGTTGCAGCAACTCGCCCGGACCTAATGAGTTAGGTACACCAACGGTTGATGCCAGTACGGTGCTTACGCCGGCTAGCTTCTGCAGCACACGCGATTGCGCGTAAGCAGAAAACTCCAGACCGCCGTATTCTTTTTTAATGATCATGGCGAAGAACTTATTGTCCTTCAGATACTGCCAGACGTCTTCGGGCATATCGGTCAGTTCGTGCGTGACTTCCCAGTCGTCCAGCATTTTGCAAACTTCTTCACACGGACCGTCTAAAAACGCTTTTTCTTCTGCGCTGAGTTCTGCTTTAGGTACGTTTAATAGTTTTTTCCAGTCGGGGGCACCGCTGAATAAATCACCATCCCACCAAACGGTACCTGCTTCTAAGGCATCACGCTCGGTGTCAGACATTTCTGGCATAACTTTGCGGTAAGCCTTAAGAATGGGCTTGGTCAGGAAGTTTTGACGAATTGATGTTACGTTAAGCGGTACCAGGGCAATCGCCAACAGGATCCACAAAACGGGGCCAACAATGTCAAACAGTCCACCAATGGCGAACATGACGACCATGCCCAGGCTAAACGCCATCAGGCTGGTTCGTTTGTATACTAATACACCGGCAACAACTAACGTTGCGATGATCCACAGTGCGACACTCATAGCTTTCTCCGATTTTTAGAGGTCTGACCAGTAATACGTGCAAAGTAGATCAGACGGATTGCAATTTCAAGTGAAAATTGAACAAGCGTTTGAAATAATGGTCAGATTGAGTGGAAACTGTACTTTGCATGCTATGTAACTCGCGCATCGTGCCCGAGAGCCCTCAAGCATGTAACTCGCGCATTTTGCGCGAGCGCAATCGATAAGGAGTATTCAATGAAACTAGCGTTAACGATGTTTTTAGCGCTTACCGCAATCGCCGCTGTCGCGGAGCCGGTTAAACTGGCCCCGTACGAAGCCCATTACAAAGTAACTCGTGGTGGCAGTGACTACGGCGAAGGCTACAGGATGCTCGAAACCTCGCCCAATGGTGAATGGCAGCTGCGGGGTAAAACCGATATCTCCTGGTTTATTTTGTCTGACGTTCGCGAGACCCGCTCGGTGTTTACCTATAATGAAGAACACCAGCGTTTTGATCCGATCGAGTTTTTATACATGCGCACAGGTACAGGGTCTGATAAATCGTTTCATGCCAGTTTTGATGCTGATGAGCAGGAAGTAAAGAATGTTGATAGCGGGCGGCTGGTCGACATCGATTGGCAGGGGGCGCTATATGACGAAGCCAGCGTAATTGAAAAACTACGTTTAGACGTGGCAGCCGATAATGCGCCCTACGTGTATGACATTATCGATGAAAAAGGACAAGCGGATGAATACCGCTTTGCGGTGCTTGGCGAAGAGCAGATCAGCACGCCATACGGTCAGTTAGATACGGTAAAAGTCGAAAGGGTACGCGAAAATAACCGGCGCCAAACCTATTTTTGGTTCGCACCCGAACTCGACTACCTGCTGGTGAAAATGCAGCAATTCAAAGAGGGTGACGAACAAGCCACCATGACGTTGGAAAAATTGAATAGATAACTTGCGCCTCAGGCGCAAGCTACATTATTAATCTGCCGCGTAGCCGTGTTCACCTAATGGCTGACCGTCGAGTGTCGCGCGGCCGCCTTCAAGTTTAAGTCGTTGCTGACAGAACCAATTAACCACTAGCGGGTAAATACGGTGTTCCTGTTCATGCACACGCGCCTGCAAATCATCAACCGTGTCACCATCAAACACCGGCACTTTGGCTTGCAGTACAACCGGTCCGCCATCAAGCTCTTCGGTAACAAAATGTACACTTACACCATGCTCTTTATCGCCCGCATCCAGCGCCCGCTGGTGCGTGTTGACACCTTTATACTTAGGTAGCAAAGACGGGTGAATATTCAGCATGCGGCCTTCATAATGGCGGGTAAATTCTCCGGTCAGAATACGCATAAAGCCGGCCAATACGACTAAATCAGGTTGATAGCTGTCGATCAGGACATTAAGTTCTGCGTCATAGGCTTCGCGGCTTGCAAACGCCTTGTGCGACAGCACTTCTGTATCAATACCTTTAGCAGCGGCTTTTTCCAGACCCTTTGCCGATGCCTTATTGGCAATAACTGCAACGATCTGCCCGGCAATACGGCCTTCTTCGCAGGCCTGCTGAATAGCCAGCATATTAGAGCCGGTTCCCGAAATCAGAACTACAATACGTTTCATCAAAGCGCCTTAACGAGTCTCGTCAGCCAGAATTTCAACCTGCTCGTCGGCATCATCGGCGTTGGCAATATGACCAATGTTCCAGGCAGTTTCGCCGGCCGCGGTCAGCACTTCAACGGCGCGCTCAGCATGCTCCTGCGGAACCGCAATGACCATGCCTACGCCACAGTTAAAGGTGCGGTACATCTCTTTCATGCTGACGTTACCGTTCTCTTTTAACCAGTCAAAAATGACCGGCCAGTCCCAGCTGTTACCATCGATTACCGCTTTAGCACCGGTTGGCAAAACTCGTGGGATATTCTCCCAGAAACCGCCGCCGGTTATGTGTGATAGCGCGTGCACCGGCACCTGTTTTATTAATTCAAGCACCGATTTAACGTAGATACGCGTTGGTTCAAGCAAGTGCTGAGCCAGTGTACGGCCGTGCAAGTCTGATTCTAAATCAGCACCGCTGACTTCAATAATTTTGCGGATCAGAGAATAGCCGTTAGAGTGCGGGCCGCTGGAGGCCAGCGCGATCAGCGCGTCGCCTTCGGCAACTTTTGAGCCATCGATAATGTCTTCTTTTTCGACCACGCCAACACAGAAGCCGGCTAAATCGTAATCACCGTGCTCGTACATGCCCGGCATCTCCGCCGTCTCACCGCCGATAAGTGCGCAGCCTGATTGTTCGCAGCCATCGCCAATACCGGTGACAACGTCAGCGGCTACATCGACATCAAGTTTGCCGGTAGCGTAATAATCAAGGAAAAATAGCGGTTCTGCACCTTGTACGATTAAATCGTTAACGCACATAGCGACCAGGTCGATACCCACACCGCGATGCTGTTTTAAGTCAATCGCCAGGCGGAGCTTAGTACCAACGCCATCTGTGCCGGATACCAATACCGGTTTTTTGTAGCCTTCGGGCAGTTCGCAAAGCGCGCCAAAACCACCAATGCTCCCCATCACTTCAGGGCGCGCCGTCCGTTTTGTGACCCCTTTGATACGGTCAACCAGGGCGTTACCAGCGTCAATATCGACGCCTGCGTCTTTGTAGCTTAGAGAGGGTTTGTTATCGCTCACGAAAATTCCTTAACAGGCTCAAAATTTGCGCGCAAGTTTAGCACGAAATGTGGTAAAAAAGGTACTGTAAAACCGGTTTCATTTTAGGGATTGTGCCTTGATTAACTTTATTCCCGCCCAAGTTTCGCACCTTGACGCCGTTGTTGCACTGGAACAGGGTACGTTTCCTGATGATGCGATTAGCCGGCGTAGCTTTCGACGCTTTATTGATGCGCCCAGCGCTGACTTTTACGTTGCTGTTGATGCTAATGAAAAGGTGCAGGGTTACACGGTATTGTTGTACCGCAACAGCACCAATCTTGCCCGCTTGTATGCGCTGGTGTTGGCACCTGCAGTACAAGGCATGGGTTATGGTCAAAAACTTTTGCAGTGGGCGGAGCACTTGGCCGATGAACGCCATTGCTTGTTTTTACGCACAGAAATAGCTACATCTAACCAGCGCGCCGAGCAGCTATTCCGTGGCGAGGGATTTCGCTTGATAGAATTGCGTGAAGCCTATTATCCCCCCAGTAGCGGTCAGTCGACCGACGCACTGGTCATGCAAAAACTATTGCCGCGTTACGAGTTGGGCGATGACAGCGGCGTCGGCGCTACCGATGAATATGTTCCCATGTTAACGCAAACTACTGAATTTACCTGTGGCCCGGCTAGCTTGCTGATGGCTATGGATTATTTTGATCGGCCAAGTACTGACCCCGCCGCGGAAGAATTAGAAATCTGGCGTGAAGCGACCACCATTTACATGACCTCCGGACATGGAGGCTGTGGCCCGCATGGTTTGGCCCGGGCGGCTTATCATCGTGGGTTGTCGGCACGAGTCGAGGTGAACACCGATAGTCCACTATTTATTGAGTCCGTTCGGCAAGTGCAAAAAAAAGATGTTATGCAGCGTATTCAGGCCGCGGACATGAACTTTTTGCAGGCACAGGGCGTGCCGATTAATGTGCGGGATTACACGCTCGAACTGCTAAAAGAAGACCTCGCCAATGGCGCATTGGTTATGGCACTGATATCAACCTATCAGTTTGATGGTGTGCGGGCACCGCATTGGGTGCTGATTTGTGCGGCAGACGACGACTTCGTTTATATCAACGATCCCGATTACGATACCTTGCCCTGGGAGTCATCGACCCAGCGACAGTATCTGCCTATACCCATCACTACCTTTAACAAGGCTTTTGGCTACGGTGGTCGTAAGCAAAAAGCAGCGGTGGTTTTACAGGCGATTAAGTGAGCAAAGTGATCAAAACCGCTTGATTTAAGCGTAACCCATCACAACAGCTATGCTTATGGGCATATAACAATAGCGATGGTATAAGGATTGAAGAATGAGCTCTGCATTTGATGATTTCGAGTTAAAAGGTCATAAACTAGGTAACCGTTTTGTGGTGGCACCAATGACGCGCACCAGCGCTGACAGCAAGGGTAAACCTACCGAGTTGATGGGTGACTATTATGCGCGCTTTGCTGAGGGCGGTTGGCCGCTGATTATCAGCGAAGGCGTGTATACCGACCGCCAGGCAAGTCAGGGCTATGTTAACCAGCCGGGCATTACTGATGCACCGCAAACCGATGCCTGGAAGCAAGTCGTTGAGCGCGTGCACAAGCACGGCGCCAAATTCATTATGCAATTAATGCATGCCGGCGCACAGTTTCAACACAACGAATACACGGATACGCCGATCGCGCCGAGCGAAGTAAAACCCAAAGGCGAACCGCTGGCATTATACGGTGAAAGCGACGGCTGGAAAACACCCAAAGCGATGGATGAAAGCGACTTTGATGCAGTGATGCAGGGTTTTGTCGGCTCTGTTAACCGGGCGGAAGAAGCCGGCTTTGATGGTGTCGAGCTGCACGCGGCTAATGGTTATCTGTTGAATGAATTTTTAAGCGAACATTTTAATCAGCGCGGTGACCAGTGGAGCGGTGACATTGGCCACCGGTTAAAATTTGTGGCGATGGTCGCTAAGGCTTGTAAAGACGCGGCTAAAGGTGACAACTTTATTGTCGGTATTCGACTCAGCCAGATTACCGTCACCGATCCGGATTATCAGTGGTCGGAAGGGGAAGACGCCATGATAAAGCTGGTTAAGGCCTTGAAAGAAGCCGGCATCGACTATATTCATACCACAGACACAGAGGTTAGCCGTAAGCCATTTAAAGGCGGTAGCAACAAGACGCTGGCTGAAATCGTGCAGGAATTTAGCGATATCCCGTTAATCGTAAATGGCGGTATCGACGAAAGTAACTATGAGCATATTGCCGCGCATTATCCCAATGCGTTGCTGGCGTTGGGCAAGAAAGCGTTGGCTAATCCTGATATGCCTAAGCGCTTGAAAGACGGCGAAACCATTGAGGATTTGGAGTTTGCGATGCTGCAGCCAACCGCCACACTGGAAAACGAATGGAAGTGGCGCGATGAGCACGACAAGCACATCGAAGCGGACTAAGTACATAAAAGGATACGAATCAAAAGGGTATTGTGATGAAAAACGTAGCAGTGTTATTAGCAGGTTCAGGCGTATTTGATGGCGCCGAAGTGAATGAAGCGGTGTTAACACTCCTGCATATTAGCAAGCAGGGCGCTTCGTATCAGTGTTTTGCACCAGATACGCAACAGACTCAGGTGATTAATCACTTAAGCGGTGAGGAAAGCAGCGAAAAGCGCAACGTTTTACAAGAAGCGGCTCGCATCGCTCGTGGTGACGTTAAGCCGTTAAGCGAACTTAACGTGAGTGAATTCGATGCGCTAATCGTACCCGGCGGGTTTGGTGTTGCGAAAAACTTTTGTGACTTCGCTTTTAAAGGCGACCAAATGATGCTGAACGAGCAAGTTGAGCACGTCGGAAAAGCCTTTAAAGACGCCCGTAAACCGGCAGGCTATTTGTGTATTGCACCGGTCATGTTGCCGTACATATACGGTCAGGGCGTGCGTGTGACCGTGGGTAACGACGCGGATGTTGCCGCCGCCATTAATAAAATGGGCGGCGAACACGTGGACTGTGATGTACGCGATATCGTGGTCGATGATAATCACCGTTTGGTGACCACACCGGCTTATATGCTGGCCGAAAATTTACCGGATGCCGAAGCTGGTATCAGTAAATTGGTCGAAAAAGTGCTGTATATGGCCGCATAAGTCGCTATCGGGTAATAAATAACCGTTTAAGTGCGGAACTTATAGCGCTTAAACGGTGTCTCAGGTATAGTAACAACATCACGTCATTAAGAACTGACAGAAAACTTTGGGGCTGATCAGGATTCGACGGGATACACGAAACCCAAGGTGCATGCCGAGGTGAGGCTGGCCTCGTAAAAAGCCTCAACTTTATAGTTGCAAACGACGACAACTACGCTCTAGCGGCTTAATAACCCGCTAAGCCCGTCCCCCAGCGCTTTGTCTACGAGACTGGATCAGGACGGCTCGACCTAAGATAGACTCGCGTGGATGCTTTGTCCGGAGCTGAAGCGTTAAACTCAATCGGACTCGCCAGTAGTTGAAGCCTGTCAGTCGGCGTCATGCTGGTTAATAAAAAGACTGAATAAGCATGTAGGACCGAGGATGTAGGTATTGCGGACGCGGGTTCAACTCCCGCCAGCTCCACCAATTCCATAAAAGGGGATGTCTCACGACATCCCCTTTTTTCTTTATAAGCCACGTAAAATAAGGTTTTCATAGGCGTTTGCTTTCCCAGCTTATCCCAAGAAAACCAGCCCCAGCCTGAGTTTTTAGTATTCCAATTTGTATTCCAAGCGATTTTGGGTAAACTCTTTGGAATACATCGAAGGGAGATATGCTTATGGCGTGCTCTACTATTGGGCTCACGGATACAGCCGTCAGACAACTCAAACCTAAAGACAAGGACTACGTTAAGTCCGATGGGAAAGGCTTACAGCTGCGAGTGAGAGTGAATGGTTCTAAGCTTTGGAACTTCAATTACATTCACCCGACGACAAAGAAGCGCGTGAATATGGGGCTGGGTAGCTACCCCGATATGAGCCTTAAAAAAGCCCGTGAGCTCACAGAAGCTGCTAGAAGCCAAGTTGCTGAAGGGGTAGACCCTAAGCTTGCCAGAGAGGAAGAAAGAGCGGCACAACGCTACTCAGAGAACGCGACTTTGAGAAAAGTTGCTGAAGAATGGTTCGAGGTCAAAAAAAGTGAGGTGACTGCTGACTACGCTGATGATATTTGGCGATCGTTAGAGCTACATGTATTTAACCGTTTAGGTGAAACGCCGGTTAGCCAGATAAGTGCTCAAACGGTCATTGATGTATTACGACCGGTTGAGAAAACAGGGCGGTTGGAAACCGTTAAACGTGTAATTCAGCGGTTAAACGAGATAATGAATTACGCTGTCATTAAAAAATTAATTACTGGAAATCCAATCGCTGCCATCAAATCTGCTTTCAAGAAGCCCAAGAAGCAGCATTTACCGACAATTACCGCAAAAGAGCTCCCTGACTTCCTAAGAAAGCTCCATGAAACCAACGTTACGTATATTACTCGGCAGGTTATTAAATGGCAGTTACTAACAATGACCAGGCCATCTGAGGCTGCTGGCGCTAAATGGAGTGAGATCCAATGGCTTGATGACGGCCAAGCTAATTGGTTGATTCCGGCTGAACGGATGAAAAAGCGTCGCCAGCACACAGTTCCACTGTGTGAACAGGCATTGAGGGTGCTGGAGGACATGAAGAGCGTAAGCGATCAATACGAACATATATTTATCTCACTGCGAAAGCCACAAACGTCCATTAACAGCCAAACAGCCAATATGGCGTTAAGACGTATGGGTTACCAGGATAAACTCGTTAGCCATGGTTTGAGGGCTTTAGCCAGCACCATTATGAACGAGGAGGGCAAAGATCCTGACCTGATCGAATCAGCGCTGGCGCATGGTGATCCTAACCAAGTGCGAAGTGCTTATAACCGTGCGGATTACCTTGAGCGTCGCCGTGAATTGATGCAGTGGTGGGGGGGGTATTTGGATGAGGCTTTTAGAAAAGATGCCGGCAGCTTTTAACTTAGAAGGTGTCTGCTGTTTTTTAGCTCGGAGGCGGAATCGATAAGATCTAATAACTTATTGTTTTATAGTGGATAAAAAATATTAAGATTCAAGCGTGTTACTTACCTTGTTACTAAAACTTCAGCTTTAGTTTTTTGATTGAAAGCTTTTTCACAAATGAATCTTTTAACTTTTTGGCTATGCCCAATACTCGCTTAACACGTTGAACATAGCTATAGTGGTCTGCAACTTGTGAACGTGTAGTGGCAAATAAATTCGTGCTTCTGATCAGAGATGAAAAGCTATACTTGTTGCTTTGGTTAAAGTGAATTAGCTATTTATCAACATTTTTCCATGGGCCGAACGCTATAAAGTAAAGAAGAATGATATTTGCGATAGGGATAACAATCAGAAGACCCAATGGACCAGGGTAGCCAACTCGTTGGCAGATACGCCATGCGGGAACAATAAAAATAGCTCCCACAATCAGCATCCATAGAAAGCCCATACCTGCGAACATTTCGTGATTCATCATTATCTGCTCCTTATTTGACATGCGTAAAAATGACGTTAGACTAAAGTTTATTAAATTGCAAAAAGCAGGGTGCTCGTGCTAATTCGAATTCTGTTATTAATGACAGTGCTATTGGTGTCGATGTCGTTTTCGCAAACGGCAGATGCTCACGCATGCCATGATAACAGCCAAATGCAGCACAGCATGATGCAGGAAGCAGACGCAAGCGATTGTGAACATGAGGCGCAAAAGCATAACTCGTGCTGTGCTGACATGACCATTCGGCATTGCTCCGGCGGCTCGGTTTTGTTTGTCGGACAGTCTTCTTCGGTTAATGCCACTGCAGTTAATCTCTCTGCCAAAGTCGATGCGCCCGTTGACACCTCCATTCGTGCTAAACACGCGTCTAATTTATTCCGTCCCCCAATAATTACCGCTTAATAAGTTACTAGAAATTTAACACACGCTCGGCGTGTTTCCTTAAAACTTATTAATCGGTGAATAATTATGTCTATCAAACGCAATATCGCTGTTTTGGCGATGCTATTTTCCGTGTCTGTATCTGCAACCGATGTAGAAGAGCAGCAACTAACCGTTCTAAAAGATCCCAACTGCGGTTGCTGTGAAAAGTGGTTACAAGCTTTACCCGATAGCTTTAGTGTGTCCGTACAACATCCGAACAACCTGACCCAACGAAAACGTGACTCCGGTATTAGTGCCGAGGTCCAATCCTGTCATACCGCTATTTCTAGTAATGGCTATGTCTTTGAGGGGCACGTTCCTCCTACATTGGTTTCTCATTATTTAGCTGGGAAAAAGTCAGCCAATGGCATTGGATTAACTGTTCCTGGCATGCCGGTAGGGTCTGTTGGTATGGAAATGGGTACTCGGTTTCAACCGTATACGGTCTATGAAATCAAAGAGGACGGTTCAATTACACCTTATAAGCAGATAGCAAGTTTAGAGCAGCAGCAAGCACTCTCAAATGGAGGGCTTTAGATATGGGTTTTGGCGGCTTGAGTATGGTTCAGCTAGGAATTTTACTAGTTATTGTCATCCTTCTTTTTGGTAGCAAAAAGCTACGAACCCTGGGCTCCGATCTTGGTAGTGCGATTAAAGGGTTTAAATCATCGGTTTCTGATGAGCCGTCTGATAAGGAACAGGACGTTCAACGTTATCAAAATTTAACCTCAAAAGAGGAGCGTCATAATGAGCAATGAGTTTAACAAAGGGCGTCGAAAGTTTATTAAATCTGCATTCACTGTGGCGTCTGCTTTAGCAATCGCCAAAGTAGCCCCAACTTGGGCTGCTCCTCAGGGACGCAGTTTTAAAGATCAGATCCTGACAAACGATGAGATTGATCTGACCATTGCAAAGTCCCCACTGCTCGTGGGAAATAAAGTAGGAGCACCAATAACCATCAATGGCCAAATGCCGGGCCCTTTGATTCGTTTAAAAGAAGGGCAGCGAGCAAAGCTAAATGTGACTAACCGGTTGTCGGAAGACACGTCAATTCACTGGCACGGAATTATATTGCCGGAGAATATGGATGGCGTGCCTGGCGTATCTTTCGAAGGGATAAAGCCAGGACGAACGTTCAAATACCGCTACGATGTCGAGCAAAACGGAACTTATTGGTATCACAGCCATTCCGGTTTGCAGGAGCAATTGGGACACCTGGGGCCGTTAGTGATTGAACCGAAAGACGGAGACATTGGTGCTGATCGAGAACATACCATTATTCTCAGCGACTGGACATTCGAAGATCCGGATACCGTGTTTCGTAACTTGAAAGTTGCGGAGGGGTACTATAACTATCAAAAACGTACGATATTTGAGACCTTCGAGGACGTGCGACAGCAAGGGTTAGAGAAAACCTGGAAGCAACGAGAAATGTGGGGGCAAATGCGAATGAGCCCCCGTGATATTGCGGATGTGACGGGCAGTACTTATACCTACCTGATGAATGGCCGCGATTCACAGATGAACTGGTCAGCATTGTTTAAGCCTGGTGAAAAAGTACGCCTGCGTATCATTAATGGTTCGGCAATGAGTTATTTCGATGTGAGGATCCCTGGGTTGGAAATGACGGTAGTGGCCGCTGACGGGCAGCCTGTGAAGCCAGTGCCAGTTGACGAGTTCCGCATTGGTGTGGCGGAAACCTACGATGTAATTGTCCAGCCTAAGCAAAACAAGCCTTACACTATTTATGCTGAGAGCTTTGATCGAAGTGGTTATGTCAGAGGTACATTAACGCCGGAACTTGGTCTTGAGGCTGAAGTGCCTGAACTACGGCAAGTTCCTGAGCGAGGCATGGCCGCTATGGGCATGGGAGCGATGGCGATGTCCGGTGATATGAAAGGGAATAGCATGAATATGAAGCATATGGGCGGCAATAACAGCCATATGACGCATAAAATGACACACAAAAAAGAGCTCCCGGTCGAAAACATTAAAATCAAACACCGTGAGTCCGGACATGGCGCCGGGGCGGCTATGATTGCTACAAACCCGGTAAGCCGTTTGCATGAACCCGGGATTGGATTGGAAGACGTTGATCATAAAGTCTTAGTGTATACCGACTTGGTCGGCGCGCATGAATGGCCGGATACGCGGGAGCCCGAACGACAGATAGAGCTGCACTTAACGGGTAATATGGAGCGTTACATGTGGTCTTTCGACGGGAAGAAGTTTACCGAAGTGGATGGCCCGGTTCAGTTTCATCATGGAGAACGACTGAGGTTGGTGATGGTAAACGATACGATGATGGACCACCCCATACACCTACACGGTATGTGGATGGAACTTGAAAACGGACAGTATCCACGCCCACGCAAACATACGATTAGCCTGAAGCCGAGCGAAAAAGTGTCGTTATTGATAACGGCAGACGCGCCGGGTAGTTGGGCGTTCCACTGTCACCTGTTGTATCACATGAAAGCGGGTATGTTCCGTGTGGTCAATGTCGCATAAGGAGGACAATTATGTACGGTAAATCATTATTAGTGGGTGCGGCGTTGTTGCCAGGTTTAGCAGTCGCCGGACATGCGAAAGAGGACTGGCCTGAACCCGTCAAAGAATATTACACCGGGCAAGTACTGTTCGATCGGTTGGAGTTAACGCGAACCAACGAGGAAGAGAACCTAGCCGTCTGGGACATGATGGCTTGGTATGGCGGTGACTATCACCGAGCTGTTTTCAAGAGTGAAGGGGAGAATGTTCAAGACGACGGTGAGCCCACTGACTTGGAAAGTGCCGAACTGCTGTATGGATACTTGGTGTCTCCGTTTTGGTCGTTTCAGGCCGGTATTGGTACGCGAGGTACCTTATCGTCGGATGCCTCGATGGAAAACTATGCGGTCTTAAGTTTTATGGGTTTGGCGCCGTACTGGTTTGAAATGGATAATTCTTTGATGATGAACGAAGAAGGCGATGTCCAATTTGTTAGCGAAACCGAGTACGAGTGGCAGTTAACACAAACCTCGTACTTACAACCTCGCATTGAGTTAACAGCCAACCTGACAGATTCAGACAAATATGAACGGCAAAGTGGCTTGAGCAACTTGCGTGTGGGGTTGCGTTATCGTCACGAAATCAGTCGTGAGTTTGCACCCTACATTGGTGTTTATTGGAACGGCGCGTTAGGCAACACGGCAGATGAAATGAAACGAATGGGTGAGGACACCACAGAAACAGGCGTGGTCCTTGGGGCCAGAGTTTGGTTTTAATTGATAATAAACAAAGAGGAAACAACATGAAAAACATACTTAAGTTAGCCTTCGGTACCACGTTATTTTTTAGTGCATGGGCCAGCGCTCACGTCGGCCTAACATCCAGTAGCCCGGAGGACGGTGCGACTTTGTCCGAGTCACCAACGGAAATTACGATGAATTTTTCCGGTGATGTTCGTCTGGCTAAAATTATGCTGCACTCAGATGACGGTAAAATGCATCCGCTGGACTTTTCGATGAGCATGACTCCCAAAGCAGCGTACGAAATTGCTGTTAAAAACAATTTGGCGTCAGGTGGTTATACGGTTTATTGGACGGCAATGGGTGGGGACAGTCATAAAATATCGGGTGATTTTAGCTTTGAGGTGAAATGATGACCCTTTGGAGTGTGGCCAGCGTTTTAACGTTGGCCTTTATATTCTGGCTTAACGCGGTGATGACCGCCTCGCCTTATATCGTTTATTTGTCCGGTTTAAAAAAGCAGTCTGAACGAAAGAATAGCCTTGTTGCGTTGCTTCTATTACTGGCAAGCCTTCTGTATTTTTTTCTGAAAGTCGGTAGTTTTGCTGCTGAAGGCTTTGCCGGCATGATTGACACGACCTACATGCAGTTTATATGGACCGGCCCTGTTGGGTTGTTCATCCAACTTCAGATAGCGGTTGCTATTGCTTGGATTGTTTACTCCGTTGTTAAGCTAAAACGTATAAAGTGGGTGCTATATGTTGTCGCCATTGGACTCATGGGATGGAGCTTTTTAAGTATTGGTCACGGCAGTGACGCCGTCTGGTGGGGAAAGCTAGCGCTTTTAACACACTTGTTAGTCGCTTGGGTTTGGTTCGGCAGTCTTAACTCATTGCGAAAGCTGGCAACGTCGGTACCGCTTGCTAAAGCGAAAGCCATTATGGAGCGTTTTGGTGTGCATATGTCTGCAGCGGTTCCAATACTCCTTATTGCGGGCTTGGTTATGTATCGTAGTGCAACAGGGCGATGGATGCCAGAGCTGCCGCTTACGTCGTATGACACGGTACTACTAGCGAAACTTGTGTTTGTGGCGCTGATTCTCCTTGTTGCCGCATTGCATAAATTAAAGTTCGTACCGCAATTAAATGATAACGCGGCCGCCAAGCGACTCAAAAACTCCATAACGGCGGAAATGGTATTGGCTGTCACTATTTTTACCCTGGCCTCTGCGCTAAGCAGCGCGTTTTCCCCCGGTTAATGTAAGGAATAAGAAGAATGAAATTACTTGTGAGTGTTTTTATGGTTTCGGTAATGTTTATTTCAGCGCCCAGTAGCGCCGAGGAAGTATCTGAACCGACAGTTGTGCTTGATAGGTTTCGAACGGCTTTGACTGAAGGTGACACGGAAGTCGTTAAAGATGTGCTTTCCAATGATGTGTTTATCTTTGAAGGTGGTGGTGTTGAACGATCCTTGGCCGAGTACAGTGCTCATCACCTTAAGTCAGATATTAAGTTTAGCCAGGCGGTTCCTTCACAGTTGCTTGAAAGGACAGTACAAGAAGCCGATGGCCTTGCTGTGATCACTTCTCGGTATAGCGTTTCCGGGGAGTATAACGGGCGTGAGGTTGATTTAACGATGAATGAAACCGTAACCGTATCAAATACGACTGAGTCTGGCTGGAAAATTATCCGGATCCATTGGTCCAACTGAGTTCAATCACAGGAGCTGATTATGGCAGAACACGATCATGAACACGGACATCAGGATTATCAGAAAAGCAGCCTGAGTCTTTGGGGGGCGGTGTCGCTGGGGACTGGTGTGATGATTGGCGCTGGTATTTTTGCACTGACCGGACAAGTTGCTCAGCTGGCAAGAGAGTGGTTTGTCCTGGCGTTTGTGTGCGGCGGTATCATTGCCGGCTTTAGCGCTTACTCTTACGTTAAGTTGGCGAAAGCCTATCCGTCAGCGGGCGGTATTGCGATGTTCCTCAGTAAAGCTTATGGAAAAGGAAGTGTGACGGCGATATTCGCACTCTTGATGTACTTTTCTATGGTGATTAATGAAAGTTTAGTCGCTCGGACATTTGCGTCTTATACCAGCCAGTTAATTTCTTTTGAAGCGCAGTGGCTTATCCCTTTGTTGGCGGTGGGTTTGCTGGTCTTTGCGTTTTTTATCAATATTTTGAGTAATCAGTTTATTCAAACGTTCTCGTTTTTTATGGCCTTTGTTAAGACTTTAGGGTTGGTCATTTTAGCGGCTGGTGGTTTGTGGGCCTCAGGCATTCAGTTTGAATCGATATCGGCTATTCCAGAAGAAGCTACGGGTGGCGGTATTTTAGCGGGGATTGCTTTAAGCATACTTGCGTACAAAGGGTTTACAACAATAACCAATAGTGGCGGTGAAATTGTTGAGCCTAAGAGAAATGTCGGGCGTGCCATTATTATTTCGCTGATTATCTGCGCGTTAATATACGTTCTGGTCACTCTGGCGGTTGGCTCGAGCCTGTCCATAGATGAGATTGTGAAAGCGAAAGACTACGCGCTTTCTGAAGCAGCCAGACCCGTCTATGGCGAGACCGGACTATGGGTGACGGTCGCTTTTGCAATTGTAGCAACGGTATCAGGAGTGATTGCCAGCGCGTTTGCCGTTTCAAGAATGTTAGCCATGTTGACCAATATGAAGCTTGTTCCACACAGTCATTTTGGCATGCCAGGTTCCATTCAGAAGCATACGCTGGTTTACACCATTGTTATGGCTATGATCTTAGCGGCATTCTTCGATTTGAGTCGAATTGCGTCACTGGGCGCTATTTTTTATATCGTGATGGACATTGCGATCCACTGGGGCGTATTACGGCATCTAAGGCAAAAGGTGAATGCCAATATTTACATACTTGTCAGCGCAATCACGCTAGACGTCATCGTTTTAGTCGCTTTTATATGGGTGAAATGGACGAGCGATCCGCTGGTGATTTGGGCGTCTCTTATCGGTATGGCATTGATTGCCGCTGGTGAGATTTTGTTTTTACGTAAAAAGCGTTAAGAAAAAGAGCGCATAGCGCTCCTTTTCTAGTTCATTATAAAAAACATCCAGATAGCCATAGCGACCATCATGAGGTTTTCAGTGAGCGAAATGAAGCCTAACGGCACATTACTTGAGCCACCGACACAGGCACATTTTAGCTCACGTTTGTCGACATAAACGGCTTTAAAAACGGAGACAGAACCCACGATGCCTATGAATAACGCAATAGGGATGGAAATGACATGAGCAAATTCCGCTGCCATTAACAGACCCGCCAAGCCTTCGGCGTAGGGGTAAACACGGCCATAAGGCACCCATTTTTTGGCGAGAAGATCGTAGTTGAGAAACATGGTAGAGAATTTCTCTACGTCCTGGAGTTTGAGCAAGGCCAGAACCACCATCGAGAAACTGATGAACCACTCGATGGTTTGTCCGGTAAATGCGCGACCAAAAGACAACCACGACGTGGCTACGGAGAGGAGCGCTGTCATAATAAATAATGCAATAACGGGTCGGTAACTGGTTGCGTCAGGGTCAGGAAGAGGTTTTCCAAGAAAGGCTCGAACCTCTTCGTACCCACCGATGCGTTCATCACCAATAAACACTTGTGGAGTGGTATCGACGTTGTGTTTTTCCTTGAATATGTCGGTTTCCTCGCGGCTTTCCAGTAGGTTGTCGTCCACATCGTAACCGTTGGCTTTAAGTAAGTGCCGGGTTTTTAAACCGAAAGGGCATTGGTGGTCAGGTGTCGACATTCTGTAAAGCGTGGCTTTTTTAGTTGATTGACTCATAGCCAAGTTCCTTACGTAAAAGTTATGTATTCGTGTACGCATTATAGTCGGCAAAAGATTAAAAGCATCAATAATCAGAAAGGGTAAAAATTCATTAAAAATGAAAAATTATTTTCATTTTGAAAAAAGTGGACAACTTTTTTTATAGCTTTTCTAGTCATCTTGAAGAGCTTATTTTAAAAGTTGGACGGACGCCAATACTGACACTATGACATATGACTTGTTAGGCCGTCAGTTATATCTGAAGGTACGTTACAGCTTTTAAAGACTAGACTGGCTGTCGCTTTTCCCTGGGAGCGGCAGCTTTGTTTTATTAAATTTGAGGTAGGGTATGACTCAAAAGAAACGCTCCAGTAGCTGGCGAGTTTGGCATCGTTGGCTATCTTTGGTTTTTGGCCTGCAAATGGTTATTTGGACAATCAGTGGCGCTTACATGGTGTTCTTCGATTTGGATTATATTCATGGTGATCACTTAGTTCAGGATATAAGCCAGCCAATACCGAAAGGTGTTGAAATATCAAGCTTAAATGACCTGTTGAACCGCTATCCAGAAACACGAAAAACGTCGTTAAAAAGCGTATGGCTGAATCAGAAGTTACAGCCGGTGTATAAAATAGAGAGTAACGAGGGAGCGTTTTTAGTTAATGCGGAGTCGCTGCAGCGTATTGATATAACCGAACAACACATTAAAGAGTTAGCGAATCAATATTACACGAAGGATCCCGACGCTATTGAATCGGTCGTTTACATGACTGATAACCCACCAACAGAAGTGAGTGGTGCTTTGTTACCGATTTGGCAGGTAAATTATGACGATTTCGGTAATACCAGTCTGTATTTATCTGAAACGACCGGGGAGCTTTTGGTAAAGCGACATACGTTTTGGCGGGGGTTTGATATCGCCTGGATGTTACACATAATGGACTACGACGAGCGTGTGGATATCGAGACCTGGTGGTTAAAGGGCTTTATTATCGGTACGTTTATTTTAATGATAACGGGCACTGTCCTGCTTTTTTATACGATTACGTTTAAGAGAAAATCGACTGGGGGTGCTCAATGATAAGGTTTATGCAATGGCTTCATCGTTGGGTGAGTTTGGTTTTAGTGATTCAAGTCGCTTTGTGGCTAGTGAGTGGGTTATTTTTTAGCTTAACCGGACATCACGGAATGTCAGGCCACCAATATATGGTCTCAAAAAACTCTGAACCCCCACTTAAAAAAATAGCGCCTCAAATCGATGTTACTGAAATGCATCAACGATTCCCCTTAGCTCACTCCATTGAACTGGTCAGTGTTGCCGGGGTAGGTCAGTATCAGGTGTCTCTGCCAGATGGACGTTTGCTTTACTTCAACGCAGATACCGGTGAACGGTGGTCTACGGACCAAGCTTTGGCGACTCAGCTAGCGCTGAATAGCTACAATGGACCGGGCCAGGTTGAAAGGGTTGAAAGAGTCAAGGGAAGCGATGAAGTGAATGGCTGGAATGCCTCAGGATTCCGCATTGATATCGAGGATGATCTTAATACCCGAATATATATCGATGAAGCGTCATCCCGGGTTGTGGAGCATCGCAATACACCATGGACAATAGCTGACTGGGCATTTCGTCTGCATTTTATGGATTACACTGGTGGCCGAAGCTTTAATCATTTATTGATTTGGAGTGCCGGGTTATTCGCTCTTTGGTTTTCGTTATCCGGGCTAATTCTTTTAGGCCGAAATATTACTAACGGTGACTTTAATCCAAATCGGAAAAAAACATGGCTAGAATACTTTCAACAGAAAGGGAAACCAATTGCCAGCAGCTGTGGTGGAGGTGGAACTTGTGGATTATGTAAAGTAACACTACAAGGCAGCGATATACCTAGTCCTAAAGCCGCTGAAAAAGCGTTATTGAGCGCCAATGAATTAGACGCGGGGATGCGGTTATCTTGCCAACACAGAACCTCAACAAATTATGAAGTAAAGTTACATAATGAGGGGGTTAGTGATATAGCTTTAACACTCGATTCAAAGCGTCAACTGACTCCATCCATTATGGAGCTTACCTTTGTGAGTTCAGAGCCCGTTAATTATGAGGCCGGGCAGTTTATGCAGTTTCGTATTCCACACTTAAACGAAATATTGTCACGACATTACTCTGTTGCTACGCGGCCTCACCCGACTCGATTTGTGTTTAACGTACGACAACTGCCCTCGCCAAGTGAAGGGGTGCCCCCAGGCATCGGTTCAAACTACTTGTGTAATTTAGAGCCTGGCGCTCATGTCGATGCTATTGGACCATTTGGTGACTTTCAGCTGACGAAACAAAATAATCACACGCAAGTCTTTATCGGAGGCGGCGCGGGTATTGCACCGTTGAGAGCGTTAATACAAAGTGAATTAGCAGCAGGCTCTCCTCGTCGCTGTATTTTTTTTTACGGCGCACGATATGAAAAAGAGCTCTGTTATAGGGATGAGTTCGAAAGAGATGAGCGGTTAAATTATATACCGGTACTTTCAGAGGTTGCTAAATCAGATGCGTGGGCCGGGCACACTGGCTTTGTGCACGAAACTGCAATGAAATGGTTGGCAGATGAAAACAAAGACACATTGGACGTTTACGTGTGTGGTCCTCCACCAATGCTGAAAGCGACGTTAGAGTCTCTTGCTGACTTTGGCGTTCCGCGAGAACAAGTAAGGTTCGATGACTTTGGGATTTAGCGCGTAAAAATGCCTGAATTAAAGATGAATCTGGGTGGTGATATGGGAGCTGTATTATCACTTAGATTCATTACCTCGTTATGGGTACTTCCTTTAATCGGTTGATCTTTATCAGACAAAGAGATATTATTTTAACATGTTTTTACAGTAAAGCTTCGCATGTATCGTTTAATCATTGCTCTATTGCTATTGGCAGTAACAACAATGTCATTTTCACAAACTATCAGTACGGAAGAGGCATGTATGCACGATTCTACTGAGCAGGTTTGCGATCTTGCAGATTGCGAAGTGTCACATTCTCTTACCGATAACTGTTGCTCTGATTCAATGATGCGTCATTGTTACAGCCCGTCAATTACTGTCGTTTATTCTGAGCAATCCACCGTTCCGCCTATTGAGAAGCTGGTTTTTAACGCTTCCTCATTCTTAGATACGAATATTAAAGAAAAGCACTCTCTCTCGCTATTTCGGCCCCCAATCTACTCTTAAAAAGTACTAAATTTCTCGCTCCTGGCGCGTTTATCGTCCAGGTAAAAGCACAGCTATAAGCTTTGGTTCGGTCATTGTCGTTACGACGTCGTTCGTCGTCCTCGTTACGGTCCGACTCATAACTTGGTCTGTGTTTAATTTAAAAATTCACAGTTTTTTAGAGTAACAATATGAAACTTTTAAGAAGAATGGCTTATTTAAGTGTTCTGACTGTAGTGGTGCCAAATGTCGTTAATGCACAAGAGCCGCTTTTGAATTTGCAAGAAGCAGTGAGTATCGCTGTACAAGAAGATCCTTGGTTAACGGCAAGTAAGCAAACCCAAGAGGCATTCGCGAGTGAAGCAATAGCCTCTTCCAGTTTGCCTGACCCTCAAATATCGCTCACGGCTGCCAGTTTCCCGGTTGACAGTTTTAGTTCAAGACAGGAAGGAATGACCCAGTTAGTCGTCGGTGTTTCACAAGCATTTCCCAGAGGAGACACTTTATCGTTGTCTCGTAAGCAGAAAAACCAATTAGCTCAAAAACAACCGCTTTTGAGAGCGGATCGCATTGCTAAAGTCAAAACAACGGTCACCAAGTTGTGGTTAGATGTTTTTTTCTCTCAGCAAAGTATTCGCTTGCTTGAATCGGATAGAGCGCTTTTTGAACAGTTAGTGTCGACGGCTAAGGCGAGTTATACCAGTACCGAGGGAAAGGCACGGCAGCAAGATGTTGTTAGAGCCCAACTTGAGCTTACACGCCTGGATGATAGGTTGACGTCACTGCGACAAAAAGAGGAGCGACTTCAAAGCGAATTGTCGGAATGGATAGGTGTTATAGCGAAATCAAGGTTACCGGATGACCTTCCGAGTCTTACGCTGAAGAATACATTGCTATCACCTTCGACAATACCGAAACAAGCCTTGTACGAATTGATAAAAGAACACCCGGTTTTGCAAGCGACCGATCAAGACATTTTGGCGTCGGAGACGTCTGTCGAGCTCGCTCAGCAAGGTTATAAACCGCAATGGTCAGCCAATCTGAAATATGGCCATAGAAACGACGATCCAAGCGGCAATGACCGTGCCAACTTGCTGTCAGCCGGGGTTACGTTCGATGTCCCTTTATTTACTGATAACAAACAGGATAAGCAGGTACGCTCAGCAAAGTTTAGAACGGAAGCGAAAAAAACTGAGAAGTTATTGATTGCCAGGCAGTTAATAGCCAATTTACGCAGTACGTTTTTACAACTGAACCGTTTGAATGAACGTGCTGCCCTATATCACGAAGAGCTACTTCCACAAATGTCCGCCCAGTCTGAAGCCGCATTGACTGCCTACAACAATGATGATGGCGACTTTGCCGAGGCGGTACGGTCACAGATTGCGGAAATCGACGCAAAAATTGATGCATTAGCAATCGCCATCAACCGCCAAAAATTGATTGCCGAAGCAAACTACTTATTACTTTCAGGAGTGTAAAATGAAAACAGTCACCAAATCTCTTATAAGTTTAGCTGTAGGCTTTGCAGTTGGCGCTGGCGCTATTGGCTATGTAATGCAATCGACTGAAGTGTCTGATCGTTCATCGGGCAATGCAGAAAAAGAGCCGTTATATTGGGTGGCTCCGATGGATCCCAATTATCGTCGAGACAAACCAGGAAAGTCTCCAATGGGGATGGACCTTATTCCTTACTATGGCGATGATGCAGAAGAGAGTTCACCTGGTACGGTGAGAATTGATCCCGACGTTATTAATAACCTTGGGGTTACAACTGCAACCGTCACGTCCTCGAGACTCAACCTAGATATCGAAACAGTTGGCTATGTTCAGTTTGATGAGGACCGAGTATTAACAGTAAATCCCCGTGTTGAAGGCTGGATTGAGAAGCTTTTCGTAAAAGCGGTTGGTAACTCGGTTAAAGCCGGCGAGCCTTTATACAGTATTTACTCTCCTGAAATGGTTAATGCGCAAGAGGAGCTTGTATTGGCCTCGCAAAGAGGTAATCAGGTGCTAATTGATGCCGCTGAAGAACGCTTAAGAGCTCTGCAAGTCTCTGAATCTGAGATTAAGAAGTTAAAAGAAACTCGTAAAATTCAGAAAACAATCACGGTAAAAGCAAAGCAGTCCGGGGTATTGGATAGACTGACTGTGCGTGAAGGTGCGTTTGTAACGCCGAGTATGAATTTAATGACCATTGCTCAACTGGATAAAATTTGGGTTATTGCAGAAGTCTTTGAGAGGCAATTGAACCAGGTTGAGGTAGGCAATGACGTTCAAATGAACCTTGAGTATGCTCCAGGTAAAGACTGGCAAGGAAAGGTTGATTATGTCTATCCGTCACTTAACCCTAAAACTCGGACGGGACAAGTTCGAATTCTCTTCGACAACCCAGATGGTTTTTTAAAACCGGGCATGTTTGCGAATCTTAACATTAAGGCTGGTTTAGGCGACAAAAACTTAATCATCCCTAAAGAAGCGCTTATCCGAATGGGTGGTTCGAACCGAGTTGTACTGGCACTGGGTGATGGGAAATTTAAATCAGTTAATGTTGACGTTGGGCGGTTAGGGAGCTCGCGAGTTGAAATTTTATCGGGTCTTATGGCAGGTGATGACATCGTTACTTCAGCTCAGTTTTTGATTGATTCTGAGTCCAGTAAATCTTCCGACTTTAAACGTATGAACCACGACTCTAACACTGATAGCGAGAGCCACGACACTATGTTAAATGAAGCTGTATCAGTCGAAGCTGTCTGGGTTGAAGCAACCGTTAAAAATGTTATGCCTCAGCACTCGATGGTTACGCTGGAGCACGGTGAGATTTCTGAATGGGACTGGCCTGCAATGACGATGGACTTCGATGTTGCTTCGGATGTTGAACTTTCTCAGCTTAGCACGGGGTTATCCTTGCATGCGGAAATAACGCAAGTCGGGAAGCAACAGTACCAGCTCACATCGATTCATATTCCTGAGCAAAAACAAGTGACAGAGCAGGAGCATAACCATGATTAAGTCAGTCATTCGATGGTCAGTGAGTAACCGTTTTTTCGTTCTTCTGGCGACATTAATCCTCGTGGGTGTTGGTGCTTTTGCGGTTAAGAATACGCCCGTAGACGCACTGCCGGACTTGTCGGATGTCCAGGTGATCATTAAAACCAGCTATCCGGGTCAAGCGCCGCAGGTGGTAGAAGATCAAGTAACCTATCCATTAACAACCGCTATGCTGTCTGTCCCCGGCGCTAAAACCGTCCGTGGATATTCGTTTTTCGGCGACTCCTATGTGTATGTCATTTTTGACGAAGATACAGACGCTTACTGGGCGCGTTCGCGAGTACTGGAATATTTGTCTCAGGTTGCTCCGACACTGCCTTCTAATGCAAGACCGCAATTAGGCCCTGATGCAACAGGGGTTGGTTGGGTGTATTTGTATGCCTTGGTTGATCGTACGGGTAACCACAATTTGAGTGAGTTACGCAGTATGCAGGATTGGTTTTTAAAGTATGAACTGCAAACGGTCGAGGGGGTTTCGGAAGTTGCCGCCCTCGGCGGGATGGTAAAGCAGTACCAGGTGAAAGTGGATCCGGAGAAGCTGCGCGCATTCGATATTCCTCTTGCTCACATACAAAATGCTATCCAGCGAGGTAATCAGGAAGTGGGGGCGTCGGTGGTTGAAATGGCGGAAGCTGAGTATATGGTCCGGGCCTCAGGCTATATTGATGGTGTGTCAGACTTAGAGAGTATCCCGCTTGGCGTTGATGAAAATGGCACGCCATTATTGCTTAAAGACGTTGCTGATGTGGGTGTGGGCCCCCAAATGAGACGCGGTATCGCCGAACTCAACGGTGAGGGAGAAGCCGTGGGTGGTATTGTGGTAATGCGTTTCGAAGAAAATGCCCAAAAAACGATTGATGGCGTTAAACAAAAGTTGGAAGAATTAAAGTCTGGGCTACCAGAAGGTGTCGATATAGTCACTGTCTATGATCGTTCGGGGCTTATCTCGGATGCCGTGGAAAGTCTCTGGAAAAGTTTAATAGAAGAACTCGCTATTGTCGCGTTTATCTGTGTGATATTTCTCTTCCATGTCCGCTCCTCGCTGGTTGCCGTTATCAGCTTGCCTTTGGGTATTTTAACCGCGTTTATTGTCATGTATTGGCAAGGAATTAACGCGAATATTATGTCACTTGGAGGGATCGCAATCGCTATTGGCGCTATGCTCGATGGTGCCATCGTCATGATTGAAAATATGCATAAGCATATGGAAAAAACGCCACTGACAGCAGAGAACCGCTGGCGGGTGGTTGCCGCCTCTGCTTCAGAGGTGGGCCCTGCTCTTTTCTTTAGCTTGCTCATTATTACCGTCAGCTTTATGCCGGTATTTACCTTAGAAGCCCAGGAAGGGCGGATGTTTTCTCCGCTTGCTTTCACGAAAACTTACGCAATGGCAGCCAGTGCAGCCTTAGCGGTTACCGTTATCCCCGTGTTGATGGGATATTTTATCAGAGGAAAGGTAACACCTGAGGGGAAAAACCCGCTTAACCGGTTATTGATTGCCGGGTATAAACCGCTTTTAAAAGGCATTTTGAAATACCCCAAGACAGCAGTTGTCGGAGCGCTTGTTATCCTGGCCGTTGGTGTCTGGCCGATTGACAAAATTGGTAGTGAATTTATTCCAGATTTGGATGAGGGCGATTTGATGTATATGCCCACTACCTATCCCGGATTATCAATTGGTAAAGCAAGGGAGCTGTTGCAGCAAACCGACAAGCTCATAAAAACGGTACCGGAAGTGAAGACGGTTTTTGGCAAAATTGGTCGAGCGGATACCGCCACTGATCCGGCACCCCTAACGATGGTTGAAACCTTTATTCAACTGAAACCGAAAGATCAGTGGAGAGACGGTATGACCACTGAGAAGTTGAAAAAAGAACTGGATGCGCTTGTAAAGTTTCCGGGGCTGACAAATGCGTGGGTTTACCCCATTAAAACTCGCATTGATATGCTATCGACAGGTATCAAAACGCCGGTAGGTATAAAAGTTGCCGGAGCTGATCTTAATGAAATTCAGGCGATCGGCCAGCAGCTTGAAGCAATACTTGATGATGTAGATGGCACTGCTTCTGTTTATTCAGAGCGAGTGGCAGGTGGACGTTATGTCAAAGTTGACATAAAAAGAGAGCAGGCTGCACGTTATGGCTTGAACATTGAAGATGTTCAGCAGGTTGTTGCCACGGCTATTGGCGGGATGAATGTTTCAGAGACCATTGAAGGGCTCGAACGTTACCCGATAAACCTGCGCTACCCTCAAGATTACCGCGATTCACCGGAAGAATTAAAGACGCTACCTTTAGTTACGCCAGACGGGCAGCGTATTAGTTTGGCGGATGTGGCTGATGTCTACGTTGAACTCGGACCACCGGCAATTAAAAGTGAGAACGCGAGACTTAATGGCTGGACTTTTGTCGACATTGAGGGAGTTGATGTCGGCACTTATGTTGAAAAAGCAATGAAGGTTGTAGAACAAGAACTCGAGTTGCCAGCAGGGTATTCAGTTACCTGGTCCGGGCAGTACGAATATATGGAAAGGGCAAAGGAAAAACTGACTTACGTGATTCCGTTAACGCTCGCGATTATTATCGTTCTTTTATATATGAACTTTCGAAACGCTACAGAAATAGCCATTATATTGGGAACTTTGCCTCTCGCATTGGTGGGGTCAATCTGGCTAATGTATCTTTTAGATTATAATTTCTCAGTTGCTGTAGCGGTTGGTTTTATAGCTCTAGCAGGTGTCACTGTAGAAATAGGGATATTAATGCTGACTTATCTTAATCAGTCCTATAACGAATACGAACAACGCCAACTAGAGCAAGGTAAAGCTTTGACTAAAGACGGTGTTTCTCGCGCTGTAATGGAAGGGGCTGGGCTTCGTGTTCGTCCTGTCATGATGACGGCGGTTTCTACAATTGCTGGTCTATTGCCTATCATGTTCAGTACAGGAACTGGTGCTGAAGTGGTTAGCCGAATAGCCGCCCCGATGGTTGGAGGAATGATCAGCGCTGTTATTCTAACCTTGCTCGTGTTACCCGCTGTTTACTACTTGTGGCGTGGGCAAAAGGTTAAGCGTGTATAAGACCAATTATTTTAGTTAAGAGACGCACATCATTGATCTTGATCAATGATGTGCGCTAACAAGTATGCTAGGTTAAAATTCGGGATTGGGGACACACATATGGCTCAAACAAAATTTTTAGTTGTGCTTATGCTAGGAATAGTGATTCAACTATCCTTCCCAGCTGCTCCTGTCTATAATACTGCCTCCAGCGCAGAGCACGTAATCAACGTTAATCAGGCAGATGTTGCAAACGAGAGAAAAAGCAACATTCATTGTGATGACGACGAACAACCTGCCAGTAAAACGTGCTGTTATTGTTTAACTGACTCTGCTGATACATGTTTAATGGATGCGGGGTGCAACTCTGCAAGCTCACCTTTAGTATTAATTCCGTTCAATTTGCCAATAAAGTCAATTGGTTACTTGCAGCATCCTCTTTCATATGAAGGGAATGTTAAGCAAATGTCTTTTGATATTTTTAATCCTCCGAAATAGCTCCTGCTGAATTTCAATTAAAACTTTTTTCGAAATTTAATCATGCTAGATAGAGCTCTTAAGTTAAGTGACTTAAGGCTTGTAGGAGAATATATGAACCTATCTAAAATCACCGCTATTTTTGATCAACTTCGGCAAGACGCAGTGGAGGAGACTCTGGTTGGGTGTGGCGTTAGCGGCTTTACATTGTTTCCTGTTCGAGGTCGAGGCTATTACTTCGATAGTTATAACGATGATCACTTAGTTGAGCACGTACAGCTCGAAGTTTATGTGAACAGTGATGACGCGCGTGACGTTGCGTTTTTGGTAGTTGAAGCGGCCCATACCGGGGTATCTAACGAGGGCTTAGTCTGTATCTCGCCAATAGATGAATTGCTTTGGGTTCACGACAAACGAGCAGCGACTGATAAAGAACTCTCGTTACAACGTTAATATCGCGGCAACGTCGACTGAAGCATATTGGTAGTTTTAATAAATAGGACAGTACTGATGTCAACTAACGATCATAGAGCCGGAGTGCGGGAAATTAACTTAGTCAATCGCACGTTAAAGCTAAACACTGAGAGTGTGAAAAAAGTTCGCGAAGCGATTAACGAAATCGATCGCTTGGTTGGTCTTGATAGCGTTGCCTACGACTCTGACCAGAACTTGTTATCGGTCGCTTATGATGCCTCTAAAGTCGATTTGACTATGATAGAGGAAAAGCTCGGAATATTTGGTGTTGAAATAAATAGTGGCTGGTGGACTCACTTGAAAGAGGAATACTACAAATTTATTGATCAAAATATTAAAGATAATGCAGAGCATACACCGTGGAGTTGCCACAGAAGCCCGCCACGTACCAAAAGCAAACGAAAGTAACAATTAATTATAGGTAAGGAGTAAAAAATGCAAATAGAAACAATCAAAGATGTACTGAGTTGGACCGTTGATTTCCACAAAAACCTGAAGGAGTGTGTGACTCACTGCTCTAAACAAAACCAAGATGAACGAGCTCGGATGATTCTAAGCTACGTGTCGGGTCATGAAGCTAGCTTAGAGCGAATGGTTGAAGGTTTTTTGAATACAGCCAACCTAAATGCATTAGACACTTGGTGTTATGACTATATTGGGAAACATCCCATCGTTGAGCATGGACACTGTGATTCGCCTTTTAAAGAGTTAGATACCGATCACATTATGGAGAAGGTTGTAAACCATCATGAGCAAGTCATAGAACTGTATGAACACCTATATTCCCGTGTTGATATAGATAGCGCAAAAGAGCTGCTAGAAACGGTAAAGAACGTTGAAGAAAATGAAATTAAACGAATGGTGCAAACTGCGAATCGATTTTCGGATATGTAGTGAGTGACGGTTTTATCGTTGGTACTTTGCGGGAAATAGCTGTTGCTTGGCTCGTTTCCCGTCAATAAGGAGCACTGGTATGGGTGTAAAAACTGAGGACGTTCGTAGTCGTTCCATTGAGGAACTCATTATCGAGGGAGCCGGTTGCGCGAGTTGTGTTGGCAAAATCGAAAATGCATTAAAGTCTGTATCCGGCGTGGAAAATGCAGAGATGAACTTTGCCCAGCGAACGGTCAGTGTGACTGGAACAGCAAATCCGAGCGCTTTAGTGAAAGCAGTAGAGAGGGCGGGGTATAGCGCTAAAGTAGCCACGTCCGAAAGTGACGGTGACGCGTTGGCAGAAAAAGAGCAAGCCGACTGGGCTTATTACAAGCGGCTGATGCGGGAGATGACCGTTGCGCTGTCGTTAGGTGTACCTCTCATGATTTATAGCCTTTTTGTTGGTGAAATGACGGTGACCACTGCCACAGAGCGTGTGACATGGTTAGTCGTAGGTATTCTAACGTTAGGTGTACTTTACTTTTCGGGCAAACACTTCTTCGTCGGTGCCTGGCAATCTTTGAAAAATCATTCCGCTAATATGGATACGCTGATCGCACTTGGTACTGGTACCGCCTGGTTGTATTCCATGGTGGTTGTATTGGTTCCGCACCTGGTTCCGGAAATGGCGCGTCACGTATACTTTGAAGCGACCGCAATGATTATCGGTTTGATCAATTTGGGGCTGGCACTTGAACTGAAAGCTCGTGGGCGCACGTCCGAAGCCATAAAACGTCTCATTGGTTTGCAGGCGAAAACCGCAAGGGTGATTCGTGACGATAAACAATTGGATATCGCTATCGAAGACGTACTCGAGGAGGACGTAGTACGTGTTCGTCCCGGAGAAAAAATCCCTGTTGATGGAAAAGTTATAGAGGGAAGTACCACCGTTGATGAATCTATGCTAACGGGTGAACCCATGCCCGTGGAAAAATCAGTTGGTGATGACGTTGTGGCGGGCACGATAAATAAAAGTGGTTCCTTTTTGTTTCAAGCGACAAGAGTCGGAAAAGATACAGCACTTGCTCAAATTATTAACATGGTGAAACGGGCGCAAAACTCTAAGCCCCCAATCGGTCGTCTTGCCGATATTATTTCAGCTTACTTTGTGCCAGTCGTTATGATTATCGCTGTTATCAGTGCTCTAGCTTGGCTTAACTTTGGGCCTGAGCCGGCACTGGCCTTTGCTGTGGTATCAGCGACCACTGTCTTGATTATTGCTTGCCCTTGCGCATTAGGCCTGGCGACGCCTATGTCGGTAATGGTGGGTGTAGGAAAAGCCGCAGAGGCAGGTGTGCTGATTCGCAATGGCGAAGCATTGCAAACAGCGTCGAAAGTATCGGCTATGATCCTGGATAAAACGGGCACCATTACACTTGGTTCTCCTAAAGTCACCGACGTATTAGTAGCGAGTGAGTACGATGAGCAAACCGTACTGCAACTTGCAGCGACACTTGAGTCTGGCTCTGAACATCCGCTAGCACAGGCGATAGTTGAGTCAGCCAGGGAAAGAGGGATTAAGACAAGTAAGGTCTCGAACTTCAACGCCATCGCTGGTCATGGCGTGGAGGCAGAAGTTGACGGGAAGTCCCTCCTTTTCGGTAATGAAAAGCTGTTGCGTGAACGTCAAGTTGAGCTCGGTAACTTTGTTGAAAAAGCCCAAGGCTTAGCTGCTGAAGCTAAGACGCCTATGTACTTTGCCGTTGATAATGAGTTAGCTGCAATTATTGCAGTTGCCGACCCGATAAAAGACGACTCCGTAGCCGCCATTAAACGTTTGCAAGATAACGGTGTGCGAGTAGTGATGCTTACTGGTGATAATCGCGCGACAGCAGAAGCAGTTGCTGAAAAAGTAGGAATTAAAGAATTTTTCGCTGAAGTTCTGCCGGAAGAAAAATCAAAAAAGGTTCAGGAGCTGCAGATGGAAGGCGAAATCGTTGGCATGACGGGAGATGGTATTAATGATGCGCCAGCACTAGCTATTGCCAATGTAGGCTTCGCGATTGGCACGGGAACGGACGTCGCTATTGAAAGTGCTGATATTACATTGATGCGCGGGTCGTTGCACGGGCTTGCCGATGCGGTCGCGGTGAGCAAGGCCACACTGAGCAACATTAAACAAAACTTATTTGGTGCTTTTATTTACAACGTAGCAGGTATTCCTTTTGCCGCAGGTGTTCTGTATCCATTTTTTGGAATGCTGTTGAGCCCGGTTATTGCAGGTGCAGCAATGGCTTTTTCTTCGCTTACGGTAGTGAGCAACGCTAACCGGTTACGCTTTTTCAAAGCCAAGAAATATTAATGCACCTTTTAACATTGGCGCATTCAGGAGAATAAATATGTTATTTATTAATATTGCTGGTATCGCTCTGATCGCACTGATCGTCTGGTGGTTTTGGCTTTACACGCCCAAGCAGATGAAGCTGGGAGAAGGTGATTGGGTGATTGCCGTCGAAAACGGCACCTACTCGCCTTCGAGAATAAACGTACCTGAAGGTAAGCCGGTTGAACTCAGGTTTCTGCGGAAGGATCAATCGCCTTGCTCTGAAACTCTGCTTATCCCTGACCTGGAAATCAGTGAAACGTTGCCTTTTAACAAATTAAAGCCAATTCAAATACCAGCGCTGGAACCCGGAGAGTACGACTTTCATTGCCAGATGCAAATGTATCGGGGAAAGCTAGTTGTCGGTTAAATGGCTTAAAACGTCCAGGTCACAATATGAGCTTTAAAAGTTTCCCGTTAGATTCGATGAAATTCAATTTCATCGAAGGCATTGAAGAATTCGGCGATGAATACTGCCGTTATATGGGATCTACGTCAGCGTGGGTTCCAAGATTTAATTATAGTGAAATAACGTCAAATTAATGAAACCAATACAATTTGGTCATAATCAAGAGGGTAATAGAATGAAAAAAGTACTTTCAGCTTTAACTATCACAGCTTTAATGGCCTCTCCTGTCTTTGCTGATGCTCAGCATAAACATGGTGATGATAAAACAGGTTCAATGAGTGGAATGATGCATCATGAAAAAATGACATCAATGAATGAGCACATGCAAGAAATGCGCGAAGCTATGGAAAAAATAAAAAGCGAATCCGATCCCAAGAAACGTAAAAAACTAATGGAAGAACACATGAAGTCAATGCAGAAGGGAATGCAAATGATGAACCATGGGATGGATAAAGGCATGAACAAAGGAGAACATAAAAAGGGAGACAAAGCAGAGCAAATGGGCAAAGAGAATATGATGAATAAAATGAAAATGATGGAGCATCGAATGGATATGATGCAAAAGATGATGGAGCAAATGATGGAACACCAAAGTGAGGAAATGAAGCAGGGTAGTTAAGCGATATAAGGCATTCGCTTAAGATTAAGTGCGGTTATTTATAGGAATAAGTAGCCGCGAGACTGTAAAAAATTTTGTGTAAATGGCTGTTTGCACTGTTAAATCCGATCCTGATACATGATCTCGAATTGCGCCATGGCCGGTTTCCAGTTGCGTATGGGCATCGTCCACTTTTTCGATGCCTGATGCAAGGCTAAGTACAATACCTTCATGATGGCCTCATCATTCGGGAACGACCGGCGAGTCTTGGTAATTTTACGCAATGACGCGTTCAGCGATTCGATGGCGTTAGTGGTGTAGATAGCCTTACGTATCTCCGCCGGGTATTCGAAGAATACGCTTAAGCGTTCCCAGTTTGCCCGCCATGAGCGGCTTATGGTCGGATGCTCTTCATCCCACTTTTCAGCGAACTCTTCCAGCGCCTGCTCTGCTGCAGCGCGGGTGGCAGCACCATAAATTAGCTTTAAGTCAGCTGCGATGATCTTGCGTTGCTTCCAGTTTACGTAACGCAGAGAGTGACGAATTTGATGCACGATGCACAGCTGTACCTGAGTCTTCGGGTAAACCGCTTCAATGGCTTCGGGGAAGCCCTTCAGGCCATCGCAACAGGCGATAAAGATATCATCGACGCCGCGATTTTTAAGCTCGTTCATCACAGATAACCAGAATTTAGCGCCTTCGGTTTGCGCCATCCACAGGCCAAGGAGCTCTTTTTCACCGTCGGTGTTAATACCAAGCGCCAGGTAGACTGACTTATTTTGAACAACGCCAGAGTCACGGCTGCGAACCACCAGGCAATCAAGGTAAACGACCGGGTAAAGCTTTGCCAGTGGTCGATGTTGCCAGGCCTTTACTTCGTCCATCACCTCGTTTGTAACCTGAGATATGAATGTGGGAGATACTTCAACACCGTAGGCTTCTTCAAGGTAAGCCTGGATATCCCGGGTAGTCATGCCTCTGGCATAGAGCGCGACGATGCGCTCATCGAATCCGTTAAGCTGACGTTCACCTTTGCGAACCAGTTTAGGCTCAAAGCTACCGTTGCGATCACGGGGAATATCCAGCTCGACGTCACCGTTGGTGCTACGAACAGCCTTCTTGGTTTTACCGTTGCGGGAGTTACCGCTGTTATTGCCGGCCGCATCATTTGGGGCGTAGCCTAAATGGGCTTGCATCTCGGCTTCTAAAGCGCGTTCAGCGACCTTCTTGGTAAGCTGCTTGAGCAGCCCAGCTTCACCTAAAATGTCGTCGGGTGAGTCACAGCCATCAAGCAGCTGATCGATGAGTTTGTCTGATATTGGCATTCTGATATCCTTCTTCGATATTGCTAAGAATGCCATTTACACAGATATTTTTACACTCTCTGGTTCACGGTAAATTTTCTGGTTTCGAGTGGAATTTCAGTTTTGTATTTTGGTCACTTCACTTTTTATGAAAAGAGTAGCTCTGAGCAGAGCTACTCTGGAACTGGTAGTTTACTTTTTTAATTCAACCATATCATTAACTTTAACCTCGCCAGAGACTAGCTCAACACTAGCAAAATGCTCGTTGATAATTTCTTTAATACGAACCCTACCTACCCTTTCCATTTTATAGGGATCTTCTCCCTCAATAGTTGAAAGCTTAGGATTAAATCGAATTACATTCAATTCTTGATCAATTGATGCGCCATGCTTACTGCCAACGCAAACAACGATCTTCTGATCCGTTTTTTCAACAATTTGACCTCTCATAAAAACGTCATGATTTATGCCCGTATTACTGCAAGCACTTAAAAGTAGTGTCGTAAGTACTATTAAAAAAAATCTAATTTGTGTGTTTAAGTTATTCATAGTATTTCTCTGTCTGAATTTAAAAATTGATCATGGGTGGAACGAGAGTCATAGATAATTCCTGACTACTATTTAAACGAAAAGGGTGTAGTGGTCAAGAAAAACTGGCCACCGGTTTATAGTTAATCCAGTATTTTTGCTCTGCCTGATTCGGGCTCAAACCGTTATTATGCTGATGCGGCCGAAGTTGGCTGTAATACCCGATTAAATATTTCAGTATATGATTTTGTGCCTGAGTATATGAACGATAACCATATGTCGGCATCCATTCTATCTTCAGACTTCTGAAAAAGCGCTCCATTGGCGCATTATCCCAGCAGTTGCCCCGTCGGCTTAAGCTTTGTTTTATCTGGCATTTCCAGAGCGTCTGACGGAACTTCCTGCTCGTATAATGGCTGCCCTGGATGCCCTTCTAAGTGTCAAGTCGTTATTTGAATACTAGTTATAATCGTATTTCTATTTTTTAATAGGTAGTAATGGTAAGGCCTGATTTTTCTAGACACCTTCTACCTGCCTAAAATATTCACGCTCGAAGTTGTTCGGTGACATTCTGTCATTTTTCGTATGGCGTCGAGTTGGATTATAAACCATCTCGATATAATGAAATACCGCCTGCTTTGCTTCGGCGCGGTTTGGATAAATACGACGGCGTATTTTTTCCTTCTTTAAATTACTAAAAAAGCTTTCTGCCACTGCGTTGTCATGGCAATTACCACGTCGACTCATACTTGGCTTAATATCGTATGCATTAAGTAACTTTCTGAACTGGCGACTGGAATACTGAGAGCCTTGGTCGGAATGAAGTTTTACCTGCTGCTTCGGTTTTCGACGCCAGTACGCAGCGGTTATCGCCTGCATAGCCAGATCTTCAGTCATTCTGTCGCTCATCGACCAGCCAACTATGTTCCGTGCGAATAAATCCATGACGACAGCCAGGAACAAGAAGCCCTCGTGGGTTTTGATATAGGTAATATCGGTTACCCACCACTGATTGGGATGATCGACATTAAATTCTCGGTTTAGCTCGTTATCAGCAACGATGTCGGTTTTACCACCGTAGTAACCGCTTGGTACGCTATAACCGCGTTGTGCGCAGATGCCTTCTTTTTGCATGAGTCGTAAAATTCGATCGCGGCCGCAGTATTCGTCGGCATCACGAAAATCCAGATAGATATTCCGGTAGCCGTGAAAGCCACCGCTCTCAATCCAAAACTGCTTTATCTTTTGTGATAGCTTTTGGTCTTCGCGCTCACGCTTGCTGACCGGCGACTTAAGCCAATCATAGTAGCCGCTGGGGTGAATGCTCAACGCACGACACATGATCCTGACAGGATAGCGTGATGAACGAGATTTTATGAATCGGTACCGTTCTTTGACTCGCCGGCAAAGAACACCGCTGCTTCCTTTAATATATGCCTTTCTTGCTCGGAGCGTTTCAGCTCCCGTTTTAGCCGCGCGTTCTCGGCACGAAGGTCTTCCTCTTCTTCTCGCTTTTCGGTTGGCTTAGAGAAGCGTTTTAGCCAGCCATACAACGTCTTTGTGCTGATCCCCAAACGTTCTGAAACGTCGGCAACGCTATAACCATGGACCGAGACCTGATTCACTGCTTCTTGTTTAAACTCATCTGAGTATCGAATACCTTTACCCATGTTTTTCCTCTTATGGTTTAAGTTACATTGTTACCATAAAAGGTGTCGGGAAGTCTCAGGCCTTACCACCGGTAGCTGGGGCCTGAATGTTGTCTTGCAGGCCCGGCAGGTGTATCGGCGGCGGACCACCCAGAGAGTGACCCGCTTGCCGTGGATGGGCAGATCACGATAGGTAACATCACGCTTGCCGAACCGCACGAACTCACCCTGCACGCCGCATTCCTCGCAGGCGATGGGATCGGGCACGTCCACCTGGAAGTGCATTTCGTCGTCGGTTGATTTGCAGCCCAGTACTTGGTATTGCGGCAGGTGAAGGATGTTGTCGGGAAGTTCGGTCATGGTGTTGTATAGGCGTAGGTGTCAGTCAGATCCATCCGGCTCGGCATTGGTGTTTGCTTTTTTACCCAACAAGCTGCTGGAAACGAAAAGTAAGGCACCGAGGACAATTGCAATATCAGCCAGGTTGAAGGCCGGCCAATGCCAGTCTCGCCAATAGAAATCAAAGGAATCCACAACATAGCCGCGAAAGACCCGGTCAATCAGGTTGCCCATGGCGCCACCGAGGATAAGACTGTAAGCGATGGCTTCTCCTTTATGACGATTTTCAAGGATCAGCTTGATCAGAAAAATCGAGACCACTACCGCGATTCCGATAAAAAAGTAGCGCTGCCAGCCTCCACCATTCGCAAAAAGACTGAATGCGGCACCGGTGTTCCATAGGTGCACCCAGTTAAAGAACGGGGTCACCGAAACATACTCGCCATAGGCCATTGATTGCTGCACCAGCCACTTTACAGCCTGATCAGACGCTGCCAGCAGGCCCGATATGGACAATAGGGCATACGGCGAGAGCTTTTTGCCAATAATGAGCATTATTTAACCCTTCAACGCCAAAATGCGTCTGGCACCGTTAAGTACAATGCCCCCCGCGATGGTGCCGATAATCAGATCCGGATAATTGGAACCGGTCCACGCGACCAGGGCGCCGGCGGTGATGACCCCCAGGTTGATCACCACGTCGTTGGCCGAGAATATCCAGCTTGCCTTCATGTGCGCCCCGCCTTCCCGATGTTTGGATATGAGCAGCAGACAACTGGTATTGGCAATCAATGCGACGAATGCGATAGCCATCATCACCAGCGATTCAGGCTCACTACCGAATACAAAGCGTCTCACCACCTCTATGAGTACGCCAACAGCCAAGATCAGTTGCAGGACACCCGCAAGATGGGCAGCACGTAGCTGCATTTTCACGCTGTGACCAACCGCATAAAGGGCAAGCCCGTACACGGCCGCATCGGCAAAATTATCCAGGGACTCTCCAATCAGGCCGGTGGACTGGGCGATCAGACCGGCAGTCATTTCCACCACGAACAGAAGTGCATTGATGCCGAGCAACCAGCGCAGGGGTCCCGGAGTCTTGCTTAGCAGAAGCTGCCGACAACTCGGCGGCCTTGATGGTCTCCGGATTTGCAGCGACGGTTTCCTGAAGCGAGGCGCCTAGCCCCAAGGTCTTCAGTTTCGAGGTGACGGGCTCGACTCGCCATCATGCACGACCTTCAGCCGGCGGTTCGACAAGTCGAAGGACAGCGCCCGAATCTCCTCAAAGCCGTTCAGGGCCAGGCGAATCATTCGTTCTTCTGATGGACAGTCCATCTTCGGCACGGCATAAACACTGACCCATCTCCCTGGCGCCTCGGAGGAGGCCTGTATATCGGTATCCGCTGCGGACGTTGCATCACCGCCACAGGCGCCACCACAGGATTTGCTCATGATACGACTCCACTTGAACAATGTTGTGGTACCATTTTAAACTATAAAGCTACTATAAGGTCAATAGAGTAAAGAATCCGTTGGGGAGGAGGCTGATGCGCATTGGTCAGTTGGCGCAGTTGGTAGGGGTCGAAACACAGACGATCCGCTTCTATGAACAGCAGGGCTTGTTGCCGCCGCCTGATCGGCAGGACAACGGTTACCGTGTCTATACCGAGAAGCATGGTGAGGGGCTGGCCTTCATCCGTCGCTGCAGAATCCTGGGCCTGTCACTGGCTGAGATTCACGAACTACAGAGCTATCAGGACGACCCTCATCAGCCTTGTACCGCCGTCAACGCCTTGCTCGATGATCACATCTCTCATGTGCGGTCGCAGATAACCGCTCTGCAAGCGCTTGAGAAACAACTCGTTTCACTGAGAGCGAGTTGCAACGATGACCGGGAAGTTGAGGCGTGTGGGGTTCTTGCTGGAATTAGCGAAGGAAACATGCACCAGCAGTAGGTGAAGCATCAACCAGATAATCCGCTTACCCTGACTGAACCATCGGAAGCTGACAAGCGTGTGACCACGCGTATCAAGGATGCACTCAATCACATAGACGTCCCCGTGCTTGACCACATCGTAGTAGGTCAAGACACGGTTTCGTTTGCTGAAAGGGGGTTGTTGTAGATGTAATGCAACTAAGCACGTAGCAGAGGTTTTCCCTGGGCCTCTGCTACGTTGCTTGGTGCCTTATGCTGGCGCTTTATTTTTTGCCAGCTTAGAGCTCGAATAAAACGATGGGCGATTCATTCTGTATAGCGTGGTGTCTTCCTTGCAGATATAGCTGTAATGCTCGAATGCGGCTCTCATAACTGGGTTGTCGCTGGAGACGTCACCTGTTAAGTGGCGGTTGGGCGTTGGTGAACTGTGTATGAGTACCTCTGTTGAACGCTCATCCAATTTGACCACCGAATGCCACGAGTCTCTTATCATTTTTCCAAGAGCCGAGTCGTCGTTGGGCCCAAGGTTTTTTATACACCTGAAAACGTCGTTATTAACGAAGAGAATGACGTGGTAATGCTCGTGTAGTGCCATTACTTTTTGCTCCACTTTCACGGCGTAGCGAAGCCTGCATGAACGAAAACGACCTTCCCGTTTAAATTTCTGTTTTAGATGCCTGTTTATGCGAGCTCTTACAGCGTCAATAAAGCGTTTGATGGGGTTATCTACTTCAATAGGTATCCCTGATAAAGGAACCTTAAGGTCAAAACGAACCGCTAGTGTTCTGTGATGATGGTTTAACGCACTTATCATCGTTGCATAGAGCCCGTCTAGGTTCTGTTCAATGTAAGGTGCATTGCTTCGTTTAAGTTTAAACCCTTTGTATGTTGGTTCATGGTAGAGCTTCAGGTTGTGATTGTATTTACTACGCTTACGATTTGTCATTTAGACCTCCAGTTGCAGTTAAGCTCATAGGAGATCTGATCCTGTAATCTTTAACCATAAGTCAGACGGTAAGCTTGGGGCTTACCTATCACTGGCTAAGCATTGGTTACTAGACGTACCAATGAATGATGTACTGGTTACTTATATTACTATTACAGCCAAGCACATTACTCGGCTACGCGGTGTTTTGTAATTAAAATCACAGTGGTTCCCTATGACTTGGCGGAAGAGGGTGCACAGCTAACTTAGCAGGAGCACTATGATCAACCTCGCCTAATAACAACGTCACGTCTGACTGTTCGGCATTAGTGCTGTGAGTAAGTAACAAGCGGCATCCAAATTGCGGATTCTTTTTTTCGGCGTTAAACAAGTCCTGGTCGGTGATGAACCTTTGAGTATTAAACGCAACCTCAACGGCTGATTTGACTAACCATTCAGCTAAATAGTCTCGAGCGCTTCTTAACAGCTCTCTTGCCTCAGATTCATACTGATCGTCAGCGATAGCAGATTGGGCCGCTTCGGTACTCTCCGCTTCTAATGCTTTCTGTTGAATTTTGACTCGCTTGGCGATACGAAGAAATATCTTGCTCACTTTCCGATAATGGGATTCTTCGTCAAGAAAAATCTCCAGGAGTCGATTGTTTAGCATATCGCGTAAGCTCTTTCTTTCTCCCTGTTGCAATGAGTTGGGGTCCTTTCTTAGTTGCTCTATTAACCCAGGGGAGTGTCTGAATTCGTTAATTAAGATTATTTCTGCGGTCTCCATAACAGCCCAACTAATATGCTGTCTATCAATATCGTCTAGCGTCCTGCGCTCATCCAGTAAAATGAGTGCTAGGCGGTGCTTACTATTGCTATTACTAGTGACATAACGAAGCATGTCTACAGAGCCCAGCTTATGAGCCAATTTGTCAAACCACGCTATCCATGCTTGATATGAGTTAGTACGAACGCATTCTGCTGCTGACGATAAGCTAAAAGGGTGATTGGCCGCTAAAAGCTGTTCGTTTTTCCAATATGAAGAATGGTTAGAGTTAACAAAACGATATGCTCGGTTAATGAAGTAAACGGTGGGTAGACGCTTTAAAGAGCGGCTGCCATTGTAGCCGGGAATTGTTTTGATGATGATTTTTTTCGCTTTCAGCTTTTTGAGTATACGAAGAAGTTGATCCCGTGATACGCCTGTCGAATTGCAGATGTCACTATTAAAAAAGCCCTGAGTCACTCCAGTTGTATCAGACTTATAAACAAGGAAGGCTAAGACCATTCGTTCGGGGACACTGAGTTTTTCAGGCTTCTTGTTAGGCAAAGAAAGCCTTCCAGATTTTATAAATTCGTGAAGTGGCTTAGGTGGTTTTATTAGTTGATTAGACTTGGGGTTGCCTTTTATTCGGAAGCACTTAACCAAGACTTCAGAAGTACCATTAGCATGATATGTGGTTATTATTTTGCGTTCGGTCAGGCTTTCTATTGCTTGCTTAACCAAGTGGTAGCTAATACCGAATTCGTTATAGTAGTTCTTAGTTGGTATCCCGTCTGCTTTCCTATAATGAAGTATATAAAGCACTAACCTAGCGTATGACGTCAACGGCCGCTGACTATCGCTTGATATAGTTCGGTCTTGTGGATTTTGATGAAACAAACGGTCTAATATTGTATTCGCGCTTTGGTCCATGTGTTTAAATAGCTACCTATATGTATTTATTAAAAATCACGAAGTGACATCACTAAGTGACAAGTGTTAAAATAGCATCTATATTTATTTAAGTGAAGGTGTGGACGTAATGAATGAAGAACAGATAGAGAAAGAGTCTTTTGACTTATGCCACGCGTTAGGAATAAGAAATGATGAAGAGCAGCAGTGGCTATCCAATTATTTGAAATCTACTGTTGGCTTAGATAACGCAATGGTTACTTATTTAGTTACTGGTAATAAACTTTGGGAGCAGAGCACGGCTCATAATGACCCAAGAGAAAAACGATTTAAAAGAATAAAAAGTGCATTAACCAGTCGGCGTAATAGAAAGAAAAAAAAGCAAAATAAAGTGGCTATATCGGCTTGGATCGAACATAGCACACGACGCGAATTTGATCGATTTATGGTGTCCAAAGGTTACTTGATTTCGGATGGCTTAGACTCAATTATAAAAATGGGTATTGATAACTTTCGTGATTACTATGAGGATGAAATTCAAAAGCATAAAGAGCATATTCAGGAGGAATATGCGAAGCGCCTCGAGAAAGCAAAGGACATCAATACAACACAGCGTAATCGAGAGAATCAAAGTCTGAAGAGAATACGGAAATTTGTGTTAGATGAGTTCATTGACAAGTACTCAGCGAAAGCGATAGCTCGAGGTATTGCATTACAGGCATTGGCGAAGGATCTAGATGGCCTGATTGACAGAGAATTTGATGAGGACACTCGCAATAATTTTAAGCTGGTCGCAGGTGCCTTAGAAGAAAATATTGAGCAGATGTATGGTACTGTGAAAAAGTATCGTAATTTGCAGAAAATCACTAACCTAGGTGAGCTCGATGACTATAATAAGTCAAGTGAGCAGCTCGGAAAGAAAGCTAAGAGGCAAGAGAAAAAGCTGAATAAGGAACGAGGAGACAGCTGATTCATCAAGCTCGACTTTTAGTATTCCATTATGTATTCCAAAGCTTGTCTGCTTTATATTAAATGATTTATTACCTGTGTCGTATCCGTAGCTCGCGCCTCTGGCGCGAGTGGGAATTAGCAATTAGAAAGCTCGGTACCTCGACCAGAACAAATCGTGGCCCAGATGATCAGGTGGTTTAAGCAGCATTGGGGTTAACCCGCCGTGCTGCTCGGTGTCGATAACAAGGAGGACGTTCACATGCGACAAATTCTCTACATTGCCCATGGCGGTGGGCCCATGCCGTTATTAGCGCAAGACGATAGTCATGATAGCCTTAACAACGCGTTGCGGGATATTGCAGCGCGGATGCCAACACCCGATGCGATTGTCGTGGTCAGCGCGCATTGGGAAGCCGATATCCCGCATGTAACGACGGCACAGCAGCCCGAGTTGATTTATGATTACTATGGCTTTCCACCGGAATCATATCAAATCAGTTACCCGGCTCCCGGCGAACCGGGTCTGGCGAAGGAACTGCTGGGTGCAATCACCGCAGCCGGTATTGAGTCGGTGGGCGAGCCAGAACGTGGTTTTGATCATGGACTATTTGTGCCGCTGAAGCTGATGTTCCCGCAAGCGAACATCCCTTGCGTGCAACTGTCGTTGATGAATACACTTGATGCTGAAGCTCATATCAGATTGGGTAATGCGCTAACCCATCTTGATTACGATAACTTGCTAATTCTCGGCTCCGGTTTTTCATTTCATAATATGAAAGCGTTCTTTGCCCAGGGTGATACCGGCGCCGATCGTAAAAATGCGGAATTCCAGCAATGGCTTGAGTATGTCTGTAGCAGTGGTGCGCTGACGGAGCAACAACGCTCGGAAAAGCTGAGCCATTGGCATGAGGCACCTCACGCGAGGTTTTGTCATCCGCGTGAAGAGCATTTATTACCTCTGCATGTTTGCTATGGCGCGGCAGGCAGAGCTTGTGATGAAGTAATTTCTGTCAGCGCGCTGCATAAAGAGGCGCGGATGTGTTACTGGCAATTAACCTAATAGGAATGATTTACCTTAACCTATGAAAATAACTCCAGGTATTTACGCGCACTACAAAGGTAACCGTTATCGCGTCATTGATACGGTAACCCACAGCGAAACCGAAGAAACGCTGGTACTTTACCAGCCGCTTTATGGTGAGCAAAAACTGTGGGTGCGGCCCTATGATATGTTTACCGAATCGGTCGAGGTTGAAGGGCAATCGGTGCCTCGGTTTCGGTTAGTAAAGGAATAGTCGAGCGGCATGCAAAAATTATATTTAACCTATATTGGTGGCACTGCACCGGGCGCTAATATTGAACTACACGATGTACGCTTTGTGGTGGGTGAACGTATCGAACAAACGTATCCGGCCATTCGCGCCGGCTGGTTCGGTACGCAAAAAGGCTTACATCTGGACAGTTATGTGCACCTTCACCATGTCGATGGCTACCGCATTGAATTGGCAGAAGAACCTCAGTCTGATACGACTAGAAAACTCTATTTCGTAAACTTTGGCGGCTATTTCGACGGTAAATTAGCGGAGTTTCATGATTTTACGGTGGTGGTTGCTGATTCTGCCGCTACGGCAAAACAATTAGCGAAAGCGCAGGTCATGGCCACCGGACTTGCGGGCGCAGAGCAGCTACACAAAGATGACCTAATTGCGGTGGATGATTGCCTGTGTGTGGATCTCGTCGATAATTATCACGTCCACTTGCATCACGATGGCCAGCAGCAGGCGTTAGTGCCGGACTGGAAGGGCTACCAGCCGTTACCTTAAAGTGTGGTGACGGCCCAAAATATAGGCTATTATATGACCATAATATAGATCTAAATAGAGGTCATAATGCGTCAAGTACTCGCTGACTTTTCTGTCAGTATTTCAGAATTAAAGAAAAACCCATCGGCTTTGATTGCAGAGGCAAGCGGCTCACCGGTCGCAGTACTCAATCACAACAAGCCGGCTGCTTATCTGATTCCTGCCGCAACCTATGAAGCGTTAATGGATACCATCGAGGATTACGAACTTGGTAAGCTCGTAGAGGAGCGTCGTAACGATAAAGATCAAGCCGTCTCGGTATCGTTGGATGACCTATAAGTTAAAATTTATTCCAGCGGCTTTAAAAGAGTGGAATAAGCTGGGTTCGGCGGTTAAGAGCCAGTTCAAAAAAAAGTTGGCAGATCGTTTGAAGCAGCCGCGAGTTTTAGCTGATAAGTTAAGTGGTTACGACGCTGTCTACAAAATTAAGCTGCGGTCAGCGGGATACCGGTTAGTTTATGAGGTAGTCGATGATGAGTTAATTTACATTTTACTTTCAACACGATGGCAATACCATGATTAAAGTCTCACAACGCGTCGAAATTCCGGAGCATGAAATTGAGTGGCAGTTTATTCGCTCCAGCGGTGCGGGTGGACAAAACGTCAATAAAGTTGCCACCGCCGCGCAGCTGATTTTCGATATTCAGGCGTCTTCGTTACCGGATTTTTATAAACAGCGGCTGTTAAAACGCGCTGATCACCGTATTACGCAAAGCGGCAAAGTCATTATTAAGTCGCAAGAAACGCGCAGTCAGGTGCGTAATCGTGAGTTGGCGCTGGAGCAGTTGATTGAGCTCATTCGCAGCGTCTCGCGGGTGCAGAAAAAACGTATTGCCACTAAGCCCAGTCGTGCGGCGAAAGAAAAGCGTATACAGAAGAAAAAACAACAGGGCCAGAAGAAGGCCCTGCGGAAGAAAGACTTTTAACGCGCTGACTTATTTAAATGCTGGTAACGTTAATGGTGCGAGAGACTAGTTATTTACGTGACCAGTACATCACTGATATTTGCGTCGATCTTCAAGGTTGCCAGCTCATCAGCGCGGGTTTTGCCGCGGGTTAGTATGCCAATGGGCTGGCCTTGTTCATTTGCCTGTCGGGCAAAGCGGTAACCGGAAAACACCATCAGTGATGAACCGACTACTAATAATCCGGCACTTTCGGCTAGCGCTTGTCGAGCTTTGGCGACGCGTTCTTTGGGTACGGTATCACCAAAATACACCACATCCGGTTTGAGTAGGCCTCCACAATTAAGGCAGTCGGCAATCGAAAAACGGGAGAAATCCACGTCGATGTCGGCATCGCCGTCGGGTAATGCAGTGGCATCGAGGTCGGCAAACTCCGGATTGAGCGCCAGGCAGCGCTCATGCATGTCGATGCGCGGCGAGCGAGCGCCGCAGTCCATGCAAATCATGTCGTTAGCGTAGCCATGCAAATTTATGACGTCTGTGGCACCTGCTTTTTGGTGCAGGCCATCAACGTTTTGGGTAATAATGGTGCCGATTAGCCCCTCATTCTGCATCTGTGCAAGTGCCTTATGTGCTGGATTCGGCTGTGCATTATAAAGCACCGGCCAGCCGTGCAGCGAACGCGCCCAATAGCGCTTGCGCAACGCTTCGTCGGTCATAAAGTCACGATGCTGCATCGGTGGAGCGCTTTTCCAGTTGCCGTTATGGTCACGGTAGTCAGGGATCCCCGACGCGGTGCTTAAACCGGCGCCGGTCAATACGGTCAACGGTTTGTTTTTTGCTAAAAACTGCTGAAGTTTTTCTCGGTCGTCCAACATCGGTTAAAGCTCATCCCGGCAGTTCTCGCTGGGAAACTCCAGCTCGATGGTGGTGTGGCTGAGTTTATAGGCTGCTAAGCGATGGTCGATCAGAGCTTTCAATTCACTGTATTCGGCGGCGGTTAAATCGCGCGCGACCACTAAATGTGCGGTTAATACGTGGGACTCGCCATCCAGTGACCAAAAGTGCAGGTGGTGGATATCGGTGACGTCCGGCAGGTCCGCTAACACCTGCTCGACATCTCGGTAAAGTGCATGGTCAGGGTTGGCCTGTACGAATAATTTGATGGTTGCCCAAAGGTTACGTAGCACGTTAACCAGGATAAACAGCGTGAAGGCAATGGATAGCAGTGGATCCAAAATCGGCCAGTCGACAAACAGCAACACAATGGCGACGATTAAGACGGCGACCCAGCCTAGTACATCCTCTAACAGGTGCCAGTTGATGACTCGTTCGTTGAGCGTTTTACCCGCAGATAATTTATAGGCCGCAAAGCCATTAACGGCGATGCCCAATATCGCCAGCCCGATCATGCCCTCGGCTACTGGCATGGTGGGGTTCCACAGGCGCGGGATTGCTTCTGTTAATACCCACACCGAGCCGGCAATTAACACCACGGCATTGATAAATGCACCGACCAGACTCAGGCGTTTGTAGCCATAAGTAAAGCGGTGGTTGGCTTGTTTATTGCCCAACTTGCTCAAAATCTAGGCAAGCCCTAACGAGATGCTATCGCCTAAATCATGCACGGCATCCGCTAAGATGGCGGTACTGTTCGTTAATACCCCACCAATAAACTCAATGATGGTAAAGACAAAATTGAGCACAAAGGCCCAGCCCAACCGCTCCGATGGCAAATGGCTATGATCATGGCTATGGCCGTGCGAATGATTGTGGTGATGACTCAAAAGAACTCCGTTGTTTGTCAGTCAAATCGTGTTAGCGAATCAAGTGCCACTGCGTTTGCCGGCCGGCACTATATGTAACCTTCTTGCCGTCAACCTTATTGCCGGCAAAGAACGCCGTTTGTTCTAACATAATTTGTACGGTTTGATCATCCCATTCGGGCACTGACTGCTTGATGTTACCTTCTATCGCATACGCAGTATTGGCGTGTAATGGCCAGTCACCGCGCACCGGCGTCGGGCCCTGGTTGTCCCACATGCCGATGGTTGGACCGGGCGCATGGCCGTAAAAACCGATGGGATGAGTATAGGTGCTGCTGTTAATACCGGTGGTTTGACTGGCTTCTATGGTGGCTGCTAATACTTCGTTGCCGGTTCGGCCTACAGTAAATTCAGTGGTTAACAGATCTTGCCATTGGTTGCCGGTTGCCAGGGCGCTTTTAAGGCCGGTGGGGGCATCAGTCTCATCGCGCTTTAGCACGTAAGCCATTTCCTGGGTATCGGTGCACATGGTCAGATAGCAAATTCCCACATCGGTGTGCAGCACGTCACCGCGCTCAATCACGCCTTTACCGTTACTGCAAAAGGGCATGTCATCGGTGCATTGGCTACCTTCGCGTTGGAAGGTCACATAAGGCATAAACCATGCGTCTAAACCAAGATCTTCAAAGCGTTGGCGAATAAACCACGCGACGTCGTCGGTGTGGGTGACTCCGGGAGTAATGGTTTTATTACTAAACGCTTCAGCAATGACACCGCGGGCCAGCGCAACGGCTGTACTTAAAATACTGGCTTCTTGCGCTGTGCGGGTTTCAACCCAACGCACCACCAGCTCCTCGGCAGAGGTTAACCGCGATGCATAATCAACAGGTAAGACATCCAGCAAACGTTGGTGCAAGCCCTTAGTTAGTCCGTCAGCTACCGGCCAGTCGCGGGATACGTTGATGCCGATACGTTGTGGATTCTTCTCAACAATCAGTTTTGCCAACGCCCGCCATTGCTCGTCTAAATCGCCGCCGGACCAAACCGACTCGTACGGCGACCCGAATGGGTAGGTGTTAACCGACAGTTTTTCTACGGTACCATCCGCCAGCCGATTAAAAATCAGCATGGTAGTGCGACGTGCAGCAAAGGTTGGCTGCGGTACCAGCGAGAAATAAACCGGATCTTCCGCATATTCGCGATTGATGACCAGCCACATATCAAGCTCAGTTTCTTCCATTAATTTAGGCAGCAACGTAGCTAAACGCTTCTCCGTCATGTCATTAACAGGCGCAACTCGCTCTCGATGGGATACTACAGAGTACTGCCCGGCAGATTCTATGACTCGGCCCTGAGCCTGAACTGCCTGGGTTGACGTAGGTAGTAGTAACAGCACACCGGCAATTGGCGCCAACATACGGGTAAACATAAGCCATTCCTTTTTTTATTTTTATTGGCTAGTTTTGCACAAGTTGGCGTATCTGAGTAGCGCTGTCGTTAATTGAATCTAGGAACCGGGCGATTTAAACGACTCCAAAAACAGGTTCAACTCCTGTTCCGGCATGGGTTTGGCGATGTAGTAGCCCTGGATGCGGTCACAACCCAGTTGTTTAAGTTGCTCGAGCGTTTCTTTGTCCTCGACGCCTTCTGCGACCGTGTATAAACCCAGATCGTGCGCCAGGTCGATGGTTGATTTAACGATTTTATAACTGCGCTTGTTGCTGCAGATGTTTTTAACAAACAAGCGATCCAGTTTAATTTCCTGCACCGATAAATCATTTAAATAGGCCAATGATGAGTAGCCGGTGCCAAAGTCATCGACGGCCGAGCCGATGCCCATAGAGGCCAGTTTTTGAATAACCTCACGAGCGCGCTCAGACTCTTCAATCAATTCACTTTCGGTTATCTCGAAAACCAAGTGGGATGGATTGATATCACCAATAACTTTACGCACGAAGGGTAGAAAATCTTCATCAACTAAATCGTGCGAGCTGATATTGACGCTAATCATTAGTGGCTTTGACGCGTTAGCGCTTTCACCCTGCTTGAGCCGCTTAACGGCCTGTTGAATAACCCAGCGAGTCAATTGCTTGATACCGCCGGATTCTTCTAACAGCGGAATAAACTGATACGGCGGAATTAAGCCTAATTCGGGGTGCTGCCAACGAATTAACGCCTCTACGTGAGATACGGATTGTTTGGCCAGATCAAGCTGTGGTTGAAAATGCAGCACAAACTGTCGGCAGCCAAACTTTTGAAAATCGTTAAGCAGGCGCAGGTTGTTGGCGTCAGGCTCAATCGAATCACGGTAATGCGATACTTTCAGTTTTTTACGCTGCGCATAGGTTAATGCAGTTATCGCTCGACGTACCAGCTCAGCCGCTTTTATTGAGTCAATTGAACAAAGAGTGTCTGCGTAACCAAACACCAAATGAGGTTCGATTTCGGCTGCATCAGTAAACAGCGGTTCGACAATGTTATCAATAACCTGCTCAACTTGTTCGGAATCATTGACGGCAATCGCAAACAGGCCTGAACCAAAATGCGCACTGATTGCATTAGGCAGCGTGTTTAAACGCTCCCCAAGCCGGGCAACCGTGGTAAATGCCGTATCATAACCAAATACCGTAATCATCGATTCCAGGTTACTGATTTGCGTGATAATTAAGGTGACTTCAGCGTTGTCTTGCTGAGCCTGAAGTTGCTGGTCAATCTCATTAAAAAAAGCGGTGCGAGTGAGCAGTCCGGTTATGTTGTCATGCGCTGCGTTAAATTCGATTTGCTGTTGGAGCTGGCGGTTATGATCAAGTTCCGCTCGTAATGCCCGGGTTTTTTGTGCGACTTTTTTACGTAATGTAAATGACCAACACAGTGTTAGTGTGGCTAATAAGGCCAGTGGTACAAAAAACCAAAGGGCATGGTGGTAAATGATATCGAGCAGGCCATGCGGTTTCGATTCAATCTGATGTGCCCACTGTTTATAAACTCGCTCATAATCGCCATTAACAATAACAGTGGCGAGTTGCTGATTTAGCTGAGACAGTAACTTGGTATTACCTTTTTTTACCCCGAATGCATAGGGCTGAGGCCAAAAAGGGCCGCTGGATAATTGCACTGGTAGATCATACATCGCAATCAGTTCATCAGAAGTTGTTGATACCTCGATGCAGGCGTCAGCGTTCTTTAACGCCACCTGTTTTAAACAGTCGAGTTCATCCGCTGTGTTAAGCAATTCATAATCGCCCGCCATTGTTTGCAGTTGTGTTTGAGCATAGGCACCGCTGGCAACGGCAATGATTTTATTGGTTAGCTGGTCAATCTGGGTATATTGCACGCCATCTTCGTGCGAGAAAATACCATGAGCGACGTAGTGAAAGGGCTGAGTAAAATCAAAATCCTTTGCCCGGCGGTTAGACGGGATCAGTGCTATTGCGTCAGCGTCACCATTTTTGACTGCGCTAAGCGCATTTTGCCACAACATCAGATCAAATGAGGCCGAAGAACCGTCGGTGGCCGCCATAGCGATGCGTAGGTCAGTGATAAAGCCTTGCGGTAAGTCGTCACTGTCTAGCCATTCAAGTGGGGGATAATATTTTGAACCAGCGTAGCGGATGGTTTTGTAGTGTGGGGCAGGTTTGATAACCTGTGTCTGCGACGCCTCACTATTATCTGTATTCGCTGAGCTCGGTACCACAAATGCCGTTACTGCAACGATAAGACCGACTGCAAAAAGTGATCTCATCTTATTGATTCCGCGTAAAATTATTGACTAAGATCAAGAGAATTGCACTGATGATTATATGAGTCAAGCGGTATCTCATTGAGTGTTCTATAAACAGGCTTTTAATGTCACTATAACCATAGTTTATTTCTATATTTCATTTTATGGCAATTGATATTAAGACAGCTTTTGGTATGGCGGTAAAAGTTAAGCGTGTCGAGCAGCGTTTGTCGCAGGAACAGCTCGCAAACGGTGCTGACATGGCGCGTTCGTTTATTTCCCGGGTAGAGCGGGGTACGGCTAATCCATCCGTCTCGTCAGTGAGGAAAATTGCTGATACGCTGGAGTGTCTGCCGTCGGAACTGTGGTTACGGGCAGAGCAGTATTTGTCTAAAAAGCCGTAAGATAGGCGTGCAACCATAATGACCTCAAATGAATTATGCCCATGCGGCAGTTCAAAGGGCTATTCAACATGCTGCCAACCCTTGCACCAAAACATTCAGCTAGCGCAAACCCCAGAACAACTGATGCGATCCCGATATAGCGCTTTCGTGCTGAAGTTGAATCAGTATTTGCTTAAAACGTGGCACCCACAAACTCGACCAAAAACATTAAACCTTGATGACCAACCGCACTGGGTAAAACTGCAGATACTCAGCAGCGAAAAAACAGCCAATAGTGGTAAGGTTCATTTCCGCGCATTTTATAATGAACAGGGCGAGATCGGGTTTATGGAAGAACTATCTGATTTCATCTGCGAAAACGGTCAGTGGTTTTATGTTAGTGGCAAAGTGAAATAAGAACAATTCCTACTTGCAAATATAAATGAGAACGAATAGCATTTACGCAATTTCAGATTGTCTTTACGGAGTTGTGTCATGTCATCTTTTGGTTCGTTTTCATTGTCACGTTTGTCGCTTGCCCTTGCTGTTAGTTTGTTGTCGTTGACGGTCGTTGCACAAGAGTCGGAACAGTCCACAACAGAAACCGCTGATGATAGCGTTGCGATTGAGCGTATCAAAGTCGATGGTTCGCAAGTGCAACTGAATGATGTGTATCCTGGTGGTCAGGTTGCGCGCGGCGGTCGTGCCGGCATTCTTGGCAACCTTGATATGATGAACTCACCTTTTAGCGCATTAAACTTTACCGAAGAGCTAATCCGTGACCAACAGGCGGTTAGCGTGGGCGACGTGATGAAAAATGACCCGGTAGTTAGAGTCGCTAAAGGCTTCGGCAACTTCCAGGAAGTTTATATTTTGCGTGGCTTTCCGGTCTATTCGGATGATATGACCTACAACGGATTGTACGGCATTTTACCGCGCCAGTACGTTGCGGCTGAGCTACTGCAACGCGTAGAAGTTTTTCGTGGTGCTAACACCTTCCTAAACGGCGCAGCCCCCGGTGGGAGTGGCTTAGGTGGTTCGGTTAATGTGGTTCCGAAGCGAGCGGGCGAACAGCCTCTTACTCGCTTAACCACCGGTATTGAAGGCAATGGCCATGTTTACGGTGCGGTTGATATTGGACGCCGCTTTGGTGATAAAAACGAAAGCACGGGCGTGCGGGTTAATGTTGTTGAACGCGATGGTGAAACAGCGATTGAGGACCAGGGTCGGGATTTATCGGTGGTGTCTCTGGGTGTTGATTATGATAGCGAAAAATTGCGCTTATCGGCGGACCTGGGCTATCAGGATCACCACATTGATGCACCGCGTCCAAGCGTGACGCCGACTGCAGAAATACCTGAACCACCTGAAGCTGACGTTAACTTTGCGCAAAGCTGGACATTTTCTAATGAACGCCAGCTGTTTGGCGCGGTGCGAGCGGAATATGACCTGACACCTGCGATGACGTCGTGGGCTGCAGCCGGTTTTCGTAACGGCAAAGAGGACAATGTGCTCGCTAACCCGACAGCCACTGCTGACGGAGACTTTAGCGCGTATCGTTTTGATAACGTGCGAGAAGACAATGTCCGCTCATACGAGCTGGGTTTGCGCAGTGAATTTGTGACCGGGGCTATTAACCATCAACTGGTATTGTCCGGCTCCTGGTTTTCGTCCGATTCTGAAAACGCTTATGCGTTCTCTTCCTTCGCAGGATTTGCAGGTAATTTCTATCAACCACAAACGGCACCACAGCCGGCCGCTGACTTTTTTGTTGGTGGTGACCTGGCGGCACCGTTAGTTACCGAGAGTACGGATAATCAAAGCTTTGCGATTGCTGATATTTTATCGTTTAACCAGGATAAGGTGCTGGTGACGTTAGGTGCAAGGCAGCAGACGATTGATACACAGAGCTATGACTACAACACCGGTGCGCCATTGTCTGGCTACGATGATTCGCGTTTAACACCAATGGCCGGTATCGTGGTAAAACCGACTGAACAATGGTCGTTATACGCAAATTATATCGAGGGTTTGCAGCCGGGCGCTATTGCACCGGCAAATAGCGGCGGAACTGCTATTGAGAATGCCGGCGAGGTGTTTGAGCCGTTTCGCAGCAAACAATACGAAGCGGGCGTTAAATATGATAGTGGCCGATTTGGCGGCACGTTGAGTGCCTACTCGACCAAAAAGCCCAGCTCATTGATTGTCGATAATCGTTTTACGGTAAGCGGCGAACAAACCAACCAGGGTATTGAATTGTCCGCCTTCGGGATGTTGACTGACCACGTACGATTATTGGGTGGGGCGGTATTCACAGATGCGGAACAATCGCGCACGCAAAATGGTATTTACGACGGCAATGACGCCATTGGTGTGCCGGATCTTCAGGTCAATGTAAATGCCGAGTGGGATGTCCAAGCCCTACCGGGACTTACCTTAGATGCGCGTGCAATATACACCGGTGAGCAATATGCCGACGCGGCTAATCAGTACACTGTTGACTCATCGCAGCGCTGGGACGTAGGCGGACGCTATAGCTTTCTGGTCGGTGTAACCGAAATTGATGTACTGTTGCGGGTAGAAAACCTATTTGACGAGAATTACTGGGCATCTGTTGGTGGCTTCCCGGGCTCAAATTATCTGGTGTTAAGCGAGCCTCGTAATGTTAAGTTATCGGTCTCAGTCGATTTTTAATTATTACCCTAAAGATTAAGGAATGTCAGTGTTTTCACTGCTTGCCATTACCCTTGCAGCAGCGTCAGTGACGCTGCTTTATTATTGCTGGCGCCAATCACGTTCACACCCCTTATTAACGTTATTGGGGTGGATACTTTTAGCAGCCAGTGTGCCGCTATGGGCAATTTCACACGGTATTATTTTTGCCGTATGCTTTGCGCTGTTAGCGCTGTCGCCGTTAGCTTGGCTGTTGGTAGTGTTAAATCGCCAGAATAAGCCACTGAAAGCAGCTCCCGGCAGACCCCGCTTACCGTTAAACTTTGGTGCGGCGGCCAAAGCATTACCTAAACACCTGGTGTTGGCATTGGCAACGATACCGTTGGCTGGCCTGACTGCGATGCAGTCAACGACGCTTGTGACGGGCTTGTTGCCGTGGGCTCGCGTTGACTTTATGGCGCTTGGAATTTATATCATGCCGGTTGTCTGGGCTGGCTTTAGCTTTTGGGTGCTGGCAGATAGTCGCTGGTGGCGGCCGATACTGGTAATGGTAGCAATTGTTGCGTTGTGTAGCTGGGGTATTTACCGATGAACTTTTCGATAACGCGAGCATTTAGTCAACGTTCACTTAAAAGCCACTCCTGGCTTGGACTGTTAAGTGCGGTGTTACTTTACTGGATTTGTTTATCGGGCACACTTGCGGTGTTCAGCCAGGAGCTTACTCGATGGGAACAGCCTACCATTGAGGAAACCCTGGATTATGATGCCGCTGCATTGCAGCGTGCTTACGAACAGGTGTTAGCTGAGCAGGATCAATTTCAGGGTCTGACCACGATGCGCTTACCGACCGTGGATATTCCGCGGTTATATATTAATGCCAATGGACAGTCCTGGTATATCAATGAAGACGGGACCTTAGGTCCACCAAAGCAGCATCCGTTTACCAACATGATTGCTGAGTTACATGCGGAGCTGCACTTACCTCACAGCTTCGGAATGATTGTGGTTAGTGTATTCGGAGCACTACTGACCGGCTTGATCCTGACCGGCGTGTTTGCGCATCGCCGTATGTTTAAAGACGCGTTTCGCTGGCGCCGGGGCGGTAACGGCCAGCAGGGTGAAGCGGATTTGCATAATCGACTGAGCGTTTGGGGGCTGCCGTTTCATTTGATGATAGCCTTGACCGGAGCCTACTTTGGCTTGGCCTTATTGATGACGAATTTTTATGCTGAGACACAGTACAAAGGCGATGAAATGGCCTTATTTGCGGATGTGTTCGGTGCTACGCCAGAGGTCGAAAGCTATAACGGGGAGATGGATTTACCGCGTGCGTTGACAGAACTTAAACGCGTAGCGCCGGAAGCCCAGCCGCTATTTATTACCTTTGAACGTCCGGGTGAGGCTGATCAATATTTGCTGATGGGGGCTCAACACCAGGATAAGTTAATCTACTCCGAACAATATCGGTTTGACGCCATGGGTAACTATATTGATGCGGTCGGTTATGCTGATGGCAAAGCGGGTCAGGAGGCTATCTTCTCGGTCTATCGCCTGCACTTCGGTCATTTTGCCGGTGAATGGATGAAGATTGTTTATGGTGTATTGGGCCTGGCACTGACTGTTATCTGTGTGTCGGGCGTTAATATATGGCTGAAAAAACGTCAGCATGAAGATGCGTTAAATGATTACTGGGCCGCGATAGTTTGGGGAACACCCCTCGCTATGACGTTGACAGCGTTGTTAAGTATCGTTGGCGGAGTATCTGCAACGCTGACATTTTGGGTGGTGCTGTTGCTTAGTGTTGTCTACAGCGCCTGGCGCAAACAGCCACAGCAGGTAACGCAACAGTTTTTAGTAGCGACGTTCACTATGCTGTTGGCATTGGTCACCGCTCATGTTGTCACGTTTGGGGTTACCCTCGCGCAGCCTGCCGCAATCTGGATAAACGGCGGCTTACTCGTAAGTGCAGTGTTACTATTGCTAAGGCTAAAACGCGTAAAGTTATGAGTTCTTCAAAAAATCGAACGTTGCCCGCTAACGATAACGGTGGTAAAACAACATTTAACGATTATTCAAGAACTCACGCCGATGGAACCTTTATTTCAGCAGACGGAACAGCTTCAGCATTTTTTTGAACAGCTTTATGAAAAGTCACTTAATCCATTTTGGATCGCAGAAGTTGTAGATAACGACTTCATCATTATTATTGCTAATCCGGCCGCACAACGGGTCGAGCCAAGACAGGTTGCCGGCGCCTCTATTCGGCAATTAGCCGAGAGTATAGGTAATGCTGATGAACTACTGGCGGGGTACTATCAAGCGGTAAAAACTGGCGAATCCCTGCAGTTTGAGCAACGCCCTTGGGTAAACGGTAAAGAATACTTATTTCGAACACTCATCGTGCCAATAAAGAATGCCGCGGGAGAAATTACCCATATCTGGGGAAGTGCACATAATTTGACGGATTTTCTTGATCCGCAGAAAGAGTTGCTTGCAATGAACAAGTTGTTGGATGAAAAGGTAAAGGAGCGCACGCAGCAGCTCAACGCAGCAGTCGAAAAACTCGAACGGCTGTCGATTACCGACGACCTGACCGAATTGGCGAACCGGCGCCATTTTGATCAGCAGTTTAACCAAGCCGTAGCGCAGGCAAATACGACTCAGGAACCGCTATCACTGGTTTACTTGGATATCGACCATTTTAAACAGTTTAACGATCAATTTGGTCATAGTTTGGGCGATAAATGTTTGCAGCTTGTAGCTGGCCAACTAGCGGATTTTTTTGAGGCGCAAGACGCGTTGGTAGCCCGCTATGGTGGTGAAGAGTTTGTGGTATTGCTGCCTAAAATGGAGGAGGTAGATGCCCAGCAACAGGTAAAGCGGCTGTTAGAAAATATATCTGCGGCACATTTTCACATCGATAACTATGACCATCGAATTACAATCAGCGCAGGCGTTGCTACCGCAACAACCCTCCCGGCAAACGCAGATGCCTTATTAAAAGCTGCTGACGATGCGTTGTACGAAGCCAAACGCGCGGGTCGTAATACTTACATGACTCGTGCAGTATAATGAACATAAAACACGAAGCCAACGAGTGCGGGATTGGGTAAGGAGTATCAATCACCAGCCCAACCCCGCACTCGTTAGCGGTAAGCCTGCTACTTGCGCTTTAAGAAAAACGCAATGACGGCGCTGGTAATCACTCCCATACCAAAGGCGAATACTGCCGATTGAAACATGTAAGCGACTAACGAGAAGTACTCGTTGGCGCGTGTTTCACTCATCATGCCAGAAGTAATGGCGTACTCACGCATGTTGGGGAAAAACTCCGGCGAAATAACCGAATGGATGAGAAATTGTGTTGGTGGTGACAGTACCGCAATAACCACCGATATTTTTACCCCGGCCAGGAATAATTTTAACCAGGTTACCGGACCTTCAGGCTGCGCCCGGCGAATATCGCGCAGTGCAAAAATAAAGATAACAATAGCAACAATAGCGAAGACATTACTAAATACCGCATGATATTGAATGTGTTCGCCGTGTAATCCGGTTGCTTTTTCGATGACCATCCAAACGATGATGGCGACGATAAAAACTAAACCCCACTTGATTTCTTTCATTGTGCTTACCTATAAATTATTGTTATTTTTATGTGTATGATAGCATCAGCTTAAAACTTTTGTTAAGTTAAGCGAAAAATAACGATTGCTCTAAATGGAACGACGTCACCAACATCGACGATTACAACGGCATGAGCGACTGACCACCGCATTACTGGTAAAAATCAGCTTGTGGGCAATCTCAATTGTCATTATCGCCTCAGCGGTTACTTTTACCGCAACCTACCAAAACGCCCGGCAACGCGTCATCGACCTGATGCAACAGGATCTAGCACCGACGTTAGAGCGCAACCAGGTGCTCTTTGAACGTATCGAAAGGCATGCTGAAGTGCTCAGTGAGGAATTTCTGGAGCGCTACCAGCTGATGCAAAACCAACCTGAACGAATGGTGCAGTTTGATCGTTGGTATCAGGAAACATCACCAGGCGTACTCAGACTTAAACCTGAATTTGATCAGGGTACCTTGCAAAGCGGTGAGTACTTTCAACACTTGAGCGCATTTTTAGGTCCGCGCACGCAGCCGATAACAGATGAATTGAAAACTCGCGTGATTGCAGCGCAGCATACGCTCGATGCAGTAGGGCCTGCATGGCAAAACGTGGTCGGTAATACGCATTTTTCGATGCCTGAAAATATTATTGTCATGTACTCAAAAGAGTCGCCCTGGGGGTTATTAGCCGACAAGGACTTGGTTATTACGGATTTTTCGGTAGTGGAGTCGACCTTACAGAGTAAAAACCCTGAACGACGGCCTAACTGGACCGGCTTATATTATGATATTTCAGCCGATGTCTGGACTATTACCTACCAGCGCCCGGTGGATCGTAATGGTCAGCATTTAGTCAACGCCAGCTTCGATGTGGCATTAGGTCGCTTGCTGGAAGATTTGACCGCAAAAAAACGTTCAAGCTCTGAACATCTGGTACTTAATGCTAAGGGTGACTTGATAGCGGCGTCCAACTTGTCGCAGCAAGCCATGCAAAGTCGCAGCACACTGACAAAAGACACCTATCAGGAACCGATTTATCAAGCGGTCAGCGAGGTTATTAATGCAAATTCATTTACCCAATTGCCGGTTGTTATTGAGCGTGGTGTTGAAGAGCAACTGTTGATCATCGATCAGATCGAAGGGCCCGATTGGTGGCATGTAACACTCTATCCATTAGCAGATATTCGTGCCGAGGCAATGGTATTGCCCGTGCGTTTAATCTTTGCCGGGGTTGGCCTAGTCTTGTTAATCCTGCTGATGACCTATTGGCTGATTCGCCGCGAGATAACCAAACCGTTACAGGAAGTTGCAACGATGGCATCGATGATAGGACGTAGTGATTACCAGCAAGCGCTACAGCATCGCTCCGCTGATATTAACGCACGCGGCGAAGTAAAGCAGGCGCTGGATGGCTTTAAAACGATGGCGTCGCGTTTTATCAAGGCGCAGAACGAGCTTGAACGAAAAGTCGAGATGCGCACAGCAGAATTGGCCGAAGCCAACAAAAAATTAGATGCCCTGGCGCACTTAGATGGCCTGACCGGACTGTTTAATCGCCGCGCGTTTGACCAGGATCTGGCGGCAGCTATCAGAATCGGGGAACCGGCCTACTTAATGATGGCAGATATCGACGAATTTAAGCCATATAATGATAACTATGGTCACGAAGCGGGCGATCAGGCATTAAAGAAAATTGCCGGTTGCCTGAGTAAGAACGTTGATTTTAGAGTTTACCGATACGGTGGTGAAGAGCTTGCTGCGATTATCCCCACGAGTGATATCAATGAGGTTCGTGAACTATTGGAGGCTTGGCGCACATGTGTCGTCAACCAAGCTATTGAACACGAGTTTAAAGCGACTGAACCCCATGTGCTTACAGTCAGTATGGGCGCCGCGCCACTGACGACAGATTGCTCTGCCGAAGATGTTATCCGACAGGCCGATCGCCAGTTATACCGTGCTAAGCGTGCCGGCAAAAATTGCTTTTTTATTGACTAGCAATTGCCAGTTCGGGAACAAAATAGGCGCGCTGTTGGTAGAGAATTGACGGTAGCATGGCATACGCGGTGATTTTTTTTATTTGTGTTGTGTCTGGACGTTGCTTTATCGGCGTTAACCTATGTGACGATCGGCTATATTCGAATTGTTGTATCGAACGATCAACTTGTAAGACGGTCAACTGCTCACCGCTTTTAGTCCGTTCGAGCCAACCATAATTATCACCAAACTGCATCATTGCGCGGTTCGCTGGCTGCATCGTTGGCGCACTCAGGTCTTGCCCTACGGTTGGCACATAAGCAGAGACACCTGCCAATGATAACATCGTCGGTGCAAGATCTATTTGACTACTAACAGCGGAAATTTTTCGGGGCTCGATGTCTGCACCTAAGATTAATCCCGGAATGTGAAACTTGCTAACGGGAACCAGTTCATCGCCGTAAACTCGCGTGTCATGGTCGGCAACGACCAAAAACAAGGTGTTCTCCCAATAGTCACTTTGTTGTGCGCGATTAATAAATTCGCCCAATGCATAGTCGGCATATTTAACCGCATTATTCACCGTGTTCCTGGGTTGTTCAGCAAGTACAATTTGATCATCAGGAAACTCAAAAGGCTCGTGGTTGGAAGAGGTAAAAGCCAGGGTAAACTGAGGTTTATCAGCTGACGTTTGCGATAACCGTTGGTGTAATTTATTCAGTAAGTCCTGGTCACTGACGCCCCAACTACCAACAAATTTAGGGTTAGGGTAGTCATCTTGATCAATGATCGAGTCAAAGCCGTTGCCAACAAAAAAGTTGGCCATATTGTCGAAGTGCGATTGGCCGCCATAGATAAATTCGGTTTGATAGCCTTTGCGCTTAAGTAAATCGGCGAGGGTGAAAAATTGCCGTTGTGAAGCCGATAGTTTAACGGTTGAACGGGCACGGCTTGGCAAAAAGCCGGAAATAACGGCCTCGATACCACGCACCGAACGAATCCCCGTCGCGTAGAGGTTTTCAAACCACCAACCTTGCTGTTTTAAGCGCTCAAGATTAGGTGTGACGGGCAGGCCACCGAGCGACTCAACAAAGGTAGCACCTAGACTTTCCTGCAATATAATGACGATATTCAAGGGGCGCAAGCGCGTGCGTGTGGCCTGTTGATAGTGCACCGTAGGGTAGTCAGGAAATGGAAACTCTAGCTGTTTTAAATGGGGTGTCTGCCTGATTTCCTCGACCACCTGCTTGGGCGTTAGATCGCCATAAACCGTGTTTGCTGCGGCTTCGTGCTTTAAGTTATATAGCGCATATTCAACGGTGTAGGTTGAGTTCAGGATAAGTGAATTTACCATCGCATCTGACGTTACGGCAAAAAAAGCGGGGTTTGCAGGACGGTGGGCCAATGTTGAGCGAATACCCAATACCGAGCTGACAACGAGTATAGGCAATATTAGCATTACATATCGACGACTCACTGCACGCGGTTTAAAGCGATACTCTGTTGTTCGGAAGCAACGATAGCTAATGACAATAAAGATTAGCGTTGACACAATACCGGCAGCAAGCCATCCGGCAAAGCCGTGGATTAGTGTTGAAAAAACTTCTTTAGGATACGCAAGGTACTCAAAAAACAGACGGTTAGGGCGGGTATCATATTGCGCCAAAAATGCCGGCGTGGATACTTCCATAAACCATAAGATGAGTGTATCGAATAATACCCAAAGGGTAAGCAGCCGTCGCCACCAGCGTTGCGCCGCAGGTTTGTGCAAGATCGTAATAAACGGCAATAAAACCAGCAAGGGGATGAGGGTAAAGTAGCCGACTTGTATGATATCGGCACGAAGGCCCAATAGAAAAAACTCTGACCAGCTGACAGCATTTTCGACACGATTGACATAAAGGCTCGCGAGAATTAGGCGTGACACGCTTAACAGCACCAACGCGATTACGGTGAAATAACCTAGTGGTTTAAATAGTGCCAGCGAGCGGCTTAAGTTTTTTATTGCGCGCATATAAACAAGTCTTTCTCTTTATTAAAGAAAGACGACGCTAACAAGCAAGTCTTAAGATAATCTTAAGACTGTTTTAATAATATCTATACGCCCTGCAGGTAATGCAATTAAAGGATAGAGCATGAAATCAGGTTACACCGGTGTGACGCGCATTTGGAAAGCAACATTTAACTCGCTAAGAGGGATTAAAACCGCCTGGCGCTATGAAGCTGCATTTCGGCAAGAAGCACTGCTTTGTGCGTTATTGGTTCCGGTTGCACTCCTCGTCGATGCATCAACCGCTGAGCGGTTATTACTGCTCATGACGTTATTTATTTTGGTAATTACCGAGTTATTAAACTCTGCAGTAGAAGCCGTTGTTGACAGAGTTGGCGCTGAATTCCATGAACTCAGCGGGCGTGCCAAAGATATCGCCTCAGCAGCGGTATTTTTTGCTTTGTTACTGTTGATGATAACCTGGATAAGTATTTTGTTTTTCTGATTAAATAAATTGGAACTTTTAACCAACCACACAAACCACAATTCTTAAACCCAATTTAAGTTTTCCTTAAGTCTCGATTAATAAAGTGATGCCATTGACGCTGTTGCAGTCGCCCGACTGACTTAAGGAGTATCGCTATGCATCACTGCTGGATCTTGCCGGACCATCCGTTACGTGAGCAGGTAGAAACGTTTATTTGTAACCGTTATTGGTTGAACTTTAATGCCTGCCTGCGAACACTGCCGCGTTTATTGATTGCCGTGTTTGATGATGAGGTGCTGGTAGCAGCATGCGGGGTGCAACTAGCCGACGAGCAACGTTTATTTTCGCAAACGTATTTGAATCAGCCACTGCACGCGTACCAAGTGAGTAGCCGACCATTACCTGCAGCAGAACAACTAGCCGAAGTCGGCTCCATGGCGGCACTGGCAGCAAGTTACTTACCGCATTTATTTGGCGCAGTGGTGAAGCTATTAGGCAATATCCAGCGCAGCGCGGTTATTTTTACTGCAACCCGTGCTTTGCAGAAATATTTCCGCCGCATTGGTGTTGCGTTGACTGCATTGGAGACAGCACAAATAAGTGCGTTGCCCGAATCAGTACGAGAGCTCTGGGGAAGTTATTACCAACACCAACCGGTTGTGCTGGCCGGTTGGTTAACGCAAGGCAGTGTGTTTGAGCAACTGGCGACAACACCAGTGGCTGCTGCAACCAAACTGCCTGAGGCCAGAGTATGAACGCGCTATTTGAACGCTTGCACTATCAAGCGCAGGCCAACCCTAACGCCATTGCAATTCGCTCAGAGGCTAAACAACTGAGTTATGCCGAATTGGTAAGGTTAGTTCAACTGCGGGCGCAGCAACTACATCAACGGTCGCAGCAGATATTCCTGCTGGCCGTATCTGAGCCAATGACTTGGGTGATAGAAGACTTAGCGTTAATGCTGGCCAATAAAGTCTGTATTCCGGTACCGCCATTTTTTAGCCAACGACAACAACAGTATTTACAGCAACAAGCCAATTCCGCTAAGCCGCTGCCACCTGCTACCAGCAAGGTTACCTTTACTTCCGGAAGTACTGGAGATCCCAAGGGCGTGTGCCTTTCGGTCGAGAACCAATTAACCACGGTGGCGGCGCTAGCCGAACGAGTTGCTGGTGCTGATGTTAAACGGCATCTGGTTATTATGCCGCTCGCAGTTTTACTGGAAAACGTTGCGGGCGTTTACCTGGCGTTATGGCTAGGTGCCGAAGTGGTGCTGCTAAGTAACGAGACACTCGGTTTAAAAGGATCGTCATCGCTACAGTTAGAGTCCTTTTTCGCGGCGCTTAAGCAATATCAGCCCGATAGTTTAATCCTGACGCCCGCCTTGCTGGATGCCGTGGTTACCGGTTTGGAACGCGGCTTCATCAATGCCAAATCGTTTAAGTTATTGGCCGTAGGCGGTGCGCGTTTAAGCCGCACGTTGGAGCACAGAGCATTAGCGTTAAAACTTCCCATCGTACAGGGCTATGGCCTATCAGAGTTCGGTTCGGTGGTATCACTTAATACTCCCGAGTCAATTGCTCCGGGAACTGTCGGTAAACCGCTAAGTCATGCTCAGGTAACGCTGAATAACGGTGAATTGGTCGTGCAAGGCAATGCCATGTTGGGTTACTGGAATGATCAAAGCAGTTGGTTTCCGACCCAAATTTATACCGGTGATCTGGGCGAATTTGATGACCAGGGCCGACTAACAATATTAGGCCGGCGCAAACATATTATTGTGACCGACTATGGCCGCAATATTGATCCTGAATGGATTGAGTCTGAGTTGTGCAGCCAGCCGGGTATTTATCAGAGCGCTGTTATAGGCGATGAACAAATGCCTTTGACCGCCTTACTGGTATTAATGCCTTCCACTACCAAAGCACAGGTCGATGCTGCGGTTGATCGGGTTAATCGACTGTTGCCGGATTATGCCCGTGTTAAGCGCCACATAGAACTGACTGAACCTTTTACTGTAACCAATGGCTTGTTAACGGGAACCGGGCGCCTGCGGCGTCAGGCTCTCCAGACATTAGCGCAACAGCTTTTTGGTGCTCAACATAAATCATCGATTAACGAGGTACGTGATGAAATTTTTTAACACCTTATGTGACCAAACGCAGAATGAACAACGCTATTTACTGAACGCACCGGCAATTCAGCAGGCCTTGCAAGGTGACATTACATTGGATCGCTATCGTGCCTTTTTAACGCAGGCCTATCATCATGTTAAGCACACCACGCCGCTACTGATGCGTTGTGGTAGCAGACTCTCGTTCAATGATGAGTGGTTACGTAAAGCGGTTATTGAGTATATCAATGAGGAGTACGGTCACGAGCGTTGGATCCTCAATGATATTAAAGCGGCTGGTGGTGATGTGCAGCTTGCCCAAAGCAGCGTACCGCACACTGCAACACGGGCAATGGTGTCATTGGTTTATCAGGCTATCGATGATGATCATCCGGCGGCGTTTTTTGGTATGGCGCATGTGCTGGAAGGAACCAGCGTCAAGCTGGCGACACAAGCGGCGGGTAAAATTAAAGCAGCGCTGGGATTACCTCATTCGGCTTTTAGCTATCTGTTATCGCATGGCGACCTTGACCTCGAGCACGTTCAGTTCTTTGAACAGCTGATGAATAAAGTCACCGATGAAAAAGCACAACAGGTCATTATCCAGACCGCAAAGCATGTCTATCGACTTTACGGTGACATGTTCCGGGCGTTACCTGAATTGGCCGGAGAATCAGCATGAAAAGCATTGATTGGTCCCGGCAAACGATCGTGTTAACGGGGGCCTCCGGAGGGCTGGGCGAAGCGTTGGCAGAAGCGTTTGGCAAGAAGGGGGCGCACTTAATTTTGGTGGGGCGGTCTGCGGAAAAGCTAGAGGCATTGGCAGCCCGGCTGCAACAGACTCCCTTTGTTGCTGACATAACCGCACACAGCGAACGGCAGCGGCTATACCAGTTCATACAGCAACAGGCGCGCCCTCTGACCGGGCTTATTAATAATGCTGCAGTAACGCATGAGGGATTATTCCGGGATGCGTCTGCAGAGGATATCGAGCTAGTTATTAGTACCAATTTAACCGCGCCCGTGGCGCTGACCCATCAGCTGTTACCGTTGCTTAGTAATGAGCAGGGCTGGGCATTAAACGTGGGCTCGGTATTCGGTGCTATAGGTTTTCCGGGGCAAGCGTTGTATTGCGCTAGTAAGTTTGGTTTGCGTGGTTTTACGCAAGCCCTGCAACGCGAATTAAAACCATCTGATGTACGCGTCATGTATGCAGCGCCACGAGCTTTAAAAACGTCGCTTAATCACGGCGTACTAAATCGCTTAAATCAGCGTCTTAATACAGCACAAGATCAGCCGCAACAGGTTGCGCAGCAATTAGTTAAACAAATTGAGCGACAACAGTTACTGCAAACTCTCGGTTGGCCGGAGCGTTTATTGGTGCGTTTAAACGGGCTATGGCCGGAACAAGTGAGTCGCAGTTTAGGCAAAACACGAAATATGTTGTATCAACTCATCGAGGAATACCGTCATGAAAAAAATTAACTTTACTGCCCTGGTCGTTGCCGGCTTTTTAAGCTTGCCGGTATCTTCATCCGCGCTGGAGCTTAGTGATAGCAGTCAGCAACGGTTACATGACCTGCAGCAACGCTGGGCAACGGTCAATTATGAGCTAAAAGACGATGCTCAGGAAAAAGCGTTTGAACAATTAGTTGCTGATGCCCAGCAATGGGTAACACAGGAGCCCAGTTCAGCGCCTGCACATATTTGGTTGGGTATTATCAAAAGTACGTATGCCGGGGCCAAAGGTGGCTTAGGCGCATTGAGTCTGGCAAAAGAGTCGCGTAAATCGCTGCAGAAAGCCCTTGATTTAGAACCTACTGCACTGGACGGTTCGGCCTACGCGTCGCTGGGCACGCTGTATTATAAGGTACCGGGGTGGCCGTTTGGGTTTGGCGATGAGGACAAAGCGCAGGAACTGTTAGAACAAGCCTTAACAATAAATCCGGATGGCATTGACCCGAATTACTTTTACGCCGATTATTGGTTTGAACAGGGCGATTATATAAAAGCTGAACACTATGCTAACAAAGCACTCGCTGCGGCACCGAGACCTGATAGACCGCTCGCGGACGAGTTCCGCCGAGAAGAAATTAAACAGCTGTTGGCGCGAATTAACGGCGAAAAATAATAGCAAGGATAGTGCATGGACTTATTGTTGGTAGAGGACGATGCCATGTTGGGACAGGCCGTTGAAATCGGATTGTCTGAACGGCAATTTTCAGTGCAATGGGTACGAACCGGTGCTGCCGCTATTAGTGAGAGCCAGCGCACATCTTATGACGTGGTAGTTCTGGATTTAGGGCTACCTGACTTAGATGGCAGTCGGGTGCTGTCGGCACTGCGTAAAAAAGGGCAAGTGATGCCGATATTAGTGCTGACTGCCCGTGATGACAGTTCGGAGATCGTCAAACTGTTAGATCTCGGCGCGGATGATTATATGGTCAAACCCTTTGATATGAATGAACTCGGGGCACGTTTGCGCGCACTGGTGCGACGTCAACGAGGCTATGCTATCCCTGAATTAGTTGTTGGACCTATCCGCGTTGATGAGGCAAATTTTCAGGTATGGGTACAAGAGCAACCGGTTAATTTATCCCGACGGGAGTTTGAGTTATTACGCGCATTGATGGCGTCACCTGAGCGCGTGCATAGTCGTGATAAATTAGAGCAGGTTGTGTTTCGTAACGAACAACAGTTAGAGAGCAACGCCCTGGAGGTGCATGTCCACAACTTGCGCAAAAAGCTTGGCAATAAGGGCTGGATTCAGACCATTCGCGGCGTAGGATATCGTTTAGCATGTGGCTAACGAGTAGGGTAAAAACGAAACTTAACTCCATACGCCGGCGAATCCTTGTTGCTGTCTCTGCGGTTTATTTGTTAAGCGCGACGGTATCTGCCATATGGATTTACGCAGAAATAAGTCACGAGGTTGATGAGTTATTTGATGCAGAGATGGTTCAGCAGGCAAAAACGCTATTGGCATTGTTGCCGAGTGATGGAGCTAGTGTAGCGCGTGATATAACGATTAGTCGTATAAATGCGCATTCATACGAAGACAAGCTCTCCTATCGTATTGAGACGATTGACGGTAAGCGCATAATGCAAACGAAAGGATCTTTGGATCCCTCCGTTATCTCTTTTAAAGAAGGTTTTTCAGTTAAGACGGTAGATAATGAACTTTGGCATAGCTTCGGTTTGAGTTCGCCGGCTAGAGATTATCGAATTCTTCTTTTGCAGCAAGATGAATTTCGTTCTGAAATACGCGGTGATCTGACGACCGATATGGTTGTGCCTATCTTAACTTTATTGCCATTAATGTTGTGGTTAGGTTGGTGGACCATAAACCAAAACTTTGCCAGCTTCAGAAGGCTGGCAGAAGCACTTAGGCGCAAGCGCTCAGACGATTATAGGCCGTTTATTGAGTCGAATGACACTGAGGAAGTGTCGTTGGTGAAAGGGGCGTTAAATCATTATCTGACGCGTATTGAGCAAACATTCCTGCGGGAAAAACAATTTTCTGCGGATGCCGCGCATGAGCTCAGAACCCCACTGGCGAGCCTGAAAGCGCAGTTGCAAAACCAATGGCAAAAGGCTTCAACTCAACAGCAAAAAGAAGAGCTGGAATCTCTGTTAGCCAGTACGGATAGATTAGTGAGTTTGGTTGAAAGTCTGCTTTTACTCTCGAAGACGGAGCTACCGCCGCAGCATTGGAAGCAGGTTAATGCTGCCGCTATTCTTCGGCAGGTTATTTCAGATTATTATCAGTGGGCTGATGCGCGTCGATTAGTAATGGATGTCAATCTTCCCAACACCGTTTTATGGCGTTCAGAAGAGCGTTATCTAACGATGTTATTCAGTAACCTTGTTGATAATGCAATTAAATATGCAGCACCTCAATCGTCGATTGACATTAACTGTGATGGCTCTCTTTTTACAATACGCAATCGTATTGAAAAATCCCACCACGTTGACGCTAAACGGCTGACCGAGCGCTTTTATCGTGGTGGGCAGTTAAGAGAGGACGGTGCTGGGTTAGGCCTGAGTATTGTCAGTAATTTAGCTAAACAGTTAGAGTTAAAGTTGACTCTTGCGCTTGAAGACGATTGCTTTGTTGCAAAAGTTGAGGTTGATCAAGCATTGGTTGAAAAGCCTGTAATCTCCAGAAAACCCTAATGTGGGCTAGTAGTGCCCTATCACTCTAACGCTGAGATATTTTCAGCCGTTAATTCAATAATCCGTTGCCGTGCCTCTGGAGATGTCCAGGCGTTATGCGGCGTCACAATGAGGTTCAAGGGCTCATTTAACGCATCCAGCAACGGATGACCTTCTTTTGGCGGCTCTTGCGGAAGAACGTCCGTTGCATAGCCGCCAATCCGGCGTTTACGTAAGGCCTCCAGCACGTCGTGCTCGTTAGCAACGCCACCCCGGGCATTATTAATGACTAAAGTATGAGGCTGGCAATGCTTGATATTATTGCGGTTAAGCAAGCCTTTTGTGTCCTCGGTTAGCGGGCAATGAAGCGAAATAACGTCAGCTTCAGGCAAAAGTGCATCAAAACTTGGGCGTGAGTCGTCTGTTTTACCCGGTCGTGCAGTAAAGGTGACGCGCATATCAAGAGCTTCGGCTTGTTTTTTTACTGCTTGTCCCAGTTCGCCTGAGCCCACAATAACTAAATGCTTGCCGGCCAGTTGATAGGTCGGCGGATCCAGCAAGGTAAATAACGGTGACTGCTGCCAGTCACCCGCTGCCATCCGTTTTTGCATAATGGGCATTTTAGTTGCCAGAGACAGCATCATCATCAAGGTATGCTGAACCACGCTGGGGGTTCCGTAAGCTTCGACATTCTTTACTGCAATACCGAGCTCGTTGGCGGTGTCGCGATCGATGTTATTCATCCCCGTCGCGAGCACGCAGATAAGTTTAATTTGGTTAGCAGTGCGCAGCGTGTCGTCGTTGAGTACCACTTTGTTAGTGATGACGATATCCGCATCAGCTATGCGCTGGTTAACTTCGTGTGGCGCGGTTAGTGGATGACATACCAATTCATCAACCTGTTGTTCGAGTGGCGACAGGTCAATGCCTTCACCCAATGAATCCGCGTCAAGAATTACTGCTTTCATAGCAACGTCCTCTAAAATATGTGTTTTTAATTAAACCAAGCTTAAAACAACCGCATAGCGAGCCAGTTTACCCAGTGTTACCAGCATGATAAATAAACTGATTGGTGTTCTTAATACGCCCGCCACCAAGGTCAGTGGATCACCGATAATGGGCAGCCAGGCAAAAAGTAATGACCACCAGCCAAAACGATTGAAAACCTTCTCGGCTTGCTTTAACCGTTGCTGGCTCTTATCTGCAGGGGATTTAACCAGTCGGTTATGAGCCCAGCGCCCGATGGCGTAATTAACACAGGAACCGAGTACATTACCGGTGGTGGCAACTGCTAACAGGCTTAATGGCTCGCCGCCCTGGTAAGCCAGCGTCAACAGCACCGCTTCTGAGCCCATCGGCAATAATGTGGCAGCAATAAAGGCCGACAAAAACAGACCTAGGTAGCCAAATGATAACAAGGTATCTGTAAATTCCATGCAAATCCGTGGTTTCAGTGATAGCGTTTAGCTAGGTTTATAGTAACAGCAACTCGTCAGAGGACGGACTCATTGCCATGAAAATTATTATTCAGTCGTTATTAAAAGGACTTGCGATTCTGTTGCCGATTATTGTCACCGTTTACCTGGTGCAGTGGCTATTGGTAACAATAGAAACCTGGCTATCACCTATTTGGAAGGCGGTACTGGGCGAGACCTATTACTTTCCGGGACTGGCATTTATCAGTTTTTTGGTGTTAACCGTATTAATCGGTTTTAGTACCCGCTGGCGTTTTATGAACTGGGTATGGCAACTGCCTGGAATGTTGATGAACAAGTTGCCTTTGCTGCGTAGTCTATACGGCACCGTTAACGATGTCTTTGAGATGATGTCGGGTAAAGATTTTGCTGAAGAGTCGGTGGTGTTGGTGACATTGCCAAACAGTGAAACTCGTCTCATTGGCATTGTGACGAAAAAAAGTGGTGACAACGATGACCGCCTCTCGAAGATGCTCAACGATGATCAAGTCGCGGTATTTTTACCGATGAGTTACAACGTGGGTGGCTATATGATTATGGTGCCGAAAAATTGCGTCGAATCTATCGATCTTAAGCCTGCGGACGCGCTGCAAATGACAATTAGTGCCGGGTTAGGCAAAAATCGCGATCATAAATCAAACTAATTTCCTTTAACCGCTGATCTAAATGGCAACCGTTCTTCTAAAAGAAGGTGAGCATTCGCAAAATTAGGAGAATTGAATGGAAATCGTGCAGTTTGGATCTAACGATATCGAAAATAAACTAGCGTCGATGGATAAAGGTCAATTAGATGACGTTGCATTTGGCGCTATTCAACTGGATGGCAACGGCAAGATTATTCAGTACAACGCTGCCGAAGGTGATATCACCGGCCGTGATCCATCAGCGGTAGTGGGCAAGAACTTTTTTACTGACGTAGCGCCGTGTACGAACAGTAAAGAGTTTAAAGGTAAGTTTGATGAGGGTGTTAAGAACGGTGACTTAAACACCATGTTCGAATACACCTTCGATTATGAAATGAAGCCGACTAAAGTAAAAGTGCACATGAAGAAAGCCTTGTCAGGCGATAGCTACTGGGTTTTTGTGAAGCGTCTGTAATGAGTACCTTATCGCAGGCTTCAATTATTGCCATCATCGGCGCGCTGACCGCCGATGAACTGGCCAAGATCCGTAAAAAAGACAGCCAGCTCTGGAAGGGGCGTCAGTGGAAGTCAGATACGATTATCACTACCGCGTCGCGTGCTCAGGGCAATGATAACGAAGTTAAAGTCGACTCATTTGAGTGGATGTCGATTGCCAGTCGCGTGGTTGACTTTTTTCAGCTGGATAGCACGGGTTTGGAAGATTACTTGCTCCGTGTGTCTAGTTTGGGCGAGTGGGCTGAGGTGGTACAGACCAGCAGAGAGCAGGGCAGCAAGGATATTACCTTCTCGTCGTCAGGTTCGAGCGGACAGCCTAAGAAATGTAGCCAGCGCTGGGATGACCTTTACCGTGAAGCTGAATATTTTGCGAGCTATTTAGGTGATAACTTAGGTGACAACGATGCACAGATAAAGCGCGTTATAAGTGCCGTTCCCCCTCACCATATCTATGGCTTTATCTTTTCTGTGTTATTACCGGAAGTGATGCATGTCCCCGTCATCAGAGGGTTAAAAGCATTCACGTTAACGCAGGGTCAGCGATTAACTAACGGTGACTTTTTAGTTGGTTTCCCAGGTTGGTATCGGCAGTTAGCACAAGCCAATGTGGGCTTCCCGCAACAAGCACATGCGGTTTGTTCCAGCGGGCCGGTGGCGTCAGATGTTTTACAACAGTTACACCAGCAGGGCTTGAGTCAAATAATCGAAGTCTATGGCAGTAGCGAGACGTCGGGCTTGGGCGTGCGCATTATGCGCGACGGTTGGTATGAATTATTGCCACGTTGGCAGCGCCGGGATCTGGAGCATGTCGTCGATATTTCGACCAATGACAGCGTTGCAGTTCCGGATGAACTTGAATGGTTTGACGAGCGTCATTTTAAACCGCTAGCGCGCAAGGACCATGCCGTACAAGTTAACGGCTATAACGTTTACCCTAAGCGCATCGCTGCGCTGATGGCAGAGCATCCGAGTATTAAAGAGGCGCGGGTTCGATTAATCGAAAGTGACAGTGACAGCGGTTTAAAAGCGCTAATTGTGGCTGAGCAACAAGCGTTGAATATGCCGACGGAAGCATTGATCGCCCAGGTGCAGTCGTGGCTTGCAGAAAAGCTTGATGATGCTGAAATGCCACGCAAATTTGCAGTCTCCGGCGATGTGCCTGTTAATGACATGGGTAAAGAGATTGACTGGGATCTGCAAGCGGATTTAATGAGCCGCTAAGTAGCGCGTGACAACGCCTAAAATTTAATGTCTGTAAAGATGCTGTAAACCATTACAGCGAAAATTTTTGATTATGCTAAAGTGATTATCAGTTTAGGCAAGAAGGAAGTGTCGCAATGAAAAAACTGATTTTAGTGACTGCATTATCTTCGTTTGTTGTTGCCGGTTGTGCCAACATGAACAACACTCAAAAAGGTGCGGCAATTGGTGCAGTAGCCGGTGCGTTACTTGGTAAGGGTACTGGTGATCATGATAAAAGCCGCTATGTATGGGGGGCTGCAGTAGGGGCTTTGGCCGGCAGCGCCATCGGTAACTACATGGATAAGCAGGAGCAAGAGTTCCGCGACGAATTATCCGGTAGTGGCGTGCAGGTTATTCGCGAGGGTGACAATATACGCCTGCAGTTACCCGGTAACATTACCTTTGCAACGGACAGTGCCAGTATTTCACAGAACTTTTATCCGGTATTGGATGACGTAGCTAAAGTGCTGAAAAAATACGAAAAAACCACCATGATGGTTGAGGGTCACACCGATAGCACGGGTGATGCGGCCTACAACCAACAGTTGTCGTTAAATCGCGCTATGGCAGTACGCAACTATCTGGTCGGTAATAGTATCGATCAGCGCCGCTTAACGACCTATGGCTATGGCGAAAATCAGCCGATTGCTGACAACAATACGGCCAGTGGGCGTGAGCAAAACCGTCGGGTCGAGCTGAAAATCATTCCGAATACTCAGCAATGAGCAGTTTAATTCGGTTGGCGGAGGTTACCGATCTGCACAAGCTGTCGCTTTATGAGCGGCAGCTTTATGGTGCCGAAGGATATCCAGAACTGTTGTTTTACCAGGCTTATCGGCAGTGGCCGCAGTTGCTGTTGGTATCGCAGAACGACGACGTTGCGTCGGGGTACAGTATGATGGTGCCACTGGATCCACAACGCGTGATGCTGATGTCGCTATTGGTAGCAACAGACTTCCAACAGCTGGGGCTGGGCAAAGCGCTGTTGCAACACAGTATGGTCGTTGCCAAACAAGAGGGCTATGAGACTATGGAACTGAGTGTTGCGCCAACTAACACCAAAGCGGTAGGTCTGTATCAAAAAGCCGGCTTTAGTGTGCTTGACGAAGTTGCTGACTACCTTGGCAAGGGCGAAGACCGCTTAATAATGAGTAAACAGCTTTAATTCGTCTGTTTGTGGCGTTGTCGTCGGCAACGTTCCGAGCAATACTTCACCTCGTCCCAACAATCCCGCCATTTTTTGCGCCAAACAAAAGGACGCTCACAAACCGGGCAAATTTTACTTGGTAAATTTTGTTTTTGGTGCGGCATGGCGATTAAGTATCCTTTTTTTATGCGCAAGAACTTGTGGTTTTTTACGCCAACTCCAGAGTCTGTCGCGGGCCGTTTTTGCCGCCGCATCGACATCGATAATGGGGGCAGGGTAATCCTTACCCAGGCTAAAATCATAGAGTTGCTGTTCCATGGCGGTAAGTTCCCAGGGCTGGTGAATAAAATTTACCGGCAACTCTGCCAGTTCCGGGCACCAGCGACTGATAAATTGCCCTTCGGGATCTTTTTCCTGCCCTTGTTTAATGGGGTTATAGAGCCGAATGGTATTAATACCGGTAACGCCTGCTTGCATCTGAAACTGGGCATAATGGATACCGGGCTCAAAATCCAAAAATAATCGTGCCAAATGGGTAACCCCTAAGCGCCAGTCGAGCGCCAGGTGATGAGTCAGAAAGCTCACCAGCATGGCGCGCATACGAAAGTTAATATACCCCGTGGTCTGCAGGCAGCGCATACAAGCATCAACCATTGGTATACCCGTTTGCCCCTGTTGCCAGGCTTTCAGGTGCTGTTGTGCCTGGTCGCCGGTGGTGAGTGGCATATCGTTATAGCCGGGATTAAGATGACGAAATTCCATTTCGGACTCGCTCTCAAATTTTTGAATAAAGTGGCAATGCCAATGCAGTCGGGAGCTGAAAGCCATGAGCGTGCGCCGCCAGCCCGGACGTTTCCATGACTTGAGCACAGTATGGTAAACCTGCCGTAAACTGATGTTACCCCAGGCTAAATAGGGTGACAGCCGCGAGCAGGCTGTTTCGGCGGTTAATGGGCTGGATAACTGACGGAAGTAATGCTGGCCACGGCCGGCATAAAAGTCGTTAAGCGTTGCCCAGGCGCTAGTTTCGCCACCGGTTTGAAAATTTTCGTCGGGTTGCTGCCATTCGGTCGGCAGAGTGTCTGATGTCGGCACATCAATTAACCATTGGGCATTATTTACATCGGGATGCTGGGCTTTAGCACGCATCACCTGATGCCAGTGTTTATCCCAATTTCTGCGATGAGTTAAGCCGCGGACAACGGCGCCGGTTGGCGACTCTGACCAATCAATGCCGCGGTTTTTGCACCATTCAGCAACCGCGAGATCACGTTTAAAGGTGTAATCCAGGCCGACTTCCTGATGGCTAAATAGTGCTGAGATACCGAATTCCTGGTGCAGCGCTTTTAACACCTCTAAAACCGGCGCACGTTTTACCCACAGCGCGATATCCGGACACTGACGCCTGAGGTCATCCAGGCTCTGCGTAATAAAACGAAAGTGCCGCTCGCTTAAGTGCGGGTCGCGCATCATAGCGGGCTCAAATACATACAACAACAAGACCGGCCGGCCTCTCGCTATGGCACGTTGCAAAGGTTCATGATCGTGCAAACGTAAATCACGTTTTAGCCAGACAACAGATAGAGACATAGAAAACTTGTTCGGATAAAAACACTATAACGTACAAGTTAAGTCGACAGATCAAACGCCAGATAACCGGTATCGAGTGGGTAACTAACGCCTGAATTCCAGCAACTGATTATTGGCCGGCATAGGGTGTACTTGAGCAAGCTCAAAGCCTTGCTCTGCAGCCAGTGCTGTAATCCACTCGCGGTGACGAATTCCCATTGCCGGGTTCTGGCTGCGTAAAGATAAATCAAAGCGAAAATTACTGTCACTGGTGTGGCTACCATCAACAATAAACGGACCATAAATGCACAGTTGGCTAACGGCGGGTAAATCAGTACTAAAGTGTTTAAAAAATGCGGCTACGGCAGGCTTAGGCATGATGTGGCAGGTATTTGCAGTAAAGACTGCGTCGTAGTCACCCGTTGGTGCGTCGTCAAAGACATCAAAGTGAACCGGTGATTTCAGATTCTTTGCGGGCTCTGCCGCAACACGCATCTTAACCGCTGCTAAATAGTCACCTCGATCACTGGGTTGCCAGCTAAGGTGGGGCAACTGACGGGCAAGGAAAACCGCATGTTGACCCGTGCCACTGCCGACTTCGAGCACCCGCGATGAGTACATAAAAGCATCTCGCAGCACACTCAGTATCGGGTCTTTGTTATTTTCACAGGCTTGAGAAAATGGCAGCGACATAGGTAACCTTGCTCTTCAAATCAATGACTAGGCCTATCATAGACTATCAAAGTGCGCCTTTAACAGCTTAATCGCGGTTTGTGTTTTAGCAGGAATAAAATCGCGCTGAGGCGTCACTGCATGCACAGTATAGTTAGGTACAGTCCAGTCAGTCAGTAACTCAACCAGCTCGCCGTCAGCAAGTGCCTGTTCAACCTCGATCTTTGGCACTAAGCCGAAACCCACGTTATCTTTTATCATTTGAATAAGTGACTGCATATTATTAACCATCAGTCGGCGTTGTTTTAATTCAAATAACTCGCCACCCGGGTGCGATAGCTGACTAATCATGTTTTGTTCGCGAATATGACTAATGTAATCATGAGCGTGCAACTGTGAAGGATGTTTAGGCGGAGAGTCGGCCAGGGGGTGTTGGCGGCTCACACACAAGCACATCTGCCATTCAGCTAATTGTCTTGCCACCATCTGCGAGTCACTTAACGGGCCGATACACAGGCCTAGGTCGGCTCCCTGGCGTACTAAATTACAGGGCTCATCGGTTAATGTTAAATGCACACCCATGTCGGGAAACTCGCTCATCAATTGCTTTAACGGCCCACTCAGCAAACCGCCGCCAAAACCGGCCGGAGCGACTAACTTGATAACGCCTTGCGGTTGTTGTTTCAGCATCGCCAATTTTGACTGCATCAACTCGGCTTCGTCTGCAATTTTTCGGGTGGTTTGGTAATACAGTTCACCGGCCTCGGTTAATGACATCGAGCGGGTGTTACGAACAAAAAGCGACAGGCCAATTTCCTCCTCCAATTTTTGTAACTGTTGACTGACGGCAGATACCGTCATATTGAGCTCGCGTGCCGCTTGGCTCATGCTGCCGGTACATGCTGTTTGGTTAAATACCCGTACTGCTTTTAAGAGGCGCTGGTTCATTCCTTTAAGTGTTCCTTAATCCTGAATTTAACAGATTGCGATGGTTTACGTGTTTACAATGCGTATTATAGCAAACACGAATAATTCGCATTAACAACTTATCAGGAGAATGAGAAATGTCAATTGCGCGATGCACGCAGACAAGAATTGCTGCAGCAATAACCATGGCAATGACGGCAGCTACTGTGGCCTTACCGGCTCATGCCCAGGATAAGCGGCATCACCACAAGCAGGAAAAGGTCATGGAAACCATGGTGATAACCGCGTCGGCCGGAGAGCAGTTGTTAAAGGATGCGCCGGCATCGATTAGCGTTATTGATAAGCGTCAGATATCTAAACGCTTCTACCGCGATCTAACCGATGCACTAACAGACGCACCTGGCGTTATCGTAACCGGAGGTGGAGACCGTCAGGATGTCTCTATTCGCGGTATGGGGCGAGATTACACCTTAATATTAGTGGATGGACAGCGGCAAACATCGCGTGAAACGCGCCCCAATAGCGATGGTCCCGGGGTAGAGGGTGCCTGGACGCCGCCGCTGGCTGCTATCGAACGAATTGAGATTATACGCGGACCGATGTCGTCACTTTATGGCTCTGATGCCATTGGTGGCGTTATTAATATTATCACGCGTAAAACGCCTGACGAGTGGCGCTCAGAAGTTCGCTTTGACGCCACCCTGCAACAACGTGATGAGTCGGGGAATATTTACCAAACGAACTTGTTCACTTCTGGCTCTCTGATTGACGACGTGCTTGGGGTTCAGTTATACGGGCAGTTCAGCAAACGTGAAGAAGATGCCATATACGAGGGGTTCCGCGGCCGTGAGGCAGATAATATTACGGCTAAACTGGCGTTCACACCGAGCAAAGCCCACGAGTTTTTACTGGAAGCAGTCAGCCAGAATCAAACCCTGGATGCAACCTTAGGTAAAACCGTTGAACCGCTGGCAGCAGGCGAGGAGTGTGGTCGTCGCGGTTGTCCTGAATCATCGACAACCGATTATCAGGGGCAGTCAATTTCCTTAGCGCACAATGCATTTTGGGATTTTGGTAGCTCGCGGAGTTACCTTAAAAAAGACGAATTTGATAATAAGTCACGCTTGATCAGCGTCGATAACCTGGATTTTCAAACACTCTGGTCACTACCGCTAAATGAGCAACATAGCCTGAGTTTGGGCGGCTCTTACTATAAAGAAGAACTGACCGATTTAACCACCAATCAGATTAGCGATTTAACCTTTGTTGACGGTTATCAGTGGTCACTGTTTGCGGAGGATGAATGGCGACTGGCACCAGCGTTTGCAATAACGGTTGGCGCGCGTTACGACGAGGATAAAACCTTTGGTGGTCATTGGAGCCCGCGTATTTATGGGGTTTGGACGGCAAATCACCGCAGCACGCTTAAAGTCGGTATTTCGACCGGCTTCAGAGCTCCCGGACTGCGAGAAATCACGCCGCAATGGGGACAGGTCAGCCGCGGTGGTAACGTCTACGGTAACCCTGACTTACAGCCGGAAGAGTCGATAAATTATGAACTGGGTTGGTACCGGCAATGGCGCCATGGTAGCGGTAATATCACCGTTTTTTATAACGAGTTTAAGGATAAAATTACTCGCGTTGCGTGTCCCCAGACAATTTGTGATGCCGGGCCGAATCAATTCGGTAGTTTACCGACTACGCGAGTTAACGTGGATGAAGCGGTGACGCAAGGGGTGGAATTGAGTGCCAGCCACAAATTTACGCGTCGCTGGAAGTTATCCGGTAACTATACCTATACGGATTCAGAACAAAAAACCGGCGAATATGCCGGTAGTCCGTTAAATCAATTACCGAAACATCTGATTCAGTTATCTATGGATTATGCCTGGAATAAGCAGACCAACAGTTGGATACGTGTGCATTATCGCGGCGAAGAGAGCCAGCCGGTGACCGGGCCGTCGCAAGATAGCTTGATTGCGCCATCTTATACGTTGACTGACCTGGGAGTGAATTATGCGCTAACGCCCGCAGTAAAATTAAGCGCCGGTCTTTACAACGTCTTTAACGAACAGATCATGGTTGCGGACTATGGATACGTTGAAGACGGGCGGCGCTTATGGCTGTCGGCTGCGGTAAGTTTTTAAGGTAACCTTATTGATCTAAAAGCGGGTCACGCAATTATAGTAAGGCGTGACCTTTTTATGCGATGGGGAGAACCTAATGGCTGAGCAAATTACTGCGTTAAAACTTAAACAACCCTTCGGCCTGGATAATATCGAAGCGACAAAAATAGACGATCCCGGCCAGCCGGGGGCGGGTGAAGTTCGCGTCCGTATCAAAGCGAGCTCTTTAAATTTTCACGATTTTGGCGTCGCTGCCGGATTTATTCCAACCGAAGAGGGGCGCATTCCACTGTCAGATGGCGCGGGTGTGATTGAAGCCGTCGGCGAGGGCGTCGAGGATTTTTCCGTTGGCGATAACGTGGTATCGACGTTTTTCCCATACTGGCTCAGCGGGCCGGCGCCGATTGGTGATTTTCGCACAACGCCGGGAGATGGAGTCGATGGCTATGCCCGCGAGGTTGTGGTTTGCCCGGCGCACTTTTTTACTGAGCAGCCGCAGGGGTTTAGTCACGAGCAATCAGCGACATTGACCACTGCCGGATTAACTGCCTGGCGTGCTTTGGTGGTTGATGGCAATATCAAACCCGGCAACACGGTACTGGTGTTAGGTAGTGGTGGGGTGTCGGTGTTTGCCTGCCAGATCGCAAAAAGTCTGGGCGCCACCGTTTTTGCGACCTCGTCGTCGGATGCAAAATTAGAACAGTATAAAAAGCTGGGCGCCGACTACCTCATCAACTATAAAGACGATCCCGAATGGGGCAAAACGGTGCGTAAGTTAACCCATGGTCGTGGTGTTGATCATGTTATCGAAGTCGGCGGTCCGGGCACCTTGCCGCAATCAATAAACGCCGTGGCGATTGGCGGTCATATCGCCCTGATTGGTGTGCTAACCGGTAACGAGGGTGAAATACCGACGACGCGGTTAATGGCTAAGCAAGCACGCTTACAGGGACTTATTGTGGGCAGTCGTGACAATCAGAAAGACTTTGTGCGGGCGCTTAACGTCAACGGTATAAAGCCGGTCATTGATAAGACCTTCAAACTGGATGAACTAGCCGACGCATTTCGTTATGAGGAAGCGGGCAAACACTTTGGTAAAATTTGCATTTCGTTTTAAAACAGATCGTTAATTAGTGATAAGCTAGGCCACAACAAGTGCACTACAGGTAGTTGGAGTTGTTTGTGGCCTTTAAAAATTCAGTATGGGCTAAACGCATCGCTAAAACGGTGGGTTATTTTGTTGCGATATTTATTATCGCGATGCTTGTCGACTGGTACCGCTCTACAGATATAGAGACCACAGTCCCTGAGCAAAGCGCCACATTGAGGACATTGCAGGGCGACACCGTCGATATTATTGAACGCTCAAAGGAAGCGCCTGTGTTGGTTTATTTTTGGGCGACCTGGTGCCCTTATTGCAAGGTTGTTTCACCGATGGTTGATGGTATTGCGGAGGATTACGACGTTGTTACTGTGGCTTTTTCCTCCGGTGCTGACGAAAAAGTTATGCAATTTGCGCAACAAAAAGGTTATGAGTTTGCCACGGTTAATGATCAGACAGGTGTGCTGGCAAGGCGCTGGGGCGTATCGGTAACACCCACCATACTGATTATTCGTGATGGTGAGGTTCAGTCAGTAACGACCGGGCTAACCACGTCGTTAGGCATGCGAGCCAGACTGATGCTGGCTCGCTAATACAGCTATTACTCGTCTTAATTACCGCCGACAACAATATCGTTTTCGACGTCCTCAACACCTTCAACTCCCGCAGCCAGTTGCCCCGCGGTTTCTACAGCGTTATCACTGGCAAGCGTGCCGGATAGGTAGACCGTACCGTCGCGGGTTTCTACCGATACGTTGGCGCTGTCAATACCACCGTTATCGAACAGTGCGGTTTTAACTTTTGCAGTAATTTGCGCATCACTAAGGTAGTCACCAGCTTGCTCCATTTGTGCTTTTGCCGCTTCGCCCATATCCTCGGCAGCCTGTGACGCCGAATCCATTGCATCTTCGGTTTTGCTGTCAGCAGATTCCTGACTGCAACCGGCGATAGTAAATAAACCCAATAACGTCGCTGTCGCTAAAGTCATCTTTTTCATTACAAATTCTCCTTTCCTTGAAACCCAATAAAAACTATAGTTCAAGTCATTGAATTCGCCACCATCTTTACGACAATTTACTTAGAGAGTCATGAACTTACAGCAAATCGTTAACCAAATTGTGGAGCAACTTCAGGCTTCAGATTCCCTTTTACGGCTATTACTCAGTACATCGGTTTTAATCGCTGTGGTGGTGTTTGCACGCTGGGTATTGCGCCGCTTTATTCGCCGTAACGTCAATTCCAGTGATTTACGCCGCCGCTGGCTGGTGCAGTTAAGGAATGGGCTATTGTTGGTGCTGTTGTTCGGGCTGTTCATGATTTGGAGTAATGAACTCAGAACCTTTGCGTTGTCATTGGTTGCGATTGCGGTGGCTTTGGTTATCGCGACCAAAGAGCTGATTATTTGTATTAGTGGTACTCTGATCAAAGGTGGCGCGCACGCGTTTCATTTAGGCGATCGTATTCAAATAAAAGAATATCGCGGCGATGTGATTGACCAAAACCTGTTAACGACTACGATTTTAGAGGTTGGGCCGGGTAAATACATGCAACAGCGCAGTGGCCGCATGATTGTTATTCCCAACTCTTTATTTGCTACGGAGCCGGTGATTAACGAAAGCTACAGTAAAGACTATGTGCTGCATACCTTTACCGTCCCTTTTAAGCGAACCGATAACTGGCAGCTTGCACAGCAGGAGTTGCTGCGAGTGTCACAGGCTTACTGTAAAGACTATATTGCCGACGTAAAACGACATTTTGACCGCATTAGTTACCGTACCGGCCTGGACACACCGGCAGTTGAACCACGGGTAACATTGCAGGTTGAGGACCCGGAAGACATTACTTTGGTAGTACGTGTGCCCACCCGGGCAGAAGGGCGCAATTGGCTCGAACAAAGTATTCTCAGCGATGTTTTTAGTGCTAATGATTTTAGCCGAATTATTCCGACAACTTAATCGTCGTTGTTATCCTTAGCCTTTTCTGTACTTTGTTTGCGTTTAAGGGTAGCCCCATAAGCCACACCAAAAGCTATGCCTAGCGCGACACCTAAAGCAATTTGATCCATCACCACGCCAATGGCGGTGCCGACGGCCACGCCAACACCAATAGCAACGCCCATAGGGTCGGTTTCACTGGGTTTCTGTTCGCTCATAAGATTGATCCATATCAATTGGTTAAGTGAGTAAGTTTTATAAACTAAAACCATAAACTCAATAGGGTAATTTACAAGGAGTACCGTCATGAGCTTATGGCAGGAATTTTTTAAAGACCCGGTAATCTTTATCTCTTTTGTGGGCCTTGGAATCGTTATTGGCCTTTGTATTTTTTACGCTATTTTCTTTTATAAGAAAATGGTTGCCGCAGAAAATAAACAGCGGCACTCGTAATTTTAAAGGCTTTCGGCGTAATTAACTTTACGGCTGTGATGTTTAGTGACAAAAAATACCAGCAAACCCGTTGCTGCCAGCAGGCACCCGACCCATCCGGTACCCTGCCACTGCAATGGCGATACAATGGCGAGGCCGCCTAAATAGGCGCCCACGCCATTGGCGATATTAAATGCGGCATGGTTAAGTGACGCCGCCAGAGTTTGCGCTTGTCCGGCAACATCCATTAGCCTAACCTGCAAGGTTGGTACTAACGCAGCGGTGGTGCCAAGTAAGAATACCATCGGTAAAATAGTTACCAGCTCATTGATGCTGAACGGAAAAATAAACAGCACCACGGTTGCCCAGGCGAGCGCACCGCCAATAGCCCACTTCATATTGACGTCAGTAGCCCAGCCGCCGACTAAACTGCCAACAAAAGAACCCACGCCGTAAATGAGCAAAGCGATAGGTATCCAGCCTTCGTTAACCTGAGTCGCTTCTAACAAGGTGGGGGCCAAATAGCTCAATACGGAAAACATGCCGCCAAAGCCAATACTGCCAATAGCCAGAGTCAGCAGCACTTGTTTATTTTTTAGCGCAGTTAACTCAGTTCGCGTGCGAGTGGACTCGCCGGCATTGATAGCGGGCACGGCCACAACAATTAGCATCGCAGCGGCCAGTGCGGTCATACCGACGCCCTGGTATACAACACGCCAGTCGAGCAGCTGACCAAACCAGGTTGCCAGTGGGTTGCCTACTAAAATGGCAATGGTTAATCCCATCATCACCAGAGTCACTGCCATACCGCGCTGATCTTTTCTGACCATTGCGGCTGCTAACAGGCATACAATGCCGCCGTAGGCACCGTGTGGCAAACCGCTAATAAAGCGTAACCACTGCAATTGCGTAAAGCTTTCGGCGTAAGCGCTGGCGATGTTACTGACGGCGTACAGGCTCATTAAGGCAATTAGCAGCGGCTTTTTGGCAAGCCGGGAAAACAACAGCGTGATTACTGGCGCGCCAACCACAACACCGAGCGCGTAAAGACTGATTAAATGCCCGGTTTGCTGGGATGATGTGCCGAAATCAGCGCCGATGTTGGGCAACAATCCCATCATTACAAATTCGCCAATACCAATAGCGAAAGTACCGATGGCCATGGCGAATATTGCAGTATAAATTTGCAATCTGGAATACGACATTGGATTCGTGGATCTCTTTGCAGCTGAAAGAAACAAGGATAATCAGGCCTTGGCATAGTACCTTAAGCGGGTAAATATCGCTATCACCAAGGTGATTTATGTTAGTCTGGTAGCATGCCAACGTCGTTGAATAAGGAGTGAACATGACCGAGCAAAACCGTATTTATCCTATTGGTACGCCAGGCAAGCCCTGGGGTGAAGAAGAAAAGATCCAGTGGTTACAGGCACAAACTAAAAAACGCGATTATCGCGAACAGGTACTGCTAAAACTGGAGGCCATGGCGCCACGCTTTGATATTCAACAATATGGCAGCCTGGATTACTCGGTAGGGCAGTATCCGTTGTTTGTTGTGCGTAATAAAAACTGGAATAGCGAAAACCCAACGGTGTTAGTTACTGGCGGTGTGCACGGTTACGAAACCAGCGGTGTACAGGGCGCGTTGCAGTTTATCGATACCGAATTGGAAAACTACAGCAAGAACTTTAATTTTGTGGTGTTTCCCTGCTTGAGTCCCTGGGGATACGAAACCATTAATCGCTGGAATCCTGATGCAGTCGATCCGAATCGCTCGTTTATTGGTGACAGTCCGGCGCAAGAATGTGCACTGGTAATGGAGCACCTGGAACAGGCAGATGTCGATATCCTGGCACATATAGATTTGCATGAAACCACTGACAGCGATAACTCGGAGTTTCGTCCAGCGAAAGCGGCGCGCGAGGGCGAGGTCAACACTAACTGGAACATTCCGGATGGCTTTTACCTGGTGGGTGACTCAGAAAACCTGCAACTGGATTTTCAGCGAGCGGTATTAAACGAAGTCAGGCAGGTGACCCACATTGCCGATGCCGATGAGGATGGCAAACTGATTGGTGCAACGGTTGATACCGAGGGTTTAATCAGCTTTCCGGTTAATTCGTTGGGTTTATGCATTAGCATGACCAATGCGATGTACACCACCACTACTGAGGTTTATCCTGATAGCGCCCGTGCTACACCGCAAGAATGCAATCAGGCGCAGGTTGCAGCGGTAGTCGGCGGGTTAAAGTTTTTACAGTAGGTCGCAAATAGGCTGAGGAGGCCGGTTATGAAAATCATTTTTTTAGGTGGTACAGAAACAGTCACCGGCTCCAAGTATTTAGTCGAGACCGAAAACACACGTATTTTAGTCGATTGTGGGTTATTTCAGGGCTATAAATGGCTGCGCAAACGCAATTGGCAGCCTTTGCCGATGGGCATAAACCACGTCGACGGCGTGGTGCTAACGCATGCGCATTTGGATCACTCCGGCTTTGTCCCAGTGCTCTACAAAGAAGGCTACCGAGGTCCTGTGTTTGCGCATCAGGCAACCACCGAACTTTGCCAGATAATGTTGGCTGACAGTGGTCGGATTCAGGAAGAAGATGCCAAGTTCCTGGGTAAGCATGGCTTGAGTAAGCATAAAGATCCACAACCGCTATATGACGAAGCAACAGCCAATGCCAGTATAAAACTATTTAAAAGTGTTGAGTTCCATCAGCAGTTTGCGATTGGTGATATCCAGGTTACCTTGCAACCGGCCGGTCATATTCTGGGTGCGGCCAGCGTTATTATAGAGGCAGAAGGTAAACGGGTTGCCTTTTCCGGTGATATAGGCCGGCCCAACGACATCATGATGTATCCTGCCGAAAAACTACCCGCAGTTGATCTGTTATTACTTGAATCGACTTATGGTGATCGTCGCCATGAAGCTACAGATAGTGCCGAGCAGCAGCTGGCTGAAGTCGTTAACGAATGCTCATCGGGCGGCGGGGTACTGATGATTCCGGCTTTTTCTGTCGGCCGAGCGCAACTAATGCAACACCTATTAGTTAAGCTGATGGCAGAAGGGCGGGTTCCTAAACAATCTATTTTTCTTGACTCGCCGATGGCCATTAACGTGACTGAAATCTATCGGCGGCATCACCAACTCCATCGGTTAAGCAATGATGACTGTCAACGTGCCTTTAACACCGTTATCTATACTCGCAGTGTGGATGAGTCAAAGGCTATCGCGTCGCAAAATGGACCGCATATTATTATTGCCGGTAGCGGCATGGCCACCGGTGGTCGTATCTTGCATCACTTTAAGCGCTGGCTGGCCGACCATCGCGCCACAGTTTTATTTAGCGGGCACCAGGCAGGTGGCACACGCGGTGCGAAGATGTTGCAAGGTGTGGAATCAATCAAGGTACATGGCAGCTGGCTGCCGGTTAAAGCACGTGTGCGGCAACTTGACGGCTTGTCAGGGCATGCTGACTACAGTGAACTCACAGACTGGCTGAAAGCATCTGAATTGCGTGCTGACACGCCGATTCAATTGGTTCATGGCGAACCTGACGCGATGGAAGCGTTTCGTGATCACTTGTCGCAGACAACTAACTTTGACGTCGACATTGCGGACTATCAGGGCGTTTATCACCTGTGATACCCACTTGTGGATATCACATAAGAACCTGAAAACACTCACTTTAGTTAATAGCTAAAGAATAAAAAGTCGCCTAATTTGGGTCTGGGAATAACACAAATCTATTGCTAGATGCCGTGTCCAGGTCCAAAGGAGGGCTATCAATGGCGACTTTTATAAAAACATACCTACCCAAACTCTCAATGATGTCGGTCGCGATTAGCGCGACCTTTATGCTGGTAACGCCAGCAACAGCTCAAGATGGCGAAGAGGCTTACGCAAAAAATTGTCAATCATGCCACCAGGCAAATGGAACCGGTTTAGCCGGTGCCTTTCCTCCGTTAGCAAATAACCCGCACTTAGCTGACGACAAAATGCATGTGGTAAGAACGGTATTAAAAGGTATGTCGGGCCCTCTCGAGGTGAATGGCAACAAATACAACGCCATGATGCCGCCAATGCAGCATTTATCAGATGATGAGATAGCGGCCATTGCGAACCATGTGCTGTCGAGTTGGGGTAATGATTTTGGCTCGGTGAGCGTGGCAGATGTCGATGCTATGCGCGTTGAGTTGGGCTTAAAAGACCGCGCAGCGGGAAACCCTCATGCCGAAGCAACAGCCGCTGAGATGCAGTATAAAGGTGCGCCCACTGCGATGAAAGGTGGTAAGCAAGTGGTAACTCCGGGTGCGCCGCCAATGACTGAGGACGAGTTCGCCCAAGCGCAGGAAATTTACTTTCAACGCTGCGCTGGCTGTCATGGCGTTTTACGAAAAGGGGCAACAGGGCTTCCTTTGACAACCGATATTACGCAGGAAAAAGGTACTGAATACCTCAAAGCGCTTATAAATTATGGTTCGCCTGCTGGTATGCCAAACTGGGGAACATCCGGCGAATTGACTGCGGAAGAAGTCGATATGATGGCGCGTTTTATTCAGCACGAACCGCCAGTGCCGCCAGAATGGGGTATGCCGGAAATGAAGGACAGCTGGGTGGTACATGTCGCACCAGAGGATCGTCCTCAACAACCGCAACACGATTATGATGTCGACAACATGTTCGCTGTTACTCTGCGCGACGCGGGACAAGTCGCAATTATAGATGGGGATAGCAAAAAAGTACTGAACTATGTAGAAACCGGCTATGCAGTGCATATTTCGCGCGCATCCAGTTCAGGCCGCTATTTCACGACCATTGGCCGCGATGGCAAGATTGATTTGATTGATTTGTACATGGAAGTCCCGTCTGTTGTTGCTGAAATAAAAATTGGCTTAGAAGCGCGTTCAGTCGAAAACTCTCGTTTTAAGGGCTATGAAGACAAGATTGCGATAGCCGGCGCTTATTGGCCACCCCATTACGTGTTAATGGATGGACAGACACTAGAACCGCATAAAATAGTATCGACTCGCGGCATGACGGTTGATACCCAGGAATATCATCCGGAACCACGGGTAGCTGCGATTGTGGGTTCACACAAACACCCGGAATTTATCGTTAACGTTAAAGAAACCGGTCAGATTAAACTTGTCGATTATTCAGACATGGATAACTTACAGGTAACTACCATTGATGCCGCACCTTTCTTACACGACGGTGGTTGGGATTCGAGTGGTCGTTATTTTTTAACCGCTGCTAACGAGAATGACAAAATTGCCGTAGTGGATGCGCTGGAACGTGAACTCGAAGCACTGGTTGACGTTGAACGTATTCCACACCCGGGACGGGGCGCAAACTTTGTCGATCCTGAACATGGTCCGGTTTGGGCAACAAGCGCACTGGGTAATGCCAACATCACCTTGATCGGCACCGACCCGGAAGGTCATCCTGACAACGCTTTTAAAGTAGCCCGCATCTTAGAAGGTCAGGGCGGTGGTTCACTATTTATAAAAACCCATCCAAAATCGTCTAACCTTTGGGTTGATACACCGTTGAATCCAGATGAAGAAGTTTCTCAGTCGGTTGCCGTCTTTGATATCAATAATCTCGATGCTGGTTATGAGGTGCTGCCAATTGCCAAGTGGGCGGATTTGGGTTCGGGACCAAAACGTATCGTACAGCCGGAATACAACAAGGCAGGTGACGAAGTTTGGTTCTCTGTTTGGAGTGGCATGGAAGAACAATCAGCAATCGTCATTGTTGATGATAAAACGCGCAAACTTAAGCACGTCATCAAAGGTGAGAAGATTGTTACACCGACCGGTAAGTTTAATAACTACAATACACGAAACGAGGTGTATTAAACGATGCAGCAAAAACACATGGGTTTAGCGGGTGTTTTGTTTGCTGTGACAACGGGGCTATTTAGCCCCGTTGTTTTTGCGCAGCAAACAGACAACCAACAAGTTAATGATGCGTCGATTGAGCGTATTACCGTGGTGGCAACACGCCAGCCGCGGGCAGTTTCTGACGTTGCAGGAACTGTCAGCATAATTGATCAGCAACAGTTGCAACAAAATCTGGTCATTGATGCGGCAGATATGGTTCGCTACCAAGTTGGTGTTAGTGTTGATGAGAGCAGTACACGCTTTGGCAATGACGGCTTTAGAGTGCGTGGCATTGGCGGAAATCGCACATCAATTATTGTCGACCAGGTTCCTGTAGCGGAGCAGTTTGCTGTAGGTAGCTTTTCTAATAGTGGGCGAGGATTGCTTGAATTAGGCTTAGTTAACCAAGTCGAGGTGTTGCGTGGCCCGGCATCGACACTATATGGCAGTAAGGCGTTAGGCGGTGTAGTTGCGATTGAATTGTTGGATGCAGATGACTTGCTATTGGGTGAATCGTTTGCCGGTGTTTTTCGTAGCGGTTTTGATAGCGATAAAAATCAGGCGCGCCTGATGACAGCTGTTGCAGCTGAAAAAGACGGAAATCGTTGGTTATTAGGTGCCGCTGCTCAATATGGTGAAGAACGCCATGTTGATCCTCAACATCATCGCCAACAAGCGGTTTTACTGAGTTTTGAATCGCGTTTAGCCGCTGGTGAAATAAAGCTAAGTGTTGATGCGCTTAATGATGAACGTGACACCCAAATTGAATCAATCATCGGTACCGGAAGGCTTACTAACACCACAGCGATGCAGGCTGATGATCAACGAGAGCAATGGCGCGCATTACTTGAATATGACATCCGGGATCTGGATTTTGCTGACTCGATGCAGTCACGGTTGTTCATACAAAACAGTGAGGCGCAACAATACACGGATGAACAGCGACTGTCAGCGGATCCCGCATTATTTATTGAGCGCGATTTTTCCTACCAACATCGGCTGTATGGTGTTGGCGCAGACTTTGCCAGTAGCTTGCGTATCGGTGATGTTGATCAACAATTGGGCTACGGTTTTGAGTGGCTAAAGTCAACGTATACTGATCTACGTGATGCTGAGCAACTAAACTTGGAGACTGCCGAATCCACAAAAGTATTACTGGGTGAACAATTCCCGTTACGTGACTTCCCTACCACCGAAGTTCGAGAACTGGGCGTTTACGTGCATAACGAGATTGCATTAATGCCCAAATTAATGCCCAACGTGACGTTAATCCCAGGGCTGCGCTATGAATACTATGAGTTAGAAAACCAGCCCGATGCTTTGTTCGCTGAGCGCTACCCGCAAGCCGACGTAACCGATTTAAGCGAGGATGCGTGGCTGCCAAAACTTGGGTTATTATGGCAGAGTAGCAAGCGTAGCGAAGTTTTTGCACAGTACGCTCGAGGCTATCGCGCGCCACCTTTTGCCGACGTGAATGTCGGCTTGTATTATCCTCAGTTTGGGGTGTTGGCTATCTCCAATCCTGATCTTAAGGCAGAACGTGGCTACAGCCTGGAAGCTGGATTTAGACAACGTTTTGATGAGGGCCGCTGGCAGTTAGCCGTTTACGACAACAGCTACAGGGATTTTATCGAGTCACGGGCGCCGCAGGGGGTTGATCCGCAGCAGGGGTTGTTGATTTTTCAATCCGTTAACCGGGATCGTGTTTCTATCAAAGGAGTTGAACTAGAGTGGCAGCAAAATTGGAACCCTCGCTGGGCAAGCAAGGTCGCACTTTCTTACAGCACCGGGGAAGATGACAGAAGCGGCAGAGAGTTAGCCGGTGTTGCGCCGGCTCATGGCGTGTTTGAACTAAGTTATAAGCCCGGTTCTGGTGACTGGCAAAGCCGTTGGGTACTCACCGCATATGATGGACAACCCGAGCTTGAAAGTAGTGATGCCGAACCTTTGTATGAAAGCGCGGGTTACGCGACGGTAGACTGGTTAGTGAGTTGGTATCCGGCTAATAATATCGATATAAATATAGGGCTGTTTAATGTGTTTAATCGTGACTATTGGCATTACAGCAGTGTTCAGGGTTACGAGCCCGATAACCCTGCTATCAGCGGACTGAAGGCTGCTGAAAGACATCTGGCACTCAACTTCGCGTTGAACTTTTAAGACTTTACCAAATTTAGACTGTAACAGCAGGCTAAATCTCCTTAAGTTAGTCGTTTATCTCTGACAAAGGAATTCGCCGGACAGACCTGTTGTTTGTTATATGGAGTGCTATCATAGGGAAACTTTTGGCCCCTTAAGGAAGAGGAAATAATGCAAGGTATATTTAAAAAGCTATCATTGGTTACTTTGTCTGCGCTGGCGTCAACGTCCGCTTTGGCGCAACAACCCATGCAATGGAATGATTATTACATTGCGGTGCAGGGTAGCCAGTTCAGTGCGGATTCGGGAGCGGCGGACATTCCGACTGCTAAACCTAATGTGCTGAGCTTTGCGGTTGGGCAGACGATTCATCCTAATGTGGCGGTCGAGGCACGTTTAGGTTTTGGCGTAGCCAACGACACCATCAGTTATGAAGTTATGCCGGGTACGTCGATTAATAGCGAAGTGGAATTAGATTACGCGGTCAGTTTATTGGCAAAACCGCAGGCGCAGTTAACCAATCAATTGTCGGTATATGCGTTGGCTGGTTGGTCACGCAGCGAAATTAGCAGTGGTGGCACATCGGGTGCAGAGAGCGGCTTGAGTGTGGGTGCCGGCTTTGAAGTAAAAACATCACAACAGCTGGGTTTTTACTTGGATTGGTTGAGGCTAATGGACGAAGATTACTTTGAATTATCGTCCATTAACCTGGGCATGACTTACCGTTTTTAGCTTAGAAGTGCCACTTTAGCAGCAAGTTCGGATTATGCTCGTTTACTCCCTCAATATAAAACTTGTTGCGCCAGTAAACATATTCCAGGCCCACGTAAAGTGGGCTTTTTAATTCCAGGTAGGGGGCAATATCCAGTTTCAGCTGCGAGGTGAAGTTAAGGTTTGCCGGACCAACGCCGGAAATTCCTGAAGCATAGTCAATAAAACCATCATATAACCAGCGGCTATTACCTAAGCTAAAGGAGGTGGCCCAGGTTGCCGTTAACTGGTAGTTATTGGCGAACCCGTCGTTATTGCGGCGATAAGCGTCCAGCTCTAGGTAGTCGAACCCCGGGGCATTGAAAGCGACACCCAAACCATAAAGGTAGTGGGTAAAGCCATCTCCGATTTCTGCCGTGGTAGTAGCGCTGATGTTACTAACCCAACTGTCGCTGTACTCAGTAAGATAAACTTCGGGTGAAACCTCGATATAGGTTTCGGTATCACCATTTCCCGATTCTAACCGATCAGCGAAGCTAAACAATTTGCCCCAGCTATAGCCCGAGACGTATTCAAGGGTAAGCACTTGCCGATCACTATCGCCAACCTCGTAATCGTCGCCATACAAGTAAGTTAAGCTGGTATCAGACCAATATTGTTCTGCCGCTATCGGCGTGGTGGCCAACAAAGCCGACAGAGCGATTGACGGGGTTGCGATGCGCTTAACTATTTTTGAACGTTCATACATAAAAAAGTGGCCAATTGTCTAAAAAGGCGTCATTATATTTATCTCAGACGATTAATCCAGTCACAGAGTGATTAACGTAATAGCGTCTGTCTTTGTTGTATTAGAGGTTTTCATGGCCGCCTACCCCTGGGTTCTTTCCGCACACCGCGTGTTTACCGGTGTTTTGCTTGCGCATGGTATCCGATCAGGAGCAGCGTTTGGTCGATAGTAACGATCGCAAAGCGCAGCAAATGGCTGAGGCGGCAGAACGGTTGCGTCAGCAGGTGGAGCGCTTTGCTGTCTAAACGCTGGCGTCAGCGCAGCCTGTGGCTGTTGATCGTAGCTTGGTTTGGTGCCGTTCTGGTTGGTCTTTGGTGGCTGCTGGAGGCGCGCTTGGTATGGTTCGATGCCGAGGGCCGTTTACAGCAGCAGGTCAGTAGTAATGACTTTGAGCAGCGGCTGGCTAGCGAGTTACAACACATTGCGCCTGACCTGAGTTCATCGGTTTTTCACGTGTTCGCGCAGAGTTGCCAGTGCAACTGGCGTACACGCGGGCACCAGCAAGCCATAGAACGTTCAGTCAATGTGCAAGGAGGTCACAATATCACCATTGATATCGATCAATACCCCGAATTAAAAACACTGCTACCGTCAACACCAGCGGTGATTATTTATAACGCTAACCGGCAGTTAGTGTATTTGGGACCATACGCTGATGGCGCGTTTTGTACTACTGAAACGAGCTTTGTCGAACAACTGCTACCCGAAATCAACAGCAACAAGTTAAAAGCCAACGGTGGCTGGGTAAACACAGTTGCAAATGGTTGTTATTGCAATGTCGCAATTTAATTCCAGTCGGGTTAGAGTAGAACGATAATAATAAAAAATTCACATTACAGTCGTTGTTAAGGGGTCGTTGGTGCATAATCAACAATTGCTCTCGCAATATGTTGCGGCATTAGAATCTTCCGCATTGTGTGCACGCTTGGATGCGCACGGGCGAGTTGTCTTTATCAGCGAGTCACTTCAGAAGCAGTTACACACTGATGCTGCCGTTATTGGCACACGTTTTACGCAATTTATTGAGCCATCCAACCGTGACCAATTAACCGATCGGATAAACTACGCGATTGAGTTTAAGCAGAGCTGGAATGGCATTGTGCGGTTGGTTTCCGCAACGACAACTGACAAGGACAGCGGTGCCTGGTTTAAGTGCTTGACTATTCCGTTATTCGAAAATGAACAGTTGTCAGAAATTGTCTTGTTGCTACAGGATATCTCCCGCGAAGTCTATCTGGATGAACTCCTCAACGAAACGCGTTTTGACGCAGTAACCGGGTTGGCAACCCGTGTTGATTTGCTTAATGACCTGAAAAAAGCTCGGGCACAATGTTTAGCGATATTAGATATTCGCAAATTTCGTTCGTTTGTGGACTTTTATGGCCTCGAGTTTGGTGACCAGTTACTGCGCGCATTCAGCAATTGGTCAGCTCAGTACTTATCCGAGAGTCGGTTGAATATTTACCGACTCTATGGCGATAAGTTTGCCATTGCCGCCGATTTTAGAATGATCCCAAACCTGTTTGAAGTTCACCTGCAACAATACTACGATGCGCTTGCCAAAGCGCAGTTCACAGTTGATGGCGGCGATGTTGAAATTGATATTGCACTGGGTATGGGAGTTGGCCGCAAAAAGCTTATTCAACTGGCGGAGAGCGCTCTGGCTAAAGCTAAAAAAGTGTTCTCCGGTTACCAAATAGAGTGTGTTAAAGAGCGTGACTTTAGCCATTCGCACCAAATTAATTGGATGCCGAAGATTCAGGCTGCGCTGGATAATGATAACTTTGTTAATTATTACCAGCCGATAAAGAGTAGTAATGGTCAGCACGTGGATTATTATGAGGCGCTGGTGCGCTTACGTGACGGTAAAAATGACCTACCGCCAGGCTTGTTTCTAGACAAAGCGAAAACCACGCGTTATTACAGTCAAATCACCCGCTCGGTTGTGCAACAGGCGATGGTGCAATCGGAACGTCATCAGGTTGCGATATCGGTTAATGTTTCTATCGAGGATATCCTTAATCCGCAGACCGTGGAATTCATCCTGACAACTCTCGACCAACATCCCGCAGCGCAACTGATTTTTGAAATCACAGAGACCGAATCGACCGAGGATTTTTCGGCGGTCGAGGAATTTGCACAGCAAGTCCGTCAGCGAGGAGCTAAAATAGCCATTGATGACTTTGGTGTGGGTTATTCAAACTTTTCGCGTTTGATTCAACTGCATCCTGATTATTTAAAAATTGACGGCAGTATCATCAAGAACATTCTGGAAGATAAAAGCAATGCCAGTATTTTAAATGGCATGATCAGTATCTGCCGCGAACTGAATATCCCGATGGTGGCTGAATTTGTCGAAAACGAAGCCATTAACGGCTATCTGACTCAGCAACAAATAGAATACTTGCAGGGTTATTACATCGGTAGGCCGGCGCCGCACATATCGCAGTGGTTGAATTAATATGGAAATTGAAAAGACCTTTCGTGAATTCTTAGAAATCATTCCGGATGGTGCACTGGTCATTGACCAGACAGGGACTATTGTCGCCGCCAATATAGCCGCAGCAACTATGTTTGATTATAGTTCAAGTGGCTTGATTGATTTGCCGCTTGATCAACTCATTCCGGTCGAGTTTCGACAGGCGCATGCCGGGCATTTAAAGCACTTTTTTGAGCACCCGGGTAAACGCTCTATGGGCAATGGCCTGCGGTTTCCTGCGGTAAAACGCAGCGGTGTCACGTTTTACGTGGATATCATGCTTAATCAAATGGATGTCGACGGTGCGCTTTACGGCGTTGCCATTGTTCGCGATTATACCCTCCAGCAACAAGCCGAAGAGAAGATCCGCCGCGAGCTGGAATTTGAAAAGCGCCAGGCCTTAACCGACCACTTAACCGGCGTGATGAACCGCCGTGCGTTTGTGGCTCAACTGAATGAAGAACTGCAACAGCTAGCTGAGCATGGCACGCCTTTCGCGGTCGGTTTTATCGATTTGGATGACTTTAAAGAGGTGAATGACAAGTTTGGTCATCAATATGGCGATGAGGTGTTGCAGGCTATTGGTAAGATGATTACCTCGTGCAGTCGTCACTCTGATCATGTTGCCCGTATTGGTGGCGATGAGTTTGCCACCATTCATCCGATGATTTCAGCAGAAAATGCCCAACAGATGATGGAGCGGTTACGCACACAATTAGTCTCGGGTATCGCGTCAGAACACTTGCCTGTTACTTTATCTATCGGCTTATGCCAGTGCGACCAACTCTCTCAGGGGCATACGGTCGAAAGCATTATCGATATGGCTGACAAGGCTATGTATCAGGCAAAAAGCGCAGGTAAAAACGCGGTGGTGTTGGCTAAGCCGGCTAACTAATCGGCCAATCTGCAGCGTCAGTACTGTCCATCGAGCGCGTGGTATTGCCTTGCCAACGTGCAATAAACTCGCCATCCGGGTCAAACTGATTAGTCTGCTTGTCCAGGTTAAAATGCCTACCGCCGCGTGGGTCAGCGCCAACTCCCGCAATGTATTGCCAGTTGCCCCAGTTTGAACCTATATCATAATCCAGTAATTGTTGTTCAAAATAGGCGGCACCATAGCGCCAATCAATAGCTAATTCGTTAACCAGACAGCTGGCGACGATTTGACGGCCACGGTTGGACATATAACCGGTCTGGTTGAGTTGCTTCATACAGGCGTTAACTAATGGGAAGGGGGTAGTGCCGCAACACCATTGTTTAAACCGGGCAGGATAAAATGTCGTCTGCGGCTTGATATTATTAATGCCACCGACGGCGAAGACACGCCCCTGGTAATGCCGTAGATACCAGAAAAAATATTCCCGCCACAGTAATTCAAAGACAATCCAGTAGGTCGATTCGTTTTCGCTGTGCTCTGCTTCGTACTTGCGTAATCGGTTAATCACTTGCTGTGGCGAAAGGTTGCCGTGAGCAAGGTAGGCTGACAACTTGGTCGATTGTTCAAAACCGTCCAGAGCATTACGGGTTTGTTTATAGGTTGCCGGTGCCGCGCTGCTAAAATAGCTGTGCAGGTGACGTTGTGCCGCAGACTCCCCCCCGCTTAGCCAGGTGTCAGACAGGTTTTGGGTAAGCTCAAGTGGGGGCGCCGTCGAGCCGCCCATTGCTTTGTGGTCAAAATTTGTTGGCTGCTCCGGCTTCGCAGTAATGCTTAATGACAAAGGCTCGAGACGCCGCCGGAACTGGCTATAAGAAGCGGGAAACTGTTGCTCGTCAAAGGGCAGGTGGTGTTCACTCAACAGGGTACTATTGGCTGATGCGTTGAATGCAATAAACCGAAACTGCTTTTGCAGTTGTTGCCACCGGCGTCGCTCATAGACGCCGTTTTGAAGCCCGGCGAATACCGCTTCTGGTTGGTATTGGCTGATTAACTGGCTGATTTCGTCCAGTGGTTCTCCCACACGAATCAGCAGTTGGTGGCCGGCTTGTTCTAATTGGTGCTTTAGATCTTGCAGTGACTGCCAAATAAAACTGAGGCGTTGCTGACCAAGACTGGGCATACCATAGCGGCCGCGCGATAGGCTATTTTTATCAATAACATAGCAGTAGCACAGTGCGTCTGATTGACGTTGTGCGGTTTGCAAAGCGATATTATCCGATAAGCGCAGGTCATGGGTAAACCAATAAAGCGAACGGGAATAAGTTTTACTCATCAACTAAACTTAACCAGGTTAATTCTCGTTATAACAGTCAATTACGCAAAAACTAACAAAATGGACGTGTTCTGATGGAATCTGCAAAAACAAAACTGATGCAACTTTTGGGTTATGCCGGGCTTGTTCCGTTCTTGATTTCTGCACTGGCCGAATTAATGGCACTAAACCTACCGATACCGGTGTCACCGATGACGCTGCTACTGACTTATGGTGCCATCATTTTAAGCTTTATGTCGGGCACGCTCTGGGGAAGAGCGATTCACAGGGCGGATAGTGAAGCGACTAATAGCTTGTTGTTACTCAGTAATCTATTTGCGTTGCTGGCCTGGTTAACATTATTGCTCGACAGCGTGTTTTGGGCATTGTTGGTGCAGATGGTCGGTTTTGCGTTGGTGCTTGTGTTTGAGCGTACATTGGCCCGAGGCACACTAATGACAACGCAGTCAGGCTATTACCCCATGCGTCTTATTCTTACCACCGGCGTTATTGTTTGTCAGCTGTTGGTGCTGGGTAATCATATCTTTTAAACACAAAAAAAGTGCAGGACACGGGTCCTGCACTTTTCAGTTTTAAGGTGCTGTTATTTTACGTCGTCAAGAATCGTGACTTCGCCCAGATTTAGCGAACGTACTTTCTCTTCGATTTGCTCTAAATCACCAACGATAACCCATGTCATGGCGTCGGGACGCAGCACACTATCAGCAGTTTGCTTAACGCTATCCAAATCGATATTTGAAACACGTTGCGCATAGGCTTCTAAGTACTGCATGTCTTTGCCTTTGTTCAATGTGTCACTGACTGCATTGATCAATTGACCTTTGGTCTCGTAAGCGCCCGGCAATTTAGCTACTTTATTAGCTTTTACTTTCGCTAACTCGTCAGCAGTAGCAGGATTTTCACCCTCGTATTGAGTAAATTCTTTAACAATTTCCTCAATTGACTCCTGGGTTTTATCCGTTTGTACCGGAGCTAAGGCGATCAACAGACCCGGACCCAGGTTGTCTAACCACATGGAGCGCGCTCCGTATGACCAACCTTTGTCCTCACGCAAGTTCATGTTTAAGCGGCTGGTAAAGCTACCGCCTAAAATGGTATTCATGACATCGATAGTATCAGCATTATCTACCGTACCCGATGGGGCTAATTGACCTGCGATGATCAATGATTGCGGTGTGCCGGGTTTATCGATCAGGAATACCCGCGCTTGTTCCTGCGCAGCAGGGCGTTCTAAGACTTTGCTCGGCTTAGCGCTCGCCGGAGCCTGCCAGTCTGCCAGTTGCTGCTCCAGTAACGGCTTAATCTGCGCCTCTGTGGTGTCACCAACAATAACCAGTCGGGCGTTATCCGGACGTAACCAGGTTTGTACATGGTCGACTAAATCGTCGCGTGTTAACGCGTTGATTGAGTCAACAGTACCTGAGCCCGTTAACGGCTGGCTGTAAGCGTGGTCTTCACCAAACATTAAACCGGGTACAACGCGCAGAGCCTGAGTTTGCGGACGAGCCTGTTCTTTGCGAATGTCTTCAAGCCAGTTAGAGCGTTTACGATCGATTTCCGCTTGTGGGAAGGTCGGCCGCAAAATAATCTCGCTCATCAAGCCTAAGCTTTGTTCCAGGTTAACGGTCAAGCTGTTCAGGCTAATGGTTGAGGTGTCTAAGCTGGCGTATGCATTCAAACCCGTACCCAGATTTTCCAGTTTTGCGGCAAGCTCCATAGGGCCGTAATTTTCGGTGCCTTCTTTAAGCATCGACATGGCAAAGCTGGCGGTACCGGCGTGAGTGCCTGCATCAGCTGCGTAACCGGCGTCAGCAACCAAACGCATTTCAACGGTAGGTGTATCGTGGCGTTCGGCAAGATATACTTCCAGACCATTGGACAGCGTAAAGGTATTTAATTCCGGTAACTCAAGTGTTGGCAGATCACCAACGTCCGGAAGTTGGTCACGGCTTGCCTGCGCTTCGCCGGCCTGATAACCAGGTTGTGGCTGTACGTGCAGAATGAAGTCGCCGTCAGTTAACCAACGTTTACCAGCTGCTTGTAAATCGCTAACGGTGGCATTTTTAAGCCAGTCCATTTCTTTCGCATAAAAGCCGGGGTCACCATGGTAAACCTCGCCTGAGGCAAGTAAATCAGATTTACCACCAAAACCACCCACTTTTTCGACGCGACGCACAAAACCTGCGGTGGTGCTGAACTTGGTGCGTTGCAACTCTTCCTGTGTCGGACCTTCAGTTAACAAGCGGTTAAGTTCTTCGTCAATAATGGCTTCTACGCGGTCCAGGTCGACACCTGCTTTGGCGTCAGCAGTGATAAAGAACTGACCGGCCAAATCACGACCGAATTGGAAGCCACCAACTGAGCTGGCAATTTGCTCTTCGTATACTAAGCGCTCGTATAAACGCGAGTTTTTGCCATTAGCCAGAATATCTGACAGTAAGCTGAGGTATTCATGGTCTGCAGTACCTAACTGAGCGGTATTCCAGATACGATAAATACGCGCAGCCGGCACGTCATCCTGCATGGTGGCACGTTTAGTACCTTCGCGCTTAGCAACCCAGGCTTCAAGCTTTTGCAGCGGTTTACCGGGTGCAATATCAGCAAAATATTTTTCTACTTTTTCTTTAGCGGTTTCGACATCAATGTCACCGGCTAACACTAATACTGCGTTGGAGGCGCCGTAATAGTCTTTGAACCACTGGTGGACATCATCTAACGAAGCATTGTTTAAGTCTTCCATCGAGCCAATAACGGACCATGAATAGGGGTGACCTTCAGGGAAGGTTTGCTCTGCTAAGTAGCCCCAGACACGACCGTAAGGTTGTGCTTCGCCCTGGCGTTTCTCGTTTTGTACAACGCCACGCTGTTCGTCTAACTTTTCCTGAGTGACTGCCCCCAGCAAATGACCCATGCGGTCAGATTCCATCCACAACGCCATATCTAAGGCCGGGGTGGGAACATTTTGGAAGTAGTTGGTGCGGTCATTGTTGGTGGTGCCGTTCATTTCTGTTGCACCAGCGCGCTCAAACGGGCCAAAGTATTCGTCGTCGTAGTTTTCTGTGCCATTAAACATCAGGTGTTCAAATAGGTGAGCAAAGCCGGTTTTGCCGGGTTTCTCGTCTTTAGAACCCACTGCATACCACACGTTGACGGCAACGATAGGGGCTTTACGGTCTTCATGCACAACTACTGTTAAGCCGTTGTCCAGTTTGAATGTTTCGTAGCTTACCTCGATTTCAGGAAACTGTTGTTGATTTACCGATTGTTCAGTTTGGGTCGTAGCATTGGCGCTTTGTGTCATTTGGCATCCGCCAAGTAACGCTGCGCTAACAGCCACTGCCGTTAAAGTTTTTATCATTTTCATTCGTAAAAGTTCCTTAGAACGTTCTCTCGAACATAACGTCATACAATAAATAGCCAAGCTACTATAGCGGGACTACTTGTAGAGCTGTAGCAAGATGCGTTACAAAATTGTAACGAAATTAGACAAAGCATTTCGGACACTAGGCTTTTAATTGTGATAACAATCAAGGATAATTGCGCGCGGTCAGAAAAGCTTAAGGGAAAACACACGCTTGTGAGTAAGACGACAGTTATTGCAATCGCAGGGGCCTCAGCCTCGGGTAAAAGCTTGTTTGCTTCGACGGTTTATCACGAACTGGTCGAGGAACTGGGTAGTGATGGTATCGCTATTCTTGCCGAGGATGCCTACTATCGGGATCAAAGTCATATGACCATGGAGCAGCGAGTGCTGACCAATTATGACCAGCCCTCGGCGTTTGAGCATGATTTATTATTGCAGCATATCCAGCAACTGCGCCGCGAAGAGGCCGTTGACATGCCGCAGTACAGCCATACAACGCACACCCGCCTACCAGAAAGTATTCGTGTTGCTCCTGCTAAAGTGATAATGGTAGAAGGAATATTACTGTTAACTGACCCCGCGTTAAGGCAGGAATTCGATATTGCGGTGTTTATGGATACGCCCTTAGATATTTGTCTGCTGCGCCGCATCAAGCGTGATATAGAAGAGCGTGGCCGTACTTTGCAGTCAGTTGCAGAACAATATGAGCAGTATGTGCGTCCGGCATTTTTCGACCACATTTTTCCGTCCAAGCAGTACGCTGATCTGGTTGTCACCCGCGGTGGTCAAAACGAGATCGCTATCGACATTATAAAAACAAAAATACGCCAGTTGCTGGCAGAATAAGTTGGTCCTATATGAATAGTTTACTCGGCATTGCCGTTATCCTTCTGGTTGCTTACTTACTGTCAACCAATCGCAAGAATATTCGCTGGCGCACCGTTATCGGTGCGTTTGCTATTCAAATGTCACTTGCCGGCTTTGTGCTTTACGTGCCCCTTGGGCGCGAGATGCTGTTTAGCTTTGCTCAAGGCGTCTCGGCGGTTATTGGCTACACCTCCGCCGGTATTAACTTTTTGTTTGGCGGCCTGGCATCAGAAGAATTTGGCTTTGTTTTTGCTATCCAGGTACTCAGCGTTATTGTTTTCTTCTCGTCACTGATTTCGGTGCTTTATTACCTGGGTATCATGAAGTGGATTATTCGTATTCTGGGTGGCGGCTTACAAAAATTACTGAATACCAGCCGCCCCGAGTCGATGTCGGCGGCAGCTAATATTTTTGTCGGCCAAACGGAAGCGCCGATGATGGTCAGACCCTTTATCGGAACCATGACCCGTAGTGAGTTATTTGCTGTCATGGTCGGTGGTATGAGCTCGGTATCCGGGTCGGTATTGGCCGGCTATGCAGGAGTCGGAGTTGAGCTTAAATACCTTATTGCAGCAAGCTTCATGGCTGCGCCCGCGGGCTTCTTGATGGCTAAGATGATGATTCCGGAGTGCGAAACTCCGCGTAATGATCTGGAAGAAGTTGAAGTCGAGGACAACTCTGCCAACGTAATTGATGCAGCCGCATCAGGGGCTTCCAGTGGTCTTCAGCTTGCCATGAACGTTGGTGCGATGCTGTTAGCCTTTGTTGCGTTAATCGCTTTGGTGAATGGTATATTTGGCTGGGTCGGTGGCTGGTTTGGTTACCCCGGACTGACCATGCAGGAAGTTTTTGGTTATGTGTTCCAGCCGGTGGCTTATGTGCTGGGTATCAGCTGGGACGAGGCACAAATTGCCGGTAGCTTTATTGGCCAGAAGCTGGTGATTAACGAATTTGTCGCCTACCTGGACTTTGTTAACTACAAAGATCAGCTAAGTGAACACGCGCAAGTCATTATTACTTTCGTGTTGTGTGGTTTTGCCAACTTCTCCTCAATCGCCATACTGCTCGGTGGGTTAGGCGGTATGGCGCCAAGTCGACGCCATGATATAGCTCGTTTGGGCATGCGCGCTTTACTCGCGGCAACAATGGCAAACATGATGAGCGCCGCAATCGCTGGCTTCTTCGTGTCACTGACCTAAGCCAAGGTCACGGCGTTCAAGGCACCAACGGTGCCGCCAGGCAAATGGCCACAGGCCATGTCAAGCAAAGCGCGAAGCGCTGCCAAGCAAGCTGCACGGCAGCGCCAAGCAAGCCAACGCGTCAGCGTTGGCGCCGCATCACACCTTCCTGAATAGTAGACGCAACCAGTGTGCCGTCACGTGTATAGATTTGCCCTCTGACTAAGCCACGATTACCGCTCGCCGATGGGCTGTCGATAGCATAGAGCAACCAATCGTCCATGCGGAAATCGCGATGGAACCACATGGCATGATCAATGGTTGCAACTTGCATGTTCGGTTGTGCAAAGCTCATGCCGTGTGGCTGCAATGCCGTGGGCAAAAAGTTAAAGTCTGAGGCGTACGCCAATAGGTATTTGTGCACGCGCAGGTCAGCCGGCATTTCGCCGTTGGCTTTAAGCCAAACGTAGCGCTTGGGTTCGTCTTTTTCCGGTTTGAACGGGTTGTAGGCGGTCACAAAGCGCATTTCGATTGGCTTTTCGCAAATAAACTTATTACGGATCGGCGCAGGAATTAAATCCTGATGCTCTTTGTAGATATCAATATCTGATACCAGCCCCTCAGGACCGGGGACTTCCGGCATGGTGTCCTGATGTTCAAAGCCGACCTCGTCTTCCTGAAACGAAGCGGTCATATGAAAAATGGGTTTGCCGTTTTGTATCGCTTTGACGCGACGCGTGGAGATGCTTTTGCCATCACGAATGACTTCTACATCGTATACAATTGGCTTTTTAGCATCACCCGGGCGCAAAAAGTAACTGTGAAACGAGTGCGCGCCACGTTCAGGAGGCAGTGTCTCTTTAGCTGCCGACAGGGCCTGGCCAATAACCTGACCACCAAACACAGCGCCAAAGCCCAAATCTTGACTATTGCCGCGGTAAATACCTTGCTCGATAGTTTCTAACTGCAGAAGGTTTAACAAATTATCTAATACTTGGCTCATTGCCTTGCTTCCCTGTGCTTTACTAAGTGTTCATTGATACAATGAGTAATAGTGTACCCAATTGATCTGATTTCGTCTTTATCGACTATGTTCTATAGAAACAATTAATAGTAAAAATAAATGCTTATCGAATAATACATAACCGTCAGGGCTGGCGAGTTTTTGTTGATTGTGTTTGACTATTAACAACAAAATCAATGGCCGATTGATTTTGCATTGACTATAGTTGATGGTATCTATTGGCTAAAACAACGCTCAATGCGAATGGGAGAGTACTATGTCAGGCAAAAATAGTCTGGATACGTTAAGTACATTGGATGTTAAGGGCAAAAGTTATGACTATTACAGCTTGCCTAAGGCAGCCAAGTCATTAGGAAATATCGATAAATTGCCGGCATCAATGAAAGTGTTGCTGGAAAACCTGTTACGTAACGAAGATGGCGAAACCGTAACCGGCGATGATCTGAAAGCGATGGTCGACTGGTTAAAAGAAAAGAAAATCGACCGCGAGATCCAGTACCGCCCGGCGCGCGTCCTGATGCAGGACTTTACCGGCGTACCGGGCATTGTGGATTTAGCTGCAATGCGTGATGCGGTCGATAAAGCCGGTCACAATCCTGAAATCATCAATCCGTTATCACCTGTTGACCTGGTCATTGACCACTCGGTGATGGTCGATAAATATGCCACACCAGAAGCGTTTAAACAGAATGTGCGGATGGAGATGGATCGTAACAAGGAGCGCTACGAGTTCCTTAAGTGGGGACAAGGCGCGTTTGAAAACTTCCGTGTCGTGCCACCCGGCACCGGTATTTGTCACCAGGTTAACCTGGAATACCTGGGTAAAAGTGTATGGACCAAAGAAGAGGACGGCCGCACCGTAGCGTATCCTGATACCCTGGTTGGTACAGATTCTCATACCACCATGATTAACGCACTTGGCGTGCTGGGCTGGGGTGTCGGCGGTATCGAAGCCGAAGCCGCAATGCTTGGGCAACCCGTTTCAATGCTGATCCCCGAAGTCGTTGGTTTCCGCATGACCGGTAAACTACCGGAAGGCGTGACCGCGACCGACTTGGTATTGACCGTAACGCAAATGCTGCGTGAACGCGGCGTAGTGGGTAAATTCGTCGAGTTCTACGGCCCGGGTCTTGATAACCTGCCTCTGGCTGACCGTGCAACGATTTCAAACATGGCACCTGAATATGGCGCAACCTGTGGTTTCTTCCCGGTTGACGATGAAACGATCAATTACATGCGCCTGTCAGGCCGTGATGACGAAACACTGGCACTAGTCGAAGCTTACTGCAAAGAGCAGGGTTTATGGCGTTCCAATGATAACGAGCCAGAATTTACTGACTCTCTGGAGCTTGACTTAAGCAGCGTGACAGCATCGCTTGCAGGACCTAAACGCCCGCAAGACCGGGTCAATATGGAACAGCTGGGTAGTAACTTTGACCTGATTCTGGAAACCAACGGTCAGGCCAACGAAACAGACAAAGAAGTACCGGTTAAAGGTAAAGATTACAGCTTGTCGCACGGTGACGTGGTCATTGCTGCAATTACTTCTTGCACCAATACGTCCAACCCCAGTGTATTGATGGCTGCGGGCTTGCTGGCCAAGAAAGCAGTAGAAAAAGGCCTGGATCGTAAACCCTGGGTTAAGTCATCGTTTGCGCCCGGCTCAAAGGTTGTTACTGACTATCTGAAAAAAGCAGGCTTTACGCCGTACATGGAAGACCTCGGCTTCCACTTGGTCGGCTATGGCTGTACCACCTGTATCGGTAACTCGGGTCCACTGGATGACGAAATCAGCGATGCAATCAACGAAGGTAACCTAACGGTCTCTTCAGTATTGTCGGGTAACCGTAACTTCGAAGGTCGCGTGCACCCCGATGTAAAAGCTAACTGGTTAGCATCACCGCCGTTAGTCGTTGCATACGCACTGGCCGGTACCACGCGTACAGACCTAAGCAAAGAGCCGCTGGGTAAGGACAAAGATGGCAACGCTGTGTTCTTAAAAGACATCTGGCCAACGAGCGCTGAAATTGCCGAAGCGGTTAAAACCGTCGATAACGAGATGTTCCGTAAAGAATATGCGGAAGTCTTTAAAGGCGACGACGAATGGCGTGCGATCAATGTTGCCGAAGGTAAAGTCTACGACTGGCAGGATGATTCAACCTATGTGAAAAACCCGCCATTCTTTGACGGTATTGATCAGCCGCTGCAAGATCCGCAGGACATCAACGATGCCAACGTATTAGCGGTATTTGCAGATTCGATCACCACTGACCACATTTCGCCGGCTGGCGCGATTAAGCCGGATTCACCGGCAGGTAAATACTTGCAGGAAAACGGCGTCGAGGTTAAAGACTTTAACTCTTACGGTTCGCGCCGTGGTAACCACGAAGTCATGATGCGTGGTACCTTCGCTAACATCCGCATTAAAAACCAAATGCTGGACGACGTTGAGGGTGGTTTTACTCAATATGTACCAACTGGCGAGCAAATGTCGATGTACGATGCCGCCATGAAGTATATGGAGAACGATACACCGTTGGTGGTGCTGGCCGGTAAAGAGTACGGCACCGGCTCCAGCCGTGACTGGGCTGCCAAAGGTACGCGTCTGTTAGGTGTAAAAGCGGTTATCGCCGAGAGCTATGAGCGTATTCACCGTTCTAATTTAGTTGGTATGGGCGTACTGCCGTTACAATTCGAAGACGGTCAAGGCGTCGAAGCCCACGGCTTAACCGGCGAAGAACAGATCTCAATTCACGGCCTGAGCAAAGACCTGAAACCAGGACAAATGCTCGACGTCGTCGCCAAACGCAAGAATGGCGAAGAGGTTAAGTTCAAAGTCAAATGCCGCATCGACACCGGCAACGAAATGCAGTACTACAAAAACGGCGGTATCCTGCACTTCGTACTCCGCCAAATGCTCAAAAACTAGTCGCTCGCGCTAGGGCGCGAGAGCAAACAAAAACCGGCCTCGCGCCGGTTTTTTTGTTGCCGTCGGATGGCGAAAGGGTGACAACAGGGCTTTTTAGACTTCACGGCACGCCTATTCTGGGGGGACGTACTTGCAGCGTCCCCCTGAGATGGGGGTGCTGAAGCACTAAAAAGCCATCCTCGTCGCTGCGGTCAATCACCAGCCGCATTTCTCGCAACGTCATCACCGCCGCCCAACGTCCCCACCGACACCTGTTCAGATCTTCAGCGCGCGGCCGCCGTCGACTTTGATGGATTCGCCGGTGAGGAACGGGTTGTCGCGGAAGAATTTGACGGTGTCGATCATGGGTTGCAGGCCGCCTTCGACGGTCAGTGGGGTTTCTGCCAGGACTTGTTTACGGTGGTCGCTGTCGTGTTCCGGGAGGAACAGAATTGGGCCTGGCTGGATGGCATTGACACGGATATTAGGGGCTAGCGACTTGGCAAATGCCAGGGTCATGTTGGCTAGTGCTGCTTTGGCACCGCAGTAGGCAATGTAGTCGGTTGATGGGCGCTCGCTGTAGATATCGGTGATGTTGATCACCAAGCCGTCGTTGGCTGTTGACAGTAAGTCTTGTAAGCCCGTGATTAATTTGTAGGGCGCAATAGCATGAACCGCGTAGACAGCCTGTAACTTATCAGTGTCATCGTCAACATCGCTGTTATTAAAAAAGCACGAGGCATTATTAACTAACAGATCGATGTGCTGAGCTTGCTCTTTTACCGTGGCAATCATGCCGTCGATGGCTGCACTATCACTGAAGTCAGCTTGCAGGCCGATGGCACCGCGCTGCTCTAGTTGCTCAACACCCTGTTTAGACGAATTATAATGGGCATACACCGTATAGCCCTGATCCAATAAATCATTGGCGAGCTCATAGCCAAACCGCCGGCCGGCGCCGGTAATCAATGCGACCTTACTCACTTTGTTTCTCCTACTGCTGTTAAATCCGGGATCAGCTGTTGCAAATAGTCGGGCACTTCCGGGTTATCACCAAGTTCGCCCAAAATATCAATATCAATTGGACGGTCTTTAACGCTGCAAAGTGGATCGGAACGATCGCGGCCCAGCAGAATTTCAATCTGATTAAATTCCGCTTTTAGTGCGGTCGGCGTAAGTGCTGTTTCGAGTATGAATAACGCGTTTAAAAACGGGTGATTGGTATTCATGCCGACGGGCTTGGTGGTGATGTCTCTGGAGAATTCCAGTTCGTCTGCCAGTTTTGCCAAATAATGTTTAGCGCGAGAAAAGTGAAGCTCGGGTTCGATATTTGAGCCGAGGCTGCAAAGATACTTCATGCTGTTGTTGTTCCCTGATCCGCCGGTGGCTTAGTCGTATGAGTTAATTAGTCATATTACTACGGTAGCCTGCGAAAAATGGTTTTTGTTTGCAATGTTTATTCGCGATTGTTAACTAAAGTTTGCATGCGTATAGGCGCGATTATGACTAAAGTTGAAATAAACGTGGGGGGCTGATAGCCTGAAATTCATGTACTGCAAGCCAAAGCGGACTTTATGGTTAGCCTGAAAACCAGACAGCCTGGCATCGCTAAATGCGTTGTTACATTGTTGAGTTTGTGTTTATTGCTGCTATTGCCGCGGCTTGTGTCTGCGCAATCACTGACCCTGTCTGGTCCTGAAGATACTGTCCGCGAAGGCTATTTTACGGTTTCCGTCAGTGAATCAAATAGCGAGGTGGTTAAGAATCTAGTCATCGAATCATCGACTTCTGCCGGTTTTGATCAGGCCGTAACGCACTTTCCCGCGCTGGGCGATTTTAAACAACTATCGCTGACAGGGTTCAGTAACGGCACCTATTACCTCCGAGCCCGGGCGGACAATATCGAAGCCCCCAGCAATGTAATTCAAGTTAAGGTGAATCATTATCCCTTATGGCAAGCGCTGGGCCTGTTTTTTGTCGGTTTGCTGTTGTTCATCGTGCTGGTGGTCGTCTTGTTGACCTTTCACCGCCGGGTTCAGCGAGGTGCTACTCATGACTGAGTTTGCTCTGGATACCTCGGTAGGACTCACCATTGTCGTTCTGTTTGGTATTTTTTGGGTGGTTTTTGGTTTTTGGCTCGGGCGCAAAAACAAAACCCATGAGGACTTTGCCTTAGCCGGTCGTAACGTTGGCTTCGCTTTTGCTGCGGCCACCGCTATGGCAACCTGGGTCACCAGTAATACCACGTTGGTAGCGCCGCAGTTGACCTACCAATTTGGCATTTGGGGAATGATTGGGTACTCCTTCGCGGCATTGGGGTTACTGCTGTTTGCGCCTATGGCTAAACGCATCAAGCAGTTATTGCCCAATGGCTATACCTCGGGCGATTTTGTGCGGCTACGTTATGGTCAGGCAGCATGGTGGGTGTTTATCATCATTTCAGTGGTTTATGCATTTGGCTGGCTGATTAGTTTAGGCATGGCCGGCGGCATTTTACTCGAGTCATTAAGTGGCCTCGACTACCACATTGGCATGACGGCAATTTTGATTATTTGCGTCGGCTACACCTTATTCGGCGGTATGCGTGCTGTTATTGCTACCGATTTTATTCAGGCGCTGATTATTATCGTCGGCATTAGCGCCATTGCGTTCTGGTTGATCAACAATGTCGGCCTGGACAGCATTCATCAAAACTTGTCCGCCGAGCATCCGCAACTGCTGGATTTGCTGTTTCCGGCAGCGGTCATGTTTTTATTTAACAATATCTTTTTCGGGCTAGGCGAGATCTTCCATTCGAACGTTTGGTGGTCAAGGGCTTTATCGTTCAAACAAGGCGTGGCATACAAAGCTTACCTTACCGGCGGCCTGATGTGGTTGCCGATTCCCATTGTGACAGGTTTCATTGCCTTAGCTGCGCCGCAACTGGGAATTTTTCCGCCCAGCGCTGACATGATTGGCCCAACGGTAGCGGCTGCAGTACTGGGTACGACGGGCGCTGTGCTGGTCTTTATCGTTATTTTTTCAGCTTTGGCGTCCAGTCTCGATTCACTGTTAGCCGCAACCTCGGATCTTGTCACGCAGGATTTATTCCATAAAAAGCTCTGTCCGAATGCGTCTGACAAAAGCCTGTTACGCTTTAACCGTTACTGTATTTTAGGCTTGGGTGTAATGACCTGGCTGTTTTGCTTACCCCGAATCGCTACGCTGGGCGCATTATTGAACTTTGCTGGTGCATTTGTCGCCAGCACCATTTGGCCCATTGTACTGGGTCTTTATAGTCGCCGGCTTAGTGGCGGATATGCAGCGCTGGCGATGGCGGCAGGCACCGGACTGGGGTTGGTTGGCTATTTTATGGTCGGTTTTTATGTTGCTGCGCTTATTTCCTGCGCCGTATCCGGATTAATTTGTGCGCTGGGAGTATGGCGCGCTCAGTCGTTATTTGACTGGCAACAGCTAAACGAGGAGGGCGGGTAATGCAATTACCGGAACTCGCTTTTGCTATTTTGATTATCGCTGCGCTGGCATTATCGTGTTTAACACCGATCATTTTGCTGGCGCTGTTCGTAAAAGATTATTTTTCTAAAACAATATGGTAGCCCTATGAACATAAAAGATGTGTCGTTTGAAAGGGAGCGGCCGGATGTCTGCGGTGATGCACACCCCAAGGCATTACTCAGAGTCATTCAGGAAGATGGCGACTATCTGTTAAAGCTGGCGAATCAACACATAGTGTCGTCAGACCAATTTACCCAGAACGGGTTGCTGCAGTTGTTTCGACTGGCGGCAAAATATGAAGCGAATCCACGGCGTTTCAGCACCTCGCTACAGGGCAAGATATTAATTTCCGCATTTTATGAGCCAAGCACGCGTACGCGGCTATCGTTTGAAAGTGCCTGGCATCGCTTAGGCGGTGACATCATGTCGATTACCGATCGTTCTACCACTGGTATCGCTAAAGGCGAGTGTCTGGCCGACGTTGCTGAAATGTTCAATAACTACGGCGACTGTGTGGTGTTACGGGATAATAATGAAAGCTCGCTGGAGGAAATGATCGATTCGCTGCGCATTCCGATTATCAACGCAGGTAACGGTAGTGATGAGCATCCGACGCAGGCGATGGCGGATTTGTATGCGATGTTCAAGTGGAAGCCTGAACTGGTGACTGAGCAAGCGGCAGAGCATGCGGTACGCATCGGCATTATTGGCGTGCCGGATAAAATGCGTACCGTGCGCAGCCTGATAAAATTGCTCTGTAAATTCCCTAATGCAGTGAAGGAACTGGTGATTATTCATGACCAGACGGTAACCGATGAGTTATTTGGTCAGGCTCAGCGTGAGCAAATAGAGCAGGCGGGTATTAAGGTAGCCACAGCGACTGATCTAAATAGCGTGTTACCGGATCTTGACGTGGTTTATATTAATGCGATTTCGTGGGAGGGTGAGACCTTTAATACCTATGGTAAAACGTTCTCGTTAAGCGCCCAATCGCCGCTAAAAGAAGATGCCATTATTTTACATCCGTTGGCTCGCGGTGCTGAGTTGAATACCGATCTCGATCATACTTCGCATAACTGGTACTTCAGCCAGGCTCGCGGAGCGGTATTTTTACGGATGGCGTTACTGACTTGTATGGTGCAGCGCGCAGAGCGCGTTATTGATGTCGTTTAATAAAAGGAAAAGCAAAGAATGTGCGGAATTGCTGGAGTTTTTCATCACCAAACGGATCGTTCAATCGACGCGCAGACGTTAGTGAATATGGCCGCGATTATGCATCATCGCGGCCCTGATGGTTATGGTTATCAAGTTAAACAGGAACACGGCGTTGGTTTTAGTCATGCCCGACTCTCGATTATTGACCTGAATGAACAACGAGGTCGTCAGCCTTTTATGTCTGCGGATAAACGACTGATGCTGACACACAATGGCGAGTTCTATGATTTTAAACGTATTCGTGCAGACTTGACCGCACGGGGAGCAGCGTTTCGTTCAAAGAGTGACTCTGAGATTGTTTTACACTTATTTGAACGCTATGGGCTAGAGCATACGCTAAGTGAACTGCGTGGTGAATTTGCGTTTGGCTTGTTTGACGAGCAGGACGATAGTCTTTATCTAGTGCGCGACCGCTTTGGTATTAAACCCTTATACTGGACAGAGACCGAGCACGGCGTTGTATTCGGCTCAGAGCTAAAAGTTTTGTTCGCGCACCCTGATGTTAAGCGCGAGTTTTCTCCCGAAGGGCTATATCACCAGTTGATTCAAGTGATGGTACCGGGGTCCACAGCGTTTACCGGAATCAATCAAGTGCAGCCGGGTTATGTGGTAAAAATACAACGAAACAACGGTAAATTGAGTATTTCTGAACATAAATACTGGGACGTGAACTTTCCTAACGAACATGATTATCCAGGCGATGACGTCGACGAAGAACAGTATATCGAAGGTGTGCGGGCTAAATTACTGGAAGCCGTACAGCACCGGATGACCGCTGATGTGCCGGTCGGTTGTTACTTGTCGGGAGGTATCGATTCCTGTGCGATTCTGGGCTTAGCATCAGCATCGACACAAACCTCGGTAAAAGCGTTTACCATCGGGTTTGACTCTGACGCTTATGACGAAACCCCGATTGCCCGCGAAATGGCAGAGGCCACTGATGCCGACCACCATATCATGGCGCTTAAAGCCAATGACTTATATGACCATTTTGTAAAAACACTGTGGCATACCGAACGCACCATCTATAACACGTTGGGCGTGGCGAAATACTTGATGAGTAAGGAAGTGCACGAAGCCGGATACAAAGTGGTAATGACGGGAGAGGGCTCGGATGAACTTTTTGCCGGCTACCCAGCGTTTCGTAAAGACATGTTTTTACATGGCCTTGATCATTTGCCGGAAGTCGAGCGGGTAGAATGGCAAGAGCTATTAGAGAAGAACAATAAACTGTTTAAAGGCGCGATGCTGGCACGGGAAGAGTTTGTCAGCGATGCGTTTAATCAGAAAATGGGCTTTACCCCCAGTTGTGTGCAGCCGTGGCTGTCGTGCAGCAGCGTCGCGTTACCGTTAATGTCTGCAACAATGCGCGAGCAGGTAAGCGAATACGATCCCAGCAAAGCGATAGCTGATACGCTTGACGAAACCATGTTAGACGGGCGTCACCCCTTAGATCGGGCACAGTATGTGTGGATCAAAACCATGCTGGAAGGGCAAATACTGACCTGGGGTGGTGACCGCGTTGATATGGCAAACTCAATGGAAGCGCGACCGGCGTTCCTTGACCATCATTTAGCCGAATATGCGTTTACCGTACCGCCGCATTTGCGCATTAAAGGTAATAAAGAAAAATACGTGTTGCGCGAGGCAATGAAAGGACTTCTTCCTGAAACTTTGTACAAGCGCGAGAAGTTCGCCTTTATGGCGCCGCCGGCCCACACCGACCCGGAAAAGTGGCAGGCCGTAGAAAAGCTGGCCGAGCAGTTTTTAAACGAAGAGGCGGTAAAGTCGGCAGGTTTGCTGGATTACGAGCAGGTCGTCAGAACCTTTGAGCGACATCAGGATGACGATGTGCCTGCTGAGGAACAAGTTCAACTAGATGCCGTCATCAACCATATGTTGGGCGTGCAGGTACTACATCACCACTTTGTTGCGACCGATGTACCGCAGCAAGCGGCACAAAGGGCGCAGGAGTTAGGCTGGATAGCTTAGGCTACGCAGCTTATTCGACGTATTTAATATACTCACCATAGCCGCGTTGCTTCATTTCAGCTAACGGAATGAATTCCAGCGCGGCGGAATTCATACAGTAACGCAACCCTGTTGGCTGTGGTCCATCTTCGAATACGTGGCCCAGATGGGAGTCGGCATAGCGGCTGCGAATTTCAGTGCGCGTGTAAAACCAGCTGTTATCCTCTTTTTCCACCACTGCATTGCTGGTAATCGGCTGGGTAAAGCTTGGCCAGCCGGTTCCGGATTTGTATTTATGTTTTGAAGAAAAAAGTGGTTCGCCACTGACGATGTCAACATACAGGCCGGGCTCTTTGTTATCCCAATAGCGGTTGTCGAACGCCGGCTCAGTCTCGTCTTCCTGTGTGACGGCATACTGGATAGGGGTCAACTGCTCACGTAATTGCTGCGTAGCTGGCTTATTAAAATTCACCCACGGTTTGTCACTAGCCGACTGAGACGAAGCTGTATCCTCACCGCCGGGGTTAGCGTTAGTGAACTGCTGATAATCAATATCGCTGGTATCGCCCCAGTGCTTCTCGACAAAGTCATAACGACCGGAATTGTAGGTATAGACTTTGTAGCGTATCGGATTTTTATCGTAGTAGTCCTGATGGTATTCTTCGGCACGATAAAAGTTGGTGAACTCGGTTATCGGCACAACGATGGGGTCTTTAAACGGACCGTTTTCGATAAGCCATTGTTTGGATTGCTCAGCAATACGCCGCTGTTGTTCGTTATGTACGAATATTTCCGGGCGATACTGCTTACCGCGGTCAACAAACTGACCGTCAGCGTCGGTCGGGTCCATAATGCGCCAGAACTTTTGCAAAATGCCTGCGTAGCTGATGATATTAGGATTGTAATAAATCTGAGCTGCTTCGGTATGGCCGGTTTGACCGCCAGATACTTGTTTATAAGTCGGGTCTTTTTCAGTGCCGCCGGCATAGCCAGACACGACTTCGCGGACACCGTTTAATTGTTCAAAAGCTTCTTCTACACACCAAAAGCAACCGCCCGCGAGCGTTGCAACTTGTTCATTTTGTTGCTTTTCTGTTGCTGAGTTTTGTGCCATGCTGAAACTACTGAAGAACAGCAGACAGGCACCTAATGTTACGTGGTAGCGCATACAACCTCCAACGTTGGAACTACTCTAAGTTTATAGGTACAAAGCAGTGAAAAAGTTTGCTTTGGCAATCAATTTTTTTGCCTTGTGCTCGTCTGCATTTGTTGCCGGAGCGCAGACGCAAACAGATGAGCAAGAGCAGGATGCCTGGCTGGATGGGTTTAGAGCGGGACTGGAGATCTCGGTTGATGAAACCGCACGCTGGATTGACGGCTTCTTTGCTGAAGATCGTTTCCAGCAACCTTATTCCTCCTACGGCCGTCTATCAATCGCACCGCAATGGAGCGGCTACGATGGCTTTGAAGTCAAATCACGTTTTCGTGCCCGGGTTAATTTACCCCATGCAAAAGAAGAGCTGTCAGCCTTTATTGGACGAGTTGACAGCGATGAGTTTATCGACGAGGGCTCAGCAGGGCGTCCATCGATTATTCGTTCCCCCAGCTCGGACGAGGAATGGTTGGTTGGGTTGGGGTTTGATCCACACATGAACGAGAGACATCGCGTCTCTTACAGTGTCGGTATTCGGGGTGGTTTAGACTTCGATACCTACGTTCGCGGCCGTTACATGACCGATGTTGCGCTGGGTGAATCGGCGTTGGCGCGGTTTCAGAGCTCGGCGTTTTGGCGGGATAGCGATGGTTTTGGCGTGGCGCAACGAGTTGATCTTGAAGCGAGTTTGACTGACAGCATGTTAGCGCGTTGGTCGTCGTTAGCTACCTTTGCACAAGAAACTAATGGCTTACGCTGGAGTTCGACTATGCGAGCCTACAAATTGTATGGCGAAGACAAAGCGCTGGCACTAGAAACCTGGATCGAGGGGCAAACTGACTACGAGGTACCAATTAACGACTACGGCTTACGCTTTTTAAACCGACAACGTTATTTACGTGAGTGGTTATTTGTTGAGACCTGGGTTGGTTATCATTGGCCGCGTGAGTATCTGGCTGAACGGCGGCAGGGTCACTGGATGCTGGGGCTGGAGTTGGAGGTGCACTTTGGCACCACCAACGCCTATTTGCCGCGTACTGATCAATCCGGTGACGCAAAAACCAGATCAACTAACAGTGGGTCGTGATCGGACGCACGATAAGGACCGGGTTGGTAGTACTGATCATCACGGTAGTCATAACTTATCGGCTCGTCAGCATTAAAGTTAAGGTGCTGCACGCGTGTTAACTTTGGTGCCAGCTCAGGGTGTATTATGATGTGATCAAGCGCACCGGCCTGGCTGTCATAAACGTAGGAATAGTCATCTGCTTCGGATACGTTTTGATATTCGTTGTCGGTGAAATAGCGCATCGGATCTTCGTAATAGTACGCGTTAAAATCCCCCAATAGAATCGGTTGCGGCATTTGTTGCTGTTCAATCCAGTCTAGCAGTGTCGCTGCGGATTCAACTCGCAGAGCGTTCCAGCAGGACTGTCCGTCTTGTTGATTAGCATTAACGCCGTCATCGGGGCAGCTACCTTTGGATTTAAAGTGATTGACCACTGTGGTGAATGTTTGCTCGGTAATTTTATCGGTAAATACTTGCGCTAACGGCACCCGGCTGCCGCGCCGGAAAGGCCCCTGGGTTAACGTCAGTGCATGGGTCGAGGTTTTGAAGCGTTCGGCGTTATATAAAATGCCGACACTGATTTGGTCAGTGCCAACACGGGCCGAGTGCGGCTGTGCAATGGCATAATTAATGTCGCTTACTGCGTTTACCGCATCGGTTAACTGCCGTATTGCACTGTGCTGCTCAAAGCCATCATTTTCGACCTCCATCAGGCCAACGATGTCCGCATCCAGTGCGTCAATGGCAGCTACAATTTTAGCTTGCTGGCGTTGCAATTGTTGCGGGGTCTTGGCGCCTCGTTCGGTGGGGAAGCCACCACCCATGCCATCACCATTAAAGTAATTCAAGACGTTAAAGCTGGCGACTCGCACCTCGTTTTTGCGTTTAGGTAAAATCGCCGTGATACGTGAACGTTGCGCCAGTTGCGGTGGTTTTGTTGGTTGCAGTCGGTAGTCATCACGAAATTGCGACAAAACACCAGACAGTGGCTTAAGGGTGGCGCCACTGCGCAGACTCTGTTGGGGGCCGTGGAATAGCTGTTGGTGCGGCAACGACTTTGGCTCTAACTGACTATTATCGTCAATCTGCAGTCGGTTGAGTTCATTAGCCTCTGCCACTGCAGCCGCCTCAGAGCCGGGCAAAGCTACCTGAGTCGGTGTAAATAAACGGCCTGAAGATACGTCAAAATAGCCATAGCGGGCTAACGGGTAATGACCCGATATGGTCAGCGGCTTTTGCCCATTTACGGTTACCAACATCCCCTCGTGAGCTTCTGCTTGCTGCCGTGATGAAAAGGGCAGTGTAACAGTGACCGGTGCAACCTGAGGTTGTTGACCACATTCATATAATTCAGTGACGTCGGTCAGCTGAGTCAAACCATTTTGTTCGCTGACCTGTCCTGATAGTTTGACCAAAGTGCCTACTTTCAGGTCGGCAAAGGTGGTGCTGTTGGCGCTAACAAACAGACCTTCCGATGTTTTTGGGTCATCGTCTTGTAGCGATTCAGGTGACTGAATGTAAACGCCACCGAGCTGTTCGGGCGCGGCGAGGTTTTGGGTTACGATACCCATTGTCGTGAGTTGCTCACCGATCTTGTCCGACTGGTCATTAGCGCCCTGAATTGTTGATATCGAGGTGAGTTCTTCACTGATATCGCAGTTTTTTTCTTGCGCCAATGTTGCAACCGGGGCACACAAGGCAACGGTGGCTGTAGCATAAATCCAGTTCTTCATTATTCAGTGTCCATTTTATGGTAGCTGCCGACTTCCAATACCGGTGCAGCGTCTAAGCGTTCTGCATCCATCATGGCCGCGATACGTTGCATCGAAGATAACAGTAGCGACTGTTCCCACTCGTCCAGGGCCTGAAACTTTTCTATAAAGTCTTCCTGCAATGGTTGTGGTGCTTTTTGCAGCAGCGAACGGCCTTCTTCAGTTAAGTATAAAAGTACCCGCCGTTTGTCGGTGTCGCTACGGTGGCGGTGGATCAAACGACGATGCTCCATACGCTCAATCACGTTAGATACCGTTGCCGGGCTGAGCGTGATGTTTTGCGCGACTTCACTGGCGGTGATGCCGTCGCGGGCGACAATTTCACGTAAAATCAGTAGCTGTGGAGCAGTCAGTCCGGAATATTTATTGAGTTGTTTTGAATACAGGTCAATGGCCCGAATCACTTTACGCAAGGCGAGCAAGAGTTCTTCGTATTTTTCCATAACCCAATCCCTAAGTATGAATAAATTAAGTTCAGTAACGCGGCGCTGATAAATCTGTGCGGCGAATTTGTATTACCATACCAACTTTTGGATGGTCAAAGTAATGTGTTTCGTGACTGATTACCCGGCGGCGTTGATCAAAATTGAATGCTCGCAAAAAAGACTGTTCAACAGATTCACCCGACAATGCGTGTTTCGCTTGTTGTGATAAACCCTCTGGTATCAACTCAGCTTGTGCAACCTCGCGCAGGTTAAATTCGTTGTCGATATGCAGGTAATTACCAATTAAAAATATATGCAGCAATCCATCGAGCTCCCATACGCTTTGCGGATAAGAGGAATTGTCCAGTCGTGGTGGGTTTTCGGGTACGTCAGTTTTAAACCGTAGCTGATTATTATCGACCTGAGATAACAGCGTTTGCACGCGCTCTATTAGCGAACGCTCCATGTTGTTATCAGTACCTGTTGTCGCTTCTTTTTTGTAGCCATCATAGCGAAACTCATCACTGAATTGTTTGCCACCGAATAATCGGAATTTGTAGTTTTGCTTTTCGGTAAATACGGGTTGCCGCCAGGCGACATGTAACAGCGGCTTGGCGAGTCCTTTGCGGGCCAGTTCGGTGCGCGTCTCAGAAAGAACGTGGGTTGCAGAGGGTAATAGAAATGCGCTTCGAGCGGTTTCTATATTACCGCCGTTGCCGTCAACGACAACCGCAGTAGTATCGGTTAAGGACAAGTTACTGGGCGGTGCAAACGGGTTGCCGGGTATAGTTACCCATTGATTTTCGTCGCTGTAGTAACAGTCAAAACGCCAGGAAAAATCATTGAACTGACCGAACTCAGGCCATGAGTCACACTCACCCAGCCCAGTGCGCAGCGCAGTAAAGTCACGGTTGTAGTGCGCACCTAACAAGTCATTAGCTGACGACACTGCAATTGGCTCAATAGCCAACGGAAACTGCTCGTTGATGTTTTGCTCGACAGTGTGTTTAAACAGCAGTACCTCTACCTCAAACCAGCGCCAGTAATTGTGGTCCGGTAGTTTTGCAAAGGCTGAACCTGCGCTTGCTAACAGCCCAAGGGGCAAAAGCAGGGTGGTCAGTATCTGCCGTCGCGTCATTCGGTTTGCTCCTGAGAAAAATCGCTAAGCAACGACTCTACCAGTTTTAGCCGGCTTTGAGTATCCTCCAGCGGTTGGGTAATCCGCAGTCGATTAGGGCCGTCCAGTTTGTAGTGCTTAGGCGCTGTTTGCATTAAGCCGATAATAACTTCCGGTTTTACATTGGTATTATCAGTAAATTCAATCACACCGCCTTGATTTCCCATATCGATTTTACGAATTCCTAACCTTTCTGCGTGATTACGCAGGCTGGTTTGACGGATTAAGTTTTTAGCAGCGTCAGGCAGCAGGCCAAAGCGATCGATGAGCTCGACCTGGATCTCTTCCAGTTGCTGTTCAGTATCACTGCTGGCGATGCGCTTATAAAGGCTCAGCCGATTGTTGATATCGGGAATGTAATCATCCGGTAGCAGCGCCGGCACGCGCAGTTCAACTTCCGAGCGGTGGCGGGTTAAGCCCTCCAGCGACGGTTCTTTGCCGTCTTTAAGGGCCTGTACTGCTTGCTCAAGCATGTCCATGTAGAGGGTAAAACCAATGCTTTCAATTTGCCCGCTTTGTTCGTCACCCAGTAACTCACCGGCGCCACGAATCTCAAGGTCATGCGTTGCCAGCATAAAGCCGGCACCTAAGTCTTCCAACTGCGAAATAGCTTCTAGGCGTTTGGCCGCGTCTTTTGTCATGCGCTTGGGGTGAGGCGTTAACAAATAAGCGTATGCCTGGTGGTGAGAGCGGCCGACACGGCCCCGCAGTTGATGCATTTGCGCCAGACCCAGGTGGTCCGCTCTATCCATGATAATGGTGTTGGCGCTGGGCACGTCGATGCCGGTTTCAATAATGGTCGTACATACCAGCACGTTAAAGCGCTGGTGATAAAAGTCCGACATAATACGTTCGAGATCACGTTCTCGCATTTGCCCGTGTGCCACCGTTATACGAGCCTCGGGAACCAGCTTTTCAATATCGCGGGCGGTTTTTTCGATGGTCTCGACGTTGTTGTGCAGGAAATAAACCTGACCGCCGCGCAAGATTTCGCGCAGAATAGCCTCGCGTACGGTGCTGTCGTCGTATTCGCGGACAAAGGTTTTCACCGCTAGTCGTTTAGCCGGCGGGGTAGCGATAATCGATAAATCACGAATGTTATTCATCGCCATGTTCAGGGTCCGGGGTATTGGCGTTGCAGTTAACGTGAGTATGTCGACATCAGCGCGCAGCCGTTTTATGGTCTCTTTTTGGCGAACACCAAAGCGGTGTTCTTCATCGACAATCAATAGCCCCAAGTCGTGACATTTGATGTTGTCCTGCAACAATTTGTGGGTGCCGATAACAATATCAACCTTGCCGTCCTCTAAGTCCTGCAGTATTTGCTTAGATTGCTTTGCTGTTTTAAAGCGGGACAAGACTTCTACCCGAACAGCCCAGTCGGCAAAACGGTCTTTAAAGTTTTCATAATGTTGCTGCGCCAGCAGGGTGGTAGGTACCAACACCATCACTTGCTTGCTGTCGTTAACGGCAATGTACGCAGCGCGCATGGCAACTTCGGTTTTACCAAAGCCAACGTCGCCACAAATAAGTCGGTCCATCGCTCTTGGCGTGCGCATATCCGCAGTGACGGCGGCAATCGCCTGTTGTTGATCAATGGTTTCTTCAAACGGAAAACTATCGGCAAAACGGCGATAGTCTTCGTCATTAATGGCAAATGCATAGCCGGGCTTGGCCTCGCGACGGGCATAGACGTCGAGCAATTCGGCAGCTACATCGCGAACTTTTTCTGCTGCACGCTTTTTGGCTTTTTCCCAGCTGTCATTGCCGAGTTTATGCAGCGGGGCATGGTTGTCTTCACCGCCGCTATAACGACTTAACACATCCAGCGATGATACTGGTACGTAAAGCTTTGATCCGCCGGCGTATTCAATGGTGACAAACTCGGTGGTTACTGTGCCGGCGTCTAAGGTAGTCAAACCCTGATAACGACCGACACCATGGTCGATGTGCACCACGGGCTGTCCAACCTGCAGTTCGGCCAAATTGCGAATGAGTGTGTCTGGGCTAATCGTGGCTTTTTGGTCACGGCGGCGTCGCTGGGCGACTTTATTGCCGAATAATTCCGTTTCGGTAATAAACCACAGACTATCCTGAGGTAAATAAAACGAATTAATGACCGGGCTGACGATCAGCCCAAGTGGCTCACCGGAGGCGATGAAGTCATCAAAACTGCTAAACGATGCCAGCTGCCAACCGAGTCGTGCAACGGTTTCGCGCAGTGTTTCTTTGCGCCCGGCACTTTCCGCCGAAAATACCAAACGTTCGTTATTATCCAGTGCTTCGCCGATACGTTGTTTGAGTTTGGCAAAAGGTTGTTTTTGCTGATGATCCGCGGCAATGTCGATAACCATCTCGGTGGTAAACTGAATCGCACCCGGCGTGGGTTTATCTGCAGGGATAGCGCTACGGATACGTCGTAAACGCTTGAACCCAGCATGCACCTCGTTGGCTGGCAAAAACAATTCATTCGGGTGCAGCAGCGGCCTGAGCTTGTCGTAGCGGCGTTGTTCATAGCGATGGCTGATGTCTGTCCATAAACGCTCTAACGCGCCCTGAATATCGCCAAAAGATACCAGTACGGTGTCGTCAGGCAGGTAGTCGAATAACGATGCTGTTTGTTCGAAGAACAATGGCAAATAGTATTCAATACCGCCGGGTAATTGTGATTTGCTGACTTGTTGATAAACCGAATCACGTTCGGTGGTTACCTCGAAGCGCTCGCGAAATTGGCTACGAAACCGTTCGATACCGTTTTTGGTTAATGGAAACTCATGTGCAGGCAGTAATCTTACTTGGTTGACGGGCTCCTGCGATAATTGTGTTTCAGGGTCGAATGGCCGAATGCTGTCGATTTCGTCGTCAAAAAAGTCCAGCCGGTAAGGCGTTGAACTGCCCATCGGGAACAAATCCAGAATCGAGCCCCTGGAGCTAAATTCGCCATGCTCCATCACTTGGTTGACGCTGCGGTAACCTGCTTTCTCCAGCTCCTCGCGTAAGGCCAGTGCATTGAGTGTCTGGCCGACGGTAAAGTTAAGTGCCTGACTTTTTACAAAGTTTGTTGGCGCGATGCGTTGCATTAGCGTGTTAACACTAACGATGAGTGCGCCACGCTTAGCGCTGGGTAACCTTGCCAGCACGCTCAAACGTTCCGAGATAATATCCTGGTGTGGCGAAAAACTGTCATACGGTAGTGTTTCCCAGTCAGGGAACAGCGTTATGTCGTCATGGTATTCCGTGTTCTCACCAGCGAAATAGCGTACCTCCTGCTCCAGGCGGTGAGCCTGATTGGCATCGGCGGTGACAATTAAAACGCGCCCGGGGGTCAGATCAATTAAACGGGCAAGTGCCAGTGCCTCGCTACTGCCGCGTAAATTGACCCAACTGATATCGCGCTCACTGGTGTCTGGAAACGGAGGATTAAATACAGAAACTTCAGCCATGATATTCCAACTACCCATGAAAAGACTCGGGCATTATACCGATTTGGCAACGCTTTTGGATGTCTGTTTAGTCAGATTTATTGTCGTCGCTGTTATTCTTACTTTGGTCGCGCTCTTGGGCGCGACGTTTTAACTGGCGACTTTGTGAGTGCAGACTTGCGCGTATTAGGTGTTCCTGATCCTGTTCCAGAATCCGCTCAAACTCAAAGGTGGCACTGTAACCCGGTTCGTCGGCGAGTGACTCGCAGGCACTGCAACGCAAATAGCAGTAGATAGCCAGAGACTCGTTTTTAAAAAATAATTTTGCCCGGAACAGGGTGTCGTTATCGATAGGATCCGGAGTTATTAAGCGAATCCCGCCGCCGCCGAATTCGGTGCCCTGAAAACGGTGTTTGGGGTCATCTTCGTAACGCAACAAATAGCCCAGCATGGTGATCATGCGCTGGTTCATTTGTTCAAGCACTTGCACTAAAACAGGCGACTGATGACTGTCCATTTTTAGTTGTTGTAGTAAATCCTGATCACTACCGGCCATATTAGACGCCATAGTAAATAATTCCGGCATCTCTGATTCAAATTCCCACTCGTCCGGCACCACGGCAGCTTCCTCAAGCTGATGAAGATTGACGGGGAACGATTCAGCGACGGTAAAGAAATCGCCGATTTGTTGTGTCTGAGATAACGGGGAATTTGCCATGTTCTGCCCTTATTCTGCCCTTTTTGTTGTCAGGCTTATCACAACTCATTATCCTTGCTCGTAATTAATAAGCAACAATAGATTTTGAGAGGCTGATGTTTCGACCGGTTACGCTGTTTCTGGCCTGGCGTTATGGCAGGGCACAAAAGAGCTCGGCTTTTACCCGATTTATTAACCGGTTCGCCCTCGGCGGCATTGCGCTGGGTATCATGGCGTTGGTGGTGGTAATGTCGGTAATGAATGGCTTCGAAAGCGAACTAAAGAACCGTATTCTGGGCGCGGTACCGCAGGTTAGTCTGGTTAAATCACACCCCTTAACAGACTGGCGTCAAGCCCGGCAGGCGCTGCCGGCTCACGCTCACGTGCAACAATCATTGCCACTGGTGCAGACACAAGCGGTATTGCAAGGCCGCACAGATATGGTGGTGGTAGCCGCTCGTGGACGTTTAGCAAGTTCTGAACCATCAGGGGCAGATTCCGGACTACCTGAACGCTTAACGTCATCGTTGCGGGCAGGAGACTGGCAAAGTCTGAAACAGGGCAATTACAATATCGTTTTAGGGCAGGGAGTGGCTAATAAATTAGGCGTCACCCTGGGCGACAGTGTACGCCTTATCACTGCAGAAGGCGCGGTTTACACGCCATTCGGTATGGTCCCTGCGCAACGACAATTCCGCGTCAGCGGTATTTTTTCATTACAGTCAGAGGTTGATAACGGCCTGGTGGTGACAGCTGCCGGCGATCTCAATCGGCTAATGCGAAGACCGGCAGAATCGGTACAGGGCTTTCAACTGCAGTTAGATGACGCTTTTGCTGCGCCCGGGGTTGCGGCTGACTTTCGTCAGGCAACGGATTATCAGGTAACGGACTGGCGCGAACAGTTTGGTCAGTTATTTGATGCGGTAGCGATGGAAAAACGCATGATGTGGTTAATGTTGGCACTCATTATAGCCGTCGCCGCGTTTAATACGCTGTCTGCATTGGTTATGGTCATCAATGAAAAACGCCAGGATATAGCCATTTTACAAACCTTAGGGCTGTCGCAGGCACAGGTGCGCCGGGTATTCCTGTTACAAGGCAGCTATAACGGCATACTGGGCACACTGGTTGGGGTAAGCGCCGGGCTGGCCGTTAGTTATTATCTTGATAGCATCCTGCTGGCTCTGGGCATAAATCTTATGGCGATTAGCCCCGCCGGACTGCCCGTTGTTATCGAGCCGGTACATGTTATTACCGTCGCGGTGGCGTCATTAATTTTATGTTTGGCGGCTAGTGTTTACCCGGCATTAGTGGCAGCAAAGACTCAACCTTCGGAGGCGTTGCGCTATGACTAAGGTGTTATTGCAGGGGCAACACATTAATAAAGTCTATGATGACGGAAGTGGTCAGGTTCAAGTGTTAAACGACGTGGACTTTACCATTGATGCTGCCGAAATGGTTGCGATTGTTGGTGCGTCGGGGTCGGGCAAAAGTACCTTGATGCACATCTTGGCGGGTTTGGATCGGCCAACCTCAGGCGCGGTGCTATTTGACGGTCAGGACGTGACGCGATGGTCTGCATCGCAACTGGCGAAGTGGCGCAACCAGAACGTCGGTTTTGTTTATCAGTTTCATCATTTATTACCTGAGTTCAATGCGCTGGAAAACGTTGCCATGCCCCTGCTGATACAAGGTCGGCCAACCGCAGAAGCAAAACAACGTGCGACTGAATTGCTCGAGCGGGTGGGTCTGGCACATCGCCTGGAACATCGTCCCGCACAACTATCCGGCGGCGAACGGCAAAGGGTTGCGGTTGCCAGAGCGTTTGCTAACCGACCTAAATTGGTCATTGCTGATGAACCCACGGGCAACCTGGATGGAGAAACCGCAGAGGCCGTTTACCAACTTATGCTGGAATTGAATCGAGAACAGGGTACGGCATTCATTATCGTGACCCACGATGAACATCTGGCCGCTCAATTACAGCGTACTGAACGATTAAGCCGCGGCCACTTGGTGACAGATGTACATGAGGATGCGCCGTGTTAAGTTGGATACTGGCGCGTCGTTTTCGGGGCCAAAGTAAACAGACCGGATTTCTTTCTTTTATTTCGGCGTCATCAACGCTGGGAATTGTGTTGGGTTGTGCGGTTTTAATTACTGCGTTATCTATGATGAACGGTTTTCAATCAGCGCTGCAGGACCAACTACTGCGCGTGGTTCCGCATGTTGAGTACCAGCGTGTAGAAGGTGAATTCGATGACTGGCAAGCGATTGCTGATATCATTAGTCGTGACCCTGAGGTTTTAGAGGTAACACCGGTCATTCAGCAAACAGCCATGGTGCAGGTTGGTAACACCTTTAAAGGTGTTGTGTTGCAGGGCATTGCTGAACCTCGTTCAACGCCCGATAAACTAAGCGGCGTTTATGATTTTATCTCCCCACAGGCGCTATCCTCACTCTATGCAACACCGTCGAGTGTTGTGCTGGGACGTGGACTGGCTGAGGATCTGGGCGTTGAGGTGGGAGACGCGTTGACCATGCTGGTAGCGCAACACCAGGAACAGGCGTTTCAGGCACCCAAGCGACACCGTCTAACCGTGGTGGGGTTATTTGAATTTGGTGGTGAAATAGACCATCAGAATGCTTACACCTCATTAGAAACGGCCAGAACGCTGGCCTCAATACCCAGTGGAGTTAGCGGAATTCGTTTGCGCGTGGCCGATGTATTCAACGCCGACCAAGTAGCTCAGCGGGTGGGTAACCAGTTGCCGGTTTTGGTTTATGTCAGTCACTGGATGCGGACGCATGGGCATTTGTATCGCGATATTGAATTAGTGCGTACTGTTATTTACCTGGTGCTGGTACTGGTCATGGCGGTGGCCTGTTTTAATATCGTTTCGACCCTGGTGCTGACGGTTACTAAAAAACAGTCGCAGATTGCGATGTTAAAAACCATGGGGCTAAGAGACAGCAAAATCATACTTACATTTGTCTGGCAGGGATTGCAAAACGGGCTTGTTGGTGTGTTCTGGGGTGCTCTGTTGGGTATTGGTTTGGCCTGGAGTTTACCGGATATTATGGCGATATTAGAATCGGTTTTTGCCATGAAAATTCTGGATGATGATGTCTATTTTGTCAGCCGCATACCCTCTGAACTGCAGCTGAAAGATGTTGCCCTGGTAACCGGTGTCGCCTTACTGATGAGCTTGTTGGCAACCTTGTATCCGGCGTGGCGAGCCACCCGTGTACAACCTGCCCGGGCATTACATAGCAGTCACTAACGACGAGCGCCGGGGCGACGGCGCCAGGCTTTGACCACCGATTGCCGCCAGAGCAAACGGATGCCCAAATAACCGCTGACACTGGCAAGCGTTCCTAACACTAAACAACCAGTAATGAGAGCCGGGCCAATAGTGGAGATACTGCCTATCAACCACTCCCAGCTCAATTCAAAGGTAAAAGGATGCGGGGGCGCCGATAATAGCCAGTTACCCAGCCGGTAGCACAAATAAAATAACGGCGGCATGGTAATGGGATTAGAAATCCAGACTAACCCGACTGACAACGGCAAATTGACCCGAAAAATGATTGCCGCGGCGGCGGCCAGCAACATTTGAAAAGGCACCGGAATAAAAGCGGTAAACAAACCAACTGCAAAGGCTCCGGAGGCAGAGCGACGGTTCAAATGCCATAAGTTGCCATCGTGCAACAAACTGCCGAACAGTTTAATTGCTCGCGAGCGTCGGATTTTGTCGTGATCCGGCATCATTTTTTTAATGACCCGTCGAGCCATGCACCTACCTGTTACTAATTGATGACCACTGATCAGGAGCAACGATGGACCGTTGTCTACTCATTTTTATTGCGGGAGTCGCAATGAGTTTATACCTGCCGACTTCCGGAACCGCCACCTGGGCGGTGGTTGCCAGTGTTCTGGCGTTGGCAATAGGTACTATGTTACCGCCTGCACGGTTTGTTGCAACCGCGATTGTGGCGCTATTTTGCGGTATTGGGGTAGTAACTGCAAATTTAAATTCTTATGCTGAACGCAGTGCGCAGTTGACTGATTTGGAAGGGGCACAGCAGGTAACTGTAAGGGTTGTCGAAATTCCCCGACACTACCCGCACTACACACGTTTTGTCGTCGAGTTGATTGATGGCGATGAGGAAAATTCGTTGCCGCACGGTAAGCTTCTGCTCAGCTGGTATGGTGATCGTGCGAAACAGGTTGGCTTAGGGCAAACATGGCGATTTACGGTATCGCTTAAACGCTTTAAAAATTATTGGAATGAGGGCAGTCGCGACTATCTGGCAGCCATGCAGCGCCAGAATATTATCGCACGGGGCTCAGTTAAAACCAGTGAACTGATCGCCAACGCCAGCAATATTCGCGCCCGCCTGGTACGCACCTTTAATGCTCTTGATAGTCCACACGCTGGTGTGCTGGCGGCGCTTGCAATCGGTGTGCGCGAACTGTTGAGCGAGCAGCAGCGCAACCAATGGCAGTCTGCTGGCTTAATGCATGCGCTGGCAATTTCGGGGTTACACCTGAGTTTAGTGGGTTGGGCCGGTCTGATTCTCGGGCGCGTAGGGGTGTCGCGTTTGTTACCGATAATAAGGCCCGGGATGGCGTTGGAACAGCAGTCGGTGCAGGCGTTGAGCTGGCTGTTGGCGTTGTTAATTGCGGCGGCATACGCTTGGTTAGCTGATTTTTCAATTGCTACGGTTAGAGCCTTAATCATGTTTGCCGTCGTTGTTTTACACCGGCTGGTTGCAGTGCACGTCACGCCTGCTCAACTGTTATTACGCACGGTGGCGCTGCTGTTGTTAGTTGATCCACTGGCACTACTGGACGCCGGTTTTTGGCTATCGGTAACGGCGTTGTTTACCATTCTGACCACGCTGTGGCGCTGGCGACACCGCCCTCAATCATCTAAAACCCTGGCTCTGCTGCGACTACAATGTATGTTTTTGTTGGTCATGGCGCCGCTGTCACTGCATTGGTTTGGCGGGGTTTCATTGGTAGCTCCGTTAACTAATTTAATACTGTTACCAGTGATCAGCTTGTGGATGCTGCCATTGACCTTGATTGGGACGGTCGCAGAAATTTCGTTTGCTCATCAGTTTGCTGACAACTTGTGGTATCTGGCTACGCTGCCTTTGTCCCTTGCGGCCCCCTTGTTAAAAGTCATAACGCAGTGGTCGTGGAGTTGGTGGCAACCGCCAATTGAGCTGCCGGTCTACGTGCTGTTTTTGTTACTTTTGCTGGTGCTGTTGCCGCTATCGAGTCGGTTATTAAAACTAGTCCTGCTGACAACGCTACCACTGACATTACTGGCGTTTTATCAAAGCCGAACACGGGGTGAGTCTTTATTTGTGCATGTGTTGGACGTCGGTCAGGCGCAGGCTGTGGTAGTTGAGCGACAAGGGCGAGCCTGGCTTATTGATACCGGCAATAGCTATGGCAGTGGCTATAGTTTGGCCGCTACAGTCATTGAACCATTTTTGCAGTACCGACAACTGCAACTTGAAGGGATCTGGGTTAGCCATAGTGACCGCGATCACAGTGGTGGGTTAGCGTATTTGAAGCAACATTACAGCCAGGTCAGTCGCTTTGGTGCACTAACCCGACAGCCTTGTGAACAGGGCATGCAGGGCCGCTGGAATGATATCCAGTGGCAGGTATTATGGCCGCGACGGGATCACGCCATTACCAAGTCGAATGACCAATCCTGTGTAATGGTACTGCAGTATAAAAACTTCCGACTCTTACTACCCGGCGACATTGAGTTTGCGGCTGAGCGAAAAATTGCTGAGTCAGTCGGTTTTCCCGCCGTCGATGTGTTAGTTGCTGCGCACCACGGCAGCAAAACCTCCAGTGGTTGGCTAATGCTAAAACAAACGCGACCGTCATTGATACTCATGAGTAACGGTGAGCACAAAGGCTTTAATTTTCCGCACCGTTACACCGTAAGCCGTTTTAATCATATGCAAAGGCCATGGTTTAACAGCAAAGATGTAGGCCAAATGACGGTGGTAAGTGATGGCTCCCGCTGGCGGTTAAGGTTGCCTTTTGCCGCAAAACGTCAACGACGCCTGTATCAGACACATGACTAGCCACCAGTACCATAAAACGGGTAGAATGCGGGGGTATTTAGCAACTTATCGAGACTGCATGGACTCTCAGAGTTTAAAAAAGAAAACGTTTAAACGTTTACTGAGTTATATAAAGCCTTACAAACTTACCTTTGCCATTGCGATTTTAGGAATGGTTGGTTTTTCCGCTGTCGATACGTGGTTTTTCTCGCAAATCAAAACACTTATCGATGATGGTTTAGGCCAGGGTAACTCCCGCATCCTGTTTATCGGTGGCTTGATCGTACCGGTATTTTTTATCATTCGCGGCCTGTTTAATGTCGCCAGCAACTACTTTCTCAACTACGTCGGTTTTAAAGTGGTTACGCGTATGCGGCAGCAGTTATTTGACCATTTGCTAAAGGTGCCGGTTTCATTTCATGACCAGCACTCGACCGGCGAAATGATATCGAAGATTACTTACGACACCCAGCAGGTGGCAGAAGCGACCAGCCGGGCGGTGTTAGTACTGGTCAAAGATGGTGCGTTTGTGATCGGTTTATTGGGTTTGATGTTTTATCACAGTTGGCAGTTGTCGCTGGTGTTTTTGGTGGTCGGGCCGTTAATCGCGAAGATTGTCGGAATCGTCTCTAAACGTTTCCGTATAGTTAGCAGTCGTATTCAAACCGCGATGGGTAACGTTACCACTACCGCAGAACAAATGATTAACGGGCACAAAGTTGTGGTCATGCACGAAGGGCAAAAAGTCGAATCAAAACGTTTTGCCGACATTAATAACAACACCCGCAATCAAAACATGAAGCTGGTAAATACCCGCGCTATCAGCACCTCAATTATTCAGTTTATTGCGTCGCTTAGCCTCGCCATGGTGCTGATTTTAGCAAGCTTCCCGGAAATGCTGGAGAAACTCTCGCCGGGCGCATTTACCACCTTGTTAACCGCGATGATCATGTTGTTGCGTCCCCTTAAGCAGCTAACCAATATTAACAGTGATTTCCAGCGTGGAATTGCCGCTGCGGCCAGCGTTTTTGATGTGCTGGATACGGCTGTTGAGGTTGATAATGGTACCCGCCAGTTAAACCGGGCGCATGGCAATATCGAATTTAAAAACGTGACCTTTAGTTATAAAGAGGGTGACGAGCCAGCACTACAAGACATTAACTTTAACTTGAACGAGGGCAAAACCATTGCCTTAGTTGGACGCTCCGGTAGCGGTAAGTCGACGATCTCCAGTCTGTTAACCCGCTTTTATGACGTTAACGAAGGCGAGATCCTACTCGATGGGCACAACGTTCAGGACTACAAATTAAAAAGCTTGCGGCGCCAATACGCATTGGTATCGCAACACGTCACTTTATTTAACGATAGCATAGCTAATAATATTGCCTATGGCGCTGCTAAAACGGTATCGCGCGACGATATCATCAACGCCGCTGAGCAGGCTTATGTAACCGAGTTCACTGACAATATGCCACAAGGGCTGGATACCATTGTTGGTGAAAACGGCGTGATGTTATCAGGCGGTCAGCGACAGCGGATTGCGATTGCGCGGGCGTTGCTGCAGGATGCGCCAATTTTGATTTTGGATGAGGCGACATCGGCGCTGGATACCGAGTCTGAGCGTCATATCCAACAGGCGCTTGGTGCGCTTCGAAAAGATCGTACGTCGCTGGTTATTGCACACCGGTTATCGACTATTGAAAACGCTGACGAGATACTGGTAATGGATAGTGGGCGTATTATCGAACGCGGTAATCATCAACAATTATTGCAACAAGAAGGCGCTTATTATCAGCTTTACAACTTGCAGTTTAGCGGGGTGTAATTGATGTGGCTTCAGCATCGTTGGTACGACAAGCGGTTACATCCGTTGTTGTATCTTTTAACGCCGCTATCACTGCTGTTTTGGCTGGTTACTAACCTGCGTCGCTCGTTATATCGATTCCGCATTTTAAAGATGCATAAAGCCCCGGTTCCCGTGATCGTGGTCGGCAATCTTAGTGTCGGCGGCACCGGTAAAACGCCGTTGACGCTGGCGCTGGTCGAGTACTTGAAAGCGCAGGGCTATCATCCGGGTATTGTCAGCCGTGGCTACGGCGCAAACACGAGTTTTCCCCATACGGTCAGCGCAGGCGACTCTGCGCAGACTGTTGGCGACGAACCCTTAATGATCAAGCGCAAGGCACAATGCCCTGTGGTGATATCACCGGATCGGCCTGCGGCGATCAAAGCCTTATGCAATTCGGACGCGTCGGTGGATGTGATTGTCAGCGATGACGGGCTGCAGCATTATGCTATGCAGCGTGATATCGAATTGATTTTAATTGATGCCGAACGTGGTGTGGGTAACGGCTGGCTATTGCCGTGTGGACCGCTACGTGAGGGACCATGGCGCCTTAAAGGGGCTGAGTGGGTTATATCATTGTATGCTCAGCACCCCTTCGCGCAATACGTGTGTGAAGTTGAACCAACGGGTTGGCGACGCGTTATCGACGATGCAGAGGCGGAGCCGCCGAGTGAGGATTGCTATGCGTTAGCCGGTATTGGTAATCCGCACCGATTCTTTCATGGACTGAGGCAACAGGGTATTAGCCCGCTTGAGTGTGTCGAGTTTCCTGATCATCACCAGTACCGAGCTGAGGATTTAACCCGTTTTGGTGAAAAACCGGTATTAATGACAGAAAAAGACGCGGCCAAATGCCGTGACTTTGCGCGTGAGAATTGGTTTTATCAGCCTATTGCCGCGAAGCTACCAGACGCTTTGTGCGCTAAACTGGAACAACGCTTACGAAAACTTGCTGCCTGAGGAAATAAGATGACGATTGATGCAAGCTTATTAGAAGTCATTGCCTGCCCGAACTGTAAGGGCAAATTAATTTTTGCAGAACAGAATAATGAGTTGGTTTGCCGTGGTGAACGCCTGGCCTATCCGATTGATGAGGGCATACCGGTATTAATTGCCGATCGCGCGCGCAGTCTGGATACCGACGAACTGGAGCAGGTGCAAAAATGAGCTTTACCGTAATAGTACCCGCACGTTATCAGTCGTCACGCTTGCCGGGTAAACCATTAGCCGACATCAACGGAAAACCTATGGTGCAGCACGTGGTAGAGCGGGCAGAGCAAAGTGGTGCCGCAGAAGTCATTGTGGCAACTGATGATGTCAGAATTAAAGACGTGGTGGAGAGTTTTGGCGGACGCGCGATGATGACAGGCTCTGATCATCAGTCAGGAACTGAGCGGTTAGCCGAAGTTATTGAGCATTTAGCGCTGGCCGAAGACGAAATCGTGGTGAACGTGCAGGGTGACGAGCCTTTTATACCACCAGAGATTATTCGCCAGGTTGCCGACAACTTAGCTAATCAGCGGCAAGCGCCAATGGCAACGCTGTCGGTGCCGATTGACGAGAGTAGCGATATTTTTAACCCTAACGTGGTTAAAGTGGTGCGGGATGCGGCGGGCTATGCGTTGTACTTTAGTCGCGCTGCTATTCCGTGGGATCGTGAGCATTTTAATGCTGACCGTACTGCAGAAACATTACGGCCGGATGTCTACCATCGTCACATTGGCATTTATGCGTATAGAGCTGGATTTGTGCGGCGTTATATCGAGTGGCCGGCATCGCCGCTTGAGCAGCTGGAGTCATTAGAGCAATTGCGGGTGTTGTGGAATGGTGAACGGATCCATGTTGCTGAAGCGATTAAAACACCGTTAGCCGGCATTGATACGCCGGAAGACCTGGAGGCCGCCCGGCGTTTAAGCAGCGATGGTGCCTAGTCCATCGCTGACATGTTGGCGTATTCGTCTTCAAAGAAGAATTTTTCTTCACCGAAAGCCGGTTTTAAGTGATGTAGCCAGGTCGCATCAGGGTCGTACTTAGCAAAGAATGGACGCTGCACCCAGTCCGGGTTGCGACCCTGAATAAAGCGCAGTGCGAAAACTTTTTCACCGGCGATCTCAGTGACGCCCTGAATCTCCACCTTACCAGGTCCGGCACTCATTGACGGACCCCGCACGGTACGGGCAATACCGGAAACCTGTTGGTACGCCTTCTGGAATATTTCCCAGGTGCGTTCTAACGGCACTTCAAAGTAACGCTTCGCTCCGGTATCTCGTTCAACAAACATGTAGTACGGAATCATGCCCAGACTGACTTGTTTTTGCCACATCTCGGCCCATACATCCGGGTCATCGTTAATGTGCTGTAACAAGGGTGCCTGACAACGAATTTGTACGCCAGTACTGCGCAAACGGCGGATCGCTTCCTGACAAACTTCGGTGCGCAATTCGTTGTGGTGGTTTAAGTGCGCCATAATGGAAATATGTTTACCGCCATTAACCAGCTTCTCTAATAGACGCAGTAAGTCGTCAGCATCCGGGTCGGTGATAAAACGATAGGGCCAAAACGTCAGCGCTTTGGTGCCTATGCGGATGGTTTTAATATGCTGAAACTCGGGCTTGAGCAGGTCTTCCAGGTAATGTTGAAGCTTGCGCGTGCGCATTACCATAGGGTCACCGCCGGTAACCAGTAAGTCGGTTACTTCTTTGTGCTGTGCTAAATAACGGTGTAACTGATCGGCATCATTAGAATTAAATCGGGTTGCCTTACCGACAAACTGGGCCCAGCGGAAGCAGAATGTGCAATAAGAGTGGCAGTACTGGCCCTGTGCGGGAAAAAACAATACCGTTTCGCGGTATTTGTGTTGCATCCCGGGTAACGGCTCTCCGTCAACGTGCGGAACGTTCATCTGCATTTGTCCGGCAGGGTGCGGGTTCATTTCCTGCCGCAGTTGTGTCGCCAGATCAAACACCTCGTTGGTGCTGTGTTTGCCGGACATCAAATCAGCCATGCGCTGGAACGCACTCGGCTCTAACATATCCTTTTGCGGAAAGGTCAGTTGAAACAGCGGATCATTAGGTACATTTTCCCAATCAATGAGCTCGTTGAAAACATATTCATTAACCCGAAAGGGCAGCACATTGGCTACAACTTTCATTTCGAAGCGCATATCTTCAGGCACTTTGTTCAGTGCTTCAATTTTGTCCAACTGGCGATGTTGGTAAACTTTGAAGCGACGCGGAGTAATGACGGGTTCCTGTACGTTGACTACTTGCTGCATAAGCCTCTCTGTTTCGTTATTCTCTAAAATTGCGCTGTATTATAATTAAATCGAAGCGATATTGCACGAAAACAGTGCGATAGAATAGTTTGATGTCGAATGATTATAAGCCGTTGAAGGAGGTCCGGAGGGGGGATGTGGCTGGGGTATTTGAACCCTGTTTGCGAAAGACGCCCGTGAACCCATCCCTGGGGGGCTTGACTGGCGCCATCCATGGCGCCAGACACTTTCTCAAACAGGGCTTCAAATCCCCTTGTCGCCGCATCCACCCCGAACCTCCTTCAGCTTATATTGCGGCACGCAGACATAAAAAAAGCGCCCGCGTGGGCGCTTTTTAAAAGTAAGGTGAATTTTACTTTTTGATTGGGTCGAATTTGCGTTCGGTGTGGCCTGTGTAAAGCTGACGAGGACGGCCGATCTTCTGGCTCTTCTCGCTCATCATTTCGTGCCAATGAGATACCCAGCCTACTGTGCGAGATAATGCAAAGATTACCGTGAACATGTTAGTTGGGATACCGATCGCTTTTAGTACGATGCCTGAGTAGAAGTCTACGTTCGGGAACAACTTTTTCTCGATAAAGTAGTCGTCTTCCAGAGCAATACGTTCCAGCTCCATTGCAACATCCAATAATGGATCGTCGCGGTTTAGCTCTTTCAGTACTTCGTGGCAAGACTCACGCATTACTGTAGCGCGCGGGTCAGTGTTTTTGTAAACACGGTGACCAAAGCCCATCAGACGGAACGGGTCGTTTTTGTCTTTAGCTTTTTCGATGTACTTAGGAATATTCTCTACCGAACCAATTTCTGCCAGCATGCGCAGGCAAGCTTCGTTAGCACCGCCGTGAGCAGGACCCCACAGAGAAGCAACACCGGCTGCGATACATGCATACGGGTTAGCACCTGATGAACCGGCCAAACGCACAGTTGAGGTTGATGCGTTTTGCTCGTGGTCCGCATGCAGGATAAAGATACGATCCATTGCCTTGGCAACTGCCGGGCTGATTTCGTAATCTTCTGCAGGTACCGAGAACATCATGTTTAAGAAGTTTTCGGCATAGCCTAAATCGTTGCGCGGATAAACGAACGGTTGGCCAATGCTGAACTTATATGCCATTGCCGCAATAGTCGGGATCTTGGCAATCAGGCGATAGGCACTACGTAAACGTTGGTCCGGGTCATGGATGTCCAGATCATCGTGATAAAACGATGATAAAGCGCCGGTTACTGCACAAAGCATCGCCATTGGGTGAGCATCGCGACGGAAGCCGTTAAAGAAGTTATGCAGACCCTGGTGCACCATAGTGTGCTTGGTAATGGTCTTTTTAAATTCTTGATACTGGTCTGAGCTCGGTGCTTCGCCGTGTAACAGCATGTAGCAAACTTCCAGGTAGTCTGCTTGTGTTGCTAGTTCGCCGATAGGGTACCCACGGTGCAACAACATACCTTGTTCGCCGTCGATGTAGGTGATAGCCGACTCGCAAGAGCCCGTTGCCAGAAAGCCTGGATCAAAGGTGAAATAACCATGTTTTCCAAGAGTGCGGACATCGACTACATCCTTGCCTGCGCTGGGTGACAACACCGGCAGTTCGATTGACTGTCCATCAATCTGTAAGGTGGCTTTACGATCAGCCATAAGGAATTCTCCTTGCTTCTACGTTGATATACTTTTAAAAAGTGCGCTAATTTAACTCGAAAATGGTGCCAAATGTCAATTTTTGTAAAGAGGCGCTTGCGTTAACTCAACCTTTTTATACGGTCAATTGGTTAACTAAAGATTACATTGCGCTGAGGAAATTTAACCGCATTAGACTTTAGTCGCATTTGCTATGGTTTTACTTAAATAATCCAAAAATTGTCTCTTTACGTTACTAGTTTTGTCATTGTAATTGCTTGGCAGGCTAGATATACTCACTGCCGTCGAGGTAGCATTTGGACTCTATCGATGCGCCGGGCATTCTTTTACATTTCTTTACTGCTTTATTAAAAGGCAATCTATCGTGAAAAAAGAAAGACCTGTAAATTTAGATTTATCAACCATCAAACTTCCTGCCGCTGCCAAAGCATCCATCTTACACCGTGTTTCCGGTGTTGTTATGTTGATTGCACTGGCATTTCTTACCTGGGCATTCGCGACATCGTTGAGTGGTCCGGAAGGCTTCATGCAAATCGAAAGCTTAATGACTGGCTTTATCGCTAAGTTCATTGGCTGGGGTATTTTGACAGCGTTAGGATTCCATATAATTCTTGGCATTCGTCACTGGGTGATGGACTTAGGCTACTGGGAAGAGCTCGAATCGGGCCGCAGCAGTGCTAACATCGCTATCGTACTGTCGATTGTCTGGGCAGTTTTGGTAGGAGTATGGTTATGGTAAACGCAGCTGGAACATTCGGACGTAGCGGCTCGCATGACTACATCTTATTGCGCGCTTCATCCGTTATCATCTTTTTATTCTCTCTGTTTATGGCAGGTTTCTTCGTATCAACTGCGGATGTCACCTACGCAAACTGGAGCGGATTGTTCTCTAATGTGTGGATGAAAGTGTTCACATTATTAACCCTGACGGCAGTGCTGATCCATGGTTGGATTGGAATTTGGCAGGTACTGACGGACTATGTAAAGGCGTCAGGCGTACGTGCTTTCATTCAATTCGTGTTCAGCGTCGGTTTAATCGTCGTTTGGCTCACTGGCTTGTTTGTACTGTGGGGTGTTTAAGTGAACGTTAAAACTCTAGAATTTGATGCAGTGGTTATCGGTGCCGGCGGTGCAGGCATGCGAGCGGCGCTGCAAATTTCCCAAGAGGGAATGAGCTGTGCGTTGATGTCGAAAGTGTTTCCAACGCGCTCACATACAGTTTCTGCGCAAGGTGGTATTACCGTTGCTTTAGGTAATGCTCACGAGGACGATTGGCAATGGCACATGTTTGATACCGTTAAAGGTTCAGACTACATCGGTGACCAGGATGCAATCGAGTATATGTGTAAGGCAGGTCCTGAAGCCATTTTAGAAATGGAAAACATGGGATTGCCTTTCTCGCGCTTCGAAAACGGTAAAATTTACCAACGCCCGTTTGGTGGTCAGTCGAAAGAATTCGGCGGCGAGCAAGCGGCACGTACTGCGGCAGCAGCTGACCGTACTGGTCACGCACTGTTGCATCTGCTATATCAGCAGAACGTAAAAAATAAGACCACGGTATTTTCTGAGTGGTATGCACTGGATATCGTGAAGAACCAAGACGGTGCGGTTTGTGGTGTAACGACCATGAACATCGAAACCGGTGAGGTTTACTTTGTAAAAGCTAAGGCTGTTGTGTTGGCAACCGGTGGTGCAGGGCGTATTTATGCCTCAACCACAAACGCACACATCAATACCGGTGACGGTGTTGGTATGGCATTGCGTGCGGGTGTACCGGTACAAGACATGGAAATGTGGCAGTTCCACCCAACGGGTATCGCCGGTGCTGGCTCTCTGGTAACCGAAGGTTGCCGTGGTGAAGGTGGCTACCTGTTAAATAAAGACGGTGAGCGCTTTATGGAGCGCTACGCACCTAACGCTAAAGATTTGGCATCACGTGACGTGGTTTCACGTGCGATGATGACCGAAATCCGAGAAGGTCGTGGCTGTGAAGGTCCTTGGGGCACACACATCAAACTGAAACTGGATCACTTGGGTAAAGAAACCCTGGAAAGTCGTTTGCCGGGTGTTTGTGATTTATCACGTACCTTCGCACACGTCGATCCGGTTAAAGAACCGATTCCGGTCATTCCAACCTGTCATTACATGATGGGCGGTATTCCTACCGACGTTAACGGTCAGGTACTGAGCGTTGATGATAATGGTCAAACTGCGCATGTACCGGGCTTGTTTGCTTGTGGCGAAATTGCCTGTGTATCAGTGCATGGGGCTAACCGTCTTGGCGGTAACTCGCTACTTGACTTGGTTGTATTCGGACGCGCTACGGGTATGCACCTGGGCGAACATCTGGCAGCTAACGTCGAGGCTCGTGAAGCATCAAGTGATGATGTGGACCAGGCAATGGCTCGTTATAACCGTTGGGAAAGCACCGACAAAGGCGAAGATCCGGCGCAAATCAAGAAAGACTTGCAGCAGTGCATGCAGATGAACTTCTCGGTATTCCGCGAAGGCGACGCAATGCAGGAAGGTCTAAAAGAGCTTCGCGAAATTCGCGAACGTCTGCAAAGTGCACGTCTTGATGACCGTTCGCAGGAGTTCAATACTCAGCGTGTTGAATGTCTTGAGTTAGATAACTTGATGGAAACAGCTTACTCTACGGCAGTTTCGGCATCGTTCCGTACCGAAAGCCGTGGCGCGCACAGCCGTGCTGACTATCCTGACCGTGATGACGAAAACTGGTTGGTTCACACCATTTTCCGTCCAGAGAAAGAAGACATGGTTACGCGTGAAGTCAATATGGCACCTAAGCTGCGTGAAGCTTTCCCTCCGAAAGCTCGTACTTATTAAGGGGGGTTTATGAAAACCTATACGTTCTCAATTTATCGTTATAATCCTGATGTGGACGACAAGCCACACATGAAAGAGTATCAACTGGAAGTTGAAGATAATCAGGATTTAATGGTGCTGGAAGCGCTGATTAAGTTAAAAGAGAAGGATCCAACACTGGCATTCCGTCGTTCGTGTCGTGAAGGTGTTTGTGGTTCTGATGGCATGAATATCAACGGCAAAAACGGCTTGGCATGTATTACTCACTTGTCGTCGTTAAAGTCAGATAAGATCGTTATTCGTCCATTGCCGGGCCTGCCGGTTATTCGCGACTTAATCGTGGATATGAGTCAGTTTTATCAGCAGTACGAAAAGATTAAACCGTATCTGATCAATGACGATAAAACACCACCAGCGCGCGAGCGTCTGCAGTCACCTGAAGACCGTGCTAAGCTTGATGGCCTGTACGAATGTATTTTGTGTGCATGTTGCTCAACTTCATGCCCATCATTCTGGTGGAACCCGGATAAGTTCGTTGGTCCTGCTGGCTTGTTGCATGCGTATCGATTCTTGATCGATAGCCGCGATACGGCGACAGAGGAACGCTTGGACGAGCTGGATGATGCCTTCAGTGTATTCCGTTGTCACGGTATCATGAACTGTGTCAACGTCTGTCCTAAAGGCTTAAACCCGACCAAAGCCATTGGCCACATCAAGTCGATGTTGCTAAGCCGGGCGGTGTAACAGGACAAACGGGTGATGTTGTGAATAGCCATTCTGGATTAGGGTGGCTATTCTTTCATAGTTTGAGCAGAATTTAGTGGAAAGGAAACGCAATGCAAGAGGGTGTAATGCGTGAGTGGCTAGAATCTTCGCATCTAGCCGGAGGAAACGTCGCCTATATCGAACAATTGTTCGAGGCGTACCTCGATGATCCAACTGCAGTGAGTGATGAGTGGCGTAATATCTTCGATTCGCTGCCTAAAACTGATAGTGCAGTTGATGTAAAGCTAAGCGATGTTCGTGACGAGTTTAAAACACTCGCTAAGAATAAGCTTAAGCAAGCTGGCACTGGAAGTGCTCCCGCTGACCAAAAGCAAGTTAAAGTCCTGCAGCTGATCAACGCGTACCGTTTTCGCGGTCATCAACACGCAAATCTAGACCCGCTTGGATTGTGGAAGCAGGAGAATGTTCCTGATTTATCGCTCGATTTTCATGGCCTGACCAAAGACGATCTGGAGCGAGAGTTTAATGTGGGTTCGCTTGCCGCCGGCAGCGAAACCATGAAGTTAAAAGATATTCATAGCGCACTGGAGTCGATTTACTGTGGCTCGATCGGTGCGGAATATATGCATATCGTCTCGACTGAAGAAAAACGTTGGATCCAGCAGCGCTTAGAAGGCGTGCTCGGACAACCTAAATTTAGTCAAGAAGAACAAGTCAAGATCTTACGTGAACTGATTTCCGCAGATGGTCTTGAAAAGTATCTGGGATCTAAGTTCCCGGGTGCTAAGCGGTTCTCGTTAGAGGGTGGCGATAGCCTGGTGCCGCTACTAAAAGCACTGATTACTCGCTCAGGTGAGCAGGGTGCTAAAGAAGTAGTCGTCGGTATGGCTCACCGTGGACGCCTCAACGTATTAGTCAATGTCTTGGGTAAAAAGCCACAAGACTTGTTTGACGAATTTGCTGGTAAACACAGCAACAACAAAGGCTCAGGTGATGTTAAGTATCACATGGGCTTTTCATCAGATTTTGAAACACCGGGTGGCGATGTTCACCTGGCGCTAGCCTTTAACCCGTCGCACCTTGAAATCGTTAATCCGGTAGTGATGGGCTCAGTGCGTGCGCGCATGGATCGCCTCAAAGATCCGGAAGGTAAAAAGGTACTGCCGATTACCATTCATGGCGACTCGGCGATTGCGGGCCAGGGCGTAGTGCAAGAAACCTTCAACATGTCGCAAACTCGCGCCTACCAAGTTGGCGGTTCAATTCGCATCGTTGTTAATAACCAGGTTGGTTTTACCACGTCGAAACGCGAAGACGCGCGCTCAACCCAATACTGCACAGATATTGCAAAAATGGTTCAGGCGCCGATTTTCCACGTTAATGCGGATGACCCTGAAGCCGTGGTTTTCGTAACACAGCTGGCACTGGATTATCGCAATACCTTTAAACGTGACGTTGTTATCGATTTAGTTTGTTATCGCCGTCACGGTCATAACGAAGCCGACGAGCCGAGTGCAACACAGCCGCTGATGTATGCCAAAGTTAAAAAGCACCCAGTGGCTCGCGAGCTTTACGCACAAAAGCTAGCCGGTAAAAATACCGTTAGCGAAGACGATGCCAAGCAATGGATTCAGGATTACCGCGATGCGCTGGATAAAGGCGAAGTGGTAGTTGATGAGCATCGTCCAATGCGTCAGCATTCAGTTGACTGGACACCATATATTGGTAACGACTGGGATGTTGAGTACGACTACAAGGTCAGTGCGAAAACGTTAAAACAATTAGGTGAGAAGATTTCATCGTACCCGGAAGAACATAAGCTAAACTCACGAGTGGCTAAGGTCTATCAGGAACGTCAAAAAATGGCCAAAGGCGACAAATCCATGGATTGGGGTTTCGCTGAGAGTCTCGCCTACGCAACCCTGGTTAACGACGATATTCACATTCGTTTGACCGGGCAGGACTCTGGCCGTGGTACCTTCTTCCATCGTCACGCAGTATTGCATAATCAAGACGATGGCAGCGTGTACATGCCATTAAACGATATAAAGGACGAGCAGGGTCAGATCGAAATTTATGACTCAGTGTTGTCTGAAGCGGCAGTCTTGGCGTTTGAATACGGTTATGCGACAGCCGAGCCTAAATCATTGATTATGTGGGAAGCACAATTTGGTGACTTCGCTAATGGTGCTCAGGTTGTCATCGATCAGTTCTTAAGCTCGGGCGAGCAAAAATGGGGACGTTTCTGTGGTCTGACATTGTTGCTGCCGCACGGCTATGAAGGGCAGGGGCCAGAGCACTCCTCGGCGCGTTTAGAACGCTTCCTGCAGTTATCAGCCGACCATAACTGGTCTGTCTGTGTGCCGACTACGCCGGCACAAGTATTCCACATGATTCGTCGTCAACAGTTACGGCCGGTTCGTCGTCCGTTAATTGTAATGACGCCAAAATCGTTATTACGCCATCCATTAGCCGTTTCAGAGATGGATGATCTGGCTAATACCGGCTTCCAGAACGCGATTGCGGAAATCGATGAAATGGATCCGAAGAAGGTCAAACGCGTGGTAATGTGTGCCGGTAAAGTCTACTACGACTTACTGCAGGAACGTCGTAAGCGTGAGCAAGACGATGTTGCCATTATCCGTATCGAGCAATTATATCCGTTCCCGGCCGAAGAAGTGGCCGAGATCATGAAAGACTATCAGCACGTCAAAGATTTTGTCTGGTGTCAGGAAGAACCTCAGAACCAGGGCGCTTGGTATAACAGCCAACACCATTTCTGGGCTGCAATTCCTTCCGGTGCTCAGCTTACCTACGCGGGTCGGGATGCCTCTGCGGCTCCGGCAGTGGGTTATTTAACTGAACACAACAAACAGCAACAAAAACTCGTTGACGAAGCGCTAACCACTAAATAGGTGAAGATGAACCATGGCGATTGATATTAAAGTTCCTCAATTACCCGAATCTGTTGCCGATGCCACCATCGCAACATGGCACGTAAAACCTGGCGATAAAGTGTCGCGTGACCAGAATCTGGTTGACATCGAAACCGACAAGGTAGTGCTGGAAGTCGTCGCAGAAGCGGACGGCGTGCTGGGTGAGATTACTGCCGAAGAAGGCACCACTGTTACTGCTGAAGAAGTCATCGGTAAAATTGAAGAAGGTGACGGTGCAGCGAGCGGTGACTCTGGCAAAGAAGAGAAGTCAGACGACAGCGATAAAAAAGCTGATAAGCAAGACCAGAACAAAGGCGAGAGTAAAGACTCTGGCTCTGCCGATAAGAAAGGCTCAGGCGAGAAAATGAACGTTACCGTTCCGCAATTACCAGAATCAGTATCTGACGCAACTATTTCTGCCTGGCATGTTAAAGAAGGCGACGAAGTTAAGCGTGACCAGAACCTAGTCGATATTGAAACCGACAAAGTAGTGCTTGAAGTTGTAGCACCAGCAGACGGCGTTTTGGTTAAGATTGAACACGACGAAGGTGCAACGGTAGGCGCTGATGACGTTATCGGTGTTGTGGAAGCCGGCGCCTCTTCAGGCGGCAGTGCAAGCAAATCAGGCGACAGCAAGTCAGAGTCTTCTGCTGAAAGTAAAGATGACGGCGGTGACAGCGAAGTCGCTGGCCCTGCGGTGCGTCGTTTATTAGGCGAGCACGGCCTCAAGCCAAGTGATGTTAAAGGCACCGGCAAAGGCGGACGTGTCACCAAGGAAGACGTTGAAAAGCACGTTAAAGACGGTGCATCTAAGTCAGCGTCTAAGTCGTCAGACAGCAGCAAGCAACAATCTGCGCAACCAGCAGCGGCAGGTGATCGTGACCAGAAACGTGTACCAATGACACGTTTGCGTAAGCGTATCGCAGAACGTTTGTTACAAGCGAAGAACGACACGGCCATGTTGACCACGTTCAACGAAATCAACATGAAACCGATCATGGACTTACGCAAAAAGTACAAAGACGTGTTTGAAGAAACACACGGTACGCGCCTTGGCTTCATGGGCTTTTATATCAAAGCTGTGACTGAAGCACTTAAGCGTTTCCCTGATGTGAACGCGTCAATCGACGGTGATGATATCGTTTACCACAACTACTTTGATGTCAGCATTGCGGTATCAACGCCACGTGGTTTGGTAACACCGGTTCTGCGTGATACCGACAAGATGTCGATCGCGGACATGGAAAAAGGTATCCGTGAACTGGCAATTAAAGGACGTGACGGCAAGCTAACGTTGGATGAGATGCAAGGTGGCAACTTCACCGTTACTAACGGTGGCGTGTTTGGTTCACTGTTATCAACACCTATTCTTAATCCACCGCAAAGTGCGATTCTGGGTATGCATAAAATCCAGGAGCGCCCCATGGTTGTCGACGGTAAGATTGAGATCTTACCAATGATGTATTTGGCTCTGTCTTATGACCACCGCATTATCGATGGTAAAGAATCGGTTGGCTTCCTGGTCACTGTTAAAGAGCTATTAGAAGATCCTCAACGTCTGATCCTGGATATCTAAAGACGCTGAGCCACAGCCGCAACGTCATTTTGACTTGCGGCTGTTATTTTTTGTGCCGTTTTCTGTTAAAATTCGGCGCGGTATTCGGGTAGGCAGCAGGTAAGCTGCTTTTGTTGTTTCAACGAATCGGAAGAGCATCATGAATTTGCATGAGTATCAGGGTAAGCAACTCTTTAAAGAGTTTGGTTTGCCAGTATCTGAAGGTTTTGCCTGTGACACTGCTGATGAAGCAGTCGACGCGGCAAAACGTATTGGCGGTGACACTTGGGTTGTTAAGTGTCAGGTACACGCAGGCGGCCGTGGTAAAGCGGGCGGCGTAAAACTGGTTAAAAGCCTGGATGACGTGCGCGCATTCGCCGAGCAGTGGTTAGGTAAAAACTTAGTAACTTTCCAGACCGACGAAAAAGGTCAGCCGGTTGCTAAGATTTTAGTTGAAAGCTGCACTGACATCGCTGACGAACTGTACCTGGGTGCAGTTGTTGACCGTGGTTCACGTAAAATCGTGTTCATGGCATCAACCGAAGGTGGTGTTGAAATCGAGAAAGTAGCAGAAGAAACACCAGAAAAAATCTTAAAAGCTGAAATCGACCCTACCGTTGGCGCACAGCCATACCAAGGTCGTGAGTTAGGTTTTAAACTGGGTCTAAACCCGGACCAGGTTAAGCAGTTCACCAAGATCTTCCTGGGTCTTGCCGAAATGTTCGAAAAATACGACCTGGCACTGTTAGAGATTAACCCGTTGGTTATCACTGACGAAGGCAACATGCACTGTCTGGATGCTAAAGTTGGTATCGACAGCAACGCGATGTATCGTCAGCCGAAGCTGCGTGAAATGCACGATCCGTCACAAGAAGACGAGCGTGAAGCGCAAGCAGCGAAATGGGAACTTAACTACGTAGCGTTAGACGGCAACATCGGTTGTATGGTTAACGGCGCAGGCTTGGCGATGGGTACTATGGACATCGTTAAACTGAGCGGTGGCGAACCTGCTAACTTCCTTGACGTTGGTGGCGGCGCGACTAAAGAGCGTGTTTCTGAAGCGTTCAAAATCATCCTGTCTGACAGCTCTGTTAATGCCGTATTGGTTAACATCTTCGGTGGTATCGTTCGTTGTGACATGATCGCAGAAGGTATCATTGGCGCGGTTGAGGAAGTCGGCGTTAAAGTACCAGTAGTTGTTCGCCTTGAAGGTAACAATGCTGAACTGGGTAGAGATAAACTGAAAGAAAGTGGCCTGAACATTATCGCTGCAGAGAGCTTGTCTGATGCTGCCGATAAAGTGGTTGCTGCGGCAGGAGGTCAATAATGAGCATTTTGATCGATAAAAACACCAAAGTAATCTGCCAGGGCTTTACTGGTGGTCAGGGTACTTTCCACTCTGAGCAGGCAATTGCTTACGGTACGCAAATGGTTGGCGGTGTAACCCCTGGTAAAGGTGGTCAAGAACACTTAGGCCTGCCTGTATTCAATACTGTACGTGAAGCAGTAGAAGCAACTGGCGCGACAGCATCAGTTATCTACGTACCAGCGCCTTTCTGTAAAGACTCAATCATCGAAGCAGCAGACGCTGGTATCGAACTGATTGTTTGTATTACCGAAGGTATCCCGACGCTGGACATGCTTTACGTTAAAGAATATCTGACGCACAAAGGCGTGCGCATGATCGGTCCAAACTGCCCGGGTGTTATCACGCCGGACGAGTGCAAAATCGGTATCATGCCTGGCCACATCCACAAGAAAGGTAAAGTGGGTATCGTATCGCGTTCAGGTACATTGACGTACGAAGCGGTTAAGCAGACTACTGACGCAGGTTTTGGTCAGTCTAGCTGTGTTGGTATCGGTGGCGACCCTATCCCGGGTTCTAACTTCATCGATATTCTGGAACTGTTCGAAAAAGATCCAGAAACCGAAGCTATCGTAATGATCGGTGAAATCGGCGGTACAGCAGAAGAGGAAGCGGCAGAGTACATTAAAAACAATGTATCTAAGCCAGTTGTTTCTTACATTGCTGGTGTTACTGCGCCTCCGGGCAAACGCATGGGCCACGCTGGTGCCATCATTGCCGGCGGTAAAGGTACTGCTGACGAGAAATTCGCTGCACTAGAAGCTGCAGGCGTTAAAACTGTACGCAGCCTGGCCGACATCGGCAAAGCTGTAGCAGAGAAAACAGGCTGGTAATAGCCCGTAGCTTGCGCCTCTGGCGCAAGTACAAAAGCCGACGTTCAAACAAGCTAAACGCTTGCACGAACGTCGGCTTTTTTGTGTTCTATCGTTAATTGCTTTGGCTGAGTTACCGATCTACTCAGTAAATTTGTGCGTAGGTAATAGTACATACATACTGAGTAGGAGGAATAATGAGCTCGAGTAATGCATCAACGAAAGTTGCCGAATTTACGGCTCCGGGTGTTGATAGCCAGTCGGCAAAAGATACTATCGCGCTACTCGATGACCGCTTGGTTGCACTTCTCGATTTACAATTAACCCTTAAGCATGTGCACTGGAATGTTGTCGGCCCGAACTTTATCGGTGTGCACGAAATGCTCGATCCACAGGTTGATGCTGTGCGTGAAATGACCGATACCATAGCCGAGCGTATCGCAACCATGGGCGGCGTACCTGTTGGCACACCGCAATCAATCGTCGACCGTCGTCGCTGGGATGAATACAATATTGGCAGAGGACTTGTTGTAGATCATTTAGGTGCACTCGATAAAGTCTATAATGGCGTTAACGAAGACCATCGTAAGGCAATTGATAAACTCGCCGAGCTTGATCCCGTATCAGAAGACCTGTTAACCGGCCAACTGGGTGATCTTGAGCAATTCCAGTGGTTTGTTCGCGCTCACATTGAATCGGCAAGCGGTGAACTTAACCGTTAATATAACTGCTCTAGACAACGCACCAAACCCAGCAACCCGTTGTGCTGGGTTTTTTGTTGTCTAGAGGTTGTTCAGCCACGGTTTAATACTGTCGTTTAGTTGATTATCAAAAATCATCATCTCAATATGGCCACGATTGTCGAAGTATTTGACTTTGACGGCATCAATGGTGGCAAGCGCTTTAATTTGCTCGGGATCGCTAATCTTGTCTAGCCCTCCGGCTAAAATGAGCGTTGGGGGTAAAGAATCGGTCGTTTGGCGTAATAAAATGCGCGGCGTTGATAACTGGCGTGAATTCGTTTGCCGTTCAGTCAGCACGTTCTCGAAGGTAGTTTGCAGCCACTGGTCAGAAACGAGCTTAGTAAGCAAAGGACTTGAGCTTTTGGCCACTCGCGTGGCTGCGGGCGTAAAATCAGTCATCGGCGCGACAGCAATAAACCCGGAGATACTGCCATACGACGCAATATACTGCGCGGCAATAGATGCACCATAGGATTTTCCATAGAGAATGACCGGTAACTGATACTGTTGTTTAAGCGTCGTGATTAAACGATGTAAACGCTTTAGATCTGCCGCACCAAAGCTCACTGGCTGTTGACCTGCTTGACCATGCCCAAGCAGGTCAAAGCTGGCGGTATGATAACCCTGAAGCTGCAGCGCCACGCTGTCAAAGAAAACCGATTGGGCATTAGTGCTGTAGCTGTGTAGCAGAATTATAATACCTTTGGCAGATGGAAAATCCTTTGGAGGGGACTCAAGTTCTAGTTTGTATTTACGTACTGGTTCGATGCCTTTTGGCGCGTTGGTATAGCGAAAAGTGAAATCCATCTTTGGCGGCATAAAATCAGCCGTTAATGCTTCGGCATCGCCGAAGTAAAAGGGTAAACGTCGTTGGCCGGCAATCTCACGCGCTTGCAGATGATAAATTTCGAGTAGCTCGCGGTCGCTAACACCTTCAACAACCATGCCGCCGTCGCCAGGATAAAGTATTTTTTGCTCGATAAAGTGCGCACAACCCGAGGCCATGCTGAGTAGCAAAGCAATACAAATAGTGCTTAAAGGTTTTCTAAAGCGCATTGACGCGGATTCCTATTAACGGGCTGTGTTTTATGAAGCTATTTAACCTGCAGTGTCATCGCAGCGTCAAAACGCAGTTCACCATTAATGACCTTTGGGTTGGCTTCGAGTGCTCTGATAATGGCATTGCGCTGATTAGTGTCTTTACGCTTAGATAGTTCAATCAAAATCGAATTAGGTGTATTGGCGTTGCGTGCCAGTTTTATGTCTGTGCCGATTTGATTCTCTCGTTGATATAGTGCCCGCAGCGTGTCGACGGGCGTTGATGGATTTGCTGCGAGTCTGTTGTCTAGTTCGTAGCCATAGCCCAATTTGGCATCAGCGAGGGAGGCCAGGCGCTGCGATGGCGTCGATGGATCGGCTGCCGCAATGAGAGCGTTACTTAGCTGCATCGCGCTCACACTCATATAGCCCGCGTAGCCGATAAATAAAAGCGACAATGCACCGCTGACAAAGGATTTAAACCAGTACTTCTGTGCGAGTCCTTGTAGAAAGTAGAACATGGCAAAGGACAAAACTAACCACAGCACCGTGTTTAAGATAAGTGAGTACATGATGACAATGCCACTCTGGGCATCCGGCGCGATCTCGGTGACTCGTGTCTGCAGGTTGAAAGCCGTAAAGCTGACAGCAAAACTGAAAGCGACAGCGATTAATACCGCCTGCCAGAGACGGAGGTTTTTAAGAAGTGTCATGCAAATTCCTTTTAATTGACTAACAGGAACCAGTGCCGGGCGTCGTTGCAGCAGTGATGGCGGGCATCATAACAGCTACCATAACAGCGGCTTCAATCGCTTGAACCGCTTCTTTGGCGGCTTTAGATACCAGTTCGCCATTCTCTAGTTGTTTGATGCGCTGCTTGCGGTCTTTCAGCTCTTGCTTACTAAAAATCTGTGGCAGTAGCTTGGCGCTATTGGCTAATGCAACGGCAATAGCGATGCGAGGCTCAATATCTTCGCTATCACTGAGTACCGCATCACGCATGGCCTGACGCAATTCCTGCTCTGGTTGCGGGTTTACTTCGGGGTAAACCTGGCGCTCGAACAGCCACAACACCTTCTCTTTTTCATGAGACACAATGTCGTCATCAGCTAATGCTTGTGCAACTTTATGTTTCAGGTTTTTAATGCCGCCGATTTTTTGTACCCAGTCTTTGAGTTTACGCGGGCGCTTCGCTTCAGCGATCATCGCTAAGGCTTCATCTAACAACGTATCGCCCGTCGGGCTGTCATTGAGCACCATGACTTTGTTTTTATTTGCTTCATCAGCCTTAATCCGGCCCAACATTAATAACTCAGCAGCTATAGCTCCGGCGGTGGCATACTCCACGTACATGCCATTCATGGTGCCTTTTTCCTCGCACAATGCGAGCAGCATAATGGCTTCGTAGAGCTTTAATTTTTCTGGCATGGTGTTACCTATCGCTTTATACCTGTTGACAGAACATTTTTAACAAATTTATCAATCATCTTCTATACTTATGTTAAGTTCTAATTCTCATTGGTAAATAAAGCAACGGCCAATTTTTATGACGAATGACCGCGACAAGCAAATTAGCGAGGCACGGTTTCATAAGCTCTTCGATGATACGCAAGCTATGTCTATTCAAGGCTATCGTGTGGATGGCTCTGTAGTCTATTGGAATGCGGCTTCAGAAAAAATATACGGCTATTCAGCGAGCGAAGCGATTGGGCGTAGCCTCTTTGACTTAATTATCCCTCAGGATATGCGTGACGAGGTCAAGCAGGCCGTTGCCTGGATGTTTGACAATGAAGAAGGGATTCCGCCAGCTCGTTTGAACCTCAAGCATAAAGACGGCTCCACAGTGCCTGTCTATTCAAGCCATACTGTTGTGTCGCTGCCGAATGACGAGCCTATTATGTTCTGTATGGATGCGGATATGCGTTCATTAGACATCGCCGAGGCGGAAGTGCAGCGACTTTCGTATTATGACTCACTGACAGGTTTGCCAAACCGTCGTTTGCTACTTGAGCGAATAACCAGTGTTATGCGCAGCACCAGCAGTGAAAAATCCGCCGCTGCGTTACTTATTGTCGATATAGACAAGTTTCACAGTATTAACGATAGCCTGGGTTACAGTGTTGGTGATCGGGTGCTGACAAATTGCGCGGAGGCTTTGCAGAAATTCAGTTCATCTCCGGATGACCTTGCTCGTTTGGGTAAAGATGAGTTCGCGCTTCTGTTACCTTGTTCTTCATCTTCACTGGATGCTGTTGCTGCAGAAGCCGAGTTAATGGCAACTCAGATTCTTCAAAAATTAAAAGCGCCATTAATCCTGGAAGGACGCTCGCACCAGCTAACAGCTTGTAGTGGAATCACGCTTTTTCAGTGTCCCGGAACATTATCTGGAGACGAACTTTTGCGCCAGGCGGATATCGCACTTAAAATGGCGAAAAGGTCTAATACCAATGCGATTAGTTTTTTCGACTCACAGATGGAATCATTGGTTAAGAAGCGTTTGGAAATCTCACAAGCGCTTAATCATGCTGTCGAAAATGAAGAGCTGACGTTAGCGTTACAGCCACAGGTCGATCAAAATCAACGTATTATTGGCTTTGAAGCGCTTCTTCGCTGGCAACATCCTAAGTTCAAATCACTCTCACCGAATGACTTTATTCCGATTGCTGAAGCCAACGACAGTATTATCGCCTTGGGCGATTGGGTGTTAGAAAAAAGCTGTAAAAAGCTGGTGAAGTTGGCAGCTCAACATTACAGTAAAAACGTTAAAATCTCAGTGAATGTCAGCGCTGTTCAGTTTCGCCGGGGGGACTTTGTCGCGTGGGTAAAAAATATTCTGCAAAGCACCGGCGCTAACCCCGGAAACTTATGTCTTGAGCTGACAGAGAGCCTTATTGCTGACGACATTAACTTTATTATTGAACAAATGGCTAGTTTGCGTGAACTGGGTGTATCGATTTCGCTTGACGACTTTGGTACTGGTTATGCCTCGTTAGCTTATCTGACAAGGCTACCGCTTGACGAATTAAAAATAGATCGGGCTTTTGTACGTGATTTAGATGCAGTAGCAAAGGTGCATTACTAACCGAGACTATTATTAGCCTGGGTCGCAGTATGAATCTCACTGTCATTGCCGAGGGCGTGGAAACCGAACAGCAATTCAAGCGTCTGCAAAAGATGGGCTGCCAGCATTTTCAAGGTTATTTGTTTGGTAAGCCTGCTGAGAGTATTGAGCGCTATTTTTCGTAAAGATTGCAGGGTTGCAATATTGTTATACGGTAGTAAGTTAGTTAGTAGTATTTTTATCTAACCAAGGAATGGTATGTAATGAAACTCTCCAGCGTTCTATCTACTGTTAACCAGATTGAGAAGTCTAAGTTTATTAATTTTCTGGATCGCATCTGCACGGAGGCGAGCTCACATGATAAGCAGGTCGCTAAGCAATTTAAAAACATTGACGGGGAAATTAAAAACGCGCCTAGTGGCGAAGTTACTCAGTTATTTCGACTGGCTCAGCCGCTTTTCCAACGGGAAGTAAAGTCTCAGCTTGCGCTAAGTGGTGCACAGGCAGCGCTTTTGGTTAATATCCTCAGTCGCGATGGTAATTGCGTAGCGAGGTTGTCGTGGGTCGAGCATCTGTATGAAAAAGAATGGAAACAAATTGACGCGCAGGCGAAAAGTCTGAAATCACTGTTTGAAGCAGCTGAACAAACAGAGGTTTATGACGAACCGAAACGCCTGGGCATTTACTACGCCTGTTTGTACGAAGCACTGCATAATGATGAACGCTCGAACCGCGAAGGTAAAATTACTGATGAAGAGCGTGGAATACTGAATGTGCTCGCGCATAAACTGGATGTAACAGCCGACAACCGTGTTGCCATTGAGCATTTAATCGATCCCATTCCCAAAACGGGCGTTTCTGACTGTCTGAATCAGCTACGTGAAATAGGCATTGCTTTCGTATCTAAGAAGCATCAGACCGTTTATGTGCCCGATGAAATAGTTGCGTTGTTACACCGTATCCAATCTAAAGAGCTTGCAGACAAGCATCTTCTACGAATTTTGCGGACATTCTCTGATGCCGAGCTCTCCAATATTCTGAAAAGCCATGACAAGCGTATTCGCGGTGTCAGCCGTGATGAAAAAATTGATACCGTTTTCAAAATGGGTTTATCGGTCAGTCAAATTCTGAGTGATGACATGCACGGCGAACAGTCCGGCGTGACTGAGAAAAAAGAGCGTCTGAAGACACTCATTGAGGACTTGCAGCTCGCACTCGACAAGCTTGGCACTACGCTCGAGGAGCGTTGCAGCCTAATTATTGGGGCGCTGAACTCCTCTACAGAGCATGAATTTAATATTTTATCGGCAACAGGGTACAAGTCGCTGTTTTCAACGCTTAGTCAGCACCTTCCTCAATTGCCGAAAATGTTAAAGGAAGAGTTTGAACTTGAGCCTAATCAGGATATAGACGTTGAGAAGCTTCGTGCTCTTGCAATAACCCCATACGATATACTATTTATGCTGTCGAACGAGCAGGTTAAGAGCCTGAAGTCTGACATGGGCATAACGCGCAGAGGCGACCCGAGACAGGTTATTCTTGAAAGCTTTGCTGATGCGACAGATAAGCTGGTAGAAAATTACGAAGCCCTGGCAAGACGAGACTTAGCCGCTTTAAAGCAGAAGAACATTGAAATAGCCGAGGCTGACATAGGCATTAAGTTTGAAGAGGTCACCAAAGCCATATTCGAAGAGCTTGGCTTAACAGTTGACGAAGACTTACGACGCGACATCAATACCGCCAAAGATAAAGCTGACATTCTTCTGTCGTTGAGTGAAGACGATATTATTATCGGTGAAGCGAAAACCTCAAAGAAAGGGGACTTTGCTAAGTACTCCACGACCTCCCGCCAAGTGAAAGCCTATGTCACACGCTGCGAAGGCGCGGGTAAGCGGGTTGCACAAGTGCTCATTGTTGCCCCCAGCTTTTCTAATGACTTTGTTGAGTCTGCTGAAATGGATACCGAAGTGAACATCTCACTGCTGGAAGCCGCTGGCCTGAAGAAAATACTGGAGGCGTATAAGTCACGCAGGAACCCTAAATTTTCAGCCAAATTGTTTACCAAAGGCGGGCTTTTGAAAGCGGATTTGATTGCTAAGAATATATGAATTTGTTCCTAATTTGGGCACCGGAGTTACTAAATTTTCATCATAACTGGTTTAGTGGCTGAGAGATACTTGAATTGCTGCTTTAGAAAGTAGTCAAAGTGACTAACCGACTAGACTAAATTAACTTAATTCAATTCAATATATGTAAAGTAGCCATTCATGGAGGATAGATCATGAGAACTTTATTTTTTGTCGCCGCTTTGCTTACGGGCTTCACATGCTCTGCTGACGAACAATCTCACGAAGAGTATATAAAAGAAGTCAACAAGGCATTCGATAGAGTTTTCGAGGCCACAAATGGAAAAACGTTGAGCCAGCAGATTAATGCGCTCAAAGAGCTTTCCGTAGAGTTTGCAGATAATGAAGCGGTGTATGACATGCTACTTCAAGAGCGTGGTACCACGTATTCATTTATAGGTCAGCACCAGCAAGCGTTGGCGGCATTTGATAAGCGCGACTCAACACCTAAAAAATTGCATGAAGAGATAAAGGGCTTAAGCATCCCAAATGCAGTGGATGCGATTGTAAAAAAGTCAGCTGAACATCAAATTGTAATGATCAATGAAGCGCATCATATTCCTCAGCACCGTGTATTGACGTATCGATTACTAGAGGGATTGTGGGAACAAGGGTATCGTTATTTAGCGCTAGAAGCTTTATCGGAAAATGCAGAAAATGAAATGGCTAAGGAATATGTATTTGAGAAGGCTGGTTTTTACACGGTAGAACCCGTCTTTGCAAATTTGCTATTGCATGCTCAGCAGTTGGGTTTTCAGTTGGTTTCTTATGACTATGGTTCTGAAATGCAAGGGGGAACGGAAGCAAGAGAAAAAAGTGCGGCCAAGAACCTTCGCGAGAAAATATTCGACAATACTCCAGACGCTAAAGTTATTATCCACGTCGGTTATAATCATATTAACGAAGATGGCTGGCTCGCATATTATTTAAAGGAATCATTAGAGCTGGATCCATTAACGATAAACCAGACCGAGATTGCTGAAAAAAGCGAGAAGAAATTTGAGTCGGAGACTTACACATGGCTTGTGGAGAATCATTCTTTTGATGCACCCGTTTTATTAATGGATAGTGAACAGAGATTTTGGTCACATAATCCTGAAAAATACGACGTTAATGTGATCTGGCCGAGAACAGAGTATAGCTTAAACCGCCCAGACTGGGCTCGTCTGGGTCGGGAGTTGATGCGCGTTGATATGAGTTGGTGTGAAGAAAGCTACCCTTGTACTGTCGAGGTTTACAGAGTCGGTGAAGACGATGAGGTTCCCGCCGATCGCATAGTCATCTCAACGGAGAATGAAGCTTCAGGTATTTTTATTTCGCCGTCCAGTAGTCAAATAAAAGTAACGAATGTTGAAGGCGAGGTGTTACACACAGAGTCACTTGAATAAAAGTCACTGATTGGGGTAAGACCCAAATGACGACATTTGATTTTAGACTTTTCCGGGGGCTAGAACTGGTTACCTAAAAGCTATTATAAGTAAGTTAACTGTAGGGTGTTCGCAACGCAGTTTTCAGCTAAAGAAAAGCCTAGTAAAAGAGATTTAGGTAAATACTCATGGATAAGCTTTCAGCTCCGACAAATTTATGATGAAAGTCTATTCCCAACTCTGGTTGTACCACTCACACTTTCAAGTCTACAATGCTGTTAACGAATAGTTGGGAACGGACATTATGGACTTTTCTTACAGTGCTAAGACTGCGGATTATTTACAGCGCCTCGATACCTTCATGCGTGAATTTATCGAGCCGTACGAGAGCCAGTACCAGAAAGAAAATTTTCGCTTAAATGGTACCCCGAATTGGCGCGAGTGGCAGGTGCCGCCGCGCGTGGCTGAGCTTAAGCAAATGGCGCGTGAGCAGGGCTTATGGAATCTGTTTTTGCCAGATGACAAGCTGGGCGCCGGGTTAAGCACACTAGAATACGCGCCGCTGGCCGAACGCATGGGCAGAAGCTTGTTGGCGCCGGAAATTTTTAACTGCAATGCGCCGGATACCGGCAATATGGAAGTGCTTTATCATTTTGGTGATAAAAGCCAACAGCGCCGTTGGTTACAGCCGTTGCTGGATGGTGAGATCCGGTCAGTTTTTTGTATGACGGAGCCGGATGTGGCGTCATCGGACGCGACTAATATGCAAACCACGATTGTCGCAGATGGTGATGAGTGGGTAATTAACGGACGTAAATGGTGGAGTACGGGGTTGGGCCACCCGCAGGCGGAAATTGCGATTGTGATGGGGCTCACTGATGAAGACGCGGATAAACACCAGCGCCACACGATGATCCTGGTGCCTTTAGACACGCCCGGAGTCAACATTGAACGGATGCTACCGGCACTAGGAGAGTACGACGCACCATACGGTCATGGCGAGGTAATATTTGATCATGTCAGGGTACCCAAAGAAAACATCATCGTCGGCCCGGGGGCAGGCTTTAAGATTGCTCAGGGGCGCTTAGGGCCGGGGCGTATTCATCATTGCATGCGCGCCATTGGTGCGGCGGAGCGTGCATTGGAACTGTTCATTGAGCGCGGTGCGACGCGAATTGCCTTTGGCCAGCCGCTACTCAAACTCGGCGGTAATACCGAACGGTTAGCGGATATGCGTGTTGCCATCGATCAAGCGCGATTAATGACACTCTATGCTGCCTGGCAAATCGATAATATCGGTGCATTAAAGGCCATTAAAGAAATATCTGCGATTAAGTTGGTTGCACCGAATGTGTTGCAACAGGTTGTGGATGAAACCATGCAGTTATTTGGTGGTGCCTCGATGTGCCATGACACGCCGTTGCCGGGATTGCTGGCAGTAGCAAAATCCTTACGCATCGCCGATGGTCCTGATGCGGTGCATCGTGCAACGATTGCAAAAACTGAACTCAAACAATGGCAGGGACGGCGCCATGACTGATGCTGTTTTGGACTCTGTGTTAGACAAGGCAAGCCAAGTGCGTGACGAGGAAGCGTTGCCGGTTGCCGCATTAGACGCTTGGTTGGCTGAGCACATTGCAGATGAACTGCCGCACGAGCGGGGCGAGTTAAAGGTAACCCAATACACCGGCGGCGCCTCTAACTGGACTTATCGGTTGGATTACCTCGGTTTAACATTGGTATTGCGACGTCCGCCGGCAGGTACCAAAGCAAAGTCTGCGCATGACATGGGACGCGAATATCGGCTGCAGAAGAAACTGCGGCCGGCTTTTCCTTATGTGCCACGCATGTTGGCTCATTGCACCGATGAGTCGGTGATTGGCGCGGAATTTTACGTGATGGAACACGTCACTGGTATTATCCCCAGACGACGCTTCCCCCGCGAACTGGAACTCAGTCCGCAACAGGCAAAGCAGCTTAATACCAATGCACTGGATAAGTTAATTGAACTGCATCACGTTGACCTCGACAGTACCGGTTTGCGCAAAATAGCCAAAGGCGAAGGCTATACAGACCGTCAGGTCAGTGGTTGGTGTGGTCGTTACGAAAAGGCGAAAACCTGGAATGTAGTTGGTGCGGGACCGGTCATGCGTTGGCTAAAGGACAACAAACCCAATAGCGAAACGATTTGCTTAACGCATAATGATTTTCGGCTGGATAACTTAATCTTAAACCCCGACGATCCGACCGATATCATTAGCATTCTGGACTGGGAGCTGGCAACTCTGGGTAATCCGTTAATGGATCTCGGCAATGCTCTGGCGTATTGGATCCAGGCTGACGATGATAAAATTGCGCGGGCAACTAAACGTCAACCCAGTGACTATCCGGGCATGTTAACGCGTCAACAAATCATCGATTATTACTGCGAAAAAACCGGCGTCGATGTCGACGACTTTGTTTTTTACGAGGTGTTCGGTATGTTCCGGCTTGCGGTTATTGCGCAGCAAATTTATTACCGTTATCACCACAAGCAAACCACTAACAAGACCTTTAAAAATTTTTGGTTCTTGGTTAATTACCTCCTGTGGCGCTGCCGCAAACGCATAAAACAACATAAAAAAGCGATGTAATCTGTTATGGCACAACAACGAAATACGATTTTGATCACGGGCGCCAGTTCAGGGCTGGGGCAGGGCATGGCGCGGGAATTTGCAAAGCAAGGCCGAAACCTATGCCTCTGTGCGCGTCGAGTTGACCGGTTGGAAGCACTAAAAGCCGAGTTGGAGCAGCAAAACGCTAACATAAAAGTATCGATTAAAGCACTGGATGTTAATCAACACGATGACGTGTTCAGCGTTTTTAATGAATTTAAGCAGGAATTTGGCAGTATTGATCGCTTTATTATCAATGCCGGGATGGGCAAAGGTGCAGCGTTAGGCACCGGGTACTTTCATGCCAACAAAGCCACCGCTGAAACCAACTTTGTTGCCGCGCTGGCACAATGTGAAGCGGCCATGACCATTTTGCGAGAGCAACAGCAGGGCCACTTAGTTACGATATCGTCGATGAGCGCGTTCCGCGGCATGCCGCGGGCAATGACGGTATACGCGGCAACCAAGGCGGGTTTAGCCTCGTTAACCGAGGGCATTCGTGCTGATTTAATGAAAACTTATGGTAGTAATAGTCCGATAAAGGTATCAACCATTTATCCTGGCTACATTCGCTCGGAAATAAACGAAAAGGTAAAAAATACGCCGTTTATGGTCGATACTGAAACCGGCTGCAGATTACTGGCAGAAGCTATCAATAAAGAGCCGGTGAAAGCCTACGTGCCCCGCTGGCCATGGGCATTGATGGCATTTTTGATGAAGCGCCTGCCACTTAAGTGGGTGCTTAAACTGAGTTAATTCTCAGTTAATTCTCAGTTATTTTCACTACAGTTGGCTGTCGGCTTATTGTTAATATCGACGGCCAGCGTCTGACTCTGACTGTTTAAATCCTTATAAATAAAAACCGGCTCAGCCAGATTCATTTCTCCTTTGTCGCCATCGTGGTCAACCAACAGTGTCTGGCGCTCAATCGTCAGTGCCAGACATTGGGGAGATGCGGTTGTTAGCATCCGTTGCCAGCGATCACTGGCCGGCTCAACTAACCACAGTTCATGTCCTTGCCATTCTTTACCTGCACCGCGTTGGCAATAATAGTGATGAATCTCGGCAGCATTTTCTGAGGTTTGTAATAAGCGCTGCATTTCGCAGTCGGTATCGTTGGGTAACGGAGGCTCCATCGCTGTGTATTGATAAACGATGACACTAACCACAATTAATGCAAAAGTAGCACCAGCGGCCATTAAGATTAAAGCGATTTTTTTTAACAGACTCATGCGTTGTAACTTTTATGGTAACGGAAAAGACGCTAAGGTAATGCTACGACCAAAGAACAATAACAACAAGGAGTCTTTATGTGGCAACGTGTGTTGGCCATTTTGGTCACTATTACGGGATTACTGTTAGCAGTTCTCGGCGTAGTGAGTGACGAGGATACCACGGTACGTGCAGTGGGTGCAGTGATTATGCTGGTGGGCATCATCTGGCTTTATCGCCAGCCGGCACCACGCTCTAAATCGCCCGATGATGTACCACCGTTGCGTTGGTACCAGTCGCCGATTTTATGGGTACCGATTATCGGTATCGTATTGTTTTTAATTAGCTTGGCAATCTAGGATCCAACGCTCAATGAATTTATCTAAACGAATTGTAATTTTAGCCGGCGCGGTCGGCTTATTCTTTTACACCGCAACACAAGATCAACTCGTGGCGTCGATTGCTGACTACCAATTAGGTTGGTACAAACTCGGCGTTCCGATTGCCTGGGGGTTAGTTTTAGGCGGAATCTTTGCCTTGTTAAAACTACGCAAACTGGAATCCTGGCTGGGGCCGGTTACGTTAGTCGCACAGGGCGTAACGACCATGGGTCTTACCGGCTCGGCGGCTATATTCGCAAAACATCAATTACTGGTACTGATGCTACCTTCACTACAAATCGCGACCATTGGTATCGGACTTTACATATTTTGTGTCAGCTTTACGCGTTTATTGGGCGACGTGGAAGCGCGACAAAAGACTGAGTAGTATGACCAACAAAACGATTCATTTAAACGCTGATATTGGCGAAAGCTTTGGCCCCTGGCAGATGGGGGCTGATGAGTTAATTATGCCCCACATCGACTGGGCAAACGTGGCTTGTGGTTTTCATGCATCGGACCCACTGACTATGTCGACAACCGTCAAACTAGCTAAAAAGCATGGGGTTCGTATTGGTGCGCATCCTGCCTACCCGGATTTGGTTGGCTTCGGACGTCGTCATATGGCCTGTAAACCAGAAGAAATTACCGCCCTGGTGCAATACCAGGTAGGCGCACTGCAGGCTATTGCGCAGGGTCATGGAGATAGCGTGCACTACGTTAAACCACACGGTGCGCTATACAACGACATGTTGAGTGATGGCGCAACCTTTGATGCGGTATGTGAGGCGATTAAGGCATTACAGAATAATCGTGCGCACGCATTACCATTGATGATTATGGCGACTCCCGATAATGACGCCTGGCAGTCGCGGGCTGAAGAGTTCGGTGTGCAACTATTATTTGAAGGGTTTGCAGATCGTGCCTACGATGACGATGGTCGCATTCGTTCGCGTCGTTATGATGACGCGGTTTATGGTGCAGATGAAGATATTGTTGAGCAAGCCAGGCGCTTCAGTTGTGGGGATTCAATTATTAGCGTCGGCGGTTTTCCGCTCGACATTAAAATTGACTCCTTATGCGTACATGGCGATAACCCCAATGCCATTTCGACGATTAAAAAGTTGCGAGAGCTATTAACTGACAGTGGCTGTGCTAACGTTTAAAGATACAGAGCAAAGGGTATAACTCCGATGACTGATGAGGGTGAATTTCCACGTTTGTTAAACGCAGGAGCTGATGCATTGATGGTGCAGTTTTCTGATGTCATCAGTTTGCCGGCGAATCAACAGGTTATTGCATTACAACAGCTTCTTCAGCAGTCGGCGTTGCCGATTACGGACTTGGTGCCGGCCTATTCGACGCTACTGATCTATTATGACGTAACGCAGCTGTCCGAAACGGTATTGCGTGAGTCAGTGAATGATTTATTAACAGAACTTATTGTGGATGACACGGACGAACAGGGCCAACTGCATACCGTTGAGGTTTACTATGGTGACGAAGTTGGCGCTGATATTCAGCGTGTTATGCAACAGCATGGATTGAGTAAAAACGACGTTATTGAGCGCCATACGGCCGCGCCGTTTCGCGTTTTTGCACTGGGTTTTGCTCCCGGCTTTGGCTACATGGGAATATTACCAGACGACTTAGTAACACCGCGGCTACAGCGGCCGCGCGAAAAAATTCCTGCTGGTAGTGTCGCTATTGCTGAACAGCAAACGTCAATTTATCCGGTCGACTCCCCCGGTGGCTGGAATATTATCGGGCGTACCGCGACCCCTCTTTACCAACCTGAACAGGGAATATTAAGTGCATTCAACGTGGGTGATCAGGTGCAATTCAAAGCGATTTCCAAAGCGGCTTTTTTAGAGGCCGGTGGAAGCCTGGAGGCGCTAAATGATTAAGGTACTTGAACCCGGATTGTTGATGACGCTGCAAGATTTTGGGCGCTTTGGTTACTTAAGCAAAGGCTTAACACGCGGCGGTCCCGCTGACGAAAACGCGTTTTTGTGGGCTAATAAATTACTGGATAATCGCTTTGACGCTGCACAACTTGAGATTACGCTCGGTGGCGCAACGTTGCAGTTTGAGCAACCCACCCAATTTGCTATTACCGGCGCAGAAGTTCCGTTAACACTGGACGAGCAGCCTCTTGCTGTGTGGCAAAACTATCAGGCCAAGGCGGGACAAGTATTAAAAGTCGGTATGGCGAAGCACGGCTTACGAGCTTATCTGGCTGTTGCCGGTGGCTTTAGCGCAGAGCCGCAGTGGGGCAGTGTTGCGACTGTAATGCGGGAAAAAATTGGTGGTCCTCAGCAAGACGGCAGTCCGGTGCAGGCCGGGCAAACGCTGTCGGCGCCGCGGGCGGGGCGTTTTGTCAGTCGCCGGGTAAGCTGGAAGTACCAACCGGACTACAGTAAGACTCCTACTCTGGGATTGTTGCCGGGCAACCAGTATGACCAGTTCCCAACTTCAGTCAGAGAAAACTTTTGTTTTCATGACTATACCGTCGATAGTAGCAGTAATCGCATGGGGGTGCGCCTAAAAGGGCAGGCACTAAACTATGAGGGCAAAGGTATTGTGTCCGAAGGAATTAATATTGGCTCGGTGCAGGTACCCCCTAATGGCGAACCTATTATCATGATGTGTGATCGACAAACCCTGGGTGGCTACCCTAAACTTGGCACCATCAGCCCGCTTGATATTAGTCGTTTGGCGCAGTGTCGTCCCGGCGATAAAGTGCGCTTCAGTCGAGTCGAGATTGACCAGGTACAACAGCAATTAGCGCGTTATTACCGTTTTTTTGATGTGCAGCTAGCTTGTCAGAATGATTAGAAACTGCGATCATACGCGCTATTAACTTTCACAATGATGTTGTAGTTGGAGATTTCAGTCAAATGACAGATACCGAGCACCGGCCGAGTAACTTTATTCGTCAAATTATCGATAAAGATTTGGCATCGGGTAAACATACCGCAATAAAAACACGTTTTCCGCCGGAACCGAATGGCTTTTTGCATATCGGCCACGCCAAATCGATTGTGCTTAATTTCGGTATTGCTGAAGATTACCAGGGTACCTGTAATCTGCGTTTTGACGACACCAATCCACTGAAAGAAAAAGTCGATTACGTCGAATCAATCAAAAAAGACGTGGCCTGGCTGGGTTATGACTGGGACGGCGAGCCCAAGTATTCCTCAAACTATTTTGATCAGCTCCACGCCTACGCCGTTGAACTGATAGAAAAAGGTTTGGCTTACGTTGACTTCTCCAGCCAGGAGCAAATGCGCGAAATGCGCGGCACGCTTAAAGAACCTGGTACGAATAGCCCCTATCGTGACACCGCTGTAGAGGATAACCTCAAGCATTTTGCCGATATGACGGCAGGTAAATACGAAGAGGGCAAAGCCGCTTTGCGCGCGAAAATTGACATGAGCTCACCGTTTATGTGTATGCGCGACCCGGTTATTTATCGCGTCCGCTTTGCTCATCATCATCAGACGGGTGACAAGTGGTGCGTATACCCTATGTATGACTTTACGCACTGTATTTCGGATGCGTTGGAAGGCATAACTCACTCGTTGTGTACGTTGGAATTTCAGGATAATAGACGCCTGTATGACTGGGTGCTGGACAACATCAGTATTGATTGTCACCCACAGCAAATCGAGTTTTCCCGTTTAAACCTGCAATACGCGGTAATGAGTAAGCGCATTATCAACACCTTGGTTGAAGAGGGCAAAGTCACGGGTTGGGATGACCCACGCGTACCCAGTGTTGCCGGCCTGAGACGCCGTGGTTATACACCAGCATCAATTCGCGAGTTTTGCCGTCGTATCGGCGTGACCAAGATGGACAACCAAGTCGAAATGGGCATGCTGGAAGCCTGTATCCGCGATGACCTCAATGAGAATGCACCGCGCGCGATGGCAGTAATGGATCCGATTAAAGTCGTGATCGAGAATTATCCGGAAGAGCAGACCGAAACACTGAACGCGCCAAATCATCCGAACAACCCGGAGATGGGTTCACGCGAAGTGACCTTTAGCAAAACTGTTTACATTGAGCGTGAAGATTTTCGTGAGTCAGCCAATAAGAAATTTAAACGGCTAGTGCTGGACAAAGAAGTACGTTTGCGTAATGCCTACGTTATCCGCGCAGATCGGGTAGAAACGGATGCAGAGGGTAACGTAACAACGGTTTACTGTACCTATGACCCGGATACGTTGGGCAAAGACCCGGCTGATGGACGTAAGGTAAAAGGCGTTATTCACTGGGTTTCTGCCGAAACCGCAAAGTCGGCAGAATTCCGCGTTTACGACCGTCTGTTTCAGGTACCTAATCCAGCGGCGGAAGAGGACTTATTTTCGACATTGAACCCAGAGTCGTTGGTTATTAAAAACGGTTATGTTGAGGCTAACCTTGCTGACGCACAAGTGCAGAAAGCGTATCAGTTTGAACGCTTAGGTTATTATTGCTTAGATCAGGATGCGGAAAAAGAAGGTCGCTTGATTTTTAACCAGACCGTGGGTCTTCGTGATAGCTGGGCAAAAATAGAGCAACAACAAACCGCCTAATAGCTATATTTGCTCCCTAAACCAAAAAAACGGCCGCCAGGCCGTTTTTTTATAAACCGTTTTTTCTAAACCCTAATCAATAAGATACTGATCCAGCAATTTTGCGCCATACAACCGTGAAGGCGTATAGAAGCCGCCTTTATCAGCGTGCTCAAGCGTGTAAATAGCCATTTCCACAGCCCCCTCGGCAGTAACGGAATAACCATTTTTAACTTTTACCCGCATTTCTTTGCGGTCGCCACGGGCATTACTAACCTCTCCCCAAACATAGGTTGGGTTCTTGTCTCGCTCTTTGTCGTCAGGGCCTTCGCTCTGTGCGTCAATTTTTGCCTTGAGTTTTTTCTGCACCCATTGCCAGTTGAATATAAAGCGTACCCAATTAAGGCGACGTAAACGTTTGACCAAACGAGGACTGGCCGGAATATAAACTTCGATATTGGGGATTTCTGTAGTGTAAAACGCAGTCGATACATCACCCCAGGGAATTGTCATCGCGACTTTCTTTTTGCCTGAGCCAAAGTCGATTTCACGATCTTTCCATGCCAGTGGCACGGTTTCGATTAAACTATTGATGCGAGCTGCACCACCCTGGCCGAGACGTTCGACGCTGGTTTTTGCTGTACCGCGACTCATGCGCGAGCCGGAGTCAAAGCCCAATGCTAAATGGGTTGCATCCGGCATTTGTGCATTGAGTCGGGCAGCAACGCAGTCAGTGGGGATCACGTCAAAGCCGACACCCGGGCATAACACCACACCGGCTTGCTTGGCTTGTTCATTTAAACTGTGGGCGTATTCAAAAATATCAATTTCGCCGGTTATATCCAGGTAATGCGTTTTACTGGCAATGCACGCGTGCATGAGCGGCGCAGCGGTGCGGCTAAACGGGCCGGCACAGTTAACAACCAAGTCAACGTCGGCTAGTTGGGCTTTGATGCTGTTAACATCGTTAAGGGGGAATTCTTTAAAAGACAACTGCAGGTGTTGAGCAAACTCGGCTAATGCATCACCATTACGACCTGCGAGAATAGGGGAGTATCCGCGTTTTTTGGCTTGTCGGGCAATCAACTTGCCCGAGTAGCCGTAAGCGCCGTAGATCATCCAGCGCAATGCCATAAACTAATCAGCCTCGGCGGCTAGCTTGTATTCACAGCTTTCGCCGCGTTGGCATTCGCCATATAAATACAAGCTGTGGTTGGTTAGCTTAATTTTATTTTGCTCTGCAATGCGCACCTGGCGATCTTCAATAATGTCGTCTTCAAATTCAAAAACATGACCACAAGTCAGGCAGACCAAATGATCATGGTGATCTTTGGCACTCAATTCAAATACTGAGCGGCCGCCTTCAAAGTGGTGACGGGTAATGATACCGGCGTCATCGAATTGGTTCAGAACCCGGTACACTGTCGCCAGGCCGATTTCGTCCTTTTGCTCTAGCAGAATTTTATAGACATCTTCTGCACTAATATGCTGATTTTCCGGCTTTTTAAGGATCTCGAGGATTTTCATCCGCGGTGAAGTCACCTTGAGCCCGGCTTTTTTAAGCTGTTCGTCGTTAGTTGCCATAATCTGAGTCGCCAATCCGTATTTTTGTTAGCTGCTACAAGTCAGCATACCCTGAAGGCCTAGCTGTTTGCTAGTTCCGCCAGACACATTTCTTCGTAAACCTGAGCACACCACTTTTGAACACGCTCTTTGGTTAGTTCGGGCTGACGATCTTCATCAATGCCTAAACCGACAAAATGATTATCGTCTGCCATACCCTTTGATGCTTCAAAGTTATAGCCTTCAGTTGACCAATGACCAACGACTACAGCACCGCGCGCTTCAACGATATCGCGAACCATACCCATGGCATCAAGAAAATACTCAGCGTAATCTTCCTGGTCACCGCAGCCAAAGATGGCCACGAGTTTGTCAGTAAAATCAATTTCTTCCAATTCCGGGAAAAAGTCATCCCAGTCGCACTGAGCCTCGCCGTAATACCACGTCGGAATACCAAAAAGTAGCAGGTCATAATCTGCAATATCTTCTTTACTGGACTTGGCGATATCTTTTACATCAACAAGCTTTTTACCCAGCTCTTTTTGAATCATCTGAGCGACAGCTTCGGTGTTTCCCGTATCACTACCAAAGAAAATGCCAACGGTTGCCATAAATCAATTTTCACCTGAGTTGATAAGGTTAACGACAGCTGGCAATACTTGTTGTGTATCTGCCAGCGCGACTTTCACAATAGCCTCAACGAACTCACCACGACTACAGCCGACGGATTCGGCCAGTTTGGTCAGTTGTTGGTGCAACTGCTGATCGGTTTTTAATTCAATACGTTTTTTGCCCTGCTGGCGGTCGCGTAATAACTGTTTACGCTTATTAATTCGCAACTGTTCACTGCGTGGCAGTGGGTTGGTGCGAGGCCGACCGCGGCGGGGCTGATCGACGAAAAGATCGATCGTTACTTTATCGTTGTTTGCTTTTGCCATGTCTCGTTGATTAGTCGGTTAACTGTATTACAGACCGGACTCCCAAAAAACTTGAATAATGCCCTTGGCAATAAAGCCGAAACAACCTAGGAACAACACCAGCCATACGATAAATCGGCCAAACTTTGGCACCGCAGAGCGCTTCAGAACATCGCGGATGGCAAGGCCAATTAATAAGAATAAAATGGCCAACGTTATGTTGGTCACCAAAATCTCAATTTCTTCGTAATATTCAGCCAACATCGTTAATGTACCACCCAAGGCTGGTTAAAAACGCACATAGTTTAGCATAGCGGGGCGTAGCTGGCGACCCCGCTACGGGGGATTCTGATGCCGGCTGACGGGTTAATCAGCGGCTAAAAAGTCAGCCACCAGGCGATTGAAAATACGAGGTTTCTCGGCATGTAACCAATGCCCGGTACCCTCGATGACTTTAACGTCGACGTCACTAAAGCGTTGTGTAATGGCGTCGCGGTGAGCTTCGGTTAAGTAATTTGAGTCACCACCCTTGATAAAAAGTACCGGGCCATCGTACTGGCCGTCACTGACATTACCTGCAATACGACTGTATTGGTCAATCAAGCCGTTAATATTTAAGCGCCATTCATAGCCTGCGTCGGTTTTGCGTAGATTTTTTAATAAAAATTGTCGTACGCCTTGCGTCGAAATGGATTTTGCTAATTGTTTATCAGCGTCACTGCGGCTGCTAATCTGTTGCAGATCAACCTGCTGCAGGGCCGTTAAAATATCGTCATGGGTACCATCGTAATCAGCCGGCGCGATATCGGCAAAAACGGCGCGGGTTACGCGGTTCGGGTTATCCATAGCCAGCTGCATGGCAATTTTGCCGCCCATAGAGTGGCCCACTACAGCAAACTGTTGGACATCAAGCGCATCCACCGTCGTCAGAACGTCTGCAGCCATTAGGTTGTAGGTCATTTCAGCACAATGAGGAGAGTCACCATGGTTGCGGGCATCGACCATGATGCAGTAATAATCGTCTTGTAGGTCGCGAGCCAAACTCTTCAGGTTATCTTTATCGCCAAACAAGCCATGAATAAGCACGACTGCGGGTTTCTGAGCGTCGCCCAGGGTTTGATATTCTAGTGTTACTGACTCTGCCATCCGTCTGCCTTTAATGCTAAACTTTGCGGTAATTTTGCGAGTTTATACTGGACTTGCCACTTTATAAAGTAAACAACGGCAAGCGGGACATAGAGTAGAGGGTAGTGCCATTCATGAAACGGATTGAAGTCGAAGACGATTTATACGCGTACATCGCCGGTCATACACAGCAGATTGGCGAGAGCGCCTCCGATATTCTGCGCCGTTTGTTGGGCTTATCGGCTGTTGCAGATGTTCCGGAGCAAAGGTCGCAGACGGTTAACACAGAGAGCGTGTTTGACCGCTTAAATAAGCAGGATGTTAATGTTCAAAAAAGCGTTGTCGCACGATTCTTACATATCCTGAGCATGCTGTATCGTAGTCACCCAAGCCAGTTTGAGCAGGTATTGTCGATTAGAGGTCGGGACCGTCAGTACTTTGGCCGCTCTGAGGACGAACTACTGACGACCGGCAACAGCACTAACCCAAAACCCATACCGGGCTCGCCGTTTTGGGTGGTGACGAATAACAACACCACCAAGAAAAAATCAATGTTAACGCAGGTTGCCGAGCAACTCGGTTATGATGTTAGTGATGCTGAAAAAATAAGGGACTTTTTGTAATGGTTATGCATGAACGCGCCGGTCAGCCGGCAACGGCGGATGATCTAATTAACATTGCACAGTTAACCAGTGCCTATTATGTGTATGAGCCTGATCCGCGTAACCCTGCGCAAAAAGTCAGTTTTGGTACCTCGGGTCATCGTGGCAGCGCACTAAAAAGAAGCTTTAACGAAGCGCATATACTGGCAATTGCGCAAGCGATTTGCGCGTACCGCGAGGAGCAGGGGATAACCGGACCTATTCTGGTGGGTAAAGATACCCATGCGCTGTCAGAGTCTGCTTATTTAAGCGCTTTGGATGTGTTCCTGGGTAATGGCGTAGAAGTTCGCGTACAAACCGATCATGACTACACGCCAACGCCGGCAATATCGCATGCCATTTTGAGCTATAACCGCGAGAACACCGCGCATCAATGCGATGGCGTGGTGATTACGCCGTCGCACAACCCGCCGCAAGACGGCGGGTTTAAATACAACCCACCGCATGGCGGACCAGCAGATAGTGAAGTGACTAAGCGTATCGAGAAATATGCCAACGCGTTGTTGTCGTCAGGACTAATGGGGGTTAATACCTGCGAATCCGAGGACGTACTTGAGCATCCAAAACTCGTTTTTTGTGACTGGCGTGCTGACTATATTGCTAAACTGGATACGGTTATCGACATGCAGGCTATTAAAAACGCCGGCCTGCGATTGGGGATTGATGCGATGGGTGGCGCCGGGGCTCGTTATTGGCAGCAGATAGCCACACATTATGGTTTAACCATTGATGTACACAATGCCCATGTTGACCCTGCGTTTAGTTTTATGACGCTGGATAAAGACGGCCAAATTCGCATGGATTGTTCATCGCCTTCGGCAATGGCCGGATTACTAAAACACGCCCAACAGTACGATCTTGCCGGCGGTAATGACCCTGATTACGATCGTCATGGTATTGTCACACCGACTCACGGCTTGATGAATCCGAACCATTATTTAGCGGTCGCTATCGATTATTTATGCCAGCATCGTGACTGGGACGCTGACGTTACAATAGGCAAAACCCTGGTATCGAGTGCGATGATTGACCGGGTGGTTAATGCACGTGGCAGACAATTGCTGGAAGTGCCGGTGGGCTTTAAGTGGTTTGCGCCGGGGCTGGCTAACCGCACGATCGGCTTTGCAGGAGAGGAAAGTGCCGGTGCAACCTTGCTGGATCGCCGGGGCGATGTCTGGACTACCGACAAAGACGGCATCGTGATGGTGTTACTGGCGGCCGAGATTTTGGCTAAAACAGGCAAAAACCCGGCACAATATTACGATGAGCTCTGCCAGCAGCACGGTACGTCGTTTTATGGTCGTGTGGATACGCCATCAACTGCCGAGCAAAACAAAGCGTTTGCCGGTATTCGAGCTTACAAAATTAAGCTACCCGAATTTGCCGGCGAAGTCGTCCAGTCGATCGCAACTAAAGCGGCAGGTAACGATGCGCAATTTGGTGGCATAAAAGTAAACACCGGTAATGGTTGGTTTGCTGCACGCCCATCGGGTACCGAGCCCGTGTATAAAATATATGCGGAAAGCTTTGTTAGCGAGGAACACCTAACACAAATTATTGAAGAAGCTCAGCAATGGGTTACCGAGCTTCTTAATAAATAACGTTAACGTTTAAGGACGGCGTTGCCATCAACGTCGTCCGAGTCCTGCTCTTCTTCTTCCGGCATTTCTTCTGCCATCGAAGTTAACAATTCATCCGACGTTTGCGATGGTGCCAATACCGCAAAACTGCTGTGCAACTGGTCTTCGGCTTTGGCTCGGCGAGTAATGCGATAGAGTGAATACAACCCGACAAACGCGGTCAACGCACCCAATAGTAAGAAGAAAAAGTTTATCGCACCGAACTGCATCAAAGCCGCTACGGCAGGCGCACCGATAATCGAACCTGCTCCACCAATTTTGATAATGGCACCAGTGGCGCCAACCATTTGGTCTCTCTCCAGGTAATCATTGGTATGTGCCATACCCAGTGAGTAAAGCGGCAGAATAAAGGCGCCTAATATTCCCACTGCCAGGTAGATAAGCATGGCATTACCCGCTCCTAACTGCGACAGGATGACTGCGCTGATCGCGCCGCCGCCGGCACAAATGGTAATAACGAAACGCCGGTCGATACGATCCGATAATAACCCGAAGGGGGCTTGTGAAAGCAGTCCGCCGACGATAAATGCAGACATGAAAAAGGTGATTTGTACGATACTAAGACCAATATAAGAGGCGTACATGGGTCCAATACCATAAAACATGGCATAGCAGGCTTGCATTATAAAAGCATTAACGACACCCAGGGGTACCGTTTTAAACAGCATGCTGATTGGAACTTTTTTGTTTTCATGAGTTGTGGGTTCAACGGTCACACTGACCAAAATAGGTATCAAAGAAAGGTTGATTAATAGTGCGACAATGGCGAATCCAATAAAGCCGGCTGGATCAGCAACCCCCAAAATCAATTGGCCAGCGATAAGTCCGGCATAGATGATAACCAAATAGATCGATAGCAAGGTACCGCGACTGCGGTTATCGGCCATGGTATTGAGCCAACTTTCGGCAATGACAAACACGCCGGAGATGGCAAAACCAGTTATAAAACGCATCACAAACCAAACCACCGGGTCCACCCAAATGGCTTGCACTAAAACACTGAAGGCAGCCAGCGCTGCCAGCCCACCAAATGAACGGATATAGCCGACACGACGAATATCTTTTGGTGCTCGCGTGGAGCCAAACAGATAACCGATAAAGTATGCCGACATGATAAAGCCGGTAACCAGGGTGCCAAAATCCTCTATTGTGGCGCGCAAACTAAGCAGGGTGCTGGTCATACCGACGCAGACACCAATCAAACTGACACTGGTTAGTAAAGAGCTGATCCCTCGAAGTTGCTTTTTAAGCATGGCCGACCCTGGTTAGAGAATTTATCGCTATTCTAGCGACCCTGATCCGGTTTGACTAGCAAGGTTTTACGATTCCCACAGGCTTATCCACAAGTTGTCACTTGCCGTAAGTAATGGGGCTGTTTAAGATGCACACAAAGATGAGTAATTACAGGTAGGGTATGGATCGATTAACTGGCGTGCTGGTAGCGATGATGATGGCCTTGTTGCTGGCAAGCAGCAATGTGCAGGCTAAGCTTATCGAGAACTTATATTCTGCGACAGTCGATGTCGGTTCGCAAAACTCGCGATTACGTCAGCAAGCGCTTACCGATGCATTCCGCCAGGTTATTATCAAAGTGACCGGCCAACCTGCACTGGTTGATGACCCCGCGATTAATGCAGCCAGTCGCAATGTCAACGACTTGTTGGTGCAATATGGTTATCAGCGTGAAGGCAGTCAAACCAAATTAACGGCAACGTTCGACGGGCAAAAATTACGCGACCTACTCGCGGCGCACTCGATGCCCTACTGGGGTAGTCGGCGACCACAATTATTACTGTGGATGGCGACTGATACACGCGGTAAGCGCGAGATGATAGGGAGTTCTGACGAATCGGTCTTTACTCAGCAACTGCGTTCAAAGGCTAAACAATTAGCGATACCTATTCAGTTGCCAATACTGGATTTAACCGATTCAATGCAAGTTAGTGTAACGGACGTTTGGGGACGCTTTATTGGTCCCATAAAAACCGCGAGTACACGCTATGCAACGGATGGTTTTGCGGTGGTGCGAGTTACTGAAAACCCGCAGGCAGAAGATGCAGATAAGCGCTATCAACTTGACTGGCGTGTTGATGTTGATGACAAACGTTTGCAAGGTATCGTTTATGCGTCCAGCACCGATTGGCTGGCCGAGCCTTTTATTGCTGAGCTGGCGCAAACACTGGCTGCCGAGTACAGCGTGATAAATTCAGATCAGCAATCACTGGTGCAAGTACCGTTATCGATTGCCGGTCTGGAGAACTGGCAACAGGTGTTGGCGGTAGAATCGTTTCTGCAATCGATCCCGTCGGTCGATGCGATAAAGCTGGATCGTTATGCCAGGGAACAAACTGATTTTGTGGTAACAGTTCGTGGTAGCGAGGATAACTTATTGCAGAGTATTCAACTGGATGGACGCCTCAGAACACAAGAAATTAGCCCCTTCGTAAATCCCGAACTTCGCCAGCAAACGATTTACCAATGGGTGGGAGATTAATGGTGGCAAGAGCGGCCCGACATCATCCGCAACAGCTACCGCTTCAGGTGCAGCTACCTGACGATGAACTGTTCAGTACCTACTTTGCGGGAGCCAATGGCGAAGCGGTTGCCTGGTTAAAGCAGTTAGCCTCGCAAACCAATGAGCCAGACAGTACTGACCGTTTTAGCTGGCTGTCAGGGCCGGTAGCGAGTGGTAAAAGTCACTTATTACATGCAACAGTTGCCGCTGCGTCAGCTGCGGGAACCCGGGTTATGTATCTGCCGGTTGCTGAATTTGCTGATGTGACTGAACCCCGTTCGTTACTAGATGGCGCCAATGACTTTCAGTTACTGCTATTAGACGATATTGATCATGTGCTGACGGCATCTGACTGGTGCTTTGAATTATTCGCATTGCTTAATAGCGTACTGGATCGCGGCACCACCCGAGTAGTGATGTCTGCTTCTCAGGCGGCTGTGCAGACGGATGTGGAACTGGCTGATCTTAAATCACGTTTGCAATGGTCAACAGCCTACCAATTACAGCCGCTCAGTGATGATGACAAAGCGCGTGCGCTCATATTGCGGGCTCACTGGCGAGGATTAGATTTACCTATGGATGTCGCGTTATTCATGTTGCACCGGCTGGGCCGGGATATGCGAGCCTTGTTGCGCTCGCTCAATACCTTGGATACCGCTTCAATTGCAGCACAACGGCGCTTAACAATTCCGTTTGTTAAGCAGGCTCTGACTATTTAGTCGTCGCTATTATTTTTCTTTTGCTTCTTTAATCCTAACCCCAGGGCGCGCCCTTGAGCTCGGGCAAAGCCTGTTGCTCCAATAAACGCACCGGTTGTTAACAGCAGTTCAGTTACGGCATACCAGAATTCATTCGGGTGCGTATAAATGGCTGTTAAACCGTGTAAGAAGTAAAACATCAGGATAAAGTTAAACCACGCATGGGTGTAAGGTTTGCCTTTGACCAGTCCGGGTAACGGCAGTAACAGAGGTATGACCCAGAACAGTAATGCCAGTGGTAGTGGCAGCGATACAGAATTATCTGGTGTCAGCATTGTGTGCCATAGGACCACAAATGCCAGCAACGGCCAATAGCAAAGCTGCGTTAGAACACGATAAAAACCGGGTTGTGTAGGCATCATGAGTGACTGTCCTCAAACTGAGTCTGGCGGCAGGCAAGCGCGATTTGAGCTATGCGTTTACCAAGTGCTGTGGCGGTCTTTCGCTCGTTGGTATGTAATTTACCATCTTCGTTAAACAGCGTTGCACCGTATGGCGAACCGCCGGCTTCCCGACCATGAATACTCGGCTCTGAATAAGGCACACCGGTTAACAACATGCCATGGTGCAATAACGGCAGAGCTAACGACAGCAACGTCGACTCCTGCCCACCGTGCAGCGATGACGTTGATGTAAATACGGCGCCGGGCTTGTTGATAAGGACGCCTTTAAGCCATTGATTACTGGTAGACTCCCAAAACTTTTGTAAAGCCGAGGCCATATGACCAAAACGCGTCGGACTACCGAGTATCAGCGCATCGCAAGTAGCCAAGTCGTCGGTCGACACGGTTAAATCTCTGCTACAGGCTGCGTCATTGTCCGTTGCAACCGTTCGCAGTAGCGCTTCAGCGCCGGCTTGTGCGACACCTTCGGCAATTGCGTCAGCAAGTTGTTGGGTGGCGCCGCCACGGCTAAAATAGAGTATTAAGACGTTACAAGGCTCAGTAGTTGTGGTCATATAATATCCAATACGGCTTCCGGAGGACGCCCGATAACGGCTTTATCTTTGGCAATAACAATAGGGCGTTCAATCAGCTTCGGGTTATTGACCATGGCGGTAACTAACTTGTTATTGTCATTTTCATCCGCCAGACCTAATTCTTTATAAACGGACTCCTTGGTTCTCATTAACTCGCGCGGTGATTTATTCAGCAGCGTCAGAATACGTTCTATTTCAGCGGCATTAGGGGGCGTCTTTAAATATTCAACGATCTCCGGCTCAATCCCTTTATCTTTAATTATTTCGAGGGTTTGGCGTGACTTGGAACAACGCGGATTATGAAAAATAGTAACGGTGCTCATAGGATTGACTGTTCTCCGTTTTTTAAGGCAAGCTAGCGTAACGATGTTAGTGTACTTACGGTAGATAGTACCGCAAAGCTTTAACTCAAGGCAAAGACTGCACAATACAGGATAATAATAATGAAAAACTGGTTAAAGCCGTTGGCCGGCACAGCAATCGTTTTAACAACATTGTTAGCGGGGTGTTCAAAAGCACCGGATGTCGTTACTACCCATGAACAAGAATTAGACTGGAATAATTTACAAGGGCCGGTGGTGGTCAATTACTTTGCCGAGTGGTGCGCTCCTTGTTTGCGCGAACTGCCGGAGTTAAATGAGTTTTATCATCAGGACATAGAATCCACATCAAATCTGCAGCTAGTAGGGGTTAGTTTTGATCCGCTGGATAACCAGCAAATTAAAGCGCTGGCGGAACGGCATAGCATCGATTATCCATTGGCATTAGCACAACCTACCGCAAAATTCCCATTCGAACGTCCTAAAATGCTACCTGCTACCTACGTCATTTTTGCCGACGGGAGCGTTAAGGGACCGATGATGGGGGAACAGACACTAGCCTCGCTACGTGAAGCAGTAAAACAGTGATTACATCAGGTTTTGTGCTTGCTCGAGTTGCGCCCGCAACTGATCAATGCGGGCATTAAGTCGTTTGTGCGTGATGTCACTGTTAGTGTGGTTATGCGCAGTATGTAATTGGTCAATTGCTAATTTAAAGTTGCCTCTGAGAGCGAGTGCTTCCGCTCGGGTTTCGTACATTGCGGCACGATTTGCGCTGCGCTCGTAAGCGGCAGTCAATAAGTCCAGGGCAAGCACGTGCTCCGGGTTCTGCAGCAAAAAGTGGCGCAACAGATCAATGCTTAGCCCAATTTCACCAGCTTCTATTGCCGCATTAGCGAAATTAAGCGTAATCACCTGCTCATTCGGACTGCGTTGATAAGCCTCTCGCAGTAGTGTTAAGACATCGTCGAAACGCTCTTGCTGCAATAAAATATCGGTTTGTACGTCAAGGTAAAAGCGGTTGCGCGGCGACTCTTGTAGCAATGGTCGCAGGAGTCGTTCAGCCTTTTCAGCTTCGCCGCTGTCCAATGCCCGGATAGCTAACGCATATTGACCGTAGCGCTGCATCATCGGATTATCACTTTGCGCCATGTCGAGTAATTCCGACTGCGTACTTGCGCGCGTGTAGCGGGCATCGACTCGCGCCTTGGCCAGGTGAAAGTCCAGGCTAGGGGCTACGTCAACGCGGCGCATATTCTCAGCCCGGGCACGGGTATCAGCAATGCGCGCTTCAGGGAGCGGGTGGGTCATTAACATTTCCGGCGGCTTACTGACATAGCGGTACTTTTCTGCCAAACGACCAAAAAAGCTGGGTGCGCCGGCAGGATCAAAACCAGCACTTGCCAACACCGACATGCCGATTCGATCAGCTTCCTGCTCGTACAAACGGGTGTAACTAATCTGTGACTGCTGGCTCATGCCCATGGTGGCATACAGTCCTGCTGCGCCTGCATCCGCACTGGCCATGCCCAACAAAATTGAGCCGACCAACCCGGCAATAGTCATTGGCATACTGCGCTGCTGCTCTTGCATGCGCCGCACAATATGGCGTTGGGTTACGTGCGCTATTTCGTGCCCCAGCACCGCCGCGATTTCTGATTCATTGCGCGCTTCCTGAATTAACCCCGTATGGACGCCGACGTAACCGCCCATAAATGCAAACGCATTGATCTCGGCGTTATTAATCCAGAAAAAATTAAAGGGGTAGCGGACGTTATCTGAATTTACCACCAGACTGTTACCCAGGTCAGCCAGATAGCTGTCTAATACCGGGTCACTTATAATAGGTGCCTGCGCCCGAACCTGTCGCATATAATAATCACCAACTACTCGCTCTCGTTCAATAGTCATAAATCCCGCGCCGGTGGTTCCCATTTGGGGTAGGCGTGAGTGGTCCTGCGCTGCGACCGCAGCACTAAACATTAGCAATGTGCTAAGTAGTGTCGTGAATAGAAGACGAAAGGATGGCATGTACCGCTCTTGTGTAACCAACAATCTGTTGCTATGAGTAAACAAATAAAAAATAGTTCCTTTTTACTCTATGGGGTTATGGAAAGAATGCAAGGGCTGATATGATTTAGTCTTACGTAAAGGAGTCGTGTCACGATGCTGGACTATTTAAAGCAGTGGTATAATCGCAAGTTCTCTGACCCGAATGCGGTTACCTTATTTTTACTGTTAGTATTTGCAGTTGCTACCATTGTTTTCTTTGGCAGCTTGCTCGCACCGGTACTAATTGCGTTGGCTTTGGCTTACCTGTTGGACTGGCCGGTGTCGCGACTAATGAATATGGGGTTATCGCGCCTAACAGCCAGTATCATAACCTTTACGTTGTTTGTCACCATTGCGTTACTGGTAGTGGTCACCCTGGTCCCAGTTATCTGGCAGCAAAGCACCACACTAATTACTGAATTACCCGAGATGCTGACTAATCTGCAGATCTGGTTACATAAGCTACCTGAGTTGTTTCCCGCGTTTGTCGATCAGGCGCAAATTAACGAGCTGGTGGCGGGCATGCGCAGGCGGGCGATTGGTTTGGGTGAACAATTAGTCACGTTGTCGCTGAGTTCACTAAGTAGCGCTATGTCAGTACTGGTTTACCTAATCGTAGTACCGTTACTGGTCTTTTTTATGTTGAAAGATCGAGACGAGTTGATGTCTCATCTTAGCCGCGCCTTGCCTTCTAACCGCCAGCTAATCAGCCAGGTGGGGCAGGAAATGAACCTGCAAATCATGAATTATATTCGTGGTAAAGCGATTGAAGTGGTGGTGGTCGCGATAGTTAGTTTTATTACTTTCTTTAGCTTTGATTTGCGCTATGCAGCCCTGTTGTCAATCATGGTTGGGTTTTCGGTGCTAATTCCATACATTGGTGCCGCACTGGTTACCATTCCTGTTTTGTTGGTGGCGTTTTTTCAGTTTGGGCCCAGCTCTACGTTTACCTGGATTGCGGTGGCTTATTTTATAATACAGGCGCTGGATGGAAACGTGTTGGTTCCGCTACTGTTTTCAGAGGCCGTTAGCCTTAATCCTGTTTACATTATTGCCGCTGTGGTGGTTTTTGGCGGAATTTGGGGGTTCTGGGGCGTGTTTTTCGCTATCCCACTGGCCAGCCTGGTTAAAGCGGTATTAACGGCGTGGTCCAGTGGCATAGAAAATACAATATACGAGGCTAAGTCAACAAATTAATGCCGACAAATTAATTGTTGTCGGCTAACGCCTCGAGAACCACGTCGTGGTGATTTTTTGTTTTGAATTTATCAAACACGTGGCTAATTTTACCGTCTTGCTCAATCAAAAAGCTAATGCGGTGAATGCCGTCGTATTCCTTACCCATAAACTTTTTCGGACCCCACACGCCAAACTGATCAGCCACCTTATGATCCTCATCACTTAGCAGGGTAAAGTTAAGTTCGTCACGCTCTGTGAACTTAGCCAGTCGTTTAGGAGCATCCGGACTAATACCTACCGAAATAACGTTATGTTTTGCTAATTCCTCTTTGGCATCCCGAAGATTTTGAGCTTGAACCGTGCAGCCAGGGGTCATTGCTTTTGGATAAAAATATACGAGTACCCGGTATTGATTTAATAAATCAGCCAGAGCGACTTTTTCTTCATTTGCATTCAACAACTCGAATGCCGGTGCTTTATCACCTGATTTTAAACGTTCCATAGACTACTCCTTGGTTGCAATTACATATCCGCTTTTTGTTATAGGATACATTAGCAGGTTTTGGATTAAAAATAGATGGAACCAAAGTGCTTAGCTATGTTCCTAGTCTTGTCTTTATGGTGGTGTACCTTTACCATTAGAAGCCGAAAATTTTTAAACGGAGCAGATATGCTAAAGGGTAGTATCGTCGCGTTGGTCACGCCTTTTACCAAATATGGGAATATCGATTACAGCGAGCTGGAATATTTAGTTAATCGCCATTGTGAGGCAGGCACCGACGCTATCGTAGCGGTAGGGACCACCGGAGAATCGACGACGTTAAGCCATGAAGAGCATATTGATGTTGTCAGCGCAATGGTCGAGCTGGCTGATGGGCGCATTAGCGTCATTGGCGGAAACGGTTCTAACTCGACCAGTGAAGCGGTTCAGTTGACGGAGAAGATGAGTCACCTGGGCGTCGACGGATTTCTAAACGTTACCCCTTATTACAACAAGCCCTCGCTTGCGGGGCTGGTTGCGCATTACAAAGCCTGCGCTGAAGCAAGCGATAAACCGCAAATTTTGTACAATGTGCCGGGTCGTACCGCATTGGATATGACACCCGATATGATTGAAGCGTTGGCAACAATCGACAACATCGTGGGTATCAAAGAGGCCACCGGCGATGTTGCGCGCGTGCAGGAATTAAGACAGCGCTGTGGTGATGAGTTCATATTGCTAAGTGGTGATGACCCAACTGCGCGTGAATTTATGTTAGCCGGTGGTGATGGGGTCATCAGTGTAACCGCCAATGTTGTTCCGGCTAAGATGAAAGCGCTGGTTAGTGCTGCCACTTCGGGAGACCGCAGTGCTGCTGAGCAAATCGATGCTGAGCTGGACGCGTTGCATCAGGTGCTATTTATTGAATCTAACCCGATACCGGTTAAGTGGGCATTGGCGCTAATGGGTTGGTGTAGCGCTAATTACCGACTGCCATTAACACCACCGGAAGCGCATAGCCAAGAAAAAATAGAAGCGGTACTTGCCGACCTCGATTTATTAAATTCTCAGGAGTCATAATGAAATTTACGCGCGTTGCTACTGTTGTAGCCGCAACCATCGCTGTTTCAGCGTGTTCAAGTGGGCCAAAAGAGCAGGCTAGTGGTGACTTTGATTATGTTGAAATCAATCAGTCAGCGTCGTTAACCATTCCCGGACAATTAGAACAGCCAGCTAACCCTGGAGACTATCGCGTAGAAACCGAGAAGCAGTATCCCGGTGCTGTTGGTGGCAACGTCAATGTCATGTCCCCGCGTTTAGTGCGACCGGTAGCCTTGGGTAGTCGCGTGCTGGAGAATGAACAACAATCTACGGTGTATTTTGATGTCGTCGACGGTATGGGACGTTCAGTTGCTGATTTCGTCTGGCGAGCGGCGGAGCGTGTTTTAGAGCGTCGTGGCATTAGCTGGCAACAGCAAGCGGAACATCGCTGGTTAACTGAACCTGTAAGCCGTGCCGTGGAGATTGATGACGATACCAGCTTCTGGGACTTTACTGATAGTGAAACGCGTCAGTTACAGCGTTCGTTCCGCTACCAGTTACAACAGCAGCCGGCAGAACATCAACGTACAACCTCACTGACCATTGATCTAGTTGACGCGACAGAGCAACAAGATGGCCAGACGGTGGCAATGTCAGACATTCGCCAAACCAATACCGAAGTCATGCTGCTCAACGCAATCATCTCTGAGGTCAATCGTCTGCAGCAACAAGCGGTGCTTGATCAGGGTAATCAGGTCGTGCCTTTATCGTTGGCTTCTAATAACAATCAGGAACCTGCCTTTATTATCGGCATGAACTTTGAGAATGCCTGGCCGCTTGCCGGACTAGCATTAGAGGCTATCGGCTTGACTGTTGATGACCTTAACCGTGATGCAGGAACGTATTTTGTCGAATACAGTGCACCTGACAGCGGCTTCCTCTTTATGGGCGGCGATGATTACGATGCGCTTGATGTTGAAGAAGGCGAATACGAAGTTCGTTTGGTAGAATATAATGATGATACCGCGATGACTGTCGTCAAAGATGGCGAAGTGGTACCAGCAGCCTGGTTACAGGCTATCGAAGACGCTTTTGCAACTGCCTTGCAAGAGCAAAATCAACGTTAATATAAGGGTCTGTCCAGTCATGGAAAAACGCAGTGAGTTGTACCGCGGCAAAGCAAAAACTGTTTACCAAACCGATGATCCCAACCGATTGGTTTTAGAGTTTCGCAACGACACCTCAGCCTTTGATGGCGAGAAGGTCGAGCAACTCGACGACAAGGGCATGGTGAACAACCGCTTTAATCATTTTATTATGACGCGGCTGGAAGAGGCGGGTATTCCGACGCAACTGGACAAACTGTTGAGTGACAATGAGTCACTGGTTAAAAAACTGGATATGATCCCGGTTGAGTGCGTTGTTCGCAATATTGCGGCAGGCTCTCTGGTTCGCCGTTTGGGCGTAGAGGAAGGTAAGGAACTGAATCCACCAACGTTTGAGTTCTTCCTGAAGAACGATGCGCTGCATGACCCGATGGTTAACGAGTATCATATACAGGCTTTTGGCTGGGCAAGCAAAGAGCAAATAGAGCAAATGAAAACCCTCACGTTCAAAGTCAATTCGGTACTTAAATCGCTGTTTGAACAGGCTGGTTTACTGTTGGTGGATTACAAGCTTGAATTTGGTGTAGTCGACGGGCAGTTGGTGCTGGGCGATGAATTTACCCCAGACGGCTGCCGCTTGTGGGACGCTAAAACACGCGAAAAACTCGACAAAGACCGCTTCCGTCAGGGCTTGGGCGGTGTCGTTGAGGCATACCGTGAAGTCGCTCAGCGTCTGGGTGTAGAACTTAGCTAGTCGTCACCTTTATTTTCGTCGCTGTTATTGCCGGGTGAATTTTTTTCATCCGGCTTTTTATTGCCCGGCCATTTGAACTTACTGGTGTATTTAAGCACCATCAAATTACTTACGATTACGCCAATCACTAAAAGGATGAGTAGCCACACCATGTATTGGTCCATCCGTTGTCCTCGCAAATGTTATCAATGTATTGTTGGTGAATTTGATCGATACTAGCCAAAATCGCTGACTGCCCGGCGATGTCTGTCGATGCTATTATCTGTTTGAGTACGGCTGGTGTCAGCTGAGGTAATAGCCGGCAACTGAGCGGCCGGTAACTTAAATGCCAGGGCTCTTGCGCAACGCCGCCCTGATACCGCGCATAAGGGAAGAAAAAGCCAAATTCACTGGCGTGTTCTGTCAGCCATTGCCAAAGCGAGAAGCAAGGCCCCTGCGGGTCGCAATATTCAGACGGGACTAACTGTAATTGACGATCGGTGTTGGTAAATTCAGTAGGATCATAAACGTCTAGGTCGGTTCCCCAATGATGACGGCTAGAGCCCGGCAATGCCGACCAGTGAAGGATCGCGGCCAACTTTTCATCATCTGTTAATGCAGTTACGTCCAGCTCCCGGCCAGATTGATCGCGAAGCATGAGCGCTCCCGACCATTTCCGATTCCAAATACTCAGTTGGCGTTCAAATGAGCGAAAGCCGGAGGCGATTGCTAAAATTATGCCCTGACTTTTCGCCGCGGCACGCATCTCAAGGTATGCCGATACAGTTGACGGGTGAAGCAAGCCATTCTCTGCGGGTATAGCAACCACATGGCTCTGATCTTGTCCGCAGAGTTGCTGTACTGACAATGACAACTGGGGCATGGTCATGATTGATCCAGGCTTTGATTAAGCGCAACCAGTGTATGGCAGTAAATAGCCGTTAGCTTGTCCAGGTCATCGACGTTGACACACTCATTGACCTTATGGATGGTTGCGTTGACGGGGCCTAACTCGATAACTTGCGCGCCGGTTGGCGCGATAAAGCGACCGTCTGATGTGCCGCCGGCGGTGGACAACGTTGCCGGTTGCTGACACTGCTGGCTAATTGCCGTTTGCACAGCGTCAACGAGGGTGCCGGGCTCAGTTAAAAAGGGTGGTCCATTGAGTTTCCAGGTAAGTTGATAATTCAACTTATGGCGATCAAGAAGCTCGCTAACCCGCTGCTTAATTTGTGCTGCAGTTAACTCAGTAGAAAAACGAAAGTTGAATTGCACGTCTAAGCGGCCGGGAATGACGTTGCCTGCACCGGTACCCGCATGAATATTCGATATTTGAAACGTTGTCGGTGGAAAATAGCTGTTGCCATTATCCCATTGTTCAGATGCCAGCTCATGCAGTGCGATCGCTGCTTCGTGAACCGGGTTTTGTGCCATATGAGGATAGGCAACATGGCCTTGTATGCCATGCACTACTAAGTCACCTGTTAAACTGCCACGACGACCATTTTTGATAATATCGGCAACGCGATCGGTACTGGACGGTTCACCGACAATACACCAGGTAATTTTTTCGTTGCGCTGCTCCAGTGTCTCAATGACGCGTTTAGTGCCGTTAATAAACGGACCCTCTTCATCGCTGGTAATTAAAAAGGCAAGATCGAAGGGCAATGGTTGCGGATTTTTGGCCAGAAACTGCTCAACGGCGACTACCATTGCCGCCAGACTGCCTTTCATATCTGCCGCGCCCCGACCATAAAGCATTCCGTCTTTTAGCGTTGGCTCGAACGGAGGCGTGTCCCAGTCATTCGGATCACCGGGTGGGACTACGTCAGTATGGCCGGCAAAGCAAAAAACCGGCTTGCCGGTTCCGCGACGCGCCCACAGGTTTGTGGTGTCCTCAAAAACCAAGGTTTCGCAATCAAAGCCCAATGCAGCCAGCCGTTCTGCAATCACGCGTTGGCAGCCTTCATCAGCCGGTGTTATCGAGGGTCTGGCAATTAAGTCTTTTGCCAGCGCTAACGTTTCACTCATAACGTGATTCCTGATTATTGGTATCGAGTTTGCCAGTCGTCTGCTTTAAAGCCAACGTGTATACCCTGGGTATCTTCAACCAGCGGCCGCTTAAACAAGGTTGGATTATCGACAATAAGCTGCGCCGCGGCGTCATCACTGTTCAGTTGGCGTTGCTCATCCGTCAGTTGGCGCCAGGTTGTGCTGCGCTTATTCACGAGTTTCTCGGCGGGCACCTGTTGCAGCCACGCCAATACGGTATCAACATCTACAGGGTGCTGGCGAACATCGTGAAAGGTGTAAGCAATGTTATTTTGCTCGAGCCAGGCGGTTGCTTTTTTAACTGTATCGCAGTTTTTAATACCGAAAACCGTCATCATAATTTGTCTTGTTCCTCTTCAAAAATAATGCTGTCCAGCGCAGTGGCTGTGCCGGAAGTTGGCCAGGTTAAGGTTGCCGGGCATTGTATAAAAAGACTTAAGCGAGACTGGTGTGGCTCTCCTGCGCGCAAAAGCGCCTGGTTGAGGGTTAATAACGACTGACCTTTGTTCACCGTATCACCGTCGCGGACGTGCCGGCTAAGCGCTTGATGTACCTGAAAGTGTTCGCCATGTCCAAACATGAGCGTTAATGTGACTGCTGCACTGACACCCATTGCCATGAGCTGCATAAAGTCGCCGCTGCTGCTGATTGTTTTAACGGTGGCGTTAAAAGGCGCAACGATTTGGTTGCTGGTGACGTCAATCATTGGACCCTGGCCAAATAGCTGATTGCGTGAAAACGCGGATGCATGTTCATCGACCGTGCAGAATCGACCATTCGCAGGGGATGTGATCGGTAGTAGCTCAGTTGGCAACGTCATCACTCGCTTAGTACCAGAATAAAACGGTATATTGGCAAACCTTGGCAGTCCCTGCAACTGTATCCACATTATCTGTGGATATCTTTGTGCACTACGGTAATGTAAGTTGTTATATCATTGAATTTTAAAGAAAAAATCTTTTGTGCAGTAATCGTACAATCATTCCGATATTGTTTATAATAACGCCACAATGAGTGCGAGGTATTATGAAGCGAAGTTTTATTACGGTGTTAAAAGACGGTCGGGATTACGCAAAGGTTTGGCCACACCATTCTGTCACCGCAGCTTTCACAGAGTCGCGTGTTATTCCAGTTACGCGATTAGGTGAACGTTGGACACCTGCGATTGCAGTATTAAATAGTGCATTGTTTTATCAGTTTATGCCCACAGAGCAGTTGGCGCAGGGGATTTTGCTTTCGCTTATCATGCTGTCATTGCCGCTACAGGGGGTCTACTGGCTGGGGTGGCGCGCGCGGCAACCGTTATCACCGCGCTTAAAAGCTTGGTATAAAGAGCTACAGAACAAGCTAAAGGCTAGTGGTGAGGTGTGTCAGCCGCAGGGCAGAAAAGGCCCCGACTATTATGACCTGGGTGTTATTATTCGTAAGGCGTTGGACACCCTGCCGCCTCATGAGCACTAATTGCCGTCAATATAGACTGGGTCACTGAAGGTTTTTAGCCACTCTGGCTTGTAAACCACCATCAGCGTAACTGCCATCCCGTTCAGTAGTGCCTCCGGGAACATAACGAGTGGCGTGATGACCAAATAGTTTTGCCAGATATTATCCCAACTCAGATAACCACTGCTCAGTGCCCAGGTTGCGTGTGCCATGTGCGCGGCAGCAATCGCACTAGCTGCGGTAATAAAGGCATTTACGAAGATATAAACAAACGGATGGCGGGGGAGCCGATGGTACACAATCGCATACGCCACGTAAGTTACAAGTGCCGGAACAACGATATGACTTAAGTAAAGTGCAGAAATGCTGCTTAAAGAATAGGAGCTAACCCAAAGGTTTAGCAACACGATGCCCGCTCCGACTACCACAGCACGGCGAAAACCTAACATTAAGGTTAATGCGGTAACTCCAAGGAAGTGAATGCTAAGACCTTGCTCTAGCTCGGCCGAAAACGTCCAGATAAAGCTGAGTACCGCCATACCTCCCAGGCTGAGATGCTGCAACAGTGAGCTCTGCCGAAGCAAAGCCCAGTTGCTGTTCATTATGCTGAGGAGGACAACGAGTAGCGCCGCCCCATGAATGACCCAGGTCATTTGATGGTTACCGCCGTTTAGACGCTAAATGAACTCCAAATCGGCGCATGATCGGACGGCTTCTCTATGCCGCGTAGCTCGTAATCAATACCGCTATCTATACAGTTTTCGGCCAATGCCCGGGTGGCGAGGATCAAATCAATACGTAAGCCACGGTTATCGTCGAAGCCACGTGAGCGATAATCAAACCAGCTGTATTCATTGGTGTCGTCCGGGTACTGGTTACGATAAGTATCGGTTAGCCCCCAATCAAGCAAACGGTTAAGCCAGTCACGTTCTTCAGGTAAGAAGCTACATTTACCCGTTCTTAACCAGCGCTTCATGTTTTGTTCACCGATACCAATATCGATATCCTGATGAGAGATATTCATGTCACCCATGATAATGACCGGCTCGCTGGCATCCAGTGAGTTTTCTAAATACGCCATTAAGTCCTGATAGAACTTTTCTTTAGCAGGAAACTTAGTTGGGTGGTCACGGCTCTCGCCTTGCGGGAAGTAACCATTGAGCACGCGAACGCTGCGACCGTCGTCTAACGGATAGTCGCCCATAATCATTCGACGCTGGGCTTCATCGTCGTCGGTAGGAAAACCAAACTGCGGATTTTGCAATGGCTTTTTGCTCATTAAGGCGACGCCATAATGGCCTTTTTGACCATGATAAATAACGTGATAGCCCATGGCTTCAACGTCGCTAAGTGGAAACTGGTCATCGTGGACTTTGGTTTCCTGTAAGCCGATAACGTCAGGCTGATGTTTTTCGATTAACGCCTGTAATTGGTGAAGGCGAGCGCGAATACCGTTGATGTTAAAAGAAATAAATTTCATCTGTTGGTTAACTCATATAATGGCTACGATGGTGCCGATAATAACAAACCCAGTCGTTACGTGCGACCAGCTTTAGATGCGTCATGTTTTAAAAAATCGTATACTCGCTGGCGCAGAGAAAGTAACAATAAGTAATAGGATACAACGTGTTGCAGTTATTAAACGAGCTAGGCCTAATGGTTCGGCCTCATTTATACCAAATCGCCACTATGATTGTTGCGACCTTACTGGTTATCTATGGCAACGAAGTCAATCAGGTGATTCGCCGGCAAATATCAGGGTTACATTTTGTGTTTCGTGCGGCTATCTTTGTGTTGGTTTGTGCCTTTGGCTATGGCTATTTATTGATTTGGTTTACACCACTGTTGTCGTCATGGTTGCACGGTATTCCGTTGCATCTAACTGCACCTGCAACGCTCGCCATTTTACTACTACTTGGTGTTTTAGCCGAACGTAAAAAACAATTATAAAAGACAGGATGTTATGAGCACGCCATTGTTAACTATACGAGCTGGCGCAAGCGCCTACGAACATATCAAGCAGCAGGGTCTGCAGGCCAACGATGTAGACTTATTATTAGGCGCGTCGGGTGGGCCGAAGTGGTTTATATTGCAGGGATTAGATCGGTTTTTATTTGGCGATTTTTTTGCCGGCAAGGAGCAACCGTTAAAGACCCTGGGGACGTCGGCGGGCGCTTGGCGTTTTGCGGCGTTGGGACAGCCTGATCCGGTAGCTGCCAGCGAATTGTTTGCGCGCTTGTATAGCACCCAGACCTATAGTGAAAACCCGGATCGCGCCGAAATTACTACCGAGGCCAAAAAGCTGTTGGCGGAATACGTCCCTGACCATGCGGTGACTTCGATCCTTAACCAGACTAACGTACAGCATCACTTTATTGTCGCTCGCTGTTTACGGAGTACTGCCTCAGAAGGTCGTCGACAACTATGGGGATTATTATCATCAGCGTTGGCTAACTCGGTTAATCGGCGCGCGCTGGGTCGATATTACGAACGCGTGATGTTTCATCATCCCCAGTCGGATCTCGATTTTTGTAAGCACTGGGATGATTTACCTACACGTTTTGTGTCGCTGAGTCAGCAAAATTTTGCCCCGGCTTTATTGGCAACGGGTTCGATTCCTTTAGTGTTAGAGGGCGTTAAGGATATACCGGGAGCGCCGGCGGGTATGTATCGTGATGGCGGTATTACCGACTATCATTTTGACCTCGACTTGTCGCGGGTTAACGGCTTGGTGCTTTATCCGCACTTTCATTCCGAGGCGATCCCGGGGTGGTTTGATAAGCGTCTAAAAAAACGTCGCACCAGCGGCAAGCAGTGGCCAAACGTTGTTTTTATATCTCCCACGGATGAGTTTGTACGGTCACTGCCTTACGGCAAAATACCGGATCGTACAGATTTTCAGAAACTGCCGGTGGCGGAGCGTATTGACTATTGGCGCAAAGCAATAGCGGCAGGGCAGGCGTTGGGTGAAGAACTTGCCGAACTGATTGCCAGTGGCAAAATCAAACAGCGCTTACAATTGTGGCAGTAGCCTTGGATTTAGTTGCTATGAGTAAAGCTGGCGTCGCAGAGTTGTTCGAAGCGTTCGGCAGCTAGGCGTCGGGCAAGATTGATTTCATGTGCGGTCAGGCGCGGGGTTAATTGCTCGAGCAGTTTAGAGGCTGTCGGCTGTCCTGCTTTTTCGGCTAACGTTAGCCAACAACATGCGTGAAAAGGACTTGCCGGTAAGTGTTCACCCTGTAAAAACAATTGGCCGAGATAGAGCATCGCCTTACCGTGACCCAGCAAAGCCGCACGACGAAAGTGTTTAGCGGCGTCAAAAGGGGAGTGTTTAATCAGTTCGGCAGCTTTTACATAATGATGTTTGGCATAACGCTGCCAATACTCGGGCCCCCGCACTTTAACATCGCGCGGTTGTTGTTGCACCAGCTGCTGACGTGCGACAGCGATGAGCTTATCGACTTGTTCTAGAAGCTGTGTTTGCCACTGATTGACGTCCGTTGCCATGAATTTTTATCGTAAACTGTATGTTCGTTATTTTTATTGTTAATCTCAGTGTACCCTTAGCGCAGTTGTTGAGTAAAGCAACATATCAGCCATGAGTAAATCAATAGGCCAGCCTGAACCCGTTACTAATCAAAACCTTGAACAGCTGATCAATGCTGGTACGGGGTTGACGCTGTTTGTCTGGGAAGATACCGAGCTATGGCCGGTACGTTATGTTTCGGATAACGTTGCCACCGTATTTGGCTACAGCAAGGCGCAGTTTCTTAACCGCGAGGTGCAATTTAAATACCTTATCCACGAGGATGATTTAGCGCGTGTTAATGACGAAGTCGAATTGCTGAAGTCAGGAAAAACCGATTATCGCCTTACTCATCAGGACTACCGTATACGTCATCGAGACGGGCATTATGTGTGGGTAACCGATACCACAGTGGTTAAACGTGACGAGCAGAAGGGCATTAATGTTCTGTTTGGCTATTTAATTGATATTACCGAGCGCAAGGCGCTGGAATTAAAACTCGAAACAGAACGCAACCGCTTGTCGTTACTACTCGATGCAACACGGCTGGGTACCTGGGAGTGGAATCCACAGACCAATGAAACGCGATTTAACGAGCGTTGGGCAAAAATGTTCGGTTATGAACCCGATGAGCTAGAGAAACAGGTGGAAACCTGGTCAAGCCGCCTGCACCCCGATGACTATGACCGTGTATGGCGTTCCATTAAAGACCACTTAGATGGTATTACGCCGTTTTACGAGAGTGAGCATCGTATATTGCACCGCTCCGGCCGTTGGGTTTATGTACTGGATCGTGGCCGAATTATCGAACGTGACAATCAGGGGCGGGCGACACGTTACGCGGGCACTGTGACTGATGTTACTGAGCAAAAACAAGCCGAGATCGATGCGCGTCGCGTAGCGCATGCAAAAAACGTATTTTTGGCCAATATGTCTCACGAGGTTCGAACACCGCTGCATGGTATTCTCGGCTTAGCGTCAGTACTGGAAAATACACAGGTTACGGATTATCAGAAGCGATTATTAAAAACCATAAAAAACAGCGGAGACTACCTGTTAAATACGCTCAACGACTTATTAGATTTAACCCGGGCAGAGGAAGGGCAATTAAAAATTAAGCTCGGAACCCACAGCGTTGAACGGATTTTGCAGCACGTGGCTTCGTTATTTGAGCAACGAGTTAGCGAGAAAGGTTTGCAATTTAAGCTGGATATCAGTGATCAGTTACCCAAGCAAACCATCATGGATCATACCCGGATTATTCAAATTATTAGTAACCTGGTCAGCAACGCAATTAAGTTTACCGAACAGGGCCAAATTTGTTTGCGGGCACGTTGGCTACCGGAAACTCAGCGTCGGGGCGAGCTGGAAATTAGCGTTATCGATAGCGGTGCTGGTATTCGCGATACCCAGCGGATCTGGCAGCTGTTTGAACAAGAGGACGATGGCTTAACCCGATCGCAACAAGGCAGCGGCCTGGGTTTGGCTATTGTGCGTAATCTGGTGCAGTTACTAAGCGGAACAATTCAGGTAGACAGCGAACCAGGCGAGGGATCTTGTTTTACCGTATGCCTGCCAATGAGTGTGCACCTTGGCGCGGCGCCTAATGAGCAGGAGCTGTCAGAACTGCCGCTACCAGAGATAGAAAAGTTTGCTATTTTAGTGGTTGACGATAACACCATTAATCAAATGATTGTTTGTGAGATGCTGCGAACACTGGGACAGCAAGTTGATGCGGTGACCAGTGGTGCAATGGCGATTGAGCGATTAGGGCAGACTGCCTACGATGCCATTTTTATGGATTTGCACATGCCGGTGATGGATGGCATGGAAACGACCAGAAAAATACGCCAATTAACGGATGTTAAACAACCGCATATTTTTGCGTTAACCGCGAATGCATTCCCGGAAACACGCACCCAGGCGCTGCATTCGGGGATGGACGACTACGTAACGAAACCTTTTGTGAAAGAAGATCTCGCGCGTGTACTAACGCGCATTAGTACCACCAAAAACAGGACTCAACATGGCATTTCGTAGCACCGATAGCTATATCGTTTCTGAGCAGTTAGCCAGCGCAGTCAATGCCGCTGTAACCTTACAAAAACCGCTATTGTTAAAAGGCGAACCGGGAACCGGCAAAACCCGGCTGGCGCAGGAACTGGCAACGTCATTAGGCACCAATCTTATTCAGTGGTCGATAAAGTCGACCACTAAGGCTCAACAGGGATTGTACGAATATGATGCGGTTTCACGGCTACGCGACAGTCAACTTGGCAGCGATAAGGTGCATGATATCAGCAACTATATTCGTCCGGGCAAACTGTGGCAGGCGTTCACCGCCGAACAGCGACCGGTGCTACTCATCGACGAAATTGACAAAGCCGATATTGAGTTTCCGAATGACTTATTACATGAACTCGACCAAATGGCTTTTCACGTTTACGAGACGGGTGAGCATATCGAGGCAAAGCAACGTCCTATCGTGTTGATAACGTCAAACAATGAAAAAGCCTTACCGGACGCATTTTTACGGCGTTGTTTTTTCCATTTTATTCAGTTCCCCGACGAGGACACGCTGGCGCAAATTGCGCAGGTGCATTTTCCCGACCTACAGCAAAAGTTATTGAATGAAGCGCTGGGAATGTTTTTTGAACTGCGACACACGCCGGGTTTAAAGAAAAAACCATCAACATCAGAACTGCTGGATTGGTTGCGGTTGTTACTTGCTGAAGATATCAGCGCACAACAACTGGCTGAGTCTCGACAACGACAAAGTGCCATGCCGTTAACCGGCGCGTTATTAAAACACGAGCAGGATGTTGAGTTAATCGAACGGCTGCGTCGTGTTAATTGAGTTTTTTCAGCTGCTGCGTGGAGCAGGGGTAAAAACAACGATCACCGAGTGGCTCGATTTATTGCAGGCACTTGAGCAACGCGTGATTTTTGCCGATGTTGATCAGTTTTACCATATGAGTCGCATGATACTGGTTAAAGACGAGCGTTTTTACGATCGTTTTGATCGTGCCTTTGCGGCTTATGTTGAGCGCGTTAAAAATACGGATATCGCAGAAAGTATACCCAAAGAGTGGCTCGAAGATGCACTAAAACGTGAGTTTTCGGCTGAGGACAAAGAAAAAATTAAGCAACTCGGGTCGCTCGATGAGTTATTAAAAACATTTCAGGAGCGCTTACAAGAGCAGCAGGAGCGCCATCAGGGGGGCTCTAAATGGATTGGCACAGGCGGAACCTCACCGTTTGGAGCTTATGGCTATCACCCGGGCGGTATTCGAGTCGGGCAGCAGGGTAACCGTAATCGTAGCGCGGCAAAAGTATGGGACAAACGTGAATTCAGCGATCTTGATGACGAGGCGCAACTTGAGCAGCGCGGCTTCCAAATTGCGTTGCGTAATTTACGGCAGTTTGCCCGCACTGGCGCGCCAACCGAACTTGATATTGATGCGACATTGACGGCTACAGCTCGTCAGGGTGGGCTGCTGGATCTGCAATGGCAGGCTGAGCGGCACAATGCGATTAAATTATTGCTACTAATTGATGTCGGCGGTTCGATGGATGACCACGTTTACCAGGTAGAACAACTGTTTACTGCACTTAAAAATGAGTTCAGGCATCTTGAACTGTTTTATTTTCATAATTGCCCCTATGAGGGCTTATGGCGGACTAATCGCCGGCGCCGTAGTGAACAAGTGCCGACTGAACAAGTTATCCAAACCTACGGCGAGGATTACAAACTGGTGTTGGTCGGTGATGCTACCATGGGCCCATACGAGATTGCTTATCCGGGCGGAAGTGTTGAACATTGGAACGAGGAGCCCGGCGAAGTATGGTTGCGACGTCTGCTGAAGAAGTTCGCTAACGCCGTCTGGCTTAATCCGCAGCCGTCGTCACATTGGCGCTATTATCCTTCAATTCAAATGCTTCATGAAATCATGCAGGGACGAATGCAACCGCTTACCCTGGCGGGTTTGCAACGTGCGACCGAGTTAATCAAATGACGAAAATGCTGGCGGCGCAATTTTTACTGCTGGAGACAGCGCATGAAAGCTTACTTGAGCGGATACGGTTGTGCCGACAGGCGCAGCAGAGTATTAATCTGCAATACTACTTGTGGCGCGATGATTTAAGCGGGCTTACGTTGCTGAATGAATTGGTCAAAGCAAGTCGCCGTGGCGTGAAGGTCAGCTTATTGCTGGATGATTTTCATAGTAGTGCCGTCGAGCGGCTGCTTCGTGATTTGCAGCGTTTACCCAATTTTGCGGTTAAGCTTTTTAACCCGTTACGCCACCGACGGTTACGTTGGCTCAATTACTTTCTCGATTTTAAACGGGTTAACCGACGCATGCATAACAAAGCGATGGTTATCGATAACAGCATGGCAATTGTCGGCGGCCGCAATGTCGGTGATGAGTACTTTGGTGTGCATGCGGGCGAGTTATTTTCGGATTTAGATGTACTCGTGCAGGGCGACGTCGTAAGGCAAATACAGCAAGACTGGGCAAGTTACTGGGGTTGCGACCTGGCGGTTGATATTGCAAATATTCCCGGTCGCAGTCCGACCGAAGCCTTTCTGCAACGTTGGCAACGCCATCAGCAACAGATACAAGTACAACAATTGCGAGATTATGTACTAAACGACCCCTTGAGTACCAATTTGACGCAACGTCAATGGATTGAGGCGCAAGCTAACTGGGTTAGTGACGACCCGCTGAAGGCCAGTATCGACCGCAAACCGTTACGTTTGGTCACACAACAGATGACACGCGTTTTGGGTCAGGCAAAACAGCAACTGCGCATGGTATCTCCTTATTTTGTTCCTACTTCCAACGGCGTGAAGGAGCTTGAGCAGTTGAGCGAGCAGGGCGTTGATATTCAGGTATTGACCAACTCACTGGCTGCTACCGATGTGCCGGCGGTACATGCCGGTTATCAACGCAGTCGTCGGCGTTTATTAATGGCAGGCATAAAACTCTATGAGTTACGGCGGTTGGAAGATACACAGGAGCAGAAGAAAGTCCTGCCCTATTTTCGCCGCTCAGCGACCAGTTTGCATGCAAAAACTATCACTGTCGATGAACGCCAGGTGTTTGTCGGTTCGTTCAATTTCGACCCACGCTCGGCGCAGATAAACACCGAGGCCGGACTGGTAATTGCCTCGGCAACTATAGCCAAACAAATCAATGCTATGTTTGCCAATGAGTTGCCGTTTAAAACCTTTCAACCACGGCTCAACCGCTTTTATAAACTTTACTGGCTGGATAAAAGCTGTGTGCCGGCCAGGCGTTACTACCGCGAACCCAAAGCTGGTGTGGCGCGCCGTTTGATGGTGTGGCTTACAGCGCGCCTGCCGGTAGAACATTTACTATGAATCTCGTTACATAATCCGGCGCTGTACTTGCTGCTCCAGGTGGCCAGAGGTACCGCGCTTTTATTTCTTCTCGGTTCGGTTTCGGCCTTTATTCTTGGCCTCGTAAAGCGCTTTATCGGCAGCAACAAGCAGACTGCTGTGATCGGGATAGTGTTGATTACTTGCAACGCCAATACTGACAGTTAATTGCTTATCACCGATTAAGTGTGAAAAATCATGGCGTTCTATCGCCAGTCGTATTCGCTCTGCTGCATCATAGGCTTGTTCTAAGCCTGTATCGGGCAGCAGCACGGCAAACTCTTCTCCACCCCAGCGGGCAGCGTAGTCAATATCCCGAAGTATTCGCCGCAAGCGTCTGGCAAGCTCTATCAGTACCTGGTCACCAATGGTATGTAAAAACTCGTCGTTAACCTGTTTAAAATAATCTACGTCGATAATGGCTAAGGATAGTAAGCCACCAGAACGGGCACTGCGTTTAACTTCGAGTTTTAAACGCTCATCAAATGCGCGGCGGTTGCCCAATCCTGTTAACGGATCCTGGCGTGCGATAGCTTCTAACTCCGTGGTTTTTTCTTTTACCATTGCTTCAAGCCGCTGTCGGCTGCGATCCAAATAACGCAGTCGAGCGCGAACAATAAACCCGGCCAACAAGAGAGTGCCTAGCCCTAATAATAGCCAGGTCATTGGTCGTTGCCAGAAGTGTTCTGATTGGCTAAATGCAAATGTCGCGGGTTTACTCCATTCTCCGCCGGGGTAGGCTGCTCGCACCTGAAATAAATAATCATCGGCTGGCAGGGCGGTGTATTCTGCGGTAGTAAAACGACCTTTGTTTACCCAATCTTGATCAAAACCGACCAATCGTACTTGATAGCGTATCTGTTCTGACATCAAGTAACCCAGCCCTGCGTAATCAAAAGCAAGACGCTGGGTGTCGGCTGCCACGCGCTCGCCATAGCTCAGTGTCTCGCCATCCGCGGTAACAGTAGCAATAACGGTTGGCGGAGGCGTTGCCGCAAGTTTACTGATCGAGCCCGGGTCAATTACAGATACCCCGGTCGCCGTGGCAAACCATAAATTCCCGTCACTGGTTCTAAACAGGGCGGGACCACCGCTATTGACCTGTGAGTTACTCATGCCATCGACCTCGGTATAGCGGTGATAGATGAGTGGCTTTTGCGGATTGCTCAAAGTCGCGGTAAACGCATCATGGGGGATTAAAAGTGCACCGCGGTTAGTTCCCAACCACAGATTTGCGGCTCCATCAAAGGCGACGGATAAATAATTATCAAAAGGTAAACCAGTATCGCGATTAAAAATACGCCAACTATCGTCATCCGCGTTGTAGATAATAAGCCCTCGATCGCTGGCAAACCATAGGTACCCCTGGTACTCCTGAATTTGAAACACCAATTCGGCATCATTTAATGTCGACAGGTCTACCGGTTCAATTTGGTAACTAAAGTGATCGCCATTATTCTGCAAGGCTATCTTAACAACCCCGCTGACAGAGCCTGCCCAAAGCTGGCCCTGGTGATCGAACGATAGTGCCGTGGTGTAGTTATTTTTAAGGCCATCAACCTGGGTGACGTAGCTGATATTGTCGTTATGGATATGGGTTAGGCCACCGGGGCCGCCCATTACAATTCCTATGTCCGGGTGCACTGCGATTTGCCGAACTTCATTGTCCGGCAGAATGTTTTCGCTGTGCCAATGCTCAACTATCGTGTTTCCGTTCCAGACATATGCTCCGCCAGTGTAGGTACCGATAACCAGGTTGCCCTGATACTCTGCCAGCGATAGAACCGATTGATTAGGAATGTCAGTAGCAGGGCCAACAGTGTGAACGCCCTCGGCATCGATACGACTGACACCATTGCTGGTACCAACATACAAGGCACCTTGCCACTGATAAACGGCTCTAACGTAGTTGCCAGCTAAGCCATGGGCTTTAGAGTAGGTGTTGAATAACGCATCACGAAATTGAACCAGACCACCGTGGGTAGATACCCAGATACTTCCCTCATGGTCATTTTGTATATCCAACACGTGGTTGTTTGGTAAACCGTTTTCAACGTTGAGTGAATCTAGCCTACGACCGTCATAGCGCCATACACCCTGACGATAGGTGCCGATCCATAGGTAGCCATCAGGGCTGTGGTGAATGGTGCTGATACTTGCTTTCAACTCTGGTATAAAAGGTACGAAGTCGTTATCTGATTGTTGTCGATAAAGACCTTGTTCTGTGCCGACCAGCAATTTGTCATCAGGACCCAAATGCAACTCTCGGATCAAGTTACCCGGCACTGAATCAATTACAGTAAACTGTGTGCTGTTGGCTGTTTTTACAGCGAGTCCTTTATTGGTCGCGACCCAAAGGTTGTCGTTAGCGTCGATGACACTTTGGTAAACCGCATTGGAGGGCAGTCCGTGCTCTGTGGTAAAAGCTACCGAGCGTTCGTCATTTTCATAAAACAGCAATCCTTGTTCGCTGCTCGCCACCCATAAGTTGCATTGGTCATCAATTGAAAGCTGGTTGATAAAGGGCGGAGCCGGCTCCAGTTCGCGCCAACTACCCTCGTCATAACGGCTGATGCCGCCGCGTGCACCACCCACGTACAAACTGCCATTGCATCGGTTGAGTGCGACGGTATAAATACCAATATCAGGTAGGCCGGTAACTCTTACATCGTCAAAAATTTCAAAATCCCGGCCATTGAAGCGCGTGGGGCCTTGCCAGGTGCCCAGCCACAGGTAGCCGCTTTGATCCTGTACCATGGCATTGACTGAATTGTGCGGCAACCCTTCACGAGTCGTCCAAACCTGCCGTACATAGTGTTGTAACGAATTGCTGTCTGCCAGGTCAGGTAAGTTATACTGTGCATCGGATTGCGCATGAACGCGCGGCGAACTGGTAACCGCTAAAACAATGGATAAAACAGTAAAAAAGAAGAACACCTGACGCATGTGAAACACTATTATTTTTATTGTAAAGATTTCATAGTATGCCGCGATGCAGCTAGATGCAACGTTTGCTATGGATCCATTGCCATGCCTTATTAGTATTACATTGCAGTTGTGTTCAGTTACACCCTCAAATAAGGAATTTCATTATGGTAAAAGCTTATGCAGCAAAATCGGAAACCTCAGGTCTGGCCGAGCATCCGATTGAGCGTCGTCAATTGAGAGATGATGACGTCGCGATTGAGATTGATTATTGCGGTGTCTGCCACACCGATATTCACTATGTTGAAATTGTCTGGGGTGTCTCTGTCTATCCTGTCGTACCCGGGCACGAAATTATCGGCCGGGTTACTGAGGTAGGCGCTAAGGTGACAGCGTACAAACCGGGGGACACGGTTGGCGTAGGTTGCCTGGTTGATTCATGCCGTGACTGTTCAGCTTGTCATGATGGCTTGGAGCAGTATTGCTTAAACGGCATGGTACCAACTTATAACGGCGAAGACCTGCACGATGGCTCGGTTACTTATGGTGGATACTCAGAAGGTATCGTCGTCAGCGATCGTTTTGTCGTAAAAGTACCGGAGTCGCTTGATCCGGCTAAAGCCGCGCCATTGCTATGTGCCGGTATAACGACTTATTCACCGCTGCGTCATTATGGTGTAAAAAAAGGTGACAAAGTGGGCGTTATTGGCATGGGCGGCTTAGGCCATATGGGCGTTAAGTTTGCTAAGGCATTAGGGGCAGAAGTGACCATCTTTACTCGCTCTGAATCTAAAGTGAAAGAAGCGAAAAAGCAGGGCGCTGATCATGTGGTGATCTCGACTGACGAACAACAAATGCAGGATGTTGCTGAAAGCTTTGACTTCATGCTTGATACGGTGCCGGTAAAACATGACCTGAACCCGTATTTAAACTGTTTGAAGTATGATGGCACACACATCATTGTTGGTTTACTTGAATCAGTTGAACCGCCGCTAGAGGCGGGGGCGCTGGTCTTAAAGCGTCGCGTCATTGCTGGATCGTTAATCGGTGGGTTACCTGAGACTCAGGAAATGCTCGACTTTTGCGGTGAGCATGGCATTCACTGTGATGTCGAAATGCTTGATATCGAGAACATCAATGAAGCTTATGAGCGAATGAAGAAAGGCGACGTAAAATACCGCTTTGTAATTGATATGAATTCACTGAAAAAGAAATAAGTTTTATTTGACTTAATGCTCAAATACCTAAAAGATACTGATACTTCTATCGAGGTATCAGTATCTTATGTTGTCGTTTTGGTATAAAAACTTTTCTCATATTCCACGCCATCACGGCGACTTTCACCGTGCCAAGCTCATTTATCACTTACTTCTATTTGTCTGCATACTTGCCGGCGTTGTTACCGCGCTGAACCTATTTCTTTTCGATGCTAAAGAAATCGCCTTTATTGATGCTATCGGCTTAACGTTATCGCTCTGTATTTACTGGTATTTTCGTAAAACAGGGAATGTAAAAGTGGCAGGCTGGGCAGTAACCATCCTGTTCATCACAATTATTTGGGCGTTCCTGACGGTCTGGAGTGGTAATAACTACGGTATCGTATGGGCAACGTTAATACCGCCCGTGGCATTTTTTCTGCTTGGCCGCAGCATGGGAACCCTGGTATCCATCGTATTCTTTAGCTATGCCACCTATATCGTATACGGGCATGTTCAGGCGGGTCTCACATACCAACTATCACTTGGCGGTGTATTGAACGTTATTGAAGTGCTGATTGCACACATCATGCTGTTCAGGTTTTATGAACGTACCCGAGCTGATGCTATGTTGCAGTTACAGCAAAACCGTGAACAGCTAGAAATCATCGCTAACACGGATAAGTTAACAGGGTTGAACAACCGTCAGCGTTTCGACCAACAGTTACATAAATACGTTGTTGATGCTGAGCGCAAACAACAGCCGTTTGCGTTGCTGCTTGTCGATATTGATCATTTTAAACGCGTAAATGATCAGTTTGGGCATCTATTTGGTGATTCTGTGTTGCAGTCATTGGCAACTTATTTACAGCAAAACCTACGTAGTGAGGACTTTCTGGCACGCTGGGGTGGCGAGGAATTTGCCGTACTGATGCCCAATACCAGTAGCCGGCAAGCATACCAATTAGCCGAGCGGCTACGGGAACTTATTGCGGACACGCCAATTTGTGAGCATGAGGTAACCTTTAGTGGGGGTATCGCAGTTTGGCGTCCGGGCTACGATGCAGAAACCCTGCTTGGTCATGCCGATAAAGCACTTTATAAAGCTAAAGATAATGGTCGAAATCGTATCGAAATGTACACCTGAACGGTTAGTTTGAATTGATTTTTGCAGAGTATTTGTGATTTACTAAGCGCAGGAAGAGGCGCGGCACTCAGGTCGTTGAGTCAGAATAACCCACCCGGGGTGACTCAATCAGGGGAGTGGCCGCCGAGGTAGCAATTGTGGGGTAAGTTGCTATCGGCTATCGGGTTTGAACACCTGTAGCTGTCACCATTTGGTGGAGAGCTTCTGCAGTCCTCTATACGTAGCCAGTATATCGTTGCAAGCTCTCTGAACGTTGTGTTGTGTTGTTTTGTTCAGGGTCAGATCATGTCAGTAACCCCCATATCTAAACAGGTCGCTATTATTCAAGTCGCAAAGTTTGGCGGCACCAGTATGGCCGATGCCGATGCGATTCGCGCATGCGTCGCTATTATTTGTGCAGAAAAAGCACCTACGTTGGTGGTGGTTAGTGCTTGCGCAGGCATTACCAATCGCCTTATTGCAATAAGTGAATCACAAACGCTGGTGGAACGTCAGCGGCTGGCTGATGAAATCATCCAGCGGCATCAACACATAGCCGAACAGGCTCATGTGGATACGCGCTGTACCGAGGCTTTACAGCAACTGCATCAGCAACTCATCGACATTATTGTCGCTCCGTGTCCGACATCTACAATAGCGCTTTTACGCCGGCGCGATCTCATTTTAAGCTTTGGTGAGCGCTGTTCCAGTGAGTTGTTTGCGGCAATCTGGCGTCAGTACAACGGCAGCGCAACATGCGTTGACGCGCGTGACTTCTTACCTACCGATGGACGCCATGGTCAGGCAAGTCCTGATTGGGTTGCTATGCAACAAGCCTGTCAGCCACTGCAGCAACGTTTGCAAGCGGGTGATGCAATGGTTACGCAAGGGTTTGTTGGTTCGGGGCCTGAGGGCTATACCACCACGTTGGGTCGAGGTGGCAGTGATTACAGCGCGGCGCTATTTGCGGCCGCTATGCAAGCGCAACGCCTCAATATCTGGACAGATGTCGCAGGCATCTACACCACCGATCCACGTGTGTGCGAAGATGCCCGTCCATTAGCTGAAATCAGCTTTGCTGAAGCCGCTGAGCTGGCGACTTTTGGCGCAAAAGTGTTACACCCTAAAAGCTTAAAGCCTGCTATAGAGCATGGTATTGATGTTTTTGTCGGTCATAGCCGCAAACCCGAGCAGGGCGGAACCTTGATTTCTGCCACCCCGGTTGAAAGGCCGTCGATTAGAGCGCTGGCGCTGCGCAGAAATCAAACACTATTGACTGTGCATAGCGTTGATATGTTGCATGCTACTGGTTTTTTGGCGCGGCTATTTGATGTTTTAGCGCGCTACGACGTTAGTGTTGATCTGGTTACTACGTCTGAGGTGAGTATTGCCATTACGCTGGATGAAGAAGGCTCTAAAGCTAATGGCGATACCGTGTTAGCGGAGGCTATGCTGACTGAATTGCAGCAGTTTGCCCACGTTAATATTGAATCGGGACTCACTCTTATCGCTGTCATCGGCAATGACATCGGTCATTTCGGCGATATTTCGCCGAGTGTTCTGCAAGCCGCTTCGCCGGCAACTATCCGTATGGTGTGTCAGGGAGCTAGTCATCATAATCTTTGCTTTTTAGTGGACGATAAAGCTGCCGATACGGTGGTAAAAAAATTACATGCAAAGCTATGACGCTGGCTGTTTATTCAGTCTATAATGCCTGCCTAAATTTTTGCAGTATCACGTGATTTTACAGGGTATCTCATGGATTTGTGGCAAGCCATTATACTAGGGATTGTGCAGGGAATTACTGAGTTTTTGCCGATATCGAGTTCGGCACACCTCATTTTAATGCCCGCGCTGACGGGCTGGAGCGACCAAGGCGTCGGTTTTGATTTATCAGTGCATGTCGGCACCTTGCTTGCGGTAGTTCTTTACTTCAGAAAAGACGTTGCAACATTGCTTGTTGACGGGCTTCGCTCAATTCCCGCGCGGCGTAACCTCGGCCAAAGCCACTTGGGCTGGATGGTTGTTATGGCCACCATACCCGCCTGCGTTGCCGGCGTGTTCTTGCTTGATTACATTGACTCTGTGTTACGTGCGGTGGGTGTGATTATTACCACCACAGTTGTTTTCGCTGTGCTACTAGCAGCGGCCGATCGTTGGGGCAGAGGCCAGCGGCAACTCACCGATATTGGTTGGTTAGATGCAATCATTGTGGGGCTGGCTCAAGCATTGGCGTTAATTCCGGGCACCTCTCGTTCAGGCGCTACCATCACTGCGGGCTTGTTTATGGGGTTAGACCGCGAAACGGCGTCTAAATTTTCGTTTTTTATGGCTATCCCGATAACCATTGCGGCTGCATCAATTAAATTGTTAACCATCTGGAGCGAGTCGATAGCGGTTGACTGGACAGGCTTTTTAATTGGTGGCATCGCATCGTTTATTACCGCCATTACTGCAATTCACTTATTTTTAAAGTGGCTCAATGCTTTCGGTATGTGGCCTTACGTGATTTACCGACTAATGCTAGCCGGTGTGTTGTATTGGCTATTTGTGTGATTACCAAGCAGGTGAATAGAAGCTAATGTACGAGAATCTGAAAAGTCGCCTGGTAACGCTAAAGAGTAACCGTTTGTTCGAATTTGCGGTCATTAGCGTGATTATTATTTCAGCCTTAGAAATTGGCGCGAAAACCTACGAACTACCGGGAATCATGAACCAACTGCTGCTCGGCCTGGATTGGTTTATTACGGTATTCTTTGTGGTTGAAATTAGCATCCGTTTTATTGCTGACCACGATAAACGTAATTTCTTTAAAAACGGCTGGAATGTTTTCGATACCCTGGTTGTGGTGGTTAGTTTAATTCCGGTTAACGACTCTGAGCTAGCCCTGTTAGCGCGCTTAGTGCGTATTTTCCGGGTGCTGCGGATGATTTCCATAATCCCTGAACTACGCACGCTGATTACATCACTGCTAAAAGCCTTGCCGCAGATGGGCTATGTGGTGCTGTTAATGTTCATCATTTTTTACATTTACGCAGCGGTTGGCAGTTATTTGTTTGCTGATATCAATCCGTTTTTGTGGGAAAACATCGCGATATCCATGTTGACGCTGTTCCGGGTGATGACCTTCGAAGACTGGACTGATATTCAGTACGAAACCATGGAAGTGTATCCACTCAGCTGGATGTTTTACATGTCGTTTATCTTTTTAACGGCGTTTGCATTTTTAAACATGGTGATAGGTATTGTCGTTAACGTGATGGATAAAGAGAGCCGTGCCGAAGCTGACCGCTTACGCGAAGAACTGGCCAGTGAACAGGAGCCGGAACCGAGCATGGCTGATTTGCAACGTGAGATACGGGAACTCAAAGCGTTGTTAAAAGATCGCTAGTTAAACGGAGGTGAAGTTTGCAAATTGGACCGCATCAGGTTGTGATTGAGCGAAAGCGCACAAAACACCTCTATTTAAAGATCAAAAACGCAACCCAGGTTCATGTATCTGCGCCCCGGCAGTGGCCACACGAAGATATCGTCGCCATTATTGAGTCCCGCAGTGAATGGATAACAGAACAACAGCAACGGTTTGCCGAGCGCCCGGAGTTGGCTTCTGCACCGCTCGTCGATGGCGCAATGATTCCCTATCGCGGCCGTGATTATCGGCTGGCATTAAGACAAGGTGCAAGCAAGGTGACTATCGTTGACGATGAAATCATCGTACAGCTAGCGCAGCCCGATGACGAAAGCGCAGTCACACAACGACTTGAGCGCTGGTGCCGGAGCCAGCTGAAACAGCAAATTAGTGAGCTATTGTTGCATTGGCAACCCATAATGCAGGTGCAAGCGAGTGATTTTGGCGTGCGCAAAATGAAAACGCGCTGGGGGAGTTGCAATATTCGAACAAAGAAAATCTGGCTTAACTTTGACTTAGTTAAAAAATCGCCGCAAAGCCTCGAATACGTCGTGGTGCACGAGCTAACTCACCTGTACGAACGCTACCATAATGCAAGATTTTATGCTTTGATGGATAAATTCTTGCCTGACTGGAGTGAAAGACGGCATCGGCTAAATCACAACGAATAAAAATAGCTGAACCGTCGTCAGTAAATCATGAAACGATTTATCGAACCGGGCGCTGGATTCGATTTAAGCATACAGCACCTGGAGCAATAACGATGAAAAAAAATGCAGCAGAGTTGGCGGTATTTGCACTGGAACAATTGGGCATTAAACACACCTTTGGCATACCCGGCGTGCATAATACTGAGCTTTATGACGCGCTTAACAGCAGCGAGCAAATCGAACCGGTGTTGGTGACTCACGAGGGCGGCGCGGCGTTCATGGCTGACGGTGTTAGTCGTGCAGCTAAAGCAGGAAGTGGCGAAATTGGTGTGTTAGCGATTGTCCCCGCAGCCGGCTTTACGCATGCTGCAAGTGGCATTGGCGAAGCGTTCTTAGACGGCATACCCATGTTGATCCTGTCCGGTGGCGTTCGTACCGATACGGGTAACCGTTTTCAGCTGCACGGTGTTGACCAAATGGAGCTTGCTAAACCGCTGACTAAGGCGGCGTACCGGGTGGGCCATCAAAACGAAATCGTGGAAACCATTTACCGCGCTTATCAAAAAGCGATTAGCGGCAAGCCGGGTCCGGTGTTGGTCGAAATACCGGTTAACCTACAATTGTTTACTGACCGAGTGCCAAAACCGATTCCGTATGCGGACTTTTTAGAGCAGCAACCGGTTCTCGCAAATGACGATCTACCGGAGTTAGTTAGTAAGGCTGCAAAGCTGCTGCGCGAAGCCAAATACCCGGCGATGTTTATTGGTTGGGGCGCGCGCCATGCAAAAAAACAATTAATACAGCTAGCCGAACAACTGCAAATGCCGGTCGCGACGACGCTACAGGGGTTATCTTCCTTCCCTCATAATCATCCGCTACACGCTGGGTTTGGCTTCAGCCCATCAGCCGTGCCGGCGGCACAATGGGCATTTGACTCATGTGACACGTTACTGGCCATCGGCACGCGGTTTTCCGAAATACCGACCGGCAGTTTTAGTGCCGAAGTGCCCGATAAATTAATTCACGTGGACATCGATGGCGCCGTATTTAACCAAAATTATCCCGCTAAAGTGGCTATCGTCGCCGATGCGCAAGCGTTTACGGATGAACTATTAGAACAATTGAAAGCTGACAAAAAACGCGAAAAAAACATTAGTTTGGTTAACGGTATCGAGAAGCGCAAAGCAGATTATCAGCAGCAATGGCTTGATCACGACAGTAATGGCCGTGTTAATCCCGCACGCTTTTTTAATCACCTGCGACAGCACATGGACGACGATGCCATCACCGTATTGGACGACGGCAACCATACCTTCTTAACCGCCGAGCTTTATCCTTTAGCAGAGCCTGCCACCTTACTGACGCCGACTGATTTTAATGCGATGGGGTATGCGGTGCCGGCAGCTATTGGCGCTAAGTTTAGCCATCCCGAAAAACAAGTCTTCGCCATCGTCGGTGACGGCTGTTTTATGATGACCTGTATGGAAATTCTGACCGCAGCAAAGCACAAGCTCGGCGTCATGTATTTCGTTTTTAATGACGGCGAACTGTCGCAAATTGCCCAGGCGCAGGCCATGCCGTACAACCGTAAGCCCTGCACGACATTGGGCCGTGCCGACTTCGAAGGAATAGCAAAAGGTGTTGGCGCAGAGTACGTATTAATTAACAACGATGAAGCAATCGATGATGGGATTTTAAACGCCGTGCGATTTGCCGAAGAGGGCAAACCCGTTATCGTCGACGCTGCCATTGATTACAGCAAACAAACGGCCTTCACGTCGGGTACGGCAAAGTCTACCTTTAAGCGCTTTCCGCTAGCGCAAAAGTTGCGTATCGGCACCCGCGCAGTAATGCGAAAGTTCAGTTAACGGGGGCTGGCTTAGGGTTATTTGTTGGAGACTTGAGGTGGCTAACTAATCTAACAGTTAGAGAAATTCGTAACAGCGGTAACAAAACAGAAAAGGAGTTAACTGTGCGTTATTTACACACCATGGTTCGAGTGCATAATTTAGAACAGTCGTTGCACTTTTATTGTGAGCTGCTCGGCTTACAAGAAATGTACCGTAAAGAGAATGAGAAAGGCCGCTTTACGCTGGTTTTTCTGGCTGCGCCTGACGATGCAGAACGGGCGGAGGAAACCAAATCACCGATGCTGGAACTGACTTATAACTGGGATCCGGAAACTTATGACGGCGGGCGTAACTTTGGTCATTTGGCATTCCGTGTCGCTAATATTTATGAAACTTGTCAACGGCTAATGGACAACGGTGTGATTATTAACCGGCCGCCGCGAGACGGTCATATGGCTTTTGTGCGGTCACCGGATAATATTTCTGTTGAGTTGTTACAGGAAGGCGAACATCTTGCGCCACAAGAGCCTTGGGCGTCGATGGAAAATACGGGCGAATGGTAATTAGACCCTAAATCCTCTATAATTCGCGCCACTTATTTAACGATTTTTACTTTGGTCCAACGAATAGGAATGACTATGTCGACTGATAAAGCAAAGATTATTTACACTGAGACGGACGAAGCGCCGCGTCTGGCAACATATTCGCTGTTGCCTTTTATTGAAGCCTTTACTAAGGCCGCTGGCGTTGCGGTAGAGACCCGTGATATTTCTTTGGCAGGTCGTATTATCTCTCAATTTCCCGAGTATCTGACCGAGCAACAACGTCAGTCTGACGCATTAGCAGAATTAGGCGAAATGGCGAAAACGGCAGAAGCCAACATCATTAAGCTGCCAAACATCAGTGCGTCTATTCCACAGATGACGGCATGTATTAAAGAATTACAGGAACAAGGCTACAAGTTACCTGACTTCCCGTTTGATCCGCAAACCGACGAAGAAAAAGACATTCGTGCGCGCTATGACAAAGTCAAAGGCAGTGCGGTTAATCCGGTGTTGCGTGAAGGTAACTCTGACCGTCGTGCACCGAGTGCCGTTAAAAACTATGCGAAGAAACACCCTCACCGCATGGGCGCGTGGTCGAAAGATTCGCAGTCACACGTTGCACACATGAATGACGGTGACTTTTACAGTAGCGAAAAGTCAACCACTTCGGCACAAGATGACAGCTTTAAAATTGTTTTAGAAGCCAATGGTCAGCAGCAGGTATTAAAAGAATCCGTACCGGTACTGGCAGGTGAAGTTGTCGATGCGGCGGTTATGAGCAAGAAGCAGTTACAGGCGTTCTTTGAAAAAGAAACGGCGGCGGCCAAAGAGCAGGGCGTACTGCTGTCGTTGCACTTAAAAGCCACCATGATGAAGGTGTCAGATCCGATCATGTTCGGTCATGCGGTGCGTGTTTACTTTAAAGACGTATTAGAAAAACATGCCGACCTGATGAAAGAAATCGAGTTTGATCCAAGTAATGGTATTGGTGACCTTTACAACAAATTGGATAAGTTAACCGCAGAGCAACGTGACGCAGTCGAGTCAGATTTAAACTCGGTTTACGCGAAACAGCCTGAGCTGGCTATGGTTAACTCGCACAAAGGTATTACTAACCTGCACGTACCGAGTGACGTCATCATTGATGCGTCAATGCCTGCAATGATTCGTGATTCGGGCAAAATGTGGGACAAAAATGACAGTCGCCAAGACGCTAAAGCTATGATCCCTGATCGTTGTTATGCGGGTGTTTACCAGGAAACCATTAACTTCTGCCGAGAAAACGGTGCTTTTGATCCAGCAACCATGGGTACGGTACCGAACGTTGGCTTGATGGCGCAAAAAGCCGAAGAATACGGTTCACATGACAAGACCTTTGAAATTGCCGCAGACGGCGTTGTCAAAGTATTGAACCAAGCGGGTGACGTTGTCTTTGAACACAACGTTGAGAAGGGTGACATCTGGCGTATGTGTCAGGTTAAAGATGCGCCAATCCGTGACTGGGTTAAGTTGGCAGTAAACCGTTCTCGTTTAAGTGGCATGCCGGCCGTGTTCTGGTTAGACAGCAACCGTGCTCACGATGCGCAGTTAATCAAAAAGGTCGAAGAATACCTGAAAGAGCACGATACCGATGGGCTTGATATTCAAATCATGGCGCCGGTAGAAGCCACTCGTCACACCCTGCAACGGGTAAAAGACGGCAAGGACACCATCTCGGTTACCGGTAACGTGCTGCGTGACTACCTGACTGACTTGTTCCCAATTCTGGAGCTGGGTACATCAGCTAAGATGTTGTCTATTGTGCCGTTAATGAACGGTGGCGGCTTATTCGAAACAGGAGCGGGTGGTTCTGCGCCTAAACACGTGCAACAGTTTGTAGAAGAAAACCACTTACGTTGGGATTCGTTAGGCGAGTTCCTGGCACTGGCTGCTTCGCTTGAACACCTGAGCCGTACTTTTGATAACCAACGTGCGCAAGTGTTGGCGGATAGTCTGGACGTTGCTACGGCGAAGTTCCTGGAAGAAAACAAGTCACCATCGCGTAAAGCGGGTGAAATTGATAACCGCGGTTCACACTTCTACCTGGCCATGTACTGGGCAGAAGCGTTAGCGAATCAAAACGATGACGCTGAACTTAAAGAGCGTTTTGCTAAGCTGTCGGAGAAACTTTCCGGTAACGAGCAGGCGATCATTGATGAGCTGAACAGCATTCAGGGTAAAAAAGTTGATATTGGCGGTTACTACCAGCCAAACCCTGAAAAAGTATCAGCCGCAATGCGTCCTTGTTCAATCCTTAACGAGGCGCTTGCCAGCCTGTAACTTTTAGGCAAAAGCCGTTAGGTAACTCCTGAGGCGTGGTTTGTGTTCGCTCATCGAGCGGCGCTACCGCGCCCTTTATATATCCGTCTATCCGACTCAGTTCGAACATACTGGATAACTTTGCTACCATCATAACGAACTTCACGTTATAGGCGCGTTGATTTGGTTGATGAAAAACTGGCGTTGGCAGATTTAGCTGAGGCGTTGCGTAACACCAAGCAAACAGACAGCCTGGCGCCGTCGCTGCTTAGAATTTTACAGACCGTGACCTCGTTTGAGTCTGTTTATTTGACTCGAGTTGACGAGGAGCGCGGTGTGCAGTCAATCATGCATGCCATCAATTCAGGCAGTTTGTCTATTCCTGAGGGATTAGAAGTCCCCTGGAGCGATACCTTGTGTCGGCGAGCAATCGAACAAAGACAATACGAGACCGACGACGTAAGCCAATGCTGGGGCGACTCTGAAGCTGCCAGTGAGTTGGGCATAACAAGTTACGTTAGCCGTCCGGTATACGTTGGCGAGCAACAAGAGCTTTACGGTACGTTATGTGCAGCAAGTACCGAACAACAAAAACCATCAGAAGCAACCAGCCAATTATTTGATATTTTCACTTCACTGATCGCCCGGCAAGTCGAGCGGGATTTAATGATCGAACGCTTGCAACACGAACAAACCGAGCTGCGCCAAAGCGCTCATACCGACCCACTGACCGGGTTATGGAATCGCCGCGGTTTAGCCAGCCAGGTAATAGAGTTACAGAAAACCGTTAAACGACCTTTGCACGTTGCCTATATTGATCTTGATGGTTTCAAAGCGATTAACGATTTATACGGTCATGACGAGGGCGATCGCTTTTTAATCGCCATTGCACAAGCGCTGATATCGCATTTACCGACAACGGCAATCGTCGCTCGTATTGGTGGTGATGAATTTGCGGTGGTGCAAGAGGCAGATTCAGATGACGCACAGCAGTCCGAGGTGATCCTGCATAAGTTGCTTGCGTCGCTAACTAGCGGGCGGTTTAGAACGCTCAACAGAGTTATTGATTATGCTGGCCCGAGTATTGGTATCGTCACGGCTAACGAACAAAATCGAAGGCTTGAAGACTGGCTGAAGCTCGCTGACCAAGCGATGTATCAAATAAAAAATCGCGACGTAAGCAACAGCGTTAAAAGTTATGTTATTGTAAATAGATTCTTATAATAATGTTAGCTAGCGGGCAGTATAGGCGTTATGGCGCAAAATCAATCAACTCTGGCGCAGCAGTTTCAGCAAGCGGTCAGTGCCTTACAAAACCAGCAGTTTTCAGTCGCGGAGCAAATAGCAACGCAACTGGATAAGCAATCACCCAATCATCCTGATATTTTGCATTTACTGGCGTTAGCAACAAAACAGGCAGCGCCCGCCCGAGCTCTGGGTTATTTTGAGCGAAGTTTAAAACTCAATCCAAAGCAGCCCTCGGTGCTATCGAATTTTGCCAACTTTTTGCAGTCCAGCCAGCAGCTGCGGGCAGCTAAGCGTTATTATCTGCAAGCATTGCAATTAGACAGCAGTTTAGTTGATGCTTGGTACAACCTGGCGTCAGTGCATTATCAGTCTCGTGATTATTTGGCTGCTGCACATGCGACTGAAAAAGCGGTTTCGCAAAAGCCTGACTATTTAAAAGCCTACTTGTTAAAAGGGCGTGCTGAGCTTGACTACAAATTGTTTGACGCTGCCGAAAAAACTATCCGAACAGCACTGAAACGCTGGCCGGACGAGCCAACGTTATTATTCAATCTGGCGTTGGTTTACCGCTATATCGAACACACCGTAGAGGCGCGTAAAATTTATGCAGAGCTCAAAGGGAGATTTAATGAGCCACAACGCTTGTTCCAGATCGGTTGTCTAGCCTACGACGATGGTGATTACGAGCAAGCAGAAAAAATCTTACGACAGGTATTAGAGCTACAAAATGATTTTGTTCCCGCGCATGAGGCACTCAATAAACTCTACTGGGAGCATGGTAACAACGAGTTATTTTTACAATCATTCAACCAGGCGCTAAGTCGCCAGCCCGACTCTCTGGCGCTGGCTTATTCCTATTTATCGCATTTATACAGGGCGCAGCAGGAACAACAGGCTAATGCTTTGCTTGATGAATTTCTGCAGCGCTTTGGCGAAGTACACAGCTTGTTGCACCTAAAAGGTGGCGCGCTGCTTCGTGCCGGCGATTGGCAACAAGCAGAAGTCTGTTACGACAAAACGTTACAGCAACAACCGCGCCATCCACGCTACCTGATTGACCAGGCCAATTTATACCTGCGTCAACAACGTTATCAGGAAGCATTAGCATTACTCGATCGTGCGCACGAAAACCAGCCGTTAGATCAGGAGGTGCACGCCTACAAAGGCTTGTGCTGGAAACTCAGTGGCGACACCCAAAAATTTGATTACCTGAACGATTACCAGCGCTACGTTAAGGTTGGATTTTTACCAACACCTGATGGTTATGATTCGCTGGAACAGTTTTGGGATGTGTTAACGCAACGCATTCGAGAATTGCATAAAACTAAACATCAACCACTGGACCAGTCTGTGCGGGGCGGCACACAAACCGTCGGCTCACTATTGGCAATGGATGACCCTGTCATTAACGCCTATAAACAAAGTCTGACGCGTTATATCGATGATTATTTAGCATCTTTGCCTGATGATAAGACCCACCCCGTCACCGCACGTAAAACCGGAAGCTATCATTTTAGTGGTAGTTGGTCTGTTAAGCTATTCAAAACGGGCTTTCATACCAATCATGTTCACCCGGAAGGGTGGCTTTCGATGTGTACTTATTTAAGTGTGCCTGAGCAAGTCAGCGCAGATGACCCTGATAAAAAGGGCTGGATAAAGTTTGGCGAAACCTCACTGGGTCTGGAAGGAAAAGAACAGATTGATAAAGCCGTCTGTCCGCAACCGGGCATGTGTGTGATTTTTCCGAGTTATTGCTGGCACGGCACCATCCCGTTTGACGCGGATGATGAACGTATCACCATTCCATGCGATATTATGCCGTCTTAACCGCATACAGGTAATGAAAAGTGACTGATAACTACTTACTTAGATTGTATAAAAAGTGCCTGAAATATCCCGGCGGCCGCTGGCTTTTTTCGACCATGTTTGCCCGCAAAGCACCGTACTTTGCTACCATCAAACCGCGTATTCAGGTACTCGAACCTAACTTTTGTCAGTTAACGTTTAAAAAACGCAAAGCGGTGCAAAACCACATTGGTACGGTGCATGCTATTGCCGTTTGCAACGGCATGGAAATGGCCATGGGAGCCGTTGCCGAAGCATCAATCCCCAAGCATTTGCGTTGGTTGCCAAAAGGCATGAACGTTGAGTATCTGGCGAAAACAACCAGTGACGTTACCATCGAAGCAAAAGCCAGCGAACAAACCTGGCACCCCGGCGACCAATTGATTGAAGTTGTCGCCCGCCGAGCTGACGACACCGTCGTCGCCAAAGGCCACATCACCATCTACGTATCAAATAAAAAGTAGCTTGCGCGTTTGGCGCAAGTGAGGCGAGGCCGAGTAGCCATCGGCTTTTGCTTGACACGGGCACCTCTCGCCCAAGAACCGCTCCAAGCACGTCCGTGTGGCTTGTTTCCGGGCATCCATGCCCTCCAACATTCTTGGGCGAGAGGTGCCCATATCAACCAGGCCGATGGCTATTCGGCCTAAATGCCCGCGAAGGGGTCGCGGGCAGAATTAAAGGCTAAGGCTTACCGACAGGTTCGTTGGCGTCGATAACCGCACCAGGGTGGTCGTCTTCGCCGTCGTCTGGCGCAAGTTTCTCCCACTTACGGGTAAAGAATGCCAGGACAAAAACTACTGCACCGACGCTGACGCCGAATACGAATATGGTCCAGTATAGTTCCGGCATCGCCTGCGGGTTTTCAGGGTCCAGCCCGCCTGCCAGCAAGCCGGCGATAACGTTACCCATAGCGTAGGTTAAAACGAACACACCCATCAACTGACCGGCCATACGTTTTGGTGACAGTTTACTTACCGCACTTAATGCAACAGGGCTTAAGCAAAGCTCGCCGACGGTGTGAATGAAGTAAACCGCTACCAACCAATAAGGCGCTACTTTCAGGCCGCTGGCAGCGGCTTGTGAGGCAAAGAACATCACGATAAAGCCGGTTGCCATAATAATCAGACCCAGCGCACTCTTAAAGCCATACGATGGGTTGATCATGCGCTTACTCAAGTTAATCCATAACGCGGCAAAAAACGGCGATAGGGTAACCAGGAATATCGAGTTAAGCGACTGGAACCAGGTGGTTGGAATAGTAAAGTCGCCGATAACGCGGTCGGTCAAATCACGAGCGAACAAATTGAATGATGAACCAGCTTGCTCAAAGCCTGCCCAGAACATAGTCGATGCAATACAGACCAGGAACAGGGCACCGAGGCGCTTCATTTCGTCTTTTGTTAACTTACCAAACAAGAAGATCGACAGGTAGTAGACGAAGAAGATAACGGTGAATACGATGGCAACATTCTCGGCAACGATAACCGGGTTGATGGTGACAATGCCTTTTAATGCAGCCACGGTGAATACAGTTAAGCCGGCGAGTAGCGCAACGATGATACCCCAGCTGCGTTTTGCACCTTGCGGTGATAATGGCTTGGGTGGCTCGGCACCGACACCTTTCAATTTAGGTTGCGTTATTTTGTATTGGATCAAGCCTAGTGCCATACCAACAGCTGCGGCACCAAAGCCCCAGTGGTAACCTGCATTTTCTTGTAAATAACCGGTAACAAAGTAGCCGATGATTGAACCAATGTTGATACCCATGTAATACAGAGTATAACCGCCGTCACGACGATCATCGTTAGAGCTGTATAGTTGGCCTACCATGGCAGTGATGTTTGGTTTCAGCAGGCCAGTACCCAGAACTACCAAAATCATACCGATATAAAAACTGGCCACAGAAGGAATAGCCAGCACGATGTGACCCAGCATGATGATAATACCGCCATACCAGGTTGCCCGTTGGCCGCCAAGTAAGCGGTCGGCAATCCAGCCGCCGGGTAAGCCCATAAAATAGACTGCGCCGGTATACAGGCCGTAAATGGCGGTGGCTGAGGCTACCGTGATAGCTAAACCGCCTTCTTGCAGGCTAGCCGTCATAAATAGTACTAACAGCGCGCGCATGCCGTAATAACTCATGCGCTCCCACATTTCGGTAAAGAACAGGGTTTGCAAGCCGCCGGGTTGACCAAAGAAGCTTGCGTCTTTATCGACGATATTTTTAGGATCCATTCTTGTTATCCATTTTATTATTTAAAAACAACTGTTTATTTAACTAGCAACGTATTTCGACTAAAGTCGCAGTCGAAAAAAGTGGCCTTACTTTACAAGGCAAGGCCACAGATTGGAACCAAAAACGATAAAATGAATTATTTTTGCGCTAGCTATTCGAGTATCAGCGAATGGGACCTGAACTCAGACTCTGCCACCGGTTTGCTAAACAAGTAGCCCTGGAAATAGTCGCAACCTAACGACGAAAGGTAGTCAAAGTGTTTTTCCGTTTCGACACCCTCGGCAACGACTTTTAAGCCCAGATTATGGGCCAGCTGAACGATGGTTTGTACGATGGCTTCTTTTTGTGGCGATTCAAACATGTCACGCACAAAAGACACATCGATTTTGAGCACATCGAATGGCAATTTCATTAGGTAGGATAGTGATGAGTAACCGGTGCCAAAATCGTCGAGCGCAAACTGAATGCCCAATTGCTTGAGTTCATCAATTTTGTTAATTACATCGTCAACGTTTTGCATCAATACGCTCTCCGTTAACTCGATCTTTAAACTGCCCTGCGGTAATTGGTAGTGATGAATGAGTGTGTTGAGCTTGTCGACAAAGTCCAATTGTTGGAACTGTGGCGCGCTAACGTTAATTGATAACACTAAATGATTAAAGCCAAGTTGTTGCCACTGCTTAATAATTTGACAGGCTTGTTCGTTAATCCAGTCACCCAGACCAATGATTAATCCTGTCTCTTCGGCCAGTGGAATAAACTCTGCCGGCGACACAAAACCAAACTCGGGGTGTTGCCAGCGAATCAGAGCTTCCGCGCCGATGACCTTACGCTGCGCGTTTAATTGCGGCTGCAGGTATAGTTCTAGCTGTTCGTTGTTTTCAATTGCATAACGTAAGTCAGCTTCAATACGCACGCGCTTTTCTATGGCCTCAGCCATTTCGCGATGATATAGCTGTATTTGACCTAAGCCCGAACGTTTGGCCTCGGAGAGCGCCAAGGCGGCTTGTACTAACAGGTTTTCCGCCGACACTGCGCTGTCGTTGAGTAAGGTGAGTCCCATACTTAGTGAGCAACGATGGCGGTAATCCTTTAACGAATAGGGCTGCTGCAGGTTGTCCTGCATTAAACGCGCTAATTCCAACGCTTTTGATTGGGCAGAGGCAGGATTGCCATCGTATGGGATTCGAGCGACTGCGGCAAATTCATTAGAACTAGGGCGCGCCACCATATGAACGTCCATCGGGATACGCTCTAGCCGGTGTGTTACTGACTGCAACAGCAAGTCGCCGAGCGTTGGCCCGAGCGTGTTGTTAAGCACCTTAAACTTATCGATATCCAGTAAAAATAATGCGAGGCATTCGCCTTGCTGATTTTGTGCCGGCTGGCTGTCTAAATACTCGAGTAGCGAGCGACGGTTGGGCAGGCCTGTTAACGAATCATTAAAGGCAAGCTCACGAATTTTACGATCAGACTGTCGAATCGCGCGACTGGTATTCTGTAAGCGTTTATCCAACGCCGAGGAAAGCCACGCAAATAAAGCGATTAAGATGACCGACAGCGCTATCGCGTAGATAAGCCACTGATGTTGAGCATGACTGGAACCTGTATTCAATGCTGTTGCGGATGTCGGGTAAAATCTTGCAGCAATCATGGCGATGTAGTGCATGCTAGAAATTGCTACGGCAATGATTAGGGCCGTACTCAACTGCAGTCGGTTCGAGCGTTTTCCGTGACTGCCGGACAGCAGGTAATGGCGATAAGTAGTCATCGCGATAACACCTAAGACTACAGCGACCACGATTGAGGTTACAAACCAACCGACATCATAACGCAGCTCAGCGGGTAGCTGCATTGCTGCCATACCAATGTAATGCATCAAGCCGATGCCCGCACCCAGCAAGCTACCAGATACGACAATCAATGATTTTTCGCGCAACGCGGACAAACGTTTGCGCTCGCCTAAGCGTTTGATCTGGAGTTGCAGCGAGTAAGCTGCATAGTTGCCTGCGATGGCCGGCAGGATAGACAGCAGCGTGAGTGCAACTCCGTGATTCATCACCACAGTCAGCTCAAAGGCAAGCATGCCGATAAAGTGCATACTCCAAACGCCAATGCCGGCGACGAATGCTGTAGCAAGTTGCCACCCTTCACGCCGCAGCGCATTGCGTTGTCCCAGAGCGCGCGCAAAAATTTTAAGTGCAGCAAAAGAGGCAACAAACGCAACTATATATGATAGTGCGACTAACCAATTATTATACTCGCCGGCCAAAGGGACCTGGCTAAACTGGTTCAGATCAAAAAACTGTGCCAATAAATCGTTCATAGTGGGCAGTGTAGCAAATAAGAGCTAGCAGGTGAGTTTTTTGCTATCGCGTCAACATTGTCGACAATATTTAGAGTTGTCATTGAAAAAATTTCCATTTGGCGCTAATATCCTTCGCATTGTCGACATAATGCTGTCGAATTTCTTTCATCATAAAAAACGGCTAATTATGACAGTAATTTACGATCCACAAAACCCATTAAGATCACCGGTAACGTCGGCTGATCGGGTTTTGTATGCCGTGCAACAAGCCATAGTCGAGGGTGATATTGCCGCCGGTAGTAAATTAACCGAGACGGGCCTAGCCAAACAATTTAATGTAAGCCGCGCGCCGTTGCGTGAAGCACTGGCAAGGCTGGAGCGCTGTCACCTGGTTGAGCGGACGCCGAATGCAGGTGTGCGAGTAGTGACCTTAAGTTATGAAAGCCTCATTGCCTTGTATCAAATACGCGAAGAATTAGAAGGGTTAGCCTGTCGTTTAGCTGCGGAAAAAATGGCAAACGAGGAAATCGATGCGTTGTCTAAGTTATTAGAGCAACACCTTAAAGATCAGCGCGTCCGTGAAGGCGAAAGTTATTATCAGGAGGCGGGCGATGTGGACTTTCATTATCGCATTATTCTGGCCAGTAAAAATCAGTATTTAATTAATATGCTTTGTGACGAGTTGTATTTTTTGGTGCGCATGTACCGTGTGCAGCTGGGTATGAACGGCCCGCGGGTGTCGCGGGCCTTTGACGAACACAAAGCGATTATTACCGCTATTGCTAACCGTGATGGCGAACTTGCCGATTTGTTGATGCGCCGCCATATCAGCGCATCACGCAAAAACATTGAAACAAAACTACAAGCACATAAGGAAGTATCATGAGTCAATTACAAAGCCCGGGCGCGAAATTGCGCCGTGCCGTTGCCGATGAAAAGCCATTGCAAATTGTCGGTACTATTAATGCCTACACTGCCATGATGGCAGAAAAAGTCGGCCACAAAGCATTGTATTTGTCGGGTGCAGGCGTGGCAAATGCGTCGTTTGGTTTACCTGACTTAGGCATGACTTCTTTGAACGACGTGTGTGAAGACATTCGTCGTATTACCGGTGCCAGCGACTTGCCTTTGTTGGTGGACGCCGATACGGGTTGGGGTGGGGCGTTTAACATTGCCCGTACGGTAAAAGAAATGAGTCGTGCCGGAGCGGCAGGTTTTCATATCGAAGATCAGGTTGCGCAAAAGCGTTGTGGCCACCGTCCTAATAAGGAAATTGTGAGCCAGCAGGAAATGGTTGACCGTGTAAAAGCGGCTGTTGATGCACGTATCGATGATCAATTTTATATCATGGCTCGCACCGACGCGTTCCAGCAGGAAGGTATCGAGGCAGCGATTGCGCGTTCACAAGCCTGTGTCGAAGCTGGTGCGGATGCAATTTTTGCCGAAGCCGTGCACACGCTGGAACACTACAAGGCCTTTACTGACGCACTCGATGTGCCGGTGCTGGCCAATATCACCGAGTTTGGTGCAACGCCTTTATTTAACAAACAAGAGCTGGCCGATGTGGGCGTGGAAATTGTGCTTTATCCACTAAGTGCATTCCGTGCCATGAACAAAGCCGCACTGAACGTCTACAATAGTATTTTAGCGAACGGCGACCAGAAAGAGGTTGTCGATGATATGCAAACGCGAGCGGAATTGTATGAATTCCTGAACTATCACGACTTCGAAGAAAAGCTCGATCAGCTATTTAAAAAATAACCCGATCTTGCGCCAAAGGCGCAAGTTACCAGGGCCAGTAGCTTGCGCCTCTGGCGCAAGTCAAACAAGATTGAAAAAAGGAAATTACCATGGCAGAGAAGAAACTAAGCGGCGCAGGTTTGCGCGGACAATCAGCCGGCGAAACGGCGCTATGTACAGTAGGTAAAAGTGGTTCAGGCTTAACCTATCGCGGCTATGACATTAAAGAACTGGCCGAAAAAGTCAGCTTTGAAGAAGTGGCCTACCTGCTGGCAAAAGGCGAATTGCCAACTCAGTCGCAACTTGACGACTACCGTAAACGCTTAAAGTCACTGCGCGTATTGCCACAGGAAGTCAAAGACGTATTGGAGCGTATTCCAAAGTCAGCACACCCAATGGATGTTATGCGTACCGGCTGTTCAATGCTGGGTAACCTGGAAACAGAAGAGAGCTTCGACGAAGCCGATGACCATATTGAACGTTTTCTAGCTACTTTCCCTGGCATCGTGCTGTACTGGTATCGCTTTACTCACGACGGCGTTCGTATCGATACGGACTCAGAAGAAGAGTCTATCGGCGCGCACTTCCTGCGTTTATTGCACGACAAAACACCGTCACAGCTGCATGCTGACGTGATGAACACCTCACTAATTCTATACGCAGAGCATGAATTTAACGCGTCGACCTTTACTGCGCGTGTTTGTGCCTCAACATTGTCTGACATTCACTCGTGTGTTACCGGTGCGATTGGTTCACTGCGTGGCCCACTGCACGGTGGTGCGAATGAAGCAGCAATGGAACTTATCGAAGACATGAAAGACGCCGACGATGCCGAGCAAACGCTGATGGGCATGTTAGAGCGTAAAGAGAAAATCATGGGCTTCGGTCATGCCATTTACAAAGAGTTTGATCCGCGTAACGACATCATCAAAGCATGGTCTAAGAAATTATCTGAAGAAGTCGGCGACAGCCGTTTGTACGATGTTTCTGTACGCTGTGAAGAAGTCATGTGGCGCGAGAAGAAGTTGTTCCCGAATGCGGACTTCTTCCATGCTTCTGCCTACAACTACATGGGCATTCCAACCAAACTGTTTACGCCAATTTTTGTTATATCACGGGTAACCGGCTGGACCGCGCACGTTAAAGAACAGCGTGCCAACAACCGTATCATTCGTCCGTCTGCGGACTACACCGGTCCAGAGGCGCGTCCAGTTCCAGCTATTGGTGACCGTTAATATGAACAATGAATACCGTAAAAAACTAGACGGCACCACGCTCGAGTATTTCGATACTCGGGCAGCCGTTGAAGCCATTGAACAGGGTGCTTACGACAAACTGCCATACACCTCTCGGGTACTGGCAGAGAACCTGGTACGTCGCTGCCCGCCGGAGATTTTAACGCAGTCGTTAGAGCAGCTGATTTACGGCAAGAAAGAGCATGATTTTCCGTGGTTCCCGGCACGCGTCGTTTGCCACGACATTCTCGGACAAACAGCGCTGGTGGACTTAGCCGGTCTACGCGATGCTATCGCCGAAAAAGGCGGCGATCCGGCCAAAGTGAACCCGGTCGTGCCAACGCAGCTGATTGTCGACCATTCACTGGCGGTTGAGCATGCCGGCTTCGAAAAAGACGCGTTTGAGAAAAACCGCGCGATTGAAGATCGCCGTAACGACGACCGTTTCCACTTTATTAACTGGACTAAAACGGCGTTTAAAAACGTCGACGTGATACCGCCGGGTAACGGCATTATGCACCAGATTAACCTGGAGAAAATGTCGCCCGTGGTGCAGGTTCGTGACAACGTTGCTTTTGTTGATACCTGTGTAGGTACCGACAGCCACACGCCGATGGTTGATGCTTTAGGCGTTATTTCTGTGGGCGTGGGTGGTCTGGAAGCCGAAAGCGTGATGCTGGGCCGCGCCTCTTATATGCGTTTGCCTGATATCGTAGGTGTTGAACTCACGGGCAAATTGCGTCCGGGCATTACCGGCACCGATTTAGTGTTGTCGCTGACTGAGTTTTTGCGTCGTGAACGAGTGGTTGGCGCTTACCTTGAGTTCTTCGGTGAAGGTGCAGAGGCATTGACTGTTGGCGACCGTGCCACCATCTCTAACATGACACCGGAATACGGTGCCACCGCGGCAATGTTCTATATCGATAACCAAACTATCGATTATTTGAAACTGACCGGTCGTGACGATGACCAGGTAGAGTTGGTCGAGAAGTTTGCCAAGCAAACCGGCTTGTGGGGCGATAGCCTGAAAACTGCCGAATACGGTCGTGTCTTACGTTTTGATTTGTCAAAAGTCGAGCGTAACCTGGCAGGCCCGTCTAATCCGCATGCCTTACTACCGGCAGCTGAGCTCAGCGAGCGCGGCGTAGCCAAACATATTGAACAGCCGGAAGAGGGCAAAATGCCTGACGGCGCAGTAATTATTGCGGCGATTACCAGTTGTACCAACACCAGTAACCCACGCAATATGATTGCAGCGGGTTTGATTGCGCGTAACGCTAACAAGCTTGGCCTAACGCGTAAGCCATGGGTTAAATCGTCATTGGCTCCGGGATCTAAAACCGTAAAGATGTACCTGGAAGAGGCGCAGCTACTGCCTGAACTGGAAGACTTAGGTTTCGGTGTGGTGGCGTTTGCCTGTACCACGTGTAATGGTATGAGTGGCGCGCTGGATCCGAAAATTCAGCAAGAGATCATCGACCGTGATCTGTTCTCAACCGCGGTATTGTCGGGTAACCGCAACTTTGACGGACGTATTCATCCATATGCTAAGCAGGCGTTTTTGGCATCGCCGCCGTTGGTTGTGGCGTATGCGATTGCCGGCACTATCCGCTTTGATATCGAAAAAGACGTGCTGGGGTATGATCACGATGGTAACCCGGTAACGCTTAAAGATATCTGGCCGAGCGATGAAGAAATTGACCGTATCGTCAAAGAGAGCGTTAAGCCTGAGCAGTTCCGCAAGGTCTATGACCCCATGTTCAATCTGAGTGTCGACTACGGCGAGAAGAACAATCCGTTGTATGATTGGCGCGAAATGAGCACTTATATTCGTCGTCCCCCTTATTGGGAAGGTGAATTAGCCGCAGAGAATACGTTAACCGGTCTGCGTCCGTTGGCGGTACTGGGTGATAACATCACTACCGATCATTTGTCGCCATCCAACGCCATTATGGCTGACAGTGCTGCAGGTGAATACCTGACTAAAATGGGCGTGCCGGAAGAAGACTTTAACTCTTATGCTACCCACCGCGGCGATCATTTAACCGCACAGCGTGCCACCTTCGCTAACCCGAAGTTGTTTAACGAAATGGTACGTGACGACAATGGTGACGTGATTCAGGGTTCACTGGCGCGTATTGAGCCGGAAGGCAAAGTCGTGCGCATGTGGGAAGCTATTGAGCACTACATGAACAATAAGCAGCCGCTGATTATCGTGGCCGGCGCTGATTACGGTCAGGGCTCATCGCGCGATTGGGCAGCGAAAGGTGTTCGCTTAGCGGGTGTTGAAGTTATTGTTGCCGAAGGTTTTGAACGTATTCACCGTACCAACTTAATTGGAATGGGCGTATTGCCACTGCAGTTTGAAGAGGGCACCACGCGCAAAACCTTGAATATTGACGGTACTGAAACCTTCGACGTGAAAGGCACACCAGCACCGGGGGCCGTATTGCAGCTGACCATTCACCGTAAGGACGGGTCGTCACAGCAAGTACCGGTTATTTGTCGCCTGGATACCAAAGAGGAAGTCTCGATTTACGAGGCTGGTGGTGTATTACAGCGCTTTGCCCAGGACTTTTTAGAAGCGGAAGCAAGCTAAGGAGTTCGAGCTATGGCGTTTAAACCACAAATCAAAATTCCCGCCACCTATATGCGTGGCGGGACCTCAAAGGGCGTATTTTTCCGTTTGCAGGACTTGCCTGAAGCAGCACAGCAACCGGGCGCAGTGCGCGATGCCATTTTATTGCGTGTCATTGGTAGTCCGGATCCGTACGCCAAGCACACCGATGGCATGGGGGGTGCGACGTCCAGCACCAGTAAAACGGTCATCGTATCTAAAAGCGAACAGCCGGATCATGACGTGGATTACCTGTTTGGTCAGGTGTCCATAGACAAGCCATTTGTCGACTGGAGCGGTAACTGCGGTAACTTGTCCTCTGCTGTGGGGCCTTTTGCCATTGCCAACGGTTTGGTAGCGCCTGAACGCATTCCTGAAAACGGAGTTTGCGAAGTCCGGATTTGGCAGGCCAATATTGGCAAAACTATCGTCAATAAAGTGCCTATGGTCAACGGTGAAGTGCAGGAAACCGGTGATTTTGAGCTGGATGGTGTTACCTTCCCGGCAGCGGAAGTGCCGGTAGAGTTTATGGACCCGTCAGCAGACGGCGAGTCGATGTTTCCGACCGGTAACCTGATCGATGATATAGAAGTTCCCGGTATTGGCACCCTAAAAGCAACGCTGATTAACGCCGGTATTCCGACCATTTTCCTGAATGCAGAAGAAATTGGCTATGATGGCACCGAACTGCAGGAAGCCATTAACGGCGACCCTGCGGCTTTGGAGCGTTTTGAAACCATTCGCGCGCATGGTGCAGTGAAAATGGGGTTGATTGACGATGTCGCTGAAGCGGCTAACCGCCAACACACCCCAAAAGTGGCTTTTGTGGCACCTCCAAAAGACTATATCGCTTCCAGTGGTAAGAAAATTGCCGCCAGTGACGTGGATCTGTTGGTGCGAGCCATGTCGATGGGCAAACTGCATCACGCCATGATGGGCACAGCCGCAGTGGCTATCGGAACTGCCGCAGCCATTCCGGGCACTACTGTTAACCTGGCGGCGGGTGGTAATGACCGTACCATGGTTAACTTTGGCCACCCTTCGGGTACCTTGCAAGTGGGCGCCGAATGTAAGCAGGTTAATGGTCAATGGACAGCCATAAAAGCCATTATGAGCCGTAGCGCACGCGTTTTAATGGAAGGTAACGTGCGTATTCCGGGAGATGTTCTGTAGCTCGTGCCTCGGCACGAGCTTACCTTGTTAGTCGGCATAACCCCATGGAGTAGGGGGAGTGTCGACGGTTTTTGTCAGATCAAAATCCACCCGAAACTCTCTGCCCTCGCGAATTAAGCGGTAGGTAAATGTGTCTTCATGAATATACATTTGCCAAATATTGGTATTCGACTGCGGCACACCTAATTCAATAAATAATTCTTTTGAGTAGGCGTCAGCCGGGAACGACTGTGCAGTCGGGTAGCCTTTATCGACCGTATGGCCGCCGTACATGGTTAGCGGGTCATAGTTGCCGTCGGGTTTGCGGTGATCATGTTTAAGGCTAATGCCCGAGCCTGTCTGCGTTAAGACCCAGGTGCGTGAATGGTCATCGCCAACATGAAACGGAATTTCGATACGCTGTTCGCCACATTTACGCACATGCATTATCAATGGCCCCTCGAAGCCGTCACTTACGGGCGTATCAACGGTTACTTCGCCCGCGTATGAATTACCACAATGCTTGTTTATTGCGGCAAAAAATTCAGCCTGAGCCTGAGTGGTCACCTGTGGTGCCGGCTTTACAACCGACTGGGCTACGGCAGCGTTCGATCCGAGCGTGATACCTGCCGCGACGATAATTGACGTTAAAACAATATTTTTCATAGTTAGACCATTAGCTAATATTTATTCTACCGATTTTGTGAGATGTTATACGCTGACACGAACATTACAAAGATACCACTCGCTTTACGAACAATTTATGCGGTCTTAAATTCCATCGCCAGATCCTGCAGTTCCCGCGCAGATTTAGCCTGCTCTTGTGTCACGGCTTTAATTTCTTGAGAACCGGTCAGGGTTAACAACGATACCTCGTTTACTGATTCCATGTTACCGGCAATATCTTTGGCGACGTTTACCTGCTCTTCTGATGCAGTAGCAATTTGTGTCGACATTTCAGAAATACTGTTGATATCTTCGGCAATCACCTGGAATGCCCGATCCAACTCCTGAGCCTGTTCTTCGGTAGCTTCGGCAATAGACTGGCTTTGATTAATATCATTGTAAGCAGTATCAGACAGCGAGCGGAAATTAGACAACATGTCAGCAATTTCCTGGGTCGAATTATGCGTTTGACTGGCTAATTGACGGACTTCGTCGGCAACTACCGCAAAGCCACGGCCGTGTTCACCCGCACGAGCTGCTTCAATAGCTGCGTTAAGCGCCAGTAAGTTAGTTTGTTCGGCAACGTTATTGATAACATCGATAACGCGATTTATATCAACGCTGCGTTCTTGCAACTGGCTTATTACCTGACCAACGTTACCAATAGCCTCCGCCAGCGCTCGTACGGAGGTAATGCTCTCGCGCACGGCCGCTGCGCCTTTTCTTTACTCTGCAGTGAGTTATCAGCGGCATCAGCAACCCGTTGGATATTCTCGCTAATCTCCGCTGCGGTCGCGCTCATTTCTTCGGTTGCGGTCGCAACTTGCTCGATTTGTTTTTGTTGTTTGCCAATTTGCTCGGCATTTTGCTCGGCAGTGGAACTGGTTTCCTCAGTAGCAGTCGCCAACTGCACGCTCATTTGGTCAATCTTTTGTAATGACTCACTGAATTTGGTCAGCAGCTCATTAAAGGCGCTGCCAATACGGCCTAACTCGTCAGAGCTTTTACTGTCCACTTTGCGACTAAGATCTTTGTTAGTCATCACAAAATCGATGCCGTGCAGTAGTTCAGCAACCTGACTGTAGATGCCGCGCAGAATCAATGTTGCCAGAACAGCTATTACCGCGATAACGGCGGCAGTAACCAGCGACATAATCAATAACGCGCTAAAGGCATCAGCCGCTAACCGTTTTGCCATCTGCGTAACGGTGTTCAAAATCTCACTTTTAGCTTCGTTAATCGCAGTAATGTAACGGGTGCTGGTGCTAAACCAGTCATTACTACTAACATTCGAAAATACGTTTTCATCAACGAGTTGCGAACGCACGGTTTTTACACTGCTTAACGCTGAGGACTGACGTAACTCATCGATGGTTGGTTTTAACGCTGAATTGGCAGAATAAAATGCGTTATCAAGCAACGCTTGTTGCTGGCCGGAGAACTGCTGAATTGCAGCTAAATCGTCTAAATTAAACTGACCTCCCGCCAGGTATGCTGCAATAGCGGCTCGTTCCTGACCTGCAGATTCTGCGGCGTTTGCGGTTAACGAATAGACCGCCAGCAACCGGGTTATTTGTGCCTGCGATGATTCAGCAACAACGTCATCAATTAACCCCATCATGGTGCTGATTAAGCCGGTATAGTTTTGCATCATTTGTGGGCGTTTCATTTGCTTGCTATCGATGCGGCTGCGCCACTGTTCGTACGCATTACGTTTGAGTGTTGCCACACGGTCAACGGTTGATTGGCGCAATGCCAATTCTTGCTGAACGGATTTAACGGTGGTTAGAAAACGACTGATTGCTTGATCACTGGCCTGGCGCTGTTGCCGTAATTGGCGAACATTGCTGTCAGCATAATTTGAGGCCATGGTAAGTGCACTCATGCCACGTTCCCGTTGTAGCTCGACCACTACGGGTGCGCTGGCTGAAGTGATTTCGGCTAAACGTTCAATACGATGCGCTTCCTGATAATCGCTATAACTCGTCCATAAGTTTGCCGCTGCCAGTAACAGCATAATAAACAGCGAGGGAAGAATTAACAGCAACAATTTATTGCGCATCGATAGATTTCGTAACCAGCTCATAAGCACTCTCATCCTAAGGAGAAATTTCCAACAGTTATTTTATAAAAAGTGAAACTGAAAATCCTTTGCGTTCAATGGGTATCTACTAAGTAGTAGTTTCTGCTCAAGGTAGCCAAACGTCGGATAATAAACTGTTATCAGAAAAATGATACGCAAGTTGAGCTTGCAGTAACTCGCCGCAGGCGAGCGCATCGGTCATGGCATCGTGGGGCGCATAAAAGGGTAGGTGGTAGCGTTCACGACTATCCGCCAAACGAATGGAGGGTGGCTGGCGGCCTTTAAACTTATCTATCAGTCGATCGATAATGCCCCGTTGCTGGCGTCTAAAGCGTGCTTCGATCTCCATGGTATCAATCAGTGGAAACTCGATACTCTCACCCAGTCGTTCTAGCAACGCATCTTGTAAAAATGGCCGTTCAATACCGTGGTAATGTACTACCCACACCTTGCCCGCAACGGCTTCCAGCAACGGCTCGATAACTTCTTCTAAATCAGGCGCCTGTTCTATCGCACTATGGGTAATGCCGTGGATGGTAACTGACTGCTCAGTGAGAACGCGACGTGGCTTTACCAGCCAGGTTTTTGCTGCGCCCTGGTGTATACGGTCGCGTGTCATCGGTATAACAGAGATACTGACAATACCGTGCTGGCTAACGTCCATACCGGTGGTTTCGAAATCAACCGCAACCATAGGGGCTTCGGCAATGGGGGTGTCCGGTGCAGGGATACCTGCTTCATAGTAGCGTTTTAGCGCGGGCGTTTTAGCCTGGTTGGCCAAAGTCTTAAACCGCTCAGGCCAGTCTATCTGATCACGCTGTTGTCTTTTTTCCTGGCCAGGGGCAAGGTACAGCATGTTATGCTCCCGAGTAACGGTAGCGCAGGTATTTTTGCGCGTTACTTAAGATCTGAAAGGCATCTTTTAGGTTCTTCCTTTCAAAATCAGAAAGATCTTCCGGGGCTACATTATTATCGGGCACTTCACCTGCCTCCAGTGCGAGCGCTTGATGTCGAATACGTACCATAGAAATCAACTCCAACGCATCACGTAAATCCGGTCCCCGGCCTTTAGGTAGTATTTCTGAGTCGATGATTTCTTCCAGCCGTGCAAACGAATTTTGACGCTTGGCACCAATCGCCAGTGAGTGCACGCGAATAAGGTCGGCAACGGGTCCAGTGCCACGGCGTTTGGTGTTGATACTGTCGCGATGCTTGCCATCCTTTTCCATCACAAAGTCTTTAAAAAAGCCCAGTGGAGGCGTGCGATTTAGCGCATTACGTGCCATCGAGCCTAAAAAGCGCTTATTACGAGGCGCCTTTTGCCGGATTAATTTGTTGAGTTCGTTGGCAAAACGCTTATTACCGCCAACACCATCGAGATCAAAAAAGATGGACGAATGCAATAATTTTTCCGGCGATGGATTATCAATCCAGTCGTTAAAATAGGCCTTCCATTGCGATAACGGTTGTCGCCACTTCGGGTTGGTGGCCATGATATCGCCACTGCAATAGGTATAACCACAAGAATGCAGACCGTCAGAAACAAACTGCGCGAGTTGCAAGAAATAGTCGTCGTGCTGCTTGGGGTCAAAACTGTCATCCAGCACCAAGGCATTGTCCTGATCCGTAACGATAGTCTGTTCATCGCGCGCCATTGAACCCAAAGCCAAAAAACAATAGGGCACTGGTGGCGGACCGAGGCGTTCCTCAGCTAGCTCTAATAGACGTTGCTTAAAAGTACGTCCGATGGTTGCCATTGCTGAGCCGATCATTCTGGAATTAGCATCTTCTTCGACCATCCGCACAAAACTTTTGTAGACGTCAGGTACCAGCTGCGATAACTCTTCGATGGAGTTTTGTTTAAAAATACTGGATACCACGTATAAACTGCTTTGCGATTCGTGTCGTGCCACATCCGACAAGGCAATAACGCCCATGACCTTGGTGTTTTTAAGTACCGGCAAATGGTGCAGGTTGGTGCGTAGCATTGTTAGTAACGCTTCAAAAACACGCTTATTGTGCGGAATAAAAACCAAATCGGACGACATAATGTCAGCCACCGGCGCGGACGGATCTTTGTCAGCCGCCAGCACCCGTTTGCGCAAATCCTTATCAGTAATAATACCTACTGGTTTGTCTTGTTTAGCTTCGTCATAGATGAGTAGTGACGAGACTTTTTCGTCCGTCATTTTTAATGCTGCATCGCGTATCGATGCATGCATATCAATGGCTACGGCTTCGCGAGCAACCAGTTTCTCAACCCGGGCCGCCAACGACCCATGGGTATTTTTTTCTTTTACTGCATGACTCACACGACGGTTCTCTTCAACCTCGACGGCATCAGCAAAGGCGTCATACTCGTCGTAAAAGCGGTTAAACAGTTCGCCGGGAATATAATAGAGCAGGGTGTCTTCGATTGTTTTTACCGGAAAACGTACCCGCCCCTTACGTAACAGGCCTGCTTCGCCAAAAAAGCCGCCTTCATCAAGCCGGTTAAATAAGGAGCCATCGCGCTGGTAAGTTTCTATTGCACCACTACGAATAACATGCAGCGAATCGATGGGTTGGTTAAATTCAAGAATTTGTGTTTCGGCACGGAAATAAGCTACTGATGTATGTTGTGCAGCTAACTGTAATTCCTCTTCCGGTAGTTGGTTAAAGGGAGAATACTGACGTAAAAAATTGAGTATTTCGACGTGCTCAGCTTCCATAAAAGCACCTTTTTGGTAGGAAGTGGCACCCTAAACAGGTGCCACTTTATCATAAGCTAGTTATTTTGAGGTTTTACCAACCCGGGGCTCAGAGCGCAAGCCCTGAATTAGTGCATAAGTCGCAGCTAATAGTACCAGGGTAAAGGGTAATCCGGCTGACACTGACATAGCTTGTAGTGCAACCAAGCCACCGCCAAGAATCAATGCAATGGCAACCAAGCCCTCGAACGTACACCAGAATACTCGCTGAGGTACGGGAGCTTCGACTTTACCACCGGCACTGATGGTATCGATAACCAGCGAACCCGAGTCCGATGAGGTGATAAAGAATACCATCACCAAAATGATACCAACAAACGAGGTGATACCGGTCCAGGGTAAGCCTTCCAGCATAACGAACAGCTGCAACGACAAGTCGACGTTGGCAACTTCCTCAGCGCCTGACAGAAATTGCTCAATGGCGGCAGTACCGAATACGCTCATCCAGAACACACAGGCTAACGATGGAATCAATAGCACAGAGATGAGGAATTCACGAACGGTACGGCCACGTGAAACCCGTGCGATGAACATACCAACAAACGGCGACCATGCTATCCACCACGCCCAGTAGAAGGTTGTCCAGCCTTGTGAATAATTTGCGTCTTCACGGCCAATAGGATTGGATAGCGCGGGCAGGTTAACGATGTAGTTATACAGGTTATCGACAAAGCCTGTCAGGATCGCAACCGTAGGGCCTACGATAATGACGAACAGCATCAGTATTGCCGCTAACGACATATTGATCTGCGACAGACGTTGTACACCTGACTCTAACCCTGCAAGCACCGACACAAGCGCTACGGCAGTAATACCAACAACTAACAGTACTTGTGTGGTATTTCCTTCATCCCAGCCAAACAAAAAGTTAAAACCTGATGCCGCTTGCGAAGCACCAAGCCCCAGCGAAGTGGCTAAGCCGAACAGTGTCGCCAATATCGCGATAATATCGATAATGTGACCAGGCCAGCCCCAAACGCGTTCACCTAAAATAGGATAAAAGATTGAACGGATGGTTAGTGGCAAACCTTTGTTAAACGAGAATATGGCTAGGCCAAGCGCCAGAATCGCATAGATTGCCCATGGGTGCAGCGCCCAATGGAAAATAGTCGCGGCCATGCCCAAAGCAACTGCCTTAGCTTCGTTCCCTTCTGCGCCACCTAAGGGCGCCCAGTCGGTACGTAGCCCGTCGGCACCTGTCTCAGTTCCGCCAAGTGCGGTACTGAAATGGGTAATAGGCTCTGACACACCGTAAAACATGAGTCCGATACCCATACCGGCGGCAAACAGCATCGAAAACCAACCCAAATACGAAAAATCAGGTTTAGCTTCGGTGCCGCCTATTCTTACTCGGCCTAAGGGTGAAAATACCAAGGCTAACGCGACAATAACGAAAATGTTAGCGGCGCTTATAAAAAACCAGTCTAGATTAGCGGTCAACCAATCCTTCATGCCGGTAAAGATTGGCTCAGCTTGATTCTGAAAAGCCAGCGTAATAAAAACAAACGCGACAATGAGTAAGCCCGAAATAGCAAAAACGCGGTTATGGAAATCCAATCCAAACGGACCGATTTTCATGACCACATTGTCTTGCCCTACCTGATAATCCGTATTGATGGGATTAACTTCACCATCCGGAATCATCGGGTCATCGGCTTGACGCTCGCGCTCAACGTCCTTTTTACCGCTGAGTACGTCTTCTTCTTTTTTGGTCATTCCTTATCCCCTTTGTAATAAGTGTAAAGAGTACTACGCAGAATATTTTAAATAGATTACATAGATTTACAAAACTAGTATAGAAGGCGGGGCAGGGAAAACAATGGTTTTGAAGCAATTTTATACAATTTGTTAACAATTAACAGTCAGGGTTACCTTTGCGAATGATCTTTTTATTAGCGGCTTCAATGCGCTCGATTAGCTGCTGAAATTGATGCGACTCGTCAGGGGTGAAATCAGCTTCCAGAAAGGTGTTCTTTCCGGGGGCTAAGTGGCCATAGCGATATTCAATTTGGTCAACATGTGACTGACATACCGCAGGTTGTTGCGCCAGTTGTTCGATTTTAACGGCTAATGATTCGAGTTTTTCCAGGTAATCATCAGCTGCCCGCGGAAAGCCGCAGGCACTTAGGGTTAACATCGATAATACTATCAGTAAAAACTGTGTTAGTTTTATTCTACTCATACAGATGAGTGTAGCGCAGTGTTTAATAGACATGTGCTAGATTACGAAAGTTTTACGTTTTGACTAATTACTTTGTAACTTACTTTGTAACGTTTGAGGTTAACTTTGGATAGTGAGCTGTTAAAGGCCTATAAGAATACTGACTACACGATTTTAACCAGTCCGGTGTTGTGCGTCCGCATCGGCGAAGCAGAGCTTGCGCTGAGAGAAATTTATCCCGGCTACTCCAGCTTCTGTATTGTAACCGCATACAACCCTAAGAGTAAGAAAACGCCTGAAGCTGACAACCGCCGAGCGAGTCAACGTTTGTTGCAACGACTTAAATCGATGTCTGACGCGCATCTGTGTGCTAAAACGGTGGCAGAGGATCCTCAACAGAAATGGCCTGATGAACGGGGTTTTTTGGTTGCTAACTTGAGCAAGCAAGATGCATTAGCGTTGGGGCAGGAATTTTCGCAACACGCCATCGTCTGGCTTCAGGAGCCACGTTTTCGCGCGGAAATTTTAATATGTGACGAAGTTTAATCGCTTAAACCGATTAAAACGACCGCTAATCTGACCTTTGTCAATCTTCACCTGCCTGCTATAAATCTAATAAGTGGAAAACGGCGTAAGCTGTAGAACGATTAAATTAAACAAAAAATGAACGGAAGGGATATTGATATGAGTTCAGGTAAGTGCCCAATCATGCACGGCAGCATGACCAACGAAGGCAAAAGCAATACCCATTGGTGGCCAAATGCGCTGAAGCTGGAGATTTTGCGTCAGCACGACACTAAAGCTAACCCGATGGATGAAGATTTTAATTACGCGGAAGAATTTAAAAAAATCGATCTGGAAGAATTAAAACAAGACCTTAAAGACTTGATGACCGACAGCCAGGATTGGTGGCCAGCCGATTGGGGTCACTATGGTGGTCTGATGATCCGTATGGCATGGCACTCTGCGGGCTCGTATCGTTTAGCCGACGGTCGAGGCGGTGGTGGTACTGGTAACCAGCGCTTTTCGCCTCTCAATAGTTGGCCTGACAACGTGAGTCTGGACAAAGCACGTCGCCTGTTGTGGCCGATTAAGAAAAAATACGGCAACAAACTGTCGTGGGCCGACCTATTTATCCTTGCGGGTAACATGGCTTACGAATCAATGGGCTTAAAAACCTTTGGCTTCGCCGGTGGGCGTGAAGATATTTGGCACCCGGAAGAAGATATTTATTGGGGTAGTGAGAAGAAATGGTTGGATGCAACCAAGAACCGATATGACTCTGACGACAAACGAGACTCGCTGGAAAACCCCTTAGCAGCTGTACAAATGGGTCTGATTTACGTAAACCCGGAAGGTGTAGACGGTAACCCCGATCCTTTACGCACCGCTAAAGACGTGCGTGAAACCTTTAAGCGCATGGCAATGAACGATGAGGAAACCTGCGCACTAACGGCGGGTGGCCACACGGTAGGTAAATGTCATGGTAATGGTAAAGAGGAAAACTTAGGTCCAGAGCCAGAAGCGGCTGACGTCGAAGAGCAAGGCTTTGGCTGGCGCAATAGCGGCGGCAAAGGCATGGGGCGTGACACGGTAACCAGCGGCATCGAAGGTGCCTGGACGACTAATCCGACCCAGTGGGACAATGGTTACTTCTATCTGCTGTTTAACTATGAGTGGGAGCTTAAAAAGAGTCCTGCAGGTGCGTGGCAGTGGGAGCCTATCGATATTAAAGAAGAAGACAAACCCGTTGATGTTGAAGATCCGTCGGTCCGTCACAACCCTATTATGACAGATGCCGATATGGCAATGAAAATGGATCCGGATTATCGCAAGATTGCCGAAAAGTTTTATAACGATCCCGACTATTTTGCTGAAGTCTTTGCACGCGCCTGGTTTAAACTAACTCACCGTGATTTGGGACCAAAAGATCGTTATCTGGGTACTGATGTGCCGGACGAAGATTTAATTTGGCAGGATCCGATTCCTAAGGTGGATTACAGCCTAAGCGACAGCGAAGTCGAAGAACTTAAACAGAAGCTGCTAAACAGTGGCCTGACGTCCTACGAGCTGATTACAACGGCGTGGGATAGTGCTCGCACTTTTCGTGGCTCCGATTACCGTGGTGGCGCCAACGGTGCGCGTATTCGCTTAGCACCGCAAAAAGACTGGCACGGTAACGAACCGGAAAAACTGCAGAAGGTGTTAGCTAAGTTAGAAGATATCCAAAGCGGGCTGGACAAGAAGGTTAGTATCGCTGACCTCATCGTACTCGGCGGCACCGCAGCGGTCGAAAAAGCGGCTAAAGAAGCGGGTTACGATATTTCTGTGCCCTTTGCGGCGGGTCGTGGCGATGCAACTGATGAGCAAACCGATGCCGAAAGTTTCGAACCACTCGAGCCATTGCACGATGGTTATCGTAACTACCTGAAAAAGGATTACGATGTGCCGGCGGAAGAATTACTGCTGGATCGCACCCATCTGATGGGCCTTACCGCACCGGAAATGACGGTACTTATGGGCGGCATGCGTGCGTTAGGCGCAAACTATGGCGAGTCTAAACACGGTGTATTTACGGATCGCGTCGGTGTGTTGAGTAATGACTTCTTTGTTAACCTGACGGACATGAACAATGTCTGGAAAAAAGCGGGTGACCATTATGAAGTCCGCGATCGCAAAACTGACGACGTTAAATGGACGGCAACGCGGGTGGATCTGGTGTTCGGCTCTAACTCAATCTTACGCTCTTACGCAGAAGTTTATGCGCAAGATGATAACCAGGAGAAGTTCGTTCGCGACTTCGCCAAAGCTTGGGTTAAAGTGATGAATGCCGACCGCTTTGATATCTAAAGCTGTCGCGTTAATCGACAAACTAACGAAAAAACAAAAAAGTGCGCTTCGGCGCACTTTTTTATTGAAAACGCTCAAACATGTTGTATCGAGTCGCGTTCTACCAACCTCGGTTCGAATACGGTTTGAATGGCATCCACTTTTTGTTGGTAAACGCGTTTTAAGATTAATTGTGCGGCCATTTCGCCCATACCGCCAACCGGGTAGTCGATGGTCGTGAGTTTGGGGAAGGTATAGTGGGAGAAGTTAACGTTATCAAAGCCCATAATTGACAGGTCATCCGGCAATGTTCGGCCGGCCTCGCGGGCGGCAGTCATAGCGCCCGCAGCCATTTCGTCATTGGCGCAAACCAGCGCCGTTATCGATGGGTTGTTTTGCAGTAGCACACGCGCGCCTTTCGCGCCGCTGGACTCATGGTAGTCGCCCTCGTAAACCAGCTGCTCTGATGGCTCGATACCAAATTCGGTTAGGGCACGAACATGACCTTTGTAGCGTTGGTCGGCGTCGTGCTTCCACATAGGCCCTGAAATATAACCAATATGAGTATGGCCATGCTCCAAAATATGGCGCGTTGCTAAATAGCCGCCATGTTGGTTGTTTAGGGTAATACAGCGATCGTAAAGCGGTGCGACAAAACGGTTAATCAGCACAAACCGAACTTTCTTCTGCATCAGTTCGACCAAATAATCGTCGCTGACCGCTTCAACATGCAAAATCAGTGCATCGCAGTTACGGCTTTGCAAAAAACTAATACTTTCCTGCTCTAATTTTTCATCACTGTGGCCGGCTGCGATAATGACGTGTTTGCCGGCTTGGCGAAATTGATTTTCGATGTCACTGAGTAAGGTACCGAAGAACGGACCATTCAATTCGGGCACCACGATACCGATGCTATTTGAGCGGTTAGAAGCCAACGATTGGGCAACAGAGTTAGGTTGGTAGCCTAGCTGTTCCATTGCCGCCAATACCTTGAGGCGGGTCTCTTCTTTAACCGGCGTGTTTTTGTTTAACACGCGAGATACCGTAGCCAGCGATACGCCCGCCAATTTTGATACCTCGTAGATGGTTGCCATTGTTGTTTAAACTCCTGTTACTGACCCGCTGTGGTTTGTTGTAATTCCCGGTTTATTGCCTGTACCCGTGGTTGCGTTAAGGTGTAGCCACGCATCACAATTGCTACTAATAATGAAGCCAATGCCGGCAACAGCGCAAACGCGATTAGAATACCTTGCTGGGTAGTTGCTGTTTGGGCTTGGTCCGGCACATAGTCATAAAATGCCAGCCACCAACCGCCAATAGCGCCGCCTAAAGCCAGGCCCAGTTTAATAAAAAAGATGATGGATGAATAAACCATACCAGTGGCGCGCACACCGAACTTATAAAACCCATAATCGACGACATCAGCCATTTTCGCCCACAGCATGGGAGTACCCATTTGCAAAAAGAACCCCCAGAAAAAATACAGCACTGTGGCTAATACGATATCCTGTGCCGGCACAAAAAAGGCGGCGGCACAAACGAAAGCGGCAATCACCTGAATACTGACATAGGCAGTGACTTTATCGATGTAACGCGTGACATACTGGGCAATGGCACAGCCTAAGATGTTACCCACCATACCAATACTGATAAACACAGTAACCATGTCTTCGCGTAATAAGTAGTATTTTACATAGTAAATAGCGAGGGTGTTTTTTAGCGCGATTCCGGTTAAAACCAGGGCAGCAGCTAAAGACAAACGGCGCCATTGAGGGTTTTTCCAGAGGATTTTGAGGCCGTCCTTCAGGCCCATATGCCGAGTTTGTTGGGCTTTTAAGCGTTCTTTGGTACCTAAAAAGCAAAGGGTAAACAACAATATGCCGAGAACACTTAGCGCACCGATGGTCAGCTGATAACCTATGACGCTGTCGCCACCGCCCAGCCATTCTACTAATGGCAAGGTGGTGGTGGTTACCAGCAATCCACCTAACATCCCAAACACAAACCGGTAAGATTGCACTGACACGCGTTCCAGCGGATCGGCCGTTAGCACGCCGCCGAGGGCAGAGTAGGGGATGTTAATGGCGGTATATGCCAACATTAATAAGCAGTAGGTGACGTAGGCGTAAAGAATTTTACTGTCGACACTGACATCGGGCGTGGTAAAAGCCATCACGCTAAAAAAGGCGAACGGCAGTGCCATCCAGATTAAATAAGGCCGAAACTGGCCATGCCGAGAACGCGTTTTGTCGGTAATTAAGCCCATTAAAGGGTCTGTGATGGCGTCGACTAAGCGCACTACCAAAAACATGGTGCCAACAACGGCTGCCGGAATACCAAAGATGTCGGTATAAAAAAAAGCCAGGAACAACATAACCGTTTGGAAAATGATGTTACTGGCGGTATCTCCCAGGCCGTAAGCGACCTTTTCGCGACGGCTTAACATGAACTTGCGGGTGCAATAACTTGTTGCCGCGAACGCAGCAGCTGCTGCCACGCTTTAGCACTGTCTTTTAGCTGTCTTTCGCCGCTATCAAAATCGATATGGACGATACCAAAGCGTTGGGTATAGCCCTCGGCCCATTCAAAGTTATCCATTAAGCTCCAAATATAGTAACCCTTGATTTCAACGCCCTGCGTTATGCAGTCCTCAACCGCGTTCAGGTGTTGCTGAAAATAATCGATACGATTGTTGTCATGAATGTGGTTATTCTCGACAATATCATCGTAAGCCACACCATTTTCTGTAATATAGATCGGTGGCAGATTAGGATAACTCTTTTTAAGCTTGGTGAGGATTTCTGTCAAGCCCTGTGGATAAACCTCCCAGCCCATGGTGGTCAATTCGTCACCCCTAGGCGGAACATCCTTAAACCAACCATCTGCGGTGGCTTTGAAGGTGGTTCGGGTATAGTAATTAACGCCTAAAAAGTCTAGTGGTTGGCACATTAGTGTTAAATCACCGGGCTCTATATGCGGGCGTTCATCTGCGGCCAGGCGTTCTAGTAAATCAGGGTAAGAACCCTGCAGCAGTGGCTGTAGATACCAACGGTTATGATAATCATGGGCGGTTGCAGCAGCGGCCTGGTCAGCGGCTGCATCAGAAGCGCCGTGGCAGGGACTGAAATTAAGTACAATGCCGTGTTCAGCCTGGGGTGCGAGTTCCCGCATGCGCGGCAACGCCAACCCATGCGCCAACAATAAATGATGCGCTGCCTGACGGCCATTTTTACGGCGATTGCCCGAATCATGGCTGACTGGATTTGGCCCCGGCGCATGAATACCAGCCTCATAACTTAAATAAGCGCTACAAAAAGGTTCATTTATGGTGGAATAGCTGGCAACCTTGTCGCCGAGCGCGCCAACAACAACAGCGGCATACTCAGCAAAGCGATAAGCGGTATCGCGATTAAGCCAGCCGCCCTGATCTTCAAGGTACTGTGGCAAATCCCAATGGTATAACGTGATATGCGTGCTAATGCCGCGCTCGGTTAGCGCATCAACTAACCGCTCGTAAAAGTGCAAGCCCACCTGGTTAACACTGCCATCCGCATTTATAACCCGAGCCCAGGCCACAGAAAGCCGGTATGAGTCAACGCCCAGACTTGCAATAATATCCACGTCATGTTGCCAGTGTTTTACATGTTCACAGGCACGATCGCCATTGCTGCCGTCATGAATCTTTCCCTCTTGCGCACAAAAGGTATCCCATATGCAATCAGCGCGACCATGGCGGTCGCCCTCAATTTGGAATGACGAAGTGGCTACGCCAAAAACAAAATCCGGTGAGTATAAAGGCGAATGTTTGTCGAGTTGTAGTTTTATCATTTTTTTCTCAATTGGGTTGCATACGTAGTCATCATTAAAAGCTGGTTTTCCATTGCTAAACCCATAAACTATGTTATAAAGTGCGTTACAAATGAAAGCGCTTACATCATACTAGATGGTCTGCAAGCCATCGTCAAAAATAAAATAAAACAAGAGGGAATTATGACAACGCCGCAAACCTCAGCGACAGTGGGCGGGGGCAATACCAACTATCGTTTTGCACTAACCGCGCTTACTTCGCTGTTTTTTATCTGGGGCTTCATCACCAGTCTCAACGACATTCTGATACCCTATCTAAAGCTGTTATTCGATCTGAATAACACCCAGTCCATGCTGATTCAGTTCTGCTTCTTTAGTGCCTATTTTATTATCTCAGTGCCGGCTGGTCTGATGGTGGGTCGAATTGGTTATAAAATGGGTATCGTTACCGGTCTGCTAATTGCTGGTGCCGGTTGTGTCCTGTTTTACCCGGCTGCTATGCTCGAAATCTACGGTTTATTCTTGCTCGCGCTATTTATTTTGGCGTCCGGCGTAACCATACTACAGGTCGCTGCCAACCCTTATGTAACCCGCCTGGGACCAGAGGAAACGTCCTCAAGCCGCCTGACCATGACGCAGGCATTCAACTCGCTCGGCACTACCGTCGCGCCATTGTTTGGTGCATGGCTTATCTTTGGTGGCGTGGCAGATCCCGAAGTAACGGGTGTGAGTAAAGATACGGTCTCAACACCGTACTTTATTTTAGCCGCAGCCCTGATCATTATGGCGATTGTTTTTGCCGCATTGAAATTACCGAATATGGGTAAAGTTGATGCTGCCGCACCATTACCAACCAAAGGCGGTGCCTGGGGGCAACGTCACTTGGTACTGGGCGCCATTGGTATTTTTGTGTATGTCGGCGCCGAAGTGGCTATCGGTAGTTTCCTGGCGATATATTTGTCACAATCTGATATCGGCAACATGTCCATGTCGCAGGCTTCCCACTATATCTCCTGGTACTTCGGTGGTGCCATGGTAGGGCGCTTCATTGGCGCGGCGGTGATGCAGAAATTTGCTGGTAATAAAGTATTGCTGTTCAACGCAAGTGTCGCGGTTGTATTAGTCGCCACCAGCATTAACACGAGTGGCGCGTTAGCCATGTGGTCGCTGCTGTTTGTTGGCTTGTGTAACTCCATTATGTTCCCAACCATTTTCAGCCTGGCGCTGCAAAACCTTAAAGAAAGCACGGGGCAGGGTTCTGGCATTTTGTGTTTAGCCATTGTCGGGGGCGCAATTATACCACTGCTACAGGGCGCCTTAGCTGATGCAACCAGCGTCCAGCTCGCCTTTATTCTGCCGCTACTGTGTTATGTCTATATCGCATTTTATGGCTTGCGCGGCTATAAACCCCAAGCGTTTAAATCTGTTGCACGCAAACAGGAGGCCGACTCATGAAACGCGCTTACCTTACCACCGCTATTGCGCTTGCACTATCAACTGCGGTGGGCTGTTCGCCCGCCTCGGATCAACAGCCAACATCGGCTGAACAAAACAAAATTTGGCCTAAGTTAGCACAACTCCGCGTAAACCCTCGCCCAATCGGGCGGGGACAGTGTGCCCTTTGGGTATACAAGCGGGAACCGCGTAGCGGTTCTATTCTGGTGTACTCTGACTCTGCACATACTCTCTCAGTGTTTCGATAGTTGCCCCGCCTGCACTACAGGCAAAGTAAGAGCGTGACCAGAGCGCTGCGCTTTTGCTTTGCCGGGGTATGTGGGCATTGAGTATTCGTATCCGGCGTGATGAAACCGATTTACTGGATTATAATAATTGAACCATACCAATGAGCGCTGAAATGTTAAAGGCCACGAAGGTACGCATATATCCGACACCTGAACAGGCGGAATTTCTCAACCGCCAGTTCGGTGCTATGCGGTTCGTGTACAACAAGGCGTTGCATATCATCAGCTCACAGTACAAACGTCACGGCCTGAAGCTCAAAGCCAAGAAAGACCTTAAGCCGCTGTTGGCGGTGGCGAAAAAATCTCGCAAGTATCATTGGCTCAAGGATTTTGATTCGATTGCACTCCAGCAAGCGTGCATCAACCTTGATAAAGCCTTCCAGAACTTTTTTGACCCGAAGCTTCCCGCCCGTTACCCGAGGTTCAAGCGCAAACACGGTAAACAATCCAGCTACCACTGCACGAGTGTGAGTGCTGGCGAGAGAACTGGATAAAAGTGCCGAAGATGAAGCCGCTTAAGGCGCGGGTTCACCGTGAGCTAAACGGAAAGCTCAAGAGCGTAACGCTGTCGCGCTCGGTAACAGGGAAGTACTACGCCTCGCTGTTGGTTGAAGATGGCTTGCAAACACCGGCCCCATTGCATAGCGTTGATACCGTGCTGGGCGTTGATATGGGGCTAACCCATCTTGCTATCGACTCCGAAGGAAACAAGACGGCGAATCCCCGTTTCCTGAAACGCGCCCAATCTAATTTGCGACGCAAGCAGAAAGCCTTATCCCGTTGCCAGAAAGGTAGCAAAGGACGTACGAAAGCACGCCTGAAACTGGCTAAGGCGCATGAGCGCCTAGCGAATACCCGTGCGGATTTTCAGCACAACCTGTCCCGACAACTCATTGACGAAAACCAAGCGGTGGTGGTCGAGACATTGAAAGTGAAGAACCTGTTGAAGAACCGGAAGCTATCCAAGCACATCGCAGACGCAAGCTGGTCCGGCCTGATTCAGAAACTGGAGAAACTGGAATACAAAGCGAAGGAGCAGGGCAAACATCTGGTCAAAATCGACCAGTGGTTCGCCAGCTCCAAGACCTGCTCCTGCTGTGGGCACAAGGTAGACACCTTGCCGTTGTCGGTGCGTAACTGGTCGTGCCCTGCTTGTACAGCAGAGCTTGAACGCGACGTAAACGCCGCGATCAATATCCGCCAGCAGGGTGTTATCAAACTAAGAGCCGAAGGACTGTCGGTTCCTGCCAATGGAGGCTTGCGTAAATCCGGCCACGCGCCGGTTGCTGCCTGAGAATTTGGAAGCCTCGCCCGTTAGGGCGGGGAGCAGTCACACATTCTTGTTGTTAGCTATTTTAGACGAATATTACATTTTTTAATGTAAGCGCTTTTATAAAGTAGAACAAGAAATTAACATGGTCAATGAATCAGCACAAATTATTACAATAAAAAACCTTAATAAATACTTAACTGATCGACATCAAATGGGCTGCATTGTCCAGCATACGGTTGCTAAAGCCCCATTCGTTGTCATACCAAGCCATCACTTTAACTAAACGTCCGTTGACCCGGGTTTGGTGCGTATCAAAAACACTGGATGCCGGGTTATGGTTAAAATCGCTCGACACCAAAGGTAACTCGTTAACATCGAGTACAGCACTCAGAGGCGATTTTGCAGCCGCTTGCTGTACAATTTTGTTGACTTCTTCAACGCTGGTGTCGCGATTGGCAATAAAACTAAGGTCTACGAGTGACACATTGGGTGTTGGAACCCGCACAGCAAGGCCGTCGAACTTGCCATCAAGCTCTGGAATAACTTTACCAATGGCTGCGGCTGCACCGGTTTTTGATGGGATCATTGACTGCGCAGCGGCACGGGCACGCTGTAAATCACTGTGGTAGGCATCCAGCAGACATTGATCATTGGTGTATGAGTGAACCGTTGTCATCAGTGCGCTTTCAATACCCAGGGCTTCGTTAAGCGGCTGAGCAATCGGCGCCAAACAGTTGGTGGTGCAAGACGCATTAGAAATAATAGACATATCAGGCTTCATATCCTGATGGTTAACACCATACACGAACAGACCGTCAACGTCTTTTGCCGGCGCTGAAATTATTACTTTTTTAGCTCCCGCTGTCAGGTGTTGTCCGGCGCCGTCACGATTAGTAAATAAGCCGGTGCATTCCATCACCACGTCTACGCCCAATTGCTGCCAGGGTAAATTTTTAGGGTCACGCTCGGCATAAACATTAATTTTGTGGTCATTAATATAGATGGCGTTTTCGTCGGCACGAACGTCAGCATTAAACTGGCCATGCACGGTATCAAATTTTAATAAATGTGCCAGCGTAGCAGGAGCGCCCAAATCGTTAATGGCGACAACCTCAAACTGATCATTGCGCTGACTTTCAAAGATAGCGCGGGCGATGTTTTTACCGATACGGCCAAAACCGTTAATTGCAACTTTAATTGTCATAATGAATCCTTCTTACTGCGGTGGAAAACGTGAATCTTTGAGCCCGGCTTTAACCCGGGCTAGTTGTTGTTTAATTTCCTCGCCATGCGCAAGCGCAAAGCCGGCGACGATGGCATCGATCAGCACCATCTGCGCAATACGAGATGCCATGGGCATATATTGATCGGTATCTTCAGGGACTTCGGTACTAACCACGACATGGCAGTACTTAGCCAGGGGACTGCCTTTGGCAGTAATACCAATAACCGTGGCCTGATTGTCATAGCCCAGCTGCGCAATTTCACATAGCGCTTTGGTACGTCCGGTGTGGCTAAAGCAAACGATAACGTCGCCCGGTAAGCTGTTCAGGGCAGCGACTTTTTGCACCAATACATCATCAGAGAAAATCGCCGGCGTGGTAAAACGGGCGAACTTATTCTGTGCGTCATGAGCGACCGATGCTGATGCGCCAAATCCAAAAAACGAGATCTTGCGAGCATCCTTTAGGTAACTAATGGTTTTTTCGATGGCTGCGTGGTCCAAAGTGCGCTGGGTATTGGCAAGCGCAGAAAGTGTCGACGAAAATATCTTATCGGTAACCGTGGATACGTTATCGTCATCGTCAATTTGCGAGTTAACGTACGAGGCGCCCTTAGCCAGTTGCTGTGCTAGTTGCAACTTAAAGTCAGGGTAGCCCTTGCAGCCAATGCGGCGACAAAAGCGGTTAATGGTGGGCTCACTGACATTGGCCTGTTTAGCCAGCGTCGCCGTCGATACATGAATAATAGCTTCGGGATCGAGCAATACCTGCTGCGCTACCTTATATTCATTTTTACTCAAGTCTGACAGGCGATCCTTCACCGTTTGCACTATATTCATGGGCAAAAGCTCCAACAAAGCGTTGTTCGTTTTTGTAATTTAATTACATTAATATTTGCCATGCTAACCTAAACGTTGCTAAAGTGTGAATAGAAATGTAGTAAAATTACAAAAATTAATAAAAAACGATTTCAAACCATTCAACTGAAAGTGGACAAAAGCAATGCCAAATGATTGCCCGAACTGTTGTGACATGGTGCTTTTTGGAGCGCTTGGGGATTTGTCCCGGCGTAAGTTAATCCCGGCCTTGTATCAGCTGGAACGTGCTCAACTTATCGAACCACAAAGCCGCATTATTGCGGTCGCCCGCGAAGACATGCCGGCGGCACAAATTACCGAGCGTGTTAGCGACGTGCTGAAGCAATTTGTGGCGGAAAACGAGCGTGACGATGATTCGATGGCGCGCTTCTGTAAGCGCTTTCAGTATGTCTGCATGGATTTCTCGGATAACGCGAGTTATCAATCGCTGCAGCAATGCCTTGAGCAAAAACAGCATCAGCGCATCTTTTACCTGGCCACGCCGCCTGCGCTTTATGCCACGATTTGTAAAGGGCTACACAACGTAGGCCTGACTGCTGAACCAACGCGGGTGATACTGGAAAAGCCCATCGGTCATAACTTGTCGTCATCAAAAGACATTAACGAAGAAGTCGGCCAGTATTTTAACGAAACCCAGATTTATCGTATTGACCATTATTTGGGTAAAGAAACCGTACTTAACCTGTTAGCGTTGCGGTTCGCCAATTCGTTGTTTTCCAACAACTGGGATCATAACGCGGTCGACCACATTCAAATAACGGCAGCAGAGCAGGTTGGTGTGGAAGGCCGCTGGAGTTATTACGATGATGCCGGTCAGTTACGTGACATGGTACAAAACCATTTGCTGCAGGTGTTATCGCTTATTGCTATGGAGCCACCGTCGCGTTTGGACGCCGAGAGCATCCGCGACGAAAAACTCAAGGTACTGAAGTCGTTACGACCTATTAATGCCAGCAATAGTCAGCAATTGACCGTAAGAGGCCAGTACGCGAAAGGTTTTGCCGGCGAAACGAAAGTACCCGGTTACCTGGACGAAGAGGGTGCTAAAGAGAACAGCGAAACCGAAACCTTTGTCGCGTTAAAAGCCTATATCGATAACTGGCGTTGGTCCGGTGTGCCGTTTTATCTGCGTACGGGTAAACGCATGCCGCAAAAACGCAGTGAAGTCGTTATTACGTTTAAAAAGCAACCACATAATATTTTCCACGAAACATTGCCTGACTTGCCCCCAAATAAACTGGTTATCCGCTTACAGCCCGACGAAGGTGTAGAAGTTGAGATGATCAACAAGATACCGGGGCTGGGTAAGCAGATGCAGCTAAAAGCGACCACCCTGGACTTGAGCTTTGACGAAACCTTCAAGAAAAGGCGTATCGCGGATGCCTATGAGCGCTTATTACTGGAAGTGATGCACGGTAATCAATACTTATTCGTGCATCGCCAGGAAGTCGAACAAGCGTGGAATTGGATTGACGGCATTATTGCTGCATGGGAGACCACCGACGAGTCACCTAAGCCATACCCTGCGGGAAGCTGGGGTCCGGTCGCTTCGGTGAGTCTGTTGGCACAAGATGGTCGTGAATGGGACGAATAAAGAGATTAAAAAAGATGAATAACGAGGACAAATCAGTGAAAACCTTTGCCAGTAACGAACAACTTTCTGAACAGCTTTGCCAACGCGTTAGTGCGCAACTCAGTGATGCTATCGCAGCGCGCGGGCATGCCTATCTCGTGGTTTCGGGTGGCAATACACCTAAGCCTTTATTCGAAAAGTTATCCCGAACTGACATCGACTGGAAGCACGTGACCATTATGTTGGCCGATGAGCGTTGGGTATTACCCGACTCTAATGACAGCAACGATAAGCTAATCAAGACCGTGCTATTAAAAAACAAAGCGGCTAAAGCGCATTATATTAGCTTGTATACGGGTCATGAAAAGGCTCAGAATGCAGCCCCTGTTTTGTCTGAACAGTTAAACGAACTGCCTGAGTTTGACGTGATTATTTTAGGTATGGGCGATGATGGTCATACCGCTTCGCTGTTTCCGGATTGCGCCGAGCTGCAACAAGGCTTAACGGCTAATGATGCGGTTATTGCAACGCAGCCAACTAAGGCGCCGTATGCACGGGTTAGTTTAACCAAGTCACGTATCATGAACAGTCGCAATATTTATTTGCACTTTTGTGGCGAAAACAAGCTGCAAGTGTTTAAACAGGTCGAAGAGAGTGGAAAGGCTATTTTGCCTATCGGTGAATTCTTGCACCAGCAGCAAGTCCCCACTGAGGTTTACTACGCAGCGTAGCTTGCGCCTGAGGCGCAAGCTACCAGATAGCCATGTAACTTGCGCCTGAGGCGCAAGCTACTCGCACGCAAGCGACCAAAAAAGATCAGGAGCAATTATGAATCCAACAGTAGCCGCCGTTACCGAGCGTATCGAAAAACGCAGCGCGGCCAGTCGCAAAGATTACCTGGCACGCATGGCAAAAGCCCGCAAACAAGGGCCGCATCGCGGCGCATTGTCTTGCGGTAACTTAGCCCATGGCTTTGCCGCCTGTGGTAAAGACGACAAACAAGAGCTGCGCAGTCTGACCAAAGCCAACATTGGTATCGTCACGGCATATAACGATATGTTGTCGGCGCACCAGCCGTACCACGATTATCCTGATAAAATTAAACAGGCGATACGTGAAGTAGGCAGTGTTGCACAGGTAGCGGGCGGCGTGCCGGCTATGTGCGACGGCGTAACGCAGGGCCAGCCGGGCATGGATCTGAGCCTACTCAGCCGTGATGTGATCGCCATGGCCAGTGCGGTGAGCTTGTCGCACAACATGTTTGATGGCGGCTTAATGTTGGGCATATGCGATAAAATCGTACCGGGATTGCTTATTTCCGCACTGAGCTTTGGTCATTTGCCGTTTATCTTCGTACCGGCGGGGCCTATGCCATCGGGTATTCCCAATAGCGAAAAAGCCCGTATTCGTGAATTGTATGCCGAGGGTAAAGTTGGTAAAGCGGAACTACTCGATGCCGAGTCGGCCTCGTATCACACGGCTGGTACCTGCACGTTTTATGGCACGGCTAACTCCAATCAGTTAGTGGTTGAGTTGATGGGCCTGCATTTGCCTGGAGCTTCGTTCGTTAATCCGGGTAACGACTTGCGCGAAGCACTGACCCGTGCAGCCGCTCAGCACGTGACTCGTATTACCGACTTGGGCAGTGATTACCGTCCGATCAGCGAAATTGTAACCGCTAAAACACTGGTAAACGGTATTGTCGGTTTGTTAGCGACGGGTGGTTCGACTAACCACACGATGCACTTAGTCGCCATTGCTAAGGCGGCGGGATACGATATCAATTGGAGTGACTTTGAAGCCTTGTCAGATGTCACGCCGATGCTGACGCGTGTTTACCCCAATGGTCAGGCTGACATCAACTACTTCCAGCGTGCCGGTGGCATGGCATTCCTGACGCGCGAACTACGCGATGCGGGTCTGTTGCATAACGACGTGGAAACGGTCGTTGGTCATGGACTGGATCTCTACACCAAGAAGCCGGAACTGGGCGAGGACGGTAAGTTAAATTGGGTTGAGATCAATAAAGAATCACTGGACGAGGACGTGCTGCGCCCAGTCAGTAATCCGTTTAGCGACCATGGTGGTTTAAAAGTATTAAGCGGCAACCTGGGGCGTGCTGTTATCAAAACCTCGTCATTGCCTGAACAAGCCGAGCCTATAACGGCACCCGCGGTTGTATTTACCGACCAAAACGATCTGGACGCGGCATTTAACGCTGGCGACTTAAATAAAGATTGTGTGGTTGTGGTCAAATATCAGGGCCCCAAGGCTATAGGTATGCCGGAGTTGCATAAATTGACACCGCCACTGGGCGTATTGCAGAAGCGTGGTTATAAGGTGGCGTTGGTGACTGACGGTCGCATGTCGGGTGCTTCAGGTAAAGTGCCTGCAGCTATCCACGTAACGCCGGAAGCGGTCGATGGCGGCTTGATTGCCAAGGTTAAAGACGGCGATATGGTTAAGCTCGACTTTTTAACCGGCGAGCTGGAATTGTTAGTCGATAGCAACGAGCTTGAACAGCGCGAACCAGAAAAAATTGATTTAACTGACAGCCACTTTGGCATGGGACGTGAATTATTTGGTAATCTACGCGCCAGTTTTAGTGGTGCCGAGCAGGGCGCTAGTGTGTTATTTAAGGACGACAAAGAGCATGGTGAGTAGCGAACATACGCCAATTATCGATGGTTTCGCGGTAGTCGCGGACATCGGTGGCACAAACGCCCGATTTGGCCGCATTAATTTAGAAACTTTCGAGTTAGACCGTATTCAGGTATTCCCTTGTGCGGACTACCTGAATCTGACCGACGCTATGATTGCGTATCGCGAGCAGCAGGATGTGCCGTTAGAACACGTCGCCATCGCTATTGCCTGTCCGGCTGAGTCTGACTCTATTCAAATGACCAACCATCACTGGCAGTTCTCTGTGCAGGGAACTAAGCGCGCGCTGGGGCTTAAGAGCTTTATCGTGTTAAACGATTTCGCTGCTGCGGCGATGAGTTTGGTTACATTGGATAAAAAAGAGCAGAAGAAAATCGGCGGCGGTCACAAACATGATGATGCGCCCAAAGCCGTACTGGGTGCCGGTACCGGATTAGGCGTGGGCCATCTGATCACCTTGCCCAATGGTGACGTAATGCCGCTGCCCGGTGAGGGTGGACATGCAGACTGGGCTCCGCTGAACGAGAAAGAGCGGGCGATTTATGAGTTTCTCTCACATCGTTTTGAAGGTCGTGTATCGGCAGAACGCGTTCTGTCAGGACCAGGTTTAGAAAATTTGTACCAGGCCATCGCGGCCTATCATGATCGCCCGGTACCGCCGTTGCGTGCTAAGACCATTGGCGCTCGTGCTCTAAGCGGCTGTGACGCGATTGCGGTAGAAGCAGTAGAACAATTCTTTGCCAGCTTAGGTAGTTTTGCCGGTAACTTGGCGTTAACGCTGAATACCCGTGGTGGCGTTTATATTGGCGGTGGCGTGGTGCCTAAACTACTGCCAATGATGGCGAACTCAGAATTTCGTGCGCGCTTCGAGCAAAAAGGGCGCTTCTGTAATTTAGCAGAGTCTATCCCCTGTTACGTCATAACCGCCGAACACGCGGGTATGCGCGGGGTCGCACAATATTTAAAACAGCGCTTGCAGCATCGTGCGAAGCGCAAGCAAACCGCTTAGGAATTAATAATGACAGCAAAAGATATATTTGAACGTGCGACGGTGATCCCGGTGATGACCGTCAACGACGTTGAGAGCGCGGTAGAAATGGGCCGCAAGCTTTATAAGCAAGGCTACGAAGTGCTTGAAGTTACGCTAAGAACCACAGCGGCGATTCATGCGATTGAAGAAATGCGTCGTGAATTGCCACACGCACTGGTAGGTGCCGGCACTGTGCTTAACGACGAACAGCTGCAATCAGTCATCGCTGCCGGCGCACAATTTGCGATTAGCCCGGGCGCTACCGACGATTTATTAAAAGCCGGTGCCAAAGCGGATATCCCATTGATTCCGGGGGTTGCGACGGTTTCTGAGGCCATGAATGGCATGCAGTATGGTTATACTGAATTCAAACTGTTCCCGGCCGAAGCAGTCGGCGGCGTTAAACTGTTAAAAGCCATTAGCGCACCGCTCGCCGATATCACCTTTTGCCCCACCGGCGGCATCAACGAATCAAACTACAAAGACTACCTGGCACTGACTAACGTAGCCTGCGTAGGCGGTAGTTGGATCATCTAAGACCACGTGCGTCAGGGCTTTCTGTAGCGTGCGTCCTGACGCACGGAAAACATTTGTCGCATCAGGACGCGAACTACAGATCGGCGTGGCCCTGTAATCGCGAAACACCCCGTAGCGTGCGCCTTTGGCGCACGTCAGGCTCGCGACTTAAGCGTCAGCAAAGTCAACGGCACGATAATCAGCACACTACCAATGTAAAAACGCGCGTCGGGCTGTTCGGCAAAAAACAACATTCCGAGTAGCACGGCGCCAATTAACCCCGTATATTCCGCACTGGTCACTTTATTACTCTCAGCCGCCCGATACGCATACACACAAGTGCCCGCATACACCATCGCAAATAAACTCGATCCAACCGCAATCAAAAGCGTATCCAGGTTAAATGCAGCGCCCTCGAACAATGCAAACGCAGCTGCCGTCGGTATCCCCAACAAGTTGGTTAAATAGAGCGTATCAATAATGCCATGCTCCGATGGCAACTTTTTAATCAGCAAATTATTCAACGCCAGCGTGGTTGCTGCCACCAGCGCCGCCAGCGCAAAGATATTGGCCGAGGTCGGATTGACGATAACCAACACACCCACCATGCCCAGGGCAGCTGTAGACAATGACAAAATCGTCACGCGCTCTTTAAACAACAACCGAGCCAGCACGACGGTAATCACCGGCGCGGCATAAAATATGGCGTTAGCCGTAGCAAGCGGCAGGGTGGTTAGCGAAATCACCATAAACACCGTGCCCAGTAGGAAAATATGCGCGCGAGTCGCATGCCAGCGCAAATTTTTCGGTAACAGTGGTCGCTTAAGTAGCAGGATAACCGGCAGCAACATCAAGGTTGCGCTTAGCTGACGATACAAAACAAACTGAAACGGCGCCTCAAAACCATCCAGTAACTTAATCAACGAGTCCGACAGGATCACCACGTTATTGCCTAACACTAACAACAAAATAGCCCAAACCAATGAACGATCCATAGATACCTCCCTGATAGTCACCCTTGAATTGACGGCTATTTTAGGTCAGGCTAGTTATTAAATAAAATGATATAAAGTCATTTAAACATGAGGTAATTAGATAGATGAGTTTGCCGTTTAGAGCCATTCATTACTTTGTCGAAGTCGCCCGTTGCGAAAGTTTTTCGAAAGCGGCAGAACGGCTGTTTGTTTCACAAAGTGCGGTAAGTCACCAGGTACGCTTACTAGAGGAGCTGCTAGGTGCGGATCTGTTTGTACGTCGCGGCCGACAAACCTTGTTGTCAGCGGTCGGTGAGAGTTATTTTAACGAGGTGGCCAGTGCCATAAACAGCATCGAACACGCCACCCGCAACTTCCAGCAGGATGATTCACGCCAGGTGCGTTTGGCTGTACACGGGTCATTGGCGGTAAAATGGTTAATCCCGGCACTGGATGACTTTCGTGAGCGTTATCCCAATGTTGAACTGACACTGCAAATGCTGACGAAAGACGGCCACTTTGATAGTCAGTGGGCCGACTGCTTTATAACCACGATGCCGCCCGGCGCGGGTTTTGTGCGTTATCATTTATATGACGAAACGCTAAAACCTTATTGCTCAAAAGCCCTTTGGAATGAAGCCAGTCGGTTATCAGACGTGGCCGATCTGAGGCGGTTTCCGTTGTTATCGGCGATTTCTGCGTTTGCCAGCGGTCAGCCGGGAACAGACTGGCAGCGTTGGTTCGAAAAAGCCGGTATTGTGCTGCCAACTGACGCGAAAGTGCATCATTTTAGTCATTTGTTACTGGCTGCCGAAGCCGCCAAATACGGCCAGGGCATTGCCTTACTTAACGAGTTTATGACGACCGAGCAAGAGCGTGCCGAGAGCCTGTTCGAATTACCGTTTCACGGCATTCGCACCGACGACAGCTTTTATTTTGTGTACCCCGCATCAACGCCCAAATCACCCGGCCTGCAAGCCCTCGGTGACTGGCTGGTCGCGCTATGCAAAAACCGCTGACAAAAAAACAAAAACACTGAAACACAGAGAGCACAGAGGCCACAGAGAAAAACGCTTTAATAATCATGATATAAATCGTTCGTAAAGTACGGTATATTTTTACACAAAGTATTAGGTGGTAAGGCGCAAGCATGAAGTATTTATTGGTCGTAGTCGCATTAGTATGTACATCAGCACTAGCACAAGAGTGGCAGTTTGATGGTCAGAATCCGAATTCGCAGCAGCTAAAACAATGGCAGCAGCAAGCTGCGGCAGAAGGTAAAGACCTGATGCTGGTGTTAGGGGCTAATTGGTGTGGTGACAGCACCGCATTGCTGCAACAGTTTAACCAATCGGAATTTAGTCAAAAACTACAGCAAAACTATCAAGTGCAGCCGGTTGACGTCGGCTACTTTGAACGCGGCTACGATATCGTAAAAGCTTATGATGAACCTATGTATTACGGCACACCCACGGTAATGATTATCGATGCGGAAACCGGCGCCATCGATAATTTTGGCGATTGGCAACACTGGACCAATGCGTCAAAGCATTCTACAGAGGAATTCACCCAGTATTTTATCGAGCAGTCCTACCAGGCTGTTGATAAAAGCCAGTTAAGCCAGGCACAGCAACAACAACTTAACGACTTTAGCCAACGGCAGGCGCAGCGCGTAAAAGCCGGTTACGACTGGGTTGCTCCGCATTTAAAAGCTTATAAAGACTCAGGCGCCAAACAGCCACCGCAGTCGTTTGTCGATAAATGGATGGCAGTCGCAACATTCCGCAATCAAGTGCATAGCGATATCGTCACCGCCATCGAGCAGGGCATCGCAAACCCCGAACAGCCTTTGCCGTTACCGTCGTACCCGCAACAGCGCTGGGAGTCGGAACAGGACCCGTTGGTACAAATCTATCGGGGACCTCAATCACAGTGGCCTGCGGCAATGGTTGACAATAATGTAACGGCGACGCCGTTGGCAGCCTTACCACGACAACAGGAAGCCCACGCAAAAAAGTCGTAAACCGAGCTCAGCGTGAGCTCGGTAAAGCGTTGTTTTTTGAGCCGCTGCTGTCTAAGTCGCAGCAAATTTCCTGTGCCAGCTGCCATGATCCCGAGCAGGGCTGGGCCGATGGCAAGCGCAAGGCCATCGGGCATCAACAGCAACAACACGATCTCAACACCCCCAGCATCATTAATGTGGCGTTTTTATCAGAGATATTCTGGGATGGTCGGGCAAAATCGCTCGAAGCGCAGGTGATACAAACCTGGCAAAGCCCCATCGAAATGGCGGCCAACATACCTGCGGCGGTCGAACGCATACAAAATAACAGTAACTATAGCGCTCAGTTTGAGGCGGCTTTTGGCGACACGCAAATCAATGCCGGCCGAATAGCGACCGCGATAGCAAACTATATGCGCACCATCACGCTAACCGACACGCGTTTTGATCAGTTTATGCGGGGCGATCGCACAGCCTTAACCGCACCAGAAATTAAAGGTTTGCATGTATTCCGCACTAAAGGGCAGTGTATGAATTGCCACCATGGCGCGCTACTCACCGATAATGACTTTCATCATTTAGGTTCTAGCTTTCATCACCAGGGCAACTTTAAAGGGCGTTATGCGGTAACCGCCAAGCCTGAGCACGTCGGCGCTTTTCGTACCCCCGGGTTGCGCGGGGTAAGCGCGACGGCACCGTATTTACACAACGGCTTTGCCCGCAGTCTGGAGGCGCTGTTAAACCTGTATAACGATGGTTGGTGGCAAAATGCGCCGGATCCTAATGACGATAGTGGCATACCTTACGCCAAACTATCGCCATTAATTAACGAACTTAACCTAAGCCGAGAAGAGCTCACTCAACTGCAAGCGTTTTTACACAGCCTTGACGGGAGCGTTGAGCCCTAACTTACAACTTAAACTGATTAACCTGAGATTGCAGCTGTTCAGCCAGTCGGGCTAATTCAGCGGTTGCCGTATCGGTCTGCTCTGAGCCCGCGGTAATTTGTTCGCTGGCATCGTTGATACGGTTAACATTTTGGTTAATTTCGTCAGCCACCACCGACTGCTCTTCGGCGGCATTAGCAATGCTGGTATTCATGTCGTTAATGCGCGAAACCGCGGTGGCAATGACCTGTAATGCTTCTTGTGCCTGGCGTGCGGCACTAACCGTTTCGTCGGTCTGCGCATGACTTTCGGTCATAATATTGGTAGCGCGGCCGGTTGCGCTGCGCAATGACTCAATCATGTCAGACACTTCCTGGGTCGCGGTTTGAGTGCGATGGGCCAGGTTGCGTACTTCGTCGGCGACAACAGAAAAACCACGACCTTGTTCGCCGGCTCTGGCCGCCTCTATAGCTGCGTTAAGCGCCAACAAGTTGGTCTGCTCGGCAATGCCGTTAATCACCTCTAAAATACCGCTAATGCGCTCGCTGTTGGAATTAACATCCTCCATCGACGATACGGCATTTTCGACCCGTTCGGCCAAGGATTTAATCGTGGTTTGAGTTTCTTCAACGATCCGCTCGCCACGTTTAGCCTCTTCATCCGCTTCGTTCGCGGCAGAGGAAGCATCCAGTGCACTTTCAGCAACGTTCTGCACCGTTGCCGTCATTTCGTTCATGGCTGTGGCGACTTGCTCGGTTTCGCTGCGTTGCGTGTGAATAGCGCGTGATGATTCGTGCGACACCGCAGCGACTTCTTCAGCAGCGGAGGCGACTTGCAAAGTTGAGTCACGAACTTCGCTGACAATAGCATGCACTTTCTCGATAAAACGATTAACACTCACCGCCATGTCACTGATTTCGTCGTTGCCATCCGCTTCCAGGCGTTTGGTTAAATCGCCTTCGCCGGCAGACAGCTCCTGCAGGTGCTCGCGAGTGGCCTGAATGCGTCGCAACACCGAACCGATAATAAAGTAATTGACCGCTACGATAGCCAAGATAGCCAATAACCCAATAATCAAGCCAGTGGCATAGGTGGTGTTAACCTGTGTTTGCGCCTGCTCCTGCACTTGCTCTGTTAATGCCTGCTCTTTTTGCATTATTTCATCAACGGCAATGCGAATTTCGCGCCAGGCGGGGTTCTCTTCGGTAGCTAATAAACGGCCGGCAGCTTGTTGTTCGCCAGCCTCGGCCAGTTGTAATACTCGGCGCCGGGCATCGATAACAATACCCCAGTTGCGCTCGATCATGGTCAAGGCCTGGTCGTTATTCAAATGCACTTGGTCATCGGTCGAGCGAATAAAGCTTAGCGATTCGGTAAATAATTTATTGGTCCTTTCGACCACTTTGGCAGGTAATTCCAGCTCGGGGTTAAAGATTTTGTTACGTGAGGCAACGCCACCCAGTAACCCCTCGCCATACATGGTATTGAGTGCATCCATGCGCGCCTGGTTAACCTGTAAGTACTGCTCAAAATCCTGGTTAACGCTACGCACACCATTTAGGGTAAAACCCAAGGCTAGAATAATCAGCACCACCGTCACTACGATAGCGCTGAGCATACGGCCTTTAACGGATGATAAGAACACTCAATACCTCCTTGTTTAGGGGCTAAACTCGCGCTAAACGCGATTTAGTCAAATGTCCGTGGTTTTAAGTTATCCGGTTTAAGAAACGGTTTTTCGCCGGTGTTGTTATGATCACCCAGCACTTTGCCGTTAATTTCCTGTCCGTATAACGACCACTGATAAAAGTTATTATGCTTTTTGCGTGTCTCTTCTATATCGCCAGTGTAACGCGGATCTTGAGGGCGTTCGTGCGCATTAATAAAATAAGCGACGTCCCAAGCCTCTTTATCCGATAAGCGTCCGGGTTGGCCTAACGGCATATTGTTTTGAATAAAAGATGCCGCCGTAAAGATACGGGTAATTCCAGCGCCCCAGTTGTAGGAGTTATCGCCCCACAACGCGGGGAAAACAACCTCACCATCAACACGTTTTCCTTCGCCATTATCACCGTGGCATACCGCACAGTTGTCCGTATAAACCTGTTGCCCAGCGTCATAACTGATGTCCTCAGGCACCTGCTTACCTAAGTGGTTAAAGCCTCGTGCAGCAATATTTTTATCGTACACCTTAGCGCCCTTGGCCATATAAGTGTGATAAGCCACTAACGCCAACATGTCATCGCTACCATAGGCCGGCGGTGTACCGTTCATAGAATATGCAAAACAGCCGGCAATGCGCTCTTCCAGTGAGTTAACATGCTGATTTTTACCACGAAAGTCTGGTAGGGTCGTCGCTGCAGGCCACACCGGTGCAGCCCATGGCATACGCCCTTCACCCATATGACACGACTTACAACTCATGTCGTTAAAGACATATTCGCCGCGATATTTCTGGGTGTTCATGAACATGTCACGACCTTTGAGGATCACTTGGCGCAGCTCCGGGTGTAAATCAGGATCCGTCTTAATGTCAGTTAGCGTCGGGGCATCGTGAACATAAGCGCCTTCTTTATATTCAGGTAATTTTACTTCACCGGGATCTTGAACCGCCGCAACAGCTAATCCGGCAACAGAAGCGCCGAGTAACGATAAGGCAACTTTTAATGATTTATCCATGTTCTGACTCCTTATTTCGCGGCAGGTAGCGATGCGAGGTAGGCTGCAACCGCATCAATTTGTTCGTCACTTAAGCGTTTAGCGACAGCTTCCATTAACTGCACTTCGTCGGTTTTACGGGTACCGTTTTGCCACGCTTTAAGCTGCTGCTTAATGTAACCCGCATGTTGTCCGGCAAGGGCAGGGAAATTTTCGTCAACACCACGATTACCGGGGCCATGACATGTACTGCAGGCCGGAATGTATTCATCCCAATTGCCGTTATTGACTAACATCTCGCCCAGTTCCGCTTGTTTTTTATCGCTGATTTCTGCGGTTGCGGTCGGCGCGGGTAAGCTCGCGTAATAAGCGGCAATATCAGCCAGTTGTTGCTCGTCAAAGTTATCGACATTCATGCTCATAACGGCGTTAGTCCGGGCGCCTGTTTGATAGGCCAGCATCTGACGCAATAAATAGCCTTCGTCTAACCCCGCAATGTAGGGGAAATTGCCTGCCGCATTGCCTTCACCATTAGGGCCATGACAAGCCATACAAGGGGCACCGCTACCATCACCTTGCATTGACAGTTGTTGACCATTGTCTATATTGCCATCAGCGGCGCTGGCTGACAGTGATATCAAAAACGCACTGCCGAGGATTAAACTACGCCGACGAATGAAGTTTTTCATAACGACTTCCTTATGTGATATGAGCATATGCATATGATGGTTAGTATATTAGCAGAATATATATTATAATTCTACAAACTGTAAGGACTTTAATTAAAGGGATTAGCGTATGAACCTACGTTTGTCAAAGTTAGCAATCACCTTGTTGGCGCTAGGCATCAGCGCAAACGCAGCGGCTGAACAGCAAACTGAGCTGTCCAGCCAGATCTTTGCTAACTTCAGCAATATCCAGCAAAGTGACGTCAGCGTGCCGATTGAAGGTTGGGAATTTGACCTAAAACGCTTCTATCTTGATTTGAATCATCAATTTAACGAAACCTGGAGCGCAGTCATAACAACGGATGTGCAATGGCGCCGGCAGGCGGATCCTACGGACGTATGGTTTCGTCATGCCTATGTCGAGCGTAAAATCGGCGACGATAAAAAGCTCTGGCTGGGTGTCGCTCCGCTACCCTGGATTGACTATGTGGCGCGCAAAGTCGGCTACCGCTACGTGGATCCCAGCATTAACCCAATGGAAGGTTTCGCCGGCCCAACAGATTTGGGTGTGCACTTTTATCAAAAAGGTGAGCAGTTCAGCTATGGTGCATCAGTCGTAACCGGCGGGGGTTTTAAAAAGCCTACAGTTGGTGACTCGGCTGACGTAGAAGCCTACGCAGCATGGCACGCAACGGCTAACTGGGACGTTGCGGTGGGTATTTACACGGGCTCACGTGCACAGGATAAAGACGAAGCGAATAAGCTAAATACCGCTGAGCGCTTTAATGCCTCTGTTAATTATCAGTCGAAACAGTGGCGTTTTGGTGTTGAGTACGTGCATAGCAATAACTGGAATCAAGTCGCTACTCCCATCGAAGATGCTAAAAGTGGCTGGGGCAGTTGGGTCAGTTATCGCTACGCACCCAAGTACTCGGTGTTCTTACGTTACGACACCAGCAACCCCAGTCGCCGACTTAATCCCAGCTTAGAAAAAGACTACATTCAAGCCGGCTGGGACTGGAAGGCAACGTCCTATTTGACTGTCGCCTTTGTTGCCAAACATAAAGAGCAAACGTCAGCGACAGTCGATCGGGACTCCAACGAGTTTGGTGTGTGGACCATGTGGAATTTCTAAGGGTTATTCGTTAAGAGCTTTTTACCAATTTCGGTTACACTGCGGGCGCGGCTACTGAGTATGACAATGCCGCGCTTTCCGTCTGCAGAAAACCCAATAAAGCTGGCAAAGCCAGCGGTTTGACCGTTATGCCATATCAGCGTTTTATCACCACGTTGTTCCTTTATCCAGGCGAGCGCTTGAGCTGAATTTTTGCCCAACGATTTGCGATCTTCAAATAATGTGTTTACCAAAGGCAGGTGGTCATTATCAGGCTGCATTAGAGCCTTTAAATAATTGGCCATATCGTCAACGGTCGAAATAACCGCGCCGGCTCCGGCTAGGGCGTCAAAATGCCAGTGCGGAACCTGCTCGCCATCGATGCGGGAGCCGGCAATCAGTTGCGGATTGTCAATGGGCTCCAGCGCAATGTAAGTCTCTGACATACCCAGCGGATTAAAGAGTTTTTCCTGAATCAGGCTGTCGAAAGGCTCGTCATAGGCTTTGGCCAACGTTTCTGCTAACAGGCCGTAGCCAAAATTGGAATATTCGTATTGCGCTGGCAGCGAAACAGAACTGCTCTTAACCGCTTCTGTTAACTCAGCTATCCCATAATCTACATAAGGGTCGTCCATGTTTTGCGGGGCTAAGTTTTTGGGGAGCCGCGGCAGACCCGAGTGATGCGTCGCAAGGTCCACCAACTTTATGTCACCAACGTGCGGATTAGCATCTGGCCAGTATTTTTTTAATGGCGTTTGCTCAGACACGACGCCATCCTGCAGTGCTTTGGCTAACAACCAAGCGACCATGGTTTTCGTCACTGAACCAATTTCATATTGCTTGTTGTCGTCAACGTTAAAGGTCAAACGCTCAACATTCCATTGCCCATCAGTAAACTCAACAACAGCAACTTCGACCGGCAATTCAGCAAGTTCTTGCGTTGGTGTTTTTTGTTGCGACTCATCAACCGGGCACAGGGTCAGCGCTAAACTCATTCCTTGTTTGAACTGGCCTTGGTAACAGCCGTTTTCCTGACGTTTACCATCGAATGATGCCTGGATAACCGACGAGCTAAAAGTCAGTTGGGTGTTAGTTATGTCAACTTCTTCTACCGGAATACCAAATGCGCCTTGCGCAGGGCTATCCAGTGTTGCGGCTTGTTCATCCAGATTAAGTTGCAATGGTAAGGATGTGCTTTCATTTACCACTAAGTCGCCGGAGTAACTATTGGCAAAATCCTGTGTTTGGGCCGAAAATGCTAACAGAATAAAACTGCATAATGACAGGCGTTTTAACATCGTTTTGATACCTTTTTTTTGTTCTGGTGATAACTATAGCAAAAATACACGTATGTACAGTGAGTTCACTTACAACATGCCGTATTGATTAACTCACGAGATATAGTAGTTTAATAGCGGCGGCTTACTGACAAAGGGAATTGCAATGTCGACGACAGGATCACGTCAAACACTGGTACGCCAGTGGGAAATGCTCAAATTACTACCAACCCGAGCGCCGGGGATGACCGCGCGCGATATTTGTCAGCTGCTTAATGACGAAGGCTTTAACGTGTCCAAGCGGCAAGTAGAGCGCGATTTGGAACAGTTGTCTCAGTCATTTGCCCTGGTCTGCAACGACAAAGGTAAACCCTATGGCTGGCACTGGATGGCCGGAGCAGGGGCGGACATGCCGGCGATTTCAGCTGCCGAGGCGTTGTCTTTGACCATGGTCGAAAAAGTGTTAAAACCGCTGCTACCGGGGACTGTTTTACAGTCCATAGCACCGCGTTTAAACCAGGCCAAAGACAAACTAGCCAAATTGCAACAAAGCCAGGCTTTTGGTGACTGGCAAAACAAAGTGGCGTATGTGCCGGCGACATTGCAACAGCAGGCGCCTCATATCGATGACAACGTGTTGAATACTACCCAGTTAGCGCTGTTGCATAACCAATGCTTAGACGTTAGTTATGAACCTGCGGGTAAAGCAGCAAAAAATTATACGCTGCACCCATTGGGGCTAGTACAACGAGGCGTCAGCACCTATTTAGTGGCGACAGTCGACCCCTATGATGACGCCCGCTTGTTTGCTTTGCATCGGATGCAAGCGGCGAGTCCTCGCGATGATAAACACATAAACGTTCCTGATGGCTTTACCTTAAAAGACTATTTGTCAGACGGTAATCTGCAGTTTTCCGATGGCGTAAAGTTGGCACTAAAAGCACGTATTAACGATAACCTGACGATGCATATCAGCGAAACGCCACTGAGTGAGGACCAGGCGATTGCAGCCAGTGAGCAGGGTAATATCTTAACCGCTACGGTTAACGACTCCTGGCAGCTACGCTGGTGGATTAAATCCATGGGCGCCCAAATCGAAATCCTAGAACCCGCCGCGCTGCGCCAAGACATCGCCGGTGAACTAGCCGAAACCCTCCGCGCATACCAGTAGCTACGTGAGGGTGGCAGCCGGCGGCGGTTGCGTTATAATCTGGAGCTGATGTTGTTAATATTGGCGTTGCGTAAGGATACCCATGGCAAAACTGCTAAGAATAATAATGATAAACGGGCACCTGCCGGGTGTGGTCGAGCTTGATTTAGACGGACACACCAATATTTGTGGCTCCAATGCTTCCGGCAAAACCACCTTGCAGCGCATGATCCCGGTATTTTACGGCGAGCTGCCCAACCGTGTGGTACCCAAAACGCGGTTAAACTTCGACAAATACTACCTGCCGTACAAAAACAGCTACGTCATTTACGAATACCAGCGGCCCGCAAACGGAACAGCACAAGTGGTGCTGACTAAGCGCGCCGACGGCGTTGATTACCGTTTTGTGGACAACGGCTACGATGCTGAACATTATCTGTACGACAAAAAAGACGGTGTTGTTGCTCGTGAATACAGTGATTGGGCACAGGAAATGCGCGGTCGCGGCATTGACATGAGCGCCAAGATTTCCAGCACCACCGAATACCGCAACATTATCCTTAACGACATTAAAAACGACCGCAGCAGCCGCAGCGAAAGCCTTAAACATCGGCAATTAGCAGCGCGCTATGGTTTGGCCAACGAGAACTTTCGCCTCCGCCATATCGAAAAACTCGTCTCTGCCGTGCATGCGAAAGAAGGCAAAATGGATACCTTAAAAAGCATGTTGGCAGCGATCTTAGAAGAAGACGGCTACAAGCGCCCGGATAACACCTTTACCGGCGATAAGATCCGCGCCTGGTTGCGCGACATGAAGCAATTTTTAAAAGTTGACCGGCTACAAAAAAGCCTGGCGGATATCGAACGCATTAGCGCTGATCGTACCCGCACGTTAGAGCAACTGTGGCACTTAAAAGCGGTTATCGAAAACGATTTTAGCGAGCAAAAGCGTCTAAAAGCCGACACCGAAGCGGCTATTCAAACCCTTAAACGCGAAATTAACGAGGCACAAAATGCTTACGAGACGCTGCGCAGTGAATTGCGCGATCGCAAAAGCGATGCCCAGGCCGATCTCAAAAAACTCGAAGAGCAGTTAAACGACGCCCAGCAACAGTACGACAATTACCGCGACAACGATATCGAGCGATTAGGGCGTGAGCTCGAAGCCTTGCCCGAGCGCCGCAGCGAACTCCAGGGGCTGGAACAGCATTACGCCACCATGATGGACGCGCACAAAGACGAAGCGCAAAAGTTGCAAAGCCACAAATTAGAGATTAAAGAAGAGCTGGAGCAACTTAGCACCAAACTGCGCCGTAAAATCGAAGACAAAGCCACGCAAAAAACGGCCGTGATGCAGCAAGAGCTCGATGCCGCTAAACAGTTAAACCAGCAACTGCAACAACAGCAGCAGGCGGTGCGCGAGCAGTACGAAGCGCAACTAGAGCAGCAGCAAAACGAACTAGCCGCCAAACGTGCGCAACGCGAATTATCAACGCTAACTGACGATGAACGCAACGAAATGCAGATCGCCGAGGCGCGTGTTGATCAGGCACAGGAACAGCTCAACCAACACCAGCAGGTGGTTAGCCAGCAGCAAGAGCAGCTTAATGTTGCGTTGAGCGAGCGTGAACGGCTCGATAGCCAGGTAACAGAGGCCCGCACGCAGCTGGCGCAGAGCGAGCAACGTATTGAACAGTTGCAGCAACGACTACAACCAGCAGCAGGCAGTTTACGTCAGTTTTTAAGACAAAACGTCGAGCACTGGGAACAATCTTTCGGCCGCGTAGTGTCGGAGCCTTTATTGCAACGCACCGACTTAACCCCACGGCTGACAGCAAACGAACACAACGACAGCCTGTTTGGCGTTGAGCTGGATTTACATGCCATCGAACTGCCGGAGCATGCCGCCGGCGAAGAGCGCTTGCGGGAACAGTTAGAGCTGGCAACCGAACACTGGCAACAGCAGCAACAACAGCTAAAAAACGCTGAAAAAGCCTTTGCTGATGCGGTCGAACAAGCCAAACAGAAACAACAGGCATTAGATGCGGCGAAACAACAGCAACGTCAGCTGAGTAGTGATGTCGACTATGCCCGCGATAACAAAGCGCGACTGGCTCACACTCAGCAAAAGTTGGAGCAAGAGCGCAAACAACAAGTCCGTGAGCGTATCACGCAACTCGAACGTGAACTCGAGCACACCAAGGCTCAGCGCAGCGAAGCATTAGAAGAGCTGCAAGATGACCATAACGCACGAGTGTTGGAAGTCACCGCAGAATTTCAGGAAAAAACACAATTACTGCAAGAAGCCATCGACGATCTTAATGCGGAATTAGGTCGCAAGCAGGATGCCGCTAAACAACGCATTAAAGAGCTGGAGCAGGCGTTTAGCGAAAAGCTCGCAGATCAGGGCGTTGATGAGAACAAGCTGCGCGAAATAAAACAACAAATCAGTCAGTTACAGCAGCAGATTCGCGATACCGACAGCCGCCGCGATGAATACAGCGAATATCAAACCTTTATGCGGGTTACCTGGGACAAGCAACGGCCACAATGGCTGGAGCAAGAGCAACAAGCGAAGGCAGCGCTGCGCAAAGCAACTAGCGAATTAGAACAGCACGAAAGCCAGTTTAAAGCCCAGCAACAACAGCTAAAAGCCCGGCTGCAAACGTTAAAAGACACGCTCGAGAAAACCGAGAAGGTGGTGTTAGATCTGCAGTCGTTGGTGCAACGCATGGCCGATTTGCCGGCGTCGCTGAACCCTCCGCAAGAGTCAGCGGCAGCGCAGGGCGATGTCAGCGAGCATTGTGCCCGCAGCTATAAATTGCTGGATGAAAAGCAAAAACAAGACAAAGATCTGGAGCAGCGCATTCCGCGCTTAGAAGCCGAGTTACGCGAAGATGCCGACCTGCAATTTTTGCGCTTTATCGAGCAGTCGTTGGCACAGCAGGGCGAAGCGCCGGATCTGCAAGTACAGGTGAACACCCTAAGCGAGTTACTCAAAGTATTAGAAGGCAAGCGCGATCAAACCATTGATCAGGGTAAAACCATCGGCAAAGGGCTGTTTGAGTTTTTCACCGTCTTTAACGATATCCACAAACGTGTCAGCGATTACAGCCGACGTTTAACGCAAGCGGTGACCGATGAGTTAACCTTAGATGGCATCGATAAAGCCGAGGTTAAAATCAGCTCAACCATCGACGAGCTCAGCTTTTGGCAACCGCTCAAACAAATGACGCAGCACTACCGGCAGTGGATAGAATCCGGCGCGTTAACGCCGCCGGCAGAATATATTGACCACTTAACCGACGTTGCCGAATTGCTCAAAGCCAATCAGGAATACAGCATTGAATCGCTGATCAAACTGCAGTTAAATCTGGTCGAGAACGGCGAGCCGGTGGTTATTCGCAACGATCGCCAGTTAACCGATTCGTCCAGCCACGGCATGGCCTACCTGATCTTGTGTAAATTCCTGCTGGCCTTTACCCGCTTACTGCGGCCGGAGCAGGCCGGCGTCACCATTCACTGGCCTATCGACGAAATTGGTACTTTGGCTTACCACAACGTCGAAAAGCTCTTTGTTGCGTGCGATAACAACAACATCGATATTGTTGGCGCCTTCCCGAACCCGGAATCGGATGTGTTACTGCTGTTTAAGCACCGCTATTTGATTGAGCCGCACAAAGAATTTGCCAACAAAGGCCAACTTAAACGGATTAAGCCAAGGGTATCTGAGCTCAGCCAAAAGTTGCAGGCGCTGCGACAAGACAGCAAGGAGGCTAACGCATGATTTCGCCAATATATGGACCCTTAATCGAAAAGCTATTGGCGGGTGAATTTATTTGCGCGATTAGCGACGAAGCCAACTTTGCAAAGTTACAAGACGACGAGGCGCGCGACAGTATTGATGCGTATCTAAAGCCATTAAACCGACGGCTGGCGGCCAATGACGAAGGCAGTGTGTATTTTCTGGCGTATCGTGATCTCGATGACGGTGCGCGTGAGCACTTAAAGCAGCAACTCGGTGTAGTGATGGGCTCGATGTTGCCATTGTTAGAGTGGTTAACATACGTGCAGGAAGCCATGGGCAGCGACGGTATTTTAACGGCCGGCGATACCCTAAAACTGCAAGAGTTAACAGTAAAAACCGAAGACAATCCGAGCCTGCGTCAACGCTTGCAAAGTCTGGCCAATGATCGCTTTTTTAATTCACAGTCGGACGCGGTCGATGGTCAGGCTAAGCAAGTAGCTAAACGCCTAGTCGAACATGGTTATTTACTGCAACCCCATGCGAATCGCCTGTATTTTACCGTCACCGGCAAAATTGATTACCTGCTTGAACTGGTGCGCTTTGTCAAAGACGAAGAAAATATTCCACTGGAAGATACCAGTAGTCAGGCGGAGCTGTTGTAAATGGCGCAGGCAAACGACGAGCAGCTACTAAGCAACGTTTTCGACGTTGGGGTCGAGCGGCTAAAATTAATTGGCAACCATGCTAAGGTGCTGATGCAAGGGTACCTAAGCGGCGGCATCGATGCCTCGGGACTGAGCGAGCAAGCGCTGAAAAAGCTCATCAATGCGCGGATTATTTATCAGCCCGATGATAGCCACGAACTAAAACTACGCCATCCTGTGGTGCAACTGGTCGCCGCCATGGTTACCGACGAAAGCCGCCGCCAGGTTAATGCCGATATCGCCGATAAACTACAGAGTATCCGCGGTTTTGTGCAAGGTTTTCGGGAAGCGCAGCGCAGCGGCGATGTGATCCGTGCCGATAACCAGCTGCAACGCACCGAAGAGGCAGTCTATGATCTGACCTCGCAATTTGAGGAAGCCATTTTTAGTTTGTGGCATCGGCTTAATTCAAATTTTGGTTTTGTCAGTAACCTCAGCGATAAAATCCGTGAAAACAGCCGCGCTCAGGAGCAGATCAGGCGCCTGATAGAAGGGCTTTCATTAATTGACTTTGACGAGTTGATTGAATTAGCCGAGGGTAACCCGGCGCTGCGCAAATTGTTAGTCACCAAGTTGCAGACACAGATTAACGGTCATCACGGTAGCTTGCTGGAAGTACAAAAGCGCTTGGTCGAGTTAATGACGCGCTTCCGCGAGCAACAAGAGCGCAGCTTGTTAGTCACCAACATGGCCGGCTTTTTACGTGAACATCCGGGCTTTACCGTAGGCGATTATGCCTATCGCAGTCAGGTGCCGAGCTTGGTGAATGTTGCCGCGGCGATAAAGCCAGCCGCTGCCGTAGCACTGGATCGACGTGATCAGCACGCAGATATCGCTCATATCGTACACGGGCTTTATAAAGAGCTGGCGATAAAGGCCAAAACCGACGATGCCGACTCCAATACCCAGGCAGTTGATAACAGCGCGCAACAGCAAGCGGTGGAAGCACGACAACAACAACTTAAACACGATGCCATGCAATACTTTATGGCCGCCTGCGACAGCAAAACGCCGCTATCGGCGCTTGATTACCTGCACCAGCAGACACTCGAATGGCCACCGGAGGCCTGGCTGTTTCAGGTGATTGGCGAATACAACAGCCTGCCGCGAAACGAACAAAAACTGTTTAGCATCGAACGCAGCGAACACCCGGTAAGCCGCTACAACCAAGTCATCGTCATCGAAGACATCGCCCTGCGGTTCACCCCCTGATGCGTACCTTGCGCCTTCGGCGCAAGTGTCATTATCGCCCAATCCGTACCTTGCGCCTTTGGCGCAAGAAACTTGACGGTATCTCATTTGAGTTACATACTAACTTAATAAAAGAGTGAGGTGAAAGCCATTATGTCGCAAACATCAATGATTCATGTTCGTGTTGATGAGCAATTAAAAAACGATGCCGCAGAAAAACTAGCAAATGTCGGTTTGACGATTTCAGAGGCAGTTCGTATTCTTCTAACCCGAGTAAGCAAAGAGGGTGGTATGCCTCCAAATTTGGTCAGCACTGATGAACAATACGACAGTTGGTTTAAATCAAAGGTTGAAGAGGCGCTTGCCGCAGACGTAAACACCTATCAACATGAAAATGTCATGGATGACATTCAAGCGATCATAGACGGAAACGAGAGTGATAAAGATAGAATGGACTCAACCAGCGAGGGGTGATTTACCAATTTCTGAATTCAAACCTATTAAAAATTGTTCGCGTACTTCACGCGAAAAAGAAGTGGCCTTAGGTAAGTAGCTATATGTCAGAAAACCTCACCCCCAACCAGCGCCGGCTACTGCAAAACATCGCAGAAAAACTGCGGACGTCGACACACCAAAAACGTAAAGTCAAAGCGACCGATCGCCAGTTGCTAAATTGGTGCGCAGAGCAGGATCTCATCAGCAACGCTGAGGCCGACGCGCCAGTGTTCGTTTACACCGTGTCACTACTAAACAACATAAATCAGCGCCTACAACAGCTTGGCTTTGCACCGTTCGAAACCGATCAAGCGGTTAGCAGCCTGCAACAAGCCGAGCAGGGCGCAGCCGAAACAAAATCAGTACGCGAAAACCCCCGCGCACATCGTATTTTGACAGCGCAAAAATCACGACAAAGCTGGACCATTATCGATTGCGACTATCGCGCACTCGAGCTCGACAACATCAGTGAAATTATCGTCGTAGAAAACCTGGATTGTTTTTATGCGATGGAAAACTTCGCTCTCGATATTGCCACCGACTCGCTCGTTGTATACCGCGGTGACAGCGCGTATAGCACAGGCCGCAAAGCGCTACTGCAACAATGGCGCCACACCGGCAAACCACTAAGATATTTCGGCGATCTGGACGCAAAAGGTTTTCACATTGCCCAAAGCGAAGGCTTCACCCATATCGCCGTCCCCGCTTACGAATGGTTTAAAGCCAACGCAAACAGCAGCGCCTTTAACCCAGCCCAGGCAAACCTACTGGCGTCACTTAACAGCCAAAACGCGCTAAGCCCATACCACCAGCTGCTAAAAAACCAACACCGCGCTATCTTACAACAATGGCTACAAAACACGCCGTTGCAGTGGTGCGAAACCTAAGGTATTTTGTTCAACATTTTACGGCACGTCATTTACAGGATCTTTTAATGTCACAAGACACGCAGTTTTCGGTAAAGCAAGCGCAACAAATCGCCAAGCTCCAAACCCAGTTTAACCAAGGCCTGGACGCCAACTGGCCAACCGCACCAACGCTGGTACGCGACGATATGGCCGCAGTCATCGTCGAGTTAGGCGAGCGTTATGATCACCTAGGCTACAAATGGTGGAAAAAACAAACCCCCGACACCGCACAGGCGAATATGGAACTTATCGACGTTTTGCATTTTGCCCTATCGGACGTAATCGAAGTGTTAGCCGTTGACGGGGCTGAAAATCCGGTAGAAACCGCCGGCTTAAAACTCGCCGAAGCCAGTATTCGCGCCCAAGCCAAGGATGCGCAAAACGCCAAGTGGTTATTGCGCCACACTGCACTAGAGGGCCGCCCTGATTTAGAACGTCCACTGTGCTTTGGCAACGAATCACTGACGCAACTGCTGTCGCTGTTATACCAAGCCTACGGCAGCGCCGAAGCCGTTTACGTCAGTTACATCGGCAAAAACGCCCTGAACCACGTGCGTCAGCAGCGCGGTTATAAAGAGGGCACTTACATCAAAATGTGGCAACACGAAGAAGACAACCAAGTGATGGTGCGTTTATTGCTCGATAGCGACCGTATCCTAAACAGTGACACGCCACTCGACGACGCCGTGGCACTGCTGTTGGATTACTACGATACCCACGTTGCTAAATAAAACTATAACAACGGCTCAGGGCGATGAATACCATAGCCCTGGCCGTAATTAATGCCAAGCTTGCGTAAATGAGGAATTAATTCCACGTCTTCGATGCACTCGGCAATCGTTTTAACACCCATAATCTGCGCAATATTCTGAATGGACTGCACAATCGCTTCACCGATGGGGCGGGTTTTGAGGTCCGTGACAAAAGCGCCATCAATTTTAATGTAAGTAATGGGTAGCTTATCCAGATAATCAAACGTCGCCACGCCGCTGCCAAAATCATCTAAGGCAAACTTTATACCCAACTTATTGATATGGTTCATCATTTTAGCGGTGCGATTTAGGTTCGCCACGGCCGCCGTTTCGGTAATCTCAAAACAGATTTTAGTGCCATCAACATGCATAAACTCACGCAGTAAGGCTTCGATAAAGCCTTTAAAACTCGGGTTACTCAAACTAATGCCAGACACATTGATAAAGAAGTGCGGAACGGTTTGCTGGTTTTTCTGCAATTGGACAATGCTTTGAAATACCTTACGAATAATGTGTCGGTCTAATTGTTCAATAAGACCATAGCGCTCGGCCGCGGTAATGAAAGCTCCCGGGGGCACAATGGTACCGTCTTTATCGACCAGACGGCTTAGGATCTCTTTGTGATGAACCTGATCCACCTGACTAAGTGCGACAATGTTTTGTGCATAGAGAATGATACGATCTTCGCGCATCGCCTCTTTTAGTCGTGTCGCCCAGTCCATGTCACTCTGCTGTTGATGCATATCCGCATCATCGGGGTGACTGACTTGAATACGGTCACGACCTTTGTCTTTAGCTAAAAAGCAAGCGGAGTCAGCTAAACTCAACGCATCAGTATAGCTGGTATCGATAGCGCTACCAAACTCAGCGATACCCATACTGGCGGTAATGCTATAGCGGCTTTTCTGCCAATAAAATACAATATCATTAATGTGTCGTGCGGCTTTCCTGGCCAGAGTTTTGGCTTTGGTCAAACTGCAATTTTCCAGCAAAAAGATAAACTCATCACCACCAATGCGCGCGAGTAAGCCATTATCAGTGACTTGCTTGAGTGCGTCGGCAACCTGCAGCAAGAGCTCATCACCGGCATGATGGCCCGAGCGGTCATTAACAATCTTAAAGTGATCAAGGTCGATATAAATAAGGGCATGCGGGCCAGGCTGGCTCTGCAATTGCTGACTACGATGATCTATTTCACGGCGGTTATATAAACCCGTCAGCGGATCATGAGTGGCTTGATAACTGACTTTTTGATTTAAATTGTGAGCCTCGGTGACGTCATAACCTTGCACAAAAACGCCACTGATTTCGTCATTAGCGTCACGAATAGGCTGGTAAATAAAATCAATATAAATGGTTTTGGGGTTATCGGGGCCATCAGGGTATACCTGATACTCCATGGCGCGGGCAAAAAACGGCTTAGCCGTTGCACAAACCTCATCCAGTAACACCGAAATACCTTGCTCTACCGCTTCGGGCATGGCCTCCGCCAGGGGTTTGCCGATGATGTTCTTGTTGTGCGCAAACAAATCAACATAGGCCTTATTGGCCATTTCGAAAGTATAGTTTTTACCAGTTAAAATGCACACAAACCCTGGTGCTTGCTGAAACAATTCATGAACCCGGGCGCGCTCTTTGTAGAGTAGATCTTGAAAGCTCAGGCCCAGTTCAAACTGGCTTGCGTCTGTCGCACCGCTTAAAGGTATCAACTCTTGTTTTTCGCGAGCTTGAACCAGCTCGGTAATATCGGTTGGCTGGTTCAGAATGTATTTTACTGCGCCGTGTTCATCGAGTATGGGCGTATTTACAACGGCCCAATAGCGTTCGTCGCTCTTGTTATCATTAACAACGGTAGCATTAGGGATATCGTAACGAATAAAAGGAATGCGATCAGGCTGTTTTGAGGCGATCACGTTGTTAAACGAATCTATCAGATCCTGGTCCTGCTGCTCGTTGCCACTGCTTAACACGTCGGTTAAACAGTGGCCGATTATCGTGCTACGTTGGGTATTCAGCATCTTTTCGTATGCTTGGTTGCAAGCAACAACCTTAAACGTGGTATCAAAGACTACCACCGGCGATAAGGTATGGTCGAAAATAGCCGAAAAATCCGTTGAAGTTATCGCAACATCCATATTAAGACTCTTTTTAAAAGCATTTTTAATAGAGCCTAATGTAGAGGATTATAGCGCACATTTCTAGGTTGATGTTTTAGTCGCTGTTGAACTTAACCGGCACCATGATCTCGTTACGCCGAAACATTGGCAGTGTCATGGGACCGTTATATGCCGCCTCGATAGCGGGGCCCGTTGCCGTGTAATTACTGCTCGCAAGCCAGGCATTTAGTTTTTGCGTGTTTTCTCTCACATTGGATTCACTCAGCGTGCCGCTAAACGTGATAACCGCCACTTTATAGTCAGTAACTTCGCTGATGCGGACGTCCGGATTGGTCGGTTGCGGTGTGGTTTGCAGAGTAAAGTGACTGGGCATGACAAAGGACATCATATTTTGCTCGCCTTGCCCCATAAAAACGGGGGCGGTCATGGCTATCTTTTCGCCATCTTTCTCGCGCTCACCGCCTTCATTCATGAATACTGGCGCAGTCATGGCGATTTCCTCAGAGCTCGTATTAGCACCGGAAATATAATTAAAGAGTCGCCGAAAGGCGCTGTTTTCGCCCGCATTCATTGGCGTTGAAACCAGTATCAACGATGAGTAGTTGCGTACCTCAATATTTTTATCGGCAACAGCCTCGACGAGTTCATAAGGTGCCGTCTCGACATCGGACTGACCAAATACCGAACAACCCGCCAGAGCTAGCGGCGCAAATAGGGCGAAAAAGCGTTTCATGTTAACCTCGGTAAAAGCAAAATTGCAGTTAATCATGATACGCAGTGGCGCTGGAAAAGTTTTTGTTAGGGAAGAATTTTCCAGAGCAACCGAAATAGTAGCTAAGCAGTTATTACAGTAATCAGAACTTACGCACACTGTCGCTGAAACTACCGTTTTCCTCGACAAAATCATTGTACGCTTGGATGGCTTCGTCATTTTCTTTTAGCCACTGTGCTTGTTCTTCTGATTCGTGAGTCGTATTCACAAGGTCCCCCGGTAACTTCACTATCCAAAAAATTCATTATGGAACAACAACCACTAAAAGCAAGCATCCGCCGTTATCGTTTGCTTACAACCATTTCCGCCATCGCCAATAGCAATGCGGCCGAGATTAACTAGGCTTTTTCACTTTCATCAAAAAAGGAAAAGCTGATGTCATCACGAGGCGTAAATAAAGTGTTTATTGTCGGTCATTTAGGTGCCGATCCGATACTGCGTCATACGCAAAATGATACCGCAGTTGCTAATCTCAATGTCGCGACTTCGGAATCCTGGAAGGATAAAGTCACCGGTGAGGCTAGAGAACAAACCGAATGGCACCGCTGTGTGCTGTATCGACGGTTAGCGGAAGTCGCTGGTGAGTACCTTAAAAAAGGCAGTAAGGTCTATATCGAAGGGCAATTGCAGACCCATAAATGGCGCGACGATAACGGCACGGACCGATATAGCACGGAGATTATCGTGCGTAACCTGCAAATGCTGGACAGCAAAAACAAAGCCGATAACAATCACCCCGCCACGCACAGCGTTAATTGAGCGTACTCAGCCGCCAGTTTTTAGTTAAACTGCGCGGCTGTTTTATGCCTAACATCAAGAACAATGATGTTTTTCACGCAATTTAAAAATCACACCCATTACCCCGGCCCAGATAAAGACAAACGGCACTACTAAATTAACCGCACCCAACGCTCCTGCAGCCAACTTTTCGCTAAGCGAGTAGGGCGACAGTTCGCTAATCCATAGCTCGTGCGGGAATAATTGCGCATAATAACTGCTCACTATAATTTTAATGCCTACACCGACCAAAAAATTGACGTACCAAGGCAGTTCTAGCAGGTGATCAAAGATCCCATGAAGCATTCTTTTAAACATTCGTCTTGCCCACTGTATTGTTAACTTGAAGCCAGTTTAGCGGTAGCTGCGTCAGTTTATGTCGCAGGGGGTTCGTTGTAATTAACCCCCTTTACACCAAACCCAAAACAAACCACACTAGGTTTATGATCCACATAACAATAACAACACCATCATGTCCGAAGCGGTTGCTAAAAAGTCTATTAACGAATCGATGTTAGATCAGCTCTCGTACGCGCAGCGTCAGCGCTTGGCGTATATTGATTTCTGTTTGCTGTTTAAGGGCGCGATTTACCGGCAGGATCTGATCCAGCGCTTTGAAGTGGGATTGTCGGCGGGGTCGCGTGACTTTACGATTTATAAGCAACTTGCCCCGCAAAATTTGGTGTACGATCACCACCAAAAGCGCTACTTCCAAACCGAAACCTTTAAACCGTGTGTTTAAACACGATGCCAAACGCACGTTGGTCAAACTGGCTAACGACATCAGCGACGGTTTTGATGCGATTGGCGATGTTCATTTTCCGGTCGAAGCACCATCGAGCCTGAACGTACCAGATATTTTTATTGTCGCCAGTATTGTCCAGGCAACGCTCAAGCAGCAGGCGTTGCAAATTACTTACACCTCGCTCAGCAGTGGCGAGTCCAGACGCGAGATCGTGCCGCATGCCATTGTCGATAACGGCTTGCGCTGGCACGTACGCGGCTATGACCGCAAATCCGAAAGCTTCCGTGACTTTGTGTTAACCCGCATCAGCCAGGCAAAATTAACCGGCAAGTTTGAGACCGCCGCCGAGCCCGAAGAGCAGGGCGACCCCGATCATGAATGGCAACGCATGATCCCATTGCAGCTGGTACCGCACCCGCATAACGTGGCGCATAACAAAGCCATCGAAATGGATTACGGCATGAGCAACGGCGTACTGACCATCGACGTGCGCGCCGCTATGGCCGGCTACTTGCTGCGACGCTGGAACGTCGATTGCACCGAAGATGGCACTTTGCTCGGCCCCGAATACCAACTGTGGCTTCGCAATCGCACGAGTTTGATGAACACCAGCAACCTGGCTATCGCTCCGGGGTATAAGGTGAGGTGACGTAACTTGCGCCAGAGGCGCATATATGGTCCCCTCCCGTTTTGCAACGTCAACGTTGTGGTAAATGTTGGGTGCTCGCATATATACGGCCTGTTTCTGGTGACTTGTCACCTGGCCTGGATGAACTCCGCCCAACGACTGGCTTATCAAGCTAACGTTATCTGAGTAACAGCGCCTTGTCAGTCTCAGCCGTTGCCGGTTTACCCGTGTTTACCATCCTGTTGAAGTTAGCAACTCCGGAAGGTTTGAACCTTCGTTTACCTCGTTATCGGTGGTTGCCGTTTAAGCAGCAGCCATCCGGTAATCTTCTTTATGTGTCAGCATCGCCCAGATTATCCGCGCGTGCTTGTTGGCCAGTGCCACGGCGGCAATGTTATTGCCCCGCCGCTTTGCGACATCCTGCGCCCACAGGCTCAGTTTGTCGTTGCGTTTATGCGCCATCCGTAGCGCTGAGCGTGCGCCATGCACCAGCAATGTTCGCAACCGGGTATTGCCTTTTTTGGTGATACCACCTAACCGGTCTTTACCGCCACTGCTGTTTTGCCGCGGCACAAGCCCCAGATATTCCGACACGTTGCGCCCGCGCTTAAAATCGCTCACATCCCCGATTAATGCCAGCAACGACACCGCAGTCACCGGGCCGATACCCGGTATCGTCATAAGACGTCGACTGTCGTCAGTATTATTTGCTTCAGCCGACAACAGCTTGTCCATGGCTTTGACTTCTTCGTCCATTATTCTGAGCAGTTCATACTGGCGTAACACAAGGTCTCTGCTTCGGGCTGTCAGTGCGTTGTCCGCATCTTCCAATATCTCCGGCACCCGTTTGAGTATCGAGCTTATCCGCTGCGGCATGGTGATGCCGTATTCAGCCAACACGCTACGCAAGCGGTTAGCCTCCTGTGTTCGTGTTTGCACACGACTGTCACGCTGACTAACCATGAGCGCTAAGTCCTGCTGCTCGATGCTTTTTATCCGAACCGACTTCCTGTTCGGTCTCGATGCCGCTTCGGCTATCGCCCGTGCATCATTCGCATCGTTTTTCTCACCCTGCAGGTAAGCTTTTACAAATCGCGGTGGCAACGCCACCGTTTTATAACCCAGCTTTTCGATTTCCCGTCGCCAGTGATGACTCATTCCGCAGGACTCAACGGCCACTTCGCAATCATCGGTTCTTTTCAGCGTGGCCAGCTTAGCTAACACCTTGTTACTGCGAAGCTTTTTATTAAATACTTCCTGCTCGCTCTCATCCAGAGCCAACACCTGAATAAAATCTTTTGCCAAATCAAGGGCAATTCTGTTTACAATAGCCATTGGTCCTCTCCTTTCCTCTTTATAGAATCTTCGAAACTCTATATTGGCACATTGCGATGCCGTTTAGGAGGGAGGGGACCATCTCATCAAGCTACCGGTAAGCAAATCGTAACTTGCGCCTCAGGCGCAAGGCCATCGCACCAGGGTATAAGGTGGGTAAATAACTTTATCACGCTATCGACAGAGACGTTGCGCAGTTATAAACTTGCATTAAAGCAATAGCTAGGGATATTCAAATGGAAAATAAACTATCAAAGTATGGGGTTAGTCAGCCAGTTAATCGGCCTAAAATTAAACCGATAAAACAACTGAATCTCGATACACCCGAGGGTCAGCACTTAGTGCATGCCGAGGCCAGGCTAATCTTAGCAAAGCATAAAAACACGTTTAGGCGCTTGGCATCCATGTAATGAACCTTATTCAATTCAAAGCCAGCCGAGTTATTGAAATAAATGCGTTTATTCTGTCGACCGAACCAGGAAATAAGGGAACACCGGATAAAGGTAAGCTAGAGGGGGCTTTGGCACGGGTAGATAATGCCATTGCCTACGAGGGGTTAGACGACATATTTGAAGTTGCGGCCAAATACGCACTCGTCATTGCACAAGCGCATGCGCTTTCAGACGCTAACAAGCGCACAGGGCTAATGGTTGCCCTAGAATATTTGGCGTTAAATGATTATGAAGTGGTAATTGAGCGCGAAGAGCTTGCTGATGCGATGGTTGATCTGGTTTTGGGACAAATTACAGAACAACAGTTTGCAGACTTACTGTACGACTGTTTTATCAATGGCTCGTAATTTTATGAATATATCAAAATAATTTGAAATATACTTTAACAGGGTCGCCCGAGACTCACAAAATGTCCAAAAACATCACCTATTACTCCAAAAACGCCGAAACCCTGGCGGACAACTACAACAGCGTACCCGTTGAGTCGGTGCACAAAGATTGGCTGCACGAGCTGCCAACAGAGGGCATGGTTTTGGATGTCGGCGCCGGATCCGGGCGCGATGCCCGTTTTATGGCCGCCAAAGGCTTAAACGTCGTGGCCGTAGAGCCTGCCGAGGGCATTCGTGAAGTCGCACAAGGCTACACCGTCGGCAAACCGGTACACTGGCTTAACGACAGCCTGCCCGATCTCAGCCAGGTATTTGCACTGCAAACCAAGTTTGACCTTATTTTATTAAGCGCTGTATGGATGCACATCCCGTCGTCACAACGTGAACGCAGCCTGCGCAAGTTAAGTTCCCTGTTAAAACCTAACGGCAAGTTGGTGATTTCGCTGCGTCACGGCGCCTGCCATGACGAACGCACCATGTACGAGGTTTCCGCCGACGAACTGGCGCAATTAGCCAGCCGCTTTGGCTTAACCTATCAGTTACTCACACCCGAGCAACAAACCGACGAGCTTGGCCGTGGCGATGTCAGCTGGCAAACCGTACTGCTGACCTTACCCGATGACGGCACCGGCGCCTTTCCGCTGCTGCGCAATATCGTGGTTAATGACAGAAAGACCTCCACCTACAAAGTTGCACTGTTACGCAGCTTGCTTCGTATCGCCGAAGGCCATCCCGGTGCGGTATTGGATCAAACCGAAGATCACGTCGCACTACCCATGGGACTGGTGGCGCTTTATTGGTTAAAGCTCTATAAACCCTTAATTGACCATTACGGCATGCACCAAAACAACAACACCTCGGCGGGGCTGGGCTTCGTGCAGCCGCGAGGCTGGGGCTTATTACAACATACCACGGCCGCCGATTACGCTATTGGCGCGCACTACAGCGGCGCAGAGCAGGCGTTACCGCTTTATCAGACATTGAAAGACATCGCCGCCACCATTAAAAAGAACCCGGCCACTTACACCACCTTGCCCGGTAGCAATACCGCGGTGTTTGAGGTTGAGCTGAATCGTACCACCAAGCCAACAACTGGCCTGACCCTGGATCTGCCGTTTTTAGCCTCGCTGGGGACCTTTTATGTACCCAAACACATCTGGGATTCGTTAACCCGTTTTAGTGTATGGATAGAGCCGGCGCTGGTGAACGAATGGGCGGCGTTGATGCACAGTTATGACGTCAATCGGCAGCAATTTACCCGCAATGATTATTTAGAGGCGCTGGACTGGAAAGACGATACCCGCAGCACTAACCGTGTGCGCAACCGCGTTAACGAACTGCTCGCCAGCGATGACGTCGCCTGTTGTTGGTCCGGCAAACAGATAAAACCCAGCGATTACGCCGTGGATCATGCCTTCCCGTTTGCCCGCTGGCCCAATAACGATTTATGGAACTTACTGCCCACCTGCACAGCGGTAAACGCCAATAAATCTGACCGTCTGCCAAGCAGCGACAAGCTCATAGCCTCGCGCGAACTGATACTGCACTGGTGGCAACAAGGCTGGCATAACAACCACCGGGAGTTCTTCACGCAAGCCAATTTGGCACTACCCAACTTAAACCACAACAACCAAAGCTTCGACGATGTATTCGAAGCCTTTGCGCTGCAACGCGACCGCATTAAAGACATCCAGCAGTTGGCGGAGTGGGGGGTAGGCGGACTTTTCTTAAGGTAATCTGTACTTTACTTTTAAAGATAAAATTACAGACTGGCAACTAAAAGTAATTTATATTTGACTTTTAGCTTCTCTCGTCTAAGCTTTCTACTAAAAGTAAACTAAAGTTAACCATTATGTCTAAACAACCTACCGGGCGTAGCGTCAAAGCGACAGCGATGCCTAACTTAGAACAGCAATTTTCGCCGCAGCAATTAGCATCCGCGATCCGAGCCAAACGCACTAAAATGAAGTTGTCGCTGGAGACAGTCGCGGATGCCTTGTCGATTTCTAAGCCCACCTTAATAAGAATAGAAAAGGCGGATACCAACGTAAAGCTTTCTACATTGCTTCAGGTGATGGAATACCTCGGTTTGACCTTTGCCGTGGTGTCTGACGACATTGAACACAGCGCAAACGAAGGATATGCAGATGACGAGTGGTTTTAATACGCCTCAGCTTAAGGTCCTTTTAGGTAATCAAAGGGTAATAGCAACACTAACGTTGCCGGTAGGCTCTGAAACTGAGCTGATGTTAACCTATGAGCCCGATTGGGTTATTGACGGTTTTGCAATATCGCCACATGTGCCGTTATCCGGTAATTTCGATAGCCGTGCGGTTCGTCATTTTTTACAGAATATGTTGCCCGAAGGTAAAGGCCTGGAAGAGCTCACCAGCAATACGACCATCTCGCGTAATAATACTTTTGGCCTTATCAAAGTTATTGGTACTGACACCTCCGGCGCATTGTCATTTATTAGCGATACCCAAGACAAGACCAAAACAGACTTTCGCCTGATCACAAAAGATGAACTGAACAAGCGACTGGAAAGATATCGCCTGACAGGTGAGTCAATAGCCTATTGGGATGGCCGTGTGCGGTTATCGGTAGCAGGGGTTCAGGACAAACTTAACCTATTGGAAATTGACGGACAAACAGGGTTTGGCGAGGGCGATCTGTGCTCGACTAAAATTTTTAAATTTGAATCAGGGCGGGCACCGTTTATTGCCGTCAACGAGTTCTTTACCCTGAATTTGGCTCAGTACGCTGGTTTGCCGGCCCCCGCAACTGAGCTGCGCACCTATGGTGGTGTCAGAACCTTGGTTGTTGAACGATTTGACCGAAAGCTTGATACCCGTAGTCAGCGGGTTTTTCGGCGTCATGTGATTGATGGGTGCCAGGCGACTAACTTACCTCCTTCTTATAAATATGAACGTCAGCATGGCGACGAGGGCGATGGGCGGTACATTCGCGATGGCGTCTCTTTCCCGAAACTCTTTGCAATTCATACCGCTAATCAAGCACATTACCGGGCACAACTGATCCGGTGGATGATATTTAATGTGTTGGTGCGCAACTACGACGCACATGGTAAAAACATCAGTTTTTATGTCGGCAAAAATGGTCTGACATTGGCGCCGTTCTACGATTTGGTCAATATTAAAGCCATTATCGATGAAATCGAAAAACGCCAACAGGACGCTCCCATTGACCAGCATTATGCCATGTCGATGGGTGAGTATGAGAGCGGAACAGCCGGGAATTTCTCCGAGCCTATAACCGCCTATATGTTAGCCGACATGGCAGAGGAATTTGGCTTTTCGCCGGCTCGCATGCAGTTACTGGCTGAACAAACCATTGATGCGGTACATAAAGGGATAAGTTCAGCGCGTGCAGCGACGGTGGATCAAGATATTTCGACAGCAGAATTGGCGCATGTTGATCATTGTATCGCTATTATTCAGCAGGCCAGTGCCCAGTTAACCGAGCAGATCGCTTTAATCCCAGAGATGTCCAAACGCTTGTAAGAGCCCGCAATAGCTACGGGCTAATTGTTTTACGAGGCTACTAACTTAAAACGCGTAGCGGAATGATGCGCTTAAGGTGTCGATGTCCAAATCAGCGTCGTTGGGGCGGTACATTTCGTAACCCACGCCGACCGAGATATTGTCGGTGAAGTAGTAAAATGCGTTGACCTGGGCACGCACAATATCTTCGCTATCGATATTGACGTAATCCACCTTGCCACCTAACTCAAAGGATGACGTTAACATCGAACGGACGCCAACGCCCAAACCGAAGCCAGTTTCACCGTCAGAACCAGAAATACCGCCACCGGAACCGGATACTTCCAGTCGCTCCACCGATACCGTTGCAAACATATCGGTGTTATCCGACACACTTTGGTAAAAGCCGGCACCGGCACTTAGCAAATCCAGATCCAAGCTGGCACCATTGGCATCTTCCGATACCGCTTTGTAATCGCCAAACAGCATCCAGTTGTCGCTAAGCGCAACCGAGCCATTCAGGCCAAAGCCGTCCAACGAGGCCTCGCCAATATTTACATCTATATCAGTATCAAGGTACGACACATCGATCTTGTTCCAGTTAGGCGACTGCGCCGTCGCCGCACTTGATGCTGTAATTAATGCCAACGCTAAGATTGATTTTTTCATGGGTATCTCCTTATTGATTAACTATCACCATCGTGGTGAATCCGTGCAGTAAAACAGCCGGGTGCGTCATTTTGGGTCGCAGGTAAATTGTTCGGTTGCGACGTAAAATGACGTAGCAAGACGTTAGCGTGAGGAATATGGACATCACAAGGGATGTGAGAGAGCAGGGATGCTACCAAAAATATTCTTTCAAATATATAAAAGCGCATAGTATGCTGGAGTCATGGACTATTCATTACACGCCACTATGCAACATCAGGACGATAAGCCCATTTCGGCAAATAATTTACTTGAGCAGATTAAAGCCGGCTCTGAGCGCTGGCTGATGCCATGGCATAAAGGGTTAGAAGCGCCGACCAATCCGGTAACCGGCAACCTGTTTAAAGGTCGAAACGCGGATTTATTGTGGAAGGCGGCCATTCAAAAAGGCGTTAATCACAATCAATGGGCAACTTTAAAGCAGTGGCGAAAGCTCAAAGGCAAAGTCCGAATTCGTAGCAAGGGTACGCGTATATTCAAGCCAAAAACCTTTGACAGCATGGACTTGTTCGGTAAGGAAACGCCGATATTAACCGGCTTTAACAGTTATTATGTCTTTAATGAACAAGACATCGATAACTACAACCCAGAGCATCCCGATCTCTTCACCGCCCACAAACACTATGTGACTGACCACGATGCATTGAATCAACTCATCGAAAAAAGCCAGGCTGTTATTCACTATGGTGGTCATCGCGCCGTTTATTTCCCGGCTTCGGATGAGATATTTATGCCCAAGCGCAGCAGTTTTGTGTCGACAGCGCGGGCAACGGCTAACGAAAGCTTTTACTCAACGTTGTTGCACGAGCTTGTGCATTGGACAGGGCACCATTCACGACTCGCTCGCGGTGTTTATTTTGGTGTTAGCGAACTCGACTATGCCTATGAAGAGCTCATCGCCGAACTCGGCGCCGTTATTTTGTGCGGTGACTTTGGCGTACACCTGGCACCCAAACAAGAGAATGCTGCATACCTGCGCTCATGGTTAAAAGTGCTCGAAGATGATATTGATAACTTTTATAACGCTTTTGCGTCTGCTCAAAATGCGGTGAATTGGCTGTACTTGCACACTGGTGTTTATCCGAGAAGTAAAAGCCAAGAGCCGGAGCCGGACCAGGAAACCGACAGCGCGATCGTTCAGTTGTTGCAGCAGGCCTGTGACATCTACTCGGCGACTATGCCGGATAGAGTATTCGGTTACATTGCTGACTATATCAATATTTTGAAGAGACACGTTATGCAAGACGACGAGGCGATAAAACTGGCGCAAAAAATTTACCAGAACCACAGGGAAGCTCTGGACTTTATTTTCGAGCACAAACCTGATCGGTTGCTAGAGGTAGATCAAATCTTTGCTGAACGGGTAAAACAGCGAGGTTATATATTGGGTTCGCCTGGTAAGGGCTATACACGCTTTTTGACAAAAGAGTTGGATCCAATAGTACCGCGCAATAGCGAGCGGGGCTGGCCGCAGAAAGAAGCCTTTTTATATGAGTTTGGTTACGGCGGCAAGAAAATTTATTTCAGGGCGGTCGTGGCGCCAGGGGAACAGGCATTTCGTCAAAATTTGATTGATATTTTGGCTCAGGTTGATGGTGCGCGAAAAACGAATAGTCAGCGTTGGTCGTCGGTACATACTGCTATATTTTCTCATGAACTGACCAGTGAGAAGTATCAAGATGACGAATTACTTGTAAAAGCAATAGATAAAGCATTGGATGAAATCGAGCCGATTGTAGAAAAAACGTCCGAGCGCTTGGCTAAACAATTACCAGCAATCGAGGAGCCCTAAAATCCACAGAGAGATAATAAGTCGTGTTGCTAGTTAATAAATATCCCGCGTTCCATAACACTGTGGAAAGCGTCGGCAACCCCAAAATTGCTGCCCCGCATTTGGCCCGTTCCGTGCAGTGCGTTTAACCATCGGGCTGTTGCAGTTTGGGCAATGCACAATATTAACGATGCTGACATGATTTGGCGGAAAGCTGGCGGCTTCTTTATCGCGCTGGCGGATAAATTGGTGAAAGGTGGTTCCATCAATAATGTGGATGGGTTTGCCTATCGCAAAGTTGCGTGCTTCTTGGGTTAATTCACCGGAAGTCACGATAAAGCCACCGGTGGCATGTTCAGCGGTAATGAGCCCAAAAAGCTCTCGAACGACCGCTACGGGTACCTTGCGCATTTTCCACTGCTTGCACTGCACTAAGTAGAGTTGCTCGTCTTTTTTAATGCGTAAATCGATACCGCCATCAGGCCCTCGCTTAGTCGGCTTTACGGTATAGCCTTCACGTTTAAAATATTCACCGGTTAGCGACTCAAAATCGCTCCAGGACATTTCATTAAGGGAGGCCGGCGACGGCGAGCGCTCGACATGAGAGTAATGTTTTCGCGTTTGGAGTGATTTAACTAACGACACGAGACCGGCAACTGTTAATAGCACAGGCAAAAAGACCTTTACCAACGTAAGCGCCATTGCTTTTGCAGGCTCAAATGCGGCAACGACAACATCACCCGCATTACTGCTTTTAGGTTGAACAGCCGGTTCCGGCGTTAATTGCTGATAAATATCAATGCCAAAAAATATGAATATTGCGAGAGCAAGACTGACATACCAAGGCCAAGTCACAAAAAGGTTAAGCAGTCCTTCGATAAAAGATTTACCACGTCGTCCGCGTGCCATTGTCCTTCCTTGGGCAATTGTTAATGGTTGGTTAGGCTTATAATTTAATACAAAAAAATACTGACTGCTACGAGAGTATTGAGATCTAATTATCTTGGTCGGTTCGCATTGTCTCATTTAATCAGAGCTTGAGCTTTGTTTAATACAACATCGCTTGGAACAGGAGTTACTGTGCCTGAATCTAATTGCGCCGCTCGATCCCTAGCGACTGACAGCCATTTTGACTTATGCTCATCAACCGAGGGTGAGTCGATACTCTGTACTAGTTTCTGAATGAGGTGCGCCTTAACTGTCGCAGATAGATGCACCGTTTCTTTTTCAATTTTTTTAATTCCATTGCTCCGGGTCCAACTCTTCAGGATATGCCTCACTCATGGGCTCCTGTGCTATGCCGACGATAAAACCTGCTAAAGTTGCCCTGGGCGGTCTCGAGTAGATAAAGATGGGAAAGCTGCCAGCCCATGGCGATTTGCAAGTAATGATGTAACTGATGCAAACCGGTCTCGGCCGGCCCCCTGAGCTTGCGGGTAATCGGGTAGGGTGAATCGTTTAGCGAAATTTCAAGATCCAGGTATTTTGGCATGGTATGAATCAAAGCCAGACACCAACATCTTGGTCGCCGATGATTGCGACTATCTCAATATGCGTTGCTTTTATTCGATAATAAATACTTTCACTACCGCACGGACAACGACGATAGCCAGGTCGGATGTGATCAACAGCAGGGTAGAGCAAAGGATTGTATGCAATGTTCGCGAATGCATCTGTTAACCTAACAAAATAAGTATCTGCTTGTTGTTCACCGAAAGTCGCAACACCGTACAAATAAATACGGTAAAGATCTTCTTTTGCATGGGCAGTAAGCTTGTAAGACCTCAATGTTATCGTTTTATACGATATTTGAATTCTTTAAGCATGTCTTCAGATGATTGTTCGACAAGCCCGCTAGTTTCAGAAGCTTCAAGCTTTTTGTTGATTTCCTCAACGCGTCGTGCCCGGCGGACTAAGTCATTAATCAGCTCGCTTTTCGTGTTGTATTCGCCGGTTTCCTCCACTTGGTAACGCAACCAAGCGTCGTTTTTGTCGGTTAACGTAATACTTTGTCTACTCATGATTATTACCTTTGTGAGCAATATTGATGCAAATTTACACCAAAATTGCTCATATGTCACTGTTGCTTAAACCGAATGCACATAGGCTTCTAAATCCTGAAAAAACGTCTGTACTGGTTTATTCCCCAAATACAGGTGTTTTATGAATGACTTAAGCAATTCTACTTCAGTTTTAGCATGTCCTTACCCTAATCCTGCGCGATTGTGGTTGCAGTCGCGACTGGATGCGTTGGCTAATCAGTTTAACCATGTTGTGAATGGGTTGGAGGGTATAATTACCTATGATTTTACCGATCCTGAGAGCTTGTATGCAGAGTACCAATTGTCAGGCTACAGCGCGCGGCAAATTGAATGTTTTCAGCGGGAGGTCGGTTATTATCTACACCAACTTATCGAAAGCTACCGCATTGCTGAATTGCCGCCGCGCATTCTTTATGTCAAAGATGGTCGAATTTCGATTGCTGCGTCGTAAAAGCAGGGGTTAATCATTAAACAACCGTGCTAGCCGCTCTGACGCTGTTGTGTAATGCGTGTCACTGCGCCAGTCCGCCTGTTGTACACTAAAACCAAAGTAGCTAGCGATAGCTGCTTTGGTTGCTTTTGTCATTAGGCATATATCCAGGTAGACTAAGTATCGCTTTTTATTGCATTGACATAAAACTCTGCCTCGCGGTATGTCTTGATATTCGTAGGCTGTCAGCTTCGAATTCGAACGTTGTTGTTGAGGCCAATTATTGACATGCTCAATGTCAGAATCCAAGAGCCCCATCACGCGCTCTGATGCGTCTACAATATCAACCCGCTCGCCAAATACTATGCCCTCAAATACCCAAAATATCCCGATGCTTGCCATTTTTACACTTCCTATCTAACACACACGCGTTAATAATCGCTGATTGCGCTCGTCATTGCTTGATAATCGCATACTCAGATTTCTGGTATCATCTTCAAATCGGCAAGCACGTAAAGCCTTAATAAGCTGCCTCGGTGTTGCGCTGCAATGACTGCCAATCGTTGGTGCTTTGAAGCCATTGGCAACAGCCCAGAGGTTAACATGCTCGCTGATAATCGACGCGTCCCACAACTCCATCTGTATGTTGTAATCGATGGCTGCTTCGAACATCGGAAACTCGTTATAAGTTACGTGGCAGTCTAATGCAATAACAAGTGGAACGCTCACATTACGAATGCGTGCCGCCAATTCGCGCAATGTCGTCTCAGGTGATGGCATCACACGCTGGATAGCGCGTAATAAATGATCGAGGTTGTCGATAGCCAGTAATTGATTCGCCTGAGCAGCCCGTTGGAACATGCTGTTTAGGTTGGCATCAAAGGTATCGGGTATTGAATCGATAAGTGTCGAGGCATCAAAAAACAGCGTGCTGCCGTTGCACTGGTGACAGAGGTACCTTGCCAGAGCAGTTTTACCACTGCCGCTGACACCTGTAATCGACAGTTTGATATCAGCTCCTTGATTACAGAGTTGCTCGATGCGAGCTTTCGACAAGTCTGTTTTAATTGGCGTTAGTTTAAAATCGAAAGTGCCTAATTCGCTACTTTCTACACAGGGTAATTCAGGGGTAGCGAATTTGATCAGTTTTTCAGCGGGTAGTTGCTCGCTGGCAAACCGCTTAACCAAATTCCCTAGCTGGCTAACATCGGCCGGCACCAAAGCGTCGCTGGCGGCTAACGAGCTTAATAGCTGCGGTGTAACAGAGTCAGTAGGTAGCGCTTTTTTTAATAGTGCTATCCGGGCGTTAAAATCCGGCTCCGGCATGGTTATCACGTGATCAAAGCGCCGCAAAAAAGACGCTTCGAAGTCGCGTGTACTGTTACAGATCCAGTACGAGCTGGTATGGCGTTGTTCTAAAATCCGGTTTATCCAGGCTTTACGTGTTTCATCGAATAATCCCTGACGGAGCACGTCTTCTGCCTCATCGAACAAAAGTTGATACCGATGAGCCCCGTCTATCATGAGGCTTATTCTTTCAAACTCGGTTAATCGGTAGGTGCTGGTATCTCTGCGGTTGTCGGGAGCAATCACCGGTACTTCTAACAAACCCGCCCCCGCATGCTTAGCTAATGCTTTGACTAACTCCGTTTTCCCGGTTCCGGGCCGCCCAATAAATAGGATATTGAGCGGCGCACAGGTGCCTGTCGATGTTTTCTCAACACAGCTTTTTAACAGGATCAGTAATTCATTTAGGTAGCTAAATTGTTCGAGCTCAATGGTGGCTGGCGAAGCGAACGCGAGTACGTCAACTAGTATGTCATCATCCGTGGACTGACACGCATCGATACGATCTGATACCGCCTTGCTCATGCGAAAAAACTGTCCCGGAAAGCGCTGCGGCGACTCGGTCATTTGCATTACACCTAAACGTCTATCGGATATCAGCAACTCCTCAAGCGTAATGGCATCAACCCCGACGAGCTTACTTAATAGTTCGAAATCCTCAGGGAATACAAAGTAGCGGTAAACTATATCCAGCATCGCCTCGAGTAACTTTGATTTGCTACACAGGTAAGCGAATGCAACACAACGTGATTCATCAACGGTTAAATTAAGTTGCTTTTCTAGCGCCTGTACACCTAAAAGCTCGGGTGTACGGATTCGCCAATCGCTATTAACGCCGCTGAACTCGTTGACCTGCTCAAACAGGTTGTCGTGCAGTTCATATAGCACGCCAACCTTGTTCAAACGAGAAGCAAAGTTCTGTCTGGCCTTTTTATCAGCAATCAAGGTTAAACACCTGGACAGCCAGAAAAAGATTAGCGGAAACCACTGTTGATCAAAGGTATAGGGCTCGCTTTTGGCGATTTTCGCCGGTATTTTCGGAAGTTCTGGGCTATTGTTGCTCAGTTTGAATTTTGGGTATTGAGCCATTGCTACCTCTTGCTATATATTGATTATTAAGCTTAGGTTAGCGACTCACTGCGACATCTGATGTCGCATTTGGATTTTACTATTTTGCAAGGAACGCACTAATGACTCCTCAACAACTTGCGCAATTTTGCCGTGAACAACTTGGCGCAGAAGCCAAGCGTTCGGGCGGTATTTTTTACAGTAAACCTGAATTACTTAAAAGTGGCGACGTATATTTAATGGGGTACAACCCAGGCGGTGATAGCGGGCCTCCCATTAGTGACGAATTGGACAATCATTTTGGCAAGGATGTCAGTGGTTATGAGCAGACCTGGCAGCATCGCAACGGCACGAACGATGATGGCACGCTGCGGCATCGTGATGTTAAGCGTTTGACGCGTTATCAGAGAGGTCTTAACGAATTTACTGGGCTTCTGGGTTATCAGCCTGACCAGGTATTTATGACCAACTTAATATTTTTTCAGAGCCATGCTGAAAAAGGGGTCAATTATAAACGAGATAGTGGTATCTGCTGGCCCATTCACGAAAAGATGCTGAACATCGTGAAACCCAAAATTATTGTTGCGGTGGGTAATGCCAATGCAGGTTCGGCGTATACCAAGTTACTGCAGCAAAAACGCCATGCGATTGACCCTTCATCAAAGGTTAGTAAGGAAGCTAATCATGGCAATTTCCGCTTAAAAGGGTTTCGATTTTCAGAGGGCGGGCAAGATGTTGCTGTATTGGGCCTTCCACACTTCAGTTATTACAATGTTAAGCCCAACGAAGAGTTGCTAAAACAGTATATCAACGACCTTACGCGCTAGGCGCAAGGTCGTGTTTTTGTTTAAAGCTTAACCAATAACTTGCCTTTATTATCGCCACTAAAGAACATGTTCAGGCCGTCAATGGCGGACTCAAGGCCCTCCAGTGTGTGCGCGCGGTATTTGATTTTGCCGGACATCACATAAGGCGTGAGTTTTTCCAGCAGGCTGGGCACTTGGTGGAAGTGGTCCGGCATGGTGAAGCCCTGGATCTTCAGGCGCTTTTTAATAATCGGGATCCAGCTCGGACCGGGCGCGGGTTCAGCCTTGTCATAGTCGGCAATCATGCCGCAAACCACGATACGCCCGTGCGCATTCATGTGTTGCATCACATGGTGCTGAATGGGGCCGCCGGTATTTTCGAAGTACAAATCGATACCGTCCGGGGTGAGCTCTTTTAGCTTGGTGCTCAAGTCGTCGGTTTTGTAGTTAATAGCCCCGTCAAAGCCTAATTCATTGGTTATCCAGTCGGCTTTTTCGTCGCTGCCGACCACACCGATTACCCGCAAACCATCGGCTTTGGCGAGTTGCCCGACAATAGAGCCGACAGAACCTGCTGCACCGGTGACTACCAGGGTTTCGCCTGATTTTGGTTCGCCGACATTAAATAAACCTTGGGTGGCGGTTAAGCCGGGTAGGGCGAACACGGATAAAACCATTTCGTCAGGCACGTCAGCCTGAACTTTATTGATGCCCTGGCCATCGCTTATCGCGTATTCTTGCCAGCCCATCATGCCCATCACGCGATCGCCTTTGGCAAAATCCGGGTGCTTGCTTTCTACGATCTCGCCAACGCCGGAGCTGCGCATTACGGTATTCAGCTCCACTGGTGGAATATAGCTTTCGGTGTCGGGGCTCATCCAGCCGAACATAGCGGGATCTAGCGACATGTGGGTTTGCTTGATTAAAAACTGGCCGTCGTTAACCGTGGGTAGCTCTTTTTCCACCACTTCAAAAATATCGGCACTCACCGGACCCGGATTCGGGCGCTTAACCAGATTAATTGCTTTATAAGTTGTCATGTTGTTCCTTACTACGTCGTTAATATGTGTCGATAGCATAACGCGTGATTAACCTTGTGGGTAGCTTGCGCTTTAAGCGCAAGTTACAACAAAAATATTGTAAAAAACAAAAATAACAACTAATATGATGTATAAAGACTTTTAAACAACGTAATAGTTGTAATTTATGATAACTAAACTTGCACAATACGGCTCACTGCTACGCGAGCGACGCGAGGAACTTGGCTTAAGTCAGCAAGACATGCGTTTAAAAATAGGCATGAGTCAGCAACAATACCAGCGAATTGAGGCCGGTAGTGACACGCGGCTGTCTACACTTTTACGTGTGCTCGAAGGTTTGGGTTTAGAATTACTGATTGCGCCCAAAGAACAAGCACGCGCCCTTGAGCATGAGTTAATACATCTAAACGCCGACAACGTCGCGCAAAAAAGCGAACAACAACGGCAGAGCGACTGGGATTTTATTCAGTCTTTAGGTGATGATTAGACTATGTCTAAGCGTTTGGAGAAAGTAGAGGCCTTATCGCTGACGCTGCACGATGAACAGGTGGGGGTCATTGCACACTTTAGTGGTGGCAAAAACATACTGACATTTAATCCGGTATTTGTTGAACGGCGCCGCAAAAATCTAACCCCTTTGCTGAGTATGCGGGAGCTTATTCAGCCTGACTTCTTTGCTAAGCCACTGATCCATTCGCAACAATTACCGCCGTTGCTATCAAACTTGTTGCCCGAGGGGGCGCTGCGCAACTGGATGGCTAATGAATTAAAGGTTGATAGCTACGATGAGTTTCCTATGTTGGCCTGGACTGGTCGTGATTTACCCGGTGCGTTATGCGCATCGGCATTGGCACCAGACGCGATCCCCGATTGGGCGTTATCGCCAAGAGATAAAGTAGAAGCGGTGAGGGTGCCTGTTTCGCAAACGGCTAGGAAGTTTTCACTAGCCGGCGTTCAAATGAAATTTTCGTCCCTGCGTGACGGCTCGAGATTTGCTGTTAGCGACGCTTCTGATGGCGATAGCTGGATCATAAAAACACCTTCAGTCACTCATAAGGGTGTGGTGCAAAACGAATACTCCGCTATGTTACTTGCCGCAGCCGTGGGTATAGATATCCCGGAAGTCAGGTTGGTACCCCGCAAAAACCTCGTTGATATGCCAGACATACCAATGCCTGACGAGCCACATGTCTATGCCATTAAACGTTTTGATCGAACGCCAACGGGTAGAGTACATGCTGAGGACTTTGCTCAGATAATGGGTCATTATCCTTTGCACAAATACGACAGGGTGAATTATGAGCAAATTGGCGCTGCAATTTATCGAGCGGGTGAAAAAGGGTTAAAAGATACTCAGCAGTTAGCGCGCCGGTTGTTAGTGAATATTTTGCTGGCTAACGGAGATGCACATATTAAAAACTGGTCAATGTTCTACCCAACTGGTTCGGGGCCGTTGCTTTCTCCGGCATACGATATAGTTTTTACCCAGGCTTATATTGATAATGACTATTTGGCATTAAATATGGCTAAAAATAAGCAGTGGTACAGCATGACAATGGCATCGTTTGAGGCTTGGGCAAAACGTATTGATGTTCCTTGGTCGGCGATAAAGATTCATTTACTGGACGTTATGGAACGTGTGCGCGAATTCTGGCCGACGATGCTGAACGATTTACCGATGCTTGATGAACATAAAGCGAAGCTTCGGCAGCACTGGCGTTTGCTCAACCAGGATTTTAAAATCGAATGATGACTAACACTGCGACATAAAGTGTCGCAGTGTTATGTCTGCAATAAACACATCTCCGAACCCCGGCACAGGTTAGTCTAGTGGCTCTTAAGGGTACGGAAAAAATAACCTTTGAAGGAATGAATCCTACGTCTGTTATAGCGCATGATTGCCGAACCCTACGCAGCATTGATGGCGTGAGCGAACGACTACGTTTAACCGAGTGCGGAAGAAACAAACCGCCCGCCACCCGACAGTCGCAAAACTGTCGTATCAAGGCTACCATCGGGCTGCTAATGTTTTGCCGACATTCACCAACACGAGCACAAAATGAAACGTAGCCTAATTGAACAATTAACTTTTCGCTTTAACTTTAACTTTTTGGATAACGGCCGCCGTATTACCGCATCGGCCAACAGCATCACAGGTAACGAGGTAGTGCGGGTTGATGACCAGGTTGTTTGTGAACAACGGGTCATAGCGAAGCGCAGTGAACATAGTTTTACGGTCGGGGATGATGACTATCAAATCCGCTTTGTGGTCACCGGTTCGGTCTTTTGCGAGGTCACTTGCGAGTTATTTAAAAATGGCGAGCTGATTGAATCCCAACACATGCGTTCGATTGAGAGTAAAGCTGACCTGGTTAAGATGGTACTTATTCTATTCGGGCTGGGTTTAATCAGTGGCTTTTCTGTGACAAAAGTCGCGCTGATGATGATGGGGTGAGTGATGGTAGTTGATCAGTCGCTTATTATCGACCAGCGTAAGCAGCGTAATTGGACGCAACAACACTTAGCCGATGCCTGTGGGATTAGTTTGCGCACTGTACAGCGTGTTGAGCGTGATGGCCAAGCGTCAAACGAGACCGTGCAGGCGTTAAATGCGGTGCTAGACATTGAGCTTAGTCAGCAAAGCCAAGATATAACAAAAAAAGCAACGCACCAGGCGCAGATTGACAAACCGGTTTGGCTACAGGCACTACCTTTGATGGTAGCCTTAGTGACGGGAATTTTTCTGGGGGCTTTGTTGGCGGTGTTAGTGTTGTCGAAATAAAAAGCTTGCGCCAAAGGCGCAAGCTACATGTCGGCATATTACCGTAAGCGCGCTTACATAAACTGATAAGACAGGCTCAGTTTGATGCTGCGCGGCATGATGTAACGGCCATTAGGTGCGTCCGGGTTGCGCGGGTCACCTTCGGTTACGCCGAGTTCATCGGTAAGGTTATCCACCGCCAATTGCACGCGCATTGAAGACGTAGGCTCAAACATCAAACCCAGGTCGATTTTCTCATACCCTTCCAGCACCACGGTGTTTTCGTTGTTACCAAAACGGTCATCAACGGCAGTTAACGTCCCGTAGACTGAAGCCGGCATATCGCCGAAGTCAAAGGCATAGCTTGGCGTTACGCGCAGCTGCCAGCCTGGCTGACGTTGCGCTTCGTTGCCTTCGTTGCTGGGGCTTTCGGTAATTTCAGTTTCCTGGAACGTGGCGTTAACGGCCAGTGAGAAACCTGAGCGGTGGTCATAGCGGCCATCCAGCTCGATACCGTAAGCTTCGTTGGTTAAGATCTCGGCCGGCACACCCGGGCGACGTACAAAGGTGTCGCCTTTGACCTCGTTGGTGAAAGCAGTAGCAAAGAAGCGGATTTCATCGTTCATGAATTTATAGCCCAGCTCACCCTGGGTGACTTCTTTGATCAACGGGTTGTTGTCGTTGGTGTAAGCGCCGTAGTTGTCGCGGAAGTCGTCAAAATAGGGCATTTTGTAACCACGGTTGGCGCGCAAAAACACACCGCTAAAGTCGTTTAACGCGTAGTTTGCACCCAAGGTCCAGGAAGTTTTGTCTTCGTCGTAGGTTACCGGCTTATCGATAGTGCCGTCTAAGCCTTCGTCAACGGTATAATTAACTTCGTGATTTTCGCGGCGCAGGCCGGCGTCGATGGTTAAATCATCGGTGGCGTACCACGAGCCGGTGGTGTAATACGCGGTGGTTTGGGCATCGCCAACCGAGCTGATGTCGTAATTGAAGCCGCAACTGACCGCTGGGTCGTCGTTACAGGCGATTCCGCTAAGCATTTCGCCACCCGGCTGCAATACGTAGTAAGCTTCGTTACCAATGCTCCACCAGTCGTCGGCTTTGGTGTTGGCGGTGTACAAACCGAATGACACATCAAAGAGGTCAAAGCGTTTGGATATAGCCAAATCGTTGGTAAAAGACTGGATGTCTTTTAATACCACCCAGCGACCGATTTGCTGTACGGGGGTATCGGCGCCGTATTCTGTACCGGTTACTGTTCCCGTTGCTGAGGTGCCGTTATCAGCGACTGCGCCGACGGTGGTAGCACCGCCTGCAGGCACCAGGCCGTAGGTATTGGCTTCGCCTTTGGTTAGATTAAAACGATCGATTAGACGCCAGTCGTTAGGCAGTTCAAGTTTTAAACTACCGCCGCTGATGTGACCGTCCCAGCCGCGACCGTCGCCAAAATCGAACATTTCGGTGGTGCCGTTATCGGGACCGTAACTAATACTGGCCTGACGGTTGAGCGGACCGATTTGCGTGTAGCTTGCATCAATGCCGTCGATATTAAGCGGGGTAGGCAGGTACCAGCTGCCATGATCATCGGTTTGGCGGGTGTATACGTTCAACTCGCCTTTATCAAACTTCTTGGTCAGGTTAATGGTAAATTGATTACCTTCCTCGCTGTTAAAGCCCGCTTCGCGAATGCCTTCTGAGCTTTTAACGTAACCACCGACCATGTAAAATAGATCATCAGCCAGTTCGCCGCTCATTACCATGTCCAGACGGTTCAGGCCGTAATCAGAAATTGAGTATTTGGCCATGGCCTCGGTGGTTTCACTGCCTTGCTTTAAGCGGAAATTGGTTGTTAAGCCGGGCTGACCGTTACTGACGATGGGGTTCGGACCGCCGCGCAGACCTTCGACCATTTGAATGGTTTCGTCAATGCGGAATATTTGCGTGTTCTCTAAAAATGACAAGGTCGATGGCGGGTAAACAGGTGAGCCTTCTAAAGCAATGGTTAGGAAGGGGGCGTCACCACCGCCTGGAAAACCGCGAACCCAGACGTTGGCACCGGATTCACCACCGGAACTCTCTATCCATACGCCGGGAATCGCTTTTAACAAGTCGGCGGTTGATTTCGGCGAGATCTTATCAATGTCGGCGGCATCAATGTTAGTGACCGCGAAACTGGCATCGATTTTTCGGATACCGGCACCGCCGGGGGTACCACTAACCACGATGACTTCGGGCTTTTCTGCTTGCTTCTGTTCAGTGTCGTTTTGGCTATCTTGTGCCGTTGCGGTGCCCGCTAGTGCCAGAGAGATGGCGCTGGCAACCAGACCTTTCGAGAACAACGTTTTCATGGTGTGCTCCTGACTGATGTTCTGTTTAGTAAATTTTTTGTTATTGCTGATGCGCTTTCTGTTTGTTTTTTGGTCGCTCATCAAAACCGTGACGTCAACATAGAACGCCTTGCAATCGTATGCAATAGCCAAAATGCAATCGATTGCAGTTTTTTTATTCGCATTTTGTTAATCAGTGTTTACAACTGTTGCTGCAGGTCGCAACATAAGTGACATAAAGGCTACTACGAGTAGCTGGGGTAGGAACACGTCGTTATAACGGCTATAGTGATGAAAAATTTCGAATAATAATTTATGGCTAAAAGAGAATCTCGGCTGACATTAGCAAAACTGGCGGAACTGGCGGGTGTGTCTACCTCGACGGCATCGCGTGCATTAAAGGATAACCCGCTGATAAAACAGCAAACGCGGGATAAGATCCAGGCGTTGGCGCGGCAACATAACTTTAGCATTAATACCGCGGCTAGCCGTCTGCGCACGCAGAAAACCCATGTTATCGCGGTTATTCTTAACCTGGCTGAGCACACTGAACAAAGCGTTACCGATCCGTTTTTATTAAAAATCGTGGGCGACTTGAATATGGCGCTTAACGCGCGCGGCTATGAATTATTGTTGTCGAACTCGTTTATGGCAACCGACGACTGGGCCAATTACTTTATTAGTAGCCAGCGTGCTGACGGCATTATTGTCATTGGCCAGGGTAAAACTACGGCGAAGATCGATGCCGCGGCGGAAGCGGGCGTACCGCTGGTGGTATGGGGTGAGCCGAAAACACCGTCACGGTATCCGGTGGTGGGCGGTGACAATTTATTTGGCGGGCACGAAAGTACCTGGTACCTGCTTAATCATGGCTGCGAGCGTATTTTGTTTTTAGGCGATCCCGAACATGCCGAGATGAACCAGCGCTATCAGGGCTATGTTAATGCATTAAAAGAGCGTGGCATTGAGCCTGATGCGGCGTTGCTTGGCGCAATAGATATTACCTCTAAAGCGGCTTATGACTATGTTAACCAACACATTCTGCAGCATGGCCTTAACTTTGACGGCATTGTTTGTGTCAGTGATATGGTGGCGCTGGGTGCGTTGAAAGCGCTGAAAGAACGCTACGTCAATATCCCCCAGGATGTCAGTATTATCGGTTATGACGATATTGCGCTGGCTGAACTGATGCATCCCTCGCTGACGACCATTAGGCAGAACACGCAACAAGCGGCTGAGATGATGGTCAGTGAGCTGATTAATCAATTGGAAGGCCATAGCGGGGCATCACAAGTGGTCGATACGCGGCTGATTGTGCGCCGTTCGACTGCGCAATAAGAATTTACCACAAACAAATGCAATCGTTTGCAATCCAGATTCAGCAGCGCTAGACTCAGCGGATAACGTTAATAAAAAGTTACTGCTATGATGCCAAGACTGCTGATTATTGCGGCGATTGCTGCAAGTTATTACGTGTTTGCGATATTGTTGAATAGTGTCGGCACGGTTATTCTCCAATCCATTACCAGCTTTGACGTATCCAAGCCGCAGGCAAGTACGCTGGAAGGCTTTAAAGATCTTTCCATCGCGATTGTGTCGTTTTTGGTGGCGTCATTTATACCGCGTGTGGGTTACAAACTGGCGTTGCTGATTGGTCTGGCTCTGGTTACTGCGCTCTGTGCGATCACGCCGGGTATTGCCGAGTTCTGGTCGATTAAATTACTGTTTGCCGGGGTCGGCACCGCATTTGCTCTGGTTAAAGTATCGGTTTACGCCATTATCGGGCAATTATCGCCGGATACCCGCTCACATTCCTCGTTGATGAACGTCATTGAAGGCATTTTCATGCTTGGTGTGCTGTCGGGCTATTGGGTGTTTGCTGCTTTTATTGACGAAGCTAATGCGGCTTCGCTGAGCTGGCTTAATGTCTATTATTTACTTGCCGCGATCGTGGCGGTGACCTTTGTTCTGGTCTTGATTGCACCGGTCGAAAAACCCAAGGTCGCACCGGCCAACCCGTTATCAGAATTTGTCACCATGCTTAAGCTGACTTACCAGCCGCTGGTGTTGATTTTTATCTTATCGGTATTTTTGTATGTGCTCATAGAACAGGGCATCGGCTCCTGGCTGCCAACCTTCAACCGCGAGGTGCTTGGGTTGCCGGTGGCGGTCAGCGTACAAATTACCAGTATCTTTGCTATTTCACTAGCGGTCGGGCGTTTGGCTGCCGGTGCGGTGCTTAAACGGATGAACTGGTATCCGTTTTTAATGCTCTGCCTGCTTGCCATGGGCGCAACCATGTTGTTGAGCCTGCCGCTGGCACAGCACGTTGGGGACACACCCATTTTAAGCTGGACGGACGCGCCCTTGGCAGCATTTTTGGTGCCGTTGATTGGTTTAACCATGGCGCCGATATATCCGGTTATTAATTCGGTAATGCTGAGCTCGTTGCCCAACGTACAGCATGCGCCTATGACCGGTTTGATTGTGGTTTTCTCGGCTCTTGGTGGCACCACAGGCTCGATTGTTACGGGTTTGATATTTGATTCAATGGGCGGGCAACAGGCGTTTTATTTATTGTTGGTGCCGATTGCGCTAATCATGCTAACGCTGTTTTTCTTTAAGCGTGCATCGCGGGCCGTTAAGGCGGAAGGGGGCGTTTTATGAGAAGCGGTCGCTGGCAGGATGCGCTGACGTTTTTTAACAGCGAGTTATTTCACGACGTGCAAATGGCAGGTTTGTTTAGCGACAGTAAAACCTTTGCGGATGCGGAGGGCAAGCGCCCATTACCTGATATTTGTGCGTTATATCGACAGCAGTGCGGTCAGCCGGGGTTTGATTTGGCGGCCTTTGTGGATAGGCTCTTTCAGTTGCCGGCAGACACCGATTTAAGCGCTGCTCAACAGGATAATGTCGACCAATACATTACGTCGATGTGGCAGATACTTCAGCGCAGCCCTGATACTCATCGTTATGATAGTTTAATCCCGCTACACCATCGCTATCTAGTACCCGGCGGGCGTTTTCGTGAAATCTATTATTGGGACAGCTATTTTACCGCTTTGGGCCTGATGGCCGACGGTTATGATGATCTGGTCGTTAGCATGCTGGAAAACTTTTTAGATATCCAGGCACAGGTCGGCTGCATACCTAACGGCAATCGCGCCTATTATCATACCCGCAGCCAGCCGCCGGTGTTGGTGCTGTTATTTGACTTGGTGCAGGACCAGTTAACCGGGCTGCAGCGCCAGCGGGCTATAAAAGGACTTGAGACGGAATATCGTTTCTGGATGCAACAGCGTGGCGTGCGGTTGCCGGACGGCAGTATTTTAAACCGTTATTACGATACCGACGACTCGCCAAGGCCTGAATCATTTCGTGAGGACGCCTCCGAGGTTAAAGGATTCAGCAGTCAGCAGGCACAGGAATTTTTGCGACATATTCGCGCCGCTTGTGAATCAGGCTGGGACTTTAGTTCGCGTTGGTTTGACGATGTCGATGATTTTAGCAGCATCAAAACCACCGATATTGTGCCGGTGGACCTGAACGCGCTTTTATACCGGTTGGAGGACCGATTAAGTCAACTGGTCGAAGACCGTTCCCAGCAGCACGCTTATGCCGAGGCTGCGGCAAAGCGTCAACAGGCGTTGAGTCAATACTGTTATAACGCCGAGCAGGGATTTTATTTTGACTATGATCACAAACAACAACAGCAGACGCCGATATGGTCACTAGCAGCTGTGGTGCCGTTGTTTACGCAATTAGCAAGCCAGCAACAAGCTGATGTTGTGGCAGATAACCTAAGCAAGTTTTTGCGCCCGGGTGGTTTGGTCACTACCTTAACGTCAACGCAGCAGCAATGGGACTCACCTAATGGCTGGGCGCCGCTGCAGTGGTTTGCCGCAAAGGGTTTAGAACATTACGGCTTTGACGCTTTAGCAAAAGATATTAAACAGCGCTGGGTTAACCTGGTTCGTGACTATTATGACAAAAACCGCGCAGTGTTAGAGAAGTATAACGTGTGTGACACGAGTAATCCGGCCAGCGGTGGTGAGTACGAAGTACAACTGGGCTTCGGTTGGACCAATGGGGTATATCGAGCTTTTCGTTAATAAAATGATCTAAATCAAAATGTAGTAAATTAAGGTGTTTTGCTTAACTTTATTTAGTCGCGCTACGTTATTCTAACGACGTGTCAAAAGCGCAATAGTGTGCTTTATCGTTGATTAACGGATTAATTGCTATGCTGGAAAATTTTGCGGCCCTGACGCCGGGTGCTTTTTATCGTTATGCTATCAGGCCCGATGGTGATCATTACTTTGTTGAATTAGGTGACCGTATAGAGCAATTTGTCGGGGTAGATAAGTCTGAACTCCTCAAGGATGCGAATCTATTATTCAATCGCCTACCATCTGAACATCAACAGGAATTATTTCAACGTGTTGTCGACTCTGCGCAGCAACAAGCTGAGTTTCACTATGTATTTAGCGTTGAACGCCCAGACGGTAAGACAGTTTGGCTGGAAGCACGCTCTACCCCTGAACTAAAAGCTAACGGTGACGTGTTATGGACTGGCTTTGTTTATGATGTGACAGCGCGCGAGCGCGCCACGGAAAAGCTAAATAGCCACTTGAGTAATGTGAATCATGTATTAAACAATATGCATGATGCGATCATTACCACCGATGCCCACGGCAAAGTACTTTACCTTAATCAGTCGGCAGAAGAGTTGTTAGGGTTTCAGCTGTCGGAGCTTAAGGGCGAAAACATTAAGCAGGTGATGCCGCAACACCATAAACGCCGTCACGATAATTATATGGCTAGCTACCGTGAAACGCGTCAGGCTCAAATTATTGGCTCGACACGTTCGGTCGAGGTGGTGTCTAAAAGCCAGGAATATATTCCGGTTGAGTTGCGGATTTGTGAATATGTAGAAAACGGTGCGCTTCGTTTTATGGGTACGTTACGTGATTTGCGGCCAACGATTGCTTCTAAAGAAGCGCTGGATAGTTTACGCAGCACCGATCCCTTAACTGGGTTAAAAAACCGCTCGGCGCTGCTATCGCATATTACTTATTGCCTTAATGCACCAACCAGTAAGACTTCTGGTCATTATTGTTTGTTGTCGTTAGATGTTGATGATTTCCGCTTTATTAACGAAGGCTTTGGCGTTAATCGCGGTGATGACGTGCTGGTAGAAATTGGCCAGCGCTTACAGCGCGTTGCAGCGGATGCGATTTGTATTGCCCGTATACAAGAAGATGAGTTCGGTATTTTAATTAACGGGGTGCAGAACCGAGCGCAGGTGGAAGCTTATTACGAACGGCTAAAAGACGAGTTACAAGCCCCTATTGATCTGGGCGTGGCGGATAGTTCAATTCGTTTATCAGCGGGCGCCTGTGTATTGGTTTCGAGTGATATGACTTCGATGGATGTCTTGCACCACTGCGAGGTGGCTTTAGGTCTGTCAAAACAGCGTAATCGTGGTGGGCTTAATTTTTATGAAGCTTCGTTAGGGGACTCTTACCGCAGTTCGGCGCTTATTGATCAAAAGTTAAAATCACCTTATTTACTTAGTGAATTATTTTTAGAGTTTCAACCGCAGATGCAGGCCGACGGCATTGCTCTGGGGTATGAGGCGCTATTGCGCTGGCGCAGTGACGGTGATTTGATTCGCCCCGATGAGTTTATTCCGATTGCCGAACGCAACGGTGCCATTGTTACTATTGGCGAGTGGCTGATAGAGCAAGCTTGTCAGTTTTTATTGTGGCATCAACGGACTTTTCCTGCTCGGGAAACTCGGCTATCCATTAATATTTCGCCGGTACAGTTCCAACAAGCTAATTTTGTGCAAATAATTGCCGAAGCGGTTAAACGCACAGGCATTGATGCGCGCTTTTTACACCTCGAGTTAACTGAGCGTTTGTTGATAGAAAGTACTGATCATATCGTCGAGAAAATGTCGGCATTAAGTGCGCTAGGTATTACCTTTTCGCTGGATGACTTTGGTACCGGCTATTCATCGTTAGGTTACCTTAGTCGTTTACCACTGGCGGAACTAAAAATAGACAAGAGTTTTGTTCGTAACCTCGAGCCGACTAGCAGCAATTATCGCATTGTTGAAGCCATTATTTTATTGTCCCAGAGTCTGGGTCTTAATGTTATTGCTGAAGGCGTAGAAACTGAGGCGGAGCTGGCTTTGCTAAAACGATTAGGCTGTGTGTATTATCAGGGTTACTACTTTGGCAGACCGGTTGAACGTGAACAATTAACCGCTCCGCAAATGGGCTAGTCGACAATAAAATAAACAGGGGAAGTAAAGTGGTGCGTCCTAGTAGACTCGAACTACCGACCTCTGCCATGTCAAGGCAGCGCTCTAACCAACTGAGCTAAGGACGCACATTTTGGTGTGCTGTGTCGTGAAGACGGGCGCTATATTATTCATTTAGTGCAGGCGGTGCAAGTGTTTTTTAACCCGCAACCGCCTGACTGGCGATGTTTTAGGCAAATGCGCGTTCAATAATGCCTTGGGCGTTAACTGAAGCGGGCAAAGTGCCGTAATTCACGGCCTGACCGGTGCTTAACCGAGCTTCACAAAATGCCTCGCCGATATAATCCGGTGCATGTTGTAACAACAGTGCGCCTTGCAGTGCTAGCGCCATACGGTCAGCAAAACTCCGCGCATGGTATTGCCAGTCGTCTTTGGGTGTTTGTTCAAAGTCATTGTGCAGTGCATTAACAAATTTATCTAAAAGCGGATGTTTGCCAGCGGCTTTGCTCACTTCGTTAAAATACGCCTCAAGTACCTTTGGCTCCTTTTGGACGGCACGTAATATATCTAAACATTGTACGTTGCCGCTGCCTTCCCAAATGCTGTTAACCGGCGCCTCGCGCAACAGCCGCGGCATGATGGTGTTTTCCATTAAACCCATGCCGCCGATAACTTCCATCGCCTCGTAGGCGTGCTGCGTTGTTCTTTTACAGATCCAGTATTTACCAATCGGGGTGGCTATGCGGGCGAACAATTTTTCGTGTTCGTCATTTTGCTGATCAAAGGCACGTGACATTCGCAGGGTTAAGGTCATTGCCGCTTCGCTTTCAAGTGCTAAGTCGGCCAGTAAGTTTTGCATCAACGGTTGTTTATCTAGTGAGCTACCAAATGCCCGACGGTGACGGCAATGATGAATGGCCTGCACGGTAGCCTGGCGCATACCCGAAGACGAACCGATCATACAGTCGTAGCGGGTCATGGCGACCATTTCGATAATGGTACGCACGCCACGGCCGGGTTTACCGACCATCCAGCCTAATGCGCCCCGCAGTTCACACTCGCTGGAGGCATTGGCGACATTGCCCATTTTGTTTTTCAGCTGCTGGATCTGCAGCGCGTTCTTGGTGCCGTCGGGCCGCCAACGGGGCACCAAAAAGCAGGATAAGCCGCCGGGCGTTTGTGCGAGCACTAAAAACAAATCACACATGGGGGCGGACACGAACCATTTGTGACCGACCAATTCATAGGCTTGTGCCGGGCCTTCTGCACCGATGGGGTAGGCGGTGGTGCTGTTAGCACGAACATCAGAGCCGCCTTGCTTTTCGGTCATGGCCATACCGACGGTTAGACCGTTTTTACGGTTGTCGGGTATGTTATTCGAGTCATAGTACGGTGCCATGATCTTATCGGCAAACTGTCGGTACAGCTCAGGTTGGTGTTGGAGCGCTGGAATAGCAGCAAAGGTCATGGTAACCGGGCAACCATGCGCAGCTTCAACCTGGGTATGCAGATAGTACTTGGCCGCTCGTGCAACCTGCGATCCTTTGCCCGGCTGGCGCCAGGGGCTGGAATGCAATCCCTCAGTGATGGCGATATCCATCAATTGATGATAGGCCGGATGATAATCGATCTGATCAATACGATGACCAAAGCGGTCGTGGGTTTGTAGTTGCGGCTTGTTAGCGTTGGCGTCAAAGCCCAGTTTAATCCGTTCACTGAAGCCACACTCGGCGCCAAACCGGGCGATGTCGGTTTCGGCCCAGCCGGCACCTTCGCGTACAACAGCTTCTTGTAGCGCGATGTCTGCAGCGTACAGATTATAATCCTCTAACGCCGGCGGTTGGTTAGTCACCTCATGGGTTTGTGCATAATAGTTATCAGTTTTGCTCATAATGGCATGACTCCGGTCAGACCAGTTGCTTATTAACCCAGCTTAGGATTAATCGGTGCCGGGTGTAAAGCCACAGTCAGCAAATAATTGTTGCCAGGGCTGCACAAAGGCTTTACTGGTTTCGGTCAGTTGTTCGCCTTGTAAACTTAATTCAGTTAAATATTGCTTCAAAGCCGTCTGCGGCGTTTGATCTGCAAGGTTTTCTAACACGGGTTTTAGTTGCTGGTATTGGGTTGTCAGTGCCGCCAGCGTGACTTGTACATCGCTGATAAAAAACTGCATAAAAACGTTTTGTAGAATACTCGCGCGCTCGGGTACGCCCTTGGCATTGCAACCGGCCGCCTGGGTTAGTGATGGCAATTGTTGCTGCAGTTGTTGTAGTTTCAACCGCATTTCGATGGTCGAACGCATAAGGCGGGGTAGGTAGTCTGATTGCGCTAATTGCTGCCGCCAGTTGGCTAATTGTGCATCGGCGGTTGGCTGTTTCAACCACTCAGTCAGATGTTTAAGGGCATTAAGGGGCGGTTCAAAGCGGCTATCGCTAATAACAGAGAGTGGCGTGTTGCTTACTGTCAGTGCATGCCGCAACGCCTTATCAGTCGCAAAACCTTGTGCTTTGTCGTACGCCAGTTGTTGTCGTTTATCTGCGATGGCCTGTTCTAGTTCTGTTTTGATCGGCGCTGAGTCGGAGTGTTCTGCACAAGATTTAAGTGCGGTTAACAATGCCAGGTCGTCCTGATAGCGCATTAAGCCATCTTCCAGGCGCCCCAGCGAGCTATTGCGCTCGGCAATGAGTTGACCAGCGCTGCAGTGGCCTAACTGCAGGCTGATTAAAAAGCTCATGCCGGCGGGCTCGCCAGTCGGTTTTAGTTCACGCACCGCTGGCATTGGCTCAGGCCGCGGCGTGTAGTTCAGCGTAGCGGGCGGGGTGTTTAATGTACTGGCAATACGTTGGTTAAGTGTATGCACTGAGCTGACGACATTATCCGGCTGCGAACAGCCCGGTAGCGATACATTAATGCAGATCAAACCCAAGGCGAAACCGAGACGCCATAAAGGCTGGCATCTTTTAATGAACCTCAGTAAACTGCCTCGCATGATTGACCCTTTAGCTGTTTAGGAACGCATATGTTCACTGGTATTGTACAAACTCAGGCGCAAGTTGCTCATATTAAGGATTCCGATGAGTTTCGCCACATCACGTTGCAAGTTGCACCGCAGTTTTTACGCGAGCTGGAAATTGGCGCCAGTATTGCTATAAACGGTTGTTGCTTAACGGTGGTTCACTATACCGAAGATACGGTTGAGTTTGATGTTATCGATGAAACCCTAGGATTAACTAATTTAGGCGATTTAGGCAAAGGTAGCCTGGTTAACCTGGAGCGGTCGTTAAAGGTCGGTGACGAAATTGGTGGGCACCACGTATCGGGCCATATTCATTGTCAGGGCTCACTGGTGGAAGTAGAGCAAAGTGAGACAAATTGGGCTGGTTGGGTTGAAGTGCCGGAACAGTTTATGCCGTATCTGTTTGCTAAAGGCTTCATTGCGGTTAACGGTGCCAGCTTAACCATTGGTGAGGTGCTGGATAACCGTTTTAGCCTGCATTTAATCCCGGAAACACTGCGGTTGACCAACTTGGCGCAAGCGCAACCGGGTACGCAGCTCAATATCGAGTTTGATCAGCAAACCATCACTATTGTCGAAACGGTAGAGCGGGTGCTGCAACAGCGCGGACAACAAATGAGCTAATAAAACTGCTCGTCGTTGCCGTCAATGCGCACGCGGGTTTTCTGATTCATTTCGTCAACCTGCAACTGCACATGAATTAAATCACCACAGGCTGCGCATTCGTCCTGATAATCCTGATTACCCGCCGAGGTATCAATATCCAGTGCTGTGCTTTTCCCGCAATGCGGGCAGCGCACCACCACGCTGTTAAGATCTTCTTCGTGCATAATCATTTCCTCCAAAAGATGTATCCGCAAAGCGTAGCGGTGCCGTTCGCGTAAAGGAGTTTGGTGGGGGGCTGACACAGACTATCGAAGGCCAGGGATGGCCTGAGATAAGCGTTCAGGGATGAACTTGTAGCGTGTCTGTGTCAGCCCCCCCCCACCGAGCTCCCAGCGAACGACACCCCTACGCTTTGCACGCCTACTCAAACTATAGGAAAAGAATCGCTATTCCAGCCAGTGAGATCAGTGCGCCGATGACCGAACGGGGCGTAATCTTTTGTTTTTTCAGCAAAGATATCGGGATTAAAAATAGCGGGGCGGTTGATAGCAAGGTTTGTGTTAGGCCCGGGTTGATATTAGCGATGGAAATCTGTTGTAGCCAAATCGCTAGGAAGGTCCCAAAAACGATGGCACCAAGTAAAGGAAGCGGATTAATCGAACGCAGCTGGCTAACAATAGCTCCGTAGGCTTTGCGCTGTGATAAGCCGACGATAATAGCCAATAATACCGAGCCTGCTGCTAAGCGCACAAAAGCGGCGTCAATGGCATTGACCGACTCGGTTTGCAGTACCGAAAATGCCATCACCAAGCCGCTGGCCTGGCAGACGGCCGCGCCACAGCCGAATAAAATACCGGCTAACGACAGTGCCGGCTGTTTGTCAGGGGCTTTTTCGGTCACTACAACCAATACGCCGCTTAAGGTAATGACTGCACCAGCGACTTCGATAGCGGTTAAGCCGTCAGCTAAAAATACCCAGGCCATAAACGCGGCTAGCGGCGGGGCAAGGTACTCTAAAAGCATCGCATGCCAGGGGCCAAGCCGTCGTAACGCGGCAAAATGGCAGCTATCGCCAATGGTGATGCCGATAACGCCGCTTAACGCCAGTAACCAAAGGCCACTGGTTAGCGTTAACGAGTTGCCCAGCAGCAAGCTGACGATTAATAATAACGGTGTCGCAATAACACCTTTAACCAGGTTCATTTGCAGTGGCGAGAAATGGCTGCCTGCGCGGTGATAGAGCACCGTTGCTACTGCCCAAAAGCTAGCGGCCAATAATGCCGCCATTTGACCTATCGTCTCTGATATCAAAACAGGCTCTGAGGTTGCTCAAATGTAAGCGGTCGATTATAGTAGCGTCTTGCGTTCGATGGTACCGAACGCCCAATATTTCGTAAGGTTTTTTGCACACTTATAACAGCGTTGCATTGAGCCAAAATAGAGCACGTGGCACTTGGTAGGTGTCACCACTGGTTGCAAAGGAAGTTTCATGCCTGTAATTACTCTCCCTGACGGAAGTCAACGCGAATTTGATAAACCCGTTTCAATTTATGATATCGCTATGGATATCGGGCCTGGTCTGGCGAAAGCGACGGTAGCAGGCCGCATCGACGGCGAGTTGGCCGATGCCTGCGATATGATTGAACACGACGCGAAAGTCGAGATCGTAACGCCTAAAGATGAGGACGGTGTACATATTATCCGCCACTCGTGTGCACATTTGATGGGCCACGCGGTTAAGCAACTGTGGCCGGATGCGAAAATGGCGATTGGTCCGGTTATCGACAATGGCTTTTATTACGATATCGACGTTGACCACACCTTCACCCAGGAAGATCTGGAGAAGATCGAAAAGCGGATGAAGGAGTTGGCTAAAACTGACTATAAAGTGATTAAGAAAAACGTCAGCTGGAAAGAAGCGCGTGAGACCTTTGTTGACCGCCACGAACCCTACAAAATAGAGATCCTGGACGAGAATATCCCAACCGATTCTTATCCTGCGCTTTATCATCACGAAGAATATATCGATATGTGTCGCGGCCCGCATGTGCCTAGCATGAAGTTCTGCGAACACTTTAAAGTGATGAAAATGGCCGGTGCCTATTGGCGCGGTGATTCCGACAATAAAATGCTGCAACGGCTATACGGCACGGCATGGTCGGATAAAAAGCAGCTAAAAGCCTACCTAAAGCGTTTAGAAGAAGCGGAAAAGCGCGATCACCGTAAAATTGGCAAAAACCAGGACCTGTTCCACTGGCAGGAAGAAGCGCCGGGCATGGTTTTCTGGCATCACAATGGCTGGACCATTTTCCGTGAGTTAGAAGAGTATGTGCGTGAAAAACTGCGTGAATACGATTACCAGGAAGTAAAAGGTCCGATGATGATGGACCGTGTGCTTTGGGAGAAATCCGGTCACTGGGAGAAATTCTCTGACTTGATGTTTACCACGGCATCTGAGAACCGGGAGTACGCGGTTAAGCCGATGAACTGTCCGGGTCACGTGCAGATCTTTAACCAGGGTCTAAAATCTTACCGCGACTTGCCACTGCGCATGGCTGAGTTTGGCTCTTGTCACCGTAATGAGCCATCAGGTGCCTTGCATGGCTTGATGCGTGTACGCGGCTTTACCCAGGATGATGCGCACGTATTTTGTACCGAAGATCAGGTGCAGCCGGAAGTAGCAGCCTGTATCAAAATGGTTTATGAAACCTATGAAACTTTCGGTTTTGACAAGATTGACGTGAAGCTGTCGACACGTCCGGAAAAACGCTTAGGCGACGATGCTACCTGGGATCGCAGCGAAAAAGCATTGGCGGATGCGTTAAAAGCGCACGATATTGATTTTGATTATTTACCGGGTGAGGGCGCGTTTTATGGTCCTAAGATTGAATTTACCCTGTTTGACTGTTTAGGTCGTGCCTGGCAGTGTGGCACTATCCAGCTGGACTTTGCACTGCCGGGGCGCTTAGGCGCAACCTATGTAGGCGAAGATAACGAGCGCCATACGCCGGTGATGATTCACCGCGCAATTTTAGGCTCGCTGGAACGTTTCATGGGTATTCTAATCGAAGAATACGCAGGTCACTTCCCGCTTTGGCTGGCGCCGACGCAGGTTGTTTTAATGAATATCACGGATAATCAGAGCGATTATGTTAAAAACGTGGTAAAATCTTTGAATGAAAAGGGAATTCGTGCCTCAGCCGACTTGAGAAATGAGAAGATTGGCTTTAAAATCCGAGAGCATACTCTTAAACGAGTTCCTTATTTACTGGTTGTCGGCGATAAAGAAGTCGAAGCTGGTGAGGTTGCGGTTCGTACCCGTGGCGGTGAAGACCTGGGTAAAATGCCTTTGGAAGACTTCATTGCTAAAGTTGAAGACGAAGTACGTACACGCAAAATTTAATAATTACTTGGAGGAATAAACCATTAAAGGCGGAAAAAGAACTCAAAAAGCTGCAGATAAAAACCGTATCAATGACCAAATTACCGGCGTTGATGAAGTTCGCTTAATCGGTACCGATGGTGAACAAGCAGGTGTCGTCAGTATTAACGAGGCTCTTGACGCAGCAGCGGAAGCTGGTGTCGATTTGGTGGAGATGAGCCCTAACGCGGAACCACCGGTCTGCCGCTTGATGGATTACGGCAAGTTCCTCTTTGAGAAGAGCAAAGAACAAAAAGAGCAAAAGAAAAAGCAGAAACAGATTCAGGTTAAGGAAGTTAAGTTCCGACCTGGCACTGATGAGGGCGACTACCAGGTAAAACTGCGCAACCTGCGTCGCTTCCTCGAGGGAGGTGACAAAACTAAAGTCACTATCCGTTTCCGTGGCCGGGAAATGGCACACCAAGAGTTGGGTATTGAATTGCTAAACCGTGTAAAAGCGGATTTAGAAGAAATCTCAACTGTTGAGTCGTTCCCTAGAAGGGCTGAAGGTCGCCAGATGATTATGGTTCTGGCGCCATCTAAGAAGTGATCGTGGTCTACAAGTAGGCAGCTTGGCTGTCTCACCCTTTCACACTTTCAATCAACAATGCGGAGTTTAATTTCATGCCAAAAATGAAATCAAACAAAGGCGCTTCTAAGCGCTTTAAAAAGACTGCTTCAGGCGGTTATAAGTGCAAGCAATCTCACTTGCGTCACATTCTGACTAAAAAAACTCCTAAGCGTAAGCGTCAGCTGCGTGCTAAGAGCATGGTCCACGAAGCGGACATTAAATTAGTCGATCGTATGTTACCGTACGCATAAGGGGAGATTAGCAAATGGCACGAGTAAAACGTGGTGTAATCGCGAGAGCGCGTCACAAGAAAGTCCTGAAGCAGGCGAAAGGTTATTATGGTGCTCGTAGTCGCGTTTATCGCGTCGCGGTACAGGCAGTCACTAAAGCAGGTCAATATGCATACCGTGACCGTCGCAACAAGAAACGTCAATTCCGTCAACTGTGGATTGTTCGTATCAACGCTGCGGCACGTCAAAACGGTTTGTCTTACAGCCGCTTTATCAACGGCCTGAAAAAAGCATCAGTAGAAATCGATCGCAAGATCCTTGCTGATATCGCAGTTCACGATCAAAACGGCTTTGCTGCTTTGGTTGAGAAAGCGAAAGGCGCACTGTAATAACGACTTTTTAAGTTCGTTTAAACAGATTTCAAAGGGAGCCAATTGGCTCCCTTTTTTGATCGTTTTTCTGCTAGAATAGCGCCTTTAAAATTTTTGCTTTGTAAGCATGTCGTGAGTGTTGAGGGAAACAATGCAATTACAAGAAATCGTTGCACAAGCCGAAGCGGCTATCGCCAATGCGGATAATCCGCAGGCGCTGGACGACGTTCGTGTTCAGTACATGGGTAAAAAAGGCCAGTTAACTGATTTGTTAAAGGGCTTAGGAAAACTTGACCCGTCCGAGCGTCGCGAAGCGGGGCAGAAAATTAACGAAGCTAAGCAACAGGTGCAAAGCAGTATTAATGCACGTAAAGAGCTGCTGAAAGCCGAAGAGTTGAAAGCCAAGTTAGAAGCAGAACGTTTAGACGTGAGTCTACCTGGCCGTGACAGCGCTGTAGGCGGTGTACACCCGGTAACGCAAACGATTCGTCGGATAGAGCAGTTCTTTGGTGACCTGGGCTTTAGTGTTAAAGAAGGCCCCGAAGTCGAAGACGGTTTTCATAACTTCGATGCGCTGAACATTCCGGCTAACCATCCGGCGCGTGCCGATCACGATACTTTCTATTTTACTCCCTCAACGATGCTGCGTACGCAGACGTCGGGCGTTCAAATTCGTACCATGGAAGTTGAGAAGCCGCCTTTACGTATTATTTCGCCAGGCCGCGTTTACCGTAATGATTACGATCAGACTCATACGCCAATGTTCCATCAGGTCGAGGGTTTGATGGTCGATACCGACGTGTCGTTTACTCAGCTTAAAGGCATTTTAGAAGATTTCCTCACTCACTTTTTTGAAGAGTCATTGCAAGTGCGTTTCCGCCCTTCGTATTTTCCGTTTACCGAGCCCTCGGCAGAAGTCGATGTGATGGGTAAAGACGGTAAATGGTTAGAAGTACTGGGTTGCGGAATGGTGCACCCCAATGTGTTGAAAGCGGTTGGCATTGATCCGGAAAAATACACCGGCTTTGCCTTTGGTATGGGCGTTGAGCGTCTAACCATGTTGCGTTATGGCGTAACCGATCTGCGCGCGTTTTTCGAAAACGACTTACGTTTCTTAAAACAATTCAACTAATTACAGTATTTTAAGGGCATTGGCATCATGAAATTAAGTGAACAGTGGTTACGCGAGTGGGTTAATCCGGCCGTAGACAGCAATGAATTAAGTGAACAGCTCAGCATGGCGGGTCTGGAAGTTGACGGTGTTGAACCTGTCGCCGCAGAATTCCATACCGTCGTTGTCGGTGAAGTCGTTGAATGCGGTCCGCATCCCGACGCTGACAAGCTGCAAGTCACTAAAGTTAATACCAACGACGGTGAGCTTTTAGATATTGTTTGCGGCGCACCCAACTGTCGCCAGGGCATTAAAGTGGTGGTCGCAAAAGTCGGCGCTGTTTTACCCGGTGATTTTAAAATCAAAAAAGCCAAACTGCGCGGACATCCGTCGCACGGCATGCTTTGCTCATTTAAAGAGCTGGGCTTAATTGATGATCACGACGGTATTATTGAATTACCGCAAGACGCTCCCGTCGGTACCGATTATCGCGAATACCTCGGTTTAGACGATCACAGCATCGATATCGATCTAACGCCTAACCGCGGTGATTGCTTAAGTGTTCGTGGTATTGCCCGTGAACTTGGCGTGTTAAACCGTCTGGACGTCAATGAGCCGGAAATTAATGACGTAGCAGCTAAAATTGACGAGCAAAAGGCGATTCATCTAGATGCGCCGGCGCAATGCCCGCGCTACTTAGGTCGTGTGGTTAAAGGCATTGATGTGTCACGTCCAACGCCTATTTGGATGAGTGAAAAACTACGTCGTAGTGGTATTCGCAGTATTGATCCGGTGGTGGATATTACCAACTACGTATTGCTTGAGTTGGGCCACCCAATGCATGCGTTTGACTTAGATACGTTGCAAGGCGATATTCACGTGCGCCTGGCGGCGGCCAAAGAGAAACTGACGTTACTCGATGACGAAGAGGTTGAGCTTGATGACGATGTTCTGGTTATTGCTGATGAGCAAAAAGCCTTAGCAATGGCGGGTGTCTACGGTGGTAAAAATAGTGGTGTGACCGTCGAAAGCAAAAACATTTTCTTAGAAAGCGCGTTTTTTGCGCCTGATGCCATTTTAGGTAAAGCTCGTCGTTTTGGTCTGCATACGGATGCGTCACATCGTTATGAGCGCGGTGTGGATCCACAATTGCAACGCAAAGCAATGGAGCGTGCAACACAGTTATTGCTGGATATTTGTGGTGGCGAAGCCGGGCCGATTACTGAAGCAGTTTCTGAGCAACATCTGCCAGCGCGCGCTAAGGTGACATTACGCAGTGTGCGTTTGACCAAAGTGCTGGGCGTACACATCGCCGATGAAGAAGTCACAGAGATTCTTCAGCGTCTGGGTCTGGAAGTGACCTACAACAATGGCGAGTGGCAGGTTCAGGTGCCTTCTTATCGTTTTGATATTGCGATTGAAGAAGATCTTATTGAAGAAGTCGCGCGAGTATACGGCTACAACGCGATTCAGGCGGCTGCACCAGCGGCACAACTGCGAATGACCGACCGCAAAGAGGCCGCAGTAAGTCGTCATACGTTAACCAATGCCTTGGTCGAGCGCGGTTATCAAGAAGCGATTACCTATAGCTTTGTTGACCCTAAACACCAAGCCATGTTGTTTAACGAAACGGCTGCGTTAACCTTACCACATCCGATTTCTATCGAAATGTCCTCAATGCGCGTTAGCCTGTGGCCGGGTTTAGCGGCTGCGGTTGCGCACAACCAAAAGCGTCAACAGGCAGTTTTAGCTTTTGTCGAAACGGGACTACGTTTTATTCCTGATGAAACCGCGGAGAATGGCGTGCGTCAGGAGCCGGTCTTAGGCGGTATTCGAGCCGGCAAAGCTCACACGGAGCACTGGTCTGAAGGTGAACGAGCGGTTGATTTTTACGATGTTAAAGGCGATGTCGAGGCCTTGCTGCAAAAAACCGGCGAGGCGCATTTATTCCGTTTTGTCGCTGACCAGCATGATGCGTTGCATCCGGGCCAGTCGGCTGCTATCTATAAAGGTGAACGTAAAGTTGGCTTTATTGGCGCATTGCACCCGCAACACGAAAAAGCGCTTGGTTTAAACCAACGTGCATTTGTGTTCGAAATTGAGCTTGATGCCATTGCGGTTCGACGCATTCCGGTGGCTCAGCCGTTTCTCGTTATCCGAGCATTCGACGCGACCTGGCGATTGTTTTAGATGAGCAAATTGCGGCAGGTGAAGTGTTAGCTGCGTTGGAAAATGTTGGCGTAAAACAGTTAGTTGGTCTAAACTTATTTTGATGTTTACCAAGGCGAGAATCTGGCGCAAGGTAAACGCAGTCTGGCGTTGAGTATCACGTTACAGGATACTGATAAGACGCTGGAAGAGGCCGAAGTTAACGAGCTTATTGAACAGTTTGTAACGACGCTAAAAGACGAGTTTAATGCAACCTTGAGGGATTAAACCATGGCGCTGACTAAAGCAGAATTGGCGGAAATGCTCTTTGAAAAGCACGGCATAAATAAGCAGGATGCAAAAACGCTGGTAGAGAACTTTTTCGAGGAGATACGTTCTGTTTTAGAAGCCGGTGACCAAGTGAAGTTGTCAGGTTTTGGTAACTTCGAATTGCGTACCAAAAGCCAACGACCCGGCCGCAATCCAAAAACGGGTGAAGATATTCCTATTAAGGCACGGCGGGTGGTTACGTTTAAACCCGGTCAAAAGTTCAAAAGCCGTGTAGAAAACGCAAAACCCGAGGATTAACCTCGGGTTTTTTTATTTCTGCTTAAGCAAAGAGTAAGCGTTGTTTACGCAGACGCTCTAAAAAACAAACTACTAAATGGGTTTAGCAAGCGACTGATGCCCGAGGTAAAGTAGAGTGGGGCGTCTAAGGTCGCCAATGTTAAACAATCTTGCGCCGTTGTTTGAGGCGTATGCGTACGTTCCGCATCCAGCAAGATAAAGTCGCCATTGTAGTAAACGTCTTTCTCGTCGTTAAATACACCATCGACCACTAGCGTTGCTTCCTGACCTTTATGCGTATGCTCAGGTACCTGCGTGCCGGGCTCCATGTAGATGAGGTTAGTATGGCCCTGGTCACCCACATCGATGGGAGCGCGCCATAACTTGCCTACAAGGTTGGTCCAGTCGCCGATACGTTGGCGGTTGTGTGCCAGTGTTCGAGGCAATACAAAACGCCGTCCCTCCAGACAAATCAGTTCATCAGGTTGCACTGACGGCTTAGTCTCGGAGGCAAAGATCTTCTCAAGTATGCTATCGGTTTCGGTTTTACTTAAACCACTATAGCCATGTGATGGCTTGCTCAACGTATCCACCACTGTGTCTAAATGCTTGTGACACAAGTCGTGTTCTATCTCACAAACGGTTTGCTGACAAACCGAGCACATATCAACATGGGTGCCAACCACTAATGTCATAGCCGCACTCAAGTCACCTGACGCGTACTGATACAGGATAGCTTCGCTAGGATGGGATTTAATCATGTTCTACAATCAGCTCTTTTAACTTTTTCAATGCCAGTCGGGTACGAGACTTCACAGTACCTAACGGAATGCCTAACGAATCCGATACTTCTTGCTGTGACTTGCCTTCGATGTAAATTTTTTCAACCACCACCCGTTGTGGGTCAGGTAATTGAGCGTAGTAATGGGCGATTTCTTGCATTAGTACATCATTATCTAAGGCATAACCGTCATCCAAATTATCATTCTGTTCAGCAAGGATAGGCCAAAGTTCGTCGGCACTGATATCGTCCTTGCGTTTTTTATTTTTACGTAACAAATCGAAACGAATGTTGCGCGCGATCGTGAAGATCCAAGTGGACGGGGAACCGCGGTCTGGTTTAAACAAATGTGCTTTATGCCAGACATTAGTCATCGTTTCTTGTACCAAATCCATCGCGGTTTGCTCATTGCCAAACTGACGTGTGCCATAGGCCTGCAGCTTAGGAGCAAAATGGCTAAACAACTCACTAAATGCAGCTCTGCTACGAGTCTCTGCTACTTTAGCAAGAAGCTCAGCTGCCTTCTCGGCAGTGTCTTGTTGGGTTGTATTCATAACGCCCCGTTGCGAAGTTCTCTCTGACATCACTTGCATAATTAGACCTGCATATTTTTGTTGCGTGTTGTCTTACTATGAACGTAATCCTGTAGTCACTGGATCACCAAAGTCAGAAAAAAATGGTAACTACGAGACTAATTGTAGCAGATATTCAGAAACCTCAAGAGGATTATCTGCCTTTATAAGTTGTTGTTTGGCGTGCACGTCCAGCGGCAATATCTCAAGCCAGCGTTGGCATAGCCAGCTAAGCTCGTCAAACCGCTCGTCCTGGTACAGGTTCGCCAGTTCCGGGTAGACCTGAAAGATCTCTTCCAGCCGCTCTTTTAGAACAATTTTGTCTGAAGAAAGCGCTTTATTTGGCCAGGCAGGCAGGCGCTCAACGTGACCCAGGTTTAAACCATCACTTTCGACGTGGTGGTCGTGTATATGAACCCGGTCTTTACCTTCAACGGTAATGCCTAAAAAGCCATCATCCAGCATTTCAAAATCGATGATCTGGACCGCCGTCCCGAACGGCAAAATATAATTTTCAGCTTCTTTACTCTGGTTTGGGTCAAACATACAAATGGCGAAGTCGGATTGCTCCGACATACAGCGTTTCACCAGACGGGTATAACGTGGCTCGAAAATGCGCAAGCGTAAACGACCTTCCGGCAGCACATGAGCTGTCAAAGGAAATAGCGGTAGTTCTTCGTACTGCGTCATATTACCTAACTGCCATTGTTTTGATTGAGTTGTAAAGTGTTACGCAATGCACAATTAGTTGGATCTGAATAATTTGTTAATCGGCAAACTTTTCTTCACTGTAATACGTTATAAAGGACAGGTTTATTGGAGCAGTAAATACTGGACGTAACTGATGAATACAAAAAAATTAACCGTGGGTATTAGCGCCTGTTTATTAGGCGATGAAGTGCGTTTTGATGGCGGCCATAAACGTTCGGCCTTTTGCGATGACGAATTGTCGCGTCATGTCGAGTTTGTACGTTTTTGCCCTGAAGTTGGGATCGGCTTACCGATTCCACGGCCAACCATCCGTCTGGAAAAGCACGATAACGACGTCCATGCGGTAATTCCGAAAACGGGTGCCAACGTTACCCAGAAGTTAAGCGATTTTGCGGATAAAATTCAACTCAAAGCACAACAGTTGAGCGGTTACGTGCTGTGCGCAAAGTCACCGAGTTGCGGCATGGAGCGGGTAAAACTCTATGACCCGGATACAGGACATGCCCAAAAAGAGGCGATGGGTATTTTTGCTGCGCGTTTGCGCGAGCTTAATCCGGCATTGCCGCTGGAAGAAGACGGCCGGCTCAACGACCCGCACTTGCGTGAAAACTTTATCCTGCGCGTATGGGTTTATGGTCATTGGCAAGCGTTGCCAAAGCCGCTAACCAAGAAAGCACTACTGGATTTTCATACCCGCTGTAAGCTGCTGCTTTTAGCGCATGATCAGCCGGCTTATCGCGAGCTTGGTAAACGTTTGGGTGAGGCTGAAAAAATAGACGAAGCCTTCGCTCAACAGTACATTATTGACGTAATGCAGGCACTGTCGGAGCCTGCTTCTAAGCGCAACCATACTAATACGTTGCAGCATATTCAGGGCTATTTTAAAGGCCAGCTTAGCGCACAACAAAAACAGGAATTGTCAGAGATGATATTGCAGTATCACGATGGCATCTTGCCGATTATGGCGCCGCTGACGTTAATCCGCCATTATTTGCGCGAGTTTCCCAACGACTATCTAGCCCAGCAGTGGTATATCCAGCCATACCCTGAAGATTTAAAGCTACGTTACGGACTGTAAAGGAGTCATTATGGCAGCATTGGTATGGTTTCGTAATGACTTGCGAATTCAGGATAATCCGGCGTTAGCGCAAGCCTGTTCGGAGCACGACAAAGTTTACGCACTATATCTATTTCCCAAAACAACCTTTGTCGATACGCATTTTTGGTCACCCCGGAAAACCGATTTGCTATGGCGTCACCTGCAGCAATTTCAGCAAGATTTAGCGGCAAGCGGGGTATTACTAAAAGTTAAGTGTCATGATACATTTTCTCAATCAGGCTCTATTATTTCTGGTTTCTGCGCTAAAAATGGAATTAACGAAGTCTATTTTAACGCCGAATACCCGGTCCATGAGGCGCGTCGTGATAAGGCTGTTGAAGTTGCTTTAAAACATCACAATGTCACGACAATAATAAAGCACGGATTATTATTGGTTCCGCCGGGTCAGGCGAAAACCCAGCAGGGCGATTACTACAAAGTGTTTACGCCGTTTAATAAAGCCTGGCGCAAGGTATTAGCAGAGCATACCGATTGGCAACTGACTCAACCAACAGCAAAGCAAACAACGGTTAGCGTTACGCCACAAATCCCGGACTGTCCTGCACCTTGCACCGACACCAGTAGCGATTGGCCTGTGGGCGAGCAGAGCGTACTGAGTAAGTTTGGTCAGTTTGTCGGTCATAGCCTCGCTGACTACCACGAGCAGCGCGACCAACCTGCTATCGAGGGCACGTCAAAACTGTCGGCTTACCTTGAGCTTGGCGTGGTGTCGCCTAAAACGCTGGCACGTAATCTACAGTCGCTTTCGCCGTCTTTTCCTCACGGCTTAGAAAAGGGCGCAGATACTTGGCTAACTGAACTCGCGTGGCGCGAATTTTACCAACACCTGATGTTTTTTGAACCGCGCCTGAGCCGTGGCGAAAATTATCAGAAGCAAACCCAGGGCTTGCCTTGGCGTGATGCTGAAGGTGATTTTAAACGATGGTGTGAGGGACGTACGGGTTATCCGATTGTCGACGCGGGTATGCGGCAGCTTAATCAGACCGGCTGGATGCATAATCGATTGCGCATGATTACGGCAAACTTTTTGGTTAAAGATCTGCTTATCGATTGGCGCAAAGGCGAACAGTATTTTATGCAAAACCTGATCGATGGCAGCTTTCCTGCGAATAACGGTGGCTGGCAGTGGAGTGCATCGGTAGGTACTGATGCGGTGCCTTATTTCCGAGTGTTTAATCCGATTCGCCAAAGCGAGAAGTTTGATCCCGACGGTAGCTACATCCGTAAATGGATAGACGAGTTAAAAGATGTTCCGACCAAACACATTCATTGGCCGCATCCTTGGTTAAAGCAGCGCAATCAACAGGATTATGCCGCACCTATCGTGGACCATAGTGCTGCTAGGGAACGGTTTTTAACAACTTTTAAGCAGGTGAAAAATGGATAACCAAGAATTAGTCGATAAGTTGAAGTCGTTTTATGACGAGTTTAAAACAGACAATCTGGACCAGCTGGATGACTTATATCACGACAACGCCAGCTTAACCGACCCCATTCATCAGGTGGTGGGTCTGGATGATCTTAAAAAGTATTTCGAACACACCATGGAAAACGTGGAATACTGCCATTTTGCCTTTGACGATGAATGTGTCGGCGAAGACAAAGCCTTTTTACTGTGGCAGATGCGTTTTGCCCATCCCAAACTGGGTAATGGCATGGAGATCGTGCTGCCGGGCGTCTCATACTTAAAGTTTGAGGACGGAAAAATTCGCGAACAGCAAGATCATTATGACTTAGGCGCGATGTTATACGAGCACGTGCCCTTAGTAGGCTATGTGATCGACAAAATCAAAAACCGATTAGTGACGGACTCATGAATATATTAATAACAGGGGCCACCTCCGGGATCGGCTATCAACTGGCGCAAGATTATGCCAAACAAGGGCATACGGTGATTGCTTGCGGACGCAATCAAGAGGCATTGGATGAGTTAGCCGATATTGATCGGGATAATATCAAAACACTGCGCTTCGACATTACTAATATCGAAAACACAAAACAGGCACTTGCCGATATCGAACGTGTCGACTTAGCCATTTTAAGTGCTGGTATGTGTGAATACCTCGACGTAAAACAGTTTGATGCCGGTATGTTTGAGCGCGTATTTCGTGTAAACGTGTTTGGCACCATGAATACTGTGGAAGCATTGTTGCCGATCATGCCTGAGGGCAGTAAGTTGGTCATTGTCGGTAGCCTGGCACGGCTATTGCCATTTACCAAAGCACAGGCATATGGTGGTTCGAAAGCCGCTATTGAATATATTACCCGCACCTTAGAAGTCGATTTAAAAGAAGCCTATGGCATTGACGTACTTGGCGTGTCGCCGGGTTTTGTAAAAACACCCATGACTGACGCCAATGATTTTGAAATGCCAATGCGGGTGAGTGTCGAATTTGCCTCCAAGGCTATTCGCAAGGGTATTGAAAAAGGCAAACGGGATATTGGTTTTCCCGCGTTATTTAGTGGCATGTTACGGGTTATGTCGTTGTTGCCGCAAGGAATGCAAATCGCCTTATCACGGCGTATGGCAAAGAACTCTTAGCAAGGAAAACTGAGCGAATGAAAATTGCAGTTGTTGGTAGTGGTATCGCGGGCCTGACCGCGGCGTATTATTTGAGTAAAAAGCACGACGTTACGGTTTTTGAAAAGAACGATTACATCGGCGGTCACACTGCCACCGTCGATATTAAGGTTGGCAACCAGACAGTGCCCGTTGATACTGGCTTTATCGTATTTAACGATAAAACCTATCCGCGCTTTAAACGCCTGTTGCGTGAATTGCAGGTTAACTGGCGTGACACAGAAATGAGCTTTAGTGTTACTGACCCACGTTCGGGTCTTGAATACAATGGCCATACTCTCAACACCTTGTTTGCGCAGCGCAGCAATCTGCTGAAGCCGCGCTTTTACAAATTGTTGAGCGGTATCGTTAAGTTTAATAACGCCGCTAAGGCCGCGCTAGAGAACGGCGAAGACGTTGATCAGAAAACACTGGGTGAATTTTTAGGCGAGCTTAAGGTGTCAGACGACGTTGCGCGTCTATATTTGCTACCCATGATCTCGGCAATTTGGTCGTCCAGCATCGAGGATGCAGAGCAGTTTCCGTTAGGCTTCTTCTTGCGGTTTTTCAAAAATCACGGCTTGCTCAATATTGCCGACCGTCCGCAGTGGCATACCATTAACGGTGGCTCCAAGTCATATATCCCGGCACTAACTAAACCTTATGCCGAGCGTCTTCATCTGTCGACCGAAATTAGCCAAGTCATTCGCCAGCAAGCGCAGGTGCAGATTAAATTTAGCGATGGTAAAAGCGAATATTTTGATGAAGTCGTGATTGCTGCGCACAGTGATCAGGCACTGCGGCTATTGGGTGATGCCAGTGATGATGAGCAGGAGATACTCGGCGCTATCGATTATCAGCCCAATGACGTTGTGCTGCACACTGACACCCGACTACTACCGAAAAAACGGCTGGCCTGGGCAAGTTGGAATTACTTGCTGCGCACGGAGGGTGACGCGGCGAGCAAACCCAGTTCAGTTACTTACAACATGAATATTCTGCAGGGTTTGCGTACCGAGCAGACATTGTGCGTTACGCTTAATAATACTGCAGCGATTGATCCGGCAAAGGTTATTCGCCGGTTTAGTTACGATCATCCGCAATATTCGATTCCGTCGCTACGTGCACGTGAACAAAGAGATAAGATTTGTGGTCAAAGACATACGCATTATTGTGGTGCGTACTGGTATAACGGTTTTCACGAGGATGGTGTTCGCAGTGCCATCGACGTGGTTAATCGTATTGACCCCAGTTTAGCGATCAATAACGAGTACGAAGATGGCGTTGAGTAGCGGTATCTACTGGGGCGATGTGTTTCATCAACGCTATCGCCCCACGCAACACACCTTTAACTACCGCTTTATGCAGTGGTTTATTGCACTGGATGAGCTAGAGCAAGCTCACAGCGAGTCGCGTTGGTTTTCGACTAAAGGTTTTGCGCCACTTTGGTTTAGGCGCAAAGACTACCTGAAGGACGAAGCCGGCGATTTACAGCAGGCGGCATTAAGTAAAATGTCTAAGCTTGCCGGGCAGACGTTGCAGGGGCGAGTGTTTTTTATGGGCAACATTCGTACATTCGGGCTGTTTTTCAGTCCGGTTAACTTTTATTTCCTGCAACAAGATGGTGAGTACACCATGATGTTAGCTGAAGTTAGTAACACGCCTTGGTTAGAACGCCATTATTATTTGGTGGATCTCGCCAAACCAGACGCAACCACGCAAAAAGCGTTTCACGTTTCACCTTTTAACCCGCTGGATATGACCTACCGCTGGAAGATAACTCCACCGCAAGACGACTGTTTTATACAACTTGCGGCAGAGACCGAGCAAAAAGACTTTGTCGCCGGTATGAAATTATCGCGTTCGCCGTTAAACGGAGAACAGATTAAGCGCGTAATTAAAACAACACCGGTGATGGCAGCAAAAATTATCGGCGGTATTTACTGGCAGGCGCTTAAGCTGTTTGTAAAACGCACACCATTTTATGGCCATCCCTAAACAATTTATTTAAAACGATACGTGTTTTAACACGAGCAGTTATACAAGAGGAAAAAAACCATGGCAAATGGTGAAAGTGCGCTAGCGGCACCTTTTGAATTTAAAGGCATGGACAAGTTATTTCGCGGCCTGGCGATGAAAATACTGAGCCATCTGCAGTACGGTACGCTGGTTTTAACAGAACAAGGGTGCATGGTTGCCCAGTTTGGTCAAAAACATAGCGACCTGCGTGCGGAGATCGACGTTAAAAAGCCGGGCTTTTACCGTGGACTGTTAGTGGGTGGCAGTATTGGCGCTGCTGAACTTTACATCGATAAAACCTGGGATACCAACGACCTAACCGCGGTCATTCAGATCTTTGCCCGCAATTTACCGGCTTTAGATAAGCTTGAGTCACGTATTGCCTGGCTAAGCTTTCCAATTAATAAGATTAATCATTGGGCCAATCGCAATCACAAGCAACAAGCAAAAAAGAATATTTCCGCGCACTACGACTTGGGTAATGAACTGTATAAACGGTTTTTAGATCCGCACATGCAGTATTCGAGCGCGTTGTTTTTGTCAGAAGACGACAGCTTGCAGCAAGCGCAGGAGCAAAAACTTGATCGTTTGTGTCGTGAGTTGGATCTGCAGCCCACCGATAGCCTGTTAGAAATTGGTACCGGGTGGGGTGGCTTGGCTATTTATGCCGCAAAACACTATGGCTGCCACGTGACCACCACGACCATTTCTGAAGAGCAATATCAGTATGCTCAGCAACGGGTAAAAGCCGAAGGTCTGGAAAACCGTATTACTCTGTTGAAAGAGGATTATCGGGACCTAACCGGTCAGTATGACAAGCTGGTATCAGTCGAAATGATAGAGGCTGTTGGTAAACAATATTTACCGACGTTTTTTAAGACCTGTAACGACAGGTTGAAGCCGGGTGGCATCATGGCATTACAGGCAATAACCATAGCCGATCAGCGCTATAACAGTTATTCACGCTCGGTGGATTTTATTCAAAAACATATATTCCCGGGTGGCTTTTTGCCATCGATACAGCTTATGTCGCAGTTATACAAGACGCAAACTCAGATGGTTGTTCGTAACGTTCAGGATATGGGTAAGAGTTACGCCGAAACCCTTAAGCGTTGGCAAATAGCCTTTAACAGCAAGCGTGCTGAGCTGGAGCCATTGGGCTATGACGAGCGCTTCTCGCGCTTGTGGAATTACTATTTTAGTTATTGCCAGGGCGGATTTTTAGAAGAGTCCGTTTCTGTTGTTCAGTTAACAGCGAGTAAAGGGCGTTATGAGTGATTCATTGAAGCACAAGATTGCCGCATTTGTCATCTTTAATGTGTTGTGGATGTCCGCGGTTGCAGGACGAGCGGATTACATTTGGCTGACCGCTGCTTTGGTTGTTGTGCAAATTGTTTACAGCTTATTTGTCGCCAAAATCCGGTTACGGCTTATTTTACAACTGCTGGCGGTCGGACTTTTACTCGAAGCTATAGCGACGGGGCTGGGCACCATAGACTTTACTGGCGGTTTGTTCCCGCTATGGCTGGCGTTCTTATGGGTCGGCTTTGCTGCAATGGCACCGCTGTCGTTAGACTGGCTTGCCGAAAAACCGGCAATAGCGGCGTTGGCGGGAGCTATATCCGGCCCTTTCAGTTACTGGGTTGGCGTCAGTTTTGGTGCCGGCACCAGTGATTCGGTTATTCAGCTGGTAGTGACCTATGCCATTGTCTGGGCGTTGTTTATGTTGTTTTTTTGTCGTGCGCTGAAAGCCGGTGACAACGAGAGGTTAGTGTTATGAACAAACTCCTTAATGTAAGTTTTGTAGTTGGCTTGATGTCTGTTTTGAGTCCGTCATTAGCGCTTGCAAGTCAATGCGATGTTGCGGTGCCGGATGAGCAAACGAAGGTGGGTGAAACTCGTTTAAGTGTGCTGTTTTGGGACGTTTACGATGCCCGCTTGTTTACGACCAATGGCGACTTTGACTGGCAGCAAAGAAAACAGCAGCGCAAAACATTGGTGTTAGATTATCTACGCGACATCAAGGTCGCGGACTTGGTTGATAAGACAGCCGAAGAATGGCAACGCCTCGGATTTGATCACCAAGAGCAGCAACAGTGGTTAGATACGCTTAACCAAATTTGGCCCAATATAAAAGAAGGGGATTGTCTGGCGTTGGTTGAAAACGAAGACGGTCATGCAGATTTTTACCAAGGCGATAAGTTGCTGGGAACGATCGAAAATTCCACCTTTACCGAACAGTTTTTAGCGATTTGGTTATCGCCCGAGTCGCGCTATGAAGACGAGCGTGATGAGCTAACAGGAGCATCCTCATGAGTCAGTTATTCAAACGTTTTGCTGTTATTTTTGTTACCGCGCTCGGGCTTACCGCATGCTCTACTAGTATCGAAGACTATCAGGGGCGTGAACCCAAGTTGCAACTGGAAGAGTTTTTCAATGGTGAACTGGTTGCCTACGGAACGGTGCAAGATTATTCGGATGATGTTATTCAACGCTTTCGGGTCGAGATGGTCGGCACCTGGGATGGCAACGAAGGCACTCTGGACGAACAGTTCTATTACGCTGACGGCAGCACTCAGGAACGGATATGGAAACTAACCAAAACCGGTCCCAATACCTATGAAGGCCGTGCAAGCGATGTCGAGGGCGTAGCGGTTGGTACTACAGCAGGTAATGCACTTAACTGGCAATACGTGCTTAACGTGACCATGGAAGACGGTAGCACGATGGCATTGAGCCTGGATGACTGGATGTACTTGATCGACGAAGACAACATGATCAACCGCACCAAAATGTACAAACTCGGTATTCCAGTGGGTGAAATAACGCTCTATATCGGCAAACGCTAGGCCGACAAACGTTAAGATCCGCTGTTCACTGCCGATAACCTGAGTATAATGGCGCAGCAGTCTGTACCCAGAGGAATAGCAGAGAACATGAGCGGACCTACATTTTCTTATAACAACCCCAGAATTAACGGGCAAACCGTGTTTGTAAAACGCGGAGAACATGCGGGAAAGCTGGGTATTGTAAAAGAAGAGCTTAATGACGGGCGCTACCTTGTGAGCCAGGCAGACTTTGGTACTGAGAAAGTGTATCTAAAGCGTAATCAATTTCTGGTGTATCGCTACCGCAAAATTAAGGTCCCTATTGACAAGGTCGCCGGGAAAAATCCCGACGTCCTCTAGGTCGCGCCCAGGGCGCGACCTTTTGTATTAGGCTGTACCCCTCGGTAGACGACACTCGGTCGCATCTTGCTCGAGTTTTTGACGCCACAACTCTTTTGCCGTCAGGCCACCACTTGCTGATGACTTTTTAGCTGCCGACTTTTTCGCCGGAGCTTTTTTCGCGGCCGGTTTCTTAGCCGTTGAGGCTTTCGACGCTGGCTTCTTGCTCTCGGTTTTCTTCGCAGGTGCCTTTTTCTCTGCAGTCTTTCCGCCGGCTAAGGTTTTGGCTTCTTCCGCTAACTGCGCCAGGCGCACATTTTTGCCACCATCGACACTATACCAACCGTTACTTGCCTCGATAGTCGGCTTTTTACCATGCGCCTTCTTGTACGCTTCTTCGTACTCGGCAAGTACTTTATCTTTGTCCAGTTTGCTCATTCAACGATTCCTATTCGGTCTCAAATTAAATAACATTTTCGTGCAAAAATTACGCTACACCACTGTTTATACCGTTTTTTCGGATTATTGTCTAATTTCGGGTAGAATTTAGCGGATAACCGTATTAGATCGATACAACAACTATCGGGAGTTCGCCGTATGGCAGTAAATCGTGATGAATTAGTGGCCTATTTAAATCAGCAGTTGAACGCTGATAAAATCCGCGACTTTTGTCCTAATGGCCTTCAGGTCGAGGGCAGTGACCGTATTGAGCGTATTGTTTGCGGCGTTACTGCAAGTCAGGCACTTATTGAACATGCTGTTAGCTCAAACGCGGACGCACTGTTGGTTCATCATGGCTACTTTTGGAAGAATGAGCCCCAGGCTATTGTTGGTATGAAACAACGGCGCATTAAACGTTTACTGCAGCACGAGATTAACTTGTTAGCCTATCACTTGCCTTTAGATGTTCATCCGGATTGGGGCAATAACACGCAGCTTGCTAAACTCATGGATTGGCAGATTGAAGGACCCGCTGATGCGTATGATCCTGCTTGTGCGCTGGTTATTGGTCGTTGTGTTCCGCAATCAAGTGATGCAATGGCTGAGGAGTTAGCGCAACGATTACAACGGCCATTGACCTGTTATGTGCCGGTGGACCGTCAGATCACGCGGTTAGCATGGTGTACCGGCGGTGGGCAGGGCTTTATTGATCAAGCTGCGGCATTGGGTGTTGATGCGTTTATTACCGGCGAGGTATCGGAACAAACGGTTCACAGTGCCCGAGAGCAGGGTGTCGCCTTTTATGCTGCCGGACATCACGCTACCGAGCGATACGGCGCAAAGGCTTTGGGCGAGCACTTGCAACAGCAGTTTGATTTAGATGTCGAATTCATTGACGTGGATAACCCCGCGTGAGTCAGGCCAAAAATAAAAAGCACGGCCAGCCGAAAGCGCAGCGTGGTGACTTTACCGGGATCAGTAAAAAATTCGCCCGCAATATTTATGACAGTACCAAAGGCCGACTGCGCATGGCGGTGCTTAAGCGAGACCTGCTACCTTTAATTGACGGGCCTAAACGTACTGTTTTGGATGTTGGAGCAGGGCTGGGGCAGGTAAACGAATGGTTTTTGGCGCAAGGGCATCACCTCATTCACACCGATATATCGCTGGAAATGGTGCAAGAGGCTCAGCAACGGCACGAGCAACTCAGTTTAGGGCGTTTTGCGCAATACATTGCTGCACCGCTTAACGAGTTACCGAGTCAATTGCCCGGACAACAGTTCAGCTTGATTTTATGCCATGCCATGCTCGAGTGGGTAGAGGATGGACAACAGGCAATCCGGCAATTATCAGAGCTACTGAAGCCCGGCGGGGTGCTGTCGTTGATGTTTTATAATCGTAATGCACAACTGATGGCAAATGCGGTATATGGTAACTTTGATTACATTGCTCGCGGCTTAAAAGTAAAGAAAACCGTGCGTTTGAGCCCGCAAACGCCGCATGATCCTGAGCAAGTTTTAAGCTGGTTAAAGCAGACCGGCCTGAACGTAACACAACAAACCGGTGTGCGCTGTTTTCATGATTATTTGCGCGATATCGAAGATCAGCAGCGTTTTGACGAGCTACTGGAGCTGGAACTTAAATACAATCAGCAATCGCCGTTTAAAGAATTAGGTCGTTACCAACACTGGCTGATCGAGAAGCCCGTATGACGATCTTGTTAATCGAACATGGCGCCAGTCGACGCGCTCGACATTGGCAGCCCCGATATCAAAACTGGTTGCAGCAGCAAGGGCATGATGTGCTAACGCTTAAGACGCAGGCTGATGAAACCATTGATATATTAAATCTGCACCGCTTGCTGGAGCGCGCTAACGAGGTGATTTTGCTGGCCGGAGACGGCACGGCTCACTGGTTAGTTAACCAATTAACCGAGGAGCAAGCTCAGCGTTTATTAATTTCTGTCATTCCCTGTGGCACCGGTAACGACTTTGCCCGCGATATTGGTCTTTATAGCGCCGATTGGAGAATGCAGCCAGAGGAGTTACTGAGTCAACGACAACTGGACATAGCCGAAATTAACGGCATACGTTTTTTGAATGCTGCGAGTGATGGCTTGCCGGTAGATTTAATACGACAACAATCGGCGGGTATGAAACGCTGGCTGGGCAAATTTAGTTACCTCACAGGCGTGCTTGGCTGGTGGTTGCGATATCGTTATACGGGTCAATCTACGCCTGTGTTAAGCTCGGTGTTAGTTGGCCGTTACCTTGGCGGCGGAATACAACTGGCACCCACAGCCAAACGGCGGGATGGTCAATTAACGCAGGTTGTTGTTGCGGCTGCGTCAAAGCGAAAATTACTCGGTGTGTTATGGTCGGTATTACGTGGCAAACATATGCGCCACCCCTTGGTTAAAGTAACCCGCGATAACGAATTTACGTTTACTGCATCGGCTTTGGAAATTGATGGCGAGCTTTACCCGTTGCCGAATGCCGGCAAAGCCACCACTCTCAAGAGCTTTATTAAAGTCAGAGTACCTAGTAAGGAGATACAACCATGAAGTGTACGTTTATCGGACTTGGCGTGATGGGTTACCCCATGGCGCGGCATTTACAACATGCCGGTTTTGACGTTTGTGTGTATAACCGCACAGCCAGCAAAGCTGAACAATGGGTTAGCGAGTATCAGGGACGAATGGGTACAACTCCTGCGGAGGCTGCAAAAGACAGCGATTTTGTTATGGTTTGCGTGGGCAACGATGATGACGTGCGCAGCGTATTTTATGGCGATGATGGCTTGTTAGCGCAATTAAAGCCGGGCGCTGTTGTTATTGACCATACTACCGCGTCAGCGGAGTTGGCCAAAGAGCTGGATCAAGCTGTTCGTGAGAAAGAAGGTGCGTTTTTGGATGCGCCTGTTTCCGGCGGCCAGGCGGGTGCGGAAAATGGTGTTATGACGACCATGGTCGGTGGTGAGCAGGAAACCTTTGATAAAGCGCAACAGGTATTGGAGTGTTATGCCAAGACTCGGGTATTGATGGGCCCGGCCGGCAGCGGTCAACTCGCTAAAATGGTTAATCAAATATGTATTGCTAATGCGGTTCAGGGGGTAGCAGAGGGCTTGCATCTGGCGCGTAAAGTGGGTCTGGACCCGGATAAATTAGTCGAAGCAGTGAGTGCCGGTTCAGCCGGTTCCTGGCAGTTGGTCAATCGCTACCGTACCATGTGGGATCAAGAGTACGAACATGGCTTTGCGGTCGACTGGATGCGCAAAGACTTGGGTATTGCTTTAAAAGAAGCTCAGCGCCGAGGTGCAGCTTTACCAGTAACGGCATTGCTCGATCAGTTTTATGGCGAAGTTCAGGCCATGGGCGGAAGCCGTTGGGACACCTCAAGCCTGATGGCACGCCTGGACAAGCTAGCGGGTGATTGGAAGGATTAACACCTTACACCGCGCGAAGCGCCCAAACCGGCCGCAGTCCCCAAACCGCGCGAAGCGCCCAAACCAAGGGGTTAGGGCTTTGCCGGGATAGAAAAAAGGCCTCTTTCGAGGCCTTTTTTGGTTTGGTGTGGCTAAAGCCAAATTAACGAATACCCGCACGACGCAGGGCGTTAGTGCTGAAGTCTTCACGTTTGGGTTCGATATCCCAGTCCATGTAGTCTCGTTCTTCGTTACCTAAGCCAAGTGAGATGTAACGGCCTGAATCAAGGTCATATAACGTTTCAGCGGCCATCCACGGCACATTGACGTTATAAAACTGCGTATTCAGCGCTTCACCAACACGCCACAGTTCACCGCGGCCATCGTAATGGTCAACCAATGATGCTGTCCAAGTATCTTCATCTAAGTACAAAGTACGTTTAGAGTAGATATGGCGCTCGCCGTCTTTAAGTGTGCCTTCGACAACCCAAACACGGTGTTTTTCATAACGGATGAGGTCTTGGTTCATGTGACCGGCTTGGATAATATCTTTGTAATCAAGCTCAGGATCCATGATTTGGAAGTTGTTATACGGGATATAAACTTCTTCTTTACCTTTCAGCTCCCAGTTGTACTTATCCGGCGCACCGTTGTACATATCCAGGTTATCTGAGGTACGCAAGTCATCCGCAGCGGTACCCGGTCCATCGTAAGCAACGTTAGGTGCACGACGAACGCGGCGCTGACCGGCGTTGTAGATCCAAGCACGGCGACCTTCTTTTACCTGGTTAATGGTTTCGTGTACCAGCAACACCGTACCGGTTAAACGAGCAGGCGCTTCAACTTCTTGCAAGAAGTAAAACAGCACGTTGTCGTCATCGGCTTCGCGACCGGTTGCCAGGTACTCAGGGAACACCAAAGTTTCTTTTAGTTCAACCGGTACATAGTCACCATTGGACAGCACAGGGAATTGCGCCACATTACGTGTGACGGCACCACCCCGATAGCGAGTAATATGGTTCCATACTGCCTCGACACCATTCCCAGGGATCGGAAACGGCACCGTGGTAGTTGAATAATTTTGAATACCGTTACCACCAGCTACCAACTCCGCATTCTCAGCATTTTCCTGAATCTGCGGCCACAGGGCATCAGGGTAGGTCGCTGAACGACGCGTTTGGTACACATTCATTTTGTAACTTGGATACTTCTCGAACATCGCAATCTGACCAGGAGTCAGGTTTTCTTTGTACTGTTCGAGGTTGTCATGCGTGATTGTAAAAAGGATTTCGTCAGAGGCAAACGGATTGGTACCGCGAACTTCCTCAACACTTTCGTCGGTGTAACCACCGTCCCAGGCGGGGATAGAACCGTCTGCATTACCCGCTTTCTCGGCGCCTATTGGCGTTAAATCCTGGCCTAAGCGAGCCGCTTCTTCCGGACTGACTTTCGCGGCAACGCTAGCGGAGATGACCGAGAGGGCAAAAACACCAGCTTTGAGCATCAGTTTGTTCATTATAATTTTCCTTGTTGTTCTACTTTCGTACATCACTTTGCCAGAGGTTCGACCTGTCAGGCAATAGTTTAATTAAAAAAAGCAGGAAAATGGACAAAAAAGGTTTTCAAATATTCTTAACCTTATACAATCCTATGACATTTTAGGTAAGCAGGAGGTTCCATGCGTTTGTCCCCAACCCATGTCGGGTTGTTGCTTGCAGGTACGCTAAGCATGAATGCAATCGCACAGGAAGGCAGTACGGACTCTGGGTCTGCCGCCGAGTATGAAGTGATTGAAGCACCGGCACTAACATCAAATAAAATTAAAGAATCGATTTTAATCGAAGTTGCGCGCGCAGGCGAACGTTTGGTCGCTGTAGGCGCACATGGCAACATTATCGTATCTGACTCACAAGATATTAACACATGGCAACAGGCGTCTGTTCCGACCAGTGTATTGTTAACCAGCGTCGACTTTAGTGATGCGCAACACGGTTGGGCAACGGGTCACCATGGTGTCATTATTAAATCGACTGACGGCGGCGACAGCTGGCAACGTGTGCTGGATGGTTTCAAATTATTGGAACTTGAAGCGAGTTTTTATCAGCGGCAAATTACCGAACTCGAAGCGGCAATCGAGCAAGCTGATGATGCTGACGTTGGCGATTTAGAGTGGGATCTCGATACCGCTAAGTTTCAATTAGAAAACGTGCAACAGGCGCAGCAGGAAAGTGGCCCCAGCAAACCCTTTTTGGATATCGTTGCGTTGAGCAATGACATTGCGATTGCGATTGGCGCTTATGGCACCTTGGTCAAAACCACGGACGGTGGCGCTAACTGGGACTTGTTGAACGATAAGTTGGATAACCCCAATGGCTTTCATTTAAACGCGATCAGCCAGAACGGCGATCATCTTTTTATCGCGGGTGAAGCCGGCACTGCCTATAGTAGCCGGGATCGCGGTGAGACCTGGCAGGCAGTTCCTCCTCCGTACCCGGGATCATTCTTTGGCGCGCACTTTGATAACCAGGGTCGTTTATGGACCTATGGGTTGCGCGGCAATATTTTTTACAGTGATGATTTAGGCGCGTCCTATATTAAAGTCGAAAGTGCAGCCAATGCCAACTTATCTGCGGGTTTAACTGATGGTAATGGTCATCAATGGCTAGTGGGTAATTCGGGTACGCTGGTACAAATCGATACCGAGCTTAGTGCAAAAGAGTATTCCCACCCCAGTAACGCCGTCATCACTGACATTATTCAGGTTGGCGATGAAAAAGTCTTAACCGGGCGTAGCGGGCTTTTATATTGGCCGGCACGCATCAGTAAAGAAGAGGCTGTGTTAACAGCTCAGGGAGCGCAGTAACGTGGATAAACAAGTTTTTGAAAAAAAGCCCTCGCTGCTGGAAAACTTACTTTTTAATTTTCGTTGGGTGTGGTTGGTAATCTTTGCGCTATTAACAGCATTCTTAGGTTACAACGCAGCGCAAGTGCGTCCTGATGCGTCTTTTACTAAAATGATCCCGACGCAGCATCCGTTTATTCAAAACTATTTTGAATACCAACGTGATTTATCCAGCCTGGGTAATGTCGTACGCATCGCGGTGGAAAATACCGAGGGCGATATTTTTGATGCTGACTTTCAGGAAACTGTAAAAAATATCACCGACGAGGTGTTTTTTATCCCGGGTGTGAACCGCTCAGGGTTGCGCAGTTTGTGGACGCCAAATGTCCGCTGGATGGAAGTCACCGAAGAAGGTTTTGTTGGTGGCCCGGTTATTCCGGATGGCTATGATGGCTCGGAGCAATCGGTTGAGCAATTGCGCGAGAACGTGTTGCGCTCGGGCGAAGTCGGCAACCTAGTCGCCAATAACTTTGAATCGACTATCATTTACGTGCCGCTTGATGAGGTTAATCCTGACACCGGCGAAAAGCTTGATTACGCCGATTTCTCGCAAAAGCTCGAGGAGTTGGTTCGTGATAAGTACCAATCCGATTCAGTTAAACTGCATATTACCGGGTTTGCTAAGTTGATCGGCGATCTTATCGAGGGCGCCTATCAGGTCGGCTTATTCTTCTTGTTGGCTATCGCCATTACGCTGGTGATGTTGTACATCTACAGTCGTTGTTGGCGCAGCACCTTCGCGGTGCTGGCATGTTCGATTATCGCCGTGGTGTGGCAGCTTGGCATCATTGATTTAATTGGCAGTGGCATTAATCCGTATTCGATGCTGGTGCCGTTTTTGGTGTTTGCCATTGGCGTATCTCATGGTGTGCAGATTATCAATGCCATTGGCTATAACCGGACCCACGGTTACGACAAAATGCAGTCGTCGCGGTTGGCTTTCCGTGGCCTTTATATTGCAGGCCTAACCGCACTGGTATCTGATGCTATTGGTTTTACCACGCTGATGGTTATCGATATCGAAGTCATCAAAGAGTTAGCCATTGCAGCGAGTATTGGCGTGGCCGTGGTGGTATTAACGAATCTCGGGTTATTGCCGATTTTGATGTCGTTTTTTGGTATCTCTAAAAACGGTGTCGACTATCAACAAAAAGCGCAACAGCAAAAGCATCCGATCGTGCACTTTTTCGAACAGTTTGCTAAGCCCAAGTGGGCTTACAGTGCATTGGTCGTTGCGCTTGCTATGCTGAGCTGGGGTTTGTACCAAGGCCAGCAATTACAAATCGGCGACCTTGATAAAGGGGCTCCGGAATTGCGTCCTGATAGTCGCTACAATCAGGATAATGCCTTTATTGTTGATAACTACAGCTCCAGCACGGATATTTTTGTGGTGATGGCAGCAACCGAGCCACAGCAATGTATTGCCTATCAAAACTTGGAGTTGATGGAACGCTTTAGCTGGCATATGGAAAACACCGCCGGTGTGCAGGACGTTAAGTCGATAGTTTATGTGTCGAAAATGGGCATGTTTGCGATTAACGAAGGTAACTTGAAATGGTCCAGTTTAAATCGTAACCAGTTTGTTACTAACGCTTCGTTAAGTCGAATTCCTGACGGACTCATTAATAATGACTGTTCTATGGCGCCAATCATCATCTACCTGGATGATCACAAGGCCGAGACACTGAAAAACGTCGTCGCTTCGGTGGAGGAGTTTAACGGCCAGTATCAGCAAGAAGGTTTGGATCTGTTGATGGCGGCCGGTAACTCCGGTATCGAAGCGGCAACCAACTCGGTAATCGAAGGCGCGCAAACCAAAATGCTACTGTGGGTTTATGGCGTCGTTATAGCGCTGTGCCTGATCACCTTCCGCAGCTTGCGCACAGTCGCCTGTATCGTGTTACCGTTGATGTTAACGACTATCATGAGTCAGGGTCTGATGGCGGTACTGGGTATTGGCATCAAGGTGGCAACCTTACCGGTTATCGCACTCGGTGTTGGTATCGGTGTTGATTACGGGATTTATATCTACAGTAAAGTGAAAGAAGGCTTGGAGCAGGGTATGGATCTGCAACAGACCTATCACTATGCATTAGAAAATACCGGCAAAGCGGTCGCGTTTACCGGCCTGACATTGGCCATTGGTGTGGCAACCTGGATCTTCTCACCAATTAAGTTCCAGGCGGACATGGGCATATTGCTCACCTTCATGTTCTTGTGGAATATGTTGGGTGCATTAATCCTTATTCCATCATTGGCTAGACTATTACGTGTAGGCAACAAAGCTAAGTAGGTCGCGTCCTGACGCGACTCTTTGTGACTTGCTTTTGTCGCGCCCAAGGCGCGACCTACTAGGCGTCGGCTTTAATCAGGTCGGCGCCTTTTTCTGCAATAGCAATAGTCGGTGCATTGGTATTGCCGCTAATCACTGTTGGCATAATTGACGCATCAACCACCCTTAACTTCTTAACGCCTCGCACTTTTAGTTGTGGATCAACAACGGATTGCTCATCAGCACCCATCCGGCAGGTACTGGTAGGGTGGTAAATTAATCCACATTGATGACGAATTTGTGCCAGTAGTTCATTGTCATCATCCACGGGGCGGGGGAACAATACCCCACCATTGTGCGCTGCCAGGCCAGGTTGCTCGATAATAGCCAGTGCTTTGCGGATACCATTGATGAGGTCGGTTTGGTCTGCTTTATCAGTTAAAAAGCCATAGTTAATCAGTGGTGCTTTTAGTGGGTTATCGGGATTTAATGTCACCTCACCGCGTGAGCGTGGCCGTAACAAGCAGGCATGACAGGTAAAGCCGTGTTTAAGCGTAGGCCACCAATCATAGCCACTGTTGTTAAACATGACTGGTAACAAATGCAATTGAATATCCGGCTCGCTAACCGCATCAGAAGAGCGAATAAAGGCACCAACTTCTGCCAGTGAACGCGCCAACTGACCGTCTTTTTTAAGCAAATACCTAAGAAATGCCGGTGCCATTTTCAACAGCCCAAAAGGCGTTAACGTCATGCCGTCGCGGCGGGCGTTTTTAACGTGAATAGAGATATCAACGTGTTCCTGCAGGTTTTTACCAACCTCAGGGCTGTCAACCATCACTTCGATATTATGCGGCGCCAGTTCGGTGGCAGGGCCTATGCCGGAGCGCAATAATAGTTGTGGAGAGTTAAACGCACCGGATGCAAGAATGACCTCTTTACTGGCGCTGGCTACATAGCGATGGCCGGCACGTCGATAACAAACACCATTGGCAGTGTGGTCTGAGAACAATACACGCTCGGTAAGACATTCGTTTAAAATAACCAAGTTGCGCCGGTCTTTAATGGGCTTTAAGTAAGCATCGTATGCGCCACAGCGTTTACCGTTAGCGATGGTAAATTGGTAGGCACCGTAACCCTCCAGTTGCTCGCCGTTAAAGTCCGGGTTAAACGGTAGTCCGTAATCCGCGCAGGCGGCTAAAAATCGTCTCGATACCTTGTACCATGGGGGGACGTCAGAAACCTTAAGTGGCCCGGAATCATTGTGATAGGCGTCTGAGCCACGCTGATTGCCCTCCGCTTTTTTAAAGTAGGGCAGTAAATCCTTGTAGGACCAACCATCACATCCGTTAGCAGCCCAACCATCGTAGTCAGATGCTAGTCCGCGGGTATAGATCATGGCATTAATACCGCTACTGCCACCGAGCATTTTGCCGCGCGGGGTGTATAAACCCTGACTATTACGCAATGCCGGCGTGGGTTGACTGCGATATAGCCAGTTAAATTTACGCGAATGCATAAAGCGCGCAAACCCTGACGGCATAGACGAGAAGAAGCCTCCTGAACCCGGACCTGCCTCTAATAATAAAACTCGATGTTTGCCGTTTTCGGAAAGACGATTAGCCAGCACACAGCCGGCGGAGCCAGCGCCAACGATAATATAATCGTAGTGGTGCTGGCGATAATGGGTGGTCATAGTTGTTATGTTGTTTTTTTAACCATAACAATTTTGTATCACATCACAGCGAGGCCGCATAGTCATAAAGCGACTTTAACAAGCGCAAATTGTGGGTGTTTTCGTTTTGCTGACCGGCCAGCTCCTCTAAGCGCTGCATAAAGGCCTCGGCAGATAAAAAGCCATCCGGTGGCGCTAGCATACGTTGTTGGCAAAACTGACGCCAGCGCTCAAGTTCTTTGTCGGTTAAGGTCGCTGGAAAATTGCGGGCGCGATAGCGGAATAACAATTCCGGCAAACGCTTGTCGGCGGTATTTAACTGCAACCCTGCTAATTGATGTGGATTGGCCTCGCGGATCATGGCCATGTTATTGCGATCCTGATCACTAAAGAATCCCTGGTAGATCTGCAGGTCAACATCGTCTTTAGTTGCAAACTCCCGTTCCTGCTCGTAAACGGTGGTGAGTTTATCCCGCACCCTAGCTGCTTGGTTTAGCCATTGTACACGTTGATTAACTTGCTCGACGTCTAGCTGGGCAGCATCGGCAGCTTCCGCAGAAATAGTATTGATGGGGGCGAGAAACGGGCAGCGGCTTAAGTTGATTAACTGCAGCCCTAACTGTGGCAGGCCTTTAGCCGCTAACTCATGTTTACTGGTGTAGGTATACTCAATAATTTGTTCGACCGTTAACTCGTTAAGCACGCTGGGGTCACAGCGTAAATCCCAAACAATGACCGCGTTATTCTGCCGCGGATGAAAAGCAATGGGTAACACGGCACTTAAATAGCGGTTATCACTTCCATAAAAGCCACTAACGTGGGCCAGAGGCTGCGGTTGCTGCCAATTAAATAAATCCAGCAATGCCGCTTTGCGACGGATTTTATAGGCCCACTGCCACAATTTAGGTTGTTTTTCACGAATCAGTTGAGCCAGTCCAATCGTTGCATAAACATCGGACATTGCATCGTGCGCCTGGCCATGATCAATATTGTTGGCCTTTGATAAATGCTCAAGCCGCAAACTTACGCGTCCCTCAGCGTTGTCGGGCCAGGTGATGCCGTCAGGACGCAGTGCGTAACAAGCGCGGGTTACGTCGATTAAATCCCAGCGTGAATTATTGTTTTGCCAGGCATAGGCATAAGGGTCATAAAAGTTGCGGTAAAACAGCGTGCGGGTGACTTCATCGTCAAAACGAACATTGTTATACCCGATCACCGTTGTATTAGGTTGCGAAAATTGTTCATGAATGGCGCGACTAAAGTCTGCTTCGTTAACACCTTGATTTAGGGCCAGTTGCGGCGTTATACCAGTAACTAAAACCGCTTCCGGGTTGGGCAAAAAATCCGGCGTTGGCTGAGCATACAGTTTAAGTGCGCGGCCAACGGGTTTTAACTCCGCATCGGTGCGGATACCGGCAAACTGCGCCGGGCGATCCACATGCGGATTAGCCCCCCAGGTCTCGTAGTCATGGAAGTAAAAGGTAGGCTGATTCTCGTTGTGGCCTTTATTGTCTGAATATGGCTGCATGTCTTATACCGCGCGGCTTTTGCTGTGTTTATCTGTGTCGCTAGTTGTTTCTGTTTATCTGGTGTTTTCTTTGTAAGTAAAGTTCTATATGCTACTAGCGTGCTATAAATTGATGCCTGCGTGCTATTTTGGATATTTATGCTTACAGACAGACAACTCAAGAGCTGGACCAAGACGCCTCCGGACAAAACTCAAGAAATCTCAATTGGTAATCGCCTTTATGCCAGGGTAACGGATAAAGGCACAATTTCGTTTCAGTTTCGCTATCGTATCGGTGGTCGCAATACGCGCATTACGCTTGGCTCATATCCGTTGCTGACGCTTAAATCAGCTCGAGATGAGGCTACACGATTGTCCGTGGTGCTGCAAGAAGGAGGCGATCCCAAAGTCGCCGCACGTTCCCGCTATTCAGGCGGCGAATGGACACTTGATAAGTGCTTAGACGAGTGGCTAAACAAACATGTAGCACGGCAATTGAAAGATAGCACAGCAGTCAATTACAAGAGCATCGTAGATAAACACTTGAAAGGGCGCTACTCAATCGCTGTTGAGCGCATCCGGATGGATGAGTGGCTAACGCTGTTTGACGGAATAGCAGAGAACACATCGCCTTATAATGCCGGCGTCGTCCTTAAGGTTACCAAGCGGGCACTCGGCTGGTGTATGCGTCGGGAGTTAATCAACCCGCCATCCGTGATGAACCTCGAGGTGAGCACAATTGGGACCAGCAAAAGCCAACGTGACAGAGTACTGGAATTACATGAGGTCGGCTTAATCTGGATGGCCATTGAGAACACCAAGCTATCATTGGCCGTTCGCAACTGTATTAAACTCATCATGCTTACCGGCGCTAGGAACTCCGAAGCCAGAGAAGCTAAGTGGAAAGAGTTCGACTTTGATAATCGTATTTGGACCGTATCCAAGGAGCGCAGCAAAACAGGTGTGGCTATTCGCCGACCGTTGACTGATGACATGCTTCAGCTAGTGAACACGATGAAGTCCGCGCCCAGTCCTAATTATGTGTTTGGCTCAATGGACAACGACTTTAAAAAGCCGATCACAACGCACGCAATTCAGCGAGCCGTCAGACGTTTGCGAGCAAAACTGAATATGGAAGAGTGGCGTGTTCACGACTTTCGCAGAACACTCGCTACACGGTTATCAGAGCAGGGTGTACAGCCGCATGTGGTTGAAAAAATGTTGGGACACAGTCTGGGCGGCGTATTAGCCATATACAACCGCCATGACTGGATAAATGAGCAGAGAGAAGCCTATGACGCGTGGTATCAGCTAGTCATCCAGGCCGCCGAGGCAGCGGCCAGAAGAATTACTGAAGACCAGCAAACTTCCTGACATCCTTAGCAGGATACAGAAACTTGCTCCCGGTTCCTGGAATAGGCTTCGGAAACTGCTCATGCTTTTGTGTTACACGGCAAAAGGTACTGCGTGAAATACGGAGCAGGTCGCATATTTCCTTAACGGTCATTACCTCAATGTGTCGATTGTCTTGTACTGTCTGCTGCATCATAGTTACCTCATTCAAAAAACGTGTTCGTTAAAACGGAATATCATCGTCAAAGTCTTGTGCTGCTGACGCAGGACCCTTCCAGTTTTTTCCTTGAGAGCCGGTGCCTGGCATTGTTGTGCCGAGACCACTCTGCTGTGGTTGCGGCTGTGGCGTAGCGCTTTGATTAGGACGCTGTTCCCAGTTTGTTCCCGGTCTGTTCCCACTTTGCTCTGTGCCACGGCTATCAAGCATTTGCAGCTCATTTACCACAATCTCAGTGGTGTAACGGTCCTGGCCATCCTGACCCTGCCATTTGCGCGTTTGTAAGCGGCCTTCAACATAAACTTTTGAACCCTTTTTAAGGTACTCACCCGCAATTTCTGCCAGACGGCGGTAAGCCACACAGCGGTGCCATTCGGTTTGCTCTCGCGGCTCGCCGGTTTGCTTATCTTTCCAGCTTTCACTGGTCGCAATAGACAGGTTGGCAATGGCCGTACTGTTCTGTGTGTAGCGAACCTCAGGGTCAGAGCCGAGGTTGCCGACTAAAATTACTTTATTAACGCCTCTGCTAGCCATTATGCGACACCTCGCTTATTTAGCTTTTCCCAATCACTGGCGCAATCCTTGTCGCACCAGCGGCGTTTGTTGTTGAGTGGCTCGCCACAATTCAAACAATGTCCGGAGGCTTCTGGCCAGTCACGGCTAGACCGTGCATCTGCAACTGCGAGCTCTGACAGGTACTGAGCCGTGTCGTTTGCGTTATCTACTAAATCACTCATGATTCACCAATGTGTTGTTATGTTTGTTATCGCTTAACTGATTCGGTTTGCGAAGGTCGATTTCTTTAATGCGCTCTACTGCAGCAGCGACTGAGTCGAGCTTCTTAAACGCCCGGTTAAAGTTCGACATTGAAATGCCGTTCATGATGGCGGCACTACTTTCGCTGGCACCGTTAACCAAGTGGTCGAATAGGGCGGCAACAACGTCCTCGCTATTGATGCGCGTTAGGCTCAGAAGCAATTCAAAACGTTCGTTGGACTGAGAGCCGGCGTAGAGGTATTTCATGACGCCTCCTTGCCATTAGTTGAGCCGCGGGCACTTATCGCTGAACGAAGCATTGCGACTCCCACCATGCTTTTTCTTACCTCTGGCTCTAACTTGCTCAGCGGGGTAACCCAACGGTTCAAAATAGCGTTAGCAGCTCTATCGATGAGTATCAGATTGTTCAGCTTGCAATTCGCCTTGTCTCCATCGATAAACCGAACAAATTTTCCGTTAGGAATAGGGTCGTTATGCTTTTCCCATACCAAACGGTGAACAAATTCCCACTGATTCGGCTCTGCCACCTTGCGTTTGCGATAGCCATAGCTATCAATAACCTCGGTACCAACTGGTTTGTGGTTGTCCGGAATATTGCCTTTTTGAAAGCGTGTTTCCGCACTACGACCACCAGCGGTCCATCCTTTTTTTTCCTTATTCCAAGACGTACTTCCTTTCTCAAAACGGCCTGTGCGGCCACTCTGAATGCCGTGATTATGAATAAACGCCCGCAACTGGTTCCACGTTTCGTTAGTGCCGAAGCGCTCGTTAAACGGCTGACACATTTGTTTTGGCGTCATCGTGCGATAAGCCGTTTTGATCCAATCAATTTGCTCAGCATTGTATTTAAGTTCACGCGTGTAAGAATCCTTATGCTCTACGCTTATTCCATAACGTGTAGCCACACACTTAACAGCGGCAGGAGTTAACTTTCTGCCAAAAACAAAATGAAACAGCCTGGCCACATCTGGTATCGACATTTCGCCACAGCACGAATCGATAAAATCGATATGATGGGGCTGGTATAAGAATCTACCCATCGTTCTTCACCTCCAACATCTCCGGTGACTTTTCGATAAGACCTTCGGCTCTCATACGTTCAGCTTTTAGGCAGACGTCCGCATTCTTAACGATAGTCATCGACACCTTTGCTACGGCATCAGCGCGTTTTAACTCCTGCGTTAATGCATCATCAGTGAGGCTCTCATCGCCTAGACGCTCGAGTTGCGCAAACAAGTGGTTATGCAAATCCATCATTTTGTTTTTCATAACGCAACTCGCGCAATTTTCATCATGCCTTCAAATTCATCCCACTTGGCGATGTCACCGTTCAGGTGCCAGCCGGCAACGCCGGTGGATTCATCAGCGAGCGCAACCAGGTCTTTACTAAGCAGGCGAAGTGATGCCTTTAGCTCATTGCACTTATGCTCAAGCGCATTAAACTCGACGCTATCGTTCTTGTCGTCACTGTCCGAGATGAAACGGATTGCTGCGCGTAATGTGCCAGCCTGTTCAGAGCCACCCATTTGCTCATAATGGCTGGCCATAAAATCCAGCCGCTGAATTACTTTCTCTTTTGCGGTCATAACAGTTACCTCACGCTACGTTGCGGGTGTTGGGCTTCTGCGCACGATAGGACGTTTGCAGGGCCTGATAATCCGCCTCGCTTAAGTAACCCCGGGCCTTGGCATTACTGACTTCTTTACCAACGGCTTCGAGGTCACGCTGATTGGTCGTGTCCGCAATCTTATCGATAAGGAAATTAGCCAGGTTTGAGACCTCGGCAGTGCTTTCCTGGTGCATCTTCATGCCAGCAATCCATAGCGTGGCTTTGCCCTGCGACACGTTAAATTGATACGCCACAGCCTGAATAATCTCGTTATCCGTTGGTGTGTAATCATCAGTAATCGGGTTGCTTGCTTTAGCTGGCACAGCTTCAGCTTCAACTAAATCATTCGCCTTTGGCGCTGGTTCGGGCGCTGGCTCAGGCTTATCCTCCGCCTGCTTCCGTTTCTGCTCGGCCAGCTCGTGCTCAGTCAGGCGCTGCTTAACGATAGCGGCAAAGCTGTCGTTTTCTTTTAGTGCCAGGTCTTTGATGTCCGGGAACAAGAATTTGAGGTCCTTATCGACTTCCTTAAGGAACGTCTGCCAGTTCATCATCACCTGAACATGCAAATCGTTAAGCTCGATTTTTACTTTCGCCAGGTGGTCATCAACGGCCCCTTGTAAGCTGTCGACTGTTTTCTTACCTTTCATCACCGATGCAAAATCAACGTCCGGCATTGGCACCTGAAAATCGCCCAGGTCTTCATTTAATCCATCAACGTGTTTCTGCAGTTTTTCCAGGGCTATCTTTTTGATGTCGCCGCGGATCTCGTCTTTGCGAGATTTAACCAATTTATCCAGTTGCAGACGCTTACCGCGCAACTGCTCTTTGAGCTCATCAATGGTATTAAACAGCTCATCAATGCTCTGCGTTTGTGCCAGCGCATGCTTCTTGGCGTTATCCAGCTCGCCCTCAGCCTTTTTGCAAAACTTAACCAGTTCTTCGGCATTGGCAAAGTCCTGGTCAGTCTGTAGGTCAGTGCTGATGCTTTTCACGAATGTCAGCGCAGTGTCTTTATAAGTGGCCAGGTTGCTGCTCTTAACTTCGCCATCAACGCTGATCATTAACGTTGGCAATTCACTTGGCTTTTCGGCAACCACTTCTTCTTTTGCTGGCGCCGGCTCAAACTCGGCTAAGTCTGCTTTGAACTGCTCCCAGCCTTTAATCAGTTTGTTGCGACGGCCGCGCACCGGGGTGTACCACATATACTCGAAGTTCTCTTTGGTACCATCCGATACCACAAAGATGACTTTCTCGGCTTCATCGGCCACCATCAGCTGGTGCTCTAACTGCCAGTAGTACTCAGCCGGCAACTTACCTTTGCGTACCGCTTCGGCGAGGGCCTCGTTCCACATCTTGTGCTCAAACAGAATGCCACCCATCATGGTCATGCCATCGAACGATGCCAGGTAAACACCGTCTTCGGTTTCGCCAGTCGTGGGGTAGAGCTCTTCGCCAATGATTTCTTCAACCAGTGGGCGAGCAGCCGCTTCCATTTCGTGACCTTTATCGAACAGGAATTTCTGAACGTACTCACTGACTTCTTTCTCGGTACCGAGTGACTTAGCTTTCAATAACTCGTTACGCGACATTTTCTTGGTTGCTGACATCATCGCTGGCGCTTCTGATGCCGTCATTCGGGTTGCTCGGGCCGCATGCCACTCGGGTGAACCCTGAACTAAATTTAAAATATTCATGATCACTCGTCTCCCTGTGCTGGTTGCTCATTATCGTCGGCAGGCTGACTCTCAACCGCTTTGATTTGTTCTTGTTGTTCATCGGTCAGGTCAGCTTTAGAGCTCACCATGTCGATGATTTGTTGGGCGGTGCGCTTGCCCGCTTCAATGGCTTTTTTCCACTGCGGGAAGTTCTTCTCAAAGTCATCATCGGGGTAAAGCTCACGCTCCGGACGACCGGTTGAGGCTTCTTCACGCGGATTGATTTCACGCTCTGTTGCTGGTTGCTCCTGCAATTCGTCGGAGCTGTAAACACCCAAGATGACGTCTGGCGCATAAAGTCGAGCCCAGCGCTTAACGGCAAGATATCCGAGTTGTTGTTTGGGGTCGGATGCCCAAAGGGTCGAGTTACGTACTTGAGCTTGGGACAACAGAAGCTCGAGCACTCGAGGCTCACTTTCACCTTTTAAAGTTGCCCATACGCGAACGCCAAGGCCTTTCTCATCGGCAGCGGTCCAATTGGGCGCCTGGTACTGATTGCCTTTTTGAGAAGTCTTAGTGACAAAGTTGCCAATGACACGAGTCCAATCACCAAACCACTCGTAATGAAATGAGTCTTTTACTTTGGTTGATGAGCAGACTACGGCGTTAACCAACTGCGCTTCATAGCCTAACGTCCCCTGAACAACGTGAGTCTTCTGTGCAACCGCAAAAGGGTTCATGCGCCATTGTGCGGCCTGCATAATGACTGCCATACAGTCAGCCGGGTTGCCTTGCAAATGCTGAGGTACGGTTGCGCGCCCGTTGGCCATCATGTCGGCAAGGTTGCTCATTTGTGCCATAGCCTGATAGTCCAGCACCATGTCAGTGGTATTGCGATGCTCAGCTGGCGCCTGATTCTGGAATTGTGCTAGTTGCTCGCTCATGCCGCACCTCCAACAGTAAATGCGGCAGTTGCCGGCATCAGTTGTTGCATGGTCCGGATAATTGAGGTCATGCGTGAAATGGCCAGTGGGTCGTCGAATTCGACATTGCGAACCAACAGCACGGCATCGTCTTCTTCAATCTTGATGCGGAATGCGTATTCGTCGATAAGGATTTGACCAGTAAACTGGCGGGTACGAAGCAGGGCAGCGTGATGGTTGCTGGCCTGTTCAATCAGGTCATTTAATGTACTCTGACGGACGTCAGGTAATTGTTGAGCAGTATTAGCCATGTTGCTATACTCCATTTGTTGTTGAGTCGGCGTTAGCCGATTTAATAATGTTGTTGAGCCGGTTTACCGGTTCGATGTTGTTTGGTTGGCAAGGACCAACGTCTTGTTGGTAACACTTGCCTCCCTAGGCTTTTCCGGGTTGCCGCCCGGTCCAGCCGAAAAACATGTTGCTTAATCCAGCTTGCTGGATATCGCCCCGTTAGGTTGCCGCCTGCGGGGCGTTTTCGTTTCAGCGCCACAACACTCCTTTCATATTCTCTTTGTGTCTTTCTGTGTCGCTGTGTGTAAGAGATTAGTTTATCTTACTTATTGATGTCAACTAAAAATAATAAAAAATAATCAAATAATTTTGTGTAGTAGCTTCTACACGATTTACTTAGTTATATGTATGCCTATGGACAGTGCAACTCACTTCCAATTTGGCTCGGCGTAGGTCATTATTAAAATGTTGATATTTTGTAACTCACGAGGGAGTGTGGCATGCGAGTTTTTTGGGTAGTGTTGCTAGTTACGTTTTTATCTGGCTGTAACTTCTGGCATCAGTCAGAAATTGAAAGCTGTCACAACAAGGTTCATTCGGGCGCAAAGCACCAGGCTGAAATTTTGTCGACTAATATTCGGCAAGGTGGATATAGCTACCACAGTTCAGAAAATGGAAAGATGATCATTGAGGGTGGCGCAAAACTGCAGAATGGTTACGGCGCTTGGACCAACTATAATTACAAATGCTTGGTTAGCAATTCAGGTTATATTTCAGATTTCGACCTCAATGAGGGTTATAAGTCATTCTAATAATTTCATTGCTATTCAAATGATGGTCACGAGAGATTAAAGGAAAAGGTACATGCGAACTTTAATATTCATTGTGTTGACAGCAGTGCTACTAGTTTCTTGTTCTAAGGACGAAAAGTCTGTTAAGAAAACGGCAAAACAAATCGTTGAAGACTTTATCGATAATGGTGAATTTCACTATGAAATGCTATCGGCAGGTGATCGTCAGGATGTAAGCAGGAAAGAGTGGGATGAAGAAGTTCATTTGGGTAAACATTACTTCCCTGAATCAAAGCTAACCCCTGCCAGCAAATATTATGAACTCGAGCAGTTTTTACTTGAAGCGTTTGGATACACTGTTGATATTAATTCAAAAGAAAATGACACAACCGCCTACGTCACGATTAAACAACCAAAGTTATACGCAGAATTAAGCCGGTTTTCCACTGAGGCACTAAGAAGTGACGGTGAAGCGTTTGATAATGCTTTAAACATTTACAAAAAGGGCTTGCTAACCAAAGATAAATTGAACTTTCATAACATTGAATTAGAGGCCTGGATAATTAAGGAAAACACCGTAAAGGTCGGTGCTCAAGAGATATTAAATGAAGTGAGAAAGCACAAAGATCGAAGTGATAAACTTGATAGAGTTGAGGCTAAGAAGCTAGAGATTGAATCCTTTTTTGGCGGCTTGGTTTATGGTGACTTCATAACTGGTGGACGTACTACAAGTCGAAATATTAAGCATCTTCGGGAAATTGGTGCACAGAAGATTCAAGAGTTATTTACAGAGTATAAAAGCCTAACCTCAGAGTATTGCCGCTTGTTTGGGGAGATGATACCAGAATATTCCTGCTTTCTTCATGACGTTGAAAAAATCCATGAACTAACTGAAATAGCTAAGGCAGATGAAATAATTAGGTCGAGTATAAAAATTAATTCATCTTCCATTCAAAAAAGTCGCGGTGACTACGGTGTTTTTTACGAATGGGAGGTAAAGAGCCTCCCTGCTAATATCGAAAAATACCGCCTAATAATGGAGGCATCTCTGCTTAAAGGCGGTAAAAAAGTACACGTTGCTTACCTTGGGTCGCAAGAATTAAGCTCAGGCGTCAAAACGAGACGAGAAGGACGGAAGCTAGACAATAGTGCATCATTACAACGCCCTGATGGCGTCGAAATAACTTACGCTGGTATAAGCGGCTTACTCCAATCTGATTGTAACCTCGTGAATGAGAAAATAGAATGCGAAGTAGAGCCGTAACCAAGCCTAATTCAGCTAACAACCCAAGCACTTAAAAAAATATCAGGACAGTTAGGAATAGGGCTAGAGCGGTGAAAATAGATACATTAACTATATGGTTCATCCTTTCCGCTTTCTTATATATTTTTTCAACACAATCGGACATTTGTTTTTGCTGTTGCTGAAGTATTCGCAAGTCATCCATAGTCAAGACCCCATGTCATGATCAAAAACGCCGGCACTCACGGTGCCGGCATTGTAAGTTAATAGCTACAATGACCATTATAATTGGCTTTAATTTTCACACCACTGTAGCGAGCCTCCTGTCGCTTTTCCTCAGCAGATTTAACCGCGGTCTCATAATCAACGCAGTTGATGGCACCGACTAGGCCGGTTTCCTTGTCAGTAAAAAAGACGTAATACACTTCACTCTGTACTTCACTCATTATCATAATCCCTAGTTGATGAGCGCTTATCCGGATAATTAACCAGGGGGCCAGTCCTGGTTTGCTCGGTTTCAATGAATGCGCAGAACTATCGTCCCACGGAATTTTTCGCCATCTACTTTTTTACACGGTAAATTTTCGGCGGCGATGACTATGAAACCATATTCTGATATTCGCGCTACTGACTGGGATTAAAGCGCTTTAATACTGGCGCTAGCACATTTTTAAAATCTGGCTACTGGTTGCTAATGCCTTTTGTGGCGTAGGCTAGGGCGTTATCAACAAAATTACACAGGTTCGAACATTATCCGTTGCAACTGATGGATGAGGAAGTGGAAGCCAATGACCTGGGGCCAGTCGCCGGCATTGAAGTAATATTCACGCATTTTACAGACAGCGGCAAAGTAGCTGGCTTGCTCATCGCGCGTTAACGATAGGAAATTAGCCAGCGAATATTGCTGGCGCGTGAATGTAGCTTCCGCCGCTTGGATGGCCGAAATAACCAGAGCCTGGTCAGAATCAGGCAGGGCGTTGATGTGTTTGCGAATGTCGGCAAGGTCAATCTGCTCCGTGCTTGCCAGTTCGCTCAGTTCCTTGAGCTTCATAGAATCTATTTTTTATAAAACCCGTTTTCGTTAAGTTGCTTGCTTGAAATGACTTTTATTATTTCCAAATACATTTCTTGAGGGCTAAACTCTTGGGTGTTTGGCACCTCGGTTATTTCTATCGTTCCATCCTCTTGCAAGTCGATAAGAATCCGTTCAAATTCATCTTGAGCTTCTTTATCCGAGGTTAAGCTTAAAACATAGTCTTGAGTTTTATTGAGTTTGTCTTTTAATTCTGAATAACATGTATCAAACCCCGGTAGCGCTTTTAAGCTCAAAAGCTCGTTTCGCATAGCTAAAAATTGATCGCCGAAAACATCTTTAAGAAAAGCTATTGATTCTTGTGTTTTCTCTTGGTTTTTCAGTATTTCCACATGAACCTGAGATGACTTCAAATTTTCAAGCACTGGCAAAATGTTATGCTTTAAAATAACTTCACGAAGCCAAAACTTGTCGATTGTTTCGAGCTTTTGTTGTTCATTCTTTACTTTGTTTTCTTTTATATGAGTAAAAACAGCCCAAAATAGGGTAAATAAAAATGCTAGGCAGTTCACAACCAATGAACCACCAAATATTAACAATCTTAAATCATCTTGGCTCCGTGTTCTCGAGGCGGTTCTATTCAGATTTTCGGTGTCACTTGGCTCCTGCTCGTTATTTTCTTTTATGTCGTTAGGTATGTCACTTGCCTCAATTTTCGAGAATGAGGAATTGTCATATACCAAGAACATGATAGCAAAAACTAGCACGACGACCGTCAAAGCTGAGAAAAAGCTTTTCAATAGTGTTTTTAGCTGGTTGCTAAGCATGATTTGCTTCAATTGCGTCTTGTAACCCGGTATCAATCTGACGTCGCAACCTTTCAGGAGCTGCGAAATGAAACCTCTCATAAAACTGGCTTTTGTCGCAATTAAGCTTCAAAATGTAACTTTCAAACATTCCCAAAAAAAACGAACTGGTTATTGCTTTGAAGCGATTGGGAATACTTATAGATATTTGCTCTTTAGAAGCAAAGAGCTCATCTAGCTTGAAATATTCTTTGGCTATCAACCCATTTCTTCGGCCGACAAGGGTCTCACCAGGTAGACGATTTAGGTCCACTTCCACTCCTTTACCTCTTTTAATCATGAGTCACAGCCTCTGTAAGAGTAGTTGCGACAGGGAACTTTATACTCACTATGGTTCCCGGAAAGGGGTATTTTAAGCTATAGACAAACCTTTTGTCAGGTTTTTTCAGTGGATCGTTTGTTTCGTTAAAGGCAACAACATATTTCTCTGATGCGTGTTTGTCTGAGGAGTAGTCAATAGACTCAATACTTTTTATGATCAGTTCAGGAGTAAATCTTACTGCTACTTCACCGCTAACTATTATCATTTCTGGTATGTAGTCAGTTTGTGTACCACCCAGTTCGGCTTGCCATGCCTTAGATATTCTATGAAAGGTTTCGATGACGCTCCACGTGCCACGACCTCGAGTAGTTGATTCATCCTTTTTGGATGAAATAAACTTCCGTAGTGCTGCGATAGTTACTAAGGTCTTGTTATCTCTTGTTTCGTTTAAGCCCTGTAGATATTGATCAATAAATTTCCAAACAGATGGGCTTCCACTCTTTTCAATAAATGTTTCGTAAATACTTTTTCCATAGTTCAAAACGACGATTTCAGATTTCAACATCCCACCTGCTGTTTTTATTGAATCTAAATAACCGTAACACCGCCAAATGTTTTTTCCTGAATGTTCTTCAGCGTTATCGATGAGCTCGCCGATATACTCAATTAAAAAAGAGATTGAATCCTCTTTAAGTTTTTTATCTATAGAATTAATAGATTTATTCAAATGGTTGGCTAAACGGGAAGTAGCTCGATTTTTCCTGTCAACTTCCATCGGTTTCTTTTGATTTGGTTTCTCATGAATAAGACTGTCAGCCCGGAAAAGGCTAATTCTATTTTCTTTTAGATTTTCTAATTTATGGCGCTTTCTGGCTAGCTCACGAACTAAGCCAATTGACTTAATAAGCCGGTTGATAAATTCGTTCTCAGCACTTAGATAGCCATGAGCCCGGGCCGTTTTCCCAGACTTTTTCCGGTTACTCCGGAGAGCCTTAATTATGCCCGATAAAAGAACTTCTGCGGCTAAATCATTCTCTTCACAATCAGAATGATCTATCTCAATCTCCTTAAGTCGTTTGGAGCGATGAAGATAGGCTGTTCTTGTGATTAACTCAAGCACTTCATCGGTGCAATGAAAAAGTGAAAATACTTTAGGTATTTTCACTGCCAGTTTTTTCTGTGACCTAAGAGATCTACTTGGGTTTAATGAAGTTATCGCAGTCAAGAGGCTAAGCTCTATCATCCGGTCTTTCAAAACGCTTTTATTTAAGGTGCCTTTCTGTTTCACTCTTAGTAGCTTTTTTCGACGGAGATTTCGCCGAAGCTTTTCGTTAAACACCTTTATACGCAGTGATTCTTTGATATCTAATTTTTTCAACTTTATCCCTTCAAATTTTAGCTCCGGACCTACTGTGTTCGAACGCTAATCCCTTTAATCATTTAATATTTGTAATGTACTTGACGCAATAAAATGTGACAAGAGACTCAGCAGATCATATTATCGAAAGATCACAGAGCATTATGATAAACGTCATTAACCACTTGATTGAGAAGGAGATTTCATGTGCACGGATAAGAAGCCTGTAGTGAATAAGAACGAGCCACTGGAGAAGGAGAGTCTCAGGGTTATCAAATTCGCAATAGTCACTATGGTGCTCGCGATAATCGCTTTTATTGGGGCATTCTGGGGACTTCGTTTTGGAGGGCCAGACGACTGGGCTACCTTTGCTACTTACTTTTCGGGAATTGTGACGCCAGTTGTGGCGCTTGGTTCAGTTATGCTCTTTTTTAGGTCGATCATCGTTCAAAAAACAGAGCTATCTGAGACCAGAAAAGAGATGCGAAAATCTACCGATGTTCACAAACGCGACCAAGAGCACAGATTAAACCTGCAGGAGCAGGAGCAGATTGATAAAGCCTTGCCAATCGCATTAAAAAAGCTAGATGGTCACTATAAAAAGTTACGCAAATTTCACTCCGATTTAGAACTGAAAGAGTGGAGAGAATCTGGCCAAAAAATGCCCCTGGAGCAGTTAGAACGTATCATCCAGGACGCATCTACATGTTTAGATGCGGCAACAGCTGGGGAAACTCTAGAACACTATGCTTTATTAGGCATTCACATTGTTTCTAAAATCAAACGTTACCTCGCTGTAGGTGGCGATATGTACTTAAAAATTGATGATATTAATCATTTATACAACCAATATGAAGTCCTCTCGGCAGTTGCCTTACAAATTCCCGTTCAGGATAAAGAATTGATTGTTCGCTATAAAGAAGCGCTCGAAAGTTTACTGCGTGAACGAGACTGGCTTTTCAATAACTACGCATAATCACAAAGCCCCAGTCCGCATAACAACCCGCCCAGCAATCGTGTATTGCGCCCATTCTCGATCGCTAATCGAAGCGGCTTTGTGCTGGCCACGTGAGTCAGTCCACATAAGCTTGCCCAGGGCGTCTTCTTCAACCCGGCAGATAACAAGCTTCGTTTTGTCTTTAACTAGGGCATAAATACGCTGCTTATCACGCTCGATGGCTGTAACACTGGTATCCACGAGTAGCATGTCACCTTTGGCAATCGAGGGCTCCATCGAGGTATCAGGCATGACTAAAGCGCCAAGGCTTCGTGGTTGTAGGCTATACAGCTGCAGCAATTCCTTGCGCACCGGGAACAGTTTCTTGTAGTTCGGCTCGCCCAAATAGTTGTCCTGAGACACTTCGTCCAGGCGGGGAACCATGATGTCGCGATATTCGGCATCGGATAGGTCAACGTCGTCGGGAAGTTCCCAGGCGTTGGCCGGTGGAATGTACTCAGGGCCAGCGCTTTTGTCGCCGTGTTCGAGCCAGTCGATGGATACGTTTAGGGCGTCGGCGAGTTTTAAAAGGTTCTTAGTGCTGGGTGTGTTTACGCCTTGTTCCCAAAAAGAAATATTTGCCGATGAAATATCGAGTATCGCACTAAGTTGTCGCTGTGTTAGTCCTCGCTCGCGCCTGGCACTCTTAATTCTATCTTTTATAGTTCGTCCCTGCATGTGAAGCCCTTAGCAAAACTGAATACGTTAAAAATATGCCCACCCAAATGATAAAAACTAATCATAAGTCTTGATCGGTCAGGTAAGATAAACTAATCTAAGTTTCTCGAGCGGCAACTCGATTAACACGCAACATGTATACAGGGAGTCTACAAAGTGTCACCAACAAGACGAACGTCCGATCAAGTACAAATCCACGAGCAGGGGCTGAGCAGGCCACAGGTCATACGCTATTACGTCAGCTCAGCCATTAACCGCCGTGGACTATTATTCAAGCAGTATGTCGAAACCGTGGTGCTGAATTACAACACGACGGTATGGGAGCGTAACCGCGAGCTGAAACCCTTTGATGTGGATTCAGTGAAGGGGTTGCAGGCGGCGCATAAGCGCATTCAACGCATTGTACATACGCCGCATGGCGAGTATCCGTTGTTTATACCCAGTGAGTTAGAAGAAGCACTGGTTAACGCATTACCCGAGCCGGAGCGTTCAACCTGTGCTCGGGTTTTATGCGAGCGATATGGCTTTATCCCGATGGAAAAGCCGACAGACTCAAACCGACTGGCTGACCTTGGCAGTTTCGTCAAAGAAACCGGAGAGGCCATTCATAAGCTCAGCGAGGTATTGGCGGATAACAAGCTGAGTGAGTCTGAGCTGGCGCAGGCACATGACACACGTACCGAGCTGATGGATGTTGTCAGCACGGCCATGTGCTTAATACGGCAGCTTGATGCATTTGAGCGTGGCAATAAACAATGAACCGCAACGAGTACCAAGCGGTGTTTGCTGATAGTCATATCAGTGACCGTGAGCGGTCCTTGTACTTGTATCTGCGTTGGCACATGGATTACGACACAGCCATCGTCGGGATTAAGCGCCGGATATCGTATCAGTCGATACGGGAGCATCTGGAGTTTAATCCTGAGCGTGGGAGTCGTGAAAAGCCATACTCGCCGACCAACGACCAGATAAAGCGGTTACTGAGGAAACTGGAAAAGTATGGCTGGATAGAGCGTTTGCACACTCAAAAGCTGGTTGAATTTATGGCTTTTAGGCTTGTTTACGCTGTACCGGAATCGCTCCGTTCAAATGAGGAGCGCCAAATGAGCGCCACCGGAGCACCGCCACTATCTGCGCCACAGCAAAACCCAGTAAATACAAGGGCTGAAAACACTACCACCGCCAAGATGAGCGCCAAAGGAGCGCCACCGGAGGAGCGCCACACCTCCGATACTTCCGATAAAGATCTCTCTCTCAACGCGCGCGCCCGCGCGACGACGACCGGCTCTGATTTGGAGTTCAACGCTGAATTTTTGCAAATGGGCAGAAATTACGGGCCACCAAATTCCACACCTGAAGAAATCGAAGCAACATTCGACCATTTCCGCTTCCACAGAAATCATCACAGCACACTGCGGGACATGATGCAGTGGCGAGCAGAATGGCGTACCTGGATGGCAGGAGAAAAGAAATATGCAACCAAACAACAACGCAACCCCCGTAGCGGAGCTGGCGGCAACCAGCGTTCGCAAAATCCAACAAACAAGCTCTTGCATGACGCAAAAGGGTACTCACAGCAACTCGCCCAAAGCGGATATTACGACCAGGCAGATGAATCTGATGACGATATTAAATTCTGAACTGGTACCGGTACTGGGCACCTGCTGTCCGGATTACGCTTCGCGCTTTGGGGAGCACTCCAACGACATCATGCGCCTGTACGCTGAGCAGCTGATTAAAAACGAAGTCGGGCGTAAGGGACTCAATCGCGGCATTGAATGTCTGAAAGCCGGCAAAGCACCGAGTCGTTTTACGCCAACGCCAGCTGAGTTCGTCGATATGTGCAAGCCCTCAGCCAAAGAGTTAGGTATTCCCGAGCTTGAGCATTGCATTCACGAAGTGACCGAAGCCAATGGCCGCTGGCGCTTTGAAAAATATCCCTTTGCGCATGACTTAGTCCGCGCACTGAACGAGCGCGTGGGGTACCAGATGCGCCAGCTGAGCATTAAAGATTTCCACAAGCTCTGCGAGACCGAATACAACCGACTGCTCGAACAAGCCCGTGTGGGTAAGTTACCGACATATGAGAACCGCTTACCCCGCCACGCGGAAGAGCGCAGTCGCGTTGAGCAAATGGGCAAACTGCTTAACACGAGCGAAGCCGAGAGCGTCCTTAAGCGCTTTGGCATCAACCCATTCAAAAAAGATAACCAGCAAGAACACTCAACGGCGGGTGTGGCAGCAGGAAGGGGCGCGTGACACGTCGCGCTATACGGCCGTGGATGGCAGGTAGCAGCTCACCGCACTACGTGAGCAACTGACGCGGAGTAACCGTGAGTAACGTGTAACAGCCGATGTGAGTAGAACGATAACTGGAAAGGCGGCGCCAGTGGCTGGAAATGCCGCCAATTTCTCTCAAACAAAAAGGACCAGCAACATGTTATTACTGACCAGAAAGCCCGGTGAAACCATCAATATCGGCAACAACATCACAGTGACCGTTATCGGCGTTAAAGACAACCAGGTGAAGCTTGGCATCAACGCACCGGATGACGTCAAGGTCTACCGTGAGGAAATCTATCTGCGCATTCAGGACGAGCAGAGCGCAACCGATGACGCCGCTTAAGCTGACACTCGCATTCCCACCCAGCGTCAATACTTATTGGCGCAATATCATCTGGCGCGGCAAGCCCCGGACGCTCATCAGCAAGAAGGGGCGAGCCTACCGTGAAGAGGTCATCTGGCAGTGCCGCGCTCAACGAGCTTGCATCGGACTCAGTCAACCTCTGGCAGTCAACATTACGCTGAACCCACCGAGCAATCACAGACGGGATATCGATAACTACAACAAAGCGCTACTGGATGCGCTGACACATGCTCATGTCATAACCGACGACAACCTCATTAAACGCCTGACCGTTGAATTCGGTCCCGTTACTAAGCCTGGCAACGCCCGGGTAATTATCGAGCCATACTGACCCAGTTGAGGAGATATCCCGTGACAAAAACGAAAACAAACAGCGTATGGGAGCAGGACTTAATCGAAATCATAGGGGAGACAGCGCTGCTTAAACTCGAAGCCAAGTTTGGCGGCTCGTACCTACACGTACACGTCGAACCTCGTGAAGATGTAATCAACGCCATAGGCGAGTCTGCGGCGTCAAAACTCAGCACAGAATGCGGCGGGCTGGATGTCTACGTGCCAACTATTCTCTGGCGCATCAAACGCAACCAAGCCATCGAAAGGGAACAAAACACGGGTAGAACAATCACCGAGCTCGCTTCAAAGTACCGGCTACACGCAAAGCATATTAAAAAAATTCTACGCGAGAGGCACGGTTACGATGTTTGAAACGGAAATGTTGATTAAGGTTGGCGAGCAATACGGATGGCTGGCCGCGCTGGCGGTGGCGCTGGTCACCATCAGTGGTAAGTTTGTTAACCGCTGGTTAGATAACCGGTTTCCGCCTAAAGAAGCCTGTGATGCGTCAGAGCTCCAGTACCTGCAAGAGGGTGCTTCACTCGATGAGCATCGACTGTTCCTGGTCTGTAACTACTGGATGCGTCTGGGCATCGACCGAATTCCGTTTCCGGACAAGTTTCCGATCCGCAGTGAGATGTATCGGGATATGCTAAAAATCCTCATCAGCACGATGACCGAACACTTACAGGCTAACCTAAAAGACCTCTCCAGCGCTGACAGCAACGCCGATTGGCAACGCAAAGCCACTGATGCGTTGAGCAAGGCGGTTGCTGATTATGAGCACAAATTTCGTGACCAGGGCATACCTGAGGTTGTCATTGAGCGCTTTCGCTCCTGGAATGTCCCCGCGCTTGGCTTTATCACACACACCATTGGCACACTCGAAGAGAGCCAGATAGCCACCGACCACCGGTATAAGACCAGCGCCATGCTATCGACCGTTCTTGGCGCACTCAAAACCGCTTTTTATGACGCTGAGCGAACGCTGATTGGTCTAAATGGTCAGCTGACCGGGCAGGTTTACCGCGGCAAGGAGGTTGAGTAATGGCATTCAAATTGAGTAATCGAAGCCTTTCCAACCTCAAGCAGTGTCACCCGCAGTTATGCGTAGTTGTTGCCCGGGCCATTCAGATTAGCCAGGTCGACTTCATTGTCGGTGCCGGCATTCGTAGCCTTGATGAGCAACGTGAGATCGTCCGCAAAGGCGTTTCTAAGACCATGAACAGCAAGCATCTGCCGCAAAAGGATGGAATGAGCCATGCTGTTGACCTCTGGCCATGGCTGAATGGCGAAATTCCCTGGGATGAATTTAGCGCGTTCCGGCGTGTTGCTGATGCAATGCTTCAGGCGGCTCGTGAACTTGATGTTGATTTACGTTGGGGTGGCGACTGGGACCGTGACGGTGACTCCAGTGACCACCAGTTTCTTGATGGGCCACATTTTGAATTGGTGAGCGTATGAGCTTCTTAAGCAAAGTAACCAATTTCTTTACCGGCGGTCTGGGCGAAAAAATTGTCGACGGTATTCAGGCCTACTTTCCGCCGGACATGACCCCCGAGCAAAAGGCAAAGCTCGAGATAGCCATCAAAGAGCAATCACATAAGCGAGAAGTAGAACTACTCACTTTGGCGGCTGAGCAGGATGAAGAGTTCAACAACCGCATTCGTGACCTCGAGGGCACAGCCAAAGACCTGACTCAGTTCGGCTGGCTTGGTCGCATTGTTGTATTCCTGCGGGGCTGTCAGCGTCCGGTATGGGGCGGACTCGTCATGTATATGGATATTCAGTGGTTTAATGGCAACTGGTCAGGCTTATCCGAGCAGCAGGAGTCAGCGCTTTGGGTGATCAACATTCTGGTGCTTGGGTTCCTGTTTGGCGAGCGCGCCGTGAAGAACGTGATGCCGTTTATGACCCAGTTTATGAAGCAACGCGCGCAGAAGTAACGAGGTAAACGCACGATGGCAGCGACAAAGCGTACTCCCGACCAGGTAATGCGAGACCAGGCAAAGATTGCTGAGCGTTACTTGAAAGGGTTCAAGATGTACGAAATTGCGGAAGAGCTCAACCTGTCGATGAATCAGGTCAAGTATGACTTGCGGGAAATACGTAAGCGCTGGCGCCAAAGCTCGGTGCGTGACTTTGATGCACATCGTGAAGAGCAATTGGCGCGATTGGACTTGCTGGAGGCGAAAGCATGGCACGAGCTGGAACGTTCGTGCGATGACTATTGGAAGCATACAGTAGGTGAGACCGCTCAGGGCGATATTGATAAAACAGAAACAGGTGCACAAACGGGCGATCCCCGTTACATGACCGTGATACTCAATATCATCGAGCGTCGCAGTAAGTTACTGGGTCTTGATGCGCCAACCAAACTGGCTCCAACTAACCCAGATGGTGATGAGCCGTATAAGCAAATCGCTCCTGATGAAATTGACGCGCGGATCCATGAGTTACTGGCTAAGTTGGGGTAATGTCGCTGGCGGCCAAGCAGGAGTTATTAGCGCTACTTGAGCGCAAACTAGCATTGAGAGCGCGTGACGACCTCAATGCTTACTGTCGTTATATCGATGTCCCCGGAGCACCGCTTAACGACGATGAAGATTGTGAAGAGTTTTATCCGGACAGCGTGACGCCGGCAGAGCATCACGAGCTCATTAACAATACGATGATGGACCTCGAGGCAGGCCGAAAGAAGCGGGTCATTGTGATGATGCCGCCGGGGTCTGCTAAGTCGACTTACGGAACGGTCGTATTCCCGACCTGGTATATGGGTCGTAACCCGGGCAAGTCGGTTATTAGTACCAGCTACGGTTCGAGCTTGTCGCTGAAGTTCTCACGTAAGGTGAGGCAGGTTGTAAAGAGCCCCAAGTTCAGTGAGGTATTTAATACGGAGCTGGTGCCGGATAACCGAGCGCTAGAGTTTTGGTCGCTGAAGAACCAGTCCAGTTACATGTGCGGCGGTATTCTCTCAGGCATTACCGGTAACCGCGCGGATGGCCTGGTGATTGATGACCCGGTTAAGGGGCGAGAGCAGGCAGACAGCCAGACGATACGTGAGAAGACGTGGGAAGCTTACACATCAGATTTGCGTACCCGCTTAAAGCCTAACGGCTGGATATTGCTGATACAGACGCGCTGGCATGAAGATGACTTGGCCGGGCGGATACTGCCGGATGACTGGGACGGTGAAAGTGGCTATGTGACGGCAAAGGATGGCGAGGAGTGGTATGTCGTTTGCCTGCAAGCGCAATGTGAACGTGAGGATGATCCGCTTGGACGTGAGATTGGCGAATGGCTATGGACTGACTGGTTCTCGCCTGAGCATTGGGCACAGGAAAAGCTATCGCAGGGCAGCCGTAACTGGGAATCACTTTACCAGCAGCGACCTAAGCCGCTCGAAGGGTCCATCATTAAACGCATCTGGCCGAAGCGTTACAACACAAGGCCGGCTGAATTCATGCGGCTGGTTATGTCTCTGGATACCGCTTACAAGCCGGAGCAACACAACGACCCGAGTGTATTGAGTATCTGGGGCGAAGTAGAGCAGGGGCATTACTTGCTTCACGTGTGGCGTGACCGTGTCGAATACCCGGAGCTTAAGCGCATTGTGGCCAACTACTACATGAACTGGCGAGCCGATGCGGTGCTCATTGAGGATAAGGCGTCCGGACAGTCGCTGATACAGGAGCTGAGGCAGGGGGTAACCCTGTCACAGTACCCGAACAAAATCGTGATGCCGGTGATAGCGATAGAGCCGGAGGGAAGTAAGTTGAACCGGGCAATACGTGTCAGCTCACAGTTTGAGGCCGGCCGTGTGTGGCTACCAGAGCATGAGCCCTGGTTAATTGATTACGAGTCCGAGCTGTTCGGGTTTCCACTGGCGACACATGATGACCAGGTGGACAGTACAACGCAGTATTTGGAGTGGGCAAGCAACCGAACGGTTGATGTCGTATCCGCAAGCACCGGGCGCAGGGATACAAGCAATGCCGGTGATTTAGGTTTAGGTGATATGAGCTCCGGTGGTGGCCGTGGCCGTTTTGGAGGATTTTTATAATGGCTGATACGAAGAAGCCGAAGTTTACTGAATTATCAAAGGTCGACCATGGCAAGCAGATGGCCAAGGCGCTCATCGAAATCATGATCGACAACCCCGACTCGATATTGAAAAGCAAAGGCAATGGCCAGCTCAATATTTACAAGGACTTGTTACGTGACGACCAGGTTAAAAGCTGTTTTCAGCAGCGCCGTACAGCGGTGACGCAATCGGAATATCAGATTACACCAGCTACAGAGAGTGCCCAGGATAAAGAGGCGGCGCTATTCGTTGAGGATATGCTCAGCCGTATTGGTTTCGACCAGCTGACCGATAAGATGCTCTACGCAATACACTTTGGCTGGAGTGTGGCTGAACTAATGTTTGCGCAGGAAGAAAACCGGATTGTCGTTAACCAGGTTAAAGTGCGTGACCGTGGGCGCTTTGCCTTTAGCGCCACCAATGACCTGTTGCTAAAAAAAGACAGCAAGACCTTTCCTATGCCGGCTAACAAGTTCTGGGTATTCAGCCATGGTGCAGACCACGATGATAATCCCTACGGCGAGGGCTTGGCGCACTCCCTTTATTGGCCGGTATTCTTCAAACGCAACGGCATAAAGTTCTGGCTAATATTCCTTGAGAAGTTCGGAATGCCAACAGCTACTGCCAAGCTCCCAAGCGCCCAAATTAAAGATCGTAAACAACGTGACCAGGCATTGGCTGTACTCGATGCTATCCAGGCGGATAGTGGTGTAGTTGTACCAGAGGATATGGTCATTGAACTGGTGGAAGCCTCACGCAGTGGTACCGCAGACTATTATCAGCTTCAGGGAGCAATGGACCGAGCCATTTCTAAAATTATCCTGTCGCAGACGATGACTACTGACGATGGCTCAAGCCTGTCCCAGGCACAAGTTCACAAGGGTGTGAAAGACGACATCGTAAAAGCCGATGCTGACATGATCTGCGATAGCTTCAATAAGCAGGTGATTGAGCCGTTGATAGCGCTCAACTTTGCTAATGCACAACCGCCTAAGGTTTGGCGCAAGACCGAGCCAGAAGAAGACCTGGCGCAGATTGCTGAGCGTGACAGTAAAATAATGCAACTGGGATACGAGCCAACAGAGGAATACGTTAAAGAAACCTATGGTCCAGGTTGGCGCAAGCGAACGACACCACCGTCAATGCCTTTTGGTAATCAGGTTGAGCCGATGGGTGCAGAGTTTGCGGAAGTGTCGCCCCTCACCCAGAAGCGTGTTCAGCACCGCCGTGACCAGCGCGACATTGTCGATGCTGGTGAATACCTTGCCAGTAATCCTGAGCAGGCTGTCGGACCGCTAGTACGCAAGATTATCGAGTTCGCGCAGACAGCAGGTAGCGAGGAAGAGTTCGTTAAACGTCTGGATGAACTGGCAGAGCAGGACCCGGATAACCAAGTCGTTGAGCGTGTACGTAACGCCAACATCATGGCGCGTATGCGTGGTTACACCAAGAACGCTGGGTAAACTATGCAAATTAAAGGCATTGTCAATTACTACGAAGCAGCCGCTCAATTTGAGCTGACCGCGGAAGAAGCGTTTGAGTTCTTCCTGCAGAAAGGACTTAGCCGTTCATTCCGATGGGATGAGATGGTGCGTAACGAGCATGATGTGGCCTTTACCGTTGCCAAGTTAATGAATGGCGACTTGCTCGATTTTGTGAAAAAAGAGCTAACGAAGGTTATTGACTCAGGCGAAACCTTCAAAGACTTCGCTGATAAGATTGCACCAGCGCTACAGCGCCACGGCTGGTGGGGCAAACGTGATGTTTTGGAACCATACAGCGGGCAGGTTATCGAGGCGCGTTTGGGCAGCGCCAGCCGCCTTGAAACGATATTCCGAACCAACCTTCAAAGCGCCTATGCAAAAGGCCAGTGGCAATCCATTGAGGAGAACATGAGTTCGATGCCATACCTGATGTTTGATGCGGTCGATGACAGCAGAACACGGCCAGAGCATGCGCGCCTTGATGGCATTGTGCTGCCTGTCGGCCACTCATTCTGGGATACGCACAAAGCTCCCCTTGATTATAACTGTCGTTGTGGCGTCATTCAGATGTCATGGGAAGATTTACAGGATTATGGGTTACAGGTGTCGGACGCACCAAATATTAATTGGCAGACCTACCGAACACCAGATGGCAGAGAAATAACGCACCCACAGGGGGTTGGGCCAACATTTATTTAGGTGGAATAAAACACGGGTAGTCACCCAACCCCCTTAGGTTGACAATCACGGCAGTCATAGAGGATTGCCGTGTATGAAACGAATCAACATTTTTAAAACCGGGACGCATACCAGCTCAAACGGAGCGACCCTGGACTTCTCCGAAGATAAGCTACAGGGCTCGGCTGAGTCCTACAGTCCATCCGTTCACGAAGCGCCGATCGTTATTGGCCACCCTAAAGACAATGGCCCAGCCTATGGCTGGATTAAGTCTGTTGAGTTTGCCGAGGGCAACCTTGATGCAATCCCTGACCAAGTAAACGAGGACTTTGCCGAAATGGTGAAGTCGGGTGCGTTTAAGAAAGTCAGCGCCAGCTTTTATCTTCCTGATGCGCCTAATAACCCAAGTCCGGGCAACCTTTATCTGCGCCACGTAGGCTTTTTAGGCGCTCAGCCGCCAGCAATTAAAGGGCTTGCCCCTGTCGACTTCGCTGAGTCAGAAGAGGGCGTGGTGGAGTTCGAGGAAGACTGGCGCACGGCTATGGATATGTCGGCTATCGCCCGAGTTTTTAAGTCAATGCGTGAATTCATTATCGACAAATTCAGCAAAGACGAAGCGGATAAGACCCTCCCAGATTACCTCATTGAAGAATTACGAACGTCAGCGGAAGAGCGCCGTAAGGCAGACACCTCTCCGGTGACTGATTTTAGCGAAAGCGAAACTGACCCGGAGCACGATATGAAACTGGAAGAAGCACTGGCCAAGGTCACCGACCTGGAAAGCCAGAACACGCAGCTTGAAGCTGACAAGCAAAAGCTAGCTGATGAGAACAAGGGCCTGCAATCAAAGGTTGCCTCCTTCACTGAAGCTGAAAATAAGCGTCGCAAAGAAGCGCTGACTGCCAAGGTAGATGCGTTAGTTAAAGACGGCAAGGTTGCGCCAGCAGAGCGTGACAAGGTAATCGCCTTTGCCGAGCGCTTAGGTGACCAAACGGTCGACTTTGGCGAAGCTGAAGACCAAAAAGGATTGAATGCTCAGGATGAGTATTTGAAGTCACTGGAAGAGCGTAAGCCCGTTGTTGATTTCAACGAGCACTCCGGTGACGAAACCGGTGGTGATGAGCCACAAACCGCTCAGAACTTAGCTGCTAAAGCAGTTGAGTATCAGGAAGAGCAACGCAAGGCCGGCCGCAATATCTCTATTGCCGAGGCGGTTAGTCATTTCACTAAAAACGCGGAGTAAACGCAGATGAAAAACGCAGGTTTAATCAAGCAGTTTATCGCCGCCACGGCCATTCCTAAACATCGGGTAGTGAAACTGGCCGCCGGCGATAACGAAGTTGCGCTCGCAACGGATGTTGGCGATCCACTTATTGGCGTCAATGAAGAGCCGCAGAATATCGCAATCGGTCAACGTATCGATGTGACGTTCTCGGGCATTGTTGAGGTAGAGGCAGGCGCTGCTGTTGCAAAGAATGCCTCAGTCACCGTTGACGCCCAGGGTCGTGCGGTTGCATCAGCAGCGGGTACCGACTCAACCATCGGTCGTGCTTTAACGGCTGCTAACGTCGCTGGAGACATCATCAGTATCGAAATTCAGAAAGGTTAAGGGGTAGCTAAGTCATGAGCACACCATTTGTACAACAGCCCAACCTGACGGCAATTGCGCTGGGCTATAAAAATGCGCAATTCATCGCTGACCAGGTGTCGCCTCGTACGCCGGTTGGCGCGACCAACTTCAAGTGGACCGAGTTCGAAGCTAAGGACACGTTCACTATCCCTAATACGCTGGTTGGCCGTAAGTCACGTCCGAACGAAGTTGAGTTCAGCGCGACCGAGCACACCGACTCAGTTGTCGACTGGGGTTTGGAAGACCCAATCCCTAACGCAGACATCGAAGAAGCGCGCAACAACCCAGCGATTGACCCGCAGGGCCGTGCCACGATGAAGCTGTCCGAGCTTATTGCGCTAAGTCGTGAGAAGCGTGTCGCCGACATGGTGATGAATGCCAGCAACTATAACCACACCGAAACCCTTAGCGGTACCGACAAGTGGAATGATGCGGGCTCTAACCTGATTGAGCAAATCAGTGATGCGCTAGATACGCCTTTGGTGCGTCCTAACACGCTGGTGCTCGGTCAGAAGGAAGCGACTGCCATGCGTCGTAACGCAAGCCTGGTTAAAGCCTTTAACGGCTCGACCGGTGATGTGGGCATGGTGCCGTGGGACTTCATCCGTCAGCTGTTCGGAATTCAGAACATCTGGGTAGGAGCGAGCCGCTACAACACCGCCAATAAGGGGCAGGATATGAGCCTGTCGCGCTTGTGGTCAGGCGGTGCGTCATTCCTATACATCAACCCAATCGCCGCACTGCGTGACGATGTGACGTTCTCACTCACTGCCGAGCATGGTGAGCGTGTTGCCATGACGCGTGAAGACAGCGACATCGGTTTACGCGGTGGTGTCCGGGTTCGTGTCGGTGAGTCGGTCAAAGAAGTGTTGGTGGCCAAAGAAGCCGGCTATTACTTCAACTCGGTGCTTTAACGGCACCGTTCACTCACCTTAACCGGAGATGATTATGAGTGATAGCAAAGAAAACATCGTGCTGACTATGCCGGCACGAATTAACGGCAAGCTGGTACCTGTGACCGGCGAGCCAGTATCGGTTAGTGCAACCATCGCTGAGCAGTTACGCGAGGCGGGTGCTGTAAAACAACAAGAGCAACAGCAGCGCTCGCTAAGCGACCTTAAAGTCGATGAGCTGAAAACCATTGCGACTGCCAAAGGCGTTGAAGGTGCCGACGGTATGAGAAAAGCAGATTTGGTTAAAGCCATTGAAGAGCTTGAGGCAAGCGAATAGCGATGTACGCACAAGTAACCGATATGCAAATGCGGTTTGGTCAGGAGGAGCTGGAGCAACTGGCTCCTTCTGATACCGGTACCGTTGACCAGAAGAGCAAGGTGGAATCAGCGCTGAATGATGCTTCTGCCGAAATGAATACCTATCTTGGCTCGGTTTACTCGTTACCGCTAACCGACCCGAATCCTTATTTAAAAACCATCTGTTGCGACATCACCCGCTTTCGCCTTTGGGACGATGCGGTCAGTGAAGAAGTACGCAAGCGGTATGAGGACGCTATTGCGTGGCTCAAGAAAGTGGTTAAAGGCGATGTGTCCCTGGGTATTGAGAATCAGGAAGAAGTGTTTTATGCGACGACTTCGACCAATGCCGGCAACCGCACGTTCACGCGCACCAGCCTGGATGATTTTTAAATGAAGGTTCAGACCAAGTTTAACGAACAAGAACTGCTGCGAATAAGGCAGGCTCTTGACCGGCTTGGTAGCGACCAGCGGAAGGTCTTTTTTCGCCGCGTCGGTAGCACCTTAAAAACTGACTTTGAAATGGGCTTTAGGCGCGGGCGCTCTCCGCGCGGCAATCCTTGGAAACCGGTACAACGTGGCGGCCAACCGCTTCGTGATACTCGCCGCCTACAAGGCAGTTTAACGATGCGGGCGACGAGCGACAGTACCGAGGTCGGTACCAATGTGGGCTATGGTCCAGCGCATCAGGACGGTGTTGATAAAGCAGTAACGGTACCAACGCATACACGCCTGATAAATCAGGCCTTTGGTCGCAAGCTGAAAACCGGTGTTTACCAGACGGTTAAAAGCCATACGCGAAAGATGAATATCGAAGCCCGTCCGTTTCTGGGAATCGAGCAACCACAGCAACGCAAGATTGTACGGGTGTTCGGTCAGTACATGCGGGAATTAGGAGCCGAAGGTAATGCTACTTGAGCAGATTGAACAGCGACTGGAAGCCATACAGTTTGAGGGTAAGGCACTGTTCAGTGGTGTAGACCAGGTCATCGACCCACAGACGATTGTTGATGCCAATACGGTAAAGAAAGACGCCGCGTTTGTGGTTCCTGTGTCCGATGGCGCTGACCCTAACGAGCGCACAACCGGCCGGTTCAGTCAGCTCATGCGGCCTCGCTTTGGCATTTTGATTGTCTGCCGAGCGGTTAACGATCGGATGGGCAAGGGTGTGACCAAACGCCTTGAGTTTATGAAACAGCAGATACGCGGCGCCCTGATGGGCTGGACGCCTGATGCGAATTACGAGCCCATCATGCTGGTTGAAGGCAACTTACTGGAATTTAAACGGGGTGGCGTTTTCTGGATGGAAGAGTACGTCACGGAAACATTGTACGAGGGGCAATCATGATCATTGTGACCGCCGAGAATAAATGCCGTCGCGCTGGCATTGACTTCAAAAAAGGCAAGAACGAATTTAAGCAGCTTTCGGCTGCCAAGCTTGCGCAAATCGATGCCGACGCACGTCTGTCGGTGGAGCACATCAAAGAAAAAGAGGACGCTGAGAAATGAGCCGCAGAACCAAGAAAAAGTTAATTGTCGGCTTGGCCAACGATGGTACGAATCCTTACGGCACAGATTTGCTGGATGGTGGTACACCAGGGCAAGCGATCCAAACGACCGGTTTAGAAATCACTCCGCTCGAGGGTGAGGAAATTGAGCGTGAGCTGGATGACGGTAAATCGGGTGGCAAACCGATGATCATGTCGGGTATCCATGTGAAGCTCAGCGGAAGTGTAGAAGCTGCTGGCTCGGGTGATGCAATTACTCCGGTTAAGTACCAGTCTATCCTGCAGTGTGCTGGGCGTAGCGTGGAAGTTGGCACCACCGAAGTTAAGTACAACCGTATTACTGACAACTCAGAGCCCGATGCTACGTTTTACTACTTTAATGATGGCTCGCTTCATAAGCTCACGGGCGCTCGCGCAACCTCTGGCGCATCTTTGAAAGTCGGTGAGCTTCCTACCTTTACGTTCGAAATTACCGGCCTGTACGGCGGTGTTGTCGAACAGGGAATGCCGGCTACTCCGGACTTTTCTGGCTTTGAAACTCCGCTGAAGGTAGGTCATGAGAACACGACATTCATGCTCGATGGCACCGAATATCCAATGTTCGAATTCGAGTACGAAGAGAATGCAGAAGTCAGCTACTCGGAAAACACTGTCGATGAAGAAATCGATATCACCGATTGGAAGCCTGACGGCACCATGGTAATTGAAGCGCCGGCATTGAGCGACTTTGACCCGTTCTCAATTGCGACATCGAACGCACAAATGCCGCTATCCATCACCCACGGTTTAGTGGCGGGCAACATTGTGTCTATCACATCAAGCGCAATTCAGCTGGGTAAGCCTACCTATGGCGACCGCGAGGGCAAGCTGACCATCAGTATGCCGTTTCGTTTTATTGATGACCCGGTCATCGAAACTAAGTAAGGAGTTAAATAATGGCCTTTAAAATAGCAAAACATCCCATCAAGTCTGATGCCACGGTGTCAGTGTCGGTACCAGGTCAGAAAAAGCCGCAGGAGTTTACCGCTAAGTTCGAAGTCATGAAGCATGATGAGTATCGTGAGCGAACAGAAGGGCGCACAGATGACCTGGCGTTGTTAAAAACGGTTGTTGTGGGCTGGGACGGTGTTGTTGATGACAACGGCAATGACGTGGCATTCAGCGAAGACGCGCTCGAGGACTTGTGCCAGTACACCTTTGTACGAACTGCCTTATTGCGTTCCTACAATGAGTTGATGTTTGGGTATACCCCGGCAAAAAACTAGAAGCGGTGGCCCACTACTGGGCGCATGGTCCCACCGTTAATGAAAAGGAGCGCCAGGAGCTGACAGCAGAAATGCGGGCTTTTGGCGCGACTGATGAAGATATCGAGAACTACCTAAAAGCAAACACCGCTGAAGAAGACTGTATTGTCATTGAGGAAAACTGGCCGGTATTGCAGTGGTTTCTGGCTATTGACGATCAGTTTGAATATGTTCAGGGCGTTTGTACCGGTATCGATATTGCGTCCATTCAGGCTGACGTACAAATGTCAGCAAGAGAATATACCCCAGAGCAATACAAGCACCTACGGTTTTTAACAAAGTGCGTAACCCGAGAGCTCAATAGCCGCCTGGAGAAATAACATGCCGATGCGATTGTCCGTACTCTTTACCGGTAACAACCGTGATCTTAAAAAGGCCACCCGTGAGGGTAGAGCCGAACTCGACAAATTCAAGACTACCGCTGTTAACGTGGCAGGCACCTTAGCTGGCGCTTATGGGGCCGCTACCACTGCTCGGGCAATCTTTGATACGACCAAGGAGGTGGAACGGTTATCCTCACAGCTGGCTGTGGCTATGGGGAGCATGGAAGCCGGCAACCGCAAATTTGACCAGCTAACAAAGTTTGCCTCTGACATTGGTGCGAACGTCCAGGAAGTAACTCGGGCGTTTGTTCAGTTGCGCAATGTCGGTCTGAACCCGTCAGAGGATGCCATTCTAAGCTATATGAATACCGCGGGTGCTACCGGTAAAAGCCTCGAGCAGTTTGTAGAGGCGGTTGCTGATGCCACTATGGGGCAATATGAGCGCCTTAACGAGTTCGGTATCAAAGCCCGCAAAGAGGGCGATAAGGTAGCTGTTAGCTTCCGGGGTACTACTGAGGTTATCGGGAACAGCGCCCAGGACATTGAAGAATACTTGCGCTCATTGGGCGAGAATGAATTTGGCGGTTATATGGAAAGCCAGTTAGACGGTGTTAATGATGCCCTGGCGGACTTAAACAATCAGTGGACTGCTACCGTTAAGCGTATGAACGATGCCGGACTCGGTGAGACCATAGCTGATGGGGTTGATGTTGCGACCAATGCGTTAGCCGGCCTGACAGAGTTTGTCGATGAGAACGGCGACAAAATAATTAACGTGGCCAAGGCAATAGCCGCTGTCTATGCCTCACGTATGGTTGCCTCAGTAGGAAGCGCCAGCCAGGCGTTTATTCTCCATGCCGCATACCAACAGCAAGTCATTGGGCGCTATATGCGGATGAATGGCATTGCGGGCTCCGCTGCGGTGAAACTTCGAGCCGTTGGTACTGCCGCACGATTTGCCTCTCGAGGTATGTCGCTACTTGGTGGGCCTGTTGGCGTCACTGCGATGGCTGCCTTTTCTCTGTATGAATTTGTATCGAGTGCGGAGACGACTGAAGATAAAATTGATGACCTGGTGCCAAAACTAAAGCAGTTAACAGAGGGCTTCGATGGCTTAACGGCAGCACAAGCACGGAATAGACAAGAGGAGCTAGCCGGGCGGATGGGCAACCTCATGGAGGACGCCAACCAGTTGCGCTCAAAAATTGCTGATTTGCGTCAGGACTTAGAGGATCCATTTGTTCAACTGGGCGCCAGCCAATTCACGGCCATACAACAGGAAATTGCGAGGTTAACGCAGGAGTTGGAATTAAACCAGGTCGAGCAAAAAGGGGTAGAAGCCGCTATCCAAGACGTCGTCAGTCGTTTGCTTGAACTCAAGAACCGCTCTGCTAGCGCCGGTGAGTCGCTAAAAACGATGAATCAAAACGCCAATGGCGTGGATATGAGTAATCTCAACAGCGGCTTTGAAAAGACCATTGATAAGCTGGCTAAAACCGTTATTGAACTCCAGTACACGAACGATGAGTGGGAGCGCTGGAACATCCTCCAAAGTGCTGGCGCTAACCTCACAGACGCGCAGGTGAGCCACCTGGATGATTTAATCGATCGTGTCCGAACGCTTAAGGCAGAAGCTAACTTTGAGGGCGTCATTGATGAGCTGAATAATATGTCAGAGATGGCCAGCATGACGCCGGAAGAACGTGAGGAGCACCGGTTTAAGCAAAAGGCGGGCTACGGCGATTTGAACAAAGAACAGCGTAGCCAATTCGACCAGGCATGGGGACAATACCAGCAGGCAGAGAGCAGGGCGGATACGCGAGAGCAGTTTGGTCAGCTACAGAGCGACCTCAACAATGAGGAATCAACGCCGCTCGATAAGTTGAAGGCAGAGAAAGACGCTCGATTAGAAATCATCGACCAATATGCGCAACAGGAAGTCATGCTCTTGGGTGAAGCCGAGGCAATGAAAACCCGGGTGATTGCCCAGTATGAGAATAAGCGCGAAGCTCTGCAGAAACAGCAGTTAATGAACAGCCTTACTAATGGCCAACAGCTCTTTGATGGCATGGCCGGCATGGCCAAAGCATTCGCTGGCGAGCAGAGCGGAATATACAAAACTATGTTTGCGGCGAGCAAAGCGTTCTCTATAGCTCAGTCCATCGTGGCTATTCAATCAGGTATCGCTCAGGCGGCCAACCAACCATTTCCCATGAACTTGGCGGCAATGGCAACGGTAGCCAGCCAGACAGCAAGCATTGTGAGTACCATCAAAGGCACATCAATGGGCGGTGGTGGCCAACTCCAGGGTCAGGCGCACGATGGGTTATCGCGCGTCCCAATGGGCAACGAGGGTACCTACCTGCTCAAGCGTAACGAGATGGTCCTCAACCCACAGCAGCGCGAGAACTTTGAAAAGGTCGTTAATGCGGTGCGTAGTCAGCGAGCCCAGGGTGGAGGTATTGGAGGCGATAGGAAGCCCAGCATTACCATTAACCAGACGATAAATGTCGAATCAAAAGGGGCAACTGGTAACGGTGATGATAATGAGGGTGTAGAGGAAGCAGTGGATCGAGCTAATGAACATTTGATGCAACGTATCCATGACGACTTCGCCAGCGGCGGCCCGCTTTACCAGCGGCTGAAGGCTTCGGGTTAAGGGCTTCTTGTGCAATCCCCAACAACCATGTAACGTAAGGAATACACATCGCGCAATGCGTGGTACTACTTTTTAGTTGCAAACTTGGATTGCATGGTAAATACTAATGTCCGCTAAACAGAAAAAGCTCGATAAACTGCTCGAGCGCCCCAAAACGATGAAATTCAAGGATGTCGTTTCGGTCTTAGAGTCTGTTGGTTTTAAGGTTTACGGTGGAGGAAATCACGGTAAGGCATATCACCCAGGATACGATGCGGTGATTATTTTAGCTGATCCTCACCCGAAAAAAGACTGTAAAAGGTATTTCATAAACCAAGTTGTTGACCTTCTGGAAGAACTCGAAATAAAGGATATTTCATAATGAGCTTGCTCGAATATAAAGGCTACTATGGCACCGCAGAAACGTCTGTAGAAGACGAGTGCTTGGCTGGTAGCGTACTCCATGTACGTGACAAAATTGTATATTTCGGTGAGACCTTTCCTGAGTTGCGTGAGAACTTTCATAAAGCGGTTGATGACTATTTGGAGTTCTGCAACGAGGTCGGCAAAGACCCCGATAAACCATTCTCGGGTACATTAAATATTCGGCTTGGGAAAGAGCTGCATAGAGAAGTGGCAATCAAGGCTCGGGCGAAAGACGTTAGTATCAATGAATATGTAGTACGCGCCTGTTCAGATTATGTGAAACATGACGGAGTTCACAAAAGCCATGTATTTAATCACATATATAACTTCGACACCGAAAAGCGGTCGCAAGTTGAGAACAGGGTGATCGAACCCAAAAAGCTAACTTCAGATCAAGGTGGATCGGGATGGAAAAGTCAAAAGCCGGAACTAAAAGTCCTTTAAAAATATCTGACTTCAAACATACATACATGTTTGTGAACAAATCGGCATTTGAATACGATAGAGAAACTGTTGAGTCTCATTCCGAAAATACCTCAATGAGTCTCGACTTGGGGCTGAGTATATCGAACTTTGACTTTATAACACAAAAAGATGAATGTGTTTTATTGGTCGGTTGGGAAGCAAGAGTTAAAGGTTTAATAGGAGATGTTGAGTCGGCCCCTAACGATGAAGCTGAAACTCAGCTTGAACAGATATTTGAAGCCAGCGTGGTTTTTGATCACGTGTATAGTGTTCCGAAAAATTACTCAAAAGTAGACGAAAGTGAGTTGAGTCGTTTTTTTGAGGAAAACGAAGCTCGTTTCAGACCTGTTGCAATAGCGTCAGCAACAAACACATTAAAGAGTTTACTACTGAATACACCGCTAGCGGGATTACGTATTCCATACGGTATCGACATGTAAACTTGCTGCCCGTGGAACAAAACACGGGTAGTCACCCAAGCATAAACTTCCCACAATCCAGCCATTGTCGTTTAACTACGGATTGGCTGAATGCCCGCAAATTTTCCCGACATACCGAGAACACGCTCTGGCTTTAAAGTTCAGCCGGCGACTCGCCTTGTCCGCTCGCCCTATAACCAGGTTGAAGAAGTTTGGGAAGAGCCTGGCGATATGTGGCAGGCGCGCCTAGCGTTCTCATTCCTGACCAAAGCTGAAGCGCGAGAACTGCGTGGCGCGTTAACGGCACTGCGTGGCCAAGTTGGCACATTGTTCATTCATGACACCGCACACAGTAATGAGGGCTCCTGGAATGGCACGCCTGTGGTTGATGGTGTGGATGAGTATGGTGTCGTACTCAATGCCCGGGGATTTGCAGCGTCTCAAACGGTTGCTAAGCGCGGTGACCGATTCCAGTTAAACAACCGACTCCACGAATTAACCGAAGACGCAGTGACCGACAGCACGGGCCGCGTTCGGCTGCAATTCCAGCCCGAGATAAAGACCATTCCTAACGATGGCGACTTCATTATCAGCAACATGCCTAAAGGTTTATTCCGCCTAGCCAATCCCAGTCAAATACCCGACTGGTCCGGCAGTAAGGCGGGTGTTCGGAACGTTCAGTTAGAGTTTGTGGAGGCGCTCAGTGAGGTTTAGCGATGCGTCTATTCAGCAAATGCTTTCCAGTTATGACCCTAAGCGGCTATTGGTGTTTGGGGAGCTTCAGTTTCCGTCAGGCTGGGTTCGGGCACACACAGGGGTAGGCGACAGAACGTACCAGGGACAGGTTTATAAAGGCGTGGGCGAAATGGCCAAGATAGGTCAGTTCAAAGAGAGCGGCGGTCGCAGTAGCCGTGGCTTTGACGTTTCTTTGGTAGTCGATGATATCACGCTGTTTGCGGACACGGTTCAAGAAGACCCAACCAATGGCGTTGCACGATTGCACTTGGTTGGACTTGATGAGAACCGTCGGGTTACCGAAGGGGCTTTGTTATTTGATGGCGACATTGGTGCGGTTTCAGTCAAGAAAGGGCGCCCGTTTGTGATCACTCTTAAGTTGACGGATTGGTATGAGCGGTGGAGCAATCCCGTTCAAAACTTCCGCATGACCGACGAAGCGCAACAAGCCAGGCACCCGGGCGATAAGTTCTTTAACCAAGTAGAGAAGCTCGCCAAGGGCATTGATAGCGATGTTCCAGGACAAAGCGTTGGCGGTCCTGGTGGCGGTGGTGGCGTACCTCGAGTTAGAAGGAACCTACAACAACGATGAAACGTTCAAATGACTGGCCAACCCAGCTGGCTGAATTCTTACTTTCTAAGCGCAGTGAACCGTTTCAATGGGGCGAAAACGACTGCTGTTTGTTTGCTGCTGACGCCATTATTGCCATGGGCGGGGAGGATGTAGCAGAGGACGTAAGAGGTCGCTACAAAACAGCCCTCGGCGCCCGACGCATTATGAAAAATATCGGTGCCAACAGTGTCGTTGAGCTTTTGACTCAGCGCCTCGGCGAGCCGGACGGCAAATTGATGCGCGGCGCAATTGTTGCTGTTGAATCGGATGGCCAACAGGTAGCCGGTGTGTTTTATCACAAGCCTTGGGTATTAACGGAGAAGGGCCTGCAAGGTATGCCGCTTGAGTCTGTCATAAAATCATGGAGTCATAGCTAATGCCACCAGCTATTGCCGCAGTTGCCGCGGGTATCGCTGCTGGGGTCGCGGCCAGCTCAGTCATTGTTGGGGTTGCAGTTGGAATTGGGATGGCTGCTTTGCAAAGCTCCCTTAAACCCGATATGCCGGGCGTTGATGAATCATCTCGTGAGGCACAAACGTTAACCACCGAGCCGCTCCAGCCCCGCCGTGGTATTTACGGTAAAACGGTAGTCTCCGGCTCAATCGTTGGCTACGGCAAACGTAAAATGGGCGAGAAAGAAGCTCATGTTGTCGTGATCACCTTAGCCGGTCATAACATCGAGTCCGCCGAACTTTATGAGGTAAACGGCAAGCCTAAGCCTTCTGGAACCACTTACCAAATTTTTAAAGGTGATCAGACGACGGTCAGCCAGACGGCATTACAATACTGTGATGGCTGGACTAATGAGCATATCGGCTTTGGTGTGTCTTATGCGGTTGTCACAATTCCTATTGATCCGGAAGAAATGCCCTCTGGCCTGCAGAACGTAACCTTCAAAGTAAAAGGCAAGCGCATTTACGACCCGCGCAAAGACACAACAGTCGGTGGCGATGGCCCTCACCGCGCCAATGACGAAGCGACGTGGGAATGGTCTGATAACAGCATACTTTGCGCTCTTGATTACCAGCGTTTTCACGGCTACAAGCAGCTTGGACTGAATAAGTTTGACCTTGCTCACATCATGGACCAAGCCAATATCTGTGATGAGATGGTTAGCTACAACGATAGTAATAATCAGCAAAAATCTGAGAAGCGTTTCACGTGCAACGGCTCATGGACGTTTGACCAGTCACCATCACGAGTGCTTGAGCGAATCATGAGCTCATGCGGCGGAAAGCCTTATCGCCGTGGCGGTAAAATGTATTTGCAAACGGCAAGCTATCACGGCATGGCTGAAATCACATTGACTGATACCGATGCCGCAGATGAAATCACGATAACTCCGCATCGTGAATTAAAAGACCGTTGTAACCTGGTGCGTGCGTCGTTTCAAGATCCAAAAAAAGGCTATCAGCCGACCGATGCGCCAGTCGTCACGAACAGCATTTACGTGGATCGTGATGGCATGGAGCTCGAAGACGACCTTCAGCTGAACTTTACGAACTCCTCCACAATGGCTCAGCGCCTGATGAAGTATCACTTGGAACGCAATCGCGCCGGTATGCGACTTGAGTTTCCATGCAAGTCGAAGGGGCTATTGGCACTGGCCGGCACAACGGTTCGGGTGGATTTGCCGAACGAGGGTATCGATAAAGAGTTCATCGTTCAGGACTGGCAGTTTGATTTTAAGACGAAGAAAACGAAGCTCGTACTTGAGGAAGAGTCCCCAGAATTATACAGCGATAGTCTGGTGCCATCTGAGGGCGATGTCACCCCTAACACTGAACTACCCGACTTCACGCGCCCGGACGCACCCGAGTCGGTATCCTTTGAGGTTGATTCGGTATCAACTCATCGTCAGGGTTATGTCACCTGGTCACATCCAACCCCACGTGCTGTAACTGAATATCGTGTGCTTGTGCGCAAAGACGGTGACGATATTGTCGAATACCCCGTTATTGCCCGTAGCGGAGTACAGCTTAAGCAGGACATCAACGGCCTCGATGCTGGTCAGTACAGTATTGAAGTTTACGCCCGCAACCGCTATGAGCGCACATCGGTCCCCGCAACCATATCGCTGACGTTGAATGAGCCATCGCCGCCAACGAGCTTAGGTGCAACTGCCGGCAACTGGGAAATCACGCTGGCACCGACGTTGGCCGGCATTGGACTGGGCACCATGTTCGAGTTTGCGTATGGCACGCCGGACAAAATCATCGGGCGTGGCGCGAGCATAGTCATACCCGGGTTAACGCCAGATACCGAGCACAACGTTTACGCACGCACGGTTAACATATTGGGCCGTTCGGCCATGCGGCACGAGACGATTACAACGACCAAAGACACGTCGCAGGTCGATCCGATTATTGAGACCTACACTAACCGGCTTGACTCCGTTGATAGCAACTTTCAATCATTTGTCGATAATGAATTCGCTAACCTTCAACAGCTGGTTAACGACAATGCGCAGGAAATCAGCGTTCGGTTCAGTAATGAACTGTTCGAGCGTGAACGGAATGATGCTGCTGTTCTGAGCAGTATTATCGATGCAGCGGCTTCCCGGGACGAGTTACGTCGACGCATTGAACGTGGAGAACAACTTATAGGCGCTGTGCTTGATGTGGACCCGGTTACCGGTACTATTACGAACCGAGCTTTTGAGTACACTGATAACCGGTTTTCAGAAGCACAGCTACGTCTTGATGGTGTAGCCGGTGAAATCAACGCGACTGTTGAGCGCTTAACCTTTAACGAAGAGCGCGTCACACAGCTTGGTGCTGAAATCAAACTCTTACCTGGTGTTATAGACCAGCGCGCCACAGCTATCGTGGCGGATTCTATTGCCGCGCTTGAACCAGCACACGCATTTAACTTTTTCGACAGCGCACAAGGCTGGACAGCGGTTACCGGGACCATAACGCCAGGCGTTAACCGGGTGCTGCTGGAGACCGGTGATATTGTTAATAGTGACCTTGCCTACAATGGCCAGGAATATTCGGTGATCCGGATGAGTGTCAGACGTACAGCCGGAGAAAACTGGCTGGGTAATGTTGAAGTGACATTCCTAGATGATTCCACTGAGTCCTACGCGGGAATTATAGAGCCAGTTGAAGTGCTCGATACAGACGTTATTCGCATCGTTGATTTTACCGCACTTAGCTCGTACCACAGTGATATCAAATCAGTACGTGTCACTCTTGGTCAGGATAATACCGACACGTTCGAGCTTAAGTCGTTGAGTGTTGGCAAGCCGGACGCAGCACTCCAAGACTTAACTAACATTCAGGCGCAAGTCGTTACCGCGAGCTCTCGCATTGATGCGTTATCGGGACAGGTTGAAGATAAGGTTGATGTTGAAACCTGGACACAGGAAGGCGTAACCCGCACTAACGTTGAAAGCGTGCTTGACGGTATTGATGCCTACGCCAAGATGAAGGTCACTTACGAGGAAATAAATGACGATGGGCTCATTGAAAAGGCCAATGATGCGGCGTTATTCATTGATGGTTATGAGGGTACGTTTACCAGCTATGTTACGAGCCTGAACCAGCGTCTTAATGAGGATGGCGAGGCCATCAGTCAACAGTTCACTACCGTAGAAAATCAACTTGATGCGCAAGAAGGCCGGATCCGAAGCCAGGCACTTTCAACATCATCAAACCGCGAAGGGTTAGAGTCGAATATCCTCGAGGACTTGCAATCAGCGGTTGATTACGGGCTATATCGTTTTGACCAGCTAGATAAAGACATTCGGTTCTCGCTGGCCATCGAAGAGCTTCAGGCTATTACTGGCCCTGAGGGCTCGCTCGCTAAAAGCATACAGAGCTTACAGGCAGTAACTCAACAAGACGGCGAAGCGATTGAAGCGCAGGCGCAACGCCTTGCGTTAGCTGAAACCACGATCGATGGCTATGCACGTGCATTACAAATAATGAGTGCTCGCGTAGGCAGTCAGGAAGAGTTTGCCGAAGCGCAATTGCAGTTGAATGCGAGCTACAACGAAACACTTGAGGCATACGAGGCTTACGCGTTCCTCGGCGTTGAGCAAGTCCAGGATGGACGCGCTGTATTAACAGGCGTCACTTTTGGCGGCTCAGAGAATGCCATCAGCTTCCGAGGCGATGTATTTCAGTGGGAAGACACGCAAGGCAATATGCTACTGCATTATGATACCGAGGAGGGCGTTGCTTACTTGCGCGCCAGACTCGTGCTAGATGATGGGTTCTCAGTCACACGAGAAGAGGATATACGTGGCCTTGACGGCGAGCAAGGTCCACCGGGACCACAAGGTCCTGAAGGACCAGCTGGCCCTCAGGGCGTGCCTGGCGAGCCAGGCGCTGATGGCCAAGTCTATTACACTTGGATACGTTACGCCGATGACATCAATGGAAACGGGATCAGCAATCAGCCTGATGGTAAATTTTACATGGGCTTGGCCTACAACAAGACGAGCCCGACGGAGTCGAACGACCCATCGGATTACACGTGGTCACGTTTCCGTGGTGAGGATGGCACGGATGGTGTTCAGGGTCCGCCTGGTGAAGACGGCCAGACAACGTACACATGGATAGCTTATTCGGACAATGCCGATGGCTCTGGTATGTATCAGGTGCCGAACAGCAATACCAAGTACATCGGTATTGCTACAAACAAAACTACAGCATCTGAGTCCAGCAATCCGAGCGATTACACCTGGTCACGCTTCCGTGGTGAGGATGGGGTACGAGGGCCACAAGGTGTACAGGGGCCACCGGGTGAAGACGGTCAGGTTTACTATACGTGGATCCGATATGCGACTGGACCAAACGGTGAAGGCATAAGCAACAGTCCATCAGGCATGACCTACATGGGCTTGGCCTACAACAAGACGAGCCCGACGGAGTCGAACGACCCATCGGATTACACGTGGTCACGTTTCCGTGGTGAGGATGGCACGGATGGTGTTCAGGGTCCGCCTGGTGAAGATGGCCAGACAACCTACACGTGGATTGCGTATTCAGATAACGCTAACGGCTCTGGTATGTATCAGGTGCCGAACAGCAATACGAAGTATATCGGTATTGCGACAAACAAAACTACGGCATCTGAGTCCAGCAACCCAAGCGACTACACTTGGTCACGGTTTAGAGGCGAGGACGGAGCACAGGGCCCACAAGGACCGCAAGGACCCGCCGGAAGCGATGGCGCGACCGGACCTGGCTTTTTTGGAGGCCGCTACGACACCATCAACTGGAGTCAGGGTTACTCGCGCTTTCAGGCGCTGGTGGGGCGGAACCCGATTCCGGGTGACATCTTCGTGCAAACCTTAACTGACGGGTCAGACTCTGACGCGCGGCAACGCAACCCCGCAAACAATGGGTGGGACCCAGTCGCCTTGCAAATTAACGGTAGCATGGTGGCCACCGGCACCATTGCAGGTGACCGTTTTATTGCTGGCACAGAGCTTAACTCGCCAGTCATTAAGTCAGGCCGCATAGAGCTGGTCGGCAGCAACTACATGAGCATACAGACAGCCAGCGCGTTCGGGCCTAACAACCTTCTCGAATGGAAAGGCCCACGAAATAACTTTACCTATGACGAGACCAACAAGCTAGTGAAGTTTGACGGCCTAACCAAAGCCAACGCGCTTGCTTATTTCAGCGAAGACGGCGACCAGTACTTCGGCGGCTCGATTACTGCCGGCACACTGAAAAACGCAATGCAAAACTCAACCATAGGTTCACCCGTCGACGTCGTGCTAGGCCCGTTCGGCTCAAACGGCGGTATCATCGAAATAAAAAGCTCGATTGCTATATCTGCTTTCAGAGACATTCCCAACGGCGAACAGCCAATCGGCTTCGACCCTACAGCAACTCTCAAACTTTACAGAGAAACATCAGGCGGCGAAGTGCTGGTCTCGTCACACACGGTACAAGGATCGCATATGGCTTATGGCGGCACCATAAAATACAGAGAGGAGTGGAACTTGAACGGCTCGTTCACGTTTACTGACACACTTCAGACTGCAACTAACAGAACGTACCGGCTAGAGGTTATTCACTCAGTGCCCACATACGACAACACCCAGCGTTTATCAATCATTTCGGAGGAAGCATGAGTACTCTTTGGACAGCAGCGTCGGTCACAGCGACTAACGGCTCTAATTTAATCACGGTTCAAAGCGGCGAGGATATAGCAGCCATTCGCTCCAATAGCTGGATCATGGTTGGCTCCAGTCACATCATGGAAATCAAACGAACCTTTGTTACTGATTCGGGCGTAAAAACCATCGAGCTGTTCGATGACTGGGAGTTCGGACCTATCAGCGGACAACGTGCGACAGTAGCTCCGTCATTGGGAGAGTTTAAGACGCTGGCCGATGATGTTCGTCGACTCATCCAAATAGGTGAGGAGCAGGTCAATACGGCAAGTGTATCGGCAGAGCCTGATTCCTTTGTTAAGCGCTCCAGCGGAGGCACTGTTCGAACGGCTGCTCCTGAGGACGACAATGATGCTGTTCGATTACAGGACTTTGCGCCAGTAAAACAAAAAGGTGAAAGTAACGAGCAAGCCATCTCATCCAACTCCTTAGCAATACTTCGACAGAAGGCCATGGCCAAGCTAGAGCGCGACGCGGTATTCCTTGGTAAGTTCACCGAAGACCGTGTGGTGAAAGCGAATGGTCTGTCGAAAGTCGCAACTAGCGTCGCTGATGGTATCACTTACACTTCACCAGATGGCATTACCGGGGTTGCTGCGGACGGTACTATTCAAACGGCAGGCGTTAATCAGCCGCCGATTGTTTACGACCCGGAGACAGGCGAATGCTTGGGTTTGCAGACTGCGCCGGGTACGACGAATTTGTTTGAGCAGTCTTTAGTTTTTGACGTTTATTGGGCGGCTGCCAGTGGAGGCTCGATAGACCCAAACGACACAATAGACTCGCATATAATCAACAAATCAACGGGTCAGCCATATCCGGCGCAGAGATGGACCGCGGTCGCAGGCTCACAGCTAAGAAGATATTTAACTCTACCGGCGGCTGATTACACGCCTACGCTTTACGTTTATGCAAACACAACAGGCCAATTTGATGTTGAAGGCAACGAGCTACCAGTTGGTAGGTGGTATAGACTATCGCAAGGACTGATAAATTCAGACGGGTCAGGTAAAAACTACTCGGTTATTTCAAACTTCGGAAGCCAGCTTATAACTGATGCTTACATCATAGGCGCACAACTAGAACAAGGCTACCCGACACCGTACCAGCTTACAGGCGGTAGTCAGATGGCGAGGGGGCCGGCTGCTGCTAGTACACCGATTAGTTTAAGTTCTGAGAGATTTACAGCATACATAGAGTTCTTTTACAGAGAGACTGGAAATGAAATAAAAACAGTCTGGTCTGTAAATTCTGGCAATTCAAATGGTGAAATACGGTTTTACCGCAATTCATTGAACGATGTTATGGCTCTTTCTGCTAGAGATTCAACCGGGGTTAGTTATTTGACTTTCCACAAAAATAAAATGCTAAGCAAAAACAGGGTGATGTTTATAAAAAGTCGGGACTCATACAGGATTTTCATCAATGGGGAGCAGGTTGCTTCTAACTCTTTTAGTAAAGACTTTAGCAACTTTACTAACCTGGTGTTGGGTTCCGGCACGCTTCCGGGAAATTACGATCAACCTATAAAGACGAGTATAGTATCACCATCTATTATATCAGACGAAGAAGCTATCGCCCTAACAGCACCGGAGCAATAACATGACGATTAAACTAATAGGCATTGTTCCTACCAAACGAGCAGAATATGACGAGCAAGGTAACAAGGTCAGCGCGGATGAGTACAACGATCTAAAATACTACGTAATGAGTCACGATCGCATTAAGGGCTTATCGGAGTCTGAAACCATACGTACTGATTTACCCAGCTTTGTGTCTAAAACTTACTATTACGATTTTTCGGGCGAAGCCGAAGCTAAACAAGCACTCGGTTATGACGAAGAAACTAGCGAGTATAACGTCGAGTTTTTGCCTTCTCCTGAGGAAGAAGTCCGGTTGTTCAAAGAAAGTCGTCAGAAGCTTTTAGACCAGGCCGTTGTTACAACGACCAGTGGTAAGGAGTTTGATGCCGACGAGGCCAGCATGAGCCGAATGGTCAATGCCCTTACCGCTGCCAGCGACGAGCCTGACACAACAATTATTCCGTGGTCACTGGCGAACGATGGTACGGGCGTAATGACGGATTGTACCAAGGCCGAGATTAAAGAGGCTCATAAACTTGCCGTGGAGAACATGGCTGCTATTTGGAGTATTTAGTTGAATTTTTCCATTCGCTACTGAAAAATCCTTTATGAATACTGTAACTAGTAGTTTTAGACTGAATTTCTTTAGTGTTTAAATTTTTGATTTCGAAAGATGCGACTTGTAAAAGCTGCCGTCGCATCTCTCTAAATTTTATAACGACCTCAGAGCCGTAATTAATGATTTCGTTAGTTTTTGGACTAGTCGCAAGTTCGAAAACCCAATTCATACAAACCTCATTGAACTCATCGCTAATGAAGGGGGTTAAATATGCCACATCATTTTTTAGCGTAGTGCCTAATTTTGAAAGTTCATCCATGACCATCTGCTCAAAATCCGGCTGGGGGTGCTTTCCCTCAGATTTAGCAGTAAACTTACTAACATGATGTCGAGCTATAGCGAGTTCCAATTGCCAAACGGGTTTAGCTAATTCTTCGACTATAGTAGAAGCCACCCGCGCACGGTTTTTATATTTTTCTTGTTTCCGCCAGTAAAACAAAGCATAAATTGATAATCCTAAAAGTCCCAGTGCAGAGAAAGCGCCGATAAAGTCAAACCAAGTACTGACATCATCTTTGCTAAACGCAATCGCAGAACCAAGAGAAAAGACTGCAATAAATGCGAAAACTGTAAATATATTTTCCTTAATCATAGTGCTACCTGCGTGCTATTTCTTATTTTTGAAATAATTCGATTGAAGCTATAAAGGGGTTAAGAGGCTATCTGGTTATTAATCGTGATTCTCGTTGTGGCCTTTATTGTCTGAATATGGCTGCATGTCTTATACCGCGCGGCTTTTGCTGTGTTTATCTGTGTCGCTAGTTGTTTCTGTTTATCTGGTGTTTTCTTTGTAAGTAAAGTTCTATATGCTACTAGCGTGCTATAAATTGATGCCTGCGTGCTATTTTGGATATTTATGCTTACAGACAGACAACTCAAGTCAATTACAAGAGCATCGTAGATAAACACTTGAAAGGGCGCTACTCAATCGCTGTTGAGCGCATCCGGATGGATGAGTGGCTAACGCTGTTTGACGGAATAGCAGAGAACACATCGCCTTATAATGCCGGCGTCGTCCTTAAGGTTACCAAGCGGGCACTCGGCTGGTGTATGCGTCGGGAGTTAATCAACCCGCCATCCGTGATGAACCTCGAGGTGAGCACAATTGGGACCAGCAAAAGCCAACGTGACAGAGTACTGGAATTACATGAGGTCGGCTTAATCTGGATGGCCATTGAGAACACCAAGCTATCATTGGCCGTTCGCAACTGTATTAAACTCATCATGCTTACCGGCGCTAGGAACTCCGAAGCCAGAGAAGCTAAGTGGAAAGAGTTCGACTTTGATAATCGTATTTGGACCGTATCCAAGGAGCGCAGCAAAACAGGTGTGGCTATTCGCCGACCGTTGACTGATGACATGCTTCAGCTAGTGAACACGATGAAGTCCGCGCCCAGTCCTAATTATGTGTTTGGCTCAATGGACAACGACTTTAAAAAGCCGATCACAACGCACGCAATTCAGCGAGCCGTCAGACGTTTGCGAGCAAAACTGAATATGGAAGAGTGGCGTGTTCACGACTTTCGCAGAACACTCGCTACACGGTTATCAGAGCAGGGTGTACAGCCGCATGTGGTTGAAAAAATGTTGGGACACAGTCTGGGCGGCGTATTAGCCATATACAACCGCCATGACTGGATAAATGAGCAGAGAGAAGCCTATGACGCGTGGTATCAGCTAGTCATCCAGGCCGCCGAGGCAGCGGCCAGAAGAATTACTGAAGACCAGCAAACTTCCTGACATCCTTAGCAGGATACAGAAACTTGCTCCCGGTTCCTGGAATAGGCTTCGGAAACTGCTCATGCTTTTGTGTTACACGGCAAAAGGTACTGCGTGAAATACGGAGCAGGTCGCATATTTCCTTAACGGTCATTACCTCAATGTGTCGATTGTCTTGTACTGTCTGCTGCATCATAGTTACCTCATTCAAAAAACGTGTTCGTTAAAACGGAATATCATCGTCAAAGTCTTGTGCTGCTGACGCAGGACCCTTCCAGTTTTTTCCTTGAGAGCCGGTGCCTGGCATTGTTGTGCCGAGACCACTCTGCTGTGGTTGCGGCTGTGGCGTAGCGCTTTGATTAGGACGCTGTTCCCAGTTTGTTCCCGGTCTGTTCCCACTTTGCTCTGAAACGTTATGGTAGAATTGGCGACTCGCCGATTATTGGCGCTGGCACCTGGGCTGACAATGATAGTTGCGCGGTTTCGGCAACCGGGCATGGCGAATATTTTATTCGTTATCATGTTGCTGCTGATATTTGTTCACGGGTTAAGTACCAGAACAAAAGCGTTGCCGAAGCGGGCGATGAAGTCATTCACGGTGTGTTGCAGGAAGCTGGCGGTACTGGTGGCGTGATTATTATCGATGCAAACGGTAACATCGCCATGCCGTTTAATACCGAGGGCATGTATCGCGGATATATGAAGGCCGATGGTAAGGCGCATATTGCCATTTACCGCGAGGACGACTAACACAACGGAGCAGTATGGATCCTAAAGCACTGATTAAGCAGTATCAGGCACAGCTGGAACAATGCACACTACAACAGGCCGCGCAATTGCGCGGCCGTTTACGTGGTCTGCACAAAGTTAAAAAAGCAGAGCGGCAGCAACAGATACTGGAGAAAATAAAACAGGATATTGAGGCCGCCGAACTTGCCTATTTAGCCCGCAGTGAGCAGCGTTTTACTATTGATTATCCGCAGCAACTGCCGGTTGCGCAGCAGCGTGACGAGATCAAATCAGCGATAAAAAATAACCAAGTTGTAGTTATTGCCGGCGAAACGGGGTCAGGTAAAACGACACAGTTACCAAAAATGTTGTTGGAACTCGGTTATGGTCGGCGTGGTGTCATTGGTCACACGCAACCGCGTCGATTAGCAGCGCGCAGTGTTGCTGCCCGCATCGGTGAAGAGCTCAAGGATACGCAAAAACAGCAGGTCGGCTATAAAATCCGCTTTCAGGATCAAACCGCAGAGACCACAGCCATTAAATTGATGACTGATGGTATGTTGCTGTCGGAATTGCAAAATGATCCGCTGCTGCTGCAATATGACGCCATTATCATCGATGAAGCGCATGAACGCAGTCTTAACATCGATTTTTTGTTGGGTGTCTTGCATCAATTACTCCCTAAGCGCCGTGATTTAAAAGTCGTTATTACCTCAGCAACCATCGAAACCGAACGGTTCTCTCAGCATTTTAATGATGCACCGGTACTGACCGTGAGTGGCAGAACCTACCCGGTCGAGCTGCGCTATCGGCCGCCCGGTGACGGCAAAGCATCAGAAACAGACGTACTGCAAGGGCTGCTTGATGCCGTACAGGAACTTCAGGCAGAGGGTCCCGGCGATATATTGGTATTTGCCAGCGGTGAACGCGAAATCCGCGATTATGCTGATGCGATAAACGAGCTGCAGCTGCGCGATACCGAAGTACTGCCTTTGTACGCGCGACTGTCCTCCCACGAACAGAATCGGGTGTTTCACCCTCATGGCGGGCGTCGTATCGTCATTGCGACCAATGTGGCAGAAACCTCATTGACTGTACCGGGCATTCGCTACGTGATTGACCCGGGTACGGTGCGTATTAGCCGCTACTCCTATCGCACCAAAGTACAGCGTTTACCCATTGAACCCATTTCTCAGGCCAGCGCCAACCAACGCAAAGGACGTTGCGGCCGTATTGGTCCGGGGATCTGTATTCGGTTATATAGCGAAGATGACTTTATTAATCGGCCGGAGTACACCGACCCGGAAATTCTTCGGACTAATCTGGCGGCCGTTATTCTGCAGATGTCGTCTTTACGGTTAGGTGATATTCGTGAGTTTCCGTTTGTACAAAAACCGGATGAACGTTTTGTCAAAGACGGTCTTAACTTATTAGAAGAAATTCATGCCATCGAGGCAGGGCGCAAGCAGCAACAGCCGAGATTAACCGAAACCGGCCGGCAATTATCACGATTACCTTTGGATCCGCGTTTAGCGCGCATGGTATTAGCCGGGCAACAACACGGCTGCATGCGCGAAATGTTGATTATCACTTCCGCTTTGAGCATACAGGATCCCCGCGAACGACCGCATGATGCAAAGCAAAAGGCTGATGAGTGGCATCAGCGATTTGCTGATAAGAGTTCCGATTTTAATGCCTACTTAAATCTATGGAATTACCTGCAGCAAAAGCAAAAGGAGCTCAGTGGTAATCAGTTTCGTAAACAGATTGCACGCGAATTCCTGCACTTTATGCGTATTCGGGAATGGCAGGATATTTATACACAAAGCCGTCAAAGCGTGCGCGAGATGGGACTGCGCATTAACGATGAACCGGCCACGTACGAGCAAACCCACCGGGCTATTTTAACGGGTTTAATTTCGCAGGTGGGCTTAAAAGAGCAAAAACACGAATACCAGGGTACCCGACAAACGCGTTTTCATATATTCCCGGGGTCGCATCTTTTTGGTAAGCCGCCTAAGTGGGTGGTGAGTGCAGAGCTGGTAGAGACATCACGTTTGTTTGCCCGGGTTAACGCGGCTATCGAGCCGGAGTGGATAGAGCAGGCAGCATCACATTTAGTTAAACGTCAGTACCTGGAACCACATTTTGAAGCAAAACAAGGTTCGGTCGTTGCCGATGAGCAGGTCACCTTACTGGGACTGATTTTAGTCGGCCGCCGGCGCGTTCAATACGGGCCGGTTGCGCCGCTTAAGGCGCGCGAGTTGTTTATTCGCGAAGCCTTAGTGCAGGGTCAAATAAAGCGCCAATTACCTTTTATTAAGCACAATATTAAACTGATTGAGAGTGTGCAGGAGCTTGAGGCCAAGTCGCGCCGGCGCGATATTCTGGTGGATGAGCAAGAGCTGTATGATGCATACGACCGTCACGTGCCGGCAGGTATTTATACGGAAAAATTGCTGGCCGGTTGGTGGCACAAAGCCGCGAAGAAAAATCCGCAGCTACTGTTTTTTGAACGCGAAGACTTAATTGGCACCGATACCTCGCATATTACTGAACACGAATACCCTGAGTTCTGGCGTCAGGATAACCTGCGGTTGCCGCTAAGTTATCACTTTGAGCCGAATGCAGAAGATGATGGCGTCAGTGTTAATATTCAGTTGGCTATCCTCAACCAGGTTAGCGAGCAGGGTTTTGACTGGCACATTCCGGCTTTGCGCGAAGATCGTATTGCTGCGTTAATCAAGTCTTTACCTAAGCCTATTCGCCGTAACTTTGTACCGGCTCCCAATTACGCGGCGGCGGTAATGGCGGATATTGAGCCAATGCAGGGCGCGCTGCTCGATGCGATGGCAACTAAGCTACGGCGAATGAGCGGGGTAACGGTTGAACCTGAATCCTGGAACGAAGAGGCGGTGCCGCCACACCTGCGCATGAACTTTAAAATCTTTGATGGCAAAAAGCTGGTTAAGCAGGGGCGCAATTTAACCGCTTTAAAAGAGCAGCTTTCCGGCCGTGTACAACAGCGTCTGGATAAATCAGCAGGCGACTCGGTAAAACGTACCGACGTTGAAGCTTGGGATTTTGATTCCTTGCCCCGCGTTGTTACCGAGAAACAACAGGGCTTTGAGATTAAAGCCTACCCGGCGCTGGCCCATGCCGATGGAAAATTATCGGTACAAATGTATGACACGGCAGCGGAGGCAGAGCAGAAGCACCTGCGTGGTGTACGTGAACTGGTGCTAAAGCAAGTACCGTCACCGATAAAACATCTACAGAAAAGCCTGTCGAATAAAGCCAAGTTGGCAATGTATTTTAATCCCTGGGGTAAAGTGGATGTGCTGATCCAGGATTGTATTGCCGCTGCGGTCGATGAAATTATCGCCGAGCATAAGCAGCAGGGTGAACTTATTCGTGATGAGAAAGCCTTTAATGCCGTTAAAGAGCAGGTTAGAGCGGAATTAAACGAGCGCGTGGAAGCCATCGCGGGTTCCGTTGAGCGCTGTTTGCTGCAAAGCCAGGCTATTCGTAAACAGCTAAAAGGCAAAATCCCGCTGGATCAAATCCAATCACGTGGCGACGTGCAAAAGCAGTTAGATGAACTGGTGTTTAAAGGTTTTGTCAGCCGCCTTGGTGCTCAGCGATTAAAAGACGTAGAGCGCTATTTAAACGCGTTGCAAAAACGCTTAGAAAAACTGCCGGTGGATCCTAACAAAGACCGTTTGTTAACGCTGACGCTGGATAGCCTGGAGCAGGACTATAAGAAATTATTGAAGAAATACCCCAGCGTAGTGCCGGATGAGGTCAGTGAAATATACTGGATGCTACAGGAACTGCGTGTTTCGTTTTTTGCGCAGACACTGGGAACAAAGTATCCGGTATCTGAAAAGCGGGTAAAAAATGCAATGAAAGAAGCTCGCGCTTGATGCGCGAGCTGGTATTCTTAACTAAGCCGCGTACAGGCCCAGGTGTTCTTTAGCGTAGGCTTCAAATTCGGTAAAGCCGCCGACATGATTCTCATCGACAAAAATCTGCGGTACGGTGTGCACCGGTTTACCGACGGTTTTTTCCAGGTCAGCTTTAGTAATGCCTTCGGCTTGAATATCAACGTAGCGATAATCAAAGTCATCACGGTCTGATTTTAACTGGTCGGCAACATCTTTTGCACGAACACAAAACGGACAGCCTGGACGGCCAAAAATAACGGTAAACATAATAATCCCTCTCTCCACAACGTCGGGTATTTTAAAACTAGCGTTTAAACTTTGTGCACATTATCCATTTTTAATGCCACTTTCACAATGCATGATTGCGATTAGTCTTATCGAAAAAACAGATAGATTCGAGATAACACTACGTTAATGATCTAAATCAAGATCGCTGGTAGGCACACAGCAGCACGGTAAAATGTCGCCTTTACGAACGTACGCCAGTGGTTCATTGATATAACGGACACTGCCACTTTTTAAGGTAGAACGGCAGGCACCACAAAAGCCACTTTTACAATGGTAATGAACCTCTAGCTGATGCGCTTCAAGGGCCTCAAGTAAGGTGCCTTCAGATGCATCAACGGAGAGCTCGTGCTCTCCGTTAACTTTTACCTTAAAGATAGTTTGACTCATGGTGTGGTTAACTTATAAGTCAAAATCACCTAAGTCTGAGGCATCAACGCTACTATCGATCTGACCCACCAGGTAAGAGCTGATTTCCGCCTCTTGTGGTGCAACCTGCACGTTATCGGATACCAGGTATTTATTCATCCACGGTAGTGGGTTGGAACGCTGTTCAGGGAAGGGCGCATCAAAGCCAATCGCCTGCATGCGCAAGTTAGCAATGTACTCGACGTACTGGCACAACATGCTTTCGTTAAGACCAATCATAGAGCCATCTTTAAATAGATAATGCGCCCATTGCTTTTCTTGTTTAACGGCGGTCATGAAAATGTTGTACGCATCGTCGCGCAATTCTTCGGCAATTTCCTGCATTTCAGGATCGTCTTCACCGTATTGCCATAGGTTGATCATATGCTGAGTCGAGGTCAGATGAACGTTTTCGTCGCGTGCAATCAGTCGAATGATTTTGGCATTGCCTTCCATCAATTCACGCTCAGCAAAAGCAAAGGTACAAGCAAAACTAACGTAAAAACGAACCGCTTCTAGCGCGTTAACGGAGTTAATACACAGGAACAGTTTTTTCTTAAGCTCGCGCTTAGTCACGTTATGCACGGTACCGTCGATCTCAACTTCACCCTCGCCATGAGTCTGCCAAAGCTGCGTGTAAAAAATCAGGTCATCGTAGTATTGCGAAATATCGTTAGCGCGCATTTTTATCTGCTCGTTAATAACGATATCCTCAAATACTTCGCTCGGGTCACTGAATAAGTTACGCAGTATGTGCGTATACGAGCGTGAGTGAATGGTCTCGAAAAATGACCAGGTTTCTATCCAGGTCTCCAATTCAGGAATCGAAACAATAGGCAGCAGCGCGATGTTAGGGCTACGGCCTTGAATCGAGTCCAGCAGCGTCTGGTACTTTAAGTTGGAGATAAATACATGCCGTTCACTGGCGGTTAACTTGTTAAAATCAACACGGTCACGGCTCACATCGACTTCTTCCGGGCGCCAGAAAAAGCTAATTTGTTTTTCGATAAGCTTTTCGAAAATACTGTGTTTTTGCTGGTCATAGCGGGCAACGTTAACCGAGTTGCCGAAAAACATCGGTTCGGTTAACGGGTTGCTTTGTTCTTGACTAAAGGTTGAATACGACACGAAACAAACTCCTTTGCTTAAATCTTACAAGCGCCACCGGCACAGTCATCGTCTTCTTCGATAATGACTTCGGCAGGGCTCTGCGCTTGTGGTTTATTGGCTTGCTTGCGACCTTCAGCAATATCTGCCTGATTATCTGCGGCGCCATCACGGGTATTGTGGTAATACAATGTTTTAACGCCCATCTTGTATGCTGTTAACAAGTCCTGTAGCAATTGCTTCATAGGTACTTTGCCGGCATCAAACTTACTCGGGTCATAGTTAGTGTTCGCCGAGATAGTCTGATCAACGAACTTTTGCATAATTCCGACTAATTGCAGGTAACCCTTGTTATCCGGGATCTGCCAAAGCAGCTCGTACTTGTCTTTTAGGTTTTCGTAATCCGGCACCACTTGTTTGGTTACGCCATCTTTAGAGGCTTTAACGCTGACAAAGCCGCGTGGAGGCTCAATACCATTGGTGGCATTGGAAATTTGCGATGAGGTTTCTGATGGCATCAATGCTGACAAGGTCGAGTTACGCATACCATACTGCTGAATATCTTTACGCAACTGATCCCAGTCCAGATGCAGAGGTTCGTTACAGAATGCATCCAGATCCTTTTTATAGGTATCGGTTGGCATAATCCCCTTAGAATAAGTCGTCTCGTTAAACTTAGGACATTGGCCTTTTTCTTTGGCTAAATTCATCGATGCTTTCATCAGATAAAACTGGATAGCTTCAAAGGTTTGGTGCACCAGAGAGTTAGCCGAACCATCAGAGTACTTAACGCCGTGCTTAGCCAGGTAGTAGGCAAAGTTAATAACGCCGATACCCAGGGTGCGGCGATTCATGGTGGCGTTGTATGCTGCCGGTACCGGATACTCTTGATAATCGAGTAAGCTATCAAGCGCACGTACCGCCAAATCAGATAGCTCTTCAAAGTCTTCCAGTTTTTCGATCTTGCCCAGGTTAAACGCTGACAAAGTACATAACGCGATTTCGCCTTCTTCGTCATTAACGTGGCTCAATGGCTTAGTTGGCAACGCGATCTCTAAGCACAGGTTACTTTGGCGAATAGGTGCTACTTTAGAGTCGAATGGACTGTGCGTATTGCAGTGATCAACGTTTTGCACATAAATGCGGCCTGTGCTGGCACGTTCCTGCATGAATAAGCTGAACAACTCAATCGCTTTAATGCGTTTTTTACGAATGCTGTCGTCTTGTTCGTACTTAACATACAGACGCTCGAACTCGTCCTGATCTTCAAAGAATGCATCGTAAAGCCCCGGTACATCGGATGGGCTGAATAAGGTGATGAAATCGTCCTTAATCAGGCGCTGGTACATAACGCGGTTAAATTGCACACCATAATCCAGGTGGCGAACTCGGTTTTCTTCGACCCCGCGGTTATTTTTTAATACCAGTAGGTTCTCTACCTCCAGATGCCACAAGGGGTAGAAGAGGGTAGCAGCGCCGCCCCGAACACCACCTTGCGAGCAGCTTTTAACCGCTGTCTGAAAGTATTTATAGAAGGGAATACAACCGGTATGGAATGCTTCGCCGTTGCGAATAGGGCTGCCTAAAGCACGGATTCGACCCGCATTGATACCGATACCTGCGCGTTGCGATACATATTTAACGATGGCGCTGGCAGTGGCGTTAATAGAATCCAGGCTGTCACCGGTTTCGATTAATACGCACGACGAAAACTGACGGGTTGGTGTACGAACACCCGACATAATAGGCGTCGGCAACGAAATTTTGAATGTCGAGGTGGCATCATAGAAGCGCTTAATGTAGTCCATGCGAGTTGCTTTTGGATAATTAGCAAACAAGCATGCTGCAACCAGAATATATAAGAACTGCGCACTTTCATAGATATCGCCGGTGACGCGGTTTTGCACCAGATATTTGTTTTCGAGCTGTTTTACCGCCGCGTAAGAGAAGTTCATATCGCGCCAATGGTCGATAATCTCGTCCATTTGATCGAACTCTTGTTCACTGAAGTCAGTTAACAGATGTTCGTCATAGCGATGCTCGGCCACCATTTTTTTTACGTGGTCATACAAGCGTGGCGGTTCAAACTTGCCATAGGCACGTTTACGCAAATGGAAGATAGCCAGACGCGCGGCCATGTATTGATAGTCAGGTGCTTCTTCCGAAATTAAATCAGCAGCCGCCTTGATAATCGTCTCATGAATATCTTCGGTTTTTATCCCATCATAAAACTGGATATGAGACTTAATTTCTACCTGAGAGGCTGACACATTGTGAAGGCCTTCGGCAGCCCACATGATGACACGGTGAATCTTATCGAGGTTTAATGGTTCGCGTTCACCATTACGTTTAGTGACGAATAGTTGATCGTTCATTTTAGCGCCGACTCTTATCTATTTGTTATGTTGTTGTAACCACAAGATATTGTGTAAATTCCTCACTGATTAACGAATGAACACAATATCTAGGGGTGTTGGGATATTCAGTATGCTAGAAGTAACGCACCCAACGATCAAGTCAAATTAGATGAAATTATGTGTAAATATTGGTTGCAAATTACGATAGGTTGTCGAAACGCTTAAGCCACTTGCGTTTGCGTATTTATAATTTTTTTATCTTTTAAAATTCTTTCTTAGAAAGCGATATTCTAAGCAAAACGCTTTACCTTACTAATTAAGTCGCTAAGGCGGTGATAGATAAGATATCTAATAGTTCTGCCGGTGTTTGAATAACGTAATCCGCACCCCAGCGTTGTGGCTGGTCGTCATCACTAATATAACCGTAAGCGGCCAGAACCGTCGCCATGCCGGCGTTAATACCGGCTTGAATATCACGTTCGGCATCGCCTACGTATAGACACCGGCTGGCATCTACCTGCAAGGCATTAGCCGCGTGTAGCAAGGGCTCAGGGTGCGGTTTTGCTACGTCCAGGGTATCGCCGCCCACAACGACTTCGATATGATCAAATGCGTCAAAGTAAGGGAGCAGACGTTGGGTTAGTGCTTCTGGTTTATTGGTGACGATAGCCGTTTTTATGCCTGCGCTATCGAGCGCGTTTAACAGGTTCTCGATACCATCGAACGGGCGCGTATGAACCGCGATATTATCGTTGTAATAGCTCAGGAACTGCTCCCTTAATTGAGGCAGCTTAGTTTCGTCGCCGGCAATATCCTGGTCAAAGACTAAATTCAGCAGGCCACGGGAACCATGCGAGGCAAAAGGGGTAAAATGCTCTGCACTGACTTGCGGCCGTTGATGTAATCTGCACACGTGATTAAGTGCCGCACCCAGGTCAGGAGCGGTATCTAATAGTGTGCCATCGAGGTCGAACAGCACCGCGTTAACTGCGTTAGTCATGTTTGCCCTTTTAGTTTCGCTATCGTTTAAGCGCCTGGCTTAGTCAGCGCAACGATATAATTAACGTCAACGTCTTGCTGGCTTAGCTTAAAGCCCTGTAACGGATGGTAGACGATGCCATTGATTGCGTTTGCCTGCAATCCATAACGGTCAGTCATTGCCAGTAGCTCAGATGGTTTGATAAAACGCTGATGGTCGTGGGTCCCTTTGGGCACCCATTTAAGTACATGTTCAGCAGCGAAAATGCCTAACAGCCAGCTTTTAACGTTACGGTTCAGGGTAGAGAACAACACCTTACCGCCGGGCTTAACCAGACGGCTTACGGCACCGACAATCGATGCGGGGTCGGGCACGTGTTCGAGCATTTCCAGACAGGTGACGACGTCAAATTGAGCGCTGTGTTGTTCAGCAAAGTCTTCAGCGGCAATACAGTCGTAGGGTATGTCTAACTCACTTTCGAGCGCATGTAAGCGCGCAACTTGCAGTGATTGCTCAGCTAAGTCGATACCGCGTACCTTCGCGCCGCGTTGAGCCATTCCCTCAGTCAGTAAACCACCGCCACAGCCTATATCAACAACCTGCTTGCCAAATAGACCGCCGACATGCTGTTCGATAAAGTCCAAACGCAAGGGATTGATTTTATGCAGGGGCTTAAATTCGCCTTCAGTATCCCACCAGCGTGAAGCTATCGCTGAAAACTTTTCGATTTCTGCCGGATCGACGTTTTGATTGACGTTTTTTTGGTCATTTTGAATCATTTCTATACCGGCTTAACGCCGCCTTCGGTCGGTCATTGTGCCGCATAGCATACCGCAGCAAAGGAATGTTAAAAAGAGGGTGCGATCATGCATGCGGATGGGTACAATGGCTAGATCAATATAAAAACAGAATAGTTAGCCATTTTGTTAGGGATTTAGGGACAACAGTATGAGCGATCTTGCCAGAGAAGTGTCACCCATTAATATCGAGGACGAACTCAAGAGTTCTTATCTTGATTATGCGATGAGTGTCATTGTCGGCCGTGCGTTACCGGATGTGCGCGATGGTCTTAAACCGGTTCACCGACGCGTTTTGTTCGCGATGAACGAATTGCGTAATGACTTTAACAAGCCCTATAAAAAATCAGCGCGTGTGGTCGGTGATGTTATCGGTAAATATCACCCGCACGGCGATTCGGCGGTCTACGATACGATTGTTCGTATGGCACAGCCATTTTCATTGCGTTACACCTTGGTCGATGGTCAGGGTAACTTCGGTTCAGTCGACGGCGACTCTGCTGCGGCGATGCGTTATACCGAAATTCGAATGGAAAAAATTGCGCATCAGCTGTTAGCGGACCTTGATAAAGAAACCGTTGATTTTGTTGATAACTATGACGGTACCGAGCGCATTCCTGATGTATTGCCGACACGTATTCCGAATCTTTTAGTTAATGGTTCCTCAGGTATTGCGGTTGGTATGGCCACCAATATTCCGCCGCATAACCTTAACGAAGTGATTAACGGTACCTTGGCGTTAATTGAAAACCCGGACATCACTATCGATGAGCTGATGGAATTCATTCCGGGTCCTGACTTCCCGACTGCAGCGAGTATTTCCGGTCGTTCAGGCATTATTGAAGCTTATAAAACAGGGCGCGGACGCATTCACTTGCGCGCCACAGCCGAAGTTGAAGTAGACGAAAAATCCGGCCGCGAAAGCATTATCGTGACGGAAATACCGTACCAGGTTAACAAAGCACGTTTAATCGAGAAGATCGCCGAGTTAGTCAAAGAAAAACGACTCGAGGGTATCAGCGGTCTGCGTGACGAGTCAGATAAAGACGGCATGCGCATCGTTATCGAAATTCGGCGTGGGGATGTTGCTGAAGTGGTATTGAATCACTTGTATGCCAATACCCAGATGCAGGTTGTTTTCGGCATTAACATGGTGGCGCTGGATAAAGGCCAGCCAAAACTGTTTAATCTGTATGACATGCTCAACGCATTCGTGCGTCATCGTCGCGAGGTTGTTACCCGCCGCTCGGTTTATGAGTTACGCAAAGCCCGTGAGCGTGCGCACATATTAGAAGGCCTGGCTATTGCGCTGGCTAATATCGATGAAGTTATTGAATTAATTCGTCACTCACCGACGCCGGCAGAAGCTAAGCAGGGATTAACCTCGCGCAGCTGGCAGTTGGGTCATGTGGCAGCGATGCTCGAGGGTGCTGGCGTTGATGCGGCACGTCCTGATCATTTACCGGAAGAATACGGTATTCGTGACGGCAACTATTACCTGACTGAAGAACAGGCTCAGGCCATTCTTGACTTGCGCTTGCATAAACTAACCGGTCTCGAGCACGAAAAAATTCTCGAAGAATATAAAGGCATTCTTGATCAAATCGCGGAGCTATTGCACATCTTGCGCTCCAGCGAACGGTTAATGGAAGTTATTACCGAAGAGTTGGTCGAAGTACGGGCCAACTTTGGTGACGAGCGTAAAACCGAGATAACAGCGGCGGCGCACGACATCAGTATGGAAGACCTGATTAACGAAGAAGACGTTGTGGTGACACTGTCGCACGAAGGCTATGTCAAGTATCAGCCGTTGACCGAATACGAAGCACAACGCCGTGGCGGCAAAGGCAAAGCGGCCACTAAAATGAAGGACGAAGACTTCATTGAGCGACTATGGGTAGCAAACACCCACGATACGATTTTGTGCTTCTCAACCTATGGTCGCATTTACTGGATGAAGGTTTACCAGTTGCCATTGGCAAGTCGCGCGTCTCGCGGTAAACCGATTGTAAACTTGTTACCGCTGGAGTCGGATGAACGCATTACCGCTATTCTGCCGACCCGGGATTATCCGGAAGACAAGTTCGTCATTATGGCGACCAAAAACGGCACCGTTAAGAAAACGCCATTACCTGAATATTCGCGCCCACGTAACGGTGGCATTATTGCACTAAATCTAAATGATGGTGATGAGCTTATTGGTGTTGATATCACCGATGGCGAACAAGAAATTATGTTGTTCTCGGATGCCGGCAAAGTCGTTCGCTTTAAAGAAGATCAAGTGCGTTCGATGGGTCGTACTGCTACCGGTGTGCGTGGTATTCGGTTAGAGGATGGACAACGGGTTGTCTCGCTGATTGTTCCGCGTACTTACGAAGAAGCCGAGGCTGCGATTCTTACGGTAACCGAAAACGGCTATGGTAAACGTACACCCGTTGGTGATTATCCGACTAAATCGCGCGCTACCAAGGGCGTGGTATCAATAAAAGTCAGTGAGCGCAACGGCATTGTAGTCGGTGCTATGGAAGTTATTGATGGCAACGAAATTATGCTGATCAGTAATAAAGGCACGCTAGTGCGCACTCGTGTTAACGAAGTGTCTACCGTGGGTCGTAACACCCAGGGTGTACGCTTAATTCGCACAGGCGATGACGAACAAGTGGTTGGTTTACAACGTATCGATGAAATTGACGAGGACGAAGTGCTGACCGAGGCTATTGACGGTGAACAGCCTAATAGCGAAGAGCATGATGCGGGAGACAGCGACGCGGAAGCCGGACAGGAAAGTGCTGATGAGTAATAGTGTTTTTAATTTCTCTGCCGGCCCTGCCATGCTCCCTAAAGTGGTCATGGAGCAGGCGCAGTCTGAGTTATTAAACTGGAATAATACCGGCGTTTCGGTGATGGAGTTTTCACACCGGGACCCGGCTTACGTAGCAATGGCTAAACAAGCAGAACAAAATCTGCGCGACTTGCTAAATGTACCTGATGGCTACGAAGTGCTGTTTCTGCAAGGGGGCGGACGTGGTCAATTTTCCGCCGTACCGCAAAATATCGCCTCTAAAACATCTACGGTAGACTATCTGGACAGTGGTATTTGGTCAGGTTATGCCATACGCGAAGCGCAAAAGTATGTGGGCGCTGTAAACGTTGTCGCAGGTAACCAGGAAACCGGACAGGGCAAGGCCATTGCTCCGCGCGATCAATGGAAGCTGTCAGACAATGCTGCCTACTTTCATTATTGTCCTAATGAAACAGTTGACGGTATCGCATTGCATGATATCCCTGATGTGGATGCTCCCATTGTAGCGGATATGTCATCGAATATTTTGGCCGAACCGCTGGATGTTAGCCGCTTCGGGGTTATCTATGCCGGCGCACAAAAGAATATTGGACCGTCCGGGTTCGCTATTGCGATTGTAAAAAAAGACCTGCTCGGTAACCCGCAGCCTGAACTGAGTTCGATCATGGACTACCAGTTGCAGGCGAAAGATAACTCAATGTACAACACACCAAACACCTTTGCCTGGTATCTATCCGGGTTGGTGTTTAAATGGCTAAAAGAGCAGGGTGGCCTAGCGGCGATGGGTCAAACTAATCACCAAAAAGCGAGCACCTTGTATAGCTACATTGATGGGTCAGATTTCTATCGTAATCAGGTTAACCCGGATTACCGCTCGATAATGAATATTCCTTTCCAGCTAGCGGATGAGCGCCTTGATGAGCGCTTTTTAGCCGAGGCGAAAGAAGCTGGCTTAATGGGGCTGAAGGGACACCGCTTTGTCGGTGGCATGCGAGCCAGCCTCTATAATGCGATGCCGTTGGAAGGCGTTAAGGTGCTTATCGATTTTATGGATGAGTTTGCACGTAAAGCTTAAAAAAACAATAAAGGTAATGATGACTATGGCACGTTTTGATGCAACCGCAGCAGCTAACCCGGGCGTTCGTCAGTTACAGCCTTACCAGGCCGGTAAACCGATGGACGAACTGCAACGAGAACTGGGTTTGTCACACGTGGTGAAACTGGCGTCTAATGAAAACCCGCTCGGTTTAAGTGAAAAAGTTCGCACTGCATTGCAGGGCGAGTTGTCGGACTTGATTCGTTATCCCGACGCTAATGGTTTTTACTTAAAAAGTAAGCTGGCCGAATTGCAGGGCGTGGATACTCATCAAATCACCTTAGGTAATGGCTCTAACGATGTGTTAGAGATTTTAGCGCGTACCTTTGTTAACGCTGATAACGAAGTCATTTTTTCGCAACATGCCTTTGTGGTCTACCCACTGGTTACTCAGGCAATTGGCGCTAAAGCGGTAGCGGTGCCTGCCAGTGATTATGGCCACGATTTGGACGCTATGGCGGGGGCGATTACGGATCGTACTAAAATGATCTTTATCGCCAATCCGAATAACCCGACGGGCACGTTTTTATCGACTGAATCCATAAAAACCTTTCTGGATAAGGTGCCGTCGAACGTTTTGGTGGTGCTGGATGAGGCCTACTACGAGTATGTTGCAGAACATGAACGTGCGCCCTCAATTGCATGGTTGAAAGACTATCCTAACCTGGTGGTCTCACGAACCTTTTCAAAGGCCTACGGGTTAGCCGGCCTGCGAGCCGGTTACGCAGTAACTAGTGCTGAAATCGCTGATTTACTTAATCGCATTCGTCAGCCGTTTAATGTTAATTCGTTGTCATTAAAAGCTGCCGAAGTGGTATTGGATGATCATGATTATCTACAGCAGGCCATTAAGGTTAATGCGGCCGGTATGCAACAGCTGATTGAGTTTTGCCAACAGGATGGGTTCGGCTACATTTCATCGCACGGCAACTTTTTAACCATCGAAGTTGGCCCTAAAGCTGCTGATATTTATCAAAAGCTATTACATGAAGGGGTGATTGTGCGTCCTGTAGCAGGCTATGAACTACCAAATCATTTACGGGTGAGTATTGGGCTGGCGGATGAAAACCAAGCCTTCATTGATGCGATGCGCCGCATAAGCTACTAATGCAAAAACTTCCACAAACCTTGACGGTAAGCGGTCTTAAGCATTGCCGCGGCGAAGTGACACTGCCGGGTTCAAAAAGCATCGCTAACCGCGCATTGCTCATAGCCGCGCTCGCGGACAAGCCGGTTGTGCTTAAGAACTTGTTGCGCAGCGACGATACGGCGCGCATGTTAGAGGCATTAAACGCATTGGGTGTAGAGGTAGAGGAAGTTACCCCTACGCAGGTGGTTGTGCATGGCTGTAGCGGGCAGTGGACGACTGTGCCGGAGCGTTTACTGCTTGGCAATGCGGGTACAGCAATGCGCCCGTTGGTCGCGGTTTTGGCGGCAACGTTAACTGGTAAACAATCGGTTACTCTTGACGGTGACCCCCGCATGCGGGAACGACCGCTGGGTGACCTTATTGATAGTTTAGTTGAGCGTGGCGCGCGGCGCTTGATTGTTTGCAAAACCAGGGATATCCGCCTTTAGCCGTGAGCAGCGGTCTGCAAGCTGGTGATTTTACCATTGATGGCAGTGTTTCCAGTCAATATGTTAGTGCCTTGCTGATGGCACTACCGCTGTTAGCTGAAGACTCAACGCTAACGCTAACCGGTGACGTCGTATCACGCCCTTATATTGATCTCACCATTGCTATGTTGGGTAGTTTCGGCATTACTATCAAGCCTATTTCTGAACGACAGTACGCTATTACCGGAGGCCAGCAGTATCGGTCGCCGGGCGAATATTTTATTGAAGGAGACGCCAGCGGAGCCAGCTATTGGATGGCAGCCGCAGCTATCGCCGGTGGCCCGATAACCATACAGGGCGTCGGTCAGCACTCTATTCAGGGCGATATTGGTTTTGCTGACGTCGTACAACGCATGGGCGCAACCGTTGAGTGGGGTGAAAACTCGGTAACGGTGAGTGGTTCCGGCGCGTTACAGCCCATTGATTTTGATGGTAACCAAATTCCTGACGCGGCTATGACCATCGTACCTTTGGCGTTGTTTGCAAAAGGTCGAACGTCAATATGTAACGTGGCAAATTGGCGGGTAAAAGAGACCGACCGCCTGGCAGCTATGGCTACTGAGGCGCGCAAATTTGGTGCAACGGTAGAAGAGGGCGCGGACTACCTGATCATTGACCCGCCGGCAGTGCTTAAGCAAGCGACTGTTGATACTTACGACGACCATCGCATTGCCATGTGTTTTGCATTGCTTGGTTTTTCTGCAAATGGGGTGAACGTAAATGACCCTGGATGTTGTAAAAAAACCTACCCGCAATTTTTCAATGAGCTTTCACGCCTCTGTCATATCGATCTTTTACCTTAGCGCTGGCGTATTGAGGGTGCAAAATTTTGATAAATGCGTATAATTGCGCCGCTTAATACTGCAATTGGCAGGGCAATCAGAGGACTTTATGGCAACACCCACCCCAGTTATTACCATTGATGGACCTAGTGGTTCGGGCAAAGGAACCGTTAGTCGTATTTTGGCAGAAAAAATGGGCTGGCATCTATTGGATAGTGGCGCTATCTACCGTGTGCTGGCACTGGCAGCACTGCATCACAATTTTAGTGAGGCAGATGAAGAAAGCCTGGTTACCCTGGCCGCACACCTCGATGTTAAATTTGAAGCGCAGGAAGATGATGGTTTAACTCATATTATCCTCGAGGGTGAGGACGTGACCATGACTATCCGCACTGAAAAGGTCGGCAACATGGCCTCTAAGGTAGCGGCATTGCCACGTGTCCGCGAAGCGCTGTTACGCCGCCAGCGTGGCTTTAAAGACTTGCCTGGGCTGGTTGCCGACGGACGTGATATGGGAACCGTCGTGTTTCCCGAGGCCGATGCAAAAATCTTTCTGACAGCATCCGCGCAGGAACGCGCACAAAGGCGTTACAAGCAATTGCTCGAAAAGGGCTTTGATGCTAATATTGACCAATTAATAACCGAAATTCAAGAACGTGACGAACGTGACACATCGCGTAGCGTGGCGCCGTTAAAACCAGCTGATGATGCGCTGTACATTGATAGTACAGAACTAAGCATCGATCAGGTGGTAGAAGATATTTTGACGTTTGCTCACAGCAAACTGTCACATGACTAGCTAGCTTGCCCGGCAAATTGGCCGGGTGGGTTATTTAGGCGTCTGCCGTAAGGATACATGCAGACTTTATTCATAACCCCGCTGACTACGGAATTTCAGTGGACGTCATTTAAAAGCGAAGATATTTAATATGTCAGAAAATTTTGCACAGCTGTTTGAAGAAAGCCTGAAGGAAGTCGAAACTCGCCCGGGCTCCATCGTAAAAGGCACCATCGTTGCTATCCAGAAAGATTTGGTATTAGTTGACGCTGGCCTTAAATCTGAAAGTGCTATCCCGGCAGAACAATTCCGTAACGCGGAAGGTGAACTGGAAGTTAGCGTTGGCGATGAAGTCGACGTAGCACTTGATGCTGTTGAAGATGGTTTCGGCGAAACGATTCTTTCACGCGAAAAAGCTAAGCGCTATGAAGCTTGGCTGCAGCTGGAAAAAGCGCACGAAGAAAACGCAACAGTTACCGGTTACATTTCTGGTAAGGTTAAGGGTGGCTTCACTGTGGACTTAGGCGGCGTTCGCGCGTTCTTGCCAGGTTCATTGGTTGACGTACGTCCAGTACGTGAAACTACACACCTTGAAAACAAAGACCTTGAATTCAAAGTTATTAAGCTTGACCAGAAGCGCAACAACGTTGTTGTTTCTCGCCGTGCTGTTATCGAGAAAGAGAACAGTGCAGAACGCGAAGAGCTGCTTGAGAACCTGCAAGAAGGTCAAGAAGTTCAAGGTATCGTTAAAAACCTTACTGACTACGGTGCGTTCGTTGATTTGGGTGGTGTTGATGGCCTATTGCACATCACTGACATGGCTTGGAAGCGTGTTAAGCACCCAAGCGAAATCGTCAATGTTGGCGACGAAATCACTGTTAAAGTATTGAAGTTTGACCGTGAGCGTACTCGCGTATCATTGGGTCTTAAGCAATTAGGCGAAGATCCATGGGCGGATATCGCTAACCGTTACCCAGAAGGTACTCGCCTAACCGGTCGTGTTACGAACTTGACTGATTACGGCTGCTTCGTCGAAATCGAAGAAGGTGTTGAAGGTCTGGTACACGTATCTGAAATGGATTGGACTAACAAAAACGTTCACCCATCTAAGGTTGTAAACCTGGACGACACGGTTGAAGTTATGGTTCTGGAAATCGACGAAGAGCGTCGTCGTATTTCTCTTGGCCTTAAACAATGCAAGCCTAACCCTTGGGAAGAGTTCGCTAAGAACCACAACAAGGGCGAGAAAGTTACTGGTAAGATCAAGTCAATCACTGACTTCGGTATCTTTATCGGCTTGGATGGCGGTATTGATGGCCTGGTTCACTTGTCAGACATCAGCTGGAACGCAACTGGCGAAGAAGCCGTTCGCGATTACAAGAAAGGCGAAGAAGTTACTGCCGTTGTAATGCAGGTTGACGCAGAACGTGAGCGCATCTCTTTAGGTATTAAGCAACTTGAAGAAGATCCGTTCAACAACTACTTGGCAGCTAACAAGAAAGGTTCTATTGTTACTGGTACCGTCACTGAAGTTGACGCGAAAGGTGCAAAAGTTGAACTGGCTGACAGCGTAGAAGGTTACGTTCGTGCTGCAGACATTTCTCGTGAACGTGTAGAAGATGCATCAACTGAATTATCTGTTGGTGACGCTATCGAAGCGCGCTTCATGGGTGTTGATCGCAAAAACCGTACTCTGAGCTTGTCTATCCGCGCGAAAGACGAAGTTGAAGAGAAAGAAGCGGTTGAGCAAGTCAACAAGCAGCAAGACAGCTCTGGCATTAACAGTGCAATGGCTGACGCGTTTAAAGCGGCTAAAACTGACGACTAAGATTGATGTAACGTGCGTCTTCGGCGCACGTTTTATTAATAAGGAGGAGGTAGCATGACCAAATCAGAACTGATTGACCGGTTAACCCTGAAGTATCAGGACTTACCTCCTACGGTCGTTGAAGCGAGTGTTAAGGATATCCTTGAGCAGATGGTTCAAAGTCTGGCTCACGGAAAACGCATCGAAATACGAGGCTTCGGCAGTTTTTCGTTGCATTATCGCGCGCCGCGTATCGGCCGTAATCCAAAGACTGGTGAAAAAGTCGAGCTGGATGCAAAATATGTCCCTCACTTTAAAGCAGGCAAGGAATTACGAGAACGCGTTGATAATTTTAGTTAATCTTTGTACTCGAATGATAAAAACGGCATGCTATACTGGCATGCCGTTTTTTTATGGGTAGCAGCTGAGGATGCACATGCTTAAAAAATTGTTAGTCGTGATCCCAATCCTGGTGATATTTTTCGTTGCATTAGCGTTTGGCGCGCAGAATGCCGGCCAGGTGCAAGTAAACTTTCTGGCGTTTAGCGCAGAGCTATCCATTGCCGCCGTTGCCGGCATTTTTATGGGCTTCGGTTTTTTAATTTCGTTAATTTTTTATTTTCTTTCGACATTACGTTGGAAGCTACGCTACCAGCGCCTGCTTAGAAAGTTTAACAAGCTGCGCCAACAGAACGAGTCAGAAGCAAAACCAGATGCCGAGGCGTAATAGCTAATGCTTGAGTTACTGTTCCTTTTATTACCTGTTGCCGCCGCTTATGGCTGGTTTATGGGGCGGAACAGTGTACGTAGTGAAGAGCGCAAAGAACAACAACGGTTTTCAAAACAGTATGCCACCGGCTTAAATCTGCTACTGTCAGATCAGCCGGACAAGGCGGTTGATTTATTTGTTGAGCTATTAGATGTAGATAGTGAAACCCTCGAAACTCACTGGACGCTGGGTAAGCTTTTTCGCCGCCGCGGCGAAGTTGAGCGTGCCATAAAGATCCACCAGAATTTAACCTCACGTCCAAATATCACCGAAAATGACCGTCTAACTGCCATGTACGAGCTCGGCAAAGATTATCTCGCTGCGGGTATTTACGACCGCGCTGAGCAAATGTTTTCCGGCTTACAACGGCATAAGTATTTTCGTGAGCGCAGCCGCAAAAATTTGTTAGAGCTGTATCAAGCAACCCATGAGTGGGATAAAGCGATAAAAACAGCACTTCGGTTAACTCGGGATGACCGACATATCGAGATAGTTGTAGCTCAGCTTTACTGTGAATTAGCGCAAATGGAGCAAGGCAGCGAAGCGGTAAAACATTATAAAAAGGCGCTTAAGCACGACGACAACTGTGTGCGGGCAAGTATTGCTTTGGGACTATTGTACCAACAAGATAATCAAACAGAGTTGGCAACAAGTTACCTGCAACGAGTTTTGCAGCAAGATAAAAGTTTTGTCAGTGAAGTATTAAAACCACTAGAAAGCATTTATAAAAAACAGGGCGATCAAACACCCTATATTGAGTTTTTACACCATTGTGTAGAAAAAAATGCGGGTACCAGTGCTACGATTGCATTGTCCGAATATATCTTCGCAACTCAGGGTGGCGATGCTGCCGAGCAGTTTATACGCAGCTCTATGGAGCAGCACCCAACCATGCGAGGCTTCCATCAGCTAATGGACTTTCATATTCGCGCAGCCGACGTGGGAAGTGCGCGTGAAAGCCTAAAAATACTGCAGCGAATGGTAGCGGAACATATCGCCCAACGACCCAAGTATAGTTGTAGGCATTGTGGATTTTCGGGGCACACCCTGTATTGGCAATGCCCAAGTTGCAAAAGCTGGAGCACAACTAAACCCATTTTTGGTATTGACGGTGAATAGGTGAAATAATAATGAGCTTACCAAGCGTTTATATTGCATTGGATTATCATAACCGAATACAAGCTGATGCTATGGTGTCACAACTTGATCCTGGCAAGGTCGGTATAAAAGTCGGTAAAGAGCTGTTTACGACAGAAGGGCCGGACTGGGTTAGTGAGCAGGTAGAAAAAGGCTTTTCTGTGTTTTTGGACTTAAAATTCCATGATATTCCTAATACCGTTGCCAAAGCCGTTACTGCTGCTGCCAAGCTGGGCGTCGACGTGGTTAACGTGCATGCCAGTGGCGGTCTAAAAATGATGCAGGCTGCCAACGCGGCATTACAGGAATTACCAACGGACAAGAGGCCCTTGCTTATTGCTGTGACGGTGCTTACATCAATGGATGAAAGTGACCTTGCGGATATTGGCATCATCGTGCCGGTACGTGAGCAGGTATTACGATTGGCAAAACTAACGCAACGTGCAGGTTTAGATGGCGTTGTCTGTTCAGCGCAGGAAGCAAAAATGTTGCACGATGAACTTGGCGCCGCGTTTAAGTTAATGACGCCGGGAATACGGCCGGCAGCAGCGCAACAGGATGATCAAAAGCGCACCTTAACGCCGCGTCAGGCGCAACAGGCCGGTGTAGACTTTATGGTGATTGGGCGTCCTGTCACTCAGGCAGACAACCCACACCAGGCCGTGCTTGAGATATTGGCTGAATTAAGTTAGCGCATTATCGTATATGGTTAGACGTTGCTATGGCTGAACTATAGTTAGTTTGCTGTTTTTCTTAATAAGACAAGCGTAAACAAACTAACGATGAGGAAGCCTTATGTTACGGAAAACTTATTTATCTGCAATTGCATCACTCGCTTTTACTGTAACTGCCAGCGGAGCAGTGAGTGCCGCTCCGTTAACCAGTGCAGCCGCACCTGAGCCCATGGCTGTTTATACTCAGGCGGCAGAAACGCCCGCAAAGGAAACACTGTTAGATATTAATACAGCCACGGCGGCGGAGTTGTCAGCAGTAATGATTGGCGTGGGTGTAAAACGGGCCGAAGAAATTATTAAGCTACGCGAGCAATTGGGCGGTTACACCGAGCTTGAGCAGTTGCTGGATGTAAAAGGCATCGGCTTAAAAACCCTAGAAAAGAACAAAGCACTCATTCGAATTAATTAATCTGCCTAACTGACTATTAAAAACCCCGCAATCCTGTTTAGGACTGCGGGGTTTTGTTTATCCGCGTTTGACTGCTAGTACGCGTCAGGAGAGCACTTCGCCATATCGGCATACGCCGAAGATGCCGGCTGTGTGACCGAGGTAATTTTCTGCGGTTGGGCATAGCCGTGACGCGCTGTAGCCGGTGCCACCGGGAATGGCGTAAACTCACCTTCACGAGGGCTCGGGCTAGCTTTAGTCATATCGGCAAAAGCCTTACTTTTAGCGCTGCTGGGGTAGATTGGGCTGACTACCGCGTTGGCCGCCTGGTCATTACCCGCTTCCTGCTTCTCACGTTTGCGCTTCTGTCCGGCTGCACGTTGGTGACGTGGCGACCGGCGCGAGCGGTTGCGTTCAGTCTTAGCCGGTTTTTCAGGCTCATTGTCTTCAATTGTTGGCTCAGTTTCACCAGCATTACTGTGCGTTTGAGTCTTAGGCTCAGCTGTTTCTACTTCTTCAGCCGCAGTTTCTGCCTGGAGGCTCGCGTCAGCTTCAGCGTCAGATTCAGCAGGGCGCTGCTCAGTCGCTTCTACAGACGTTGAATCAGCCTTAGCTTCCGGCTGCTCTGCAGTGGCAGGTTCAGGTGTCGAAGGCTCAGATTCAGGCTGCTGCACGGGTTCCTGTTCAGCCTGCTGTTGCTCAGGAGCTGGCTGTTGCTCCGCCTGAACTAACTCGGCTGCCGCTTGCAAACGCGGGTCATTCACTTTAGAAGCCAACACTTTCGGAGACGGCTCGCGAGGCTCGCGTGCTTGATCCGCAGTTGAATTCTCTTGTGCAGGTTTATCGTTAGCTGCGGACTCCGATTTAGTCGCGGTGTCAGCCGCAGGTTTAGCGTCCTGCTTTTTCTCAGTCTTAGCCGCTACCGACGATTCAGTCGCAGCGCTGTCGGTTGCTGCGCCTTTAACACGAACAGAACGTTCCAGGTTCTTTTGTGAACGACGTTTTTTCGGTGTCCGCGGCTGTTCCTGCTCATTAGCCGGAGCTGGCTTTTGCTCGCGCTCGACTTTTTCTGCTTCCTGCGCAGCTGTTTGATTGTTCTGCTCTTGCTCAGGTTTACGATTTTGGTTGCGATTGCGACCACGTCCGCGACGGTTATTATTACTGCGACGCGAGTTATTCGAGCGCGAATCACCTGAACGATTGTCCTGGCGATCATCCTGACGCTCTTCTTGCGCTTTGTTGTCTGTTTTCGAGTCGTCAGTCGCTTTACGATTGTCATTACGCGGGCGCTGACGCGAACGGCGATTGCCGCCGCGCTGATTGCGGCCACCACGGTTATTGTTACTGCGCTGTCCGCGATTATTGCGGTCGTTGTTCTGGCTTTGCTGTTGTTGCTCATCGCCACTGGCAAACAAGCTGACCAACCACTTACCTAACCGCGCAAACAATGAAGGACCAGAAGCCGCTGTTGCTGCCGGAGTTGGAGCTGCTGCAGCCGGTGCTGGCGGTGGTGCAGCTGCAGGCGCCTGCAGACCCTTCAACGCCGGTTCTTCTAACTGTTGACGATCTTTGGTTAGTGTTATTGCTACTGATTCGTCCTTTTCCTGTTTATTTACCAACTGGAAGCTGGCAGCTTCAGGGACTTCGTCATCACGAATGCGGATGACTTCAAAGTGCGGTGTATCCAAATGATGATTGGGAATAATAACCGCTTTAACGTTGTGACGTTCTTCAACTTTGTTAACCGCTGACCGTTTTTCGTTTAATAAGTAAGTCGCCACAGGTACCGGCACTTGAGCCTGCACTTGTACGGTATTGTCTTTTATCGCTTCTTCTTCGATTAAGCGCAGAATCGACAAAGCCAACGATTCGCTGGAACGAATAGTGCCCTGGCCATCACAGCGGGGGCAAACACTGTTGGCTGACTCGCCCAGTGAAGGACGCAGTCGCTGCCGCGACATTTCCAGCAAACCAAAGCGGGAAATTCGTGCCACCTGAATACGTGCCCGATCCTGAGCCAGGCTGTCACGCAACCGGTTTTCTACTTCGCGTTGATGACGGGCAGGGGTCATATCGATAAAGTCAATGACTACCAAACCGCCTAAATCCCGCAAACGTAACTGGCGTGCAATCTCTTCAGCCGCTTCCAGGTTGGTTTGTAACGCAGTTTCCTCGATATCACCGCCTTTGGTAGCGCGTGATGAGTTAATATCTATCGAGGTCAATGCTTCGGTCGGATCTATAACAATAGAACCGCCTGATGGCAGCCGAACTTCACGCTGGAATGCAGACTCTATCTGGCTCTCAATTTGGTAATGGCTGAACAGCGGTACATCGCCGTCATAAAGCTTAACCCGATTAACAAAGTCAGGACGGATCAACTGAATATGATTGCGGACTTGTTCGAAAACTTTTTTACTGTCTATCAGTACTTCGCCGATGTCACGGCGTAAGTAATCACGCAGCGCTCGGAAGATAACGTTGCTTTCCTGATGGATTAAAAACGGAGCAGGGCGGTCACTAGCTGCATCACTGATGGCAGACCAATGATGCAGTAGAACATTTAAATCCCACTCCAGTTCTTCTTTTGATTTGCCCACACCGGCAGTACGAACAATAAGCCCCATTTCTTTGGGCACGTTAAGTTCACTCAAGGCCTCTTTTAACGCTGAGCGCTCATCGCCCTCGATGCGACGCGAGATACCACCTGCTCGCGGGTTGTTTGGCATCAATACCAAATAACTACCGGCAAGAGAGATGAAGGTCGTTAAGGCTGCGCCTTTTTGGCCGCGTTCTTCTTTGTCAATTTGGACAATGACTTCCTGGCCTTCTTTTACAACATCTTTAATGTTGGGACGACCCTGGAACGTGTAACCCTCGGGGAAGTAGGTTTTTGCGATTTCTTTTAAGGGGAGGAATCCGTGTCGCTCGGCGCCGTAATCGACGAAAGCAGCTTCTAGACTTGGCTCGATGCGAGTAATTTTGCCTTTATATATGTTGGCTTTTTTCTGCTCGTGGCCGGGACTCTCAATATCGAGATCATATAAGCGTTGGCCGTCTACCAGCGCTACACGCAGTTCTTCTAACTGCGTGGCATTAATTAACATTCTTTTCATTACTGTGACTCAATCTTGCTACGCCACAGCATGACGCGCTGTTAAAGCAGCGCTAATGCACTATCGTTAAATTGTTTGTTTGCAGCGTTACAATGCTGCGTTACCCGTCATTAATTCAATAACGTGTAACAAAAATTGGCTTGACTGTGCTTGGTAACTCAGCGCTTTCGCTTAACGTTACGCGTCATGCTGTCGCTATTAGGTTAATCAGCAACTGAACCTGCATTCTGCCTCTTTACGTTATCAGCTCCGTGCATTCCTCATCTCGACGCTACATTACACAACACGTGTAGTTGGTCGTATGAGGACGTGGAGGACTCCGGCAAAATGTGTCAATTGCGCGAAACTCAAATTATATGTGTCGCTTTCACCTGTGGGGCGGCCAGCTCATCTGGCACTTTTTATACCTTCTTGTCCCGTCACAGGATATTTTTTGACACTTCATTATTTCACATAAACAACCCCTAATACAAGCGACAATTTGCATGCATGTTGTTGAGCTTAGTGATAAAATCCGCGCCATGAAAATGATTCAGCATGAAGTTACCTTTCATCAGGTAAGCCAGGACGAAACCGGACAGCGCATCGATAACTTTCTTATGACGAAACTTAAGGGAGTGCCGAAGTCGTTGGTTTACCGTATTGTCCGCAAAGGCGAGGTTCGGGTTAACAAGAAGCGGATTAAACCCGATTACAAGTTACAACCCGACGATACCATCCGTATTCCACCGGTTAAGCTGTCGGAACGTCCTGAGTTACCGTCCGCGAAACTGGAACAAGTGCAGGCACTGGCGGACGCCATTATCTATGAAGATGATCACTTGATGGTGGTTAACAAGCCTTCAGGTATTGCGGTGCACGGTGGTTCAGGGCTTAAATTCGGACTAATCGAAGCATTGCGGGCGTTGCGACCTAACGATAAAAATCTGGAACTGGTACACCGTTTGGATCGGGATACCAGTGGCCTATTAATGGTGGCCAAAAAGCGCTCGGTACTTAAAGCACTGCATGAACAATTACGGGAAAAGTCCGTCAACAAGCAATACTTAGCCCTGGTTAGAGGGCAATGGCAGAAAAGTTGCCGTCAGGTAGAAGCACCGTTACAAAAAAATACGCTGCAGTCAGGTGAGCGTATGGTTCGGGTTGATGCCGAAGGCAAGCCGTCGTTGACTCGTTTTAGAATCCAGCAACGTTATCAACAGGCAACCCTGGTGGAAGCCTCTCCGGTAACCGGCCGCACCCATCAAATTCGAGTGCATGCCTTACATGCCGGTCACCCGATTGCTGGCGATCCCAAATACGGCGACCGCGAGTTTGATGAACAGATGCAGCAGCTGGGCTTGCGGCGGTTGTTTTTGCATGCCTGGCAGCTGACGTTTACGCATCCAAAAACCGAACGGGAATGTCACTTCGAAGCCCCACTTGAGCCCGCATTGAGCGACTTACTAACACGATTAACGGCGATATAAATGCAGTCACGTTTAGTTATTTTTGATTGGGACGGCACGCTGATGGACTCGATTGACCGCATCGTGTCGTCTATGCAGGTGACAGCAAAACATATGTGTCTACCAGTGCCTGAGGTACAGGCCGTTAAAGATATTATCGGACTGAGTCTGGAACCTGCGATTGAGCGTTTGTTCGGGGTGTTACCCAGTGCTCAGTATGATGCGTTTTTAGCCCGCTACCGTGATGAGTATGTCGATTTAAATGTAACCCCAACGCCATTGTTTCCAACTGCGCTTGCAGTGCTTGAAGAGTTGAAAAGGCGTCAGCACATTATTGCTGTGGCAACGGGTAAGGCAAGGAAGGGGCTTGACCGTGTGTGGCGTGAGGTTGCCATGAGTGACTTTTTTGACGCCTCGCGCTGCGCTGACGAAACACGCGGCAAACCGCACCCGCAGATGTTGCACGAATTAATGGCGCAACTGCAATTTGAGCCGCACCAGACGGTAATGGTCGGTGACTCTGAACACGACATGAGAATGGCAAAAGCGGCAGGGACCTATGCTATCGGTGTTGACTTTGGTGTGCATGATGCAACCAGGCTAACAGCCGCCGGTGCGGATGTTGTGATTAGCGATTTGAATCAGTTACCAACACTTATTTAAACGAACGCCGAAGAGATATTATGAGTAAGCGAACCTTAGTACTGGGCTCATCGTCCCCGTTTAGACGTGCTATTCTGGATAAACTACATTTAGATTATCAGGTCGCAAAGCCTGACATTGACGAAACGCCGCTCGCCGATGAAGCGCCGCAGACGCTCGTTGCCAGATTGGCAGAGCAAAAGGCGCGTGCGGTGGCCAAGCAAAACCCCGATTTTGCTGACGCGATTATTATTGGTTCGGACCAGGTCGCTGTGTGTGACGGTGATATTTTAGGCAAGCCTCACAGCACTGCAAGAGCAGTGGCACAACTACAGCGTTTTGTCGGTAAAACCGTCGTGTTTTTAACCGGGCTTTGTGTATATGATGCCCGGGCCGATAAGGCAGATGTTATTTGTGTGCCTTTTTCGGTGAAATTCCGTAATGATTTAACAATTGCTGAATTACAGCAGTATGTTGAACTGGAGCAACCGCTGAATTGTGCGGGTAGCTTTAAAAGCGAAGGATTAGGTATTAGCTTGTTCGATTCGCTCATAGGTGATGACCCTAACACCCTGATTGGATTGCCATGTATTGAATTGCTAAGGATGTTACGTAAGCACCAGATTAACCCGCTGGCTGGCGATAATTCGCTTGCCTAGACCCAACGACTAAGGTAGACTGCGCCCGCTATGCAAAAGGTAAGAATTCCCGTAACGGTTGATCCCGTTAAAAGTGCGAATAAAAAGCAAACGTTTGATGGTTTAGTTCCGGTAAAAACGCTGTCGCGTTTTCAAAGCTTACTGGCGGAAGTCAGTGAACATGATCCGGACGTTAACGTCGAGTTTGGTATTGACGAACAAGGTGTAAGTTATTTCGCCGGTTCGGCAAAAACTGCAGTCAAGTTAACCTGTCAGCGTTGTAATGAGCCTTTTGCGGTTGATATCTCGGCGCAATTTGCGTATGCTCCTGTTTCTTCTAAGCAGAGCTCAGACGAATTACCTGAACGCTACGAAGCGGTCGAAGTAAATGAGTTTGGCGAGATTAACCTGCACGGTTTAGTCGAAGATGAATTAATTCTGGCGATGCCTTTGGTGGCCAAGCATGACCCTAAAGATTGTCAGGTAGATCGCGACGCGATGACGTGGGGCGAAATTGAAGAGCCGTCAGAAGATGACTCGGAAAACCCGTTTTCGGTGTTGCAAGAATTAAAGCGTAAATAACTAGGAGATAGCGTAAATGGCTGTTCAAAAAAGCAAGAAAAGTCGTTCAAGACGCGACATGCGTCGTTCACACGATGCAATCAGCGGCCCTACACTGTCGGTTGATTCTACCTCTGGTGAGACACATCGTCGCCACCACGTAACAGCTGACGGTTTTTACAAAGGTCGTAAGGTCGTTAATAAGTAATTTCCAGGCCATGCCTGAAATTAAATTAGCGATTGATGCAATGGGGGGCGATAACGGCCCCTCTATTGTAATTGACGCATTGTGCCAATTAATCAATGAGGGCACACCTCATCACTTCCTCGTCGTGGGTCAACACGATAGTGTAATTCCTTTACTTTCCCAATATAAGCTAGACGAACACCCCCAAGTCACCTTCGTGCACGCCGATCAAGTGGTCGAAATGGATGAGAAACCTGGCCAGGCACTACGTGCTAAACCTCACTCATCGATGAGTATCGCGCTGGAACTGCTGGCGAAAGGCGAAGCTGATGGCGTAGTCAGTGGCGGCAACACCGGCGCATTAATGGCCAAGGCCTATTTTCAGCTAAAAACATTGCCCGGCGTACTTCGTCCTGCGTTAATGGCGGCGTTACCCAATCAATTGGGTGGCCGATCTTATCTTCTTGATTTAGGTGCTAACGCAAGCTGCGATTCAGAAACGTTATTTCAATTTGGCGTAATGGGTAGTGTTGCCGCGCAAATATTGGAAGATATCAGTAGTCCAAACGTTTCTTTACTGAACATGGGTGAGGAAGAAATTAAAGGTAACGACGTGGTTAAAAATGCCGCGTTGCGGTTGGCTAGCTCCGAACATGTCAATTACACCGGTTTTGTCGAAGGCAATCATTTGTTTAGTGGTAAAGCCGATGTCATCGTGTGTGACGGGTTTGTTGGCAATATTGCACTTAAAAGTTGTGAAGGCCTGGCAACATTGATTGTCGATCAGCTTAAGTCCGCGTTAATGTCTCACTGGATGTACCGCTTATTCTTTCGTTTTTTACAAAAACGCACACAAAAATCCTGGGATCGGTTGAAGCCCGACCACTATAACGGTGCGAGTTTGATAGGATTGCGCGGTGTGGTTATTAAAAGCCATGGTAGTGCCAATGCAAAAGCATTCGGTAGTGCAATAAGGCAAGCGATAACAGAAGCACAAGCACAACTCCCCGAGCGGATAAAAGATCGGGTTGAGTCGGTCCTGTTAGAACAACATTAAGCACAGTTATGAGCTATTCAACTATCGCAGGCACAGGTCACTATTTACCTGAGCAACGCCTGACGAACGATGATTTATCACAGCGAGTCGACACCTCAGACGCGTGGATTACAGAACGAACAGGAATAAAAGAGCGACGCATCGCAAACGCAGATGAAAGTGCCGCAACCTTAGGTTTTGAGGCGGCAAAACGTGCGCTAGATGCTGCTGGTTGCAGTGCCACTGAGGTGGACATGATCGTCGTCGCGACAACCTCTGCTGAGCATGCATTCCCAAGTGCAGCCTGTGAAATTCAGCAAATGTTGGGAGTGAGTTCGATTCCGGCATTTGACGTTGGTGCCGCTTGCTCAGGCTTTATTTATGCACTCAGTGTTGCTGACCAATTCATACGTACGGGTCAGCATCAAAAGATTTTAGTCATAGGCACCGATGTATTAGCGCGACTCTGTGATCCGGATGACCGAAACACCGTGGTATTATTTGGTGATGGTGCCGGGGCGGTGTTACTGGAAGCTGGTGAAAGCGCAGGTATTATTTCAACTCACCTTTATAGCGCTGGTGAATATGGCCATTTACTGGGCGCTAAACAACCGGTTCGAACTACGCGCGGTATAAGTGCTGAGGGAACGCCGGAAAGCAGCTGGATGTATATGAAAGGAAACGAAGTTTTTCGGGTTGCGGTGGCAAAGCTTAGTGAGTTAGTGACTAAAACCTTGCAGGCTAACCAGATGACTTCGGCCGATTTAGACTGGCTGATTCCGCATCAGGCAAACTTACGTATTATTAAGGCGACGGCAAAAAAGTTATCCATGCCGATGGAGCAGGTTGTAGTAACCCTGGATAAAACCGGCAATACCTCTGCAGCGTCAGTGCCCATTGCATTAGACTGGGCGGTACGTGATGGTCGCGTAAAACGTGGACAAACCTTATTATTAGAAGCTTTCGGTGGCGGTTTTGCCTGGGGCTCCGCACTGGTTAAGTATTAAGAGGGCAATATGACAACAACAGCATTATTATTTCCGGGGCAAGGCTCACAGACCGTTGGTATGTTAGCCGATGTCGCCGCTCAGTACCCGCAGATTCAAGCCACTTTTGACGAGGCGAGTAAGGTGTTGGGGTATGACTTATGGGAATTAGTTCAGAATGGCCCCGAAGAGCAGCTCAATGATACCCGCAAAACACAGCCGGCACTATTAACGGCCAGTGTCGCGCTATTTCGTGTCGCAAAAGAAAACGGTTTAGGCGATGTAAACGCCATGGCGGGTCACAGTTTGGGCGAATACTCGGCATTAGTTTGTGCCGGCGTCATTAACTTTGCTGACGCCGTACGTTTGGTTGCCTTACGCGGCGAGGCCATGCAGGGAGCTGTAGCGCCCGGTGTTGGCGCAATGGCAGCGGTGATCGGCTTAGACGATGATCAAATTGCTGAAATTTGCCAACAACAGGCAGAAGACGAGGTGGTTACACCGGTCAATTATAATTCCCCCGGTCAGGTGGTAATTGCCGGCCATAAAGACGCCGTTGCCCGCGCCGCTGAAGCATTAAAGGCGGCCGGAGCCAAACGCGTGTTACCGTTACCGGTAAGCGTCCCGTCACATTGTGAACTCATGAAGCCAGCAGCCGAGCAATTGCGTGCAGCGCTAAAAAATGTCGATTTTAATACACCGACTGTGGCAGTTATTAATAATGTCGATGTCAGTGCCAACAGCGATGAAGAAGCGATTAAAGATGCGTTGGTAAGGCAGTTGTACTATCCGGTACGCTGGACCGAAACAATTGAAAAGCTAGCCACCATGGATATTGAAGCAGCCTACGAGATCGGACCAGGCAAGGTTCTGACCGGGCTTAATAAACGCATAACCAAAGCATTTGGCTGTACAGCACTTAACAGTCCGGATGCGTTTGAACAATTATAACGGGAGATAAATTTATGCAATCTCTAGCAGAACAGGTGGCGCTGGTCACCGGCGCAAGCCGCGGCATTGGTAAAGCCATTGCTGAGTCATTAGTTGCTCAGGGTGCTTTTGTTATTGGCACCGCAACTTCTGAACAAGGGGCTAGTGCGATTAGTGATTATTTAGGCGAAAAGGGTAAAGGTATTGCGCTCAACGTGACCGATGCTGAGCAGACAGCCGAAACCGTGAAGGGACTGGAAAAAGAGTTTGGCAAAATTGATATTCTGGTCAACAACGCTGGTATCACCCGTGATAATTTAATGATGCGAATGAAGGATGATGAGTGGGATTCAGTGATTAATACCAATTTGTCAGCTGTTTTCCGAGTTTGTAAAACCGTGATTCGCGGCATGATGAAACGTCGCAATGGGCGCATCATAAACATCAGCTCGGTGGTCGGAACCACGGGCAATCCGGGCCAGGTTAACTATTGTGCGGCAAAAGCCGGGTTGGTGGGTTTTAGTAAGTCCCTTGCAAAAGAAGTGGCGGCGCGCGGCATTACCGTCAACTGCGTTGCGCCGGGCTTTATTGATACCGATATGACGAAATCCTTGACTGATGATCAGAAACAAGCGATTTTTGCCAATATTCCAACAGAACGTCTGGGCAAACCTGAAGAAGTCGCAGCAGCAGTTGCCTTTTTAGCTTCGCCCGGGGCAGCTTATATTACCGGCGAAACAATTCATGTAAACGGCGGAATGGCAATGGTTTAACCCTCAAGGGGTACGACCTGTTTATTTTAAGCTAATTTTTACTTTATTATTGTGGCTGCATTCACTACACTACAGCCAAATTTGACACTCGTGACGACTATTGAAGGATTTTAATATCATGAGCACTATCGAAGAACGCGTAAAGAAAATCATCATCGAGCAGTTGGGCGTTAAAGAAGAAGAAGTTAAACCAGAAGCTTCTTTTGAAAACGACCTGGGCGCTGACTCACTGGATACTGTTGAACTAGTGATGGCACTGGAAGAAGAATTTGAAACAGAAATTCCAGATGAAGAAGCTGAGAAAATTAAAACTGTTCAAGCAGCTATTGATTACGTATCGGCTCACTCTGACGATTAATCGTCAACCGCTACGTTTTAATTAGCGAAAGGCAGTCCTTGGGGCTGCCTTTTTTGTTTGTGGAGCGACACGCACTGACGATAAATCATGATTTTGTGCAACGGAAAACAACATTACCAGCCGCTGGATCGTGGCTTACAGTTTGGCGATGGCCATTTTACAACCCTACGTTTGCATAATGGTAAGCCTTTATGGTGGGATTACCATTGGCAGCGGTTAGTGCTAGCCAGCCAGCGCTTGGCACTGCCGGTGCCTGAGCGGCAACAAGTTGAGGCCTGGTTGGCAGAGTTGACCGCAGGCCAGCCAGACGGCGTGGCAAAAATTATCGTTACCCGCGGATTTGGTGGTCGTGGATATATGCCTCCGGCGGCGGTAGAGTCAAATACCTATATGCAAGTTAGTCCGTTACCGCCGGTTGCAGCAACTATCGACACAGTTGCCGTGGCTGCGCTGCAACTGGCACGTCAGCCGGTATTAGCCGGCTTAAAAACACTGAACCGGTTGGAACAGGTGTTACTTGCCCGGGAACGTGAAGAGAGGGGCGTGGACGACCTTTTGGTACTCGATCATCACAATGCGTTGCTCGAGTGCTGCCAGGGTAATATCTTTTGGCGCAGTAGTGACCAGTGGTTTACGCCGTCATTACAACAGGCCGGGGTAGCAGGCGTTGCGCGACAAGTCATAATCGACCAGCAATGGCTGGGAAGGGTAAACCAGGGCGTGTTTACACTTGAGGATTTATACCAGGCAGATCAAGCATTTGTTTGCAATAGTGTGCGTGGAGCCGTGCCAATTAAACAATTAAATGGTAAAGTTTTGAGTACTGATTTACCTGAGCTGTTAAAGCAATTGACTGCATGCTAAAAAAACTCATCATTAGTGTCGTTGTGTTAGTCATTACCGTGGCTATTGCCGGGCTGGCAGTGCGCAGTATGGCTCTTGCATACCTTGAAAAGCCCTTAGCCAACTCGACACACGAGCAAATGTTACTGCAAGTAAAGCGAGGCGATACAGCCCGCTCGATTAGTGCCAGAGTTAATCAGCATTTTGCTCGCACCAGTAACACCCTCGATTATCGTTTAGCACAATTTTTTATTGGCGTTGATCGCATACAAGCAGGGCTTTATGAAATATCTCCTGCTGACTCCTGGCAGCAATTCTGGCAAAAACTAGCGCGTGGCGACGAAAAGCAGTTTAAGGTGACATTAATCGAAGGACTGCGTTTTAGTGAGTGGCTGCAGCAGCTTAAACAGCAGCCTTATTTGAGTGCTGAACTAACAACTGACAGTTTGTCTGAACAACTACCTTTTTTGCAGGACTACCCCAGCCCGGAGGGTTTGTTTTTACCCGAAACATACAGCTACCGCGCGCAGACCAGTGATCTTGAGTTACTAACCCAGGCGCACGAAGAACTTGAAAGAGAACTTGACGATGCGTGGCGCGCTCGTAACCGCGAGTGTCCGGTATCAACCCCTTATGAGTTGCTGATACTGGCTTCTATCATCGAAAAGGAAACCGGTATCGACGGTGAGCGTGAAACCGTAGCCAGTGTATTTTGTAACAGGCTCAATAACGGCATGCGGCTGCAGTCAGACCCGACAACGATCTATGGAATTGATGATTTTGATGGCAATTTAACGCGTCAGCACCTGCGTACGAAAACGCCTTATAACACTTATCGCATCGACGGTTTACCGCCAACACCCATTGCAATGGTATCGGCGGAATCATTAGCTGCGGCGGCTCAGCCGGCACAAACGGACTACTTTTATTTTGTTGCGGACAATAGCGGCGGTCATGTTTTCTCTAAAACGCTTGAGGAGCATAACCGAGCGGTTTATAAGTATCAGATCAAGCCGCATCAGCAGGACAAGGAATAATATGAACGGCAAGTTTATTGTTATAGAGGGGCTTGAAGGAGCCGGTAAAAGTACGGCTATTGCAAGTATCGTGAGCCATCTGCAGGCCAAGGGTATAAGGGCAGAAACTGTTCGAGAACCCGGTGGCACACCGATGGCTGAAGCGTTGAGAGACTTAGTAAAGAAGCAGTGGCAGGAACAAGTGAGTGCAATGACAGAGCTATTGCTCATGTATGCCAGTCGCGTTCAGCTTGTCGATAACGTGATTAAACCGGAACTGGATAAAGGTCGCTGGGTCATCGGCGACCGCCATGACTTGTCGTCACAGGCCTATCAGGGTGGCGGCCGACAATTGGGTAGTGAAAAACTACAGCAACTAAAGCAGCTTACTCTGGGTGAGTTTAAGCCGGATCTTACTTTGTATCTGGATATCGATGCTGAGGCCGGCCTGGAGCGCGCAAAGGGGCGAGGCGAACTGGATCGTATCGAACAAGAAGATCTAGCGTTCTTTGAACGCACCCGGGCACGTTACCAGCAACTGGTGGCTGCAGACCCCTCAATAGTTGCTATCGATGCCTCGCAACCCATGCAACAGGTGCACAAAGATATACTCCGCGCTATCGAAGAGAAATTATTTGTATGAGTTATCCCTGGTTACGTGAACCTTGGCTTCGTCTTATCGACAGTGCTAAACAGCAACGTTTAGCACACGCATATTATTTGCGGCATGCGCCGGAACAGGGTAGTGACCAGTTCTTGCAGACATTGGCCAATTTTTTGCTGTGCCAGCAGCCCGATAAAAGCGCCTGTGGGCAGTGTAAATCATGTAAGCTATACCAGGCTGGCAGTCATCCTGATTTTTGGCATATCGACGCGCGGGAAGAAACCAGTATTGGCATCGACGAAGTGCGTAAACTGCAGAATAAACTGCTACAGACTGCAAACCAGGGCGGTGCCAGAGTTGCCATCTTAACACCCGCGGATAAACTGACTGAGCAGGCGAGTAATGCCATACTAAAGGTGTTGGAAGAGCCACCCGCTAATATGTTTTGGCTAATTTCGGTACAGCAACCCGAACAGCTGCTACCAACTTTACGAAGCCGCATGCAATGGATTAATTTGCAATTACCTGCGGTAGCCGGCAACGACGATCACGAGTCGGCCAACAGTTTATTAAGCACCTTGTTTGCCGGGGCCCTGCCACCGGTTATCAAAGACAAGAGCAAAGCTACTGAGTGGCTTGACATAACTGAACGCTTGTTACTTGATCTGTCAGCGGCGACACAAAGCATCGCCAGTGCGCGCTTTAATTACACCGAGTTACAACCACGCTACAGGGAGCTGACAAATCAGCACAACTTGCATACAGAGCGACTGCTTAAAGCTGTCGATGAATGCCGACAATTGCGTCAGCGCTATCGTCAGTCAAAAGGATTAAATTTACCGCTATTGTTAAGTCTTTGTTGGCAACAATGGACTTATCATGGCTTCAATACCACAACTTAGCCATCGTTTTAATGATGCTCTGGAGCTTGCTCAAAGCACCTTAGCCCGGTTCGAACAACTATTAATTTTTGTACCCCTGCCGGCAACCGTCGATATACCGCCGCTGCACAGTACAATCCATATCGATATTAATTTGCCTGATAGTGGTGAATATAATCCGAATATCACTGCTAGTGTTACGTGCATGTTGCGGCAACCGGGCGGCAGTTGTTGGATTGGGCTGGCTATTGTCGACGATCAGGATACCGACATTGAGCAACGAATACGGCGCCTGACACACACGTTAAGCCATGAATATGGTAGACTGATCGCAAAAATATATGCTTAGCAGGAGTTTTAATGTACGTCGATTCGCATTGTCATTTAGATAAAATAGATCCGCAAAAAATTGGCCTGGAACTACCTCAGATTATCGAAAATGCGCGTAATAATGACGTGCAGCACATGCTGTGTGTCTGTGTAACCTTAGAAGACTACGCTGCCATGCAGGCCGCCGTAGCGGAATATGCTGATGTCTCGGTTTCGTGCGGCGTACATCCGTTGTACGTCCAAGACAGTCAGACACCCGTTGATGAAGTAGCATCGTCCTTGCGGCAGCTGGCCAGCGATAGTCGAGTCGTCGCTATCGGTGAAACTGGCCTCGACTATTTCTATCATCCCGAAAGCAAACAGCTACAGCAACAGAATTTCGCCGCCCATATTGAGGTTGCACAAGAGCTGGACAAACCGCTGATCATTCATACCCGCGATGCACGTGAAGATACTATTAGCTTACTAAAAGAGGGCGGTGCTGAAAAATCGGGCGGGGTACTGCACTGCTTTACAGAGTCTTTGGAGATGGCAAAGCAAGCTATCGATGAACTGGATTTCTATATCTCAATATCGGGTATCGCTTCGTTTGCTAACGCTAAATCGTTACGCGAGGTAGTTAAGGCGTTGCCGTTGGAGCGGTTACTCATCGAAACGGACAGCCCATGGCTCGCGCCAGTGCCGCATCGGGGCAAGCAAAACCAACCCGCCTATGTGGTAGACGTTGCAAAATGCGTTGCTGATGTTAAAGGACTGACGCTTAATGAGGTTGCAGAAACCACAACGTCCAACTTTTATAAGCTGTTTAAAGGCGTTGCGTAAGCTGTGGATAAGCTGGGTATAGGGGTAATAAAGCGTTTATAATTTATTAACTTAAAAATTTTAAAAAAAATTATGTATTTTTCTAAAATTTGGCTAGACTAAAAATTAACCGCTTTTTTTAGAGTTAGCGCACGGCTCATCCCATGAGCCATTCCCCTATACCCGGAACAATCTGGATTGGTTCCGGGTTTTTTTTATCTATCGATCGGTTCCTGTCGATTCTGCGTAGCTATACTAACAACAGTTATTCCAATCGTTCGAGAGGATACTATGACTATTGCAGAGCGGACAGACCGTCCTGATTATGATGCAGAGATACAGCGTATAGCCGATTACGTGATTAACTATCAGGTCACCTCGGAACAAGCGTGGGAAACCGCGCGGCATTGCCTGGCTGACACAATCGGCTGCGGCATTCTGGCATTACGTTTTCCCGAATGTACCAAACATTTAGGGCCGCTTGTTGCCAATACGCAGGTGCCGAACGGAGCGCGTGTGCCCGGCACGTCGTATTGCCTGGATCCGGTTAAAGCAGCATGGGATATCGGCTGTATTGTACGTTGGCTTGATTTTAACGACACCTGGCTGGCAGCCGAGTGGGGGCACCCATCAGACAACTTAGGTGCGATTCTGGCACTGGCTGATTTCATCTCGCAACAGCGCGTCGCAAGAGGGGATAAACCGCTTACCATTAAGGATGTACTGGAAGGGATGATTAAGGCTCATGAGATACAGGGAAACCTGGCCATTGAGAATAGCTTTAATCGAGTCGGTCTTGATCACGTTGTGCTGGTTAAAGTAGCCTCTACCGCCGTCGCTACCTGGCTGTGGGGAGGTAACCGCGAGCAGGTTATGGCAGCTGTTTCGCAAGCCTGGGTTGACGGACAGTCACTACGGACCTATCGGCATGCGCCAAACGCGGGCTCGCGCAAATCATGGGCCGCTGGTGACGCCACCTCTCGTGCGGTGCGCCTGGCGGATATTAGCCTGCGCGGAGAAATGGGCATCCCCGGTGCGCTGAGCGCACCGCAATGGGGCTTTTACGATGTGCTGTTCAGTAAAACAAATAAAGATCAGCAGATTAAGCCAGAGGCCGAGCAAAAGTTTTCATTTCAACGAGAATACGGCAGCTACGTGATGGAGAATATTTTGTTTAAGTTGTCATTTCCTGCTGAGTTTCATGCCCAAACGGCGTGCGAAGCTGCGGTTACATTACACCCGCAGGTTGAGGATAAACTTGACCAGATTGAACGTATCGAAATAACAACCCACGAGTCCGCCATTCGTATTATCTCTAAGCAGGGAGAGCTGGCTAACCCCGCCGATCGCGATCACTGTTTACAGTATATGACGGCAGTACCGTTGATCTTCGGTGAACTGACCGCCGATCACTACGAGGATGAATTCCACCAGGCTAACCCGCTAATCGATGCATTGCGCGAAAAAATGGTTGTCAGTGAAGACAAACGTTACAGCGAGGAATACCACCAACCGGACAAACGCTCCATCGCTAATGCGGTACAAGTCTTTTTTAATGATGGCAGCGCAACCGATAAGGTTGAGGTTGAATATCCAATCGGGCATCGCCGTCGCCGTGAAGAGGGCTTCAAGGTGCTGGAGCAGAAGTTTGAAAACAATCTTCGTACGCGTTTTGCGCGTCAGCGGGTGGAGCAGATTATGCGTTTGTATCGCGACCCTCAGCAACTGGTTAACACGCCTGTTAACCAGTTTATGGACTTATTGGTTACCTAAACGGCGCGGGTTAACCGCGCCAGATCACCAGCAGGATTAAGACCGGGCAAATAAACTTGACGTACCATGGCCAGATTTTCCAGAACAGGCTCTGATTAATTTGCGGTGAACCTTGTTGAAGTGCTTTAAGCAAACGATGCTGGCGTAGCACCCAGGTCAACATAACACCAAAGATGAGCGCCATTATCGGCTGCATATAGACCGTACTGAGGGTAATCACAAAGCTGAATAGGGTCTCAAAGTGGTAAATGATAATGGTTGAAAGTATGGTCACTACAAATGCTACCAACCACACGCCGCTATGGCGGTTGCAGGCCGTTTCTTCACGTAACGCATTAACCGGTGCTTCCAGCATGGAGATGGACGAGGTAATAGCGGCAATGACCATCAGCAGGAAAAAGCCGATAGCCACGAACGGGCCGACACTGCCCAGGGTATCAAACATCGCCGGTAGAACGGTAAACACCAGGGTATCAGCAGATAGTAGCGAGCCGTCATCGGCATATATAGCCACGCCATTATTCTGTGCTACGAACATAGCTGGCAGAATTAAAAGGCCTGCTAAGAAAGCAACAGAAGTGTCTATGCCCGCCACCCAGGCTGCAGTTTTTGGAATATTTTCTTTCTCAGACAGGTACGCGCCATAAGTCATCATTACGCAGACACCGAGTGACAATGAGAAAAACGCCTGGCCCATGGCTCGCACAATCAGGTTGGGATCGGAAATCGCTGAAAAGTCCGGCACTAAATACATTTTCAATCCGTCAATCGCACCATCCAGCGTCAGGATGTAAGCAGCCATGGCAATCAGCAAAACAAATAACAATGGCATTAACCGCCGTGACCACCGCTCGATACCGTCGTTGACGCCGGAGCGCACGACGTAGATGGTTAACAGCATAAAGAACAACATCGTAATGAGGTTGCGCTCTAACGAAAACGTCAATAGCCATTCTGCGGTACTTGCCAGCCCCAACAGCTCCATTAAAGGCGCCAGCATGTAGGCAATTAACCAGCCCGATACGATCGCATAAAAGCTAAGAATGAGACTTAACACAACCAGTCCGACAATACCGCTTAACAGACCAAAGCCACGCCAAAAAGGGCGCTCTGACATGTTTCGCAACGCTTCGATGGGGTTCTGCCGACGAATACGACCAATAGTTATCTCTGCTACCAACATGGGGTAGGCCAGCAGCGCTATCATAATAAGATAAACAAGCAGAAAAGCACCGCCGCCGTTACTGGCAGCCTGTGTTGGAAATCCCCAAATATTGCCAACTCCGACGGCGGAACCGGCAGCGGCTAAAATAAACCCTAGGCGTGAAGCAAAAGCGGGTGAACGTGTTGTCATAAGGTTGTCATTATCTTTATTATTATAAATTATCGATTGTCTAACGATTTTACGCGGTGGTCAGTTCGCCGCGCAAGTTATCGGTTAAACGTTCCGCAATAACCTCGTTGGACAGATCTTGCGAAAGCAAATAGTGTAACTTGGTTAGTGCCGCTTCAATAGTCATGTCTGAGCCTGAAACAACGCCGATTTCGGCCAACGCGTTTCCGGTAGCATAGCCACCCATATTAACCCGGCCGCGGAAACATTGAGTACAATTTACAATCGTAATACCTTGTTCGATACCGCGTTTAAAGCTCGCCAGCAAGGCAGGATCCTGCGGTGCATTGCCGACCCCGTAACTTTGGATAATCATTGCTTTAACGGGTTGTTGTAACAGATTATCAATCAGTTGGGCCGAAATACCGGGGTAAAGCATTACTACGCCAATCGGCTGCGGTGTCATTTCGACCACGTGTAACTCGTTGTCTTTTACCTCACGCAGTTTACCTGCATTCAGGCTAATCTGAATACCAGCTTCGAGTAGAGACGGGTAGTTAGGCGAGGCAAATGCGTTAAAACCATTAGCGTCGGCTTTGGTTGAGCGATTGCCACGAAACAGCGTGTTGTTAAAAAACAGACCAACTTCATGAATTGGGTAATTAGCGGCTATATACAGGGCATTGAGTAGGTTTGTCTGACCATCGCTGCGCAGCGCTGATAAAGGAATTTGCGAACCGGTTACGATGACAGGTTTAGCCAAGTTTTGCAGCATAAAAGACAATGCCGATGCGGTATAGGCCATGGTATCGGTGCCGTGCAAAATAACGAAACCATCATAGTCGTTATAGTTGGCTTCGATATCACGGGCTATGGTCACCCAGTCCGATGGGGTCATATCCGACGAGTCCATCAACGGCTGATATTCATGAATCTGAAATTCGGGCATTTCTTCGCGATAGAATTCAGGCATGCGCTCGACGCATTGGCTCAGGTGTCCCGCGACCGGAACATATCCCTGAGCCGATTTTTGCATACCAATAGTACCGCCAGTGTAGGCGACGTAGATTCTTTTACGCTTTACGGCCATCAAATATCCAAAATTGAGTAGGTGATGGCCGTTATTTTATCGCGGTTGAACGCAGAGTGCACAGTAGGAATAGATATTTTTAGGATCGTTAAAGTTCTGCAATGCTTTACTTTGCTGCAATACCGTATTAACCGTACCCATTAGCCAGTGCTGTGGCTCTGGTGAAGAACTGCTTAACAGCGCACCAACGGTAGCATCGCCCATGAGTTCAGCAAAGAACTGCTGTTGCGGACTCAGCGATTGTTTTACCGTATTCACTTCGTAACTTTCTAAACCGGCAGCTTCTGCGGCGGCTGTCACGGCATCGTCGAAATTGCCCAAAAAGTCGACTAAGCCACGCTGCTGTGCCTGAGTTCCGGTCCAGATACGACCTTGTGCGACAGCATCGACTTGATCCTTGGTCATGTCACGCGCATTGGCAACAACCTCAAGGAAATAATCATAGAATTGCTCGGTGGAGCGCTGAAGTAAATCTTTTTGCGCGTCAGTAATGCCTTCCAGCGCATTAATTGACGGCAGCTCCGTGGTACTAAACGAATCACTATAGATACCGAGTGCTTCTGCGCTATCCTCAGCTGTCACCATTAGACCAAATACGCCGATAGATCCGGTAATGGTGCTGGGCGCTGCCCAAATTTGATCCGCGTCCGCGGCTATCCAGTAACCACCAGAAGCAGCAACACTGCTCATAGAGGCGATGACCGGAAGGCCTTGGGCTTTAGCCTGTAACACTTCCTGGCGGATAATTTCTGAAGCAAAGCCGCTACCACCGGGGCTATCGATACGCAACACGATAGCTTTGGTGTTCTCGTCTTCGCGCGCTTTGCGAATGAGTTCAGCGGTACTGTCACCACCAATCATTCCCGCTTGGCGGCTACCATTGACGATTTGCCCACGTGCCACGACAACCGCTACCTGCGGTTTATCCTTACCCGGCATTGAAGCAGACTGTTCACCATTACTTTCGCGAACATAGTTAGCAAAAGCGACATGGCGATAGGTGTCTTTGTCTTCGTCAAGCCCTGCTAAATTGATCAGCTCGTTACGCACCTCGGCGCGAGTTTTTAATGCATCAACGAAATTGGCATCCAACGCCATTCTAGCCATATTGGCATCGGCAGCTTCAAATGCAGCCATGTAAGGGTCGAGTTTACCGTCAATAACGGCATTATCGATATTGCGCTGGTTGACCACCGCTTGTTTAAATTGCTGCCACAATTCATCGTATAAAAATGCATTCGCTTCGCGTGCTTCGTCAGACATACTATTACGAATAAATGGCTCAACGGCAGATTTATAAGAGCCAACTTTAAATACATGTGGCTTTAGTTTGAGCTTAGTCAGCATGTCATTAAAGTAGATGCCACCATATTCAAAGCCGTCAAACGCGACTGAACCCAGTGGATTCAGGTAAACCGTATCCGCGTGTGATGCCAGGAAATATTGATATTGCGCATAGTAATCGGCAGCAGCGATGACTGGTTTATTAGTGGTTTTAAACTCTTCCAGCGCTGTAGCAACCCGTTGTAATTTATTGATACCGCTGGGGAACAGACCCGAAACATCAAGAAAAACGGCACCAATACGCTCGTCAGTCTTGGCTTTTTCAAGCGCATCAACGACATCACTCAGGAGCACTTCAGGAACAGGATCTTCTGCGCCAAAAGCTTTATTGAAAAACTGATCAACAGGGTCGATATAGGTTTTTTCTTCAACCAGAATACCCTGCGGGTTAAGTACCAAAATGCCGTTATCCGGTACCTCTACAGGATCTTCCTCTTGCATAAGTACGGCGATAAAACCGATTAACAACGCAAAAAAGACAATATTAAGTAAAATAACCCGAATAGCGTTGATAAAACGCCACAAATACCTGAACATTGAGCCTAGAAACCGCATAACATCTCGCTTTTTACTATTTATTATGTTTTAGCTTATACAATCCATCTTATCAGTACCATCGTAATAATGTAACGAAGCGTGACAAATGTATAAGAATTTTAAGGACTGACATGGACGCATTAGAATTACTGACAACGCGCTCTTCGATGCCGCGTTTAATTGAGCCTGCGCCAACGCCGCAACAGCTGCAAATGATCCGAAAAGCAGCCATTCGGGTGCCTGATCACATGAACTTGTCGCCGTTTCGGTTCATCGAGTTCCTTGGCCGCGACCGCCAGCTATTGGCTGATATTTATCAACAGGCAGCAAGACTTAATAACTTTTCCAGTGAACGGGTCGAGCAGGCCGGACAAATTCCGTTTCGCGCGCCAATGATTATCGCCACTTGTCTACGTTATGTCGATAACGAAAAAGTACCCCGTCATGAACAATATGCGACTGTTGCCTGTGCCACCATGGCAATGCAGCAGGCATGTTTCGCGATGGGACTGGGTGCAATTTGGCGCACCGGCTGGTTGGCTGAAGATGACTATGTGCGGGAACAACTCGGCTGTGGTGTCGATGACGAGGTGGTTGGCTTTTTATATGTTGGCACGCCAGCTGTGCCAACGCCGGTCAAGCCAGAGCAGCAAGCCGAACCGTTTTTTATTAATGGCGCTGATATCTTACGCAGCGAATAGGTACAAAAAAAGCCGGCGTAGTTGCCGGCTTATAGCGAAAACCCGTGCTATTAGAACTGTGCAGATTTAGGTGCTCGCGGGAACGGAATGACATCACGAATATTTTGCATTCCCGTTACATATGCTACCAGGCGTTCAAAGCCTAGACCAAAGCCGGCATGAGGGACTGTACCATAGCGGCGTAAGTCACGGTAAAAGCCGTATTCCTCTTCTGGCAGCTCCATTTCGGCAATGCGCTTATCAAGTACGTCCAGGCGCTCTTCACGTGCACTACCGCCAATAATTTCGCCAATACCCGGAGCTAATACGTCCATTGCGGCGACAGTTTTACCGTCTTCATTTTGGCGCATGTAGAACGCTTTAATATCACGCGGGTAGTTCTTCAGAATAATGGGTGCGCCAACGTGTTCCTCGGCAAGGTAACGTTCATGCTCTGACTGCAAGTCAACTCCCCATTCAACCGGGTACTCAAACTTCTTACCACAGCTTCTAAGGATCTCAATAGCGTCGGTGTAATCCATATGCACGAAGTCAGCATCAACCATCTGTTCCATGCGTTTAACCACGTCAGCGTTAATGCGTTGTTCAAAAAATGCCATGTCGTCAGGACGCTCTGCCAATACCGCTTTAAACACGTACTTCAGCATGTCTTCGGCCAAATGAGCGATATCATTGAGGTCGGCAAATGCAAGCTCGGGTTCAACCATCCAGAATTCAGACAGGTGACGGCTGGTATTTGAGTTTTCGGCGCGGAAAGTCGGGCCAAAGGTATACACCTTGCTTAACGAGCAAGCATAAGATTCAACGTTCAGCTGCCCTGATACGGTCAAAAACGCTTCTTTGCCGAAAAAGTCCTGACTAAAATCAACCTCGCCTTGCTCTGTTTTCGGCACGTTAAGCATGTCTAAGGTTGATACGCGGAACATTTCACCCGCGCCTTCGCAATCAGAGGTAGTGATGATAGGTGTGCTGACCCAAAGATAACCATTTTCATGGAAAAACCGATGAATAGCCTGCGACAGGGTGTTGCGAACCCGCATCACCGCACCGGTTACATTTGTGCGCGGGCGCAGATGCGCGTATTCACGCAGATATTCCATGCTGTGACGCTTCGGAGCCATTGGGTAAGTATCTGGATCATCAACCCAGCCATACACTTTTACACCAGTGGCCTGCAGTTCGTAGGACTGGCCTTTACCCTGTGATTCGACCACAACGCCGGTGATAGCAACCGAACAACCGGTTGTTAACTTCAGTACTTCATCAGTGTAATTGGGCAGTTCAGCAGGGACCACCGCCTGAATGGCGTCAAAACATGAACCATCGTGCAGGTTAATAAACGAAATACCTGCTTTTGAGTCGCGGCGGGTGCGCACCCAACCACGAACGGTTACGGTATCATCCACCGCAACTTTGCCTGCTAAAACGTCAACTACAGAAGCGTACGACATGAGCTACTATTCTCCGAAATACGAATTTTATGATACAAATTTGGCGATAAAGGTTGCTATGTTACCGCGCTTTGGCGCAGACTCAAGAACAACCTGATCTTAAAAGGGGCTGATATGCGCGTTGGTAGCTTACAGGAACTCAAACAGCTGTCGTTCTGGAGCCGGGTTTTAGGCTGGCTCTCAATTATCGGCTGGGCTGTTTTTATTGCCGCGCTAATTGTATATCATTACGCACGCCCCGAACATGACACCATTCTAACAGAAATTTTTGGTATTTCAGTACGCCAGCATTGGCATATCACACTGGGCGACTTATTTGTTTTGCTATTACTACTTGGCCTGTTAATCAGCCTAGTCACCTTTACCATTAATATCGTGTTATTTAGCCAACACCGGCAGCACCTCTGGCTGAACACGATGATCCTGATATGCACCTTCCTTGGTGGTCTGGCCTTGTACTTCTTTGGCTTTTAAAACTGCACTTTAACTATGCACATACGCGCTAATCGCTGTTGTTAACTGCGCTAGTTGCTCGGGCTCAATAATATACGGTGGCATAATGTACAGCAGCTTGCCGAACGGACGAATCCAAACACCGTGCGCGATAAATAACTGTTGTGCCTCGGCGACATTAATCGGTTGCTGCATCTCCACCACGCCAATGGCACCCAACACACGTACATCAGCGACCTGTTGATGCTGCGCCAGCGGCAATAACTGCGTTTTTAACTGTGCCTCAATAGCGGCAACCTGAGCCGGCCAGTGATTTTCAGCGACCAGCCGCAATGACTCCGTGGCAACAGCACAGGCGAGTGGGTTGCCCATAAAGGTGGGGCCGTGCATAAGTGCTCCGCCGGCGTTCTCACTGCTGACGCCCTCAGCCACTTCGGTTGTTGTCACCGCCGCCGCCAATGTCATATAGCCACCGGTTAATGCCTTGCCCAAGCACATAATATCAGGGCATACATCGGCGTGCTCCGAGGCAAATAATTTACCGGAACGACCAAACCCCGTAGCAATTTCATCACAAATTAACAACACCCCATAGGCATCGCACAGGCGGCGTAATTCGCGCAAGTAATTAGGGTGGTACATACGCATGCCCCCAGCACCTTGCACAACCGGCTCTATAATAACAGCAGCAAGCTGCGTGTGATGTTGATCAAATGCGTCACGCAAGCTATCGACCGCGTCATCGCGCCAGTCATCCCAGTAACGTAACGCCGGGCGCTCGACAAAACGCTGGTTGCACAATGCATGCTTGAACAAATGGTGCATACCGTTTACGGGGTCACACACCGACATCGCCGCAAACGTATCGCCGTGGTAACCACCGCGAACCGTCAGTAGCTGATTTTTTTGCGGCAGCTCGCGGCCAACCCAATATTGCAACGCCATTTTAATCGCGACTTCTACACTTACTGACCCCGAATCTGCAATAAAAACACGGTTTAACGGCGGCGGCGTTAATTCGATCAGCTGCTGGGCCAGCGTTACCGCCGGTTCGTGAGTCAAGCCCCCGAACATCACGTGAGCGACTTTATCTATTTGCTGATGGGCGGCAGCGTTCAGGCGTGGATGATTGTAGCCATGAATAGCTGCCCACCAGGAGGACATCCCATCGATGAGATATTCTCCGCTGGATAATTCTATTGACACCCCGGCAGCTGATTTTACGTGATAGCAGGGCAGCGGGTGTGTCATTGACGTATATGGATGCCATATGTGCTGCTGATCAAAGTCCAGTTGTTGTTGCCATAAAGGTTGTGCGCTGTCAGTGGATGTCATAGATTAATATTTAACCATTAGTAAAGTTTAAACCCTTCAAATTAATTGACAGTTTACCTGTCTGAATTAGGCTAGTCGATATTTGTGGCGCATCCATAGCGCATTAGTGGCAACAACAACACGCTAGTAATTAACACCCAGGGCAAAATATGACGTCAATAAGAACGGATTGGAGTATCGACGAGGTTGTCTCGTTACTTAAAAAACCACTGAATGACTTACTGTTCGAAGCGCAGCAGGTGCATCGGCAACATTTTAATCCCAACCATGTACAAGTTAGCACTTTGCTGTCGATAAAAACCGGAGCTTGTCCGGAAGACTGTAAATATTGTCCACAAAGTGCACACTATCATACCGGTCTGGATCGCGAACGACTGATGGAAGTACAAAAAGTGCTCGCCGAAGCCGAAGCAGCAAAACAAAAAGGCGCGAGTCGTTTTTGTATGGGCGCTGCCTGGCGTAATCCTAAAGATCGCGACATGCCTTACTTAATCGAAATGATTCAAGGGGTAAAAGCATTGGGCTTAGAAACCTGTATGACACTGGGCATGCTGAGTGACGCACAGGCTAAGTTGTTACAACAATCGGGTCTCGATTATTACAATCATAACCTGGACACATCGCCGGAATTTTATGGTGACATTATCACCACGCGGACGTACCAGGATCGGCTGCAGACACTAAAAAATGTTCGGGATGCCGGTATGAAAGTGTGCGCTGGCGGCATCGTTGGCATGGGCGAATCGGTTAATGACCGCGCATCCTTGCTGGTACAGCTAGCTAACCTGCCTAAGCACCCTGAAAGTGTACCTATTAATATGCTGGTAAAAGTAAAAGGGACACCCTTTGAACAACTAGAAGATTTAGACCCAATAGAATTTGTGCGCACTATTGCTGTCGCTCGAATTTTAATGCCGCAATCGCATGTCCGTTTGTCGGCAGGTCGCGAGGATATGAGTGACGAAATGCAGGCAATGTGCTTTTTTGCTGGTGCAAACTCAATATTTTATGGCGAAAAGCTGCTGACCACGGCTAATCCGCAGGCGGATAAGGACTTACGTTTATTTCAGCGCCTGGGCATTGAACCTGAACCCCATCAAGGCTACGACGACGAAGTTCATAGTGCCGTTATCGAAGACGCCATACATGAACAGCAGCAACCGGCACGGTTTTATGACGCGTCTTGACGAGCGGCGTGAATCGTCACGTTTCCGTCGTCGTCAAACGCGTACAGCGACTGCCATAGAACAACAATTTGCCAGTAATGACTACCTCTCGTTAAGTCAGCATCCGCAGGTGCTAAAAGCAGCTAAGGATGCGCTGGATCGCTGGGGGTTCGGTAGTGGCGGTTCGCCATTGTTAAGCGGTTACAGCAACGCACACCGTGAGCTGGAAGAAGCGCTGGCCGAGTGGCTGGATGTCGAGGCTGTGGTGCTGTTTAACAGCGGCTTTGCTGCTAACCATGGCACCATCAGCACACTCATTCAGACCGGGACTATTTACTTTGACCGCCTCAGTCATGCCTCGCTTATCGATGGCATACGGTCTACCAAACGACGCTTTAAGCGCTTTGAGCATAATCGTATTGCTGACTTGTCTGCTGAATTGACCCCGACAGCAGAAGACTGGGTTGTTTCTGAAGGTACCTTTAGTATGGATGGCGACCGTATTCCGGAGCAGGAGCTAAGCGAACTTCAGCAGCGCAGCAAGGTTTCTGTTTTGCTTGATGATGCCCACGGCTTGGGCGTTTGGGGCGAGCAGGGGCTGGCAAGTTATGGGGCATTACGCGACAATATCCGTTTGCTGACCGGCACCTTCGGCAAAGCATTTGGCGCCAGTGGAGCGTTTGTTGCCGGCTCAGGCGACGATATTGAAGAGTTAATTCAGTTTTGTCGCGAATACATTTATTCCACTGCGTTTGCGCCCGCGCAAGCAGCTGCTATCCAGGCAGCTTTAACCGTTATCCGTAGCGACGAAGGAGCCGAACTACGAGCTCGGTTAGCGCACAACATTGATAACTTTAAAGGTCAGCTACAACAGCGGCAGTTAAACCTGATTGCATCAGACTCACCCATTCAATCCTGGGTTGTCGGCGATGATCAGCAGGTGATGTTGCTTAAACAACAATTACAGCAGGCTGGTTTTGCTGTTAGTGCAGTGCGCCCGCCGACTGTGCCTGAGGGCAGTGCCCGGATACGCTTTAGCCTGCAAGCGCAACATCAACCTCAGCACATTGCCGCGCTGTGCCAACAACTGGATAAGTTGTCATGATGGAGGCTAATAATCTAAGCGCGCAGCGGCGCCACCAAATTGCCCGTCATTTTTCTCGTGCAGCGCATGCCTACACCAGCCACGACGAGATCCAACAGATTCTTGGGCAGCGTTTGATGCAGTATTTATCAGAACCTGGCGGACGCATCGCTGATATTGGTTGTGGTCCGGCGTCTCTGTATCAGCCGTTAAGAGCATTAGGCGATCATTATGTCGGCATTGATGTGGCGACAGAAATGGTCGCGGTTGCACGTCGCAAGTTACAGAGAACGGATACTGTGTTATTAGCCGATGCAGAATCGCTACCATTGCAAACAGCCTGCGTTGACGTCTGTTTTGCCAATATGAGCCTGCAATGGTGCGCAAACCTGATCCAGGCAATAACCGAGATGAAGCGCGTGTTGACACCACATGGACAAGCCGCATTTAACCTGCCTCTTGAAGGAAGCTTTAACGAGTTGCGACAAAGTTGGCGACAACTGGACGATCTGCCACATACCCAACCGTTTAAATCACTCAACACGGTATTAAGCCAGATCGAACAGGCAGGCATTACCGGTTATCACTACGCAGTTATCGAGCATACTCAGTGGTTTGCCGATTTAAAGTCGCTGATGCGCAGCATTAAGGGCGTCGGCGCTAACTTCGTTGGCCGCGATAATAATCCGGGCTTAATGACGCCGCGGCGATTCGCACGGCTTTCTGAGAACTACGAGCAATACCGAACAGAAAACGGATTACCATTAAACTGGCAAGTTGGGCAGTTCTATTTTCTAAGTAAAATTAACTAAAAATTAATGTGAATTAACCTTATGAAATCTTTTTTTGTCACCGGAACGGATACTGACGCGGGCAAAACTGTCGCGGCAAAAGCATTGTTGAACTATTTTGCCGGGCAACGACTCAGTACCCTGGCAATGAAACCCGTTGCGTCAGGATGCTTTAAGCAGCGGGGTCGTTGGGTTAATGACGATGCGTTAGCTTTGCGCGAAGTCATGACAATGGATTGCGATTACTCGTTAACCAATCCTTACTCGTTTGAACCGGCTATCGCACCACATATCGCAGCAACCGAACAAAATATCGAAATAACCGAGCAGGTGTTAATCGGGGCTTTTAATGATGTGCGTGCGTTAAAACCCGATGTCGTAGTTATCGAAGGTGCCGGTGGCTGGGAATTACCGCTCTCGGATACCCTGAGCATGCCTACCTTTGTTAAACAAACCAATGCTGAGGTTGTGCTGGTGGTTGGCCTAAAACTGGGCTGTTTAAACCATGCGGTGTTAACGGAACGGGCTATTCGCGCCGATGATATGCGGGTAGCCGGCTGGGTAGCCGTCGATACGCAGTCTGCTGAAATGCCGTATCGAGAGCAGAATATTGCGACCTTAACTCGCCGCTTAACCTCACCGTGCCTGGGTATTCTGCCATACACGCCTGACTGGCGAGGTCGTGATCTGTCTACCTATATCAATGACTTTTGTCGGTAAATCACTTGTAAACTGAGCGCCAAGAGGGCATATAAGGGTCAGTTAGTTAACTTGATGAGGGTTGTATGCAACGCATCGCATTATTTTTAGCCACTAACCTCGCTATTTTACTGGTGGTTAGTTTTGTCTATAACATTATTAGCCGCGCCACCGGCGTTAGCTTGCAAAATGCCGGTGGATTATTAATTTTTTGTGCCTTGTTTGGTTTTGGTGGCGCCCTGGTGTCGTTATGGATATCTCGTTGGATGGCATTGCGCGCAACGGGCGCCCGTGTCATTGAACAGCCGCGCAACAGCACCGAACAATGGCTATTGCAGACGGTAAAGCAACAGGCGCAACGAGCAGGGCTGCCTATGCCCCAAGTCGCTATTTATGCGTCACCTGAACCTAATGCATTTGCTACCGGACGGAGTAAAAAGCAGTCGCTGGTTGCGGTTTCGACCGGATTGATGGACGCCATGAGTCAGGAAGAAGTCGAGGCTGTATTGGCTCACGAGGTTAGCCATATTGCTAATGGTGACATGATTACGATGACGCTGATCCAGGGCGTGGTAAACACCTTTGTGATGTTCTTTGCCCGAATTATAGCGTCGATCATTAACAATGCGCTGCGCGGCAATAATCAACAGGGCGGGGGCCTGGGTCTATTTGCTTATTACGGCGTAGTGATGGTGTTAGAGGTAATATTCGGCATCTTTGCCAGCATTATTGTTATGTGGTTCTCGCGGCAGCGCGAATTTCGCGCCGATGCAGGCTCTGCGTCGTTAGTTGGACCAGAAAAAATGATTGCAGCGCTGGAGCGACTAAAACGTGCTCAGGAGTCGAAATTAGAGGGTTCGATGCTAGCCTTCGGCATTAACGGCAAGCGTAGTGGTTTCAGTAAACTGTTTATGTCACACCCGCCATTGGATGAACGTATCCATGCGTTGCGTCAGTCAGCGCCGTTAATTAATTGCTAAGAAAAACCGGGGATGGCGTTGCTTTTAGCGACTATCCCCGTTAGATTTGAGTGTTCCTAATCATTCAACATCTGGGTATGCAGTTATGAGCCAGTGGCATGCACGTAGTTGGCGCGATAAGCCCATCCAACAACAACCGAATTACACCGATCCTGAACAACTTAAACTGGTTGAACAGGAACTCGGTCAGTATCCGCCGTTAGTTTTTGCCGAAGAAATACGGGCCTTACGTTCGCAACTTACCGACGTTTGCCATGGTAATGGCTTTTTACTTCAGGGCGGTGATTGTGCCGAATCGTTCAGTGACTTCAATGCGCCGAAGATCCGCGACACCTTCAAAGTTATTTTGCAAATGGCGATTGTCATGACCTTTGCCGGCAACTGCCCGGTAACCAAGGTCGCGCGTATGGCGGGGCAATATGCTAAGCCACGCTCAAGCGACATAGAAACCATCAATGATGTCAGTCTGCCAAGTTACCGTGGCGATATTATTAACGGTATTGATTTTACCGACGCCGCGCGGCAACCGGATCCGCAAAGGATGTTAAAGGCTTACCACCATTCGGCGGCAACGCTTAATTTGCTGCGGGCATTTGCGCAAGGTGGTTTAGCTAACCTGCACAAAGTGCATAAATGGAACCTTGGCTTTTTGGCAGCTAATCCGCTAAAAGACCGCTACCAACAGATTGCCGAACAAATCCAGTCGGCTCTACAGTTTATGGAAGTGCTGGGTATTAATGCAGACAATAATGCGACCCTGCACGAGACGCAGCTGTTCACCTCACACGAAGCGTTGCTACTGCCTTATGAACAAGCACTGACGCGTACTGATACGTTAACGGGGTTACCTTACGATTGTTCAGCTCACATGATCTGGATTGGCGAGCGCACCCGTCAACTTGACCATGCGCATGTAGAGTTTATGCGGGGCATTCACAACCCCATCGGCGTTAAAGTTGGGCCAACGATGCCGGAAGACGAGCTAATTCAGTTACTGGATGTGCTTAACCCGGATAATGAAGCGGGTCGTATCACCTTAATCTCGAGAATGGGCGCTGATAACCTGGCTGATAACCTGCCTAAACTGGCACGTCGGGTTAAAGCGGAAGGGCGGCACGTGGTCTGGTCCAGCGATCCGATGCACGGCAATACCACTAAGGCTGACAACGGCTTAAAGACCCGTAATTTCGACGCCATCCATAAAGAGCTCCGTCAATTCTTTGCCGTACACCAGGCAGAAGGCACCTATGCCGGTGGTATTCACTTAGAAATGACCGGAGAGGACGTTACTGAATGTACCGGTGGCGCATACCAGATAAGCGAAGCTGACCTGTCTAGCCGCTACCGTACACAATGTGACCCAAGACTTAATGCCGATCAAGTGTTAGAATTGGCGTTTTTGGTGGCTGAGTCATTACGTTCAGCGCGTAACGGACACGGCTAACATTTTCTCATTACTTAGCAGTAAAGGATTTTATTGTCATGTCTCAGCAAGTTGAGCAGTTATTTGAGCGTTTATGGCAAGATTACATTTCGCGTACGCCATCAGCACCTAAAGTTCACGACGTCTTAGGTAAAGGTCACGACATTGTTAATGACCACGTGGCGTTTCGTACTTTTGATATCGCCCCGGTGCGCTTAGAAGCACTGGCCGAGCACTTTTTAGCGCTAGGTTACAAAGAAGGCGGTGATTATCATTTTGAAGCGAAGAAATTACGCGCTAAACACTTCGAGCACGATGATCCGACGCTACCGAAGGTGTTTATCAGCGAATTAATGACGGAAGAGTTTAGTGATTCGCTGCAACAGAAAGTTAAGGCGATGGTTGCACAAGTCGACGCAGCTGCGGTTAAAGCTGATAACTTCCTGTATTCCGGCACACACTGGCAGGTTAGCCATGCTGACTACCTTGAGTTGCTGGAAGAAAGCGAGTATGCAGCGTGGATGGCGGCGTTCGGTTTTTGTGCCAACCACTTTACCGTGAGTGTTAATTATTTACCGGGCTTTGATTCGTTAGAGCAGGTCAATGAAACACTTAAACAGTCTGGTTTCACCTTGAATACATCGGGTGGCGAAATCAAAGGTTCGCCCGAAGTTTATCTGGAACAATCGTCAACGATGGCCAATCGTGTGCCGGTTGAATTTGCCGACCAAACTGTAGAGATTCCATCCTGCTTCTATGAGTTTGCAAAGCGTTATGAACTAGAAGACGGTAAACTTTACACGGGCTTTGTTGCCGCCTCTGCCGACAAGATATTTGAAAGCACTAACGCATCCTAACACTTAACTGCACGACGTCGGTTAGAACCGGCGTCGCTGCAGGTTTGTTTTAGCCAAGATTTTGGCTGCAATTTCCTCAACTGAAAAGTGCGTCGAATTAATAAACGGAATGGCTTCGCGCCGATAAAGCTTTTCAACTTCCTGCAATTCAAACCGGCATTGTTGCATCGATGCATAGTGACTACCCTGGCGCCGCCCGCTACGGATTTCATGCAAACGTTGCGCGTTAAGCGTCAACCCAAACAGCTTGTGCCGTTGTAACTTTAATTCTCGTGGTACATCCAGACGTTCAAAGTCATCATCGTCGGTAATCGGGTAGTTGGCTGCCTTTATACCGTACTGCAGCGCCAGATAGAGGCTGGTAGGCGTTTTCCCCGTTCGTGACACGCCAATTAAAATAATATCAGCTTCATCTAATTGGTTTAGTTTTTTACCGTCATCATTGTCTAGTGCGTAATTAATTGCATCGACGCGGAAGTTATAATTTTTATGTGCGCCATGCGTACGGTGCGTTTTTGGCTGAGCCTTAACCTGCAGCTGTTGTTCTACTGAACCTTTAAACTGTTCTAAAAAGTCATAACCAATACCGCCGCAATTAACAATTTTGGATTTAAGCTTTTCGTTAACAAAAGTATGAAATATTAGCGGCGGCTCGCCATCGTCGTTAAGCGCCTGTTTGATTTGACGGCAAACATTTTCGGCTTTTTCCTGAGTATCGATAAAAGGTAGTGTTTTGTGGTTTAATTCGACCGGAAACATCGATAACAATGCATGACCGAAGGCTTCAGCAGTCAGGGCGGTGCCGTCGGATATATAAAAGGCGGTGCGCATATTTACAGTTCTTATTTTAATAATATCTCCACAGATATTAACTTGTTGACCGCCAAAGTGTAAAATACTGAGCACTTTCACCTCCATCGACACAACTTTGAGGATAGTGACGTGCAAGAATACGTATTGTGGTATCAGCAATTAGGAATGCAGGACGTCAATCGAGTAGGGGGTAAAAACGCCTCCTTAGGCGAAATGATAAGCAACCTGGCCGGCGCCGGCGTCGAAGTGCCCGGCGGATTTGCCACCACCGCAGATGCTTACAACCAGTTCCTGGAGCAAAGCGGTCTGAACGATAAGATTCACGACTTACTTGATAGCCTTGATGTTGACGATGTGAGTGAGCTGGCTAAGGCGGGCCAGAAAATTCGCCAATGGATAATCGACACCCCGTTTCAGCCTGAATTTGAACAAGCCATCAAAGCGGCGTTTTCAGAACTCAGCGAAGACAATGACGAGTTCAGTTTTGCAGTGCGTAGCTCTGCCACAGCCGAAGATATGCCGGACGCATCTTTCGCCGGGCAACAAGAGACCTTCCTGAACGTACGTGGTTTAGATGCTGTAATGGAGGCAATAAAGCACGTATTTGCCTCGCTATTTAACGACCGTGCTATTTCTTACCGGGTTCACCAGGGGTATGACCATCGTGGTGTTGCCCTGTCAGCCGGTGTACAACGGATGGTGCGCAGTGATATCGCGTCTTCAGGTGTGATGTTTACCATCGATACCGAATCTGGCTTCGAAGATGTGGTGTTTGTGACCTCGTCTTATGGCTTAGGCGAGATGGTCGTGCAGGGCGCAGTCAATCCCGACGAATTCTATGTACACAAGCCTACGTTGGCGGCAGGTCGTCCTGCAGTATTACGCCGTAATATCGGTAGTAAACAGATACAGATGGTGTTCTCTGAAGACCGTGCACACGGTAAACAGACATTGATCGAAGACATTGAACCGGCGAAATCAATGACCTTTTCGGTAGCCGACGACGAAGTTGAAGAGCTCGCTCGCCAGGCCGTTATTATCGAAAAGCATTACGGTCGCCCGATGGATATCGAATGGGCCAAAGACGGTATTGATGGCAAATTGTACATAGTGCAGGCGCGCCCGGAAACTGTTCGCTCTAATCAAAAAGGTCAGGCCATTGAGCGCTTTGCATTAAAAGACAAAAGCGACGTTATCTGCGAAGGCCGGGCGATTGGCCAGCGTATCGGTGCAGGAGTTGCTAAAGTGCTTAATGACATTAGCGAAATGGATAAAGTCCAGCCCGGCGATGTGCTGGTCACCGATATGACCGACCCCGACTGGGAACCTATCATGAAGCGGGCTGCCGCTATTGTCACCAATCGTGGTGGACGTACCTGTCACGCGGCTATCATTGCGCGTGAACTGGGTATCCCAGCCGTGGTTGGCTGTGGCAATGCTGACGAGCTTATTAGTAACGGTCGTAAAGTGACTGTCTCGTGTGCAGAAGGCGATACCGGTTATATTTATGATGGCGAATTGGACTATGACGTCACCTCAACCGCGGTAGACAAGATGCCGCCTTTGCCGATGAAGATCATGATGAATGTGGGTAATCCTGACCGAGCCTTCGATTTCGCCAGCTTACCACATGCAGGTATTGGCCTGGCGCGGCTGGAGTTCATCATTAACCGGATGATTGGCGTGCATCCCAAAGCCTTGCTTAATTTTGACGAGCAAAGTGAGGAATTACAGGCTACCATTCGCGGCATGATTGCCGGCTATTCAAGCCCACGTGAATATTATATCGCTAAATTAGCCGAAGGTATTGCAACGCTGGGCGCTGCCTTCTCGCCGGAACGCGTGATCGTACGCATGAGTGATTTTAAATCTAACGAGTACGCTAACTTAATCGGCGGCAGCCAGTACGAGCCTGATGAAGAGAACCCCATGTTAGGCTTCCGTGGTGCTTCGCGTTATATCTCGGAAGAGTTTCGTGATTGCTTTGCGCTGGAGTGTGAGGCGATCAAGCGGGTACGTAACGATATGAGGCTGACCAACGTCGAAATTATGATCCCATTCGTACGTACTTTAGAAGAAGGCCGCAAAGTTATAGAGCTGCTGGAAGAACAGGGGCTAAAACAGGGCGAACAAGGCCTGCGCGTGATTATGATGTGTGAGCTCCCGTCGAACGCTGTTTTGGCTGACGAATTCCTTGATATTTTTGACGGCTTTTCTATTGGCTCTAATGATTTAACCCAATTGACCCTGGGTCTGGACCGCGATTCGGGTGTTATCGCACACTTGTTTGATGAGCGTAACGAAGCGGTTAAACGGTTGTTAGCGATGGCTATTACAACGGCCAAAAAGCGTGGCAAATATGTCGGAATTTGTGGGCAGGGGCCCTCCGACCATCCGGACTTTGCCGCATGGTTAGTCGAGCACGGTATCGACTCAGTATCGCTGAACCCGGATACCGTTGTGGAAACCTGGATGTATCTTGCCGATAACCTGTAATAACGCCTTTTTATACAATAAGTAAGGAGCGGTAAACCAACATGACACAACTCCCTAAACTGGTCGCCGAAAGCGGCCTACCGCAAGTGACGCGCGATTTTTTACGTGAGCTTAGCGACAGCAGTTACAGCGGAGATGTGGATGTGAGTTACTCGGGGCGGCTGATTGCCGCCACCGATAACAGCGTTTACCAACAAATCCCGCAAGGGGTTCTATACCCACGCAGTGCAGCTGACCTAGAGGTTATTTTAAAACTTGCCGGTCAGTCCCAGTATAATGAGATTCAGTTCTCTCCGCGTGGCGGTGGCACCGGCACCAACGGCCAGTCTTTGACACCGGGCTTAGTCGTCGATATGAGTCGGCACATGAACCAGGTGTTAGAAATCGATCCAGAGCAGGGCTGGGTCAGAGTTCAGGCCGGCGTAATAAAAGATCAGCTGAATGATGCCTTGCGTCCGCTGGGGTATTTCTTCTCGCCGGATCTGTCGACCAGTAACCGCGCAACCCTTGGCGGTATGATCAATACTGATGCGTCAGGGCAGGGTTCATTGGTTTATGGTAAAACCAGTGACCATATTTTAGCGTTATCTACCATCCTTGTTGGCGGTGAACGGCTGGATAGCGGTCCGGTTTCGCTACAGCAGGCACAGACCTTAAGCGAACAGGACAATGCTCGTGGGAGACTTTACAGACAGGCGTTAGATACCTGTATTGGTTATCGTGATGAGATTGAAGCCAAGTTCCCGCCATTGAATCGCTTTTTAACCGGCTATGATTTAAAGCACTGTTATGATCCCGAGCATAATACCCTTGATCTGTCGCGGCTAATTGCGGGCTCGGAAGGAACCCTAGGCTTCGTTGCCGAAGCTAAACTTAACATCACCCCAATCCCCAAGTACCGTACCCTGATTAACGTCAAGTACAGTGACTTTCAGGCGGCATTGCGGAATGCGCCTTTTTTAGTGCAGGCAAATGCCACATCGGTCGAAACCATCGACAGTAAAGTGCTGAACCTTGCCCGACAAGATATTATCTGGCACAGCGTTGAACCCTTGCTTACCGATGTCGAAGGCCAGACCATGGATGGTATTAACATGGTCGAATTTGCCAGCACCGACGAGCAGGACAACCAGACTAAAATCGATGCGCTGTGCAAGCGACTTGATCAGTTAATTAAGAGCAAAGATAACCAAGGGGTGATCGGGTATCAAATTTGCGATGACCTTGCCAGCATTCAGACGATTTACGCCATGCGTAAAAAGTCGGTTGGGCTGTTAGGCGCAACCAAGGGACGCCGCAAACCCGTTGCCTTTGCCGAAGACACCGCCGTGCCGCCGGAAAAACTAGCCGACTTCATTATGGAGTTCCGAGCTATTCTGGATGAAGCGCAACTGCATTACGGCATGTTTGGCCATGCTGATGCCGGTGTTCTGCACGTCCGTCCGGCATTAGACTTAACCGAGCCGGAAGACGAAACCCTATTGCGCCAAATTAGCGACAAGGTAGCTGCGTTGACCGAAAAGTATGGCGGTTTAATGTGGGGCGAACATGGTAAAGGCTATCGTTCCGAATATGCACCGGCATTTTTTGGTGAACAACTATTTACCGAGTTACGGAAGATAAAAACTGCCGTTGATCCATACAACCAGTTAAACCCCGGGAAAATTTGTACGCCGCTGCAGGGCGATCATAATTTAGTCTCGGTGGATGCGACTAAGCGTGGCTATTACGATCGTCAAATCCCGGTAACCACCCGCGACAGTTATCGCAACGCCATGGACTGTAATGGTAATGGCTTGTGTTTTAATTACGATGCCGCAGCGGTTATGTGTCCAAGCTACAAAGTTACCGGCGACCGACGTTATTCGCCTAAGGGACGTTCGTCGCTGATGCGGGAGTGGCTGCGCCTTAACAGCAACGCGGGTTATGATGCCACGCAAACAGCGACACCACTGCCGTGGTTTAAGCGCTGGCTAAATAGTTTTAGCAGCGGCGACGATTTTAGCGCCGAAGTTAAGCAGTCGATGGATAAGTGCCTGGCCTGTAAAGCCTGTACTAATCAATGCCCGGTTAGCGTTGATGTGCCTACATTTAAAGCAAGGTTTTTAGAGCACTACTACAGTCGCTACAGTCGCCCGCTTAAGGACAACTTAGTTAAAACGGTCGAAACCACAGCAAAGTGGGGGGCTAAGCTACCGCGTTTTAGTAACCTGTTGGTCAATAACCCGATAACAAAGTCTGTGTTAGCTAACGCGGTCGGTTATGTGGATACGCCCAGTTTTTCTGCTCCCAACCTGAGCAGCCGCTGGTCGAAAGCCGGCTATCTGCAGCTGACGACGGAACAAATTCTTGCAGCAGATGCACAGCAACGCTCAAATTATGTGGTTATCGTACAGGATCCTTTTACCAGTTTTTACGAAGCCGAGGTCGTCGAGGCATTCGCCCATGTGGTTAAGCGCCTGGGCTATACTCCGGTATTATTGCCGTTTAAAGGGCACGGCAAAGCGCAACACGTTAAAGGCTATTTGCAGGCCTTTGAACAAACAGCGCGACGGGTTGCGGAGCAATTATTGCCTTTGCATGAGGCGAGTGTTGATTTGGTTGGCGTTGACAGCTCTACGGCACTGGTATTTCGCGACGAATATCAACAAGTACTGGGCAGTGATGCCGCGCAGTTATGCGTCAAAACGGTAGTAGAGTGGTTTGATGGCAAGCCTTTGTCACCGATGGCAGAAATATCTAACCGAACCTATGGCTTATTGCTGCATTGTACTGAGCAAAGCTTTATTCCTGAGTCGGCAAAACATTGGCAACGGCTATTCAGTGCCTTCGGTTTAAAGCTGGATGTTGTCAGTGTTGGTTGCTGTGGTATGGCCGGGACCTTTGGTCATGAGAAGAATAATCAGCAAGACAGTAAAGCACTGTACAAAATGGGTTGGGAACAAGCTGTCGATGCCTATGGCAATATGGGCATTGTTGCGACAGGTTTTTCCTGCCGTTCGCAAATAAAACGGATGGAAAAAAAGCGGGTGAGACACCCGCTTGAAGTTATTCTTGCCTGCTTGAGTTAATCGCTTATTTAGCGTTAGCGATAATCTCACGAGCCATTTGGTCGGCCAGTTCACCGGTCGGCCGGTCTTCTTCCTTGGCGCGGGCAAAGAGCTTGTCCAGGGTGTTATAGATATCACGAACACGCTTGTCGGTCTCTTCGAGCGACATATCAGCGGCTTCTGAACAAACGTGAATAACACCACCGGCGTTTATCACGTAATCTGGTGCATACAAAATGCCCATATCCTTAACCACTTTGTCATGCTTAGGATTGGCCAACTGGTTATTGGCACTACCCGCTATGATCTTGCATTTAAGTTGTTTCAAGGTCTCATCGTTAATGGTAGCGCCCAGTGCACAGGGTGCATAGATGTCAGCGTCAACGCCATAGATTTCGTCTAAACCGACAACCGTTGCATCAAGCTCTGATTTTGCCCGCTCCAGCGTTTCTTCATTGATATCAGTAACGATGAGTTCAGCGCCATCGTCACGGCAATATTTGGCGAAAGCGTAACCCACAGCGCCCAGACCCTGCACAGCAATTTTAACACCGCTAAGATCTTCGCTGCCTAAGCGATGTTTAGCTGCGGCTTTAACACCTAAGTAAGTGCCTAACGCAGTATGTGGAGAAGGGTCGCCGGCTTTGTCTGCGGTTCCTGCAACGTGACGTGTTTCCTGCGCAACGATGTCGATATCTGAGGTGCGAATATTAACGTCTTCGGCAGTAATATATTTACCGCCCAGGCTATTAATGAAGCGACCATAAGCACGGAACAGGGCATCGCTTTTGATGCTCTTAGCATCACCAATGATAACCGCTTTACCACCACCGAGCGGCAGGCCTGCCATTGCACTCTTATAGGTCATACCGCGGGATAAACGCAGTACGTCAGTCAGCGCCTCGGCCGAAGAGCTGTAATTCCACAATCGGGTGCCGCCCAGGCTCGGGCCTAAGGTAGTGTCATGAACGGCGATGATAGCCTTTAGACCGGACTCTTCATCATGGCAAAATACGACTTCTTCGTGATGATCAAATTCAGGATGCTCGAACAGAGACATGAATTTCCTTCCTCATTGGTTCTCGAAATTGCGCGCACATTACCACTATGGTTTGGGGCGCGCTACTGTCTTGCATAATTAAAATCAGGATTTCAAACGGGTGTTTAGCAACTTGGGTTTACAGTTGACGTAAACTGCTAATCACTGTCCAAAAAAACCGCAAACGTACCCATATTCAATAATTCCGCAAACATGTCGGCGCAAGCTGCGTTATCACAAAGCTCGGCTATGCCAGATGCCGATTGCTCCTGTTGTATTGCGGCCAACGCCAGCGCAAAGGCTCTGACTTTAGAGTTCATTTCAAAACGCTCGCCATTGCTGTAAAAGCTGTCGGTAACCTTACAATGCAGCCAACGCGCCCCTGGTGCCCGACTAACCACGGCGTCCTGTTGCCTAAGCAGCTCCGGGACTTGTTCCGCCGTATAGGGCAGTTCTGGTTCAACGAGCGGCCGCTTGCTTTGCGAAAACACCCGCATTAGTAGATCATCCGCGGTGTTCGCACTCATGGCATCAGTCAGTAATTGTTTAGCTTGCTGTAGTTGTGCCTCGTCAACAACAAAATGCTTGTTATCAGCTGACAGCTCAGGATCTTGATAACGGCGGGTAAACACGTCGTGCTGTAAGGCTAGGTCTCCTACCTGCAGCAACAACTCCGCCTGAGAGGGCGCTCTGAATCCAACCGAATAGTTCAAGCTTGGCTCCAGCGCAATACCATCGTGCGGGCAACCTGCGGGAATATACAAAATATCGCCGGGCTCAAGCACTTCGTCGATAACCGCGGTAAAGTCCTGCTCAATCAACGTCAGATCAGCACAGGGCTGAAAGCTGTTGATGGCTTCGCGGTCGCCGACACGCCAACGACGGCGCCCCTGACCCTGAATGATAAACACGTCATACTGATCAAGATGAGGGCCAACTCCTCCGTCTTCGCAGGAAAAACTGACCATCACGTCATCAACGCGCCACTCGGGCAAAAAGTTGAACGCCGTCAGTAATTCACCAACATCCGGTAGCCACTCATTAACTGATTGCACCAGTAACGTCCAATGACTTTCGCCCAACGCTTCATAATCACTAAACGGACCATGAGTGACCTTCCAGCCAAGTGGGGCGTCTGGCTGCTGGCACTGAACGACACGCGCATCGACACCTTCTTCCATCGCCAGACCGGCCAGAATTTCCGGCGCTACCGGGTCAACGAAGTCGTCAAATCCCTGTTTTAAAACGACTGGACGTTGTTGCCAGTAAGACGTTAAAAACGTTTGCCGGTTAAAAACTGTCGGATTCAGTTTCACGATAACTCATCCACAAATGCTTCTGCGCGACCAATATAAGTGGCCGGCGATAACGCTTTCATTTCTTCCTTGGCTGCATTCGGCAGCTCGAGGGCATTGATAAAGTTAGCCAAGTCTTGCGGAGTAATACGTTTACCACGGGTTAATTCTTTTAATTTCTCATAAGGTTTTTCAATACCATAACGACGCATGACGGTTTGTACCGGCTCAGCCAGCAGCTCCCAGTTGGCATCCAGCTCGCGGGCTAATACCGCCTCGTTAACCTCAAGCTTGCTTAAGCCTTTAAGCGTTGCGTGGTAGGCGATAACAGCATGTGCAATACCAACACCCAGGTTACGCAGTACGGTGGAATCGGTCAGGTCGCGTTGCCAGCGCGAAATCGGTAATTTTTGCGCCAAATGTGACATCACTGCGTTGGCAATACCCAGGTTACCCTCAGAATTTTCAAAATCGATAGGGTTAACTTTATGTGGCATTGTCGAAGAGCCAACTTCACCGGCAATCGTCTTCTGTTTAAAGTGGTTAAGCGCAATATAGCCCCACACATCACGGTCAAAGTCGATTAATACCGTGTTAAAACGGGCAACAGCGTCAAATAGCTCTGCCACATAGTCGTGCGGTTCAATCTGTGTGGTGTAAGCATTCCAGTCCAAACCAAGCGAATTAACAAAACGCTCAGACAGGCCATGCCAGTCGACGTTAGGATAAGCTGCAAGGTGGGCATTATAGTTACCTACAGCACCATTTATTTTACCCATTATGCGAACCGCTTTAAGCTGGTCGAGTTGGCGCTGCAGGCGCACGGCGATATTGGCAAATTCTTTACCCATGGTCGTTGGTGTGGCGGGCTGACCGTGCGTGCGCGCCATCATGGCAACAGATTTATATTCTTTCGCTTTAGCTTTTACGGCATCGACAATCTGCTCCATAACCGGCACTAATACCTGCTCGCGGGCGCTTTCCAGCATCAACCCATGAGACAAATTGTTAATGTCTTCGGAGGTACAGGCAAAGTGAATGAATTCAGTAACTTTGGCCAATTCCGCGTGCGTCGCTACTTTTTCTTTTAACAAATACTCGACCGCTTTAACGTCATGATTGGTGGTGCTCTCAATGGCTTTCACACGCTCAGCATCGGCCACGTTAAATTCGTCTACAATCGCATCCAGCACCTTATTGGCATCGGCGCTTAGCGCCGGAACTTCTTTAATGCCAGCCTCGTTAGCTAACATTTGTAACCAGCGAACCTCTACCGTCACACGGTATTTTATCAGCCCGTACTCACTAAAGATCGGACGCAACGCCTCCACTTTATTGGCGTAGCGGCCATCAACAGGGGATAACGCAGTCAGAGTAGAAAAGGGCAGCATGGTGGGTTCTCCAGTGTTCATAATAAAAGTTCCAGGTAATTAATCAGCTTAGTTTTACCAATTGCTGAGCAGTCTCCAGCATCCGCTTACGCGATAGCAAAAAGTGGCGACGTTTGCCGCCAACCTGCTGCCACAGCACAGCACTGCGCACTCCGGCAAGCAACAGTGCGCGAATATGGTGTTGGTTAGATTCTATTTTTAAATGTACGGGATTGCCGTTGACCTTAATAGGTTGGCCTAACGGACTGATAACCTCGCGATAGATGCCGGCAAGGCTCTCTAAAATACGGTAGCGTTCAAAACCGAACTCGTGATATTGCCTGCTGACCTGTTCAAGACGTTGTCCTAACGTGTTCATGGCGTCATCATTAGCCAATAACCGTCGCGAGAGGTGGATCATGCCCACCATATAGCGCGTCAACTCTAAATCTTTTTGGCGGCTACTGCCCATTTGTTGGATCAGCGTACGTAGCCCGGGACGAACCTCATCAATCGAACCATATACCGCAAGGGTCGAGTCGGGGGTTAAATTTAGTGTGCTATTAAGCAGGGTTTCGGTAACGGTATCGTGCAGTACCTGACCAGAACGCGCCAGTTGTTGCACTGCGGCCGCGCTCAGCGCCATACCGGCAAGCGCTACGACGCGCTGCTGCCAGTCGTTCATAGTTTAACCTCAAAGTCGGTAAGTCGTTGTTCGATAATGCCGCCACCCAGACAAACTTCATCCAGATAAAAGACCGCTGACTGGCCTGGGGTTACTGCTGCGACAGGATTATCAAAGGTAACCTCTACGCTACCGTCGTTACGAGGCGTTAGCAGACACGGAATGTCCTGTTGCCGATAACGCGTTTTAACCGTGCAACGCAAAGGCTCAGCCAGTGATTGCCGATTAACCCAGTGTAATTGACCGGCAATTAAGCCGTTCGAAAAGAGGCGCGGATGTTTTTTGCCCTGCGCAACAATCAATACGTTACGTTCAGTGTCTTTATCGACCACATACCAGGGCTCATCGCTGGCTTCAGCCAGGCCGCCAATATGCAGGCCCTTACGCTGGCCAATGGTGTGATACATCAAACCTTCGTGTTGACCCAGCGCATCGCCGTCTACTGATTCGATGGGACCCGGCTGAGCCGGTAAGTACTGCTGCAAAAAGTCTTTAAATTTACGTTCGCCGATAAAACAGATGCCGGTTGAATCTTTTTTATCGGCAGTCACTAAACCTTGCTCTTCAGCAATCCGGCGCACCTCAGGCTTTTCTAGTTCACCAACCGGAAACAATGTCTGCGCGACGTGTTCATGGCTTAGTGTATAGAGGAAATAACTTTGATCCTTGTTATTATCTACACCGCGCAATAACTGCCAGTGTTTGCCATCATAAGCCCGTCGCACATAATGCCCGGTGGCGATATAGTCTGCACCTAACGCATCTGCTGCAAACTCAAGAAACGCCTTAAATTTAATTTCTTTGTTGCACATGATGTCAGGGTTAGGGGTGCGGCCCGCCTTGTATTCTTCCAGGAAGTGTTCAAATACGTTATCCCAGTACTCGGCTGCGAAATTGACTGTGTGCAGCTCAATACCCAGTGTCTGACAAACTTTTTCAGCATCCGCTAAGTCATCAGCGGCCGCACAATACTCGTCAGAGTCATCTTCTTCCCAGTTTTTCATAAACAGACCCTCGACCTGGTAGCCTTGCTGGAGCAGCAGGTAAGCAGAAACTGAGGAATCTACACCGCCGGACATACCGACAATGACTTTTTTATTGGCGTTGGCTGTTACGTCTGTCATCAAAACACCGCATAAGTTAATTACATCATTAAATTGGCGCGTATTCTACCACACCGGTGGCTCTTCGCGCCATTCTCCCGGCTGTAATCGGGCCAGTTTGTAGGGACCAATTTGAGCCCGGATTAAACGCAATGTTGGTAAACCTACGTGTGCGGTCATACGCCGCACCTGACGATTTTTTCCCTCCCGGATCTTAATGCACAGCCAGGTGTCAGGTACTGATTTGCGTTCTCGTACCGGTGGGTTACGGGGCCACAGGTTCATTGGTTCGGCCATCACAAAAGCTTCAGCGGGGCGCGTCATGCCATCATTAAGTTCGACGCCTTGCTGAAGTTGCGTTAATTGCTCGCTGGTTGGCTCTCCCTCGACTTGAGCCCAGTAGGTTTTCCATACCTTATATTTAGGGTTAGACAGTCGCGCCTGATAAACGCCATCGTTGGTCAGTAGCATTAAACCCTCGCTGTCTTTGTCCAGGCGGCCGGCAGGATAAACATCGTTAAAAGGCACCCAGTCTTTTAGTGTGGCGTCACCGGGCTCGCCCGTAAACTGAGACAGAACCCCAAAAGGCTTGTTTAGTAACACCAGCTTGGGATTTGCCGGGCGGGGCCGCGAACTGTGATTTTTACGTTTTCGCTGCATGAATACGTCCTTTTGATTGTTAAGCAGGGGGCAGATCCTCTACTATATAGCGCTATCGTTTTAAGCCTATGGTAACTCATGCAAGAACATAATGACGAACAACAACCAATGATTATTGGCGGAAACCTAACAGAGGCGCTGGCTGGCAAATATCATTTAAGTTTAGGCGAGGTCTTTAAACAAACATTTACTGTCACCAAGAGTCATTGGGCACCCTTGTTTTTGGGGTTTTTAGCATTTTTTGGCATTTTATTGATTCTGACATTAGTCGCATTCAACCTACTGCCGGAAGCCTGGGTCAATCAGGTTATACCGACTGAATCCAACCCGCAGGTCGGGCAAAACGGACTATTAGTTTTATCATTGATAGGTTCAGCGGTTGGAGCCCCGTTCTGGGGTGGCTTAGTGCTTATGGGAATTCGTCATAGTGTCGATATTCCCACCAAAGCGGCTGACGTTTTTGATGGCTTTTCGCGCGCAGGGGCTTTAATTATAACGCTGCTGACGACCAGTGTTATCACCCAGCTGGCATTATTGCTAACAGGCCAAATACATTGGCTTATCAGCGTGCTAGCGCAAATCTACTTTAGCGTTATTTTTGCATTTGCATTACCCTTGGTTATCGAACGCGCTATTACGCCGCTTAATGCTATTTATTACTCAGTGCGGATCGTTCACTACAAATTACCGCTATTTGTGATCTTGTTATTCGTGGTTACAGGGCTGATTATCATTAGTTCGTTTGCCTTCTTTTTGCCGTTGATCATTGTCGTACCACTGATCTTTAACCTGGTGGGCGTCGTTTACAAAGAGGTTGTCGGGGTGACAATAAAACTCGACAAAACGCAATCTCTCGACGATGATCAAACTCCCTGGTCTGCATAATATTGAGGCTGACTATGCGCATTGCATTTATTGTATTTTTTATCATTGTAAGCTTGCTCGCTTTACTTCTGCCATTTACAACAGAGTTCGAACGACCTGAAGCCGGGCAAATTAGGGTTGAAGGACTACCGCCCGTGCCAAAGCTGGGCGTCTATGACGAACTACCGGACTTTTCGCAATACACCGACGTGCAACAGAAAAAATCGGAATTCTTCGGCTATTTATTGCCGCTGATAGAGGCGGAAAACCTACGCATTTTACACATGCGCGCAAAGCTGTTTGAAATCGAAGAGAACTACAAGGCAAATATGATCTCGGACGCTGATCGTGCGCAGTTGGCGCAAATGGTGGGCTACTACGAAGTTGACCCGAGCTTGCCGGCCGAGGAACAGTTTGCGTTGCTTAAACGCCGTGTCGATATTGTGCCAGAAATGATGGTGTTAGTGCAGGCAGCCAATGAGTCTGCCTGGGGAACGTCACGCTTCGCCCAACAAGGATTAAATTTGTTTGGCCAATGGTGCTACCGCGAAGGCTGTGGGATTATTCCTGCTCAACGACCGGAAGACCAAATTTATGAAGTAGCAAAGTTTGACTCGGTAAATCAGTCAGTGCGCAGCTACATGCGTAACATTAACACCCATCCGCCTTACGCTGACCTGCGTCTATTACGCGAGCGTAAGCGACTTCGCGATCAAGAGCTAAGAGCGATTGAACTGGTTGAAGGCTTGGGCAGTTACTCTGAGCGCGGTGACGAATACATTGACGAACTACAGGCAATGATCCGTGTTAACCGACCCATCGTTAACGCGGTAAAACAAAGCCAGGAGCAAACCGCCAACTAGGCGATTTGCGTAATCTTAATGGTATTAACGGGGTCGCTTTGCGGCCCTTTTTTTGTTTCAGTAAATGGCGGCGCATCAAACGCCGTATCTCCATTCTCATCCGCCACGCCGGTTGCTTCCACTGCTTTAAAGTCAAACAGCGAGGCATCGGCTAGATGTGATGGAGTCACGTTTTGCATCGCTGTAAACAGGCTTTCGATGCGACCGGGAAAACGCTTGTCCCAGTCATTCAACATTTGCTTGATGTGTTTGCGCTGTAAATTTTCTTGTGAGCCACAAAGGTTGCAGGGAATAATCGGAAAGGCCATGGCATCGGCATAGCGAGCAATATCTTTTTCCCGGCAAAACGCCAGTGGTCGAATCACTACGTGCTCGCCATTGTCACTAACTAATTTCGGCGGCATCGACTTGAGCTTGCCACCATGAAACATATTTAAAAACAGTGTTTCAATCATGTCATCTCGGTGATGACCCAGTGCGATCTTGGTCGCACCTAAACGTTTCGCGGTTTTGTAAAGGATGCCGCGGCGCAGTCGCGAACACAATGAACAGGTGGTTTTGCCTTCCGGGATTTTGTCCTTAACAATGCTGTAGGTGTCTTCCTCAACGATTTCGTAGGCGACACCTAAGTCGTTTAAGTATTCAGGTAACACGTGTTCGGGAAAGCCAGGCTGTTTTTGATCAAGATTAACCGCCACCAGCTCAAATCGAATTGGCGCAACGCGTTGCAAATAGAGTAGGGTATCGAGCAGCGTGTAGCTATCTTTGCCGCCGGACAAACAAACCATGATCTTGTCACCGGCTTCGATCATGCCAAACTGCTCTATCGCTTTGCCGGTCTCCCGTCGAATACGTTTTTGCAGTTTATTAAATGCGTATTTTTGCTCTGCCGTTGCCGCCATCATTAACCCATTCGTTTGCTAATTGTTACTCACCTATAAAACAGCGCGGGATTATACCTGACAGCAAGCAGCTTAGGCTAGCGGACTAACAAAATCTTCCGGCTTAACGGCCAGCACATCGCAATTTAATTGCTCTAATACGTGCTCGGCGGTATTGCCCAGCAGTGCGGCGCTAATTCCGGTGCGTCCAATGGTTCCCATAACAACCAGTTCTGCATCCAGCTTTTCCGAGAATTCCGGAATAACTTGCTCCGGCAGGCCCTGCGCAACATGTTGTTGCTTTTCGGCGATTTGATAACGGCGCCCCAGCTCACGCATTTTATGTTGATGGTGATGCTGTAGCTCTTCGGTATATTGGGTAACGTCGAATTCGGGGATTTCGACTGCCACGTTAACGGGCGCGCCCGGGTAGGCGTTAACCAAATGCACGCTGGCCTTTAATACGTGACTCATGGCTTCTGCATGTTCGATAACACGTTGGTTCAAACTTTCGTGATGAACCTCGTCAGAGCCGCTGTGCACCGCAGCAATAATCTGACCATGCTGGGGCCAGGCATGCTCTTTTACCAGTAATACTGCACAGGGCGCTTTGCGTAATAGATGCCAGTCCGTGGGTGTAAACAACAAATTTTGTAGACTGGACTTAACTTGCGAAGCTTTAATGATAAGGTCGTGACCGTGTTTTATTACAGTTTCTATAATGGCCTCGAATGGACGATTATGCCAGACCACCTCAATATCCATTCTGACTTCAGTCGTATCATAGTCAGCAAGCACATCGGTTAACCAGGCTTTTCGGTCTGCGATAAGATTAGCGCGCATCGTATCTCGTTCCTCCCGTGACAGCATGGTTGTCATTTCGTAAGAGAAATCGTAAATCGATAAAAACAAGGTCAGCCGCGCATCACTCAGGCGAGCCATATGCAGCGCACGATTAATGGCTTTGTGTTGCTCATCAGCGGGATCAACAACCACCAGAATATGACGGAAAGCATCCATAACGGTTACCTTTTACGATTAAGAGTCTAACCTAAAGATTAGCTTAGATAATGCGGACTACCTAGTGATCGCGGACAAAAAATCACTAAAAATGAGGTCGGATTAGTGTAAGCGCGGTCCACAGCGCGTAAACCAGCAATAATACACCAATGGCCGTACGAAAACCCTGAGCTTGCAGTATTGTGCGTAAGGAGTGGCTAAAATAACCGGCACCGATCATTGCGGGGAAGGTACCAATAGCAAAAGCCGCCATCAACAAGCCGCCTTGCACGGCGCTACCACTAACCGCGGCATAACTTAATGCACTATAAACCAGTCCGCATGGTAACCAGCCCCAAACCGCGCCGGCAAAAAATACGCTTAGGCTGCCGCCGCGTTGCTGTGGTGCTAGTTTTTTAATGACTTGCCAAAGCGGTTTTGCTGCTCGCTCCAGTTGGCTTAATACCGGCCACCAACCAGTAAAGTAAAGCCCCAGCGCGAACAAAAACGCGACCGCAAGCCAGCGCAGGATGATTGTAGTATGCGGTGAGTCCGGCGCTATTAATGCAATCGCACCACCGACAATCACGCCTAACAGAATATAGGATGACATGCGGCCGAGGTTATACAGCACAATATTAAGCCCGCGCTGCTGCACACCAATGGCACTGGCAATACCGCCGCACATTGCCAAACAGTGGCCGGCTCCCGCCAATCCCATAATAAAGGCAGTTATTACGTCAATGTTTTGATTCATCATCCGCTTTTTTATTAGCTGATTGTTGCTGTTGCTGAGTTTGTTCTTCGTCGTCATCGAGCAGAATGCGCATGCCTTCGTCGCGCTCAATATCTTCGAATTGATTGGACTTGACCGCCCAAAAGAAAATAACGACGGCCAGAATCACAAATAGAATTGCAACCGGAATTAATGCGTAAATTACACTCATTCGCGATATAACCTCAACGAGTTAGCAATGACCAACAGCGAACTTAATGACATGCCTAATGCTGCAGCCCAGGGCGCGATTAGACCTCCTAATGCGGCGACCGGCAAAACCGATACATTGTAAAGTAACGCCCAACTAAAATTTTGCCGCATGATAACACGAGACTTTTGCGCACTTTCAATGACATCGTTAACGCTACCCAGTTTATTGGACAGTATGACCACATCGGCGGCGGTTTTCGCTAAATCAGAGGCGTTGGCAAAGGTCATCGACAAATGTGCCTGAGCCAGCACCGGACCATCATTTAAGCCATCACCAACCATCCACACGGTTTTGCCTTGTTGCTGCAACTGCTTGATTAAAGTCAGCTTGTCATCGGGTTTTTGTTGCCCGTAATACTCGTGTATTCCGAGTTGTTCAGCAACCATTCTGACCCGCGACATATCGTCGCCGCTAATCAATTGAGTTTGAACGCCAAGCCGATGAAGCTTGTTGATGGTCGCGGCCGCATCTTCGCGTAATTCATCTTCAACTTTAAGTTGTGCCAGTACCTGCGACTGGCTCGCTAAAATAACATTATAGCCGGGCTCAATGTCAGCCTCAGGCAACCACTGTCGGATAAACTCGGCGCTACCCAAGCGTAAATGTTCACCTTTATTAGTGACTGCTTCCAATCCCATTCCGGCTACCAGTTTTATTTGCTGCTCAAAACCGTAGGGCCGGTCACTAAGATGTTTAAGCGGTAACGCCAGAGGGTGTTCAGAAAATGCCTCCATGCCCGAGATCAACGCGTTGGTGTATTCAATATCAGCAACATCAATGCGATCAACCAATTTGAACTTGCCCTCGGTTAAGGTACCGGTTTTATCAAAGCAAACTACATCCAGTGATTTAACCGATTCAAGCACCTGCGCGCCTTTTACCAAAATACCCTGACGATTAAGCCGATGTATGGTGCCGGTAATCGCCGTCGGCGCAGCCAGTGACAGTGCACAAGGGCAGGTCGCAACCAACACCGCCAAGGTTACCCAAAGCGCGTGTTCGGGTTGAATCCACCACCAACTTAAAAAGGTGAGGGTGGCAATAACTAAGATACCACTGACAAAGTAACCTGCGACTTTATCAATCACTTGTTGTACCTGAGGCTTTTCGGCCAGTGCCGAGTCCTGCATGGCAACGATGCCAGCAAGTACCGTTTGTTGTGCCGCCGCAGTTACTTTTATTCGAATTGCTGATTGTTGATTGATACTACCGGCAACCACGGTCTGGCCTGTAACACGCCGGTTAGGCAGGCTTTCACCGCTTAGCAGACTCTCGTCAACCCAGGCTTCTGCGGACAATAGTTCTCCGTCCGCTGCGATCGTTTCACCCGGATTAACGACAATCACATCGCCTTGCTGTAACTGCTTAACAGCAATTGATTCGTTACCTTGCTCGGTTTCACGCGTCGCTAACTGCGGCATTAAGGTAAGTCGGTTGGTGGCAAAACGCAGTGCCCGTTCTTTTGCTAACAGCTCAAGGTAGCGACCTGAGAGCAGGAAAAACGTAAACATCGATATCGATTCAAAGTATACCTCGCCAGTGCCCTTAAATACCGCATAAACGCTGGCGGTATATGCGCCAAGCAGGGCAATGCTCACCGGCACGTCCATATTTAGCTGCTTGGCCTGCAGTGCTCGCAATGCCCCCATATAAAAAGGCTGGGCACTGTATAAAATTACCGGTGTTGCAAATACCAGGCTTACCGCCCAGATATAATCGCGGGTCGTTTCGTCTAAGTCACTGACCACCCCAAAATAGAGCGCAAATGCCAGCATCATAACTTGCATCGTCGCCAGGCCGGCTAACCCAAGGCGTCGAATAAACCCTTTGCGCTGGCGGCTAAACTGTTGTTCTTGCTGGTTTGGCTGAAAGGGTAACGCCTGATATCCGATCCCGGCCAGGCGCTTGATCATTTCGCTCACCGATACCTGATTCGGGTCCCAGGTGACCTGTAGCCGTTGGCTGGATAAATTAACTACCGCTTTATCAACACCGGTAATTGCCTGTAACTCTCGTTCAATCAGCCAGGCACAAGCTGAGCAGGTGATATTGGATACCGTAAGCGCGGCCTGTTGCATGTCACCATCGAGCACCCGCACAAACTCACGTTGTACATCGGGGTGATCATACACATCAAGGTTGTTCAGTTCATCCGGGAGTATCGGTGTTTGCTGTGGCTTATCCAGATCACGGTGTTTGTAATAAGCGCTCAGGCCATGTTCAATAATCGTTTCGGCAACGGCCTGACAGCCAGCGCAGCATACCCGCCGGGGCTGCTGCTCATAATCAACGGTTAGCTCGACGCCACGCGGAATGGGCTGCAGACAATGAAAACATGCGTCTTTAGGGAGTTCCTGCATTAGTACAACCGAACCTTATTAAACGCCATACAGGAGGGGTTCTACCAGCGTCCAGTCTATCGCCGGTAAGGTATACTTCTGGCTCACTTTCCATTGTCTGTCGAAAGGTTCAATTGTAACCGTCCAACGACCATCGATGTTGGCCGGAATATCGGTACGATAAATGCCGTCCGCCGCTACCGTAACCCGTCGACTAAAATCTTTTGCAGCATCTGTTGCGTGCACGAATTTAACACTAAGTGCTGCTAACTGCTCGGGTGCACCACTTTTATAACGCAGTGCCAGTTGCTCATCATCAGCTTTAAATTCAAACGAAATATTCAGTTCCTGAGCTCGCTCAACGTGCTCAATAACGGCGTTAATGGTTTTACCCTTTTTATAGTAATCGTCAACAACCATCGAGAAGTTGCCTTGCGTCACCGCCAGGTAAATGATGATCGCGCATACAATCATTACTACCACCGGCACTGATATTAAAAACCACGGCCAAAACTGCTTATACCAGGGCTTCACCATAATAACTACCTCATACAAAAAACCCCGCCGTAGCGGGGTTTACACAACAATGAACAGTTAGTCGTTTGACAAGCTGTAAATGTAAGCCGATACCACATGGATTTTATCCTCTCCGAGAATATCTTTCCATGCCGGCATCACGCCATTTCGACCATGCTGCAGAGTTTCTTCAATGTTATTAATTGAACCACCATATAACCAGATATTATCGGTAAGGTTTGGTGCGCCCAATTGTTGGTTACCTTTACCATTCTGACCATGGCATGCCGCACATACGGCATAGTTCTGTTGTCCGGCCTCAGCAAGTGCAGGATCCACATTGCGACCACTCAAGCTAGCTACGTAGTGTGCTAACTCGGTGATTTGCTGATCAGTGAATTGCTCGCCAAACGCCGGCATAGCACCTTGACGGCCCTGCAACAGACTCGTTTTGATATCGTTGGGTTCACCACCATATAACCAATCATCGTCGGTCAGGTTAGGGAAGCCCGGACCACCCATGGCATTAGAGCCATGACACTGAGCACAGTTTTGCAGGAATAAACGCTGACCTACGTCTAGTGCATCTTCGTTTTTAGCCAGTTGTGGAATTGGTTGCTCCGCAAAAGCTTCAAAGATAGGTCCGTACTTTTCTTCTGCATCGCGGACCGCACGGTCGTATTCGACCAGCATGCCGTCTTCATGCGCTTGCTGCATCGCCTGACGAGACTCTTCCAGTGAGCGCACGTCCTGGTTAGAGCTCTTCCAGCCCAACAAGCCTTGAAAATTACCTAAGCCAGGGTAGAGCGCTAAATACAGAAAGCCCCAGGCAAAGCAAGCCCAGAATAAATAGGTCCACCACTTAGGTAATGGGTTATTAATCTCTACAATTCCATCGAATTCATGGTCCATTTCCTGACCTTCTTCGATGTGGGTGTAGTTCTTCATGTTCCAGCGTAACAACCAGATCAATACGACCAGGGTTGCTAATGTCAGAACGATTATCCATGCACTCCAGAAGCTACTCATCTTTCTTCGACTCCGGTTTGTCGCTGTCCTTCACTGATGATTCTGCGTTTTCTTCTTCAAATATTGAATTAGCAGCTTCATCAAATTGTTTTTTTGCGCGTCGGCTAAAGAACGACCATCCTACAATGGCCAAAAATAAGACCAGTATGATAATCGTCCAAATGCCGTGCCATTCACCAAAACCCATTACTTATCAGCCTGTGATAACGCAGTACCCAGGGACTGCAAGTAAGCAATGAGCGCTTCCATTTCAGTTTTGCCTTGTACTGCTTGTTTAGCACCAGCAATGTCGTCTTCGGTGTAAGGAACACCCAGTTGCTTCATCACTTGCATCTTTTTCGCAGTATTTTCACCGCTTAGGGTATTCTCGGCTAACCAAGGGAAGGCCGGCATGTTTGATTCCGGCACTACGTTACGCGGGTTCATCAAGTGCACGTAATGCCATTCGTCACTATAACGACCGCCAACACGAGCCAAATCAGGTCCGGTACGCTTAGACCCCCAAAGGAAAGGGAATTCCCAAACGTGTTCACCCGCTAGCGAGTAATGACCATAACGCTCAGTTTCGGCACGGAATGGGCGAATCATCTGGCTATGGCACTGAACGCAACCTTCACGCATGTAAATGTCACGTCCCTCTAACTCCAACGCAGTATAGGGCTCAAGACCCTTGATCGGCTCCTGTACCTGGCTTTGGAATAACAGTGGTGTGATTTGGACGATACCGCCAACCGATACCGCTATAATCATCAAAACAGACAACCAACCCAGGTGCTTTTCAACAAATTCGTGTTTAATGCGACTCATTGTGCTCTCCTTAGGCGGTTTGAATGACGTTACCGGCAGCAGTCTCACGACGGCCAGCCCGAATAGTTTGATAACAGTTGTACGCCATTAGCAACATACCAACTACGATAAAGACACCACCAACGAAGCGTCCTGCCCAGAACGGGTAAGAAGCCTGGACACTCTCAACAAAACTGTAGGTGAGCGTACCGTCGGCGTTAGTAGCACGCCACATTAAGCCTTGCATAACACCCGAAATCCACATTGAGACGATATAGAAAACCACGCCAATGGTGTGCAACCAGAAATGCACGTTGACGAGTTTAATGCTGTGGATCTGTTTTTGGTTGAACAAACGCGGTACCAGGTAGTACATCGAGCCAATGGTGATCATCGCAACCCAACCCAGTGCACCAGAGTGAACGTGACCCACTGTCCAGTCGGTGTAGTGCGACAGCGCGTTAACCGATTTGATTGCCATCATCGGACCTTCGAAGGTCGACATACCGTAGAACGACAGCGACACGATCAAGAAGCGTAGAATCGGGTCGGTGCGCAGTTTATGCCATGCGCCGGACAGCGTCATGATACCGTTAATCATGCCACCCCAGGAAGGAACAAACAGAATCACCGACATCACCATACCTAATGATTGAGTCCAGTCAGGCAGGGCAGTGTAGTGCAGGTGGTGAGGACCAGCCCAGATGTAAAGCGAAATCAACGCCCAGAAATGCACCACTGATAAGCGATATGAATAGACCGGACGCTCAGCTTGTTTCGGTACAAAGTAATACATCATACCCAGGAAGCCAGCTGTCAGCAGGAAGCCAACCGCGTTGTGACCATACCACCATTGAATCATCGCATCGACGGCGCCGGAGTACATCGAATATGACTTGGTGAAGGTTACCGGCACTGCCATGCTGTTAACAATGTGCAGCATCGCAATAACCACGATAAAGCCACCATAGAACCAGTTCGCTACGTAGATGTGAGACGTTTTGCGAATCGCCAGCGTGCCAAAGAAGACAATGGCATAGGCGATCCAGGTCACCGCAATCAAAATATCGATAGGCCACTCTAACTCAGCATATTCTTTAGTACTGGTCAGGCCTAAGGGTAACGTGATGACTGCTGCGACTATAACGGCCTGCCAACCCCAGAAGGTAAACGAGGCCAATTTGTCTGAAAATAGACGTGTGCGACAGGTTTTTTGTACCACGTAGTACGAGGTAGCAAAAAGGGCGCTGGTACCAAATGCAAAAATTACCGCATTGGTATGCAACGGACGAAGCCGAGAGTAAGTAAGCCAGGGCGTATTGAAGTTTAGTTCCGGCCAGACTAGCTGGGCCGCAATCAAAACACCCAACGCCATGCCGACGATACCCCAAATAATGGTCATGACAGTAAACTGGCGCACGACCTTCATATTATATTCGATCGGTTGTTGTGGAATTGTTTGACTCATCTTTTTATTCCGCGGTGATTGAGATCAGGAAAATGGTGACTTTTACCCGCTTAACTAAAAGTCAGCTTCCTTGTAAAAGTACTCGAATTTTACACCTTATGTACGCAAAGGTACAGAGGGGATAATACTAATATCCCCATAATAATAAAGGCTATTCTGTCTTGAATCGCGACACCAATTGACCTAGATCAATACTGTTTTTAGTCAATTGCTGACTTACTTCAGCCACTTGTTGGTTGGCGTTTTGGTTGTCGTTAGAAAGGTCACTGATACCCGTTACGTTCTCGCTTAAGTCACGGGTAACACGGCTTTGCTCGTCTGTTGCCGAAGCAATTTGTACGTTCATGGAGGAAATATTAGCAACCGCTTCCTGAATTTGACTAATCGCTTGTTCAGCTTTTAATGCACCGTCATTAGTGGTTTTAGAGCGATCTTCAACTCCCGCAATAATTTGTGTCACGTCTTTGATTGCACCCTGAATACTATCAACAATCGACGAAATTTCGTCCGTTGACTGCTGTGTGCGGGTAGCCAGTGTGCGCACTTCATCCGCGACGACTGCAAACCCGCGGCCGGCTTCGCCTGCACGCGCCGCCTCAATCGCTGCGTTTAGTGCCAGCAGATTAGTCTGTTCGGCGATAGCCACGATAACACCCAGAATATTGCCGATTTTATCTGAACCATCCTGCAGCAAACGCGCTTTATCACCGGCTTTACGCAACTCTTGCGTAAGCGCATCAATATTATTCACCGCTTCGCGCACGATAACGGCTGAACGTCCTGATTCCTCGTCAGCCGTGTTTGCCGACTCAGCAGCCTTGCGGGCGTGATCTGCAACTTCACCTGCAGATGACGACAACTCATTAATAGCTGTAGCAACAGATTCGGTTTGCGCTCTTAGCTCGTCACTTTGCGCGCTACTTTGATTACTGAGCGACGATAATCGCTCGGCAGCAATTTCTTCCTCGCGGGCGCTGTTTTGCACGCTCTTAACTAACTGCTGAATTTTACTAACAAATTCGTTAAACGACGTGGCCAGCCGCGACAACTCATCAGAACCCTCAGCACTTAAGCGACGAGTCAGATCGCCTTCGCCCTGGGCAATATCAACCATGGCCGCATTAATACGCTTAAGCGGGCGGGTGATGCTGCGAATAATCAACACAAATAAAAGTAACAACGGAACCGAAAGTACCAGCGCCAGACCCGCCAGTTTAAAAAACTCCTGCCACAGCATGGCCTGAATATTATCGGTGTATTGACCCGTACCCATAATAATATTCCATGGCTCGAATACGCGGATACGACTAATCTTGGGCACTAAATTGTTACTATCGCTGCCTTTTTGCCAAATATATTCAACCGTAGCCCGATTACTGCTACGCGCTTTAGTGACCATTTGCTGGAACAGTCGTGTGCCTTCCGGATCTTCATAGGACAGCACGTTTTTGCCAACCAACGACTTGGTAAACGGGTGTTGCACCATCACGCCATCGCGGTTCAGGGTAAACAGATACTCAGAACCCTCGTAGCGGATCTCATCCAACCGCGCAAAAGCTTGCTCCAGCGCTTGCTCCTCGTTCAACACGCCATCCTGCGCCTGCTGGTAGTAATAATCGACCGTGGTATACGCCGAATCCAGCACCGCATCCAGCTTGCGTTTTTCTTCGTCGACTAACAATCCGTTAAGAATAAACATCATAAACGCAACCATCAGTGCCGTGCCGAACGCAGCAATTCCTAACAAAGCGATAAGTCGCTGAGTAATACTAAAACGCTGAATAAACCCCATCGTGTTCCCTTAAAGATGTCTGTTTTCTATTTTATCGTCCTAATTTACGCATTATTTACACTTTTAAAAGTAGACCATAGTCAAACTCCCTGCGTAATAGTTGATGCCCTAACATTATGAGGAGGCATTTTTATGTTTCGCAAACTAGCATTAAGCATGCACTAACGCGGCCTTTGACGCACTCCCTGAAGGCACGCTGGAAAGCCTGTTGGCAGATAAAGAGCAGCTAAGTGCAGTACTGACGTACCACGTGCTACCCGGCAAAGTAATGAGCGGTGACATTGCCGGCAAAACCCTGATGCCAGAAACTGTCCAGGGCAGCACCGTCAGCATCGACGCCACTGATGGCGTAACCATCGACGGCGCCACCGTGATCAAAGCTGACATCAATGCCAGCAACGGCGTAATTCACGTCATCGATCAAGTAATTACCCCGTAAACTAAAGAAGCTAATAGACGGGGATTGGGCTAAACGATTGGCTGGTGATTGACACTCCTTAGCCAAGGGACGCCCGCAAGTACATCCCTGTAGGGCTTGTCTAAGGAGCTGCTCAATCACTTAGCGCCAATCCTTTAACCCAATCCCTTTTTCTCACCTTTTATCAGTTCCACTCTTTAAGTCATCACTTTTATAAAGGCAGCACGTTAAGACAATCGGTCGTTACCCTTGGGGTGCAGTGGTATTAGGTATTGGGGTGGCTTGTCAAAGGGTGTTGGAGGCCATGGATGGCCGGAAACAAGCGTACAGGGATGTATTTACAGCGTCCCTTTGGCAAGCCACCCCAGTGCCTAATAAACCACTGCATCCCTTGGGTAAGGAGTGTCAATCACCCGCCATATGTTTATTGCCGAGCCGCGGTTTCAGCACCAGGGCGCTTAGGGCGGGTAGGGTTAGGATGGTGACGAGGGCGGCGCCGATTAGGCCGAACATGACGATAATGCCAACGCCACGATAGAGTTCGGTACCTTCGCCGGGGATAAACACCAGTGGGGCGATCCCGCACAAGGTGGTTAGTGTCGTGATAGTGATAGGGCGGACGCGTGAACGCAGACCTTCTTTTATAGCCTCTATTAATTCGTAGCCCTCTTTGTCGCGAAGATATACCGCACGTTCGACAACTAATATTGGGTTATTGATAACCGTACCCATTAAGATGAGAAAACCCAGCATCGTTACTACTGATAATCGAGCCTTTAGTCGCAAAAGCACGCATGCCCGGATACCGTTCGTATACGGTTGTTATGGCATCCATTAACTCTTCAATGCGATTAGGAACGCGTGTTTCAGCAATAATACGCATGTTACTGGGCGATACACTATAGCTAATGTAGCCTGACAATAACGGCACCAATGTGACTGATACCGCCATTGAGGCGATAATCGCAGAAGAGATGGCAATGGCAATGTCTGAATAAAACTGGCCGGCTTCCTGCACGATAAAGAGAATAGGCAAGAACACCATCACCGTCGTTAGTGTTGACGCCAACACTGCCGTCCATACTCGTTGCACGCCTAACACCGCGGCTCGCTTGGGGTCTGCACCTTTTTGTCGTTCTAACGCAATGCTCTCTAACACCACAATGGTATTGTCCAGCGTCATACCAATGGCGAATGCAATGCCGGCCAGTGTACAAATAGGAATACCGATCACCGCAATCATGGTAGCGCGCCCAGAGTGCATCAACCCGTACATGACTAAGGTCGCAAAAACGGCACCCAACGATAAATTGAATAACACATTGGAGATTGACGCTTCGACGTAACGGACATCATCGGAATTTAGTATAATTTGCATGCCAGCCGGTTTCAGCAAATCTTCATTGATCCGCTCAACCTCTTGCAGCATTGCATATTTAATGTCGATAACATTTGAACCGGACTCACGCTTTACCTGCAAGCTCAGTACCTGTTCGTCTTTAAACCAGGATTCGCTATTGGTTTCAAAATGGTCTAAATCGATCTCAGCTATATCATTAAGCCGAACAATGCGATCGCCATCACGTTTAATGATGGTGTTTTGCATTTGCTCCAGGCTGTCGTAGCGACCAACGGTGACGCCGGCCACCGATGACATACGTGGCCGAACGTTGTCCTCGATGTAGTCACGCATACGCACCATGTCGATATTCTTTGGATTATCGGGCAGGGGAGCGACCCGAAAATACATAAACGCGTTACTCGAGAAAGAAGCTGCAAATATTCTTGGCTGATCGACATTGTCTACGTAATTAGGAGCTTGACTTAACGCATTGTTAACCAGAATTGATGTTTCGGTCACGTCAATTCCGAATGGTAAGTCCAGTTCGATAGCGGGTAACAGGTACCACGTCTACTTTGGTTGCCTCTGCCGACGAACTTTGTGCAGCCGCAGGAAATGACAAAGCCACTGTGGTAAACAGAACAAACAAAGCGACGGTGTAAAATAGCGTAATAAGCGACGTTCGTTTCATAAATAGACAGGTTAGTTGGGCACTTGTCTATCCACTACGTAATAACTATCGCGAAGGATTAAGGCGGGTTGTTATATACCCGCCTTAATAAAAAGTATAACCGGACTTTTAACTGAGTTCAGCAATGCGATCTTTGGCTTTGGACAAACCTTCGCTGCGCGCTTCGTCGCCCATATTTAAGCCTTCTGCACGAACGATTTCGACATCCGTTATACCAATAAAGGCTAAGGCTGTTTTAAGGTAGGCTTCCTGGTGGTCGAGTGCTACGGCATCACCGGTTGAGTAAACACCACCGCGGCCCGACGCAATAATGGCTTTTTTACCTTCCAGTAGACCAACCGGACCATTATCTGTATAGCGGAAGGTAACACCGGCTTGTAAGACGCGATCAAACCATGCCTTTAATTGGGTCGGAATTGTAAAATTATACATCGGGGCGCCGATGACAATAACGTCAGCGTCTTGCAACTCGGCAACCAACTCGTTAATGAGTGGCTTATCTTCTGCCAATAATTCGTCTGACTGCAAGTGTGGAATAGGGTCAACGACCAGATCCCGGTGAGTAACGCTTGCAGCCTTATCCTGACTGAGCTTTGCGACAACGTCTTTGCTGAGCTGACGACTAACAGAGCCATCGACAAAAATGCCTGAATCTAAATGCAATACCTTCATATTAACCTCCTGATTAATTTATTAAGGCTATTCTATTCGTTCCGCATTAAGCAAAAAAGTGTCTATAATGGGATTTAGCGTTCCATATTTGGAACATAATTAATTTTAACCAGAGGCGTTATGGCACTACCTGACATCGCAAATTATTATCTTTTTGCTAAAGCCGTGCGTTGCGGCAGTATTAATGCGGCATCACGAGAGCTGGAGCTACCCAAGTCAACTATTAGTCGACGTATAAGCCAGTTAGAAACAGAGCAGGGCGTTCGACTGGTTCACCGGGGGCGACAGGGATTGCGACTGACCGATGTTGGCGAAGCATTTTTAGTGCATTGTGACGCCTTGGTCGATGCAGCAGATTCTGCTACCCAGGTAACCCAGCATTTACTAGCCAAACCCAGGGGACGCGTTAACGTCAGTTCGCCTTATGCTATTAGCCAAAGTTTGCTGACGCAGGTGCTACCCGAGTTTATGACGCGTTATCCCGAGATACAGCTAAACCTGATGGTCACCAATCGACCGGTCAATTTACTGGATGAGAATATTGACCTGGCACTGCGGGTAAGGCCCAGCATTGAAGACTCGTCGTTAATTGCACGACCGATAAGCGATGCACCGCAAACGCTATTTGCAGCACCCAAACTGATCGGCGATTCCATCATAGCGGAGCCGACGGATTTACTGCATTACCCACAACTCAGTTTGCACTATACCAGTGGCCGTTACGGCTATGTGTTAACACATCAATCCGGCAATCGCACCCAACTCCAGTTTGAGCCTCGCCTTATCAGCGACGACATGATTTTGCTGCGCGAGGCAGCAATCGAAGGTCAGGGTGTGGTCGCATTGCCTAACTATTTATGTCAACAGGCGGTTGCCGAAGGTCGTTTACAGCAACTACTACCGGACTGGAACTTGCCCGTCGGCATCATGCACATGACGTATCCACATCGACGCGGATTAAAGCCAGCTGTGCGTGTATTAATAGATTATCTGGCTGAAAAACTCCCAAAAGTAGCAGAGCGCGCATTTTAAATAGTTAGTACTAGCCGTGCTCTAATATCATTTATATAGCGTATTTAACATAATATACATTATACGCAATTCAATATTTAAGGCTTTTAGCGGGCTTTTTAGCAAATTCTGTTAGAATGCCTGCATTAGCACTTACTGCGCTTATCAAGGCGTTTTCGGTTTAAGGAACAAACAACGATGAAGTTATCGTCGCAGGCTCTTCGCCCCGACACCGGTGTTTGGTTGCAGCAGCGACCCAACGAATGTCAGGAGAAACTTTTAGTCGGCCAACAACGTGCGGTTAATGCCTTGACGCAATCGATGCGTCAGCGCGGCCGCTATTCAAATTCGTTTGCCATTATTCCCACCGGTTTACAAAAACATCAGGTTTTAAAGGCTTATTTTGCTGATAACCAATGGCATCACAGCCAGTGGTTTGATTGGTTGTACCTGGCAGATCCTGATGATGCGCTCCGGCCATTATGCGTTAACGTACCGTCGGGAACCGCAACGGATATAATGCAGGCGCTGTTACAGTTTATTCAGTCTGATAAGGACGCACGTCCGCAATTACAGCAGCAAGTGATTGAACGCTTTGATACGCCGGCTCTACGTGATTACGTACAGCGGATTATGACGAAAACCGTTGATGACTTTGCCAGCGACCAATTAGCAACGGTTATCGTCGGACACGAACACCCTGCACCTTATTATTTATGTGATCGGGTGACAGAAAACCGTTTGTTTGGCCAAATTGGTGTGCAATCAGTTGAAGGCACTGTGCGTTCAGACCTGCACTTAATAGAAGCCGGCTTAATTCATAAAGCCAATGGTGGCGTGTTAGCACTCGAAGTTAACCAGTTACTAGAGCAAATCGAGCTGTGGAAACGCCTTAAAGATACTTTGTTGAGTGGCCAATTCGAATGGCCTCAGCCATCGCCAGATAGCGGCGCTGCCTACTTTTACCGGCCACAACCGGTGCCAATTGATATCAAAATTGTGTTAGTCGGCAACCGCAACGAATACAGCCAGCTACGTGAATACGACGAAGATTTTGATCATTTGTTTCCGTTTTTGGCTGATTTTCACCGTGATTTTCCGCTTTACCGCGAACCTATCGCTGACTACTTTCATTATTTACAGCACGTCTGGCAACGCGCTGACGTATTACCACTGGATGACTCAGGGTACAGCGCCCTACTTTGCGCTAGCGCGCGGCGCACTGAGTTTCAACAGGAGCTCAGCCTGGATAGCGTATTTTTATTGCAGCTGTTAAAAGAAGCACATGATATTGCGACGACTGCCTCTAAAACGTTAATTGATGGTGACTCGGTTGAGTTGGCGATTGCACAACAACGTAATCGTGAGGGCCAGATCGCTGAGCTGAGTCGTCGCAGCATTATCGAGAATCAGGTACGTATAGACACCGCTGGCGAAGTCATTGGCCAACTTAATGGTTTAACCGTGATTACCATCGGCGGCGCAGAGTTTGGTGAACCCTCTCGGATAACGGCCACGATCCATTATGGTGACGGCGACATTATTGATATCGAACGCAAATCAGAAATGTCAGGCAACATTCATACAAAAGGCGTAATGATCTTAAGTGCGTACCTTGCCAATCAGTTTGCCCGCCATGAACCCATGTCGGTATCAGCCACCGTGGTATTTGAGCAATCGTATTTTGAAGTTGATGGCGACAGCGCTTCAATGGCTGAATTGTGCTGTTTGATTTCGGCTTTGGCTGAAGAACCGCTTAAGCAATCATTAGCGATAACCGGTGCCATGGATCAGTTTGGTAACGTGCAGGCCATTGGTGCTGTTAATGAGAAAATCGAAGGTTATTTTGAGCTCTGTCGCGAACGCGGGTTAGATGGTTCTCATGGGGTTATTATCCCTGCCGCCAATCAACCCCAGCTTAACTTAGCACCGGTGGTGATTGACGCTGTTAACAATGGGTTATTCCAGATCCACACGGTTGAACACGTCGAAGAAGCGTTAACATTACTTACTGACTTACCCAAGCAGCAGTTATTTGATGCGGTCAGACAACGTATTCATGACAATGTTGAACCTCGCAAAAGCTGGTGGAAGCGTTTGTTTGACTAATCGGAGTTGTTTAGCGTACAGCTGTACGCTAAACTCGCCAACATCCTATTTTTTCACATAAATCTAAAGGTTGTTATGAATCAATCCAGTTTTTCGCGCCAGGATCTTCTTGACTGTAGTGAAGGTAAACTTTTCGGCGAAGGCAATAGCCGCTTGCCTGCCCCCAACATGTTAATGATGGACAGGATCGTTGAGATTAATGCCGATGGCGGCGAACATGGTAAAGGATTTATCCATGCCGAACTCGACATAAACCCTGACTTATGGTTTTTTGACTGCCATTTTAAAGGCGATCCGGTAATGCCTGGTTGCTTAGGTCTGGATGCTATGTGGCAATTAGTCGGCTTTTACCTGGGTTGGTCTGGCGGTCCGGGACGCGGTCGCGCCCTCGGTGTTGGCGAAGTTAAGTTTACCGGGCAGATTTTGCCGGAACACAAAAAGGTCAGCTATTACATCGACATGACTCGCGTTATCAAGCGGAGGCTGTTTATGGGCGTTGGTAACGGCCGTGTAGAGGTTGATGGCCGCCCTATTTACACTGCCAAAGATCTTAAAGTGGGTTTATTTACCGATACCACAACTTTTTAGTCGTCGATAAAACGAAAAACGCCGACAGCGATTGCTGTCGGCGCCGTGTTCTAAAATTGTGTCAGAGACAAATTAGCGGAACAAGCCGGTATTTCTCGCCTCCATTGCGTCACGCCATCCACCTAGCCACTGCGAACGAATATCATCCTGCGTTTGATACGGACAATTCTCTTTTGAACGTCCAGATAATCCGGCTTTATAGCCTTGAGTATGGGCTCTTTCAAAGCGATCTCGCTTTTGTCTTTTCATAGAACTACCCCTTGTGCCTGTTTTCACAGATTGTTTTTAAAGATTATCGGAGGACATTATTAGCGCCCTCACTATTATTGATAGTCTTTATTGGTGATAGTTCAATGGTAAAAAGTAACACAGTGAACTTGCAAAACGATAACAAGTTGAATCTGTGTTACTTTTTGATGACGTTTTCTTTATGATTTTTTGATATTTTGACGACGATTGCGACGCACAAAAGTTATAAGTGAACCCAGCAGGGCTAGTCCAGCTAAGCCCCCTGAGCCAAATGCCGCACCACTGCGCTCGACGCGATTTTCTTCTTCACGACAGCTATTAACGTCACCGTCTATCGGATTCATTTTAATCGCAACCGCCACCTCACGGGTTTGAGTATCGCCATTACTATCGACGTACTCCTGAGTTTTAAGCGCAGTCGCTAACACTTCACCGGACTCTGTAACGTCATTAGCTTCGACAATAAAATACGGGCTGTCACAGGAAACCGCGTCATTCAAATTAATGAACTCGGGCGTCTCGGCTGTTGTGTCGTACCAAAACCCGACCCGACGGCGGACTGACGATAAGGTCGCTTCGATTTCGCCGGTACCGACAACAATACCGTTTTCGTTAATCGCATTTGGCACAGTTGATGAACCAGAGAAGAACCCGGGTAACAAGGTTAACGGTTGTTCGTCAGATGCAGCATCAACATCATAGATAAAAGCTGTATTGCGAAGGTTACCGGCACGGCTCTCCACTAAATAACCAACAGCCTGATTGTTATCGTTAATATCCGTTGCTGCGCCCCAGAAAAAGTCTTCATTTTCTGTCACAGGTATAGCATCTGCATTTTGGAAAATTGCCGGCATACGAACGGCGCCACGCTGAGGGTGATAAGTCCAGCTCTGACCGGCAGCAATGCCATTATTGTTAACCGCAAAGGCATAACTGGAAAAGTCCCGATCATCCTCTTCGTTGCGCTGCTGCAGTGTGCCTAACTCAGTCGTACTGATGACCTCACCATTACTATCCAGCTGCCATAAATGACCGCGAATGTCGTAGATTGAACGACGGGCTGCATAATCACTGCGAGAAAAGAAACTTGGCGCGATATTTGACGCTCTTTGGTTATAAAGCTCTAACCAGACACCATAGACACAGACTTCGTCAGGGCGCGTCACAATAGCATCAGGGTCATCGCTGCTACAGGCATCAATGCGCTCTTGCGCAAACGGGCTAAGTGCGGTGCTGGCGTAACCTGCCGCCAAACCTGAGTCGTTTACGTCCATAATCGCACTCTCACCACCCAAAACAGCTGTTTCTGCCGGTTCAACCATGGTAGTGGTGCCATCGCGATGCCATACGCCGCGTGTTATATAGTCACGCACGTAAAACGTCTGGGTAACTTCTTCGTCATCAGAGTTAGTGTAGGTGAATTCGGTCGGATAAAACGGACCCGTGGTAACCCCTACCGCTGAATTGGCGTTGTTAATACTGTATAAAAAGCTATCAGCAGTTATAACCGGTGTATCGCCCAGTAAAGGAACCGACTGTGTCAGTCCGTCATACAAAAACGCGGTATTTAAACCGATTTGGATTTGTTGCACATTATTGTTTGCGTTAATCGCAACGTTGTTCAGTATGAACTCATACTGTTCCGGCGTCAGCTCATCAACTTCTTCTATGTCGGTAATACCGGCATTGGCTAAAATTGTCGGCGACACCTGACTCAAATCGATATCAATATTTGTCGGAAACCGTGAGATACCGACTACAAATCCGCTTTCATTTATCGCTTTAGGAAAGCTATTGCGGTAATTTTCTGCTGTTGGTAGTTCTTCGATTTCGAAAATATCGGCCGTTGCAGTCAAACTTACCGACGCCAATATTGCTGCGCTTAACCCTTTAAGTGCAAATTGTTTCATCATTAACTAACTACTCTGTTTTGATAAATTTTCGAGTTCTTCCCAGCGTTCCAGCAGCATCATCAACGCTTCTTCTAATTCTGCTGCCTGTTGCATCACTGGTTCTGTCACCTCTAAAGGCTGACTAAAAAACTCCGGCTCATTAAGTTGTTGCTGAATCTGTTCCAGCTGTTGTTCTTTTTCTTCTATCGCTGCGGGTAACCCGTCAAGCTCACGCTGTAACTTGTAGGATAACTTTTTCTGACGTTGTGCAGAACCCTTATCCGACAAACTTGTGCTATGTGACCGTTGCGCGTCAGTTTTGGTTCCCTGAGTGCTTGATTTATCCTGACTCGGGGCTGTTGCCGACTTCATAGCTAAATAGTGTTCGAGTTCGCTAAAGCCGCCGATAATTTCAGTGATCACGCCGTCACCTTCAAAATACAACACCGCGGTCGCCGTATTATCGACAAACTCCCGATCGTGGCTTACCAGCAACACAGTCCCTTGGTACTCAGCTATTATTTGCTCAAGCAGTTCCAGCGTTTCGATATCAAGATCATTGGTCGGCTCATCCAGCACCAGGAGATTACTGGGCTTTAACAGTATTTTAGCCAGCAATGCACGGTTCCGCTCGCCGCCCGACAAAGCGGACACTGGCGTACGCGCTTGTTTAGGCGAAAACAAAAAGTCTTGTAAGTAACTCAGAATGTGGCGCGGACGCCCCTGGAAAACAATGTCTTGTTTGCCGTCACCGACGTTGTCCATCACACTTTTTTGCGGATCAAGTTGCGAACGGTGTTGATCAAAATACGCCACTTCCAGGTTCGTGCCGAGCTTGACCTTGCCGCCGTCAACGTCCTGCTCCCCCAGAATCACTTTAATCAGGGTACTTTTTCCGCACCCATTCGGGCCCACGAAAGCAACCTTGTCTCCGCGCTGCAACAACAGATCAAGATCGCGAATGATCGGTTTATCGTCAAATTGCAGCTGTAACTGTTCGCCCTCAAACACGCGCTTGCCTGAGCGGCTCGCCTCGTTAACCCGTAAGTTGGCTTTACCCTGCAGTTCACGCCGTTGCTGACGCTGTTTACGTAAATCCTGTAGCGCCCTCACCCGACCTTCGTTGCGGGTACGCCGAGCCTTAATGCCCTGGCGGATCCAGACTTCTTCGGCCGCTAATTTCTTATCAAATTCGGCATTTTGTGCGGTTTCTACTTCAAGTAATTCCTGCTTTTTAGCCAGATAGCGATCATAATCACCGGGGTAACTGGTTAACTGGCCGCGGTCTAAGTCCACTATTCGCGTGGCCAGGTGGCGAATAAAAGCACGGTCATGACTAATGAACAGCACCGCCCCTTTAAATTCTTTTATTTGTTCTTCTAACCAGCGCACCATGCTGATGTCCAGGTGGTTGGTCGGCTCGTCCAGCAGCAGTACATCGGGATCGACCACCAGTGCGCGCGCTAGAGCCACACGCCGTAACCAGCCCCCGGATAGCTCTGCCATCGACGTATCCGCCGGCAGATTTAAACGGGTAAGCACCTGTTCAATGCGGGTTTCCATTTGCCAGCCATTAAGTGCGTCAATTTTCGCTTGTAACGAATCCATTTCGCTCAACAGTCCGCTACTGGCATCGCCTGCTGCCATCTTCTCGGACAGTAAATGGTAGCGTGCCAGTAACTCACCGCTTTCTGCCAACGCCTCTGCGACGTAATCGTAAACCCGTTGCGGAGATTGTGCCGGGGGATCCTGAGGTAGCCGCGTGACCACCGTATCACCAACGTATTGTACCTGACCGTCGTCAAGCACTACTTGTTGGTAAATAACTTTTAGCAACGTTGACTTGCCGGCACCGTTTCGGCCGACCAGACAAACCCGCTCACCCGGCTCCAGCACAAAGTTTACGTGGTCTAAAATTGCATCGGCACCGAAGGCCAGTTGTGCATCCTGAACTCTCAATAAATTCATGCCGTGACAAACTCCAGCAACTGCGATTGGTCAAAGGGCCAGCGCAGCTCATTATCGTGTGAATCTTTTAGTACCGGTACCAGCCACCCGTACTCTTCTTGTAAAGCAGCATCGGCAGCAATATCGACGACGTTCAGATCGATCGGCTCATCAAGGTCAAGCGCATAAAGCAACTGCAACGCCTGGATACATAAAGGACAGTTCGATTTGGTCAATAAGTAATACATGATAAATTCGACTAAATACGAGAAATAATAAAGTAATGATGTATGCCTTTATGGCGTTTAAAGTCTTCCGGGATCGACGCCTGGGTCTGGTCATTAACGCTAAAACCGGCTTTATCGAGGCCATCTACGTCGATGTCAAACTTGCGGCGATTATTAGAAAACAAAATAACCCCGTCATCAGTCAGCAAACGAGCCGCAGTTTTTATTAACCCGACATGGTCACGCTGAATATCCAGCGTGCCGTCCATGCGTTTGGAGTTACTAAAGGTCGGCGGATCAAGGAAGATAACATCGAATGGTGCGCTGTCGCGATTTTCTCTTAACCAGTTAAAGCAATCGGCCTGAATGAATTCGTATTGCGGCCCATGTAAGTCGTTTAGCGCAAAATTTCGTTTACCCCACTGCAAGTACGTCTTCGACATATCAACCGAAACGACTCGATTAGCACCACCGAGAGCCGCCTGAACGGAGGCCGAACAGGTATAAGCAAATAAATTCAGAACATCAAGCCCGTCACACTTATCAAATAGCTCTTTGCGAACTAGCCGGTGATCAAGAAACAAACCGGTATCCAGGTAATCGGTTAAGTTAACCTCAAACAACCCACGGTACTCCCGCACGTTAAGGCATACGCTTTCAGACCGCTGTTGCCGCTTCTGATACTGCTGCGTTCCTGACTGGCGTTGACGTACTTTTAATATGATGTTCTCTTCGGCAAATGGCAATACATCACTAATGGTCTCGAGCAAGTGCCAAAGGCGATCGCGGGCGACACCTTCCGGAATCGTTTTCGGCGGTGCATATTCCTGCACGACTAAATAATCGGCATAAACATCAATAGCCGCGTTGTAGTCGGGTAAATCGGCATCGTACAGGCGCCATGCTTCCAGACCTTCTTTGGCCGCCCATTTAGACAGCTTTTGATGGTTCTTTTTTAACCGGTTAGCAATGTCATCGCCTTTACTTTCTGTAAATACGGGCTGTTCTTTAGTTAAGTCATAGCACGCCAACGTCACGTCTAGCGCACCATTAAGAAACTTATATTTTTTGTCACTGCGCAATTTCAGGCGTTTTAACAAACTTTCATCGCCGGCCAGAATGCCGAGCTTCCAGCCCTGAAATTGAGCGCTTAACTGGCGTCCGAAGCGACGGTACAACAGCAAAGTCTCGACTTCTTCACCCAGTCGCTCGCCATAAGGCGGGTTGGTTACTAATAGCCCGTCAGATGCAGGCGCCTGTGTTTGCAACGCATCGGCAACATCAAAACTGACAATGTCTTTAAGTAACGCGCGTTTTGCGTTGCTGCGTGCAGCATCAATTAAGTGCGGATTAGTATCTGACCCGCTAATAGAACCGTTGAATTGCGCCCGCCCTTTCTTAAAGCGGGCTTCAGCCTGCTCCAACAGTTCGTGCCAGACGGCAGGTTGGTGACCTTGCCAGGACAAAAAGCCCCAATTAGCTCGACCCAGCCCAGGTGCACAGTCGGTTGCCATTAATGCAGCCTCAATAACTAGAGTGCCGGAGCCACAGAAAGGGTCGAAAAAGTTAAAACACGGCTGACTTAACGCATCACTGATTCCTGCCCGCTGTAATACCGCCGCCGCAAGGTTTTCGCGCAAAGGCGCTTCGCCTTGTTGTTGCCGGTAACCGCGCCGATGCAAACTTTCGCCGGAAAAATCCAGTGACCAAACCAGCTGCCCTTTTGCCAAGCGCGCAGCGATGCGAATGTCCGGATCTTGTTTATCGACATTGGGGCGGGCAAAGCCGCGCGCGGTAAAGTAATCAACAATACCATCTTTAATGATTTGCGCACCAAATTGACTATGCCGGATCTCATCACTGCGGCCGTTAAAATCGACGATAAGTGTGTTATCCGCACGCATCACCTGCTGCCAGTCAAATTGGGTAATAACCGCCTGTATGTCGGCAGCGGTAGTAACATCTGCCCTACCCAGCTGCAGCAGAACTCGGCTGGCCAGACGTGACCATAACGCGACAGTGTAGGCTTGTTGTAATGACGCGGTAATCTGGCAACCGGCCATGGTTTGCTTTACATCGTCAATGCCCAGCTGTTTAAGCTCTTCAAACAATAACGGCTCGATACCTTTAGCACAGGCAATGAAGTAGGTTTGCATCAAAATGGAAGTTTCTCTTAGCTGACGTTAAAACTGCGATGATTATACAGAATGCGAGGCAAGGTGTCTGTAGCTAAGCCAACTGAATGATTTAACAGCAATTTGATGACTTATTAGCCGAACAAATAAAAATACCAAAATAACGCTTGCGTTGGCGTCACATAATCACTACTATGCATCGCATCGGACGCGGGGTGGAGCAGTCTGGTAGCTCGTCGGGCTCATAACCCGAAGGTCGTAGGTTCAAATCCTGCCCCCGCAACCAATTCTTTCCTTATTACTCAATGCTTTTCATCGAATATCTCAAATAATCTTTTAGGCTAACTTCATCGACCAAGCAGTTTGTGCTGTCTTAGCTAAATCGATCGTTGCCGGTAATAAGCGATTGTTCAATACCTTCATCACCTGATATTGACGTAAAGTCTTGATCGCTGAAACCTGCATAGACGGGCTTAGCAACATGCAGCTTGCAAATTCGTCATCGATATCGAGAATTAAGAAAATCCCCTGATCAAAGCCTGAATTAAGCTCACACAGTGTGCGTTCCGCAGGCCATTGTTCTAGGTCAGATTTTTGAAAGTGCCAGCTTTGTGGCATTTGAGGGCAACCAAAACGAATAAAGGCAACCGCACACAAGGCGGCTGTGTGGGCATCAACTGGCAAGGTATCATCACCATAGTGTTGCAAGGCTTCTGACCAGGTCTGGTAAGCATTGGCATCATCAATATCGAATGGCTGCTCCGCAAAAGATATATTAACCAGTTGCTGCGGCTTGTAGGGAAGACGATAAATACCAGCATCGCCGTCACCCGTATCGATAGCGAGTTGCTGCTGCTCATTATAGAGCCAGCGCCATTGCATTGCGTCTTGCAAAATCAATCCTTTATGGTTTTGTTTTTTAGAATTGCGCAAATAAAATACTAAAACCTGCCCTCGCTTACAAGGGCAAAGTTCTATTATTCGTTATAACGCCTGAACAATGTTCTTAACAAGCTTTGGACCTTGATAGATAAAGCCCGTGTAAACCTGCACCAAACTTGCGCCTGCGGATAGCTTTTCCTGAGCGCTCTCGGCTGAGTCGATACCGCCAACGCCTATAATTGGAATGTGCTGGTCTAAATGTTGACGCAGCGTTTTAATCACCTTTGTACTTGGCAATCGCACCGGATGACCACTTAGACCCCCTGCTTCGCCCGCCAGCGTTTGATCTTGCAAACCGTCGCGCGATAACGTGGTGTTGGTAGCAATCACACCATCGATCCCGGTGCGGTTAAACGCCGCAGCCATGGTGCTGATCTCTGATGCTGATAAATCGGGTGCAATTTTAACCACTAATGGCACGTACTGACCGTGCTGTTCAGTTAGCTCCGCCTGGCGTTGCTTTAAGCCACTAAGCAAGTTGTCCAGAGCATCACCATGCTGAAAGTTACGCAACCCCGGTGTGTTGGGTGACGAGATGTTAATCGTCACGTAATCTGCCCACGGGTAGACTTTATCCAGGCACTGGCAGTAATCGTCCAGCGCATCAGCTTCCTCAGTGGTTTTGTTTTTACCGATATTAATGCCCAGTACACCACCAAACCCCTTACTGCGGGTCGCTTTTACCTGCTCGACCAAAGCCTCAACGCCGTCGTTATTAAAACCCATGCGGTTAATAATCGCCTGATCCCGGGTTAATCGAAATAATCGCGGCTTTGCATTGCCTGGCTGCGGCTTTGGGGTAACAGTGCCAACTTCGATAAAACCAAAGCCCATTTGTGAAAATGCATGAATACAACGGGCATTCTTATCTAAACCGGCAGCCAACCCAACCGGGTTGTCAAAGGTTATACCCATCACAGTGACAGGCCTGGAAGGCACCCGCTGACGCCAAAACAGCGCCAACGGCGTACGCGAAAAGCGTTGCAGCATACCCAGCGCTAGATCGTGCGAGCGCTCGGCATCCTGTTTAAACAGCCAGCTTTTGACTAATGAATACACTGTTATCAGTTCCTATTCATTAACCAACAATCTTAGGCGCACAGTTGTGGCTAAGCAGCATGAGCTCTCGTAAAGCGACTGAGAATTTCGCAAACTCGTGGCTCTTAGTCGTACGGAAGTCAGACAACATGCTCTGCCAACGCTGCAGTAACACCTCGTTTTGTTCCATCCACTCCTGCAAGCGTGCTTCTGGCTTACTGCTATCCTCGGTTGACTTCAGCACCACTAGCGTCAACGACCGCTGCTGCCAGTCCAGCTCCTCACGGAACGCCGCGCGAGCCAAGGCCTGCCAGTGGTTAGCGACCGGCTGTCCGTTAATCTGATTCAGGAACCAGTGCAGGTTAAGCTTAGCGCCAAGGAAGAAGTACAAACGCCCAACGGTATTAAAGTCCTGCTGGGTATTATGAGCAATTTCAGCAACATCCATTGCCGAGAATACGGTACTCAAACACGCGATGCGTTTAGCCAGCGTTTCCGGATAACCCAACTGCTCGTATTTAGTCGCATTATCACGAAGCACGGTTGCCTCGTCTTCCGTCATGTAATCCAGACAGTTGTCACGGAGATCATCAAAAGCCGGCATATAAAAGTCCAGGTGCTCCTGGATTCCGTTCAACGACGGGTTACGATGGCGCAGGAACCAACGTGTTGCGCGACGTACCATGCGACGCAGCTGGAATAAAATTTCATTCTGTGACTCGGCCGGCACCTTGTTATTAAGCGCTTCAATCTCTTCATTCAGCTCTTCTACACGGAAGCACTCACGCGCAATAACATAGGCCGTTGCAATTTCGGCTTCAGTCGCACCAGTCGCTTCCTGCTTACGTAAGACGAAGTTCGGACCCATGTCGTTGACAATATTATTCGCCAATTTAGTGGCAATAATTTGTCCCTTCAGCGGGTGCGACTCCATAGCCTCTGCAAAGCGTTTACGCAACGGTTTCGGGAACGAGTCAAACAGTTCGCGGGCATGGTAAGGGTCTTCGGTAATTTCATCAGAAATCAGCTGTTCCTTTAATACCATTTTGCCGTACGCCGTAATAACCGACAGTTCCGGACGTGTCAGCCCTTTATTGGCGGCCTGACGCTCGGCTAACTCGTCATCACTGGGCAAAAACTCCAGCGCGCGGTTAAGCGAGCCTTCACGCTCAAGCTCATGAATAAAGCGTTGTAACTCTTTAATTTGATCGGCACCGCGCAGCGCAGTAACCGAGATAGACTGCGTTTGACGGTTACAGTCATCAAGAACGATTTCTGCCACCTCGTCAGTCATGTCATACAATAACTGATCACGCTGCTTCTTAGTCAGATCACCGCTGTTAACCAGCCCGTTTAACAGGATCTTGATATTGACTTCGTTATCTGAACAGTCAACGCCACCCACGTTATCAACAAAGTCGGTATTAATACGCCCGCCTTTTTGGGCAAACTCGATACGTCCCAATTGGGTAAAGCCGAGGTTTCCGCCTTCGCCGACAATCTTAGCGTTTAATTCGCTGCCGTTAACACGCAAGGCGTCGTTAGCACGATCACCAACATCAGAATCGGTTTCCTGCTTGCCTTTAACGTAAGTACCGATACCACCGTTCCAGATCAGATCGACCTTCATGGTTAAGCAGGCTTTGATCAATTCGTTAGGTGTCATTGATTTTTTCTGTGAACCTAACATCTGCTTCATTTCCGGCGTCAGTTCAATCGCCTTAGCGCTGCGTTTGAATACACCACCGCCTTTAGAAATTAATTCAGCATTGTAGTCTTCCCAGCTCGAACGCGGCAGTTTAAACAAGCGATCGCGTTCTTCCCACGAACTGGCAGCATCCGGGTTCGGGTCGATAAAGATATGCATGTGGTTAAACGCTGCCTGCAAGCGAGTGTGCTTAGACAACAACATACCATTACCAAACACGTCCCCGCCCATGTCGCCAACCGCCACACAGGTGAAATCGGTTGTTTGGCAATCTATGCCCATCTCACGGAAGTGGCGTTTAACTGACTCCCACGCGCCGCGGGCAGTAATACCCATTTTTTTATGGTCATAACCGACCGAGCCACCGGACGCAAACGCATCGCCAAGCCAGAACTTATATTCTGCTGAGATGCCGTTAGCAATATCGGAGAAGGTTGCAGTACCCTTATCCGCTGCGACCACCAGGTACGGGTCATCTTCATCATGGCGAACCACGTTTTCAGGCGGGATGATCTCGCCTTCAATGATATTGTCGGTGATGTCCAGTAACGCCCGAATAAAGGTTTTATAACAAGCCTGGCCTTCGGCCATCATGCCTTCGCGGTCATCCGGTAAGGCTTTACAAATAAACCCGCCTTTTGCACCTACCGGCACAATAACGGTGTTTTTAACTTGTTGTGCTTTAACCAAGCCAAGAACTTCGGTACGGAAATCTTCGCGACGATCTGACCAGCGCAGACCACCCCGGGCAACTTTCCCACCCCGCAGATGGATACCCTCTACCCGTGGCGAATACACAAAGATTTCGAATTTTGGCAGTGGTAACGGCATTTCCGGTACCAGTTCAGGCAGAAATTTAACTGAGATATAAGGTTTATCGTTACCCTGCTCGTCTTGCTGGAAGAAGTTGGTGCGCAGAGCGGCATCAATCAACTCGACATAACGACGGATGATGCGGTCGTCATCCAGGTTGGCGACGTTATCCAACTCGGTGTTTATACGCGTATGTAAAGCGTCCAGCTTCTTGTCGCTGTCCTTGGTGCCGGGTTCGAAGCGAGTGAAGAACATTTTTACCACCAGCTTCGCCAGCAGCGGATATTTGCTGAACGTGCTTTCGATATAGTTTTGACTAAAGGTGGTACCAATTTGACGCATATATTTAGCAAACATGCGCAAAATAGTTACCTGACGACCGGTCATTCCGGCGCCCAGTACCAAACGGTTAAAGCCGTCGTCCTCGAGTTCGCCATTCCACACCTTGGCAAAGGCTGCCTGGAATAGCTCACGCGTTTCCTCCAACACCAGTGGGCCACCGGTATGGATCATCTGGAAGTCCAGCACCCAGTAAACCACGCCGTCGGCAGTTCGGATAGGGTATGGACTTTCGCCAATCACCCGTAAACCGAAGTTTTCAAGCATAGGTAACACATCAGACAAATGGATCGGCTCGTCTTTATGGAACAACTTAAGCCGCAGATGAACACTGTCATCTTTCTCTTCCTGCGCCCGATACAACACCATGCCAAGCTTGTGGTCATCGTCGAGTGACTCTAACTGTTTTAAGTCAGAAATAGCGACCGATGGTAAAACTTCTTCTTTATAGGAACGCGGGAACGCAGAACCGTAGCGTTTTAAAAGCTGCGTTGCTTTCGCTTCACCAAAAGTTGAATGAACGATACGCTCAAAGTTATCTTCCCATGTGCGGGCGGCTTCAATTAAATTCTGTTCTAGTTCTTTCACGTTCACGTCCTGTTGTTCATCGCGCAAGCGAACGGTGTAATGCGTACGGGCCAACGAGCTTTCCGAAAAATACGTGGTAAAGTCGACATCGTAATCAGTCTGTAACGTGCGTTGCAGAATCTGTTGTGTGCGTTGGCGAAGAATGGTGTTGTAACGCTCTTTTGGTACATACACCATAATTGACATAAAACGACCGAAAATATCACGGCGGACGAAGGCACGGGTCATATCGCGTTCCTGCATTTGCAGAACACCTAAACCGACGTCTAGCAAATCTTCTTCGTCTGCTTGCACAATTTCATCGCGCGGGTACGTTTCCAGAATATTTAACAAGGCTTTAGCTGCATGAGACTGATGCGCAAAGCCCGACAATTCGAGCACGCGTTGAATCTTCTCGCTAACCAGCGGAATATCGCGGGCACTATCGTTGTAGAAGTGCGCCGAATACAAACCGATAAAGCGTTCTTCGCCGATAACCTCGCCCTGCTCGTTAAAACGCTTTATACCGATATAATCAAAATAGGCCGGACGGTGAACGCGTGATTTATTGTTGGTTTTGGTCAGCAATAATATGCGGTCGTCGTGACTAATTTCACGACCGTCTTCCGGCAATGTCGAAATTAAGCGACCTTTATCGCTAACGGAGTTACGCATCAATCCCAACGAGCTGTCTTTGACTTGTTTCAGCTCGTAATCGCCTTTAACTGGCTTAAGGTCATAGGATCGACAGCCAATTAACGTGAAATTATCGTCGGTCAGCCAGCTTAAGAAACGTTCAATTTCCTTCTTATGAGCCTTAGTGCCGGGATAGCTATCGGCACTTACCTGCCCGGCAACCGTTTTTAACCGTTCGCGCATCGGCTGCCAGTCGCTAACCGCGAGGCTGATCTCTTCCATCACCGAGATTAATTCTTTGCGAATGGCTTTAATGTCGTCTTTGCTGGTTTGACGGTCAATCTCAATCAGGAACACCGTATCGACGTGATTATCACCGCGCGTGCCCGGCTTTAACATCGACGATATTTGATTGTCGTTATCGCGTTCGTGACTAATCGGCATATGTAACAACAAGTGCGTAGTAATGCCCAGTCGCTGCAGCGCCATACGCACCGAGTCCACCATAAACGGCATATCGCTTTGGATAATCTCGATAATGGTATGTGGTGATTCCCAGCCGTCGTTTGGCACATCCGGGTTATAGACTTTTATTAACGCCTTATCACCGGGTTTATATTCATTAAAACTGTGCCATAAACCGAGTACAGCACCATACATATCGCTGTCGTTGCGGTGACTGAGGTCGTCAGAGGCAATGTTGCGATACAGACGTTTAGCAAACTCCTGTACCAATTGGGATTGAGAAGAAGGGACTTTGTTCTTGATTAAATCAACAACTTTCTCCAGTAAAACTGGAGTTTGACCATCGACCAACGACATAATTGCAGTGTCCTTGAGCTTTATTAGTGAAACGTCGTAGGTAAGCCGAACAGCGACCCACGGCCCGATAATCTATGATGGATGTTATTGTCGGACATTTAGCCTAGGCTTTCAACGCTATTTGACGTAATACTTCACTCTTTAGACCAGCCAATTTTAAAGGATATGAGCTTTATTGACATAATTAACCCATAAACTCATAACGGCGCTGAAAACTTGCTCAACGTAAGCGTTCCAGCCCCTTGAATTTATTCTGGCTATCAACGGTAAGCCTGAACAACCCCCGAACGCCGGAAGAATCCACAAACGGCACCATGCGCCCTGCCGGAATAGCAACACGCATGCCGTTTGTAGCGGTAACGACTAATTGTTGTGCGCCACCGCCATAGTATATTTCGGTGAACTCCTGGTAAGTCATCGACACCGAAAACTCATAGCTTAGGGTCATTATTACGCCTCATAGAACACCCTAGTGGCCTGCATTGACTGTAATAGTTATGCAGCCAGACTATTTTCCACTTTTTCCTGCAAATCACTGGCTAAATTCGGTAACGCGCTTAATTCTTCCAGCTGTTGCTTCATTAACGCCTGCCTGTTCGCATCATAGCGTTTCCAGGACATAAACGCGCTAAGTAGGCGCGAGGCAACCTGTGGGTTGCTGTCATTCAGCGTTTGAATAACACCACCAATTAAGCGATAACCAGCGCCGTCGGCACGATGGAACTGTGCAAGGTTTTGAGTAAATGCAGCTAATAGTGAATACACCCGGTTAGGGTTATCCAAACTAAAATCAGCATGCTGCATCAATGTTTCTATGCGTGCGACAGTAGCATCGTTATCTGCCAGAGCCTGGGTCTGGAACCATTTATCCATCACCAGTTTTTCGCCCTGCCATTGCTGATCAAAGCGGTTTAAAAGCTCTTCAGCGACGCTATGCTCAGTCCAGGTTACCGCTTGCAGAACAGCCAGCGTATCAGTCATGTTGTCTGCTTGCTCATAGACTGACTCGAACCATGCCGCGTCATCGTTAATTTCAGCTAAATAACTTAGCAAGGTATTGCGTAACTGGCGTTGCGAGATGTCATCCCCCTGCAGCTGATAGTCATGCGCTTTTAATGTTGCAGTTAACTGCTGATAACGCGCCATGACATCATCCTTCAGCGCCTGCGCTAACTGTTTCTTTAACTGTTTAAGATTATGACGCAGTTGCTCTACCGGAATTTCGTCATAGTTATCAGCCAGTGTGGCAGCACCGGGAGGCGTCAAAGCCAATGCGATCAGAGCAGGATCTGCGTCACTAGTTAATAGTTGCCGACATGCCGAGATTGTTTGTTGGTCTAACTTAACCGTCGTTTGTTGCGCTATTGCCTGATGAATTAATTCGCCAAACAATTGTTGTGATGCATCCCAACGGCTCACCGGATCCGGCGCGTGTGCCATCAGTGTTCGTAAATCATTTGCGCTTATCTTACGCGATACCTTCACCGGCGCCGAAAAATTATCAAACAGTGACACCACGGGCTGTTCGCCGGCTTGCAGTTTTGCGCTAAAGTCGCCATTAATGACAAACTGTTGTTGCTCCTTTTGAAGGTGCAACAAGCCCTCATTCAAGGTGATGACCTGACCCGACGGGGCTACAGCAGAAATCTTAACCGGTATATGAAACGGCAACTTTTCACTTTGCCCGGGCGTGGCAGGCGTAGTCTGTCGCAACGCAATGTTGAGCTGTTGTTTATCCTGATCAAAGTCCACATCGGCCTCTACCTGCGGCGTTCCCGCCTGCGAGTACCAACGGCGGAACTGACTGAAGTCCTGCTCGTTCGCAGCTTCCATCGCAGCGACAAAATCTTCACAGGTAACCGCCTGACCGTCATGGCGCTCGACATACAATTGCATACCGCGCTGAAAGCCTGCTTCACCCAGCAATGTGTGCAGCATACGTATAACTTCCGCCCCCTTGTTATAAACGGTGACAGTATAGAAGTTATTCATCTCCAACACTTTGTCGGGGCGTATCGGGTGAGCCATCGGTCCGGCATCTTCAGTGAATTGATGCGAGCGGATAATTTTAACGTCCTGAATACGATTGACTGCACGAGAGCCTAAATCCGAACTAAACTCTTGATCGCGGAATACCGTCAGGCCTTCCTTTAAACTTAACTGAAACCAGTCGCGACAAGTAATACGGTTGCCGGTCCAGTTATGAAAGTATTCGTGGCCAATCACCGATTCAACATTTAGAAAGTCCTGGTCAGTTGCGGTAGCTGGATTGGCTAACACGTATTTAGCGTTAAATACGTTTAAGCCTTTGTTCTCCATCGCGCCCATGTTGAAAAAATCAACCGCCACAACCATGTAGATATCGAGGTCATAAACCAGGCCAAAACGCTCTTCATCCCATTTCATCGCATTCTTTAGCGACGTCATGGCATGCTCTGAACGGTCAAGGTTACCCTTATCGACGAACAGCTCCAGCTTAACATCACGCCCTTCGCGGGTTGTAAAACTGTCGCGTAATACGTCAAAATCACCGGCGACGAGTGCAAACAGGTAACTTGGTTTAGGGTAAGGGTCCTGCCATACCGCAACATGCTTGTCACCGCGCTGCTCGTTTTTTATCAGGTTGCCATTTGATAATAAATAAGGGTACTGCGATTTATCGCCAATAATAGTGGTGGTAAAACGCGCCAACACATCGGGACGATCAAGATAATAGGTTATGCGCCGAAATCCTTCTGCCTCGCATTGCGTACAGTAAGTATTTTCCGCCAAATAGAGTCCTTCGAGGGCTTTATTCTGGCTCGGGTTAATATCGTTAATAATGGTCAGTGTGAAACGGTTTTTATCGGTTGATAGTACCAATTGCTGATCGTTCACCGAATAATCATCGCCGTTTAATGTTTTGTCATCCAAACTGGCCTGTACCAACTGCAAGCCTTCGCCATCCAGCACCAACGGCTGTTGGTGGCTGCCCTGACGTTCAACCACCATGGTGTTGGTCACACGCGTCTGGTTGGGATCCAGTTCAAAGGTCAAATCGACCGAATGAATAGTAAAATCGGGCGCTTGATAATCCTTACGATATTTTGCCGTTTTTTGTGACATAACCTTCCATTATTAGTTAATGATGACTAAGCGTTTTGCGTTTGCGCATCAGACTCTGGTTTAAGATACAAAATCGTCCAACCGGTGTAGGCAAATACAATCGCTATCAGCGGTGTTAAATAGTTAAAGAACGCATAGATGCCGTACTCGAACGGACTAACCGCCAACACGCTAAACATATACGCACCACAGGTATTCCACGGAATTAATGCAGACGTTATGGTGCCGCTATCTTCTAACGTTCGGGACAATACCCTTGGATCAAGATTACGGCGCGCATACTCTTCTTTAAACATACGTCCGGGCAGCACAATAGCCATGTATTGATCAGCGGTTAACACGTTAGCGCCAAAACAGGTGAAGATGGTACCGGTAATTAATGAGCCAACGCTTTTGGATGCTTTCAGCATGCCTTGAATGAAGCGCTTAAGCAGTCCCAGTTTTTCCATAATAGCGCCAAAGGTCATGGCGCTTAAAATCAGCCACAGGGTATTGAGCATGCTGACCATGCCGCCGCCGCTTAATAACGAATCCAGGTTGGTGCTGCCGGTACTGACGGTGGTGCCGTCGGACATAGCCAGCCACACCACTTTGATACCCGCTAATAACCCTGTTTCTCCGGCCATTTGCTCAACCATATCGGGCTGAAAAATTAATGCCCATGCACCACCTAAAAGAGCCCCGAAAAATACCGTTGGCAACGCCGGCTTGCGGGTTGCAGCTAAATACAGCAGCACCGCTAAAGGCACCAGCATTTCCCAGCCTATGTTAAAGGTGTCGGATAATTGCGATTGCATTTCTTCCAATCTTACCAGGCTGACATTGGTGTCGGCATTGAGCCCCAAAAACAGAAAAATAACTACAGAGATAACAAATGCCGGAATAGCGGTATAGCCCATGTAGCGAATGTGTGAGAACAAGTCGGTACCGGCTACCGCGGGTGCGAGGTTGGTGGTATCGGATAATGGCGACATTTTGTCACCAAAATAAGCACCCGAAACAATAGCACCCGCTGCAATTGCCGGTTCCAGGCCCATACCCGATGCAACGCCCATCAAGGCAACACCGATGGTAGCCGCTGTGGTCCAGGAACTACCGATAGACAGCGCTACCACGCCACAGATTATGCAGCTAGCCGCATAAAAAAGGCTGGGGTTGAGTAGTTCCAAACCATAATAAATCAAAGTCGGTACGGTACCCGATAATAACCAGGTACCAATTAATGAACCAACCGCCAGAATAATTAGCATGGCGCCAAGCGCGACAGAAATCCCGTCAGTGATTCCTTCTTCGATTTGGGCCCAGCTAAAGCCATTCTTAAAGCCAATGATCAGCGCAATACCGGAGGCGACCCATAGTGCTATTTGGTTTGGTCCATAAGAGGAGTCCTCACCAAAAAAGTACACCGATGAAGCCAGCATAATAATAAGCGCTAATAACGGGATGAGCGCTTGCAAAAGTGACGGTTGTTTAGTTGATTGCGTCATTAGATAAGTGACCTACAGTTGAATTACACCGATTAATTGCAAAAAGATGATGATGATAGCAATAGGCGCTACATATTTCAGGCACAGTAGCCATACATCATAGAGACCGCGAGTGCTGTCCAGCTCGTCTTCCGAGTATTGACGTTGCATAACCCAGCCTGCCAGTAACGCGAGTAATAAACCACCAAGCGGCAGCAGTAAACTGGACGTTAACGCATCTATAAGATCGAATATGCTGGCCAATGGCTTACCAAAGAATGACATATCAAGTTGCGTCCAGCTGGCGCCGGCAAATGAATGTACCGTTAATTGCCCTAATCCCCAAAGTACTGTGCCCGATATGATGGTGGCAGGCCAGCGGCCGACGTTAAATTTTTCCGAAACAAAGGCAACCGAGGATTCGATCATTGCGATAGCCGAGGTAAATGCCGCGATAACCAGCATCAAAAAGAACAGCGTGCCGACCAAAGCACCACCGGTCATTTCGCTAAAGGCAATGGGTAAGGTGGTAAAAATAAGACCGGGTCCTTCGCTTGGCGTTAAGCCAAAGCCAAACACCAATGGGAATATTGCCAAGCCTGCCAATAACGCGACAAAGGTATCCAGCACTGCGATCCAGATACTGGTTTGCACAATCGACGTTTCTTTAGGCAAATAAGCGCCGTACATAATAACGACACCCGATGCCAGCCCCAGAGTAAAAAACGAATGGCCCAGTGCAATCATCACGCCGTTAACCGATAACTTGCTAAAGTCCGGGTCAAACATAAAGTGGAATGCCTGCCAAAAATCACCAATGGCGCCGGAATAAACAGCAATACCGAGTAATAAAGCAATCATCGCCGGTAATAAAAACCTCACCGCACGCTCTAGCCCTTTATTAACCCCCTTGCCCACCACTAATATGGTAGCCACGATAATCAACGTATGCCACGCGGTAAGCTCCAACGGCGAAGACAGTAACTGACCAAAGGTATTGCCGATTTGCTCGGCGTCCGCGCCAGTAAACACACCTTGCGCCGCCTTGGCGACGTAAGCAGCTCCCCAGCCGGCGATGACAGCATAAAAGCTGAGTACCAGATAGCCTGTTAACATCCCCAACCACCCGGCAAGCTGCCAGGCAGATGATTTACCGGATTCTTGCGCTACTGATTTAGCCGCATATCCCGGCGAGTGGCGGCCACGTCGACCAATAACCACCTCGGCCATCATAATCGGCAAACCAATAAAGGCGATACACAGCAGGTAAACCAGAACGAAAGCTCCGCCGCCGTTCTCACCCATCACGTACGGGAATTTCCAGATGTTGCCGAGGCCAACTGCGGCTGCGGCAGAGGCCAGCACAAAAGATAGTCTACTTGACCAACGGCTTGATATTGTATTTGTTGTTGTCATTGTTGCTTTAGGTCAATTTTTAATAACGGAATAGTTGACCACAAAATGCCATTGTTTGCCATTCAAACAACAAAAAACCGCCGTGAGTGGCGGTTTTTTAAACGATTTAAGCAGCACCAATTTGGCTAACTCGCTTTATTACTTGCTAGTTTGGTCTCGTCAATATAATCAAAGCCAATTGCCATTGCTTGCTCTAGGTAAGGATCGACTTCTAGTATTTCCTCATCCAGCTCATCGATTGCATCGACTGATTCCAGCGGCTCTTTGCCTAAACGCCTTAAGCGGTCATTGATACGTTTTAACCGCAATGCCTTTTGCTCTTCCTGCTCAGCTTTGCGCGCATTAATATCCAGACTAACCCAGGTCTTGTCCTGCTCAGCGCGAATTCGTTCGATATCATCAAAGATGTAGTCAAACTCCGGATCGTTCTCTATGCGCTCATTAGCTGCACGTTGCAGTTGCGGGAGTTCCTCCTCAGCAACTTGATTTACCGGCTTGTAAGGCGCTTTATCTATTTGGTCCCAGGGCAGCGCATTCTCTTCCTTGCTCTCGCCCCACTCCGACGCCTCGACATAAGACGGTAATACGATGTCCGGTTGAACGCCTTTTAACTGGGTGCTACCGCCGTTTATGCGGTAAAACTTGGCAATAGTGTACTGCACACTACCGAGCGGCTCATCGAAAAAGTCAAAACGACGTGCCAGCCCACGGTGCTGCTGAACAGTACCCTTGCCGAAGGTATTTTCACCTACAACGAGTGCACGCTCGTAATCCTGCATAGCGGCAGCAAAAATCTCCGAAGCCGAGGCACTGTAACGATCGACCATAACCACTAAAGGTCCATCGTAGTAACTTTTGCCATCCCGATCTGAACTCACATCGACCTGACCGCGGCCGTCACTGACCTGAACAACAGGCCCTTGATCAATAAACAAACCCGTGAGATTAATCGACTCAGCCAGCGAGCCGCCACCGTTGCCGCGCAAGTCCACCATCACGCCTTCAACCTTTTCGTTTTTGACTTGCTCGAGTAATGCGCGGACATCGGCGGTTAGGTTGTTATAAAAGCCCGGGATCTCGATAACTCCCATAGTACGACCTTTATAAGGTCCGTCATCCATGGTTTTGATATCAAGTTTTGCCTGACGATCTTCCAATTTAACTTTATCGCGGGTTATTTCGACCACTTTCGGTGTGCCACCAGCGCCCTGCGATGCTTCCAGAATTTGCAGACGAACTTGTGTGCCTTTGGGGCCCTTGATCATATCGACTACGTCATCGAGTCGCATACCAATAACATCAACAAAATCTTCGGCGTCTTCACCAACGCCTTGTCCGACGCCAATGATTTTATCTTCTGGTGAAAGCTCGTCAGTTTTATCCGCCGGACCACCAGGTACTAAACTGCGAATAACGGTATAGTCATATTCTGACTGCAATACTGCACCAATACCCTCAAGTTCCAGGTTCATGTTCTGACGGAATCGTTCAGAGTTTTGCGGTGACAAATAGCTGGTATGGGCTTCAACGGAGCGAGCGAAAGCATTTAACAGGGTTTGAAAAACATCTTCGCTTTTTGACTTGGTCAGACGATTCAATGCACTGTTGTAGCGCTTGCCCAGAGTTTCGACAATTTCCGGCCACTCTTTACCCGCTAGCTTTAAATTCAGTGCATCATATTTTACCCGCGCATACCATAGGTCGTTGAGCTCTTCTGTAGAACTTGCCCATGGCTGTTCTTCGCGGTCGTAATAATACTTATCATCTGCGACGGTAAAATCCATCGGTTGTTCTTCATCAAGTATAGATAGCGCGTACTCGTAGCGCTGAAAACGACGTTTGAGGCTGGTTTGGTAGAGGTCATAAGCCACATCCAACTCACCACTGCTTAACATGTCGTCATAAAGCGTCGCATATTCTTGAGACGCTTCAATATCCGACTGCAACAAGAACATCTTGTTGTAATCAAGTAATTTTAAATAACGCTCATGGATTTGCTCAGACAACGCGTCGTTTAATGAAGGCTGCGAAAAATGATAGCGCGTAAAGTACGCGGTTGCCCGCTCTGCGGCTGTATCGTGATGACTTTCTTGTTCTAGCTCCGGTAGCTCGCTGACTTGGTGAGCCGGGGGAATCGCCAACAGTGATGGTGATACCAGCATCAACGCCAGGGCGCTCTTCTTAAAAACCGAATACTTCACAGGCGACTCCTACCTCAAACTATTAAGTTACTACTCGGCAGCGACAAACACGTTTGCAATCTTAACTTTCATGCTCAAACCATTGTCTAACTGAACCTGAATATCGTCTTTGTCAATTTCAGTGACGGTAGCCGGCATTGGACTATTACCCGCCTTAACCTGAACCTGTTGACCTACACTCAGGCTATTAAGTTCCACATCGTTTAGTTTTGGGCTTGCTGCTGCTTTTGGCTTACTAGAAGGTTTACGTGCTTTTTTAGCAGACGGTTTATTACCTTTCGCAGGAACTTTAGCGCGTTGCACACGTTTTTCTTTTGCTGCATCGCTATCAGTTGCTTGTTCTTGTTTACGTGCTTTATTGCGTTCTGCAACTTTCGCTTTAGATTCTTTTAGCGATTCCTGCGCGTGTTGCTGATGCTCTTCAGTCACGGGCTCAACAGCACTGCCATCAAGGTCGATACGTTGTTCGCCCTGCTTCACACTGTGTAGATAACGCCAACTGTTGGTGTAATGGCGCAGCGCAGTGCGCAACCGCGTTTTGCTAACCATCGGATCGTCTTCCAGACGTTTGGCTAAATCATCAAAGATACCGATTTTTAGCGGTTTTGCATCACCTTTTACTGAAAAGCACTGAGGGAACTGTTCCGCTAAATAGGCGATAACATCTTTGCTTTTGGTTAGCTTAGCCGGTTCATTCATTCCAATCTTCTTCCTGTTCTCTAACAACTTTTAAAACGGATTTTACGTAATCGTCCATTTCTTCGAATTCTAAATCCAGTAACGCAGGTTCCTCAATCCAATCATACAGGGTTTTGCGTACCGCTTCTTCCAATTGCTCTAAACTATCAGATTCGTCCCGATAGTGGTTAATTAAATGCAGCATTTCATTGATATTATCAGCCGCGTGTTCTTCATGGTCCTCAAAAAACCAAGTGTCCGTATGGCTGACCAAATACAAATGAATATCGAATGGATCAAGCATAGGTGTTACAACTGTGACCAATCAAGCTGCTGACAATATTCAGCTATCGCTGCGATTTGTGCAGCGTCCTGCTCAGAAAAACGCGCAATTTTCGGGCTATCAATATCTAATACTGCAACCACCTTATCGTTAACCATAATTGGCGCCACCACTTCGCTATTAGATGCCGCGTCACACGCTATATGGCCGCTAAACTGGTGCACGTCATCAACATGTTGCAATTGCTTTGTTACTGCTGCTACGCCACACACACCTTTACCAAAGGCAATTCGCACGCAGGCAACCTTGCCTTGAAAAGGTCCCAGTACGAGCTCATCGTCGCTACGGCTAAAGTAAAACCCAGCCCAATTAATATCGGCCATACCATCAAAGATAATAGCACTGATGTTCGCTAAGTTGGCAATCAGGTCGGGTTCGTCTTCGGTAACTGCTTTGCACTGCAGTAATAAATCGCTGTGGCTATTTAGATCAAACATTAACTATCCCGGGTGTTGGATTGTTCTTCATTCAGCGAAAAGCGCGCGATCGACTGCTCTGGCTTATCACTGTACTGCTGTTTCAATTCACGTTTGGACTTCATCAGCATCTGGCCATCCGCGCCTATGCTCATGTGCTGGTCGGAGGGAATATAACGAGCCTGGTAGGCCATCACCAATTGTAACGAATTCTCGCGTTGCTCCGCCGTTAATTTATTGCCGTCAGGCCAGCGTCCGGTCTCTACCGCAGCCACCAGACGGTCATAGGTGTCACGGCTCATAGAAGCAACTAAATCGTCAAACTGCATGGTTTCTCACTTTCTAGCGTTTACGCTTAACAAACAATAACTGCACACGGTTAACTACAAACCATAACAGCCCTGCCACCAATACGCCGACCGCGACATTATATTGCCAGGTTTCGGGCATTGGTTGCTGCAAAAATAAATAAACGAAGCCAGCGATAGCTATCAGCAAAGCCAACATCGACCGCGATACCAGTTTATCCCGCTTTTCTTGTTGAATACGAATAAACTCACGCTCTAAATCCTGTTCAGATTGTCCGGCAAAGACAAACTGACAATGCGGGCATTCTGTCGCTTTCGACGAGACACGTTTGCGACACGACGGGCACTGAGCTAAAGCCATAACATGCGGTTTCCTACTTTCTGAAGGTCATCAATTTTGCGCAATCCCTGCAATATAAGGCTTTTAGCCATAATTTCAAGGGTAGTGCAGAATTAAAAACGGCCGGTCAACCGACCAGCCGTTTGCTTACCCCCCCACGTTACTTCTTCGGTGGGTTTTCTTTGTTAAAGTCCTGCCAGTAAGACTTGACCGTACTCTTCATCTCTTTATGCAGCAGGATCATGCCCAACAAGTTAGGCAGTGTCATTAATACAATCGCTACTGCCGATGCTGTCCAGACTAGGGTCGTATCAGCAAATGATGCCCAGAAGAAACCGGCAACATAAATAATCCGATATGGCATAACGCCCTTCTGGCCAACCAGATAAACGACCGCCCTATCGCCGTAATAGGACCAGGCAATGGCTGTAGAGAAGGCAAACATCAGTAGCGTCAGCGGAATAATATACTGGCCGTAGTCACCAAAGTAACCATTCGCAAAGGCCAGTGAAGTCAGCGCGGCAGAGTGCACCAACGACTTACCAACTACCTCAATGTCTTCTTTAATTAGGTCACCGTTTTTGACATTAACGACACCCGTGTAAGCATCCTCACCGGCTACAATAAAGCGTACGTCTTCGGCTACTGAACGGGCATGCAGAATAGTAAACTGGCCGTTGCTTTGCGCTTCACCGTCAATAACCTGAATCTGACCATTATAACGTTCGATGGTATTTTCGGAGGTGTCATTGAGGTAGGCGTAAAGCGCTTCGCGGTCCGCTTGTTCTTTATCGTTGTAATCACCAACAATAAATTCCAGATCGCTGCGGGCAAAGTTGTTTTCAAACTTCTCAGTCCATACACCTGACGACAGAATAACCAGGCCGGTTAGCGTACAAATTAAGATGGTATCCAGAAACGGTTCTAAAATAGAAACCAAACCTTCTGATACGGGGTCTTTAGCACGTGCCGAGGCGTGTGCGATAGGCGCCGAGCCCTGACCTGCTTCGTTCGAGAATAAACCCCGGTTAACACCGCGGTTAAAAGCGTAAGCAAAGCTGGCACCCAAAAAGCCCCCTGCCGCTGCAGAGCCGGTGAATGCGTCACGGAATATCGACACGAACGACTCACCAATATTATCAATATTGAAGAAGATGACACTTAATGAACCGATCACATACAGCAGACCCATAATCGGTACTATCTTTGAGGTTACTGCTGCAATCCGTTTAATACCGCCGATAATGACCATCGCCAACAAAATAGACAAAACTGCGCCGGTCCAGACGGGATCAATCTGGAACGTCTGTTCCATCGACTGTGCAATGTTGTTAATTTGCGGCATGTTGCCGGTACCAAATGAACTGACAATGGTTGCGATAGCAAAAATTACTGCCAGCCATTTCATATTCAAACGGCGATCCATGTAGTACATGGGGCCGCCCGCCATAGTGCCGTCTTCGGTCTTAACCCGGTATTTATGCGATAAGGTGACCTCCACAAACTTGGTGGTCATACCCATAAACGCCGTCATCCACATCCAGAAGATAGCCGCTGGACCACCCAGAAATATGGCCAGTGCCACGCCGCCGATATTACCGGTACCTACGGTACCCGATAATGCCGTTGACAAGGCCTGGAAGTGGCTGGTATCGCCCTCGGTACCCTTTTTGTCAAACTTACCGCCTAACACCTTCCATGCGTGGCGGAAGTAGCGTACCTGTGGAAAACCAAGATACAGTGTGAAAAACAAACCCACACCCAGTAAAAGGAACGGGAAATAAGCTGCAGAACCTAAAAACCCGTCAATCCAAAGTAGAAAATTATTGAGCGCTTCCAACGTTAGCTCCCCTGGTTATTGTTATTGTTGCTGTTGGTTGTCTATCTATTATTAACGCAATTTAGGTGATACTGCCAACATTGCCGTTAAAACATCTTCACCTAAACGTTGGCAACGGGCTGTTGACCAACCAAAATCTTCATCCGGTAAGTCCGCGTTATCCTTAAACGGCATTTCCAGTGTATAGGACAAACACTTAAAGCGCTCGCCAACCGCCGAGTTAGCCACTGTCATATTGGCTTTACCCGGTTCGTCGCGTTCATAACCGTATTGTGTTTGAAATTCGGGCGTCGCAGCTAGTAACGCGGCCTTAAACGTGTCTTCCAGATCTTCGTGACGTTTATCGTACGACGGAATACCTTCGCAACCGGCGACAAAGTTGTATGGTAATGCCTCATCACCATGTACATCCAGAAACATATCAACGCCTGTTTCCTGCATACGCTTAAGCACATAGAAAACTTCCGGGCTTTTTTCCAGGCTCGGCTCAGCCCATTCCCGGTTTAGATTGGTACCAACCGCATTGGTGCGCAAATGACCGCGGGCGCTGCCGTCAGGGTTCATGTTTGGTACTACGTAGAACACGTTTTGTTCCAGCAGCTTACGCGCGACACCATCTTCGTCATCCAGCAGGCGCGCGATAAAGCCTTCCATAAACCATTCAGCCATGGTCTCGCCCGGATGTTGTCTTGCAGTGACCCAGATCGTGTTTTTATGCGCCGCCGGCTCACCGATAACCAGTAAGTTTAACTCACGTCCATCCAGCGTCTCGCCCAGTAGCTCATGATAGCAATCCACCGACTGCTGTGCTGACTGGATAAGGTCCTGGTGACGCTCGTAAGAATACGGAATAAAATACGCGTAGAATACAGACTCTTGCTCAGGCGTATGACGGATGGTCAATTGCTTGCCGTCATAGTCGGTTGGCACGCGAAACCAGGTTTCACGGTCGTAAGATGCCAGTGCCTGGTAGCCTTTCCAGCCGTCAGGGTAAGCTGCACCTGCTGCATTTTCAATGGTCATGACATGCTCTTCGCCCGCTTCACCAAATAACTTGAAGTGAAACCATTGATAGAAGTCTGATTGATGGTCTTTACGAATCGCTAGACGGATATCATCGGCTGAGTCAGCTTTGATTACGTCAATATTACCGCTATCGAAATTAGCGTTAATGTGCATAAATGAATCCTTTAATTAGTTCTTAATATTGCGTACTGCAAAATAGCGACATGTAAAAAAAGCGCCGGTTAAACGGCGCTTTTTTTGAATTATCGAGGTAAGCTGGGCACTTTCAGCCCTGCCATCGCTTCTGCGACACGCACGACCTGACAGCTATAACCAAATTCATTGTCGTACCACACATACAGCACAGCGCGGTCGTCTTCAACGATAGTAGCCTGAGAGTCGACAATGCCGGCGTAACGTGAACCGACCAGATCCGACGATACGATTTCGGTCGATGCGGTATAATCGATCTGATTTTCTAGCTCCGAGTGAAGCGCAGTATCGCGAAGGTACGCGTTGAGCTCGTCACGGCTAGTCGGCTTAGCTAAATTCAAATTCATAATGGCCATGGATACGTTCGGGGTCGGCACTCGAATGGCATTACCCGTTAACTTACCTTTAAGTTCCGGTAACGCTTTCGCTACGGCTTTAGCTGCGCCGGTAGAGGTAATAACCATGTTCAGAGGCGCAGAACGGCCGCGACGCTCGGCTTTATGATAGTTATCAATCAAGTTCTGGTCATTAGTGTACGAATGCACGGTTTCGACATGGCCGTTGTTGATACCAAACTCATCGTTTAGCGCTTTCAGTACCGGCGTAATTGCGTTGGTGGTGCAAGATGCGGCGGACACGATACGGTCGCCATCAGTGATGTCTTTATCATTAACACCAAACACAATGTTTTTGATATCGCCCTTCGACGGCGCTGTTAGCAGAACTTTGGCTACGCCTTTTGATTTTAGGTGCAAGCCCAGGCCATCTTCGTCTTTCCAGATACCGGTGTTATCAATAACGATGGCGTTGTCGATACCGTATTGCGTGTAATCAACTTGATCAGGGCCATCTGAATAAATAACCCGAATACTGGTGCCATTGGCTTTTATGCTGTTGTTTTCTTTATCAACAGTAATCGAACCGTTAAACTGACCATGAATCGAGTCACGGCGCAGCAAACTGGCGCGTTTTTCTAAATCACCTTCACGTCCGCCACGTACAACGATTGCACGCAGACGCATTTTGTTATTAGCCCCGTTGCGCTCAATCAGTAACCGTGCCAATAACCGACCGATACGGCCAAAGCCATACAAAACCACATCACGAGGTTCAATGCTATCGGCAACATCGACAATGTCGCTCAGTTCACGACGAATGTAGTCTTCAACCGACAAACCATCGTCTTTGCCGGCAAACAAATAACCATAAGCTAATTTACCCAAGTCCACACGACCCGGCGCTAATTGCATTTTCGCCATCGCTTCTAAAAACGGGAAACTCTCGCGCAAACGGACCTTCTGGCCTTCATAACGACGGATCAGGCGATGTGCCTTAATGATATTAATGGTATCGACGTTCAATAAAGAACGGCCATAAACCAAGATCTCGACACCAAAATTGCGGTATAATTTGCCAATCAATGGCTGCATTAACTCGGCATATTCCTGGCGTTCTTGCCAGCTCGACAGCGTTGGATCTTGCTGAGTTGAGTTCATTAGCTCTGTCCTCGTTCTGTGGTAAGCTTAGGAAAATTCGGCGCTATTGTACTGAAAAGCTGGCTCTATAGCCAATCCAAACGAAGTAAAAGTTCGATTAAATGAGTAGCAAGATGCAAAGATGGATGAACAAATTAGCGCTGTTAAGCTTAACCGCGCTGCTGGGACTAACTGCCTGCGGAGAACGGATGCCGACCGTACGCGAGATGTGTGACCAGGACCCTGGCTTGTGCGCTGTTCTTAACGAGGACAACTGGTGTCGTGCGGAACGGCGTCAGCTGATCATCTCCCGCTATGCCAACAAGCTGCAAGAGATTCCGGAGAATCAGTATTATTTACTCAAAGATTTGCAAAAAAACTCGCAATGCATTGAGTTGGCGTCGGGCATCGAGCACCGTAAACTCAAGTCAAAACAATCTCATCGTATCGAGGCTTATTTAAATAGCCTGGACGCAATTAAGGCTTTGGCGGATAAAACGGCAACCAGCGATGCACCTTTGTTACTGTATTGGCACTGGGCTAACCGCAGCGACACCGACGCTTTAGAGCAACTGTTAGTGCTGGAAAACACCAAAGCAATGCAATCATCTGGGCTCGAGTAGCCATTGCGTTCGGTTCCGAAACAATGAACGAACAGCAGATGCGAACTATCGTTAACGCCTCCGACGAACAGTATGACGACTGGCAGGACTTGGCCGAAAACATCGTTGATGAGATTGAGGACGGCGAATTTAAACGTCGTCCTGATGCGTCATAGCTACTGAATTAATACAGTAATGCTGTCCGGTGTCGGTTGGTCCGTCATCAAACACATGGCCCAGATGGCCGCCGCACCGACTGCAAACAATTTCTGTTCGCACCATACCGTGGCTCATGTCGCGGCGATGCTCCACCGCACCCTCTATCGCTTGATCAAAGCTGGGCCAGCCACAATGTGCATCAAATTGGTGATCGGCCTTAAAAATCGGCTGCCCGCAGCCGGCGCATAAATAATTACCTTGTTTATCCAGGTTTAAATACTTGCCACTACCGGGCCGCTCGGTGCCCTGCTGTCGCAGTATGTAATAAGCTTCATCGGACAGACGTTCACGCCACTGTTCATCACTCAACTGTTGCCATTCGGGATCTTTGTTATCACTTTTCGACATAAACACTCCTTTAGACTTACTTCTGACATCACCGCTATGCTAGACTTTTTATACAACAATAAAACACTTTCACCTAATTGCTTGCTGGAGTTCGCATGCTACGCCGCACAAAAATTGTTACGACACTAGGTCCCGCGACCGATCAATCCGACGTTCTAGAACAACTCATTTTGGCTGGTGCCAATGTTGTACGACTGAATTTTTCTCATGGTAGCGCCGATGAGCAAAAGCAACGCGCCGCTAATGTGCGCAAAATTGCCAAGAAGTTAAATGCTCACGTTGCGATACTCGGCGACTTGCAGGGTCCAAAAATTCGCATCGCACGGTTTAAAAACGACAAAGTCGAATTAAAACTGGGACAGGAGTTTACCCTGGATGCAGAATTTGATCCCAAGGGTGGTGACAACAACATCGTTGGTCTTGATTACAAAGAACTACCGCAGGATGTTAGCAGCGGTGATATTTTATTGCTGGACGATGGTCGCATCCGTCTTAAAGTGGACTATATCGACGGTAGTGCTGTGCATACCAAGGTTACCGTAGCCGGTACTTTATCCAATAATAAAGGTATCAATCGTCTGGGTGGCGGCCTGTCGGCAAAGGCGCTGACAGAAAAAGATTATAGCGATATTAAAACCGCAGCCGAGATCGGTGTTGATTATCTCGCGGTATCGTTCCCGCGTTGTGGTGAAGACCTTAACGAGGCTCGTCAATTACTGCGCCAGGCCGGCGGTAAGGGCGTTATCTGTGCCAAAATCGAACGAGCCGAGGCTGTTGCCAGTGAGCATGCGTTGGATGACGTCATTCGGGCATCTGATGCTGTAATGGTCGCTCGCGGTGACTTAGGTGTCGAAATTGGTGATGCGCAATTGGTTGGTAAGCAAAAACAAATCATTTCGCGCGCTCGCCAGTTAAATAAAGTAGTCATCACCGCAACGCAAATGATGGAGTCGATGATCGAAAACCCGATGCCGACTCGGGCAGAAGTTATGGACGTTGCAAATGCCGTACTCGACGGTACTGACGCTGTCATGTTGTCTGCCGAAACGGCTGCCGGTAAATTCCCGGTGGAAACGGTCAAAGCCATGGCGGAAATCTGTCTGGGCGCCGAAGAGCATCCAAGTGCACAGTTGCGCCACGATGATTTAGAAGAGAGTTTTAGCAGTATTTCAGAAGCTGCGGCGATGTCAGCTATGTATGCCGCAACCCACTTAACCGGCGTTAAAGCCATTATCGCACTGACTGAGTCAGGCTTTACGGCTAAATTGATGTCACGTATTACCTCGCACTTACCGGTGTTTTCGCTATCCCGTCACCCGGATAGCCGCAATAAATGTGCGCTGTATCGCGGCGTTTACCCGGTCAACTTCGATTCGACCAGCAGCAAACAACCTATTTTGGATGCTGTTGAACTGATCAAATCGCTGGGCCATGTCAATAAAGGTGATTTAGTCATCCTGACACACGGCGACGTAATGGAAACCGTTGGTTCCAGCAACACCTGCAAGATCATCGAAGTTCGCTAACGCACTCCCTGTTAACTTACTTATCAGCAAAATCCGCAATCAGGTCGTCGAGTAACGCCAAGTACTCGTCGGCCTTTTCAAGTAACCGTTGCCGCTGTTGATCCGTTAATGATTGATGCAGTTTCCACAAATACTTGTGCCGCACCGCCGTGCGCACTTCAGTGTAGTCTTTATGTGCTTGCGAACGCAGTTGTCGTGGCTCTACGATCAATGCATTAATCGCGTCCATATCCATGGGTTCAGACAACAGCGCATCAGCAAACTCATCATTCCACCGCGCTCGATAATCCAGCCAGTAACCGCCCGTGGGACGTTCACGCACCCATTGCCGGACAATCGTTTGCTGCTGTTCAGTAATACTGCCGGTCCAATCTTTAATGCGCTCCTCGCGACGGCTGACGCGATCAATCTGTTCTAACAATTCACTCTGTGCTTCTTCCTGCTCTTCATCGCGCTGTTCTTCCAGCTTGCTCTGCATAGCGCCGATTAACGCTTTACGCTGGCTCGCCGACAGCTGCTGCAGCAAATCGGCATGCTCAGCCACTCGCTGCTGAACAGTCGACCAAAAACCCCATAGCTTATTTTCAACCCGATCAATATCGTCATAAACTAAGGTGTTTTCGGCTATTTTGGTACGTAATTGAGCCAGTTCCTCGCGATATTTCGGCAGCTCATTTTGCGCATGCCAGACGTGAAGCTCGTCAATAAGGGTGCTAACCTGCTGTTGCTGGGCATCGTTTAACTCAACATAATCGTCCAGTTGCCACTCAATAAAAGTGTCAGCAAACCGATAGCCCAGCTGGGCAGTACAGCCGGTTAGCACCAGTGTTATGGTAATGCAGGTAATCAGCAGTCGTTTCATCTAGCTCAATATCAGTTGTTTTATACGGTCCTTATAACTACGGCTGACTTTTAGATTTTGACCATTTTTTAATACCAGGTGATATTCACCATTGTGCCGGGTACAGAGTTTTTCGACCTGATCAATATTGACGATGGCCGAGCGATGCACACGCTGAAAACGATTTGGATTGAGCTCCTGCTCTAATTCTTTCATGGTGCGACGCAGAATAAAGGTCTCTCCGGCAGCATGAATGCACATATAGTCGCCGGCTGCATCAACCCACTCAATAGTGTTCACCGGTACCCGGGTAATTTCGCCGCTATCCTTAATAGCGATATGTTCCGGATATCGATTCAACTCCGAAATATCCGCCCCACGGGCAAGTTGCTCAAGAATCGCGTCGCCCTGTTGCCCGGTCACCTCAGAAACTAAATTAACCAGCTTTTGCTGTGTTTTTTGGTAGCTGTTAGGCGCTAGCTCTTGTTGCACCCGTTCCAGCGTCTCCGCCAACCGTTCCTCATCTACGGGCTTCAGCAAATAGTCCAGTGCACGAACCTCAAATGCGCGAATAGCGTAGTGGTCAAAGGCAGTAACAAAAACCACCGCGGGCAGATTATCGACTCTTTGTTGTAATTCACGTAACAATTCAAAGCCATTGAGACCGGGCATTTGAATATCAACAAAAACGACATCCGGCGATAGCTCAACAATTTGTTCAAGTGCGTCGCGACTATTACCCGACTCACCAATTAGCTGCACTTGCTCAAACGGCTCTAAGCGCAGAGCAAGCCCTTTACGTGCCAACGATTCATCGTCAACAATAAACGCTTTTAGTGGCGGCTTCATGGATTCTCCAAGGTTTCGTAAGGCAGTTTAATTTCGACACAAAGGCCCTGCGGCTGATTGCGCTTCATGGTCAGGTTAAACCGTTTACCATAAAGTGCATGTAAACGGTCGCGTGTATTCTGCAGACCGACACCTGAATTTTTTAATAATAATTCGGGATGCTCCGGCGCTTCCGGGCCATTATCACATAGCCGAATAAGGAGTTCGTTTTGGTGTTGCCAGGCTTGCAATTGCAATACGCCCACGGTTTCGACTTTGGCAATGGCATACTTTATCGCATTTTCAATTAACGGCTGTAACAATAAACTTGGTACCAGCGCGACCTTTGCCTCATCAGATAACTCAACCTGTATATCAAGCCGCTCGTCAAACCGGACCTTCTCGATATCCAGGTACAACATCAGTGCATCCACTTCTTTTTGTAGTGTGATTTTCTTTATGGGGTCGTTATCCAATGAAAAGCGCAAAAAGTGGCTTAAGCGGTTGACCATCTTATTCGCAACATCGTTTTCTTTAACCATGATCAATGTCGAAATGGCATTTAAGCTATTGAATAAAAAATGCGGATTAAGCTGATAACGCAACATTTTAAGTTGCGCCTGATGCGCACGCGATGATGCCAATAACGCCTTTTGGCGCTCACTCTGCAGCATTTGGTAATACTTAATACCAAAATACAGACCGCTCCAGCTTAAAATAATATAAAACTTAGCCAGATTATTTTTAAAGTAGAAAAAACTGCTGTCAGGCCGAAAGCCAAATTTATAGATTTCCCAGTAAGTCGCATTGTCAATCACTGCCCACACGGAGGCACAGACATAGGACGTGCTGATAACCACCAACATCAGCCAGATAGGATGCAGCTCCCAGATACGTTGATAAAGATAGCGCAGTGGAATCGTCAGTAAAAAGCCGGCGTAAGCACCCAGCAACAAGACGATGGTATAGATATCGCGCATCTCGTGCATTAACGAGCCGATATAATTGACTAGCGCATAACCTGCCCAGCCGCCGATTTGCAGCACCCAAAACGACCGGTTACGGTGTTCAAACAACGAGCCAGCCAAAAACCGATCGATAACTGCCATAATACCTCTGATTTACTAACCCGCTATTCGCCCGAGCGGGCCAGTGCATTAATATCCACTAAACTTCCGGAAAACAGCGCGTTAATTGCGTCTTTCTGGTTGCCGTTAAACTGCATGCCCAGCTCGCACTCGCCTTCTTTGCACTTTATTTGCCGCACTATACAGCCAAGTTTTATTTCGCCATTGCCTTTTTGCTGGACAGTGAGTTGCACACGCTGGCCGCTTTCCCAATCAGGTTTTTGCGGCTCGCCGTCTTCATCAGTACTGTATTTATGCTTTAACCGGCAACCCGTTTCAGAAACATCCAAAATGACACCGTTATCGGTAAGGTCGCTACCATTATCCTCAGTCAAACGGTTAATTTCGGCTGGCAAAAATGCATCAAACCGACGCCCTTGCCTGATGACACGACTCTCGACCTGCCCCGGCCAATCCAAAAACAACATTTTAGTCGGGTGGTTTACGACAAAGTCTATGTCGGTTCTGAAGGCGCAGATTTCGCCGTTATCATTTTCCAATACAAACCTTACAATGAGCGGCACGCCTTCATGCAAGTGTTCCCTCAACTCGCCATAGCGCTTGGCATCAGGCATCGCGACAATAAACCAGCGGCCCTTGATAACGCCGACAAAATCGGTTTGAAACCGGGCCGGAACATTCAAGCCTGAAATCTGAATTTCGACCCGTTGCCCCACGGTTAATTGCTGTATTTTTCCCGTCATGAAGTCCTCTTATCGGGCTTTCTACGTATGCTATTATGATCGCCAGATGTCAGCATGTGTCAAGAAAAGGAGTAAACTTTGATCCATTACCATGTCCGCCCGTTAGATTTAAACGGTCATTTATTTGAAGTATCACTCACGATCAAAGCCCCCGACCAGCAACAACGCTTATGGTTACCTAACTGGATACCCGGAAGTTACCTCATACGCGACTTTAGCAAACATATAATCGGTTTATATGCCGAACGCGGTAAAACGCCCGTCAAGGCCGACCAAATTAGTAAACACGAGTGGCAACTCGATACAAAAACAAATGACGAGCCCGTTACCGTTCATTATCAAGTTTACGCCTGGGATTTATCAGTGCGCTCAGCGTACCTTGACCAGCAACAAGGATTTTTTAATAACACCAGTCTGTGTCTGGCAGTCGCCGGGCAGGAGCATCAGCCAATATCACTGACCGTTAGTGCCCCAGATCAACAACCACAATGGAAGCTTGCTACCGGTATGCCGCGAACCTCGGGCGCTGAGCATGGGTTTGGTAGTTTTGAAGCGGAAAATTACGACGAACTTATCGATTATCCGTTTTTAATGGGCGACTTAACCATCGAAGAATTTATTGCCCATGGCATTAAACACGCGCTGGTACTGAGTGGCCGTCATTACGCTGATCTGTCCAGAATTACCTCTGATCTGGCACGTATCTGCGAGCACCAAATACAATTGTTCGGCGAGGCTCCGTTCAAACAATATACCTTTTTAACAATGGTCGTCGGCGACGGTTTTGGCGGCCTCGAACACCGTAATTCAACCGCCCTGTTGTGCAGTCGTAAGAGCTTAATCAGCGCAACGCAGAACGGCATGAATGATGATTACCAAACCTTTTTAAGCCTGTGTAGCCACGAGTACTTCCACAGTTGGAATGTTAAGACATTAAAACCACAGGCCTTTTTACCTTATCAGCTGGATAAAGAGTCTTACACCGAGCAGCTTTGGTTCTACGAAGGCATGACATCTTATTTTGATGACTATATAACTCATGCCAGTGGTGTCATCGATAGCGAACGTTATTTAAAAGTACTGGGCGATACCATTGCCAGAGTTGAGCGAGGCGTCGGGCAATACCAGCAATCAGTGACTGAATCGAGTTATCTGGCATGGACCAAGTTTTATCAGCAGAACGAAAACGCGCCTAACAGTATTGTCAGTTATTACGCCAAAGGGGCATTGATCGCGCTAAGCCTTGACCTTACCTTGCGGCTGCAAAGTGATCATCAGTTAACCCTGGCGCACGTCATGAAAGATTTATGGCATGCTTTTGGCAAAACAGGCATGGGCACGGCTGATGATACGGTTATTGAATTTCTAAAACAGTATGATGGTATTGACGTTACCGACATGCTGCATAATGCGTTATACGACAAAGAGTCATTACCGCTGGATACACTACTGCAAAACTTTGGTATCAGCGTGCGGCGCCAGGTGCCGGCAGACGATAACAGCAGCAATGGTAAAGCGGTTGATAAAGGGGCCTCCGTACAGCTTGGCGCACGTTTTAAAGGCGCAGCCACCGGCGCGGAGTTGCTCGCGGTGTATCACGATGAAGCAGCGTACCGTGCCGGACTAGCGGCCGGCGACAGAATTATTGCGATTGACCATCTGCAAGTCAGTGAAAATAACGTTACATCGCTGCTTAATCGCTTTAAGCCGGGGGATAGTGTTACCGTGCATGCGTTCAGACGAGATGAGTTGTTAACGCTGACGCTAACCTTTGATGAGCCGAAGAAAACCAGCTACCACTTAAGCGTTCAACACCCAGAACACTTAAATGGCTGGCTTGAGTGGAATTAATCCAGCGCTAATGGCTGCTGGTAAAGTGCGGGCAACAGACTGGGATCCAGCCGCTCGTTGCCCCAGTTTACGCGCCAGTCAAGATGTGGACCTGTGGCACGGCCGGTAGCACCGATAGTGCCGATAACATCGCCTTGTTCTATGGTGTCGCCAACACTGACATCGACCGAGTTCAAGTGTAAATAGGTGGTATTAACCCGATAGCCGTGATCAATGATGATGGTACCACCAGAGTAAAATAAATCCGGCTCGGCCAGGGTAACAACACCCGACCAGGGTGCTTTAACCGGAGTACCCGTTGGCGCCGCAATATCTTCGCCGTAATGCGGGTTGCGTGGCTCACCATTTAAAATACGCTGCGAGCCATAATAACCACTAATACGCCCTTCTGCCGGCTTAACCAGCGGGGTTAAAAAATCATTGCGCTGCGACTTTGTCTGGCGGGCTTTCCACACCTTTGCCGCTTCGCGCTTAGTTCGTTTAACTTGTTCCGGATCCGGCGTGACCGTACGCTGGGGAACCCCATCAACACGTTCAATATTGTACTCGCGTTCGCTAAGCTGCAACGTCTGGGTGCGAGTCGCGCCTTTTACTGTCACACTGAGCTGTTGTTCCAGATCAGCTTTGCGGGCAAAACCAATAACAAAATGGCCTTCAGGTGTTACTGTCACTGCATCGCCGTTTAGCTCAACCTTGGCCGTTGGTGCGGTTTTACCCAGCAATAAAGCCCCCTGAGTCAGCTTACCTTTTAACTGTAGCGGTACGTCAGTAGTGGTTTCACCAATCGCATGGGTGGTGGCCAGCAATAAACCTGCAACCAGTGCTGTTTTTATAAACTTAAGCATAGGCAATTGCTCCCTTTCCAACGCCCTCGTAGGCACGAACCTGCACAGCTTGTTCCGCTACCGATGTTTTGATGGTATCAGCTAAATATTGCGCGATACACTCGACCGTAGAGTCTGTATCGATTAAGTAGTTCTCAGCTTTGGGTACACATAATTCAAATAAACCTTGATCTGCCGTATAGCTGTAGCCGATATGTGTCGCCGCCGTTGCCGCCTGTTTAGCGTTGCCCGAACGCAATAACGATTTAAGGTCGGCCTGATCATCAGTTGAGCCCAGATAAATATCAGCCCAGCGATCAGACCACTGTTTTTCCAGCACCGGCTGGCGAATGTTATCAAGAAAAATCTGGATCTTAGAGCGGTGCCCGTGTGCAATACGCTGGCAATTACCGTCGTGTTTTTTTAAACCGTGGGTGTAATGGTAGTAAAAACCATCAATCGATTCGAGGCGCAGCATCAGTTTTAGCCCTTCGACATTACCGGGTAATTCGCGTTTGATCACGGCGCGCAGGTAATCCGTAACGGTTAACTCATTAACTTGCTCGGCATCAATATAAGCAAAGGCGTCAGCCGGGCAATATAAATGGATTGATTTGCCGTTAGGTCGCATAAAATCAACCCACTGCGAGCTCTCGTCGTCGTTGTAGGTAACGCTGGTATAGGCGTGCTCTGCCGGCACCACCAACTTGTGGTCGACAGAATCATCGATAATACGTTTGATTTGCTTTTTAACCCGGCCAAAATCCAGCACCATCGACTGCTCATTTAAGGCGCCATCCAGCACGATATCGACGATCCAACTCTCGCCGACAATACCGCGCTCAGGGCACAAATAGGAACAATCAATAACAGTTAAATCGTTAACAAATAATTGCATTACAACAGCTACCTACGGTCTTTTATTGCGGCGCATTATAGCACTAACTGCAGCCACTCCCATAACAAACTCAGTGATAAAGCGATTAAAATCGCTCCCATCAAACGATCAATCCAGTGGCTGTACGGCCAGAGCTTTTTGAATACTTTAGGTTGCGTCAGTAACCAGGTCAAAAACACAAACCAAGCCCCCGTAGCCAACGTTAAATACACGCCATAGCCAAGTTTAATGCTAAACGGTGTGGTTGGACTAATAACCGTGGTAAACAAGGTTAAGAAGAACAGCGTTGCTTTAACATTAAGTCCATTGGTTAAAAAACCAACCCAGAATGCCTTGCGTTTGCGCGGTAGTTTAACCGCATCAATATCATCGCCAACTTGTGCACGTGGCTTTGCGGTTATCGCACCCAAACCAATATAGCCAAGATACAGCGCCCCAATTGCCAGCAGTGTTAAATAAACCCAGTCATTCTGATGAATGATAACTGCAACCCCAACCAACGAGTAAGCCACATGAATAATGATGCCGGTGGCGATACCCGCCGCGACCCAATAGCCAGCTTTGCGCCCAAAACTCAGCGCGTAACGCGACACCACGGCAAAATCAGGACCCGGGCTTGCGACGGCCAGCAAATGCACCAAGGCAATGGTTAAAAACTCTGTCCAGTATGACAAGGCTTGCGACTCCGTATAAGTTGGTTTACTTTAAGTTAATACTGATTAGTTTTTAATAAAGAGAAAATCATGTCCAGAAAAGCCGCTCCCTCGCTTAATGCACTGCGCGTGTTCGATGTTGCAGCGCGTTGCCAAAGCTTTAAACAAGCAGCTCAGCAACTGGGGGTAACCCAAGCCGCCGTGACTCGACAAATTCAGGCATTGGAAAAACAGCTGGAAATGACGCTATTCCATCGCGATAATCGCGTCCATGCGCTGACACCGGCCGGATTAGAGCTTGCTCCGCAACTGGAATCAATTTTTAAGCAGCTCGACCAAACTCTCGAGCGAGCCAAACATTTGAGTGAGAATAACACGACCACCCTGACTGTCGCTATTGCCACTGCACGCTTACGGTTTTGGCTAAATCAGCAGTTGGACGACTTTCAGTCACTCTACCCGCACGTGCAACTTAATTTTGTTACCTGTAGCGACGTGCCTGATGCAGAACAAACAGCGCAATTAGCAGCGCGCCTTAGCCACGACAGTGTCGATTTAGTTATTGCAGCAGCGACGTTGCGTGACAAAAATATCAGCTCACAAACATTGGGTGAAATCGAGCTGGTTCCCGTTTCTGCCGAGGCCGAGCCCGCGCGACTATGGCAACTACCCTGGTTAATTAACAAAGATAACGTTAGCCACCAACGTTTTTTAAAAGAGCACACAACAGAGCTCAAACAAACCCACTTAGTGCACTGTGATGACACCTTGATGGCACTGGAATTGCTGCAATCACAGCCGCGCGTCACCCTCATCGACAAGCGCTATACGCAATCTCCGCAGTTTCCGGCGCTACAGGTATTTAACGAGTTCGCACAACCGCTAAAACCTCAGTTATCCGTGTTTTATCGTAAACGCCGTCAACAGTCGGTTGCGTTGGTTGCCTTTACGCAATGGCTGCAATTGATCAGCAAATAAGTCTTTAGCGTAGTTATTGTTATGCAGCATGATTTATTTTCACAAACTGTTGATGATGCTCGTGAACCTTTTCAGTTTAGTGAGGCCGGGTTCCACCTGCCGGCATGGTTAGCCGCCGATGCTCCACGATTGATTGACCGCGTGCGAGATTGCGTGCGGATATCGCCGTTACGGCACTTCACCACTCCCAGTGGCAAGTCGATGTCAGTACTAAGCAGTAACTGCGGCGATTATGGCTGGGTAGCTGACCCCCGGGGTTACCGCTATGCTCAAGTCGATCCGGTCACAGAAAAACCATGGCCGGCAATGCCCAATGACTTAAGACAGCGTGCGATCAGTGCAGCTAAACACTGTGGTTTTACCGACTTTAGGCCGGATGTGTGCTTAATTAATGTATACAAACCCGGCGCCGCCATGGGTCTCCATCAAGACAAAGACGAAAGTGACTTCGGACAACCTATCGTTTCATTTTCGTTTGGCTTACCCGTAACCTTTTTATGGGGCGGTTTAAAACGTGGCGGCAGCCCTCAAAAAATTCCTCTGCAACACAGTGATGTATTGGTTTGGGGTCGGGAGGATCGATTGCGCTATCATGGCATTAAAAAGCTCGCTGACGGGCGCCATCCACTCACCGGAAATGTACGGATCAACCTAACTTTTAGAATGCGTTAATCGAAAAACCCTCATTTACATACATTCGTGCATGTATGATAATTCGTTTTTTGAAGATTTTGGAGTACTTGATGAAACGTTTATTGTTGACCGCAAGCTTGGTATCGCTGCTACCATTGCTAACCACTAGTCAGCCCGCTTTGAGCAGCGAAATACATATTGGCGCAGCCTATTCGGCCGACCAAATGCGCGGTGCGCGAGTTGGTTATCGTACCGAAGCTAAACAATACGACTGGCTGGATTGGGCCGGCTCTCCAACGTTGGCATTTGAAGGCGCGCTAAATCAGTGGCAAAACAGTAACGATACCGCTGATAATATCTTTGCAGTAACTTTTTCCCCTATCGTCAGTTGGCAACTAACCGACTCATCGCAGCCGCTTTTTCTTGAAGCCGGCATTGGCGGTAGCTATATTGATCAAACACACATCGGCAATCGTCGTCTATCGACACGGTTTCAATTCGAAGATCGTATTGGGTTGTCGTGGCAGTACAGTGCCAAATCTGATGCCCGGGTATCGATACAATACACGCATTATTCGAATGCTGACATCGAGCAACCCAATGACGGATTGGACTTTTTTTCGATCTATTGGGTATTACCCTTATGACAGGGAAAGAAAATAAGGAGTTGTTATGATCCCGAATTTTGGTATGGGAACCTTTCGTTTAAGTGGCCCATCATTAACCGACCTGGTCAGCGAAGCCATCGAGATGGGATATCCGCAGATCGATACCGCGCAGTTCTATGATAACGAGGCAGATGTTGGTAAAGCACTCAGCCAGACGCAATCTGACAACGTGTTTGTGACCACCAAAGTCTGGTACGAAAGTTTAAAATATCAGCAGGTGCTGGACAGTTTGAAAATCAGTTCTGACAAGTTACAACGTGATTGTATTGATTTAGCGCTTATTCACTGGCCTTCTCCTAATGACGAGGTGCCGCTGGAAGAAACTCTGGATGCATTGACAGAGGCGCGTGACCGCGGCCTGATTAAACATTTTGGTGTATCAAACTTTACTGTTGATTTGCTGCAACGCGCGGTCGATCACGTTGGCGCCGAAAATATCATGACCAACCAAATCGAAGTGCATCCGTTTATGCAAAACCGCAAGGTCACTGAAGCCTGCGAAAAGCTGGGGGTAAAGGTAACCGCCTATTTGCCCCTGGCCAAAGGCGCAGTAATGGATAACAGTACCTTGCAGCGCATCGCGGTTGAGCATGATGCCAGTGCAGCACAGATTGCGCTTGCTTGGGAGTTGCATAAAGGATTTGTAGCGATACCGTCGACCACCAAGGTTTCTCACTTGCGCAGTAACTTGGCGGCACAGAAACTGCGTTTAACCGACGAAAACATGGCTGATATCGAAGCGCTCGATCAACGTGACCGCCTGATCGATCCCGACTTCTCTCCTGACTGGGACTAACCATGTACCGCTGGCGTCACCTTTGGCGTCCGCTAGTCGCATTCGGCAGCGCGTTACTGACGCTGTCGATGTTTATACTGTTTGCTCTGTGGTTGGCGCCAACCTTTGCTGATAAATGGCTCGCCAATAGTGGCGTAACTGACTGGCACATTAAGGTCGGCCAAATTAGTGCCGAGCAACTCGTTATCGATGAGTTGCAATTGACCTATCAACAAGACACCACACCGAGTAACACGTCCGATACGCATGAGTTGACCATTAGCGATGTAGTCAATTACAAACTACCCTCCTGGCTACCCACACAGATAGTCATTAATCAACTTGAGGTAACGGTTAAAAACATCGACAGCGTTGAACAAATTGTCGGTGGTTTACGCATTGATACGCGTGAGGAGCCTGTAATCACGGTATCACTTAAACGCCCTGCTAACGCCACGCTTGAGGTATCGCGACATGCCCAACGCATTCGCGCAACGCTTTCACACGCCATCATTAATGCCCAGTTCAACTACGATGCAGCTATAGGCGGTTTCGATGTAAACGCCAGGGCTTTGCTAACCACAGAGCATGTTAACCGCTGGAGCCGAGGGTATATCACTCAAAGCTTGCCTGTACTTGCTTTGGTTAACGGTAGGCTACCCGCAACAACCCCGGTTTCTGATCCGCTGGCGCTGTTACGACAAGTCAATGCCGATACAAAGATACAACTAGACGAACAACTGGCAATTAAACACCCGAAATTAGCGGCAACAGTACTCGGCAGTGCAACATTTGCAGTCGATAGCGGCATGCTGAACCATTATCGACTCGACTTATCCGGGCTGCTTACCCCAACCAAGGACATTCCCATGGAGCTCGGCGACATCGACTGGCAACTGCAAAGCTCTGATCGCCTGGCAGTAGATATATTAATGCCGAGCAAGGCTCTGCAGAAAACCCGTTGGCCTTTGGTCGTCAATGTTAACGCAGGCAAGAATAGCGATGATATTGATAAGTTGAGCGTAAAACTAAACGGTAGCATACGCCAACAAGCCGGTCAGTTTTTAGCAACGGAGTTTCCCAACACAGACATTCGTTATGATCGGGTTCAATTGCCACAATTCAGTGAAAAACAGCCTAAAATCACAACAACAGAAGGCTATTTTAACGCTGATATAGGCTTTGGCGGAGGTAAAGCCGAGCTAAAACTTAATAATGCATTTTCGTCACATTTAACAACCAAAATGTTATCTTTTGATGCAGATATAGGCAACTTCAATGCTATTATCGACACCAGCAAGCCACTAAGTTCCAGTATCGATTTTTCGCTTAATATTAGCGATATTAACGTAAATAAAAGGCTTTTTGCCGATTTTAACAACATTTACGACCCGGTCTTAAGTCAGCGAGTTAGTTATAACGATCGGCACGCCACTATCGACGGCGACATTGTCTTTGGTGATGGTATTTCAGTTAGTCACAACACCCAAATTGATGAAAATTTGCAGCTGTCATCGACCATTTCAACCAACGTTGAAAGCCTGGCCGCAAGTTCTACGCAACGCCGGTTAAAACCTATTCTCAGCCAGTTTGCACCGCTACTGACTTTATCTAACGGCAATATCCAGACTCAGGCGGTTATGCACGCGGATCTTAAAACATCGGATTGGGGAGTGACGGATGGGAAGCTAACCATCAAGGATGTGGACGGGATATACGACACGCTAGCCATTGCAGACCTGGATATTGATGCGAATTTTAGCCTGACGCCTGCTAACTTATCATTAACGCAAGCATCGCTAGAGTTAGGCAGTATTCAGCAAGGTTTTAGTGTCGGCCCTATGGGCGCCAATTTTACGGCACAAATTCCGTTAGGTGACATTGCAGGAAGTCAGGTAACGCTCCAGCAGCACCGTATTAGAGCCTTTGGTGGCAACATCACCCTACCCAATCAGTCCTATCAATTGAGCCAGGATTTACCTATACCCATTGTGTTTGAGCGGTTAAATCTCGGGGAACTGATGCGCCAATATCCAACTGATAAAATCGCTATTGATGGCGAGGTGTCCGGAACTATTCCGCTACGCTGGAACTCAGAACAATTAACGGTTGAGCGTGGCTATGTAAATGCGGTAGCGCCCGGTGGCAAGTTACAGGTCGACTCCTCCGCACTGCGGTCAGCGGTCGGCGGCAATCCCAGCTTGCAAACACTCGCCAGCGTGTTAGAAAACTTCTATTATCAAGAGCTTGCCAGTGTTATTGATTACGATGAGAATGGCGACCTGACGCTGGGGTTAGAATTAACCGGTTACAACCCGGCAGTCGAAAATGGACGTACCGTTAAACTGAATATTACCTTGCAAGAGGACTTGCCCGCTCTAATCCAGGGGCTACAGTTAAGTAATAGTGTAAGTGACGTCATTCGTCAGCGAATACAACAGCGTGTTAATTAACATGCACCGCAACATCAGGGGATGATATGAAATATCTAGCGCCTATCAGTATGGCATTTACAGCATTTCTGCTATTATCTGCTTGCACACCAACGGTTCAGGTTGCCGCTCCAAAAGAGCCAATCACCATTAACCTTAACGTTAAAATCGAGCATGAAATTTACGTCAAAGTCGACAGAGCGCTCGACGATGTGATTTCTGAATCCAGCGGTCTGTTTTAATTAACAAAGGATTGTCTTATGAAAAAGTTCTTAGTCAGCACATTTATCGCCCTACTTACGTTATCAAGCGTCACTATATCTACAGCCAGCCATGCGCAGCAAATGACCTTGCAGCAGGCCATGGACCAATTACAACAAGCCAAAGCAAACGGCTGGGTAGGCGAGCAGCCAAATGGTTATCTGGGCGTTGTTGAACAAACCGCGACCGCACAACAGATCGCCGAAAGAATTAATGAGGCACGTCGTCAGGAATATACTCGCATAGCCGAAGAAAACGATATTGCCGTTGCCGATGTTGAATTACTGGCAGGCAAACGCGCTATCGAACGCAGCGCATCCGGTCATTTCATTAAAGTTGATGGTCAGTGGCGGAAAAAGCCGTAGAGGGCCATCAATGACCCAGATATCAGGCATGCGCTTTGCCACCGTCGGTGCCATACTGATTGCTATCAGTTTTGGCTTGGCGCGTTTTGCCTTTGGTTTGTTCGTGCCGCAGATTCGGGATGCGTTGGGACTTAGTGCAAACCTTATTGGTATTATCGCGGCGCTGCCGCTCATCAGCTTTGTCATCGTAAGTCTTGTTGCACCGCTAATTACTAAATACTTTGGCGCACGCAATACCACGGTGTTATCCGCTGCTTTTGCGGCCTTTGGGTTGGTTCTAATCAGTCAGGCCATTGGCCCTATTTCACTTGGCTTAGGCGCCCTCGCCTGCGGTATCTCGACCGGTCTAATGATGCCGGCGTTAACCTCAGCCATGCAGGCACTTGTTGATCGCTCGATTCATGGCCGCGTTAGCTCGGTAATGAATGCCGGCACCAGTATTGGTGTCGCCCTGTCAGGCCCAGCCGTATTGTTCTTTATGAATTCCTGGCGTTTGCATTCGCGTTATTAGCCATTGTTGGTGTTTTTCTAGCCTGGTTTCTAATCCCGTCAGTTTCTCGAGTCACCCCATCTAATGCCGCACCGCCGGGAAAAATTACGGCACAACGAGCAGTGCGCCTGTTCAAACTATTTGTTTTTGCTTTTGCGATGGGATTTGTGGCCGCCGCATACTGGACGTTTGGTCCGGATCTAGTCACCCAATTAGGCGCGTTAGCGCCGGGACAAAGTGGCTGGCTATGGTTGGCCGTCGGTGTAGCTGGTTTAGGCGGCGCGATTATCAGCGACATCGCAGATCGCAATAACCCGGCAATTACACATGCATTGATGTTGATGATGTTAACCACCAGCCTGACGCTACTAGCTGCTAGTCCCGATCAAATTTATCTTGCCGTGTTTTCGGCGTTAGTGTTTGGCTTAGCCTATATGAGTTTGACCGGCCTTTACTTAATGACGGGCATTCGGTTACTACCCGGGCGGCTGTCATTGGGACCGGTCTTACCCTTCGTGGCCTGTGCTCTTGGTCAGTCAATAGGTTCGCCGGTTATCGGTTTTCTAGTGAGTGAATTTGGCTACGCTGCAAGTTTTTCGATATTTGCAACCATCGGTATTTTTGCCAGCTTGTTATCGCCGTTTTACCCAGTCCATATCGAAGACGATACGCAAGTGCCCGAGCAAGAAACCGGCCTGCAAGCCGCCTTCGATTATCAGCTACGGGATGATGAGGGGGAGCCTCTGCCAACGCAGGCAGAGGCCAGTGAGTTAGACCGGTAGCAGCTAGTTCCCCGTTATTTTAACGTGAGTATCAGGAGTTCTCTTCGTCTTTGCAGTTGGTGTCATATTTAGGGTCCGGTCCACTGTCTTCTACAGTAAAGTTAAGCTGAACATGGGTTAATACCGGTATGCGTTCGCTGTTTTCCGGTGCCGCTTCATAAGTCCACTTCATCAAGGCCGCAGCGGCATAATCGTCAAACACACCCTTCGGGTATGAAGATTCAATTCGATAGCCTTCAACTGTACCATCCGAACCAATACCAAAAATCAAATCGACGCAGCCGTTAACGCGATTTCTTGCTGCTTCAGGCGGATACATCGGCGCAGCACGATTTTTGACCTGCCAATATTGTTCGACTTCATCAGCGTCTTCTTCTGCGGTCAAGTTTAGAAACTGGTTAGCGGGGATCGTTGCTTCTTCGGTCGATGCACAGCTAACAATAAAAAACGACAGTGTAGCTGCAATAAGAGCTTGTTTCATAGGATGTTTAAGAGCCTTTTTAACGTCTGTATATGCAATTCATACTATGCCCGAAGTTTGTGGTGTGTTGCAAATGAATTAAACAACCTGCAACCAGCGTCCGTATGAGTGAGCGACAAAAATGGCCAGTTGTCTAACGCCCAGTTCGGTTATCGAATATTCGCCTGGTCTGCATAACCCTTTGCCGCCCCGGAAACAATTTGGATGCAATCACATCAGCCCATAGTGTAATAACAGCCAATAACACCGGCACAGCCACGTCAAAAATACTGTCTAACGGCCCCGACGTGCTTTCTTTGTCGTTGGCATATGAACTAATAAGCTCTATTCCGAAATAAAAAAGACAAAATACAGCAATGCAAGAGAGCGCTCCCAGAGGGTATTTAAGCCCAATAAGCCGATTGGCCAGGACAACACTGCCAATAAGTGCGATGGGCGCAACGATACGAAGCATATCTGTAAAAAGTTCTGACATTGTCCAATCCTTAGGTTGTCTAAACTTACCTCTTATTAGCTATATCAGCTTGCTACGGATAAGCAAAAGATAAAAAACGTATAAATGCTCTGCTCAAGCTGCCTGATATCGCTGGTGCATGACAACCACCTCCTGGCCTCGGCTATTAACATTTTTGCTCTCGTTCGAAGTGCCAGCAATCAGTTGGGCAGATTGCCCAGTTAAATCATCAAAAAAAACAGTACAGTCCGCTATATATGACGTTATTTCTTCCTTAAATTAATGCGTTTGTCCCACAGCAAGTTTCCGTCAAGATCGTGCAGTGTGACGTGGTAACTGCCGCTTTTAAGATACAACGGTAACTTTTGTCCTGCTTCGGACAACACCCGATCGGCAGGAAACCCCGTCTCAGTATGGTAAGCCTGTAAAATGACACTCGCATTTTCAGGCCATTTATCGATGTTTGGTAAATACGGTTCGCCCAATAATTGACGAAAGTAACTGGGGTCATCGGCAGGAGCCATAGGAAGACGCAGTTGAATATCGACATTCTGCACCGATCCCACATTGATGATATTGTCATCATGCCGGTACGCATAGGTAGCCAGAGGGTCTTTGTTCCTCCCCTCAAACGAGCAGGCTGTGGTATCAATGCTCAAAGTCTCATAGCCATAACGGTTATTAAGAAAATCCCTCATAACACGGTAAGGCTCTAGGTTAGGACCGGTTAATGGCGCCTCTGCGATATACCCCCATCCTGCAAAGATCAGAAACCTGGCATCTGCTGGCGCATCATCAATGCGGGTGACAATGTTTTCCGCTTGCTGTTTATCACGAAATTCAAAGCGTTCCACAAAACCTGCACCTTTTGGAGCCGGTGTCTCTGCCTCATAGCCAAACACGTTTAAACCAAGCCTCGTCGCCTCTTGAAACAGGTTCGACATCATAGGTTCTTGAATGTAGAAAGCTTCCGTTGGTTGTGCATCGGGTTCAAAAGCTTCAAAACCAACGTGAGTAATTCCCCGCGCCTTGAGCCATGGTAGCCAGTTTAGCGCGAGAGTTCGCGCTGCGGGGTTAAAATGGTTTTCGTTGATCATCAAAATGCGTTGATCAGCCAACAATTCTTCAGCCAGTGCTTTGCCCGACACTTTTTCAAATTCGGGCTCAACGTCACAATAACTTGCGCTTGAAAAACGCTCCATCAAATCGTGAGCTTTATCCGGACGTCCCATATTCACATAAATCTGAGCCAGCGTTTGCGGTTGCTCAGAAAACTCAGCCAGTATTGTACTAACCTCACCATTTCGTAACATTTTGGGAGTGGCATCAAACACGCTTTCCTGAGCTTGCAAAGTGCTTACCGATAAGGACAGCGCCAGACTTAAAAATGGGATTATTTTTTTAATTGTTAGCTCCATCGTTAACCTTTGCAGAGACTTAAAAGCAAACACTCAGTGAGCGTCTCGTTTTAATGAATCGATTGATTACTATACCCTACATCAAATCCAAACGTCATTCTCCGCCGTCTTGCTGTCATTTTCATCACCGGTATTGACCACACCCCGGGGTTCAATCAGCAGCACCTGGGCTTCTTCCTTCGCATACGGCTTATGTTCAACCCCCTTCGGCACGACATACATTTCACCCTCGCACAGCTCGACATAACCATCTCTGAAATCGATGCGCAACCGCCCCGCCAGCACAATAAACGTTTCATCGGTGTCCTTATGGTCATGCCAAACAAAATCACCCTGCAGCTTAACCACTTTAAACTGATAATCGTTCATCTCGGCAATCACTTTCGGCGACCATTGTTCGTTAAACTGGCTCAGTTTTTCTTCGAAGTTTATCGGTTTATGCGGCATAGGGTTCCTTTTGTATTTAGGCGGGTTTGTGCCAGGGGCGGACATTGGCGCTTTAACTGCGTACGGTTTAATCGCCAGCGGGGCTTTCTCTATTGTTTCCGAGAAATCATTAATTTTTTTCGAGCATCTCCAGAGATGGGCCTGCAGCAAAATAAGCAATTTCATGCCGTAAAGTATCTCTATATATTACCACTGAAGGCCGCAGAACTTTAAACCAGCATCGGCAAAGTAGAGCCTACCAAGATCAATGCCATACTCCAGTTAAAAAGCCGCATGTGCAATTCCTGTTTTAATACTCGACTGATTTTTTTGCCTGCGTATGCCCAAATTGAGGCGGAAGGCATATTGACGAATACAAACGCCAGTGTGACCAACGTCAGTCCAAATAAACTTGCTGTCGGGTTATACAGACTCACCGCCGATAAAGCCATGGTCCAACCTTTTGGGTTTACCCATTGAAACAAAACAGCGGCCGAGAACGTCATCGGCTGATACGAGGCGTTCTCCACCTTCGGACGGCTACGCGCAATTTTTAATGCAATGTAAACGAGAAACACGCCACAAATTACGCGCAGCACATCATGGACCCTGGGCAAGGTCTTAAAAACCTCGGCTAAACCCAGTCCCACTAAAAAAATCATAAGGCCAAAGCCAAAGATGACGCCCAACATATGGGGGATAGTCCGTCTAAAGCCTACGTTGGCCCCCGACGCCATCAGCATCATGTTATTGGGGCCCGGTGTAAAGGTAGAAACAAAAGCGAACAGCGCAAGCGCCACTAATGACTGATCCATGACAGCAACCTTTGTCAGTAAAATATGACGCATAGAATAACTGGAATGCTATGAAATTTTATGCTTTTATTGCCAGTAATTGCGTAAATTAAGAAACGATATTCTTTTATGGATAAATTTGACGAAAAGATATTGCAAGAGCTGAAAAGCGACGGACGAATTTCCAATATCAAACTTTCAGAGCGTATTGGATTATCGCCGTCGGCAACATTTCGACGAGTACAAGAACTTGAACGCAAGCGTGTTATCAAAGGCTATCGCGCAATTTTAGACCCTGAGCAGCTCCAAATCGGCTTTGTCGCATTCGTCACCATTGGCTTAAGTGATCACCGCAGAAGCTCGCAGTTAGCGTTTGAGCAACACGTTGCGGATGTACCCGAAGTCGTTGAGTGTCACAACGTAACGGGGACCCATGAATATCTGTTGCGCGTTGAGGCAACTGACCTCAAACATTTTCAACGCATACACTCCAACGTGCTGGGTGAGTGCCCGCATGTCAATGCCATCACCACAATGGTTGTTATGGAATCATCAAAAGATCAGCGCAGTTAAAAATTTGAATCGAACCAGTAAATTCGGAGGCGTATTTATTTGAATCATGCTGCCTCATCTTCTGCGAGTTATCGATAATAATTCAGGACTCAGCAATTTATGTGTCTTCTTATTGACTAAATTGCTAGGCTAACGAATAAACTGTGTTGATGAGGGGCTAAAATGGGTAGCGTAGCCGATAAAAAATCATTTAATAGTTTTAAGGAGTTTTACCCTTATTACTTGCAAGAGCATAAAAACAAAATCTGCCGCCGCTTACACTTTGCCGGCAGTTTAGTGGTTCTCGCGATTCTGTTTTATGCCTTGTTCAGCGGCAACTATGTTTACCTCTGGCTCATGCCGGTGGCGGGCTATGGATTTGCCTGGGTCGGCCACTACTTTTTTGAACATAACCGTCCAGCAACCTTCACCCACCCTTTTTACAGCTTGCTGGGCGACTGGGTGATGTTTAAAGATATTTTGCTTCGGAAGGTCCCATGGTAGTAGGTTTTACTTGCGTCAGGACGCAAGCCATTGATTTTGAAATAATCGGAGCTTACTCTTGCGCTGAAAGCGCAAGCTACTGATTCGGAATTGGTGCCCGGGGCCGGACTTGAACCGGCACGCTGTTACCAGCGAGGGATTTTAAATCCCTTGTGTCTACCAATTCCACCACCCGGGCACTACATAGAAGTGTTCTCGAATAATGGAGGCGGGTCCCGGAGTCGAACCGAGATCCACGGATTTGCAATCCGCTGCATAGCCATTCTGCCAACCCGCCGATGTTTGGAGCGGGAAACGAGATTCGAACTCGCGACCCCAACCTTGGCAAGGTTGTGCTCTACCAGCTGAGCTATTCCCGCACCGTCATCTGCCGTGGCATTCTACTGTCTATTCGGTTTCAGTCAACGACTTTTTGCTATTTTTGTGACTGTTTGGCTAAATTTACGACAAAGCAGTTAATTCTTAGTCAATTCACTGCCGGCTGAGCGTAAATATTCCCACATTGACCACACCGTTAACACAAACGAAACGATGAATAAGAACAGCGCAAGCCAAAAGATATAAATATTTGCGTTCCAAAGCAACCCGATCAACGCCACCATTTGCGCAATTGTTTTTAATTTACCCAAATTGGATACGGCCACTTTGCCGCGACTGCCCCGTTGTGCCATCCACTCGCGCAACGCACTGACAATTAATTCACGACAAATCATGGTCAAAGCCGGGATGGTAATATACCAGGCATTAAAATCTTCCACGACAACGACTAGCGCGGCTACCACCATGGCTTTATCGGCAACGGGGTCTAAAAACTCGCCAAACTCGGTGTATTGGTTAAATTGACGTGCTACAAAACCGTCCAGTGCATCGGTTACCGCAGCCAGCAAAAAGATAAACGCTGACCAGAAGCGCGCTTCTTCAAACGGCAAGTAAAAGATGATCAAGAAGACCGGGATCAGGACAATTCTAAAACTGGTTAAAATGTTCGGGATATTCCACTTCATTATCCGCCATTTCCTTTTAGGCTGTATCACTCATCTCTAAATGAATAATAGATCTTTTCTGCTAACGCCCGACTGATTCCCGGTACATTGGCGATTTGTTCAATACTAGCGTTTTTCACCTCGTGTAATCCACCCAGATTTTGCAAAATCTTTTGCCGACGCTTAGCGCCGATGCCTTCGATCTGCTCCAGGCTTGAAGTGCGCTTAACTTTACCACGCTTTTGGCGGTGGCCGGTAATGGCAAAACGATGTGACTCATCGCGTATATGCTGAATTAAGTGCAACGCACTTGCGTCCTTACTCAGCGGTATGGTCTCGTGGCTGCCGGCCATAATCAGCGTTTCTAAACCCGGCTTGCGCGACTCTCCTTTGGCCACACCGATTAGCATGGGGGCATCTTTACCCCAGTCCGCAAAATATTTTTCTGCCTGTGCCAGCTGCCCTTTCCCCCCGTCGATAAACAGGATGTCCGGAATATTCCCGGCGTCTTTAGCATTATCGTAGCGCTTGGCCAACGCTTTAGACATGGCCGCATAATCGTCGCCTGGGGTAATACCGTCGATATTATAGCGCCGGTAATCGGATTTCTTGGGGCCATTCTGGTCGAATACCACACAGGATGCGACAGTCTGCTGACCCATGGTATGGCTGATATCGAAACACTCCATACGTTGAATCGGTATACCCAGCTCCAGCACTTGCTGCAATGCGTGGGTACGGCGGTTCATGGTGCTTTGTTGGTTTAACTTGCTTTCCAACGCATTTACGGCATTTTTGTGTGCTAGCTGTTGGTATTGTTTACGTTCGCCGCGTACGTTTTGCAATAAACGTACTTTTTTATTCAGCGCTTGTCCCATAACCTCAGCCAGTACTTCGTCACGCTCAACTGCGGTCGGCAGGACGATTTCGGCCGGCGCTTTGCGACCCGCTGTATCAGATAGATAAAATTGCAGTAAGAACGCACGCAGTACTTCTTCATCTGAGGTATCTGCCGGCACTTTCGGGAAGTAGCTGCGACTGCCCTGTAAGTGGTTATCACGAATAAACAGCATTTGAACCGTGACCATGCCGTTGCCCCGCGCCAGGCCGATAACATCGAGCTCTTGCTGAGAGCCAGTAACTGAGTTGCGTTCCTGGGTACGTCGCAACATCGCAATCTGATCTCGATAACGCGCTGCCCTTTCAAAATCCAGCGCCTCGCTCGCCTGCTCCATTTTGCTCACCAGCTCGTCAATTACCTGCTGATTTTTGCCCTGTAGAAAGCGTTTAGCAAAGCGTACTTGCTCGTCATATTCTTCATCGGTGCACACATTCACACAGGGCGCCAGGCAACGTTGCAACTGATATTGCAAACATGGCCTGCTGCGCGCTCTATAGTATGAGTCCTCACACTGACGCACCGGAAAAATCTTTTGCATCAGGCGCAGACTCTCGCGTACCGCTGCGCCATTGGGGAATGGTCCGAAATACTCACCTTTAGTGCGGCGCGCGCCGCGGTGAAAGCCCAGCCGCGGATGCTGATGATCGGTCATGATAATATAAGGGTACGACTTATCATCGCGTAACAGCACGTTATAACGCGGGCGATATTTTTTAATGAAGGTGTTTTCGAGGATTAGCGCTTCGGCTTCGGTGTTAGTTACCGTGACGTCCATATCGCAAATTTGCTTCACCAGAACTTGCGTTTTGACGCGATCAACTTTGTCACGGAAGTAACTAGAAACGCGCTTTTTTAGATCTTTGGCTTTGCCTACATAAATAACGTCACCTGCCTCATCATACATGCGATAAACGCCTGGCTGATGAGTCAGGTGACGAAGGAAGTTTTCAGCGTCAAATGCGTGCGTCATAATCCCTTTGTTGCTTGACCTCGACAAGGCCATTACTAATGGCAAGATGGGTCAATTGTACATCACCTTGCACGCCGAGTTTAGAGAAGATTCGGTAGCGGAAGGTATTAATGGTTTTACTGCTGATATTAAGATGATCAGCGATCTCTGACACTTTAACGCCACGACTAATCATCTGCGCGACTTGTAATTCCCGTTCACTGAGCTTATCAACCATGGGCGTCGAGCGATCCAAGTGCGGATTTTTCGCCAGATAACAGGCAACCGGAGCAGCAACATAAACACCGCCATGTTTTATCGCTAATACGGCTTCTTTTAGTTCCTGGCCGGTGCTTGATTCCAGCAAATAGCCATCCACATGCGGAACGCTACACTGAAAATCCAGTACATCCTGGTAAGTTTTGCCCCACACAATTAAACGAAGCTCCTTAAAACGGCGTACTAACCGCCGCCAAACCTCTACCGTCGAATCCTTACCGAGTTGACTGCACAGCACAACGATGGCGTCATCGTGTTTGTGACATGCAGTACGTAGTTGCATCATGGAGGTAACAGTTTCGATGCTATGGCTAAGGCCATCTTCAAGAATAGAGGCCATTCCGGCACTGGTGAATGGGTTAGATATTGCTAAAATAATATGATGCACAGTGGCTATCCTTTTACAGTAATTAAACAAAACGTCCGTGTAAATCGATGCCTGCGACCACAGTAATCATATTACGTCTTTCTACCCTGCGACATCAGCATTAAACTTTGTTAATAATCGCCATTATCGCAACCGTTTTATCGCTGTTTAGTTATGATGGGTTCATTTTTGCGTGGCGGCAGGTTCATATTGAACCCATCACGCGAACACAGTAAAGGACTGGCGACTAATTGCCAGTAATTCGCCTTGCTCAGACCATAACCCTGCCCGACTATGACCATAGCCATCAGCGGCGTGCTCGATAAATGCCTCGTACTGAAACCAGTCATGGGTATTGAATGGGCTCAAATCGCGGTTAGGAAACTCGATTGTCCAGGTAAGTGATGACGCCGGTGCGGGTTTATTGAGGTGAGGCAATACCGCCGGCGGCCAGGCATCAACTAAAGAAATAATAGCGGCGGTTGTTAGTTGCTGCTGTTCGTGCCTAAACCGTACCCAGCCACCAAAGGTTCTGCCCGGCTGTCCACTAAACGGCATACCACCGGAGGTTATGCGGTAGTCATAGTGCTTGGCGAATTCAGGCACAATCTCCGCATCGGGAAGTCCCGGCCCGTCGTTGACCGTTTTTAGATCCGGCGCCGTTTCGCCACTAACATTAACCATCGACGACCGTGCTTTACCCATACTGGCAAGTCCGGCGAGCATGACCTGATCATTCTGCAGCAGTTCCACCGCAACCTGCAGCACCGAAGACCCCTGCCTTAGTACCCGGTAACTCAGTGTTGCTGCCCCCGGAGCGGCGGGTGCCACAAACGAGATAGCAAAGCTGCGTAAATGGTAATCCGCCGGAAATTGCTGCAATAAAAACTGAGCAGCTAACGCCGCGCTAAAGCCACCAAAAAATGCACGACCTTGTGCCCAGCCTTCAGGCAACTCGATGGTCTGATTGTTTTTGTTATCTTCGATTAACGCTAAAGTTTGATGAAGCTGCATGGACTTTCCCTATTAAACACCTGTTTGAATTAGGCATTAAGAATACCAATAATCACCATAATGACAAAGGATGTTGTCAGCAATATAGCACACACCACAGCGTTTCGGTCGGAGGGGACAGGCTTCACGGGTGGGATTGACTCGTGCTATCCGTGGGGTTCTCATCGAGCCGCCCTTTCCTCAAACGCAAAAAGAAAAGCCCTACTCGATGAGTAGGGCTTTTCTTTTTAAATTTGGCGGAGAGGGAGGGATTCGAACCCCCGGTAGGGATGAACCTACGCCTGATTTCAAGTCAGGTGCATTAAACCGAGCTCTGCCACCTCTCCAAATTTTGGTCTGTGGGGCTGTTGCCTCAAGACGAAGCGAATATTAAAGGGCTGAGATTCTCTTGTAAAGTAAAAATTGAAACAAAATTGCAGTTTTTGGTTCGTTTGGTGACTAATTAGTCAAACCGATCGATATTCCATCAATCTACGTATTGAACGCTACGAAAAGGCATTGATTTGGCTACCCAACGCCCCCATTTATACGGTAGTATCGAACACAGTAAATTCATGCACTGGTATAGAAACTTTTTAACGTATAAAAAGTCTTATAAATAGTCGTTAACCACGGAGACAACTATGAACGATCGCAGTCAGATGTATGTCGGTCAAGAAGCATCGACACTGGCCGTCAACAAGGTACTACGTAACACTTATTCGCTGTTGGCGATGACACTGGCATTCAGTGCCGTCACCGCAACCATCAGCACCATGATGAACTTGCCATACCCTGGCTTCTTCATCACCATAATTGCTTACTTTGGCCTGCTGTTTGGTATTCACAAAACCAAAGACAGCGGTATGGGCATTGTATTAACCTTCGCGCTGACCGGATTTTTGGGTTACACCTTAGGGCCATTGCTTAATATGGCGTTGTCCATGCCAGGTGGTGGCGAGATGGTTGCTACAGCGCTTGGTGGCACCGCATTAACGTTCTTTGCAACGTCAGCTTATGTGTTGACCACTAAAAAGGATATGTCGAAGTTAGGCGGCGTAATTACCGCCGGCATCATCATGGTATTTGTTGCTATGATTGCTAATTTCTTCTTCCAGTTACCTGCGCTGCAGCTTGCATTGTCAGCCTTGATGATTCCATTGATGGCAATGTTAATCATGTGGCAAACCAGTGACATCATTCACGGTGGCGAGCGCAACTACATCATGGCAACCGTCACATTGTATGTTTCGCTTTATAACTTGTTTGTAAACTTGCTAACATTGTTAATGGCGTTTGGTGGCGGCGACGAATAGAACCGCTGCACAGTAAATTGTAATCAAACGCCCCGCACTGCGGGGCGTTTTTGTTTGAGCCAGTTAGTAGGACATGCCGGTGCAACTTTGTTTAATCCTTCAAAAGAGTATTAGTGAGCATCTTTACAGCGAGCGTGCCCTGCGTTTTGCACAGCAGGCCGTTGCCGCAGGCCATCAGATTAACTGCGTGTTTTTTTACCGCTCTGCCGTTAACCATGCCAAAACTGAGTTGTCTGGCTCAGCACAAGCCCTGCAACAAAAATGGCAGAGTTGGTCTACGCAACAGCAAGTGCCATTGATCGTCTGTCATACTGTAGCTGAACGTATGGGTTTAAGTGATTTTGCCCCAGGCTACCAGGACGCTGGATTAACGGCGCTGGTGCAAGCGATGGCTAGCGCAGACCGAACCTTACAGTTTTAAGAGCAACAGACCATGACGCGAAGAACGGCCATTTTACAAACATCCGCTAACGCTAATACCGCAACCGAAGCACTGGATATGGCGCTGGCACTGGCTAGTATGGATCAGCCAGTACAGCTAGTTTTATCGGGCGATGCCGTTAAGGTTCTGCAGCAAAATCCATCTAAACGCTATGCCATGCTGGAGTTACTCGATGCTGAGCCGATTGGGCTGGTTAGCGATAACGACCTCAACATCGATCCTGGTCTAGATACGCAAATTATCGCAACCGCGAAGCTGCGTGAGCTACTTGATTCATTTGACGAGGTGTTGCAGTTCTCATGACATTACATTGGATTAGAGCCACTTCATTAAGCCAGTGGCTTGAGCAAAACCGTTCATTATTAGACGTTAACGACGCCTTGTTGCTGAGCGATAAAGGGCTCGAGAATTTGCCTCGCAGTGCGCCCCTAAACAACACCTGTTATGCACTGAGTCAAGAAATAACGACAGCCCTGCCCGATTACGTCACGCTAATTGACGATCCGCAATGGCTCGAATTGGTGTTAAACTTTCCCCATCAAATCACCTGGTAGAATCATCACATGCTGGAATTTAACGGTCACCAATACCAAACCGATAAACACGAGTATTTAGCCAATATTGAGGATTGGAATGAAGACCTGGCCTTGCATATAGCACAATTGGAAAACATTGAGATGAGTGACGCGCATTGGGAAGTCGTCTACTTTGTGCAGAATTTTTACAAAGAATTTGATACCAGTCCGGCTATGCGCGTGCTGGTTAAAGCCATGAAAAAGCAGTTAGGCGAAGAAAAGGCAAACAGCCGCTATTTGTACAAGCTGTTCCCCAAAGGACCAGCCAAGCAGGCAACCCGGATAGCCGGGCTGCCCAAGCCGGCAAAATGTATTTAAGCCATTAAGGGGTTAACGTTTCGATCCCACCCATATAAGGTTTAAGCGCTTCGGGGATTACCACTGAGCCATCGGCTTGCTGGTAGTTCTCCAGCACCGCTACCAATGCTCGACCTATGGCCAGGCCTGAGCCATTCAGGGTGTGCAAAAGTTCGGGTTTCTTCTGCCCTTTGCGGCGAAAACGTGCCTGCATCCGGCGCGCCTGAAAATCCCACATGTTTGAACACGAACTGATTTCACGGTAGGTATTCTGTGCCGGCAACCATACTTCTAAGTCATAGGTTTTGGTTGCGCCAAAGCCCATATCGCCGGTACACAGCAGCATTTTACGGTATGGCAGCTCGAGTTTTTGTAGCACAGTTTCGGCGTGGTTAGTCAGTTGTTCTAACGCATCCATTGAGTCTTCGGGCTTAACCATCCACACCAGTTCAACTTTATCGAATTGATGCTGACGGATCAAACCACGGGTATCCCGACCGTGAGAACCCGCTTCACTGCGGAAGCAAGGCGTATGCGCGGCAAACTTAAACGGCAGCGCATCTTCGTCAACGATTTCATCGCGCACCATATTGGTCAGCGGCACCTCGGCAGTTGGGATCAGCGACATCGGGATTTGGTCTTGTGACTCACCTTCGATGTGAAACAAATCTTTGCCGAATTTAGGCAACTGCCCGGTACCGTAAAGTGAATCGTGGTTAACCATGTAAGGCACATAGGTTTCGGCGTAACCGTGTTGTTCGGTATGCAGATCCAACATGAATTGCGTCAACGCACGGTGCAGACGTGCCATGCCACCACGCATAACCACAAAGCGCGCACCAGTTAACTTAGCGGCGGTTTCAAAATCCAGCCCTTTGCCAAGTTTTTCCGCCACATCCACGTGATCAGCCGGTTCAAAATCAAACGAGCGTGGCTCACCCCAGCGGCTGACTTCTTCGTTCTGGGCTTCGTCCTCGCCTAAGGGCACACCCGCCGCAGGCAGGTTCGGCACACCCATGATGATATCCTGCAACTGCTGTTGCACACTTTTCAGTTCTTCTTTGGCCGAATCTAACTGATCACCTAAATCACTCACTGCGTCTAATAGCGGCTGAATATCTTCACCGGCAGCCTTTGCTTTGCCAATGGCTTTGGAGCGACTATTACGCTCCGCCTGCAACTGCTCTGTGCGTATTTGAATTTCTTTACGCTGCTGCTCAAGCTGCTGCAGCGTTGCTACATCCAGTTTAAAACCGCGGCTTTTGAGTTGTTCTGCGGTTTGTTCTAATTCTTCGCGGAAATGTTTCGCGTCTAGCATGAGTGTCCTACTTAACAGAAAGATTCAACAAGTGATTCATTAAAACGATAGCCAGTGCGACAGCGGCAATACATAAAATCATATTGAGGCCGGCATGAAGCAGCCCTTTACCCAGCTCGCCCTGCTGCAATAATGCCACCACCTCCACCGAAAAGGTCGAAAAGGTGGTAAAGGCGCCTAACACACCAACGGCTAAAAACAGCCGCCAACCTTCGCTAATGGCGGTGTGTTGTGAGTAAGCAAACAGCAAACCCAATAAAAATGAGCCCAATATGTTAACGGTCAGCGTGGCAAAAGGGAACCGCCCGGCGCTGTTAATCAACGCCAAACTTACGCCATAACGGGCCGATGCGCCTAACGCACCGCCAGCTGCCACGAGTAACAGCGCATTAATTGTTGCCATCACTACGTCCCCTTGCCCACGGGCTGCGCTCGTCAAGCGATTGTAAACGCAGCAGTTTCTCTTTAATTTTTATCTCCAGACCGCGTTCGTTCGGCTGGTAAAACCGGGTACCTGCAAGCTCGTCCGGTAAATACTGTTCGCCCGCCACATACGCGTTCGGGTAATCATGCGCATAGCGATAATCCTCGCCGTAGCCCTGTGCCTTGTGAACTTTAGTGGGCGCATTGCGCAAATGTTCAGGTACCGGCGCATCGCCATGTTCTTTTGCCGTTCGCAGTGCCTGCTTAAAGGCATTATAAACCGCGTTGCTCTTTGCGGCACAGGCACAATAGATGGTCGCCTGGGCAATGGCACGTTCACCTTCCGCAGGACCTACCCGATGGAAGGTGTCCCAGGCATTAAGCGCTAGCTGCATTGCCCGGGGATCCGCATTACCAATATCTTCTGATGCAATAGCCAACAGCCGCCGCGCGATAATTAATGGATCGCCGCCGCCGACTAATAACCGTGCATACCAGTACAATGCACCATCCGGTGACGACCCGCGTACCGATTTATGAAACGCCGATAAAATGTCGTAGTAGTGGTCGCCCTGGTGATCAAACGCGGTGGCTTTTTCACCGATGGCGTCGGTAATCAGTTCGACGCTGACCTGGCGTTGATCCATAGGTAAATAATCAGCCACCACTTCCAGGTAATTCAGTAATCGACGCGCATCACCACCGGCCAAATCAAGTAACCGTGCACGCGCATCTGCCGCTAGTTGGATATTACGTTCGCCCAAACCCTTTTCAGTATCTGCCAGCGCCCGTTCCAACAGCTGCTCCAAATCGTTTTGAGTCAAACTCTGCAACCGGTAAACTCTAGCCCGCGACAGCAACGCATTATTTAATTCAAAGCCAGGGTTTTCGGTGGTTGCGCCAATAAAAACGACGGTACCGTCTTCGATATGGGGTAAAAACGCGTCTTGCTGGCTTTTATTAAAGCGGTGCACTTCGTCCACAAACAGCAGCGTGCGACGCCCCTGTTGCTGGGAGCGCTGCTTAGCTTCGTCGATAGCCAGACGAATGTCCTTTACCCCTGAAGTAACCGCACTTAAACGGCTCACAGAAGCGTTTGCATGCCGAGCTATTAATTCAGCCAGGGTGGTCTTACCGGTACCGGGCGGGCCCCATAAGATCATCGAGTGCAAATGCCCTTGCTCAATTGCAGTACGCAGTGGTTTGCCTTGCGCTAACAGGTGTTGCTGACCTACGTATTCATCCAAAGAGCGGGCACGCAAACGCGCAGCCAGCGGCTGAAAGTCGGGTTTGAAATCAAGATCCAAACTATCGCTGGTCATCCACGTCAACCCCATCGGGCACGTCAAAGGTAAATAATTGGCGTTCTAACGAAGGGTTAACAGCAACGTCGGTCAGCTCCAGGGTAATGGTATCACCGCCTTGTTGTTGCAATTCGATATCGGTCAGCGTGTCATCTGTAAAGCCCAGGTTCAGTTCGCTCTCGGCTGTGTCGCTGACTATGTGATATTCGTTAGGTGCAGACTCAGTTACCTGATACCCCTGCCACTGCTCATCGCTACCTGTTAACAACAACAGCATCGGGCTATTGGCGGTTGCATCCTGTTGCTGATAAATAGTCACCTGCTCAACAAACGGATTGTAGTACCAAACCGTGTCGCCAGAAGCGATCATCAGGGTGTCATCAGGGGGATTAGTCTTCCAGCGCATTTTATTGGGCCGCTGGATAGTCAGCTCACCCGTCAGCTGCTGCAGCACATCGCCATTATCTGCAGTGACTTGCTGGGAAAAATTGGCCTGCAGGCTTTGCATGGATTCCAGTTTTTGCTGCAACTCTTGTTTAGCGTCGGCGGCAACCGCTGGTATCGCGTTTAATAACGTGGCTGCAAACAGTGTAGAAACAACTTTGAGCATTGCTTTTCCTTATCAATGACAATCTTTTAACGCACTGGCGGGGGTGCCAGTACATCGCGTTGACCGTTGTTGCCGGCTGTACTTACGACACCACTCATTTCCATTTGTTCGACAATACGCGCAGCGCGATTGTAACCAATTCTGAATTTACGCTGTACGCTGGATACAGAAACCCGCTGGGCCTCGGTGACAAAGGCAACCGCCTCGTCATACAAAGGGTCAGACTCAGCATCGTCGTCTTCACTCTGCTCGCCCGGTAATAGACCTTCTTCACCCTGATCACCAGATAAAATCTCATCCAGATAATTCGGACTACCGCGTTTTTTCCAGTCGGCAACCACAGCGTGAACTTCGTGGTCATCAACAAAAGCACCATGTACACGCACCGGCGAGCCGCTGCCCGGCGGTAGATAGAGCATATCACCCTGCCCTAACAACTGGTCCGCTCCCGGTTGATCGAGGATAGTGCGTGAGTCCACTTTTGATGAAACCTGAAAGGCAATACGAGTAGGTATGTTGGCTTTTATCAAGCCGGTAATAACATCGACCGACGGCCGTTGTGTTGCCAAAATCAAGTGTATGCCCGCCGCACGAGCTTTTTGTGCGATACGCGCAATCAGTTCTTCAACCTTCTTACCGACGATCATCATCATGTCGGCAAATTCATCAATGACCACCACGATATTCGGCAGTTTTTCTAATTCCGGTGGTAATTCATCCATCGAATCGCCCGGCTTCCAAATCGGATCGCGCAATGGCTTGCCCGCCTCGCGCGCAGCGACAACCTTAGCGTTATAGCCTTTTAAGTTACGAACACCGAGCGCCGACATTAATTTATAGCGACGTTCCATTTCGCCCACACACCAACGCAACGCATTGGCAGCGTCTTTCATGTCGGTGACAACTTCGGTCAACAGATGCGGAATACCCTCGTAAACCGACAGCTCGAGCATCTTCGGATCAATCATAATTAGGCGAACGTCCTCGGGCGTGCTCTTATACAGCAAGCTCAGGATCATAACGTTAACACCCACCGATTTACCGGAGCCGGTAGTACCAGCAACCAATAGATGCGGCATTTTGCCCAGATCAACCACGACCGGAGACCCGGAAATACTTTTACCTAAAATCATCGTCAGTGGCGAATTGCTGCCCTGGAATGCATCACAGTTAATCACTTCGCTAAGCTGCACCACCTCGCGATGCTTGTTCGGTAATTCTAATCCGACGTAAGATTTACCCGGTATCACTTCAACCACGCGTACTGCCACCGCTGATAACGTGCGGGCGATGTCTTTAGCCAGGTTAGATATTTTTGAAACCTTAACTCCCGGCGCCAAATCCAGTTCAAAGCGCGTGATTACAGGGCCTGGTTGCACATGTGCAACAGTCACATCCACACCAAAGTCTTTCAGCACGGTTTCGACGGTTCGCGAAACCTGATCCAGCTCTTCTTGTGTAATCGGGTTCTCTTTTTTGTTAGGCCGGTCTAGCAATTCAATGGATGGCAACCGCGGCAGCGATGGATCTTGTTCACCTTCGTCTTCACTATTGTCTTGACCATTGTCGACCGTTTTTGCGACCGCGACAGCCGTTGATTTTTTCTCGGCCGCTTGTTTAGAAAAGCGCGGCGGCTCAGGTTCTGGTTCGTCATCGGTGGCACTGATTGATGGTAAATCAAGCGTCGGTTCGGCCTTGTCATCTTCTGATTCGTTCTTACCAAACAGACCTTCTAAATCAATTTCAGGCTCATCGGCGCGGCCGCGCTCGTCACTTTCGATAGCCAGCACGCTGTCATCCGGTTGTTGCGCCCCGTCTGTCTCTTGCACGGAATTTTGCACATGCTCTTTATCACCACGCTGGCTCCAGGTAGCCTGCACTTTTTCTACCAGCCACACCACGCCGGTGATTACCCATTCGCCCAGTTTATCGGCGATTTGTAACCAGCTAACCCCGGTGACCAGGGTTAACCCCGTAGCTAAAAAGGTTAATAACAGCAGGGTTGAGCCAACAAAATTTAAATAAGGAAGTAATGATGCCGCGATCACGTCACCAAAAACGCCCCCGGCCGAGAAATAATAAATGTCGTCGAAATTAATCGACGATAGCGCGGACGCACCTATCAAGGTCAGCAATGCCCCGACCAAACGCAGGCTGACGGCCAGGTAATCAAGCTCAAGCAGTTTGTGTGTTTGTCGAAACAGCAGGTAACCCAGCCCGGCAAAAGCAAAGGGAATCAGGTAAGCAACGAAGCCAAAGGTAAATAACAGGACATCGGCCGTCCAGGCACCTACCGCACCACCAGCATTGTGAATTGAGCCTTCAAAGCCAGTTTGCGTCCAACTGGGATCCGCCGGGTTAAAGCTAACCAGCGACAAAAATATAAAAATCGCCAGCGCTCCGCTCAGCAATAATCCCGCTTCAAGTAAACGTTGTACACCTGTCATCGCGCGTATCGAGTATCCTGTTTATTATCGTTATATCCTGCTAACGCATTGATTGTAGCGAAACTGACGCTGAATGTTAGCCCTTTACTAATACTTTATTTTCTTGTTTGACCTCTTCCATCACCACATAGGTGCGCGATTCATCAACGCCGGGCATCATTAACAAGGTCTCGCCGAGCAGTTTACGGTAAGCGCGCATATCCGGCACCCGTGCTTTTATTAAAAAATCAAAATCACCGGCAACTAAGTGGCACTCTAGAATTTCTTCGGTTTTTCGCGCAGCTTCACTAAATTCAGCAAAGGCATCAGCCGACGTTCGGGTTAATGTTATTTCGACGAACACCATCAGGTTTGCGCCCAGTTTGGCGGGGTTGATTTTAGCGTGATAGCTCTCGATCACGCCTTCCCGCTCTAGCTTGCGAACCCGCTCCAGACATGCGGTTGCGCTTAATCCGACCCGCTTAGCGAGGGCCACATTCGAGATACGTCCATCATCCTGCAATAGTCGCAGAATCTTACGGTCGATCCTGTCAATAGTGATTTCTGCGGGTTCTTCGGCAATAAACATAGTTTTATTCTAAAACAGTGATTGATAAATGGATTTTACGCTAATTTTAAGCCTAAAAAAAGTACGTCACACACTGCATTTTGCGTCTATAATTTGCCGCAAATTTTGATGTTCTAACCACTAACAATTTAGAGGCTGTGAAATGCTAATTGGTGTACCAAAAGAAATTAAAAACCATGAGTATCGTATTGGCTTAACCCCGGCAGCGGTGCGCGAATACGTAGAAAATGGTCACGACGTTATTATCGAAAATAACGGTGGTGCGGCGATTGGTTTTACCAATGACCAATATATCGAAGCCGGTGCGACAATCATCGATACACCGGAAGAGATTTTTGCCCGCGCTGACATGATCGTTAAGGTAAAAGAGCCACAGCCAAACGAATGTAAGATGCTGCGCGAAGGCCAAATCCTTTATACTTTCCTGCATTTAGCTCCGGATCCGACGCAAACTGAATTGTTAGGTAAATCAGGTTGTACGGCTATTGCTTATGAAACCGTTACCGACAACCGCAATGGTTTGCCGCTGTTAGCACCAATGAGCGAAGTCGCCGGTCGTATGTCGATTCAGGCGGGTGCACATTACTTGGAAAAAGCCCATGGCGGCAGCGGTACCCTGCTGGGCGGCGTACCGGGTGTTGCCCCCGGTAAAGTACTGATTATCGGCGGCGGCGTGGTTGGCACCAATGCAGCGAAAATGGCTATCGGCCTTGGCGCAGAAGTCACTATTTTAGATCGTTCATTGCCGCGTTTACGTGAATTAGACGATATCTTTGCCGGTCGGGTACAAACCGTTTACTCAACCGTTGATGCTATCGATAAATACTCCCGCGAAGCTGACTTGGTTGTTGGCGCAGTACTGATCCCAGGCGCTGCAGCACCAAAACTGCTGACCCGCGAGAACATCAAAAACATGAAGCCAGGTTCAGTGCTGGTAGACGTTGCCATCGACCAGGGCGGTTGTTTCGAAACCTCGAAAGCGACCACGCACCAAGATCCGGTTTACGTTATCGACGATGTAGTGCACTACTGTGTCGCTAACATGCCAGGCGGTGTTGCGCGTACCTCGACCATCGCGCTGAACAACGCTACCCTGCCTTATGGTATAGCACTGGCAAACAAAGGCCCTAAAGCGATGCTGGAAAACGAGCACCTGCTCAAAGGTCTTAACATGCACAAAGGCAAGATCACCTACAAAGCGGTACATGATGACTTAGGCGAGAAGTTAGGCCTGGATTACCAAGACCCGCGTGAGGCGTTGCAGAGTTAATCAACTCATAATCATGTTACATAAAGTATCAAGCCCGCTTTAGTCGCGGGCTTTTTAATTTTTTGTCTTGTTCCACAGGCTTGCAAACCCTACAATCAGTCCCCATACATCTCTTATCTTACATTAAAAGAATACAAGCAGTCAGGAGTTATCCATGGCAGACGCCAAGCATTGTAAATTATTGATTTTGGGTTCAGGGCCTGCAGGCTACACTGCAGCGGTTTACGCGGCACGTGCTAACTTAGATCCGGTGATGGTTACCGGTATGCAGCAAGGCGGTCAGTTGACCACGACCACTGACGTAGAAAACTGGCCCGGCGATGCCGAAGGTTTAACCGGCCCTGATTTGATGGTTCGTATGCAGCAGCACGCTGAGCGCTTTAACACCGAAATCGTGTTTGACCATATCAATGCTGTCGATTTTTCGGAGCGCCCGTTCCGCCTAAAAGGCGACGTGGGCGAATATACCGCTGACTCGGTTATTATCAGCACCGGTGCATCAGCTAAATATCTTGGTCTGGATTCGGAAGAAGCCTTTATGGGTAAAGGCGTATCGGCCTGTGCAACCTGTGATGGCTTTTTCTACAAAAACCAAAAAGTCTGTGTAGTTGGCGGCGGAAATACCGCTGTCGAAGAAGCCCTTTATCTGTCAAACATTGCCAGTGAAGTCCACGTAATCCATCGCCGTGATACGTTCCGCGCTGAGAAAATTTTGGTTGACCGGTTACATGACAAAGAACAAAACGGCAATGTCACCTTCCATTTGAATAAAACGCTGGATGAAGTACTCGGTGACGACATGGGCGTGACCGGCGTCCGTATTAAGAGTACCGCAGACGGTAGCACTGAAGAACTCGACGTTGCAGGTTGTTTTATTGCCATTGGTCATCAACCCAATACCGGTATTTTTGATGGTCAGCTGGAAATGAATAACGGCTACATAAAAGTACAAAGCGGCTTAGAAGGTAACGCGACAGCGACCAGCGTACCGGGTGTATTTGCCGCGGGTGACGTTATGGACCATATCTATCGTCAGGCTATTACCTCGGCTGGCAGCGGTTGTATGGCAGCCCTGGACGCTGAGCGCTATTTAGACGCATTGACTAAGTAGCCCGGAGGCGATTGAGCAACGATGATTGAATAATTGATGATAGTTCAGTTAAATCCCCGCTCAATCAGCTTCCCTCCACCGGCGACCGCGTTACATGAACCTAACGGTTTACTGGCGGTCGGCGGTGACTTATCTCCCGAACGCTTGATGCATGCTTATCGGCACGGTATATTCCCCTGGTTTGGCCTTGATGACCCTATTTTATGGTGGTCACCAAATCCCCGCGCCGTGTTTTACCCTGAGCAAATTCATGTTTCCCGCAGCTTGCAAAAGTCCTGGCGTCGATCTCCTTGGCGGGTCACCCTTAACCAGGATTTCGATGCGGTTATCGAAGGCTGTGCGGCATCTCGACGGGATCAGGAAGGTACCTGGATTACTGAACCGATGCGCGAAGCATACAGCCAACTACATCAGCTGGGCCATGCGCATTCAGTAGAGGTTTGGTGTGAGGACATATTGGCCGGCGGACTGTATGGTATATCGGTTGGCCGGGCGTTTTGTGGCGAAAGCATGTTCCACACCAAAACAGACGCCTCTAAAATTGCCTTAAATACGTTTGCACAGGCATTTGCCCAAGCCGGCGGGCAGTTAATCGACTGTCAGGTCGCAAACCCGCACTTAAGTTCATTAGGGGCCCGCAACATTGACCGCGACAAGTTTTTGGTGCAATTGCATATTGCGCAGGAAGCTAACCTTAGCCAAGGGTTTTGGCAACCACGCACCATCGCTGATGCCAGGCTGGGTATAGCGCTATGACGTTGCAGTTTGGCGTTACCCGTGAGTCCCAGTGTGGTTATTTAAGCCAGCAGCAGGAACGACTACTCGTTGCTGTAACAGACGGTAATCCGCCGATGACCGCGGAACTCTATGAACATTTGCTGGAGCATGGATTCCGCCGTTCGCACAATGACGTCTATCGCCCCTACTGCCGACTGTGTCAGGCATGTCAGTCGCTGCGTGTGTTGGCGCCTGAATTCAGGCCCAGCCGCAGTCAGCGCCGGGTGATAAATAAAAACGCGGATCTGACGCAACGCATTGCTACTAAACCACAGCCCGACTATGACCAACTGTTCTGTCGCTTTATCGAGTTACGGCATAAAGACGGTGCCATGTACCCGCCGGATCCTGACAGCTTTTGGCATTGGTGTGATTGCGACTGGATGCAGACACAATTTGTCGAGTGGCGCGACCCCAACGATAAGCTCATCATGGTTTCGGTAATCGACACCCTGCCTAACGCGCTGTCAGCAATGTATACCTTTTTCGAGCCAGACCATGATAAACGCTCGCCCGGTACCTTCTCGATTCTGGCGCTTATCGAGCTGTGTCAGCAGCAAAACAAAGATTATTTATACCTTGGCTACCAAATTGATGCCTGTAATAAGATGAATTACAAAGCTAAATTCACGCCAAATGAACGTCTCATTGGCAATCAGTGGAAAAAAGCGGTAAAATCGCCCACACTTTAAGCTAATCGTGCGAACAATCGCACAATAATGATAAACGCAGAGGATATTAATGGCGAAAGAAGACAGCATTGAAATGCAGGGCACGGTGCTAGACACACTGCCTAACACAATGTTCCGTGTCGAGTTAGAAAACGGGCACGTTGTTACCGCTCACATTTCTGGCAAGATGCGTAAGCACTATATTCGTATCTTAACCGGCGATACGGTAACCGTTCAGCTTACTCCGTACGATTTGAGCAAGGGACGTATTGTCTTCCGCGCCCGTTAAGTCATTACTGAAAACGGCATAAAAAAAGCTGCTCTCAGTGCGAACTGAACGAGCAGCTTTTTTATGTTATTGGCTAGGGATATGCCCTAGCCTTCAACGGTTTCATTGGAGCTGTCGTAATCAAATTTCAGCTCGTCATCACTGCCTTTCGAGACTTTTACGCTGCCGCCGCGCGTCAGTTGTCCAAATAAGATTTCGTTAGCTAACGGCTTCTTAATGTTTTCCTGGATAATGCGACCCATAGGCCGCGCGCCCATGGCTTTGTCATAACCTTTCTCGGCCAACCAGTCAACCGCCGCCTGATCAACTTCCAACGATACGCCTTTGCGATCCAGCTGCGCCTGTAGCTCGGTGATAAATTTATCCACCACCTGCTTGATGACTTCTTCGTTAAGGTGATTAAACCAAACAATGCCGTCCAGACGATTGCGGAACTCAGGCGTAAAGGTACGGTTAATTTCAGCCATGGCATCATGACTATGGTCTTGCTGCTTAAAGCCAATGGACTTACGCACCGTCTCGCGAACACCGGCATTGGTGGTCATAACGATAATCACATTGCGGAAGTCGGCTTTACGACCATTATTATCAGTCAGGGTACCGTTATCCATTACCTGCAACAGGATATTGAAGACATCGGGATGGGCTTTTTCGATTTCGTCCAGCAACAGCACACAATGTGGCTGTTTAATAACTGAATCCGTTAACAATCCACCCTGATCAAAGCCTACGTAGCCCGGTGGCGCGCCGATTAAACGACTGACCGCATGGCGCTCCATGTACTCCGACATATCAAAACGAACCAGCTCGATGCCCATGGCTTTTGCCAATTGCTGGGTGACTTCGGTTTTACCAACACCGGTTGGGCCCGCAAACAGGAACGAACCGATAGGTTGATGTTCATTGCCAAGACCTGAACGCGACAGGCGAATAGCGGATGTCAGTTTATCAATGGCTTCGTCCTGACCAAATACCACCATTTTCAGATTGCGATCCAATTGCTTCAGCACGTCCTGATCGGTACGTGATACCGACTGCTCAGGTATCCGTGCAATTTTGGCAATAATGGTTTCGATATCCTGCACACCAACGGTCTTACGACGTTTTGACGGCGGTAATAATCGCTGCGATGCGCCCGCTTCATCCATCACATCGATGGCTTTATCCGGCAGGTGGCGTTCGTTGATGTATTTCGCAGACAGTTCTGCCGCCGCTTTAATTGCCGGCTGGGTGTAGCGAATACCATGGTGGCTCTCATAGCGATCTTTGAGCCCCATCAGAATCTTGGTGGTGTCCTCGACAGAGGGTTCGACCACATCAACCTTCTGGAACCGACGTACCAAAGCCCGATCTTTCTCGAATACGTTCTTGAACTCGTTGTAAGTTGTCGAGCCGATGCACTTAAGCTGACCACCCGACAGTAACGGCTTAAGCAGGTTTGAGGCGTCTAACACCCCGCCGCTGGCCGCACCTGCACCAATAATGGTGTGAATTTCGTCAATGAATAAGATAGCGTTTTCTTTTTCGCTCAATTCCTTAAGCAGCTGTTTAAAGCGCTTCTCGAAATCACCACGATACTTAGTACCTGCTAACAAGCCGCCCATATCCAGCGAGTAAATAACCGCATCCTCGAGGATCTCGGGTACATCTTTATTAACGATACGATACGCTAATCCTTCAGCAATCGCCGTTTTACCGACACCGGCTTCGCCGACCAGCAAAGGATTATTCTTGCGCCGACGGCACAGAATCTGTGCGCAGCGTTCCAGCTCGTGGTCACGACCAATTAACGGATCGATCTTGCCGTCTTTAGCCTGCACATTCAGATTAGTACAGAAGCGTTTTAAGTGGCTCTGTTGCTCTTCCTGAACCTCAGCCGCCTCTTCTTCATCGATTGGCTCCTCGCCCGGCTGCTCATCCTGCATGCGCGAAATGCCATGCGAAATGAAGTTAACAATGTCCAGGCGAGTAATATCGTGTTTGTTTAATAGATAAACGGCTTGTGATTCCTGCTCACTGAAAATGGCAACCAGCACGTTGGCACCGGTCACTTCAGCATTGCCGGATGATTGCACGTGAAACACAGCACGTTGCAATACGCGTTGAAAACCCAACGTCGGCTGCGTATCCGAGCTTTCGTCTTCTGATTCGAAACTTGGCGTACTGCGGTCGATATAGGACAGCAGTTCGTCTTTTAACTGGTCAAAATTAGTACCACAGGCACGCAGAACTTCCGCCGCATCCGGATTATCCAGCAGCGCAACCAACAGGTGCTCGACCGTCATTAACTCGTGATGACGTTCACGCGCCAAACGAAATGCATCGTTTAACGTCAGTTCAAGGGCTTTGTTCAACATATACCACTCCTTACCGCCATGCTGGCTCTATCCGTTGTCCCATTACGCCTGTTCCATAGTACAAAGTAATGGGTGCTGGTTTTCGCGCGCATATTGGTTGACCTGTACAACTTTTGTTTCTGCGATTTGTGCCGAGTAAACGCCACAGACGGCTTTGCCTTTATAATGAACCTGCAACATGGTGTCCGTCGCACGCTCTTGATCCATCTTAAAAAATTTCATCAACACTTCAATCACAAAGTCCATCGGCGTGAAATCGTCATTATTCAGTATGACCTTGTACATCGACGGCGGTTTCAATTCCTGCTTTTCTTTCTCTTCCAGATCATGAAGATGTTGATGATCAGACTGACTCATGAGTTAACGACCTATTATCACTATAGTTTATTTGTTAACGTTTTATGCGATATTTTTTCGAAAAACCTTAACAAATATGTTGATTTTTTCACCGCAAATGCTTGACTATTACACTGCGTTTTCTAGAGTAAAACATGGTGCTGCCGATTGCATAATTCAAGAGCTCTCGTTTAGCACTGACATAATAATAAACATTCTCTGTTGCAAAAGAAGGAAGTAGAAGTATGGCTACCGGAAAAGTCAAATGGTTCAACAACTCAAAAGGCTTTGGCTTTATTGAGGCTGAAGACCGCGAAGGTGACATTTTCGCTCACTATTCAACCATCGAAATGGAAGGCTACCGTACCCTAAAAGCAGGTCAAACTGTTGAGTTTGAACTGGAAGAAGGGCCTAAAGGCTTGCACGCCTCCAATATCGTTCCGGGATCCACTGACAAATAGTGGTAACACCTATACAACGAATTACCAAAACGCCGGCCCTGTGCCGGCGTTTTATTTTCCTTCTTAACTATCAATACCAAAATAACGCCGCAATTGATCACGTAAATTCGGTGGCGTACCATGAATAGTTAAGGTATCTGTTGCAGCATCATAGTTAATGCGTTCACCTAACTGTGTGTGATCAAAGCCAACGCTAACGCCTCCGCCCTGCCCCTGAAACTTAACTAGCTTACGCAAGGTCGACTTATCTGCCGGAAACTCGTCCGGTAATTCAGCTTCACGTTGCTGCGCATATTCGCGGCTAAAGTCGTCAAACGAGCGTTCGCTCGGCTGCGCTTGCGAAAAATGTTCAGACAAATCTTTAACGTTGACGTCTTCGCCCTGCTTCCATTGCTGATCACAATATTCATAGGCAACAGCATTTAACGACTGGCGCTGCTGTGGCTCTAATTCTGCAGCTTTACCGTATTCGTTTACGGCCTCGATTAAGGTTTGCGTCTGTGACTTTGAGTTAAGTCGTTCGGTGCAACCCAAAAAGTCGAGGAAAAAATCAGATACTTTGCGACCCGCGCGACCCTTAATAAACGAAATATAACGTTCGCTATCCGCTTCGGTTTCCCAGTCAGTCAGATTAATGCGCGCCGCCAGCTGTACCTTACTAATATCCAGCTGCGAGGATTTATTGACCGCCAGGTTGGGGTTAATCGACACCCCTTCTTTAACCGGCAGGAACGCAACTAACAGATAGTCGGTGCTCAAATGCTGATAGCGGGTAATTAACAAAAAGCCAGCCTCCAGCATATTGTGGTTCTGTAACTGCTCAAGCAGAAGCTTTGCTGCCTGTTGGCTAAAGTCGACAAACTGTATTTCGTTTGCGTGCCATTGCTGCATAAAATCCGGAAACGGTCCCCGCTCAGCATCGTCCGCCTCGGTTAAAAAGCTGGCATAGCCCTTAGCGGGTTTATTGGTATAGACCTGTGTCAACTCTTCCAATAACTCGTGAAGTTGTTCATCCTCAGCCAACGCCTCCGGCGCTAAGCGTAAGCCAACCTGGTCATCGTGGCTGTAAAACTGATGAATAATACTGTTTTCGATACGCAGTTGCATAAGCGGGACTATCCTTGCAAAATCCGTGTGTTAGACTAATGGCTAATAGTGTACCACGGGACATAATAAGAATGGGAAAACACCAACGCCGGGATAAAATCGCCCGCCTGATCAGCTGGGGCCACTGGTTCACGTTTATCAATATTCTGTTGTGTTTGGCGTTGGGCTCACTCTACCTGGAAGCATCGCCGCCATCAGAGACGGCATTGGCGACCTTGTATAGCGTTGTTAACTGGATTGGTCACTTTGCGTTTTTGCCCTTTGTTTTCTTTATTATTCTTATTTTTCCGCTCTGTTTAGTACTACCGTATGCCCGTATTCTGCGCGGCTGGGCAGCTCTCATTGGTTCGCTCGGGATTGTTGCATTAGTTGCAGACTTATTGTTTTATCGCCAATACGGCTATCACCTCAATAGTTACTCGCTGGCGCAGATGGCGAAAGACGCAGAAACGGTTTTTGCCGGAGCCAGCTTTTTAATCATTCTGGGCGTATTACTTGGCTTTTTGGTGCTGCTGGGCTTTGAGTTATTGGTCGCCAATTACACCTGGAAGCACCTACAGGAATTGCAACGCCGGCGTATTGGCGCATCCGCGACCAGCGTGTTTGTGCTGTGTTTCTTTACCAGCCATCTGACCCACGTTTGGGCGGATGCGGAACTCTATGAACCCATTACTCAGCAAGATGACATGTTCCCGTTGTCATACCCCACCACTGCCAAAACGTTAATGGCCAAGCATGGGTTTATCGACGTAGAAAGTTATCAGGCACAACAACAGATGCTGATGGTGGCCGATAATATTCGTCTGCGTTACCCGCAAAACGAATTGCTCTGCACCAAACGTCCAGATGAGCGTTCAAAATCCTTGATTGTGTTTGACCGTCTAACGCAGCAACAACAGCGTCAATTAGCAACGATTGCAACGGATTCTGAACTTGTTGGATTTAACGGTCAGTTGCTAGGCCATCCCAGTCGTGATGGCGGACTATTTCAGCTTGTTTACGGCCTGCCTGACTTTTACCAGGAGACCATTGCCCGTCAAAATATCGCGCCGGCTTACTTGAAGCCATTAGATGATTTTGGTCTGCAGGTTAACTGGTACGCTAGCGCCAACTGGTCGCAAGAACTGACATTATCAAGCTATTACCAGGACAGTGACCTGTTGGCTCTGCAAGGTTTTGCACCGCGCCCACGTAATCAATTGAATATTGTTTTTATTGATGGCGATGATTTTGCAAAGTTACCGGATATTTTAGCCAAAACACAGCAACACCAATTGCTGGTTACTGCGCTGGCACCCAGCGACTCAGAGTCAATACTGGGACAGCAGCAGTTCATGCCTAAGAACATGGCGGTACCCTTATATGAACGTGGTTATTCGTTGCCGGAGCACCCTATCGCCGGGTTAATGGATCTGATGCCGACATTACTGAACCAGACCATGTCTTGTGCCGGCGGTACTAAAAACTTCAGTAATGGCGAAAGCCTGACCGACAGCGGTGAACGCTGGCCATTGATAGAAACTTACAGTCCCTATATCGTAATTTACGATAGTGAAGAAATAACGATTCTGGATAATACCGGTCAGTTCAGTGTTTACAGTTTTGCTGAATTTGAATTGAAAAAAGGCGCAGAGCCGCCCGTTCCTGTCCTGATTGATGCACTAAAAGACTTAAAACGCTTTAGTCGCTCCGCAAAAACTGACTAAAAAAAGCGCAGTCAGCACAGGCTGCGTGCTTTAAGCCTTGCTAATTGCGCATAAATCCGTAACATACTGCTCCACGGTCGGCGTGTAGCGCAGCCTGGTAGCGCACTGTCATGGGGTGTCAGGGGTCGGAGGTTCAAATCCTCTCACGCCGACCAATTTCCTTTCCTAGTTTTTATTCCTTACTTTTTTGTCTCGCGGCTAGTTCGTTTTTCGGCGCAAGCCAATGACTCAGCCAGAAAAGTATCGCTCCCATAATGCCGGTTGATAATCCGACGAAAAACCAAATTAGCGGATGAAAAAACGCCGTTTTTTGCCCGGTTATACTCCGATAACGCTCAGCTTCAAAATAAACACCAAACGCCATAATAATATTGACCGCAACCACCGCAAGCGCGCCAAAGGCAACATAACCCGAAGGTAGTGACTCCATAATTTTTCCTTTTTAATTAATATTCTCCCAGATCAGCTCCCATCCTAGATCAAATTTCTGTTAGCATAAATTGTTAATTAGATGTTTTAAACTATTGAAAGAGCGGCTATGAAAACAATCGGCATTATTGGTGGTATGAGCTGGGAGTCGACGCTCAGTTATTATCGTCTAATTAATCAGAAAGTTAACGCAAAACTTGGTGGGCTGCATTCAGCAAAAATCATCATTAATAGCGTCGATTTTGCTGACATAGAGCCATTACAACGGCACGGAGACTGGAACCAGGCTGGCGAACGTTTAATTGCTGCGGCAAAAGCGCTGGAGTCAGCTGGTGCAGACGGTTTTCTGATTGCCACCAATACCATGCATAATGTTGCACCTCAGGTTGAAGCTGCGGTCAGCATTCCCCTACTACATATTGTTGATGCCACCGCCCTCGCCTTGCAGCAAAAAAACGTTAAAACTGTCGGCCTGCTCGGCACCCGTTTTACCATGGAGCAAGCGTTTTATCGCGAGCGGCTCGAGCACTACGGTATCAACGTATTAACGCCGGACAGCGATACGCGTCAGCAGATCCACGACATTATTTTTAACGAGCTATGCCATGGTGTCACCACAGCGCACTCACGCCAGTGCTATGTCGACGCTATTGATAATCTTGCTGAAAACGGCGCACAGGCGGTGATTCTGGGCTGCACCGAAATCGGCCTGCTTATTTCACAATCCGATACACAGCTGCCGTTGTTTGACACAACCGAAATCCACACCGACGCTGCGGTTAAATGGATGCTTAAAGACACCAAACAGTAACTTACCGATCTTTACAACATGCCGGGGAATTATTTAGCCAACGCCTGTCTAATCAAAAACTTGCACGTTTGGGGCTACGCTGATAACTTAGCGCGCCCGCAGCGTAAGCGATAACACAATAAACGAATAAACAGGCCTTATTTGCTGATGAGTTGTAACCGAGATTACGGAGTCTGCTGTTAGATGCTAAGTATTAAACGTTGGCATGTTGCGGCAGCAATCGCCGTCGGGGCGCTATTTATCGCCGCCATCGAATCACCCAAGCCAATCTCTGATGAACCTATTCCACAGCCGTTGGTAGCTTTTGATAGTGCATGGAACACAGGTTCCTATGCAAATTACCGTAAGCCACCCACACATAATCGCGAAACTCATATCGTTTATGTGCAACCCGGTCAAAACTTAACCTCGTTACTGACCAACGAAGGCTTGTCGGCACAGCAAGTGGTGTTATTGGCACTGACGGCACAACCGCTTATCGATCTTGGTCGTTTACAAATTGGTGCTCCGCTAGAAATTAGTTTTAATGACAATGATCAGCCGCGCGTAAGGCTCGCAAAAGAGTACGGCGAAATCATTGACGCAATCTATGAGAACGGCGCATGGAACGTGACCAAGCAAACGGTGCCATTACGCGCCGAAACCCATGAAGCGGCCGTCACGATAAGCAGCAGTTTGTATGAAGACGCCGTAGCAGAAGATGTTCCCGTGACCATTATTAACAGTGCCATGATGGCGCTGTCGCATTTTGTCGACTTTCAGCGACAGCTGCAGCCGGGCGATATTTTTGAAGCGCAATACGCACGTTCTGAAGTTGTACGGGATAAGGCATTGTTTTCGCACCTGCAGAATCCGTTAAAGCTCAGTTACCTGCGCTTTACCAATGGCGGCGAAGATTATCGTATGTACCGGTTTGACGGCACCTTCTACTTCGAGGATGGCCGGGTTGCACAGAGTTTCTTGCTTAAAACGCCACTTAACGGCGCACGCCTGACCTCTCATTACGGCAATCGCTACCATCCGGTGCTGGGCTACAACCGTCAGCATAAAGGGATTGATTTTAGCGCCCCGGTGGGCACGCCGATTATGGCGGCAGGTCGTGGCACTATAAAACACGCGAGTCGTAAAGGTAGCTTTGGTAACGCAGTAATTATTGAGCACGCACAAGGTTACGAAACACTATATGCCCATTTGGACCGTTTTAATGAAGATATCGATGTTGGTGACTATGTTAGTCAGGGCGATATTATCGGTTACCTCGGCAATACTGGCTTGTCGGCAGGGCGTCATTTACATTACGAAGTATACCGCAATGGCCGCACCATTAACCCGGTGGATATTAAAGTTCCGTCAGACCGCCGTCTCTCCGGTGTCGAACTGGCCCGCTTTAAGCGTTACCTTGCGCAATTAAAAAGCCAGGCCAGCGAACTCGCAGGCCTGGCTCCGTAGTACTCAATTAAGCGCCGTTACAGGTCATCAATTTTTGGCTTTAACGGCGCAAGTAATAAGTAGAATACCCACGCCAACCAGGATACAAAAATAATTGCCAGTATCCACGCCGCTTTCTCACCGCCTTGTGTGCGGTTTGATTTCGCAATCAATATAATTGGTAGCAGCCAAATAATAAGAAAAATAAGCATGCCACCGAAACCTGCTCCCATCATACGTTCTCTCCTTGTCTGTTTGTTCTATCTACCACACCACCGGTAGCTCAGTTGCTTCATCCACTGTAAGCGCTGGATGCAAGTCGATCAACTGCTGATACTGCTCTGGGTAACGCAGTTTGACCACGGCCATGCGTTGTTTGTGGAAGCGCGTGACGGTTGGTTGGTAGCTTGTCATCAACTGATCTATCAAAAATTTTGACTGTTCAGCAGACTGACCACCGCTGGCATGTTTAATCGCCTGATAAAGCGGATCTCTGCCTTGCCCGTCGCCTTCGTACGGCGCGTTTTGCTGGATTAGCCAAGCGACAGTTTCTGTGTTGGCTTTTGTTGCCGCGTAGTAAAGCAGACTTTTGCCCCGATTATCGTGCCCGTAAACGTCATAGCCTGCATCAACCAGGGCTTTTAATTTATCTGCGTCCAACGTAATAAATGCCAGCTGGTGATGTTGTAAACCGTCGTCCATCAGCGATGATTGACTCAATGCCCGGTAATAGTTCAGGTCGCGTTTTAATAGGTTACTAATAACAAATCGTTTTTCGCGCGTGTTTAGCGAAGCGGCTTCCAACTCACTGATAACGCGCTCGATATCACCATCGGCTAAATATTGATAGACCTCGCCAAGCGCGTCGGTTTGTCGCATTCCGCCAGACCATACAAAATATCGTCGGTACTCGTCCACCAGCGCAGGATCCATATCAGTTAATACCGCTAATGCTGAGGAGTCAGAATCGGGATATTGTTCGCGAATCTCTTGTACCACCTCATGACTGCGACGCGGGCGCCATTGATCGCTAATGCGTTTGACGGTGGCCCTACAGGCAGCACGGGTACCGGTTACGTCAGTCATTGCTGTTTGCGTTTCGATAAAGTCGTCGCGCTGCTTTGCCAGTCGCTTAACCAGGCGCCCGTGTTGCGTCATCGAGAGCGGCTGTCGTTGCTTTATCGCCAGTAAGTTCAATCCGAATTCATCGCGAAGCGAAGCGATATCAGCTTGGTCAAAACGATAAAACCGACGAGGGAAGTTGCCATAGACACGTGTCGGAGACTGTTCCCTAAAACGCGCTGCTGCTCCTAACGAATTTAATTTTTTAATAATATCGACACGTCTCTGGCGACGCTCACAACAGTCCATTAAGCCACTCAGTGCCCATTCCATAGTCGAACCCAGATAACGATCCTGGGTTGGAGCCAGCCCCTGATCGATCAAATAATTAAAGCTACTGAGGCGGCCTGATTTAGCCGCAAAATCAAGTAAAGAGACAGCTTCATCAAGATGTTCGTAACCTACCGTCGCGCCGGGGTCAGGTAAACTTTTGGTTAACATCAGGATTTGTTCGTCACTGTATTTTGAGCGACCCATCATAAAGGCAACATCATCAACGGTTACTTTGCCGCTATCAGCAATTTCCTGTTGTTGCGCTAACGACAGTTCGTCAAAATTATCTAATACCTGCAATGGTACACGGCGTTGTATCGATAGGCCGGTAATCGGCTTGTCCGCCAGACGTTGTTTTAGCTCGTCTTCAAGCATCGCATTAACTTCGGTTATTGCCGCGTTTTTACGAAGCTGTGCCACCCTAAACCTTGCGGCAAAATTACTATTGCGGAATTCATCAATAGCCAGAGTTACCTCGTCTAAGGAGTATCCCTGTTGCAAAAACTTGGTAAAACTACCGACCTTCTCCTGACGCCATTGTTCCTGCTCTACGCGCATGTCATAGAGTACTTGCTGGCACTGGGCAAAATGGGAAGTGTCGATTGGCGCCGATTGATTAGCGGGTGCGCTAACCTTTTCGTGTGTCGGCTTAGGCTTGGTTGAAGGTGAGTTTTCGGCCGTAAGTTGATTGCTATCCGTTGAATTTTGCATGCCGTTGGCAGACGGCTTATCGTCATTAACGAAAAAAAAGAAGGCGGTCATAACCGCTGCCAACGCTGCTAAAGCGTAGTACTTGTTCTGCATACATCCCTGTACATTACCTATGATTCAGGGATTTACTTAAGCACCTTTTAATGGAAACTTCAAGGCATCATCCACCGCTTCAGGCAACAGCGGAAATGCATGTTCACGGTAAGCCCGCGCATTGAGCGCTTTACTACCAATTAAATAAGCAGGCACCAGTAGCACCGGCGCCGGAAAACTGTTCCATTCCGGCAGAATAATGGCGGCCGCGATAATAGATAGCAGTGCAGCCTGACGCAGAATGACTGAACCTTTTTGATAAATCTTAGCGCGAAACTTAGCGATTGTAATAGCGCGATGGGCAACGCGGGGATCTACATCTGCTAAAGCGGGTTGCTGGAACCAACCGACAAAATCAAAACGTGGCAACTTTGACAAAAGATTAGACAACGAAAACACCCTACCTTTATGTTGGAAAACTCAACTCAACAAGCGCAATAATAGCACAAATTAGGGCTCTTTAGTAATCAGCCTGTTCTGGAATCAATATGTTAAGCGCCCTTTTTTGCAACCTCACCATTAATTCATTCGCTTCGTAGGGTTCGCCGTCGACCACATATTTTAGCGCTTCCCCTTGTTGATGTTTTGCCTTAACACTACATGCCTGGGTGTAACCGGTATTAATACCCGGGTTATCTTCAGTCAGCCCGGAGTAAAGTAATTCGATTAAACTCAGGACGTGCTGGTTACCGCTTTCCTGTGGCTCTAGCCAGGTCAGATCCAGCTTGCCATCATCGAGCATGGGGCTGCCCTTGCCCTGTGCTAACAGCGTAGTTATTGGCGCTGCATTAGCAATAATCAGACTACTGGTTTGCCAGTGTTGCGGCTCATCATCATCGAGCGTAACGCATAAGTCCAGTATTTGGTTTTCGTTACAGGCACGCCAAAGCCCCTGCAAGTATGCCAATTGACCCAGCTTATTTTTGGCATCGCGATCAGCCTTTTCGATCATTTGCTGTTCAAACCCTATTGCTGCGCATAGCAACATGGTGCGGCCATTAACGTCGCCAACGTCAATCGCCCGGCTACGGCCTTCAATAATCGTCGTGCAGGCTGCCGTTACCGGACTTATCTTTGAACTCATCCCCCACAGTGCCTGACTTAACGAGTTGGCGGTTCCCATAGGAATGATAGCCATTACTGTGTCAGAGTTTTTAACCTCGCTAGCCACCGCAGTTAGCGTGCCGTCGCCCCCACAGGCTATAATTAATTCTGCGTCAGCATCCAGTGCCTGCCTGGCCAACTGTTGTGCCCCGACCTGCTCGCTAGTCTCTAATATTTCCAGTTCAAAATAGGGCTGTAACAGGTTTTTTATATTCTGCTGACATTCCTTCCATTTACCACCGCCGGAAACCGGATTTGCGATAATCCAGGCAGTTTTCGCCAACAACATGCGGTTATCTTGTGCAAATGCCTTTAATTGTTCATATTGCACCGAATTTAATCGTGCCACATGGCGTTCAGCCTGAATTTGTTCGAGTATCGCGTCCACATCCATGGTTTTTGTTCTGGCTAACAGGTATGCCGCCACCATAAACACCGAACGGCCCCGACCAAGAGCACAATGCACAAGCACATTGCGCTGGCTCTGCTGCTGTTGTTGTATCCACTGAATGGCTTGGTGAATTTGCTGTTCGGAAGGCGCTTTATGGTCGAGCACCGGAATATTCAAATAATGGATATCTGCACTTTCCGAGGACCAGTCAAGTGCATCAAATTCGGCTGTAACGTCTAAAATAGCGGTAATGCCCTGCTGCTTTAACGCGTCAATATCACTACCGAACAGCCGCCGGCCTACATAAAGACGTTCTCCGACCTGGTGCCAACCGGCAAGACCATCGCGTTTTCGGGCCACTGCATTGTAAATTCGCACACCGAGTAAAAAGGGAATGAGAAGCCAGCGAATATAAACCGGTATCTGACCGCCCTCACGTTTGCGAAACACGCTGGCCATATTTAGCCAATAGGCTGATGCAATCATGGCCAAGGCAATAAAAATCCAGCTAAATACGACTTTTAACGGCCAACCGGGTAATAAAATAGCGAAAAAGAGTGCAGCGATTGCGCCTATCAAATAATACAGTGGGATATAACTGACGTGCATGTCTACGCTCCTTTGTCGCACCAACAATGTCCATTATTTCGTATTGCTAAGGCGATAATCTCTATGCAACATTAGCACAATCTTAAGGTGTTTCATTTAATAAGGTCTTTAATGAACATTATCCACCATGGCGGGTTTAATCAAGTAACGGGCTCTTGTCACGAAATACTGTTATCGAACCACGAGCGCTATTTAATTGACTGTGGATTAGCTCAGGGCGAGGACGTAACGACTGATGTTGATGACGAACACTTCGGTATTAACTTTTCGTTAGCTGGTTTAAACGCTGTCCTGATAACACACTGTCACCTTGACCACATTGGCCGTTTACCTTATTTGTTCGCTGCAGGTTACAAAGGTCCTGTCATTTGTACCTCAGCAACCGCAAAGTTGTTGCCGCTGGTATTAGCGGATGCGGTTAAAGTCGGTATTAGCCGCAACCCTGAATTGGTGGAGGCCGTGCTAGCCCGGCTCGGCCGGCAACTGCAACCGGTTGATTATGACCATTGGCTGACGTTATCAGATAATTGCCGGATACGGTTTAAGAATGCGGGTCACATTATGGGCTCGGCGTTTATCGAGATGGATACCCCGACACAACGCATTGTTTTCAGTGGCGACATCGGTTGCAAAAACACCCCGCTTTTACCTGATCCTGCGCCGTTAGAACACGCTGATTTGCTGCTATTAGAAAGTACCTACGGTGACCGTTTGCATGAGTCTCGTGAACAACGAAAGCAACGCCTTAAACAGATTATTAACCGCTGTATTGAGGATCGGGGTGCGGTACTGATACCTGCGTTCAGTATGGGCAGAACCCAGGAGTTGCTCTATGAATTTGAACAGATTTGGCACGAGCTAGCCAGCGCAGGACATCAACACTTCCCTGAAATTGTTGTAGATTCGCCCCTGGCTAGCGAATTAACCGAACTCTATAGCGAATTACATGAGCTGTGGGACGAAGAAGCAAAACAACGGCTTAGCAATGGTCGCCACCCATTATCGTTTGAACATTGCCATGTGATTCGGGATCACGATCAGCACCAGGCATTGGTCAACCGACTGGCATCTACGGCTGAGCCGGTCATTATTATTGCCGCCAGTGGCATGTGCGCCGGCGGGCGTATGGTCAACTACCTGAAAGCGCTGTTACCCGATGCGCGAACCGATGTGCTTTTTGTTGGCTTTCAGGCACAGGGTACGCCCGGCAGGGATATTCAACAATACGGCCCAACCGGTGGTTACGTTGTGTTGGATGGAGAGAAAATAACGATCAAGGCAGCAATACATACGTTAGGCGGATATTCTGCCCATGCAGACCAGGCCGAGCTGCTGGATTTTATTGGCAGCGCCAACGGTGGGGTAAAGCAGGTGCGGTTGATTCATGGTGAACCAGACGCGCAAGCGGCACTCGCACAAAAAATTAATGCGCGCTTCAGTATTCCGGTAGAGACAGCTGCCGGGACGTTGGGCGGGTGACAATCCAGCGACCTGACCGTGCCGAGCCCTGACGCTCTAACAAACCATCCCGTTTTAACCGAGATAAATGTTTTTCTACCGCGCGCGATGAAATCCCCAGTACCTCTGCTGCGCGCGCGGCGCTCCAGTCGGGTTGCTGTTCCAGTAAATGCAGCAGTTTCTCGCGGGTAGAGATTTTTTCCGAACCTATAGAGCCCTCCAATTCGGAGGTATTACTGCGGTTCTTTTCCGAACTTACCCCCTGTTCCTTGTTCGGTAATTGCTCGGTAAGCTGTTCAACTGCCTGCCCGATTAACTGCAGGACAAAATCAATAAAACGGCTATTGTCATTATCAGCTATCGCTTGCTTCAAGCATTCATAGTACTGCGCTTGGTTGTTTTTAACACACTGCTCAAACGGAATTTCCAACAAAAAAGGATGCCATTGATGCAAAATCGCTTTTATCCATAATCTTGCAATGACGCCGTTAGCGCGTGCAAATGGCTGGATAAACTCCAGATCAAAAAGGGTGTTGGCGGCATTTAGCAACGGGTGGTGGCGGACATCGCTATTGGCATGCAGGCGCTGACGCAGCATTTTAGAAATTTGATTGGCCGGAGCTGTCATATGCACCAGTCGGTTTTGCCGATAAACCCCCATGCCAGTACTACGATAATGTCCGGCATCAGTTGCGGGCTGGAGCAGCTGCGCATGCAGTTGCCGTAATGCTCTTTCATCGTTAGTGGAGAGACTTGCGACACGATCAAATAACGATACTAGCGTGCTTATGACTTGCGGCTCATCTAACGAATCAATAGCAAGGCTGGCGCGCAAAAAGTCTTCCCTTAGCGAATTAATGGATGTTGTTTGCTCAAGTTTAACCTTTAATACACCAACGGCTTCGCTTGTGTAAGCGAGACGGCCTGCGACTTCGGCCACCGCCAGCATTGCCTGAGATAAGCTCACTTAGCGTCCTTTATTCTAATATCGATGACTATTTGCAAACTATTCGCTATAAACGCGATTTCTCCCTTCGTTTTTGGCGCGATAAAGCGCTTTATCAGCTCGTCTTACTAAGTCACTACGAGTATCAGCCTGGTCCAGTTCTGCTACACCAAAGCTTGCGGTTACCACGCCTGCTTTGTCAAATTCAATATCCGCCATAACTTGCCGTAATCTTTCTGCAAGTTCCGCAGCGTTATCTAACTCAACTTCAGGTGCGATAACCAAAAATTCCTCTCCGCCCCATCGGCCTAGTGCGTCGGATTTTCGCATTAGGCTGTCGAGCGCTTTAGAAATACCTTTTAGCACCTCGTCGCCAACATCATGCCCGTAATCATCATTAATCTGTTTAAAATTATCGATGTCGAAAATAATGACGCTTAGTGGATGCCCATGCCGTTGTGCACGACTCAGCTCCTCGTCAAGCGCCTGCTCCATGTGATAACGGTTCCATAGCTGTGTTAAGGCATCGGTATGAACCAAATGCTCTAAACGATCATTAGCTTGCTGCAGCTGGCTGTTTAATTGTTCGATTTGATAAGCGGAGGCGCCAATAGCCAAATCCTCTGCCAGTGTTTTAGCCGCTTGTTTTTCGTCATCTGTCCATTCGATCGACCGGCCTTGTAGCTGTTCCTGCCAACCGACAAACGAACGCCTCGGCGACAGCACCGTGCGTCCCTTAAATTGTTGTCTTTCGGTTTTTTCCGGCTGGCCGGCCCAGGTTTTTACTTCCACAGCTTCGCGACGAAACATCAGCAGCCAACCATTTAGCTCTTTTTCGTAAGGCATCGACACCGCGAGTAAGCCTCGAAAATCTGTGTCTTTTAGCAGCATTGAACAATCAGACGCACCTAGCTCGCGGCTGCTGTAAAGGCCGGTAATCCAGTGTTTTTTGCGTAGCCATTCAGCTAACTCGACGAGTGTACTAAGGGGAAGTTTCTCACCTACTTGACTGATTTCATTGCCGTGAACTAATACCACCAGTTCAATTTGAAATAGCTTTAACCAGCGCTTACCCTGACTTTTTAACAATTGTTCGGGCGCCATGATATCTTTATCAGGGTCCAGTAACGCTTTGCGACTTTGCTCAACCTTATCGAAAAACTGCAAGGCCTGATACTGACGCTGTAGCATCAACCGCTGACTGGCCATCATCACCAGTGAGTGCAACGCATGGCGTTGATAAGGGTTCGTTTGTGCTGGTCGCAGGCCGTGGCATGACAAGATGCCCCAGAGCTTTTTTTCGTCAAAGATAGCTATAGAGAGCGATCGGCAGATGCCCATATTTTCCATGTAGACAGCATGTATGGGCGATACCGCGCGCAGCATGCCTAAACTTAAATCGAGCGGCTCTAACGCCTCAATATCCGGGTTCTGGACTAACTGAGCAGCGGGCATTGATGTCGACGCGATTTTTCGTGCCGCATTAACCCGGTACATATCCCGCACTTGCGGGGGAATATCGCTAGACGGAAAATGCTGTCCCATAAAGCTACTGATGTCAGATTCGCGGAGATATTCAGCAACTACTTCGCCGTTCCACTCGCTATCAAATTTGTACACTAATACCCGTTCAAAATTACTGATAGCAGCAGCTGACTTAACTAATTGCTGTAACGTTTGCTGCTCCGTTTTAGCTGCCTGAACCCGACTAAACTGTTGCCGCACAGTCGAAGTAAAATCACTCGCTAACTTGACGTAAAGCGGCTCGATTTCGAGGATTAATAATTGTTGGCTTTGTTGCTGCCGGATCTTAAATAACGTACAAAAGACATCGATATCAGCTTGTTCAAAGGAGTATTCAAAAGACGCCGTCGGCGTTGCCGGATCCAGCCGGTTTGCAGCGCGCTGCATGGCAGTCATTAAATTATCAGCGAAACAATCTGCAGCGCTTTTGCCAAAAAGCTGCTCAGGGTTACACCCCAAAAAATTTTCGATGTTCTCACTGCAGGCGAGCACCTGCTGAAACTGAGTATCAAATGCAACAAGCGCGCCATGTCCCTGCACCGCACCGGGAATATGAATAGGCTCTTTAGCACAGTTTTCCAGTGCTTCCGATAGCTCAGTATCATTCAATTTTTCTACCACCTTGCTCTCCTTAGCAACTTTGTTGTTGATAGATAGAATGCTGCTGCGCTAATAATGTATCAAAACCATCCATTGCGCCACTGATACACCGTTGTCGCTGGCTTGCGTTCAATTGCACTGTTTCTAACCAACGTTGAAACAATGACCAGGTTCCGCGGCGGTGAAAGTTAAAATACGCAAGTCCTGAGTTTCGATCACGACGCAGTTGGCGCGCTAGTCTTTTCGCTAATATTTTACCGCCGGCTGTTGAGCCCTCTATCACGTACGCTATGCCAATAGCGCGATAGAAGCAGGGCTCCACCGTTGCCGGCTGATAAGTTGGCGTAATCCCCTGAAGCTGATGAATATCCCGAATGATTTCGCGTAGCCTTGGCATGTAGTAATAAGTGCCACTGGATTGATCACCAAAATGATGCTGTAAGCTACGCTCGGCAGACGCCACGAAATCATGCAACACAAAAAGTGCATCCAGATAACCGTCATCATCAAGATCCGCTGACATCAATGCGCTAATCGGCGCTTGTTGCTCGACTTGTCGGTGTTTAGCCGCGGTCTGTTGACGCAATAATGCAAGTAACGATAAATTTTCCATATAGCTAAAACGGTACCTTGATTAATTTTGATCAGTCGCTGCGCTTTACTTTTTGTCTAATTGGCCGACATAGACACTGAATAAGCCAACACCTTTACAGCAATAAGTTATCGGAGCTTACATGCGGTTACAACAAAAGTTAACGGTTAGTATTGCCGTAGCACTTGCCACCCTACTAGCCATATCACTAGTAATTACCTCGGTGATGGTAACCCGAATGCTCGAAACCCGGGTGCTAAAGCAAGAGTTGCCGGCGACCCTGGGTGAGGTACGTGGCGAGGTTGGACAATTGATCAATGAGCCCATACAGGTATCGCGCGAATTAGCTAACAACCGTTATGTGATTAGTGATTTGCTGGCAGGCGAAACCGATAATGCGCAAACAGCCATAATCAACCAGCTCTCGGCCACCGCAGAAAGTAACCAGGCAACCGCTGCATTTATAGTCTCACAACGCTCCAGTAACTATTACACCGCGGACGGATTGCTAAAACAAGTGTCCTCGGCGGAGCCACGCGACAGCTGGTTCTTTGATTTTGCTAAAAGTGACGAGCAGCTGTCATTAAACTTTGACGTAGACGAAAATACCGGCGTGCCAACTATTTTCGTTAACGTTCGGGTGGCGGAAGATGGCGAATTTCTGGGTGTTGCAGGTATTGGCAAGTCGTTACAGAATTTAAGCAAGGCCGTTGCTGATTACCAGGTCGGAGAATCGGGTGTTGCCTATATTACAGACCAATCCGGTGCCGTACAGATTCACCCCAAACACAGTGACTTCCCACAATTAAACCGATTAGTTGGCTCGCAGGCAGCGGGCGAACTTTTAAAACAAGGCGATTTTAACTACGCCGAAACCGAACGCGACGGTGAACCGCTTATTGTTGCAAGTACCCCTTTACCCAATACCCAGTGGCGAATCGTCGTCGAGCTACCCGAAGCCGAAGTTTATGGCCAGCTGACGAACACCATTGTCACGCTAACCATTGTGTCGATTTTAGTCGGGATTGGCTTTGTGGTTGCCATGGCATGGTATGCCCGCCGCATCGTTAAGCCCATTAAACGAGTTGCATCGCGGCTCAATAATATGGCCAGTGAAGGCGGCGATTTAACCCAACGGCTAGAGGTAGAAACTAATGACGAAATTGGCGAATTAGCCAACGGATTTAATGCATTCCTGGAAAACCTGAGCGCGATCATTAATAGCGTTCGAGATACCGCTAAAGCACTTAATGACAAAGTCGTAGAAATTGATCAGTCAATGAATAAGATCAATGGGTTATCTAACGAACAGGAAAACAAAACCGATCAGGTTGCGGTTGCCATGAACGAAATGGAAACCACCGTTAAGGAAATTGCGCAAAACGCTAACGAAACCGCCAATGGCGCAGCTGAAGCCCAACAAACAACGCGAGAAAACCGACAACAGTTGCAGCAAACTGAGCAACGGATGCAACAGCTGTCAGCAGACATAGACTCCGCAGCGCAAACCGTGAGCGAGCTGGCAGACGGAGTGCAAAGCATTTCCTCTGTTATCGAAACCATCGAAGCTATTGCCGAGCAAACCAACTTACTGGCACTTAATGCAGCTATTGAGTCTGCCCGCGCAGGCGAAGCCGGGCGTGGTTTTGCGGTTGTTGCCGACGAGGTAAGAACATTGTCGCAACGTACCAACCAATCAACCGACGAAGTACGCAGCAAAATGGAGTCGCTGAAAGGCTCTGCCAACCATGCCGTCGAACGCATGAACCATAGCCGCGATGATGCGCTGCAAACCAGTGAACACGTTGCTAATGCAGCGCAAAAACTTCGCGACTTAGTTGCGTTGATAGAAAGTACAGCTGACATGAGTACGCAAATAGCTACGGCAACCGAAGAACAAGCATCGGTGAGCCAGGATGTTGCCAGTAATATTCAGGCCATTGCTGATTTTTCTCGTGACGTCAGTCAGTCTGTCGCGCAAAGTCATGATGACTGCCGCAGTATGAGCAAAATGGCCGATGAGTTGCGCCAGTTGCTGGCTCAGTTTAAAAGTTAAAGCGTTAACTCACGAAACACCTGCTGCAGCCGCACAACTTCCTGCTCAGCAAGCGGCTGTGGCGGCAACCTACCCCAGACAGGGTCAGGCCATGCTGGGTCATCGGTATAACGGGCAATGTGGTGCAGATGTAATTGCGGAACCTTGTTGCCGATGGCAGCAAGGTTTAATTTATCAGGCCGATACTCGGCTTTTAGCCAGTGATTTAAAAAAGCACTTTCCCGCCACAGTTGCTGCTGGTCGTTCTCGCTTAAATCAATGACTTCAATGATATTTGGGATGCGTGGTACTAATAAAAACCACGGAAAATTCGCATCGTTTATGACTCTAACCTGGGACAACGGCCAATCAGCCAGATGCAAACTATCCTTAGCTAATTGCGGATGTAATTCAAACTCTGCCATATTGCTCTCCTGCCATAATATCCTTTAAAAACCGCTCAAAAATAGCGGCCGTATGGTCTAACGTGTCGACCAGTCGATGGTCATCATTCACAATATGTAAATCCGCGTTCATCGGTTGGGCAAAGCGCCAGCTATTTTCCACCGGCACAACGTTGTCGCGCCAGCCGTGAACAATGCTAACCGGACAGCTCAGGTTCAGGTTATCGAGATTAGTATATCCGCCAAGATAATAGGCAGGCGCCATTACAAACAATCCACTGCATTCGATTGCACCGGCAACTGCTGTTGCTACGTAACCGCCCATACTAGAACCGACCAGTAATAACGGACCTGAGGAGCAGCCGTGCACATGCGCCTGTAATTGTTTAACGCGCTGATCAGCATCATATTCGCCTTCATAATCAAGGCTCTCGACCGAACAGCCAAGTTTTTGTGCGACCTCAGCTAAACGCTTTATTTTTGTGCCCCAGGGACCGCTTTCTTTTCCGTGATTAAAAATAACGTGCATAGTCTCTTGTATATCGTGTTAAATTTATCTTATAAAAAACGTATAGTGTATTGTTGTAGCAAAGTTAATGCGTACAACTCGACGTAACGGTGGATTCAATTGATAGTAGCACGGCTTGTCACTGTATTATTAATCCTTTTGGGGGCTGTATTACCCTTGGATACAGCCATTGCTCAGGATCCCGATATTCGTTTTGGTATAAACGCCGCGCCGCCTTTTCATATTCCCGAGTCGATGCAGCAAAAGCAGCAGATACCGGCCGGCTTCTGTGATGCACTAGTCGAAACCGTATCACAGCAACTACCCGACCACACAATCGAAGTTAGCCGGTTACCGCAGATACGTATTCGTCGCTTAATGAAGCGAGAACAGAACCTTTGCTTTCCCTGTTTAATAAAGCGCAGCTCGTATAATCCTGATTACTATTTTAGTGACACCGTTAATCTTTATCCCCCACATGGAATTATCACGCGTAAATCAGTAGCCGAACAATTACGCCAACAGTTCGGTGATCAAATTAGTTTTGCCGATATTGCCAGCCAAACCGAACTACGTTTTGCTCAACCCAGTGGGCGTAAATACGGTGATATTCAGCCCATTTTAGAAGAGCACCTGATTGATACTGACAAATATCAGGACGTATTTGGTAACAATGCGACCTACAACCTATTGTCTATGATCGCGACAGATCGAGTTGATTACACAGTCGATTACCCGATGATGATAAAACTCTATCGACAACTCGGCGCCGTGAACACAGCCGAAAGCCAGTTAACCTTTATTCCGATTACCGAATACCAGCAAAAACCTATCATCGGTGCCATCGGTTGCGCCAGAACCCCCTGGGGTAAACAAGCTATCGACGCCATTAATTCTGTTTTGCCGAAAATTAAACAGAATAAAGAATTTAACCGCAGTCTCGATTTTTGGTTGGGCGCGGATCGGCCCAAATAGCGCAATCACTGTGACGCGTTCACGGGAGGTGAAAATGAAAAGCTGTAAGATACTCATGCTAATTGCTTTTTGGTCTGCTATTGCAATTGGTCAGGCCATGCAGCAAGTTCAGGCAGAAGATGACCCGGCAGATATTATTTGGGGAGTTAACACTTCACCGCCGTTTCATATTTCACAAGGTGACTATCAGGGAGAAGGTATCTGCGACGTGCTAGTCGATGTTATGAAACAAGAATTGCCGAAGCTACAGCAACAAATTCGTCAATTACCCGCGCGCCGTATCACCCTGTTAATGAAACGCGAACGCAACTTGTGCTTCCCCTGTCTAATCAAACGTTCCAGCTACAACGCCGAGTTTTACTACACCGATACCACACACAGCTATCCGCCGCATGGTATTGTTGCGCATGCCAACGCCGCTAAAAAAATTACTGATCGCTACGGTAACCCGGTCTCCTTCGAGGCTCTAGTGCAGGATAATCGTTTTCGGTTTGCACAGCCTATAGAGCGTCGCTATGGCGAACTGCAGCCGTTGGTCGAGAAACATCTTATTGGCAAGTCACATTACCGTATCGTAACCGGTGATAACGCCCACGTTAATTTAATGACCATGATGTTGAATCACCGTGTCGATTACACCGTTGATTACGAGATGATTAAACGATTTTATGAAGCCGACCAAGTCAATGAGACCGACGAACAGTTGGTGTTTTTACCGATAGCGGAATATCAGGGGAAGGTTATCGAAGGCGCCATTGGCTGCAGTAATAACGACTGGGGCAAACGCGCTGCTGAACACCTTAATAGTGCTGTTGAGCGGCTGCAAGCCAACGCTCGCTTTCAGCAAGCGCTGGACCAGTGGCTGGGTGAGCAACGGCCTAAACCGTAAGCCCCCAATCGTTGTATGCTTCGCGCGCAAGCTGTTCACGAAACTGTGGCGCAGCGATGTCGATTAATGCGCGGGCGCGCTCAGTCATGCTTCTGGCACGTAAATTCGCGATGCCATGTTCGGTGACAATATAATGCACATGGGCGCGTGTCGTTACTACACCGGCGCCGGGTGCCAATAACGAACTGATACGGGAAACCGTTCCGCCACAGGCTGTCGATGGCAAAGCGATAACTGAACGGCCGCCCTCAGAAAGGCTTGCCCCGCGAACAAAGTCCATCTGCCCGCCCACACCGGAATAGATCTTGGTACCGATTGAATCAGCACAAACCTGACCACTTAAATCAACCTGCAGGGCGCTGTTAATCGACATAACCTGCTTATTTTGCCGAATCACCGAGGTATCGTTGGTGTACTCAACATCCAAAAAGAACACCTCCTGGTTATCGTCGACAAAATCGTACAGACGCTGCGATCCCATGGCAAAGGTTGTCACGATTCGGCCGCGATGCTTGCGCTTACGCGAGTTATTAATAACACCACTTTCTACCAGCGGTAATACCCCATCCGAGAACATCTCGGTGTGAATACCCAAGTCCTTATGGTTACCCAGACAGCCTAATGTGGCATCGGGTATCGCCCCTATCCCCATTTGCAGACAATCACCATCGTCTATAAGGCTCGCCACCTGTTCGCCAATTTTTTTAGTGGTTTCATTTTGCGGCGGCTGCTGGTGCAAAGGTAACTCAGCTTCTTCGACAAAGTAACGATCAAAACGGCTTAACGGAACTAACGCATCACCATGTGTCCGTGGCATTTTTGGGTTAACCCAGGCAATTACTTTTTCAGCGGCCTGCAGCGCTGCCCGCGTGGCTTCGACCGAAATTCCCAGGCTACAGTTACCATGCTTGTCTGGTGGTGAAACCTGAATAATCGCGGCGTTTAACGGTTGCTCCCCTGAGCGAAATAATTTCGGTATTTCGGACAGAAAAATCGGCACATAATCTGCTAAGCCGTCGTTGACCGCTTTGCGGGTAGACGCCCCAACAAAAAACGCACGTTGTCGTAAATGGCCCTTCAGAGCGGGATCACTCAAGGATTCGCTGTATTCAGTATGTAACTGTAATAAGGTTAAGTTCTGGCGCGAAACAGCTACATTTTTTAATCCCTCAAGTAATTTGTAAGGGGTTGCCGCCATTGACTGGCACCAAATGACATCATTGTCCTGTAATATTTCCAGTGCTTGCTCTGCGCTGTTAACTTTCATCGATCATCCGTCTCTTGTTGACCATTAAAACTTCAGGCATTTTATCACAATGTCCCTAGCACTGTTGTGGACATTAGGGGTACCCCTTTTAATTTTTGACAATCACCGTACAATGAACCGATCTAATTTTTAGAATCATTAACACCAAGGAGTGTTCACTGTGGATGTGGATTTACTATCCCGCTACTTTCTGGCGATTTATTTTTTGGTGATTGGCGTTCACTACACTAGCGTTGCACTCGGCCGCTTGCAGCGTACCGGGCAGTCTCATATTAATGCAGGCAGAACCGGAACCAAACCCTGGATTGTTCGACAAACGTTTAACTTTTTTCGAACCGCCATTTTAGTGCTCTGTGTGTCTCGTTTACTGCTACCAACCGACAGTTACCTGGGTCGTTTTGACAGCCTGTACCAATTACCTGTGGTATTAACGGGTATCGTTTTAATGCTGGCTTCGCTAAGCATTGTCAGCTATGTGCATTCATACATGGGCAGTGAGTGGCGTTCGGGCGTTGCTGATGGCGCAACACAATTGCTGACTGAAGGCCCTTATAAGTACTCTCGTAACCCTATGTTTATCGGTATTATGCTGGGCCAGCTGGGCTTCTTTTTTAGCTTACCCAGCCTGTTCACTTTAATTTGTTTTATTGCCGGTGCCACCGCTATCATTAGCCAGGCGAAACACGAAGAGAACGCACTAAACGCCTTGTATGGCGGACCCTACGAACAGTATAAGCAACAGGTTTCGCGGTGGCTGTAACGGCATTTAACAAATGTTTTAAGGGCAAACTTTAATCTGAATAAATTCAAAGAGATTGGCTTTTTTAACACAGTCTTTACAATTTAATAACGCAGTAATCCAAAATTCTTAACTACACTTATTAACAGGTAATTGACGTTGTTAATACTCTGTAAGGGGGTGTGGTTATGGACAATCATCAAACCAAACTTAATGGTAGTTCGCTGGGCTTTTTTCTAACCACCGGAATGATGTATTTGGCGTTGGCGTTATTAGCCGTGTCACCGGTTGCAGTGATTTGGATTGCCGCCGATTGGTTGCATGAAGTATTTCGCCAGTCCAACACCTTTTTCGGGCAAAATCCACGTTTGTACACAGTGCTGACTATTATTGCGGTATCTGCCGCGCTGACGTTGGTCGCAGATAAAATCTACCATCACATCAAAGCGCAGCAAAAGAGACAACTCGAACACATTTAATTGTTAGCCGAAACGTCGGGTGAGATAGGCGTTAATGTCACTGGATTCATACATCCATTCGACGCTGCCATCGTCTTGCGTAATTTTAAGGCAAGGCACTTTGACCCGGCCTCCTTCCTGCGCTAGCTCCTGCCGATACGCGTTATCGTTTTGTGCATCGCGGGTCTCTATGGGTAACGAGAGACCTGCCATGTGTTTGCGTACTTTGATACAAAATGGGCAGGTTTTAAATTGATATAGTGCTAGCTGCTGACATTCTTCCTCGACTTTTGCCTGTTGTTCAGACGAGCGTTCAACACCTTTTGGCGTACTGAGCTTTTCGCCAATTAACATAAAAGGCGTTAAGATCAGGCGAACCAATCTAAAAAAATAGCGAATCAAAATACGCATAAGACTTACCTCTTAAATAAAACGCCGCAAGCTTACCACATGCTGATTTTTGTGATAAGTTTAGCGCCGATGAAAACACTCCCGACACCACAAAAATTACAGCACCTGCTCTTTACAGCGTTTGCCCTGATCGCTGTGTTTGTGCTGTGTTGGGGACAGCAATTTTCGGTAACCCATTACTGTCCTGCTAAAGCAACCGTAGTCGCTGACTCAGCGAGCTATGGTGAATCAACAGCCAACGCAGAGCATGACTGCGCGGCCTCCGAGCAGCTATTAGCCTCATCGTCGGTTAATACCGACTTTGCCGACGTGGTACTTTATGCAGCTGCATTGCTTATTATTGCGGCACTGTTTTATTTGCACCATAGTCAACGCTATCGCGAGCAGCAGCCGCCGCGTCCGCATCCGCCCTACCATACCCTCTACTGTAGTTATCTGGAATAAATTCACCTCACTTAAAAACTTATCGTTTTAATTTTGTGAGGAAGTAAACATGAAACTAAGAATACTCGCTGTAACGGCGATGATGATGATGCTGCTATTAAGCAGTGCCTTTGCAGTTGCTGCTGAGCCGCCCTCCAGCGGCTGGCTACAACAGCAAGAACATCCTGATGTTAAAGTACGTTTAGCGTTTACCGGTCAAATAAAGGACGGTAAAGCGCTGGCCACACTCGAGGTTCAGCTCGATAACGACTGGAAAACCTATTGGCGAGCGCCCGGCGAAGGTGGCGTAGCACCATCCTTTAATCACCAACAGCTGGAAAATATCGCTGCAGTCGAATGGTTATGGCCGTTACCACAAACCTATTCGCTGCAAGGCCTTAATACCATTGGCTATCAAGACAATGTAGTGTTCCCGCTGTTAGTAGAGCTTAACGAACAGGGAGCTTTTGACTGGCAAACCACGCTAACGTTATCGACCTGTACTACGGTCTGTGTATTAACCGACTATAAAATCAACTTAAGCGGTGACACCTCACAGTGGACGGTTTATAGCCAACGAGCCGAGCGTTTTCAAATTGCCCGTTCCAGGGTCCCTGTGCAACGCAACACACCCATCGAGGCTGTCTGGGATAACGACCGTCAGTTGCTATCCCTAAGCTCAGCGCAGGGCATCGAGCAGATTTATTTTTATTCGGACGATGCTGACCTTAACGAGCTAACTTTTGCCAATACACGTACAGAAGGCGGCGAGGCTATTGTTAAAGTTGACCATTGGCTGGAAACACCTGAACTGTCAGGTTTAGAACAAGATCAGTCTATTGCTGCCGTCATTGTCGATGAAACCGGAGCTTTTCAATCACCGCTTGATATCACAGCAGGCGCAGTTAACAACCTCCCTACTACGGTGCATTCGCTACCTGTTATTTTGCTGTTCGCCCTGCTCGGCGGCTTAATACTGAATGTTATGCCTTGTGTGCTGCCGGTGCTGGGTATAAAACTTCGTAGCCTAATCCAAAGTCAACAGAAAACCCAAGCCCGGACTAAGTTTTTAGCCTCTGCGGCAGGCATTATCAGTACCTTTTTTGCCCTGGGCATTGTCGTCGCGGTAATGAAGCTGAGCGGTCAGGCAGTTGGCTGGGGTATGCAGTTCCAAAACCCCTGGTTTTTGGGCGCACTGGTCGTAATTACCGCAGTATTTAGTGCCAACCTGTTGGGACTATTCGAAATCCGCATGCCGCAGGGAATGAGCCAAAAGTTGGCCACGCAAAAAACCAGCGACAGTCACCGCGGCGACTTTTTTCAGGGCGTTATAGCCACGCTACTGGCAACTCCCTGCACAGCGCCTTTTTTAGGAACCGCCGTTGCATTTGCCATGGGTGCCGACATTGCCGTGCAACTGACCTTGTTTGTTGCACTGGGCGTTGGCATGGCGCTGCCATGGCTATTGGTGGCCGCGAAACCTTCGTTAGTACGGTTTTTACCCAAACCCGGACGCTGGTTAAATTGGATTAAGCCGGTTTTTGGCATCATGATGGGCTTAACAACACTCTGGTTGCTGAGTTTATTGATTATCCACCACCTGGCACCCGCTACCGCGACACCGGACCCAGGCTGGCAAACCTTTGAACAAGAAAAAATAGCCGCCGCAGTTGATGACAACCAAGTCGTTTTCGTCGACGTGACAGCCGACTGGTGTCTTACCTGCAAAGCCAACAAGCGTGCGGTTATTGAACAAAACCCCGTAGCTACGCGCTTAACCGAAGCGGATATGACGCTGCTGCAAGCCGACTGGACCACACCCAGCGATAACATTACTGATTACTTACGCCAGCATAACCGCTACGGCGTGCCTTTTAACATCGTCTACGGACCCGCTGCCCCTGAGGGCATTGCACTACCTGTAATTCTTACCGACAGCGCCGTTTTAGACGCTATCGAACAAGCCAAATAATACGAGGAAACCCATGAAACTATTAACCAAAACCCTTACAGCAAGTATTTTCTTTGCCTTGAGCACCGGAGCCTACGCACAACAAGATAAAATCGATGAAATCGAGGCGATGCTGCAACAAAACCCTGAAATTATTGAATCTGTTTACCAAAGCATCAAGCAGTATCAGCAACAACGCGCGTCTATGAACACAAACATGTCGGCAATTTATGACAGCGACGATCATCCTGCGTTTGGCAACCTTGACGCAGCAAGCGATCAACAAATCGTCGTATTTACCGACTACAATTGTCCCTACTGCAAACGTCTCGAACCGGTGCTGGAGCAGTTACTGGAAAACTATCCCGAACTCAAAGTGGTTAACGTGATTGTTCCCTTGCGCCAACAGCAATTAGAGGGTATCGACACCAACTCGGCCTTTTACGCCCAGCGCGTCTGGCAGGAACAGCCCGCTAAGTTTAAACAAGTGCACGACCTGTTAATGGCCAAAAATGGCATGCATAGCGCCAAGTCCCTGCGCCAAATTGCCAGCAAAACGAACACTGAGTCGCTATTAGCGCCGAGTGATACAGTCGAAGCCAGTATCCGTAATAATTATAAAATGTTCAGCGATATCGGCCTGCGCGGCACGCCCGGCACTGTCGTTGGTAAGGATATCATCCCCGGTCTGGTACCCTACGAGAACCTGTTAGAAGTCGTTAAAGCCAACTTACAGGTCGCCGAGTAACAGTAGAAAGACGGCCTCAGTGTAAAAGTGTGGCGGAGTGGGAGGAGTCTCGCAGCGGAATGTTGGAGGCCATGGATGGCCGGAAACAAGCCCACATGGATGTGCTCGTGGCGGTTCCGCTGCGAGACCCCTCCCGCTTCGTCAAAAGCTTTTACACTGACGTCGCCACGCCTTCCGGTTTTCAGCTTCCCATTTAATTCTGGCTCAAGCTTTCGGCGGCGATTTCTAAACTACGCAAGCGTTGCTGATGGTCGAACGCGTGGCAGGTCAGGATAATTTCGTCAATGCCGGTTTCGTCAATAAAGTGATTGAGCGTGTGCTGTACCTGTTCTTTGTTGCCCACCGCCGAATAGCTTAAGGCATGGTTAGCAGCGGCGAGTTCGTGTGGTGATGCCACCTGGTTTATATCATCGACCGGTGCTTTAAGCGGTCCCGGCATGCCGCGTCTTAGTGACACAAATTGCTGTTGCATCGAGGTCATCATGTGCCGAGCGTCCGCTTCTTTATCCGCCGCAAACACATTCATTGCGGCTGCTACGTAGGGTTTATCCAGATAGCGTGATGGCTTGAAGTTATCACGGTAAGCGCGCAGCGCATGGTGCAGATAGTCTGGTGCAAAATGCGATGCAAAGGCATAAGGTAACCCCAAGTGCGCCGCTAACTGAGCACCAAAGGTACTGGAGCCCAGTAGCCAAACCGGTATGTTTTGTTTAAACCCCGGCACCGCTTTGATGGCATCAGCTTCATCTGCCTCAGCAAGATAACCCAGCAACTCCTGCACGTCATTCGGAAACTGCTCGGCGTCGTTCGGCTTTCGACGCAGTGCTCTTAACGTGGCCCCGTCAGTACCGGGTGCTCTGCCCAAGCCCAGGTCAACCCGTCCCGGATATAGCGCATCTAAAGTGCCAAATTGTTCAGCCACCACAAAGGGGGCGTGATTAGGCAACATGATACCGGCCGATCCAACCCGGATCTTATCCGTTTTACCAGCAACATAGCCCAGCGCAACGGCTGTCGCGGCCGAAGCAATACCGGTCATATTGTGATGTTCGGCCATCCAAAATCTGTGGTAGCCCCATTTTTCAGCGTGTTGTGCCAGATCAGCAGAATTGCGCAAGGCCTCGCCCGCTGAGCCCGCTTCAGTAATAGGGGCAAGGTCTAGTAATGAATACCGCATGAGCAAAAGTAATCTAAAATTCCATTTGAGTTGTATGTAATAAGGTGAGGTTATTTTATCGCGGTTTCAAGGAGCAAACATGAAACAGTTTCTGGCAACCTGGGGCGAGGCTGCCTATACCAGTGTCGGCTTTTTCTGGATGGCATTGTGGGCCTTTATTCTGGGTTACCTTATCAGCAGTTTGATTCAGGTATTAATTACCAAACAACGTATGCGCAAATCGATGGTCGCTAAAGCTGCATACGTGGCATCAAGTTTCGATGAAGTTTGTGATGGAATGGCAAATGGTGTGGAAGGACGTCCTGATTGGCTTTACCGTTGCAGGTATTATCTCTGCGTTTGTTCCCAGCGCATTTTTTGAGTGGTTGTTTGTTGGCGTTGGCTCAGAGCAGGAACTCGGTTTTTGGGCGGTATTACAACAGGCGGTTGTTGGCCCTATAGCCGCTTTTTTCACCTTTATCGGATCGATGGGCAACATTCCCCTAGCAGCTGTTCTGTTTGGTGAAGGTGTTGCGTTTGCCGGCGTGATGGCATTTATTTTTTCTGATTTAGTCGTGTTGCCTGTATTGCGAATTAATGCGCGTTATTACGGTTGGAAGATGTCGCTGTATATCGCCTTGATGTTATTCGTTTCATTAGTCGCAGCCTCTTTAGTCATGCATTACGGTTTATTGAGCTTTGACGCATTGCCAACTGCAGAAAACTGGAATGCTCCGACTGACAGAGCGCACTTTGAACTAAATTATGGCTTTGTGCTGAACCTCATATTTCTCAGTTTCGCTGCGCTTTTAGTCAAACTCTTTGTCGACCACAAAACCGGGCATGACCACGATCATCACCACAATCATGGTAGCGGTAAAACACTCAGCGATAAGGTGATGCTGACACTGAGTGCAGTCAGTGTGGCATGGCTGGTTATTGGTTTAGCGCTTTACCTAACCGGTTAAAGTAATCAAACCAACACTCAGCAACACTGTTCTGCAAGTCTATCGGCGGGTACAGTCCCGCCTGTGCCGTATCGGTTTGTATGGTGCCTGCCACAAGAAAGTGATTCTTTAATGACTGGCGCTGTAAAATAGCCTCAAAGCAGCGTGCTGCCACTTCCTCCGGCATAGCAAAATATTGAGTGTTCAAGCGTTTATCGTAATTCATACAGTGGCGCATAAATGTTCCCGGCTGCTTACCATCGGCTGACAAAAACAAGCGCTTGAATGCCAATGCCAGACAATGGTTGAGGGGATGTTCAATAAGTGCGTCACTGGTTAGCCAATGCCGTGACGCAAATCGCATGGCCGGTGGTTCATCCGCAAACATTTTTGTGCATACATAATGATCAAACGCATGAAACCACTCATGCGCTAAACTGCCGCCACCAGCATTTTTGGCCAATGCTAAGACTCGACCTGTCGGCTGATAATGTGCACTCGCACCCGGACGACCGCCGATACCATAGTGCAACGCTAAAGTACCGCGTAACGACAGCACCTCAGCCGGCACTTGCAGTAACTGTTGTAGGTCGCACAGCGCATCAAAAAATAAATTAGCCGCCCGCTGTTGTTCTGCTTTGGTTACCCAACGACCAATACGGACTGAGTAAAAACCAAACAACTGGACGATATCGGCAAAGCTAACATCGGCACCCGCGCGGTGGTTGGCACCGTTTCTATAGTATTCTCGCATCGCATTATTGTACGCACGGCTTAGTTGCACTACAACGCGTGTTTTACTTCTTCCGGCCACACGCCACACTGGGCCTGGGCAATATGATCAAGTTGCAATAGTTGCATCACTACGCGTGATTGCCCGATGCCTCCGCCGATGGTCAGCGGCAATTGCCCGGTCAGCAATGCCTGATGCCAGGGTAGTTCAGCACGATGCTGTTGGCGGCTTAATTCGAGTTGTTGCAATAGTGCGGTGCTATCGACGCGGATGCCCATGGACGACAACTCTAGTGCATCCTGTAAGCCATCGTGCCAAACCAGTAAGTCACCATTTAAGCCGGTAAATCCTTCTTCTGACAATGTGCTCCAGTCATCGTAGTCCGGCGCCCGGACATCATGCGGCTGACCTTCTTTGAGTTGACCACCAATACCCATAATAAACACGCTACCCTGCTGACGAGTTATTTCACGCTCACGCTGCTTGGGCGAAAGTTCGGGAAATTGCTGCGCCAGTGCCTCGCTGTCAATAAAATAAACTTGATCCGCTAGATGCTTGCGCTCCCCCTGCCCAGCCAAGCTTGCCTCGGTAGCCAGCAATGCGGCGTATATCTGTCGAACGGTTTGCTTTAAAAACGCGACGCTACGCTCAGTTTCGTCAATGACTTTTTCCCAATCCCATTGGTCAACATAAACGGAGTGCTTGGCACTTAGACTATCTTCATCCGGGCGTAGCGCGCGCATGTCTGTCAGAATACCTTCACCGGGTTCGAAGCCATAGCGTGCGAGCGTGTGACGCTTCCATTTTGCCAATGAGTGCACCACTTCAAAACGCTTATCCGGAATTGCTTTTACCGAGACTGATACCGCCTGTTCGTGTCCAGCCAAATCGTCCTGGATCCCCGTACCTGTTTCACTCAGAATCGGTGCCTGCACTGGAACTAACTGTAATTGTTGACAGAGTTGCTGACTAAAAGTTGTTTTGACCTGTTGGATCTGTAGCTGGTGTTTGATGTATGTCGTTTTTGTCATGGCTTGCCTCGTCATTAACCGTGATTCATTACTTATGCTCAATTGTTTAAACATTTTTCGCACAATCACGTTAATTATTAAACACTATTTAAAAGAAAAGCCTTTACATAATTAATAAAATAAAATTAAATCCACTAAAACCAGCAAATCGTTAAAAAATCATGAAGAATACCAGTGAAAATTATCAAATCGACAGTTTAGACCGTTCAATCCTTAATACGCTGATGAATGATGCACGCACAGCCTATAGCGAAATCGCAAAAACATTGCGCGTCAGTCCGGCAACGATCCATGTGCGGGTCGAAAAAATGCGCAAAGCCGGAATTATCGCCGGTACTGAGCTTAAGGTTAATGCTAAGCAGCTGGGTTACGATGTCTGTTGTTTTATTGGTATCACCCTGCGTCACGCCGGCGACTACCCTAAAGCGATTGCGAAACTCGAAGCATTAGAAGAAGTTATTGAGGCCTACTACACCACCGGACCCTACAATGTGTTTATCAAAATCATGACACCGTCGATCAATGACTTGCAGCATGTGTTAATTAATCGAATTCAGTCGATAGAAGAAGTTCAGTCGACTGAAACACTGATATCCCTGCAACAACCGATTCAGCGTCAAATCAAGCCATAAAACAACGATTAGTATGCGCCCCCCATCGCAAACCAGCCGCAGAATACCGAAAAGTACTTACCGTCGGCTGGGTTTTTGCTATGGTATTGCGCAAACTACAACAAGGGGAATTCACTTATGCTACGTCAGCTTATCCGTGGTCTAAGCGCAGTTGCGGTAGTCAGTATTGCACTACCCTCAATGGCTGCAAGCAAAGATCTATCCTATTATCTGCCGTCCGATGTTAGCTACGACCCATCGATTACCAAACCCGCTGAAATTCTGGGTCATGAGGTGGGTGAATGGCATGCACGTCACGATTTAATCGTGCGTTATATGGAAGTGCTGGCAGAAGAGTCTGACCGGATTACGTTTGAAGTAACGGGACGTACGCATGAACAACGCCCATTGGTATTATTAACCGTAACCTCACCCGATAACCAACAAAACATTGACGATGTGCGACAACGTCATTTAGCCGCCGCCGATCCCAACCGTGATGCGGATCCAGATAACACGCCACTGGTCATGTATATGGGTTACAGTATCCATGGCGACGAGTCCAGTGGCAGCAACGCCGCTTTAGTTTTCGCGTATTATCTTGCTGCCGCTCAGGGCGATGCGATTGAACAGGTACTCAACGATTCGGTTATTTTATTGGATCCCGCTTTTAACCCTGATGGCTTAGCACGTTTTGCTCAGTGGGCGAACCAGCATCGCGGCCAAAACCTGGTAGCTGATCCGGACCATCGCGAGCATGTGCAACCCTTTGTTCGCGGCCGGGTCAATCATTATTGGTTTGATATGAACCGTGACTGGTTGCTACTGCAACACCCTGAGTCACGTGCGCGTGTTGCTAACTTCCAAAAATGGAAGCCAAACGTGTTAACCGACTTTCACGAAATGGGCACTAATAGCACCTTTTTCTTTCAGCCCGGCATTCCATCACGTAAAAATCCGATTACGCCGGATGAAAATGTTCGCTTAACCGAGATCCTGGCTGCTGAGCACGCGGACTCACTGGATGAGTTTGGTAATTTATATTACACCGAAGAATCCTTCGATGACTTCTATTACGGCAAAGGTTCGACTTATCCGGACGTGCAAGGCGCGGTGGGTATCCTGTTTGAACAAGCCTCAAGCCGCGGTCATTTGCAGGACTCTATTAACGGCGAAGTGGAGTTTCCATTTACCATCCGTAATCAGTTTATTACGTCGTTAAGCACCATTTATGGCGCGCACAAAAACAAAGCCCGCTTTATCGAGTTTCAGGAAAATACCTACGACCGTTGGATGGAGATGGGTGATGACGCCAACTTTGATGGCTACCTGATTGGTGACGGCAGCGATGCCAATCGCCTGCAGGGCTTAGTTGATATTCTTAAACAGCATGGTGTCGAGGCGTACCGGGTAGAAAAAAACATTGAGACTGATGGCAAGCGTTATGAAGCTGGCCGCAGTTACTTTGTACCTGCCGAGCAGCCGCAGTTTGGCTTAATCCAGGGTATGTTTAGTACCCGTAAATCGTTCCCGGACAATACCTTCTATGATGTTTCCGGCTGGACGCTACCGATGGCCTTTAACCTGGACTTTTCGCAATACCGCGGTCGTATCAGTCTGGCTGACAACGCCTGGGATGAACCTCAACGAGCAAGTTATCCGTTAGCCGCCGATGCCTATGCATACGCGTTTGACTGGAATGACTATCTTGCCCCGGGCTTACTGCAGGAACTGTTAGAAAATGACATCCATGCCCGCCAGAGTTACAAACCGCTGACGGTGGAAACACCTGACGGCGTGAAAAAGCTCAGCGCCGGCTCAATCGTGGTAACGCGCGCTTATCAACAGCATGACTGGGCTGATGTACAAAAGGTATTGGATCAGGCAGCTGCGGAGCGTGACATCGCGGTCGTATCTATCGAAAGCGGTTTAACTCCCGAGGGCATTGACCTGGGTAGCCGTAACATTAATCCGGTCGAAGAGCCATCGGTGATGATGTTGACCGGTGACGGTGTAAACCTGTACGAGGCCGGTGAGGCTTGGTATTACTTTGACCGTCATGTAGGTGTGCCATTGTCTATGGTCGATACTGATCGTTTGTCGCGTGTTGACCTGACTAAATACAGCCATATTGTGCTGGTTGACGGGAGCTATTACACGCTCGGTGAGCAAGAGCAACAAAAGCTGTCGCAATGGGTTAACAATGGCGGCGTGATTATTGGCCAACAAGGCGGTGCGGAATGGCTCGCTAAAAATGAGTTGTTACGCGCGCAATGGGTGGCGGACGAAGTATTCGAGAAAGCCTTCGACAGCAGCGGCTTAAGCTATGCTGAGCGTGACGGCTTTTATGCGAAGCGTCGCGTAGCGGGTGCAATATTCAACATGCAAGTTGATACCTCTCACCCGTTATTGTTTGGCTTCCCGCGCGAAAATATGCCGGTATTTAAAGACGAATTAAATGCTATGGAGGTGCCGGAAAGCCCGTTTATTAGTGTTGCCAGCTACGATCAGGAACAACCCTTATTAAGCGGCTATGCCGACGAACGTAACCGCGATGTGCTGAAAGGCAAATCAAACATCGTTGCACACCGTTTAGGTGGCGGGCACGTTATTGGCTTTGCAGACAATGTTAACTTCCGTGCTTTCTTCTGGGGAACGGCCAAATTACTGAGTAATGCCGTCTATCTGGCCCCTGCGATAGAAGCTTATGCCAAACCGATTGAAGACAAAAAAGCCGCAGATGCTGCGGCGGCAGAAGCAGCGCACTAAGCAATACTGAACCGCGCAATCAAAACCGCTATAGTTCGCGCTATAGCGGTTTTTTTATACTCATTTGATCTTTTCTGAATTTGTTTACTATTGTTATATGGAACAACAAAAAAATAGGGAGATTCAGTATGTTACGTTGGGTACTTATTTTTCTGGTGGTTGCAGTTATTGCCGCGGTGTTGGGTTTTGGCGGTATCGCCGGCGCGGCAGCAGAGATTGCAAAAATTATTTTCTTTATCTTCATTATTCTGTTTGCCATCTCGCTAATTGGCAGTCTGTTAAGGCATGGTAAAAAATAACAAGCAGTCTATTAGACCTTGGTCTGATGCCCAGTGTTATTGAGCATGCGTTACAATAATTGGGCTAGTTCAAGGTTTTTTTACTGTTTATTACAAATTGTCTGTATAACTTAAGAGGCACTGTCCATGAATGCGATCATTGTGATGCTTCTGGGTCTGGGCGCGATGTTCCTCGGTTATGTGTTTTACTCAAAATTCATTGCCGAGAAAATCTACAAGCTTGATCCAAACTTCAAAACACCTGCGCACGAATTCGAAGACGGCGTAGATTTCGTTCCCACCAATAAATATGTTCTTTGGGGTCACCACTTCACTTCAGTTGCCGGCGCAGCGCCTATCATTGGTCCCGCAATTGCCGTTATCTGGGGTTGGGTACCTGCTTTTTTATGGGTGGTATTCGGTACAATCTTTTTTGCCGGCGTACACGATGCCGGTGCTATATGGGCATCAAACCGCAATAAAGCGAAGTCCATGGGTAGCTTGACCGGTGACGTAGTCAGTAAACGCGCGCAAACGTTGTTTATGATCGTTATTTTCCTGGTCCTGTTGATGGTTAATGCAGTATTTGCAACAGCCATTGCAGGGCTGCTGATTAATTTCCCAAGCGCAGTGATTCCGGTCTCGGGAGCCATATTTGTGGCGTTGATTATTGGTCAGATAATCTTCCGCAAATGGATGGGCCTGGGTGCAGTATCGGTGCTGGGTGTTGTTGCCCTTTACGTGCTAATTTGGGTAGGCCCTACCATGCCACTGCAACTACCCGACATGGCAATGGGTTTATCTGACAATGCCCAGTGGATCTTAATCCTGTTTGGTTACGCGGCTATCGCTTCATTACTGCCGGTTTGGGTATTGCTACAACCTCGTGATTACATCAACGGCTTACAATTGTTCATTGGTCTGATTTTGCTTTACGGTGCGGTGTTATTACTGGGGCCGGATATGACTGCTCCTGCCTTTAACAGCAATACACCGGAAGGCACACCGTCAATGCTACCGTTATTGTTCGTTACCATTGCGTGCGGTGCTATTTCCGGTTTCCACGGCTTAGTAGCGTCAGGTACCACCTCTAAGCAGCTGGACAAAGAAACTGACTTACGCTTTGTGGGTTACTTCGGTGCCATTGGCGAAGGTTCATTGTCGCTGGCAACAATCATCGCAGCCTGTGCCGGTTTTGCTACTCTGGCGGACTGGGAAGCGGTCTACAGTTCGTTCGGCCAGGGCGGCGTATCTGCTTTCGTTGAAGGTGGTGCTAACATTATCAGCCAGGGTATTGGTTTGGATGTTGGTATCTCAGAAACCTTATTAACGGTAATGGCAGTATTGTTCGCCGGAACCACCATGGACACAGGCCTGCGCCTGCAACGCTATATCTTCCAGGAATGGGGTAATATTTACGATATTTCCTTTATTCAGAAGCCCGCGGTTGCTACCTTGTTAGCTGTTGGTAGCTGTTTATTACTTGCCTTTGGTGCGGGTGGTGCAGATGGTTCAGGGGGCTTACAAATTTGGCCGCTGTTCGGTACCACTAACCAGCTGTTGGCAGGCCTGACATTGATGGTTATTACGGTAATGCTGGTACGTTTGGGACGCCCCATGTACGTTACACTATTACCGCTAATTTTCTTGCTGATCATGACAGTTTTTGCGCTGGTTATTCAGTTGCAAGGCTTTTATGAGCAAGAGAAGTATTTCTTGTTCTTCTTGGATATCGTGGTACTTATCGCCGCTATCTGGATTATTCTGGAAGCGACCGCTACGCTATCTAAAGTCAGTAAAGAAAATAAAGCCGCTGGTTAGGCTTAAAATATGAGGAGCCGTAACATGAACATTCATTCGATTCGACAATGGTTTGGTCGTGCGAGCGAATTGATGAATGAGTTTTACAATGCGCCCTATCGCTCTGCGATTGCACGAGCTAAGCGCGATGAGGATGATTTGTTCATGTTACTGGTGTTCTCCGAAATGATGGGCGTGCCGAATCCGGCCGCCTACTACACGCTCGAATTACAACCCCTGATGTTGGAACGCTTTCACGAATGGCATCAACGTATGGGCATGGAACATTCCCCGCTTGATCACTTCCGCTGCTGCTAATGCAGTAAGCAAACTAACGGACATCAGCAATGACACAACCTCTTGATCGAAAAGTGCTGCTTGTCGGCGGCAAGGGTGGTGTTGGCAAAACCACCGTATCATCTGCATTAGCTATTTTAGCTGCGCGCCAGGGCAAACGTGTGTTGATCGTGTCGACCGACCCTGCGCACAGTTTGGCCGATGCGTTCGGTACTAACATTGGCGATAACATAACGACGATAAAAGACGGTGTTGATGCACTGGAAATCGACCCCGACAAAGAAGTAAAAACGCATATTCAACGCGTAACTCAGCAAATGAAGCGGTTTACAAAACCGGAGTTATTCCCTGAAATTGAACGACAAATGCGACTGTCGCAGCAATCGCCGGGGGCGCAGGAAGCCGCCTTGCTGGAACGAATTTGCCAAATTATAGAACAGGCTGAACGGGACTATGACTTACTGATTTTTGACACCGCGCCAACCGGTCATACCTTACGTTTGCTCACGTTGCCTGAAGCAATGGCAGCCTGGACTCAGGGTATGTTACGTTCGCAACACCGCTCGGAGGAATTTGAGGGAGTATTAAAACACCTTGCCCCCAAAGCCGGTAAAGATGTTGCTAATCCAATGGCGAATCCTGATGAGCATGCCACTGAAGGAATGACCGATCGCACTAAAGCTATAACCGAGCAATTGTTAGAGCGTCAGCGGCTATTCCAACGCACGCGGCGGCTGTTGCAAGACCCGGATTATACCGGCATCTTGTTTGTTTTGACGCCGGAACGCCTGCCCATACAGGAAACCGAGCGTGCATTAGAGGCTCTCGCCAAAGAGAAGTTACCCATTGCCGGGGTCATTATTAACCGCATTTTACCCGACGATGCTGACGGTGAATTTTTAGCGAGACGGCGGGTTCAACAGCAAAGCTATCTTGAGGAAATAGACCAGCGCTTTAAGCACTGGCCTAACCATCGATTACCCTTACTTACTGAGGATCCGCAGGGCCTGGTAGCGCTCGAGTCGTTTGCTGATCAGTTGGCGCTGACGCGACTTACTGATGCGGTATCCAAGACCGAATAATCGGTATATTCGCGAATGGTGTGGTTGCTAAAATCCTTAAAATAAAGGTAGCTGCCCGCCATTTTCTCTTCTGTCTGTTTGGGCACATAAAACGTTGTGCCCTTGTCAGTGATGGGCATTAGCTCAATCTGCATTTCGAAGTTTTCCAGGGTCACAGACATCGCCGGCGAAAAAGACTCCTTAAGTGTGATACTGAGCCCTGCGGGCGAGTGGCTATTCGGACTTAAATAAAGATTACCCTGTAACTTATCGTCATGCTCGCTGAACTTATCTAGATACGGCGTAAACGTATAAGCCAGCACCTGCTGTTGCCGCCACTCTTGCTCGCCCACATAAACCAGTGTATCTGCCTGGATCATATCGCTCAGTGACAACTTGATACTTTGCTGATCCTGATCCTCGGTATCCTGTGTTTGTTGCCCGGACTGCCACTCGTCATTCTTCATCTGCTGATATTCAGTTAAACGCTGAGTGGTTGGCTTCTCACCATTTTCTGATAGTAAGGTCCAGCCATGACTGTCCGGTAAAGGCCGATAGCGTTCACGCATGGTACGCTCGCCAAAGTCGGAATGACGCTGGTAAGCAAATTCAACCGCGCTTTGCTTTTTGAGCTGTTGAATCGCTGACTTCGCTTTGTCGACCTGTGCATCAGACGCCATAACAGGGGCCGCACTGAGTAATAATCCAGCACTGAAAACCGTGGCTACTTTTAGGTTCATTAACTTATCTCTATTTTTTATGGTTTGGTTTTTTATCATTAACCGATCGAAAACCTGTCATTTCACCGTATTATAAACGTTTATATAATTGTTTCTTGGCTTTTACCCAAGCTTACGTTAATCACAGGAGTACACACAATGAAAGCCGTTGCATACCAGCAGTCCCTTCGCATCGATCAGCCTGAGGCCTTGCTTGATGTTGAGCTCGACGCTCCCGAGCCATCAGACAATGACTTGCTGGTAAAAGTTTCCGCGGTGGCAGTTAATCCGGTAGATACCAAGGTGCGCCAGCGCGCCGCCCCCGAGCAGGGGTACAAAGTATTGGGTTGGGATGCCGTCGGCGAGATTATCGATATGGGTAAAAATGTAACCGGCTTCCAGCCGGGTGATCGTATCTGGTACGCAGGCGATGTCACCCGCCCCGGCTGCAACGCTCAGCAGCATGTAGTTGACTACCGAATAGCGGCGCACGCGCCAACATCGCTGGACGATAGCCAGGCGGCTGCCATGCCGTTAACCAGTATCACTGCGTTTGAGCTGCTGTTCGACCGTTTACAACTTGACCAGCACAGTAATGAACGAACGCTACTGATCATTGGCGCTGCCGGAGGTGTGGGTTCGGTTATGGTGCAGTTAGCCAAACAATTGACTTCGGCACGTGTTATCGCCACCGCATCCCGCCCCGAGTCAAAACAGTGGGTAACAGCACTCGGTGCCGATTTGGTTATCGACCATAGCGCCCCACTCGCTGCACAACTTAGCGAAGAAGATACAGTAACCGATGTCGCACTACTAACCCACAGCGACCAATATTTTGATGACGTGATTGAGCTCATCCAGCCGCAGGGGCGCATTGGCATTATTGATGACCCTGCCTCACCATTGGATATAACGCGGCTAAAACAAAAGAGCCTGAGTTTGCACTGGGAGTTCATGTTTACCCGCGCCATGTTTGAGACCCATGATATTAAGGCTCAGGGGCGTCTGCTGAGCCAAATTTCTGCGTTAGTCGATAATGGTCAGTTACGCTCAACCTTGGGTAAGAACATGGGAGAGTTGAACGCAGAAAATTTAATTAAGGCACATGCTGAAGTCGAATCGGGTAAAACGATTGGCAAAATCGCCTTAACAGTGCCGCAATAATCAATCTGGCAGACATTTAAATTTTACAAACATACAGGCATGTATGTATAATCACCGCGTTAAAATTAGTATAGAATCAACTAGAGGTAATGGATGAACAAACGACAAAAGCTCGTACCCCTTGTTGTCGCCGGTCTATTTGCGACGGCCACATTAACTGCGTGCAGTGATGATAACTCAGCGCAAGCTCAGCAGGGGCAACAACGCCCTGCCCCGGCCGTTGAAATTATTACAGTGCAACCAGAGGCGGTGGAGGTTTCAACCCAGTTACCGGGGCGTACATCGGCTTATCGGGTCGCGCAAGTCCGTCCCCAGGTTAGCGGTGTGCTACTGGAACGCAAGTTTGAAGAAGGTACTTACGTCGAACGCGGTCAACAGCTTTATCAAATTGATCCCGCGGTGTACGAAGCTGAAGTGGCCAGCGCACGCGCCGAAGTAGAGCGGACAAAAGCGGTTCTGCGGAGTTCTGAGCTTCGCTACAAACGCTTTGAAGAGTTGCTGCAGGAAAATGCTGTTAGCCAGGACGAGTTCGATACCGCCGAGGCCACTTTCTTTGAAAACAAAGCAGCGGTTGCACTGGCAGAAGCACAACTGAAGAACGCAGAAATCAATCTTGAATACACCAACGTTAATGCGCCTATTAGCGGTATTGTCGGCCGTTCTAACTTTACCGAAGGTGCTTTAGTGACGGCCTCACAAGCTGAGCCATTAGTCACTATCAATCAACTTGATCCGATTTATGTGGACATTAGCCAGTCAAGTAAAGCATTTTTGCAACTAAAAGCCGATATTGAATCTGGCCATATCGAGGCAAACCCAGATGGTAATGCGCCGGTTCGTTTGAACCTCAACGGTCTGGACTATGACCAACAAGGCGAGCTGTTGTTCTCTGAGGTTACCGTTGATGAAGATACCGGCGCTATTTTGCTGCGCGCTGAATTTCCTAATCCGGACAATGAATTGTATCCGGGTATGTTTGTTCGCGCCGCTGTCAGCGAAGGCACGCTCAATCAGGCACTGTTAATTCCACAACAGGCAGTTACACGTGACCCGCGTGGTCGTCCTTATGTGATGATTGTGGCTGACGGTAACAAAGTTGAACAACGTATGATTGAGACCGAGCGAGCCATCGGCAGTGACTGGCTGGTTAGTAGTGGTATCGAAGCAGGCACAAAAGTGATCACGTCTGGCTTGCAGAATATTCAGCCCGGTGCTCAGGTGCGTATCGATAACTCAAGCACAGAACAGCAGTAAGGGAGTTCTGACATGGCAAAGTTTTTCATTAACCGGCCTATATTTGCTTGGGTAATCGCATTGTTGACGATGATGGCAGGCGCGATTTCTATGTTGCAATTGCCGATCGCACAATACCCGACAATAGCGCCACCGGCGGTTGAGATTCAATATAACTACCCCGGCGCTAACGCAGATACCGTGGCCAATACCGTAACCAAGGTTATTGAGCAAAACATGACGGGTATTGATAACCTGTTGTATTTTTCCTCGCAGAGTAACTACGGTAACGGTAGCATCAGTCTGACATTTGCATCGGGTACTGACCCGGACATTGCGCAGGTACAGGTTCAGAATAAACTCTCTCAGGCCACCCCGCAGTTGCCGCAGGAAGTGCAGGCACAGGGGATTACTGTAAGTAAGTCCAGTAGCTCGTTTTTGATGGTCGTCGCTCTGGTTGCCAATGACGATCGCTTCACACAAACGGACTTAAGTGATTATATTGCGACCAACCTGCAAGACCCCATTTCGCGCACCACCGGCGTGGGTAACGTTCAGCTATTCGGTGCGCCATATGCCATGCGCATTTGGATCGACCCGGCAGCGATGGTCAATTATGGTTTGTCGATGGCAGAAGTTAAAGAGGCCATCCGCGCACAAAATGCGCAGGTTGCCGCGGGTGAGCTAGGCGGTACGCCGGCCGTTGAGGGACAGCGTCTTAACGCAACGATTATTGCGCAAACGCGGATGTCCGATCCTGAGCAATTCGAAAACATTACCCTGAAAGTGTTGCCTGATGGTTCACAAGTACGAATGCGCGATGTTGCCGAGGTTGAGCTGGGAGCGGAAAACTACTCCATTAACGCCAATTACAACGGCAAGCCGGCAACCGGCCTGGCTATTAATCTGCAAACTGGTGCTAATGCATTGGAAACGGCAGAAGCCGTTAAAACAAGGCTGGATGAGCTGGAGCAGTTCTTCCCGGATGGCATGGAAATGGTAACGGCCTATGACACCACGCCGTTTATTAAAATATCCATCTCGGAAGTTGCGCAGGTATTAATCGAGGCGATAATTCTGGTGTTCCTGCTAATGTTCGTGTTCTTGCAGAACCTGCGGGCAACACTGATTCCTACCTTAGCTATTCCGGTGGTCATTTTAGGCACCATGGGTGTGCTTTCATTGGCAGGCTTCTCGATAAATACCCTGACCATGTTCGGTATGGTGCTGTCGATTGGCTTGTTGGTTGACGATGCCATTGTTGTGGTAGAAAACGTCGAACGACTGATGGCCGAAGAAGGACTGTCGCCTAAACAGGCAACCATTAAGTCAATGGGACAAATTACCGGTGCACTGGTCGCTATCGGTGTGGTAATGGCGGCAGTATTCGCGCCTATGGCATTCTTTCCGGGCTCGACGGGTGCGGTCTATCGCCAATTCTCGTTAACCATCATTACCTCTATGGGACTATCCGTATTGGTCGCGATTATATTCTCGCCTGCGCTTTGTGCGACCTTGCTGAAGCCGGTCAAACACAACAAAAGCGACGGTTGGGGGCCACTTGGCTGGTTTAACCGAACGCTAGAAAAAGCGACGGTAAAATACACCAACTCGGTGCATGGCATTTTACGCCGTTCATTGCGTGTTGGGCTTCTGTATCTGGGCATTATTGCCATACTGGCTTTCTTATTCACACGCTTACCGTCGGCATTTTTGCCGGAAGAAGACCGCGGCGTATTTTTAACCCAAATGAACCTACCGGTTGGCTCAACTCTTGAGCAGTCCAATGCGGTGATGGATAAAATCGAGAACTATTACTTAAATCAGGAAGATGCTGTACAGTCAGTTTTCTCAGTAGTAGGTTTCAGCTTCTCCGGTCGCAGCCAAGCCAATGGTATAGCCTTCGTGCGGTTAAAAGACTGGTCAGAGCGTGACGAGAGCCAAAGCGTACAAGCAGTTATTGGACGTGCATTTGGCTTCTTCTCGACTGTAAAAGAGGCGATGATTTTTGCCTTTAACTTACCGCCTATTCCAGAGCTTGGCACCGCCAGTGGTTTCGACATGTATCTGCAAGATCGTGGCAACCTTGGCCATGCAAAACTCATGGAGGCGCGTAATCAGTTGCTTGGAATGGCAGCGCAGAGTGATTTGCTGACGCAGGTTCGACCCAATGGTCTGGAAGATGCACCGCAGCTTAAAATCGATATTGATTTTGAAAAAGCACAAGCGTTAGGTCTGACCATCGCCAGTATTAACGATACGCTAAGCACTGCGTGGGGTTCCGCCTACGTAAATGACTTTATTGACCGTGGCCGTGTTAAACGCGTTTATGTCCAGGGTGAAGCAGATGACCGTATGCTGCCTCAAGATATCAATGAGTGGTATGTGCGCAATAACCAGGGCGATATGGTGCCATTTAGCTCCTTCTCCAGCTGGGAGTGGACCTATGGTGCACAACGTATCGAGAGTTATAACGGCGTACCTGCACTGAATATTCAGGGTCAGGCCGCTGCAGGCGTGAGTACCGGTGCGGCGATGACCGAAATGGAGCGCTTAGTCAGTCAACTGCCACAGGGCACCGCCTACGAGTGGACTGGGATCTCACTGCAAGAGCGCCAATCAGGTGATTTTGCTCCGATCCTGTACACCATCTCGCTAGTGGTTGTATTCCTGTGTTTGGCTGCACTTTATGAAAGCTGGTCAATACCGTTCTCGGTCATGTTAGTGGTACCACTGGGTATTCTTGGTGCAGTGCTCGCGGTTATGCTGCGCGGTATTGCCAACGACGTTTACTTCCAGGTTGGTTTGCTGACCACGGTGGGTGTGTCGGCTCGTAACGCTATTCTTATTGTTGAATTCGCCAAAGACTTGCAGGAACAGGGTAAAGAACTGTTGGATGCAACACTGGAAGCGGTTCGCTTGCGTTTACGTCCAATCCTAATGACGTCGTTAGCCTTTATTATGGGCGTTATGCCGCTTGCGCTAAGTGACGGCGCCGGTGCTGCCAGCCGTAATGCTATTGGTACCAGTGTTATCGGTGGCATGATTGGCGGTACAGTGCTTGCGATATTCTTCGTACCCTTGTTCTTTTATGTGGTACGCCGGATCTTTCCTCCTAAGACAGAAACGGAATAAGGTTCTGCTGATAATAAAAAACCCCGGGCTTCACACCCGGGGTTTTTTAATGGCTTAATAATAATTAACGTTTATTATCATCGTCCATTTTTTCGTACTCCCCTTCAATAATATCCGGGTCGTTTTCATTTTGTGTCCGTTGTTGCTGTTGCTGATATTGCCGCTTACTCTCTTCAAACTGAGCTTTGGCCTGCTTCCGTAATTGCCAAAATTGTTTTATCGCATGGCGTTGCTTCCACATGACGGGAATCATCAGGATGGCACCAATAATGAGAATAAACACACCAAAGGTGACCGCTAACCCCAAAAATACCAGCAATAAAAAAAGGCCCAGCATACGACTGAGCCAGTTACCACCGGAGCCTCTGTTGGGACCGCCTGGTCCACCTGACCCCGAATAACGGCCTTGGTTGAAGCGAATATAAACTTGTCTTCGCTGATCGCTCATGACTACTCCTGTTAACAGTCTCTATTTACTAGACCACAGAATTGGCGTCATGTTCAACCTTGGCCGCTCGGTTTTTTGCGTTAACGCAACGACTAGTTGCGTTCTTCTTCGGTTGCTTTACGTGCCGCTTCAAACTCATTACCGTCAGCCCATTGCGGCCAATCGCGTGAATTGGCCAACTGCCAGCCCAGCTTGAAAAAAGCAGACATATCCTGCTGCGCACCCCGTAAATCCCAGTTTGGATCATACTCATCAGCGGGCTTGTGATAAGCCTCAGCGACATATTTCGCACGCTGCTCTTCGGTCCACTCTTTGCCTTTAGTTATGTGATCATTATTGCCACCTTCCGCATACAGCATAGGCACGCCTTTTTTGGCTAAACTAAAATGGTCTGAGCGGTAAAAGAAACCAGCTTCCGGCGTTGGATTCGGCGCTAAATAACGATCCTGTTCCTCTATGTAAGGCTTAAGGTACTGATCCATTTCGCTGTTGCCATAACCGATAACGACCATGTCTTTGACCGGGCCATAAACATTCATCAGATCCATATTGATACCACCAACGGCCTGACTCAGCGGCAACATGGGCTCTTCCGCATACCATTTAGAACCAAGTAAACCACTTTCTTCAGCACCAACGGCAAGGAACACGATCGAACGTTCCGGCTGAGGTTGCTGCGAGAATTTTTCCGCCAGTGCCAACAAACCTGCAGTTCCGGTCGCGTTGTCCTGAGCGCCATTATAGATTGGGTCATCTTCGCGCACCGGGTCGGTACCCAGATGGTCATGGTGAGCCATGTAAATAACGTGTTCTTGCGGATACTTGCTACCCTCGATATAACCGACCACGTTGTAGGCGCTCAGTTCTTCGAATTTGTTTTTGACCGAAACGTTAGCCTGGACATTTAATGGCATTGCCTCAAAGTCGTCACTTAAGGCCATTTGCCGCGCTTCATCAACTGACATATCCAACTGTGCGAACAAGTCTTGCGCGCTGTCGAGCGTCATCCAGCCTTCAACTTTTGCCCGATCCATGTTGTTATTTTCTTTCTTCAGGTCGTAGCGCACCGGCGAACCGCTGGCAACAACGCCCCAGCCATAACCTGCCGGACCGGTCTCGTGAATGATAATAGCCCCGGCAGCGCCTTGTCGTGCTGCTTCTTCATATTTATAAGTCCAACGACCATAGTAGGTCATGGCGTTGCCATTAAACAGTTCAGGATCTTGCGTGGCATAACCGGGGTCATTAACGAACATCACCACCGTTTTGCCTTCTACATCAAGCCCCTCGTAGTCATTCCAATTGTACTCCGGCGCCACAATCCCGTATCCAACAAATACCATGTCGCTGTTTTCTACCGCTACCTCGTCGGTAACCTGCATCGTCCAGGCCATCATTTCGGTGCGGTATTTCATGGTGTCCGGCGCGTTTTCACCGCTAAAAGTCATGTCGCTGACCTGGTAAGGCATAATCTTGACTAGCGGTACTGACTGCCGATAGCTGCCGGTTTCACTGTTATAAGGCTTCAAGCCCCACTCTTTAAAGTGATTTTCGATAAACGACACGACCTTCTCTTCACCCTCGGTTGACGGTTCCCGCCCGGCGAATTCGTCTGCTGAGATTGTTTCAAGGTAGTCACGGTAATTGGGGTTAAATGCTGAGCCTTCCAGATCCGGTTGTTGCGCCGTCTGGCTTTGCTGTTCAGGCTCTGCAACGGAAGTTTCTGATTGTGCTTCACTGGTTTGCTGCTGACCGCAAGCGGCCAGTACACTGGCAGCAATGGCTGTGAAAATAAATGTTCTCATCATTGTCCCTGGTCCTTTATTTTTATCATGGTGTTACTGCAAAAGTTCGTCGCATTGCTGGCCGTCCTCGACTGAGCCAACAATGGTTACGCGGTCGCCAAGCCGAATATCATGGTCGGCAAAAAATCCCGCGTTCATCTCCAACGCATATTGATAGTTTTTACCCGGCGCATAACTACGGCACTGGCTGGGATCATCACTGCCACAGGGGAGCATGGTAAAAGTCTTAACGACTTCGCCACGTGCGTTTAAATAAGCAATATCCAGTGGAATCAGTGTTTGGTACATCCAAAACCCGGAGCTGCCCGGACGCACCTGAGGATAACGAAACAACATCCCTTCAAACGTTCCCAGCGATTCCCGCTGCATTAGTCCACGGGCATGTTGCGCCGTCGTATCGGCCAACTCAACCGTTAACGGTTGCTGTAAATTACCCAGGCAAATATTTGTCGTATCAAACGATTGTGGTGCAGGTACCTGCCATTGCTGTGCCGATACCCAAAACGAAAAAACACTCAAAACAATCGCGATTGTGCTTGTTCTAACAACGGCCATGTGCCCGCCCATGATATTATTATTTGTGTTCGATTTTGTACTATACACCTTAAAAGCGCAACCGCCAGGCTAACTCGAGCAAGACAGACTGCCCGCCTCAATCTCCTCTGCCGGAGGTTGAGCCCAACTATCATTCAGATGCTTGCGATCAAAAGGTGTCGTTAACGCCTGCAAATACTGATTCAATGGCGCTTCATCACCCTGCTCTGCCGCATTAATCACTTGGGTTAACAAATGAGTGCGTAAGGTCACCACGGGGTTCGCCGCCTGCATAGATTCAATATCAGGCTCGTCGACTGTCGCTCGATAGTCTGCCAGCCAGTCTTTAGCGACCAACGCCAATTCGTTAACTTTATCGGAGTGCTGCAGTAGTTGCTCTAACTCAACAAAGCTGCGGTTATAATCTAATTGTTCCTGCTCTAGTAACGCCAGCCAACTTGCAATCAATGGCCTTGCCTGATCCGTTTCCACCGATGTAAGCCCCAGCCGTTGCCGCATCTGGTTAAAATAGCACTGCTGTATAAAAGGTTCGTACTCGTCCAGCACCTCGGTAAACTCAGTCACATCCATACTAGCGCTTAAAGCAACCTGCAGTCGCTGCAGGTTCCAACGACCGATACCGGGTTGTTGCATAAAGCCATAACGACCACCCTGATCGGTATGATTAAAAATCTTATCCGGCAGGTACCGATCAAACATGGCATACGGGCCGAAATCAAAGGTCTCGCCCACTAAACTCATATTATCGGTATTCATAACTCCATGGATAAAACCGTAGGCCTGCCACAGCGCAATCATAACTGCGGTACTTTGCATAACCTGGCGAAATTGCTGTTTTCGCGTCGAATTTTTAAGCGATGGCCAGTGGCGCTCGATAACGTAATCCCACAGCTGCAGTTGGGTATCCGCAAGGTTCCGGTAATAACAATGTTCAAAATGACCAAAACGCACGTGGGTAGAGGCAACACGCAGCAGCATCGCGCCGGGCTCCAGCTGCTCGCGTTGTATTTGTCCCCCGGTGCGGGTCAACAGCAACGCCCGTGTGGTCGGTATACCTAACGCGGCAAAGGCTTCACTGGCCAGATATTCCCGTATCGACGAGCGTAACACCGCACGGCCATCACCACCACGTCCGTACGGCGTCGGGCCTGCGCCTTTTAGGTGCAGGTCTCGATAGTATCCATCGGGGGTTTTAATTTCACCCAGCAACAGCCCACGACCATCGCCCAGATACGGATTAAAGTGGCCAAATTGATGGCCTGCATATTTCTGAGCTAAAGGCGCGAGCGCCGGCCAGGGTATTTCTCCATCTAGCTGCGCCACAAGTTGCGCAGGTTTGATGTCATCCCCGCCTAATGCGCGCCAAAGTGAGTGATTAAACAACACTGAGGTCGATTCGCCGTCAGCAACAATGCGCTGTTGATGAACCAGCGCCGGGAACTTTTTTCCATATTCGTTAACAAACTGTAAACTCATAGACTCTTTTCTTGCTGGATAATAAACTGTTTAGCATTATCTGCTTACGACAAAACAGCAAAAGGATTGTTGCATGCAAATTACGGCGTTACGCCGCATAACAGCGATTGGTGGCGGTCACGGTTTAGGCCGCGTACTCTCTACGCTGGCGTTTTTAAAGCACAGATTAATCGGCGTTGTGGCTACCACCGATAACGGCGGCGCTACCGGCTTATTACGTGAATCCCATCATACCATTGCCTGGGGGGATATCCGCAATTGTCTGTCGCAATTAGTCGAGCAACCGCTGGCAGCGGACGTGCTAAACTTTCGTTTTGAGGGCGAAACCTCCCTTGCCGGGCATAATTTGGGCAATTTATTGTTGTATACGCTGGATCAGGTTAGTGCACGTCCCATTGACGGTATCCAGTTACTGAGTCGTTTGCTTAACGTTAACACGCGCCTTTTACCTATGTCTGAGTGCCCCACTGATCTGGTTGCAACAACGGCCGAAGACTTTGAGTGCCACGGCGAAATCCTTATCGATAAATTGGAGCATATGCCGAAGAGATTAAGCCTGTCGGCGCAAGCTCACGCTACCCCCGAAGCAGTCCGGCACCTATACAACAGCGAGTTGATTATCCTGGGGCCGGGTAGTTTTTTGACCTCGGTACTGCCGCCATTCCTGGTGGCTGATATTGCGGAGGCTCTGCGCAAAACTCAGGGTAAAGTCGTTTTTATCGATAACCTGGTGCACGAAAAAGGTCCGGCCGGCGCCTTGAGTGTGAGTGAAAAACTGGAGTTTCTGAACGCACACATTGGTCATGACGTGGTTGACTTAGTGTTATCCAACCACCACGACCCCGAGCTTAAAAAACCGCGGATTGACGGGCTTACCGCCGACCCGGAGGTGCACTACCGGCACGCACCCGAGTCGTTACTACAACAGCTTGACCGGGCCGTGGCCACGTTATTCCGCCAGAGTGCTTGAGCTAGCCGCCGCTGTAGTTAACCACCATCAGCCGAAATCCGCGATGCCACGGCACCATGCTGATCGCGGTATTTTGCGTCAACGCGTTTGTTGTAGGGGCGCTCGCACGGTCCGCTGAGACGTTCAAAGCTAATTGCGCCGATTTTCATACCGGGTCGTAACGCCAACGGTAATTTGCCGCTATTATAAAACTCCAACACAATTTGACCAGACCAGCCCGGATCGATGCGATGCGCGGTAACGTGAACCATGAGTCCCAGTCTTGCCAACGAAGAGCGACCATCAAGCCAGCCCACCATGTCTTCCGGCAGGCGGATTGACTCATGCGTAACAGCCAGGGCAAATTCCCCCGGGTGGATAAAAAATGCTTGTTCCGGCCGCAATTTAATTTCGTCACTCATGACTTCCTGAATTGCCTGTTCAATGGCTTCCCGCGAGCCACTAATATCGATGTAAGGCGCCGTGTGATCCTGCAACACACGAAACTCAGAGCCCAGATGAATATCCAGTGTTACGCCCGAAATATTTTGTTTCTGTGGCGCCGGCTCAACACCAATAATGCCTTGCTCTAAAAACTGTTCAATTTCTTTATCATTTAATCGCATGGCGCTTCCCTATATAACCGATTGCTGTCGATATTACACATTTTTGTCGGCTTGATGGTAAATTCTTGCTGCTATTTTGGCGGCGGTTTGCTTAATTAGTTGACTGAAGTTGTGCTCCGGTTGCTCAATAAGCAACGGCCGCTCGTGATCCAGACTATCACGAAACGCGGTTGTTAAAGGCCACTGGGCTAACAATTCCACGCCGTGCGAAGCAGCAATATTAGCACCACCCCCGCTACCAAATATTGCCTCCTGATGACCGCACTGGCGGCATTCATAAAAGCTCATATTCTCCAGCACACCCAATAATGGAATATTCAGCTTATCAAACATCGCTATGCCCTTTTCAGCATCTCGCAAGGCTACCGTTTGCGGCGTTGTAACAACCACAGCTGCCGTTACCGGTAGCTTTTGTGCCATCGTCAACTGGATATCCCCGGTGCCCGGCGGCATATCCACGATTAAATAGTCCAGTGGTTGCCACTGCGTATCACGATAAAGCTGCTGCAGTGCGCTACTGGCCATGGGCCCCCGCCAGATGGTGGCGTCATCATCCTTAACCAAATAGCCCAGCGAATTTACCTGCACACCAAAGCGTTCCATTGGCACCATTTTATTGCGCTCGTTGATAACTAGCTCATGCTCATCACGCCCGAGCATAGTCGGTATCGAGGGTCCATAAATATCGGCATCCAGCAGCCCAACGCGGGCACCAAGCTGCTGCACGCCTAACGCCAGCGCAACACTAACAGACGATTTACCGACACCGCCTTTACCTGACGAAACCACGATCACGTTGCCCGTTGTCAGTGGCAGTTCAGGCTGCGAGTTAGGCATTTTTTTTATATTTACCTTAACCTCCCAATCATAATCGCTGCTACCGGGATGCTGATTGAGTTGTGCGTTAACCGCCTCGATATCAGCGGCAAATGGCAGTGTCAAAGTCGCTTGCCTGCTGTCATTATCCACGCTCACCCATTGATTGGATATACCAGCGGGTAAGTCGATAGAATTTTCAGAAAACTGTGCCATCAGCCACCTCTTGGCTCTGTGTATCATGCGCGTCCTATGATAATATTTTACTACGTAAATTAATTAACCGTAATGGAAGCAGATTCTCGCATGAGCCATAGCGAACGTAAAATTTTAGTGACCAATGCTTTGCCCTATGCCAACGGGCCTATCCATATTGGCCATTTATTGGGCTACATCCAGGCGGATATTTGGGTGCGCTTTCAAAAGCTGCGCGGTAACGAGTGTCATTATATGTGTGCCGATGATGCACACGGCACGCCCATCATGCTTAAAGCGCAGCAATTAGGTATTACCCCTGAGCAAATGATCGGCGACATGCAAAAGTCACATGAAGACGACTTTGCCGGCTTTAATATTGGTTTTGACCATTATTACAGCACCCATAGTGAGGAAAACCGCGAGTTAGCCGAAACCATATACACACGCTTAGACAAAGCCGGGCACATAAAAACCGAGGTCATTGAGCAGCTTTACGATCCGCAAAAAGAAATGTTTTTGCCGGATCGTTTTGTAAAAGGCGAATGTCCGGATTGTGGTGCTGATGATCAGTATGGTGATAACTGCGACGTCTGTGGTGCCACTTATGCGCCTACGGATTTAAAGAATCCTCGTTCTGTGGTTTCGGGAGCAACTCCGGAAATGCGTCAATCCGAGCATTACTTTTTCGATTTGCCGGCGTTTGGCGACATGCTTAAAAGCTGGACTCGTTCCGGCTCGCTGCAAAGCGAAATGGCAAACAAGTTAAACGAATGGTTCGAGCAAGGACTGCAACGTTGGGATATTTCGCGCGACGCGCCCTATTTCGGCTTTAAAATTCCGGGCACCGAAAATAAATACTTTTACGTTTGGCTGGACGCCCCTATCGGCTATATGAGCAGCTTTAAAAACTACTGCGATACGACCGGCAAAGCGGTTTGGGACGACTACTGGCAAGCGGACAGTCAAGCCGAAGTTTATCACTTCATTGGCAAGGACATCATATACTTCCACAGCTTGTTCTGGCCAGCGATGTTAAAGGGCGCAGACTTCCGCCAGCCAACCAACGTCTGGGCGCACGGTTTCATCACCGTCAACGGTACCAAAATGTCGAAGTCGAAGGGCACCTTTATAAAAGCGCGTACCTACCTTGACCACTTAAACCCGGAGTATCTGCGTTATTATTTTGCTGCCAAGCTAACCAGCCGAATTGACGATTTGGATTTAAACCTAACTGACTTTGCACAACGAGTTAACTCAGATCTGGTCGGTAAAGTTATTAATATTGCCAGCCGCTGTGCCGGTTTTATCAGCAAAAAATTCGATGGCCGTCTATCCAGCGACATCGCCGATGCGACCTTGTTGGAAGACTTTCAGCAAGCAGGTACGCAAATTGCTGAGTATTACGAGCAGCGCGAATTTGCTAAAGCGATGCGCGACATCATGGCACTGGCCGATCGCGCCAACCAGTATATTGCCGACAAAGAGCCATGGCAGTTAATCAAACAGCCGGATCATGAGAACGAAGTTCATGACATTTGCTCGCTGGGCATTAACCTATTCCGTCTGCTAATGATCTATTTGACGCCGGTGGTACCGGAATTATCTAAATCAGTGCAGAACTTTTTAAATGATCGCTTTAGTTGGGACAGTCATCGTAGCGCTTTGACTAATCACCCGATTAATAAATTTAAAGCGTTAATGCAACGCGTCGAAATGGATGATATTAACGCTATGTTAGAGGCGTCTAAAGAACAACAGCAGGCTCAAGCATCAGCAGCACCTGCCGTTGCTAATGATGAATTAAAGAAAGAGCCACTGGCAGAGCAAATCAGTTTTGACGAATTCGCCAAGGTTGATCTGCGCGTCGCGCTGATTGCGAATGCTGAACACGTCGAAGGCGCAGACAAGTTGTTAAAGCTGACACTGGATTTAGGCGGTGAGCAGCGTCAAGTATTTGCCGGAATAAAGTCCGCTTATGCGCCGGAAAAATTGATTGGGCAGTTGACGGTAATGGTCGCCAACCTAGCGCCACGCAAAATGCGTTTTGGTATGTCCGAAGGTATGGTGCTGGCAGCAGGCCCCGGGAAGGACGAAATTTACATTCTTAATCCGCATGATGGTGCCAAGCCCGGCATGCGAGTGATGTAACAGTCTTGGGCTATAACAGCTCGGTTATCTTACAGCCGAGCTGATAGTCGCCCTCTTCCAGACGTTGGCTACGTACGACTTCGGCTTTGGCTTTAAATGCCGGAACCTTTCCGGCTTTTATATAAATAACAACTGACTCGCCTTGCTCGACAGGGCTCTGCAAATGCAACGATGCTCCTGTTGCACTCAAGTCCAGGCATATTGCATCCAATACCTGCTCGTGATCGCCCCCTTCATCATAGCCAACAATAACTTTTGCCTCAGCATTCACCGACATACGCATAAAATCCCGGTTTTCATCGTTATTTAGCATGACTATTTCCTCAAACTTTACATTTTTATAGTTCAGTTTTAGCACGCTCGTGCCGATAAGAAAACAGCAATCAAATTAGGGAAAATATGATGTCGGTCTCACAACAGGGTGCACATGCTATGGTTCGCGCTAAATTTGCTATCGGTCAGCTGATTACACATTCACTTTATGGTTACCGTGGGGTCATTATTGATGCCGACCCAGAGTTCAGTCTATCGAATGATTGGTATGAGCGTATGGCGACCACGCGGCCTTCAAAACAACAACCCTGGTATCACGTACTGGTAAATAACTCGTCCATCCAAACCTATGTCTGTGAATCCAGCCTGGAGCCTGACTTTACCGAACAGGCCATTCAGCATCCGATGGTTGATATTGTTTTTTCCGGCCGCAGCCATGGCCACTATGTGTTAGCAGATAAAATCAACTAAATAACGCAGAACGATTGCCCGATGTGCGCTGTATCAGTACCATGGAATTCAGTAAGTTACAGCCTATGTCATTAAATCAAGGAATGCGTTATGGCCGAAGAAACGATATTTAGCAAGATCATCAATCGCGAAATTCCCGCTGACATCGTCTACGAAGATGATGTCGCTCTGGCGTTTAAAGATATTAATCCACAGGCGCCTGTGCACCTACTGATTATTCCTAAAAAGCCTATTGCTACCGTTAATGATATCGAGGACGAGGATGCTGCTATCGTTGGCCACCTGTATGTGGTTGCCGGCAAGCTTGCTGTGCAACACGGTTTCGCCAAAGATGGTTATCGCTGTGTTATGAATTGTAACGAACACGGTGGCCAAACCGTTTACCATATTCATCTGCATTTATTGGCAGGCAAAGCAATGGGCTGGCCACCTTACACTGATACATTAAAAAACGCTTAATAGACGCGTTAACCTATTAGGGTCGATAGCGCGGGTCAAGAATTTGATCAACGCGCCATTGGCCTTTCTCTTTAACCAGCACAACGTCACGGCTATCCTTGACGTTCTCGCCATTGTATTGACCATCAAATATAACCGTAGCCCTTCGCTCCTCTTTTTTATTGAGATAAGGAACTATGGATTCCGCCTCGATAGTAAGTTTAACTTGCTCATAATAGCGACCCAGGACATAGCGTTCCACGCCATTTAAGGTCGCATAATGATCAATCAAGCCATCCATTCTCTCCGACGCGAAATACTTTGCCTTATTCAGATCATCATCACGATAGATTGATTGATAAAACCCTTTAACGGCTTGTGTCTCTTCAGTATCGGCGTCACCGTCACTAAAAAAGTCGCGGTCTACTTCTTTGCACCCGCCAAGCAAAATAATGCTTAATAAGCACAAAAACATACCGGCTTTTATGTGCATGCTATTCCCCATTTACAATGCCTTCCCGACGCGGGTCTGCACCGCCGGTTAATGTTCCATCCGGGTTAATCGTTATGCCATGTAAACCGCTATTTAAATCCATAACACGCACGTCATGACCTCGTTTTTTAAGTGCTTCGGCGTGCTTTTCGATCGCCATGCCTTTCTCCAGCGATGTATAGTCGTTACGGTTTGTTACGTGACCAATATTCATCGCTTGCTGCATATCCAGCTGCCAGTCAATCAACCCGACAATGGTTTGCGTCACATAATTAATGATGCGGCTACCGCCAGGTGACCCAACAGCATGCACAACTTGCTTGCCTTGTTCATCCAGTATTATTGTCGGCGACATCGAACTGCGCGGACGTTTGCCCGGCTCAACCCGGTTAGCAATCGGCGTATCACCAGCCATTGGCACTAACGAAAAGTCAGTCAACTGATTGTTTAACAAGAATCCGCCTGCCATGACGGTCGAGCCAAAGCCCATCTCAATACTGGTCGTCATCGATACTACATTACCTTCGGCATCAACGATACTCATATGGCTGGTATTAGGACGTTCATAAGCAATATCCTGACGGTACTCTGGCTGCAGGTATAAGCCGGGGCTAGCTTTGCCCATATCGTCGCCGCTAATTTGTTGCGCGCGCGACGCCAGGTAATCGTCATCCAGCATGGCAGCAACGGGTACATCAACAAAGTCCGGGTCGGCAATCCATTGGTTACGGTCAGCGAATGCCATACGTGACGCCTGAGTAAACAAGTGTGTAGGTTCCAAACCGTTAATCGGCATTTCTGCTAACTCAAAGTTGGCTAAAACACCCAGTGTCTGCAATGTCGTCAAACCACCTGAGCTTGGTGGCCCCATACCGCACACCTGAAACTGACGGTAGTTATCGCACACCGGCTGACGAATTTTTGCCTCATAATTGGCCAGATCTTTTAAACTTAACTTACCCGGTGCAATGGGACTATTTTGTACCGCATCAACAATTTTTTCCGCCAGGGGACCTGTGTAAAACGCATCAGCGCCCTGCTCGGCTATTAATGACAAGCTGTTTGCATAGTCAGGGTTTTTCAACAGTTCACCGGCTTGCAGCGGCTCACCATCAGGGAAAAAATAAGCGCTTGCAGCGGGCATTTTCTTGACGCCCGGGTTTATTTCCATCTCAACTAGCTTAGCCAGCCGTGGCGATACTTCAAAGCCCTGCTCGGCTAAACTGATCGCATCGTCAAATAAACTGGACCATGACTTTTTACCCCAACGTTGATGCGCCAGTTCCAGGCCGCGCAATACACCGGGAGTACCGACTGAGCGGCCGCCAACCACAGCATCAATCCAACGCGGCGCATTACCTTGTTCATCTAAAAATAACTCATCAGTGGCATTCATCGGCGCCGTCTCACGAGCATCAACCGTATAGAGCTTTTTCTCGCTGTTGTCCCAATACAAAATAAACGCGCCACCACCAATGCCTGACGACTGTGGTTCGGTTAATCCCAGCATAGTTTGCACGGCAATCGCCGCATCAACCGCACTACCACCATCTTTCAACACCTCGTAACCGGCATTAACCGCATGAGGGTTGGCGGCAGCCACCATAAAGTTTTTGCTATGAACGGCTTTTTTATCAGCAAATCCCGTTGCTGCTTCAGGTTCACGGACTTCAACAGAGGTTTTCTCCGGCGCCTTTGTCTGAGCTGTGCTGGTTTGCGACGACTCTTGCGACTGTGGACTACAAGCCAGCAAAAATGATGACAACACTGATGCGACTATCGTGTACCTGACATTAATTTTCATACAATCCCTTTTCTGTTACAGCATTTTGCCTCTATCATACGAACCCATGACCACAGGTGCAATGAGATCAATCATGCAAAAGCTCGAACACGGTGTTTTTGGATTAATTCTACTGCTTATCGTTATGGCGGTACTGCAGCTAAATCCACAGTGGCACCAGGCCCTCACCTATAATAGCGACACTGCCATTAGTCAGGGCTGGCCGCTAATAGCGGCTCATTTGCTGCATTTGGACTGGTCGCATGCCCTGTTCAATTATTTGGCACTAGCGGTTATCGTGGTCATTTGGAGAGATTTGTTATCCAGTCGGTGGCTGATTAATGCGACGCTGTTAAGCGGGGTAACCATTAGCCTGCTGCTACTGCCGTTCGAAGTGCAATTTGTTGGTTTATCGGGGGTTATTCACGGGCTATTGCTTTATTGCCTGGTCCGAGACGCCAAACAGCACCGCTGGTTATGGGGCGTCAGTGTATTACTGGTGATAAAAGTTATTGCTGAATTACTCGGCTGGCGACCGGCTCACTTTGTTGGTGACGATGTGGCACTAATTCACGCTGCCGGACTACTTAGTGCTGCCGTGTTGTTAAAATTAGAACGGCGTCGGTTAAGCGACGCCGTTCCCCATAAAGACTAAGCTTAGGTGCTTACTTTAGGTTTTCCTCGAACAGTTTGAAAATCCGACGGTATTCGTTCAGCCAGCTTTCCGGCTGGCGGAAACCGTGCGGTTCAACCGGGTAAATAGCTGTTTCCCAGTCTTCTTTCTTCAGCTCGATTAAACGCTGTACCAACCGTACGCTGTCCTGGAAAAATACATTGTCATCAATCATCGGTGAATTGATCAGCAACGCATCTTCTAAGCCCTCAGCAAAGTAGATAGGCGAGCTTTGACGGTACGCAATGGTATCGTCCTGAGGCAGGTTCAGAATGTTGGACGTATAACCGACATTGTAATGTGCCCAGTCAGTGACCGGACGCAATGCAGAGCCGGCTTCAAATAATCCCGGTTCTTTAAACAGCGCCATAAAGGTTAAGAAGCCACCATAGGAGCCACCGTACGTGCCAAGGCGGTCACCATCAACGTTCAGGTTGGTTTCCAGATAGCTCGCCACATCGACTAAATCTTCTACTTCCGGCGTGCCCATTTGGCGATAAATGGCCGTGCGCCAGTCGCGTCCGTAGCCTTTAGAGCCCCGATAATCAAGATCCGCGACCACGTAGCCGTGCTTGTTCAGCAGGCTATGGAACATAAACTCACGGAAGTAACCAGACCAGCCCATGTGCGCATTTTGCAAGTAGCCAGCACCATGGATAAACACCACTGCCGGGTATTCTTCTGCACGCTCGGCATCAAAACCTTCCGGCGTGTAGATACGCGTGTAAACAGGCTCATCAACATGGCTCGACTCAACGCCGACAACATCCGGCGCTGTCCAGTCGATGCTAAGGAACTTCTCTGACACCGTATGGGTCATCCGCTCAGGCGCATCGCTGACGTTAGCCTCTTTATGATAAAGCTCAGGCGGCATTAATGGCGTTGAGTGGGTCAGAATCAGCTCGTCTGCTTGCGGGCTTAACTCAAACGCCGTCATGCCGTCTAAATCCGTCATCGCTTCCGGCTCTGAGCTACCGTCAGTTTTTACACGGTAAACTTCGTAAATACCCGGGTGCTCAATATTGGCCTGAAAGTAAAGGTACTCAGCGTCGTTGCTTAACTCCGCCGTTTCGACGACATAGTTGCCTTCGGTGAGCTGCTGAGTGTCACCGTTCAGCGGCTTCACATACAAATGCGAATAACCATCGGCTTCAGACATGAACCACAGGCTCTCGTCGTTTAACCAACCAAACTCGTTGTGAGTATAGTTAATCCAGGCATCATCGTGCAGGCGATCCTGTGGCACTAATTTTTTGCCGCCGAAATCAACAGTCGCAATCCAGCGATCTTTGTTGTCCCAGGCTTCCAGCATAACCGCCAACTCAGTGCCGTTGTCATTCCACTGAATCGCACCATTTTCCCAGCCCCAATCGGCCATTAAATGAATTGGACGTGGTTTTTGTTCTGATTCATAGGTTTCGCCACGCGCTTGATGGTTCTCACGCTTAACGTCAGCCAGTACATCCTCATTCCAGCCCGGCAACGTATTGTAAGTCAGAGCCGTATCAGTGTGGTTTTCTAAATCCAGGATTACTAACTGATCTTCATCTGGCAGCGCATCAGCGACACGGCGGCGTACCTGTTCGCTGGAAACTCGGCCGTCTTCGTTAATGTAGTTTGGCATGATATCGCCGTCTTCACGCCATTTGTTCGGCTCGCTAATCGCCGCAACAATTTTATCGCCGCGCGGTGACAAACGTGCCTGAACTAACTGCTTCGACTTATCCAGATAAAAAGGCTTAGGAGCCAGGCTGACGTTTTGAGACTGTAACTGTTGTTGACGTTCAAAACGTTCTTCAGCCGCTTTACGCTCTTTCTGCACGTACTGAATAAGCTGTTGTTCTTCTTTCGCTAAGTAATCTTTTGGCGCTTCATTCGCTTTGGGTGCATCGGCAAACTTGATAGCAGCAACCTGACGCGTCAGGCCGGAGTTAACATCAATCACATAAAAGTCGTTGCCCTGCTGATAGCTTAAAGAGCCGTCCGTCATGGCTTGTAAGTTATGCTGGCGGGCTTCGTCACGGGTCAGTTGCTTAACACTGCCGTCGCCAAAGCGGGCAAACACATTGCCCTCAAAAGTGTAGGCCAGCCAATTACCGGCAACGGACTGCTCTTTTTCGTCCGCCACATACAGGTGATAGTCCGACAGCGCCACTTTACTGGCTTCGCCTTCAGCATTGTTGATAATCATCAGGTCACGGATTTCACTGCCTTCGCGCTTCTGATAAAACAGAATGTGTTCACCATCCATGCTCCAGAAAGCATTTTCCGGAAAACGCCCCATCCAGTCCGGATCGGCCATGATCTGTTCTATGGTTAATTCAGCCGTGCCTTGTGCAGAGGCAAGCGGGTTCGCACTTAAGGTTTGTACCTGTGGTGCGGTTGCATTAGATGTGTTAGCGGAGTCATTAGCTGGTGTTGTAGATGCGCAAGAGGCGGCCATTAATGCCGCCCCTATTGCTATCACTAAACGTGATTTTAGCATGTTGTTATTCCTTATTGTGCGTCTGGCTGATTCTCTGGGCGTGCCTGCTGTACCGCGTTTAATTGTTGTAAGCGGTGATGCACTGCAACCAGCGTTGGGTAGTTATCTAACGGTACCTTAAAACGCTCGGCATTGTACACTTGCGGTAACAAGCAAATATCCGCTAATGTTACCGAATCTCCATAGCAATAATCACCTGCTGTTTCGGTCAGGCGCTGTTCAAATGCGGTGAACGTGGTCGTTACCCAATGATGTATCCAGCCCGTGCGCTGTTCATCGCTGCAATTAAGCTCACCGGTTAAATATTTTAATACGCGCAGGTTAGTTACCGGCTGTAGCTCGCAAGCCAGATCATAAGCCAACGCACGCGCACGCGCCCGATCGACAGTCGCCGACGGCAGCAGCGGGTTGGTCGCATAACGTTCATCCAGGTACTCGATTATCGCCAGTGACTGGTTAAGCGTCACGTCATCGTCGACAAAGGTCGGTACCAGTCCGGCAGGGTTCAACTTGCGATATTCGGGGGTATGCTGCTCGCCACCATCTTTTACCAGGTGCACCGGATGGTATTCAAACGGCAGCTCTTTTAAATAAAGCGCCAGTCTGACACGAAAACTGGCGCTTGAGCGCCAGTATCCATAGAGCTTCATCATGCTGAAGGTCCTTTGTATTCAACCACTTTTTGATCGATAGCACCAAAGATGGACTCGCCATCAGCATTTTTCATTTCCATGTGGATGGTGTCACCAAATTTCATGAACTCAGTCGTTGGCTTGCCATCACGAATGGTTTCGATCATACGGACTTCGGCAATGCAGCTATAACCAACGCCACCTTCAGCAATAGCGGTTCCGTGGTCTGTACCTTGTTTATTCGACACCGTACCCGAACCAATAATAGCGCCCGCGCCCAGGTTTCGAGTTTTAGCCGCATGCGCAACTAACTGACCAAAGTCAAAGGTCATGTCCTCGCCCGCGTTTGGCTTACCAAACGGCTTACCGTTGTAGTGCGACAACAATGGTAAGTGAACTTTACTGTCCTTCCAGGCACTGCCCAGCTCGTCCGGCGTTACCGCCACAGGCGAGAACGCAGACGATGGTTTACTCTGGAAAAAGCCAAAGCCTTTGCCGAGTTCGCCCGGAATAAGGCCACGCAATGACACATCGTTAACCAACATAAGTAGTTTAATGTGACTTGCAGCCGACTTCGCATCGATACCCATAGGTACGTCGTCAGTAACTACAGCAATTTCGCCTTCAAAATCAATACCCCACTCGGTGCTCGCCATTTGAATTTCATCATGTGGACCTAAGAAGTCATCCGAGCCACCTTGATACATCAGTGGATCTTCCCAGAAGCTCGGTGGCATTTCGGCACCACGTGCTTTACGTACCAATTCAACGTGGTTGACATACGCGCTGCCGTCGGCCCACTGATACGCGCGAGGCAATGGCGACTCACACATGACTTGCTCAAAAGTCACTTCACCATCAACGCTACCTTTATTCAGTTGCGTGTAAACGTCATTAAGCTTTGACTCAACATCGTCCCAGTTATCAATGGCTTCTTGCATACATGAAGCAATTGCCGGTACTGCAACCGCTCGGGTTAAGTCTTTGCTGACTACCATTAACTGGCCGTCACGCGTTCCATTTCTATAAGTGGCTAATTTCATAAGTTGTTATTTCTCCTGCCAGCTGTAGACATAATCTGGATTCTCGACTTTCATCGCCGCGTCGCTCATTTGCAATGCGTCGCGTGTATCCAGCATGACTGCGACTTCGTCAGTGAATTTCTTTTTATGTTCCCGACCCGCCTTGAAAGCTTTCGGGTGTGGGCCATGGGTAAATCCTGCCGGATGGAAGGTTACCATACCACGGTCAATATTATCGCGGCTAAAGAAGTCACCCTCGTGGTAGAACAACACCTCGTCATAATCATCGTTGTTGTGATAAAACGGCACTTTAAGTGCGCCAGGATCAGACTCGATAGGACGTGGCACAAAAGTACACACCACGAAACGTTCAGCAACAAACGTTGTGTGTGCTGACGGCGGTAAGTGATACCGGTGACTCATTAGTGGCCGTATGTCACGCCAGTTCAAACGCACGGGGGCTAAATCACCGTGCCAGCCAATGGCATCCAACGGGTTATACGGATAAGTAATAACGCTGACTTGCTGATGACGCTTAACATACACTTTCCAGCTGTCTTCGCTGTACTGTGCTTTAAACTCGTCATCAATGGCAGGCGTATCCAGAACCGCCGGGTCGAATACCGCATGGTTACCGACAATGCCCTTCTCCGGCAGCTGATACGAACCATTGGTGGTTTCAATCATCAGCAATTCCATTTTCTCGCCGGGCTCTAAGCGCCAGTTGGTCGAACGCGGCACTAAGAAGTAGTCACCCTTAACCAGGTGAATATGGCCATAGTCGCAATACAAGTGACCGCTGCCTTCATGCACAAACAACAGATCGTCGCCGTCAGCATTGCGCACCAAATACGGCATATTCTCTGAGCAGTGCCAGATACGGAACTTACAACTGTTGTTTGACAGCAAATCCGGCGTTAACCACGGATTTTCCGGCGCTTGCTCGGTAAGCTGGTTAAAATCAAAGGCACGCGGTTTAAGCGGACCTTCCCATTCCGACCAACCGGTCGGCGCATGTTGATGATGGAAGTGTGTCGCAGGGCCAAAAAAGCCGCTGCGACCCGCTTCGCGCTCATAAATGGCCTGCTCCGGAAAGTCAGCATGGGCTTGTCGTGACGACGTCCCTTCCTGCTTCGGGAAGCTGATCCATTTACGCATCGTCTAATACTCCCCGGCGAATTTGGTCTTCTTCAATGCTCTCAAACAGCGCTTTAAAGTTACCTTCGCCAAAGCCTTCGTTACCTTTACGCTGAATGATCTCGAAGAATACCGGACCAATCACAGTTTGCGTGAAGATTTGCAGCAAAATACCGTCTTTCATTGGCGCTCCGTCAATCAGAATGCGTTGCTTGCGTAGCGCGTCAACGTCTTCGTCATGGCCTTCAACACGCTCGTTGATTTTCTCGTAATAGGTGTCCGGCGTGTCCATGAATTCCATACCAATTGAGCGCAGGTCTTCAACGGTTTTGTAGATGTTGTCTGAGGTGAGTGCAATGTGCTGAATGCCCTCGCCTTTGTATTCACGCAGGTATTCTTCAATTTGTGACTTGTCGTCGTGCGACTCGTTAATTGGAATACGGATTTTGCCGCAAGGTGCAGTCATTGCACGGCTTAGCAGACCTGTCAGCTTTCCTTCAATGTCGAAATAACGGATTTCGCGGAAGTTACCAATGCGCTCATAAAAGCCTGCCCAGGTATCCATGTTGCCGCGGAATACGTTATGCGTCAGGTGGTCAATTTCGTACAGACCTGCCGCGTGGTCTTTCATTTTGTTTTCCCAGTTGTCATAGAAATCAAAATGCTGCTTATAAATTTCGTTGTTTTCATAATTATCAATGAAATACAGTGCACTCTCACCGATACCGAAAACCGCCGGGATACTCTCGACAACACCCTTCTCGTCAGGGAAGGCTTTAGCGCCGTTCTCCAAAGAATGCTGCTGTGCGTGCACGGCATCTTTCACTCGCCACGCCATACCACAAACGCTGGGCCCGTGATCTTGTGCAAACTCTTCAGCCTGACCGCCTGGCTCCGCATTTACCACAAAGTTAATATCATTTTGTTTGTATAACCAAGCTTGCTTAGATTTGTGCTTGGCCACTTCTGTAAAGCCCAGCTTATCAAATAAGTCTTTTAACGCGTCGATACCCTTTTGATCCGGAGCCGTGTACTCAACGAATTCAAAACCATCGGTATTCAGGGGGTTAGTCATTTGTTCTGACATAGTGTGTTCCTTCCTCGTGTTCGGTTTCATGACTTTATGTCATTTGTAATGTTGTTGTTTGTCAGCTTACTTTAGAAGGATGGCCGGAACTTGGCGAGCTTCTGACACACACAGATTTTTGCGAAGTCGGCACGACCGCTGTAGCGTTTTTTTTACAGGCGGAAGCAGGCACAAAAAAACGCGCTCGAGTCGTTACAATTAGCGCGTTTTTGATTGATTTTGATTGTAAACATATTTTTACAACCGTTTTTTAGTGTCCGCTTTTATTTACGCTTGCGTTGTTTTCCAATGCCATAGTCTCGTAACTTATTAGCAACAGCGGTATGTGAAAGGCCCAACCGCTTAGCTAGTTGCCGCGTACTGGGGAAGCTAGGATACAAGCGTTTTAGAATGCTGGCTTCAAACTGCCGCACGGCATCATCTAAACTCAGATCATCCATATCGATGGCTAAGGGTTCATCGGATTGTTTTAGTTCAGGCAAACGTACATCGCCGGGCTCAAGAATGTCGCCTTCAAGCATTGATACTGAGCGGAACATGGTGTTTTCAAGTTGTCTGACATTACCCGGCCATTGATAACGTCGTAACTTTTCGCGTGTCGCGCGACCCAGCTTAACCTGGCTTCTACCCAAGGTTTTGCAGGCTTGATTAATAAAATGTTCCGCCAACAACAGAACATCTGCCCCACGCTCTCGCAACGGCGGCAGGTTTAGCGATAAGACGTTCAGGCGATAATATAAATCTTCACGGAACTTACCCTGCTCCACCAATGCGTACAATTGGTCCTGAGCGGTACAAATTACCCGCACATCAACACTGACTTCCTGCTCCTCACCAATGCGACGAAATACGCCATCCTCTAAAAAGCGCAATAATTTGGCCTGCAAGCTTATGGACATTTCACCCACGGAGTCCAGTAACACGGTACCGCCGGCAGCTTGCTCTAAAACCCCGGTTTTTCGTGCACTTTGATGACTCAGACTACCCTCACCGTGACCAAATAATTCACTCTCGGCAACGTTATCCGGTAGCGCCGCACAGTTAATCGCTAAAAATGGTTTTTCAAAGCGCGCGCTGGCAAAGTGGCAGGCCTTGGCTAACAACTCTTTCCCCGAGCCGGTTTCGCCTTCTATCAATAACGGCGCATCGAGTTCTGCCATACGCTGTGCGTCTTTAAGCACACGCTTTATACTCGCGTGTTCGGTTAAAATGCCACCAAACGCTGATTGATTGTCGCCACGCTGCCAAGTGGCTGTGATCGGTTCGGTTTTACAGGTAATAACCGCTCCGGCAAAGGTTTCACCGCCATCCTCTGCGGTGACCCAAATCGGTAATAACTGCGCGTGATATTCACTTTGCCCAATAAGAATCGCCTCGTAAGTGGGCTCTTTGGGCTCCTTATCTAACCAGCGCAAAATCGAAAAACCATGAATATACTGATTGATGAGTTCGCCTTTGAGCTGTTCATTGTTACCTGCTAGTAACTGCACACCAGCATCGTTGATAATATCGATTTGGCCTTTGCTGTCTATGGATAACACCGGATCCGGCAAGGTACTCAACAGCAAGCTAAACTCAAAGTGCTCACGCTCAAACGGCATGTAGGGGATCGTCTTAACATCTTTAACGTTGGGGATACGACGAATCTGCGGCATTAAATGACTAAAGTCTTCAAATGCCAACTCCGGGAAGTTGAGGAATATTTTACCGCGCGGATCAACTTCTATGCCGCGTAAATCAATCTCTTGATCGCGCAGTATCTGTAAAACGTCCTGACAGATTCCTAAACGGTCGTCGCATGTAATCTCTAGTCTCATAACCCTGGCGTTTAACTCTCACGTCAAATCATCGAATGTTTGTAAAGCAAATAGTACAGCATCTGACCCCGGACAGATAGCAAAAACCCCAGCACTCGGCTGGGGTTTTATTCCATTGGTCGAAAGCTACGTAAATTAATTACGCTTCAACAACCTTATCGGTTTTTGCCGCCATAATAAAATCATTGCGATGCAGACCGTCAATTGCGTGCGTCCACCAGATAACGGTTGTTTTGCCCCACTCGGTGGTGATCTCCGGATGGTGCTTTTCTTCTTCGGCAAGCTCGCCGACGCGATTAGTGAAGGCTAGAGCCTGACGGAAGTTTTTGAACTTATATTCGCGTTGTAGCATCATCACGCCGTCACGGGTGATTGGGGTCCACTCGGGGATTTCACGCATTAACTCTTTAAGCTCGTCGTCGCTTACTTTTGGCACGTCGCCACGACAGGCTTCGCATTTTTCGCTATCTAGAGACATTGTTGCTCCTTTGGTTTATTTTTTGACTTGCGCCAGAGGCGCAAGTTACTGGATTTATGTCTTATGCGACATCGGTTTTTGGTTTTGGCGGAAATTTCGGCTCAAACAAGCCGAGTTCCATTGCTTCTTGAACCAACGCCATAATATCCATGTCGGAAATTTCAAATAGTTCATCAACACTTTCGATGGTGTAGTACACCGGCTGAATAATATCAATGCGGTATGGCGTGCGTAGCGCGTCCAGCGCTTTCAGCGGCTTACGTTCGGGCTTATCGCTGTTTACGGCGTACTCGGTTTCTGCCGGTGACGATAAAATACCTCCACCATAAATGCGTAACCCTTCTTTGGTTTTCATCAAACCAAATTCCACGGTAAACCAATATAAACGCGCTAAGTATACACGCTCTTTAGGTGAGGCAGCATAACCCAGCTTACCGTATTGATGGGTAAAGTGAGCGAAGGCCGGGTTCGTTAACAACGGGCAATGGCCAAAAATCTCGTGGAAAATATCTGGCTCTTGCAGGTAGTCAAACTCTTCCCGTGTACGAATAAAGGTTGCTACCGGGAATTGTTTATTAGCCAGTAGCCGGAAAAATTCGTCGAACGGAATAAGCGCCGGCACCGCGGCCACTTGCCAGCCGGTCTCGCGCTCAAGCACCTCATTGAGTTCGTGTAATTGCGGTAAGCGATCTGTCGGTAGATCGAGTAACTCGAGTCCTTTCATATACTCGTCACAGGCTTTTCCGGGAATACATTTTAACTGGCGCTCAACTAAATCATGCCAGATTGCATTCTCCTCGTCGGTCCAATGAATGATGCCATTCTCGTCCGGCTGCTTGGATACGTATTGACTCTGTTTACCCATACCTTCCTCTTGTTGTGTTAGTCGTAATTTTTTATGCGCTTCGTTGCCAACGCTGCTGACTGGACTGCAGTGCCTGGCTAAGATCAGCAATGATGTCCTGAGCAGCTTCCAGCCCTACGGCTATGCGAACCAGCGTATCGCTAATACCGGCTTTTTGACGTGCCTCCGGGGTATAAGGCGAATGTGTCATTGACGCCGGATGCTGTATCAAGGTTTCTGCATCCCCCAGACTCACTGCCAGCGGTATCATCTGTAGCTGATTTAAAAAGTAACGTGCCTGTGCTTCATCGCCATCAAGCTCGAACGCAATAACAGCACCGGCATGGCGCATCTGGGTGCCGATTAAACTGTGATTCGGGTGTTCAGCTAATCCCGGATAGTAAACCTTGCGCACTAAACTATGCTTATGCAAAAAGTCAGCGACTTTTTCTGCATTTTCACAATGCCGCTGCATCCGCACATCTAACGTTTTTAAACCTCTTAAAATTAACCACGCATCGTGCGGGCTAATGGTTGCACCCATATCTTTTAGCGTCGTGCCTTTAATCAGCGCAATGTCATCATTGCTGCCGCAAACGATGCCGGCGACAACGTCACCGTGACCATTCAAAAATTTGGTGGCGCTGTGAATAACCAGGTCAGCACCCAGTTGTTTTGGTTGCTGTAATAACGGTGTCATAAACGTGTTGTCGACAATCAGCTTGATATCGCGGCCGGCTAGTATTTGACTTACTGCTTCGATATCAACCAGCTTTAAATGCGGGTTAGCCGGGCTTTCCAAAAACACCAATCGCGTGTTGTCTTTAAGCGCCGCGGTTAGCGCATCAGCGTCAGTTAAGTCGACAAAATCGGCATGCACGCCAAAACGTTCAAATAACTCACTGAACAGGGCGAAACTACAGCCATAAATCGCATCAGAAACTATAATGTGATCACCGGCCTTAACAAACGCCATAGTCGTTGCGGCAATGGCACCCATTCCGGTGGCTGTTGCTGCAGCCGCATCGTAACCTTCCAACGCCGCGACACGCGTTTCTAACTCATGCGTAGTGGGATTACCCAGCCGACTGTAAATATAGCCGCCTTCTTCCCCGGCAAAGCGAGCTGAGCCTTGCTCGGTATTGGCAAACTTGAAGGTTGACGTTTGATACAACGGAGCCGCCAGCGCACCATGAGGATCATCGTGCCCACTGCCGGCGTGGATAACTTGTGTAGCCATCTGCCAGGCTGTTTTATTATTGTTATCAGAATTAGCCATAGTGATGCGTTTTTCACCTATATTATTAAAAACTTGTTACCGCGTTTATTAATTCTAAGAGTGCATTGAAGGCGGGCGTTAAGGCAATAAAAAAGCCCGCGACAAGCGCAGGCTTTTGTGTAACGTAAATTTTCCAGTGGCAATCATTCAGGACGTCTCACCGGCCCTTTGCGATTCTTTTTCGGTGCCTTTCGAGCGCCGGTAAATACCCGGTAACAACTGACTCAGTTGCGTTAAGATATCTTTTTGCAGGCGCGCGTAGCCGGGACGTTTGGTGTAATGAAAAGGCAGTGGCCGCGTTAAATTAACGGCCTGATAACCCAGTCGCGCCGTCAAAAGGCCAGCGCCTAGACCCTGCCCCGCGCGCGCGGACAGTTTTGTCATCAGCTCTGCACTGAGCCATTGAGCGCCCAGATCCACCGCTAATTCGCTTAAGCCCGCATAAGCCAAATTCGCTAGTGTTTGACGCCAAAGTCGTAGCCGACTCCAATAACCTAATTCGACACCATAACAGGCAGCTACATCAGCAATCATGCGCTGATTGCGCCACAACAATAACAACATATCCGCAACCGAACTGGGGCTGACCGCGACTAAGGCGGCAGTTTCTGCGGCGCGTTTGCTGATAATACGCTGTGCCTGCTGATCCACCCGGCTGAGAATATCTTTCTCGAAGCGCTCTGCTCGTTCTTGCTCGTTCCAGTAGGGTTGCTCGAGCTGTTGCCACGCCTGCGCCAAATCGGGATGTTTTAACTCATTCAATAACTGTTGTGGCTGTGCTGTTTGCGTATCCCGGCGCCAGCGTCGTTTTAGTTTACGCAGCAGCAGAAATTCGCGGCCAACAAAGATAATAAGTAATAGCAATAAGATGCTTAAGCCGCCGCTCCATAACACGCCCAGCAGCCAGTGTTGATTAAAACTCTCGACAATGAGTAAGGCTGACTCAATGGTTACTGCTGCCAACAGCAGTAGCATACCAAGTAGCAACCAGCGGCTAAGGTGACGTCGTTTTTGCGGTCGGCTCGGCAAGGGTTCTGACACCTCAGTCGGTTCGAGAGCCACGGGTTTAATGGCATCATCGTCTGGATCCAGGTATTCCAGCTCGGCGGTTCCTTGTTTAGGTTGTTGTGACTGCTGCCTCATCGCAACTTATCTCCTAATAAAAATTCCAGTAACTGGTCCAAGCGGATATGCGGTAACGGCGACTGACCACTGCTAAAGTGGGGATAAAAGCGTGGGTATGCGAAACCTTGTTGCCATTGTTGTGAACTCGGCCAGGTTGCCGGCACCTGCGGCGCTTTAATACGAACCCGTTCGCCGGTATCGTCATAGCCGTCCAAAACCAGTGTGCCGTCGGGTCGCTCTCCTGACTGCGAAACCGCCACGCCGGCGGTGGCGAATAATTGATACTGAATACGTTCAAACGAGAGTTGCTGACTGCTTTGTTGCATTAACTGGGCTAATAGCTGACGCATATTGGCGTGCTGCGGCGGCGCCACATGGTCAGCTTTGGCCGCAACCAGTGCGACTTTGTCAATTTGCGGCGCGACCAAACGCTTCAGCAGGCTGTTGTGGCCGTAATCAAAGCTCTTCATCAGCTCATTCAATGCCAGCTTAAGTTCAGCTAGTGCATTTTCACCAGCCTGCAAGGCAGATAACACGTCCACCAGCACTACCTGACGGTTATAATTCTGAAAGTATTCTTTGTAAAAGGGCTTTATGACCTTGTCCTGGTAATAACGGTACTTACTTTCCAGTACCGGGCGCCATGATTCGGGCATGGTTAAATGGCTCGGCCAGGGGAAAAAATCCAGCGCCGGTGCTCCGGCCAGCTCGCCCGGTAACAAGTGTCGCCCTGGCTGCAAAAAGTATAAGCCAAATTCATTTTTGCAGCGTTTCAGTTGCTGCTGATAATCATTCGCTAAGCGGCGCAGCGTCTTGTCGATATCATCGTTGTTGCGAATACTATTTTCGACCCGCTGGTGCCAGTCCGCAAAAATGTCACTGCGAAGTGGTTGCCTCGCTAACCGCGACTGTTGCTGACTCCAGTCGTTATAATCCTGATCAAGCATCGGTAAATCCAATAACCATTCACCGGGGTAATCAACCAGATCGAGTGTTAAACGGCGGCTGTCACTTAACTTACTCGCCAGACCCCGCGACGGCTTATAATTAATCTCGACGCGAATTTCTGCGACATCGCGAGTCGACTGAGGCCAGTTGGACGGTTCACTGGTTAAGGCATTAATGGCCGCTTCATAATCAAACCGTGCGACCGACCAATTGGGGCTGGGTACCAATCTGACACCGTGTAAGCGCTGCTGCGAATGGACGTTTAAATAAGGCAGGGTCGGATTGTCGTTGGCATACAATAGCTGTTCCAGCATGCCGGTTAATAAGGCCGTCTTACCGGCGCCACTTAAGCCGGTAACGGCCAGCCTGATATGACGATCGAGCCCGCGATCGACTAAATCACGGGCTCGTTGCGATACTTTTCGGGTCAGCTTATCGGTTCGACTCACAGTTTGCTGAATTCCCTATGCAGGTTGTATTGTTCCGAGGTTACGTAGCGCTCCATTTTTTGCAACGTATGCTCAAGTTCTTCTAACTCGGTGTTTAATTCGCGAAACGCTCTGTGCGGCGGTTCTCCTGCCTGGTAAACACCGGTTTTAACATTCATATGGTGCGGCTGCGTTGGTTTCTTATCCAAAATTAACCAGCCGGCAACGTAAAGGATAAAGAAGAAGCCACTGGAAAAAATCAGGCCGGTAAAAAACACCACACGTACTATCCATGCTTCGATATTCAAATAGTCCGCCAGACCCGCACATACACCCGCTAATTTACCCTTTTCGGTATTGCGACATAATTCACGTTTAATCGAGGTCATTATTGGCTCCTCCAGTTTGGCGAGTCAGCATCCAAGATACGTTCTAGTGTTTTTACCCGTTCACGCATTTTTTCAACTTTTTCCGCCATCATATTTAATTGTGTTCTCTCGTCTTCGCTTAATCCCTTGTTCACCTGCTTTTTACTGCGATAGTGAAGAATAAGCCAGACAGGCGCCACAAAGATCATAAAAAGGATGAGTGGCGTTACCAGTAGTGCAATAATTCCTTCCATTTCCATAGTCAGTTCCTAACCGATCAATGTTGAAGAGTGGGCAACGAGATTACTCGTCGCCTTTTTTCTCTTTGGCTTTCATGCGTGCTTTCAATGCTTCCAGCTCGTCATTAACTTTTCCTTCGTTTTCCAGGTCAGCAAATTCATCTCGTAAGGTACGTTTGCCTAAGTCGTACGATTCGACCTGCGCTTCGATGTCATCAATTTTTGACTCATAGCGGTCAAACTTTTCCATGGCATCGTTAACTTTATTGCTGTCGACTTGCTGTTTAACTGCCAACCGGCTGGTTGCCGTTTTTTGACGCATTAAAATGGTCTTTTGACGCGCTTTAGCATCCGCCAGTTTTTCCTGTAACTGGCCAATTTCACTATTTAATTTGTCCAGACTCTCGTTGATGCGGTCAATTTCCTGTTGCAGCGAATCAACCACCTGTTGCGCTTTTTGCTTTTCGATCAGCGCTTGCTTAGCCAAGTCTTCACGCTCTTTAGACAACGCTAATTCAGCTTTGCTTTCCCAGTCCAGCACTTCGTGCTCGGCACGCTGTTGTTGGCGCTGAACGTCTTTTTTCTCGGCGATTAAACGCGCTGACGTTGAGCGAACCTCGACTAATGTGTCTTCCATTTCCTGGATAATCAGGCGTACCATTTTTTGCGGATCTTCCGCTTTATCTAACAATGCGTTGATATTCGAGTTCACGATATCGCTAAAACGTGAAAAAATACCCATAATCATTACCTCACAGTGTTTAATCGAATAAGTGACCTAATTGGTCTCTGGTTATAGGCATTCAACAATTAGGCCAACTTTTAAATTCGACTTAACACGCTGTTTTTGTTAGTTTTTTACTTTGTTGTGCCATATTAAAACTTGCGCCAATTTGTAAAATAAACTAATAATTGGCAAAAATAACTATAAAAACGGGATTTTTCCTAACATGAGCCAATTTCGCCCAACGGACAACCTCATTGGCCAGTCTAACAGCTTTGTTGAAGTATTAGAGCATGTGTCACAGGTTGCCCCACTGAACAAGCCTATCCTTATTATTGGCGAGCGTGGTACCGGTAAGGAATTGATTGCACAACGCTGTCATTTTTTATCCCAGCGTTGGGACCAAAAGTACATAACCCTTAACTGTGCGTCGCTTAACGACAACTTACTGGAAAGTGAATTGTTTGGCCATGAGGCCGGCGCCTTCACCGGCGCCAGTAAACGGCACGAAGGCCGCTTTGAGCGCGCCGACAGCGGTTCTTTGTTTCTGGATGAGTTGGCCAACACCTCGATGCTGGTGCAAGAAAAGCTACTACGCGTTATTGAGTATGGTGAGTTCGAACGCGTCGGTGGTTCCCGTCCCGTTAAAGTTGATACACGACTTATTGCTGCCACCAACGAGGACTTGCCGTCGCTGGCACGGCAGGGAAAGTTTCGCCACGATCTGCTCGATCGCTTAGCATTTGATGTGATTACACTACCGCCTTTGCGTGAGCGGCGTGAAGATATTATGGTATTAGCTGAACATTTCGCCATTGCCATGGCGCGCGAATTACAATACGAGCTATTCAGTGGTTTTACTGAAAAGGCCAAGCGCCTGCTGCTGGACTACCACTGGCCCGGAAACGTGCGTGAACTTAAAAACGTGGTCGAGCGCAGTGTTTATCGGGTGGGCAATGGTCACATCCCGGTATCTGAGATCGTACTGGACCCGTTCGATAGTCCGTTTCGTCCCAAACCATCAACACCTGCTGAAACACGAGCTGTTGACACTCAGCAACATACTGCGCAAGATTCGCCGGGCATGGCTGCTGAACCAAGCTCAACCACTGCGGCCGCACCCGACGTTACGGAACCACTGGATTTAAAGCAGGCATCGCAAAACTTCGAAATAAAACTATTGCAAGATGCCCTGAAACACTGTCAGTTTAACCAAAAGAAAACGGCTAAACATTTAGGCCTTACTTACCACCAACTGCGTGGCTATTTAAAAAAATACCAGTTACTGGAAGGAACGAACGGCGATAATGATTAACTTGCGTGCCAGTTTGCCTATATTATTGAGCCTAATTAGCATCGGCTGCAGCAGCGAACGTGAACTACCTGAGCCACTGCAAAAAGGTTTGGTGTATTGTTCCGAGGGCAACCCTGAGGGATTTAATCCACAGCGGATAACCTCGGGTACCACGGTTGACGCCACTGCCGCCCAACTTTACGACCGGCTAATTGACTACGATGCCAGTGAGCAAGCCTTCGTACCTGCGCTGGCCACCGAATGGCAGGCACTGGACGATGGCACAAGGTATCGCTTTAAACTGCGCGACGATGTTGCCTTTCATACCACGAATTTTTTTACGCCCAGCCGTAACTTAAATGCCGATGACGTTATTTTTAGTTTTAACCGCTGGCTAGACTCTACCGCGCTTTATCACCCGGTAGGCGGCGGCAGCTACCCCTTTTTTACGGCGACCGGACTGGATCGTCTGATCAACCGTGTGGTCAAAGTCGGACCTCACACTATCGATATCGTGCTCAATAATGCCGATAGTTCATTTTTGGCCAATCTGGCTACCGACTTTGCGGTGATCTTATCGGCTGAATATGCGCATAAGCTGGATATTGCAAACCAACCGGAGCTGATTGATCAGCAACCCATTGGAACCGGGCCATTTCGGTTTGAAGCTTATCGTAAGGATTATTACATCCGTTACTCACGCAATCCGGATTACTGGCGTGAAGGTCCCGATATTGAACACTTGGTTTACTCCATTACGCCGAATGCGAATAAGCGCATGCTGAAGTTGGTTACCGGCGAGTGTGATGTCATACCCTATCCGCTGGTCAGTAAATTGCGGTCGTTGAACCAGGCGCAAATAGAAGTTAAATCAGAGGTTAGCCCTAATGTATCTTTCTGGGCATTTAATACCCAGAAAAAACCCTTTGATAACCCGCAGGTGCGTCAGGCGTTGAGCTATGCGATTAATCGGCGGGCTATTATTGATGCCATCTATTACGGCAGTGCTGAGCAAGCAGAATCGGTATTGCCGCCGACATCCTGGGCCTTCCGCGAAGCGCAAATCGATTATCAGTATGATCCTGAAAAAGCCCGCGCTTTGTTAGATGAAGCCGGTATCACAGCTGGCTTTGAAATGACCATCTGGGCCATGCCAGTGCAACGTGTATACAATCCCAATGCTCGCCGCATGGCTGAACTTATGCAGTCTGATTTGGCGCAGGTGGGAATTAATGTACGCATTGTCAGTTACGAGTGGAATAGCTTTAGGCGTAGATTAAGTCGTGGCGAACATGACACCGCCCTGATTGGCTGGTACGCCGACAATGCGGATCCGGATAATTTCTTTCGACCGCTGTTGAGTTGTGCCGCTGTTGCCACCGGCAGTAACCGCGCTAACTGGTGTCACCCCGGGTTTGACCAGATTTTGTTACAAGCCATCGCCACTACCGACACCGCTGAGCGCCGTCAATTGTATCGTTCGGCGCAGGATTTGCTCAATCAGCAGGTTCCCTTATTACCTATTGCCCACTCGATGCGCTATCAGGCCCAGCAAGATTTTGTCACCGGTGTTGAGCTGCCGCCTTATGGTGGTATTAGCTTCCGCCGTGCCGGTAAGGAGTTAGCGCAATGACGCGTTTTATCATCAACCGGCTGCTCTATTTTGTGCTGGCGTTATGGCTACTGACGGTATTCAGCTTCTTTTTAAACTGGTTATTCCCCGGCGATGTCATTACCAACATGTCGGGCATACGAGTGGCCACAGAAGCCTATGGTGAAGAGTTTGCACTGCGCGGCGGCGATACCAACCTTTTTGTTCAGTACGCGTATTACCTGCAAAACCTCATTAACCTGAATTGGGGCTATTCGCTGGTAACCCAGCAACCTGTTTGGCTGGAAGGCTCACGTACCTTTATGGCAACGGCTGAAATTCTCCTGTTGGCGTTGCTTTTAGCTTTGCTGATTGGTGTACCGCTCGGCGCTTTATCCGCGGCCTGGTACAAGGCTCCGCTGGATAAAACCATCGTTTCGTTTGCGGTTGGCGGCTATTCGATTCCCGTATTCTGGTTAGCGCAGCTATTAATCCTGTTTTTTGCCGTTAATTTACGTTGGCTGCCCATTACCGGACAAATTGACCCACTTTATTTGATTGAGCCGCAAACCGGCTCAGTGTTACTCGACATTGCTCTGAGTGACTCAGCCTATAAGGCATCTGCCTATCAAAATGCGTTAGCCCATATGGTGTTGCCGATTGTGGTACTGGCCAGTTTGCCGGCCATGTTGCTGCTGCGGATGATGCGCAATACAACCGTAGAAATTATGCAGCAACCCTATATAAAAGCTGTGCGCGCGCGCGGCCTGCCCCCCTACCGAGTTGTTATGCAGCATGCGGTGCCCAATGCGATGCAGGGTATTCTGCAACAACTTACATTTATCTTCGGTCTGATGTTAGCCAATGCCGTTATCGTCGAGTCTATTTTCAACTGGCCTGGTATTGGTTCCTGGTTGTTAAAAGCGATTCTGGATCGCGACTACCCTGTCATTCAGGCAGCATTGCTATTGTTGGTTGCGACCACGCTGTTTGCCAACTTCTTATTTGAAATTTATCGCGGCTGGCGGTTCCCAATTGTCCGGGAGGAGCGCTATGGCTCAGCCTGATCTGTATTATCAAGACCGTAACCCATCGCCGTTGCAGCTAGTCTGGTATTCGTTCCGCGAGCGCACTGCGGCAATGATTGCGTTATGGTTCTTAATTATTTTGCTGGTGGTCACCTTAGCCTCTTATCTTTTGGCGCCTTACGATCCGGTACAGCAATTCTCCGACGCGTTATCATTACCGCCGTCCTGGACCGCCGACGGCAACATGGCCTTTTTATTCGGTACCGACGATCTGGGTAGAGACATGCTGTCTCGATTACTCATCGGAGCAGCTTATAGCTTCGCCTTACCGCTCGTTATCGTCATTGTGGCATCGTCATTTGGCATTTTTACCGGTGCTATTGCGGGTATTGATCGCAACGCAAAATATCGCGTGTTCGGGCAGGTGTTCGACCGTGTATTAACCATTCCTTCGTTTTTGCTGGCACTGGTTATTATTGCGATTCTGGGGCCGGGTCTGGGTAACGCGATTATCGCGATTACGCTATCGCTAATTCCGCAGTTCATTTACGTTACCCGCAATGCGGTACAAAGTGAGTGGCAAAAAGATTATGTCACAGCATCACGACTTAACGGCTGTTCGGATACCTATTTAATGTACCGGGTGATTTTCCCTAATATCACTCCAGCGATGGTGATGCAGTTTACTGTGGCGCTATCAGTAGCCATTATGGATATTGCGGCGCTGAGCTTTCTTGGTTTAGGCGTACAAGCGCCAACTCCTGAATGGGGAAGCATGCTCGCTCGCAGCCTGGATGAAGTCTATTTATCGCCCTGGTCAATGGTGCTACCCGGTGTCGCACTATTTATTACCATTACCGCCATCAATATTGTCGGTGATAGTTTGCGTCGGGCAATCAAACAACGGATGGATGGGTAAGCTGTTATGGACATGCTGGACATTCGTAATCTCACTATCGAACTGGATATGCCACAAGGCCGGGTGCGGATACTGGATCGCGTTAACCTGCAATTAAAGGCGGGCGAAATTCACTCTATTGTCGGCGAGTCAGGTTCGGGCAAAAGTTTATTAGCTAAAGCCATTATTGGCGTGATTAATCCTGCCTGGCGCGTAACCGCTGATCGTTTATGGTGGAACGGACAGGACTTGCTGGCGATGGACGCAAAAGCCCGCCGTGCCGTTACCGGTCGTGACATGGCGATGATTTTTCAGGACCCGGCAGCCTATTTAGATCCCAATAATACGATTGAACAACAAATCAACGAAGCCATTCCCAATGGTGACGTGACCGGTACTTTTTTACGCCGGCGAATTGATCGTAAAACACGGGTTAGGCAGTTACTGCACCGGGTTGGGGTACGCGATCACGAAAAGGTATTGAAAAGCTATCCGTTCGAGCTGTCTGAGGGCATCGCACAAAAAGTCAGTATTGCTATTGCAATTGCGCACCGGCCAAAACTGTTGATTGCTGATGAGCCAACAACCGCCATGGAGCCATCCACGCGCGACCAAATCCAGCGGCTGATTACTAAGTTAGCAATGAGTCAGGATATGTCGGTATTACTTATCACGCAGGATGTCGCCTCGATCTTACCGGCGACACAGTATTTGACCCTACTTTACTGTGGCCAGTTGATGGAAACGGGTAAAGCTTCGGCGTTACTGCAAGCACCAGCGCACCCGTATACCCAATCAATGATCGATATGTCCTTGCAAAGTCAGCATGAATTACCGCGAAAATCACGTTTGCCAACGTTACCCGGAGCCGTACCGACGCTCCGACATATGCCTATCGGTTGCCGTCTGGGCCCACGTTGCCCCTACGCGCAAAAGCAATGCGTTAAAGCGCCGCCGGCGGCAACGCGCGAGCAACAATTGTTCCACTGTCATTACCCTTTAAACGAGCCGACATCATGACATCTATTTTGGAGGTGAAGAATCTCAGTAAATCGTTTCGAGGCCGCCGTGACTGGCCCTGGTCACCTAAATCAGTGGCTTTAGAGCCCACCTCATTTACGCTAGCCGCTGGCCAAACACTGGCTATCATGGGCGAAACCGGCTCCGGTAAATCGACCCTGGCAAAACTGGTCGCCGGCGTTGATAACCCAACCAGCGGCGACATTTATCTTAATGGCCAGAAGCTCTATGACGCCAATACCAAACAACGCTGTCAAAATATCCGCATGATCTTTCAGGACAGCGAGAAATCGTTAAATAGTCAACGCACCATTGGCCAACAATTAGAAGAGCCGCTGATTTTTAATACCCGACAAACGGCACAAGAGCGGCAAAATACCGTAAAACAGACTTTACGCAAGGTGGGGCTATTAGCAGAGCATTACGAATTTTACCCGCATATGCTCTCTACCGGTCAGAAGCAACGGGTTGCTATCGCCCGCGCTATATCGCTTGAGCCACAAATCATCGTTGCCGACGAAGCGCTGGTTGCGCTTGACCCATCAGTTAGAGCTCAAATCATTAACCTAATGCTAGATTTGCAGCAAGATATGGGCATTTCGTATATTTTCGTTACACATTCGCCGCAAATCGTTAAACATATTGCTGACAAGATCTTAATTTTGTATCGTGGTAAAATGATTACGTTTGAAAAAACTGAACACTTGTTAAACGAACCGCAACAACCTTACGTAGAACAATTGTTGCATGAACATCTTTAAACAGAACACTTAAACCTAAAGCGACACAAGCGCTAACGTCGCTAAAACTAAAACTAAGGGAGTTTAATGTGGAAACAGGTACTCTGATATCGCTAGCGCTGTATTTTATTGTCATGTTGGGCATTGGTCTTTATGCCTACAAAAAAGCGACTGACTCGGTCTCTGGCTACATGCTTGGTGGACGTGGGCTTGGTCCCGCGGTAACCGCGCTATCAGCCGGCGCTTCTGACATGAGTGGTTGGATGTTGATGGGTCTACCCGGAGCGATTTACGTCTCAGGTGTTTCGCAGCTGTGGATTGCTGTGGGTTTGCTCATTGGCGCATACCTTAACTACGTCATCGTAGCCCCGCGTCTGCGGACTTATACCGAAGTTGCTAATGACTCGATAACTATACCGGATTACTTTGCTAACCGGTTTAACGATAAAGGCCGCAAACTGCGGATCTTCTCGTCTGTGGTCATTATCATCTTCTTTACCTTGTACACTTCTGCCAGCTTGGTTGCCGGCGGTAAGTTATTCGACAGCTCGTTCGGGATGGATTATACCACCGGCCTCTGGGTAACAGCGGGCGTCGTTTGTGCTTATACGCTGTTTGGTGGCTTTCTGGCGGTGAGTATGACCGACTTCGTACAAGGGTGTATCATGTTCGTCGCCCTGGTTTTAGTACCTATTGTGGCCTTTTCCGAACTTGGCGGCTACAGCGATGTTGTCGGTCAGGTGAAGGATATTAATCCGCAATTCCTGGATTTCTTTAAAGATGGTGCCAGCGGCGAAAGTTTGGCTGCTCTCGGGATTATATCCCTATTAGCCTGGGGTCTTGGCTACTTTGGCCAGCCACATATCATCGTCCGTTTTATGGCCATACGCTCGGTAAGCGACATTAAAAACGCACGCCGCATTGGTATTAGCTGGATGTTTGTATCGATCATCGGTGCCATGGCAACAGGTTTTGTTGGTATTGCCTATGTTAACGAAACCCAAATGACGCTAGATGATGCCGAGACGATCTTTATTATTTTCTCTCAGTTCTTGTTCCATCCGTTAATTGGCGGCTTCTTGCTGGCAGCTATTTTGGCAGCCATCATGAGTACCATTTCGTCACAACTGTTGGTTAGCTCAAGTTCACTGACAGAGGATTTCTACAAAGCATTCTTGCGCAAAGACGCTAGCCAGAAAGAACTGGTCGCAGTAGGTCGTATTTCGGTACTGGTAGTATCGCTGGTAGCTATCTGGCTTGCCTGGAACCCGGAGAATACGGTACTGACTCTGGTATCTAATGCATGGGCAGGCTTTGGCGCGGCATTTGGTCCAGTGGTTATTCTGAGCTTGTTCTGGAAGCGAATGAACCGTCACGGTGCTCTCGCCGGTATGATCCTGGGTGCGTTAACCGTATTATTCTGGATCTACGGCCCTGAATTCGGTGGCCAGCCACTAAGCGGTTACGTTTATGAAATCGTGCCCGGCTTCATTGTATCTGTGTTAGCTATCGTTATCTTCAGTAAGCTAACAGCAGAACCTGACCAGGCATTGCAGGACAAATTCGATGAAATGGAAAAAGTCATCGACGATTACTACCATACTCAGAAGTAATCGGTAGTAGACTGAAATCATGCTAAGGAGGGTCGCTTAACGCGACCCTTTTTTATCGCTAAGCTGTAGTTATCTTTCGCATCAGGAGATTATCCATGAAGTCGACTCTATTAACCTGTACCGTCGCTCTTGGCTTAAGCGTTATCGCCAATACAACGGCGGCCGCCGATCGTATTACCGGCCACCATTTTGCTACTCGTTCCGAAGCCATGGCACCTAATGCAATGGCAGCGACCAGTCAACCCCTGGCAACTCAGGTAGCACTGGACATTATGCAACAAGGCGGCAACGCTATTGATGCCGCCATCGCAGCTAATGCGGTTTTAGGGCTGGTTGAGCCTACCGGTAACGGCATTGGTGGTGATTTATTTGCTATTGTCTGGGACGCAGAGAGCAAGCGTCTGTTCGGACTCAACGCATCCGGACGCTCGCCAAAATCACTCACTCGTGAATATTTTGTCGAGAACGGTTACGACAGCATACCAGCCCGGGGTGTGCTACCTATTTCGGTCCCCGGAACCGTCGATGGGTGGTTTGAACTACACGAACGTTTTGGGCAGCTGGACATGAAAGAAGTTTTGGCTCCAGCCATCGAGTATGCCCGTAAAGGCTTTCCGGTAACCGAAGTTATTGCTTATTACTTTGAACGCAATGGCGAAGTTCTGCAAGACTACCCGGGCTTTGCCGATGTATTTATGAAAGACGGTGATATGCCGCAAAAAGGCGAGCGATTTACTAATCCGGACTTAGCCAATACTTACCAGACAATTGCAGAACAAGGTCGTGATGTTTTTTATGAAGGCGACATTGCACGCACTATAAGCGACTTTGTTCAGGACAATGGTGGCTTTCTGTCCTATGAAGATCTGGCTTCTCATGAGTCGACATGGGTAGACCCTGTTTCTTCAAACTACCGTGGTTATGACCTGTGGGAACTGCCGCCAAATACACAGGGTATTGCGGCACAGCAAATTCTTAACATGCTTGAGAATTTTGATATCGCAGCTATGGGTTTTGATAGCCCCGAGTACATTCACCATTTTGTCGAGGCGAAAAAACTGGCATTTGAAGACCGCGCCAAATACTACTCTGACCCGGCTTTTAACGACGTTCCTGTAGAGGGCCTGTTAGACAAAGGCTACGCGCGTGAGCGCGCTGAACTTATTGATCCGAATAGGCCAGCGAATGCGGTCGAGCCCGGCAATCCGCCAACCGAAGGCGATACCATTTATTTAACCACAGCAGATGAAGCCGGCAACATGGTGTCTCTGATTCAAAGTAATTACCGTGGCATGGGTTCTGGCGTAACGCCCGCTGGTTTAGGTTTTGTACTACAAAACCGTGGCGAGTTATTTAATTTAGCTCCTAACCATAACAACGTATTCGAACCCGGCAAACGCCCTTTTCATACAATTATTCCAGCGTTTGTGACTAAAGATGGTAAACCTGTTATGAGTTATGGTGTGATGGGTGGCGCGACGCAGCCACAAATGCACGCGCAAATCCTCATTAACATCATTGACTTTGGCATGAACCTGCAGGAAGCCGGTGACGCCCCCAGAATACTGCATACCGGATCTGGCCAACCTACCGGCGCCGAAATGAATGATGGTGGTACAGTACACTTAGAAAACGGCTTTTCTAAACATACCCGCCGGGAGTTGATTAAAATGGGCCATACGCTGCAAGAAGCGGTTGGACCATTTGGCGGCTATCAGGCTATTTGGAAAAACCACCAGGAGGACGTTTACTACGGCGCATCAGAAAGTCGTAAAGACGGCCATGCCGCGGGCTATTAGCCCCGCCGCTCACGGTACAAATCAATTTCTTCCATAATGAGATCACGCATCCGGTGCGTGGTCTCATAGCCAATATCAATGCCCTCATTACCACGATCGAACTCCATAATTCCAATATGGCCGAGTTTTGGCTGAACCAATATATCGGGAGGATCGCCCGCCATCCGTGCTTTGGTAATACGCTCCTGCATAATATCAATAGAGCTGGACATGACACTGAACATACCAGGCGGTTTGTGGGGATTAGCCTTAAACCGGTCTTTTATGTTGTCGAAGTAGTGTTGACTGCTGGACCAAAAGTTTTCAAAAAAACCAGACTCATCATGTTTGTGTTTATTGGCCAGTTGTTGCTTTTGCGCTTGTTCGGCCTCGGTTTGCGGCGGAATATTACGACCCCGCTGTTCAATCACTTTAGAGTTTAACTGCGAATTAAGATGAACGGCGATAACAAAGTCAGCTCCTAAAGCACGGCACAAGGATACCGGTACCGGGTTAACCAGCCCGCCATCGATTAACCAGCGACCATCTACTGCCATCGGCGCCAGGATGCCGGGCATCGCGCAGGATGCGCGCGAGGCATCATACAAGTCGCCTTTTCTTAGCCAAATCTCGCGACCACTGTATAAATCGGTAGCGACTGCACCATAGGTTATCGGGAGGTCCTCGATTTGCTTGGCTCCAAATTGTTCCCGCGCCTCGTTAAATACTTTTTCGCCACCGATTAAGCCGCCCTGATTAAAGCCAAAGTCCAATAAATTCCAGACTTCCCAGCGGCCCATGTTAACCACCCAATCTTCGATTTCGGCTAACCGGCCCGATGCGTACCCAGCGCCCACCAGCGACCCAATTGAGGTGCCGGCGACCATGTTTATGCGTACACCCATTTCCTCTAGCGCTTTGATAACACCAATATGAGACCAGCCGCGGGCAGCGCCTGATCCCAATGCCAAGGCAACTTTTACTTCCGACATGTAGTTCTTCCCAATTCCCTGATTTATCCGTACACTGAAGTACGTCCTTTGTAGCATAAATCGATTGATTCCTATAAGGAAACTTAGGTGATTTTTTATATTGCGCGACAGCCTATTTTTGACCGCCAAAAAAAGCTTGTTGCCTATGAGTTATTGTTCCGTGATGGTTTTGCCAACGCATTCCCTAATGTCGATTCTAACGAGGCGACCGAGCGTCTGGTGGAGAACAGTGAGTTTAGTAGTGGCATTGATGCATTAACCGCCAATAACAAAGCTTTTATCAACTTTACTGAACGCGCCATTTGTTCACAGCTGCCGCAGGTGCTACCAAAAAACACCATTGTTGTTGAATTACTGGAAACCGTGCCGCCAACCGATGAGGTTTATGACGCTGTTGTCTCTTTAAAACAGCTGGGTTACACCGTTGCGCTCGATGATTTTGAATATGACGCACGCTGGGCTCGGTTTATGCCTCATATCGATATTATAAAGATGGATTTTCGATTGATGTCGGTGGCACAAATTAAACAGCAAATGAAGAGCCACCAAGGCTTTGAGGGTCAATACCTGGCGGAAAAGGTCGAATCCTATGACGAATTTAACCAGTCCTATGAGCTTGGTTTTGATTATTTTCAGGGCTACTTTTTTGCTAAACCAGAAATTATCCAACGTCGCTCCCTGTCGGTATCGCAAAAGGTCTACCTGGAGTTACTAGAAAAGGTAACCGCTGAACAATATAACCCGGACGAAATTGCACATATCGTGGAGCGCGATACCGGCGTGTCATTTAAACTGCTGCGTTTCGTTAACTCCGCATTTTTTGCCCGGCGCTCTAAGATAACGTCACTCAAACAGGCAGTGGTTCGTCTCGGTCAGGAAGAAGTTAGAAAGTTTGTTGCTATTATTGCCACAGCCTCGCTTGGCGAAACCAAACCCAACGAGTTAACTCGGTTATCGATAACTCGAGCACGGTTTTGCGAACAATTAGCGTTAAAAGACAAGCGTTACGGCGCTGAGCCAGGTGCTGCATTCCTGTCAGGTTTGTTGTCAAAGCTGGATGCAATGATGGATGATGAACTATCTAAAATACTCGGTCATATCCACGCAGGCCCAACCATTCTGCAGGCTTTGATCGAAAAACGCGGTGCAATCAGTTTTTTCCTGGCTACTGCGGCAGCAATTGAGCGCATCGACTGGCAACATATTGAGCGCGCGGCTGATAAGTTGAAGCTTAGCAGTAGCGCGGTAATTGCACTTTATCACGAGGCGTCGAATTGGGCCGCCGCAGTTAACAGAGACGAATAAGGAAGGCGAATGCAGCAGTTAGATCATTGGTTCGCAAGGCAGCACCCATCGACCCCCTCCGCCAGAACCGGGGACACGCGTACGCCCTACCAAAAAGATAAAGCTCGCATTCTACATTCAGCTGCATTTAGACGCCTACAAGCAAAAACACAAGTCATGTATATCGGTATGCATGACTTCCCGCGAACACGTCTTACTCATTCTCTTGAAGCAAGTCAGATTGGTAGTGGCCTGGTTATACACTTTCAACACCATCAGCCAGCGTTAGCTAAGCAATTACAATTATCAGAAGCTCTGATTGAGTCTCTGTGTCTGGCTCACGACATTGGTCACCCGCCCTACGGCCATGGCGGTGAGATCGCGTTAAATTACATGATGCGTAACCACGGAAACTTTGAGGGCAATGGACAGACCTTTCGTATTGTTACACGGTTAGAGGCCTACACCGAAGATGTCGGCATGAACTTATGCCGCCGCACACTATTAGGCTTGCTCAAATACCCGGTACTCATGCAGCAGGTGCAGCGATTGCAATCACCTGCTGATGTCAGTGATTTTCGTCATCTGCCAACACGAGACTGGCTACCTGCAAAAGCGCTTTATCATGACGATGAGGCGGCCTTTAACTGGGTGTTAGCGCCATTGAGTGATGACGATAAAATGGCGTTGCAACAACTTGCCGAACAACCTTCGCCCAAGCAACATGGGAAAAGCCGGTTTAAAAGCGTAGATGCTGCAATCATGGAGCTTGCTGACGATATTGCCTATGGCGTTCATGATCTCGAGGATGCCATCGTGGTGGGATTAATCACCCGCGAGCTATGGATGGCTGAAATGTATGATTTTTTATCTGAACTCGATAGTGAATTCAGTGATTTTAGTGCCAGCGCATTAACTGATAAGCTGTTCTCACCAGAACATTACCAACGCAAACGGGCTATTGGAAGTTTAGTCAACCGCCTGGTTACTTCTGCCCAACTGGAACCGAATGACTTACAGTTTGAATCGCCACTATTGCAATATAAAACATGTTTAGGACAAACCGAACAACGGTTATTAGACCAATTAAAATCGTTTATTTTTAGGTTCGTAATTCGTAAGCCAGAAATGCAAGTGCAAGAGTTTAAAGGGCAGCAAGTGGTGATGGAAATCTTTGATGCGTTTGCTGTCGATCCGCTACGGTTATTACCCGTTAATACTCAGCAACGCTATCTAACAGAGCAACGTCGCCAGGAAGAAGACGGAACAGGTAACCCTTATCGCATTATTGCTGATTACCTGTCCGGTATGACCGATGCCTATGCAGCGAGACTACACCAGGAAATGTTCTCGGTAAACTCGCCGCTACGCATCAATTCTTAGTTTTAGGTCAGTGACAAATCATCATCGAGCCCAGCTTTACTCGTACTCTTGCTTTCTTTTTCGGCTAAAGCAGCTTTTTCCGCGGCTCGATCTTCCTTAGTCTTTTTAACCGGTTTAGCTAACAACAGTTCACGCAAACGACCTTCTAACTCATTAGCAATGTCTGGGTTTTCCTGCATGAATTTCATCGAGTTCGCTTTACCCTGACCGATCTTATCGCCGTTATAGCTATACCAGGCACCGGCTTTATCAACCATTTTGTGTTTTACACCCAGGTCAATTAGTTCGCCTTCCTTGGAAATGCCACGACCATAAAGAATTTGGAAGTTTGCTTCTTTAAACGGTGGCGCCACCTTATTCTTCACCACTTTAACGCGCGTTTCGTTACCAACAACTTCATCGCCTTCTTTAAGCGCACCAGTACGGCGGATATCAAGACGAACAGATGAGTAAAACTTAAGTGCGTTACCACCCGTAGTGGTTTCCGGGTTACCAAACATCACACCAATCTTCATCCGAATTTGGTTGATGAAAATACACATGGTATTCGACTTTTTAATGTTCGAAGTTAACTTACGCAATGCTTGCGACATCAAACGGGCTTGCAAACCGACATGGCTATCCCCCATCTCACCTTCGATTTCAGCTTTAGGTGTCAATGCCGCAACCGAGTCAACAATAACCACATCAACTGCACCTGAGCGCACTAACATATCGCAAATTTCCAGCGCCTGTTCACCAGTATCAGGCTGTGAAACTAACAAGTCGTCAACCTGAACGCCCAGAGCCTCCGCATAGATTGGATCTAATGCATGCTCCGCATCAACGAAAGCACAGGTTTTGCCCGCTTTTTGCGCTTCCGCTATGACTTGCAATGTTAGTGTCGTCTTACCACTCGACTCCGGGCCGTAGATCTCTACAACACGCCCGTATGGCAAACCGCCAATACCTAACGCAACATCAAGGCCAAGCGAACCGGTCGAGACAGAGTCAATATCCATTGTCTGGTTGTCGCCCAGACGCATAATTGACCCTTTACCGAATTGGCGTTCAATTTGTCCAAGTGCTGCATCGAGTGCTTTTGAACGATCGTTGCTCATGCTATGCTCCAACTATTAATTACTGGTTTTATAAACAGTATACTGTATGTTTTTACAGTATCAAGTTAATCCTGCAACTTTTTTAATAAACGCTGCAAAATACAGTCTATGGTGCCTAATCGCACCGCTTCACGGTCGCCCTCAAAGCGCTCGGCAAAACTATCGGCCTGCTGCCCTGAGGCTATCGCCATCCAAACTAAGCCAACAGGTTTGTCTGCCGTTCCTCCGCCGGGGCCGGCAACACCACTGACAGCAAGCCCCCAATCCGACGAGGCGGCTTTACATGCGCCCATAGCCATTGCTTCTACACATTCTCGTGACACCGCTCCCTGGGTTCGCAACACCGATTCCGGCACCTCTAACCATTGTTGCTTGAGCGCGTTAGTATAAGTGATTAAACCGCCATTAAACCAGCCGGAGCTTCCCGCCACTTCGGTTATGACGTATCCTATACCTCCACCGGTACAAGATTCTGCGGTGCTAAGGGTTTGTCCGCGGTCGAGCAATCGTTGCCCGACCTCAGCAGCCAGTGATACCCGTTGCGCCCAGTTTTGTCGGCTTGTTACCATAGTGTTCAGAGCCCTTTTAAAATAGATTATTAGAGTATGCCAGCCTCAGCAATCAGTGAACAGACGATCCAATCACATACCCCTATGATGCAGCAATACCTGCGTATAAAAGCCGAACATGCTGACATGCTTTTGTTCTATCGGATGGGGGATTTTTACGAACTTTTTTACGACGACGCTAAACGCGCGGCCGAATTACTCGACATTTCACTGACCAAACGCGGTGCCAGCAATGGCGAGCCTATTCCGATGGCAGGAGTGCCCTACCATGCAGCAGAGAACTATTTAGCAAGGCTGGTCAATAAAGGCGAGTCAGTCGCTATATGTGAGCAAATTGGTGACCCTGCAACCAGTAAAGGCCCGGTAGAGCGGCAGGTGGTGCGAATTCTGACGCCGGGGACCATTACCGATGAATCGCTGCTTAATGATCGTCAATTAAATTTATTAGTGGCAATAAATCCGCTAAAGCAAGGCTATGCTATTGCCGTGCTTGAGTTAAGCAGCGGGCGTTTTTGGCTGACTGAAGCACAAAGTGAAGAACAGCTCGCAGCCGAATTGCAGCGGTTACAGCCCGCTGAAATGCTGTATCCGGAAGGAATGGATATCGCGTCTTTACCACTGGCCAACACACGTACCTGCCGCCGCGCCGTGTGGGAGTTTGATGTGGCGACCGCACTGCAACTGTTAACCCGGCAATTCAGTACTCAGCACTTACAAGGGTTCGGACTAGCTGATAACGATCCTGTTATTAGCGCGGCGGGTGCCGTACTCCACTATGTGCAGGAGACCCAGCGCGCAGCATTACCTCATATTCAATCCATTTTGCGCGAACCACCGCAGGACGCCATTATTATTGATGCAGCAACTCGTCGTAATCTTGAGTTGCAACAAAGCCTGTCGCAGCGGGATACCCATCTGAGTGCGGTCTTAGACGAGACCGTATCGGCGATGGGGAGCCGTAATTTTCAACGCTGGCTGCAACGACCCATTCGCAATCAGCAAATATTAGAAGCGCGATACGACGCCATTGATGCACTATCACAAAACGAATGTTGGTACGATGTACAGCAACTTTTTAAGCAATTTGCTGACATCGAGCGTATTGTTGCTCGAATTAGCCTGCGCAGCGCACGTCCACGTGATTTTGCACGCTTACGCGATAGCTTAACCTTAATCGATTCCGTGAAAGAGCTATGCCATGACGACGCCTTGCAGCAATTAAATAAGCAAATAGATCGCTTTGACTCGCTTCAACAATTACTTAACCAGGCGATCATCGAAAATCCCCCCATGCTGATCCGTGATGGTGGTGTTATCGCCGCCGGCTATGACGATGAACTGGACGAACTACGTACATTAGCAACTGGCGCGTCGGACTACCTGCAGCAACTGGAAAGCCGCGAGCGGGAGCGAACAGGGATTGCTACGTTAAAAGTCGGCTATAACAAAGTGCATGGCTATTTTATCGAGGTTTCCCGCAATGCTTCAGGGGATATCCCGGCTGACTATCAGCGCCGCCAAACGCTAAAAAATACTGAGCGCTATATTATTCCCGAATTAAAGCAACACGAAGAAAAAGTGCTTACAGCTCAAGCGCGCTCGCTGGCTCGCGAGAAATGGCTCTACGATGCATTGTTTGATCAGTGTCTGCCGCAACTTAACGCATTGCAGCAAACAGCCTCAGCGTTATCCGAATTAGACACATTGGCAGCCTTCGCTAAGTTGGCGCAACAACAAAATTATTGTCGTCCACAACTATTGCCACAAACGAATCAGTTACAACTGACTCAAGCCCGCCACCCGGTTATTGAACGGTTAAGTGACGACCCCTTTATTGCTAATGATATCGTGCTGTCGCCGCAGCGCCAGATGCTGATGATTACCGGGCCCAATATGGGCGGTAAATCGACTTATATGCGTCAGGCAGCATTGATCGTTATTCTTGCTCACATGGGCTGTTACGTGCCCGCCGAAGCAGCTCAAATTGGCCAGTTTGATCGTATCTTTACTCGTATTGGCGCCGCAGATGATATCGCCTCCGGACGTTCTACCTTTATGGTAGAAATGACCGAAACCGCCAACATCCTGCACAATGCCAGCAAGCAAAGCCTGGTATTGATGGACGAAATTGGCCGCGGCACCTCAACCTATGACGGGCTCTCGCTGGCATGGGCTGTGGCCGAACAACTTGCGCAAAAAACACAATGTTTAACCTTGTTCGCAACCCACTATTTTGAGCTGACTGAGCTTGCCGAGCAACTACCGGCAACCGTCAACGTTCACGTAGAGGCACAACAGCATAACGATGACATTGTCTTTTTACACCGTGTTTCGGAAGGCGCGGCTAGCCAAAGCTTTGGCTTACAGGTTGCGAAATTAGCCGGAGTTCCGGGCAACGTTATCGCAGCAGCTAAACAAAAACTGCAACAACTCGAACACGAAAGCCGTGTGCAGCCGTCGCTGCCATTAACGCAACCACAGCAACCGACTGAACCCGTCGTCAACGAGCAACTGCAAAAACTGCAACAACAATTAGAAATGCTCGAGTTGGAACAAGTCACGCCTAAACAGGCACTTGATCTGCTGTATGAATGGAAAAAGGCGCTCGATTGAGCGCCTGGTTTGGGGTTTTAACGGTCTATTGAGCGGTAAACAAAGAATCCAGAGTTAAGCCCCGCTGCTTTAAAAAATCTCTTAGCTTACGCAATGCTTCAACTTGTATCTGCCGGACACGCTCCCGCGTTAAACCGATTTCGTGACCGACATCCTCTAACGTAGACGGTTCATAACCGAGCAAGCCAAAGCGACGCGCCAATACCTCTTTTTGTTTAGGGCTTAAGGCATCCAACCATTCAGTGATGCGCTCTTTTAAGTCTCCATCCTGCAGGATACCCTCAGGACTGTTACCATTTTCATCGGTTAGCAGATCTAATAATGCCTTATCACCATCGCCGCCCATTGGCATATCAACCGACGCAATGCGTTCGTTTAAACGAAGCATTTTATTGATGTCTGCGACGGGTTTATTCAAGCTACGCGCAATGTCTTCTGCAGTCGGTTCATGGTCAAGTTTGTGTGCCAGTTCACGGGCAGCGCGCAGGTACACGTTAAGCTCTTTGACCACATGAATAGGCAGTCGAATAGTACGCGTTTGGTTCATAATGGCGCGCTCGATGGTTTGTCTAATCCACCAGGTCGCATAAGTAGAAAACCGAAAGCCACGTTCAGGATCAAATTTTTCAACGGCCCGAATCAGACCTAAGTTGCCTTCTTCGATGAGGTCGAGCAGTGCTAAGCCACGATTATTGTAACGACGGGCTATTTTTACTACCAGCCGCAAATTACTCTCGATCATGCGGCGGCGCGCGGCTTGGTCGCCCTTCAATGCCCGCCGTGAGTAAAAAACCTCTTCGGCAGCTGTCAGCAATGGCGAAAAACCAATCTCGCCGAGATACATTTGTGTCGCATCCATTTTACGTTGATACTGCGAACTTGAGGCTAACGCTTCTTCGAGCGCACTTTCCTCTTCAGCAGCATCACGTTCAGTAGCCTGCAATTCGGCTACTTGCGACTCATCAAGTTCCTCCTCAATGATATCGTCGACTTGCTGATCTTGTTCTTGCTTTGTCCTGCTCATAACAACTTCCCCATGTCTGCATATTCGTGACAAATGACACGCTGATATCCTTATCTTTTTTATTATTATCGCCCGCTTTCACTAGCGAGTTTGCGGTAAATAATGCCGTGGGTTAACAGATTTGCCCCGATAACGAACTTCAAAGTGCAGCTTTACCCGCTGCGTACCTGAATCGCCCATTTCAGCAATAACCTCACCTACATCTACCCAATCTTGTTCCTTAACAAGAATCTTATCGTTGTGCGCATAAGCCGTAATATAATCATCGTTGTGTTTCAAAATGATTAACTGGCCAAAAGCCCGTAATGCATCACCGACATAAACCACTTTACCAGCTGCCGCCGCTGTTACCGGATCACCGCGCTCACCGGCAAAATCTAACCCTTTATTGCCCAGTTCTGCAGTAGAAAACGACGCAATAATTTGCCCCTCTGACGGCCATTGCCACTGAATATCCTTGCTCTCAACGTTAACACTCTGACGGCGTTTTAATGGCTTTATAGCGACAGATTTGGCCGTAGCAGGCGTTTTATTTTTTGGCCTAGCTGGTTGTTTTGCAACCTTTTTTCTAGTGTCTACTTTTTGACCATACTCTTTCTGTGGCTTGGCAACGGGCTCAGTTATATCTTTTTTTGAGTTTTCAACAGTATTGTTATGCGCTTTAGTTTGAGCAACTGATTTTGACGGACGCGCTTGTGCGCGATCAGCGGATAATTTGATCGTCTGACCCGGATAAATGGTGTATGGCTCGCGTAGTAGATTGTTGATACGGGCAATCGATTTTACGTCCTGATTTGCCCGGAATGCGATAGAATAGAGGGTTTCACCTTGCTGAACCTGGTAGGTTTCGCCGCGCAATGAATTGGCTTCAAAATCACGGTAAGTCTTGCCGGTGTAAAGTTCTTCGACCGGCGCCGGTGTACTACGGCTACTACAACCACTGCTGAGCACAGCGGTTAATAAAACGGCCAGCAATACGCATAAGTACCTTTGCCGTTCAGCCATCGTTACGAAAACCTTTAGTTAACCCATTGATAAATAAAATAACCGAGTACAGCTACGACTACAACACTCCAACCGATAAAGTCGACATAACGACGTAATTTAAGTGCCATTGCCGGCCCGCCAGTTTTAAGTAACCAGGCGACTAAATAAAAACGCAATCCACGACTGACTGCCGACGCAATAATAAAGGGTAAGAACATCATTTGCATGACCCCGGCGGTCACCGTAAACAGTTTATAAGGAATAGGTGAAAAGCCGGCAATAAATACGATCCAGACTCCATACTCAGTGAACCAGTCGCTGACACGGGCTAATTTATCCTGATACCCCAATGCTTCTACCATGGGCAGCACCGCTGCATCGTACGCCCAGTAACCCAGCAAGTATCCCAACGCCCCGCCTGCAACAGAACATAGGGTGGTTAACGCAGCCAGTCGCCACGCCCGCTGTGGCTGCGTCATCGCCATGGGAGCCAACATAACATCAGGCGGGATCGGAAAAATCACTGATTCCGTAAAACTAATTAACCCTAGTAACCAATCTGCCTTTGGGTGTTTCGTCCAGCTGAGCACCCGATCATATAGTGCAGAAAATAACTTCAAAGTAATTCACCTTTTACTAATGGCACAAATCGAACATCACCAATCCGTTGCTGTTCAATTTGTTCGCCAAAACGCCTGAGTACAACCAAAGTTTGTTGTTGCTCGCCTACCGGAATAATCATCACTCCGCCATCCGCCAGTTGCTCAACCAGCGCTTGCGGTATTTGCGCCGCCGCTGCGGTTACAATAATGCCATCAAACGGCGCCTTACTGCGCCAGCCTTCCCAGCCATCACCATGGCGCATACTGACGTTGTGCAAATCCAGGTTACGCAGCCGGCGCTTTGCCTGATATTGCAATTGCGCAATACGCTCCACGCTAAATACCTTATCGATCAACTGAGCTAAAATGGCTGTCTGATAACCCGACCCCGTGCCAATTTCCAGGACACTTTTACACTCATGCTGCATCAGCAATTGTGTCATCGTTGCTACCATCAGCGGCTGCGATATCGTTTGTCCATTGCCAATGGGTAATGCTGTGTTCTCATAAGCCTTATGTGCCAGCGACTCCGGCATAAACAATTGCCGCGGCGTGGTTTCGATAACCGAGAGAACATCTGTGTTAGTAATACCCGCCTGACGCAATACCGAAACTAAGCGGCGTGCCGGGCCAGAAGATGAAAAAGCTGTCATGGTTTAATCTTTTAGTTCACCTGCGTTAAGCCAGTCATTCAGGGTATCCTGATGTCGCTTGGCAGTCATGTCCAGACTCAGCGGGGTAATGGATACATAGCCCTCGTGAACAGCTGTAAAATCAGTATCGGGCGCATCATCAGCATGATGACCAATCGGCCCATACCAGAAAATCTCACGGCCAAAAGGATCACGATCATGCACCATGGTCTCGGCACGGTGACGACGCCCAAGACGCGTCACCCGCGTTCCTTTTAATTGCTCATAAGTCATATAAGGAACGTTTACATTCAATACAGTATCAAGGCGCAGCGGGTCTTTTTCCATCGCCGCTACCATCTCTGCTACCACACGCCCCGCGGTATCGTAGTAATCATGGCCTTTACCGCCCATTGATACGGCTATAGCAGGGAGTCCTTTAAAACGCCCTTCCATTGCTGCGGCAACCGTGCCCGAGTAAAACACGTCATCGCCCATATTGGGGCTATCATTAATACCTGATACAACGAGGTCGACTTCGTCCGCAAACGGCGAATTGGTGCCTAAATGTACACAGTCTGTCGGTGTACCGTTAAGCGAATAAAAACCATTGTCCAGTTTTTGTAACCGCAACGGGTTGTGTAATGTCAACGAATTGGAAGCGCCGCTACAATTTCTGTCAGGTGCAATCACCCGCACGTCTGCCACCTCTTTTAATGCGCGGTACAGCGCGTGAATACCCGGGGCATGAACCCCGTCATCGTTACTCAACAGAATTTTCATCATTTTCGGTCACCGCTAAATCGATAAGTTCATTGATACAGGCTGTTGCGAAACTACCTGTGGGTAAGGTGAAGCTAATTACTGCATCCTGGTTTTGCCACATTAATTCAGGCTGCTGCAGCAACAACCGGTAGGGTCTGCGCGCAGCCTTTAATCGTACCTTAGCAAAGTCAGCAATCCAGTCATCAAATTGCGCTAGTTGGCTGGTCTCAAACTGCAACGCATCGGTAGCAACGTTGCCTACCCCGTCTTCACCCGGCATCGGCCCGGTTAATTGGATATCCGCTGAAGCTAAACGACTAAGCAACTCATCGTCCCATTGCTCAGCAATAAACACCGACTGTGATCCCTGCAACATCACACAGTCACCAGCGAGTGGCATGAACTGATACTGCTGGTATCGAGCTGCCACGACCTGATTAAAAAGATAGGAGCGCATAGCCGACAGCCAGATACTGCGTTTGCCTTTAGCAATTTTTGCCGGGCGCTCAGCGCTAATCCATTGGCGCCCGTTCAACAAATTACTCCCGTTAAAACCAAACCGCTGCGCACCAAAATAATTGAGCGTGCCCTGCGAACACAGTGCTTGCCAGTTTTGTTCAAAACGCTCGGTATCAGCGACATCGCGTAACCGAATAGTGAAGGCATTAGCTTTGTGAAATCCGGTTTTTAATTTTTTAGTACGGCGGATCACCCGTTCAACCTCGACCCCTTCCAGCATCATTTGCTGCCAGTCAAGCGTGTCTTTGCCGGGTAACTGAATAGAAAACCACTGCCAGGTTACCGCGTTGCGGTCTTTCATTCCGGAAAAACTCACATTACGCGGGTGAACGCCGGCAAACTTAGCGAGTTGTTCGGCAACAAATCGTGTGTTGGCACCGGTTTTCTTTATCCATAACCACTGGTGTTCACCTTCGCCCTCGTCATCGACATCCAGTACTTCTCGCACCCGAAAATCAGCCGGTTGCTGCTTAAATGAGGCAGTAGTTTTTTGTTGATTGAGCGTTGGCCAGCTAAGTTGAAACGGTTCAGATATTGAGCTCATGGTTGCTGTACCGCCTGCATTAGTATCACGCAGTGGCAGGCCAGGCCTTCTTCACGTCCTACAAAACCGAGTTTTTCGGTCGTTGTCGCCTTAACATTAACTGCTTTACTGGCCGTGCCGAGCCCGCTAGCGATGGAGACTTGCATTGGCTCGATATAGGGTGCCATTTTAGGTGATTGCGCCACGATCGTTATGTCCGCATTACCGACCCGGTAACCTTCTTTTGCAGCCAGCTCAACCGCATATTTTAGCAGTAACATACTGTCGGCATTGGCGAAGCGCTCATCGGTGTCAGGAAAATGTCGCCCAATATCGCCTAAGGCTACCGCCCCCAACACCGCGTCAGTTATCGCATGTAGCACCACATCGCCGTCTGAATGCGCTAGCAGGCCTCGCTTGCTGGGTATGGTTACGCCGCCAAGAACCAGGGGTTTATCAGATCCCCACTTATGCACGTCATAACCATGACCTACCCTAAATTGCATTTAAAACTCCTTGTAAAAGCACATCTATCATGGCTTAAGAATCGTTGCTACCCAACGGAGATCATCGGGGTGGGTAACTTTTATATTATCAAGAGAGCCCATCACCAACCGCGGATGATAGCCCATAGCCTCCATTGCTGAAGCTTCATCAGTTAAGTTCGGGTTATCAATTCCCACTTCACTAATCGCGTCAGCAAGTAGTTCAGCAGCAAAAATTTGAGGAGTCTGCGCCTGCCATAAATCGTCTCTGGCAACGCTTTGGGAAATTATTGTTTGGTCAGGCTCGCTGCGTTTTAACGAGTCACGAACCGGCATCGCCACAATCGCGCCGTGATCACTGCTTACACCAACATCGATAACCTCGGTTAGAATCGACGCCGGTAGTCCGGGTCGGGCCGCATCGTGCACCAGAACGTGACTATAGCCCTGATTAATTGCATGCAGGACACCTGACAACACCGATTCTGCGCGCGTTTTGCCACCAGCAACAAACGATATATCGGCAACACTCTTTGCGCCAATGGGGTGTTGTTGTTCATTAACAGCGATAAATACATGCGCTACCCGCGGGTCGTTTTGCACAGCTTCTACTGCATATTGCAGCAGTGTCTTGCCATGCACCGCCAGATATTGTTTAGGCACATCGCTGCGCATCCGTGACCCACTACCTGCGGCGGGAATAACTGCCGCGATTTTCGGCTCCGCAGGCATTAGTTTAACTCCTGTCCGTTATCACGGGAGAACGTGTCCTGAGCAGGAAGTGAGTCCGGAACTCGACTGGGAATAACGCGAAAAAAAACTTCGTCCTTTTTAATCATACCTAACTCATTACGCGCACGTTCCTCCAGCGCATCCTCGCCTTCGCGAAGATCCTCGATATCGGCATATAAAACCTGATTACGACGCTTGAGGTTGTCGTTGGTTGTCTGCTGACTGTCGACCTCTTTTTGTAGGCGCCAATAATCAGGAAGACTGTTCTTTCCTAACCATAAACGGTATTGTAGCGCCACCAAAACGGTCAATAGCAGCAATATCACCACTCGCATGCGTTGCTCCGTTATTATTATACTTTGTATTATGAATACTTATGGTCAGTGTGAAAAGGCTATGGACATTATTTTTGCCGGTTTAGTGCTGTTTTTTGCAACAACCTTACAGGGAATCAGCGGTTTTGGCTCCGGCTTAGTCGCCGTTCCGATACTGGCATTATGGTTCCCGTTAACGCTGCTGACGCCGGCACTGTCGGTAATAAATATCTTTGTTGCCGCGCTAATTTACTGGAAAAATCGACATGCAGCGCGCCCCAGCCAATGGAAGTGGCTAATCATTGCGGGTGTAGTGGCGTCACTTATTGCCGGCAGTCTATTGGTTTCCATCAACGAACAGTGGCTTAAATTGTGTTTGGGTATTGTCATTATCGCTGTCGCGCTAATTATTGCCAGTGGTCGTCAGCTACCTACAGCCGAACATACCCCGGGCTACATCACCATTGGTACAGGTTCAGGCATATTGAACGGGCTGATGACATTAGGCGGGCCTCCGATCGTGCTGTTTTTGGCCAATGCCCGCTTGCCTAAGACACAGTTCAGAGCCACCTTGAGTTTATTTTTCTTGTGTATTGCACTGGCTAATGTGCTTAATTTTAGTCGTCAGGGACTCTATACCGAAACGCACCTTGCCCTAATTGCTGTGCTACTACCCTGTGCAATAATAGGCGCCGCGCTGGGCCAGAGACTACAACACCATGTCTCAGAATACCGTTTTCGGCAGCTGACTATTGGATTAATGCTGTTGTCAGGTATCATAGTGAGCCTTCAAAGCCTGTAAGGAAAATCTATGATCGCAGCTGAGTTTTTAGTGGTAATGCTATGCCTGATCATGATCTTGGTGGGCTATTTACAAGTATACCCCAAGGTTGCCGGTAACAATTTTAATAAACTGGCGTTTTACGATGGGTTAATGGCTGGTCTGGCCTTATTTATCGTGGGCTACAAATATTGGGGGACCGGCTTTGTTTTTTATCTGCTGGGCATTCCGCTTAATTGGTTTTGGTACACGCTGATTATCTACATTGTATTAGAAACCCCCGTCGCGATCTGGTACATCAAAAAACATAATATTCGATTTAAATAAGGACACATCATGGCGGCATTCGGCACCGAATTTATGCCTCAAATGAGTTTGGCAGAATTTAAAGATGCACACTGGACCTATCAAAACATGGTCAGTTCCGATCGCATTGAACTGCATCCGGGGGCGCATGTTCTGCATTACTCCAGCACCTGCTTTGAGGGATTAAAAGCGTTTAAACACGCCGATGGCAGCGTGCATATTTTTCGTATGGATCAGAATATCGCCCGCATGCAGCAAAGTAGTCGGCTACTAACTTTACCTGAAGTAGACTCAGCCCTGCTTGAGCAGATGATTATCGATGCCGTCAGCAGCTTCACTGAACAAGTACCCAGCCCACCCGGATCGATGTATATCCGCCCTACCCATATCGGTACTGAACCAGCCATTGGCAAGGCGGCCAGCCCGACTCAACAGTCATTGCTTTATGTGCTGCTGTCACCGGTTGGTGATTATTTTTCCGGTGGTATTAAACCACTTAAGTTACTTATCGAGGAAAACGGCTCTCGTTGCGCCGCGCACATGGGCATGATTAAAAGCGGCGGTAACTATGCCAGCGCGTTAGGACCTATTTTAGCCGCCCGGCAACAACATCAAGCCGACCAGGTGCTGTTTTGCCCCGGCGGCGATGTACAAGAAACCGGTGCCGCAAACTTCTTACTGATCGACGATAACGAAATTATCACCAAAGACCTCGACAGTAGCTTTTTACATGGCATTACAAGAGACTCAATCCTGACATTAGCCCGCGATCTGGGGATGACAGTGTGTGAACGCGCATTGAGCGTTGATGAATTGATTGAACGAGCTGCTAAACCCAACACCGAAGCGGCGCTATCCGGCACAGCTGCGGTGCTGACGCCGGTCGGCTCACTGATACACAACAATAAAACGATAACCGTCGGTAGCGGCGAAGGTGGCCCGGTCACTGAGAAGTTGCGCAAAGCGTTAAATGCGATTCAGTGGGGCGAAGCTGAGGATACACACGGCTGGCTGACACGCGTCAAATAGTCGATTCCTTATTTTAGCGCTAAATAATAGCGGTTAATTGGTTGTGTCTCGCCCGGGGGCACAACCTTACCATCAACGACAAAGCCCAGTTTTTGCAAGAGTCCATGCGACGCGCTATTGCTCGGATTGCAAATAGCCAGGACTTCAGAATAACTTTGCTCTCTCGCCCAGTTCAATACAGCTTGGTTTGCCTCGAAAGCGAACCCTCTTCCGGTAAATTCGGGCAACAATGCATAGCCAAGGTCTGGAGCAGGTAAATAGTCTCGTTGTAATAAGCCTGCCAGGCCAATGGCCTGATGGCTATTAAATAATGTGACTTTCCAAAGGCCGAGTCCGTGCTTTCTGTAGCTGGCCTGTGGCCCCATTTTAATGTAATCAACAGCATCTGCCATACAACGCACGCCGCGATCACCTATATTAGTGATGAAGCTATCTTGGTTTAGCAGGTTTAAAATAAAGGCTGCATCTTTAGTTGTTAATGCTTCGATACATAAACGTTTAGTTACAATCATTACAAAACTTAGCGCATATCTGCACGGCTTTTTTTGTATTTATACATTTCATTATCCGCTAATTTTAGCAACTCGTCGGCGCTGCTTCCGTTAACTGGGAACTGTGCAACACCGATACTGGAACTAATGTCTAATTGTATACCATTCCAATGCAGTGGATTTTGCTCTAAAGTCAGTTCCAGTTTGTCACGAACAACCGTCACGTCGCCCTCATTACCGGGTAACAAAACAACGAACTCGTCGCCACCAACCCGCGCTACTGTATCACCTTTACGACAAGCACCACTCAACGTTTTAGCAACATGGACCAAAAACTCATCACCCACCTGGTGACCATAAGTATCGTTTATCGGCTTGAATTTGTTGAGGTCAATAAATAAAACCGAGAATGCTTGCTGTCGGGCGTTAATTAACTGTTGCATACGATCTATTAGCAACCGGCGATTAGGCAAGCCCGTCAGAGCATCAGTAAATGCTGAACTGCGTATTTTTCGATAGCTACGGATAAGCAGCCACAATAACAACAACAACACTGCAAGCAATGGGTAGCCAATAACCCTTACCGGATGAGCTGAAATACCGGCAGGTAACGGATTGTTATTAAGACCGAATAGACTCCAGCGAGTGCCATAAAACTGCACCGTTAACTTGGCATCATGATTTAAGATGGTATTGTCACTGCCATAAAAGCGAGATTCAATTAAAGGCGGATTATCCGAGTGCGTCAAAGCGAAATCAAAGTTTTTCGCATCTACAATTCGACGAACCCTTTCCAATGTTCGGCTAAGGTTAAGCTGCAAGTTCAATTCACCCCAAAAGTATCCCTGGTAAAGATAGAAACTAGAATAAATTGGTGACTTTATCCTCAAGCCCAAGTAGCCGTCGCTATGATAAGACGGCTTTTCAATCTTTTCACGACTCAACCCCATCGCCAAATCAACTTGATCAGCCCAGGATGACAGTTGTAATCGGGGTATTTGATCGTTGTAAAAAGTTACCACTGGATAAACAAAGGCTTCGCCCTGTTTAGTATTAATACGTATTTGTTCGATAGCCGGGTGACGCTTGATAATTTCAGCGCTAACCAGCCTTGCATCAGATAACTTTGGAGCAGGATTAACTGAGAAAAAAGTGGCCAAAGCCAGACCTGACTGTGTCGATCTGGTTAGCCTTTGCTCTAACTCCGAGCGAAACATAGCTAGAGCATTCATCGATTCGGTATAATGAGCCTGCTTTAATCGTTGATAGGCTAACTCATCGATAAACTCAACTAAGGAAATGCCCGCAATCGCTATCGCGATTAAAAGCATCTGGGCATGTTTTAAGGCTTTCCGTTTGATTTTTTGTTTCAGTTTCACTAAGTAACACTATTTACTTAAATATTTTAATAATCGTACCACCATTTCTAACGCTTCGCTAACGATCAGCCCACCGCCGTAAAAGGTTTTGATAGCTTTTGGTTAGGCGAAAAAATTGTTCGCTGTGGCCGTTCAATTCATGCTCTGTTTTGACTGCAGCCTGCAGGTCGAAAAGAATTTCGCGTTGCTGCGGGTCGCGCATCAGGCTTTGTACCCAACCCACCATCGCTAAGCGCTCGCCGTGCTCGACAGGCTCAACTTGATGCAAATAATGCGAGGGATAAATTAATAAATCGCCGGCATCCAGCCGCCAGCTGCGTTGACCCGAACTATCGTCAATCGTCAGCGCTCCACCTGTATAATCCTGCAACGACGTAAGACCCAGGGTAAATGAAATGTCAGTACGGATTCCCGCCATTAACGCATCATCCATATGCATGCCGTAAAACTCTCCTTCCGCATACCGGTTGATCATAACGCGGGCAAACTGTTTAGGCCGCATAGCTGAATCAACGCCTGACGCGGCGCGCATTCGTTTTAGTAGTAGCTCGATAATACCGTCGGCCGCCTTAGTTTTTTCTAGTTGCTGATTATTTTTTAGCCCTTTAGCTGCCCATCCGGCGGTTAGTTTGCCGTCGGTAAACGTCTGCCCGGCCAGTTTCTCGCGCACGGCAGTCAGAGTATCCGGGTCGATAACCTGTTTTAAGTGAAGGATCATGTTCAAGCTACCTGTTAGATTTCGTGATTATTTGCGAATCGTTCTCATTTCTGAGATTATACCGCGAGTTAAAAGGTAAACCTACCTTAACAAACAATAACGAGGATTCTATGATGAACGAGAAGCGTAAAGTCTGGTTAGGCGTTGGTTCTGCTCTCGCTAGCACGCTGGTTACTGGCCAGGTAGCAGCTGACAGCCCCACTCATTACAGTCCATCTGCCGCAGTCGTTGCGCCCGGTCCGATGATGGAGGGCGAAGGCGGAGAAGGTGAAGGCGAAGGTGCGGTCAGTGTCAATTTAGCCGAGAATGACGCGCAATTTCTTGCCCAGCTCGGTCTCATCCGTGGTCATCTGTGGGTCGGTATGAAACTTTATCAGCAGGGTCACATTGATATGGCTAAAACCCATATGAAGCACCCCGGTGACGAATTATACGCTGGTTTGGTAAGCGCTTTTGAAGCTCGCGACTTGCCCGGCTTTGCTGATGAGTTACAGGCGTTGGCAGACGCAGTTAATAATGACAACAGTGCTGAAATCGTTAATAACGCGTATCAAGCACTGCAGCATGCGATCAGTGCTAACGAGCCCATTCAACAAATGTCGGCAGAACAGGTGCTTAAAAGCATTTCAAGTATGCTGGTTATTGCTGCCGATGAATATGCTATTGGTATTACTAGCGGCGAGGTTAGTAATGTTCATGAGTACCAAGATGCCTTTGGTTTTCAGCAAATCACATTGGCAAGACTGGATGCCATCAACAAATCTGAGCAGGAAAAAGCTGCAGCTGAGATAGCAGAAACGCGTCGTATTATTGAGGGTTTAACGTCGTTATGGCCAACCACGACGCCTGCGGGTACCGTTGAGGGCGATGCCAGTCGCATCTATGGTGCAGCGTCACGTATCGAGCTAGAAGCCAATAGCCTTTAACGGGCTATGGAAAGTGCGGCCTGAAACTTTTTCCAGTCGAGGGTCGCAACCAATAGTAACTCGCGCAACGTCAGCGTGCGCGGGTTAATTCGTCCTTTATGATTCCATTGATGACCACAACAGGCTGCTGTCATGATGCGCTTGTTAGGTTTTAATAATTGCTCGGTTGTTGTTTCACCCTCACCACTATAGGTAAACCAGCCGCGGTAATTAAGATGAATTCGGTTATGCTTGCTATCAACCCGATCAATACTGTCCAAAAATATTGTCTTGAGTTCGGGGGTATAATAGCGCACAGGCACTACCAACCCTAACGCCGAATGTTTTGCAAACCAGTCATGTTGTGCCTTAACCGTACCGCTGGCATCGGGGCATTGTGTTGCTTGCTTACCCTGCCAACTGGCGTTCTGCACATCAAGCGATAGTGGTGAGTCATCCGCAGCCCGCAAGCATCCATGTGCTGCGCGTTGAATGTAAAATGGTAAGCTGGCCAAACGTCGCTGCAGTGCAGCTACCGGCAGGTCGTCGGCATGGGCCAGTTGATTGAGTTCGCGTTCGTACAAGGCAGCGCACAGCTCGGCGAAATCGCCGTGCTGTGCTATTGGCTGAAATATATCAGCCTGCTGATTATCCCGCGTTGATTTCCTGTCTTCCACGGTAAGGCGCTTTGCCATTCAGCTCGCCCTCAATACGTAATAATTGATTGTACTTCGCGACACGGTCAGAACGGCATAATGAGCCGGTCTTGATTTGTCCGGCCGCGGTGCCGACCGCTAAATCAGCAATGGTTGCGTCTTCAGTTTCGCCTGAGCGATGCGAAATAACGGCTGAATAACCGGCATCACGCGCCATTTTGATTGCCGCCAATGTTTCAGTCAGGCTACCAATCTGATTAAATTTAATCAAAATCGAGTTAGCAATCGATTTATCGATGCCCTCTTTCAGGATACGGGTGTTGGTGACAAACAGGTCATCACCGACCAGCTGTACTTTATCACCCAGCTTTTCAGTCAATACTTTCCAACCGTCCCAATCGCTTTCGTCGAGGCCATCTTCGATTGACACGATTGGATAGCGATCACACAGCTCGGCCAGATAGTCGGCAAAACCTGCCGCGTCAAACGACTTATTCTCGCCAGCCAGTACATATTGACCGTCTTTATAAAACTCAGAGGCTGCACAATCCAACGCCAGAGTAATGTCTTTGCCCATGGCATAGCCGGCCTTTTCAACTGCCTCGACAATGACCTGCAATGCTTCTTCGTTAGACGCCAGATTAGGTGCGAAGCCGCCCTCGTCACCAACAGCAGTGCTTAAGCCACGTTGTTGCAGTACTTTCTTAAGGGCATGGAAAACTTCAGCCCCCATGCGTAGCGCTTCTTTAAAGCTTTCTGCGCCCACCGGCTGGATCATGAACTCCTGGATATCAACATTATTATCGGCATGCTCACCACCATTGAGGATGTTCATCATCGGTAATGGCATACTGTATTGGCCTGCGGTTTCATTCAGGTTGGCAATGTGCTCATACAGCGCAATACCCTGACTTGCCGCCGCGGCTTTGGCAACCGCCAGTGACACTGCCAGAATCGCATTGGCGCCCAGCTTCTCTTTATTATCGGTGCCATCAAGGCGTAACATAATGTCATCAATGGCTTGCTGGTTATCTGCATCTTTGTCCATCAAGGCTTCGGCAATAGCGCCATTGATATTATCGACGGCAGTTTGTACGCCCTTACCCAGATAGCGTGATTTATCGCCATCGCGTAACTCTAATGCTTCACGCGAACCGGTCGAGGCGCCACTCGGTGCAGCTGCCCGGCCCATGTGGCCAGATTCCAGGTAAACATCGGCTTCGACAGTTGGGTTGCCGCGCGAATCCATGATTTCGCGAGCAATAATTCGGCTGATTTTGCTCATTATTTGTCCTGTATTTGTGCTGTTTAACTTAACCTAAGCGTTCTTTGTTATATTGGCCCGCAGCTTCGATAAAGCCTTTGAATAGCGGGTGACCATCGCGTGGTGTTGAAGTGAATTCCGGATGGAACTGCACAGCAACGAACCAGCGGTGGCCTGGATTTTCAATGATTTCTACCAATTTTTTGTCATGCGAGTAACCACTGATCTTTAAGCCCGCTTTTTCTAACGGCTCGATAAAATGATTATTAACCTCATAACGATGACGATGACGCTCTTCAATCGTCTCTGCACCATACATGGCCAGCGCTTTCGAACCCGGCTCCAGATGACACTCCTGAGCGCCCAGACGCATGGTTCCGCCCAGATCAGAATGCTCATCACGCAGTTCTTTTTGACCTGACGCATCCATCCATTCGGTAATCAAACCCACCACCGGGCTTTTGCAGTTAGCGTCAAACTCGGTGCTGTTAGCATCGTCAAGCTTGGCTACATTGCGCGCATACTCGATCATCGCAATTTGCATACCCAGACAAATACCTAAATACGGAATATCGTTTTCGCGCGCATACTGCGCCGCCAGTAATTTACCTTCGATACCACGATCACCAAAACCACCCGGCACCAAAATAGCATCAACATCAGCTAACTTGCCGACACCTTTGGTTTCCAGATCCTGGGCATCAATATAGCGAATATTAACCGTTAAGCGATTTTTAAGGCCCGCATGTGCAAGTGCTTCATTCACTGACTTATAAGCGTCCGGTAACTCAACGTATTTACCGACAAAACCGACGGTCACTTCGCCATTTGGATTCGATTCCTGATACAGCACCTGTTCCCATTCGCTTAAGTCGGCTTCAGGGCATTCTAAGCGGAAACGATGAGTCACAATTTCATCAAGGCCTTGTGATTTCAGCATCGACGGAATTTTGTAAATACTATCGACATCGCGCAGCCCGATGACGGCTTTCTCTTCAACATTGGTAAACAGCGCAATTTTCGAACGCTCGGAGGCCGGTAAACTGCGGTCAGAGCGACATATCAAAATATCCGGCTGAATACCGATAGAACGCAGTTCTTTGACTGAGTGCTGAGTCGGTTTGGTTTTTACTTCGCCGGCGGCGCCAAGGAAAGGAACCAGCGTGAGGTGCATAAACAGAGTATGATCACGACCCACTTCTGTGCCTAATTGGCGAATCGCTTCTAAGAACGGTTGTGACTCGATATCACCGACGGTGCCACCGATCTCGATAATGGCGACGTCAAAGCCTTTGGCTCCCTCGACAACGCGACGTTTAATTTCGTTGGTAATGTGGGGGATGACCTGAATGGTCGCACCTAAAAACTCCCCCTTACGTTCACGACGGATAATATCCTCGTACACTCGACCTGCGGTGAAGTTATTGTGCTGCGTCATACGCGTGCGAATAAAACGCTCGTAATGACCTAAATCTAAATCAGTTTCAGCACCGTCAGAAGTCACAAAAACTTCGCCGTGCTGTATTGGGCTCATGGTGCCCGGATCCACGTTAATGTATGGATCCAGCTTCATGATAGTTACCTTGAGGCCCCGTGCTTCAAGAATCGCTGCTAGTGAGGCTGCAGCAATACCTTTTCCCAGCGAGGATACCACTCCGCCGGTTACGAAAATATAATTTGTCGCCATGTTTTACCCAGTTGGTCAGGTCAATGTAGGGATTTCTTTAAGACGGGAAAACAGTATACCGAAAGACCCGCATGACGACAAATGAAAAAGCCTTTGGATGTGCGATGGATACCTGGATTGCTTCGTTTCCCAAAGCTTCACAAGTAAATTCTGCGGTTTTTAATCCTCAGACTCTGATATCCAACTGAGATCTTGTAATGCTGAATGTGTCCATATTACTTCAGCCATTTCCTCATTTTCTCCTTGGCCTCATTCTGACTGTACGTTCTTCCGTGAAGTAAGTCCCGCTCTCCTCTTGAGAGCCCCTCTAAAAGCGCTAAACGCTGTAATTGAGGGTCAAAGTCAATCGTTGACCGCTTTGTTGTCTCGCTCATGAGACTAGCCTACATAAGAGCACCATGACGTTATAGCTACAAAACGTTATGACGTTAATTTTCCTAAATACTCTTTCAACACTACCGCATTGTTGTGCTCAGTATCTTTAGAGGAATACAGCAATGTGACTTTTTCACTACTAGCTTTGCTGGCCAGATCACGTAAGTCTTCTTTGTGTTCTTTTAATTCAGACAAATACCGCTTGCGAAACTCGCCCCACTCAGAGCGATTACTGTGAAACCATTTACGAAGCTCATCGGAAGGCGCTATGTCTTTTATCCATTTATCAAGGTTGGCTGCGTCTTTTGAAATGCCGCGAGGCCAGAGTTTATCCACTAAAACTCTGTAACCGTCGTCAGATGATGCATCGTCATAGATGCGTTTGAGCTGGATAGTCATAGTTCAAATATTTAACTAATATCAAACGCCTCATCTAAGGTGAGGCGCTCATCGTTTAAAGACTCTTCTGACAGCTTTAAAAGCGTAATTAAAGCTTTAGTTTCTTGCTGTTCTGCTGTCGATTCATCTTGATTAATCTTCATTTGCAGACTCTCCTTGATCATTCTCGTTTCCAAACACTTGCTCACGGAAGCTTTCAAGACCTTGCTCTATTAGCTTGTAGGTTTCATCAGCATCGCTTTCCACTTTGCCTTCGTAGACCTGTAGGCCTTGCAAAATAGTCACCGCTTCGTTAAAGCCTTTGTCGATACCACCTTTTATCAGCTCCAGAAAGTTATTTAGTGTCTCTTCTTCAGAGCCGCCAGGGTTTAATTCTTTGTAACGGCTGTAAAAGTTGGTGGCAAAGGAGACAATGCGATCAGCCGTGGCTTTAGGGGAAGTGTCGACGCCGGATTCGTAAATTTTCTTTGCTGCGTTCTTGCCCATGACAGGCTCAAGCTCAGCATTAATGCCTTCGAGTGCGGTCTTGTACAGCAAGCTTAATGCGTCGTTGCTGCTGTTCAGCGAAACTCGTTCATGCGCCGCTAAAATTGCCGCATTATAGGCTTTTTTCGATTCAGCTCGTACGTCTTTAACATCACGGTTATCAGCGTTAGCTTCTGCTCTTACGCTATTAGAATTAGGCTTGCCAGAGCCTGTTGCGAAATTGGTTGGATTAATAGGCATGATGATATTCCTGTAAAGTCGGCTATCACTGACTTTCAGTATAGTCCGTAACCGTATTATCGGCAGGAATTGTTTAAACTTTAGTCAGTTTAGCCTGTTGCCACAACGCTTCAAGCTCATCCAAATTGCAGTCAGTGGGATGCTTGTCCTGCTGGCTTAGGCGTTGCTCTATGTTTTGAAAGCGGCTTTTGAATTTTTCATTGGCGCGTTGCAGCGCAGCTTCGGGGTTAACTTGTTTGTGGCGTGCGAGGTTAACGACAGCGAACAGTAAGTCGCCAATTTCTTCTTCGATGTGCGCTTGGTCTGTTGCCTCTTTTACTTCCTGTATTTCTTCTTCAATTTTGTCATATACCGGCTCGGCTTCTGGCCAGTCGAAACCGACGGAGGCCGCACGTTTTTGCAGTTTGGCGGCTTTTAAAATGCTTGGCAACTGACTGGGAATGTCGTCAAACACGGAGCCACGGGCATTTTTCTCAGTACGTTCCTGTTGCTTTATTTGTTCCCATTGGGCTTTAATTTCGGCATCGGACAAGTTGCGTTCAGCATCACTGCCAAATACATGCGGGTGGCGGCTAATCAACTTATTGGCGGTATGCGCGGCGATGTCATCAAACACAAAGTCGCCCTGCTCTTTCGCCAGCTGTGCATAAAACACCACCTGGAACAGCAAGTCACCCAGCTCGTCCTTTATCGCGGCCATGTCACCCGATTGAATCGCATCAACCACTTCGTAGGTTTCTTCTATGGTGTAAGGCAGCAGAGACTCAAAGCTTTGCTTTAAATCCCAGGGGCAGCCGCCCTCGGGGTCGCGCAACCGACGCATGACTTCTGTTAATTCGGCGACACCGTTAAATTCACTCATTTATAAAACCCTTAACCCCTTACACCCGTTGTACTTGTTCGACACCATTAATTTGTCGCAAGCGCTGACTAATGCGCTGCAAACTTTCACTATCCTTTACCGCCACCTGCAGCACGATAGTCGCGGTTTGTGAGGTACCATCCGCGTCACTATCCATTTGTAAAACAGCGGCTTTTTCGTTCGATAATACGCTGGTGATATCATGCAATAAGCCGTTACGATCCAATGCAGAAATACGAATACCGGCACGGTAATCCTGCTTGGTTTCGCGTGACCAGTTAACTTCAATAGCGCGCTGCGGATGCTGATGCAACAAGTTCGCAAGCTGGTCACAGTCGCGGCGGTGTACAGAGACGCCCCGCCCCTGAGTGATAAAGCCCATAATGGGCTCACCCGGCAGTGGTTCGCAGCATTTAGCAAACTGCATCATCAGGTTACCGATACCCTCAACCACCACTTCTGAGGTACCGCCGACTTTACGTTTATTGACCTTTGCCCGCTTCTTAAGCTGTTCGACTTTTTCGGCATCACTGGTTTGCGGTTTTAAAAAGTTAACCACCTGATGCAAACGCACATCGCCGGCACCGATTGCTGCTAACAGATCATCCAGCGAACTCACGTTAAAACGCTCCAGCGCATCGCTCGCCTTGCTTAGTGGCAGGTTGTGTTTATGTAATTCGTTTTCCAGCAGTTCACGACCCGCGATTATATTCTTATCGCGGTCCTGCTTTTTAAAGTAAGTGTGTACCTTAGCCCGTGCCCGTGCCGAGTGCAGATATCCCATTTGCGGGTTAAGCCAATCGCGGCGCGGTTTTGCGGTTTTCTGGGTAAGGATTTCAACGCGGTTACCGTTTTGCAACTGATAGGTAAACGGCACAATCCGTCCATCCACTTTTGCGCCCACGCAACGGTGACCAACCTGGCTATGAATATAATAAGCAAAGTCCAGTGGCGTTGAGCCCGCCGGCAAGTCGACCACCTCGCCCTTAGGAGTAAACACGTAAACCCGATCTTCAAAAACCTGCGAGCGAATTTCATCAACCAACGAGTCGCTGCCAGCCATGTCTTCGTGCCAGGCCAGTAGCTTCCGCAACCAGGAAATTTTTTCTTCAAAACCATGACGTTTACCGGCACTGGCCCCTTCTTTATACATCCAGTGCGCAGCAACGCCCAGTTCCGCGTCATCATGCATATCGTGACTGCGAATTTGAATCTCGACGTTTTTATTATCCGGCCCCACCACCACGGTATGGATCGACTGATAACCGTTCGGTTTAGGGGTAGCAACGTAGTCGTCAAACTCAGACGCTAAATGCCGCCACCGCGTGTGCACGACGCCTAATGCACCATAGCAATCTTTTAACGAATCGGTCAGGATGCGCACCGCGCGGATATCAAATAATTGATCAAACTGCAGATGCTTTTTCTGCATTTTGCGCCAAATCGAGTAAATATGCTTTGGCCTGCCATACACCTCGGCATCGATATCTTGTTCACGTAATAATTGTTGTAATTCTTCGACAAAGGCGCTGATGTAATTTTCACGATCCAGACGGCGTTCATCTAACTGTTTTGCTAACGCTTTATAAGTTTGTGGATGCAGGTAGCGGAACGAGATATCTTCCAGCTCCCACTTTAACTGCCCAATACCTAACCGGTTTGCCAGCGGAGCATAGATTTCCGCGCACTCCTTAGCTGCCAACACACGCGTTTCTTCGTCCGCATTTTTGACTTCACGGAGGTAACAGATACGCTCAGCTAACTTGATGAGTACAGCGCGGACGTCTTCCACCATGGATAACAACATGCGTCGCACGTTATCGATCTGATTACCATCCGGTTGACCATGCTGAAAGTGCTGTAAATCAGAAATACTTTGCATCTGGTGAACGTTCTGCAATAACACGCGCAGCGTTTTAGATGTGTCGTCCGGCAATTTATCTAAATTAATCGCACCGGCTTCGATTAACGGTGCATATAGCGAGGCGACCAATGACTCGGTATCAAGATTGAGCGGCGCCAGAATTTCGACCATTTCTTTGCCCTTGAGCAGTGCCTGGGCATGCTTTGGGTGAGCTTTAGCAAGCTCGGCTGCGTGCTGCTTCACTACCTCGGGCTGAGCAACATCGTGCAACCAATGTTGTTGTTCATCATTGTAATTGGGGTCATCCACGTGGGTACTGCGTACATGGACCATTGTCTACGCCACTCTTTCGAAACACACCATGGTTTCAATGTGATGGGTTTGCGGGAACATGTCAACTAAACCGAGCTGTTTAAGCCGGTAGCCGGCAGCTAAAATACATTTACTGTCTCGGGCCAGCGTATCCGGCGCACAAGATACGTAGACAATGCGCGTGGGCTTGCGCTGTTCAGGCAATTGGCCTAACTGCTCGACAATTTTATCAGCACCGGCACGGGCCGGATCTAACAGCCAGTGAGTCGCGTTATAGGAAGCCAGCTTTTTAGCACCAATCTGACTCAAGTCTTGGGTTTCGGCAGTCAGGTTATCACAACCTGCTGCTTGGGCATTATCGGCCAGTTGTTGGCTCATGCCCGCAACTCCCTCGATGGCAATAACCTGTTTTACGCGTCGTGCCAGTGGCAATGAAAAATTTCCCACGCCGGCAAACAAATCCAGCACCACCGCTTCAGACTCCGGCGCAAGCCACGCTAGTGCCTGCCGCACCATTTGTTCGTTAACGTCGGCATTTACCTGAATAAAGTCACCCGGGGTGAAATATAATCGGTCACCATCGATACTTTGGTCATAACAGAAAGCGTTATTACATTCCTTTGCTGTCGTAACCGATGCGATCGAGTTATCGTCCTGCAACCAGAACGCCAGCGAGTGTCGTTCGGCGAAAGCTCTCAGCTCTTGCTTTTGTGGCGCGGATAAAGGCTTGAGCACCCGCAAAACCACATGCACAACATTGGCCTGAATTAACTCAATATGCCCCAGAGTTCGCCCAAGTCCTGTATCGAATATAAGCTGTCGCAACGGCTCGATTAATGCCGATAACGAGGGTCGCAACACCGGACAGTTCGCAATTTCGGTTATTTGTTTACTCTTCGCCGCTCTAAAACCAAGCCTCAGGTGCTGCCGCTTGCCATCCCAAAAGGTCGCCAGGCGCGCTTTGCGTCGGTAGCACCATGCGTCGGCCATTAAGGTCGGCTGCCATGATAACTGTTCGGTTTGGGCGAATTTCTGCAATAATCCGGCCACCGCGGCTTGTTTATAAGTCTGCTGGTTTGACTCATTCAGGTGTTGTACGTCGCATCCGCCACACGCTTGATAATAAGGGCATGGCGGCTCGATACGCTCAGTCGAGGCTGACTTTACCGATAATAATTCAGCACTAAATTTACTCAGCGGCTTATAGGTAATCTGTTCGCCGGGCAAGGCCCCTGCAACAAAGCGGGTACCGCCACTTTGCTCTCTAACGACGCCCTGTAATTGGTGGTCGAGCGCAGCGACACTACCTTTACGAGGTTGTTTATCGGTTTTTTTACTGGCTTTAAAAAATTGAACCATTGGTTAACCTAACGCTCAAGCACAACCGTCGCGACTGCATAGCGCGTTTCATCACTGATGCTCAGAAATGCCGCAGTTAAGTTAAGCTCATCAAACCACTGCGCGGCAGTACCGCTAAAATTCCACTCGGGTTTGCCCCATTCGTCGTGCGTTACTTGCATATCCTGAAACGACAGCCCTTCAGCGATGCCTTTGCCAAAAGCTTTCGCGCACGCTTCTTTTGCTGCGAAGCGTTTTGCCAGAAAGTGATCAGGGCTGGCATCACCTTGCATTTCGTCCAGCTCAAGCGGTGTTAAAACACGTTTTGCCAACTGTTGCCCACGACTCAATGAATTTTGGATCCTTGCCACTTCAACGATATCCGTACCGATGCCAAAAATTGCCATTAACGCGCCTTGTTTAAAATATTTTTCATATCACGGACTGCGGTTTCCAACCCGACGAGTACCGCACGGGCTATGATTGCATGACCAATGTTTAGCTCTTCAATCTCTGCGATTTGCGCAATTTCAAGGGTGTTATGGTAGTGCAAGCCATGGCCGGCATTAACCTGTAGCCCTAAACCTGCGGCATAACGAGCGCCTTCGGCTATTTTGCGCAGCTCTTTCGCTTGTTCCGCTAGTGTCTCAGCTTCAGCGTATTGCCCGGTGTGCAGCTCAATCAACGGTGCGCCGCTAGCCTTTGCCGCATCAATTTGTTGTTCGTTTGCATCAATAAACAGCGATACCGTGATACCCGCCGCAGCTAACCGTTCAACCGCAGCCGTCACCGTGTTCAGCTGACCTGCAACATCTAACCCACCTTCCGTCGTAAGCTCTTCACGCTTTTCCGGCACCAAACAGCAATAGCGCGGTTTAATCTCCTCAGCAATAGCTAACATCTCGTCAGTCACTGCCATTTCCAGGTTCATCGGCACGTTAAGCGTTTGTTTCAACATACGGACATCGCGATCCATAATGTGCCGACGATCTTCCCGTAGGTGAATAGTGATGCCATCCGCGCCAGCCTGTTCAGCGATCGCCGCTGCATGTACCGGATCGGGGTAACGCACGCCGCGGGCATTTCGCAATGTCGCAATATGGTCAATATTCACGCCTAAGCGTAAGTTACTCATTACCTGCTCCTTTGTTAGCGCGTTAGCGTTTAAAAAGTTCTCGCGAGCGCAACGGCTTAGTGCCTAAATGAATTGCCAATGCTTCGCGCATAATTAATTTACATAATTTGCGTTGTGCCGGATCTAACACCTGATCCGACACCAGCGGTTGCTGGCTAAGTTGCTCTAACGACATCACCAACTGCGTATCCAGTGGGGTCGCATCGGGCATAGGGTTCTCGTGCAAAAAGCCACGCTCGGGATCAAAATAACAGTGCGCCTGCTGATCCAGCGTTATGCCGGTTTCAGCTTCGCTTCGCCAATCAAATGCATGTCCCAATTGTTGTAGTAATTGCCACTCAAACCAACGTAAAACCGTTTCTATATCCTGCTTTTTTGCCAGTGCGCTTAGCGCTGACTCATAGGCAAGAAATAACTCTGAGACTTCAGCGTACTGCGGCAACAGGCGTTGCAGCAGCTCATTCAAGTAAAAGCCACTATACAAATAGTAGCTGCTGAGGCTAAGCGGCGTGCCAGGTGACTCCGCCAGCGTGAGTGTTTTTAAGTCATGGCGACCGCTATATTCTACTTGCAAAGGATTAAACGCTTGTAATACCGCTCGCCAGGGATTTTTATTACGTTTAGCGCCCTTGGCTATCACTCTTACGCGCCCTTCATTTACGGTTAATAAATCAACCAGTAAACTGGACTCCTGATAGTCGCGACGGTGCAAAACATAGGCCGCTTGTGGCACCGTTAATCCTCGCGGTAACCCAGACTTTTCAGCGCTCGCTCGTCATCAGACCAACCCGATTTAACTTTCACCCACAGCTTGAGGTTAACCTTACTGCTTAGGAGTTTTTCCAGGTCACGTCGGGCTTCGGTGCCAATGGTCTTTAATTTACTGCCGCCTTCGCCAATTACCATGCGTTTTTGCGCTGGACGCTCAACTAAAATCAACGCATGAATGTGCGTTGTACCACGCTCTGACTTACCAAACTGTTCAATTTCTACGGTCGTCTCGTAGGGTAATTCGTCGCCGGTAAAACGCATCAATTTTTCGCGAATAATCTCGGCGGTCATAAACCGTACAGACCTGTCGGTGACATAGTCCTGGGGATAAAAATGAAAGCCCGGTTGCAAGTGTGCTTTAACCACCGTGCGTAACGCGTCGATATTGTCACCATTTTTTGCGGAAATCGGTAAGATATCTTTAAATTCACGCTGATCACTTAGCCACTGTAAATGAGGCAATAACTTCGATTTGTCTTTAACTTCATCAACTTTATTGACTAACAGCACCACCGGGCGCTCAGTTCTGGCCAGTTTTTCCAGCACCATTTTGTCATCGTCAGTCCATTTGGTATTTTCTACTACCATCAAAATTAGGTCGACGTCATTAATGGCAGCCGCAGCAGTCTGGTTCATCACTTTATTAATCGCACGTTTTTCTTCTACGTGCATACCCGGTGTATCGACATAAACTGCCTGGCAATCACCGTCGGTATCAACACCTAAGATTTTATGGCGCGTGGTCTGTGGCTTGTTAGACGTAATACTGATTTTTTGTCCTAACAAATAATTCAGTAAGGTCGATTTACCCACGTTAGGTCGGCCAACTATAGCGACAAAGCCACTGTGTTTATTCTCGTCAATTAAGCCATCATCGCCCAGTGACTGTTTGATCATATCGTCAAGATTCATGATGACTCCTGTAATTTCTCTAGTGCGGCAGTCGCTGCCGCCTGTTCGGCCTTGCGGCGACTGGTTCCACTACCTTTTAAGGGCTTATCAAGCCCCTCAACCAGGCAAGTCACCGTAAACTGTTGGTTATGCGCCTGGCCTTGCGTTGCAACCACATCATATTCAGGTAACGGACGTTGCCGCGCCTGAAGCCACTCCTGCAGACGTGTCTTAGGGTCTTTCTGATTAGCGCCGGGCTTGATGGTTTCTAATTGTTCGGTAAACCACTGTAATACCATTGTTTTTACAGTAGCCATGTCGCTATCAAGGTAAACCGCGCCAATAATAGCTTCCATCGCATCGGCTAAAATCGACTCACGTCGATAGCCACCGCTTTTTAATTCACCCTGGCCAAGCCAAAGGTAATCGCCAACCTCTTTCTTACGACCCAGTTTTGCCAACGAGCGGCCACAAACGATGGCGGCACGCATTCGGCTTAAATCCCCTTCCGCAACGTTTGGGAAACGTTGGAATAAGGCTTCGGCAATCACTACACCGAGTATTGAGTCGCCTAAAAACTCAAGCCTTTCGTTGTGGTTGGCGTGGGCGCTGCGGTGGGTCAGCGCCTGCTTTAACAGCTCTCGCTGTTCAAACTGATAACCTATAACATTTTCGAGTTGTTCGAGCGGTGGTTTTGGTAAACTCACTCTATACTCCCCAATCGTTCAAAACGCACTCCGGTCGGTACCCATTGTGGCAGCACGCTATCCGGGCTGCGATCCATTTCAAAACTCATCCACACAAAAAACGCACGGCCGACCAGATACTCTTCTGGTACGAATCCCCAGTAACGACTGTCCTGCGAGTTATCGCGGTTGTCGCCCATGGCGAAATAGTGCCCTTCGGGAACAATAAATTCGCCGGAGTCAGTACCCGGCTGCTCGTAAAATAGCGGCACTCGTGAGCGCACACGGGGGTCCAGTAAAATCCTGTGCTTAATATCGCCCAGGGTTTCCTGATAGACATTTAACGAGCCGCCACCAGAAAAATAGGTTTGTTCGGTGTCTACAGCGTTACGCTTAACATCCAACGGCGGACATTCACTGGCATTACCGCATTGTGGTTGGATGAAAAGTTGTTTATCGCGGTAAACAATGCGATCACCCGGTAGCCCCACTATACGTTTAATATAGTCGACGTTCGGCTCCAGCGGATATTTAAACACCGCAATATCGCCACGTTCGGGTTTGCCGGTTTCGACAATTTGCTTGCGAAATACCGGGTCTTTGACGCCGTAAGCAAACTTCTCTACCAGAATGAAGTCGCCTTTTAGCAAGGTCGGCATCATCGAGCCTGAAGGTATTTGGAAAGGTTCGTACAAAAAAGATCGTAAAACCAACACCGCTGCCAATACCGGAAATACCGACTGCCCAAACTCAGTGACCGTATTTTGAGGTTCACCCTGTTTGCGCTTTGGCTTTAGCACCAATGCATCAAATAGCCACAATAGCCCGGCTATTAAGGTAACCAGCGTTAATAAAATCGAAAAATAATTGGCCATTGCCCAATCCTGTTGTTATCTCTTACTTATCCGTTTTATCGTGACGGCCATTACTTTCCGACTTTTAACACTGCCAGAAAAGCCTCCTGAGGAACCTCGACATTGCCCAGATTCTTCATGCGTTTCTTACCTTCTTTCTGTTTCTGTAACAGTTTCTTTTTACGGCTTATGTCACCGCCGTAACACTTAGCGGTTACGTTCTTCCGCAACTGTTTAACTGTTGAGCGCGCGATAACGTGATTACCAATGGTTGCCTGAATCGCGATATCGAACATTTGCCGCGGAATCAATTCTTTCATCTTATCAACCAGCAGACGACCGCGGCTTTCAGCATGTTCGCGGTGGGTAATCATCGCCAACGCATCAACGCGATCACCGTTAATCAAAATATCAACGCGAACCATATCGGCCGCCTGGAACTTCTTAAACTGATAATCCAGCGATGCGTAGCCACGACTGGTAGATTTTAAACGGTCAAAAAAGTCCATGACCACTTCTGCCATCGGCAACTCATAGGTAACTGACACCTGTTTACCGTGGTAGTTCATCGCGGTTTGTACGCCCCGCTTGTCTACGCACAAAGTAATTACGTTGCCGAGGAACTCTTGCGGCACCAGAATGTTCGCTTCTACCACGGGCTCGTAAATTGTTTCGATATCGTTGACCGCCGGTAAGTTAACCGGGTTATCAACTTTTACCATCTCACCTTTGGTGGTTTCTACTTCATAAACTACCGTAGGCGCGGTCGTGATCAGGTCAATATCATATTCACGCTCCAGCCGTTCCTGGATGATTTCCATGTGCAACATGCCAAGGAAGCCACAGCGGAAACCAAAACCCAGTGCTGCTGAGTTTTCTGGTTCGTAAAATAACGAGGCATCATTGAGTGATAATTTACCCAAGGCATCTCTGAAACCCTCATAGTCATCTGCACTGATAGGGAACATGCCTGCATAGACTTGTGGTTTTACTTTTTTAAACCCTGGTACCGGCTCTTTCGCCGGGTTCTTACTATTGGTCAGCGTATCGCCCACCGGCGCACCAAGAATATCCTTGATGCCGGCAATCACGTAGCCCACTTCGCCGGTGTGCAAGATTCCGGTCTCGTGCGGTTTAGGGTCAAAATAGCCGACTTTATCTATTAAGTGGGTTTGTCCGGTCGACATAACGGTCATTTTATCGCCGGCTCTCAGGGTTCCGTTTTTAACCCGAACCAGGGATACAACACCCTGGTAATTATCAAACCACGAATCAATAATAAGTGCCTGTAGTGGTTTTTCGACTTCGCCCTGCGGCGGCGGAATCTGCCGAACGATACGTTCCAACACTTCCTCAATGCCGATACCGGTTTTGGCTGAACATTGCACCGCATCAACCGCTTCAATACCTACGATATCTTCGATTTCCTGCGCAACACCCATGGCATCCGCCTGCGGTAAGTCGATTTTATTAAGGATCGGAACAACTTCCAAATCCATATCAATGGCGGTGTAACAATTAGCAAGTGTTTGTGCTTCGACACCCTGTGCAGCGTCCACCACTAGCAACGCACCTTCACAGCCTGCCAGCGAACGCGACACTTCATAGGAGAAATCGACATGCCCGGGCGTATCGATAAAGTTAAGTTGGTAGGTCTCGCCGTCTTTTGCGGTGTAATACAGTGTTACACTTTGCGCTTTAATGGTAATGCCACGTTCACGCTCAAGATCCATTGAGTCAAGAACCTGTTCAGCCATTTCGCGGTCAGTCAATCCACCACAATGCTGGATGAGTCGGTCGGAGAGCGTCGACTTACCGTGGTCGATATGCGCAATAATAGAAAAGTTACGAATATTCTTTTGATTAAACGCCCTTTGCGGCATTGATGACACCTCTAAAACTTAAGATTCTGCATGTGCTTGCTGAGCAAGCGTCATAAATAGCGTCGATCATACCGATGTTGCCGCAAAGCACAAATGTTTTAACGCGCTAACCATGCCTTTTACGCTGCGGCGACATTAATTTGGATAAGTTGCTGAACCTTAACATCACGTTGCCTAAACCAATGCTTTAATCCCACAAAGATGGCACCAAAACCACTAAAGGCCAGCAGAATGACAATCCCCTCAGTAAGCGGACTGAAGTGAGTCAGTAACGCCGCTATCAGTAACAACCCGACAATCGGCAATCCGTAAAGCAACAGCGCATATCGGGTAAAATCACTCTCGTCCATGACCACTTCAACACGATCACCCAAGTTAACGGGCAAATCACTTTCGACGGTAAAACGCGCATTACGATCCGCAAACACCTTGCTCAGGATGCCCGCACCACAGGTCGTGTTGTGCGTACAGCCTGAACAAGCCGTTTTTAATTGTGTTGAGAGGGTAATGCGTTGCCCATCTATAGCAACGACTTCAGCTATTTCTTTCATGCCATTATTGTACGCTAGATGCGACCTGTTTGGCGACAGCTAACGGGATTTGACCCACTACCGTAACCATTAACTGCCCTGCAGGTTGACTATGCAATGTATGTGGCCCGGTTACTGAAATAGCTTTACCTGACGAACTTACCGTCTGGTCTGATAAATAGACAGAATACTCTGCCAGGCCATCAGAAAATAAATAATGATCAACCGGAGTGCCTTCCAGAACTAAGCGGTGATGTTGTGCTTTAAGCAAATTAAATCCGGCGGGCGCCCAACGCGGCTGTTGTTTTAGCAGCGGTGACTGTTGGGATTGTAATTCTTCTAACATCGGCGGCCGATCCACCCGACTTAATTCTGCAATGGTATCGGCGGCTACGTCTCGTAACGTCAAACTGGTCAGTTGCAATTGCTCCAGTACTTCGCCGTCATGGTTAACCATCAGCATTTTAAGCGGCATACCATTGTCACGGTCCAGCCAAAGTGACAAACCATAGCGCTGGTTATCTTTGCTAATAAGGCGAATATGCTGGGCTTTGCGATCCAGTATGCGGGCACCGCCAACCGCTACAGCACGGTAGTTATCGGATATTTGCTCAAACGATTGATTGAAAGCTGTAGGGATCATGGTGGAGATGGAACGCGAGCGCAATGAGTAACTAGTCGACGCAGGATGAAAATGTGAAACCACGTTATCGATACGTAACGCCCTAAAACCCGGGCCGTTCATTTGCATTAACCATTCGTACTGACGGCCTTGTTTATCGATTCCATGAACCCAGCGATAAGGTTCTATCCTGTCGCCTTGTACGTGAACAAAAGAGGCTTCGAAGTTTAACTCGTTGAGGGCTTTCGACATCAAGTTAAACCAGCGCTGGCCGTCGCTATTTTCGGTTTCTTGTGCGGCGCTTTCTTGTGTGGCAGCTTGTTGGCCAGTGGGTGCCACCTGAGCGCCTGCCGGCAGAGCCGTGAGAGCAATACAGGTGACAAGTGCGGCGAGGACTACTTTTATCACGCGCTTACCCTCTTCATTAAAAGCTAGTGTTGCTGCGTTGACTCTGCACCATCGTTAGCGCCCTTGTCGACTTTTTCCGCGCCAGTTTCCGATGCATTTTGTAATAATAAAATCTGTTGCTGATGATCAATCAGGTATGATTGCGCCTGACGTCTTAGCTGCACGTCCTGTTGTTCTTGTGCACCAGCAGATGCCGAATTTACTGACGGCGAATAACTAACCGGTTGACGCCCACCAAGAGGATTGGTAATAAAACCTGGTTCCTGCGCTGCCGGCACGGTATCGGGCGATTGTACCGACTGCACCGTCATTACAGCGACCACAGCAACTCCGGCTGCAACTGCAACTTTTGCGACAGGCTGATACCAACGGCTGGCCGCCTTACGCGCTGCTTTTGACCGGCTGGCAGCTGCAACAGACACAACATTATTGTGTCGCCCCTCTGCCGCGACAGCAGCACTGACTCGTTCACTGATATCCATCGAAACTGTCACATCGCTTTTCATGACGCTACTAATAATGCTGTAGCGATGCCAACGCTGTGCCGTTTCTTCATCGGCTAACCAAGCGTCGATCGATTGCTGCTCAGCTGATTCTTCATCAAAAAACGCTGATGTTGCTTCTGTTTCGTCTACCAACTTAGCGTCTGTTGACCGATTGTCCTGAGACATAGTTTACCCTCTGTAAATCACCGTTCTAACAACGGTCTTAACTGATTATCAATGGCTTCCCGCGCTCTGAAAATCCGAGAGCGAACTGTACCGATCGGGCAATCCATTTCTATCGCAATTTCTTCGTAACCTAAACCGTCAATTTCCCGTAACGTTATTGCTCGCCGTAAATCATCAGGCAATTCTTCTATCGCTTTTAACACGACTGTCTGAATTTCGTCGGTTAGCAACTGTCGTTCCGGTGTTGCGGAATCTTTTAGCGCCCCTGCACCTTCAAAGTACTCGGCGTCTTCAGCATCAACATCAGATGCAGGCGGTTTACGCCCCTGCGCAACCAAATAATTTTTAGCGGTGTTGACCGCAATACGATACAACCAAGTATAAAATGCACTATCTCCCCTAAACTTAGGGAGCGCGCGGTACGCTTTGATGAAAGCTTCTTGTGCTACATCAGCCACGTCACCCTGCTGTTTGACATAGCGTGAGATCAAGCTCATCACTTTGTGCTGATACTTTTTTACCAGCAAGTCAAACGCGCGGTTATCTCCTTGTTGTACCCTTTCGACCAATTGTTGGTCTGTAAGTTTCTCGCTCATCCGAGCCTGTTCTCCCTAGCCAAGGAACTGCGTGAACTGACGGCCCGCTGTAGTTGTTACAAACTGTGACAGACCGTTTAGTAAAAAGTTCGCAAATAATTATGCAAATGCGTAAAATCATTCAAAATTCTTAATGAGTACTTTATGGAACCTGCAGCAAATTATCAATCAGATGTCTTGATCATTGGGTCAGGTGCCGCCGGTTTAACCACCGCATTACAACTAGCTGACCATGTTAGCGTTATCGTCGTCAGTAAAGGTCCGTTAACCGAAGGCTCTACTTATTATGCTCAGGGCGGCATTGCCGCTGTGTTTGACGAAAACGATAGTATCGAAAGCCACGTCGAAGACACGCTCAACGCCGGCGGCGGTTTATGCGAACGTCATGCCGTAGAGTTTACCACACGCAATGCCCGCGATGCCCTGCAATGGCTAATTGACGCTGGTGTGGGCTTCGATCGTGTCAACACCGATGATAGCAAGCCAGAGTACCATTTAAATCGCGAAGGCGGACACAGCCATCGCCGTATTTTGCATGCGGCGGATGCAACCGGGCGCGCAGTGCAAACAACTTTACAGCAAAAAGTTCTGCAACACCCCAATATTAAGGTGCTGGAGCGTTTTAATGCGGTCGACTTAATCACCGGTAAGCGCTTGCATAAAGAACATGGCTGTTATGGCGCTTATTTGTGGAACCGCGCCCGTGAACGCGTCGAAACAGCCTCGGCACGCTTTGTTGTGTTGGCAACCGGCGGTGCCAGTAAGGTTTACCAATATACCAGCAACCCTGATGTGGCCAGCGGTGATGGTATTGCAATGGCCTGGCGTGCCGGCTGCAGTGTCACCAACATGGAATTTAATCAGTTTCACCCGACTTGTTTATACCACCCAAACGCGCATAGTTTTTTATTAACCGAAGCATTACGAGGTGAAGGCGCAGTATTGCGTCGCCCCGACGGCTCGCGCTTTATGGATGAGTTTCATGAATTGGCCGAACTAGCACCACGTGATGTCGTGGCCCGCGCTATTGACTACGAAATGAAACGTTTGGGCGCCGATTGCATGTATCTGGATATTTCCCATCAATCCAGAGATTTTTTGCAGCAGCACTTTCCGACCATTTTTGATAAGTGTCTGTCGCTGGGTATTGATATTAGCGAACAGCCCATGCCTGTTGTACCCGCCGCACATTATACCTGTGGTGGTGTTACCACAACGCTGGATGCCGAGACTGACGTGCCGGGTTTATACGCGGTTGGTGAAGTCGCATACACCGGCTTGCATGGCGCTAACCGTATGGCCAGCAATTCATTATTGGAATGTCTGGTATTTGCCCGTGCTGCAGCCAAACACATTCTAGCTAAACCGGCCGGCGAGGCTCCTCTGGCCACTTTACCCGCCTGGGATGAAAGCAAGGTCAGCAACTCTGACGAAGAGGTCGTTATTCAGCACAACTGGCACGAATTAAGACTCTTTATGTGGGACTATGTCGGAATTGTGCGAACCACAAAACGACTGGAGCGCGCTTTACACCGCATTCAGTTGTTACAACAGGAAATCCATGATTATTACGCCAACTTCAGGGTAAGCAATAACCTGTTGGAGTTACGTAACCTTGTGCAAGTGGCTGAACTTATTGTGCACAGTGCGATGGCACGCAAGGAAAGTCGTGGATTACACTATACGCTGGACTATCCCGACTTACTGCCAGAAGCTAAGCCTACCCGGCTAACGCCGCGCGGATATCTGCCCGGCAACTAACGATAAGCAGCGCAACTGCGCCAGTTGCGCTGCAGATAATTGAAACCACCACAACCAAAACCACTGCCGTTCGCCGGCATTAACTAACGGTACTACCAGTCCAAAACGCCACAGGATAATCGGTGGGGCTAATAACTGATAAGTGTCGTCATTTATTTGCCACAAGTGACCATCTTCAGATACAGACAGTAAACGTTGCGGTTTTTGCAGGCGAATGCGTAACAACGCTAAACTTTGACCCGTGACAACATAAAGTCGATCATTTTCGTTAGCTCCGCATCCGGACATTCCTTATGTCCCATAAACCAAGCAAACAAATCGGGATCGTCACAGGTAACCAAGCGTCGAAAGATAGCTTTGTCATCCTCGCTAAGCTCATCGTAAGCTTGCTCTACAAAGGGTTCAAAAAGTACATCTAACTCGAGCATACCGCGGCGACAAGCCCACTTTAATCGGCGCTTATCTTTTAATGCATCTTCAGATTGTTTGAATGGCAGCATGACAACTCCACATTTCGCCTTGAAAAATAATTTCGTGCCCTAATATTAGCATGAAGTCGTTAAATAAGGAGCGCCCGTGATTGCTTTAGATACGCTTTTTACCCAACAACAGCCCGATGCGATTTCGGCAACTCTGGATGATTATGGTATCATTGAGCTCATTGGTGCAGATGCTGAGAGTTTTTTGCAGGGTCAGTTAACCTGCGATCTTAATCGCCTCAGCGAGCAGCCGTTTTTATATGGTGCGCATTGCGACCCCACCGGCAAAGCGTTTAGCGTGTTCTGGTTGGTTCGTTCCGCGCAAGGCTTTTTATTGATCATGAATAAAAGCGCCATTAGCGGTTCATTAGCGCAATTTAAAAAGTACGGTGTATTCAATCAGGTCGAGATAACCGACGTCACTGATCAATGGCATATTAGTGGTCATTTTGGTGAATCGATTGCCCTACCTGATGTTAATGAAAATACATACGTAATAATGCTTGGCGAGCAACCCAAACAAGCGTTGGTTGTAAGCCAAACAACGATTTCTACGGAGTATCCGCAGAGTTACTGGGATGCATTGGAGATTGAACGAGTTCGTCCACAGCTGACAGCGGAAAATAGTCAGCAATTTGTGCCGCAGATGTTAAATATTCAGGCACTGGACGGAGTCAGCTTTAACAAGGGATGTTATATCGGCCAGGAGACAATTGCCCGGATGAAATACCTGGGCAAGCAGAAACGTGCGTTATTCCGTTTGTCAGGCAAAGCCGCTGAGGTGAAGCCTGCAACAGAATTGGAGCGTAAAGTTGGCGATAACTGGCGTCGTGCAGGAACGGTCATTATGGCAGTGAACCGTTCTCCACAATCATTTGACCTGCTGGCGGTATTGCCAAGCGATATCGAGCAAGATACGCCGATTCGGGTTAAAGGTGACGACGATAGTCTTCTGGAAATACACTCACTGCCGTATCAATTAGGTTAACTATTTATGAGCGAAGCAATTGCCCCTAACAAAGTTGTGGCTATCAACTACACAGTAAAGACTGCAGAAGGCCAGACTTTAGACCAATCTAAGGAAGGCAATCCTCTGACTTTCATCCACGGCCGTGGCATGCTGATTCCAGGTTTGGAAAACGCATTAGAAGGCAAAAACGTGGGTGACCAGTTCACCGCAGAAGTTAAGCCTGACGAAGCTTATGGCGACCGTCACGACGGTTTAATCCAAACCGTACCGCGTAACTTGTTCGGTGAGAACGAAGTTCAGCCTGGCATGCAATTCCGCGCCAGCACCGATCAAGGCGATCAGTCTGTTGTTATCGTAGAAGTTAACGATGACGAAGTGACTGTTGATGGTAACCACCCATTAGCCGGCGTTGACCTTAACTTTGACGTTGAAGTAGTCGAAGTTCGCGATGCGACTGAACAAGAGTTAGAGCACGGTCATGTGCACGCTGATGGCGAAGATCATTAATTGATAAGTTGCTGTTAGTTATAAAAATACCGCCGGATGGCGGTATTTTTTTGTGCTTAAACGACTTTGCACCCTTCTTGCTCAAGCAACGCTTTTTTGCGCTCAATACCCGCAGCAAAACCGCGCAGCTCGCCTTTAATACCAATCACCCGATGACACGGAATAACAATAATCAGAGGGTTTCTCGCAATCGCATTAGCAACTGCCCGCACGCTTTTGGGTTTACCAATCTTTTCCGCAATTTCTTTGTAAGATAACGTTCTTCCAGGCTCGACTTTTTGCAATTGCTGTAAAACCTCGGACTGAAATTCCGTCGACTGCACGCGCAATGGCAAGCTAAACCGCTGCCGTTTTCCGGCAAAGTATTGTTCCAGCTGTTCTCGTGTCTGTAACAGCACCGGATGATCGGTCGCTTTATTCGACGTTGATAAATCCGGTAAATTCTTTTGGTCGCGATAATACAACCCGGTCAAATGACGATCATCAGCAATGGCCACCATATGACCTAATGGTGTAGTAAATTCGATATGATGCATATTGGCCTTGTCCTGCTGAGTGAGTGTTCAACTATACATAAATTTGAACGATTATCAGCCTTTTTGCCAGTTTTTTTTCGAATTTTCCAAAGTAAACAGCACCAGAATGTAAAGCAGGCTGGCTATTCATTATTGCCAAGAGCGCATCAGCCGCCACCGCAGCTTTGGCGGTAGCATGGTATATCAGCGTGACAATGGGTCTTAGCGCATGGAGCGTTAATCTCATAGCGGTTGGACTGTTACTACTATTAACGATCTTTGTTTTATCCGGCGTACGTCGCACCAATTGGCTTAATATTGTTCTGGTGCTGATAAGTCTGGCAGGTCTGACTGCCTTTATAATCGCAGCGTTTAGTGCACAAAAAACCACAAACTCAGCAACAGTATCAGCCGATTCATTATCGTTATTCCACGCCGCCGCACTCATGTTTGTCGCCTTTACCGGTTACGGCCGCATCGCCACCATGGGTGAAGAAATTACAGAACCACGCCGCAACATCCCTAAAGCCGTAGTCCTAACCCTGGCCGTATTCAGCGCCATTTATATCGCCGTTGGGCTGGCGATTTTACACCTCGGCGGTATCGCATCGTTCGAGCAAAGTAACTTCAACATTGCCAATCTTATTAGCGACCCAAGCTGGCGTTGGCTAGTCGTCATTGGCGGTGTTGTAGCCATGAGTGGCGTGGTACTCAACCTGGTACTGGGCGTTTCGCGTGTCATCCTGGCCATGGGTCGCCGCAAAGACCTACCAAACGCGCTGGCGAAGTTGAGCCAGGATAATCAATCTGCCCCGGCCGCTACTTGGTTAACCTTCGCAATAATGGCGATTATTGCGCTATTAGGCGGTATAGAATCGGCCTGGACACTCAGCGCTTTCACCGTATTGGTTTACTACGGCATTACCAACATCGCGGCCCTGAAGGTAAGCAATGAACAGCGCTTTATTCCGAAATGGGTTTCGGTAATAGGTTTGATCAGCTGTTTTGGGCTTGTCGTGTTGGCGGCGTTGGCATAGAGGGCGTGGCTGGATGTAGGGGGCTTTGGTCTCTGCCGCTGCGTTTTGCAGTGTTCAGGGTAGGCTCGCCAAAGGGACGCTGCAAGTACATCCATGTACGCTTGTTTCCGGCCATCCATGGCCTCCAACACCCTTTGGCGAGCCTACCCTAAACCCTGCACGCAGCAACAGAAACCAAAGCCCCAATCACGCTGCGCCTTAAAGCAAGTTTATTTAGTCAGCCTTCGGACGCATGTGCGGGAACAACAGCACGTCGCGAATCGATGGTGAATCGGTTAATAGCATCACCAAACGGTCAATACCAATGCCCTCGCCCGCAGTTGGTGGCATACCATGCTCCAGCGCCGTAACGTAATCTTCGTCGTAGAACATCGCTTCGTCATCGCCCGCTTCTTTAGCTTCTACTTGATCACGGAAACGCTGAGCCTGATCTTCGGCATCATTAAGCTCCGAGAAACCGTTTGCCAGTTCGCGGCCGCCGGCAAAGAACTCAAAACGATCGGTAACGAACGGGTCGTCATCGTTACGGCGTGCCAGCGGTGATACTTCGGCCGGGTATGCCGTGATAAACGTTGGCTGAATTAACTTATGTTCGGCCACTTCTTCGAAAATTTCTATTTGAATTTTACCCAAGCCCCAGCCCGGCTGTACCTCAATACCCGCCTCTTCGGCAATTTGTACCGCCGACTCACGGCTCTGTAATTGCTCCGAGGTTAGCTCCGGCATGTACTTAAGAATTGCTTCCAGTACCGTCATGCGCTCAAACGGCTTACCGAAATCGTAATCAACGCCCTGGCTGGTGAAGGTGGTGGTGCCCAGCACAGACTCGGCGATACCGCGCAGCATTTGCTCGGTGATATCCATCAAATCATGATAGTCCGCATAGCCCCAGTAGAACTCCAGCATGGTGAACTCAGGGTTATGACGAGTCGATAAACCTTCGTTACGGAAATTACGGTTAATTTCGAATACCTTCTCGAAGCCACCCACAACCAAACGTTTTAAATACAGTTCCGGTGCGATCCGCAGGAATAATTCCATATCCAGCGCATTATGATGGGTGCTAAACGGACGCGCAGAAGCGCCGCCGGGGATGGTTTGCATCATCGGCGTTTCAACTTCTAAAAACTCACGCTCCGTCAAAAAGCGACGAATGTATTCGATAACTTTTGAACGCACCACAAAGGTATTGCGCGACGCTTCGTTAGTAATCAAATCAAGGTAGCGTTGACGATAGCGTGTTTCCTGATCGGCCAGACCATGGAACTTATCGGGTAACGGTCGTAGTGCTTTGGTCAATAACCGCACGTCATCCACCTGCACACTCAACTCACCGGTATTGGTTTTAAACAGTGTACCGCTGGCACCGACGATGTCACCCAGGTCCCATTTTTTAAATTCGCTGTTGTAGTAGCCTTCAGGCAGGTTATCCCGCGCAACATATAACTGAATACGACCACTCATATCCTGGATCGTGGCAAAACTTGCCTTACCCATAATACGACGGGTCATCATGCGTCCGGCAACTTTTACCCGAACACCCTGAGCTTCCAGTTCTTCTTTTGTTGCCTCGCCGTATTCGGCTTGTAAATCGTTAGCTAGCGAGTCGCGACGAAAATCATTAGGAAACGCAATGCCCTTATCACGGAGCGCCGTCAGTTTCGCTTTTCGCTGTGCGATTTGCTCGTTTACGTCGACGTCGGGTGATTGCGATTTATCTGTCATACTGTCTTCCTCTATTCGGTCGCTTATAAGCCACTTTTTAAACTGGCTTCAATAAATGGATCCAGGGCGCCGTCAAGCACCACTTGGGTATTTCGATTTTCTACGCCGGTGCGCAGATCTTTAATGCGCGCATCATCCAGCACATAGGAACGGATTTGACTGCCCCAGCCAATATCCGACTTGGTATCTTCCAGTGCCTGCTTGTCTTCATTTTGCTTCTGCAGCTCCATTTCGAACAATTTCGCTTTTAGCTGCTTCATTGCCGAGTCACGGTTTTTATGCTGTGAACGGTCACTCTGACACTGCACCACAATACCTGACGGTTCGTGCGTGATCCGCACTGCCGAGTCGGTACGGTTAACGTGCTGTCCGCCTGCACCTGAGGCACGATAGGTATCAATGCGCAGGTCCGCCGGATTAATTTCTATTTCGATATCGTCGTCAACTTCGGGATAAACGAATACCGATGCAAACGACGTATGGCGACGATTGCCTGAATCAAACGGTGATTTTCGCACTAACCGGTGCACACCGGTTTCCGTGCGCAGCCAACCATAGGCGTATTCACCGGCGATCCGCACGGTGGCTGATTTAATACCGGCAACCTCACCTTCTGACAACTCGGTTATTTCGGTAGTAAAACCGTGCGCCTCTGCCCAGCGCAGATACATGCGTAACAACATATTCGCCCAGTCCTGCGCTTCGGTGCCGCCCGAGCCAGACTGAATATCGACATAGCAATCGGAATCGTCATTATCGCGCGAAAACATCCGCCTGAATTCAAGCTTTTCCAACGCTTTTAACAGTTCGGCAAGTTCCGCCTCAGCTTCATTAAACGTATCTTCGTCTTCGGCTTCAACCGCCAACTCAACCAGGCCTTCGACATCATCAAGACCCTGTGTGAGGGTATCTAAAGTCTCTATCACTTGTTCGAGCGCGGCGCGCTCTTTACCCAGCGCTTGTGCTTTGGGGGGATCATCCCATACTTCCGGCTGCTCTAACTCGCGCGTAACTTCTTCTAAGCGTTCTTTCCTGGTATCGTAGTCAAAGATACCCCCTAAGCGCTTCACTGCGCTCACGCATGTCTTTAATCTGATTATAAGTCGCGTTAGTTTCGAACATGATCACCCGATTTTGTCTACAGAAATTTTGAAAGCGCACAGTTTATCGCACTTGGCGAATTTGCTCTACCAGCAACTGCACGTTTGTACGACCTCTAAAGTGATTTAATTGCGGCTTGTATAGAATTTCAACGTGGCTAATGCTCTCATTAGGCCACACTTGTGTATCAACGTTAAAAGCGATGGCATCAAGCACGCCCCCAGCAGGGCTACGCAACACTAATTTTAGATGTTGTGAGCCTACGATGCGTTGCGACACCACATAAAACTGACCGTCAAATAACGGCTCCGGGAACCCTTGCCCCCAGGGACCGGCTTGCTGCAATTGTAATACGCTATCTAAACTTAACTGGTCGTCGTTTAGCTCACCATCAGACCAATAGACCGCTTCTTTTTGCTCTTCGGTAAGCCAGTCACTGGCGATTGCCTGGGCGACACGGGTAAACTCACTTAATTTGTGCTTTGGTAAGGTTAAGCCAGCTGCCATTGCGTGGCCGCCAAAACGTGTAATTATACCAGGTTCTACTGTGTCTATGCGTTCCAGTAGATCGCGGATGTGCAAGCCTTTAACCGAACGCGCGGAGCCTTTTAACGTTTCTTCGTCTTCACTGGCAAATACGACCACCGGACGATTCACGTTATCCTTTAACCGGCCCGCTACGATACCGATAACACCAGCGTGCCAGTCAGGTTCGTATAAGGTAAGCAGATCCGGCACCTGGCCCTGATTATCAAACTGTAACTGACTGACAATTTGCTCGGCGTGCTCACGCATCCCTGCCTCGATAGACCGGCGTTCGCGGTTTAACTGGTCAAGTTGTTGCGCGAGCTCAGCAGCTCGCTCGCCGTCAGCCAGTAAACACTCGATGCCAAGGCTGATATCATCCAGTCGGCCCGCGGCATTAATTCGTGGGGCTAACGCAAAGCCCAAATCTGCCGCCTGTAGCTGCGCTCTATCGCGCCCGGCCACCTCTAACAACGCGGCAATACCGGGGCGACAAACCCCATGCCGAATTCTCGCTAACCCCTGCTGTACCATGATCCGGTTATTGTAATCCAGCGGTACCACGTCAGCCACCGTGCCCAAAGCAACTAAATCTAACCAGTTAGCCAAACTCGGTAATTGCTCTGTGCCCAGCTCCCGAAAGCGTGCGCGCAAAGCCAACATCAGATAAAAGGCAACGCCGACGCCGGCTAAATTTTTACTGGCAAAGTTACAGCCGGGCTGGTTAGGGTTAACGATGGCATCGGCTGGCGGCAAGGTTGCCGGCGCCAAATGGTGATCAGTAATAATTACCTGCAACCCTAGCTGCTGAGCTCGCTCGGCAGCCTCGTTGGCGGCAATACCATTATCGACCGTTATAATGATCTCAGTGCCGCGTGCTGCTAATTGTTCAACCATGGCAACCGACAAACCATAACCCTCGGTCATTCGGTTTGGTACACGGTAATTGACCCGGGTAAAGCCAAGCTCAGTTAGTGCGGTAACCAATAACGCCGTGCTGGTGGCGCCATCGGCATCAAAGTCACCACAGATAGTGATATGCCGATGCTGCGATTGCACCAGAATATCAATCGCCTTGTCGACACCTTGCAGGCTGTCAAAGTGCAACAAACCTTTAGCCGACAACTGCAACTGCTCAGCACTCTCGACTCCGCGCCGGGCATAGATTTGACGGATTAATGGCGGCAGAGTTTCAGGTAAATGACTTTCATCTACGCGCGCGTGCCGCCTAATTACAAAATCAGTCATCGCGCTGATTAATTCTGCATGGCTTCAAGCAATGCGTCGGCAGTACGCAGTCCCGGCAACATACGCCCGTCAGGCAGAACAATAGCGGGGGTACCGGTAACACCAAATGCCTGCCCCATACGATAGTGTTTTTCTACCGGGTTATCACAGCTCGGGCTGTTAACCGAGTCACCATTTTTAAAGGCCGTTAGTGCTTGCTTTGGTTTTTCTGCACACCACACCGCCTGCAACTGCTGCCCGCCTTTGCTATTTAAACCACCGCGGGGAAAAGCCAAATAACGAACCGTGATCCCCTTATCGAGGTATTGTCCTAAGTTTTCGTGCATACGTTGGCAATAACCGCAGGTCGTATCGGTAAACACAGTAATCGCATATTGCTCTTTAGATGACGGATAGACCACCATCTCGTCTTCAATTTTCTCGATTTCAGCCTTACGTAAGTTCGCCATGGCGGATTCGGTTAGGTTGTTCGGTGGCGTTTGTGTTACGTCAAAAAGATTACCAGCGATAAGCCGGGTACCATCTTCAGAAACATAAAAAATGCCTTGATTAGAGGTAATTTCATAGAGCCCATCAATGGAGGTTTCGGCAATACCGGCGACCTGAATACCGAGCGCTTCCAGGCGACTGGTATCTGGCTGCTGAGCAGACGCTGACAAACTTAAGCCTAATAAGCTGCTAATCCCCAGTGCTGCAAAAAAAATTCGTTTCATAGTGTCCTCGTAACTGCCTGCTCGTAATTAACCGCGCGGATGATGCTGTGAGTGCAGGCTCTGCAACCGCTCCCGCGCTACCTGAGTATAAATTTGTGTGGTGGATAAATCACTGTGCCCCAGCAGCATTTGTAACACGCGAAGATCAGCTCCGTGGTTCAGTAAATGCGTTGCAAAAGCATGGCGCAGCGTATGCGGCGACAGATGAGCCTGTATCCCCGCAAGCTGAGCATAATGTTTTATACGGTACCAGAACGCCTGGCGCGTCAGTAAGGTACCGCGTTGCGTAATAAAAATCCATGGGCTGGACTTACCTGAAAGCGCCGGACGCCCATGTTTTAAGTAGCGTTGCAACCAGTCCAGTGCTTCTTCACCTAGCGGCACCAGTCGCTCTTTATCACCTTTACCAATAATACGTACCAGGCCCTGCTGCAGTGATACCTGCTGCAACTGCAAACGAATCAACTCGGTCACACGCAGTCCGCTGGCATAAAGTACTTCTAACATGGTGCGGTCGCGTAAACCCAATTCGCTGTCGGTATCAGGCGCATTCAATAGCGATTCGACATCCTGCTCGCTTAATGAATGAGGAATTGACTGGGGAAGTTTCGGGCGTTTTAATTTTGCGCTTGGATCGTTACTGAGCCAGCTTTGCTTAACCGCAAACTGGCAGAACTTTTTTATTGCGCTTAAAAAACGTGAGGTACTCCGCGGCGACAGCCCCTGGCTCCGGCGCCATAGTAAATAATCCTGCAGCACCTCGGTTGTGGTGTCCAGCAACCGTAGTTTGCATTGCCCGAGATAATCGCAATAACGTCTTAAATCGCTGCGGTAGGATGCCTGAGTGTTCTGACTCACCCCTTGATGTAACCATAGGTGTTCCACAAACGCATCTATCTTATCGTCATCTTGCGGGTGAACCTGGCTCATGCCAATACAACAACTTATCGATAGTTAGTTAATATGACTAAGCTTACATCAGCTGTTGATTGGGTTCTATCCCCAGTTGCTGCAATACATCATAAAGCTGGGCCGGATCGCGGCGGCGCTTAGGCAACGCCTCGGGTTGCTGCTTGCGTTTGCGTCGTTGTAGCGTTTGCCAGTCGAGGTTTGCGATGAGTTCCAGTGGTAAGCGTTGCGGATCGCTATTGGCAATAAGCGGCTGCGGGTGTACAGCATCCTGTAATTTAAAATCACTCAGTTGGTTTGCCTGATTGTAAACCCCGGAGGCTACTACTATTGCTTGATCATAGCCTAATGGTCGAGCCCGGGCAGCACCGATTTCCCTGGTCCAGTTAATGGATTCGGGCGCGTCATCGTTTATCGGTTGCTCGCCCATAGCAGCTAACCACAATGCAAACTCGGCACCATGCCCCTCTGCCATAGCCGCACTGGCCCGGTGGTCAAAAAAGGCCTGTGCGCTGGATTCAACTGTGTGTGCTGCTGACGTGTTTACTGGCATAATTCCGCTAACCCAAGAACCTTAACCGGGTTATCGGCAACGACAGCAATTGTTTAAGTTTTTCTTTTTAGCCCTTTACACAACCAATCAGACTGCTATGATACGCGCCTCGTGTGGAGGGGTTCCCGAGTGGCCAAAGGGATCAGACTGTAAATCTGACGGCTCAGCCTTCGCAGGTTCGAATCCTGCCCCCTCCACCACGCTTTCTTTTAGGTCAGTTCTGGCTATCCTCCAATTCAGCTATTTTCACAACGACTTTGCCCTGACTGTTATTGCCTTTTAAATAGGCTAGCGCATCATTGATTTCGCGCGCATCAAACTGTTTATCAAGTATTGGCCTGACCCGGCCAGCACTGAATGCTTCTGCAAACTGCTGCCACATTGCAGTCAAGATTTCCCCTTTTCGAGCACTGGGCAAGGCCCTTAGCGTTGACCCCATTAGCTGCTGTCGCTTCATTAACATGCGACCAAAATCGACGGAGCCTTCGCGGCCGCCCATCAAGCCAATCAATATAATGCGGCCGTCCTGGTTAAGAATTTTTTGATCCCGTGCAATCGAATCACCTGCAACAGGGTTGAGAATAACATCGACCCCGCCATGTACTTTGAGGATCTCAACGTAATCCTGTTGCTGCCGATTTATCGCTTTGGTGGCGCCAAGTGTTTCGCAAAAAGCACACTTATCGTCACCACTCGCGGTAACATAAATAGGATTGCCTTGCTCTCGGCATAACTGTATCAGCGCACTACCAACACCGCTGGCACCCGCGTGCGCAAACACCACATCGGTCGTGCTTAGTTGAGCCAGCATAAAGACATTTAAATAAGCAGTAGCAAAGGTCTCCAGCCAGGCAGCACCTTGCGCCAGACTCCAGCTTAGCGGCAATGTTAATACCTGGTGCTGGCTAACAATTACCGACTCGGCATAGCCACCGGCGGCCAACAAAGCCGCGACCCGATCACCAATGTTTAACTTCGTTACATCGCTGCCTACTGCGGTCACAATTCCCGAACACTCTAATCCCGGCACCGATGATGCCCCGGCAGGCGGCGGATAGGCGCCGGCTACTTGCATAAGATCGGCACGATTAACGCCGGCAAACGCGATACGAATTTGCACCTCATCCGCAGCTAATTGTTGCGGTTGTACGTCGGCATCGGTCTGCCATTCAATCTGTCCATCTTTTATCTGGGCTGCTAACATAAAAAATCCCTCAGCTTTTTAAGCAAAAAGTCGATAAGTACCGTAGTAAAGCGACGCAATAGCGATTAACCTAACATGGTCAGTGAGTTAAAAGGATAACAATAAGACATCATGAGTGAGTCTGTCGAACTCGCCGATAAGCGCGTCTTGATTATAGAAGATCAGAAAGCTTTTCAGGTGATGTTAAAGGGATTACTACTGAACCTTGGCGCCAAGGAAGTTGAAGCTAAACGTACCGGCGAGGCGGGTATCGCTGCCTATGTGCGGCGGCCATTCGACGTTATGTTGGTGGACTACAACCTTGGCCGCGGTAAAAATGGCCGTCAGGTACTGGAAGAGCTTAAGCACCGCGGTGTTTTAAAAGAAGACACTATATTTTTTATTATCACCGGTGATAATACCCGCCCCATGGTGCTGAGTGCCCTCGAACACCAACCCGATGATTACCTGACAAAGCCATTCTCGCATCGCGTACTGCGCTCGCGCTTAGTGCGTGCCTACAAGCGCAGAATGTGGCTTAAAGATGTTTTCCGTTCACTGTATCAGCAGGACTACGATGCCTGTATTAATGCCTGTCAGCGCCATATTGATTCACAAAGCCGCTACTCGGGCTACTGTCAAAAGCTGCAAATTGAACTATTTAATAAAACCAGACGACTGGAGCAGGCCGAAGCCGCGATTAAACAGGTGATGGCAGAAGGCAAACAACCGTGGGTTCAGCTTAAGCTGGCGGAAGTCCGGCTGTCGCAAAAGCGTCCCGAAGATGCCCTGCAGATTGCCGAAGCTGTGTTAAAGAAATTGCCTAATGCAATCGAAGCTCAAGACATAAAAACACAATGCTATTTGTTATTAGAAGATAATGAAGAAGCGCTTAGCAGCGCGCGGCAATCGATTAATATGGCACCGTTCTCGATAAATCGCCAGACGCAGCTAGCTAACATTGCGCGTGATAACGGCGACTTTGAGATTGCCAAACAAGCAATGAATAACGTGTTACAGATAGCACGTACGTCGGTCTTCAGAAACGTTCAACACCTGTGTAATTATCTCCGTGCGATATTAGATGCGGCCGAGCATGCCGAAACACGACAAAAAGTCGCAAAATATCAAACCGAGGCAACCATGGAGCTGCAACGGTCACGATATGACGAGAATGTGGTGTATTCCGAGCTGTCGTTTGAAACACTCGAGTCAGTCCTGGTCTCACGAATCGATGCCTTTAATGGTCGTTTGCGTGAAGCACAGCAGTTGCTTAATAAGGCAGTCGGTGATGATTTATCTAACAACAACCCGGTGCCAACCGAGCTGTTAGCCGACGTAATTATTGTGTTGCTCGACCTCGGCGAATTTGAAAAAGCTAATGAATTAGCTGCCACCGCTGACGGCGACGACGTTATCGATTCCTACACCCGCAAACTGTTGTCAGAGCGGCGTGAGCTGGCAGCAAAAACCGAGGCCACCTTCAGAGATATTCACCAGCGCGGTATTCGTTTGTACGAACAACATAAATATAAAGAAGCATTGGCCACGTTTAAAGAGGCTCAACAGCTGGCTCCTTTAAATAGTGGTGCAGCGCTGAACTATATTCAAACCGCAGTAAGTTATTGTCAGAATACCGGCAAAGTCGAGCTGGAGGTGTTGAAGCGGGAATGTGCCAATTGTTTTAAAACGCTGCAGGGACTGCCGCTATCGGACAGTCACAAACAGCGTTATAACTATTTACAGGAACAAACCAGCAACCTCGGCCTACGCTAATTTCTGGTTGGCCGCCAGGGTTCCGCGTTGATAGTCGTTAATAGCCTGTTCAATTTCAGCCGACGAGTTCATTACAAACGGACCATACTGAGCAATTGGCTCGCCAATGGGTTTTGCTGCCAGCAACACTACCCCGGCTTCATCTTGCGCCGTCAACGTTAGTGCTGCCTCGGTATCAAGTTGTAATAACTCACCACGCTCAACGCGCTCGCCATTGAGGTCGATCGAGCCCTTGTAAACATAGGCCAGACGCTGTTGCTGGCCCTGTGATGGTAAGCTGACCTCCGCATCAGGTTTTAATATCACATCCAGCATTAAAAACTCCCGACCCGGCGCGTTAACCGGACCTGTTTTATCAGCATAATCGCCGGCAATTACCCGTATGCGGCTGTCGGGCGTGCTAATTTCAGGTATCGTCGCCGCAGGATAATCATGCCAGTCAGGGTCTGACAGCTTTTCCGCTGCCGGCAGGTTAACCCAAAGTTGAAAACCCCACATCAGGCCTTCTTGCTGTTTTGGCATTTCAGCATGAATAATGCCCCTTGCCGCTTTCATCCACTGCACTCCGCCCGCTTCCACGATACCGGTGTTGCCAACCGAATCTTTATGCTCCATCTGGCCGGCAAGCATATAGGTCAGTGTGCAAAAACCACGGTGCGGATGCGGCGGAAAACCAGCGATATAATCATCCGGGTTGTCTGAGCGAAACTCATCCAGCATCAAAAACGGGTCCTGATGCTTTAAACCCGGTTGATTGATCACCCGCGTTAGCTTAACACCGGCACCGTCTTGCGCCGGCATCCCCCGAAAACGACCTGTTATCGCTGACTTGTTTTTATCTGACATAACACACCTCATTAAACGGGCTGCATGAAATCAATATCCGGACCAACTGGTACGACTTGTGTTGGGTTGATAGTTTTGTGGCTACCATAATAGTGCCGTTTAATGTGGTCCATCACCACTGTCTCGGCAACTCCCGGATGCTGGTACAACTGTCGCACAAAGCGCCAGGTGCCGGGGTAATCGACAATCCGCCGGCGGTTGGTCTTAAAATGACCAAAGTAGACTGCATCAAAGCGTACTAACGTGGTAAACAGCCGCCAGTCTGCTTCGGTCAGCTGATCGCCGGTAAGAAACGTCTGCTTCGACAAAATGTCCTCAACCCGGTCAAGCGCGGTAAACAAGGCTTCATAAGCCTCTTCGTAAGCGTCTTGCTGAGTTGCAAAACCACACTTATAAACGCCGTTATTGATATCGTGATACACCCACTCGTTAAACGAATCAATCTGCTGCTGAAGTGACTCGGGATAGTAGTCGTCGTAATTTCCGGTCAAATCATTAAAGGCACTGTTAAAAATGCGAATAATCTCTGCCGACTCGTTATTAACAATGGTTTGCTCTTGTTTATCCCACAACACCGGAACGGTTACACGCCCCGAGTAATTCGGATCCGCCTTAAGGTAGAGCTGATACATGAAGTCGCTGTCGTAAAGTGCGTCGTGTAACGGTTTATCCGCAAATTCCCAGCCATTTTCTAACATTAGTGGGTGTACGACAGAAACATCGATGTGCTGTTGTAACCCTTTTAACTGACGAAAAATGAGCGCTCGGTGAGCCCAGGGACAAGCGTAAGAAACATATAAATGATAACGTCCGGACTCGGGCTTAAACCGGCCATCGGCAGTAATCTGATCACGAAACTGAGATTCGCTCCGCACGAAGCGTCCACCATGTTTTTCGGTGTCGTACCACTTATCGTGCCACTGACCATCGACTAATAATCCCATAACACCTCCTGCATTTTTGATAGCTACAGTTTAGCGTCTATTTTTTAGTATTATTAGCGGTAAATTTAGGCTTTTTGGTTCTAATTTTTCGAATTAATTAACGATAGGATAGCGTCTGCAGCAATGTCGCTGGCATTTACTTTTAACTGCCGATGTAAATCAGTAAACGTACTAATCAACGACTCATTACTGGATTGCATCAATGCCTGCAATTGCTCGGTTAAGACCTCTTCTGTAGCCTCGTCCTGTGCCAACTCCGGCACTAACTTTTTGCCAGCCAATAAATTAGGTAACGAGAAAAACGGCGCGTGAAAAAGTCGCTTTATTAACCAGTACGTGACCGCGCTAAAACGGTAGGCCACTACCATCGGCCGCTTAATTAGCATTGCTTCCAGAGCAACGGTGCCCGAAGTCAGCAACAAATAATCAGCCGCAGCCATGGTATCGCGACTGTTGCCCACCGTTATCGTCAACGGCAGATCGGCGGCAAGCTGTTGATGCATTTCCCCCAACTGCTCAGCACGGGCGTCGCTGATCATCGGCGCAATAAATTGCAGGTTCGCATGTTGTTGATGCAAGCGCGCCGCAACAGCCAGAAATAAAGGCCCCATGCGCTCGATCTCGCCCTTACGGCTACCGGGAAGTAGCGCTAACATCGGCGACTCAAATTGAATATTTAGTTCGTCCCTTGCCGATTTACGCGACCATTGCATCGGGATCTGATCGGCTAATGGGTGGCCAACAAAGGTAGCCGGCAATTGATGCTGGTCATAAAACTGCTTTTCGAAAGGCAACAAGCACAACATGTGGTCGACTGATTTCTTAATGCCTTTAATGCGTCCTTTGCGCCATGCCCAAACCGATGGACTGACGTAATGGACGGTCGCAATGCCCTTTTGTTTTAGGCGTCGTTCAACCGTTAAGTTAAAGTCAGGCGCATCTATACCAATCATAACGTCCGGTTTTTGCTCTACCAGATAGTTGACAAGATTTTTACGGTGGCGCAATAGCTTGGGTAAATGAGCAAGTACCTCGGCAATGCCCATTACTGCCAGGTCATCCATTGGAAAGAAGCTGGCTAAGCCCTGCTCTGCCATAAGCGGCCCGCCGACACCGACAAAACGAACAGGCACACTTGATTGAGATTTAATAGCGCGCATTAAACCGGCGCCGAGCAAATCGCCGGAATGTTCTCCGGCGACAATAGCTATCGTGAGCGACTTGTTTGACGTCATAATGGGATGTGAGGCGAGTTACGGCCGAATAATGCCGCGTTGGCTATGCTGAACAAACTGACAAAACTCATCTAACGATGGCTCATTTAATTCAGCGATCCGCGCAAGTGCTTCGTCGACCGTCAAGTTATTACGGTACAACAATTTATAAGCGCGGCGAATATTCTGGATCTGCTCGGGCGAAAACCCACGTCGCTTTAACCCTTCACTGTTAATCGTGCGCGGCCGGGCGTTATGCCCCTGCGCCATAACAAACGGCGGAATGTCCTGCACAACTATCGAGTTTACCGCACAAAAGCTATGCGAGCCGATGTGACAAAATTGATGAACACCGGTCATACCACCAAGTATAACCTGATCGCCAACATGGACATGCCCTGCCAGCGTCACCTGATTTGCCAAAATATTGTGATCACCGATAATGCAGTCATGAGCAACGTGCACATACGCCATCAATAAGTTATCTGAACCAATCTTGGTCAGGCTTTGATCTTGTACGGTACCCCGATGGATAGTGCAGGATTCACGGATTACGTTACGATCGCCAATTTCAAGTCGAGTCGGCTCGCCAGCATATTTTTTGTCCTGGCAATCTTCTCCAACCGACGCAAACTGGTAAATGGTATTGTCCTGACCAATAGTCGTCGGCCCTTTAATAACAACGTGCGAGCGGATATCACAATTATCGCCGATGGTGACATCGGGTCCAATGATTGAATAGGGACCTACACGGACATTTTTGCCAAGCGATGCACCGCTATCAATGATTGCCGTTTCGTGGATCACTAGACTTCCCTTCTCGCACAAATGATATCAGCGCATGCAGCCAGCTCGCCGTCGACTTCAGCGCGCCCGGAAAACTTCCAGATACCACGGCGCTCTTTTTCGAACGTCACATGAAAATGCAACGTATCGCCGGGAACTACCTGGCGCTTAAAACGCGCATTATCGATGCCCGCAAACAAGTACAAGTCATTAGCGTCAGATTTCTGCTGAGTAATTTTAAAGCCCAGTAACCCTGCCGCCTGAGCTAAACCTTCTAACAGCAATACGCCCGGAAAAATGGGTTTACCGGGAAAATGCCCATTAAACATGGGTTCATTAAAGCTAACATTCTTTATCGCATGAATGGCATGCTCACAATCACATTCGATAACGCGATCGATCAATAAAAAAGGATAACGGTGTGGCAATAAGTCCAACACACCTTGTATATCGAATCCAGACTCCGTGGCTTTCACATCATCTCCTGGTTATTCGTTGTCATTTTGTTGCTGTTCCAGCGTTTTGACGCGTTTAAACAGATCATCTAACTGACGGAAACGCGCACCGTTGCGGCGCCATTCACGATGGCCGGCTGCAGGGATACCTGAGGCGTAAACACCGGGTTCCGTAATGGCTTTTATCACCATTGCAAAGCCCATGATCTGCACGTCGTCACAAACACTAATATGGCCGTTAATCGCCGAAGCTCCACCGATCATACAGCGCTTACCAATCCGGCAACTACCGGCTAACACGGTGCATCCGGCTATGGCAGTGTCTTCATCGATAAACACGTTATGTGCAATTTGGCACTGATTATCGATAATACAACCGTTGCTGATAATGGTGTCGTCCAACGCACCTCGATCAACCGTCGTTGATGCGCCAATTTCGACCCGATCGCCGATAATAACCCGGCCAATCTGCGGAATCTTAAGCCACTTACCGTTTTCTGGTGCCCAACCAAACCCATCAGCGCCGATGATGGCACCTGAGTGAATATTACAATCGGCACCAATTTGGCACTGATGATAAATGTGTACACCCGACCAGACTTTGGTATTGTCGCCAATAACGACATCGGCACCAATGTGAGTATGCGCGCCGATACTGACGTTAGCGCCAATAGTTGCGCCCGCCTCAATCACTACATACTCGCCTAATGAGACGTTGTCACCAATTATTGCACGCTCGCTAACCTTCGCAGAAGCGGCAATACCCTCGGCCGGGGCCGGGGTTGTATCTAGTAGTTGTGCCACTTTGGCAAACGCCGCGTATGGATTATCGACCACGATTGCATGGCTGATACCACTCCCTTCATCGTCTTTAGGAGACAACAAAATAGCGCCCGCTTCAGACTCTGCGAGTTGGTTTTTATAACGACTGTTTGCCAAAAAGGCCACTTGATGAGCGTGTGCTGACTGCAACGTACCCACCCCGGTAATAGTAAGGTTCGCGTCGCCGCGAACCTTACCACCAACATGATCTGCTAACTGCTGCAGGGTATACTCAGCCATCCATTAATTACCTGATGACATCTGTGTAACTACCTCGTCAGACAGATCGTTATCTGCTTTCATGAAGGCAACTGCGTTGCTTTCCAGTACTAAGTCATAACCTTCGTCCTGAGCAACAGCATTAATCGCTTGCTGTACCTGACCCAACAACTCATTGCGTTCTTCCTGCTGGCGGCGACGAGTGTCTTCCTGCAGTGCTTTTTGCTTAAGTTGTGCTTCTGAGATCAACTGCTCTAACTCACGGTTTAGTTGAGTTTTCTCTTGGTTAGACATAATCGCTGCATCACGCTCTTGCTTCTGGCGAAGCTCCTGAACTTTCTGTTCCAGCTGACGCATTTCTTCAAAACGATCTTCAAACTCGGCCTGCAGATCTTGTGAGATTTGCTCACGCTGAGGCAGTTGTTGGAAAATTGACATCATATCGACTACGCCAATTTTCTGTTGCGCTTCTGCAGCACCAGCAAATAATGCGGTTGATAGAGCAACGGCCACAGCGGTTGTTTTGATTAATGTTTTCAAAGTTAACTCCTCAAATAATGTTGTTCGCTGTTCACGATTAATTATAGTTTATCAGAATGTAGTACCAATATTGAACGAGAATACCTGTGTTTCATCGCCTTCAACTTCTTTCAATGCGCGACCCAACGAGAAGGTCAATGGTCCCATCGGCGAGATCCACTGCACTGACACACCAGCCGAAACACGGAAGTCACCCGGATCGCTGTAGTCTGATAGCTCTTGGCTGTTACCAATTAACTCCAGATCTTTATATTGGTCATAATCAAATTCAGTATCCCACACTGTTCCCACATCAACAAATACGCTGGTGCGAACGCTGTTTCGCATCCCCTCGTCGATAAATGGTGTTGGTACAATTAACTCGATACCACCCACGACCTTAGCATTGCCACCCACGGCGTAACGGCTAACCTGCACGCTTTCGGCACCAACACCTTCAGGGTAGCCCCCTGGCAATCCGGTCCAGTCCGGCGGTCCCGATACCTGGTCAGCGAAACTATAAATAGCTCTAGGACCAACGGTGTTAGGTTCAAAACCACGTAAATCGCCCTGTCCGCCGACACGGAAAGATTCCCAGAACGGTAACAGGAACTCATTACCGACGTCGTCTTCGCCATAACCATTACCATAAGCGATATTAAAACGTGTAAGCAGTGACCACTGCTGGTCATCAGATAATGGCAGATAATATTTAAAGTCGTAATTAGCTTTAAAGTACTGAATATCACTGAAAGGCGCCGACACTTCAACTGAAGCACGCTGCGATGAACCCGATGTCGGGAACGTACCGCGGTTAAGCGTTATACGCTGCCAGCCGGCATTAAATTCATAGATATCGAAAGCTACACCTTCGTCAGGGTTCTCGCGATCAAGAAATGCCGAGTAAAACTTACGGATCTGCTCATAGCCATCAACATTACTTACTTCCTGCTGCTTGTAGCCAACACCGAAGTTAAAGCTGTTGATTTCGTCAACCGGGAAGCCGATATTGGATGAAACACCATAGGTTTTCTGGTTATAACGAATCAAGTTTTCCGCCTGACCCGCATCAAACTCACTCATATAAAGCTGGCCGGAGAGGCTAACGCCATTGATGGTAAAGTACGGGTCGGCATAAGAAACACTAAAGTTCTTATTAAAACGGCTAGTCGAGACGTTAATTCCGGCACGGTTACCCGTCCCTAAAAAGTTATTTTGCTGAATACCGGCATTAAGTTGTAAGCCAGAGTAGTCACCATAGCCAATACCAGCATTAAAAGAGCCCGATGGTTGCTCTTTAACTTTATAAGTAATGTCGACCTGATCGTCGCGGCCGTCTACTTTTTGTGTAGAGCTGTCGACGGTCTCAAAAAAGCCCAGTCGCTCCAGGCGGATTTTGCCCTGTTCAACCTTGTCATCAGATAGCCATGCGCCTTCGAGCTGACGCATCTCGCGGCGTAAAACACGATCCTGGGTCAGGCTGTTACCTTCAAAATTTATACGGCGAACATAAACGCGGTTACCCGGTTCTATCGAGAAGGTTAACTTAACAGTCTTATCGGCATCGTTACGCTCAGGTATCGCACGTACCTCCGGGTACGCATAACCAAAGCGGCCATAAAAACGCGAGATCATATCCTCGATATAGGTAACCTGAGCGGCATTATACAGCGTGCCTTCCTCGATGGTGGCAATGCGTTCAACCAGTTCGTCATGGCCTTTTAGATCACCCATCACGTCGGTACCGCTAACACGGTATTTTTCGCCTTCATCGACGTTCATGGTAATGTAAATGCCTTCCCGGTCGGGAGTCATCGAGACCTGCACTGACTGCACGCTAAACTGCAAGTAACCGCGGTCACGATAAAATGACTCAAGTGTCTCCAGGTCGCCACTAAGCTGTTCTTTCTGATAGCGCTTCTCGCCAATAACGTTCCACCAGGGCAGATCGTCCTTTAATTCAAAGGCATCGAGTAGCATCTCGTCGGGAAACGCGTTATTACCGACAATATTGATTTGCGCAATCTCAGCCGCATCGCCTTCATCGAAGTTCATCAACAGTTCGACCCGGTTACGAGGCAGCTCGACCACTTCTATAGTGACCTGAGCGTTGTATTTGCCGACGCTATGGAAGAAGTCTTCCAGGCCCTTTTCGATGCCTGAGATGGTAGTACGATCAAGCGGCTCGCCGACAACAATGTTGTTGTCTTGCAAACTTTGTTCAAGCTGCTCGTCTTTAATGTCTTTGTTGCCGTCAAAAGTTATCTCAGCAATGGTCGGGCGTTCGCTGACCTGAAATACTAAGGTATTACCGTCGCGTTTAACTTCGATGTAATCAAAGTGGGTAGATGAGTACAGTGATTTGATGGCACTGCGGATCTGCATCTCGCTGACATCATCACCAACACGCACTGGAATGTAAGTCAACGCAGCACCAAGCGCTACCCGTTGTAACCCTTTGACTTCTATATCTTCAACGACAAATTCTTCTTGTGCATGCACCGGCGATACCGCCGCTGCTACTAAGGCACTCACTAACAGCTTTTTAAACGTCATTATAAATAGCTACTTATTGTTGATTCTAAATCAGAACGCGTATCGAACGATATCATTGCTTATCGCCAGCACCATTAAGGCAAAAACAAGTGCGGCGCCAATCCGATAGCAAATATCCTGCACTTTTTCCGAAATGGGCTTTCCTCGTGCCCATTCGACCACAAAAAAGGCCAAATGACCGCCGTCTAAAACCGGCAGGGGCAACAAGTTGATGATACCTAAATTAACACTTAAGAGCGCCAGGAAGCTAAGAAAATAGACAAAGCCATTACCGGCACTCACGCCAGCTCCTTCCGCGATACTTAGCGGTCCTGCTAAGTTTTTAACCGATACATCGCCGGTTAATAATTTTCCTATCATCTGGACGCTAACAACCATCAGACTCCAGGTCTGTTCAGCGCCTTTTATTAAGCCGCCGACAATACCATATTGATGATTAAATACATAATCCTCAGGCAATGGCTCTGTCGTCGGCACGATGCCAAGGTAACCTATGACATCGGAACCCTGTTCACGTTCCCCGACCGTCACAGAAATTTGTTGTTCTTCGCTATTGCGCAGTATCAGTAAGTTCAATACCTTTCCGGGCGATGAGGCGATAATATCCGTTAATTGCTGCCAACTATCAATGGCTATGCCGTCGGCGCGGATGATGGTATCGCCTGCCTGCAAGCCAGCTTCAGCAGCAGGTGATTGCTCCATCACTTGTGCCAACTCGGTATAAACAGCCGGTTGATAAACAGAAATGCCTAAACTGCCAAAGGTCGAATCTTGTTCCGGATCAAATTGCCAATCTGCGATATCAAGTGTCTTCAAGCGTTGCTGGCCATCCGCTGTGCTGACCACCAGATCGACACGTTCATTACCAATTGCCGACATTAAGCCTAACTGAACCTGTTGCCAGTCATAAGCCTCGACGTTGCCCACCCGCACGATTTCCTGACCGCGCTGTAAGTTAGCCTGCTCAGCAATGGAACCGGCGGCGACATCGCCAATAACGGGTTTTACCGTCGGCACACCAATACCAAACATTAGCCACAGTACCGCTACTGCCAAAATAAAATTGGCAATGGGACCGGCAGCAACAATCGCAAAACGCTTATAAACTGACTGCGCGTTAAACGACACTGCCCTGTCTTCCGGCTTTACCTCGTCGACCCGCTCATCCAGCATGCGCACATAACCACCAAGCGGGATGATGCCAACTTGATATAGTGTTCCGTCTTTTGCCGTACGCGACCAAATAGCACGACCAAAGCCCACTGAATAGGTTAATACTTTTACACCGCAACGGCGGGCAACCCAAAAGTGCCCAAACTCATGAAAGGCAACCAAAATGCCAAGGGTTACGGCAAAAGCAGCGGCATACCAAATAAAATCAAGCATGGCTCACCTGCTTAACACGTTGATTGGTAAGTTCTCGCGCCAGTGTGTCTAAATCCATTAATGCCTCGATACTGTCGCAAACAGCAAGCGTTTGGTGTTGTAATGTCCAATCGCAAGTTTCTGCAATCTGAGTAAAACCAATATGACCGTTTAAAAAAGCATCCACTGCCACTTCGTTAGCGGCATTAAGTACCGTGGTGGCACTTTGCCCTTGCCAGCAACAGTCTATCGCTAATTGCAGGCAAGGATAGCGTTCGCTATCAGGCTGCTTAAAGGTCAGCGCGCCCAGTTCGGCAAAGTTAAGACCTTTAACGCCACTTTTAATGCGATCAGGAAAGCCGAGCGTATGCGCGATGGGCGTTCTCATATCCGGCTCACCTAACTGCGCGATGACCGAACCGTCTACGTACTGCACCATCGAGTGAATAACACTCTGCGGATGAATGACTATTTGCAACTGTTCTTTAGTGCAATTAAACAACCAGCGGGCTTCGATGTATTCCAGACCTTTATTCAGCATAGTTGCCGAATCGACCGAAATTTTTCGTCCCATTGACCAGTTAGGGTGATTACAGGCGGCTTCCGGTGACTGCGCAGCCAGCTCTGCCAAAGGAGTGTCCCGAAACGGTCCGCCGGAACCCGTAAGCAAAATATGATCAATGCCGGCAGCACCCAAATCCATTTTCCCTACTTGCTGTTGCTGTGGCTCAGGTAAGCACTGGAATATTGCATTATGCTCGCTGTCGACGGGTAAAATCGTTGCCCCGCTGCGGGCTGCATGCTGAATAAAAAGTTCGCCACTGACAACCAACGCTTCCTTGTTCGCCAGCAACACGGTTTTACCACTGTCGATGGCCGCTAACGTTGGCTTTAATCCCGCGGCGCCCACGATTGCTGCCATCACGATATCAACCGATGCGGCCGAGCTAACCTCTGCCAACTGTTCAGAGCCAACTAGCACCTCGGTGCCTGATCCTGCCAACAACTGACTTAATGCTTTTGCATGCTCAGCATTACCGATTACCGCATACTGCGGCTTAAACTCGTGACACAACTGCGCCAGTTGTTGATATTGGTTCATCGCCGTTAACGCGAACACAGAGAATGACTCACGATGACGGCGAATCACGTCCAGCGTATTTTGACCTATCGAGCCCGTGGCCCCTAAAACCGTTATACTGCGCATGGGTTAATGCAGAAACTCCAGATAAGCAAGCGTAAATATAGGTACTGCAGCTGTAAGACTATCTATGCGATCTAAAATTCCGCCGTGGCCGGGCAAAATCGAACCACTATCCTTAACCCCTGCCGCACGCTTAAACATACTTTCGTTTAAATCACCAAATACAGAAGCAACAACAGTAAATAATCCGGTTAGGTAATATCCGGTAAACTGATCAGCTGGTATTTTGGTCCAGTGCGAAACTACCATCATCACCACAAAGGCCAAACTGATTCCACCGCACAAGCCTTCCATGGTTTTACCCGGACTCACTGCCGGCATCATTTTATTGCGACCATAGCGCACCCCCGCAAAGTATGCGCCAACATCTGCAGCCCAAACCAATAACAGGATAAATAGCACCACCCAACCGCCAAAATACGGCTGCACGTCAATATTGATTGATCTGACAGTGACCAGAGCGGCCCAGGTAGGAACAAAAATGAGCAATCCAAATAGCCCGACTATAGAACGAGTTCGCGACCATAATCGCCGGCTGGAAGGATAATTCACGATAAGGGCTAAAGCACAAACCCACCAGATACCGCCTACCAAAATAGTGTAATAAATGAGGGGGTCAAGACTGCCATCGGTCCATAAATGTTGGTAGGGAACTAACAAGCTCAGGCCACCAATAATGACCCCTACAGCTACGGTGTAAGCAATGCGGCCGGACTTTTTGGTAACGCCCATCAACGGTGACCATTCCCAGGCGCCCAGCATAATGACCGCCTGAATAAATAGTGAAAAGCCCCAAAGTGGCAATAGAAAAACCGCATATAATGCGACAGGTATTAACAGCAATGCTGTGAGTATTCGTTGTTTTAACAAAAATTATTCCTCTACCCGGGTTTCCAGGGTTTGCATGACACTGTCAAGCTGTTCACTTGTTAAACCAAAGCGCCGCTCGCGTTTCGCAAACTCGGCAATAGCCTGCGAAAAAGTCTGATCATCAAAATCTGGCCACAATACAGGCGTAAAATACAACTCGGCATATGCCGCCTGCCACAAAATAAAATTACTAATGCGGCACTCGCCCCCTGTCCGAATCAACAAATCTGGTGACGGTTGCTCTGCTAATTGTAACTGTTGAGCAAATAGTTCAGTCGATATATCACTGCTGCGTAACTGTTTGTCTTCAACTTTCTGCGCCAGCGCTTTAGCTGCATTGGCAATATCCCATTGACCGCCGTAATTAGCTGCAATATTTAATGTCAGTGCGGTATTCGCTGCAGTTTTTTCTTCCGCCGTCCTTATTTGTCGTTGCAACCGTTCAGAGAACCGTGTTGTGTCGCCAATAATTGTCAGCTTTATATTGTTTTCGTGCAGCTTTTTAACTTCGCGTTTAAGCACTGTCATAAACAAGTCCATCAACACCGACACTTCTTTTTCCGGCCGCTGCCAATTCTCGCTACTAAACGCAAATAGCGTCAATGACTGAATACCATTGCGGCGAGCAAACGCCACAGCGCGCCGCACGGCTTCAGCACCGGCTTTGTGGCCAAACGTACGTAATTTTCCACGCTGTTTCGCCCACCGGCCATTACCGTCCATGATAATTGCTACGTGCTTTGGTACTAATTGCTGTAGCGATGGGAGTGTTGTCATGCTTCTGCCATAAATAATAAAAACGCCGCGCGAGAATATCTTACACGGCGTTTAACACCAAATGAATACGCTTATTCCCTACACTTCCATGAGGTCTTGTTCTTTTGCCTTAAGCGCTTCGTCGATCTGCTTAACATATTTGTCAGTGATCTTTTGGATTTGTTCCTCAGCAGCGCGTTCTTCGTCTTCGGTTATTTCTTTTTCTTTTAATAACTCTTTAACGTCGCTGTTGGCATCGCGGCGAATATTACGCACGGCAACACGGCCCTGCTCGGCTTCGTTACGCACAATTTTTACTAAGTCGCGACGGCGTTCTTCAGTTAACGGAGGCAGAGGAATACGAATAACTGTGCCTGCAGATGCCGGGTTCAAACCCAGATCTGAAGTCATAATCGCCTTTTCTACCGCTTGTGTAGATGACTTATCAAATACCGTCAGTGCCAGTGTGCGAGAATCTTCTGTAGTGATATTGGCCAGCTGCTTAAGCGGCGTATCAACCCCATAATAATTCACCATGACACTATCAAGAATGCTGGGATGGGCTCGCCCTGTGCGTACTTTTGACATTTGTCCGCGCAGCGAATCAACGCTTTTTTGCATGCGCTCTTCAGCGTCTTTAATAATTTCATTTATCACGTTGCTATCCTTTCTTTAATTCTGTTACGAATTTTAATCGTTACCCGCGTCTTTACTGATCAGTGTACCTTCTTCTTCACCAAGAATCACTGACCGTAGTGCACCGGGTTTATTCATGTTAAACACGCGAATCGGTAAACCATGGTCACGTGCTAACGTAAATGCCGCTAAATCCATCACTTTGAGCTGTTGTTGCAGGACGTCATCATAGTTGATGTGGCTATAGAGTTTTGCATCCGGATTATTAACCGGATCAGCCGAATATACTCCATCAACCTTGGTGCCTTTTAACACCACTTCCGCTTCGATCTCGATACCGCGTAAGCAGGCCGCTGAATCTGTGGTAAAGAACGGATTACCGGTACCAGCAGAAAAAATAACCACACGTCCTGACTTTAATAAACTAATGGCTTCTGCCCAGTTATAACTATCACAAACACCCGTCAATTCGATGGCCGACATCAAGCGTGCATTCACAAAAGCTCGATGCAGTGCGTCACGCATCGCCAGCCCGTTCATTACCGTAGCCAGCATACCCATGTGGTCACCAACAACGCGGTTCATACCTGCCTTTGCCAGTCCCTCACCACGGAATAAATTACCGCCACCAATGACTAAGCCAACCTGAACACCAAGTTCAACGAGTTCTTTTATCTCTTGTGCCATACGATCCAGCACTTTGGCATCAATACCAAACGGCTCATCGCCCATTAGCGCTTCGCCACTGAGTTTTAACAAAATACGTCGATAACTGGGTTTCGGGTGGGTGCTCATCATCGCCTCGCTATAGCTGTTTGTTAATGGTTTCACATTTACTTAAAAAAAACCGCGTCCTGAACCATCAAGACGCGGTTTTGTTCATCACTTAGGGTTGCGACCCAGCCACAAAGAATTAACCTTTGCTCGCTGCCGCCACTTGAGCTTGAACTTCAGAAGCAAAATCTTCTTCTTTACGCTCAATACCTTCACCCACTTCGAAGCGCACAAATGTAACTACGTCTGCGCCTTCTTTCTTCAACAATTCACCAACGGTCATTGAAGGATCTTTAACGAACGGCTGACCAGTCAGGCTGATTTCGCCAGTAAACTTACGCATACGGCCTTCAACCATTTTCTCAGCAATCTCTTTTGGCTTACCGCTTTGCATAGCGATATCAACCTGGATTGCGCGTTCTTTCTCAACCACTTCAGCGTTAACATCTTCAGGCTTAACGAATTGCGGGCTGCTTGCTGCTACGTGCATGCAGATATCGCGAGCCAGATCTTCGCTACCACCGGTCAATGCAACTGCAACACCGATGCGAGCACCGTGAGTATAAGTTGCTACCAAGTCGCCATCTTCAAGTGTTGTTACACGACGTACTGCCATGTTCTCACCGATTTTAGCAACTAAGTCTTCACGAGTTTTTTCAACGGTTTGGCCACCGATGTCAGTTTCACGAAGTTTTTCAACGTCGTTTTCTTTGCTCGCAAATGCCGCGTTGATGACTTTGTCACCAAAAGCTAAGAAGCTGTCGTCACGTGCAACGAAGTCAGTTTCGCAGTTAAGCTCAACCAACGTTGCCTGGTTACCTTCAGATTTTACTAAGATAACGCCTTCAGCTGCGGTACGGCCCGCTTTTTTAGCTGCTTTCGCCTGACCGCTTTTACGCATCAGTTCAATCGCCGCTTCCATATCACCGTCGACTTCCTGCAATGCTTTTTTGCAGTCCATCATGCCAGCGCCAGTGCGCTCGCGCAGTTCTTTTACCAGAGCTGCAGTAATTGCCATGGTTTTATCCTCGATTATTCTTCAGTTGCTTCAACAAATTCGTCAGCGTCTTTAACGTCACCTTGCGCAGAACCCGCTTCTTTTACAGCAGAAGCAGCAGCGTTCAAGTATAACTGTACCGCACGAATTGCGTCGTCGTTACCTGGAATGATGTAGTCGATATTGTCTGGATCAGAGTTGGTATCAACAACAGAAACGACTGGGATACCCAGGTTGTTCGCTTCTTTAACCGCAATGTGCTCGTGATCAGCGTCGATAACGAACAATACGTCAGGCAAACCGCCCATGTTTTTGATACCGCCAAGGCTCTTCTCTAACTTTTCCATTTCGCGGGTGTTAACCAGCGCTTCTTTCTTGGTCAGCTTTTCGAAGGTACCGTCCTGGCTCATCGTTTCAAGGTCTTTCAGGCGCTTGATTGATTGACGAACTGTTTTCCAGTTGGTCAACATACCGCCTAACCAGCGATGGTTTACAAAGTACTGGTTACAAGCAAGAGCCGCTTCTTTAACTGGCTCAGCTGCGGCACGCTTAGTACCAACAAACAGGATTTTACCTTTGTTAGAAGCAACGTGCTGTAAGTAGCTCAACGCATCGTTGAACATAGGCACAGTTTTTTCTAAGTTGATGATATGAATCTTGTTGCGAGCGCCAAAAATGAACGGCTTCATTTTTGGGTTCCAGAAACGGGTTTGGTGACCGAAGTGGACACCTGCTTTAAGCATGTCACGCATTGACACGTTTGCCATAATCTTTTCCTTTTGTAGGGGTTAAGCCTCCATATACCCCATAACACGACCCTGAAACCTGTTGGCTTGCAGAGCACCCCGTATTACGTGCCGGTATATGTGTGGTTTAAGTTAATTAATAAATGTCTTTTGACAGCCTTCAAAAAAGGCGCGCAATTTATACCATAAGCAGCGTACGAACACAACATAAACAGGATAGCGAAAATACCGCGCGGCTGGTAAACTATGGCTTTATTATAACGACTGCAATTTCGATAAAGAGAGAGCCGTACGAATGGATATATCGATTAAAACCCCTGAAGAAATTGAGAAGATGCGTGCCGCCGGGCGTTTAGCTGCCAGCGTGTTAGAGATGATTGGCGACTATGTTAAACCGGGCGTTACCACAGAAGAGTTGGATGATATTTGCCACAAATACATCACCGACCACGGCGCCTACCCTGCTCCGCTCAATTATCACGGCTTTCCTAAGTCCATTTGTACATCGGTAAACCATTGTGTTTGTCACGGCATTCCGGGGCCAAAAAAGTTGAAAGATGGCGATATCATGAATATCGACGTAACGGTCAAGCTCGACGGCTACCATGGCGATACCTCTAAGATGTTTGTGGTGGGCAAACCGTCAATTTTAGCCGAACGCTTAAATCGCGTTACCCAGGAGTCACTTTATAAAGCCATTAAAATGGTCAAACCCGGCATTCGCTTGGGTGATTTTGCCGAAGTTATCCAGCAGCACGCCGAAAGCCACGGCTATTCAATCGTACGAGAATATTGTGGCCATGGTATTGGCGCAGTCTTTCACGAAGACCCGCAAATAGTACATTACGGTAAAGCAGGTACCGGCGAAGAACTCAAAGCAGGCATGTGTTTTACCATCGAACCTATGGTTAATGCCGGTAAGCGCCATACCAAGCTAATGAAGGACGGCTGGACTGTACTAACTAAAGACCGCAGTCTGAGTGCCCAATGGGAGCATACCCTATTGGTGACAGACGATGGTGTCGAAGTATTAACGCTGCGTGCCGAAGAAGAACAGGAATTACCGCGTGTTATTAGTCACGGCTAAAACAGCATAAAGGATAACTCATGATACAACCGGTTGCTTCAGAACAACTCGCTCAGGAAGACTTTTACAGTCAGTGGCCGGCAGTGGCTGAGGCACCGGACCGGGATACTTACCAACAACTATTAGAGCGTTACCGGCAATGGGCCGAGCAACAGTTTATTACCGCCGACATCGATGAGTTAGTACATCACCGCTCGACTTTTTTTGATCAGTTATTGCAACGTTTATGGCAGCAGTTTGAACTGAATAAAGAAACCGTCGCGCTAATCGCGGTAGGCGGGTACGGCCGACAAACGTTGCACCCCGGTTCCGATATTGATTTATTGATTCTGGATGACACGCAGTCGGCTACAGCCGCAGGTAAACTGACCGAGTTTCTGACGTTTTTGTGGGATCTGCATTTGGATATCGGCCACGCGGTGCGCAGCGTCAATGACTGCTTTGCGCAAGCAGCCAATGACATCACCATTGCCACCAACCTCATAGAAGCCCGTTATTTGTGTGGTGACGAGTCTATTTACCAACGCTTTCAGCAACAGTTGGTCAGTGACTTTCCCTGGTCCAGTCGTGACTTTTATCAGGCAAAACTGGCTGAGCAAGAACAGCGACATCAGCAGTATCACGGCACCTCTTATAATCTTGAGCCCAATATAAAATCCAGCCCCGGTGGCCTGCGTGACATTCAAACGATCGGCTGGATTGCCAAACGTCACTTTCAAACCCACTCCGACGAGAGTCTGGTTGAGTATGGGTATATGACAGCCGACGAGTTTGTTGAGTTACGGGACTGCATGAATTGGCTGTGGCGTATTCGTTTTGCACTGCACCTGGAGGTAGGCAAGCGCGAAGATCGGCTGCTATTTGATTTTCAACCGGGCGTCGCCGTGCGTCTGGGTTATGGCACCGAAGGCAAGCAGTCGGTTGAGCTGATGATGAAGGACTATTTTAAAGTGGTTCTGCGGGTCAGTGAACTTAACCAAATGCTGTTACAGTTTTTTCAGCAAGCGATTCTGGGCGCGCAGGACTTGCTGGATTCGTCCGACCTTGATGACGACTTTGCCATTACCGGACAGCTGCTGACCGCGCGCCATGACGATGTATTTAATGATAACAAAAACCTGATCAAAGCCTTTTTACTGATCGCTCAGCACCCTTACATCAAGGGTATTCAATCGCACACCATTCGACTGCTTCGTAATGCACGTGCCAATTTAACCGAGCCGTTAAGTTACGATGCCGAATGTCGGCAGCTATTTTGCCGTTTGATAGAACATCCCCAGGGCTGCGGCCGCGCATTTTCGCTGATGCATCATCATAGTGTTATGGCGAGCTATTTACCCCAATGGCAGCAAATTGTCGGACAAATGCAGTTTGATTTGTTTCATGCCTACACAGTGGATGAACACACCTATAGATTGGTGCGCAACTTATACCGCTTTAGCGATCCCGACTTTGCCGGTAAATTCCCGTTGTGCGAATCGTTAGTGGCAGCTATGGAGCGCCGCTATTGCCTCTACTTAGCCGGCGTTTTTCATGATATTGCCAAGGGGCGCGGTGGTGACCATTCCGAATTAGGTGCAATGGATGCGCGCAACTTTTGCCATCAGCACGGTTACAGCGATGACGACGCAGAGCTGGTTGCCTGGCTAGTCGAGCAGCATTTAACCATGTCGGTTACAGCGCAAAAACGAGATATCCATGATCCTGAGGTAGTACAGGAGTTTGCCAACAAGGTACAAACTAAAGAGCGGTTGGACTTTTTGTATTGTTTGACGGTTGCAGATATTCGGGCCACCAATCAGTCGTTATGGAATAACTGGAAAGCGACCTTGCTGGAAGAGCTTTACAATGCCACCCACTACCTGCTGTCTCAAAATAGCAGTACACCGACACTGGATGTGCGTAAAAAGATCCAGCAGAATAAGGCTAACGCCATGGCGCTGCTGCTCAGTGCCGGTTTTGACGAAAAATCGATTAATGCGCTGTGGGGGCGCTTTACCGCTGATTACTTTTTTCGCCATACCCCTGAACAAATCAGCTGGCATTCACAGCATATTTTAAGCCTTGCACCGGAGCAGTTGCCGTTAATTCTTATCGGCGATGAAAACAATTACGGAACCACCGAGTTGTTTATATACCATCAAGAGCAACAAAATTTATTTGCCTCGGTCGCCGGCGTGCTGGATGCGCAGCAACTCAGTATTCTTGATGCGCAAATTCTGGCAACCCGCGATGGCTTTGTTATGGATACTTTTGTGCTGTTGCAGCGCGACGGCAAGCCGCTGACCAGTGCAGCGCGCATCGAGGAGGTAAAACAACACCTGCTGGACGTGTTGCATCATCGCTTAGCGATACCAAAAACACACCGCCCGTTGTCTCGGCGAATGAAAAACTTTGAAGTAAAAACACGGGTTAAGTTTTTATCCAGCAAACATCAACGCCGCACGACTTTTGAGTTGACCACGCTTGACCGACCCGGGTTAGTCGCTAAACTGGCGGCCATCTTACAGCGCCTAGATGTCAGTGTACTGGCGGCAAAAATAACCACCATCGGTGAACAGGCTGAAGATTTATTTATTGTGTCTTCAAGTGATAACGAAGCCTTATCAGAGATACAAAAAGAAGCACTTAAACAACAGATTATCGAAGAATTAGACTATTAGGAGCGACAATGCCAATCGACTATTATAAACAAAAAATTACTGATGCTTTCGAAAACCGCGACCAGATAACGCCGCAGTCAGACGATGATGATTTGCGCGAAGCCGTACGTTATATCATCGATAAAATCGACCGTGGTGAACTGCGTGTTGCAGAAAAGCTTTCAGGTGAGTGGGTTGTGCATCAGTGGCTTAAAAAAGCGGTGTTATTGTCGTTTCGTTTAAACGATAACTACCTGATGGAAGGCGGCGAAACGCGTTTTTGGGACAAGGTACCGGCTAAGTTTGCCGATTACGATGCCGCACGTTTTCGTGCCGAAGGCATGCGCGTAGTGCCACCCGCAATGGTCCGTAAAGGTGCGTTTATTGGCCGTAACGTAGTGGTAATGCCCTCTTACGTGAATATCGGAGCCTACGTCGGCGACGGTTCTATGGTAGATACCTGGGCCACGGTTGGCTCATGCGCACAAATCGGTAAAAACGTGCATTTGTCGGGCGGCGTTGGCATCGGTGGTGTATTGGAGCCACTGCAGGCTAACCCAACCATTATCGAAGATAACTGCTTTATCGGTGCCCGCTCGGAAATCGTCGAAGGCGTGATCGTTGAAGAAGGCGCGGTAATATCAATGGGCGTCTACATCGGCCAAAGCACGCGTATTTATGACCGCGAAAACGACAAGATACTTTATGGTCGTGTACCTGCAGGTGCTGTCGTAGTGCCTGGCTCATTACCCTCTGCCGACAAGTCACACAGTTTGTATGCAGCTATTATCGTTAAACGCGTCGACGCAAAAACCCGCGCTAAAGTCGGTATCAACGCGCTGCTGCGTAGCGCTGAGTAATCAATAAGTACTAATTGATGCGTGGCACTCTCCGTGTAAGTGCCACGCATCACAGTCGGCATTGCTTTATGCTTTTGATTATAATTAAGAATTAAACCTGGTGTGATTAATGAAACCGTTTCGCTCATTGAGTTTTATGGTTCTGGGTTACTTAGTCGGTAATCTTCTCCTGATTTTGACCTACAAGTTTCCCGCACCTTTATCAGGTTTTTATGAAAAAGAGAGCTTTAGCCGATTACTTGTTATTTGGGATGACTTACTTTTTTCAAGCTTCTTTTATATTTTTGTGGGCGGATGGCTTTATTTTTTATCATTTATATTGATTATGTCCATATTTCAGACAAAGAAAATAAATCTGCCGGTTGTGACTGTCTGTGTATCGTGACTTACGCATAAAAAACTCCTTTGCTTTAGTTTAGCGGAATTTTCTACTAATAACTCCTCCGATTTTCTGGGGGGATTACACACGTAAAGGTTCTGTTTTTGACCATATTTAAATAAAAAAGGAGTCTATAATGACTCCTTCTTATCGGTTACTGGCTAATTTCGTTAGCCTGTTCTAGCCACTCATTAAATTTAGCAATTGTTGTTTCGTGCCGTCTCTTGATATTCAGCTCATCAAACATGACGTCCACGGGTGATGCTGGATCTTTTACTTGAGCAAACTTAGCTAATCCAAGTGCTTCCTCATATGCCAGTTCATTCCAGCTTCGCTCGTATCCAAATGGATCGAGACCACGCCATTCAATTAGATAAGTCACTTCTTCCGGTGAACTCCAAAGGGTCGGATAGTAGCCATCATTCTCTTTTATTCCAGCAAAATGCTCTACCAGTGTTCTAAGGTAGTCGATTTGTTTCTTGCTGGTTTTCGCTAAGCCATGCAAATTTGCTAATTCGAGAGCTAGAGAATGTAGCGTAATCCCAGGGCGCTCGCTCAGCACTCCTTTCGCAAGCTGACGCAACGTATCGGAGTATTCAGGTTTGAAATAGTCTGACGAATTCAGGCGTTGTTCTTCTGACTGTTCATCGTCGCCGAACTCCTCCGAGTCGTGGCTTTCAGCTTCAGAGTTAAGCGTGGCACACTTGGCCAAAGTACTTGTCTCAGGCTCTGGTTCTGGTTCTAGCTCAATGACAGAATCCTGTTTCATTTCAGTTTCGAGAATTTCTCTTAGCTTCGAATCAACTTTCTCGATGGCAGACTGCGGATCTACGAAATAGTCGGTTGACCATAGTCGCACGATATTCCAGCCAAGGCTTTCGAGAATTATTTGCCTTACCCTATCTCTGTCACGCGCCGCTGGGGACCCATGATATGTCGCTCCATCGCACTCAACGCCAGCAATGAATTTTCCGGGTTTATCTGGATGCAATACCCCTAAGTCAACCCTAAATTTGCTCACTCCAACTTGCGTTTGAATTTTCCAACCTTTTGCTCGCAGTTCTTGAGCAACGGCTTCTTCAAAATCACTGTCGAACTGATCTACTCCGTGATCAGCTGACGCAATTTCAGCCAACGCAATCGGCCCTTTTTCGGCGAATTCTAAGAAGTGTTTTAAGTGTTCTACAGCTACAGAATTCGTTCGACTTAAGTCAATCATTGACGAATCAAAGCTACTGAAAACAACTATCTCAGTTGTTGCTCGAGTTATAGCAACATTCAGACGACGTTCTCCGCCACTCTTATTGAGGGGGCCGAAGTTCATACTCATTGTTTTAGCGCCGGGTTCCGTTGGGCCGTAAGCTAAGCTGAGCATAATGACGTCGCGCTCATCGCCCTGAACCGATTCTAAGTTCTTAACAAATACCGGTTCTTTATCAATACCGTCCTGAAAGTGCTTTTCGATTGCAGCATTCTGCCGCCTTGCGTCATCTAAAAGATCTTCAATAGTCCGCTGCTGATCAGTATTGAGTGTCACGACACCAATTGATTTTTTAGACTCATTCTTATCAAGTAGTCGTCTGACAATTTCATCAACTACTGCTTTCGCTTCAATAGGGTTATTCCTTCCTGCACCTTTCGCATAAATACCATCAACACGATGAAGTGATACCGCAGATTCTTTTGTTTCTGAAGATGGGTAAGTAACGAGTGAATTTTCGTAGTACTTACTGTTCGAGAATGCAATAAGTGTTTCGTGGCGGCTCCGATAGTGTCCCATAAGACGCTTCAGTGGCAATCTGGCAGCAAGCGCTTGGTCTAGTATCGATTCAAGATCTTCTTCATCAGGATCATCTGAATTGCCGCCTGCCGAGAAGAAGTTAGTTGGTGGCATTTGCTTTGGATCACCAACAATGATGACGTTTTTACCGCGTGCAATCGCTCCCACGGAGTCCCAAGTTGTCATCTGAGAGGCCTCGTCAAAAACAACTAAGTCGAAACCTCTAAAATCGGATGGTAGGAACTGTGCTACCGATAGTGGCGACATCATAAGACATGGGCAGAGATCTAATAACGAATGACCCAATTGACCGATTAGCGACCGTATAGGAATGTGTCTCGTCTTTTTCTGTAGTTCTTTTGAAAGAACTCCAAATTGTTTGGGATTATCCTTTTCGCCTTGAACAGGTTTCGATTCTGATACCAGCGCAACTATGTATTCGCTCGTAATTTTTGCCACTCGCTCATCGACTTCTATGAAAGCTTCAATCGTCTGTTCGTGAGATGATGCTTTGAATTGCCGAAGTTCGTCTTTCGCATCAATCAGCAACGGAGCAAGCCATTGACAAAAAGCGACTCTAAATTGTTCGGCCAACTCTTCATGGCTCACACTACCAGCCTCCAACGCTTGGCTAAACGATTCCAGGTTGAGTGTTGCTACTTTGCTTTTGGCAGATTGCCATTCGCACCAGCTTTTCAGTTTTGAAGCGTGAGTACGTATCTGGCTTAAACTCTGATCTACCCACGATAGCTCACTATTTGACGCTATGTTTAAACCCATTTCATGGAGTTCAGATGTATCATCTAAAAGCTTTCTCAGCGCCTTTTTATAGGCCTCAGATATTGCGTAGACTTTTGACTCTTCTAAAAACTCTCTACCCTCCACAAACCATTTCTTCAGAGGAATCAGGACTTCAGTTGGCTCATCAGCAAGGTTAACAAGAGCCGAAATCCAAGCCCTGACGTTTTCACCAACCTCTGCGATTTTTTCGAGGTTTTCAGGTTGTGTATTCCAGCCAAGCCAGATCGAATAGCTTTCAATGTCTTTCAACTTAGTTTCAATATCTAACTGTAACTGTTGGCACTTACCAATTTTTTCGATAATCGACAAATTATCTAACTTCGATAATCCAAGCGCCCGAGCCTCACTGTTAATTTTTCTTCTTCTGAGGAATGACTTAAACCAACCGGTTTTGGCCTCCTCAGCAAGCTTACGCCAATTTTCCACCGGTACTTTGGAGACGTTTTCACTCGTAAGGCCATGCGATATCTCATCTAAAGCAGCATCAAACTTAACTTTAAGCTTTGCTATTTCACGGATAACTTCGATACGTTCTTTTGCCCCACTATCAATGGCATATGAGATATCATGTTTAACTGCAGTAACAGCAAGGTCATGCAAACCTTCAAGTAGCTTGAGGTTATCAAGAGTTATTGACGTTTTATCCAAAGAAAAATATGGAAGCAGGACTGATAATGGCTTTTCAACTTCTTTTTGGCTTTTTTGCCAGCTATCAATTGCGCCCAGCAGTCGTGACTGCCAGACATTAGACCATTCTGTCGCTGTTACGAGAACAAATGCTTGTATATTTACTTCTTTTACATCGGAAAATGCTAAAGCCAGTTGTTCAATAAATTCCCTTGCGTTGTTTAAATCTTTTTCTGACGAAATTGGCGCAGCATCAATATCTGACTGCCAATTCACTGTCACTTTCAACGATTCTCGATTTAAAGCGATAGCAGAAATAGCATCTCTCGCCGTCAAACCAAATTTTGACTTGGCATGTAATGCTCGAACATAACTATTTAACTGTTCTTTCTTCTTTCTCAGCTCTGCAACATTTGTTTCCCACTCTTTCGGATTAAGACCCTTACGTTTTTGCCATGCTTTGTTTAATTGATCGAGTACAGCTCTCTTGTTTGCCTTATTACTGTGCAGTTCCAGACATAAGTGATCTAAACCAACTTTTTCTAGTCGTCGATAAACCACATTGAGTGCTGCCATTTTTTCCGCAACAAAAAGAACCTTCCGGCCGAGACCTATATTATGCGCTATAATATTCGCTATTGTTTCAGACTTACCGGTGCCCGGAGGTCCCTCTAGGACAAAGTCTTGAGAACGTGCGGAAGCATCTACGGCCACTAACTGTGAACTGTCGCAATTGAGCGGTGTATAAACCGTTGCCGGATCGAGTTTTTGATCTATTTCGTCTCGTTCAATAAACGTGCTTTCTTGCGGATACGGGTCTCGCGGATTATCGACCAAATGTTTAACGAAGGGGTTTTCCTTCAAATCATCCAAGCGATCCCTTAGATCTTTCCACATAAGATATTTTGCAAATGAAAACGACCCAAGCACTAACTCTTCAACTAACTCAAAGCCTGCTTGCTCTTTTACGGCATCCCTAACCCTTTGCCAGATGTGAGTAACGTCTACACCGCTGTCGTCCTCAGGGAGTCCGTCCTTAAGGTCACTCAGATTGATATCATGCTCTGACTGAAGAAACTCAATAAGAGTAAGGTTAAAGGTAGGCTCTTCCTCTTGAAGTTGCTCAACATAAACTGGTGCCCTAGCGCTTCGTCTTGTTAACTTTACCGGTACTAGCAACAATGGCGCTTTGTAGCTTCTAGCATCGTCCGGGTTCTCTTTCCACTTTAAAAACCCGAGCGCAAGAAATAATGTATTAGAGCCACCCTCTTCAAGATCATTCTTTGCTTTTCGAAACAACTCTACTGAGTTCTTCTCCAGCTTTTTCGTCGGCTGGTTTGCGATAAGCACTTTACTTTTAAGCTGGTTGAGGGCGTACTCTCGATGGACGTCCGATCCGGTTTGTAACCGAAACATTTCACTGTCACGGCTCGGATCGAAATAAGGACTTTCCTGTGCAGATTGGAATTTGAATTTTGTGCCGTCTGCCAACATGTCTTCCATCGCCGCTATATCCGGGCAGTAGAGCTTGATCGCAACAGCTCTGTCATTAAAGTTAAGCAGACGATTCTTTTTGGTCAGATCCAGTAGCTTACGAGACCATGTATCTATTCGAGTTTCAGGCGTATCTTCGATTACCTGCTCGTCTTTTCTTACCGGAGGCAATGGAGGAATCACTGGTAGATCGAGGTCCGCTGTTTCTTCCTCAGATGTTTTTTCTATTTTCTTTTCTTCTACCGTGGAGAGTGGTTTTATTGATTGCGCTCTTGCCTGAGCGATATCAATAACCATAACAAACTCTGACTCTAATTCTTCAGCCAACAAGGTTCTGGCATGATCTCTAGACTGCTCAAAAGTAACAGGTGAATCATTAGTTACTAACGTCGTTTCGAATAAAACCAAATCCCTGTTATCAACTCGTTTACGAACATCCTGAGGATCATCGTTAGTTAAAATCGGTAATTTTTCATCAATCAGCCATGCGCCAGCAAACGCATGTTCTTTAGTTATAGCAATTACGGGGTTGAGACCCATTGCTTCAATACAACTCGCAAAGAGCAATGATGAGTCCAGACACGCTGCCATTCTCGAGTGGCTGATATCGGCCGCAAGTCGCACCCGTTGCCCGCTTTTAGCAAAGCCTTTCGGTGGGCTCACATAAGCAAGCTTTTCCTGAAAAATTACATTCCAGAGCGCGGCCAACATCAAATAAGGCTTCTCACGTGTGTTTGACTGATATCCGTCTACCGCTCGCCCATGACCAGCTTTCTCAAGAGTAAGAGCTACCTTTCTAACAAGCGATTCTACGTAAACGCCATTTGGCTTTACAAAGGCCGCAAGTAAGGTAGGTTGCCGCTCTTCTCCGCCCCAGTAACTCGCAGGTAATACGCTTAGAGTTGTCTGATAAACGGTTAAAGCTTCCTCTTCTTCATTGAGTAGCTTAAACCTCAACTCATGAGTGATTTCTTCCGTAATACTGAACAGCTTATCGAAGGGGAAACGAAGCTCTTTTATCTTTAGATTAATCGACTGCCCCGGTTCCAATCGATCTATATGCCATGCCTCTTCCTCCAACCAGCCCATTATTCCAGCCAAGTGAAGTCGAAGTGAGTGAAGTGGCTTCTGCTCTTGTTCCTCACATTTTGGGTAGCTTATGCGAATTGACTTTAGTATAGGGTAAGCGTTTTGCTGAGCAGCAAGTGAAAACGTAGGTGTGACGTCTATTTCTAACTTAATATTATTGGTGATTAAATTTTCTGTATTTACATCAGTCATCATCGGTTCCCTCCGCATAAGATTACTAGCTACAATCGAAGCTAATAGCTCTTTTTACTCCCACATTCTACTCAAGTCCAATTTTGTCGCCAAGTAGCTAGTCCGAACTTATAATTAGGGTGATTTTAATCGCGGTGTTGTCAACCGAGTTGTCCAAAAAAAACCTGTTTTAAGCAACCGCAGTATTAAGTTTAATTTCCTCAACGTTAGAGTGGTTCTAATAATGGGCCTGTCAATAAAACTGAAACTTCATCGATAAGATGGTGTTAGTTGAGGGGGAAGGTCAGAGGGGGAAAGGTCATTTCACAAAAGTATTAGGTCAACGGCTGCTATTCGCTCTTTGCAGACGGTGACGAACTCTTGCTAAAGGGCCTGAGCCTTCGGAGCTTACCTCGACTAACGAGGTAAATTAGAGCTACTTGAAGTACCAGTAGCCGCAGTAAATCCAGCCACCCGGTGGAAATAAGAAGTTGAGCAGGATTGCATAAAAGCCTACTAAAGGGAGGTTGTTCGCTTTTTTCCGGGCAAATCTTATTGTGAAAAATATGACTATTACTGCCAAAACAAAGAGGATTTGTCCCCAGACAGTCGCTCTAATATCCATTTGAAACTTCCTCAGTTGAACTAGTACACCATAGGTTAATAGTTATACCTAGTGGGGCAAGCCTACCTTACTAAGTTAGTACTTGCCACTGCCCGGTCTTCGCTCAAAGCGGCCATTCATATTTACTAAATATTTTTAGCAATTAAGTCCGCTTTCAATAAACCACCCTTTGTAAATAGCTTCGCCGAAAACTTTGGGTTCCTGCGCGATTTATATGCTTCCAATATTTTCTTCAAACCCGCAGCCTCAAGTAGTGAAATATTCACTTCAGTATCCATTTCTGCAGATTCAACAAAATCGTTGGAGAAGCTAGGAGCAATAATCAGCACTTGTGCGACGCGCTTACCTGTCGCCTCGCAGCGCGTAACATATGCTTTAACTTGTCGCGAGGTTGTAGAATACTTCGCAAAGTCTCCCTTCTTAGAGGTTTTGGCCTCACCGATAATGATATCGTCTTCACTTAAGGAGATCAGAATGTCAGCTTTATCTTTTGCCGTATTGATGTCACGCCGCAGATCTTCGTCTACGGTAAGACCCAACTCTTCGAATATTGCCTTGGTGACTTCTTCAAATTTAACGCCAATATCTGCTTCCGCTATTTCAATGCCCTTCTGTTTCAAGGCGGCCAAATCTCGTTTTGCCAGCGCTTCATAATTTTCGACGAGCTTGTCGGTAGCATCAGCGAAACTCTCAAGAATGACCTGTCGAGGGTCCCCGCGACGCGTGATACCCATATCTGATTTTAAGCTCTTCACTTGCTCATTAGAGAGCATAAAAAGAATGTCGTAAGGCGTTATCGCCAGTGCGCGTAACTTTTCAATATCGATATCGTGATTGGGCTCTAGCTCAAACTCTGCTTCCAACATTTTTGGTAATTCAGGCATGTGCTGAGTTAATGTCGTGAACAGTGATTTGTACCCTGTCGCAGATAAGATATTAAACTCATGGTCTGCAGATGCGTTAAGAGCACCAATAATCAGTCCGCAACGCTCGTCCAGAGTTGTCCCGAGCTTGTCGACTGAAAGTTGCAAATCATCAATCAGTGACTTCAGACGATCTTTCTTCTCATTGACGCTGGATTGTTCACTATGCATGTCATCGCTAAGTATCTGAGTGACCGATAAACCCATTTTAAAAACTGTTTCAATTTTCTCATCGCGGCTAACGCCGCGGATTCGCTTATCGTGACTTTTTAATACATTCGAGAGCTCAGCATCAGAGAATGTACGTAGGATTCTCAAAAGATGCTTATCTGCCAGTTCTTTTGACTGAATACGATGCAGCAATGCAACAATTTCGTCAGGGACATAAACCGTTTGATGTTTTTTAGAAACAAAGACAATTCCTATTTCACGGAGCTGATTTAAACAGTCCGAAACACCTGTTTTAGGGATAGGGTCAATTAGATGCTCAATGGCAACTCGGTTATCAGCGGTAACATCAAGTTTATGAGCAAGCACGTTCAGTATTCCGCGCTCTTCATCAGTAATTTTGGCTTCCCGATTTGAGCGCTCGTCATTATGGAGAGCTTCATACAAACAAGCATAATAAATACCTAAGCGCTTCGGCTCATCATAAACTTCTGTTTGTTGAACTTCGTCGAATAGTGATTTAAGGCTCTTCGCCTGAGCGTCAATTTGCTTCCACTCTTTTTCGTATAGTTGTTCTATCCACGACACTCGAGCGACACAGTTTCCATCGCGGCTTAGAATATTGACCAAAAGAGCCGCTTGTGCGCCGCTGAGAGCTAATTGAGACTTCACTTCTTTTTGGAATAATGGCAGAGCAAGCTTATATAGCTGAGTAACTTCGCCGCTGGAGGCGTTTTTTATTTCACCATCAATATTTTTGAACTGCTTTGCTACTTGTTTATCGTGCGAACTTGCTTCCGTGCATATGCGGTCAAGAAAGTTAATGAATTTAGACTTTTCAAATTGGTTAACGGTTGATAGGACGTTTGAGAGTTTCATTTCGCTCCATTCCCTGGTTTGACTAATTATCCACTAGTTAAACTACTCCTTTATAACAATATTGCAACCTATAGGCATGCTTGCTGGTGGGGTGTTTTATGGCCGTTGGCCCTAAGAATAGAAAGATTGCGCTGCAAGTGCCACGCGTTAGAGTATTGCCGCCCAACCCGGGCAGGCTAACTCAACGCCTTACGCCATAAACCATTCGGCAAGCCGCGATATCAGAGCTATCGCTCATGGGGGTTAAGGTAACGATATCAACGTCGCCTAACTTATCAGAACGGGTTTCATTCGAAATACGATAATAAAAATTGATGTAAGGCTGCTTACTATATAACCGCAGATACGGCATATCCGGAACTTCCCAACGCCCGACTAGTTGATTATCTTTACTTTCGTATATAAATGTCTTGTCTCTTTTCAACGTCAGCGAGGGCTCGCTGGGACAGCTTTCACTATGGTACTGGTGAGCATAGTTTTGGTCCGATGCCGCCAAAGACTTAATTCCGGGAGGCAATAAATACAATCCAACACTATTTTGTTTATATAAATGATTGCCCTGTTTTAAGGGAATAACGGTAACCGATGAATACCCCTCTTGCTCGAGTGTTTTTAACACGGTATCCAGCGTTTTTTCAGCTGACAAAAGCGGGCTATACATTAGTGTTGAGGCGTTTACATTGTTCGGAAATGGGATATCCACCACTTCTACGCTAAAGCCTTGTTCTGAAAGCATCGTCCGGACAGGTTTAATATCTGTTTCGGTCAGATAACGTTCATTAAGATAAATGCTGGGGGCGCTGGAACAAGCGCTTAAAAGTAGTGTGATTAGCAGAAAAATCCATTTAACTGACATAGGCAAACGCCCGCAGTAGTTCATCGGGGATATCGATGGACAGATCCAGTATCTCTTTGCTGTGTGGATGTTGAAAACGAATCTGAGTTGCTGCTAACAACAACCGGTCACAACCAAACTGATCACGGAAAAAACGATTATGCCGCCCTTCCCCATGGCGGCTGTCACCAATAATCGGATGCCGAATGTGCGACATATGGCGCCTTAATTGGTGTTTGCGGCCGGTTTTTGGCTTGAGTTCGACTAACGAATAGCGGCTGGTATCGTGTTTTTTGCTAACCTTAAAGAGTAATTCGATTCGTTTCAGACATCGATACTCGGTCACCGCCTGCTGTGCTTCCTTATCGCCGCGGGCATCTTTGTCAGCAATCTTATCCAGCTCTTCTTTTAGTGGATAATCAATAATGCCGCCATCATCAACATAGCCCCGAACTACCGCATGGTAAGTTTTCTCGACACTGCGTTCGGCCCATTGCTCGTTAACTAAGCGTGCGGTATCGCTATCTAATGCGAACACCAGCAGGCCTGAGGTTGGCCGATCTAAACGATGCAGCGGATACACGTGTTGGCCGAGTTGATCGCGTAGCAACTGCATGGCAAAAACTTTGGCGTCGCTCGCCAAACGGCTGCGGTGAACTAACAAGCCTGAGGGTTTATCAATAACGACAAGATGTTGGTCTTGGTAAATTATGGGTAATAACGATTCCGACACTAAACGTCATCCTGCAACGGGTCGGTACCACTGAGCAGCACATCGAACTCACGTATCAGCTCAATCAGTTGCTCGTGTTGCTCAAGCTCGTTACGGAACGTATGCGCCGCCATCGGGCTTACTGCAATTGATGAGGGGAGCGGCTGTTGGCCATCAATCAGCGCCCACATTCTGGGGATAAGCACAAATTGTAGCCACTGATGAAACTCCAGGGTATCCGTGGCGAAGGGTTGCTGGCTTTCCAGCGCCTGCACGGGAGGCTGATGCGACTGCCATAACCCCAAACCGTTAAGTTCTCGTTCTATTCTGTCCAGCAAACGAGCTGCCCGTTGATACTGCTCCATCGGAGACTCCGTTACCACATTGTTCTACAAAACCGATATAATGAGCGCAATAGTGAGTTAAACCTACATAAAATTCAAGTTTTTGGAGTTGTTGTGACGCAATCAATCAGTACGATCGGCGAATTTTTGCAGGCTGGCCAGGCAGATTATCAGGTCTATGATATGGGGCGTTGTCTGCGTGAGCTCGACCCGGAGGCCTTTGACAGTATAGAGCGCCAGCAGCAACCCTATCCGTATCCGATAAGGAAGCAAGCGCAACTTGCCGTTTTATTTAAGCATCGCCAACAACCGGAGAATGATTATTTGTGGTTTATTCAGTTACCGCTGGACGAACGCGGGCTACTGAGCGTCGGCGCAAGAGACCATTATCTGGAGTTTGTTGTGAGTGCCTTGGGTCATGAAATTACCGGCAGCTTAACTAATGAGCAGGAAGAGCAATTAAAACAGAACCCCTACCTGTTTACCCCGACTGAGACACAACGCGCGGCACTACATGCACGCATCGCCGTCAACCGGCGGGCAGCCCCCAGTATTTACTTTGACGATGCGGAGGCTTTTCTTAGCGGACAACAAAATGACTGGAAAAATATTGGCATGCAGGGACTGCATGATTGCGCAGCACGATTACAGCAACTGCCACAATTAACCGCAACTATTGCCGAATGCTTTGACCAATACCCCGCACCTGTACGAAACCAGCTGGCAGCTGCACTTGAGCATCAGGATGTGCCGGCGAGATTACGGGATGCGCTGGTGGCGATGATGGATGATGAGCAATCAACCGATCCAGCCGTCAAACGCGATGCCCTGCGTGCGCTTGCTTCCTGCGCCGAGCATGGCAGCGTTAAGAAACTCGTGCGACAGCTTGTGCCAAAGGCGGATGCGGATTTATTGACCATTATGTCGGCACGGTTGTGGCCGGCATTGGCCGAACACGATACGCTAGCGCAGTATATTCACCAGATCGCGTTGCTGGATACCGTATTGTTTGATGCGTTGTTCCAGGATGTTATCAGCCTGCCGCAATTGCGGCCGCTGGTGCTGAGTTTGTTAGCACAAGGTCAGTTAAGCGATGACAGTTTGCAAGCGTTAAATCGCTTAAAACAAAACGTGCAGAGTTAATCTATGACGCTACTCGATGTAATTATCCTACTGGGGTTACTCTTGCTGGGCTGGATATTTTGGCAACACCGGCAGCAGTCAGAGAGTGCCTACCGCCATGCTGCCTATTATTGTAAGCAGCAAGGGTTGCAGTTATTAGATGTTCGCCGCGATACAACTCGCTGGTCATTCAAGGGCCGCCAGCCGGGTTGGCGGGCTATTTTTAAAATGGGATTTAGCAGTGATGGCGAAACCCGCTACGAAGGTGACCTGGAATTGCATAACCAGCAATTAATTGGCGTTGAATTGCCACCTTTCAGGATGCCCGACAGTACACCGATGCATTAGCAGTTAGCGCGGTGTCAGTCTCGCGAGTGAAAAAGAATTTCGCCGGGCAGTTCGGCAACTTCTATTTTTGCTAACGGCTGATAGCCGCGTTTAACAAAAAACTCGCGATAGTCCTCGCGTGTAACGTAAACACCGATACCCTGCGATTCATTGTCCTCATGTAATAACGTATCTGCCGCTTTAACTAACAACTGACCTAACCCATGGTGTTGATATTGCGGCGATACCGCAATGAACGCCAGCATATGGTAACGAACATCAGGCATCGCCTGCTGAATACGCCGTTCTTTTTCCAGCACCTGCCGGGTACTTAAAAAACCAGCTGTCATTAGCATCGAGATGCGCCAGTGCCAAAAACGATCAGGACCAAAACTGGCCCCCGGGCGGGTTAGGCAGGCGACACCCAACAAGGTGTCGCCGTCCTTAATACCCACGATTGGCTGACCGCTTTCCCAAAAAGAGGTCAAATCTTCACGGATAGCGGCACGCAAACGTTTATCATAATCAGGCTTTTCTGCCCGAAATATTCGTTTGAATAGTTCGTCATCATGATAGGTTTGATACAAGAGTGACGCAGCAGCTTTAAAGTCTTCTGCAACCAAGTAAACAAGTTCACCTGTGATATTTTGCTCAGCAACGTCTGTCATTCGTACTCTCTTGTATTTTTTAGTTATTTAACCCTCAAGCTAGCGAGATTTTTTGACCTTGTCGAGTGCCAATTCGCCGGTTCCCGTCAATTTATCATCGATGAAAACGATCGGTGTACACTCATCACGTGTCGTCATGCCATCTGCGTGCGTGCGGTGAGTTCTGTAATACAAGACTTGATAGGCTTCACCCTCGTGCTGCCAGCGGTCGCTGAAGTCCGGTGTTCCCATACGTTGTTTTGTTTCTGTAACTGATAATTCCATTGGCAATGACGCTATTTTACTGCGGTTATCGCGCTCATCTTGTTGTCCTTCGTACTGCGCATTACCCTTTTCCCAGTCCGATTCCGTGACGATAACGCAGCCTTGCAACAACAACGAAGCAGCAACCAATGATCCCAGTAAAGGTAGTTTTTTCATTTTTTTCTTTCCTTTTTAACAACAGTTAACGTTTTTATTCACACCGCTTTTGCAAAGCGCGTTCCAACTTGTAACCTGTTGTTTTTAAAACAATTATTAAAATATCGCAAAAATAAGCTGGCTAAGTTATAGCGAAATTCGCAATTATTTAGCCAAATTTACTGGTGTACAGGCCGCTAAAAAGTCATCCAGTTCCGCATAAAGTACTTCGTGTTGTGGCTTACCAATCCATTCCAGTCCAATGACTCCAGTGGCGTTATCAATCGACAATAAAAGGTCGTCGGCCTCATCAGCCAGGCCAATAAATACCGTTTCCGGCTGCTTTAGTTTGCGCTTCATCAAGATATGACCGGTAATATTCTGCAGCAGCCGTTCGGCATCTTCCGGTCCCTGTGCCTGCAATAACGATACACCATGCTGTTCATCATTATGCGTTACTGAAACGGCCAAATCGCCACTGAACCAGCGCCCATAAAAACGTTTTACGTGTTCGTGAAAGGTCAGTTCGAGCGCAGCTTCTAATGGTGAGAAATCCAATGGCGGTTGCTGTTTGACCGGTTGCCACTCAACCACGTCATCGTCTATTACATTTACATAAATGGGGCTTTGCCATTCGCTCACATACTCCGCATGTAACGGGCTGACGTCGCTGACGTAACGCTCGATTAATCGATCCAGGGCCGTGCTCATCTGGTACTCACCTATAAATAGCTTTAAACTACGCGCATTGTATGTGTGGAGTCAGTAAATGCCAAACGATAACCCGTTACAACACTTGAATTTAGGTCAGTCAACCGACTATCCGAGCGCCTACGATGCGGCACAGTTGCGAGCCGTACCGCGCGCGCTTAATCGACAACCCATCGGTATTAATGACAACAACCTGCCCTTCGTGGGCGATGATTTTTGGACCGGCTACGAGTTGTCCTGGTTAAATAACAACGGGTTGCCGCAAGTTGCCGTTGGTTATTTTACAGTTCCCGCTAACAGTCCGAACCTGGTCGAATCTAAATCGTTCAAGCTTTATTTAAATAGTTTTAACGAATCGCGGTTTGCTGACTGGCAGCAGGTTGAAAAACTGATGCGGGAAGATTTAAGTCAATGTGCCGGTGCCCCGGTGGCGGTGGAGTTAAAACCCATTTCAGCCGTTACTCACGCCACTATCGATGATTTACCCGGTGATCTGATCGATGAGCAAGACATTACCATTACGGCTTATGATTACGATCCCGGACTACTGCAGATAACGGGTAACGACCCGACTGAACAACACTTTAAAAGCCATTTACTCAAGTCCAACTGCCTCATCACCAATCAGCCCGATTGGGGTTCAGTCTACATACATGGAGTTGGCCCCGGGTTAGATACCGCCTCTTTGCTGCGCTATCTGATTAGCTTCAGGCGCCACAACGAATTCCACGAACAATGTGTAGAGCGTATTTTTCAGGACTTAACTCGACTCGGCTTTGAAAAGCTCAGCGTTTATGCGCGTTATACGCGGCGGGGAGGACTGGATATTAACCCATTCCGTTCAAACTTTGAAAAGGCGCCAGCCGTCGGGCGACTGGCGCGTCAATAACTAGGTAATCACTAGCCCGTTATGCGTTAGGGTGAGCAATGCCCAACCATTGCAAAAAGCGCGCCTGTTGCTTCGCAGATGGTTCAGCTACCGGCGTGATTTTTGCGCCGGTATGTTGTTCTTCACCAATCACCAGCGTAGCCGTGTGTAATTCATCCCGGCGGAAATAGGTAACTTCAACTTCGCTACCGATTTCGTACTCTGCTAATGCTTCGTCGAAACGACCACCGGCAGCGCGGAAGCCGTCATATGCAACGATGACATCGCCGGGGGTAAAACCTGCATCCCAGGCCGGGCTATTACGCTCGACACGAGTTAACTCGATACCCGCAGCCGCAGCATTACCGCTCCAGCCAACCCATGCCTGTTGCTCATCGGCCGAAGCAAATGTCAGTTCAAGCCCGACTGTTTGCAACATATCGGCAAAAGGCAAATCGCCAATGGGTTGCTCAATGTTCTCTTGCCACCAGGATTGCCATGAATTACCGGTCAAATCGTTCAGAATTTGCAGTACGTCGTCGGCGGTAAAGCCAACCTCGTCAGCGTCGAAGCGCTGATAAAGCTCGTTGTGTACGTCACGGTAGCTGACTTCGCCGTCAGTGGCTTCTATCAATGCCATATCAAGCAACCAGGAAACCATGGCGCCTTCCGAATAAATATTAACCGAGAAGTTCTGCGCGCGATCACCGTATTGATCACTCCAGGCTTCAAAAGACGCCTCAGCAACCGACATCACCTCGTTGCCCGGCTTGCGGTAATGGCGTTCAACATCCGTTGCCAGACGCTCAAAGTACTCGTCCGGTTCCATGATGTCAGCCGCTAACAACAAATGATCCTGAAAATAGCTAGTCGAGCCTTCTGCCAGCCAAAACAGATCGGTGTAATTCTCTTTTTGGTAGTCATACGGCACCAACGGACTTGGGCGATAGGCTTTTACGTTCCAGGTGTGCACAAATTCGTGCGATGCGGTCGACATAAATGACAGATAGTCATCGCGATCGCCGTAGCGATAACGCGGACGCTGAATAATGGTGGAGTTACGATGTTCGGTGGCGCCGCCGGCTCCGGTTGTCAGGTGCACCATAAATACATAGCGCTCGTAGGGGTAACCCTCCCAAATTTCAGGGCCGGTGGTTACCAATGCTTTTAAATCTTCCACCGTTTGTTCGTGGTCAAGGTTTCCTTCGCCCCAAATAACCAGCTCGTAATCACGACCATCGACTTCGAATTTATACAGGTCGTTAATCCCTGTCTCGATGGGGCTATCCACTAAGATATCCCAGTTATCGGCAACAAAACGATGTTCATCGGTGCTGTCCATACCCGAGACGCTGCGCCAGTTATCGAGTACGTCTAATTCGACCGATACCGGCTGCTGGCGATACTCATCCGCATACATAAATACGGCTGATGCATCTAAATACGCATGTGAGTCGTCGATATGACGTGCGCGACGGCCCAGCAAATCGGCATAAATTTGGTAATCAACTACAATTTCATCGTCACGAGCCGATTCAGGCAGTTCGATCCGCCAGGTACTTTTGTCAACCTTATGCCAGTTTAGCGTGTCGCCATCGTCAGTTTGCACACGAAAGTCGCGTACGCCATTGGCTAAATTTAAAATCCGATAATAGCCGGTGCGCCAGGCTGGCATTTTGACATCTAAGTAAGCTTTGTCGGTAGCCGGGAAGTTAATGCGAACGTCACCGGTGTGATGGGTAGGCTCTGTCAGGTCGATAAAGTAATCAACGTCAGCGGCAGTAGCAGGCAATGCCGTTAAAATGGCACTGGCAATAAGCGTTTGTTTTAACACCGTTATGAATCCTCTAGTATTTTTTATATAGCTGTGACAAGGTGAGTTTAAGGCTAACATAAATTTTAATCTGTCGGCGTTGGATAAGACTAATGCCTTAAATCAATAGGTTAGTGACATTTCATCGTTCTGTCATGGCCTAAACTGTGCCAAATAACGTATACTAGGCATTGTTATCTGTTGTACTGCTCAGTCAAAAAAGTAAGGCCTGACTTTGAATAACTCCTATACGAATGAAGAAAAAATCGATCAGTTAAGTAAGCGTCTGCAGCAGAGCGTGCAGTCGCGGAAACAACTGGAAGACACCTACAATCATGACTATCAGGTGCTGTCAGACTTAATCGTTAAGCTGACACACGCCTGCTCAGGCCAGGACCACGAGTTAGACAACAAGCTGGTTAAATTGCGGGGGCTACTACAACGCAACGCCGGTATGGCTGAGTTAGAATCTGCTATAGAAGATGCACACCAAATTATTCAGCGCCATACGGTGACGGTTCAACGCCAGCTCAAGCAAACCAATCAGCAGGCAAACGAAACCTTAGATTATCTGCGCCAACAAAAGCTTCCAAAGTCATTACGAACGGAATTAGCCAAGCTGGAAGAGCAGATGGACTCGCCGAGTATAGCGGTCAGTCATTACATCCCTATTTTGCTTGGGTTACTTAACCTGTTTACAGAGTCCGCCGCAGAAATTGTCGGCTATGCCTCAGACGACGAGCAAAAGCCCCCCACCAAAGCCCTGCTTGAATTACTCGCGCAGGTAGAATTTGATGGCGCAACGGGTCAATTAGTCCAACGAATTAAGGTGCAACTGGCCAAGCCGCTGACCACGGCACAGTTTACTGAGCTCACGCTGCAATTAATCAAACAGATTTTTAAAACCATTAACGATGAACGACAATCGGCCCAAAGCTTTCTGTTAGAGCTGAATCAAACGCTGGGGCTGGTTCAGGGGGCGTTACAAAACACGCTTGAGATGCGCGGCGAGTTCGACGTTAAATCAGGTGAACTCAATCAACAGCTGCAATCCAATATGAAGCTGTTGAATGACTCGGTCCAGTCGGCTACACAACTGGCTGAATTAAAAACACAAGTCAGTGAACACATGCGTTCCATTAATCAGGCGCTGCAGCAAAAGTTCAGCCTGGAGCAGGATGAGCGCAGAAATTTTGAGCAACAGTACGAAAAAGCCGTCGGACGCATGAAACATCTGGAGCGCCAAATTGAGCAATATAAACGCCAGCTGGCCGAGCAAAAGTTCAAAAGTTTACAAGATGCGTTAACAAAACTCCCCAACCGCGCAGCATTCGAAGAACGATTGGAGGTGGAATTTGAACGCTGGACGCGCTATAAAGAACCCCTGTGTATCGCGGTCGCGGATATTGACCACTTTAAACGCATTAATGATAATTTTGGCCACATAGCCGGCGATAAAACACTACAGGTGCTCGCCAGCATGTTGCGCAAGTCAGTTAAATCATCTGACTTTGTCTGTCGTTATGGCGGCGAAGAGTTTGTTATTATTTTCCCGCAGACACAACTAAAGGACGCAGTACAACGACTGGAAGCAGCCCGTGAGAAAATTAGTCATATCCCGTTTAAATTTAAAAACGACGATATACGCATCACGGTATCCATAGGCGTTGCACAATTTTTGCAAAGCAGTGACACGGTAGTGACTGTTTTTGAAGCAGCCGATAAGGCACTATATGAAGCCAAGCGGCGCGGTCGGGATCAAATTCTAACAGCGTAAATAACAGACGTTGCGACTGCGCCCTGGTTAAACAGGAGTAAGTCATAAGCATGAGAGCAAGCATTTCTCCGCAGGGCAGCATGTCCCTGCTATCACAACTCGAAATCGAACGATTAAAAGAATCTTCTAATAGTCAATTATATAAGTTATTCCGTAATTGTTGCCTGGCGGTATTGAACGCCGGCAGCCATACCGACAGCAGTGCTGATATATACGATGCCTACAAAGATTTTCAGGTTAATATCATCCGTAAAGAACGGGGCATTAAACTTGAACTGATTGAGCCCCCCGAAGAGGCGTTTGTTGACGGTGAAGTTATTGCCGGTATTCGTGAATTACTTGAATCGGTATTGCGCGATATCCTCTTTACGGGTGAACGCTACTCAGAAGCAGAACTGCAGGCCGCAGACAGCGCGACCTTAACGCACGTGGTGTTTGACATTCTGCGCAACGCTCGCACCCTCAAACCGATGCAAGAACCGAGCATGGTTGTTTGCTGGGGTGGTCATTCCATTAACGAGATGGAATACAAATACACCAAGCAAGTGGGTTACCATCTGGGCTTGCGTGGACTGAACATTTGTACTGGTTGTGGCCCCGGTGCCATGAAAGGCCCTATGAAAGGCGCCACCATCGGGCATGCGAAACAACGTATCAGCGATGGTCGCTATTTGGGACTGACTGAGCCGGGCATCATCGCGGCCGAGCCACCGAACCCGATCGTTAACGAATTAGTTATTTTGCCGGATATCGAAAAGCGACTGGAAGCCTTTGTGCGCTCAGCACACGGCATTGTAATTTTCCCGGGTGGCGCAGGTACCGCAGAAGAACTGCTCTATCTGTTGGGTATTTTGATGCATCCTGATAACAAGCGCCAAAGCCTGCCGGTCATTTTAACCGGTCCTGAATCATCACGTGCTTACTTTGATGCACTGGATGAGTTTATTGGCGCCACTATCGGTGACGAAGCCAAAGATCTGTACCGCATTATCATTGACGACCCTGCTGCAGTCGCTCAGCACATGCACGCGGGTATGGCTGCTGTTAAGCAATATCGTCGTGACTCAGGTGATGCCTATTACTTTAACTGGACGCTTAAAATTGACGAAGAATTTCAGCGTCCGTTTGCACCGACACATGAGAACGTTGCGTCATTGAATTTACACCCCGACCAGCCCAAAGAACGTCTTGCTGCCGATTTGCGCCGCGCGTTTTCAGCGATTGTCGCGGGTAATGTTAAAGACGAAGGTATTCGCCAGATCCGTAAACACGGTGTGTTTACCATCAATGGCGAGCGCTCAATGATGAAACGTCTGGACGAATTACTGCGTGCCTTTGTTGAGCAAGGCCGAATGAAGTTACCCGGCTCGGTTTATCACCCGTGTTATAAAGTTGTCACCGAGTAACTAAGGCCTGATCACATGCGTAAAATCGTATTACTCATTGCAGGCGGCATTTTCGCTTATCTTGCGGTGGTGGGCCTGGTACTGTTTTTTTACCAGGCTGACCCCGCTGATATGAAGTGGCAAGAGCGCGAAACCTACAATGCTAAGCAAATCGGTCAACTCGAGTTTGGTATGAGTAAAGACGATGTTATTCGCATGCTGGGGTCACCGGATATTAACGAAGCTAAAGAGACCTCAAACGGTGCTCATCAGGTTTTGTTTTACCGCACGCATCACGTTACCTCAGACGGCATTACCACCAAGGATGAATGCACCCCACTGCTATTCCGTGATAACGAATTAGTGGGTTGGGGAAATGACGCCTATCAGGACTATCAGGAACTGCAATGAGTCGTTCACAGGCACTGATTGAAAGCGCAGTATCAGCGTTCCAATCAGCAACGCCGGCTACGATTTATCAATGGGTACAACAACTGGATAGCGAATATAGCCGCCATCGCTATCCAGAGCTATTGGTGCATCACCTGCCCGATTATCAGCTAGATAAAAGCAGTGCCCGCGCAATAGTTGCCGCCGTCGATGCCATGAAACTAGCCATTCAATTACAGCTTCATACCCACTCCCGACGGGTGCTGGCAGCTGCTGTGATTTGTCGCGCGCTAAACGACTCATTGTCTAAATGGCAGGATCTTGGCTTAAAACAGCCGCTATGGTGCGCTGCATTTAAATCTCAGCAAGTAAACAGTACCAGCGATAGTTATTATTTTTGTCAGTGGGTATTGTGCCTGGCTGATGCCCGACTGGATGCTGACGTTGAAGGGATCAGTGAACTGTTAACCGGTCCATATCGCTTCCGCTATTGGTTGTTCGCCAGGCAATTAAACAGCCCGCCGACAATGGCTACAGGCGCGCTGCTGGAAAATACCACCAGTGGACAGCAACGCTATTTGCTTACAACTGAAGCAGACGGCTGGCTTACCTTTGATGCGCAACGCCAAAAGCTAACGCGCATCACCGCGAATGAATGCCAAAACTGGCAGTTGGCAGACATCAAGCCAAATAATGACATACTGAAACAACTCGACTATATCCGTGCCCTGAACCAGAACCTTCCGAGTGTTAGCTTTAAAGCCCCGAAACCGCTGCTATCGGCGATAAAACGTTATACTAGCGGTAGCGGCGCCCTGGCGCCCGTTATCCGGCACATTCAGCAACGCCCGCTGCTGGCAGAGAGTATTCGGCTGGCTGCAGCTCAGGAAAATCTTCAGGCTAATGACCCCTGGCGCATGGACCTTAAACATTTGTACTTATGGTTGGGCGGCACCAAAGCCTCAGTCGTATTAGCAACGGCATCCCTGCAACAGCAGTTTTTGCAACAGCGGGTACCTCTGCAGCAGTCATTAATGCAGCGGCTCAATTTACTGACTGAGCTTCTGTCGGCACTCAGTCGCGCAAGTAAAACACCGCTGCCAACACCGGCACCACTGCTGACGTTGCTTACCGCCGCCGATTTATTTCGTGAACCCAGCCTGCTGCGAGCCTCACACTGGCCCGACGTAAAGCAAATAAATAGTTTAACTAAACACAGTTGGCTTGGCCTGAGCGATAACACTAAAACCACCGTTGGCGAGCAGCGTCTGGCGCGTCAGCTCATCGCCCGCTGGCAATTAGAAAAACAACTACACATGTTGGTAGATGGCAACAGTAACCATCCGCTGGTTGCCTTAATGGGAATCTGCAATCTACTGGTGTTGCGGGTATTCCATCCAAATGCCGCTTTTAGCAACCAGACCAAACAACAGTTCTCGGCTGCCATGACGCGGCTAAAACTGGATAGCAGCTCAGTCGATCGCGCGTTGGCGGAAGCCACCGCTAAAAGTTTGCCTTATTGCCCGTTGACCGAGTTATCTGCGTCTCATTAACTTATTTATCAAAAATATAGTTATAATCAATTTCAGTGATAGTAGTTAACTGGTCTGCAACAGCCTTCAGTGCTAGACTTTGCCGCAGAAAAAGGCCGTAAAAAAACCTCCCGCTGTTGTAATGCAGTAACACGGATATAGGAACCATTATGAGTACAAAAATTACCGTTATTCCCGGCGACGGCATCGGTCCGGACATCGTCGATTCAGCGATTAAAATTCTGACCAAAGTCGGCTGTGACTTCGATTACGAATTTGTTGACGCCGGCCTGACCGCGTTAGAAAAAACCGGTGAACTATTGCCACAAAACACCCTCGACGCGATAAAACGCAATGGCATTACCCTTAAAGGTCCCCTAACCACACCGGTGGGTGAAGGTTTTACCTCGATTAACGTGAGCCTGCGCAAGCAGTTTGGTTTGTATGCCAACCTGCGTCCGGTCAAATCCTTTAAAGGTACGCAAGCGCGCTACGACAATATCGATATTATTACCGTTCGCGAAAATACCGAGGGCATGTACTCAGGATTAGGGCAGAAAGTATCAGAAGACGGCTCAGAAGCCGAAGCAATGAGTAAAATCACCCGCCAGGGTGCTGAGCGCATTGTCCGTTTTGCTTACGAACTAGCCCAACGCGAAGGCCGTAAAAAAGTCACCGCAGTACACAAGGCCAACATTCTTAAATCAACCTCCGGCCTGTTCCTGAAAGTCGCACGCGAAATTGCCGAAGAATATCCGGATATCGAGTCAGCCGAAATGATCGTCGACGCCGCCTGCATGCGTCTGGTCATGAACCCGGAAGACTTCGACGTTATCGTCACCACTAACTTGTTCGGCGATATTGTGTCTGACTTGTGCGCAGGCTTAGTTGGCGGTTTAGGCATGGCTCCGGGCGCAAATATCGGCAAAGACTGTGCGATCTTCGAAGCCGTTCACGGTTCAGCCCCGGACATCGCCGGCAAAAACCTGGCCAACCCAAGCTCCGTCATCCTGGCATCAGTACAAATGCTGGAATACCTGGGTATGTCAGAGCAAGCCGACAAAATTGTCAAAGCACTAGCTGACGTGATCGAATCCGGTGACCGCACCACGCGCGACCTGGGCGGCAGTCACGGTACCACCGACTTTACTGACGCGGTTATTGAGCGCCTGTAAATCCGTTAACGACGACGCATCGGTTAGTTTGCGGTATGGCGCTAACAGTTGCGTGGGGAACCGTGAAGGTCGAGTGATGTAGGCGGTGGGTTGCTAAGCGAGGGTGTCTGCAGCCAGGGATGGCTGCAGACAAGCCCCCAGGGATGGGTTTACGGCGTCCCTCGCTTAGTAACCACCGCCTGCATCGCTAAGACCTTCACGGTTCCCCACGCACCAGCGCCGTAACGCAGACTATCCGATGTTGCTAGGATTTAGGCAACCAACGTAAGTGAACCGTGATTTCTTCGCGGTCGTGGTACAAATGCTTCGCCTGAATCTCGAAGGGTTTAGTTCCGTGCGTTTGTAGTTGCTCGGTAATTTGTGCCAGGTACTCTTTAACCGCGGCGTAGCGTTGGCGCATGGGAAGTTTCAGGTTAAAAATTGCTTCCTGACAATCGCCTTCCAGTAACCAGCTTGTCATTAGCTCGCCAACTCGTGCGGGTTTTTCCACCATATCGCAGACTAACCAGTGCACATTTTTGCGTTTGGGTCTGAATTTAAAACCGTCTTCCCTGATATGCTGGACTTGGCCTGTTTCCATTAACGCATCCGCCATGGGGCCATTATCAACGGCTTGAACCATCATGTCACGGCGCACTAATTGATAAGTCCAGCCGCCGGGAGCGGCGCCTAAGTCCACGGCTTTCATACCGGCTTGAATGCGTTTGTCGCGTTCGTGTTCGGGGACGAATACCTGAAATGCTTCATCGAGTTTTAGGGTTGAACGACTCGGCCCGTCTTTGGGCATTTTTAAGCGCAGGATACCACCAACATGTGGGGTTTGATTATAACTGTATGAATAACCCGTTAATGCGTGTGCCGAGTTAACAAACATCACGTGCAGTAAGGGCCGTTTAGCCAGTGGCTTGTTACTTAGCAATTCGGCTTTGCGCAGCGTTTGGCGTAGCGGTACCGAGAATTTTCGACAAAACTTAGAGAGTTGATTGGCTTCGTTGGTGTCCGGTGTTTCGACCCGTAAATCGCCGGCCAGGGCAAAGCTTTCCTGGTGTGGTAACAACGCCTCTAATACCGCACTGGCGCGATCGTCGACGCCGGCAAGTTTGATTGCGCTCAACAGTACAAACATTTCGCGGGCAAATACCAGCTCTTTTAATGCCAGTTTGCGAGCAATGTGATCAGCTTCTTCGGCTTGACAGTGATAGGTTACGTAAGCCTGATCAGGCTGGGTCTGACAATAGCCGTAAATACCCAGCTCGGTTGCTTTATCCTGTATTTCTGCCGCACAGTCGCCTTCAAAACCAGCCCGACACAATAAAATAATGCCACTCATTTAACTCACTGCTCCTAATTTTACTGCGCCGACTAGCAATGCGAGCCAACCTAAAATAAACAACACCCCACCGATAGGGGTTATGGGGCCAAACCATTTAATACCGGTCAGTGCTAATGCATAAAGGCTGCCGCTAAATAATACCACCCCGGCCAGCCACAGGTAACCGCTGGCAACTAGCCACGGGGAGCTGGTTTGTTTTAACCATAATGCCAGCGCGATAAGGGCCAGCGCATGGTAAAATTGATAGGTTACGCCCGTTTCAAACGCATTAAATAAGTTCTCGGGTAGTTTGCCGCGAAGCCCGTGGGCGGCAAATGCGCCCAGCATAACGCCTGTCGCGCCTAACAACGCAGCAATAATCAAAAATAATTGGCTCATGCAATAAATCCTCGTATGGCATCGGCTGCTTGTTGCCAAATAAGCGGTGTCTGGGCCGATTTTGCTTTAGTGGCTGCAAAGCCATGGTCGGCGCCTTCCAACCACTGCAGCTGCCAGTTTGCCGGTAAATTAACGGGTTGTTGCCGCAACGCTTTACTAAAGGGGTCACGCGTACCTTGCAAAATTAGCCCCGGAGCCTGCGCCATAGATAGTTCCTCAAGCCGCGAATTTTCCGGCTTTGAGGGCGGGTTAAAAGGAAAGCCCAGTGCCACCAATGCGTGCGGTTTATACTGCTCGGCCAAGCGTAACATAACCCGACTGCCTAACGATTTCCCCATCAACACCAGCGGCTTATTGTCTTGCTGCAAGGTGTTAAGCAGCTCGGCAATTGCATCGACCAATACCGGCATTTTATTTGGCGGGCGTGGTTTGCCTGTTTCGCGAACGTTTTGCCAGTAAGGGAAGTCCGGGCGCACCACTTCGTAACCTGCGGCAACGCAGTTATCCGCAAAGTAATTCATAAATGCGGTATCGGGCCCGCCGCCGGAGCCATGCAAAAAAACGATCCGTTCCCGACCAGCTGAATTTTGCTGCTGGTAGTGTACCTGCTGACTTAAACTCATTCGCTAAACGCTTGCTCTTCTTTTTCTACTAAGTCCAATATCCACTGCCGAAAGGTCGCGATTTTACCCACTTCTGCCTGATTGTCACGACATACCAAATAAAAGGCTTTATTACGCTGCAGGGCTTGCGGAAAAACTCGCACTAAATGGCCACTGTCTATCTCAGGTTTAGCCAAAACGTTATTTGCCAGTGCAATCCCCTGCCCGTGCACTGCGGCCTGCAAAGCCAGGCTCGAGTGACTGAAAACCGGACCATTATCACCGCGGTACTGATCAATACCGACCATTTCGAACCAGTCTTTCCAGGCATTACGGGTTTCGTCATGCAACAAGGGCTGTTTAAGGAGGTCTTCGGGCTGCTCAATACCTGCACGTTCTATCAACAGCGGCGAGCAAACGGGCCACAAATATTCTTTGTGTAAGCGGTAACTTTTAACATGTGGCCAGCGCCCATCGCCGTAGTAAATAGCAACGTCGACGTCATCAGTCAGTGAGCCGGTGATTTCGTCAACTGCCTTAATACGGATATCCATATCAGGGTGTTCTTCGCGGAAACTACTGAGTCGCGGTACAAACCATAAGATGGCAAAGCTGGGCGGTACCGAAACAGTCAGGGCGCCGCGCTCAGAGACTAGGCGGAGCTTATCGGTCGCCTGTACTAATTGCTCAAAAATATCCCGTAACTGCAGGTAATAGGCCTGCCCTTCTTCGGTCAACAATAACGAGCGGTTTCGGCGGATAAAAAGTTTGAGCTGTAAAAAATCCTCCAGCGCTTTGACCTGATGACTGACAGCCGCCTGAGTCACAAACAGTTCTTCCGCCGCTTTAGTAAAGCTTAAATGGCGGGCAGCGACTTCAAACGATTTTAGCGCGTTTAATGGCGGTAACTTACGCATGGTTAGTTATTATCCTCATCGTTTTTAACCGCATGTGCATAAAAAAAGCGCCTCTATCATGGTGCCACTAGTGAATGCGGACACTATAACAGAGACGCCTTTTAATGGCATCGCTTACACAAATTGTGCTTACAAGCGCACACCGCCGTCGATTTCGACCACACGACCACTAAAGAAGTCGTTTTCGATAATATAACGCGCGCTGTGAGCAATTTCGTTAGGTTGACCCCAACGTTTTAGCGGCACCATAGATAACGCTCTTTCAACCGCTTCGGGTTTCATCTGGGCGGTCATCGGTGTTTCGATAAAGCCCGGTGCAATGGCGCCACAACGAATGCCATAACGGCCGAGTTCACGCGCCCAGGTTACTGTCATCGCTACCACACCGGCTTTAGTTGCGGCATAGTTGGTCTGGCCGATATTACCGGCACGAGCAACGCTGGAAATGTTAATGATGACGCCTTTTTTGCCGGCTTTTACCATTTGTGCAGCTGCTTCACGACCACACAAGAAGGTACCGGTTAAGTTGACATCCAGCACTGACTGGAACTGCTGCAATGGCATTTTTTGCTTCAATTCGCCGTCTTTAAATTTAATTAACAGACCATCGCGAAGCAAGCCGGCGTTGTTAACCAGTACATCGATACCATCAAATTCCTGCTGAATTTGCTCAAATACCGTTTCTACTGACTCCTCGTCGGTAATATCAACTTCGTAACCAACAACTTTAGCGGCGCCGAGCTTTTCGCATTGTTCCTGCGCATCACCTAATACGTCACCGTTAATGTCGATAAGAGCGAGCTTGGCGCCCTGCTTAGCAAAGTCTTCCGCCATGGCAAGGCCAAGCCCCTGTGCTCCACCGGTGATGACGATCACACTGTTTTTAACTTGCATAGATAAATCCCCTGTTGACTACTTTTTTGGCGCTGGCTGAACGTAATTGAAAATACTGGAAAAGTCCTGGCGGCCATGACCCTGCTGTGACCAGCTATGGTAAAGGTTACGCGTTAACGCGCCCATCGGCGTTGCAGCACCGACTTTTAGCGCAGTTTGCTGCGCTAAGCCAAGATCCTTGGCCATCAAGTCAACCAGGAAACCGCCCTGGTAGTCATTACTCGATGGCACGTTCTCCATGACACCGGGACAAGGATTATAAACTTCCAGCGTCCAGTTACGTCCCGAGCTTTGTAGCATAATTTCTGACAAAACTTTTGGATCCAGACCATTGGCTTTACCCAACTGCAGGGCTTCTGAGGTCCCTACCATGAGTACGGATAACAGCATGTTGTTACAGATCTTAGCAATCTGTCCGGCACCAACATCGCCGGCCCGGAATACGTTTTTACCCATGTCGTTCAGCACCACACGAGCACGGTCAACATTGCTTTCGGTGCCGCCACAAATGAACGTCAGGGTACCGGCCTTAGCACCACCGACACCGCCGGAAACCGGTGCATCGATAAAGGCAATGCCGGCTTTTTCCAGCTCACCGCCAACAAACATGGCAGCTTCTGACGAGATAGTACTGCAATCAATCACCAACTGGTCTTTGGTTAAATAATTAACCAAGCCATCATCACCAAGGTAAACACCTTCTACGTGATGGTCAGCCGGTAACATCGACACCACGAACTCAACGCCGTTAATTGCGTCCTTCGCACTGTTAAATGCTTTTGCGCCAGCTTCTTCCACTGCTTTTAGGGCTGCTTCAGACAAATCAAAGGCATTAACCTGATGTCCAGCTTTTGCCAGGTTGGCCGCCATCGGCCCACCCATATTACCTAATCCAATAAACGCTACGGTTGCCATGTTCGGCACTCCTTTTTTAAACTGTTGCTTTACTCAGATTCAAGCACGTGTTCGAGCTTAGCCAACGGATGTGTGCGATCGCCCCAGGGCGGCATAAAAAAGGCATCAACATCCTCTGCATCAACGTCAGCGACTGATGCATGTTGCCACTGTGGGTTCTTGTCTTTGTCGATTAACAGCGCCCGGATACCCTCGGCAAAATCGCCCCGAACAGCGCAGTTACATGACAAGGTCAACTCTAACCGGAAGCAATCCGGTAAAGACAAGTCACGCCCCTGTTGTAACTGATTCCAGACAATGTGAGCTGTCATTGGACAGCCATTGGCCAAATTTTTGCGCGCACGGCTCAACCATTTATCGTCGGTGGTGTCCGCTGTAATTGCTGCGACCACCTCGGTTACGTCGTTAGCCGCAGTCAGCGACTTAATGTGCGCATGCATTGGTTCAACCTGCGGGGCCGGCATGTCCGTCGCATCATCAGCGGCCATCTGGTTGAGCAGGTCGGTTACCTTTTGTTTATTCAAGGCTCCTGTGTCACCCCACGGCAATTGTTGCAGGTTTTCCAGCAATGCTTGCTTATGGCTGTGCCCCAGATAATGGTCGGCAAGGTTTAAAAACAGCGCGTCGTTGGCATTCATGGTGGCGCCGGTCATACCTAAAAATAACCCACAACCCTGCGGCATGCGGTTAAGAAAGTAAGTCGCTCCAACGTCCGGATACAAACCAATGGTCACTTCCGGCATCGCCAGTAAAGAGCGATCGGTAACCACGCGGTGGCTGGCACCATTCATCAGCCCCATACCACCGCCCATAACAATCCCGTCGGCCCAACAAATTAGCGGTTTAGGGAAGGTTTGGATGGCATAATCCAGTTGATATTCCTGGGTAAAAAAGTTCTCAACTTCGCTGACTAACTTACCCGGCTCGGCCTGCATGGCTTTATACATCGCGACGATGTCACCACCGGCACAGAACGCTTTTTCGCCGGCGCCCTGTAACCAAACACAGGCGACACGATCATCGTCAGCCCATTGTTTTAACTGGGGCAACAATTTCTCGGCCATTGCCAGGCTCAGCGCATTAAGTGACTTTTCGGCATTTAATGTGGCAACGCCGATGACTTTCTCACCGGCGTTGATTTCTTCGATCAATACCACGTCTTGCATGGAAACTCCTTACAAAATTTCGCGGTCGATGTCGGCTAATAAACGACGTCCAATGATTAGACGCATCACCTCGTTAGTGCCCTCGAGAATTTGATGTACGCGCACGTCACGCACATGGCGTTCTAACGGATATTCTTTGATGTAACCGTAGCCGCCGTGCAATTGCAGTGCTTCGTTACACACCTTAAAGCCAACATCGGTAGCAAACTGTTTGGCCATCGCACAGTAGGTGGTTTTATCGGCATCATTGTTATCAACTTTTGATGCTGCCAGACGCACCATTTGACGTGCAGCCACCAGTTCAGTCGCCATGTCGGCTAACTTAAACTGCAGCGCCTGAAATGCCGCCAGCGGTTTACCAAATTGGGTGCGTTCCTGCATGTACGCTTTAGCGGTGTTTAATGCCGCCTGCGCCGTACCAACAGAACAAACGGCAATGTTAATACGTCCACCGTCCAGTCCCATCATGGCAAATTTAAAGCCTTCACCTTCGCTGCCCAACAAGTTTTTTGCCGGAATACGGACATCTTCGAAAGTGACCAAACGTGTTGGCTGGGCGTTCCAGCCCATTTTCGCTTCCTTTTTGCCGTAGCTGATACCCTCAGCATCAGCTGGTACCACAAACGCTGAAATACCTTTGGGGCCGTCTTCACCGGTACGTGCCATCACCACTAACACATCGGTTGAGCCGGCGCCGGAGATAAACATTTTAGAGCCGTTGATGACGTACTCGTCGCCGTCTTTTTTGGCACTGGTTCGCAGGCTGGCAGCATCAGAGCCTGAACCCGGCTCGGTCAAACAATAAGAACCGAGTTTTTCGCCTGTTACCAGTTCCGGTACCCACTGCTCGACAACCTCTGGCTGGCCAAACGAGCCAATCATCCAGCTGACCATGTTATGAATGGTCATCATCGCCGTGGTCGCGGTGCACCCACCGGCCAGCTGTTCAAATATCAGCGCCGCATCCAGTCGGCTCATGCCAAAACCACCGGCGTCTTCCGGGGTGTACATACCCATAAAGCCCATTTCGCCGGCTTTTTTAAACACCTCTATGGGAAAGTGAGACTCCTCGTCCCACTGCGCTGCATAGGGCGCCAGCTCTTTATCGGCAAATGCCTTTGCCGTATCGACAAAGGCTTGTTGGTCTTCGGTTAACTCAAAATTCATCGCAATACCCCGTTTACTTCAGGTGGATCGACATGTTTGGACCAGTGGCTTCGATATCGCTTTCGAACCAGCGCGCGGTAACTGTTTTAGTCTCGGTGTAAAAACGCACAGCTTGTTTACCGTAAGCATGCAAATCGCCAAAGAATGAACGCTTCCAGCCCGTAAACGAGAAGAACGGCAGTGGCACCGGAATCGGAATGTTGATACCCACCTGACCCACTTCGACTTCGTGCTGATATTTGCGCGCAGCCGCGCCGCTTGCGGTAAAGATCGAAGTACCGTTACCGTATGGATTGTTATTAACCATCTCCAGTGCGTCTTCCAGCGTATCAACTTCGGTAATGCTCAGTACCGGGCCGAATACTTCGGTCTTGTAAATATTCATATCCGGAGTCACACCCGAGAATACGGTCGGTCCAACCCAGTTACCCTTAGGTAAGCCTTCAACTTCGTAGTTACGCCCATCAACCAGTAGCTTGGCGCCTTCCTGTTCGCCTTCGGTAATGATTTTTTCGATACGCTCTTTGGCTTGTGGACTAATTACCGGACCATAGGCCGCGTTTTCATCGTTCCAGGCGCCCGGGCGAACCTTCGCAATCGCTTCTGCAACTTCCGGGATCCATTCTTTCGCTGCGCCCACAAAGACCGCAACCGAAATCGCCATGCAACGTTGACCGGCAGCGCCTACAGACGAGCCCACCAGGTTATTAATTACTTGCTGTTTGTTCGCATCCGGCATAATGACACAGTGATTTTTAGCGCCGGCAAAGGCCTGTACGCGTTTGCCATTTTCGGTGCCGCGACGATAAATATACTCAGCAACCGGGACCGAACCGACAAATGACAGTGCGCGAATTTCCGGATGGTCGAGAATAAAGTCAACCTGATCTTTACCACCATGCAAGACTTGCAGCACGCCTTTAGGCGCTCCTGCTTGTTCAAATAACTCAACCAGCCGGGTTGGCGTTAACGGGTCTTGCTCAGACGGCTTAAGAATAAAGGTATTACCTGCCGCAATCGCGACCGGGAACATCCACAACGGGATCATCGCCGGGAAGTTAAACGGCGTAATACCGGCGCAAATGCCCAGCGGTTGTGTGTAGCTGTATGAATCAATAGAACGCGCGACGTTTTCAACCGTCTCGCCCATCATCAGCGAAGGGATGTTAGCCGCGTGCTCAACGACTTCGATACCGCGCCATACATCACCCTTAGCATCTTCAAAGGTTTTGCCTGTTTCCTGCGCCAGGATTTCGGCAATTTCGTCATGGTGCTCTTTTAACAGTGCCTGATAACGCATCATTACCCGCGCTCGCTCAGATACCGCAACTTCCTTCCAGGTTTTGAAGGCTTCACGGGCACTGGCAACCGCTGCTTCCATCTCGCTTTGTGTTGCGCAAGGTGCTTCAGCAATAACTTCCTGAGTTGCCGGGTTCGTTACCGGAATCCACTGTTCAGACTTCGACGCGACAAATTCACCGTCGATATACAGAGGCACTTTCTTAGACATAATTCACCTTCTTGTTGTGTTATCTTATCGCCCATTGACACGTCGTCGGACGATTTAAATTTAATTTCGTGAGCCACGCATGACTCTTCTCATACTGATCACTCTACTCTGGGCCGCCAGTTTTTCTTTGATTGGCGTCTATCTGGCCGGCCAGGTTGACGGCTATTTTGTTGTTCTGGTGCGTATGGCACTGGCACTGCTCACCATTTTGCCGTTTTTCCGCTGGCGCAGTTTACGCTCACAGCCCGCACAACTGGCCAAGCTAGCCGCTATCGGCGCAATACAAATTGGCACCATGTACCTGTTTTTGTACCACGCGTTTATCTATTTGAGCGTCACCGAGGTGTTGTTGTTCACTATCTTCACCCCGCTTTACATCACACTCATCGACGAACTCATTTTAAATCGCCGCCACCTGCCGTTGCTTTGGTGGCTGGCCGCTGCGATTTCCGTTATCGGCGCAGCCGTTATTCGTTATCAACCATTGTCGGACGATTTTGTCACCGGCTTTTTATTAATTCAGGCAGCCAACGCCTGCTTTGCTTTAGGCCAGGTTGCTTATAAACGTTTACCAACGGGCCCGGCACTTGCCCAAACACAACAATTTGCGGCGTTTTTCTTTGGCGCCACTGTGGTTGCTGCCATCGGTTTTGCGTTATTTGGCAACGCCCAACTAATGCCTTCGTCTACCCTGCAATGGGGCATCCTGCTATGGCTTGGCGTTGTCGCCTCCGGGCTGGGTTACCTGGGCTGGAACATTGCCAGCAAACAGGTTAATACCGGCCAACTTGCTACCATGAATAACGCCCTAATCCCGGCGGGCATACTCGTCAACGTGCTATTTTGGCAACAAACCACCGATTACAGTCGCCTGCTAATCGGTGGTACTGTCATTATTTTTGCCGTCTGGCTCGCCGGACGAGTTAATCAGCTACGTGCCGCTTAAAGCATCTCGACCGCGAGCGCCACGGCTTCGCCACCACCAATACACAGCGAGGTAATACCGCGCTTTTGACCGGTTTGCTTAAGCGCATGTAGCAGTGTTACCAGTAAACGTGCGCCACTGGCACCGATAGGGTGGCCCAACGCACAGGCGCCACCGTGGACGTTAACTTTACTGGCATCCAGTTTCATCTCGTTAATCGCCAACATCGTGACCATGGCAAAGGCTTCGTTAATTTCCCATAAATCAACGTCGTCTTTGTGCCAGTCCAGCTTGCTGAGCAGACTGTTCATCGCGCCAATCGGCGCAACGGTAAATTCTGCCGGCGCCTGCGAGTGCGTAGCATGACCCATTACGCGAGCCAATGGAGTCAGACCTTTGGCTTTCGCCTCGCTTTCGCGCATCAATATTAATGCCGCAGCACCGTCAGAAATGGAACTCGAATTAGCCGCGGTAATGGTACCGTCCTTTTTAAACGCAGGTCTAAGTTGAGGAATTTTGTCCATCCGCGCTTTGCCCGGTTGCTCGTCGGTGTCTACCGTCACATCACCTTTGCGGGTGCTATATGTCACCGGTGTGATTTCGCCGTTAAACAGACCGTCTTTGATGGCTTTTTGAGCCTTGGTCAAGGAGTTAATGGCAAAATCATCCATTGCTTCACGGTTAAGACCGTAGTCATCGGCGGTGGTTTGCGCATAACAGCCCATTGCCTGATGCTCGTAGGCATCTTCCAGCCCATCAAGCATCATATGGTCCAGCACCTGGCCATGACCCATACGATAGCCGCTGCGCCCTTTTGGCAACATGTACGGCGCGTTAGACATACTTTCCATGCCTCCGGCAACGACAACATCTGCCGAACCCGCTTTAATTAGGTCGTGCGCGAGCATCGCTGCCTTAAGACCAGAGCCACACACTTTATTAATGGTGGTAGCGCCTGTCGAGCGCGGCAGACCCGCGTAAAGCATTGCCTGGCGCGCGGGTGCCTGACCCAAACCTGCGGGCAGTACATTACCCATAATGACTTCCGAAACATCTTCGGCTGACAACCCGCTGTTGTTCAATGCGGCTTTAATAGCGGTAGCACCCAGGTTGGGCGCACTAACTTCACTTAAACTGCCCTGAAAACCGCCCATCGGCGTGCGGTTAGCGGCCACGATGACAATAGCGTCGCTCGACATTGTTCCTCCAAATACGGCTGATTTGCACTTTACGTTAACGTAAACTTCCTCTAAGCTTAGATCTTAGGACATCCAAAAAGCAAGTCTGATGAGCAATAAAATAACTTATACGATCGGCGAATTGGCAAAACAATTTGACATTACCACCCGCAGCATTCGCTTTTACGAAGACGAAGGCTTGCTCTCGCCCAAACGGCAGGGGCAGCATCGCATCTATACCAACAAAGACAGAGTGCGTTTAAAGCTGGTATTGCGCGGTAAACGACTGGGCTTTTCATTAGCCGAGACGCGACGCTTATTCGAGCTTTACGACGCCGACAATAGTTCGGCCGCTCAACTGCAAAAAGTTTTGGAACTTATCGCAGAGAAAAAACACTCTCTGCGACAGCAAATGGAAGATATCAACGTATTGCTGACGGAACTGACCGGCCTGGAACAACGCTGTCAGGATGAACTGGAAAACATCAAACCGTCGGTAAAAGAAGTTTAATTTCAGGAGTCTTTATGATCAGTCAGTACACCACCTTCAATTTTGGTCTGGGTGAAACCGCCGATATGCTGCGTGAGCAGGTTAATGCCTTTGCACGTGCCGAAATAGCGCCGCGCGCAGCGGAAATCGACGAAAAAAATGAGTTCCCCGGCGATTTGTGGCGCAAATTGGGTGACATGGGGCTGTTAGGGCTAACGGTCGATGAACAATACGGTGGTTCAGGTATGGGTTACCTGGAACACGTTATCGCGATGGAAGAAATCAGCCGCGCATCGGCATCGGTTGGTTTAAGCTATGGTGCACACTCTAACTTGTGTGTAAACCAAATTGCCCGTAACGGCAACGACCAGCAAAAACAAAAATACTTACCTAAACTCTGTACCGGTGAACACGTCGGTGCGTTGGCAATGAGTGAGCCAAACGCCGGCTCTGACGTTGTCAGCATGAAGCTTAAAGCCGAGAAAAAAGGCGACAAGTTCGTCTTGAACGGCAACAAAATGTGGATTACCAATGGCCCGGATGCTGACGTTTTTGTTATTTACGCAAAAACCGACCCGGAGAAAAATTCACGCGGTATCACCGCATTTATCGTAGAAAAAGGTACCCCCGGCTTCTCGCAAGCGCAGAAACTGGATAAATTAGGTATGCGCGGTTCTAACACCTGTGAATTGGTATTCGAAGATGCTGAAGTACCGGCTGAGAATATCCTTGGTGAATATAATGGCGGTGTCGAAGTTCTTATGAGCGGTCTGGATTATGAACGTGCCGTACTTGCGGCAGGTCCGTTAGGTATCATGCAAGCCTGTCTGGATACCGTGGTGCCGTATGTACATGACCGTACACAATTTGGTAAAGCGATTGGCGAGTTCCAGCTAGTGCAAGGCAAGGTGGCGGACATGTATACCCGCACCAATGCCGCGCGCGCTTACGTTTATGCCGTTGCACAGTCATGTGACCGCGGCGAAACCACGCGTAAAGATGCCGCCGGCGCTATTCTGTACTCAGCCGAATTAGCAACCCAGTTAGCGCTGGATGCCATTCAGCTGCTGGGTGGTAATGGTTACATTAACGAGTATCCAACCGGGCGCCTGCTGCGTGATGCAAAACTCTATGAAATTGGTGCCGGTACATCCGAAATCCGTCGCATGCTGATTGGTCGCGAGCTATTCAGCGAATCCAAATAAGGAGCAACCGTGGCGATTTTAACCAGTAAAGTTAATACCCGCGACGAGCAGTTCAAAACCAATCACACGGCCATGCAAGGCGTGGTCGATGACCTGCAACAAAAAGTCGCGCAAATCAAACAAGGTGGTGGCCCCAAATATCAGGAACGCCACCTGTCACGGGGTAAGTTACTGCCCCGTGACCGTATCAACAAGTTGCTTGATGCGGGCTCGCCGTTTTTAGAAATTGGCCAATTCGCTGCCTGGGACTGCTACGATGATTATGTTCCGTCAGCTGGCGTCGTTGCCGGCATTGGCATGGTCGAGGGTGTCGAGTGCATGATCGTTGCTAATGATGCCACGGTTAAAGGCGGGACTTATTATCCGCTAACGGTTAAGAAGCATCTTCGCGCTCAGGAAATTGCCGAGCGCTGTCACTTGCCCTGCATCTATTTAGTCGATTCGGGTGGTGCTAACCTGCCGCGTCAGGACGAAGTATTCCCCGATAAAGAACATTTCGGCCGTATTTTCTTTAATCAGGCCAACATGTCAGCCAAGAGTATTCCGCAAATTGCGGTGGTCATGGGCTTATGTACTGCCGGCGGCGCCTATGTTCCCGCGATGGCTGATGAAAGTGTGATTGTAAAAGAACAAGGCACTATCTTCCTCGCAGGTCCGCCACTGGTTAAAGCGGCAACCGGTGAAGAAGTTTCTGCCGAAGAACTCGGCGGCGCCGATGTACACACCCGTATCTCGGGCGTGGCCGATCATTTTGCGCATAACGACGAACATGCGCTGGCATTGGCACGTCGCTCAGTCGCTCGCTTGAACCGTCCCAAACCAACCGAACTTGATCGCCGCGAAGTTAAGCCGCCGCGCTACGACAGCAAAGAGTTGTACGGCATTGTCGGTACTGATCTGCGCAAACCCTATGACGTCCACGAGGTAATAGCCCGTGTCGTTGACGATTCTGACTTTGACGAATTCAAAGCCAACTATGGTAATACGTTGGTAACCGGGTTTGCCCGCATTCATGGTTATCCGGTAGGTATTGTTGCTAACAATGGCATTTTATTCTCGGAAAGCGCGCAAAAAGGCGCTCACTTTATCGAGCTGTGCGCGCAGCGCAAAATTCCGCTGGTGTTTTTACAGAATATTACCGGCTTTATGGTCGGGAAAAAGTATGAAGCCGAGGGCATTGCCAAGCACGGTGCTAAGATGGTCATGGCCGTTTCTTGTGCACAGGTGCCCAAGTTTACCGTGTTAATCGGTGGTAGCTATGGCGCCGGCAACTACGGTATGTGTGGCCGTGCTTATGACCCAACCATGATGTTTATGTGGCCAAACGCACGTATCTCGGTTATGGGTGGTGAGCAAGCTGCCGGTGTCATGGCGCAGGTAACCAAAGATAACCTGGCCCGCAAAGGCGAGTCGATGAGTGACGAGCAAGAGCAAAAGCTCAAGCAACCGATTGTCGACCAGTACGAACAGCAGGGGCACCCCTATTATGCGTCGGCACGCTTATGGGATGATGGCATTATTGACCCTGCGCAGACGCGAGACGTTCTAGGCCTTAGTATTGCCGCGTCGTTAAATGCACCGATCGAAGACAGCCGCTTCGGCGTCTTCCGCATGTAATCGGAGCCCGATTGATGAGCCAATATACAAGTTATCAGGTTGACGCCCGGGGCGTTGCGCGATTAAGCCTTAACCGTCCCGACGTACATAATGCGTTTGACGATGTCATGATCGCGGAACTTATCGAGGCATTAAATAGTGCGGAAAACGATGACGCGGTGCGTGTTCTGGTACTGCAATCTGCAGGCAAAAACTTTTCTGCCGGCGCTGACCTTAACTGGATGCGCTCCATGGCTGACAAAGATTACCAGCAAAATATTGATGATGCCGGCGAATTAAGCTTACTCATGCAACGGTTAGATGAATTGTCTAAACCGACCATTGCCCTGGTTCAGGGAGCCGCATTTGGTGGCGCGGTTGGCTTAGCAGCGTGTTGCGATATGGTGCTGGCACAACCTAAAACCAGTTTTTGCTTAAGCGAAGTCAAAATCGGTTTAATTCCGGCAGTCATCAGTCCGTATGTGGTTAAAGCCATTGGCGAACGGCAATCACGCCGTTATATGCTGACGGCTGAACGTTTCTTTGCCGAGCAGGCGCTGGCACTGGGACTGGTACACCGCATTGTCGATGACTTTGAACCGGCATTAGCCGAGTGGCTGGACGCGCTGCTTAATAATAGCCCGCAGGCGCTGGATGCCTGCAAGTCACTTATCGCTAATGTGGGCTCACGCCCTGTTGAAGCCTCGGTACGAAAACACACCATCGAAGCCATTGCAAAAATTCGGGTTTCGGATGAAGGTCAGGAAGGCTTGAGTGCATTTTTAGAAAAACGCCCCGCCGCCTGGCGCAACGACAGCTAATTAGGAAACGGTATGATTACCTCGTTATTAATTGCCAACCGTGGTGAAATTGCGTGTCGTATTATCGCCACGGCTAAAAAAATGGGTATCCGCACCATTGCAGTTTACTCTGATGCCGACAGCCATGCGCGTCACGTAAAGCTTGCGGATGAAGCCATCAATATTGGCCCTGCTGCCAGCAGTGAAAGCTATCTGCGCGGCGATAAGATCATTGCTGCCGCCAAACAAACGGGTGCTGAAGCGATCCATCCGGGTTATGGTTTTTTGTCAGAAAACGAAGACTTTGCTGACTTATGCCAGCAACAAAACATTATTTTTGTCGGCCCGCCAGTCGCCTCAATCGCTTCTATGGGTTCTAAAAGTGCCGCCAAGGCGATTATGCAGGAAGCCGGCGTACCGCTGGTGCCGGGGTACCATGGCAGCGAGCAAGACGCAGAAACCTTAAAAGCAAAAGCTGAAGAAGTGGGTTTCCCGTTATTGCTAAAAGCGGCTTATGGCGGCGGTGGTAAGGGCATGCGCGTAGTCGAGAGCTTAGCAGAGTTTGACCAAGCACTCGCTTCGGCCAAACGCGAAGCTAAATCGTCTTTCGGCAACGATAAGGTGTTATTCGAACGCTTTATTCGTAATCCCCGCCATGTCGAAATTCAGGTCTTCTGCGATGAACACGGTAACGCGGTTTACTTAGCTGAGCGTGACTGTTCAGTGCAGCGTCGTCACCAAAAAGTTCTGGAAGAAGCACCGGCACCGGCATTAACCGAACGCACCCGCCAGGCCATGGGCGAAGCTGCGATCAAAGCAGCGCAGGCGATCGACTACGTTGGTGCGGGCACGGTCGAGTTTTTATATGACCAAAGCGGTGAGTTCTTCTTTATGGAGATGAACACACGCTTGCAGGTTGAACATCCGGTTACCGAAATGATTACCGGGCAGGACTTGGTGGAATGGCAGTTACTGGTTGCCTCAGGACAACCGTTACCACTGGCGCAAAACGACATTCAGGTTAATGGCCATGCCTTTGAGGCGCGTATTTATGCCGAAGATCCGGATAATGACTTTCTACCCTGTACCGGTACCATCCGGCATTTGCGCACGCCCGAGGGAGAACCCGGCGTACGTATAGACACAGGTATTACCGAAGGTGATGAGATCTCCTCGTTTTATGACCCGATGATTGCCAAGTTGATTGTCTGGGATACTGATCGTGATCGTGCATTGCTGAAATTACAGCGTGCGCTGCGGCAGTACCGGTTAACCGGTTTAACCACCAATATTGATTTTCTGCATCGCTTAGCCAGCCACCCTGAATTTATGCAAATGAACTTGACTACCGAGTTTATTCAGCAGCATGAGCAGAGCTTGATGCCGCAGCTTGATATCGATGTTAATCAGGTTGCCACCGAAGCGGTACTCTACGATATTGTCAGTCGCCAGCAGGCGTACTCTGCTACCGCGTACTTTGCTACCGATAGTCCCTGGCATCAAGCCAATGCCTTACGCATGAATGATGCCGACTTGCACACGGTTGAACTGCAGTATCAAGACCAGTTGCACAGCATCACCATTGAACAACGCGATGCGGTATTTGTAACCGAAGCTGCAGATAGCGACTTGCAATGGCAGGTTAGCATCAACGATGACCAAATGACGGTCGTGTGTAACGGCCGCCGTTACCAACGCTTTGTCTGCGCTGATGACCAGGAGTTGACTGTATTTACTGAGCAAGGCCCGGTTACCCTGCACCGCCATAAAGTTACCGATACGCTGGTTGATGAAGCCGCCCATGGTGGTTTAGTCGCACCCATGAATGGCACCATTATGGAGGTGCTGGTAAGTAAAGGTGATAGCGTCGAGAAAGATCAACCACTGGTGATTATGGAAGCGATGAAGATGGAATACACCATTCGCGCCGGCCACGCAGGTGAAGTCACTGATGTATTCTATGCTGCCGGCGATCTCGTCAGTGATGGTGACGAGCTCATTGCTATGACTGAGGAGGCCTGATGGCAACGCCAACTAACGCCCTACCCAAACACGTTAAAATTGTTGAAGTGGGTCCACGCGACGGCTTGCAAAACGAGAAAGCCGTGCCGACCCAGGCCAAAATTGATTTGGTTAACCAATTAACAGCGGCCGGGTTAGGTTATATCGAAGCGGCCAGTTTTGTCAGTCCGAAATGGATTCCGCAAATGGCAGACAGTGCCGAGGTTATGCAAGCTATCGACCGCGACAATAACGTCACTTATGCTGGCTTAACGCCTAACCTGAAAGGTTTTGAAAACGCCATGGCGGTCAATACCGACGAAGTTGCGGTATTTGGTGCCGCTTCTGAGGCGTTCAGCCAAAAAAACATCAATTGCAGCATCGATGAGTCACTGACACGTTTTGAGCCGGTAATAAGCGCGGCTCAGGCAAAAGGTATCCGCGTACGTGGCTATGTTTCGTGTGTACTGGGGTGCCCTTACCAGGGTCAGGTTCCTCTAACCGATGTTGTACGTGTCGCCAAAACACTTTATGACATGGGCTGTTATGAAGTTTCACTGGGCGATACCATTGGTGTCGGCACGCCCTGGCAGGCTCGGGCCATGCTGGAAGCGGTGGCTGCCGAAGTACCGATGGAACACCTGGCGTTACACTTTCATAATACCTATGGTCAGGCGTTGGCTAATATTACCGCTTGCCTGCCGCTTGGCGTTGCAACCATCGACAGCGCAGTCGCCGGCTTAGGGGGATGCCCCTATGCAAAAGGTGCCAGTGGTAACGTTGCCACCGAAGACGTGGTTTACATGTTGCACGGTATGGGCATCGAAACAGGGGTCAATTTACAAAAACTCATTGCCGCCGGCGATGCCATTTGCCAACATTTAAGCCATGGTCCACGCTCTCAGGTCGCACTAGCCGAACTGGCAAAGCAAGGGAAGTAAATAATGACAACAGAACAACTTTGGCAGCCGTCAGCAGATACCATCGCTGACGCCAATATGACGCACTTTTTACAGCAAGTTAATGCCGATCACCAACAGACGTTAGCCAACTACCACGATTTATATCAATGGTCGCTGGACGACAACGAAACCTTTTGGTCGATGATTTGGGATTATTTTCAGGTTATCGGCGATAAAGGCGCCACCGTGGTGAAGAATAAAGATAAGTTGCCGGGCGCTAAATGGTTCCCGCAAGCAAGCCTTAACTTTGCTGAAAACATGTTACGTCATCGTGATGACAAAGTTGCACTGGTGTTTCGCGGTGAAAATGGCGCCCGTCAGCAACTGACCTACAGTGAGCTTTACCAACAGGTGGCTCAATTTGCCGAGGGGCTTAAGCAACAAGGGGTTAGCAAAGGCGATCGCGTTGCCGCGATGATGCCAAACTGCATCGAAACTATCGTTGCCATGTTAGCTACCACTAGTCTTGGCGCTATCTGGTCGTCATGTTCACCCGACTTTGGTGTGCAGGGGGTGCTGGACCGTTTTGGTCAGATCGAGCCAAAAGTACTGCTGACGGTTGATGGTTATTTTTACAACGGCAAAAATCTTAATATCAAAGACAAAGTCGCGGATATCGTCAGTCAGCTAGATACTGTTGAGTGCGTGGTCGTTGTTAATTTCAGTGATCAATCCGACACCCTCGCCGGTGACACTGTGGTGGGCTACGATGCGTTTATTGATAATGACGCCCGCAACATTGAGTTTGTTACCACCGACTTTAATCACCCCCTGTATATCATGTTCTCGTCAGGCACCACCGGGGTTCCAAAGTGTATTGTGCACGGCGCTGGCGGTACCTTGTTACAGCATTTAAAAGAACACGGTCTGCACACCGATTTGCGTGCCGAAGATACCCTATTTTACTTCACCACCTGTGGCTGGATGATGTGGAACTGGTTAGTCAGCGGGCTGGCACACGGCGCCACCCTGGTACTGTTTGACGGTTCACCCTTTGCACCAGAGCCCGAATTTTTATGGGACGTTGCCGAGCAGGAAGGTATTACTGTGTTTGGCACCAGCGCTAAGTATTTGGCGGCACTGGAAAAAGCCGGCGTAAAACCGCGTGAATCACACCAATTAGATAAACTCCGTGCAATATTAACCACCGGCTCGGTACTACCGCCGGAAAGTTTCGATTACGTGTACCGCGATATCAAAACCGACCTCTGTTTATCATCGATTTCCGGCGGTACCGATATCGTCTCTTGTTTTGCACTGGGCTGCCCTATCCTGCCCGTTTACCGTGGCGAATTACAATGCCGCGGACTGGGACTTGCGGTTGCGATTTATAACGAGAATGGCGAGGCCATCCGCGGCAAAAAAGGTGAATTGGTGTGTGAAAACTCATTCCCCTGCATGCCGGTTGGATTTTGGAATGACGACGACGGCCAGCGGTACTTTAATGCCTACTTCGCGCGCTTTAAAAATACCTGGGCTCACGGTGACTTTGCCGAACTTACCGACCATGATGGTGTGATTATTTACGGCCGCTCTGATGCGGTGCTAAACCCGGGTGGCGTGCGTATTGGTACGGCGGAAATTTACCGCCAGGTAGAGAAGATAGATGCGGTGCTGGAAAGTATTGCTGTCGGCCAACAGATAGACGATGACGAACGCGTTGTGTTATTCGTTAAGTTGCGTGATGGCATCACTTTAGATGATGACTTACGTCAGCAAATAAAGAAAACCATCCGGGCAAACGCGACACCGCGCCACGTTCCCGCTATTATTTTACAAGTGCGTGACATCCCCCGCACAATCAGTGGTAAGATTGTTGAATTAGCGGTTCGTCAGGTGATCCATGGTGAAACCGTTAACAATACGGACGCTCTTGCAAACCCGGAAGCGTTAAACGAATTTCGCGATCGCCCGGAGCTGCAGCAAGAGTAATAATAAATCGTAGTTTTAAAAGGCCGTTATGACGTTATTTCCAGGGGCTAAACAAGTTCTACTGACCGCCTGCGCTGGCATTATTGTGTCACTTGCAGCGTTCGGCTATCTGCGCCAAAGCGAAAATGAAGCCGCCCGGGATGCACTGCAAACAGAGGCATTCAATCTACAGCGCGAAATACGTCAAAATATGACGGCGCACTTATTTGCAACTGAGTTATTGGCACGTGAATGGGAACAAAACCAACCTTCACTGGAGCAAAGTTGGCAACGTGACGCTGAACTAATCACGCTTTATTATCAAAGCGTACAGGGCCTTGCGTGGTTGTCCCCAACCCTGCAGATTCAACGCTTTTTCCCGCCAAGTCGCCAACCCCAACTGTTAGGGACGGTGTTTAAAGACTCAGATTTAGTTGAACGCCTGCAGATGTCTTCCGGTAACCGTCATGCCATGGTTGGAAGTGCCGGTAACTTAGGCCGCTTAAGCAGTGATGTTGCCATGTTTGCGCGCATAGAAAACGACGATAAACAGGGGTTTCTCGGCCTTATCATCAGTATGCAGGATCTACTCAATAACGTAATCCGCGGCAATATCAGTGAGGGTTTTCAGTTGTCACTGAACCACCAGGGCAAAACCCTCTATCAGTTTGCCGGTGACATGAGCCTGCGCGAAAGCTGGACGGAAACACGGCAGCTACAAATACTCGGGAACTCGTGGCAACTCAATATCTGGCTCACGTCGAATAAACTGGCGCAGCTTCGCGGTGGTGTTTCTATCGCCATCCTGCTTGCCGGTTTATTGATTACTGCAATGCTCACCTTCGTGATTTTTATTCTCGCGCAAAGTCGCTATAAAGCACAACAGCTGGCCGATGCAAATATTGAGCTTTACACCGAAATTGATGAACGTGAGCGCATCGAAAAACAAATGGCTTACCTGGCCGAGCACGATGCACTGACTAATCTGATTAACCGTAACGCTTTGATGCGTATTCTTAATGAGCAATTAAAAAATACTGAACTCAGCGCCAACAGCGCCATTCTTTTTATCGACCTGGATCGGTTTAAAGAAGTTAACGATGCCTTAGGCCATACCGTTGGTGACGAGCTATTACGCCGGGTCGCGCGCCGTATTAGTAAGTTGGCGCCGAAAAACTCCCGGCTGGCTCGTTCCGGCGGCGATGAATTTCTGCTGGCTATTTTAAAACCCGACAATCGCCAGCAGGTTATTGACCTGACACAACAGTTACTTAAAGCGCTTGATTCGCACTTTTTTGTTGATGATTACGAATTATTTATCAGCGCGTCCATCGGTATTGCCTTTGCCAATGATGCAGATTTTAATGCCGAATACTTAATTCGTAATGCCGACACCGCACTTTATCAAGCCAAGGACAACGGTCGTAATACCTATCACTTATATAATAAAGCAGTGCACCGTGATTTAGCGAAAAAGCTGGAGCTGGTTAAACAACTTCGTTATGCGGTAGAAAACGAGTCTTTAGTTGTTTATTACCAGCCCAAAGTGGAATTACTGAGCCACCGTATTGTTGGTTTAGAAGCCTTAGTCAGATGGGTTCAGGAAGACGGTACCGTGATCGGCCCTGATCAATTTATTCCGATAGCCGAAGATACCGGACTTATTATTCCATTATCAGAATTTGTCTTAAAAGAAGCCTGTAATCAATTACATCATTGGCATAAAGCGGGCTTTGAAGACCTCACCATGGCGATTAATATTTCCGGCAAACAGCTACATCTTCCGCACTTAGTTGATGACATTATGAGTACCGTGCACGGCGCGCAAGTTCCGGCTGATAAAATTGAATTAGAATTAACGGAACAAGTCTTTATCGAAAACATTCAATCGCATACCAACTTTATGCACGCGGTACGTGACAATGGTATGAGTTTGGCTATCGATGACTTTGGTGTGGGTTATTCATCATTATCTTATTTAAAAAACTTTCCGGTAACCTCGTTAAAAATTGACCGCTCATTTATTAACGACCTGCCAGATAATGAAGATGATGCTGTGATCGTTCAAACGATTATTAATTTAGCCAGAAACTTAAATATTCAATTAGTTGCTGAGGGTATCGAAACCTCTGAGCAAGTCGACTTTTTAATGAGTCGCGAGTGCGGCGTTGGGCAGGGTTATTTGTTTAGTCGCCCATTACCGGCAGAAAAAATCACCGAATTACTCGAAAATTATCACGGGCTGATCCCAATTCAGATCGCTTAGTGGAGGGGAGGTAAACGTGGAACGTGAAAGCATGGATTTTGATGTTGTTATTGTTGGCGCTGGTCCGTCAGGTCTTGCCACAGCATGCCGCTTAGGTCAGCTGGCAAAAGACAATGATCAAGAACTAATGATTTGTGTGGTCGAAAAAGGCGCTGACATCGGTGCCCATATATTATCCGGCGCCGTATTCGAGCCGCGTGCAATGAATGAACTTTTTCCCGACTGGAAAGAGCGCGGAGCACCACTCAATACTGCCGTGACCGGCGATGAGATTTTATTGCTGAAAGACCACCAAAGCGCGTCTCAGTTACCGGGCTTTGCAGTGCCTAAAACGTTCCATAATAAGGGCAATTATATTGTCAGTATGGGCAACATATGCCGTTGGCTGGCGGAGCAGGCGGAGCAATTGGGCGTAGAAATATTCCCCGGCTTTGCTGCCAGCGAAGTGCTTTACAATGAGGACGGTAGTGTCGCTGGTATTCAAACCGGTGACATGGGCGTTGGCGCCGATGGCAGTGAAAAAGACGGTTATATGCCGGGTATGGAATTACGGGCAAAGTATACCGTTTTTGCAGAAGGCTGCCGTGGCCACTTAGGTAAGCAACTCATTAATCAGTTCCAGCTGGATAAAGACAGTACACCGCAACATTATGGTCTTGGCTTTAAAGAGATCTGGGACGTACCTGCCGATGTTCATGAGCCGGGTAAAGTGGTTCACAGCGCGGGTTGGCCATTAAACGATAACGGTTCTGGCGGTGGTTATTTATACCACGCTGAAGATGGCCAGGTTTATGTAGGTTTGATCATCGACCTTAATTACAAAAATCCGTACCTGAACCCATTCCAGGAGTTTCAACGCTATAAAACACATCCGGCAATAAAAGCTGTATTGGAGAACGGTAAACGTGTCAGTTATGGCGCCCGCGCAATTGCTAAAGGCGGCTATTACTCGCTACCTAAAATGACATTCCCCGGTGGCTTGATGGTGGGCTGTAATGCCGGCACCCTGAATTTTGCTAAGATTAAAGGTAATCACACCGCAATGAAGTCCGGCATGATTGCCGCAGAATCAATCTTTAATGCATTGCAGAGCGAACAGCAACATACCGAGTTAACCGATTTTACCCAGGCATTTGAGCAATCCTGGGCATTTGATGAATTGTATCGCTCACGTAATTTCGGTGGTGCTATTCATAAGCTGGGTACAACGCTTGGCGGCGCTTATAATATGTTGGACCAAAATTATTTTGGCGGCAAACTACCGTTCAAATTTAAAGAATGGACACCAGATTATAAATGCACAGAAAAATCGGCTCAGCACCAACCTATTGAATATCCTAAACCGGATAATAAATTAACCTTTGATCGACTGTCATCGGTATTTTTATCGAATACTAATCATGCCGAAGATCAACCTTGTCATCTACAGTTAAAAGATGCAGATATTCCATTAACGGTCAATCTGCCCGAGTTCGCTGAGCCTGCACAACGCTATTGCCCTGCTGGTGTTTACGAAGTTGTAGAAGAAGATGGCAAAGAAGTATTTAAAATAAATGCACAAAACTGCATTCACTGCAAAACCTGTGATATTAAAGACCCGTCGCAGAATATTAATTGGGTTGTTCCCGAAGGTGGTGGTGGCCCCACCTACCCTAATATGTAATTGTGCTTTTGTATTACAACTGTTTATACCATTTAAAAACGAGCTGCGGCTCGTTTTTTTATTTAATAGCCTATAATATAAACGCCTGTTAGTTTCATAATAAAACCGATAGTTTAAGGACTAAAATACATGAGTGACTTTATTCGAATTATTAATCACGAACGTCGCTTAAATGCGGCATTAAAAGACTTATCAATTGACGAATTAAAAGAAGTTCAACACAAACTGAATAATGTCGTTAATAAACGCGAAGCAGAGGCCGAAGAACTTGAACGTGAGCGTCAGCAAAAACGCGAGAAAATTGCTGAACTGAAACGCACGATGCAGGAAGCCGGCATTGATATTTCTGACATTCTGGAAGACGAAATTGGTGGTAAGCCAATCGCAAAAGCCAGCCGCAAACGCGCCCCCAAACCACCAAAATACGAATTTACCGACGAAAATGGTGATCGTAAAACCTGGACTGGCCAGGGCCGCATGCCCAAAGCCCTGCAAAAAGCGGTGGATAACGGTCGTCCATTAAGCGACTTTCTGATACGCTAAGGCTTAATTTAGTGAAATTGGGATGGCATTAGGTAGCAAAAGCAATGACAAAAAAACTAAAAATAATCATGCTAACTGCTGTGCTTTCGGTATTTACTGTCGGTTGTGCTGACATATCCTGGCAAAGTCCGTTTGACGTCGGTAAACCGGTCGCGGGGGGTAACAACTCCCCTGCCGTTACTGACCCCGATGACATTGATGTTATTGAAGGCTCGGTGCCATCCAATTATCGCATATTGAGTGTGGTTACCGGCGATAGCTGTCAGACACGTTTAGACCAACCCGCGGCATCTAAACAACAAGCATTGCAGTTTTTGCGGGAAGATGCTGCTCGCTTCGGTGCTGACAGTGTACTGCAACTGCAATGCTACCAATTACCGAAAACAGCTGACTCGCGTTGCTACACTCAGGTCAGCTGTTTTGCCAAAGCGGGTACAACTGCGCGCTAATTGTTGATTACTTAAGGCCTTTGACGTTTAAACGCGCTTCGCCAACCCCAACGTCGGCAGTTAATCGATACTGGCCATTACCATGCGCATCAGACTCTGAACTGACCATCGCGCGAGTGGTTTCGTTTTTGCCCTGACTGAAGCCGGTAATTTTGCTATCACCAATCCCTGCATCAATACTTATCCGGGCAATGTCTTCACCATAAACATCAAGATTGATCTCACCAACACCCAGGTCAAAACTACTGTGTGTGGTATAAATTTCACCGCTTATTTCGCCCACACCCATATCAACGCTGATTTCCGCAACTTTAGGCATGGTTATGCGCCAGTGCGCCTGCACATCTTCGTCAGGCTCAATTGACAGACGCAGTTGTTCACCAGACCAGTCACTGACAAGGTCGACCGCGTAAACATCCCCACCACCGTAAAAGAAGCCGTCGTCAGTTTCCTTGATAGTCAGTTCAATTACCATTTGATCGGTTTCACCGCGTATAAACTCGATTTCGCCGACCGAGTTATCAATGCTTATTTCGGTGGTTTGCGATACCGTAAATTGATGCTGCGATACCACTTCTTCTTTGGCGCAAGCCGCCGAACTCAGTGTTACCAAACCAATTAATCCAATTGCTATCGGCCATACTTTTTGCTTAAACATGCTACAGATTCCTTTTTGTTCTTTTATCCAACAAATTGATTAAGTTAGTCAGTGCGTGTTATTAAGTCAGTCGCCATGACATTCAAAATAGTTGGAGCAATCTGTGTGCCAATTTAATTTATTTATATTTTTCAGTGGGTTATGATTAAATCGACCACCCACGACAGCATGAGCATGGTGAATAACATCATTATCTAGCGAAAAAAGCGAAATTTTACTTTAATCCGTTAATGGACAATATTGTGCAACCTATAGCGTTAATAACATCACCCTTTACCGACAAGTTTAGTATTCCCAGACAACCGGGATTAGCGCCCTCTGTTATCAGCACCGTGTCGTTTGTCGGTGACTTTGACCATGCTGCCAGTATCGAGGGCATACAACAGTACTCTCACTTGTGGCTAATATTTGAGTTTAACCAGCACCGCAGCCACCAATGGCGTGAACGTGTTCGGCCACCCCGTTTGGGCGGCAACAAGCAGTTGGGCGTATTTGCGACGCGGTCGCCCTTTCGGCCGAATAACCTGGGTATGTCGGTAGTAAAACTTGTCGATGTTGTCGTTAAACCGCAAGTAAAGTTGGTTGTATCAGGTGCTGATCTGCTCGACCAAACTCCCATCGTGGACATCAAGCCTTATGTTCCTTACGTCGACGCGATACCCGAAGCAAGTAGTGCGTTTGCCGGCGATGAACCCAACCAGCTTGAGGTCTGTTTTAGTGCAATAGCAGAAGCCTTTATTGATGAGCTAACCAGCAATGCGGCAAAGTCTGAACACTATCAAAACCTGCGCCAGGTTATCATTGAGGTTCTTCGCCAGGACCCCCGCCCTGCTTACCATGCCAGCAAACAACCTGAGCGACATTACGTCAGTCAGCTGTATGATCTTGAACTTAACTGGTACGTTACCGGCCAATGCCTGACAATAACCGAAATACGTCAGCAAAAAGACTTTTGACAAGCGGCAGACACTGTTAAACTTCGGCCTAATTTTTTCGGGTTAAATAAAACGAGACTAAGACATCATGCGCAGCAGCCAATATTTACTGTCTACCCTAAAGGAAACCCCGTCTGATGCGGAGATCATCAGCCATCAATTGATGCTTCGTGCGGGCATGATCCGTAAAGTGGCATCGGGTTTATATACCTGGACGCCCAGTGGTTTACGCGTGCTGCGTAAAGTAGAGAAAGTCGTACGCGAAGAAATGGAAGCCGTTAATGCGCTGGAAATTCTGATGCCGATGGTACAGCCGGCAGACTTATGGCAGGAATCAGGTCGCTGGGAAGACTACGGTCCGGAATTGCTGCGTCTGAAAGATCGCCACCAACGCGACTTTTTGCTGGGGCCAACACACGAAGAAATAATCAGTGAACTGGTGCGCAAAGAAATCAGCAGCTATAAACAGCTACCATTGACTCTATTCCAAATACAAACCAAGTTCCGTGACGAAATTAGACCCCGCTTTGGCGTGATGCGCGCGCGGGAGTTTGTGATGAAGGATGCCTACTCGTTTCATTTAACGCAAGAATCGTTACAACAAGCTTACGATCAAATGTATCAGGCTTATTGTCGTATTTTTGAGCGGCTGGGACTGGATTACCGACCTGTTATCGCAGACACCGGTTCTATCGGTGGTCACTCATCGCACGAGTTTCACGTATTAGCCAGCTCCGGCGAAGATGCTATCGCGTTTTCAGACCAATCGGATTACGCTGCCAATGTCGAAATGGCGGAGGCGTTAGCGCCGACAACTGAACGCGCTGCGCCGACTATGGAGCTGCAGCGTCACGATGTAAAAGGTGATGATCTTGCGGCATTGTTGCAACCTTTGTCAGTGGATGCTCAACAGGCGGTAAAATGCGTTGTCGCACAAGCCAGCGATAACGTCGAAGCAGAGTATGTGTTGTTAGTTGTTCGTGCCGATCACGAACTCAATACCATTAAAGCCGAAAAGCACCCGGCAGTGGCCAGCCCAATTAATTTGCTCGACAACCATAAGCTAACTGGTGTGCACAGTGTATTTACCGGGCCAACCCAATTTGACGGCCTTGTTATAGCTGACCACTCGGCGGCAAACCTGGCTGATTTCGCCTGTGGCGCCGGCGAAAACGGTGTCTGGTTAACCGGTGTTAACTGGCAACGCGATGCGTCGTTGAGCGAAGTTGCCGATCTGCGTAACGTGGTTGAGGGCGACCCCAGCCCCTGTGGTCAGGGTCAGCTTAAAATTGCCCGCGGTATCGAAGTCGGTCATATATTCCAGCTCGGTAAAAAATACAGTGACGCGATGAAGGTTGGTGTATTGTCAGAAACCGGCAAACACGAAACTCTCACCATGGGCTGTTACGGTATTGGCGTATCGCGTATCGTGGCGGCGGCAATTGAGCAACACCATGATGACCGTGGTATTCAGTGGCCGGATAATTTGGCGCCATTCCAGGCCGTGTTGATCCCCATGAATATGCACAAGTCAGCTCGTGTTCAGGAAACGACCGAGAAGCTATACGCAGCCTTGCAAGACGCTGGTATCGATGTGTTATTCGATGACCGTAAAGAGCGTCCCGGCGTTATGTTTACCGATATGGAGCTGGTGGGTATCCCTCATCAAATCGTTATTGGCGAACGTAACCTGGATGAAGGGATGGTTGAGTATCAGTCACGCAAAGGCGGTGACAAGGTTAAATTAAGCATTGATGACGTTGTTTCTCATCTGCAACAACAACTCGCGTAATTTAGCCTAACAATGCGAAAATAATGCGCAAATAAAAACGGAGCCTGATGGCTCCGTTTTTTTATCAAAATCTTTCGGCTTAACTCTCTTGCCCGGCAAGTGGCTCAACATAGTGCAAGTGCATGTCCCACGGAAAATGAATCCAGGTGTCTTGTTCTAAGTCAGCAACATAGTCATCAACTAAGTCAATACCCGCGGGCTTTGCATAGACTGTAATGAACTTGGCTTTAGGCAACCGTTGACGTAAAAACTTTAATGTATTACCGGTATCGACCAGGTCATCAACAACCAGAAAACCTTCACCGTCGTTGGTTGCGGTCACGTCTTTTAATACGTTCAGGTCATCGCGTTGTTCATTATGGTCATAAGAACTTACCGAGACACAATCAACCGTACGTAAGTTTAATTCCCGTGCGATGATAGCACCCGGAACCAGGCCGCCGCGGCTAACTGCAATAACGCCCTTGTACTGCTCTGCCGGTAACTGGCGATGTGCCAGCTCTTTGGTGGCGCGATGCAGTTCTTCCCAGGAAACGAAAAATTCTCTATTTGAGTGCCATCCCATAATATTCTTATCCTAACCAAATGAATTTAGCGATAAACAGTAAGCCTAAAACCACCACACTGGGGTTAAGTTCCCGGTAGCGGCCAGCTAAGAATTTTACCACGACGTAACTAATAAAACCTAATGCGATACCATCGGCGATAGAATAGGTTAACGGTGTCATCAATAACACAACCGCTACCGGCGCAGCTTCGGTAATATCTTCCCACTGCACGTCTTTAAGGGTAAACAACATCAATACCGCGACATAAATGATCGCACCGGCTGTTGCATAGGGCGGTATCATGCCCGCTAAAGGCGCAAAAAACATCGCCAGCAAAAATAAAATACCAACAGTTACCGCTGCCAATCCGGTTTTACCGCCTGATGCAACACCGGCTGCAGACTCGATATAACTAGTTGTCGTCGATGTCCCCATCACCGAGCCGGCTACCGTCGCGGTACTGTCTGCCATTAACGCTTTCTCCAGGCGCGGCATATGGCCATCAGCTTTGGCGATCCCGGCGCGTTGCGCCACCGCCAGCAAGGTCCCTGAGGTATCAAACAAGTCGACAAACAGGAACGCAAAAATAACTGACAACATGCCTAAATCGAAAGCCGCAGCAATATCCATTTGCATAAAGGTTGGGGCCAGCGATGGTGGCATCGAGACAATGCCCTCATAGTCGACCAGTCCCAACATCAACGCAATGGCCGATATTAGCAAGATGCTAATCAAGGCTGCGCCCTGGATCTGCCGCGCAACCAAACCAATAATCAGAAAGAAGCCGGCCGCAGCCAGCAGTACCGAGGTATCGCCCAAATCTCCCAACGCCACCATGGTTGCGTCGCTGGCTACAATTATGTTGGCGTTTTTTAGACCAATTAGCGCAAGAAACGCACCGATACCGGCCGCAATTGCTAGTCGCAGCGTGGTTGGAATAGATTTTATAATCCACTCCCTGACGCGAAACGCCGATAACAGAAAGAAGATAATACCGGAGAAAAACACCGCTCCCAGAGCCGTTTGCCAGGTATAGCCCATGCCAAACACCACCGTGTAGGTAAAAAAGGCGTTTAACCCCATACCCGGCGCCAATGCGACTGGATAGTTAGCCCATAGTCCCATGATCAGGCAACCTATAGCCGCCGCCAGACAGGTGGCCACAAACACGGCACCATAGTCCATACCGGTTTCACTTAAAATCGACGGGTTCACAAAAATAATGTAGGCCATGGTTAAGAAGGTCGTGATACCCCCAATAACCTCGGACTTAACAGAACTACCCTGCGCGTTAATTTTGAACAGCCGCTCGAGTAGGTTATTTGACGGATCCGATTGCTTCATGAACGATTCCCATAAAATGGCGTTGTCATAAGAAGCGGCGTATTCTATCCTATCGAGCCCAAACTTTGAACGAAAGAGAGCATTATGCCGACTGTTTATTTTATCGATGCTGATGGCAATCAATTTGAAGCAGAAGCTGAAGTGGGTAGTAACGTAATGGAAACTGCCGTCGACAACTTTATTGACGGGATCGTGGGCGAATGCGGCGGGGTTTTGTCCTGCGCTACCTGTCACTGCTATGTTGACGAAAAATGGATGGACAAGCTAGAACCTGCATCTGAGCAGGAAGAAGACATGCTTGATATGGCGATGGAGCCAAAAGACAACAGCCGCCTGAGCTGCCAAATAGAAATGACTGATGCACTCGACGGACTGGTTGTACACTTACCCAAGTCTCAGTTTTAAACAGACTGGTTAGTCAATACTCTGCAAACGCACCAGCACTTCATCGTGATAGCCGGTGATAACAGCAATTAAGCCTGACCATTCCTGGTCTAGTTGTTCATCACCGGAATCTATTAATAAGGGTCTGCCCTTTAATGCTTCCAGCTTGGCTTTGGTGGCGACCAGCCAGACATTTTCACGGCCAATGTGACGCAAAATACGCGCACTCAGCTGTTGATTACCACGCCCCAGAATATGCCCCTGTCCACCAATAACCGTGATCACTAGTTTTATTGTTCCCGGCGCCTGAGCTGACACTTTTTCAAACAGTTCGTTTTCAGTGAGATCATTAGCCAGCACAGTTTCGTTATGCACCCAATCCACCCCTAACAGGGTATTATCGAGTCCCATGTCTTCCATTATTGCTGCCACCGTGGAGCCGGAGCCCATTACCAGGTAGTGATCATCGGTGCGCTCAATAATTTCGGCAGCAATATCAGCCAGTACCAATTCGTCACTCTCAACGCCCCCCATTTTTACCGCTTGCACATACTCGAGTTCTGCGGGTATCAACATCTCGCCAAAGCGTCGTGCTTTAACCTTGCCCCGGCGGAACAACTCCTCGTCGATATCCATGACATCGGCATGTTTTAAACTCGATAACTGACCGTTTATGACGCGCTCGACTACACGCCCGGCGGCTTTGGGGCTAACCGCATAAACACCGGAGTGGATTTTAACGCCGGCGGGTATACCCAGCACCAGCTGCTGCTCATCTATCGCTTTAAAAACGTCTCTCGCGGTGCCATCGCCGCCGGCAAACAACAACAGATCGATAGCCTGTTGTTGCAGTGCATCAACAGCCTGCTGAGTATCCTCAGCGCTCGATTCATCGCCGTTTGGGGTGTAAGCAATACTAAAATCAAAGCCCAGTTGCGCTAACGTATCCGCGCCCATGGCTCCTGCACAGGTAACGAACTGGATCTGATCAGCATAGGGTTTTAACAGCGTTAACGCCTGCTGCACGCGCTGCTGAGCTCTGGGCTCTGCACCCAGTGCCAATGCTCTTTCGCGGGTTTCTTTGCCATCACTGCCCTTGAGAGCTACAGCGCCCCCAAGGCCAGCAAATGGGTTAATGATTAAACCGACAACTAAACGGCTTTTTGACATTATTCGTTATTTTCCTCGGCTTCTTCCTGAATCGCTTCACCTGCAGACTCAATATCTTCACCCGCCCCCTCGATGGTGGCACAGCTGGCTAAACCGAACATCATCAGTACCATTAAACTACGACGTAACATAGTGTCTCTCCTTGTAACTAAACTTGCGTGGATAGTTGCTCAACCTTGTCCAATGTAGGCCATGGTCTGTTGTAGTAGTGACAGAGTGCTTTTGCGAAAACTTCCGCACGTGTCGGTATTTTAGTACGGTAAAAACGCAAAAGTTGATCTTTTACAGCCGCTGTAAAGGCCGCACGGTCTACTTCAATTCCCGATAAATTATCAACGCTGACCTGAAAATTCGTGCCCGCACATAACGAAAACAACCATTCCAGCGCCTGCGGCTTGCGCTCTACCTGTTCAAATGCCTGCTGCTGCCTCTCATCGCGGCCGTCGGGTTCGTACCAATAACCATAATCAAAAATCTGTCGCCGCACCCGCCCGGCTATGCACCAGTGACTAATTTCATGCAGCGCAGAAGCATAAAAACCATGCGCAAAAACAACCCGGTGATGAGCATGCTGCTGACCTGCAGGGCAATAATAGGGTTCGTCTTCGCCGGCGACTAAAATTGTGTTTTCGGTGTTTTCGAAGCACTGATTAAAAACATCAATTAACTGCTGATAGTGATGCTGTTTAGTCATCATTACTACCCTGACGCAGCAACCTATGGTGCCATAATATTGGGTGTATTCGGGCTCACGTCGGCATTCTGTGCGCGCTGGCGTAGCCAATGGTCAACCAACACTAACGCGGTCATCGCTTCCACAATAGGCACTGCCCGGATACCTACGCAAGGGTCATGGCGGCCTTTAGTAACGATCGCTTCAGCTTCGCCGTGGCGATTGATGGTATCACCGGAAACACTAATGCTTGACGTAGGTTTAAACGCAACGTCCGCGGTTAGCGCCTGTCCGGTGCTGATACCACCTAACACACCACCGGCATGATTAGAGCGGAAACCGTCAGGCGTCATTTCGTCGCGATGTTCACTGCCACGCTGATTAACAACATCAAAACCATCCCCTATCGATACCGCTTTGGCGGCGTTAATGCTCATCAGGGCTTTAGCCAGATCCGCGTCGAGCCGATCAAACACCGGCTCACCCCAGCCCGGCGGTAACCCTGTTGCCTGCAGGTGAATCCTGGCACCAATCGAGTCCCCTTCTTTGCGGAGCTGGCGTATTAATTGGTCGTAATGTTCTACTGCTAACTTACACGGGCTGAAGAAATCGTTATTATGCACTTCGTTCCAGTCCAGCTGCTGTGCGGTAACGGTACCCATTTGCACCAGCCCGGCACGGATGGTAACGCCTAACTGACTCAGTAACTTCGCCGCAATGGCGCCGGCAGCCACCCGCATCGCGGTCTCGCGCGCCGATGACCGTCCGCCGCCGCGATAGTCTCTCACACCGTACTTGTGCTGATAGGTATAATCGGCATGGCCCGGACGAAATGAGTCTTTGATATTAGAGTAATCCTGGCTTCGTTGGTCAGTATTGCGAATTAATAACCCTATCGGTGTGCCGGTAGTTTTGCCTTCAAATACCCCGGATAAAATTTCCACCTGGTCGGCTTCGCGGCGAGCGGTGGTATAGCGGTTTGAGCCGGGTTTTCTGCGATCCAGCGCTTGTTGTATATCGGCTTCGGTTAATGCCAGCCCCGGCGGACAGCCATCAACCACAGCCCCCAGCGCAGCGCCATGACTTTCGCCAAAGGTACTGACCCGAAACAATTCACCCCAGCTACTACCTGCCATAACGACTCCGATGCTCGACTAACTGTTGGCGTGACAAAACAAAAACACCATCACCACCGCGTTCGAACTCTACCCAGACAAAACCGGTGTCAGGATATTTATCATTCAACGCCGGCATTGAGTTGCCCACCTCGCAGATTAACAAACCGTTGTCGGTCAGATAATCAGCGGCCTGCAACAACATCTTATCGACCAGCTCCAGACCATCATTACCCGCTGCCAAACCTAACTCCGGTTCATGCCGGTATTCGTCGGGAAGGTCAGCCATATCGTCTGCATCCACGTAGGGCGGATTGGTTACTATCAAGTCGTAGCGTTCACCGGTTAAGTTGTTGAACAAGTCAGATTGCAACGGCACGACTTGCTGTTGCAAGCCGTGTTGTTCGATATTCTGTTCGGCTACCGCGAGCGCATCGGCCGACAAATCAGCGGCATCAATTTGCGCTTCCGGGAAGGCATAGGCGCAAGCGATGGCAATGCAGCCACTACCGGTGCACAAATCCAGAATACGCTGAGGCTGATGTTGCAACCAGGGTTGAAAACCTGTTTCGATCAATTCGGCGATGGGCGAGCGAGGCACCAATACCCGTTCGTCAACGTAAAATGGCAGACCCGCAAACCAGGCTTGATGAGTTAGGTAAGCAGCTGGTTTACGCTGTTCAATACGTTGTTTCAGCAGCGCCAGATAGGCGGCCTTTTCGTCGCGGGTCAAACGGCAGTGGCGGGCATCGAGTAACTCGTCTGGTGTAAGCTGCGTGACGTGACCGAGTAATGCGCGCGCTTCTTCCACAGCATTGGCATTACCATGACCAAAGAAGAGCTGTTGTGACAGCATCTGGCTGACACTCCAGCGTAATAAATCGTCGATGCTGTGCAGATCCTGCAAGGCGTTTTCAATAGTTGATGGGCTCAACGCTGTCTCCACGATTAACTTGTTCAGTGGGTTTATGTGTTAGCATATTAGGGTAACTGAAAAAGGCCATAGAATCATCTACCATGAGCAGGTTTAAATCATCCAATAAAATGAACAACGCGGCTATCGAGGCGGAAGATAGTGCACTATTCCGTGACGCCGTAAAGGGTACTCAGACACTTGCCAATGACACCATCGAGCCGCTGCCGGCAAAGGACAAGGTTAAGCGCAAGCAACAGCAGGCCAAAGCTCATCCTGAGGCGCAAACCAGCCGCGCGGCCAGCGACTTTTTTTCGGATGAATTTAAGGGCTATATAGAAGACGGCACGGTTAAGTACATTGCTGAAGGCGAATCACACTACCTACTTAAACAACTGCGTCGTGGTGACTATGCTCCCGACATGTTGCTAGACTTGCACGGTTTAACGCTTGCAGCGGCCAAGCAGGAGCTCGCGGCCATGCTTAAAGCCTGCGAGCAACAGCTAATCGAATGCTGCTGCATTATGCATGGCCATGGTAGTGGTAAATTGAAGCACCAGGTTCCGCATTGGCTAATACAATATCCACGTTTGCGGGCTTTCCATCAGGCGCCCAAAGAATGGGGCGGAGATGCTGCAATTATCGTTTTGCTCCAACGTGACGACTAGCCGCCGTCAGATTTAACCGGCACAACGCTCAGCAACCATTAATTGCTCAAACTGCCCGCGTTGGGTATGAGGATCAAACTCCATCACAGCGATAGCCGCTGTCGGGAAAATTGGCGGCTGCTTGTTACGGTCGATCTCGTGTACCAGGTAGCTCACTAATGGCATATGAGAAACTACCAGCACCTGCTGGTAATCATTGGCTTCGATTTCGGCTGCAATAGCCGCTAACGCCAGGCTCGGCTCTGAGTCAGGCGTTAATTCATGCAGATTATTACGTTGTCGGGTTTTGATGCGGCCCATGGCAACAGTGCCGGTTTGCTGGGCGCGGATGTAAGGGCTGATAAGGCAAGCGTCTAATTCGCCGGCCTGTTCTGCCAGCCATTGCGACGTCGTTGCTACTTCCTGCTCACCCTCGGGTGTCAGTCTGCGATCACTGTCGGCACTGGCTGATAACGGTAACACGGCATGACCATGACGCATGATGTATAACCGCATGACTACTCCTTACTTCGTTGCCGACGTTTGGCGTCGGGTCTGCCGCCGGTCACTTTGTCCGCACGACCTTCTTCTTTGGCTCGTTCAGCACGACGTTTCCTGACTGCCTTAGGGTCGGCAATTAAGGGGCGGTAAATCTCGATACGATCGCCGTCGCGCGGTGTCGCATCAAGTTTACTTGCCTTATTCCAGATACCGACCTTTTGCTGCGTTAAGTCGATATCAGCAAAATGTGATTTAATTCCGGACTGCTCAATACATTGCTCAACGGTGGTACCTGCAGCCACCTGCACCGTCAGAATTAACTGTTTATCCGGTGTCGCGTAGGCGACTTCTACCGTCAGCATTAGCTATACACCTGTTTAGCGCGTTGCACAAACGCATCAACCATACGTCCAGTTATTTCACTAAAAATCTTACCAAATGCCATGCCCAGCAACCGACTCGAGAACTCAAAGTCCAGCTCGAACTGAATCTTGCAGGCGTCATCAGCTAATGGCACAAACGTCCAGCCCCCACCGAGCTGTTTAAACGGCCCGTCGACCAACTGCATATCAATGCGCTCAGGCGGCAGCAGCTGATTACGGGTAGTAAAGCTCTTACGAATCCCCGCCTTGCTGATATCCAACGTCGCGACTTTGTAGTCGTCACCCTGTTCTCTAACACGTGACGCAACGCAACCGGGGACAAATTGCGGATAAGATTCTATATCATTGACTAAATCAAACATTTGTTGCGCACTGTACGAAACCAACGCGCTTTTCTCGATTCTGGGCATGATTTTCCTACTGCCAAATTCGGTTTGCGCAATAATAACGCAATCTGTCAGCCTTTCTAGTCCTGAAAGCAATTTTCTTTTAGCGAATCATGAGTATAATAGCGCCCATGAGTAAAAATAAACCACAACAATCCAGCGGCACCATCGCGTTAAACAAAAAAGCGCGCCACGAATATTTTCTTGAAGAAAAGTTTGAGGCGGGAGTGAGTTTACAAGGATGGGAAGTCAAAAGTATCCGCGCCGGCAAAGCTAACATTCGCGATAGCTACGTCATTATCAAAGATGGCGAAGCTTATTTGCTGGGGGCCGAAATTCAACCGTTGAATCAGGCATCAAGCCATGTTTATTGCGAGCCTGATCGTAGCCGCAAGCTATTATTAAAGCGCAAAGAGCTCGATAAACTCATCGGCGCTGCTGAGCGTGAAGGCTATTCGATCGTTGCAACAGCGATGTATTGGCGAGGCCCCTGGGTAAAAATCGAGTGTTGGCTGGCCAAAGGTAAAAAGTCACATGACAAGCGTGACACGATAAAAGAACGCGATTGGCAGCGGCAAAAGTCGCGCATCATGAAACATTCCGTACGCTAGGTTATCGGCGAGGTTTCGGTACTAACCCAAAAACTACCGTCTATCTCGCCGCCACTGCGTCCCACTATTCTCTCTGCCCAAGATCGGCGGGGTATAAACAACCGCCAACGCAGCGAATCGGCGGTTGTATCGTCAATAGCAAAAGACCACACAATACCGCTAGCTTGCTGGCTCAACTCTAGTTCCTGTACATTCGGCATTCGCTCCAGTTGCATAGCCAACGATCGTATTAAATTTCGGCGGTCGACAATTCCGTCAGTAAAGTTCATTAGTGCCAGCCACTGTAGCTGACGTTGCTGCATCGCAATGTGCAGCCATTGAGCAGCTAAAAGCAAACTGAATAAGGTTAAACTGACCAGCACAAACCCGCGTTGTCGTGACATCCTCGTCATTTATTGCAGCTGCACTCGCTGCAGGCGCAGCAGGTTACGCAACAGCTCATCGTTAGTTCGATCTAATTGCCCTAGTTCACTGCGCGCCTGCATCAACGTGTTGGTGGTTTGCCTTAACTTAACCAAGGTCAGGTTATGCCAACTAAATTTATCGTTGGGTGCCAGCGACAGTGCCTGTCGATAAGCGTTTTCTGCCGCATCAAGGCGTTGTTGACGGAACTGGATGTTACCCATGAGTCGCCAGCTTTGTAAGCTGTGTAGCTGGCGTGAATGCAGCTGATTCAGTTGCTGCTCCGCAGCCAGCAAATCACCGCTCAGATACCAGTCTTTAGCTGCCTGATAGGTCTGTTGTTGCTGTTGATACTGCTGAACCGTCGCCTGACAACCAACAATCAGTAGCAATGGCAATAGCAAAGTCAGGTAGTTGAATTTTTGAGTCCGAGTCATTTGTTGGCGCTCCCTGCCGAATAAAAGTTAAAGGTTTACCCCGCCAGCACTGAAACGGCCAGGGGCTAAAAGAGGTCAATTCCAGAATACTCTCGCACCCAGAAAAATACCGAACCTGGTTTGGACATACGTGCCTTTCCACTTGCCTGATACGATGCTCTGCATCAAGTCCAATAACATCGATTGGCGCCTTCATTCCAAAGGTATGGATACTGCGGCAGCGCGGAAACCAATAGCCCTGAGACGCTGCCGGTTCAGGCTCATTAATCAATCCCCATAAGCGCTGTCGAAAGGTAGTCATCAGGTAGACATGAGGTAACAGGATAATTTGTGACATGATTACAGTCCACCTTCACTAAGCTGCAATACGATAGGGCCTAAGATCACTAAAAAATTCACTGGAAAAAAGCAGGTCATTAACGGAAACAGCAATTTAACGGGAGCTTCCTGTGCGCGCTTTTCTGCCTCGTTAAGCAACTGCTGTCGCATTTGCAACGAGTGAAACCTTAACGTGGTGACCAGGCTACTGCCCTGCTGATGTCCCTGAATTAACAGCCCTGTCCACTCGTTCAGTAATGCCAGTCGATAACGGTCTGCCAGCCGTTGCAATGCTTCGTTAAATGGTACGCCCTGACGTAGCTGCGCATTAGCACGGGCTATTTCGCTGGCCAGACGTCCCCCTTCGCAAGCGCTTGATACACGCGCCATTGCCGGAATCAAAGGGATGCCCGCTGCAATCATCATCGCTAAAAGGTCACAAAAATCGGGGAGTTCCTTAACGATTGCCTGTTGCTTTAGCTTAAATCGGTTCTGGTTTCTGCTCACCTGCAACAGCAACCCCAGTAAACAGCCAAAAACCCACAGCACCTGACCAGTAGTAACACTCAGCACAGCGCAACCCAGCAACGCAACCACCCACAAACTCATGGTTCGATGCAGATTCGATCGGTGCCCCTCGCTATCAAACAAGCGACTCAATTTTGTCATCAGTTTTGTCGGTAACCTACGCCATACCGCTTCGCTTAAACGATCCAGCTTTGGCACCAGCGCCAGCCAAATCCATAGTTTCCACAATAAATAAGTGAGTAACAGCAGGCATATAAAGACCAATGGAAAAACAATAACTAACATCAGAAGTCATCCGTATTGAGGATTTTTTTCATCATCCAGCCACCGATGATCATCAATACACCGGCTGCCACCAACATCAGTTGCCCAACTAAGGTTCCGGTAAGCATAGCGATGTGATCCGGCTTCATACTGCGTAGCAAAAAGAATAGTGCGATCGGCATTAACACCAGTACTCTCGCTTGCATCTTTGCCTGCGATGACAGGGTCGCCTGTCGTTCTCTGATATGCTCTTGCTTTTGCAAGTTTTCTGCTAAGCGCATCAGCAGCTCAGATTGCTGACCGCCGCTGCGAAAGCCCAGAATTAAAGACTGCACCACCATCTTTACCGAAAAAATGGGCACTCGCTGCTGCCACCCCAACAGCGCCTGCTCTAAGTCCTGGCCAAGTTTTACCTGACGCAGAACTTCGTTAACCTCTTGCCCCAGTGGCGCAGGAATTTCGCCTTTTAAGCCATTGATGCCGTTAGCCATACTAATACCGCTGCGAAGTTGATTACTTAACGTCACTAACATTGGTGGCAACTGCTTTTGTAATGCCCGATAGCGACGCTTTAGTAACCATTTAAAGGCAACAGGTGGGGCAATTAGCACCACCACAAAACAGCTCAGCGCACTCAACCAGTCTCCCAATAGCCACCCCATCAGAGGCGCCATAACGCAAAGGGATAGATACAAGCGCACTAAAATAGTAGCCGGCAAAAACAGGAAGAACTCTTGCAAAGAACGTTGGGTATTGGATTCCAGCGTGCCTTCCAGTTTTTTTATGCGCTGCCTGTTAAATTGAATCAGCAACGAACACCAAAAAACCGTGCTTAACAACAGGCAAAAGGCAACCAGCAGCTGCAATATCACGTCAGTTAACCAAGCAGTCGAGTAACTGAGCCTGTACCTCGTCAGTTTGTTGTTGAGCAAACTGGCAGAGTGTCTGGCAACTGGTCAGAGCCTCACCCTTTCGACTGCGCTCAAATAACGAAGCCACCTGAAGGGTGTCACCATCTAAGCCGGTCACTTCGTTTATACTCATGACCACACGTTTGCCATCAGATAAACGCGCTATCTGTACGATAATATCGACCGCACTGGCAACCTGCTGACGGATGGCAACCACCGGTAACTCAATTCCACCCATTAATACCATAACCTCCAGCCGCCGCAACGCGTCGCGCGCGGTGTTTGCATGCACAGTGCTGAGCGAGCCGGCATGACCGGTGTTCATCGCTTGCAGCATATCCAGCGCTTCGGCGCCCCGACATTCGCCAACCACCAATCGATCCGGGCGCATCCGCAGGGCATTAATAACCAACTCGCGAATACCAACTGCCCCCTGCCCCTCTTGGTTCTTCGGGCGCGCCTCCAGACTAATTAGGTTTTCGTGAGTTAGTTGCAATTCCGCAGCATCTTCTATGGTAATTACTCGTTCGCCACTAGGGATGCGACTGGAAAGCGTATTAAGCAAGGTTGTTTTACCGGTTCCCGTGCCGCCGGATACAATAATATTTTGCCGACACTCAACCGCCAGGGTTAAAAATCTCGCTGCTTTCTCGCTTAGTGAACCGGAATTAATGAGATCATCCAGCGTTAAGGGTTTAGCCGAAAATTTACGGATGGTGACACAGCTACCTTTTAGCGCCAGCGGCGTAATGACCGCGTTAACTCGCGAGCCGTCTTTTAAGCGCGCATCAACCATAGGTGACGCGTCATCCACATGCCGCCCCAGCGGCAGTACAATACGGTCTATAGCGCGGCGCAACGCCTGTTCACTACTAAACTGAATGCCGGCGTTTTGCAATTGACCCGATTTTTCAATAAAAATCCGATCGTAACGATTAACCATGATCTCAGAAATATCGCTATCCATTAGCAACGGCTCCAACGGACCCAGACCAATCGCTTCATCAACGACCTCGCGAATCAAATAGTGATGCTCATCGTTATTGCCGAGCTGTCCTTTAAGATAGGTCGTGGCGTGCACGCGTAACGCATCATCGGTTAGGTCATCCACACCGGCGTTGCGCTGATCCAAATGCATTCGCAACTGCTGTTGTAACTGCTGTTTCATCTCATTCATAGGTTACCTCCTGTAAGCCCACACACCCTGCTTCGCTTAGCCAGCTTGTTTGTTGTTCGAGCCGTTGGCTTTTCTCCTGTAAACGCTGCTGTGCCGAAGCCAGACGCTCTGCCGTCACCATGATGACAAGTTCCGTTTGCTGTTCACGTAACTCGCTGGATTTAAACAATTGACCGATAACCGGCAAATCACCTAAGGCCGGCGTTTGCCCTTCGCTGCGACTATGTTCATGACTCATTAGACCGGATAGAACCAGGGTATCGTTGTCATCCGCGAGAAATACCGAATCTGTACGCCGCGTCAAAATGCCAGGTACACCATTAACGCTGACGGCAGGGTCAAGATTACTCACTTCGGCACTCAACTGGGTTTTGATCTTACCCGTGGCGGTAATTTCCGGAGCAATGTTCAGCTTAACGCCATACGATCTGAACGTGACGTCCTGCATACCCTGCGCCAATACCTGCGGAATCGGAATTTCCCCTCCGGCCAAAAATGTCGCGCTTTCACCGCTTTGTGCTGACAATGTCGGGCTGGCAAGCAGCTTTGCGTGCCCCTGTGTTTGCAGCAAGTTGAGCGTCGAAGCCATCTGTGCCGACCAGGAAAAAGTCCCCTGTATTGCCGTTGAGGCGGCCGGTCCTGCGGTCGCACTTTGCCATTCAATTCCGAGCTCTTTTAATTGCTGTTGTTTTATCTCAAGAATTTTTACCCGCAACCTGAGCATCGGGCTGTCACTGGGTTTGCTCTGCGACTGTTCTAACAATTGTGGGTATTCCTCAGCCATTAATTGCAGTCGTTGCCGGGTAAGTTCTTCAACCTCTCCTGTTGCTACCACAAAGTTATCGGTAATGACTGTTGCCAACTGTTTATCCGCAGCTTTTAGCCCATCCAGCTCCAGCAAAAGTTTTTTGTCGATAGGCTGCTCGACTGTTACCAATAAGCGCTGCGGCGAATTATTAATTAGCCAGACATCGGTATACCCCGGCTGCAGTGCTTTTAACAATAATTGAGTCGGCGTCACCAACCGCGCTGCGACTTTGCTGTTGTCACCGACCATGATTTGCGTATTTGCAGCCACGTCGACCAGAGTCGATTGCTCAGCCAACAACTTAATTTGTTGTTGCGCGAGGGCAACGGATGGGGCCAGAACAGTTATAACCAGCAGCCAGGCGATATAGAAACTGCGCATGTTATTGCCCTCCCTGCCACTGCAGTATTCTTGATGCGGGTAACGTGGGTCGCCAGTGTTCGGTATCTTCCGCCATCTCGCTGGGTCGTACCCATAGCGCATATTCATCTTTTTGATAGCGGGTGAAATCCGCAATATCACTGGCAGGGATCAGCAGGGTAATATTATTTGCGGCATAATTGCCCGATCCGCCATTACCACCTAAGCTAAATACTTCAACAGCACTAAAGCTATGTTGTTTGGCTTCACCTGACATCGTTGTTTCTTTGAAGATAACATCTACAGAATCACCAACCGCCAGTAAGCCATTGTGCAGTGTCACCTCACTGGCGGTTAGCGTTACTGCATAAAAGCCCTCGGGCAACTGCCGACTCAAACCGTTAAACTGCGTGTTGATTAACATCGCCTGGGTCAGGGGTTCACCCGCGTCAACTGCATAACGCAGGCTCTGCCCGATAAACGGTGCGAGCTGGTGTTGCTGAAGCCACTGTTGGCTTATCAAGTGTTCAGGAAATTCGCGTAATGCCAGTACCTCAGCAGACACGGTCGTATCAGCCGCCAGAGCCCGCGCAAAAACGACAATTTTAATGCCTTCCGGTTCTGCTTCGGCTAACCGGCGTTCGGTCTCTTCTGATAAGTACTTTTGCAGAAACAACAATGTGATAGCAGTCATCACCAAACTGATGACCAGGATAATTATCCATTTAAATTTGGTCTTCACACACCGCTCCCTGGCAATAGTGCTAAGTAGTTAAAGATAAAATGGTAGTGTTCAATCATCGCCTCACCCCATTCGCGCAGTTGTTCCATCAACTGCCATTGTTGTTCCGCGAACCATAGAATACTCAGTGCGGTAACACTGATAATTAACCATTCGACCGTTGCCTGACCGCCCTGACGCTTCATTGCATTAACGTCACAAAGGTCCAGTTTTCATGACGGCTAAACACTAACCGGCCATGTTCGCCCTCGAGGATCCAGAGATCATCTTCTTGCTCGAGGGTCTCTACCCGCGCTATAAGTTGCGCTAACCGAAAGCGTAATTGTCGTTGTAATAGGTTGTATGGCTTGTTACTGAAATAAACGGTTATGCGATAACCATTACTCTGCGACTGACTCAGTATATCCAGCCCCAGGGGTAGAGCTGATTCGCGGCTAACCTTGGGTATAACCACCGGCATCAGCACCCAACGCTGCTGCTCAAACTCAAAAAAACTCCAGGTCGTATCGCCAATAACGCATACCCAGTAATTGTTCAGCCTGGCATCAGTACAGTCCGGGTACCACCGATTAAGTTGCTGCCAGTCAGGTTGTTCAGGTTGAGTCAGCTGATAAGCAGTTTGCTGGCCTAACACCTGTATGGGTATCTGCTGCCATTGCCACTGATCCAGTCCATTGGGCAAATCCATTAACGACTCCTTGTTAACGATAAGGCACTTTTACGAGTTTATCCTCGGGTACGACATCCGTATCAATATGCCCAAAAATAAGTGATTTTGAACGTATTTCCTTAGCAAGCGGAAGATAACCCAGTCCATCTTGTAAGGTGCGGACTAAGCCATTAGCCAGCAAGGTATTAAAGACCAGACTGCGTGGGCGTCCCGCCAGCCGTTCTTCACTCTCGGGCGACCAGGTGTCGGTTAACCGGACCATACGATAGTCGGCATGTTTAGCGTCTTCTTCTCTGTCCTTAGTGTGGCGAAGATTGTTGGTTTCAAAATCAAGTTTGATTAACTTCCCGGCTTCGCTGAGTAATTTCCCGGTTGCCTTTGCGCCAAAATAATCGTCCGAAACCCGCGCTCTTTCGGTATCTAACTGCCGCCCCCAGATTGCATCACGTGCTGCAGTCAATGCTTGTTGATTAGCGGTTGCTGAAGGTTCCACCGTCTGCTGCCAGGCCAGCAGTACAACAAGCAACAATGACAAACCAATTAGCGCTTCCACTAAAACCTGCCCCTTAGCCATCTCGGAGCTCCTGCTTAACGGCAATGGAAACTTTATCAACAGTCGTCAGTGGAACTAAGCGTGCTTCCCAAAGCGCGTTAAAGAGGTTGGCTTTCTCACCGTTGTTATCTGAGCGCGGAAAAATATCCAGCGGCCGGGAAAAGTGTACCTCAGCACGCGCATTGGCAAATTGACCGCTCCCCTTGTCCATAATGCTGACCACCACCGCGTTCGCGCCCAGATTATTATTGTCGCGCAGCGTTAAGTAATGAAACGCCGGGGCCAAAACGTTATAAGAATGCATTGCCGCCCAGCCCATCCTGGTTACGAATCCATTTTGATAAAACGCTTCGTTGTAGGCGTGACGACCTGATGTACTGCCATAATACTTGCGGTAAGCTGCCCGCGCGCCCCAACCGATGGGTGTCACCGGAATCCATTTTAAGCCCAAACCACTGGGTACTTTTAAAACAGTAGCCACTGAATCAACCGCATTCCAGTTCCAGCTACCGTTGGCGAGAGTTTGGAGTTCATGGCCTCCCTCTTTGCGAATACCCATTACTCCTATATCGCCCCACATGTATCTCCGTCCCTTGGTAAAAGGGTCGCGACTCTCCATGACTAAACGTTTAAAAAAGTTCGAGTCGTTTCGGTTTCGGGTGCTGTGTAACTCAGTTTTCATTAGCCAGGTGGTGGGAAAAGGCGCAATGCCGCCACCTTGAAAAGCCTCCCAGTCAAGCTCTTCATCATGGGCCTCGACAACGTCTTTTATCGATACCAAACTATCAACAGTCATCGCCTTTTCCAGCGCCACCTGTGCTATCGACATCGCCTTAATCATACCGGCGTGAAAACCCAATAAAACTTTCACTGTTTTGTCAAAAGTTCGTTGCAGCGTATTCATTACTTTTGCAATTGCTCGCATGACCACGTTAAGAACCGGTACAACGCCCGCGACTATGCTCATGTTAAACACTGCCTGTTCAATCATTGCCAGCCAGCTTGCCAGACCCACCCACTGTGCCATCGCGACCTGGTTACCGATAAGTGCGCGGTTCAGAACCGCGGATAAATTAAGCTGCCGAGCCATGAGTACCGCGGTACTGTGGGCGGTGTTATCCGCAACCGACTGCAAGTAATACTGGCGTCTGGCATGTTCTCCCATACGCGTTGTTGCCATCAACATCAACGCCATCAGAAAAACAGCAACGGCAACCATAACCAGGGTTTGGCCGTATTGCCGTCGCAACCATAAAGTAGTCACTAGTTACTATCTTTGTTGCGGGTTACTTCATCGTAATTACCCAAACTAACGTCTTTTGTTCCTAACGTCTCTGCACTTCGAGCCGCAGTACTGCCCTCATTAAGCGCTTCGCTTGCGGACTGGCCGGTGATCTCCATCGCCATACCAGCCACCTGATTACGAATCGACTCACCGAATAACGAATAAACGCCAATGGCGGCCACGGCGATTAAGGCAACAATGATGATGTATTCTGTCATTCCCTGACCGGCAATGCGGCGCAGCGAAACAAGGTTTACAGTGGTTTGTTTTGGGATAGATTGCATAGCGGCCTCCTGTTGGCGCGTTAGAAAGCGCTTAGTATAGGCCGCGAATTTTTAGGTGAAGTGAGTTGTTGTTAAGTGCTTACTCGATATTAAGATATTTGTGCAGCTGCACCGATAAGCGCCAGTTGCGTGCAATACAGGTTTGCATTGCCAACTCCGTCGCACGGGGCCGCTGGCTGATAGGCTGCAGGCAAATTTGTACGTCTTCACGCACCGGATTATGCGCTAATAACGCATCTAATGCGTCGATATGTTTTTGCATAGCAATGGGATGTTTGATTTCATTCGCTCGTGCCATAGCATCAGCGCGCACTAAATAGCCGCCGGGCATATCTAACTTAGGCGATACCGTTACCCAGGTACCTTCGGTCACCTTCAGCTCAAACGTACCACTGGTTTCGATCTGCAGCTGCAGGCCCTGAGCTTCCAGCGCATTAGCTAAAGGCAACAAATCAAACATCGCCGGCTCGCCACCGGTTATCACTACGTGTTTGGCCTGATATCCCTGTTTGCGAATCTCGGCAAGGATATCACTCGCACTCATTGCTGCCCATTGCGAGGTAGCGTCGGTTTTAGCCATCATGGTTGCCACGCTGACCTCGTCCTCGGCACGTGTTTCCCAGGTATGTTGTGTGTCACACCAGGGGCACCCCACCGGACAACCTTGCAAGCGAATAAAAATCGATGGTACACCGGTAAAGGTTCCCTCGCCCTGAAGTGTTTCAAAAATTTCGTTAATGCGGTAAGTCATAGCTTTCGTTAAAATGGATGGCTGAGCAATTATAACTGAGAGGCTGCAAATGTCGCAAAAAGTCGTAGTAATTTATTCTGGTGGCATGGATTCATTCACTGTGCTGAACAAAGCCCTGCAACAAGGGCACGATGTCAGCGCGTTATCATTTAACTACGGGCAACGCCACGTAAAGGAACTCGACGTCGCTGCCAATGTTTGCAAAAGCCTCGAAATACCGCATAAAATCGTCGATATTACCGCAATTAATAGCTTGCTTGCGGGTAGTTCACTAACCGATGACATCGATATTCCGGAAGGTCATTACGAACAAGAATCGATGAAGTCAACGGTCGTTCCCAACCGCAATATGATTCTATTATCACTGGCAATAGGCTACGCAGTCTCCGAAAATGCCCAGGCCGTATATTATGGTGCGCATTCCGGTGACCATGCGATCTATCCCGATTGCCGCCCCGAATTTGTTCGGCAAATGAATGTGGTCAGCAAGCTGGCGAACTATGACCCCGTTGAAGTGGTCGCGCCCTACCTGGACGTCGATAAAAACGCCATACTGGCCGATGGCCTAAAAATGGGTCTGGACTACAGCAATACCTGGACCTGCTACAACGGTCGTGACAAGGCCTGCGGTAAATGCGGTGCCTGTATCGAACGCCTGGAAGCTTTTGCTGCCAACGAACAAAGCGATCCCTTAAGCTACGAATAACTCGACCAAGCAACGCGGCAATCCAGACAGTGCGCGGAAGAGCTGGAACGAAGGGTAATTCGAATTGCGTGTTAGGTTGCGAGGGGGAGTGTGACAGGAATGTTGGAGGGCATGGATGCCCGGAAACAAGCCACACGGACGTGCTTGGAGCGGTTCCTGGCACACTCCCCCTCGTGACCTGACAAAAGCAATTCGAATTAACCTTCGTTCCAAGCCAGCCCGCGCGCTGTCTGGAGTTGCCCCATTGCTTTGCTCTTGCCTAGTCCAGAAATCGCTGTACTTGCTGCCAGCGTTCAGTCTTTTGCAATTCCTGTAGCGTTAATACTGGCTTACTCATTAACATCCGCTCAAAGCGTTGCCGGCTCTCGCCGGATGTATCAGGTAAGGATTGCGCTAACAGTGCATTCGCACCGGCACGGTCGTTGCAGACCAGGACCATGTCACAGCCTGCGTTAAACGCTGCATCGCTACGCGCTTTCATATCGCCGACAACTGTTGCTCCGTGCATGGAAAGATCATCGCTGAAGATCATTCCATCAAATCCTAACTGCTCCCGTAATACGGTTTGTAGCCAATAGTTCGAAAATCCGGCCGGCATTTCATCGACCGCAGAGTAAACCACGTGCGCAGGCATAATACCTTGTAACTTCTTTGATAATTCACGAAATGGCGGAATGTCGACGTCAAAAATCGTCTGCTTATCACGGTCATCAACCGGTATCGCAATGTGAGAGTCGGCAACTACGGAGCCGTGACCCGGGAAATGTTTGCCGGTGGCGGCCATACCAGCTTCGTGCATGCCGGCGATAAACTCAGCGGCGATGGAGGTTACCCCGGCGGCATTGTTGGAAAATGCCCGATCACCAATCACTTCGCTGACATCATTAATATCTAATACCGGTGCAAAGCTAATATCAATGCCTACTGCCTGCACTTCTGCGGCCATCAGCCAGCCTAACTCACGCGCTGCCGTGGCTCGCTGATCAGTGTCTGTATACACTTGCGCTATACGGCCCATAGCCGGGATTGCACTAAACCCCTGACGAAACCGTTGTACTCGCCCGCCTTCGTGATCAACCGCAATCATTAACGGCTTGCCGGCTGCCTCACGGGCATCTGCACAGAGAGCTTCAAGTTGTGAGATAGAAACATAATTGCGGGTGAATAGAATTAACCCATTAACATCCGGATGAGCCAGTAATTCACGGTCCTGTGTAGTTAGCTCTGTGCCGGCAATGTCGATCATGACCTGCGCCATAGTGGTTCCTTTAAAAATACATCTGCGGCTAGTTTGCCAGAGAGTGTAAATTGCTACAAAGAACTGTTGAAGTTTTTTCTGATGCTTTACTCTAATACCTGTTCACAACAAATTAACAACCGGGTGAAGTATGACCATTAACAAGTCCATAATTAGCGTTGCCATAGCGATGAGTTTAAGCGCCTGTGGCGGTTCTTCCGACGGTAATAGCCCTAACACGGGAGGCAGCGATAATTCAGATTATGCCACCTGTTCCGTTGCTGACCAGAACCAACGCTTTTTCGACTACATGAAAGATGACTACTTTTGGGCGAGTCAGCTACCGGAGCAGGTTGATCCGGAAGCCTTCGATGATGTCTATGAATTATTAGAGGAACTCAGGGTTCCTGAGGATAGCTACAGTTATATCTTAACCGAAGAAGAATACGAATCGCTGTTTGTGACAGCTGAATATGCCGGCTTTGGTTTTTCTCAGCAACAGGTTAGTGCATCAGAAATTAAACTACGTTTAGTTTATCGAGATTCACCGGCCTGGGAGGCCGGTATGCGCCGCGCCGATTCGATAATCGCCATTGATGGAGTGCCCACCAGCGAATTGTTAAGCAACGGCAGTTATAACGACGCACTAGGCGAACCCGAAGTTGGTGTTACGCGAGAGATTACCTGGCGCAAGCCATCGGGCGAGGAGATGACTGCGTCAATCAGTAAAGATACGGTTGAAACTAATACGGTGATGGGCGCTCAGGTCTGGTCGCTGGATCAGCGCGCGATCGGCTACTTTACGCTGGATAGTTTTATTAATCGTACCGGTGCTGACTTAAATGAAGCCTTTGACCAATTTGCCAGTGCCAATGTCGAAGAATTGGTTATAGACGTTCGTTACAACGGCGGCGGTTTAATTCGCTACGCGAATCAGGCGGCTACGCAAACAGCGGGGACTAATGTGCAGGGCAAAACCTTTGTCGAATACCGCTTTAATGAACAAAACAGTAACCAGAATGAAGCCGTGCCCTTTGGCCTTGTCGATGGCGTCGAACAGCTGGATCTGGACAGTGTCACTGTGCTGACTACAGGTGCTAGTTGTTCATCGTCGGAACTGATTATTAACTCGCTAAAACCTCATGTCGACGTTACCGTGATTGGCAACCGTACCTGTGGTAAACCCGTTGGTCAGGTGCCTGAGCAACTCTGCGATAAGGTGACTTTCGCTATCAATTTCGAAACCGTGAACTCGGCAGGTGAAGGCCGCTACTTTGATGGTATTGCGCCTACCTGTCGGGTTACCGATCGTATCGTTGCCGACTGGGGTAGTAGCGACGATCCCCTAACCGGCGCTGCGTTGAGCTACCTTGAAAATGGCCAATGCCCAACCACGAGTGCGTCTAATGAGCTTGCCGAAGGCGCAGGTTTTACTCCGCAAACGCCGGTATTTTATAACCTCAAACAAAAGCGCGCCTCTTTGCAATAACCTGCAAAGGGCGCGCTATTAGTTGCGAAGCAACCGTGGGCCGTGTTAATCGCGGACTGCGGCTTTTCTTAACTCGCCTTTAGTGGTGTAAAACTGGTTGTGCTCGATAATACCGGGCGCAAAACTATCAACACCTATAGCCGTCAGGCGCAATCGTTCGGTACGTGCCAACTCCTCGGCTGTATCTTTATCAACCAACCCTTTTTCTAGCGCAGCATCAGCCAGTTCCTGACCATTCAGGTTAGCAGACAACTCGCCGCGCTTTTGAGCCTTACGCAGTGTTTTGTAGACGTCCTTGAGTTTAAGCATGGATAGAAATGCCATTTCCATGTGCCCGGTCGGATCGCTCTCTTCTTCTTTCCAGTAGCACAGGAAAGTGTGGCGGTCGCGGGTAACACCCGGCTTCATCATGTCCGAGCTAATGTCCTGCAACAGTTCATCTGCCGGCTGGCTAAAGTGATTACCTAACGGGAACACTAATACGCGCATAGCCCAGGCAACCGGACGGTTCGGGAAGTTACGGAAAAAGCCATCAAATGCCTGACCAATTTTATGCAAGTGATGTTGCACGGCATAATGCACGTAAGGCAAATCAGCTGCCTGACGACCCTCTTCTTCGAAGCGTTTAAGTACCGCTGACGCCATGTACAGGTGACTTAATACATCACCCAGGCGGGCAGAAATCATCTCTTTGCGTTTCAGGTCACCGCCCAGCATCAACATCGAAATATCGGATGCCATTGCCAGACCGCGGCTCATGCGTGTTAAATGTTGATAGTAACGCGCCGTCTCACCGCTCACCGGAGTTTCGTTAAAGCGTGAGCCGCTCAAGCCCATCCACAGACTACCGAATACATTACTGACCGCAAATTTAATGTGCTTAACAAGCAGTCGGTCAAAGTCACGCATACCCTGCTCTTCATCCGGATTAGCAGCCGCTTTCATTTCTTCTAATACATACGGATGACAGCGGGTCGCGCCCTGACCGAAGATCATCAAATTACGGGTTAAAATGTTAGCGCCCTCGACCGTAATCGAGACCGGCGTCGCCATGTAACTATGACCCAGGTAATTGTGCGGACCTAACTGAATCCCTTTACCCGCGTGAATATCCATCGCGTGTTCCATCACCTCACGACCCATCTCGGTCATGTGGTATTTGGTCATCGCAGTAACGACCGATGGACTCTTACCCTGGCACAACGCACTCACCGTTAAGCGGCGCATCGATTCCAGCGTATAGTTGGTGCCGCCAATTTTACCCATGGCTTCCTGCACGCCTTCAAACACACCAATCGGTAAACCGAATTGCTGACGAACGTAGGCATAGGCACCCGTCATACGTTGGGTCACATGGCCTGATGCCGCCGCCAGTGCCGGTAACGAAATACCGCGGCCCGCTGACAAACATTCAACCAACATGCGCCAGCCTTTACCGGCGTAATCTGTACCGCCAATAATCCAGTCCAGTGGAATGAAAACGTCATTACCGTACGTAGTACCGTTTAAAAAAGACTGGTTGAGCGGGAAGTGACGATCACCAATTTCGACACCATCGTGATCGGTCGGTATTAACGCACAGGTAATACCGATTTCTTTTTTATCGCCTAACAACCCTTCAGGATCGTAGAGTTTAAAAGCCAGACCCAATACCGTCGCTGCCGGCGCCAGGGTGATGTAGCGCTTTGACCAGTTCAGGCGAATACCGACAACTTCTTCACCATCCAGCGTACCTTTGCATATAATGCCTTCGTCAGGAATAGCCCCGGCGTCCGAACCCGCTTCCGGCCCAGTCAATGCAAAACACGGTATATCTGTTCCATCTGCCAGTCGTGGCAACCAGTAATCCTGCTGCTGCTTCGTACCATAATGGGTTAACAACTCGCCCGGACCCAGCGAATTAGGCACCATTACCGTAACAGCTGCACTAATAGACCGGGTCGCAATGCGCGAAACAATATAGGAGTTCGCCGCTGGAGAAAAATCAAGTCCGCCGAATTCTTTGCCAATAATCATCGCAAAGAAGCGTTCTTTACGCAGATAGTCCCATACCTGCTTAGGTAAATCACGGTCCTGTTGCACAATCTTAAAATCATCCAGCATCGCCAACAGTGTCGCCAGCTGATTATCGACGAACGCCTGCTCATCTTCCGTCAGCTTAGGCTCCGGCATATCTAATAGTTTTTGCCAGTCCGGCCGTCCGCTAAACAACTCACCATCCCACCAGACATCGCCGGCTTCCATGGCTTCGCGTTCAGTATCAGACAACGGCGGTAAAATACGCTTGAACAACGCAAACACCGGCTTGGTGATAAGGCTGCGGCGTATTTCAGCCACCGCCAGCACAATCACTAATAACACAATCAGTAAAATGATAATTTCCATGGTTTTCTCCAGCTAACCATTCATCAATAAAGTGTAGTTTAAACAGTAAGGCTTTGCTTAACCGTCTAACTGACTATCTAAACCACCGGCAATAAACGTAATCAGGTGCTCTATCACAGTTTGAATATCCGCACGCTCGTCAAACTCTGCTTGCGCGATTTCAATCAACGCCTGCCCGGATACCTGGGCAAAGACCGTGGCACCAAGGACAAAATGTAAGCGCCAGAACATATCTTGTTCAGTTAGTTTCGGATTAGCCCGATGTAACAGGGCTAGCAGGTGTTGCAACACGTCGCCAAAGGCCGTTTGCGTGTAACGTCGCAAATGTCCCTGGGTTTCTGAATAGGCAAACCCCAATAGCCTTAAAAAGTGTTCAGTACCACGCTTATGCACCTGATCTAAACTGATTAGGGGAGCCTTGAAGCTGGCGAATACTGCCAGACTGTCGATTTCGGGTTTGTCATCAAGCCGTTTTAGCTCGGTCTCCAGCGCGGGCATAAAAACATTCATGTAACGCGCCACAACGGCTTGAATCAGTGCTTTTTTTGAGCCAAAGTGATAATTGACAGAGGCAAGGTTAACATCCGCCTCCTGGGTAATTTGACGCAACGACGTTTGCTCGAAGCCTTCTCGTGCAAACAGGGTTTCAGCTGCATCCAGTATCTTTTTTTGCGTAGAAACTTTTGATTTTTTAGGGCGTACTGCCGATTCAGACATAATTATAAACGCATATTTTAAACATGCGTTTAATTTAATTCACTTCGTTTCAGCGATCAAGTGTTCGCTGAAACTATTTAGTGGTAGCTTGCTACCCCAGCCACACATCCAGGAATAACATCAGCACAAGGCCCAACATTAGGCCAATGCTGGCACGGGAATGATGACCTTCACGATGGGTCTCGGGAATAATTTCATGACTGATGACAAAGATCATCGCTCCGGCGGAAACCAGCAATCCCCAGGGTAAAAACCAATCAGCGATACCGACAAACCAGCCGCCCAATAATCCGCCTAAGGGCTCTACTGCACCGGTTAAACCTGCTACAACAAAGGTGTGCAAACGGCTGTAGCCGATCGCCAGTAACGCAAGTGCCACCGCCAGCCCTTCCGGGACGTTTTGTAAACCGATACCGGAAGCGATAGCAACGGTGGCGTCGTAATCGCCGCCGGCGGCAGTAATGCCGACCGATAAGCCTTCAGGAATGTTATGGATAGTGATGGCAATAATGAACAGCCACAACCGGTTAAGCCGAATACCCGACGGTCCCTCTGCTCCTTTTACAAAGTGCTCATGCGGAACCATACGGTCAATCAATGCGATAAGTAGTGCACCAATGATGATACCGAAAACGGCAATTGTTGGCGGAATCAATCCGCTTCCGAATTGTTGCTCAGCAATCTCTAGTGCCGGCACAATCAACGAGAAAAATGACGCTGCCAGCATCACGCCTGCCGCAAAACCGAGTAACGCATTGGTATTGCGTTCACTCGGACGCCAGCCAATCAGTACTGGCGCTGCCCCGACAGCAGTCATACCCCCACTAAGCGCACTTACGGTAAGCGCCGCTAACCATCCGTCCATTCCACTACTCCTTCGCGTGCCGTTAAGGCGGGTGGCCGATTAATGACGCCAGTAATGACGATGGAACAAAATCAATACCGTCATGATTTCTAAGCGCCCGGCTAACATGGCAAATATCAGCAGAAACTTAGCCCCGTCAGGTAGACTGGAAAAATTTCCACTAGGGCCGATGATATCGCCAAGCGCAGGGCCCACGTTACTCACCGCAGAGGCTGCACCCGAAATTGATGTCATAAAGTCGAGATTAAAAAGCGACAGTCCTAACGCGATGGCAGCAACCAGCAAAAAGTAGGTAAAACAAAACGCTACCATAGAGCCAAGTAACGAATCATTAACCCGTCGATCCTGATAAGTTTGTACTTGCACCAAGTTAGGGTGGATCAACTGACTAAATTGTCGCCGCAATAACAACTGCGATAACTGGAAACGAAAAATCTTCATGCCGCCGGCAGTCGAGCCGGTACAGCCACCGACAAACATCAGGTAAAAGAAAATCATTATCGACCAGTTGCCCCACTGGCCGTAGTCCTCGGTAGCATACCCGGTAGTGGTAACAACCGATACGACGTTAAATGCGGTATGCAAAAAGGCATCGCCCCACTCACGCCCTTTGCCCACTTGGATCAGGGCTATGATAACGATAGTGAGTAATAAAAAAATCAGAAAGGCACGTACCTGGGTGTCTTTCATAATTGGCTCGATGTCCTTTTTCATAGCGCGGATATAGAGCACAAAAGGCAATGCACCGGCGACCATAAAAATAGTACCGACCACAATTAAAAAAGGACTATCGGCAAAGTGTCCAAACGAAGCATCATAGTTGGAAAATCCGGCCGTGCCGATAGTTGTCATACCATGTACAAAGGCATCGAAGGTCTGCATTCCGCCTAACGCATAAAGCAATATTACCAGCGCCGTCAGTAACAGATAGACTTTGCCGATGGCCATGACCATCAGACTGGATCGCGGTAAAAATTTACCCGACATATCCGATGATTCGGCCTGGAATAAGCGCATGCCACCCACTTGCAAAAACGGTAAAATAGCCATCGCCATAACGATAATACCGATACCACCAAGCCATTGCAGCATGCCACGCCACAACAACACTGATTTTGGCAACTCATCCAAGCCAACGATAACAGTTGCACCCGTAGTGGTAATGGCGGACATGGCTTCAAACCAGGCGTCGGTGAATCCCAAATACGGTTGCGCAAAAACAAACGGAAGGGTGGCAAACAGGCTTGCAGAAACCCAGCATAAGGTGGTCAGCAAAAATACCTGCCGCGCACGTAATTTTGCCTCGCCGGTTTTTTGCGAAAACAGCACCAGCCCCGTTATTATGCCAATTACAGCCAGTGTCAGATAAGTCCACTGGTCCTTTTCACTATTGACTGCTGCCAATACAAAAGGCGCTAACAAAGCCACCGACAGAAGCGCAATAAGCGCTCCGATAGCTTTGGATAAAAGTTTCGCCGCCTGTTGCGGTTTTAGACGATTATCCTGAACGACTGCCGCCTGTTGCATCATGGTAGTTACTTTTTATGTGCAGTTAAGGTTTTACGCTGAGGTGTCCAGCGGTGCAAATTGTTTGACCAAATCATCAACCGCCTTCATTTGTTCAAGGTACGGTTGCAGTGCCTGTAACGGTAACGCGCAAGGCCCATCACATTTTGCATTATTAGGATCAGGGTGTGCTTCAATAAACAAGCCCGCAATACCCAGCGCCATGCCCGAGCGTGCCAACTGTGCGGCTTGCGCCCGACGCCCGTCGGCAGAATCCGAACGGCCGCCGGGCCGCTGCAATGCGTGAGTGGCGTCAAATATGACCGGAGCTTGTTGCTTCATTTCGTCCATGCCTAACATATCAACCACCAGGTTGTTGTAGCCAAAGCACGATCCCCGCTCGCACAACATGACATTCTCGTTGCCGGCTTCGCGGAATTTAGTAATGATGTGCTGCATCTCAGCTGGTGCCAGAAATTGCGGCTTTTTAACGTTAATGAGGTTGCCGGTTTCTGCTAATGCCACAACCAGATCCGTTTGCCGTGCCAGAAAGGCCGGTAACTGCAAAACGTCAACCACCTCGGCGACAGGTTTGGCCTGATGAGGTTCGTGAATATCGGTAATTAACGGGACATTAAACTGCTGTTTAATTTCCTCAAATATTCTTAACCCTTCTTCCATCCCCGGGCCGCGATAGGAATGAACAGACGAGCGATTGGCTTTATCAAATGAAGCTTTGAACACATACGGAATAGCTAACTTTTCGGTAACCGTCACATAGTGCTCGGTAATCCGCAACGCCAGGTCGCGAGACTCCAGAACATTCATGCCGCCGAACAACACGAATGGTTTATCGTTAGCAATATCAATCGTATTAAGTTTAAGCGAAGCAATCATAGCGTTTTCATTCCTTGTTAACTACCGACAACGCGGAGTATCTGGCCGGCCAGATAAGCCATATATGTACCCAAAGCGTAGCCCATTACTGCCAGTAAAACACCGACCGGCGCCAGCGATGGATGAAATGCCGAGGCCACCACAGGCGCTGAAGCAGCCCCGCCGACGTTAGCCTGGCTACCTACCGCCATATAAAACACCGGCGCTTTTAATAATTTAGCCACAAACAGCATCAGTCCCGCATGAATAAGCATCCATATCGCGCCAATTAGAAAATATTTGGGCGCATCAACTATGGCCGTTACGTCCATATGCAAACCAATACTGGCCACCAGGATGTAAACAAAGACTGAGCCGATCTTAGAAGCACCCGCGGCCTCAAGCGTGCGAGCGCGGGTAAACGACAACGCGATACCGCCTGCGGTTGCTAATACAATCACCCAGAAAAATAGACTATCAAGACTAAACTTGCGCAAATAAGGTAAGTGGGTGCCAATCGCTGGTGCAATTGCATCAGCCAATAAATGCGCTAAACCGGCCACGCCGAAACCAACAGCAAGAATCAACATCAAGTCACGTAAACTCGGATTGCGAACATGTTGCGCCTGATACGCTTCGACCTTTTCTTTTATCGCATCAATTGCTGATGTGTCGGCTCCGGTACGCGCATCAATTTGCTTTGAATTAGCAGCCATATACAACAGCACGGCCATCCACAGGTTCGCAACAATAATATCGACCGTCACCATGGCCGAGAAGATTTCTCCGCCGACTTCGTAAACTTCCTTCATCGCGGCCTGGTTTGCACCGCCACCAATCCAGCTACCGGCGATAGTGGTCATGCCGCGCCAAACGGCGTCAGGGCCTGCCCCTCCGAGCATTTCTGGAAATACAGCAGACACCGCCAACAAAGCGATTGGCCCACCAATTACAATACCCAGGGTGCCGGTTAAAAACAGTATCAAGGCTTTTGAGCCCAACCCAACCACGGCTTTTAAATCCAGGCTCAGAGTCAGCAATACCATGCAGGCAGGCAACAGATAGTCCATGGTAATATCGGTTACCGCCGTGGCATTACCGTCAACTATATTAAAGGTATTAAGCAAGGAAGGCAGGAAGTAACAAAGCAACAACGCTGGAACAAATTTATAGAATTTTTGTAACGCGGGGTGCTGGCTCGATTGGGTGTAGAAGACCAGCCCTAAAATCGCAAGCAATAAGCCCGTTATAACACCATCGTTGGTGATTAATGCCGTTGTTTCAGCGGCGACCGGCGCGGCAGCTAGCATTACTTATCTCCTTATTATAATTTTTGCCTGCACTGGCATTAGTGAAATACGTCCTGAGGCCCTGAGTAACTTTCCAGTTGTAGCTTAATTATCTCGGCACTAGGGTCATCCGGACATTGGTCAACAAAATACTGGTAGTCGTCGACGGCCACGTGCTGGCAGCCTAACTCTTCGTAAAGATAGCCCCGGTCCCGGATCTCGTAAGGGTCATCGGGTTGCAACGTCAATAACATCTGCACACAGCGCAGCGCTTTTTCGAAGCGGGCTTCAGCCATTAAACAGTGTTTTAATTCAGTCAAATAGGCTTCGATTAAGGCTTTCTGCGGCGTTGGTTCGGCCCACTCCCAGCAGAATTCTGCATCGCCTTCCATGACATCTTCAAAGCGCTCCATGACTTCCTGATAGCGAACGAACTGACCGTTTTGTGGGTCGATAAAATCGGTACGGTCATCTTCGGTCAGTTTGAGCATCGGATAACCAGGAAAATCAACGACTTGCAGTTCGATACCTGCGTGTGCGGCGCATTCGCGCAGCAGCATTGCCAGTACCAACGGCACCCCGGTTCGAAAAGCCGCCACCTGGTCAACACTAATCCGGTGGGACTTTACCCAGCTTTCCGGGGCATCGCTGTAACCCAACTGGCGATAGAAAAAATCATTTAACTGAGCCATTTTCTGATGCCGGTCGGCGGCATTAACAAACCCGGAGAACTCATCCAGTTGGTGGCGAAAATCGGCCAAATCACAGCCGCGGCCCAACTCGAGCTGGCGGCTGATCTCCCAAACCAATTCAATGGTCGGAACAACTTCTTTGTCACATTGTTGAAGAAACGAATACTGCATAGTCACCATGAACAATAATTAGCCCAGCACCAACGGCATTTTGCCAAAGGCAACATGAAATAGCGCAGCCAGCCAGACACAGGCAACCACAAAACCAAACCAGCTAACAGCTCGGCTGCTACCTTTTAGCGCCACCAAACCAAACACAATATAGCCAATAACACCCAGTACTTTTTCGGTTACCCAGGGGTCTGCAATCGGCGCGCGCTGACTGATAACCAGCATAGCGATCGCACTGAGCAATAATAAGGTGTCGTTGATATGCGGTACTATTTTCACCCACTTTTTTTGTAGCATGCCCGATTCTAGCTGCTTCCAGACAAAGCGAGTGATAAAAAATATGACCGAGATAACGACAAATAAAACGTGTAGATGTTTAAATGCAACGTACACAGCGTGCTCCTTTTAGCTTAGTTGTTTGAGCTGCGGTACGACCGCATCAAGAAATTCCGGCGAATAATAACGCCCTTTTTCTGCCTCCAGACGAACTTTGATATCGTCTTCTGATAACTGTTGTGCCTGCCACTCCAGTAACTGTTCGGTAATTAACAATACCTGCGTGCTGGTACCAATGGCTACACCCTGCTTACCCTCAGGTAACCCCATGCCATCCCAACGTTCCAGCCGTTCGATCAATGCCCGGTGGGCAACCTGAGTTGCCACATGCTGGCCATGTGCCAGCGCACGCAGCGAGCGTGACACTCTTTGTTGGCAGGTGGTTTCGTTAGCAGCAACGGAATCTGGCGCACATTGCAACAGCGGCCCCGCCGGTTCGTAAAGGAACCAGGCTAACGCGGTATTTTTAGCTTCATTCGCCGGGCTAACTAGCTGGGCCACACGATACGCTAGCGCTGCAGCCGGCGGCAGAGACTCGGGCTCGAATGCCGCGCTTCGCAGCTCCATTAACTGGTCCCCCAGACGCGCAAGAAACTGATCCGAATCTTCCAAACAGACAACGTTATCCTGCGCCAGCTGCACGTTTTCCGAGAATAGTTGCAGCACATGGTGGTCATCATCAGTCAACTGCCGCGAAATACCACCAATAAACAACACCGAGCCATGTGGGCGACAATGACTGCGACAGTAAAGCAAGACAAAGTCGTCACCGTAGTAGCTACCGTGGTTAGCAATAACATCGTCAAGCTCTGACAACGCTTCGGCCGGCAATACGGAGCGCAATGTTTGCCCCACGGCAACCCCCGAATCCTCGCCATAAGCGGCTACCACCTGATAGCTTCTACCCTGACTATCGGCGGTTGCATACAAGGTTTGGCGTGCCCCGCCAATAACCCAGCTCAACTGTTGCACCAAGCCGTCGACAAAGCTATTCATCGGTTGCAACGCATACAAGTTAGATGAAGCAGCAATAATTTTTTCCAGCCCATGGCGGCTTTGATCAATCGACATGATATCGCGGTACGACCGCAACGATGACATCACCGCAGTGAATAGCTTTTGCGCCGTTAATTCGGTTTTAGACTTATAATCATTAATGTCGTAATTAACGATAACCGTGCGTTCGGGCGCCTGACCCGGCTGGCCGGTTCGTAAAATAATTCGGGTATAGTGATTCTGCGCCTGTTCGCGTATGTAGCGTGCTACTTTTAAACCCGCATCATCGGTCTCCATCACCACATCCAGCAGCAGGATAGCGGCATCCGGGTGTTGCTCTATCAGCTCATAGGCTTCTTTACCAGAAAAGGCACTATGAAATTCCAGTCCGCGGCCCAGAAAATTAAAGTCACTTAAGGCAAGTTTTGTTACGGCATGCACTTCAGGCTCATCATCAACAATAAGAATCTTCCAATTTTCCGTCGGAATACTTGGAGCCTGCTGACCCGGTTCATCTGCAAACATAAACTGATTGCTCATAATAATCCCTCTTTAACCTGCCTTCTGGCCGCCTGTTACTCGTTCTACACTACCATAATCTGTCCAGCGGTTAACATGTTTATAACCGTTTTGGCGCAGTAGCTCAACGACCGAGTCAGCTTGTTGCCAGCCATGCTCAAACAACAACCACCCAGCGGGCGTTAGCCAGTTACCAGCCTGGCCGGCAATCGTCGCTATATCAGCTAATCCTTGCTGCGCTGCCACCAGCGCTGAGCGCGGTTCAAACCTGACGTCGCCCTGGCTTAAGTGTGGATCATTGGCATCGATATAAGGCGGATTAGCAACAATTAAATCAAATTCAGCGGCGTCGATATCTGCAAACCAGTGACTTTGTTGCACCTCGATATCCAGCGCCAACCGCTGCGCGTTATGCCGAGCCAATGCGACCGCGTCGGCCGACGCATCCAGCGCACTAATCTGCCACTGAGGACGTTCTGACTTAAGCGCCAGTGCGATGGCACCGGTTCCGGTGCCTAAATCCAGCACCCGCGCCTGTGAAGGTAGTGACAGCTCCAGCGCTGTGGCCACTAACGTTTCGGTATCAGGCCGCGGAATCAGCGTACTGTTGTTAACAGTTAACGATAGCGACCAAAACTCCCGTTGTCCGGTAAGGTGCGCAACCGGATGCCCCTGACGACGTTTATCGGTCAGCTGTTGTAACTGCTGCCACTGGCTAACCGACAATTGCTGTTCCGGCCAGGTCATTAAATAAGCGGCCGACTGTTGCAGTACGTGACATAACAGCGCCCGGCTATCAACTGCCGGACTGTCTGCATCAATTAGCTGCTGTCGGCACCAGGCCTGGGCTTCGGCAATTGTTGGTTGCATTAAGTTACTGTTGTTCCTGCGCCAACGCGGCTAATTGATCCGCCTGGTGCTCAGTAATAATCGGATCCAGAATAAGTGACAGACTACCCGCCAACACCTCGTCTAACCGATACAGCGTCAGATTAATACGGTGATCAGTAACCCGGCTTTGCGGATAGTTATAGGTACGAATACGCTCAGAACGATCACCACTACCGACCAAGTTGCGGCGCGTGCTGGCCTCTTCCTGCTGGCGTTTTTCGTCTTCCCGCTGTTGCAAGCGTGATTGCAATACCGACATCGCTTTAGCACGGTTTTTATGCTGCGAACGCTCTTCCTGACACTCGACCACTACGCCCGTTGGTAAGTGGGTAAGCCGGATCGCAGAGTCGGTACGGTTAACGTGCTGTCCGCCGGCACCCGACGCACGGAAGGTATCAACGCGCAGATCCGCCGGATTGATCTCAATCGCCTCGGCTTCAGGAATTTCCGGCAACACCGCCACGGTGCAGGCCGAGGTATGCACCCGCCCCTGCGACTCAGTTTCCGGCACACGTTGTACCCGGTGTCCACCTGATTCAAATTTCATTTTGCCATAAACGCCATCACCGCTCATGTGGGCGATAACTTCTTTATAGCCGCCATGCTCGCCATCGCTGGCCGATACTACACTGACTTTCCAGCCGTTAGCTTCGGCATAGCGGCTGTACATACGGAACAGATCACCGGCAAATATGGCTGCTTCGTCACCACCTGCACCTGCACGAATTTCCAAATAACAAGCACGGTCATCATTGGGGTCTTTTGGCAGCAGCAAGACTTGTAGCTGCTGCTCCAGCTCTTCAACCGCGTGTTCACCCGCTTTTATTTCGTCAGCTGCCATTTCGCGCATATCGGCATCATCATCGTTGGCCATTTCGTGCGCTGCATCTAAGTCCGCCTGTGCTTGTCGGAAACGTTCAAAATTGTCGACCACTTCCTCTAACTGCGAATATTCCTTAGAAAGCGCCCGAAATCGATTTTGATCAGCGATAATATCGGCTTCACCCAATAACGCCTGCACTTCCTGATAACGTTCTAACAGGCCTTCTAATTTTCGTTCAATCGATGGATTCATGAACTGTCGTTATTCCTCGTTGTTATTCTCGTTAACACCGCCATTTTCACGGGTTAATAACTGTTGCAATAGCGCCAGTGAATTTTGATCATTATGTTCACCCGCTGCCTTAATTAATTGGGTTGGCTGATGCGTTAATTGTTGCGTCAACCGGTGCGCCAGCAACTGTAAAACATCTTCGGCTGGCTTACCCTGCGCCAATAACTGCTGCGCTTTTTGTAACTGCTGCTGAGCTATTTGCTGTGTTTGACCGCGATAGTCGCGGATTAGCCCAACACTATTTAACGATTTTAACCAGTCACCAAATTCTTCACTTTGCTGCTGGATTATGACCTGCGCCTGTCGCGCCGCCTGCTCTCGGTTTTTAATATTCTCGCTGATGATATTTTGCAAATCATCAACTGTATAAAGGTAAGCGTCGTCTAATTCATTAACCTGTTCTTCAATGTCTCTTGGCACCGCCAGGTCGATTAACAGCATGGGCCGGTGGCGTCGCTTTTTTAGCGCGCTTTCGATGCTGCCTTTACCGACAATAGGCAAGGTGCTGGCAGTAGAACTAACGACGATGTCAGCTTGTGGCAGTAGCTCGCCTAACTCAGCCAGGCTATGCGCTTTGCCACCTATTTTTTGCGCCAGCTCTGCTGCCCGCTGCAAGGTTCGGTTGGCCACGGTAATGTCGGCCACTCCCTGTTGTTGCAGATGTTGCGCAACCAGCTCAGAGGTATCACCAGCGCCAATAAGCAATACCCTGGACTGGTTAAGTTTAGCAAATATATGTTTCGCCAGACTCACCGCGGCGTAGGCTACTGATACAGCGTTTTGGCCAACTTCAGTTTCGTTACGCACCGTCTTTGCGACTCGAAAAGTCTGTTGAAACAAACGCTCCAGAATGCCGCCGACGGCGGTTTGCCGTTTAGCTAACTGATAGGCCTGTTTAACCTGTCCCAGAATTTGCGGCTCGCCCAGCACCAGCGAATCCAGGCCGCTGGCAACCGACATTAAGTGGCTTATGGCCTGCCGATCCTGGTAGACATAATGATGTTGTTGCAGGGCATCCGGCGCTAAGCCATGAAAACCCGATAGCCAGCCCAGCAGTAAATCGCCTGACACCTTGCCCTGACAATATATTTCGGTGCGATTACAGGTTGACACAATAACAGCCTCGTCAACGCCCTGAAGCTGTCGAATTGCCTGAAGCGCTGTATCCAGCTGTTCGGTCGAAAAGGCGACGCGTTCGCGCAGATCTACCGGTGCTGTTTTGTGATTTATACCGAGGGCTGAAATGGTCATCCGCTGCAGAAACTCGTTGTCTCAACGTGGTCAATGGGTTAGTGGGCAGATTGTACGTGAAAGCCTTAATTATTGAAAGTACGTCGGCTTTCTGTTCAACTGTTGTCAATTTTACTGGCTAAAGGCGTTGTTGGTGAAGGGATTTAATCGAATGGACAGCCTGTTTAACCCAGCCGTTATGCTCCTCAAACGGCTCTCTGTTGCACTATTAACGCTGGTTCTGGTTGGTTGTTCTATCTCCACGCCGAACCAACAGCCGGTATTAAAAAACACCGACCAAACCCTGGTCGATGCGCATCAACAACGTTTAGATTCAATTTTCCGATGGCAGCTATCGGCGCGACTGGCGATTATTCAACGCCAAACCAATGAACGCGATGGTTTGTACCTTGACTGGCGCTGGCAGCGACAGCCCGATACGCGGCAACAGCTGCGCTTTTCACACCCACTTAAAGGACAACTGGCGACCTTAACGATGCTCCCTGAGCACGCCGAGTTAACATTGGAAGGCGAACGCTATCAGGGCGATAATGCCGAACAACTCCTGCACCGCGTGCTCGGCGCCCGCTTGCCACTCGATGAACTGAGTCAATGGGTATTAGGCAAGGTCACGCCGACCTTAAACCAGCGTCAGTTTATCAGCGGCGGACGTCTGGCCGCGGCCAGTGTAACGAGAGCTAACGCTGAGCGCTGGTCTATTCAGTGGTTTTATGGCGACGCTGCTGACCCACTGCCACAACAAATTCAACTGCAATCGGCGCAACTGTTGATTAAAATACAAATGAACGAGTGGCAACTAACCCCGTCATTAACAGCTCAACCCGTTACCCAGGATGCAAACACGCTATGACCCAGTTGGAGCTTCCGGCACCAGCCAAACTCAACTTATTTTTGCACATTGTCGGTCGACGCGACGACGGCTACCATAATTTACAAACGGTTTTTCAGTTTGTTGATTACGGCGATACCCTGATATTTGCCCCACGCACAGACGACCAGCTGACGCTAACCGATTCAACCAGCCATATCAGCGCGCAACAAAACCTGGTATTACGGGCAGCACAGCAACTGCAAAGCGCCATTAAACGGGCACAACTGCCTGTGCGCGGCGCTGATATCGTGCTGCATAAACGCCTGCCGCAGGGCGCTGGCTTAGGCGGCGGCTCATCTGACGCAGCGACAACGCTGGTGGGGCTTAATAAGCTATGGGGAGCGCCTTTATCGCAACAGCAGCTGCTCGAGCTGGGCTTAAAATTAGGCGCCGATGTACCGATTTTTATTCACGGGCATGCAGCATTTGCCGAGGGTATTGGCGAGCAATTTAGTGATGTCGAACCCGCAACCCCCTGGTATCTTGTGGTTAAGCCAAACGTTGCCATTGCCACGCCGGAACTATTTGCCGATCCCCAATTACAACGTGACTGTCCGCCTATCACTGCAAACGAATGGCAGTTTGACAACACCACCAACGTATTCGAACCCGTGGTCTGTGATCGGTATCCCGAAGTTGCCAAACTACGTGACCGATTGCTACAATACGCCCCGACTCGGCTCACTGGCAGCGGCGCGTGCTTATTTGCACGCTTTGATACATATGATGCTGCAGCGAGCGCACAACAGCAGTTCAGTGAACTGCACAGTTTTGTCGCGCAAGGCCAGAACCGTTCATCGCTTATCCGGACATTAACCCAAACTTAGTCGAGGTTTGTTGTGCCTGACATGAAACTCTTTGCTGGTAACGCCACGCCAGAACTCGCCCAGAAAATCGCCGATCGCTTGTATATTAAGCTGGGCGAAGCCTCCGTCGGCCGCTTTAGCGACGGTGAAATCAGTGTCTCTATTAATGAAAACGTCCGTGGCTCGGACGTTTTTTTATTGCAGTCTACCTGTGCCCCAACCAACGATAACTTAATGGAGCTTATCGTCATGGTTGACGCCCTGCGCCGTGCCTCCGCCGGGCGTATCACTGCCGTTATGCCATACTTCGGTTATGCTCGTCAGGATCGCCGCGTGCGTTCTGCCCGTGTGCCTATCACCGCCAAAGTCGTCGCCGACTTTTTATCCAGTGTGGGCGTGGACCGGGTATTAACGGTCGACTTGCATGCTGAACAAATTCAGGGCTTTTTTGATGTCCCTGTCGATAACGTCTTTGGCACACCGGTATTGCTTGAACACATGCGCCAACAAAACTTTGAGAACCCTGCCGTGGTATCACCTGACATCGGTGGTGTAGTGCGGGCCCGTGCCTTCGCCAAGTTAATGGATGATACTGATCTGGCCATTATTGATAAGCGTCGACCGTCGGCTAACGTCTCGCAGGTCATGCACATCATCGGTGATGTCAAAGGCCGTGACTGCATTATCGTTGACGACATGATCGACACCGGCGGCACCTTGTGTAAAGCGGCTGAAGCGCTTAAGCAACATGGCGCTAAGCGCGTATTTGCTTATGCAACACATCCGGTGTTCTCAGGTTCTGCGGTTAAGAACATTACCGAATCATGCATCGATGAATTTATCGTTACCGACAGTATTCCGCTAAGTGAAGAGATGAAAGCGACGGGTAAAGTCACGCAGCTGACGTTATCAGGTATGCTCTCTGAAGCACTACGCCGGGTCAGTAACGAAGAATCTATTTCGGCTATGTTTGATTACTAATTTAGCTGATCCTACCCGCCTGAATATTGCAATAGTAGCGCCCCGGTGGTACTATTGCGCGCCTTCAGATACCGGCTGCACGCCGGTATCTGATTATTTGGGTCTACATTTGGTCGCGAATGTAGACAAAACAATCACTTATTAGATAAGAGAGCCCATCATTATGGCTACAGTAGACTACACAATTAAAGCAAGTGTCCGCGCGGACCAGGGGAAAGGTGCGAGCCGCCGCCTACGTCGCGCAGACAAAGTACCAGGCATCATTTACGGCGGTAAAGGTGACCCGGTAGCAATCGAAATGGATCACAACAAAGTCAACAACCTGGCTGACTACGAAGGTTTTTACTCGCACATCCTGACGCTGGATATCGACGGTAAAAAAGAGCAGTGCATCTTAAAAGACATGCAACGCCACCCTTACAAGCCTAAGTTGACTCACCTTGACTTCCAACGTGTCGAGAAAGGTCACAAGTTGCATACCAACATTCCATTGCACTTCTTGAATGAAACGACTGCAAAAGGCGTTAAAGAAGAAGGCGGTGTTATTGTCCATCACGTAAACGACGTAGAAGTGTTGGTATTGCCGAAAGACTTGCCAGAATACCTGGAAGTCGACATTGCTGATTTGAGCATCGGTGACACCATTCACTTGACCGACCTGAACCTTCCTAACGGTGTTGAACTGGTTGAGCTTACTAAAGGCGAAGACCACGACCAGGCAGTCGTTTCTATCACTGCACCACGTGTAGAGAAAGAAGTAGACGAGTCAGAGACCGTAGCACCAGACGAAGTTCCTGCTGAAAACAGCAAAGACGACGCTGACAAAGAGTAAGTCACGTCCTGTCATGGGAACCTCTATAAAGCTACTTGTGGGCCTGGGGAATCCAGGCCCCGAATACGAAAAAACCCGCCACAATGCGGGTTTTTGGTTAGTTGAAGACTTTTGTCGCCGACACGGCATTACCTTATCTGCAGATACCAAGTCAAAAGCGTTAATCGGTCGCTATCAACGTGGCGCCGATGACATGCGTATTATGTTGCCACAGAACTTCATGAACCGTAGTGGTTTTTCCGTCGCACATATTGCCAACTTTTATAAGATCCCTGCCGACGAAATTCTGGTGGCGTACGATGAACTTGACCTGCCACCCGGCGTTGCTAAATATAAAAAAAGTGGCGGTGCCGGCGGGCATAACGGTATCAAAGACATTATCGCGCAAATCGGCTCGCAGGACTTTATGCGCTTGCGTATTGGTATCGGACATCCGGGACACAAGTCTAAGGTAACCGGTTTTGTATTGGGTAAGGCCCCTGCCGCCGAGCAACAACTAATCGACGACTGCATTGACGAAGCCAGTCGTAGTATTGATACATTAATGGAACAGGGCTGGACCGAAGCGCTACAACGCTTACACAGCTACCGTCCACAACACAAAGGTTAACTCATCATGGGATTTCGCTGTGGTATTGTTGGCTTACCCAATGTTGGTAAATCAACGCTTTTTAACGCACTAACCAAAGCCGGCATCGAAGCCGCTAACTTCCCGTTTTGTACCATCGAGCCCAACACCGGGGTGGTACCGGTACCCGATCCACGCTTAGATAAGCTCGCCGAAATTGTTAACCCTCAGCGGGTGCTGCCAACAACGATGGAGTTTGTCGACATCGCTGGTCTGGTAAAAGGCGCCTCCCAGGGTGAAGGGCTGGGCAACCAGTTTTTGGCTAACATCCGCGAAACCGATGCAATTGGCCACGTGGTACGCTGCTTCGAAGACGATAACATCGTGCATGTTGCCGGTGGCGTAAACCCGGCTGATGATATCGATACCATTAATACCGAGTTAGCACTGGCGGACTTGGATTCGGTAGAGAAATCACTCCACCGTTTAGGTAAAAAAGCCAAAGGCGGCGATGCGCAGGCAAAAGCCGAAATCGCGGTACTGGAAAAATTAAAGCCGGCACTTGATGAAGGCGAAATGGCACGCTCGGTCGATTTAAGCAAAGACGACCTGGCCACCATCCGTTCATATAACCTGCTGACGTTAAAGCCGACCATGTATATCGCTAACGTTAACGAAGACGGTTTTGAAAACAACCCGTATCTGGATAAAGTTCGCGATATCGCAAGTAAGGAAAACGCAGTAGTGGTAGCGGTTTGCGCAGCGATAGAATCTGAAATTGCGGAACTCGACGATGCCGATAAAGAAGAGTTTTTATCTGAGATTGGTCAGGACGAACCGGGTTTAAACCGCGTAATCCGCGCTGGTTATGAACTACTTAACCTGCAAACGTATTTTACCGCAGGACCTAAGGAAGTCAGAGCCTGGACCGTTAAAGTGGGTTCAACGGCACCGCAGGCAGCGGGTCGCATCCATACTGACTTCGAAAAAGGTTTTATCCGTGCCGAGATTGTTGGTTATGACGATTTTGTTACCCACAACGGCGAACAGGGTGCCAAAGATGCCGGTAAGTGGCGTTTAGAAGGCAAGGAATATATCGTTAAAGACGGTGATGTGATTCACTTCCGTTTTAACGTATAAACCCCAACCGCAAACAAAAGCTGCTCATGGCTAATCACCAGAGCAGCTTTTTTGCTTTTACTGGTTGCTTATTCTTGCACGATATCTTCGTACATGGGTGCCAGAGCCGCTAACAATTGATTTTGTGCAGCAACCGGTACCTCGTGTTTCTCCATCGCTGCAATCAGGTGTTCCACCAATGCATTGAAGTCCGCGTGCGTCACGCCCATGCCTTCGTGCGAAACCTGCATTGTTTCCCCTTTGTACTCACAGGGGCCACCAACCACGTCACAAACTTGCAGGGTGATTTGCTCGTGGACGTGGACAATATCGACGCCATCAAAATGGTGCACAATCCGCTCATCGCCGCCCACGCGGTAGAGCATCTCTTCGACTATTGCCGATATCCCCTCTTTTTCACCGAGTTGTTGATAAACGCTTTGTCCCGCCGCCAGCGGCGCGGTTAACAGTAACAACGAAAATAATAACGTTTTCATCATCATTCCTTAAAATGCGGCCTGCACTGACAGGTACCAGCCGCTTTGATTATCAAGTCCGGCAATGCTGCCAAGATCGGTATAGGCGCCAACCAACGACACACGCTTAGAAGGAAAATAAGCGACAAAAATATCACGCCAGTCTTGTTCCTCAGCAAATGTCAGGTTATCAGGCTTTTGCCGGTACTCTGCACCGACAGCCCAGTAGCGATTAATAAACATTGCCACAGACGCTTCAGCTACCCACGTCGAGTCAGCCTCATCATCGCCGCCAAAACCCAGTAATCCAAGTTGGTTTGCGCGGGTATTGCGCGCTGTCACATTGGCCACCCAGGTGCGGTGAAACGGGCCATCTAACCAGGCCTTGGCCGCGCTCACGTACCAGTCTGTATCACTATCATCTAAAGCGCCGACGGCGCTCGGCAGCGCGAAGCTCTGATTACTCTTATGTTGCGCGCCGACACTGATCTGGGGCAAATCACCGTAAACAAGGTCGCCGACAACACGTACCTTGGCACCAACAATATTTTGCTCCAGCTCACCGCCAATGGTGGATAAATCAAAGGTCTGGCGCGCGTAAGATACTTCGATGCGATTGTTCCAGGAGGCACTTATTCCCTTAACACTTAAACGAAAATCGTCAACACTAACTTCGCTTAGATTAACCGTAGCGCCCCACTCGCCGGTATCAGCGTACGAACTCAGTGTAGCCCAGGGAACAATTCCCCCGCCTCCGGCGCCCTCGATGGTCGATGCACCACCGGTTGCCAAAAGCTTAGAGCCCGGCGTCTTGGCATGCACACTGCTGGTCAGTGCCACCGCCATGGCGCACGCACAGGCGGCTACCGACAACTTAGTTTTCATTCGCTTCATCCTCTAATCGCTGTTTAAATTCAGCCACGGCTATCGGCTTGCTAAAATAAAATCCCTGCAGTACATCGCAGCCTTGTTGTTGCAGAAGCCGCCAGCTGGACTCGTCTTCGACGCCCTCTGCAACGACTGATAGATTAAGTTCATGGGCAAGCTGAATAGTCGAACGCACAATCGACTGATCAACTACACTGTTCGCTAACGGTTGCACAAAGGCACGATCAATCTTCAACTCGTTTACCGGCAGGTTGCGCATCTGTGCCAGCGACGAGTAGCCAGTTCCGTAATCATCAATGGACACCCTAAAGCCCCGCTCTCTTAGCCAGTTTAAACGACTAATTGCGGCCTCCGGGTCGGTTACAATCGCACTTTCGGTGACCTCAAGGATTAAGTACTGATGAATGTCGCTTTGTAGCTGTTTGAGATCATCAAATAATCGCAATATCTCATCGCTAAGCAAATCCACTGCAGACAGATTGACACTTAGGCTGAACGCACCATCCCGCAGCGTTAACGACTGTATGATCTCGACCGCTGTTTCACACACCCAGCGGGTCAGCTGCTTTATGAGTCCGGACTGCTCTGCCAACGGAATAAACTCATCGGGTCCAACAAAGCCGAGCACCTGACTATGCCAGCGCAACAGTGCTTCTGCGCCGATTGTTTTGCCTGTTTGGCAGTCAATTTTTGGCTGCAGCAGAAGCTTTAATTCATTGCCGTCACAGGCCTGCTGTAACTGCTCGAGGATAGTTAACTGACGCAGATGTTGTTCATCCATTCCATGTCGGTAAAAGCTGACAAACGCGTGCTCCGACTTCGCCCGCTGGACAGCCACTTGCGCCCGCCGCAGCAACGTATCGAAGCCGTCTCCGTGCTCCGGAAAAACGACCGCTGCGCAATTAAATGCGATCGGATAATCACTTTCACCAACTTTTACCGGCGCCGCCAACTGACGGGACAATTCATTGACCTGACTACTGTCCTCAGTCAATAACGGGGAATATAACAAGGCAAATTCATCCCCCCCGACACGGGCTACGAACTCGATGCCACTTTGTTCTGATAAGCGCTGAGCAATTTGCGCTAACACCTGGTCGCCAACTTTTTGCCCGAGGCTGTCATTCAACGTTCTGAATTGATAAATATTTACCAGTAGTAAGGTGCCGCTACGTTGTTGCTTTAACCATTGACCCAGGTAATCAGCAAAATAACGGCGATTGGGCAAGCCTGTTAATTGATCGTGCATGGCCTGAAACGAGATTCTTTGCTCACGTTCGGATATCGCGGTGCGCATCGAATCAAAGGTCACCGCCAATTGACCAAATTCATCATCACGCTGCTCTAAACGCAGTTGACCATAATCACCGCGTTGTAATTGTTGTGCTGCCTTAATCAATCGCTCCAGCGGTCGCGAGACACTGCGCGACATCAATATCGCCACGACCCCAGCCAGTAACATCGCAATTAATGCGATGACGGCAATATGCCATTGCAGTTGATTAAACTCCTGCAGGGCTTTTTCTATCGATGCCGACAGCAATACGTGAACCTGTTCATCCGAATCGGTGCTGAGTAATGCCTCTTTACCCACCAGCGATTGTGTTTCGAGCCATGTTGACAGGTCTTCGCCGTTCTTTAATAACTGACTTAAAGCCTGCTGTTCGCGAGCCGACAGACTTGATGCCAACACACTGCTATTAGATTCTTGCCAAAGGCTAATATCGGCGTTGGCCAAGCTCTGCAATTCAGTAGCCAGCGATGAGTCGATAGTAAACCCCAGGGTCGCATAGGCAATCAGTTGTGGCGCCCGTACCGGCACCGTAATTAATTGAAACAACTCGCCTCCAACCAACGCTAATTGCTGGCCCGCATTAGCCGAGTCGATTGTATTTGTGGACGCTGGCAAACTGTGAGTTGCAGCAATTTCAGCGCCGTCGGGACCCCGTAATACCATTAACTCTGTGCCAATACGGTCACCATGATTAACCAGTGCAGAAACTATCGTCTCACGGTCGCCGGTAGCCACTGCACGCTTAAAGCCAAAGTCATCAGTCAGTACTTCCGCTGCCTGTTTTAACAATTGGCTGCGGTTATCCAGTAGCTCCCTAAACACCCGATCACTGACCACCAGCTCCTGACTCACCGAGCGCTCGACCTGCTCCTTTACCGCTACGCCCATGGCCGCCAGGGATATCGTCAGAGCGCCTGCGACCAACAATAATAAAATAATCAGTAAGCGTGTCCTGAAAGTGCGGATCATAGCGAACCTGTGCGATTAAACCGTTGTTGCAGGCGAGATTTCGGTTTTTCTTCGCGCTGCGGCGGCGTCACTTCAAGGGTTAACATGTTGCTGGTGCCAGGTTCGATTTTGATAGTTCTTGCAGTAGCCAGGTCAGTGCCCATCCAGGGGTGCCAAATGGTGACTGCTACCGATCCGTTGGCGGCCACTAACGGCAGCTCAACGACGCCGGCTGCGTTACTTATCCACGCCGATTCGCGTTCGGTGATAACGATATGCGCTATCATTTGATCATGAATATTGCATCCCAGCGTGACTAAACCGGCTTGTTCGAAAGCCAAAGTCGGTCGCTCTTCATTGGCATATAACTTAATTTCGAACGGTTTAGGCTCAGAAAATGAATAAACGTGATGGCGAATATTGTCACTATTAGGGAAGGTTACTTCGCTGCCTTTGCGAATAACCGTCATAAACGGCGTAAACTGACGGTTAACCTGGTCAATATTAACCTGCTGCGGGGTCATCCGCGCCCCCGCTTTTACGGCATCGTCAGCAGCCCAAACCACAGCATTGGGTAGTTCGTTACCGGCGCTGTCGCGTAACTTAATTGTTGTTTGTGCCTGAGCTTGCAATGCAAACGGCAACAACAGCGTAGCAATAATGGTTAAAATTAACTTCACAGAACTATCCAATTTATTGATTAATAATTCTAGATTACTTGATGTCGCCATTTCTGCAACCATGATGTGATCTTGGCAATCGACTTCGCGTAATCTGTTATAACCACTGCTATAACTACAGCAACGCTGATAAAAGAAGGAGTTTTGGTATGAGTAACGGATATCGCACCGAGCAAGACAGCATGGGCGAGATACAAGTACCTGCTGATGCGCTGTACGCGGCGCAAACCCAACGCGCTGTTAATAACTTTACGATCAGTGGCCTGACTCTGCCATTGCCCATGATCAAAGCCATCGCCCGGGTAAAAGCAGCAGCGGCCACGGCTAATGCCGAGGTCGCCGGTTTAACCGCACAACAACGGGACGCGATCCGCGCCGCCGCGGAGCAAATAATTTATGGCCAACACCAGCAGCAGTTCCCCGTGGATGTATTCCAGACAGGTTCGGGCACCAGCTCTAATATGAATGTTAACGAGGTCATAGCTAATCTCTGCCAACAACAAGGCGTAGAGGTTCATCCTAACGACCATGTTAATCAAAGCCAGTCCAGCAATGATGTTATTCCGACGGCGCTGCAGATAGCCAGCGTGCTGATGATTGAACAACAACTGCAGCCGGCGCTCAAGCACCTTATCGATGTTACCCGCAACAAAGCGATAGCGTTACGTGACGTGGTTAAAACCGGTCGTACACATTTGATGGATGCCATGCCAATGACTATGGCGCAGGAGCTTGATGCCTGGGCCGGGCAGCTGGATCAAAGCGCCGGCCAATTGCCGCAGTTACTGCAACACAGCAAGGTCCTGCCACAAGGCGGTACCGCCATCGGTACTGGTATTAACGCACCGAAAGCATTTGCCGATGCCTTCGCCCGCGCATTGTCAAATGATTGTGGTAGTGATTTTAAAGCCTCGCCCAATCCATTTACCGGCATTGCCGGCCAGGAATTAAATTTACAGTTGCACGGGCAACTCAACACGCTCGCAACCACCCTGCTCAAAATCAGCAACGATCTGCGTTGGATGAACAGCGGACCGTTGGCGGGCTTGGGCGAAATTCAGTTAACAGCACTGCAGCCGGGCAGTAGCATCATGCCGGGCAAGGTCAATCCGGTCATTCCCGAGGCAATTGCTATGGTGGCGGCGCAAGTTAATGGCAACCACACAACCATAACCACCGCGGCGCAACAGGGCAACTTCCAGCTTAACGTGATGTTACCGGTGATTGCTTATAACCTATTACAATCCATCGAATTACTCAGTAACAGTTGCCTCAGCCTTGCTGACAAGGCGATTAAAGACTTTGAAGTTAACCATGATCGGTTGAACGAAGCGCTGGCTAAAAACCCAATTCTGGTAACCGCACTAAACCCGGTGATTGGTTACAATAAAGCCGCAGAAATTGCCAAAAGAGCCTATCAAGAGGGGCGCGCCATTATAGACGTGGCCGATGAAATGACTGATTTGGGGCGCGATAAGTTGCAACACTTGTTAGATCCTAAAAAATTAACCGAAGGTGGCATCAGCGATTAACCGCCACCGCAGCAAACTGAGGTATAAAATGAAACACGTCGTTATTACAGGGGCTAATCGCGGTATCGGCTTTCAATTTGCGAAGCAATACAGCAAAGCCGGCTATAAAGTCACCGCGGTCTGTCGCAATAACTCCAAACAACTCACCGCACTGGACGTTGATATTATTGAGGGCATTGACGTGACCAAGGAGTCAGACCTGCTGCGCATGAAAGAATCCATAGGCAGCAAGCCAATTGATATCCTTATTAACAATGCCGGACTGCTTAACAATGATCAGCTTGGCGATATTGATGGCGGCAGTCTGCGCGCGCAGTACGAAGTCAACGCCATCGCGCCACTACGGGTGACTGATGCATTGCTGGATAATTTATCCGACGGCAGTAAAGTCGGCTTGATTACCAGCCGCATGGGGTCAATTGCTGATAATGGCTCCGGCAGTCGTTATGGCTACCGTATGTCTAAAGCCGCACTCAACGCTGCCGGTAAGTCACTGGCGCTGGACTTAAAAGACCAGGGCATTGCGGTGGTATTGTTGCATCCGGGCTACGTACAAACCGACATGGTTGGAAATCGAGGCGATATCACTGCCGAAGAGGCAGCTGGACGTTTAATTAAACGTATTGCCGAATTGACGCTGGAAAAAACCGGACATTTTTACCACAGCAATGGTGAAGAATTACCCTGGTAAGCCTCGGTGCCGAGCAAAAGCGTGTGATTATTCAGCGTTTTTGCCGTTTTTTGACCAGTTAAGCTCAAAAGCGTGTTTTTTTCTTAAAAAGAGGTTGACGGTAAGCGAAGCGATTTGCATAATACGCGCCGCACTCACAGAGAGATGCGCAATAAAAAGTTAGGTAGTGGCTACGTAGCTCAGCTGGTTAGAGCACAGCACTCATAATGCTGGGGTCGCAAGTTCGAATCTCGCCGTAGCCACCAAACTTAACAGTCACTTGTTGTGCGGACGTGGTGGAATTGGTAGACACGCTGGATTTAGGTTCCAGTGCCTCACGGCGTGAGAGTTCAAGTCTCTCCGTCCGCACCAATCTCTCTTTTCAACTGACAATTGGGGCATAGCCAAGCGGTAAGGCAGCGGGTTTTGATCCCGCGATTCCCAGGTTCGATCCCTGGTGCCCCAGCCATCAGTTGTTCGCTGTTACAGTGGTGAGTCGGTCCAAAGTTGGATGGGGCATAGCCAAGCGGTAAGGCAGCGGGTTTTGATCCCGCGATTCCCAGGTTCGATCCCTGGTGCCCCAGCCACACTTTCCCAGTCTGCGGTGGTGGCGGAATTGGTAGACGCGCTAGCTTCAGGTGCTAGTGTCCGAAAGGACGTGAGGGTTCAAGTCCCTCCCTCCGCACCATTGATTAAATGCTCGATGATTAAATCATGGTGCCCACGCAGATTAAATAAACCACCTCAATGGTGGTTTTTTTATGCCTGTAATTTATGTCTGCATCGCCCGCGCTATAACCTGTTGCTTTAATCCCAGTACATCAAAGCCTTTAAAAGCCGCCCGTAACCCCAATTTCAGTAATGGGTTCTGTGATCGAAAGCCCCAGTTAATCATATCCATAGCCCGCATCATGCGCTGATTCTCTGTTTTACGCGCCTGTTCATAAGCCGCCATATCGTCATTACAGTTAAGCCAACTGCGAATATCTGCAAAACCCAGATTCACGCCCTGCCCCGCTAACGGGTGAATGGTGTGTGCCGCATCTCCCATCAATATCACCGACTGACCGTCGCTATAATTAAGCGCGTGTTTGCGCTGCAACGGAAAGCTCGCATGAGACAACAGCTCAAACGCACCAATACGATCAGCAAAGGTGTGATGCAAGGCTTTAACCAGGGTGTTTTCATCGCGGCTGATGCAGTTAATCTCGGCGCTGCTGCGATAATCAATTAAACAGGCTTGTTGGTCGGTTAATGGTAATAACGCAAACGGTCCCTGCGGCCTGAACACTTCCCAGGTTGCAGCCGCCTGCGGCTGCGACAATCGTACATTTGCCAGCAAACAGCGTTGGCCGTAATCCCAACCGCGATAACTGATATTAATCGCCTGAGCAACCTGCGAGTTGGCACCGTCGGCGCCAATCAAAACATCATAATCACAGGCTTCGCCACTTGCTAAAACCAACCGTTGCTGAGCAAGATCGAATTCTGTAATACGTTCGGGGACTTTTAGGCTAACTCGCGGATGTTCGGATAGTAATTCCCACAGTGCCCGCTGCAGCGTATTGTTCTCGACCATAACGCCCAGTTGCGGCAGGTTAACGTCAGTAGCACCAAAGCGTAGCGTATCGCCGGACTGGGTGGTAACCGACAAATCCGTATAAGGCATCACTTTTTGAGTATCTATGGTTTGCTCAAGACCCAGGCTGTTTAACCACAACCAGTGATGCTGATTAACCGAGGAGATGCGTAAATCCCAGGCGGGCCGTGCAGCACCCGGGGGTTGCAGATCAACCAGGGTTACCTGATGACCCTGCTCTGCCAGCGCCAATGCCGCCGCCGCACCAACCATGCCACCACCGTTAATCACATACTGCTTCATGTCCGACTCCATAACTTGCCATGCTCTTGCCTGCTATCGCGTTACAAATACCACAATTTACATGCAATTTCCGTTATCATAGTCATATCATACCAGCGTTAGAGCGAGTAATGGGCAACCGATTAAGTGATACATCTCCTCATGCCGTCGTTTGGGCATCACTATTACTGCTATCGGCAGAAGCCAGTTTTGCCGGCGTTAGTGCGCTGGTTAAACACCTTTCGGCAAGCCAGAACTTTGAACAACTGGTGTTTTTCCGCAATGTGCTAGCTTTTCTGGTACTTGCTCCCTGGCTTTGGCGCAGAGGTGCCGGCGCCCTCAAAACCCGGCGGCTTAAACTACATCTGATCCGTGGTGTAGCCGGTATCAGCGCGATGTATTTGTTTTTTTACGCCATTGCCACTATCCCGTTGGCGCAAGCCACGCTGGTGCTGCTGTTGTCGCCGTTTTTAATTCCTGTCATTGGTTGGTTGTGGTTAAACGAATACGTGGCCCGACAAACCTGGCTGGCGATTGCGCTGGGTTTCGTCGGCGTGTTTATTTTCCTTGATCCACTGGGTAGCGATATTTCGCCAGTGGTGGGTGTCGCATTTATTGCTGCCGCCCTGGCTGCGTTCACAAAAACCGTCATCAAACGCATGTCCAGCACCGAATCAACCAGTAAAATTGTGTTTTATTTTTCCGGCTTTGCCACCGTGGCATCGGCGATTCCCCTTATTTGGTTGTGGCAACCGATTCCGGCTGATAATTGGTGGGGGTTAGCGCTAATGGGCAGCCTGGCGGTCTATGGTCAGCTGGCCATGACTAAGGCTTTTTCTATTGCACCCGCGGCAAAAATTGGTGTTTTTACCTATAGTTCCGTGATATTCGCCGCTATTTTAGGCTATTGGTTCTTTGACGAAGCGGTTTACTGGCATATGTTGTGGGGAACATTAATCATTATGACGGCCGGCTATTTTGCCATTCGCAGCCGGCGTAAAAATTAACCATAAGCTGTTGGCTTTACCCCCTTAAGCGCGGTAAAATACGCGCCCTTTTTAGTACAAACGTTCGCAGCAAGCATTGAGAGACCATGAGTAAGAAACTGTATGTAAAAACCTGGGGTTGCCAAATGAACGAGTATGATTCAGCTAAAATGGCGGATCTGCTTAACGCAACTCACGGCTACGAACTTACCGAGGAAGCCGAGAACGCTGACCTCATCCTGTTAAATACCTGCTCCATTCGTGAGAAGGCACAGGAAAAGGTCTTTCATCAGCTGGGGCGTTGGAAGAACCTGAAAAAAGATAATCCGGATCTGCTGATCGGTGTGGGTGGCTGTGTTGCGTCACAGGAAGGCGATGCCATTCGCGCCCGTGCTCCTTTTGTCGACGTGGTGTTTGGCCCGCAAACGCTGCATCGTTTGCCGGAAATGATTAAACAGGTGGGTGATAGTCATCAGCCCATGATCGATATCTCGTTCCCGGAAATCGAAAAATTTGACCGCTTACCCGAGCCCAAAGCAGATGGTGCCAGCGCCTTCGTTTCAATTATGGAAGGTTGCTCAAAATACTGCTCGTTCTGTGTTGTGCCCTATACCCGTGGCGAAGAAGTCAGCCGTCCGGTCGACGACGTCATTTATGAAATCGCACAATTAGCCGAGCAAGGCGTGCGCGAAGTCAACTTACTGGGTCAAAATGTTAACGCCTACCGCGGCGAAAACTTTGACGGCAGTGTGTGTCGGTTTGCCGAGTTGCTGCATATGGTCGCAGCCATTGATGGCATTGACCGTATTCGCTACACCACCTCGCACCCGGTCGAGTTTACCGACGATATCGTTGAAGCTTATAAAACTATCCCGGAATTAGTCAGCCATTTGCACCTGCCGGTGCAGAGTGGTTCTGACCGTGTATTAACGATGATGAAACGCGGCCATACGGCGCTGGAATATAAATCAAAAATCCGTGCGCTGAAAAAAGCCCGTCCTGACATTGCCATGTCGTCGGACTTTATTATTGGCTTCCCGGGTGAAAGCGACGCCGATTTTGAAGCGACTATGGATTTAATCCAGGCCATTGATTTTGACATGAGCTTTAGCTTTATCTACAGCGCGCGTCCGGGTACACCGGCCGCGGACTTGCCTGACGATGTCAGCGAGGCAACCAAAAAGCAACGCCTGCAATTATTACAGCAGCGCCTTAACCAGCAATCGATGGCACATGCGCGTCGTATGTTGAATACCGAGCAACGTATTCTGGTTACCGGCCCGTCGAAGAAAAACCCGATGGAGTTGTCTGGACGTACTGAGAACAACCGGGTTGTAAACTTTGTTGGTCAGCCCCATATGATCGGTCAGTTCGTTGATGTCAACATCACCGAGGTGCTGCCTAATTCCCTACGCGGCGAATTGCTGCGCGAAGAGGCAGACATGGGTCTGCGTGTTGATACCGCGCCGGAAACTATTTTACAGCGTGGCCGAGCTAACGAACCCGACGAACTGGGTGTTGGCCGGGTTACGCCTGTTTAACAACATAACGAGGATTGGATTGAGTCCACAAACTGAAACTTTAGAATTTGATATCGAGCCGACCGATTTGCGTCGGCTTTCGGATCTGTGCGGTCCGTTTGACGAAAACCTCAAACACATTGAGCGCCGACTGGGCGTCGAAATTACCCACCGAGGCCATAACTTTCGCCTTATCGGGCCCGGAGACACGGTCGCCGCGGTGCAAAATATTCTGCGCGACCTATATGTCGAAACCGCCACCGTTAAGGGCCAGGCAGGTACCATTGAACCACAGCAGGTGCACTTAGCAATCCAGCAGGCGAAGGTACTGGAGCAGGATAGCTCTGACCCTGCAGCCGAAAAAATGACCCACATCAAAACCAAGCGCGGTTTAATTAAACCTCGCAATCATAGCCAGGCCGGCTATGTACGGGCTATTTTGGCGCACGATGTAAACTTTGGTATTGGTCCTGCCGGTACCGGTAAAACCTATCTGGCAGTCGCCTGCGCCGTTGATGCGCTGGAACGTCAGGAAGTCCGCCGTATTTTGCTTACGCGCCCGGCTGTTGAAGCAGGTGAGAAGCTCGGCTTCCTGCCGGGCGATCTGGCACAAAAAGTCGACCCTTACTTGCGCCCGCTCTATGACGCATTGTTCGAAATGCTGGGTTTTGAAAAAGTCGAAAAGCTGATTGAGCGTAACGTTATTGAAGTGGCACCGCTGGCCTACATGCGCGGGCGCACGCTCAATGATGCGTTTATTATTCTGGACGAAAGTCAAAATACCACCATGGAACAAATGAAGATGTTCCTGACCCGTATTGGCTTTAATTCGCGTGCGGTTATCACTGGCGATATCACCCAGATTGATTTACCGCGTGGACAACGTTCCGGACTGCGCCATGCCATCGAAGTATTAAGCAAAGTCGAAGCTATAAGCTTTACCTTCTTCCAGGCTGGTGATGTGGTTCGCCACCCGGTGGTGCAGCGTATTGTCGAAGCCTACGACGATTTTGACAGTAAGAAGTCCCATGCCGATCGCGATTGATTACCAAATCAATACCGACAACGACATCGGTTTACCCAGCCACCAACAACTACAGAGCTGGGTTGGCGCTGCACTCACGCATGCTGCCGCCGACACGCCACACAAATTCGCTGATGCCGAGCTGACGATACGTGTAGTCGATAAGACAGAAGGTCAACAGCTTAATAACGAGTTTCGTGGCCGCGATTATGCGACCAATGTCTTATCCTTTCCTTTTTCTGCACCGGTAGAATTACCGATCCCCCTATTGGGCGATCTGGTGGTTTGCGCGGACGTGGTAAAAGAAGAAGCTGAACAGCAGCATAAAGCCCTGATTGATCACTGGACGCATATGGTGATACACGGTACGCTTCACTTGCTGGGGTATGACCATATCGAAGACGATGAAGCCGAGCAGATGGAACAGCTGGAACGCGAGATTTTAGCTGCGCTCAACATCGCTGATCCATACCAAGTATCAACTAACACGGAGCACAACGCTTAATGAGCGACGACAACCCCCACTCAGCCAACGGCTCTTCACAGAAGTCCTGGGCAGCACGATTGCTGCAAGTCTTCACCGGGGAGCCGAAAAGCAGAGAAGAACTTGTCGATTTAATTCAGGATGCAGAGGAACGCGACCTGATCGATAACGATACCAAGGAGATGATTGAGGGTGTCTTAGACGTAGCCGAGCTTAAAGTTCGCGACATCATGATCCCCCGCTCACAAATGGTGACCATCGACATAAATCAAGGTGTTGAGGATTTCCTGCCCATCGTCATCGAATCACAACATAGCCGCTACCCGGTTGTTACCGATAACAAAGACCATGTAGAGGGTATTTTGTTGGCAAAGGATCTGCTGAGTTATGGCTTTAACTTTACCGATGACGAATTCTCGTTATCAAACGTGATGCGTCCGGCTGTGATCGTACCTGAAAGTAAGCGGGTCGACGTATTGCTCAAAGATTTTCGTTCTAACCGTTATCACATGGCAATTGTGGTGGACGAATACGGCGGCGTATCGGGTCTGGTCACCATCGAAGACATCCTCGAAGAAATCGTCGGCGAGATTGAAGATGAAACCGACCACAACGAAGACGAAAAAGCTAACATTAAGCGCCTAAGCGCCAGCCGTTATTCGATAAAAGCACTAACCACCATCGAAGACTTCAACGATTACTTTGGTAGTGATTTTAGCGATGACGAAAACGATACCGTCGGCGGTTTAGTAGCCCACGGTTTTGGTCACTTACCGCAAGCAGGCGAAGAAATCACACTGGAAGGTTTTGTATTCCGTATTACCAGTGCCGATAAGCGCCGTATTCAACAATTGCAGGTCAGCATTCCAGAAACCACCCAACAGGACGAGGATGCTGCTGAGTGATTGCGTCCGTGCTGACACGCATTAAACAGATTGCGTGGCTTAGGCAAATTATTCTGCTGGTGCTGGGCGGGCTGTTATGCTTTGCCTACGCACCCTATTCTGTCGCGATTCTGCCATTTTGGATCTTACCGTTAGTCGTCTACTTGATCGGCTCATTAACACCCAGACAAGCGTTTAATAGTGGCTTTGCATTCGGTTTTGGCTGGTTTGGTGCCGGCCTTAGCTGGATTTATGTCAGCATCGATCAATACGGTGGCATGCCTGACGCCGTCAACGTTATTGTGTTGGCGCTATTAGTCGCTTACCTGGCGCTCTACCCTGCCGCAACCTTTGCACTGTGGCGCAAGCTTTGTTTACGCTCTGGTTACTGGCTGTTTAGCCTGCCGCTGCTGTGGTTGGTCGCAGAAACATTACGCGGTTGGCTGTTTACCGGCTTTCCCTGGCTGGGACTGGGTTATACACAAACCGACGCACTACTCGGCGGTTTAGCGCCGGCAGTGGGTCAACCCGGTATTACCGTCGCCCTTTGGTTTATCGCACTGGCGATTGTTACGGGCATACAGCAGGCGCGCCCGCAAAACGCATTATTGGTGGTCGTGTTCATTGTGTTAGGTTGGTTAACGCCGATGTTACAGCCACTGAAGCGCTCGCCGGAAACGACATCCGTGTTGCTGGTTCAGGGTAATATTCAACAGTCCCTGAAGTGGCAGGCCGATCAGCAATGGCCCAATATTTTGCGCTATCTGGACCTAACGCGGCCGCAATACCAGCATGACATTGTAATATGGCCTGAATCAGCGATTACGGCGCTGGAACCCTATGCCGACGATATTCTTTATAATATTGACCAGGCAGCAAGTATCAATGGCGCCGGTTTAATCACCGGTATTATCGATTACGATGCGAACAATGACGCGTTTTACAACAGTGTTATCGTATTAGGCCAGGAGCAACAACAACTGGATAGTGACTACCAGTACGGCCACGACAACCGTTACCGTAAACACCAGTTATTACCTATTGGCGAGTTTGTGCCTTTTGAGGACGTACTGCGGCCACTGGCCCCCTTGTTTAATCTCCCCATGTCGTCTTTTGCCCGTGGCAGCGAACAGCAACCTAATTTGGTTGCTAACGATCATAAATTAAATACCGCCATCTGTTATGAAATTGCTTTTAGTAACCAGGTCCGCCTGAACACTCAGGCTGACACCGACTATTTATTAACTGTCAGTAACGACACTTGGTTTGGTGACTCACATGGCCCCTGGCAACACATGCAAATAGCCCAAATGCGGGCTAAAGAGCTGGGCCGCCCGCTATTAAGAGCAACCAACAACGGCGTTTCTGCTATTACTGACGAGCATGGCCGCATCATTGCCGATGCGCCACAATTTACCGCCACCACGGTATCAGCGGAAGTGCCTCAAGTCAGCGGTCAAACCTGGTTTGCCCGCTTCGGGCATACTTTTACCTGGCTGCTGGCAGCACTGGGACTTTTGCCCTGGCTCAAGGCCGCAAGTAACAGACGTGGTCAGCCACCACAAAAATCAGTACAATAACAGCGATCTTTATCTTCACAGGAATTTACATCATGGAAAACATCTTCGATGCTCTCTTATTTGCAGTGTTAGTCGCCGCGGGCGGTTTAGGATTAAGCAGTTGGCTTATGTTTTTCATTCCGGCAGACACGGACGATCGCCAGGCAGTGCAACGTCAGCGTTTTGAGAATATTTTCTTCGGTCTGGCCGGTATTATCATCATGTTAGTGATGTGGTACGCGATTAGCTAAACGACCTAACGCTTCATTTTTGCAAACCGGATGTAATCAACACTATGCAAGAACAATACAGTCCTTCGGCGATTGAACAGGCCATTCAGCAGCGGTGGCAACAAGACAAGGTATTTGAAGCCAGCGAACAGCCCGATAAAGAAAAGTTCTATTGCTTATCGATGTTCCCCTACCCAAGTGGCAAACTACACATGGGTCACGTACGCAACTATACGCTGGGTGATGTGATTTCCCGCCATCAACGTATGCAGGGTAAAAATGTCCTGCAGCCGATGGGTTGGGATGCCTTTGGCCTACCGGCAGAAAACGCAGCTATTCAAAACAAAACAGCGCCGGCTAAATGGACCTATCAAAATATTGATTACATGCGTGATCAGCTTAAAAGTCTCGGTTTTGGTTATGACTGGAATCGTGAGGTTGCGACCTGTTCGCCTGATTATTACCGTTGGGAGCAGTGGTTCTTTACTAAGCTCTACGAAAAGGGCCTTGTGTATAAGAAAAACGCCACCGTTAACTGGGACCCTGTTGATCAAACCGTATTAGCTAACGAACAGGTTATCGATGGCCGCGGCTGGCGTAGTGGCGCCATCGTCGAGCAAAAAGAAATTCCACAGTGGTTTATTAAAATCACTGATTACGCTGACGAGCTGCTGCAGGATCTGGAGCAACTTGATGGCTGGCCAGAGCAAGTCAAAGCCATGCAACGCAATTGGATTGGTCGCTCAGAAGGTCTGCAAATTGAATTTGATGTCGCTGACCATAGCGACAAACTGAGTGTTTACACCACCCGTCCTGACACCTTATATGGTGTCACCTACATGGGCTTGGCAGCACAGCATCCATTGGCGCTGGAAGCTGCAAAAACAAATCCACAACTGGCTGAGTTTATCGAAAGCTGTAAGAACAGCAAGGTCGCTGAAGCTGATTTGGCAACCATGGAAAAACTCGGTATGGATACCGGCCTTAAGGCTGTGCATCCATTAACCGGTAAAGAGATTCCTATTTGGGTCGCTAATTTTGTGTTGATGGATTACGGTTCGGGCGCTGTCATGGCAGTACCTGCACATGACCAGCGCGACTGGGAATTTGCAACCAAGTACGAGTTACCCATTACTGCTGTCATCGAGCCTTTCAGCGGCGAGGGTGATTTAGCTGCTGGTGCGATTACCGAAAAAGGTACGGTCATTAATTCTGACCAATACAACGGTATGAGCTCGCAGCAGGCATTTGATGCTATTGCCGAAGTTATCGAGCAACGCGGTATCGGTGAGCGTACGGTTAATTATCGGCTGCGTGACTGGGGCGTTTCGCGTCAACGCTATTGGGGTACCCCTATCCCCATGCTGAACCTCGAAAACGGCGAGTCAGTGCCCGTGCCTGAAGAACAGTTACCGGTTAAACTGCCGGAAGACGTGGTTATGGATGGCGTTAACTCACCGATTAAGTCCGATCCGCAGTGGCGCCAGACAAGCTACAACGGCCAGCTGGCAGAACACGAGACCGACACCTTTGATACCTTTATGGAGTCATCCTGGTATTACGCGCGCTACTGCAGTGCGCAAGACGATCAAGCGATGCTGGATCCGGAAAAAGCCAACTACTGGTTACCGGTCGATCAATACATTGGTGGTATCGAGCACGCCATTCTGCATTTGTTGTATGCGCGCTTCTTCCATAAGCTATTGCGCGACACTGGCCTGGTTGAATCTGATGAACCCTTTAAACGGTTACTGTGTCAGGGCATGGTGCTGGCCGATAGCTACTATCGCGAAGACGAGAAAGGCGGTAAGCAATGGATTTCACCCTTGGATGTCGAGTTAGCGCGAGACGACAAAGGCGCTGTTGTTGGTGCCACGCATAAAGACGACGGTCAGCCCGTAAAGATCGCCGGCATGAGCAAGATGTCAAAGTCTAAAAACAACGGCATTGACCCACAAACCATGGTCGAGCGCTATGGCGCTGATACCGTGCGTTTGTTCATGATGTTCGCAGCACCACCGGAAATGACACTGGAATGGTCAGATTCAGGCGTTGAGGGGTCACAACGGTTCCTGCGTCGGGTTTGGAAACTAACTTACGACTTCATTCAGGCAGGTGGCTACGCGCAAGCCGCTGAGCTAAACAAAGCACAAAAAGATCGGCGTCGCGAATTACACAAAACCATCGCTAAAGTGTCTGACGACATGGGTCGCCGGCAACATTTTAATACCGCCATTGCAGCCATAATGGAGTTGCTTAATCACCTGCAAAAAGCACCGCTGGAAAGTGATGCTGACCGTCAGGTTATGGGCGAAGCACTGGATGCGATGATTAAAATGTTAGCGCCAATTACCCCGCATATTTGTGAGCAGCTTTGGCGTGAATTAGGCCATCAGGACGATTTAATCTTTGCCCCCTGGCCAGCGGTTGATGACAGTGCGCTGGTCGAAGAGGAAAAGCTGATCGTAGTGCAGGTTAACGGCAAAGTACGGGCTAAATTAACAGTCGCTGCTGACGCTACTGCCGAACAAGTTGAAGAACAAGCGTTTAGTGATGCTGCGGTGAAGAAGTATACCGACGGCAAGACGGTGCGGAAGAAAATCTACGTACCGGGCAAAATCTTCAATATTGTGGTGAGCTAAATACTCATGTCCAGCTTCCGTCTCATGCGTCAAAGCTTACTGAGCGTGATTGTTATGATCACGCTCAGTGCCTGTGGCTTTCAGTTACGCGATAACTATCAGCTACCGGCAACCTTGCAGCAGATGCAACTGCAGTCGGTCAGTTCACTACAACTGGAAGCCAGCCTGCGTCAGCGCTTACTTACCGCGGGTATCCAGTTAAGCGACCAGGCAGCAGCCGATGTCGCACAATTACGGGTGCTTTCAGACCAACTTGAACGCCGTACACTAAGTTTGTTCGAGAGTGGTCAGGTTGCCGAGTATGAGCTGTTATACCGGGTTAATTATCAGGTTATCAGAAATGGCGAACTGATCATCGAGGATACGATTGAGGTTGCCCGCGACTATCAGGACGATCCAAACTTCGCACTGGCGAAAACGCGTGAACGCGAAATGCTGGTAGCCGAAATGCGTGATGACGCAGCGCGGCATCTGGTGCGTCAAATGATTAGTGAGTTTGCTGACGACTAATGAAACAACTCTTCGCCGAACAACTAACGCAACATCTGCAGCAACATCCCCTGCCGCCCGTGTTGTTGTTATTTGGCGAAGAATTATTGCTACGCCAGGATGCCCTGGCGTTATTACGAAAACACCTTAAGCAACAATTTGGCGACGAATTAGAACGCCAGAGCCTGCAACAGCAACCTGATTTTGACTGGCAACAGCTGCATGACAGCGGCCAGTCTATGAGTTTATTCAGTCAGTTTACGCTGCTGGAGCTAACTCTGCCGGAAAATAAACCCGGTCGGGACGGCTCTGATGCACTAACGGCTTACGCCAAATCACCACCTGCCGAACAATTACTGGTTGTGATCGGTGATAAACTGAAAAAAGAACAACATAACAGCCGCTGGTTTAAAGCGCTTAGCCAACAAGGTTGGTTAGTTCGCACCCCGACACCCGATAAAAGCCGCCTGCCCCGCTTTATTCACCAGCGGGCACAGCAGCATGGATTACAACTAACTGCCGACGCTACCGAATTGCTGGCGTTATGGTTTGAGGGCAATTTACCCAGCCTCGATCAGGAACTGCAAAAATGGGCGCTGATGCATAGCGACCAAGCGCTGAACGCCGATGCGGTAAAACAAGCAATGCGTGACGTGAGTCATTTTGACGCCTTTGCACTGCAAGACTCATTATTACGCAATGACTGGTCCGAGACAGCCCACCGGCTTCATCGCCTATTTGCCGAGGATGTCGACCGCCATCAGTTATTGTGGGTGGTGCAGCGCGAAGTACAGGTGTTGAGCCAGTTAAAAACAGCATTGACGCAGCAACTGGATGCCAATTCAATTTACCGTCAAAATATGATTTGGAGCTCGCAGCAACAGGCCTATCAATCTCGTGCCCAACAATTAACTGCGGAGTCATTGCGACAGGCACAACAGTTATTGCAGCGACTGGAGTTAGCACTAAAAAATGATTCAGGCGAAAACGCTGATATCCTGTTTACTCATTGTGTGGCATTAATCTGTGTGGGCCCTCACCAAGGCTATTTGCCGCAGCAGCTGCAGGCAATGGCATGAGTATTCGAGCATTATTCGGCGGGACTTTCGATCCCATTCATCAAGGCCACATCGATACCGCGTTGGCACTGCTCGATGAGTTGAATATCGACGCACTACACCTAATGCCCAATTCAGTTCCGCCCCACCGGCCGCAACCCGCCGCGACCGCGGCACAGCGTCTGGAAATGGTTAAACTGGCCTGTAACACAGATAAGCGACTGGTCGCCGAAGATTTTGAGTTACGCTCACAGCAACCCTCCTACACCGTTAAAACGTTGCAAAATTTCAAACAGCAGTACCCACAGGACACTTTACTTTTTGTCATGGGCATGGATTCACTGGTGTCGTTGGATAGCTGGTATCAGTGGCAACAACTCACAGATCTTGCGCACCTGGTGGTAATGCCACGCCCGGGCTATGAGTTAGCACAAGCCTCGGAAGCCTTAGGTCACTATATTAAGCAACACCAATGTCAGCAGCCAGGTCATTTGCATCAGCAGTCTGAGGGTTATATCTACCTGGCTAATACGCCGCTTCGCGACATTTCGGCCACGGCTATCCGTAACGGCTTGCACACAAAAAATCATCACGATACCGTACCGGCCGCCGTTGCTGAGTATATTGAGCAGCAACAGCTGTATCGTTAACGTAATTCTGCTAAACTAACGCCGTTTAATTTTATGGAGAATACCAGATTGCAAGCTGAACAATTGCGCCAGTTCGTTATAGATAAAGCTGATGATATGAAAGCACGAGATATTGACGTGTTAGATGTAAAAGGCAAAACCGATGTTGCCGATTTTATGGTTATCTGTTCAGGTAACTCAAAAACTCACGTCCGTAGTATTGCTGAGCACGTTGCAACCGAAGCCAAACATGCCGGTATTCCGCCATTAGGTATTGAGGGTGGCGAGCAGTCAGAATGGGTTTTGGTTGACTTAGGTGACGTCGTTTTACACGTGATGCAAGAGTCTATACGCGACTTTTACCAGTTGGAAAAGCTCTGGAGCCAGTAAGTGCAAATACAGCTACTTGCAGTGGGCAATAAAATGCCGGGCTGGGTTAGCGAGGGCTATCAAGAGTACGAACGCCGATTCCCAAACGAATGTAAACTCAGCCTACACGAAATCAGCCCACACAAACGCGGCAAGAAGGCCGATACCCGCAGGCTTACCGAGCTCGAAGGCGAGGCCTTGTTGAATGCGGTACCTAAGGGAAACCGCATCGTGACACTGGAAGTACACGGCAAACCATGGACGACTCACCAGCTTGCGCAGCAGTTAGAGGGTTGGCAAATGGATGGTCGCGATGTATCGTTGTTAGTTGGTGGGCCGGAAGGGTTATCATCGACGTGTTTAGCCGCTGCTGAACAACGTTGGTCGTTATCCCCGCTCACCCTGCCACACCCGCTTGTCAGGGTTATCGTTGCAGAAAGCCTTTATCGGGCGTGGAGCTTAAATAACAACCACCCCTATCACCGAGAATAACAGCAGAGACCGCGTTAGCTGATGCGAACCCGAACGCCGATTCGAGACACCGAGAGCGAGTCCAGTCTATTTGCCAGGCGGGTGTTCGTTGCTATCGGTATTATTGCCGCGGTTTTTATTTTACTTATCGGTAACCTCTACAATCTGCAAGTTAAAGAACATACCGAACTGCAAACCCGCTCTAACGACAACCGCATTAAGCTGCTGCCGTTGGCGCCAAACCGCGGGTTAATTTATGATCGCAACGGCGTACTGCTGGCAGAAAACCTGCCGATTTTTAGCTTAGATATTATCCCCGAAGAAATTAAAGATCTTGATACAACCATTGCCGAACTGCGACAGATTCTGACCATTAGCGACGACGATATAGCGCAGTTTGAACGCAACCTGCGGGGGCAGCGACGGTTTAGTAATGTGACGCTGCTGGATGATATCAACGAGCAACAGGTTGCTACCTTTGCCGCTCATCAACATAAATTCCCGGGTGTCAGTATCGAAGCCCGCCTGGTTCGCCACTATCCGTACAAAGAACTTCTGACCCATGTGGTCGGCTATGTCGCCAAGATTAATCGTCGCGATGTTGAACGACTGAAGCAAAATGATGAACTCGCAAACTATGCAGCCAGCCGTACTATAGGCAAACTCGGTATCGAAAAATATTATGAAAGTGAATTGCATGGTGAAGTCGGTTATCAGCGAGTTGAGGTTAATAACCGCGGACGCGCGGTGCGCACGCTCAGTACCGAGGCACCGGTGCCGGGCCAGGACATCGTGCTGGAACTTGATATTGAATTACAGCGTAAAGCAACCGAAATACTGGGCGAACGACGAGGGTCAATCATCCTGATGGATGCTAAAACAGGCGGTATCTTAGCGATGGCAAGCACGCCAAGTTATGACGCCAACTGGTTTGTTAATGGTATCAGCGTTAAACGTTATCAATCGTTACTTAACTCCAAAGATAGCCCCCTGCTTAATCGTGCAACTCAGGGCGGTTACCCGCCGGCTTCGACAATCAAACCGCATATAGGCTTACTCGGATTAGAAGAAGGCGTTATTACCCCGACCAGTCGAATCTGGGATCCGGGCTGGTTCGAAATAAAGGGCGTTGATCGCCGTTATCGTGATTGGCTGTCCTGGGGGCATGGCTGGGTTAATATTAATACTGCGATCGCAGAAAGTTGCGATACGTTTTACTATGATTTAGCACTTAAACTCGGGGTCGATAAAATTTCCGGATTTATGACACAGTTTGGCTTTGGTGAAACCACAGGTATTGATATTAACGAGGAAATTCCCGCGCTAATGCCGTCTCGTGGCTGGAAGCGAGCACGCTATAATCAGCCCTGGTATGCCGGCGAAACCCTTTCAGTCGGGATTGGCCAAAGCTATTGGACGGCAACGCCGATGCAATTAGTAAGTGCCACCGCAGCACTGGCCAATCAGGGCGAACACCTGGTGCCACGCCTGTTACGCGGATTTGGCACGATTGGCAGACTAACGCTTGCTGAGCCGGCGTACAAACGACCCATCGTATTAAAAGACGAGAGCCACTGGCAGGTCGTTAAACAAGGCATGGAAGATGTTAATATGGGCGCTAAAGGCTCGGCACGACGCGCTTTCGCCGACGCCCCCTACACGTCAGCAGGCAAAACAGGTACCGCACAGGTGGTCAATCTGGCAGAAGATGCCGAGTACGTGGCCGAAGAAATTGCTGAGAAGTATCGCGATAACGCCATGTATGTTGGCTATGCGCCGGCCGATGACCCGCAAGTGGTTATCTCGGTCGCATTAGAAAACGTCATTGGCGGTGGTGGCAGCGTGGCAGCACCTGCAGCGCGGGAGATGCTCGACAGCTGGTATCAACGCTACATGCAAGTTACAGAACAGGGGTTAGCCAATGCTGACGACTGAAGAGCGGCAACGCAACCCAATATTAAAGAAGTTACACCTGGACGGCCCATTGTTATTGGGATTGTTGGCATTGGCCGTTACCAGCCTGTTTGTCGTCTATAGTGCCAGTGGCGAGAGTGAAGCCCTGGTTTGGCGTCAGGCCATTCGTGTGAGTGCGGCATTCGTAGGGTTATTTATTATAGCCCAGTTCCCGCCGCGCTTTTTTGAACGGTTCTCACCCATTTTATTCGGCTTTGGGCTACTTTTATTAGTCGCCGTTTTACTTTTTGGCGAGGTTGGCAAAGGCGCACAGCGCTGGCTGGATATTGGGCCTGTCACCATTCAGCCGTCCGAAATAATGAAGCTTGCTGTACCCATGATGATAGCCTGGTACGTTAATCGTCGCGCCATCCCCATCCGCCTGGGGCGGCTGGTTATCGCGCTGACGCTAGTCCTTATTCCCGTATTGTTAATTGCAAAACAACCCGACCTGGGCACCTCGTTATTAGTTGCCAGCGCCGGTATTTTCGTTATTTTTCTGGCTGGCTTAAGTTGGCGCCTGATCACGGTTGCCGTAGCATTAGTCGCTGCATTTACGCCCATCCTGTGGATGTACCTGATGCATGACTACCAACGCCAGCGGGTACTAACATTCCTAAACCCGGAGCGAGATCCGCTAGGTTCTGGCTACCACATTATTCAGTCAAAAATAGCCATTGGTTCCGGCGGTATTGACGGCAAAGGCTGGCTGCAGGGAACCCAGTCACAACTGGAGTTTTTGCCCGAGCGACATACCGATTTCATTTTTTCTGTGTTTAGCGAGGAGTTTGGCTTAATCGGCGTCACACTGCTATTGGCACTGTATGGCTTTGTCATTTTACGCGGCTTAATTATCTCGCTGCGAGCCCAGGATATTTTCAGCAAGCTGTTGGGCGGTGCGCTTACCCTCACCTTTTTCGTTTATGTGTTTGTAAATATTGGTATGGTCTCTGGATTACTGCCGGTAGTCGGGGTACCTTTACCACTGATTAGTTATGGTGGTACATCGATGGTCACAATTTTAGCGGGTTTTGGCATTTTAATGTCAATTGCTACACACCATCGATTAATAATAAACCAATAGATAACAACAATTAAAAAGGGCTTATTATGCGATTCTTGGCCGGGTTAGCACTGATTAGTTTAAACGTAGCGGCGATGCAAAACGAGCCGGCGACGACGGAGCAAGTCGATGCCTTTGTCGACGAACAGGTAGAAAAGTACGAATTTAGCGAACAGCAAGTCCGCGAATGGCTCAATCAGGCGGAAAAAAACGAGGACGTGCTGGCCGCGATTCAACGTCCGTGGGAAGCCAAACCCTGGTATCAATATTACCCAATCTTTTTAACTGACAAACGACTGGACGCGGGTAAACGCTTCTGGGCTGAGCACAGCGACACCTTGCAACGAGCACAACAAGAGTTTGGTGTTCCGGCCGAAATTATCGTCGCTATTATCGGTATAGAAACGTTCTACGGCAGCTATCTGGGCAAGTACCCGGTACTTGATTCATTGTATACGCTGGCTTTCCATTATCCGCCCCGGGCTAAATTCTTTCGTTCCGAATTGAGCGAGTATTTACGCCTGGCAAACGCCGAACAATGGCAGGTAAAAGAACAACTTGGCTCCTATGCCGGCGCGATGGGTCTGGGCCAGTTCATATCGTCCAGCTACCGTCATTATGCCGTTGATTTCGACGATGATGACAAGCGTAACATTATTAGTAATCCGGTCGACGCTATCGGCAGTGTTGCCAATTACTTTGCCGAACATCGCTGGCAGGCTGGCGAACCGATAGCACATAAACCAGACCAACAACAAGACTGGGCCAGTGTTAGTAGTGACGGTATGAAACCGGATACCACGGTAGGCGCGCTAAGGGAACGTGGATTTAGCATTGCTTCTGACTATAGCGATACATTGGCAGTAAAAGTACTGCAGTTTGAAACCGAAGACGGTTACGAATACTGGCTCGGTTTTGATAATTTTTATGCCATAACGCGTTATAACCATAGCCCCTTGTATGCAATGGTTGCTTATCAGTTTAGTCAGCAATTACGCCAGGCTAATTCGGCAGCTACGGAAAACTAACCGATGCGTGTCGTATTACCAATAGCTGTAGCCCTGCTCGCATTAGTATTGGCGGGCTGCAGCCAAACACAAAGCCGTTACAGCCAACGCCATGACAGTGCTCCTACCCGACTGCCATCGGCTGCAGAACTACAAGATGCCATACCGGTGCAAGAGCCACCCAGCCCGCAAGGCAACGCCGATTACCAGGTGCTGGGCCAGCGCTACCAGGTACTGGATAGTGCAGCAGGTTTTGTCGAACAGGGTATTGCTTCCTGGTACGGCAACAAGTTCCATGGTCACTTAACCTCTAACGGCGAATATTACGACATGTACAGCATGACTGCTGCACATAAGCATTTACCACTACCGAGCTATGTTCGGGTTACCAACCTGGATAACGATAAAAGCGTTGTCGTGCGCGTTAATGATCGTGGCCCGTTCCACCCCAATCGCGTCATCGATCTGTCCTTTGCTGCAGCTTACAAACTTGACATGCTCGACCAGGGTACCGCCCGTGTTCAGGTTGAAGCCATTGACTTTAAAGCCCCGTTGCAGGCAACCGAATTTTACATCCAATTAGTGGCTTCCTCTAACCCCGACAAACTGCAGACAATAGCACAGCAACTTCCCACGGTCTGGCGCAGTGATGCAACTACCGAGCAAAATGGTGGTCTATATAAACTGATGCTCGGCCCCTACCCGCAGGCAAAGGCCAACCGACATTTGCAGCAGCTAAGGCAACAGGGTTTCCCGCGTGCATTTCGGGTAAAAGTTGAATCTGCTAAAAATCTGCAAAATAGTCCACGCTAGCCTGACGCTGCTGGGTAGAAGTGATATAATCCGCGCTTAAATTTTAGTGTTTACGTTAACGCAATTAACCGATAATAAAAGATGATAAAGCCCATGCATAAATTAGTAACTGCTCTTGTTTCGACCGTCATTTTTGCTGTATCTACGGTAACACACGCGCAATCTTTTGTGCCTGATCCGCCGGCGGTCAATGCTAAGGCCTATATCCTGATCGATCACACGACCGGCAAAGTTTTAGCGCAAGGTAATGCAGATGAGTCATTACCTCCGGCAAGCCTGACCAAAATGATGACCAGCTATATTATCGGTAAAGAAATTCTGGAGGGTCGTATTAGTCCCTCAGACCAGGTCACTATCAGCGAGAACGCCTGGGCGAAAAATTTTCCTGAGTCGTCAAAAATGTTTATCGAAGTCGGTAAGCAAGTCTCGGTGGCAGACTTAAACAAAGGCATTATCATCTCGTCGGGCAATGATGCCTGCGTTGCAATGGCAGAACACATTGCCGGTAGCGAAGATGCGTTTGCATCGTTGATGAACACCTACGCGCAAGAACTGGGCATGAGCAATAGCCAGTTTGCTAACAGCCATGGCTTACCGGATCCTGACCAGTATGTATCCGCCCGCGACATGGGAACTCTGGCTAGTGCCTTGATCACAGAGACTCCGGATGAATATGAAATTTACGCCGAAAAGTCTTTTACTTATAACAATATCAAACAATATAACCGTAACTCCCTGTTGTGGGATCGGAGTTTAAATGTCGATGGTATTAAGACAGGCCATACTAACGAAGCCGGCTATAGCCTGGTCACCTCGGCTGTTGAAGACGGCACTCGCTTGATTTCTGTGGTCATGGGCACCAGCAGTGAGCAAGCACGTAAAGTGGAAAGCAAAAAGCTATTAAACTATGGCTTTCGTTACTTTGAAACAGTCACTGCCTACGAGGCAGGTGAAAGTTTTGTTTCGCACCGTATCTGGGGCGGCGACGCCGACCAGGTAGAACTGGGTATTAGCGAGGACGTGGTAATTACGTTACCTAAAGGGCAACGTGAGCAACTAGACGCTAACTTTGAATTGAATCAGGAATTGGAAGCGCCATTAGCTGCCGGCGAAGAAGTAGGTACTGTATTCCTACAACTTGGCGGTGAAGACATTGCATCGTTCCCGCTGGTTACGTTGCAGTCAGTTGAAGAAGGCGGTTTATTTAAGCAAGCAATGGATTACGTTAAACGTAAGTTTTCAGAAGAGTAAGGTCCTAATCGATGCAAAAAACACGCTTTGACGAATTAGTTGACTTCCCCTGCCACTTTACCTTTAAGGTGATGGGGGTTGCTACAGCCACATTGCCGGATCAGGTTGTGGAAGTGTTGCAGGAGCACGCGCCGGGCGATTATAGTCCGTCAGTAAAGCCCAGCAGTAAGGGTAACTATCATTCCGTTTCGGTCTCGGTAAAAGTCGAAAGCCAACAGCACATCGAAGTGCTGTATCGTTCACTTGCCGACATCGATGATGTCCGTTATGTCTTATAACCCTAGCGCCTAACGTGGCGCTAGCCCTGCCCCCTGCAAATACGATATACTACGCGCATGTCTGACCAATTAATTATTCGCCAGCTGGGTCGCCAGGCCTACGAGCCGATCTGGCATGCCATGCAACAATTCACCGATCAGCGCGATGCTCAAACGGTCGATGAGTTATGGATTGTTGAGCATGAGCCCGTGTTTACCCAAGGCCAGGCTGGTAAAGCTGAACACGTGTTAGCCCCGGGTGATATCCCGGTGGTACAGGTAGACCGCGGCGGACAAGTAACCTACCACGGCCCGGGACAGCTGGTTATTTATTTTTTATTAGATATCCGGCGTCTTACCATGGGTGTTCGTCAGTTGGTCAATAACATCGAAAATACCATTATTGACGTATTAGCTGATTACGGCATTGACGCTAATGCACGACGCGATGCGCCGGGCGTTTACGTTAATGGCGATAAGGTTTGTTCACTGGGCTTACGCATCCGTAAAGGTTGTTCATTCCATGGTCTGGCATTGAATGTCGATATGGATATGGAGCCTTTCTCGCGCATAAACCCGTGCGGATTAACCGGCATCAAAATGGTGCAAACCCGAGAACTTGGTGGGCCAGCAAATTTTACAGAGGCATCCGAGGTGGTAATCAATCACTTTATAAAGCAGATTGGTTACCGAAATACTCAAACTCAAACAGGACTCGCAGAAGATTATGTCAAAGCCAGTTAGAGTAGAACCCGGCGTTAAAATGCGTGACGCCGACAAGATGGCACTGATACCGGTACAAATCGTGCCGACAGAGCGCGACAAAATGTTGCGTAAACCGTCCTGGTTAAAAGTTAAATTACCATCCAATACCCAGCGTATTGATGAAATCAAACAAGCCATGCGTAGTCATGGTCTGCATTCGGTTTGCGAAGAAGCCTCGTGCCCTAACCTGCCGGAATGTTTTAACCATGGTACCGCCAGCTTTATGATTTTGGGCGATATCTGCACACGCCGTTGCCCTTTCTGTGATGTTGCTCACGGCCGCCCTCTGGCGCCGGACCCCGAGGAACCAGAAAAACTCGGCAAGACAATTCGCGACATGAAAGTAAAATATGTTGTTATCACGTCAGTCGACCGTGATGACTTACGCGATGGCGGCGCACAGCACTTCGCCGACTGTGTACGCGAAATTCGTCGTTACAGTGATGGTATTCAAGTCGAGATATTGGTACCTGACTTCCGCGGCCGGATGAAGGTGGCACTGGATATTCTTAGCGATGAAGCACCCGATGTATTCAATCACAACCTGGAAACCGTGCCCCGTTTGTATAAAGCTGCACGCCCGGGTGCTAATTACCAGTGGTCACTGGACTTACTGAAAAATTATAAAGCTGCACGACCTGACGTTCGAACCAAGTCAGGCTTAATGGTTGGCCTGGGCGAAACCAAAGAAGAAATTCTTGAGGTAATGCGTGATTTACGCGCGCATGACTGCGATATGCTGACCATCGGCCAGTATCTGCAACCCAGCCGTCATCACATCCCGGTTGACCGTTATGTGCATCCGGACGAGTTTGAAGAGCTTCGCCAGGCCGGTGTTGAGATGGGCTTTAGCCATATCGCCAGCGGGCCGCTGGTGCGTTCGTCTTATCACGCCGATTTACAGGCGGCTGGCGAAAAAGTGAGCTAACCATGAGTGTGTTGCTGTGGTGTTTGTTGATAGCAGGTCTGTTGCCGATTCTGGCTAAAGCCCCTGTGGTTTACTTTCAGAATCGTGATCGCGGCTATGACAACAAGCACCCTCGCGCACAACAACAGCGACTAACCGGCATTGGCGCTCGCGCCGTTGCCGGTCATTACAACGCCTACGAAGCTTTCCCGTTATTTGCCGCGGCAGTTTTAGCTACGCTGGCTACCGACGCGGTAACTGAACGCAGTATGCAATTGGCGGTAGCCTTTATCGTATTGCGCGTTGCTTACCACGTGCTTTACTTATTGAATGCCGACAAATTACGCTCGTTAGTGTGGTTTTTTGCGTTGTTGTGTCCGGTCTTGATGTTAGCTCAGTTAGCCATCAAGTTCTGATTTATTAGCTTGATATAAAGCGCCGGCCAATGATCGCTTTGGTGACGCTCCATCGCGGTAATTTCGGCTACCGGTTTCCAGGCATAATAGCCGGGCAAATAGTCACACGTTGCTGCCTTATACAAGCCCACCGATTGTTGCTGACTACCTAACTGCCAGCTATCATTGTCCCGCTTTACCCCTAGTTGACGCCAATCCTTAACCGCATCACGCCACGGCAGACGTTGCCAAAGCGATTTCAATTCAGCCTTAGACATGATCTGCTGCCGTGTAATCACCAGGTTACGTGCGTCAAAATTATAGTCACCGCGACAAAACCGTTCAGCCAGTGGGCGTGACATGGCATACTCGTCAGCCAGACCCAGCCAATGGCCAAGCTCATGAGCCAGCACCTTGCGCTGACTACTTTGCGTTAATGTTATGCGATTAGTGGACGAGGACGCCTTACCCTGCCCTGCAAGAATAATGGTGCGCCCGGTCGTATCAACGTCACACTGGGCACGGGCAATACCGTCCGCTGACTGACAGCTTAGTTGCGGCTGCGTTTGCCAGTTAAAACACCATTGTGAAGTAGGCAACGGCAGCTGCTTAAGCTGTTGTAACAAAGCCAGGTAGCGGGCTTTATCGGCATGGCTGGCTCCCGTCACAGTGACCTGCTCGGTACAAACAGTCGGTTCCCCCTGCAGTGCGGCAATGTCACCGAATTCCGGCTGCAGTGCGCTTTTGTATTCGGCTTGCCACCAACGCCTTTGCCAGTCCTGCCAGTTAACCTGAGCATCAGTCAGTTGATAACGTGCCAACTGCTTAATAGCTAACGTACTGCCTTGTTCTACGCCAAGTTTTAGCCATTGTTGGCGATTGCCCGGGAAATACTCAAGCAGCCTATTAACAGCGCTTCCAGAACCCGCTTTGGCTGCGCGTTGCCACCAGTACAAAGCATTACTTTTTTGGTGTTGCAGCCAAAAGCTCCGGGCTAGCTGGTTTTGTGCTTCTGGTTGCCCGGCGAAAGCTTCATACCAGCGTTGCTGCGACTCTGTCGGCCGCGCCGATCCAGTTAAAGTCAGCACCAGAAGCGCCGCCAACAGTAACCTTATCATTGGCTGGCGAGCTGCTCCCGGCTCCGCTCAAGTTCGATACGGGCATACCGATGTTCGACAAATTCATATACATTGGTCGTCAGCGCCAATTTAAAGTAGTTCATGGCTCTGGCCCAGTTGCCTTTTATTTGTTGCTGTTTGCCCAGATAAAAATAGGCTTCGCACAGGCGTTCGGTCAGTGTTTCGTTGGCGCGTAAATTGTCAGTCATACGCGACAGAAAGTGTCGCTCAGACATGTCTCCCAGGTACAAAGCGACCAAATCGTTAGCCCAGTCGTCGGCAGCAATAGCTTCGGCATTTTCGCGTAATGTCGTCTTAGCCTGCTGCGGCTGCGTTCTGTGCTGAGCTAAAAACAGCCATAGCACGCGATACGGATCGCTGGGATCAAGTGCAAGATGTTGTTGTAAATCGTCGACAGAAAATTTTAATCGGCGGTCATAATATTCGGCAATGCCGCGATTAAGATAAGCGTAGGGATGCTGTGGCTCCAGTTCAATTGCCGAGTCCAGGGCTTCATAGGCATAATCGAATTCCTGTAATTCGGTGTACTGGATGCCCAAAAAGTTGTACGCATCGGCTAACCGGGGCTGGTAATCAATAGCGCGGGTAAAGTCCATTCGCGCCAGTGTGCGCAGGCCTAAGGCATCGTATAACGCACCGCGACGATAATACGCCATGCCCAATTGTTCGGCGTCTAGATCTTGCTGCAACACCTGATTCAATTTTGCCAGTTCAATTTCGTAGCGAAACTCTGCACGCTCAGGTTCAGCAATAACCAGATGGGTCATCGCAACATTATCATTTGCAGGTTGCATGGCGCAGCCTCCAAGTAACCCCGAAAGCAGAATACCGGCAACCCAAGCATGCTGAAAGCGCATAGTGATTTAATTCCTCATTTAAATGAGGTTCTATTACAACATAAAAAAACCCCGCTGAGCTAGCGCACAGCGGGGTTTGTTAGCGTAAATTAACGATTATTCGTTATTGCCGTCAGCATCTTCGTTGCTTTCAGCTTCCGCTTTAGGTTCTTCTTTTTTCTCTGCTGCTTCTTTCATGCTAAGACGCACGCGACCCTGACGGTCGATTTCCAGTACTTTAACCGGCACAATATCACCGACTTTCAAGTACTCATTTACGTCGTTAACACGCTCTTCAGCGATCTGAGAAATATGTACCAAACCATCTTTACCCGGTAATACCGTTACAAAGGCACCGAAATCGACGATGCGAGCAACTTTACCCTGGTAAATTTTGCCGACTTCGACGTTTGCCGTCAGCTGCTTGATTTTCTCAATCGCAGCATCAGCATCAGCCTGGTCACTGGCAGCAATCTTGATAGTACCGTCGTCACCAATTTCGATATTGGTGTTGGTTGATTCAGTCAGTTCGCGAATCACCGCACCGCCTTTACCGATAACGTCTTTGATCTTGTCCTGATCAATTTTGATGGTGCTGAAGCGAGGCGCGTAGCTTGAAAGCTCTTCACGGTGGCTACCGATAGCTTCATCCATCACTTTCAGGATATGTAAGCGAGCCGCTTTTGCCTGTGCCAGCGCACTTTCCATGATTTCACGGGTAATGCCGTCGATTTTGATATCCATCTGCAGTGCAGTAATACCATCGGTGTTACCCGCAACTTTAAAGTCCATATCACCTAAGTGATCTTCATCACCCAGAATATCAGACAAGACAACGTGCTTGTCGCCTTCTTTTACCAGACCCATAGCGATACCGGCAACCGATGACTTAATCGGTACACCCGCATCCATCAATGCTAACGACGATCCACATACAGATGCCATTGAGCTTGAACCATTAGATTCGGTAATTTCAGATACCACGCGAATGGTATACGGGAATTCTTCGTGGCTTGGCATAACTGCCTGGATACCACGTTTTGCCAAACGCCCGTGACCAATTTCACGACGCTTAGGTGCGCCAACCATACCGGTTTCACCAACACAGTACGGAGGGAAGTTATAATGCAGCATAAAGCGACTGGTGTTAGTACCGGTCAGCTCGTCAATCATCTGTGCATCACGTTCAGTACCTAATGTTGCAGCGACTAACGCCTGAGTTTCACCACGGGTAAACAAAGCAGAACCGTGAGTGCGCGGCAATACGCCGGTAGCAACACTGATAGCACGAACCATGTCCGGGTCACGCCCGTCGATACGCTTTTCACCAGCAATGATACGACTACGAACAACATCACTTTCCAAATCATGGAAAATTTCGCCAGCAGCTTCCAGGTCAACGTTTTCGTCTTCCGCTACCAGCTTTTCAGTCATCGCTTGTTTTACTTCATCAAGCTTGCCCTTACGCTCGGCTTTATCAGTGATGCGGTATGCTTCGCCAATGCCCTGCTCTGCCAGTTCACGGACTTTATTTTGTAAAGACTCGTCTTTGGCAGGTGCCTGCCAATCCCACTTCTCTTTGCCGGCTTCAGCCGCAAATTCATTAATGGCACCGACTACGGTTTGCATTTGTTCGTGACCGTATACAACAGCACCCAACATTTGGTCTTCAGACAGCAGTTCCGCTTCTGACTCAACCATTAATACGGCTTGCTCAGTACCTGCAACTACTAAGTCAAGCTGTGAGCTAGCCAGTTCGGTCATGGTCGGGTTTAAGACATATTCGTTATCAACCACACCAACGCGTGCGGCACCAATAGGTCCGGCAAAAGGAACGCCTGAAATAGCTAATGCAGCTGATGTACCAATCAACGCAACGATGTCAGGGTTTACTTCAGGATTTACCGAAACCACGGTAGCTACAACCTGGACTTCGTTCATGAAGCCTTCAGGGAACAGTGGGCGGATTGGGCGGTCGATCAAGCGCGAGGTTAATGTTTCGTTCTCGCTGGGGCGGCCTTCGCGTTTAAAGAAGCCACCCGGAATTTTACCTGCGGCGTAAGTTTTTTCCTGGTAGTTAACGGTTAGCGGGAAAAAGCTTTGTCCCTCTTTCGCGTCTTTTTTTGCTACCACGGTCACCAACACTGTGGTGTCGTCCATGCTTGCCATTACAGCGGCTGTCGCCTGACGTGCAATAACGCCGGTTTCTAAAGTGACAGTGTGCTGACCGTATTGAAATTGTTTAGTTATCGGATTCACGATTTGCTTTCCTTTACCTTACTGAATGTGAGCACCCGGATTGGTACTCGTCTTCTCTCTTTTTTTACTCGCGCCATAGTATAAGGCATCAATGACAAAATTAAGACCCTTTGCTTAAAAAAAGCCGTAAATTGGGCGAAAAAAAGACAATAAAAAAGGGCCTGACGGCCCTTTTTTACGAAATCTGCTCAACGCATGTCTTAGCGACGGATGCCTAGCTTTTCTACAACCGCCAGGTAACGCGATTGATCTTTCTTTTTCAGGTAGTCCAACAATTTACGACGTTGGCTAACCATACGCAACAAACCACGACGTGAGTGATGGTCTTTTTTGTGCGCTTTAAAGTGATTCTGCAATTCTGCCAGGTTCTTAGTCAGCAGCGCGATTTGCACTTCCGGTGAACCGGTGTCGTTTTCGCCGCGACCAAATTCTTTCAGAATTTCTGCTTTCTGTTCTACAGTTAGTGACATAGTGTACTCCTAATTAAAAAATAACCTTGCCTCCGATCACTAATTCAGCGGCAAGCCGAGCGCGTATTATATAGCGCTAACCTACAAAATCAATGATTAAACCAAATCAGCCAGGGTAAAATCACAAAAATCCAATGCCAATACCCGTTTAGGCCAGAACTGATTGTCTTTACGCAATGCACCGACGCCGATAAAGGCATCCTTACCCGAGCTATGTTTCGCCACCATACGACACTCTTCGCCCTCGCTAGTCAACTCGGTGTTGTTAGCCACCGGCTGGCCATGCAGTAAGTCACGTGCTTGTGCCTGAGTAATGCTTTGTTGAGGCAAGGCTGATAGCAAACAATCTACCGGCTTAAACAAGGCATCTAGCTGCGCTTCGCCATCCAGTGATTCCAACTGCTCGACTGTTACCATCTCGTTTGCATCTAAATCTGCTACGCCATTTCGGTGCAACAAAGTCACGTGAGCACCACAGCCTAGCCGCTGCCCCAAATCATCAATTAACGTACGAATATAGGTGCCTTTAGAGCAACTAACCTGTAGCTCAAGTAAATCGCCTTGCAGCCCAGTAAAGTCAATTTTATGGATGGTAATTGACCGCGTTTTACGCGGCACATCAATGCCTTTGCGGGCGTAATAATAAAGCGGTCGCCCTTCGTATTTTAAGGCCGAATAAATCGACGGCGTTTGCTCTTGTTCACCAATAAAACCAGGCAGTATGGCGTTTACATCGTCAGCAGTAACTGCAACCGGATGCGTTTCTACCACCTCGCCTTCAGCATCACTGGTAGACGTGCGCACACCAAGTTGAGCCTGAACCCGGTAAGCTTTGTCCGCATCCAGCAGGTATTGAGAAAACTTGGTTGCTTCGCCTAAACAAACCGGTAGTAAACCGGTAGCAAGTGGATCCAGAGCGCCGGTATGGCCCGCCTTTTGTGCGTTATACAGGCGTTTTACACGTTGAAGGGCATGGTTTGAACTCATGCCCTTCGCTTTATCTAATAACACCACACCGCTGACCGGACGGCCTTTACGGGGTTTTGCCTTAGCCATTAAACTAATCCTCTGACGAATCGTTACGGTCGCGTTTACGCGCTTCGTCCACTAATCGACTCATACGGATACCCTCATTTAACGAAGTATCGTGATGAAACTTTAACTCCGGAACAACCCGCGCTTTAATTCGTTTACCTAACAGCGAACGAATAAAGCCCGATGCGTCGTTAAGGATTTTAATAGCCTGCTTTACTTCACTATCGTCATCGTTAAAAAACGTGACGAAGACCTTGGCGTAAGCAAGATCGCGCGACACCTCAACATCCGATACGGTCACCATACTAACGCGAGGATCTTTGACCTCGCGTTGCAGGATAACCGCTATCTCGCGCTGTAGCTGGTGTCTTACGCGTTCGGTACGACTAAAATCTTGCGGCATAAATTTCCTATGGTCTCTTATACTCTGGCGCCGATCTTATAACGTACGCTCAACCTGAATGGTTTCGAATACTTCGATCTGGTCGCCTTCTTTAACGTCATTGTAGTTCTTAACACCGATACCACATTCCATACCGTTGCGAACTTCCTGTACGTCATCTTTAAAGCGACGCAATGATTCCAGCTCGCCTTCGTAAATCACCACGTTGTCACGCAATACACGAATCGGTGCAGAACGCTTAACAATACCCTCGGTAACCATACAACCTGCGATGGCACCCAGTTTTGGCGACTTAAAGACGTCACGAACTTCTGCCAGACCAATAATCTGTTGCTTGAATTCAGGCTGCAACATACCGGTCATTGCCGCTTTAACTTCGTCAATCAGGTCATAGATAACGCTGTAGTAGCGTAAGTCCACGCTTTCCTGTTCAACCAGTTTTTTAGCTGCAGCTTCGGCACGAACGTTAAAACCAACGACGATAGCGTTTGACGCGCTGGCCAGCGACACATCAGTTTCGGTGATACCACCAACGCCGGAGCCAATAATGTTAACTTTGACTTCGTCGGTCGACAGCTTAACCAAAGCATCTGAGATCGCTTCCAGAGAGCCCTGTACGTCAGACTTCAACACGATATTAAGCTCAGAAACGTCGCCTTCAGCCATGTTTGCGAACATGTTTTCCAGCTTCGCTTTTTGCTGTTTAGCCAGCTTCACTTCGCGGTATTTACCCTGACGGTAGTTAGCTACTTCGCGCGCTTTACGCTCGTCTTTAACAACCGTAGCTTCGTCACCGGCTTGTGGTACACCGGACAGACCAAGGATCTCGACCGGAATAGACGGCCCTGCTTCTTTAATTTCTTTACCGATTTCGTCACGCATCGCGCGAATTTTACCGTATTCCAAGCCACAAAGAACAACGTCACCTTGCTTCAGCAAGCCACGTTGTACCAATACCGTTGCTACCGGTCCGCGGCCACGGTCGAGTCGGGATTCAACCACAACACCCGATGCCATGCCGGTTTTTTCCGCTTTCAGATCAAGTACTTCTGACTGCAACAAGATGCCTTCCAGCAGTTCATCAATACCCATTCCGGAATGCGCAGAAACAGGAATGAACATCACATCGCCACCCCAGTCTTCTGGGATAACATCAAGTTGTGACAACTCATTTTTAACCCGATCCGGATCCGCTTCTTCTTTATCCATCTTGTTGATAGCAACAATCAACGGAACCCCGGCAGCTTTTGCGTGCTGTACCGCTTCTTTGGTTTGCGGCATAACACCATCGTCAGCAGCGACAACCAGAATAACGACGTCGGTGGCGCCTGCACCACGTGCACGCATCGAGGTAAAGGCGGCGTGTCCCGGCGTATCCAGGAAGGTCACCATACCTTGATCGGTTTCGACGTGGTAAGCACCGATATGCTGGGTAATACCACCGGCTTCGCCTGACGCCACTTTCGCTTTACGAATGTAATCAAGCAATGAGGTTTTACCGTGGTCAACGTGACCCATAACAGTAACAACCGGTGCGCGAGGCTCTTCTTCGCCACCTTCGTGACGATCAGACAGCACCTCTTCTTCCAGCGCGTTATCTTTAACCACAACCGCTTTGTGACCCAATTCTTCGACCACCAGCGAGGCAGTTTCCTGGTCAAGGATCTGGTTGATGGTGACCATTTCACCCATCTTCATCATGGTTTTAATCAGCTCGCTGGCTTTAACAGCCATGCGGTTAGCTAATTCACCTACGGTGATGGTCTCGCCAATTTTAACTTCACGTTCCACCGGCTGTGCTGGCTTATTAAAGCCTTGCTGCAGCGTAGAAGGCCGGCGACCGCCTTTGCGACGTTTCTCACGACGCGGTGTGCGCTCGTCCGCTTCTTCTTCCTTGCGACGGCTTTTCTTACTGCGACGACGGCTTTTACGCTCTTCGTCAAAATCTTGCGCATCTTCAGCTTCCTGAGCCGTTGAAGAGGTTGTAAAGTGCACGTCTTCTTTCTCTTGCTCTTTACGTTTTTTCTCTTCTTCTTCCCAGCGTTTGGCATTTTCTTCTGCCAGTTTGCGCGCTTCTTCGGCCTGCTTTTCAGCTTCTTTCTCGGCTTTCTTACGCGCTTCTTCTTCCTGCTGACGTTTAAGTTTTTCGGCTTCAGCTTTGGCTTTGTCAGCCGCTTCGCGTTCTTCCGGCGTCATCGCCGCACGCTTTTCAGCTTCCGCTTTCTGGCGCGCTTTTTCTTTCTCTTTACGCGCCTTTTCTTTCTCAGATTTTTCCTTTTCAGCCTTCTCGCGCTCTTCCTTCGCCTTAGCTTCTGCTACTTTGCGCTGCTCTTCTTCAAGCTTCTGCTGCTCTTCGCGACGTTTCGCTTCTTCAGCTTCGCGCTCCGCCTGCAGACGCTCTTCTTCCTGACGCTGAGCCTCTTCAGCCGCTGAGCGTTTGACATAAGTGCGCTTTTTGCGTACTTCGACTTGCACAGATTTACTGCCGCCACCGCCAACACTCAGTGTGCTTTTGGTTTTGCGTTTAAGTGTCATCTTGCTGGGGCCGGCACTACCGCCACCGCCATGCTGTTTATTCAAATGTGCAAGCAGTTTTTGTTTTTCGTCTTCAGTGACACCGTCACCGGGTTGCTTTTTCATGCCCGCTTCAGCAAATTGCTGAATCAGACGATCAACTGTTGTACCGACATCTTTGGCCAGCTTATCGAGCGTTACTTCTTCCATAGTCTGTTGTACCTCCGCTGATCGTTACTGTTCTTCGCTGAACCAGCAAATATTGCGGGCTTTCATGATCAATTCGCCAGCTTGCTGTTCATCCAGCTCTTCTATATCGGCCAAATCATCAATACCCTGTTCGGCCAGGTCTTCCAGCGTGGCTACGCCTTTACTCGCTAATACATAAGCTAAGTGGCGATCCATACCTTCTAAGTTCAATAATGATTCATCCGGTTCAGCTGACTCGAGTGACTCCTCGTTAGCCAGCGCTTTAGTGGTTAAGTACGCCCGCGCACGGCCACGCAACTCTTCCACAATATCTTCGTCCATACCTTCGATTTCGAGGAACTCAGCTACCGGAACATAGGCAACTTCTTCCATCGACGAGAATCCTTCGTCCACTAATACAGCGGCAAAGTCTTCATCGATATCAAGGTTATTCATGAACAAGTCCAATAAACGTTGCGCTTCGGCTTCGTTCTTTTCATTGAACTCGTCTTCGGTCATTACGTTAAGCGTCCATCCACTCAGCTGACTGGCTAAACGCACGTTTTGACCACTTTTACCAATCGCCTGAGCCAGGTTATCGGCCGCTACGGCGATATCCATGGTGTGTGCATCTTCGTCCACGACAATCGATGCAACTTCGGCCGGCGCCATGGCGTTAATCACGAATTGCGCCGGATTATCGTCCCATAGCACGATGTCGACGCGCTCGCCGCCTAATTCGCCCGATACTGCCTGAACCCGTGCACCACGCATACCAACGCAAGCGCCAACAGGGTCAATCCGACGGTCGTTACTTTTAACTGCGATTTTAGCGCGTGAGCCGGGGTCACGTGCTGCACCCTTAAGTTCAATCATTTCTTCGCCAATTTCCGGCACTTCGATGCGGAACAGCTCTAACAGAAATTCTGGATGCGTGCGGCTAACGAATAACTGTGCCCCACGAGCTTCCGGACGTACATCATACAATAATCCACGTACACGGTCGCCGGGCCGCACAGATTCACGCGGCAACATTTCGTCACGGTAAATGATCGCTTCTGCGTTATTACCCAAGTCCAAAATGACATGCTCGCGATTAGCGCGTTTAACAATACCACTAACCATTTCGCCAACCTGGTCGCGATATTCATCGACAACCTGTGCACGTTCAGCTTCGCGAACTTTCTGCACGATGACCTGCTTGGCCGTTTGTGTAGTAATACGGTCAAACTGTATCGATTCTATTTGCTCTTCAACGTAATCACCCGCGTTAAGCGACGGGTCTTCGTACTGCGCTGCTGACAGACTGATTTCGCGGTATGGATGCTCCAACCCTTCATCACTATCTTCTACAATTAACCAACGACGATAGGTGTCGAATTCACCGGTTTGACGGTCAATATCAATACGGACGTCAATGTCGCCGTCGTATTTTTTCTTAGTTGCATGCGCAAGAGCCGACTCCAACGCTTCAAAAATTTTCTCGCGCGGTACTGCTTTCTCGTTTGATACCGCCTCTGCGACTAACAGTATTTCTTTACTCATGAGTGCTGCCTCGCCACCGCAATCCTTTAATCAAATGTTGGAACCAAGTGAGCTTTCTTTACATCGCGCATGCTCACCTGAAGCGTTTCGTTATCTACTGTCAACGTCAACTGGTCGCCTTCGACGGCATCCAATTGCGCTTTAAATTTGCGTTTATTCTGCTGCGCCACATTCAATTCAACAGCCAGGGTCTCGCCAATGTATGGCGGTAACTGTTCAGCATAAAAAAACGGTCTTTCCATACCCGGCGACGAAACTTCCAGGTTATATTCGGTGGTAATTGGATCTTCAACGTCCAACAGTGAACTCACCTGATAACTCACATCACCGCAGTCATCTACGTTAATGCCATTAGGGCTATCAATATAAACCCGCAACGTCGAAAACTTGCCTGCACGGACGAACTCAACACCCCATAACTCAAAGTCCAACGCTTCTACCGCCGGACGGATCATGTCGGTTAACCGTTCTTGTAAACTTGCCAAACTGCCTCCTGAAACAAAAAAAGGGCGCAAGCGCCCAGTGTTGTGGCTATCCGCAGATAGCTTAGGCCACATAGCAAAAAGCCCCGAGCTGCTGCGGGGCTTTTAAAACACTGGACCCTTTGTCAGTCATTTTAACAAAAGCGTCGCCATTTGCTAACGCTGCTGCCAAAATTGGTTGCGGGGGCAGGATTTGAACCTACGACCTTCGGGTTATGAGCCCGACGAGCTACCAGACTGCTCCACCCCGCGTCCGAAACTTGTGACATATTATAGGGATTTTCTTCGCATTTTCAAGTGCTAAAGCACTTAATTTGGTGCGGATGGCGGGACTTGAACCCGCACGCCCGAAAGCACTACCCCCTCAAGATAGCGTGTCTACCAATTCCACCACATCCGCATTAATTTCTGCCACTAACTTAGTTAGTTGGCGGTACGTCCGAACCAGAGTCTTCTTCAGTCGGAGTCTGCATCTGTTCTTCTGCCGGTACTGACAAGTCAGAAAAATCTTCGCCACTGTCCGAGCTATCGGTCGATAAATTACCCAACACCAAACTCAGAATAAAGAACACCACAGCCAGTGCTGCCGTTGTACGAGTCAAAAAGTTACCAGAACCTCCGGAACCGAACACGGTATTAGATGCACCCGCACCAAACGAAGCGCCCATATCAGCGCCTTTACCTTGTTGGATCATGATAAATCCAATTAGGACAATAGCCACCACTAAAAAGGCGACAAGTAACACTTCATACATAATAACTTACCCTTGTGCTGCTTGAACAATGGCCACGAACTGCTCTTCTTTTAAGCTCGCCCCACCGATCAAACCACCATCAATGTGTTGTTGCGCGAATAATTCGGCGGCATTATCCGCTTTTACTGAGCCGCCGTAAAGTATTTCTATTTTTTCGCCAATGGCTGCAAAACGTTTTACCAGCCACTGACGAATATTTGCGTGAACTTCTTCTGCCTGAGCCGGCGTCGCAGTCTCACCCGTACCTATCGCCCAAATCGGTTCATAGGCAACCACCAACTTAGCGGCCTGCTCCGGCGTAAGCTCAGCGCATGCCGCCTGCAACTGTTGCTCGACGACCTGCCAGGTATTACCGGCATCATACTGCTGTTTGTCTTCACCGACACATAACACAGCATTTAGCTTTGCCTGCGTCACAGCAGTAACCTTGGCGGCTACAGCACTGTTGTCGTCACCGTACATAGCACGACGCTCTGAGTGACCGACAATGACATATTCCACGGCTAATTCTTTTAACATCGTTAGCGAGACTTCACCGGTGTGCGCACCATTTTCGTTCGCATTGACGTTTTGCGCACCCACAGCAATGCCATCGTAGTAACAATGACGCGTGAGCTCTGCCAACAATGTATATGGAGGACAAACAACAACCTTGGTATCACCGCATGAAGGCACCGCTGCACGCAGCGCATCTGCCATTGAACGCGTTAGCGCCTGGCTACCGTTCATTTTCCAGTTACCGATGACTAAGGATGCATTGGCCATGTCAACTCCCATCATTAAAGCGGCGGGAATAGTAGCTGAACGCCGACGCAGTTACAAGCGCCAATTTCTGCTCTCCCGCCTAAGTGTTTAATTTGTAGCCGCTTCGACCTCGTTGGCGATTTGTTGTGCAAAGGTTCGGACAACTTTTTCGTCCTCGCCTTCCACCATAACGCGAATCAAGGGTTCAGTGCCTGACTTACGTAACAATACCCGCCCCTTGCCGGCCAACGCATTTTCGACCTCAGCCACGACCGCTTTTACTGCCTCTGATTGCAACGGTTTTTCGCCCGGACTAAAACGCACGTTAACCAAAACCTGCGGTAGTTTATGAAAGTCTTTGCTTAATTCATGCAACGACTTGCCTTCAAACTGCATTGCCGCCAACACCTGCAGCCCGGCGATAATGCCATCGCCGGTGGTGTGATATTGCCGATTAATAACATGGCCCGAGTTTTCACCGCCAATATACCAATCACGCTTAACCAATTCTTCAATCACGTAACGGTCGCCAACTTTTGCCCGCACGAACGGAATATTGCGGCGTTCGCACTCTTTCTCTAACGCAAAGTTAGTCATCAACGTGCCCACCAGACCGCCTTGCAACTGCCCCTGATGCTGCGCAGTAACCGCCAGAATATAAAGGATCTCATCACCATCGATAACGCGGCCTTTTTCCGTCACCATCATGATCCGGTCACCGTCGCCATCCAGTGCCAGCCCGCAATCGGCTTTTACCTTAACGACAGTCTCTTTAAGCGCATCAAGATGCGTTGCACCGCAATCTTTGTTGATGTTTAAACCATTTGGCTGGGTGCCAATTTCGGTGACCTGAGCGCCCAACTCGCGCAACACATTGGGGGCGATGTGATAAGTCGCGCCATGAGCACAGTCAACCACAATATGCAGCCCCTGTAACGATAGCTCTGACGGGAACACGCCCTTACAAAACTCAATATAACGACCCGCCGCATCGGCGATACGGTTAGCACGCCCCAATTGTTCCGAGCCGACACAATCCATCGGCTGGTCAAGTAAACGTTCTATTTCGAGTTCCGTTGCATCAGGTAATTTATGACCATTGTCGGCGAAGAATTTAATACCGTTGTCATAATATGGATTATGCGATGCACTGATGACGATACCAGCTGCAGCGCGAAAAGTTCGCGTCAGGTAAGCAATACCCGGTGTCGGCATCGGCCCTAAAAAGTCGACGTTAACACCCGCTGCAGCCAAACCAGCTTCCAGCGCCGATTCCAGCATGTAACCCGAAACCCGGGTGTCCTTACCCACCAGTACCTTACGCGTGCCCTTAGCAGCCAATACCCGGCCCGCAGCCCAGCCCAGCTTTACCGCAAATTCAGGGGTAATCGGATACTCACCGACACGTCCGCGCACACCATCAGTACCGAAGTATTTCCTTTCACTCACAAATATTCTCCTTCCAGCGTTGCTGCGACAACACGCATCGCATCAACGGTTTCCTTAACATCATGGACCCGAATTATACGGGCTCCTTTGAGCGCTGCAATAGTTGCCGCAGCCAAACTGCCCGGTAATCGCTCACTAACGTCTCTTCCGGTGACATGACCGATCATGGATTTACGCGACATGCCGACCAGCAACGGCAATTGCAGTTCGTGGAACGCCTGCATCCGCTGTAATAGTTGATAGTTGTGACGCATTGATTTGCCAAAGCCAAAACCCGGATCCAGCCAAATGCGGTCGCGAGCAATCCCGGCTGCCTCACACGCGGCTACACGACGCTGTAAAAAGGCTTTAACGTCACACACGACATCGTCATAACGCGGCTCATGCTGCATAGTACGGGGTTCACCCTGCATATGCATAACACAAACCTCAACATTGCTGTCAGCCACCGCCGCAAGCGCCCCATCCGCCTGCAAAGCCAGCACATCATTGATCATATCTGCCCCTGCACCAATAGCAGCGCGCATCACCTCAGGCTTGGTCGTATCCACCGATACGTAAACATCAAAGCGCTGTTTAATCGCCTCCAGCACCGGCACCACCCGCTGCAGCTCCTCCTCCGTCGCCACAGCCTCCGAACCCGGCCGCGTAGACTCCCCGCCAATATCAAGAATATCAGCCCCCTCGTCCAGCATCCGCGCCGCATGATCCACCGCTTTATCCACCGACTGATGCCGGCCCCCGTCACTGAACGAATCCGGCGTCACATTCAAAATCCCCATCACCCGCAACGGCAGTGTTTGTTTGTTCATCGGAGCTCCCATATAAGATTCAGTCTTAAGGCGGTGTGTGACAGCAACTGGCTTTTGGGCGATCGTCGTGGTCGGCTTCAGGGGGACGCTGCAAGTACATCCGTGTACGCTTGTTTCCGGCCATCCATGGCCTCCAACACCCCCTGAAGCCGACCACGACGCTCACCCATGCCAGTTGCTGTCACACACCGCCACAAGAATTCTTACAAATTATAACTTAGCAACTTAATGGTTCATCGAAACAAAGCGCTTTGTTGGTTGCGGAGGGAGTCAGCGGCAGAGAAATGGCAGGCAATTGCCCCCCCTAAGTCAAGGGACGCCCGCAAGTACGTCCCTGTAGGGCTTGTCTGGCGCCATCCATGGCGCCAGACACCCTTGCCTCAGGGGGGGCTCAATTACCTTTTGCCATTCCCCTGCCGCTGACTCCCTCCGCAACCAGCAACCGCGTTTCAAATGAACCGTTAAGTTGCCTACTCACTAAACACAAAAAACCCGCCGGCGGCGGGTTTTTATTATGGGCCAGGTTATGACGTGGCGTCACCTGGCTTTTCGACGTTGATGGGGCGCTCGGGGCGCTCTTCGGTGTTTTCAGCTTTTGCTGAACCACCGCCGGTGTCACCACCGTCGTCGCGGGAGTCGTCCCAGCCTTTCGGCTTGCGCACATCGCGACGGTTCATCAGATCGTCGATTTGATCGGCATCGATGGTTTCGTACTTCATCAACGCGTCTTTCATCGAATGTAAGATATCCTCGTTTTCTTCCAGGATCTTCTTCGCGCGTTGATAGTTCGAATCGATAACTGACTTAATTTCTTCGTCAATTGCACGTGCCGTGTCGTCGGACATGTGCTTATGCTGTGTTACTGAGCGACCTAAGAACACCTCGTTCTCGTCCTCGGCGTACAGCAATGGACCCATTTTGTCCGACAAGCCCCATTGCGTCACCATCTTACGGGCGATTTCGGTTGCTCGCTCGATGTCATTTGACGCTCCGGTCGTGACTTTGTCAGAACCATAGATAATTTGCTCTGCCAGACGGCCACCAAACAAGCTGGATATCATGCTTTCCAACTGTTGCTTGCTGTGACTAACCCGATCCTGTTCCGGCAGGTACATGGTCACACCTAAGGCACGGCCGCGTGGGATGATCGATACTTTATAAACCGGATCATGCTCTGGTACTAACCGTCCTACGATTGCGTGGCCGGCTTCGTGATAAGCGGTCATCGCTTTTTCGTCATCGGTCATCACCATCGAGCGACGTTCTGCGCCCATCATGATCTTATCTTTGGCTTTATCGAATTCTTCCATGCTGACGGTACGCTTGTTACCGCGTGCAGCGAACAGGGCTGCTTCGTTAACCAGGTTAGCCAAATCGGCACCAGAGAATCCTGGAGTACCACGTGCGATCAACTCAGGCTTAACATCGTCGCCCAACGGTACTTTGCGCATGTGAACTTTTAGAATTTGCTCACGCCCGCGAACATCAGGCAGGCCAACAACAACCTGACGGTCGAAACGTCCCGGACGTAGTAACGCCGGGTCTAGTACGTCAGGACGGTTAGTTGCAGCGATAACGATAATACCTTCGTTACCTTCAAAGCCATCCATTTCGACCAGCATCTGGTTCAAGGTCTGTTCACGTTCATCGTGACCACCACCAAGACCGGCGCCGCGTTGACGACCGACGGCATCGATTTCGTCAATAAAGATGATGCAGGGTGCTGATTTTTTAGCCTGTTCAAACATATCGCGTACACGAGACGCGCCGACACCGACGAACATTTCGACGAAGTCAGAACCTGAAATACTAAAGAACGGAACTTTCGCCTCACCCGAGATGGCTTTTGCCAACAAGGTTTTACCGGTACCCGGTGGGCCCACCATTAATACCCCTTTAGGAATTTTACCGCCCAGGCGCTGGAATTTAGAGGGGTCTTTCAAATAATCAACCAATTCCACCACTTCTTCTTTGGCTTCGTCACAACCAGCAACATCTTTGAACGTCGTTTTCATCTGTTCTTCGTTCATCAGCCGTGCTTTGCTCTTACCAAACGACATGGCGCCACGTCCACCGCCGCCTTGCATTTGTCGCATGAAGAAAATCCATACGCCAATCAACAGCAGCATCGGGAACCAGGAAATAAAGATAGAGGTTAGAATACTAGGCTCTTCTGGCGGCGTACCTTGAGTCTGTACATTATTTGCCAGCAGGTCATCTAAAATTTTTGGATCATACTGGGTTGGCACAACCGTTTTAAAGGTTTGTCCATTATTAGTCATACCGTTAATCGTGCGCCCATCTTCGCCAAAGTCTGCGCGGCGAATATTGCCATTGTTCACCTGGCTTACAAATTCACTGTAGGCCATCTGTGAACCTTTGGTTTCACCCGGACTGAAGCTCTGAAAAACGCTCATCAGCACAACGGCTATTACCAGCCACAAGATGAGATTTTTTGCCATATCGCTCAAAGCCTATTACCTCTAATAAAATAAAAAAAATATATGTCTTTGGACAGGGTACTATAGTTTGTAGTCTGTCGCTACCAAGTAAACCTCACGAGAACGTGACCGTGATGAGTCAGGTTTTCTGGTTTTAACCTGTTTAAATGCCGCTCGAACATCTTTTAAAAAAGATTCGAAGCCTTGCCCATGAAACACTTTGACCGCAAAAGCACCACCAGGTTTCAATACCTGATGACACATGTCCAGTGCCAACTCCACCAGATACATGGAGCGCGCCTGATCTACAGTGCCGTTACCACTCATATTCGGCGCCATATCCGACAATACAACATCTACGTTTTTACCGCCGATTCGGGTCAATAGTGCATTTAACACGGCTTCTTCCCGAAAGTCACCTTGTAGAAAATCGACACCGGCGATTGGGTCCATCGGTAAAATGTCACAGGCAATGATCTGGCCGTCGCCATTAAAGTAATCGGCAACGTATTGTGACCATCCGCCGGGTGCAGCGCCCAGATCGACTACCGTCTGGCCTTTTTTAATTAAACGATCGCGTTGCTGGATCTCTTCCAGTTTAAATACAGCGCGCGAGCGCAGCCCCTGCTTCTGCGCTTTTTGCACAAAATGGTCTTTAAAGTGTTCATCAAGCCAGCGACGGCTGCTGGAACTCCGCTTTTTCCCCATACTTTATTCCCATACTTTTTCGCCACATCAATGGTGGCTTTGCGTTGTTTTTTCTGGCTTGCTAACCCTAGATGGCGTTACAATGGTCAAAATTCAAGTCAAACGTAACGGTATTATCTAATGTCATTAAGCAATAAGCAAAAGCAGTTCCTGAAAGGCAAAGCACACAGCCTTAAGCCGGTGGTTCTATTAGGTGCCAATGGCCTGACCGAAGGCGTGCTGGCTGAAGTAGAACAAGCCCTGCACGATCACGAACTAATTAAAATCAAGGTGCCTGAAGAAGAGCGTGAATTGCGCCAGCAAATTATGGCAACTATTGTAGCCGAAACTGGCGCGGAAAAGATTCAGGTAATTGGTAAAACACTGATTATATACAAGCAGGCAGACGAACCGGTTATCCATCTGCCGCGCGGCTGAACTAGCCCTGCATCGCCAGGTCACGGGCGACCGGCTCTATCGCCGTGGCTCTGGCAATATAGGACAACGAACTATCTAAACTCATCCATCCCTCAAATGCGTGAAAGTACGCGCCAACTAATTCACGTCGATTGTGCTCTATATTACTGAGATTATTTTGTTCCAGTAACGGTTCGATTTTTTTAATCGCTTTCATATAGTAGCGGTACTGCTGTTGTTCTTCCTCTACCATCGGCGATTGCATCGGCGTACTAACCAACGGTGGCGGATAAAATAGCTTTACCCCGGGCGCAAATAACCAGTCGACTGAATAACCTACCTGTAACAGTTTCGGCACGATTAAGCTGTATGGAATAATGCCGCGATGTTTCCAATTTTTGTAATGTTGGTAATCGACGCCAAGCCAGTGCACAACCTCTTTTATGGTGCTGGCATTAATAACAGATTTTAATCGGTGCATGCACTCAGTGACCCCCAGCGGCACTGATGACGCACTGTACGGATAACGTACGGGCTTCATATATGGATTCCCTTCCATGGTCATTAGCCTGGGACAGCCCCAGCGCTTTCAGTGATTATTTATACAAAATAGGATTTTATTAAACAAGGCGAGAACAACTTAAATTGCTGTAAAAATAAAAAAACCAGCGTTAAACGCTGGTTTTTTGAGCAAATAAGTAAAGTATGTCGTTAAATGTATTTAACTTCTACTATTTCATACTCAACTTCGCCGTTAGGTGTCGTCACTGTTGCAACATCATCCACCTCTTTACCGATAAGTGCCCGGGCGATCGGTGAGTTAACGCTAATCAAATTAGATTTGATATCAGCCTCATCGTCTCCGACGATTTTATAGCTGACTTCTTCGTCAGTTTTGGTGTTGTAAACTGTCACTGTCGAACCAAAAATGACTTTACCGTTATTCGGCACTTTGGTTACGTCGATAATCTGCGCATTAGACAGTTTCGACTCGATTTCCTGGATTCGACCTTCGCAAAATCCTTGTTGCTCGCGCGCTGCATGATACTCGGCATTTTCTTTAAGATCGCCGTGTTCACGTGCGTCAGCAATGGCTTCGACAATGCGTGGTCTGTCGATCGTTTTTAAACGCTTCAATTCATCTCGTAATTGCTGCGCACCACGTTCCGTCATTGGAATCTGGTTCATAATAATTCTACCCTTTTATGTAACTCCTGCACTGAGCTTACTCGCGCACGATCATCGGCCGTATTAGCTTTAACCGTGGCAAACGCAGCATTCAATGTGGTGGTGTAAATCACTTTATTCAACAGCGCTTCGCGACGAATATAGACTGAGTCTTCTATCGCCTGGCGCCCTTCAACCGTATTAATAATATAACTGTACTCACCATTTTTAATGGCATCAACTATATTTGGACGGCCTTCCTGCAGTTTATTAACCACCGAGCAGTCGATGCCTTCCTCGGCCAGCATTTTGGCAGTACCGCGGGTGGCTTCTAATTTAAAGCCTAACGCTAACAAGCCTCGCGCCAGATCCATCAACCGACGTTTGTCGCTGTCTTTAACCGATATCAGCGCTTTGCCTTTACGCGCTAACTCTTCACCGGCTGCCAGGTTGGCTTTTGCATACGCTTCTTCAAAGCTCTCGCCAACCCCCATAACCTCGCCGGTAGAACGCATCTCCGGACCACGAATGGGATCAACGCCCTGGAACTTGGCAAACGGGATTACCACTTCTTTAACTGAATAATAAGGAGGGATAATTTCTTTAACGTAGCCCTGTTGCTTCAGCGACTGTCCCACCATCACCCGTGCTGCCACTTTAGCTAACGGCACACCTGTGGCTTTAGACACAAACGGCACCGTACGGGCGGCACGCGGATTCACCTCAATTAGATAAATCTCGTCGTCTTTAACCGCAAACTGCGCATTCATCAGTCCTTTTACATTCAATTCAAATGCTAGCTTGCGCATTTGTTCGCGCAGCTGGGCCTGAATGATGTCGCTTAACGAATACGGAGGTAACGAGCAGGCCGAGTCACCTGAGTGAACGCCCGCTTCCTCGATGTGCTGCATGATACCGCCAATTAGAACGTCTTCACCGTCACAAATAGCATCAACGTCCACTTCAATAGCATTGTCCAGAAAACGATCCAGTAGCACCGGAGCTTCGTTGGACACTTTAACCGCTTCGGTCAGGTAACGATTAAGGTCCTGCTCGTCGTATACGATTTCCATCGCCCGGCCGCCCAGCACGTATGAAGGACGCACTACCAGCGGGTAACCAATTCGTTCAGCTTCGGTTAATGCCTGCGAAATACCGGTAACCGTTGAGTTCTCCGGCTGCTTTAAGTTCAAGCGACGAACCGCAGCCTGAAACCGTTCACGGTCTTCAGAGCGATCGATGGCATCCGGTGACGTGCCAATAATGGGTACGCCGTTAGCTTCTAATTCACGTGCCAGCTTCAATGGCGTCTGCCCGCCGTATTGTACGATCACACCCTTAGGCTGTTCGATGCGCACAATTTCCAGCACGTCTTCCAGCGTAATTGGCTCAAAGTACAAGCGATCGGAGGTATCGTAATCAGTCGACACGGTTTCCGGGTTACAGTTGACCATAATAGTCTCGTAACCATCTTCCCGCATCGCCAGCGCCGCGTGCACACAGCAATAATCGAACTCTATACCCTGACCAATACGGTTAGGTCCGCCGCCAATCACCATGATTTTATCGCGGTCGCTAACGTCGGCTTCGCATTCTTCGTCATAACTTGAGTACATGTAGGCAGTACTTGAAGAAAATTCCGCAGCACAGGTATCTACCCGCTTGTACACGGGGTGGATATCAAACTGATAGCGCTTTTTACGTACTTCAGACTCACTCACATGCAACACGTCTGCAATGCGTTTGTCAGAAAAGCCACGGCGTTTTAATGCTGTCATGACCTCTGCAGTAAGACCGGCTAGTCCCAGCTCGTCGACTTCGCGCTCCAGCAACACCAACTCTTCTAACTGAATCAAATACCATTCATCGATGTGGGTCAGTTCGAATACTTCGCGCACTGTCATGCCTAAACGGAACGCGTCGGCAATATACCAAATACGCTCGGCGCCCGGCTCTTTCAATTCACGAATGACTTTACCGCGGGCATCGTCAGCTTTTGGGTCCACCAGCGGGTCAAAGCCGTTAGCGCCCAACTCAAGACCACGCAAGGCTTTTTGCATCGATTCCTGGAAGTTACGACCAATGGCCATAACCTCACCCACCGACTTCATTTGGGTGGTCAGGCGATCGTTACAGTTAGCAAATTTCTCAAAGTTAAAGCGCGGTATTTTGGTCACCACGTAGTCCAACGCCGGTTCAAACGACGCCGGTGTTACACCACCAGTGATTTCGTTTTCTAATTCATCCAGGGTATAGCCAACCGCCAATTTGGCAGCCACTTTGGCAATCGGAAAGCCAGTCGCTTTTGAAGCTAATGCAGATGAACGCGAAACCCGCGGATTCATCTCGATAATCACCATGCGGCCAGTATCGGGGTTAACACCAAACTGTACATTAGAGCCACCGGTTTCGACGCCGATTTCGCGTAATACCGCCATCGCGGCGTCACGCATAATCTGGAACTCTTTGTCAGTCAGTGTTTGTGCCGGCGCAACGGTAATAGAGTCACCGGTGTGAATGCCCATGGGATCAAAGTTTTCGATGGTACAAACGATAATGCAGTTATCGCTTTTATCGCGCACCACTTCCATTTCATATTCTTTCCAGCCCAGCAATGACTCGTCGATCAACAGCTCATTGGTGGGTGACAAATCCAGCCCGCGGCGGCAGATTTCTTCAAATTCTTCGCGGTTATAGGCGATACCACCGCCACTTCCGCCCATGGTAAATGACGGACGAATAATGCACGGAAAGCCCAATCGGCTCAGCACGTCAAAGGCTTCTTCCATGCTGTGCGCCATTTCTGCGTTGGGTGTTTCTAAACCAATAGCCTTCATGGCTTTGTCAAAACGGTCGCGGTTCTCGGCCTTGTCGATAGCATCGGCATTAGCACCAATCATCTCGACGTTGTGCTTATCCAATACCCCGTGGCGGTCAAGATCTAACGCACAGTTAAGTGCGGTTTGCCCACCCATGGTCGGTAAAATAGCGTCTGGTTTTTCGCGGTCGATAATTTTTTCGACGACTTCCCAGTGAATCGGCTCGATGTAGGTCGCATCGGCCATTTCCGGGTCGGTCATGATGGTAGCCGGGTTGGAGTTAACCAGGATCACGCGGTACCCTTCTTCGCGCAGGGCTTTACATGCTTGGGCACCGGAGTAATCAAACTCACACGCCTGGCCGATAACAATCGGTCCTGCGCCAAGGATCAGGATGCTGTTAATGTCTGTACGTTTTGGCATAAATTCGCTCTATCCTCTTCCTGTACCCAATCAGGCTGTTGCCTGAACTCGCTTTTGCATGCTGTCAATAAACTGGTCAAATAACTCAGCGGCATCGTGCGGACCCGGACTCGCTTCAGGGTGTCCCTGAAAACTAAAAGCGGCTTTATCGGTACGCTTCATGCCCTGCAAAGTGCCGTCAAACAACGACACGTGCGTTACTTCAAGGTTGCTTGGTAAACTGTCGATGTCTAATGCAAAACCATGGTTTTGACTGGTTATCATAACCCGTTTGGTGGCGGTATCCTGAACCGGGTGGTTGGCGCCGTGGTGACCCAACTTCATTTTTACTGACTTGGCGCCACTGGCAAGGCCCAGTAACTGGTGACCCAGACAAATCCCAAAAATAGGAATATCGTTATCTAACAGCTCCTGAATCGCCTTAATCGCGTAATCACAAGGTTCGGGATCGCCGGGTCCGTTGGACAAAAACACACCATCAGGATTCATTGCCATGACCTCACTGGCCGGTGTCTGTGCCGGAACCAGAGTAATCTTGCAATCGCGGTCAGCAAGTAAACGAAGAATGTTGTGTTTAACGCCATAGTCGTATGCCACAACATGATATTTAGACTGAGACGGTTTGGTGTGCCCCTCGCCAAGCTTCCAGCTGCCGCCAACCCAAGGCTGAATTTCTTTACAGCAGACTTCTTTAGCCAAATCCATGCCCTTCAAACCCGGGAACTGCTGAGCAAGTTGCAATGCTTTCTCATCGTCCAGTTCACCGGCCATAATGCAGCCGTTTTGTGCGCCTTTTTCGCGCAAAATACGCGTTAACTTGCGGGTATCGATATCAGCAATCCCCACCACGTTATGACGGCGAAGATATTCATTTAATGTTTCTTGCTTACGAAAATTACTGGCTTTTAATGCGTTATCACGAATGATTAAGCCTTTTGCCCAAACGTTGTCAGATTCTTCGTCTTCGTCGTTGGTGCCGGTATTTCCGATGTGGGGATAAGTGAGTGTAACGAGTTGTTCTGTATAAGATGGGTCGGTGAGAATTTCCTGGTAGCCGGTCATGGCAGTGTTAAAGACAACTTCCCCGACCGCGGAGCCTTCGGCTCCAATAGCGGTACCACGAAAAATAGTACCATCAGCTAGAACCAGTATTGCTCGGTTAGCGGATTGACTCGCTAAAATACTCAAGGGCAACCTCCGTACATAAAAAAACGGGTGAATCAATACAATGTTGACTTCCCCGTTTAAGGTCTTGAACCGCGCAGTCTTTGCCGAAAAACTTTTGTTAGGCAAATTGCGCTTATTGTACGAATTTTTTTAGATTTCGTCCAGCGCTATTATCTCTGCTCATTGACTGTCGAGTAGCCGCGCCAGCGTCTGTTTTAAGTTGAGCGTATCCTGCATGGTATAAAATCCTGCTTCCCGGCCTGCCAGCCACGTTGCTGCACTCAGTGCACCGCGGGCAAATATGTTGCGATCACTCACTCGGTGAGTCAGCTCGATACGCTCGCCGGGCTGCGCCAGCATCACCTGGTGTTCGCCAACAATATCAGCTGCGCGCATAACCGCAAAACCGATACTATCCGGCTGCCGTTCCCCATCGCCGCGTACACCGGCATTAAGCTGGTCAAACGACTGTTGTCGCCCTTGTGCGGCAGCTTCGCCTAATGCCAGTGCAGTACCGGAGGGGCCATCTTTTTTATATTTATGGTGTGCCTCAAGAATTTCGATGTCGGCATCCGCCATTGCCGCAGCACTTAAGGCCACTAATTGTTCCAGTAACGCAATGCCAACACTGGTGTTGCGCGCATAAAGCACGGGGATCTCGTTTGCTGCATCTGTTAATAAACGTTGCTGCTGGGCACTTAAGCCGGTTGTACATACCACGATAGGCGTTTGCGTACGCTGCGCAAATTGCAGGTTTTCAGTTAGCGCCTGCGGCAGGCTAAAATCGATGAGCACGTCCACAGCCGCTACTACTTCATCAAGCGACTGATAGCGGACGCCGGCTACGGATTCGCCTTTGCACGGGCTTTGCTTGCTGACAACAGCGGCTGCTAATACCGCATCCGTATACTCCAGCAGACCAACCACCGCCTGCCCCATTCGCCCTGATGCGCCAATAATTCCTACCTTCATGCTTTTTCCTCTACCAACTCGTCTTCCACTAACAAGTTTTCACTTTTTGCGACTACCCGGGCCACCATCATATCACCGGTAACATTGGTTAGGGTACGGACCATATCGATAATGCGGTCGATGGCAGCAATAAACGCTATCCCCTCCAGCGGCAATCCCACGACGTTAAGTGTAACAGTAAGCATCACTAATGCAGTACCGGGAACCCCGGCAGTTCCCACAGAGGCAAGCGTTGCCGTCATCATAATCAGCACATAATCAAACGCTTCCAGCGGTATTCCATACAAATTGGCGATAAAAATAGCAGCCACTGCAGGGTAAATACCACCGCAACCATCCATGTTAATGGTGGCACCCAAAGGCAACACAAACGAAGCGTAATCTTTAGATACTTTCAAGCGTTCGGTAACCGCGCGGTGCGCTGCCGGCAACGAGCCAAACGAGCTACAGGTGGTAAAAGCAACCACCTGCGCATCAAATACCGATTTGAAAAAGTCGCGTGGGCTCAGTTTACCGAAAAAGCGCACAAAGCTGCCGTACACAAAAATAATCTGAATAGCAGCAGCCAGATAAATCACACCGACAAACTTCGCCAACGGTAACAGACTGGAAAATCCATATTCACCAATGACCCAGGACATCAATCCCAGCACACCAATGGGTGTCAGTTGCAATACCATGCGCGTGATTTCATACATCACTTCAGCACCCGCTTTAATGGTCTTGCGCAACGGTTCAGCTTTAGTGTTAAGGCGCTGAATGGCAATACCAACGACAGCAGCAAACACCACAATCTGTAAGACATTGCCTTCGGTTAACGCAGCAAACGGGTTGTCCGGTACAAAGTTTAGCAGCACCTGACTAACCGATGGTATTTGCTTTTCTGTCTGTTCGGTCGCAGTAAGTGTGGTGGCCGGGCTCATATCGATGAGGGTGGCCAACGTTAGACCTATAGCACTGGCGATAACAGCGGTCAGCATGAACATGCCAATGGTTTTTGCACCCAGTCGGCCGAGCTTCTGGCCATCATTGAGATCGGTGATCGCACTGACTATGGCACAGAATATTAGGGGTGCCACCAGCATTTTTATCGCGCGGATAAACAAATCGCCAAGCGGCTTTAAAGACACACCAACCTCGGGTGCGACGGCGCCAATCAGCATACCCAATACAAAGGCACCTAACACGCGCTGCCAAAAAGGAATCGCGAACCACGCTCTTAGCATAAAACCCCGCTAGTCTAAAAAAGAGAATAGTTTACGGGGCTTTATACGTTACGAAAGACGATTTGGATATATGGTATGCCAGACTACTATTTCAGCCTTAGCTTAGCGCTGGCAATTGGGTGTTGAGCTCGCAACGGTTAATTGCGGAATGTAATTGTTGATCGCATCAATACGTGATGACGGTGCCGGGTGAGTCGACAAAAACTCCGGCGGGTTAGCGCCGCTGTTAGCTGACATGTTACGCCACAGCTGCGCGGCCTCAGCTAATTTAAAACCAGCATCGGCCATGTAATCCAGTCCCAGCCGGTCAGACTCCGACTCATGCGTACGCGAGTAAGGCAGTAAAATACCAACTTGCGCTCCTATCCCTAACGCTGCCATTAATAACGCTGCGTTTTCCTTGTCAAACTGCGTATCAGCAATAATAGCGCCAACCTGCAAGCCTAAGCCCACCATCATATTGCTCGATACGCGTTCATTGCTGTGTTCGGCAATCACATGGCCAATTTCGTGACCAATGACAGCGGCCAGCTGGTGTTGATTTTCGGCAACGTCCAGCAAGCCGGTATAAACGCCAATATTGTGGCCGGGCAATGCGAACGCATTAGCGGCTTCATTTTCGAACACCGTCACCTGCCAGTCTGCACTTCGATAGGGTTCAGGCAAGGTCGCAATCAGCGCGTCGCTAACACACCGCACGTACGCGTTAGTCGCTGCGTCGGAACTTACGGTAAGCTCCTGCTTCATTTGCTGGTAGGATTGATCTCCCATTTGCTCAAGCTGTTGTGCCGGCATCAGCATCAGTTGTGAGCGCCCGGTAGGCGACTTAGAACAACTGACCAACGCCAGTGTAGCCAATAACGAAGCAGCAACGGTAGCTAAACGCATACGTGGTTCTCCTTTTTTGATAGTCCTTACAGTAAAGCTAATTTAGCTACGTAAGTCATCAAAAAATTGTTTTACGCCGTCAAAAAAGCCTTTTTCTTTGGGACGAAATTTAGCGGCTTCATCGCCCTCGCCCATCGAATTTTCCAGCTCTTCCAGCATCTCACGCTGTTTTGCCGAGAGGTTAACCGGTGTTTCGATAACGACCTTACAAATTAAGTCGCCTGTCGCGCCCGTACGCACCGATTTCACGCCCTTGCCACGCAAGCGGAAGTGCTTTCCGGTTTGTGTTTCTTTCGGCACTTTCAGTTTAACCTTGCCTTCCAGAGTCGGCACTTCGATGTCGCCACCCAGCGCGGCTTTAGTAAAGCTCACCGGCACTTCGCAGAACAGGTTATTGCCATCACGGGCAAAAATAGGATGCTCGCGAACATGCACTTGCACGTATAAATCACCCGCTGGTGCACCATGCTCTCCGGCTTCGCCTTCGTTAGCCAGGCGAATACGGTCACCGGTATCAACCCCGGCAGGAATTTTAACGTTAAGGGTTTTGGTTTTTTCAACGCGGCCCTGACCGTGACAACTACGGCACGGATCCTTGATAATCTTACCTTTACCACGACAATGCGGACACGCCTGCTGCACCGCGAAAAACCCTTGGCGCATTTGAATTTGACCGGCACCGTGACAATGGCTACAGGTTTCTGGTTTGCTGCCTTTTTTGGCACCGCTGCCGTCACAGTCTTCACATTCAACCAGGGTTGGAATCTGCAGTTCAACGTTTTTGCCGCGAACTGCGTCTTCCAGCGACATTTCCAGGTTGTAACGCAAATCTGCGCCGCGTTGCGCACGCGCCTGACCGCGACGTCCGCCGCCGCCAAAAATATCACCGAATACATCGCCAAAGATATCAGCAAAATCAGCACCACCGCCGCCGAATCCGCCAGCACCGTGGCCACCGCCCTGACGCGCTTGTTCGAACGCTTCGTGCCCATATTGGTCATACATCTGGCGCTTTTGCGGGTCAGACAAGACCTCGTAGGCCTGTTTGATCTCTTTAAACTTTAGCTCGAGCTCTTTATCGCCTTTAGTGCGATCCGGGTGGTACTTCATCGCCATGCGTTTGTACGCTTTTTTGATGTCCCGCTCGCTGGCATCTTTCGAGACCTCAAGAATCTGATAAAAATCTTGTGTCGCCATAGTGTTACGTCTTCTGTCCTACTCTGATACGAATACACGGGTATTACCTTGCGGCAACACCCGTGTTAATTAAGCGAAGTTGCCTTTGTGCTTACTTCTTATCGTCGTCTTTGACTTCTTCAAATTCAGCATCGACAACATCATCATCGGCTTTCGAGGAAGACTGTTCGCCACCTGCAGCGTCTTCAGCACCTTGCTGAGCTTGTTGCTGCTGCGCCGCTTCCATCAGTTTTTGCGAAACTTCCATCAGCGCTTGAGTTTTGCTTTCGATAGCTTCTTTATCACCATCTTTAGCTGCCTGTTCTAACTCTTCACAGGCTTTCTCAATCGCATCTTTGTCGTCTTGAGCTAAGGCATCGCCGACTTCTTTAAGCTGGTTACGGGTAGCGTGAACTAAGCCGTCAGCCTGGTTACGCGCCTGTACCATCTCTTCGAACTTCTTGTCTTCTTCAGCGTGCGCTTCAGCGTCTTTAACCATTTTCTCGACTTCTGACTCATCTAAGCCTGAAGACGCTTTAATGGTGATCTTCTGCTCTTTACCGGTGTCTTTGTCTTTCGCCGATACGTGCAGGATACCATCCGCATCAATGTCGAAGGTCACTTCGATTTGCGGCACACCGCGGGCTGCCGGACGAATACCTTCTAAATTAAATTGACCCAATGATTTGTTATCAGCTGAACGTTTACGCTCACCCTGAATCACGTGAATCGTTACCGCAGACTGATTGTCTTCAGCTGTTGAGAACGTTTGCGACTCTTTGGTAGGAATCGTGGTGTTTTTCTCAATCAACTTAGTCATTACACCGCCCATGGTTTCGATACCCAGTGACAGCGGACACACGTCCAGTAGCAATACGTCTTTAACATCGCCGGAGAGCACACCACCTTGAACCGCAGCGCCCACTGCAACAGCTTCGTCCGGGTTCACGTCACGGCGTGGCTCTTTACCGAAGAAGTCAGTAACCGCAGCACTCACCTTAGGCATGCGAGTCTGACCACCGACCATGATGATGTCGTTGATATCGCTAACCGATAGATCAGCATCTGCTAATGCTTGTTTTACCGGCTCCAGTGACTTCTTGATCAAGTCTTCTACCAGCGATTCCAGCTTAGCGCGTGTTACTTTGATGGCTAAGTGTTTTGGACCGGTGTTATCTGCCGTGATGTAAGGCAGGTTAACTTCGGTTTGTTGCGCCGAAGACAACTCGATCTTCGCTTTCTCAGCCGCTTCTTTAAGACGTTGCATCGCCAGCGGATCTTTACGCAGGTCAATGCCTTGATCTTTCTCGAACTGCTCTACCAGGTAATTAATCAGACGGTTGTCAAAGTCTTCACCACCTAAGTGGGTATCACCGTTGGTTGCCAGTACTTCAAAGGTGTGCTCGCCTTCAACTTCATCAATCTCGATGATAGAGATATCGAAAGTACCACCACCTAAGTCATATACGGCAATAACGTTGTCGCCTGACTTTTTATCCATACCATAGGCCAATGCTGCTGCAGTCGGCTCGTTAATGATACGTTTAACTTCTAAGCCCGCGATTTTACCGGCGTCTTTGGTTGCCTGACGCTGCGCATCATTAAAGTAAGCTGGTACGGTGATAACCGCGTCAGTGACTTTTTCACCTAAGAATTCTTCCGCGGTTTTCTTCATTTTCTTCAATACTTCGGCAGAGATTTGCGGTGGCGCTTTTTTGTCGCCATCCACTTCTACCCAAGCATCGCCATTGTCAGCTTTGACAATTTTGTACGGCATGATGCCGATGTCGCGCTGCACTTCTTCGTCCTGAAAACGACGACCAATTAAGCGCTTAATCGCGAACAGAGTTTTGTTCGGATTGGTTACTGCCTGGCGTTTAGCCGGTGAACCTACCAAAATTTCGCCGTCATCGGTAAATGCCACAATTGACGGTGTGGTGCGGTCGCCTTCGCCGTTTTCAATAACACGCGCTTTACCGCCATCCAGTACAGCCACACAAGAGTTGGTTGTACCTAAGTCAATACCAATAGTCTTGCCCATAATCTTTCTCCAACTTCAAATTCAGGAAACGTATTTCGTTATTCTTTAAGTAAGGTCTCTTTCGAGAATTTCAATGTCTCAGTGACAATTTTTTTAATCGGCTATGCATCGGTATCGACTTTATTCGTATTACCGTTGCGGGCCACCATAACCATGGCCGGACGCAGTAAACGCTCATTCAGCATGTAGCCCTTTTGCATCACCGCAATAATGGTGTTGTTGTCATGTTCCGGCGATTCCTGCATCGACATAGCCTGATGCTGATCCGGATTAAATACTTCGCCTTCCTGACCCACGGGTTTAACACCAAATTTCTCCAAGGTGCTAGTTAGGCTTTTATAAGTCAGCTCAATACCTTCTAAAAAGCTCTGGTCAACGGTTTCACTGCCCTCAGCTGCTTGCATTGCGCGTTCTAAGTTATCGACGCTGGTTAGCAGTTCATTGGCAAACTTCTCCAATGCAAACTTATGCGCTTTTTCCACGTCCTGGCTGGCACGTCGGCGCACGTTTTCCATTTCTGCCTGAATGCGCAGTACCGATTCTTTTTGTTCGTTAGCTTTGGCTTCTGCTTTGCTCAACGCCAATTCTAATTCGGCAATCCGCTCCAGCTCACTATCGGCCGCTGCAGCGGTTTGTTTTTGAGTTTCGGGCTGGCCTTCATCACTCACAGTCTGCTCTGCTTCAGCATGCGCCTGTTCGTCCGCCGCCTGTTGCTTAGCCGCTTGCTCGGCTTGCTGCTGATACTGCTCTGCATTCGCTTGTGCTTTTTTATCCGCCATAATGACTTCTCTCTTAATTCAACTCATCAAAATAGGTTAACCAACGCCAACAGAAATGGGGATTAATGATCACGGATTCAAGGCCTTTTTACGCTTGATTAAAAATTTAAAGCAACGTAGCGTAACGCTAATAATTAGAGCTACACAGTCGGAATTAAATCGGTAATGGCTAAAGCACCATTCAAAAAGGTCGGACTACTGGGCAAGATTGATGATCGCGGCGCACGCCAAACGCTGGAAACCATCATTAATGCACTGACCCATCGCGGCTATGATGTTGCGGTAGAACAACGTTGCGCAGACCAAATAGGCGACGGCTATGGTCCGCAGACACTGTCACTAAGTGAAATCGGTGACTGGGCCGATTTAGCTGTGGTTGTTGGCGGTGACGGCAATATGTTGGGGGCCGCGCGCGCATTGTGTGAACATGACGTCGGCGTAATCGGCGTTAACCGTGGTAATTTAGGCTTTTTAACCGACTTAGATCCGGATGAAGTAATGACTCCCCTGCTGGCGGTTCTGGATGGTGATTACTCTATCGAGGAACGCTTTTTGCTCAATACCGAGGTGGTCAGTAATGGCGCCGTAGCGGGACAAGGCTCAGCCATAAACGAAGTGGTTCTGCATTCCGATAAAGTCGCGCATATGATCGAGTTTGAAGTCTATGTCGATGACCACTTCGTTTTCAGCCAACGCTCCGATGGATTGATTGTAGCCACACCAACCGGCTCCACCGCTTATTCATTATCAGGCGGCGGTCCAATCCTGCACCCTAACCTCGACGCGATTACGCTGGTACCGATGTTTCCACATACACTCAGTAGCCGTCCTATCGTCATTGACGCCAACTCAGAAGTTCGCTTGCGGGCAGCTTATGATAATGACTTGCTACAAATTAGCTGTGATGGTCATGTGCGTATGGCTGTACATCCGGGCGATGATATTGTGATAAGCAAACACAGGAAAACACTGACGCTGATTCATCCGGTCGACCACAACTACTATCACGTATTGCGTAATAAACTGGGCTGGGGTAGCCGCCTGTTTTAATCTGCGCCCGAAGATTTTTTAGCGCTGACGTTGCATTTTTGCACAACTACTGTATAACTACTGTATAAACTGTACAGATACACAGTGTTTTGTGGAGGAATGGCATGCTAACCGAGCTACATATTCGTCACTTTGCGATTGTTAAATCACTTGATATCGAGTTTCGCAATGGAATGACCGCAATTACCGGCGAAACCGGTGCCGGTAAATCAATCGCCCTCGACGCGCTTAGCCTGTGCTTAGGCAGCCGGGCTGACGCCAGCCTGGTCAGACCGGGCTGCGATAAAGCGGAAATTACTGCGTGTTTTGCAGTCGCTAAGGATAGTCCAGCGGCACGTTGGTTAGCAGAGCAGGATCTCGATGCCGAAGACGAGTGCGTGCTGCGGCGCATTATCAATAAAGATGGACGTTCCAAGGCATGGATTAATGGCTCGCCGGTGCCATTGGCGCAACAAAAATCGTTGGCGCCCCTGTTAGTTAATATACATGGGCAGCACGAGCATCAATTACTAACTCGCGACGAACACCAGCTGCATTTACTTGACCAGTTTGCCCGCCACAACCATTTACTGGAAGCAACTAAAGCTCACTACCGGCAATGGGCAGATACCGAAAAACAATACCGCCAACAACAACAAGCCAAAGCTGATCGCGAAGCACAGCGGCAACTGCTTGAATATCAAGTGGGTGAACTGGACGAGTTTGCCCTGGCCGAAGGCGAGTTTGAGCAGCTTGAGGCGGATCATAAACGCTTATCTAATCACCGCAGTCTGGATGAAGCCAGCCTGTTTGCGTTAAATGCCTTGTACGAAGGCGAGCACAACAATGCTAACGGACTGGTGCAAAGTGCTGCCCAACGTTTGCAGGAAGCTGTTGATATGGATCCACAGCTGGGTTCTATCAACGAGCTGCTAAAGCAGGCTATGGTGCACATCGAGGAAGCAGCGCTGGAATTGCGCCACTATCAGGATCAGATGCACATCGATAGCGCAGAGCTCGAAACCATTGAACAGCGCATGACGCAAGCGCTTAAGTTGGCTAAAAAGCACCAATGCAGCGCCGCCGAACTGTACCCCTTACATCAACAGCTTAAAAGTGAGTTGCAGACACTGATCGCCACCGATGAGGCCAGTGAACAGTTGGCCGAACAACGTCAAACGCTTCGGCAGGCCTACCGTGAGCAGGCTAAAAAGCTGTTTGATAGCCGCCAGCGGGCCGCCAACCAGCTGAGTGACAAAATTACGTCTGCCATGCAGCAACTTAATATGCCTCACGGCCGCTTCGAAATTAGCGTGGACCACGATAACCAGGCGCCCGCGACGGCTAAAGGTACTGACCAGGTACAGTTTTTGGTTTCTGCCAACCCGGGACAGCCATTGCAGCCTATCAGTAAGGTTGCGTCGGGCGGTGAACTTTCCCGTATCAGTCTTGCCATACAGGTGATGAGCGCAACTCAACAAACGGTACCGACAATGATGTTTGATGAAGTCGATGTTGGCGTTAGCGGACCGACCGCTGCTGTTGTCGGTTCAATGTTGCGCGAACTGGGCGGACAGTGCCAAATTATTTGTGTCACTCACCTGCCCCAAGTCGCTGCCAAAGCCCATCAGCAGTTGCAGGTTGCCAAGCACACAGACGGTAAAGAAACACAAACCGACGTGCGGGCATTAAACAATGACGAACGAGTTGTTGAACTTGCGCGGTTACTGGGCGGCGATAAGGTCACCGATTTGACCAAGGCAAATGCTAAAGAGTTGCTTGCGAGCTAATAGTGCCTGACAAGATAAAGCACAGAGCGCTGGTAACCAGCGCACCGATTGTTTATCATCATTGTCAGAGCGTATTGCATACGCAACCCGATAAAATAAATTCAACAAATTAAAGGTTGTTAATGAAAGACACCGTGATAAAACTCTCTGCCGTCGCCGCCATCGTACTGGGTGTGGCAAGCTGTTCAACATTAAACGAGATGGTTTATCGTATCGATCTGCCGCAGGGAAACTACCTTGAACAACGTGACGTCGAAAAACTCCGCGTCGGTATGACGCAGGAGCAAGTCGCGTTCGTATTAGGTCGTCCCGTTGCTCAAAACGCTTTCGATAATGACCGTTGGGTTTACTTATACGAGATGAATCCGAATAGTGGTAAAGTTTTCCGAAAGGAATTGATTCTTGATTTTAATGCAGGTTTACTAGTGGATATGACGGGTGATTTTGAAAAGCCCAGCGATTTTGATACGCCACTCGATTCATAAGGAAACCGTCAATGGCGAGCTCATCAACTGTTGACGAGGTCGTCCATATTGTCCGCAGTCCCAGGGACAAAAGGGACTACCGCGCTATAACGCTCAACAATGGCCTGCGGGCTGTGCTGGTTCACGCACCGGACAGTCACAAGGCCGCTGCTGCATTTGCCGTTAATGCGGGTCATTTTGACGATCCCGTGCATACGCAGGGTCTCGCCCACTTCCTTGAACATCTGCTGTTTTTAGGCAACGAAAAATATCCTTCGCCGTCGGCATTTAGCGACTTTTTAAATGCCTATGGCGGCCAGCAAAATGCCTGGACCGGCACCGAGTATGCCAATTATTACTTTGACTGCCAGGCTCACGCGCTCGAGCGCGCGTTGGATTATTTTTCGGCAATGTTCAAACAACCGCTGTTCGCTCAAGAGTGGATTGATAAAGAGTTACAGTCGATCGAGTCAGAGTTTCGGTTAAAACAACAAGACGAGTTACGGCGGCTGTACCAGGTACACAAAACAACTTCCAATCCGGAGCATCCATTCTGTAAATTTTCAGTCGGCAACCTGACGACGCTGAAAGATGACGACAACGGCACCCTCGCCGATAAGCTGCGACACTTTTTTAACCAATATTATACGGCCGACAACGCCAGTTTAGTAATCGCCGGGCCACAGTCGCTGGACGCATTAGCGGAGCTGGCAGATAAGCACTTTAACGATATCGCTGGTTGTGGTGATAACCGGCCATCACAACGCAAAGTTGTCGAAGTGCCGCTTTACCTGCCGGAGCAGCTGGGGGTAAAGTTACAAGTAAAACCGGTTAAACCCGCACGACGCTTAATTATCACGCTGCCGCTACCGGCTATTGATGATGATTATGCGCATAAAACAACCAGTTTTATCGCCCACCTCCTCGGTTACGAAGGCCCCAACAGCTTATATGCCTGCCTGCGCAAAAAGGGGTATATCAACAGTCTGTCTGCCGGTGGCGGTATTAGCGGTAGTAATTTTAAAGATTTCAATATCAATATTCAGCTAACCGAAACTGGCGAACAGAACCTGATAAGCGTCGCGCAGTGGGTATTCAGCTACCTGAATCTTATCCAACAGCATGGCATCGAAGACTGGCGTTATGCTGAACGTCGCGTTAACAGCGAGTTAAGCTTTAACTATCAAGAGGCCACGCCGGTTGGCGAGCTGGTCTCGCAGTTAGCAATCAATGCTCATCATTACCCGGTAGCGGATACCGTTTACGGCGACTACCGCATGGACTGCCTTAATAACATCCGCGCGACCGAATTGTTAAACTTGATGCGTCCTGAGCGCGCCCGTATCACGCTGGTGAGTAGTGATGCTAACACCGATCAGGAAACCGCCCTCTATCAAACACCGTTCTCGATAAGGCCGCTCAAGAACGATGAGTTAACACAACTTAATCAGCAGCCGGCCGATTTTTCGGCTCAGTTACCGGGACGAAACCGTTTTATTAGTGACCATTCGCAACCTTATCCGCTGGAGGTCGCAGACAAAAAGCTTCCGACCGCGCTGGTCAGCAACGAAGCGTTGGACTTGTGGCACCTTCAGGATCCTGACTTTAGAGTACCTAAAGGACATATTTACCTTAATTTGCAAGCGCCTGCAGTCACCGCATCAGCAGAAAATTTTGGTTGTTCACGGATCTGGGCTGAGCTGATGATTGATGCACTGAACGAAGATTTATACGATGCCGAAGTGGCTGGGTTACATTTCAATATTTATCCAACGCAAACCGGCATTACTATACATACCACTGGTTTATCTGCTGGCCAATTACCGCTGTTAAGTTATCTGATGCGGCAGGCCTGGAGTGTTCGTTTTGAACGTCAACGCTGGCAAGCAGTCAGCCAGCAGCTGATCAATAACTGGCGCTCTGCACACCAGCATCAACCGTTAAACATGTTGTTCTCCGAACTTAACCTGGCATTGCAGCAAGGACTATTTCGTTTAAGCGATATGGCTGCGGCTTGCAGCCCGTTAAGCTATACCCATTTTGCCCGCACAGTCAGCACGCTCTTTGACTCGTTACATATTAGTGCGTTTATTCATGGTGACTGGCAACGACAGCATGCTGACCAACTACACACCTTAATTCATGCTAATACGCCACTTAAGTCAGTTTCTGTTAAACCACAACGCCAGCAGATTAAACGGCTTATTGAGGCGGCACCTTCACAGATAATCACGGTGCCAACCGAACATGATGACCATGCAGCATTGTGTTATTTTCAGGGGCCATCCGATAGCCCATCTGACCAAGTCGCGATGATGCTACTACAGCAATTAATTCATCAATTTGTCTTCGATCAGCTGCGCACCCAGCGGCAACTCGGTTATATGGCAGGTAGCCAGTACTTTGGTTTACAACGCATTCCGGGGATTATTATATTTGTACAATCCCCTTCCACGCAGCCAAGTGACCTTCAAACACATATCCTGGACGTAACCCGGGCAGCAGCTGATAAACTCAATACGCTTAGCTTAAAAGAGTGGTCACACACGAAGTCGGTACTTGAGCAACAACTCGCCGTTGATGACCGCAGTTTGCGGGTACGAAGCCAACGTTTGTGGGGGGCCATTCAGTTGGGCGACACACGCTTTGATCGAGCAAAACAATTACGCGCCGCGTTAGCTAATTGGCAACTCGACGAATGGCTTAGCTACGTCAACCGATTATTGTTTGAGCAACCCGCCAGTTTACAGCTTCAAACCCGCGCCATTGGCAGGTAGAATTACTTTACATCACTGCTTGTTTTGGTTAGCTTAACGTTTAGTTAACAAATAACAAGAGCTGTAGCAACAGCCCCATCAGGACGTCTGAATTACCGTGACATTTATGTACAGATACGCCTTTGCGTTGGGCGTTCTTTTGTCGTTATTACTGTTTAGCCAATCAACGGCTGCTGCTTCGCCTCCTGCGTCTTTGGCGCAGGCTCAGCACTGGGCGATTAGCGAGGGCATGACCAGTCACACAGTCACCGACCTGCTGCAGGATAATCATGGTTTTTTATGGATTGCCACACGCAATGGCCTGCAACGGTTTGACGGCGTCTTATTCGAACATTACAAGGCGGGTCGGCAACCGTTCCATCTGCCCAGCAACCATATAATTGACCTTTGGTTTAATGACCATCAGCTTTGGGTGGCAACGGCTAAAGGCGTCGCTTACTTTGACTACCAGCAGAATCGCTTTTATCGACATCCTGACTTTACCCCTAAAGACGGCATCCTGCCGCCACAGGTTTCGCGTATTGTCGCCAGCCCTAGTAATGACTTACTGTTGTTGGCCGAACAACGCCTGTGGCGCGCAACTAAACAAGATGCTACGCCGCTGACACTGTCGTATAACGGCGATCCGCTGAGCGCTATTGTCAATATTCACATGGGCGAGCGCTGGATTTGGCTAGCCGAGGCTGATGGCAGCATCTATGTCTGGGACGGCCAAAGTTTTGATGTCTTTAAAATCACTCAGCAAAACCCGATTACCGAAAAGCTACCCGCGGTTGGTTTCAACCACATATTGCAGCGCGGTGATGAAATTTGGCTCGCTCATGATCACGGTCTGCTTTTACTCGACAGCGACTATCGACTACAGCAGACACTGGATAACCAAACCGACTTAAATAGTAGCACGGCAATTAACAGAGTCGCCTATGTAGACAGCGGTCATTTACTGCTCGGTACCGCTAGCGGTATCAAAATTCTCGAAACCAGTAGCAGTAAACCGGCCTATTTAAGTGATCAACACGAACTATCGCTGCCTCCCTTACTGCTGGTTAATGCATTTACGGTAGATCACCTCAAACGGTTATGGGTCGGTGCTGAAAATGGCGGTTTGTATCAATTCTCTATGCGGCGCTCAGCACTAAATTTTGATATCTTAATGGATGTCGGTTTAACCAATGAATTAGCGGGCCTGGCGCTACCCGAAACGTTAAAACACTATACTACCGTGCTTAAAGACTACGATGGTTTTTTCTGGCTGACTAGCGAAGTCGGACTGGTAAAGTACGACCCTCAACTACAACGAATGGTAGAAGTTTATCCACTACCCGCATCGCCTCAACATAACGTCGTGCAAATCGAATTATTTGCCGAGCAGTTATTTTTAGTTGATCAAAAGCAAGGCCTGTTAATTTTTGATATCGGTGAAAAGCGCTGGCGATCTCCGCCAAGCAACCGCAGCTTCTTTGCTCAGGAAAACCTGAGGCTAGCACTTAATGATGACTTAATTTGGGTTGCCGACGAGCACAACGCCGTGGCTATTGACGAATTCTTTAATCTCGTCAAGCAACTGCCGTTAGAGCAAAGCGCAAACTTAACTGATTTACGGCCATTGTTTGTAAGCAGCGAGCAACGTCAACAAACACTCCACGTCGACTTTGTCGGTCCGTTAGCCCCTGACCCTAAACAAGTTCAGTATCGCTACCGACTATTCGACATCATGGACGAATGGCAATATACCACTCGTCCGTTGCAGCCTATTACTTTTGAGCGACTACCTGCTGATACTTACGAATTACACATCCAGGCGTCAACAAACGGCGCTAAGTGGGGACCCAAGTATCAACAGCAATTTGTAATTGAAGGCCCGTGGTGGCAGTCGACCTGGGCGATCGCCGGCTATATTCTGCTATCTATCGCTCTGGCATTTTTAGGCGTCGCCTGGCTCCGGCGGCTGCATCAACATCAGCGTCAGCAACAACAGCTTAATCAGTCGCTCTCCCAGGCTGTTCAATGTTCCGGCGATCAATTCTGGGACTGGCAGATTCAGGATCACGAACTGACCCGCTATAACATTTGGTCAGATTGCCCTGACTTCCCGGTGGACGGCATCCGCAACGGTTTTATTAGCAACACCAATATCCATCCCAATGACCTCGAGCGCGTGCAACAATGTATCAACCCCTTAGTAAACGGAGCGGAAACGCACTTTGAGACCAGTTATCGTATTAAAAATAATGATAAATGGCTTTGGGTTATGGATCGCGGACAGGTTTCTGAGACCACTGAGACCGGTATACCAATCCGTATTCAGGGCGCACTGACTGATATTAGTGGCATGATTAACAGTGAAGAACGTTTAAATATGTTAGCGCTGTCACTCACCAATATATCCGATGGTATCTGTATCTTTGATCGCTTTTTCCGTAAGCGTGAGGTCAACAAAGCCTACGAGAGCATAACCGGCTATCAACGCGAGCAAGCACTCGACCAGCCGTTTGTTCTTGCTGCTTACGACCAGGAATTCACCGATCAAATAAAACGCAGTGTTTTTAAAGAAGGCAGCTGGCGTGGCGAATTATCAGATATTCGCGCTGACGGCAGTGAATTTTTAATGGAACTGACACTGGATACCGTTAATAACGAAAACGGCGAAATCGAGTTAATTGTAGCCAGCTTTTCTGACATCACCGAGCGTCGTGACACCGAAAACGAGCTGCGCCGGTTATCCAATACTGACAGTTTAACCGGTTTACCTAACCGCTCTTATTTCCAGGTCAGCCACTCCAATTTGGTTCGCAAAAAGATCCCCCATGCCCTACTGGTATTTGATCTCGATGACTTTAAAAAGATCAATGACTCTATTGGGCATGAGGTCGGTGATGAGCTGTTGTGTCGGGTGGCGGAGCGACTTACCGACATTGGCCGGCGCCAGGATACATTATACCGACTCGGCGGCGATGAATTTGGCTTGTTAGTTGAGGACAGTACGGATATCAACACCATCAGCCTGCTGGCCTCGCAAATAAACAACGAGATAGCGCAGCCATACGAAATTCAGCAGCACGAAGTGGTTATCGGCAGCTCTATCGGTATTGTGTTCTACCCGCATGACGCCAGTACCTCTCAGGAGCTTCTGCAAAAGGCTGACACTGCCATGTACCATGCCAAACAACGTGGTGGTAGTTGCTACCAGTTTTTCAGTCAGTCAATGAACGAAAACGCGATTCGCCGGCTACATATAGAGCATGAATTGCGCAGCGCCATTCGTGACAACCGGGTCGAAGTGTTTTATCAACCCAAGATAGAAGTGGTGAGTCAGCACATAGCCGGTATTGAAGCACTGGCACGTATTCGCCGCGAGGACGGAACTATCATGAGTCCTGCTGACTTTATTCCGCTGGCAGAAGAAACCGGCTTAATTGTGCCGTTAAGTGAGCAAGTACTGCGCCGTGCCTGCCGGGATATGAAAGAATTTTTAAAACTTCCGGGTTCACCGCGTCATGTCGCCATCAATTTATCTGCACGCCAGTTTTTAACCTCAAGCCTGGCATTTCAGGTTGAGTCTATTCTAGCTGATGAACAGATGCATCCGCGTCATATCGAGTTTGAAATTACCGAGGGTATGGTCATGAGCGACCCTGAGCGCGCCATCACCATGCTTGAAAATCTCGCCGACATGGGCGTTCAGTTAGCGCTGGACGACTTTGGAACCGGCTATTCATCGCTCGCTTATTTAAAACGTTTTCCGTTACACACGCTTAAAATTGATAAGGCATTCGTTGACGACATTAGCACCGATGACAAAGACCGAAACATGGTCGCGTCTATCGTAGCGATGGCGCATAACCTTGGTTTGAAAGTCGTTGCGGAAGGGGTTGAGAGTAAAACACAGCTCGAAATTCTTAAGACGCTGCGGTGTGAGTTTATTCAGGGATTTTACTTTTCTGAGCCGATGCAAGCGGATGATTTCATCCGCTACATCGAACAACACCAAACGGCAACGACGCTTTAATAAAAGCGGCGTTGCTGTTCAGCCATTTCGACCAACAATGGCGCGGGCTTATAGCGGTCGCCCCGTTGCTCAGCCAGCTTCTCTAACTTAGCCACTAGTGCACCAATGCCCATTTCGTCCATGTATCGGAATGGGCCGCCCCTGAATGGCGGAAAACCAATGCCAAACACCGAACCAATATCACCATCGCGTGGACTGCGGATAATGCCTTCCTGTAAGCAATAAGCTGCCTCGTTAAGCATCGGCAACACACACAGCTCGGCAATTTCTTCGCGTTCCAGCTTCTGTTGCGGCTCAATATTCAGCAAACTATACACCGACTTATCGACCGGCTTACCTTTAACGCCTTTACCGTATTGATAAAAGCCTTTCTGGTTTTTCTTACCTTTACGGTCGTCGTCAATTAACTTATCAAACGCTGCCGGCGGCTCGAACCGTTCGCCTAACTCTTTACGTAAGATCGCGGCTACTTTAGCACCAACATCGATACCAACCTCGTCAAGCAGCGTCACCGGGCCAACCGGGAAGCCAAATTTAAGCAGCGCTTTATCGACATGCTCAATCGGCTCACCCGCTAACACCAACCGCGCCGCTTCGTTCATATATGGCGCTAAAATTCGGTTGACGAAAAAGCCAGCGCCATCTTTTACCACAATCGGCGTCTTACCCTGCTTTTTGGCTAAGGCAACGGTTGTCGCTATGGTCTCGTTTGACGTGCCTTCGTGAGTGATAATTTCCGCCAGCGGCATTTTGTCGACCGGCGAGAAGTAATGCAGACCAATCACGTTCTCTGGTCGTTGCGCCTTGGCAGCAATCTGCGTAATCGGCAACGAACTGGTGTTGGTGGCAAAAATGGTCTCTGGTTTTGCGTTTTGCTCAATATCAGCAACCATTTTCTGCTTAAGATCAAGATCTTCGAATACCGCTTCAATAACAACATCAACACGCTCAAAGCCAGAGTAGTCCAGTGTTCCGCTAAGCGACAACATGGTGTGTTCCATCTCGGCGCGACGCATATGACGGCGTTTAACCTTTTTGTTTAAACGTTCATAGCTGTAATGCAGCGCATGGGTGATGCCCTCATGCGAGATATCTTTGATGCGTGCCGGCAAGCCGGCTTTTGCAGCAGTTACATAGGCAATACCACCGCCCATTAAGCCGCCGCCGAGTACACCGACACGATGAATATCTGCGGGCTTAACACCGTCAGCGCCGGTTTCTTTTTTCATTTCGGTAGTGGCAAAAAAGATCTGACGCAACTGGAAGGATTCACGCGTCATAGCCAGCTCACCAAAGCTGCGGGCCTCTTTATCCAGACCGGCTTCGCGGCCTTTTTCTACGCCTGCACGCACCGAATCGATAATTTTATCGATGGCCGGATAATTACCCTGGGCTTTTTTCTGTGCCTGTTCAGACGCTTTTTTGTAAATAATATTGCGGCCGTAGGAGGTAGCTTCCAATACTTTACTAATACCCTTCAGCTGCGCTTTTTTCGCTTTCGGTTTTGCTTTTAACGCATGCTTAATCGCCGCGTCCAGCAAAATCGACTCAGGCACGACCTCGTCAACCAAACCGGCTTTTTGCGCCTGTTTCGCACGCAATTGCTTGCCGGTTAACATCATCGTAATACCCTGCTGCACACCAACTAACTGTGGCAAACGCTGAGTACCACCAGAGCCCGGTAGCAGCCCCAGCTGTACCTCGGGCAAACCCAGTTGGGTTTTACTGTTGTCAGTAGCCACACGCACGTGACAAGCCATTGCTAACTCGAGTCCACCGCCCAGGCAGGCACCGTTAATCGCGGCTACCACCGGAACCTTCAGCTGTTCAATACGATCAAACATGGCCTGCCCTTTGCGCGCCAAACTCTCGGCATCGGCAGCCGTGTCACAATCATTGATCATGTTAATATCCGCGCCGGCAATAAACGAGCCCGGTTTACCGCTGATAAACACCACACCCTTAACATCACTGTTGCTTTCCAGCTGGTTCATCAACCGGCCTACTTCATCAGCAAAGGTGTCTTTTAGGGTGTTCATGGACTCACCCGGTACATCAATGGTGATGACCGCAACGCCGTTATCTCTAATTTCTAATGAGAATGCATTCTGTTCGCTCATTATTCACTCTCCAAAATCATTGCAGCACCCAGGCCACCGGCAGCACAAGCCGTTGTCAGTGCGGTACCACCGCCTCGACGGCGTAGTTCGTGTAGCATCTGTGTAATCATTCGCGCACCCGTTGCGGCAAACGGATGGCCATAAGCAATCGAGCCGCCCAAGACGTTAAATTTAGCCGGATCAATTTCGCCAATGGCTTCGCTACGATTCAGGTTCTGTTGTGCAAACGTCTTGCTGGCAAACATTTTCATGTTAGTCAGGGTTTGCGCAGCAAAGGCTTCGTGCATATCGATCAAATCCAGATCCGCCAACTTCATGCCGGCACGGTCAAGCGCAATCGGCGTAGCGTAGGAGGGTCCCATCAGCATGTCTTGTTCGACACCAATCGCACTAAAGGCATAACTACGGATGTAACCTAACGGCTCATAGCCCAATTCTTTGGCGCGGCTTTCGGTCATCAACATAACCGCTGATGCGCCGTCAGTCAGCGGCGTACTATTAGCCGCAGTTACCGTGCCATGCTTGCGATCAAAAACCGGCTTTAATTTCGCCAGTTTGTCGATTTGGCTATCGCCGCGCACGTTGTTATCGCGGCTAATATGCTTTTTATAGGGCTCAGGATAAGCGGTCATCACTTCAGCATCTAACCAGCCGGCTTCCCATGCCTGATGCGCCTTTTGATGCGAATCTACGGTCAGCTGGTCCTGCGCTTCGCGCGAAATATGATGGGATTTAGCCATTTGCTCAGCCGTTTGCCCCATACTCAGGCCGGTGCTGTATTCGGCTACCGCAGGCGGCACCGGCAACAAGTCTTTTAACCCTAAGCGGCGTAAAATACTCAGTCGTTGCCCCAGGCTTTTGGCTTTATTCAGATCCACTAACGCCCGTCCCAGCTTTTTGCTGACGCCAATGGGCAGCACCGAGGAAGAATCGGCACCACCGGCAATACCCACGGTAATGTTACCGGCCAGCATGGTTTCTAATACGTTAACCGTGGTTTGAAAGCTGGTCGCACAGGCGCGGCTCACGCTGTAGGCATCAACATCAACCGGCAACTGGGTTCCCAAAACGATTTCGCGGGCAATATTTGGCGCTTCCGGCATTTGTACAACCTGCCCAAATACCAACTGCTCTACTAATGCCGCGTCAATGCCTGTGCGGTTAATTAATTCCTGCACCACCATTTTGCCCAAATCGACCGCCGGCACGCCGTGGTAATCGGTCGCCTGCCGTGCAAACGGGGTTCGCAACCCTGCGACGATCGCGATTCTATCCCCATTTGGGGTACGCAACGCTTGTGTTGCTGCCATAGCTTTTCTCCAATATGATTAAGGCCAAGCCAATACTGGTCTGACCACAATAGATTTTGTTACAAATTCTAGCGGTTTATCCTGCAGATTAAAACCATCGTTTTGTTTAAAGTGTTACTATCTATGACTTTAAAAATTTAATGACTACCCCAAAAATAGCACAAGTAGAGGGTACAAACAGTAAGCAGGAGTCCCATGGCCGCCTCACAATTTAACGCATTACATGAGTTTCTCGACCGTCAGGTATTGGGTCAGCCCGAGTTTACCTGTAATTTGCTGCTCGCCGTGCTGGCGGATGGCCACTTATTGGTCGAGGGCCCGCCTGGTTTGGCAAAGACTCGCGCGGTACAAGCGCTGGCTAAAGGTATCGAAGGCGACTTCCACCGCGTACAGTTTACGCCGGACTTATTACCCGCCGATTTAACCGGTACCGATATCTATCGCCCCGAAAATGGGACCTTTGAATTTCAGCAGGGGCCGTTATTCCATAATTTGATCCTGGCGGATGAAATTAACCGGGCGCCGGCAAAAGTGCAGTCAGCATTACTCGAGGCTATGGCCGAGCGGCAAATCACCGTTGGCCAACGCAGTTACCCGTTACCTGACTTATTCATGGTATTGGCGACACAAAACCCGCTGGAGCAAGAGGGAACCTATCCCTTACCAGAAGCACAGTTAGACCGCTTTTTAATGCACCTGAAGCTCGACTATCCTGACGCGGAAACCGAGCAAAAAATTCTCCGGTTAACGCGTGGCGAGGTGATTGAAGGTGAAGAAGCGATGCCAACGCCGTTAACCCAGGCACAACTGTTCACTGCCCGTCAGCAGGTGATGCAAATTTACCTGGATGACGCCGTAGAAAACTACCTGGTGCAACTGGTAATAGCGACGCGTCAGCCGGCCAATTACGATAGCGAATTGGCACGTTGGATAGCCTATGGGGCAAGCCCACGGGCCACCATTGCGCTGGAACGTTGTGCTCGCGCCAGTGCCTGGCTGGATGGCCGTGACTTTGTTACGCCGGACGATATCAATAGTGTCGTGCACAACTGTTTGCGGCATCGTATTATTATTAGTTACCAGGCCGAAGCCGATGGCGTAACACCGGACCAAGTGATCGATAAGATCGTGACATTGGTGCCGGCACCCTAACTATGTTGTCGCTTGATCAGTCTCGGTTTTGGCTGGATAAACTCCACAGTGATGGTTTGCAGCCGGGTATACAGGAACTTATGTATTACCGTACAAAGCTGCCGGCTTTCGCCAAGCATCGTCGCCACCTGCCGGCGGTAAGCCAAAGTGGCCCGTTGCTGAGTAAAACTCGCGGCCGGGGTATGGAGTTTGACGAAGTCCGTCACTATCAGGCTGGTGATGATATTCGCTCGATCGACTGGCGGGTAACGGCACGCACGGGCAAACCACACACCAAGCTTTATCGGGAAGAAAAAGAACGCCCCGTATTTTTAGTTGCCGACCTGGCGCTTACCCAATTATTTGGCAGTCAGCTGCTGTTTAAATCCGTGCAGAGCTGTCATTTACTCGCTGCTCTGGCATGGCAGGCACAACAGCGTGGTGACCGGGTTGGCGGTATCATCAGCAATGGCTGGATGCACCGCGAACACAAACCGGCAGCCCGCCAGGCGGGTGTTTTGCACTTATTACACAGTGCTGTCGACATTCATAAAGACAGTTACCGCCGTTGGCAACAGCAACAGCGTCCGCATGAAGCACCGTTAGCGGACTCCTTGCGGCGCTTACAGCAGCTGGTCAAGCCCGGCAGTTTAATCAATATCATTAGCGATTTTCGCTACATTGATGAGGAACTACTTGAGCTGTTAGCGCGTCTTAACCGACGTAATTCGGTGCGTTGTTTCTGCCTGTATGATCCGATGGAGTGTGAATTGCCGGCGGGCTATTCCAGTCAGCCATTAGCGGTATTTGACGGCCTTCAGCAAGCACAAATCAATTTGGCCGACTCACGCCAGCGGCAACGTTATCACGATAACGCTAAACAACGTCAGCAACATCAACAACAGCAATTCGAACAGTATGGTTTAGCGCTGACCTATGTCAGTAGTGCCGAGGCACTTGAGCAACAATGGCAATCTCTGCGTTAACAGTTACAGGATATAGGTAGTCGATTCATGCAACAGGCATCTTTACAACAACTCAACGATATCGTCGAGCCCGGCGCGGCCAGTTGGTGGCCGCCGGCCTGGCCTGTTGTTGCCATTGGCATGGTTATACTGGTCGTTGTCGCTGTTGTATTGTGGTGGTTGTGGCGTCAACATCGGGCACGAAAGCCACAACGCATCGCGTTAGCTAAATTACAACAGCTACAACGTCCGTCAGCCAGTGATATTACGTTGTTATGCAAGCGGGTAGCTCTGGTCTACTTCCCCCGCCAAACTATCGCCAAACTTAATGGTAAAGATTGGCTGACTTTTATTGATGCGCCGGCGGAGTTAGTCACACAACACGATCAATTGCTTTACCAGCCAGCCAATCATGAACTTATCAACGCCTACAAGAACGTGGCGATGCAATGGATTAAGCAGGTTCGCAGCCAGGCGCGCTCGCAGACAAAAAAACAACACCGAGGTGAACATGTTTGAGTTTGCCTGGCCATGGTTATTTATTTTGTTACCCCTGCCCTGGTTGATCCGCTATTTATTACCGGCGGGTTCACCGGCATTATCGGCTATTCGCATACCCTCGCTGAACGGCCTGGCTAATGCGCAACACAGTATGCGCACTAAACCATGGATGTGGATATTGCTGTCGTTATGTTGGCTGTTAGTGCTGGCAGCCGCCGCCAGGCCGCAATGGCTGGGAGAGCCTTTACCGGTGCGCTCCGAAGGCCGTGAGATCATGCTGGCTGTCGATTTATCCGGCAGCATGGAAATTGCCGATATGCAGTTAGACGGCGATAACGTCGACCGGCTGACTATGGTTAAATCGGTGTTGGGCGACTTTATCAGCCGCCGCGAGGGGGACCGACTAGGACTTATCTTTTTTGCCGATACGGCGTTTTTGCAAACCCCCATGACCTACGACCGTGAGACAGTTCGGCAAATGTTGCAGGAATCGGTACTGGGATTGGTGGGCGAGCGCACCGCTATCGGTGATGCTATCGCTTTATCGGTAAAGCGCTTTCGAAGTAAAGAAGAGACCAACCGGGTGCTGGTTTTATTAACTGACGGCCAGAACACCGCCGGTAATCTAACCCCGGATCAAGCATTAGAATTAGCCGACGCTTTTGACGTGCGTATTTATCCCATAGCCGTGGGTGCCGAAGAAGTCGTGGTCGACAGCTTTTTTGGCCAACGTCGGGTTAACCCAAGTCGCGATCTGGATGTGCCGCTAATGCAGCGGATTGCCGAAACCACCGGCGGCCGCTATTTTCGCGCCCGCAGCACCGAAGAACTTGAGCAAATTTATCAGCTGCTTGATGAGTTAGAGCCAATTGCCGGCTCACCACAGCAGTTGCGACCGCGGCAGGCATTATTTTTCTGGCCTCTGGCCGCAGCATTACTGGTTATGATTGTTATTGCGTTGTTGCATCACCGTCCATGGAGGCTTCGCCGTGGCTGACTTTCATTTTTTACGCCCCTGGTGGTTATTGGCACTGTTGCCACTGGCCGCTTTCTATTGGCGGTTATTGGTGATACAAAAAACACAATCGGGTTGGCATCAATGGCTGCCTAATCATTTGGCACAGGTGTTAGTTGCTTCAGGAGGCAAACAAACACCCTGGTCGGCCCACCGTCTGGGCCTATTTTGGCTGATTAGCTCGGTCGCGCTGGCTGGGCCAACCTGGGAACGTTTACCACAACCCGTTTACCAGCTGGAGACCGGACAAGTCGTCATTATGGACATGTCGCCCTCTGTACTTGCCTCCGATATTCAACCCAGCCGCTTAACCCAGCTGCGTTTCAAAGCCATGGATTTGGTCAAGTCCGGACTGGATGGCGATACCGGTCTCATTGCTTATGCCGACGACGCGTATATTATCAGCCCGCTGACTGCGGATAATAACAACCTACTAAACTTAATTCCGTCATTGTCGCCGGAGATTATGCCGCGCTCAGGTAGCGAGCCGTTACGTGCGCTTAAGTTAGCCGACGAATTGCTACGCAATGCCGGCTATGCCGAAGGTGACATCTACTGGCTAACTGACGGCATAGCAACCAGTGAACTCAATGCCTTGACTCAATACCTGCGTCAACAGTCACACCGGGTCTCGATACTTGGCGTTGGCACCGAGCAAGGCGCGCCAATCCGCGACAGCGACGGCAACCTGCTTAAAGACCGCTTTGGACAAACGGTAATCGCCAAATTAGTACCGTCACGTTTAAGCGATTTAGCACGTTTAACGGGCGGGATTTATGAAACCGTGCGTGCCGACAATAGCGATATTGCCCAATTTGTTCAGCAACCGCCGTTGACTCGGGAAGGCAAGGACGGAGACCAACAGCAACAAGGTGACCAGTGGCGCGACAACGGCCCTTTTTTGGCATTGCTACTGATACCCATTATGCTGTTTAGCTGGCGTCGCGGCGGCAGTTTAGGCACATGGTTGGCGCTGGCTCTGTTACCGTTGCTGTCCATGACGTCAACTCAGGTTATAGCGCAAGAGCAAAAAAGTGCGCCGTCCTGGTGGCTTAATCAATCGCAGCAGGCGCAGCAACTGTTAATGCAAGAGGATTATCAGGCAGCGGCTGAACTTAGTCGAGACCCACTACGCCGCGGCGTAGCGCAATACCGCGCTGGTGATTATAGCGCCGCCGCGGACAGTTTTGCCCAACTCGACAGCGCCGAGGGTTGGTATAACCGCGGTAATGCGCTGGCACAACAGCAACAGTTTGAAGCCGCTAAAGAAGCCTATCAAACCGCTTTGGATAAAAAACCAAACTGGACCGAAGCCGAACAAAATTCAGCATTAATGGACGAGCTTTTACAGGAGCAACAGCAGCAACAACAGGGCGAAAACGACCAGCAGGATGGCGAGCAGGAGCAAGACGACAGCCGCCAGCAACAGGGCCAGAATCAGGATAACCAAAACCAAAATAACGATGCCGGCAATAATCAGGGTCAACAAGGCGAATCGCAGCAAAGCCAACAACAAGATCAGTCAGACGACGGCAAGCAAGAAGGCGAAGCCGAACAAAAACCGCAGCAACAACAGCCACAAAATCGCGAGCAACAGGCGCAACAAGACGGTCAACAAGATCCTAGCCCGCAACAGCAACAACGTAATAGCCAGACTCAATTTGCTGACGATATTGACCCTGAACGCGCGCAGCAACTGGAGCAATGGATGAACCGTATTCCGGACGACCCGAGTATTCTGCTGCGCAATAAAATGTTACTGGAAAGCCAACGACGGAATCAACGGCGGGCATCACAACCCGAGGGAGTAAAACAAAAATGGTAAGGTCGATAAAGCAACTAACCGGCTTTATACTGCTTAGTGTCAGTACCCTGTTTGGTACTTTATGTGCTACACCGGCCTACGCTCAGGTCACTACTATCGAAGCCTCGGTCGACAAAAATCCGGTTATCGTCGATGAATCTTTTGTGCTGACGGTAACCTTTAATGATGATGTCGACAGTTCAGCCTTTCAGCCACAGCAATTACTCAGTGATTTTATCGTCGGTCGTACCTCAGTCAGCCGACAAACATCTATCGTCAATGGTGACCTGAGTAAATTAACGCGCTTTACCACCGTGCTAATTGCCAGACAACAAGGTGACTACACCATTCCGGCGATTATGATGGATGGCGCACAATCGCAACCAATCACTGTGGAGGTGCTACCTGCAGGGAGTGACACCAGTTCCCGCTCGGATAAAATCGCCTTTATCGAAAGCACCCTAGACAGTCAGTCGGTATTCCTGCAACAACCATTTACCTATATTGTGCGGCTTTATCTGGCGGCAGATTTAAATAAAGGTAACTTGATGCCGCCGAAAATGGAGCATGCTGACATTCGTCAGATAGGTTCTGACGAAGAGTCCACGAAAATGCTCAATGGACGGCGTTATAAGGTTTATCAACGAACCTACCAGATAACCCCCAACAAGTCGGGGGAGTTTGACATTGAGGGCGCACGGTTCGATGGTGAGGTCTATGCCGAAGGACAGCGCTCTATTTTCTCATCCTTCTCCAATACACAGCCGGTAAGTACTATCGGTAAAACGGTTTCGGTACAGGTCAAGCCGGTACCGGCAAACTGGCAGGGCCATTGGTTGCCTAGTGAATTAGTCACTATTTCGCAATCACTGACGCCGGAAAAATCCAGCATCGATGTAGGTGAACCCATTACGCTGAGTTACCAATTAACTGCTGTTGGTGTGAAGCCCGAGCAATTGCCGGCAATTCAACCGCAATTCCCCGATTCTGTAAGGGTTTATCCAGACAACGAAAAAACAGACCAATTTGTCCGCAACGGCGTAACCATTGCCCAAAAAACCATGAGTTATGCAGTGGTTCCCAATGAACCGGGCAGTCTGCAATTACCTGCACTTGAGATCCCATGGTTTAATACCAAGCGGGGTCAACGTGATATTGCCCGTACCGACGCTGTCAACCTGACGGTTAATGGGGTTGTTAACAAGCTGAGTGATACAGACTCGCAGGCAGAGCCAGAGCCGAAAACTGAGACTCCTGCTAAAGATGATCAGGCCGGCTCAGCGCAGAATCAAAAAGACACGCTCACAGAGTCCGCTGGTCAGCGTGTTATTAGCGTACTGGCGGCATTATTGGTTATATCACTGCTGGGCAACCTGGCGTGGTTCTGGCGCCGCAAAAAGCGTCAACCAACGGAGGTGCCAAACCGCCGTAGTACAGAGAAACCGCTAACCGACAATCAGCAATGGCGTAACTTCCAGAAAGCCTGTGCCGACAACCACGCCCGTAAAGCAGATGAATTCCTGCGCAAGTGGGCACAGCAGCGCTTTAATAAACGCCTGGTCGCACTGGGTGATTTGGCACGCTGGATCGCACAGGGTAATCAAGTTGACGACGAGCTAAAACAACAACTGAACCAACTGCAGCAATCATTATTCAGTGCCAGCAAGCCCAAATGGACAGGCGGCAAGACCTTGTATCAAAGCTTGCGAAGAGCGTTGGAAAAAGAACCTAAACATCGACGCGACGAGCTGCCCTCGTTGTATTAATAGCTCCGTGGTTTCGAAAGGAACCCCCAGGCGGCGGGTGGTTCTGCCCCGCCGGTGCGCAACCCCCAGGCGGCGGATGGTTCTGCCCCGCCGGTGCGCAAACCCGCAGGCGGCGGGTGGTTCTGCCCCGCCGGTGCGCACACCTCAGGCGGCGGGTGGTTCTGCACCGCCGGTGCGCTCCCTTCGGTCGCTAAACCGGCGGTTACACACGATCTGCCATGATTAAACAGCCGAGCGAGCCTCATCGCATTGAATGCTATTTTGCGTAAATCCCTAAAAAGAATTCAACCGTTAAACGATAAAAATGAAATGGCTCTGTCGTTGCAACGAAGCCATGGAAGATCGTAAGTACCCGCCGGTTTAGCGACCGCAGGGAGCGTAACGGCGGGGCTGAGCCACCCGTCGCCTGAGGATGAACGCACGGGCGGGGCTGAGCCACCCATCGCCTAAGGATGACCGCACGGACGGGCCTGAGCCCCCCATCACCTGCGGATGAACGCACTGACGGGGCGCTGTGCCCCAAAAAAAACCCCGGCGAAAGCCGGGGCGTTTGTAGCTATTGAGGCTGTTTTCGCCTAATTATCTATACGGATAATATCAGCGTCCTGCTTCAGCGTATCAATGAACGCCTGTAGCATGATTTGTGCCTGGCGGTTGCTCAGCTGTTCACGTACTTGCTGAGATTGCTCACCCAACTCTGCATTACCTTCAGTAACATTGGTCAGTGCAATAACTGCCGCATCACCATTTGGCAACTCGACTGCCTGCATCGCAGGCTCTTCACCGGCTTTAGGTGCCATCCGGAAAACGTTCTGCAGCACACCACGAGGGTGTTCTTGCGAACTCATACCGATGCTGTCAAACCAAACCACTTGATCGTCTAACTCGCTACTACCCTCAGACCACTGCTGTTGCCACTGTTGTGCTTGTTCCAGTGCCATCTGCTGCGCCTTTTCGGTACGTAACTGACGTTCAATTTGCGCCCGCACATCTGCCAACGGACGAATCTGCTGCGGCTGGTGGTCAACTACACGAACGACTAACGAACGATCGTCCGAGGTCTCGATGATATCGCTATTTAAGCGCTCATCGATCAATTGCTCAGAAAAGATATTATTCAGAATAACATCATCACTCAGTGGCGTTGGAGCGCGCTCTCGGGCAAACAAGTCGGTGGTACGCACGGTCTCGCCAATAGCTTCCGCTGCCGGCTCCAGTGTGTCAGGTTGCTCAAAACTGATTTCAGCTAAGTCCTGTTGTAACTGGAAGTAACGGTCTTCTAACTGTTGCTCAACCAGTTGCTGACGAACCTCGCCCCTTACCTCTTCAAACGGAGTCACTGAGCCCGGTCGCAAATCCGTTAACTTGATAATGTGATAACCAAAACTGGTCTCGACGATACCCGTGATATCTCCGACTTCTTCCAATGCAAACGCCGCCGCATCGAAATCTTCGTCCATCATGCCACGTTCAATCCACTCCAGGTCACCACCAACTTCTGCTGAGAAGGTGTCATCAGAGTACTCCATCGCAACATCGCCAAAGTCACCGCCCTGCTCCAGTGCTGCCAGCGCCTGTTCTGCTTTTTGCTCAGCATTATCGGTTGAGTGTTCAACCAGGATGTGTGAAATACGGCGCTCTTCTTCGGTACGATACTGGTCAATGCGGTTATCGTAAAATTCGCGCACTTCTGACTCGGCAATATCGATATCAGCCATCAAATCAGCTTTAGATAGTTCGACATAAGCCACCTGGATGCGCTCCGGCGCCTGAAAAGCCTGACTGTTATCTTCGTAATATTGAGTGATTTCCTGTTCACTCAACTCAACCTGATCGACATAGTCGGCATTACGGGCAACTAAATAACCGCCTGAACGCGTTTGTTGCTGTAAACGCAGTAGCGCCAACACTTCAGAATCGAGTGCAAATTCGCTACCCGCCAGCGCCTGTAAAAGCTGACTACGTAATAGATCGCTTTGCATTAGAGTGGCAAAGCTTTCCGGTGTGTAGCCGGCATTACGCAATGCCATCAGGTACACGTCATTGTCGAATTGACCGGCGGTACGAAACGCCGGGATATCGCGAATTTCTTGTTTTACCTGGGCAGAAGAAATGCGCATGCCGTTATTTTGAGCGTACTGAACTAATAGTTGCTGCTCAATTAACTGATTCATGACATTGGCGCGCACAGTCTGCATATAGCCAGGATCAGAACTGATGGCATCGAACATGTCGCCAAATTGTTGCTGCAATCGGCTACGCTCATTCTCGTATGCCCGGTCATATTCCGTTTGTGTTATTTCAGCGCCGTTTACTTCGGCCACCGTGGTATCAGCACCGCCGGTTACATAGCTACCCACCCCTGCTAACGCAAAGGTTAAAATAATCAGCACCAGAACGGCTTTCGCAGCAAAACTCTGCGATCCTTCTCGTATCCGCTCTAACATAATCAGAACTTCCTTCGTGGTTTAATTATCGACGGCACATTATAGCGAAAACGCACTAAAACTCACCCTTTCGACAAAAAAATAACCCGGAGCTTCTAAACTCCGGGTTATTATTTACTCAAAATCTTTTATAAAAAAAGCGCGTTAGCGCCTCAATTAATTTACTGCGTCTTTCAGTGCTTTACCGGCTTTGAAAGAAGGTACTTTTGCAGCAGCGATTTGAATAGTTTCACCCGTTTGTGGGTTACGACCCGTGCGCGCAGAACGCTCACGTACGCTGAATGTACCAAAACCAACCAATGCTACTTGGTCGCCTTTTTTCAGAGCTTCGGTTACTGCATCAGTCATCGAGTCCAGAGCACGACCAGCAGCAGCTTTAGAGATATCTGCACCTGCCGCGATTTTGTCAATTAGCTGAGACTTATTCACAGTATCATCCCCTTCGATTGTTATTATCAAATTTCCGTGGTTCCATTCGGATTTTTTAAATGGGCCGAAGTTGTTATATCAAGCTTAGTTTGAATGTTCAACACCATTGTTACCGAACTTTTCCTGTCCAGCTGCCCGGCTACCACTTGTGCCATAGCAAGCTTTCACACTTAGGCTACCACAGTCGTTACGTTTGAAAACCCTTTTTTCCACATTTTTAACGAAAAAATGCGGCCTGTAGGCGTATTTCTATGCCATAGACCGCATTCTGCCGTTTTCGATACAAAACGCTATACGACTTTTGTACTATTAAGCCATCGGATTTTTTTCCAGCGCTACTGCCAGCACCTCGTCAATCCACTGCACAGGCTGAATTTTAAGATCTTGCTTAACGTTATCAGCAATCTCTTTTAAGTCACGCTCATTGTCTTTGGGAATCAACACGTGCTTGATACCACCGCGATGGGCTGCCAGCAGCTTCTCTTTCAGGCCGCCGATAGCTAACACCTCGCCACGCAGCGTAATCTCGCCGGTCATCGCAACTTCTGAACGAACCGGGATTTTGGTCAATGACGAAACTAATGCAGTGACCATTGCAATACCGGCGCTGGGCCCATCTTTGGGTGTTGCGCCCTCAGGCACGTGCACGTGAATATCACGTTTCTCGTGGAAGTCATCGGCAATACCCAGCTTATCCGCACGGCTACGAACCACCGTCAATGCGGTTTGAATCGACTCTTGCATAACATCGCCCAGTGAACCGGTCGAGGTGATTTTACCCTTACCGGCAACATTGGTCGCCTCAATGGTCAGCAGGTCGCCGCCTACCTCGGTCCATGCTAAACCAGTAACCTGGCCGATTTGGTTTTCTTCCTCGGCTTTACCGTAGTCAAACCGTTGCACACCCAGGAAGTCACTGAGGTTGTCATCTGAGATCTCGACATGTTTAATCGACTTATCCAATAAGATGGTTTTAACCGCTTTACGGCACAGACGCGATAATTCACGCTCTAAATTACGCACACCGGCTTCGCGGGTGTAATAACGAATAATGCCAATAATGGCAGAGTCATTAACCGTAATTTCTTTAGCTTTCAGACCATTACGTTCGATTTGCTTCGGTAGCAAGTGGCGTTTAGCGATATTCAGTTTTTCGTCTTCGGTATAACCTGATAAACGAATCACTTCCATCCGGTCCAGCAATGGCGCCGGAATATTCATACTATTCGAGGTTGCCACAAACATCACGTCAGACAAATCGTAATCAACTTCCAGGTAATGATCGTTAAAGTTGATATTTTGTTCCGGATCCAGCACTTCGAGCAACGCCGATGCCGGATCGCCACGCATATCAGCAGACATCTTATCGATTTCGTCCAGCAGGAATAGCGGGTTGCGTACCCCGACTTTCGACATCTTCTGAATCAGTTTACCCGGCATTGAACCAATATACGTACGGCGGTGACCACGTATTTCGGCTTCGTCACGTACGCCGCCTAACGCCATGCGAACGTACTTACGTCCGGTTGCTTTGGCAATTGATTGACCCAGCGACGTTTTACCCACGCCCGGCGGGCCAACTAAGCACAGAATAGCGCCTTTAACCTTGCTGGTACGTTGCTGCACCGCAAGATACTCAATAATGCGCTCTTTAACTTTTTCCAGCCCATAATGGTCGGCATCAAGAATTTGTTCTGCATTGGCCAGATCTTTCTTAATACGCGATTTTTTCTTCCACGGAATGGATACCATCCAATCGATGTAACCACGCACAACGGTCGCTTCTGCAGACATCGGCGACATCATCTTAAGTTTAGACAGCTCCGCTTCGACTTTTTTGCGGGCTTCCGCCGGCATCTGCGCATCATCAATCTTTTTCTGTAGTTGCTCGAACTCATCGACGCCATCTTCGCCCTCACCAAGTTCTTTCTGAATAGCCTTCATCTGCTCGTTCAGATAGTACTCGCGCTGGCTTTTTTCCATCTGCTTTTTAACCCGGCTGCGAATGCGCTTTTCGACCTGCAGAATATCGATTTCGCCTTCCATTAGCGCCATCAGGTATTCGATACGCTCGCGCACATCGGTAATTTCCAGCACGTGCTGTTTATCCGCCAGTTTTAACGGCATATGCGCTGCCATAGTGTCAGCCAGGCGGTCACAGTCATCGATGCCCGACAACGAGGTCAGTACTTCAGGCGGAATCTTCTTATTCAGCTTTACGTAGCCTTCAAATTGATTCATCGCCGAGCGCAACATCACTTCCTGTTCTTTTTCCGGCAATTCTTCCGAGGCCAGGTAATGGATGCTGGCTTTAAAGTAATCGTCGTCATCCTGCAACTCATCCAGTTGCGCACGCTGTTGTCCCTCGACCAGCACTTTAACTGTACCGTCGGGCAGTTTCAGCAATTGCAGCAAGGTGGCTACCGTTCCCACGCGATAAATATCGTCTTCTGTCGGTTCGTCGACAGACGCATCTTTCTGTGCTGCCAAAAACACTTTTTTGTCCGCATCCATTGCCGCTTCCAGGCAACGGATAGATTTTTCGCGGCCAACAAAGAGTGGAATAACCATATGCGGGTACACCACTACGTCTCGTAACGGCAGAACAGGCATTGATAATTGTTCTGTACGTTCTTCGCTCATTAATTTCTCCCGACCTTAGTTATAACTGTTATATGCGGTCTGCTCGGCAAAGTTCAATGTCTGACAGAAAAAAAGGGCCAAACGGCCCTTTTTTGCACACTTTTTGGGCTAAAAGTCGCCTTTTATTCACCAGAAGCTTGTTTTTCCTTGTTTTGATTTGCATAAATCAAAATAGGATCCGACTCACCGGCAATCACCGATTCATCGACAACAACTTTGGCAACGCCCTCGATAGACGGTAAATCGTACATGGTGCCAAGTAACACGTCTTCAACGATAGAACGCAGGCCGCGCGCGCCGGTACGACGAGACATCGCTTTTTTCGCTATCGCATGCAGGGCATCGTCACGGAACTCAAGCTCTACGTCTTCCATTTCGAATAATGCAGAGTATTGCTTAGTTAAGGCATTTTTCGGCTCTTTCAAAATCTGCACTAAGGCATCTTCATCCAGCTCATCCAGTGTCGCCACAACCGGCAGACGTCCGATAAACTCAGGAATTAAGCCATACTTGACCAGATCTTCCGGCTCCACCTGTGCAATAACTTTACCTTCTTCAGCACGGTCTTTACTTTTAACTTCGGCACCAAAGCCAATGCCGGTACCGGTTGCCAGGCGTTGCTCAATAACTTTACTAAGCCCCGCAAATGCACCACCACAAATAAACAGAATTTTCGAGGTATCAACCTGCAAAAACTCCTGTTGAGGATGCTTGCGACCACCCTGCGGTGGCACTGACGCTACCGTACCTTCAATCAGTTTTAACAGCGCCTGCTGTACGCCCTCACCGCTGACGTCACGGGTAATGGACGGGTTATCTGACTTGCGCGAAATCTTGTCGATTTCGTCGATATAAACAATACCGCGCTCGGCTTTTTCAACGTCGTAGTCACATTTTTGCAGCAGCTTCTGAATAATGTTTTCGACGTCTTCACCAACATAACCGGCTTCAGTCAGAGTCGTCGCGTCGGCCATAGTAAATGGCACATCCAGGTAGCGCGCCATAGTCTCTGCCAGAAACGTCTTACCCGAGCCTGTTGGACCAATCAGCAAAATATTACTTTTGCCAAGTTCAATCTGATCTTTACCCTTACCACTATTGCGCAGTCGTTTGTAGTGGTTGTATACCGCTACCGACAGCACGCGCTTAGCGCGATCCTGACCAATAACATAATCATCCAGGTTGCCACGGATCTCTTTCGGAACCGGCAGTTTCTCTTCGGCCGCCGCCGGTGCTATATCCTGAATTTCTTCTTTTAAGATGTCATTACACAGATCCACGCACTCATCACAAATAAATACAGATGGACCTGCAATCAGCTTTTTAACCTCGTGCTGACTTTTACCGCAAAAGGTGCAGTACAACGGCTTTTCGCCTTCACCTTCGGTTTTATCAGTCATGCTGTTCTCCTACTGCTCTTCGCCACGCTGATTCAGAATACCGTCGACTAACCCGTAGTTAACCGCTTCTTCTGCTGCCATAAAGTAATCGCGGTCAGTGTCCTGTGCGACTTTGTCATAATCCTGACCGGTGTTCTCTGCTAGCATACGGTTTAAACGCTCTTTAAGATCCAAAATCTGTTTAGCGTGAATCTCGAAATCAGACGCTTGCCCCTGGAAACCACCCAGCGGCTGGTGGATCATTACCCGCGAATTAGGCAAACAATAACGCTTACCCTGAGCACCACCGGCTAACAAGAATGCACCCATACTGGCTGCTTGCCCCATACAAACGGTACTCACGTCCGGTTTAATAAAGCGCATGGTGTCGTAAATGGCCATGCCGGCAGTTACCACGCCACCCGGCGAGTTAATGTACAGATAAATGTCTTTATCCGGGTTATCCGACTCTAAAAATAATAACTGAGCAACGATAAGATTAGCCATGTGGTCTTCCACCTGGCCACAACAAAAAATCACGCGCTCTTTAAGCAAACGTGAATATATATCATATGAACGCTCGCCCTTAGCAGTTTGTTCTACCACCATTGGGACAAGCTGTGCCATCGGATCCTGAATATCACTCGACATTAATTTAATGCTCCTGAAATAAAAATGGCTCGTATGAGGTCATACGAGCCATTAAACCAAGCACAGACGGCGTCCGTCAAGGACGACGTCAGCTAATTACTGCTTCGGGTTCATGATGTCGTCGAAGCTGGCTTTCTTTTCAGTGACCTTAGCCTGCTCCAGTACGTAATCAATGGCTTGTTCTTCCAGAGCCAGATTGCGCACTTGCTGCATCATATCGTTGTTTGACTTGTAGTAAGCCACAACTTCTTCCGGATCTTCATAAGCTGAAGCTGCGTTAGCAATGATGGTGTCGACTTTTTCATCATCAGGCTTCATCTCGTTTTGACGAATAACTTCACCTAATAATAAACCGACTTTAACGCGCTCTTTGGCTTGTTCTTCGAACAACTCTGCCGGTAAATCAGGCATTTGTTCAGCATTACCACCAAAACGTTGAGCTGCTTGCTTACGCAACGCGTCAATTTCCTGATCGATCATTGCTTTTGGCAATTCGACTTCATTCTGTTCAACAATTCCTTTCAGGACTTGATCTTTGATCTTGCCTTTCAGAGCATTGTTTAACTCGCGTTCCATGTTCTTACGCACTTCGTCTTTAAGTGCGTCAACACCGCCTTCTTTAACGCCGAACAAAGCAACAAACTCATCGTTCAGCTCAGGCAATTCACGCTCTTCAACTTTGCTCGCGGTAACCACGAACTGCGCTTCTTTACCTTTAAGGTTTTCAGCGTGATAGTCTTCCGGGAAGGTGACTTCGATAGTCTTCTCTTCGCCCGCTTTAATGCCTTTGATTTGGTCTTCAAAACCAGGGATCATGCGGCCTTCGCCAAGCTCCAGCTGGAAGTCTTCGGCTTTTCCGCCTTCGAACTCTTCGCCGTCAATTGAGCCGACAAAGTTCATGGTAACGCGGTCGCCTTTTTTCGATTTACGCTTAACTTCTTTCCAGCCCGCATGTTGCTTACGCAGGGTTTCCAGCATGTTATCAACGTCTTCTTCTGTCACTTCGACAGCAGGCTTTTCGATGGCAACTTTATCTAAGTTCTTAACTTCAACTTCTGGGTAAACTTCAAAAGTTGCAGTAAATTCAAGATCTTTGCCGGGTTCATTCACTTTAGGTTCAATCGCCGGAGCGCCAGCAGGGTTAATTTTTTCCTGCATTACCGCTTCATAGAACTTGCTTTGCATAACGCCAGAAGCGGCGCGCGAGCGTGCTTCACGGCCAAATAGCTTCTGCAGCACGTGCGGCGGGATTTTACCTTTACGGAACCCGTTAACGCGACGGTGACGATATTCTTCTTTCAGTAAACGTTTGACTTCGTTGTCAATAGTGTCCGCCGGGACCGAAATTGTCACGCGACGTTCTAAACCTTGAGTTGTCTCTACAGAAACCTGCATTGCTTCATTACCTCGGTTTCAATCAATGAATGTTGTTTGCCCATAAAGCCTTTATTTATCATTTAGGTGCCGGGCGCAACAACGGCGTTGACCTTTAAAAATGACGCAGCATTATAGCGGGCTAACCGGTCGGAGTCGAGAGGGTATTAGGAAAAAACGTAGAGAACGTGCGCAGATGCGCACGTGGGTGTTCAGATTACTCTTCTAACTGCAGAATTAAGTTATTGATTTCGCCTAATCGGTCAGGCTTGTCAGCACCCATATTTTCCTGGTCTGCCACTTCCGTTTCGTATTCGTCGTAACGCCACTGCTGTAGAATTTTCAGCTTTTGCTCTTTACTGAAATCGCTGCGGTTAACGACGTCCTCGGGCTGTCCAAAGGCGCCTGCGGGATTGCGCATACAGGTTTCAAAATCTGCCATGACTAAACCTCCGTTTTGCTCACGCGTAGTATTGTCGCTGATCCTGTTATAAAGGATAGTCCTACTGCGAAATTACGCAACCAATAGAAGATTTGATCAGAATTGTAATAAATGGTCGGCGAGACTGGATTCGAACCAGCGACCCCTTGGACCCAAACCAAGTGCGCTACCAAACTGCGCTACTCGCCGATGACCTTATTATACGCTGGAGATAAAAGAAGTGGGGTGGATGATGGGACTTGAACCCACGACAACCGGAATCACAATCCGGGGCTCTACCAACTGAGCTACACCCACCACTGAGTGATTTCTTCTTGGCGCGTTCTGGCGCACCCGGCAGGATTCGAACCTGCGACCGACGGCTTAGAAGGCCGTTGCTCTATCCAGCTGAGCTACGGGCGCAATCGAACATTCCTGCTACCGCCTGCTTTAACGAATGGTCGGCGAGACTGGATTCGAACCAGCGACCCCTTGGACCCAAACCAAGTGCGCTACCAAACTGCGCTACTCGCCGAACTTACGATAAAGCTGTGACGGCCTTGGTGGCCGACAACGGGGGCGAATATTACCTGTTGAGGTCACTATCGTCAAACACTTTTTGCGAATGTATCGCTAACTGCCTACTTTTGCAACAAGCTGTCTATTTTTACCACAATAGTCACTGCGGTTGCTATCATAATAAACCGTTTTGGGTACGCCGTGTTACAGTGACAAGCTCGGCTAAAACTCGTAAACTATAGCGCCATAAGTAACGTACAGAAACACATTCACGCACAGCGATTGGGGAATCACAACAACATGCCCGCACAAATCATCGATGGTAAAGCCATTGCCGCAACTGTCAGAGAACAAGTTAAGTCACAAATAACAGAACGGGTTAACAGTGGCCTGCGGGCGCCGGGACTAGCTGTAGTGTTGGTCGGCAGCGACCCGGCTTCGGAAGTTTACGTCGGCAACAAACGCCGCGCCTGCCAGCAAGTTGGGATAAAGTCATTTGACTTTAATAAGCCGGAGACTACGTCACAGGCTGAATTAGAAGCGTTAATCGACCAGCTTAACGAAGATGATGCGGTCGACGGTATCTTGTTGCAATTACCGCTGCCGGCCGGCCTTGATCCAACGCCCATTCTGGAACGCATCCGCCCGGATAAAGACGTCGATGGCTTTCATCCGTATAACATCGGCCGCCTGGCGCAACGCATACCGGCCTTGCGCCCCTGCACGCCCAAAGGTGTGATCACCTTATTGGAAAGCACCAAAGTCGACTTACACGGCCTTAATGCGGTGGTTGTTGGCGCTTCTAATATCGTCGGCCGCCCGATGAGTCTGGAGTTACTGCTGGCCGGTGCTACCACCACAGTCTGCCACCGTTTTACCAACGATCTTGAGAAGCATGTGCGCCGCGCTGATATTGTCGTGGTTGCTGTGGGTAAAACTGAATTTGTTCCGGGGGAATGGATCAAGCCGAGTGCAATTGTCATCGATGTGGGCATGAATCGTCTGCCGGATGGCCGCCTGACCGGCGATGTTGAATATGCAGCCGCTGCCGAACGCGCTGGCTGGATAACACCGGTACCCGGTGGCGTTGGCCCTATGACCGTCGCGTCGTTAATCGAAAACACCCTGCAAGCCTGCGTCGAATACCACGATTAATCGAGTTACTTACGGTAGCCACTTAACATTTCGTGTTCTGCACTACTGTTGAGTGGCCACTGCGGCTGACCCGCACTATTCCCCAACAGGCACTCTCCCCGCCGTTTTGCGATTAGGCCGAGAAACTCCGCCGCCAGCGGAATTTTTAAATTTTCGCACCACTGAGTTTCGATAACCAAGCGCCTGGCAGCAGCCCACTCATCGTTATTTTGTTTTGCTTTACGGGCTGCATAGTGGTCTACCGGGATTTCGGTCACCCATTGCTGTTGTTCGACGTTCCAGCGCCGTTGCGAGAATTGCTTAAACTGCTCGTCCGTCGGCTGACGTACTTTGATACTGCCATACAAACTATAATGTAATGTTTGCTCGGCAACCGCTGCCAGCGACGCCACTAACGGTTGCTCGTGGTTTAGCTGCGGCTTGATCCCGGCCATAGCACCAATCAGGGTCATACGCATTTTTTGCTGACTACCGTGATTAATGGCACCGGTGCGCGCGGCGTATTGGGTCGCCGTGTGTAATGTTTGCTGCGCCCACCATAACCAAAAAAGTTGAACCACAAAGCAAATCGCCAGCAAAATAATCGGCCAGGCGATGATGAATTCGGTCACCGCCTGAGCCTGTTGCCGTTTGCGGCTGCTCTGCGGTCTATTAGTTAACATAACCTATCACCTTGACGGTTAACGTCGGCGGTTGCCAATTATAAGCCGGCGGACTACCCGCATCACCCAGCAGTAACCGCGGTGCCGCTAAAGCCACCTCGGTTTGCATGAGCAACACGTGTTGCTGGGGCTGAAAACGCCACTCTGCTGTTTCCGGAAAACTTAGTCGATGCGGCAGCAAACCGGCGCTGAGTAGTTCATCCTGATTCAGCGCAAACCGTTGTTGCTGTTTAAAAAATGCTCGCTGCGCCTGTTTTAGTTGCAACAACGCGTGCTGCCATTGCTGCATCCGCTGCAATTGCTGTTGCTGCTGCCATAAGTTAATCCACACCAGGCTCAGCGTTGCGGCAACTGCTAGCGCCGCAACACTACTTATTAAGGTCATCCCGCGGGGCATGTTAGCCCTGGAAGGTGATTGTTAGGGTATCAGTCATATAACTCGCAACCACCGCAAGATCTGTGTATTCCTTTACCATACGCTCACCCTCGGTCGAAGATGTGACCCCAGAAAAAGTCACCGTATACCGTGTTAAATCTCCAACATCGGCACTTACACTGACATCCCCCCCCCAGGGATTCTTCTCCACTCCGTCACCCCAGGTTTCCGGCACTGCACCAATAGCACTTAACTCACTAATGCTAATCCCGGTAAAAACACCGGTATTCGGGCGCCACATTTGTGCCCCCGACTGCAGCGTCGTAATCATGCTTTTGGCTTCCGATATCCGCGAGTTGGATACCGCCCAATCGCGTAATACCAATGTGCCCAGCGTAGCAATGGCAATAATACTCAATACTGCCAGTACTTCGATAAAGGTGAATCCGCTTACCCGCGGTAGTGTTGTACGTCCGGTCATTGTTAACTCTCCATGTTGATAAAAATAACGATTAAAACGTTTCCTGCGACCCTTATTTAGCCTCACCGTCAGGCCATCAGTAACTGCTGCATAATTTGCCCTGCAGCCTGTATCAGTAGCATCAATAATCCGACAATAGCCAGGTACACCAAGCCCAGTAGTAACCGTTGCCGGCTCATAATTTCAGCACGTATCGCTTTGTCACTGCGCAGCGCGGTGCGCCACAAACCGTCTACGGCCTGCCCCAGCTGACTGCTGTTGTGTAACCGAAACAACAGTTGTTTGGGCAATAGCCCCGTGCCCATCACCTCAGCCAGCTGCCTTTCGCCACGCGCTAAATGCTGGCTCATGGTCTGCAAATGACGGCGGACGTAGGTATTTGCCAGCGGCTCCAGTTGTCGCAGGCCATCCTGTAAGCTCAAGCGATGACGTAACAACAGCGCCAGCATCTGCGTTACCCAGACGGCTCCCATTGCCCGCGTATACCCAAACATACCCAGTCGTTCCAGCCGTAACCGCCAGCGCCCGGTCCAGTGCTGGCCCAGCCAACGGTAAACAAGCCCGAGAGCAACCCCTGACAGTAGCCATAAAGCGCCCCAGTTAACCAATAGCGACGACAGCAAGCTCACCGCATTAACACTCCAATGCTCAACCGCGGCGGGACTGTATGCCAGCAGTCGCGGGAAGTAAGCCTGCCCGGCCACTGCCGTAGCGATTAATACCAGTAACAGCACAAACAGCGGGTAAACGCGCTGCTTCCACAAACTCATGACCAGCCGGTAGCGTCTGCGCTCAAAGGTTCTGAACTGCTGCAGCAATTCAGTTAAGCAATCTTGTTGCTGCCCCAGCGTGAATACATCCAGTAACCCCGGATGTAACCAGCCTTTTAAGGCATCAGTCATCGGTAATCCGGCACGCAGGCAGTCGGCCAAACGTTGCGCCATCTGCTGTTCCGGAACCAAGTTGTAGTGTGTTGCACTTAACCGCATGGCTTCCGCTGCCTGTAACGGGCTACAGCCGTCATCAAGCCAGTGGCAATAATCTTCGACCCATTGCCACTGGCGATTTTTAGACCAGCTGAGCCGTCGCAACTGATTAACCGGCACAAGGACCCTGCGCACTGTACTGGTAAACTTGATTCGGTTCGTGCAGGCTGGCTAGTGCAGGATGTTGAGCGCGCCAGCGGTCAGCCATTGACTGCCAGCCTTGTTGCTGTAAATGTTCACGCCAGCCACTGTAATCCTCGCGTCGAAGATAGCGTCGCGCCGGATAATCTATCAGCACGTATTCTGCGATCAGTACACTGTCATCCTGTCGATGCACCAAATGTTGCGCGATAATGCCCTGCAATACGCCGCCGGCTATTAGCTCATTCACACTAACCCCAAGATTAGCCAGGCGTTGGATCGCGCCGATGCAATCATGCGCATGCAGGGTTGCCGTAACCACATGACCAGTCAGTGCCGCCATCACCGCCGCTTTGGCGGTTGCTGTATCGCGAATTTCGCTAATCGAAATGACATCGGGATCTTCACGCAGCGCTATTTTTATATGCTCAGCAAAACTGTCATGCTGACCATCGACCCAACGCTGCTCAACATTGTCCTGCACAATCTCTATGGGATCCTCCAGCGATATAATCTTCTTCGCCTCGCCAAACAGTCGATTGATTGCTGCCAGTGTGGTCGTTTTACCCTGTCCGGTAGCGCCAACAATCAAAATCAGCCCATGCCGTTGCTTTAACAGTTCGTCAATGCCCGCCCGAACATCAACCGGCATCGATAAGTCTTGCAGGTTTAAGGCCTGTTGCGGCAGCTCCGGAAGTAACCGCAAGGTTACCGAAAAACCATGATTAAGTGGTGACTTCTGCAATCGTAAACGGACTTGTTGCGCCGAGCGCTCGGTAGTCGCCGGTAGCTGTAACTCGATACTGGCACTATCGCTGCGTTGCTCGTTAAACACTTCGCGGTAGTCGTCACTGTAGGTATTAAGCGCAGCGGCAATAGACTCCAGCATGGCCTCGCGACTGCGGCACTGGGTGCCTACCAGACGCCCTTTTACGCGAAATTTTATCCACGCCTGCACGTGGGTAAAACGCAGATGAATATCACTGGCTCCCATAGTCAGTGCCTCGCTGACCAGGTCGGTCAGGGTTTGCTGAGCACGCGTAACGTCATTAACCAGCGCATTGTCGGCGCCCTTACCAGCACCATTGGCGCGGTCGGCCTCGGTTAGCAACAGCCGGATATTGGCGGCGCTCGAGTAAGCCACAACCACTGCGTTCTCGATACGCTCCTGCAACAGCTGTCGCACGTTATTCATTTCGGTGTTACCCCGGTGAGCAACCGCAGGAGAGCAAACCAACATACCTGATTCGGTCGCTAAAATGGCTAAATCCGAATCACCGCGCTGACGCCAACGTTCAGTCACTTCCAGACAATATTGCAGAATCGGTGACGGGATCACGCAGCCCTGCAACGCCTGGCTATCCATCAACGGTTCAGTCATTAGGCGAATCCTTATTGGTTTTTTGTAGTCGCCATTGCGGCTGTTCCCCGCCTAACCACTGCAACCGCATATGCGAAAAATTAACCTGACTGATAATTTGCAACGATGTACCAGCTTCCGGCTGCGATGCTGTTGTCGCAGTAGTGTTAGCAGGAGTGCTGTCCAGTTGACGTAATTCTGCGTTCATATCGGCATACGCCAGGCGCAAGCGCATCAGTTCGTTGTCGAGGCGTTGTTGCTGAATTTGCAACTGTGTCTGCTGGTGGTGCTGGTTCAATGCGGCTACGGCGGCATTATCATCGCGCCTGGACGTATCCACCGATGCTGTTGTTTGCGGCTGTACTTGCTGCGCTGCACTTAATAACGGCAACCCCATAGATAGCAGCAAAAGTAGTCGCTTAATAGGATAGTTTTTCATGGCATCACCTTAGGTGGGTTAGTTAACGTTAAATTGCCATTCCAGCCTTGTTCAGACGGTATCAGGGAAAGCTTTTGTAAATGTAGTGGCACCGCCGCTAAGCGCTGGCTCAACTCACGCAGCTGCGGCAAAGACCAGTGTTGCCAGTTAAATTGCCACTGACTACCCAGTCTTTGAATTTTTAGGCCGGGCCGGTTTTCGGTCAGTAACGCTCGTAATAACGCATCGGACCGCCAGGGACTAAGCTGGTCTGCTGACGGTTGCTGCACCGTCGATATATCCTGCACCTGGCTGCGCGTGATCGGCTGTTGCTGATTCGGCCCGCTATTAATAACGTCAGTCTGTTGCATTGAGTAGAGCGCTAACGGCGCATAGCCATGGTAACGCGTGGTTAAGTGCGTACCCTTTAATTCCACTGACTGTAATTGCCAGGCTCCCTGCCAGCGCCGCATTGCCAGGGGTTCGACCCGTTCAAAAACCGCCGCCAACGGCAACCGCTGTCGTCCACCTTTAGCGCCGGCATTGACCGCTTCAAGCTGAGCCTTGCTGTGTTCAGTGTCCACTGGCGCCAACATCCACCAGCCGCCGGCAGCTGCCGTTAGCAGCAATGCCAGAACCACCAGCCATTGCCATCGCCGACGCGGCTTTCGGTATAACGCCAATTGAGGCAGTGACTCAAGTGCGACCAACCGCTGGCTGCGATCGTAATCAACGTCAACTGCGTCCGCCCATGGTTCCGGTAACGGCTCTACCCAGCCATGTTGTAAATATTGCTGCTCCTCGACACTGGCACCAGCCGAATTACATTCTGCAACACAATCGGTCAGCGATTGTTGGCACACTCGGTGCAGCCGCCCCTGCTGCCAAATAATCAGCAAGGGCCCATTGCCGTGTTTTACCAGGATCCAACATTGCGCCTGCGGCCGCACTTTTGCGGAAATACCCAATACCGCGTCAGCACAGGCGGCCATAGCCAATGACAGCCACCAGTTACCGGCAATAAAATAGAGCTGTGCATAGCGATACCCCAGGCTTTTGGCTCGCTCCTGCACCGCTTTAACGGGTGGTCTTTTGACCCCCCAACATTCTCTGAATACACCAACAGCCGCCTGCATCAGCCTTCAACTCCAATCACGTGCGGTGTTAACAACAATAGGGTTTCGCTATTACCCAGTGATTGTTTGACATCTCCGCCGGCCAACCAGCTAAATAATCCCTTACGCTCGCCCGATTCGCTGCGGGCATGTTGCAATCCGGATAACAACAAAGTTTGTTGGTGACCGACCATAGCTTTCAAAAAGAAGGTTTTACGCGACGTGCGTGGCGTTTGAATTTGCTGTGCGCCGGAACTGACCATGTCGAGCCCGCGCAATGCGCTAAGACTGGACGATAGCTGCAAAATAACTTGCTGTTGTTGAATTTTGGGCAACAAAAACAGTTCAAAACCGGTGGTCACTTTTCCCGGCAAAAGTAATTGCTCGGTACCCACGTTAGGGGTGCTGGTGGAGCCCGCAGACGCCAGATAGGTGGTTTCGTCCTCAACCAAAATACGAGCCACCTGATTATTCAGTGTTAACACCCGCGGTTGATGACTGACTCGCACTTCGCCCTGTTGTTGCAAGGCATCGATCAGTATTTGCGAGCCGGCAAATCGTCCCGTGGTTTTTTGCAGACCCAGTGATAACACTGATTGCGCCGCAGACATCCCGGACGAGCTCAGCGCAGAAATCGGCCCCAGTTCCTGCATGTTGCGCATCAATTGCCAATCGATCGCGAACTGCTCGCTATCATTAAAGGTAACCTCAATCACCTGCACATCAATCGCTACCTGCCGGGTAAGTTGCCGGTTCAGATCGTCAATATAATCGGCTACTGTAGCGATGACGGTTGGGGTATCTTTGACCACTACAGAGGTCGAGCTTTGGCTGATGGCCAGTTCGCCGCGCTCTGATAACATTAACTGCAACGTTCGCTCCAGATCCTGCCACAGCGACAGTTGTTCTGAGGCAAAATTGAGATACTGATTACCCTGCTGAGAAACTGAATTTTGCTGCTGTGTGGACGGCAGTCGTGATGTATTGCCCTGATCGCCCAGCATAAAACGGGTATCGCCGGACAAAAACGAGACATCAAAACGTCGTACCTGCAACTGCTTAACCTCAACCCGGGCAGCGTGGGGTTCCACAAGTAACTGATTTGCGTTAGCGATCCATTCAAGCAACTGCCCTACGGTGCCCTTGTGGTCAGCGTAAACTAAGGTGTGAGTGTCGACTTCATCGGCAAAACTGACGCGCACGTTCAGGGGGCTCAATATTTGATGCAATGCATCCTGCAGCGGCAATCCGCGCATATCAGCAGTTACCTGCCGACTATACCAGGCTGGTTTGGCCGCCAGTCGGGCATCCAGTTTCGGTACATAAAATTGTTCACTGACTACAACTGTATCAACCGGCTTAGGCAGCCTTTGATGCGGATACTGGTGGCTTAATTGCTGATGCTGCTGACGTTGCAGGGCATCCGCTTGCAACAGCAGTTGTTGCGGGCTTTGCATACACCCGGTCAGCTGCATGCACAGTAGCAGCACCACAGGCAAACGCCAGAGGTTTAATAACAACATTGGTATTACAGCGTTCGATATCGAACAACAGCACTATGATTGGGATGCATCACTAATTGCAGTTTGTAAGGCTGTAAAATGCGGCGCAGTAACTCAGCCCAGCTGTCAGCACTCACTTGGTGCTCGGTGGGCCATTGGTGATGCGGGGATGCCTGCCAGTCAAGCACTTTTATCGCCAGATGCTCTTTTAACAGACGTCTAATCTGCGGCTCTAACTGGCCCGGATAAAGCTCGGTAACGACAGCAGCTGACGGTGCCGGCAGGTTGGCTTCGCGCGGCAAGGCGCTGGCCACTGCCGGTTGGTTAAGTAATAGCGGCTGACAGGAAGAATTCCCGGTTGCTGCAGATGCAGCAACCGGGAGTGCCAACATAATGAAACAACCGAGCTGAGAGAGGGAAACGTGTTGCGACATTATTGGATCTCCTTATCCTGTTGACGTGTCGTCCTGACACTCCCAACTGTAGAAAGAAGATCCGTGACTGCCTAGTGGTTATAACCGACAACCGCTGTAAGCAATTGACTACTTACTATCAATCTCCCAGCGGCCATTTTTATAAAACGCTTTCCAGCCGGTTTGCTTTTTATTCACCTCGGTAACAACGTACTGCTCTTTAGTTTTACGCGAAAACCGCACAATTGCTTCGTTACCATCGTCATCTTCCTGCGGCGCCTCGGCCAGGTATTTAAACTTAGCCGGCAGACGATCTTTAAAGCGCGCTAGTTCCTTGACCGTGACCGCACGTGTTTCGCGCGATTTAGGGAAGGTATTGGCCGACAGGAAAATACCCGACGCACCATCACGCAACACAAAGTATGCGTCAGAATTTTCGCAGGGTAACTCCGGTAACGGTACCGGATCTTCTTTCGGTGGCGCCGGCTCGCCGTTGCGCAATAACTTACGGGTATTTTTACAGTCTTCGTTAGTACAACCAAAGTATTTGCCAAAACGTCCGGATTTAAGCTGCATTTCCGAGCCGCATTTATCGCACTCGATAGTCGGGCCGTCATAGCCTTTAATCCGAAACTCGCCCTGCTCGACTAAATGGCCGTCACAGGTCGGATTATTACCGCACACATGCAGTTTACGTTTTTCGTCAATGAGGTAACTGTCCATCGCCGTACCGCACTTAGGACAGCGTTTTTTAGCGCGCAGCGCCTCGGTTTCTGCTTCGTCATCGTCAGAAACTTTAATCGCGTCCTCCCCCGGCACCAGGTTCAACGTCTGGGTGCAGCGCTCTTTCGGCGGTAAGTTGTACCCGGAGCAACCTAAGAACACACCTGTAGAGGCCGTTCTGATGCCCATTTTGCGACCACATTTAGGGCAGTCAATGTCAGTCAGAACGGGTGGATTGCCGCGCATACCACCGGCAGTGGGTTCCATTTCGGCTTTTTCCAGCCGCTCTTTAAAGTCCTCGTAGAATTTATCCAGCGTCTGCTTCCAGTCACGCTCACCGGCTGCGATATCATCCAGCGCCTGTTCCATCTCGGCAGTAAAGTTGTAATTCATCAAGTCGGTAAAATTCTCAAGCAACCGATCGTTGACGATTTCGCCCATTTTTTCGGCATAAAAACGACGGCTTTCGACCTTCACGTAACCGCGATCCTGAATGGTCGAAATAATCGACGCATAGGTTGATGGCCGGCCAATGCCCCGCTTTTCTAACTCTTTAACCAGCGACGCTTCGCTGTATCGTGCCGGCGGCTTGGTAAAGTGCTGCTGCGGATCCAGCTTTTGCAAATCCAGCACATCGCCTTTATTCACGTCGGGCAAAATTTGGTCGCCGTCTTTTTTGCTGCCTGACGGCGGCATAACCTTAGTCCAACCGGCAAACTTCATTACCCGGCCACGGGCTTTTAATTCAAAATTACCGGCCTGCGCGGTTAACGTGGTGCTGGTGTATTTAGCCGGCACCATTTGGCACGCCACAAACTGCCGCCAAATCAATTCATATAAACGTTGCGCGTCGCGCTCCATCTGTTTCAGCTGGTCGGCTTTGACCTTAACATCGGACGGTCGGATCGCCTCGTGCGCTTCCTGCGCGCCCTCTTTCGAGCCATAGCGATTAGGCTGTTCGGGCAAATAATTCTTACCAAAATCTTTTTCTACCAAGGCACGACAAGCGCTGACAGCGTCGGCACTCAAGTTAGTCGAGTCAGTACGCATATAAGTAATATGACCGGCCTCATACAACCGCTGTGCCAGGGTCATGGTCTTTTTAACCCCAAACCCAAGCCGGGTACTGGCTGCCTGCTGCAGGGTAGAGGTTATAAAAGGTGCTGACGGCTTACTGCTGGTCGGTTTATCTTCGCGGGCAACAACCTGATAGTCAGCGCCTTTTAACTGATCCAGCGCCTGCTGTGTTTGTTGCTCATTGGCCGGACGAAAATTATTGCCATTTTCTTTGGCCACCTGCATCCGCAATGCGTCAGACGATGGCGTGGTTAAATCAGCAAATACGTCCCAGTACTCTTCCGGCACAAAGGCTTTAATTTCGCGCTCTCGCTCTACTACCAGACGTACCGCAACGGACTGTACCCGCCCGGCCGATAAGCCACGGGCGATTTTCTTCCACAATAGCGGCGACACCATAAAGCCCACCACACGGTCCAGAAAACGGCGGGTTTGCTGCGCATTAACGCGGGCCGTGTTGAGCTCTGCCGGATGCTTAAAAGCTTCCTGTATGGCCGACTTAGTGATTTCGTTAAACACCACGCGTTTGTAGCGTTGGTCATCACCACCAATAAGTTCTTTTAAATGCCAGGCAATCGCTTCCCCTTCGCGGTCCAAATCCGTCGCCAGAATAATGGCATCGGATTTTTTTGCTAATTGCTGCAGTTCTTTAACGACCTTTTCTTTGCCCGGCAGTACTTCGTAGTGGGCTTCCCAATTGTGCTCAGGATCAATACCCATACGTGCTATCAGACGCTTATAGTCGCGCTGCTTTTGGTAACGTTCTTTCTCTTCCGGCTCCATTTTGCGGATTTCCGCCGCCGGTTTACTCGGCACTTTCTCTACTGCTTTGGTTGGCAGGTCACGCACGTGCCCCACACTCGACTTAACTACAAAGTCGTTACCCAGGTACTTGTTAATCGTTTTTGCTTTTGCCGGGGACTCGACAATAACGAGCGATTTAGCCATAGACGTTAGCTTCTCTTAATGATGATTGACCGACGATATAAGTATTCGATAGCACAATTGCAAGTGCTAAGCGGCCGGCATTTCCTTTTTTTAGGTATATCGGTAATTGCCAACAGAAACAACCGTTGTCGATGAATTTGATAAAAATTCGCACAAAGAACATAAACAATCAGTTCCTGACCGCTTTGCCAAAAGCCCCAAAATTAAAGGCTTACAAGCGCATTAATACAACGTATAATGGCGTTAAATCGATCCATTCGACGCACTAATTTACAGGAGCGCCTGAACGTGACCATGCAACATTTTGAAGTTAACTACGACGGCCTGGTTGGCCCTACCCATAATTATGCCGGCTTATCGTTCGGCAATGTGGCCTCGCTGGCGAATGCAAAATCGTCGTCCAGCCCCAAAGATGCTGCGCTTCAGGGTTTGGCTAAAATGAAGGCGTTACACGACATGGGCATGAAGCAAGGCGTTCTGGCACCACAAGAACGTCCCGATGTTTATGCGCTGCGTCGGGTAGGATTTTCCGGTACCGATGCCGAGGTGCTGTATAAAGCTGCGACCCAGGCACCCGCTATTTTCCAGGCGGTCTGTTCGGCATCAAGTATGTGGACAGCCAATGCAGCAACGGTATCACCCAGCGCTGACACAGCGAATGGCAAGGTTCACTTTACCCCGGCTAACTTGACCAACAAATTTCACCGTTCGCTGGAGCCGGAAACCAGCGGTCGTATTTTGCAGGGCATGTTCGCCAACGAACGTTACTTTGAGCACCACACCCACTTGCCGGACAACGAACACTTTGGCGACGAAGGCGCTGCTAACCACACCCGCCTGTGCCGTGAGTATGGTCATGCCGGGGTCGAGGTGTTTGTTTATGGCCGCCATGCGTTTGATTCGTCAAAACCTGCGCCGACTCGTTATCCGGCCCGACAGACACTGGAAGCCAGTGAGGCTATCGCGCGCCTGCACGGACTGGACGAAGGCAACACCGTTTATATCCAGCAAAACCCTGACGTTATTGATCAGGGCGTATTCCATAATGACGTTATCGCGGTGGGTAACCAAAACGTGCTGTTCTACCATGAGCAGGCGTTTGCCGATACCGAAGCGAAACTGGCCGAAATCCAGCAAAAATTCGGCGACAGTGAATTACACTTTATTAAGGTAGGTACGGACCAGGTCAGCGTGCAGGACGCTGTTAGTACTTACTTATTTAACACCCAGTTGATCACCCCGCCAGACGGTAAGATGACCATTATCGCACCGACAGAGTGCCAGGAGAACGAGCGCGTGAAGGCTTATCTTGATTCACTGGTTGCCAGCGGTGGACCAATCCAGCGGGTTGAGTTTTTTGACGTAAAACAAAGCATGCGCAACGGCGGTGGCCCGGCGTGTCTGCGCTTACGTGTGGCGTTAAACGACGAAGAGCTGGATGCGGCCAACCAACATTGTTTAATGTCTGACGAGCTGTTTGCGCGCTTAAATAAGTGGGTTAACAAGCATTACCGTGACGAACTGGCGGTCGATGATTTACGCGATCCGGCGTTACTGGAAGAGTCGCGCACTGCGTTGGACGAACTAACGCAAATCCTCAAAATCGGTTCGGTCTACGCGTTTCAACGCTAAGCGCCACCTGCGGTGGCTTGCAGCAAGGCGCGAAGTGCCGCCCAGCAAAGCGCGGCGAAGCCCGCGCTGCCTGGCAAGCGGGCGTATGCCCGCGCCTAGCGTGCCGCCGCAGGCGGCACTTAGTTAATCGTTGTCGTTGTGGAGTTCGAGGTTGGCGTCTTCGCTGCTGGCATTTGCCGCTTTCGCCGTATCATTACGGGCAGCATCTAATTGATCCAGATATTCCTGGCTGATATCGCCGGTTACGTATTCACCATTGAATACCGAAGTTTCGAAGCGCTGAATGCTTGGGTTTTGTTGCCCTACTGCAGCCACTAAGTCTTCAAGTTCCTGGTAAATCAAACCATCCGCCTTGATCATATCGCAGATTTCCATCGATTCACGGCCATGACCAATCAACTCGTTCGCACTTGGCATATCGATGCCGTACACATTCGGGAAGCGAATTTCCGGCGCCGCTGAGGCAAAGTAGACTTTCTTCGCACCCGCTTCACGGGCCATCTCAATAATTTGCTCTGAGGTGGTGCCGCGCACAATCGAATCGTCGACCAACAGCACGTTCTTATCCTTAAATTCGGCACTAATCGCATTGAGTTTGCGCCGCACCGATTTACGCCGTTGCGTTTGACCCGGCATGATAAAGGTACGGCCGATGTAACGGTTCTTAACAAAGCCCTGGCGATAAGGTAAGTCCAGCTCACTGGCTATTTCCAGCGCGATATCGTTACTGGTTTCGGGAATCGGAATCACTACGTCTATGTCGAGATCGGCATAGTCGCGCTTGATCTTCTCGCCCAGCTTGCGGCCCATATTAACCCGCGACGCATAAACCGAAATACCGTCAATAAACGAGTCGGGACGGGCAAAATAAACATACTCAAAAATACACGGACAATGTTTTGGCTTGTCGGCGCATTGACGCGAATAAAGCTTGCCGTCGTTAGTAATATAAATGGCTTCGCCGGGCTCGACATCACGTACGTATTTGAAACCCGTACCATCAATAGCAACACTTTCTGAGGCGACAATATATTCCTCGCCGTCAGCAGTTTCGCGTTTACCCAATGCCAGCGGGCGAATACCCCAGGGGTCACGAAAGGCCACTAAACCATGCCCGATAATCATCGCAACAACGGCATAAGCACCGCGAATTTTGCGGTGTACTGCGGTAATGGTACGGAAAATATCGTCGTCATTAAGGCGCAGACTATCGTTTTTATCCAACTCGTTAGCAAATACATTAAGTAAGATTTCAGAGTCTGAGGTGGTATTAATATGGCGACGGGCGGTTTTGAATAAGTGGTTATGAACATCACCGGCGTTGGTTAAATTACCATTGTGCGCCATCGCGATTCCAAACGGTGAATTCACATAAAATGGCTGCGCCTCAGCGGAGCTCGAACTACCTGCCGTCGGATAGCGGACATGGCCAATACCAACGGTACCGGCTAAACGGTGCATGTGACGCGTATGAAACACATCACGTACCAAGCCATTGGCTTTGCGCAGACGCAGCGTCTGGTGTTCATCCACCGTCATAATGCCGGCGGCATCCTGACCCCGGTGCTGAAGCATAGTTAACCCATCATACAACGCCTGGTTAACGGGCTGCTTGCCTACGATACCAACAATACCACACATAAAAAGATAACCTCTTAAACCGGTTTCGGGACAATAAAACTCGAGCTGGTTTCCAGATATTCAAAAAACCACTGAATGAAAACGCCAAAATGGGGAATGAGCACCGAGTCGTGCCACCACTGGCTATCGGACAGACCGGTAAAAGAATCCATGAAAAATAGTAACGCACTAACAATTAGAATTCCGCGCAGCGCGCCAAATACTAGTCCCAGCACGCGATCTGTCCCTGACAATCCGGTGGTCTGTACCAATTTTGATAAAATATAGTTAATGATGGCGCCCAGGATTAAGGTCACCACAAAGAGCACGGCAATCGCCGCCGCATTGCGGAGCATTTGATCCTGTATTTGGGTAAAATAAACGGCAAGATCCTGGTAGAACTGGCTGGCAATAAAAAATGCAGCTACCCAGACGGCAAGTGAAACCGCCTCTTTTACAAAGCCGCGGATCAAACTCACCAACGTTGATATGGCAATAATGCCAAGAATGACGAAATCTATCCAGAGCATAAGCACTCGTTAGCCCATCAAAAGTGGGCGAATTTTAACAGAAAAACAGCGCCGATGTGGCTTTTTTTACGACGGATTATAAGTTAAAACCTTGCCACTCAGTCCGGTCAATTCTTTCAATATCGGCAACTGCTTTTCTAGTTCGGCTTTGGAGGTATCCGGGCCTACCATCAACTTGGTCAGGTTACCGGAACGCTGCGCATAAGCAGCAAACCCTTTTTGTTTAAGCTGTTGCACTATTTTTTCGACACTGCCGGCCTGGCTAAAAGCGCCTAGCTGGATTACATAGGCATCGCCGTCCGCAGCGAACTCCTGCGGTTTACGTGGTGGCGCCTGTAATGACTCAGCCTGCACTTTGTCGGCTGCAATCGGCTGCGCCTCGGTAGCGTCAGCTGTGTCGCTGGTTGCCGCCTCATCGCCGCTTTGTGATTGCTGTTGTAACTGTTGTTTAGTTGCCTCAGGCAACGGCTGTGGTTGCTGCAAACTGGCTTGTTGCTCAGGCTGCAAAGGAATGGTTTCGAACTGCTCCACCGTTTCGGCCTTTTCGCCGTCTAACACGTCCGGCAGAATGATGACTGCCAGAGCCACTAAGATGATGGTTCCAACCAAGCGGTTTTGAAGAGGGCTGGCCACACTTAGCTCCTTATTTGCTGGTTAATTCTGCCGACAGTGTAAAACGAGCCAAATACGAACACCAGCGGCTTTTCGATTTGTGTTGCCTGAGCATCTGCCAGCGCCTGTTCAAAGGCCGCCTCGACACTGTCAAACTCACCCGTTGGTTCGATATCAAGCGGCGTTAGTCCGGCTTTTAGCTGCACCGCCGTATTCCCCCTGGGCTCACTCAGAGACCCCAGGTACCAACGCGATACGCAACCAGCCAGCGCCTTAAACACACCGCTATGGTCTTTGTCTTTGAGCATCCCCACCACCGCGTAAACCGGACGATTTTTAAACCGTTTGGGAATTTCTTCAGCCAGATATTCCGCGGCCTGCGGGTTGTGCCCAACATCTAGCAGCAGCTCGCAATCTCGATACAGCAGCTGCTGCATGCGGCCGCTCAGTTGCGCCTCGCTAAGACCCTGCGCAATGGCATCAGCGCTAACCGCCAAGGGTAAACATTCCAGCGCAGCCAGGCTGGTTGCCGCATTTTGCAATGGCAGTTGCGGTAACGGCAGATTCATCAAATTCGAGTCAATGCCCCGATAATGCCAGCCCGCAGCATGTTCGCTAAAGCTAAACTGGCGACCACGTTGCATCAGTCGCGCACCGATATCACGGGCGTGGCCGGCAATGCTTTTAGGCGGACTAGGATCGCCGCAAATCAGGGGTTTATCGGCGCGCGCAATACCGGCCTTTTCATAACCAATCTGTTCACGGTTATCGCCCAGGAAAGCGACGTGATCGATGCCAATACGGGTGACTACAGCGACATCCGCATCAACAATATTGACCGCATCCAGGCGCCCACCCAGGCCGACTTCTAAAATGGCGACGTCGAGGGGCTGCTGTTGCATCAGATAAAAGGCTGCCAGGGTGCCGAATTCGAAGTAGGTTAACGAAGTTTCGCCACGAGCTTGTTCGACCGCATTAAAGGCGCCCACGTGAGCCTGCTCAGACAACATTTGGCCATTAACAAGCACCCGCTCGCGGTAATCGCTCATGTGCGGCGACGAATAAACGCCGACGTTATAGCCGGCTCGTTGCAAAATTGTCGACAGATAACAAACCGTGGAGCCTTTGCCGTTGGTGCCGGCTACCGTGATCACAAAACGTGCCGGTTTGCGTCCCTGGCGCAGATTGGCATCGACTTTGCCCAGCCGTTGCAGGCCTAAATCAATCTCGCTGCTATGCAACTGCTCAAGATAGCTAAGCCAATCAGAAAGCGCCGAGTCGAGACCCGGCGCTTGTGGTGGTGTTACTAAGTCCTTCCCTGCTGTCATAGCCGTTTCCGTTTATGCTTCAACTAACGGCTGGTCCGACTCATCACCCGCAGCCGGTGAGGGTAAATTCATCATCTTCGCCAACAGTCGGGCAATGGTCGCACGCATCTGACGGCGATCAACGATCATATCAATCGCCCCGTGCTCCAGCAAAAACTCTGCCCGCTGGAACCCTTCCGGCAATGTCTGACGCACCGTCTGTTCGATTACCCTAGGTCCGGCGAAACCAATTAACGCTTTCGGTTCAGCAATATTAACGTCGCCTAACATCGCCAAACTGGCCGACACACCACCCATGGTTGGATCGGTCAACACCGAAAAATAAGGCAGGCCCTCTTCACTCATGCGCGCCAACGCTGCCGAAGTTTTTGCCATCTGCATCAATGACATCAGCGCTTCTTGCATACGCGCACCACCGGATGCCGAAAAACATACCAGTGGCAGACGGTGAGCCAGACACTCTTCCACGGCCTTGACAAATTTTGCCCCAACCACGGAAGCCATCGAGCCGCCCATAAAGTTAAAGTCAAACGCAACCGCTACTACCGGCACACCTTGCACCGTGCCGCGCTGCGCAATCAGTGCGTCTTTTTCGCCACTGCTTTTTTGCGCCGCAGCAATACGGTCTTTGTACTTTTTCGAGTCTTTAAACTTAAGGATATCTTTGGGTTCTAACTCGGCCGCAATCTCGCTAACACCTTGTTCGTCTAAAAATAGCGCTAAACGTTCGCGACCGGTTAAACGCATGTGGTGATCACATTTCGGACACACGCTTAAATTACGATCTAAGTCATTGCGATAAATAATCGCGTCACATGCCGTACATTTGCTCCAAACGCCCTCAGGAACGTTTTTACGCTTATTTGATTTTGGTTTGGCAAGAATTCGTTCAATCCAGCTCATATCGGTCTGCTTCTTACACTCGGTGTATTAATTGTCGGATAGCTTACATGGTAGCACAACTGGGTCAAGCAAAGAGGTCATTCCACAAATCGTATTACTCAACAAACCACAGTGGTCCCGGTTCAGGTTGCGGAATATTGCACGACTCGGGGTAATCGACAGCCACTAGATACAAACCGCCCGGTTTGGCCGTTGCTGCCGCTTGAGTGCGGTCACGACAGGCTAACAGCTCGCCTAGCCATTCAGGTGGCTGCTGATGCCGGCCTATCACGATCAGGCTGCCGACAATGTTACGCACCATGTGATGCAAAAATGCATTGGCTTTAATATCAACGATAATAAACTCGCCGCGGCGGCTCACTTGCAGGTGGGTGACCTGACGATGCGCTGACTTAGACTGGCATTGCGCGGCCCGGAAGCTACTAAAATCATGCTCACCGAGCAACGCGGGCGTCGCCGCCTGCATGGCTTGTTCGTCTAACGGATGGTGATAGTGGCTAACGCCATGGCTATGGATGCCGGGGCGTAAACGGGTATTGGCGATAATATAACGATAGCGTCGTGCCGTTGCGCTAAAGCGTGCACTAAAATCATCAGCAACCGGCTGCGCCCAGCGCACCGCAATATCGGCGGGTAAATTACTATTGATGCCGAGCGTCCAGGCGGCTGCCCGGCGCGGCTGCGATACATCAAAATGAACAACTTGGTTGGTGGCATGCACGCCGGCATCGGTGCGGCCGGCACAAACGGTCTCGATTGGCTCGTCAGCAACCTTACTGAGCGCCGCCTCTAACCGCTGTTGTACTGAGTCAACGTGCTGTTGTCGTTGCCAGCCATAATAGCAGCTGCCGTCATATTCAAGGCCTAAAGCCATACGCATAAATCAACTTCCTTAACTGCTAATGCGTGACAACAAGGCCTTGGCGTCGGCTGACAGTGACTCATCCTCACCATCGATCAACTGCTGTAATATCTCTTTGGCTTCGTCTTCTTCACCCATATCGATGTATGCACGTGCCAAATCGAGCTGTGCTGAGGCTTCTTCATCGACGTTGTCATCACTGCTGTCGTCGCCGAGGTTATCAAGTTCCTCGTCATTAAGAAGATCTTCAACCGCTGAAGCCTGGTAGTTGTCCTGCTCTTCGCCATCACCCTCGGCATCTTCCATCAACTTATCGATATCGACATAACCGCCGTCTTCGTCGTCTTCAGCTTCCGATGGCTGTTGCTCTTCCGCATCAGCACTTTCGGTTTCCGTTCTTTCGGCGTCAGCATCTTCGGCGTCGGCATCTTTTTCAGCAGTACCGAAGAAATCATCCAGTTCGTCGTCAGCCTGATCTTCGGCCTGTGCCAGGGCTTCGTCATCTTCAGGCAACTCTTCTTCAATCTCATCCAGTTCCGACAGTTCTGACTCGAGCTCTTCAGATTCGCGTAATAGACTGTCCAGATCCTGATCATCAGTCGCTGTGTCGTCTTCTTCATCGCCTTCCTGGACGCCTAATTGTGCCAGAGCCTCCTCGGCATCGTCGGGATCTTCAAAAGCATCGTCCTGCTCATCCTCGTCTTCAGCGGTGGTCGCCTCAGTTTCGGGTTGTGGCTCGGACTCTGGCTCTGGTTCTTGCTCCGATTCTGGTTCAGGCTCTGGTTCTGATTCGGGCTCGGGTTCGGGTTCGGGTTCGGGTTCTGACTCAGGTTCAGCCTCTTGCTCAGTATCGGGTTCGGCTTCAGCAACCAACGCATCATCGTCTGGTTGAGCGTCATCTTCGTCATCATCGAGCGATAAATCTAATGCCGGCTCGTCATTGTCATCACTTTCAGCAAATAACCGGTCGAGTTCTTCCTGCGACAATTCGCTGTCGCCCTCCTCCTCGTCATCAGCCGGTTGCTGCGGTTCTGCCGCTGGTTCCTGTTCCGGCTCCGACGTCAACTCATCATCATCCGGCAACAGGCTGGCATCATCTTCGTCCAGTTCATCGTCGCCGGCATCGTTATCTTCTTCGTCATCGAGTCGAATGCTAAAATCGTCATCATCGTCGGCCTGGCCGGTTTGCGTTAATTCGGCCTCCAATGCGCTCAAGTCATCGCCTAAGTCATCATCGTCTTCATGGCCCAGGTCACCGTCCAAATCAAACAAGCCATCGTCGTCGCTATCCTGGCCTCCTTCCATCAGCTCGCGGTCCAGCGCTTTAGATGCTTCCTCGTCATTCAGCTCAGTGTTCTTTTGGGTCGCCAACGGCGTGTCATCGTCAGCAGTGGACTTGCGACGGAAGAACAATAGGTACAAGGCTACAATGATCAATAAAGCCGGCAGAATAGCCAATAATGCTAAATTAAGTGGATTTTTTAACCAGTCTAAAAATCCCGAGCTTTGCTGTTGTTGCTCTTGCTGCTGCATTGCCATCAGTTGTTGCTGTTGTTGCAACAACTGGTCAAATTGCTGTTCCAGTTCACCTGTTTGCTGTAATCCGGCAGATAACTCTTCGATGCGGTCGGCCAGCGCATCCAGACGCTGCTGAATTTGTTCGTTCTCGTCGTAAACACGCTGCAGCGCCTGCATTGACTCGTTAACTTCGCTCTGCAACTGACTAAAACTTTGCTGCTGTTGCTGTTCAACCTGCGCAATAACCTGTTCTGCACGCTCGCGGGCCTGTTCCAACAACTGTTGCTGTTGTTCACGCGTGTTTTCGGTTTGCTGCTGTGCCTGCGACAAGCGCTGTTGCTGAGATTCTAACTGTTGATCGGCTAACACCCGGCGACGTGCGGTTTCCGGGTTAATCATCTGAATTTCCTGCAGGCTCGGAATGCGTAAATAAAAGCCATCCAGCATGCGGTTAATATTGCCATCGACAAAGGCGCGCGGGTTCGCCTGTGCAATCGCGATCATGGTCTGGTATTGAGTAACACTAGAGTGTGGACGATACTCGCTGGCAATCGCCCATAGCGTATCAGCTGAGGTTATCGGGCCGTAACGCTCCTGCCCTTTGCGTACATCCGTCGCTTCGGAGCCTTTCTCGCCCTTAATGATGACACCATCATCCTGTGCCAAAGCCGGAGCCGTTAAGCCCGCCAGGCTCAACACTAAAGCGGCAACACCAAGATAGTAATGTAAGGGTCGATCTGTGCGTCCGATAGTGGTTTTTTTCATCCTTTAATCTCTGCCCGCGCTTTACTGTTATTATTAACGGCGTACGTTATAAAAACTTTATGACATAAGCGCCGTGTTTTTACCACCGTCTTTTATGCTTTTACAATTTTTGCATAGCGCCAGTACTTACCAATAGTCGCGAATCAAGTGCTCAGCAATTTGAATTGAATTGGTCGCTGCGCCTTTGCGAATATTGTCTGACACTACCCACAGGTTTAAACCCTGCGGATGACTAATATCTTCGCGAATACGGCCAACAAACACATCGTCATGGCCGGCAGCGTTACCCACCTGCGTAGGGAACTCTTCGCGGGTTTCGAATAAGGTTACGCCCGGTGCGTCAGTTAGTAACTGTTTGGCATGTTCGGCGGTAATCGGCTGTCGCGTCTCTATGTGTATGGCCTCGGCATGACCAAAGAACACCGGTACTCGCACCGCTGTCGGATTAACCCGAATGGTTGGGTCATTAAAGATTTTGTGGGTTTCCCACACCATTTTCATTTCTTCTTTGGTGTAGTCATTATCCATAAAAATATCGATTTGCGGAATACAGTTAAAGGCGATCTGGCGGCTAAAGTTGGCCACGGTTGGTTCTTTGCCATTCAGCAGTTCTGCCGTTTGCTTAGCCAACTCCTCCATCGATTCTTTTCCCGCACCGGATACGGACTGATAAGTAGCAACGTTGATCCGCTCAATACCAACGGCATCATGAATGGGCTTTAACGCCACCAACATTTGAATGGTTGAGCAATTGGGGTTAGCAATAATATTGCGGTTGCGAAAGTCGGCCAGTGCATAACTGTTAACTTCCGGCACCACTAGCGGTATATCCGCTTCGTAGCGGAATTCAGAGGTGTTATCAATAACCACACAGCCTGCTTCGGCCGCTTTTGGCGCAAGCTCCCGTGAGATGCTGCCGCCGGCAGAGAAAAAGCCAATATCCGCTTCGCTCCAGTCGAATTCATCGGCATTCAGTACTTCGATCTCTTCACCGGCAAAATTGACCGTGGCACCCGCTGAGCGCGCACTGGCAAGCGGGAATAATTGACTGACAGGGAATTTCCGCTCTGCCAGGATCTCGATCATTTGCTGACCAACTAAACCAGTAGCACCTAAAACGGCAACGCGAAATCCTTCAGACATAACAGCTCCTGTCACTTAAAAATGGCTGCAGCAATTGGGTCTGCCTTAACGCACTGATCCGAGCACGCTAAACCCAAGCTGCGAAAATTGTTCGACTTGCTGCCTATTATGACATGCAATGCGTTGATTGTTGAACTGTCTACGCGGATTATCCTTACGATAACCTTTGCGCAACTGATCAAAACCCGCAGCCGTTGTACCATGCTCGCGCATCAGCGCATCGTCATGCCAGATGTTGTAGCGGTGCAGCGCCAGCGCGGTCAGATCATCCAGAGTTTGCAGACGATTGGCGTCATAATTTGGCCAGGGGCATGCGGGCAGCACGTCATCGATACTCCCGTCAAAAGGCAACTGCAAAAAGTCATGCAGTGCCCGCGCGACAATGATGGCACCACCGACCTTGCCCTCGGCACTATGGCCGGCAATATGCGGGGTCGCGATAGCGGCGACATCCAGTAACTGTGTGCTTATCTGAGGTTCCCCCTCCCACACATCCAGTATCAGCGACGGGCAATCACCCTGCGCACAAACATCGGTTAAGGCGCGGTTATCAACCACCGCACCACGGCTGGCATTAATCAGCACTTGCTCTGCATGCAAAGATTGCAGTGCCTCGATATCAAACAAGTGATGTGTGGGATGTGCGCCGTCCTTTATCAACGGCACATGGCAACTGATGATGTCAGCGTTTAATACCCGTTGCCAGTGGTCATGAAGATCAAGCGGCAGTTGCGAATTAGACTCTAACAACGGCGGATCGTAGTAATGTACGTTAAGACCCAGTGCCTGCAAGCGTCGACCTGTAGCACGGCCAGTATTACCGGCACCGACAATGGCAACTTCCATATCGGCGAGCGCAGCTAATTGCTGACGTCGCTGAAACAGTGCTAATACCGCCGTTAACACATACTCGCCGACTGAATCAGCATTGCCGCCGGGCGCACTGGCAACGGTAATGTTGCGGGCGGCCAGCGCATCTAAATCCAGGTGTTCGGTACCAATAGTGGCTGTGGCCACAAATTTTAGCTGCGGCGCCTTGGCCAACAAGGCCTCGTCGACACACGTTACCGACCGTACTAACAGCGCCTCGGCATCGGTTAGCAAATCATCGGGCGGGCACCGATCGGCATACAGAGACAAACAACCCGCATCCGCCAATAATGACGACAATGCGGGTATATTTTGATCAGCAACAATATGCACGTAATCGTCAGCTTATGCGGCTGAGTTTATTCGGCATATTCACGCAGCACCAGGCTGGCGTTAGTACCGCCAAAGCCAAAGCTGTTCGACATTACCGTTTTCAGTTTAGCCTGGGTCGGCTCACGCACAATGTGCATGCCTTCAGCCGCGTCATCGAGGTTTTCGATGTTGATGCTAGGCGTTACAAACCCATGCTTCATCATCAATAGCGAATAAATCGCTTCGTGCACGCCTGCCGCACCCAGCGCATGACCTGTCATCGCTTTGGTTGCGCTGATCATTGGCGTTTGCTCCGGGAATACCGCACGAATGGCTTCCAGCTCCTTGACATCGCCAACCGGGGTACTGGTACCGTGCGTGTTCAGATAATCAACCGGCGTATCAACGGTTTCCATCGCCATTTGCATGCAGCGAATAGCGCCTTCACCCGATGGTGCCACCATGTCGTAACCATCAGAGGTTGCACCATAACCAACAATTTCGGCATAAATTTTGGCACCGCGAGCTTTAGCTGCTTCTAGTTCTTCAATCACCAGAATACCGCCACCGCCGGCCGGGATAAAGCCATCACGATCTTTGTCATAGGTACGCGATGCTTTTTCCGGTGTGTCATTATACTTGGTGCTAAGCGCACCCATAGCGTCAAATTCCATCCCTAAGGTCCAGTGCAGCTCTTCGCCACCACCGGCAAATACGCGGTCTTGTTTGCCAAACTGGATCAGTTCCAGCGCGTGGCCAATACAGTGCGCAGAGGTCGCACAAGCTGAGCTAATGGAATAATTCACGCCTTTAATTTTGTAAGGCGTTGCCAAACACGCAGAAGTGGTCGAAGCCATGCAACGCGGCACCATGTATGGGCCTACGCGCTTGACGCCTTTTTCGCGTAAAATATCAGCTGCGGCAACTTGATGCTCGCCCGAGGCGCCACCTGAGCCAACCACTAACCCGGTACGCGGATTCGACACTTCTTCATCCGTTAAACCGGCGTCCTCGATGGCTTGTTTCATGGCGATATACGCATACGCCGCAGAATCACCCATAAAACGCAACGCTTTACGGTCGATGTGGTCTTTAACGTCTAAGCGAACCGGCCCCCACACCTGGCAACGTAAGCCCATCTCGGCAAACGATTCGGACCGTTCCAGTCCTGACTTGCCGGTACGTAATGAATCCAATACTTCGTCTTGATTAGTGCCTATGCTTGAGACAATCCCAAGTCCGGTAATCACTGCTCTTTTCATTCTTTTGTCCTGTCTGGCGCCAATGCGCCGTTCGTTGCAACTTAAATTAAATATTGTCTATGGTAACCAAGCTGTCTTATGAATGTGGTCTGCTTTGTCACCATTAGCTGATGTCGCACGGCTATTTTTGGCGACGCTATTTTTTATCTACGATTGGCTGTTATTATAGCGCCCATTGTGCCAGATTCCATGAGCAACATCTAAATGAATCGTTCTGCTGACATACACTTTAACAGCGACGGCGTGCCGGTTTCTAACCACTTTGACGATATTTACTTTTCCGTCGACAGCGGTATAGACGAATCCCAGTACGTTTTTTTGCAGCAAAACGGATTGCCCGACGCGTTTAAAAGCTTACCCAGCCATTATGAATTTGTGGTGACAGAAACAGGCTTTGGCACCGGACTCAATTTTTTATTGTGCTGGCAAGCGTTTATCGAACATGCGCCGCGCGACTGCCGGCTGGTATTTGTCAGCTTCGAGAAGTTTCCGTTAAGCCGTGAGCAACTCGAACAAGCATACGAGGCATTACCGACGTTGCGCGCTTTATGCGAACAATTACTTGCCGTTTACCCTGCCGGCGACGAAGGTTGTCATCGACTGTTGTTGGCCGATGGCCGGGTAACCCTGGATTTATGGGTTGGCGATATCGAACAACAACTACCGCAATTTGTCGCACAAGCTCGGGGGCAAGTGGACCGCTGGTTTTTAGATGGCTTTGCACCGGCAAAAAATCCGCAAATGTGGCAGTCTTTTTTATTTTCTGCCATGGCCGCCACCGCTCATCAAGGCACGCGTTATGCGACCTTTACCGCTGCCGGTGTGGTAAAGCGGGGGTTGCAAGGTGCTGGTTTTACGGTTGCAAAAGTTAAAGGTTTTGGCCGCAAGCGCGACATGTTGTGCGGGGCGTTTGAGGCTACCGACGCGCCACAGAAAGCCGCACTGAAAACGGAGCCCGTCGCCATTATTGGCGGTGGCATTGCCGCGGCCAGCCTGAGCCTTGCATTGCAGCGTCGCGGTGTTAACGTCACGGTAACCAGTCGTGGTGTCGCCGATGCAGCGTCTGGCAACCCGCAAGGCGCGGTCTACCCGTTACTGCACGCCGAAAAAACCCCACTCAGCCAGTTTTATCTGCACGCATTTAGTACTGCGGTTAGCGCTTACTTACCCTGGCGTGAACAGCACTGGTTCCCCGGCGGCGTATTGCAACCGGCATTTAATGCCCAGCGCCAGCAGCGCGCTGAGAAGATTGCCGCTGGTTTGTATGATCCACAAACGGTTTCGCTGCAGCCTGCTGGCGACACGGCCGCCGGTCTCGAAATAGGCACCAGTGCCCTGCATTATGCCCGCGCGGGCTGGCTAAGGCCGGCCGCTATGGTCAAAGAACTGTTTAATAAGGCCGGTATTAGTGTCGGTATTAGCGACAGACCACAAGTCGACGTGCAACAAAAAACCGTAATTGCCGCCGGTCATTGCAGTGGTGACATTGTTGCGGCATTTTCTGGACAGAAATTATCAATTAACCCCGTACGTGGGCAGATAACTCAGGTTGAAGCGACTGATGCGACGGCGTCACTGAAGCAGGTGCTTTGTTATAAAGGCTATATGGTACCAGCGGATAATGGCCTGCATTGTATTGGTGCAACCTTTAATCGTGGCGATGATGGCAGCGACATACGCGCTGACGATGACAGCGAGAATTTAGCCAGCTTAAAAGATTGCGCGCAGCAGCCGTGGGTAAATGACTTAACGATTATCAGCCAGCGCGCTAGTGTCCGCGCCACCACCCCCAATCATCAACCCATGATTGGCCGGGTGCAGGATAACCTGTATGTCTTCAGCGGCCTCGGCTCCCGCGGCCTCACCGCAGCCCCGTTATTAGCCGAAATCCTCGCCGCGCAGCTCAGCGGCGGCCTGCAGCCGCTTGCCACCGATGCGCTCGAACGGCTGCAGCCGCGCTAAGCCGCCGCAATACCCTCGAGTTTATCCATCAGGTTTTGCACGTGGGCCTGGTCGGCAGGGGCCAGTTCGTGTTTGGCCTGGTCGACGGCCGCGCGTAGATTGGGCATGATGTAGGCAGGGTCGGTCTCGCCATTCATCTCCATTTTCGCTACCACCAAATCAAAATGACCGCGCAAATAACCGCTGGCGAACAATTCATCATCGTTACCATCTTCATAGGCTTGATCAAATACAGCTTCGAGTTGTTCTACCACCACGTTAAGCGACATAGGCTACCTTTTTAATGTTAGGTTTCGTGTTAAGTTTCATTTAAAGTAGAACGCCATTTTAACGGCCTTTTTGCTACAATGCACCCGAAGCGCTCAAATACAAAAAGGGGAAGCAGTAACCCATGTCATTACAAATTGGTTTATTTTACGGCTCAACCACCTGCTATACCGAAATTGCCGCCGAAAAAATTCAGCAAGCCATTGGCGAAGACATCGTCTCCCTGCACAACATTAAAGATACGCCACTGGCCGAAGCCGAACAGTATGACATTCTGATTTTTGGTATTTCCACCTGGGATTTTGGCGAGTTACAGGAAGACTGGGAAAGCTACTGGGACGACATAACACCACTGAATTTAGACGGTAAAATTGTTGCGCTCTACGGTATGGGCGATCAGGAAGGCTATACCGACTGGTTCCAGGACGCGCTGGGTATGCTGCACGACGCCATCGCCGACAAAGACTGTAAACGCATCGGCTTTTGGCCCAACCAGGGCTACGATTTTGCCGCGTCCAAAGCATTGACCGCAGATCAATCGCAGTTTGTCGGTTTATCCTTGGATGAAGACACCCAGTATGATTTAACCGATGAACGCATTGAACAATGGACAACCCAAGTTTTAGAAGAAATTGCGGAACAACTTTAACAACAAGACTTCAAGAGAATAACAAAAAAGGAACCAATTATGCGGCAGCTGATAACCCTAACGGTGCTGTGTTTGAGTTTGCTATTGGCATCACCCGCCAGTGCCGACGACAGCATTCCCGGCGTGACTGAGTTCGAACAACAACACGCCCCCGCACTGCAAAAATACGACGGCTTTTTCAGTTTTTATCACCATACCGGTACGGGTCAGGTTTACTTGCAAGTACCCACTGATGGTCAGCAGTTTATCTTTCAAACCTCGCTGCCATGGGGCCTTGGCTCTAACGACATAGGCCTGGATCGTGGCCAGTTAGGGCAAACGCAATTGGCATCCTTTTACGTGGAAGGCAACAAAGCACTGCTGATGGCACATAATACACGCTTTCGTGCCAGCAGCCGCAATCAGGCTGAACGCAACAGCGTTGACCAGGCCTTTGCCGATGGTGCCCTGCACGGCTTTGAGGTCGTCGCCCGCAGCGACAACGCGGCGATTATCGACTACACCCCCTATTTATTGTCCGACGTACATGGTGTCAGCAAGCGTCTTAAAGCAACCGACCAGGGTAGCTTTAGTGCCGACAGCAGCCGTTCGGTGGTCTACCCAGCGCGTTCCAAAGCCTTTGTCGACAATACCGAATTAGAAGCAAAAGTTACCTTTAGCGGCGACGGCACCGGCCGTTATGTTAATCAGGTTGCCGCCGACAGCGATGCGCTGACACTGCATTTGCATCATTCATTTATTCGCTTACCGGATGATAATTACAGTACCCGCGCGTTTCATCCTAACAGCGGCTTCTGGGCCGAGAGCTTTGTCGATTATTCCGCGCCGCTGGGCGAAGACATGCAAAAAAAGGTTATTCCGCGCCATCGGCTGAATAAAAAGGACCCCATTGCATCGATCAGCGAGGCTCGTGAACCGATCGTTTACTACCTCGACCCGGGTGCACCGGAACCGGTTAAAACTGCTTTACTCGAAGGTGCTCGCTGGTGGGCCGAAGCGTTTGCAGCTATCGGCTACGAAAATGCATTTCAGGTTAAGGTACTGCCGGACGATGCCGACCCTATGGATGTGCGCTATAACGTAATCCAGTGGGTACATCGCGCCACCCGCGGCTGGTCTTATGGCTCATCGATCATTGACCCGCGTACTGGCGAAATAATCAAAGGCCACGTTACGCTGGGCTCGTTACGGGTGCGCCAGGACATGAAAATTGCGCAGGGATTATTAGCCCCGTTTAACCAGCAAAACGAGAGCGAACTCAAAGCGCAAATCGAGGCCATGGCATTGGCACGTATTCGTCAGCTCAGTGCTCACGAGATTGGCCATACACTGGGTATTGCGCATAATTTTGCCGCCTCGCCGCAGGATCGCGCGTCAGTTATGGATTATCCGCACCCACTGGTCACGCTAACCACCGACGGTACCGTTAGCCTGGAGAACGCTTACGACACTGGCCTCGGCGAGTGGGATAAGCAAGTCATTGCCTATGGCTACAGTGATTTTGGTGGTATGCCATCAGAGGCTGACCAGTTGGCACGCATTCTAGCCGACAACAAAGCCAAAGGGCTGGACTTTATTTCGGACAGCGATGCCCGTCCTGCAAGTGGCGCACACCCTACCGCTCACTTATGGGATAACGGCTCGGACCCGGTGACCGAACTGCAACGCGTATTAGCGTTGCGCCAGCAAGTATTGCAAGGCTTTGGTCAGGCGCAGTTAGGCAATGACCAGCCACTCAGTGATTTGCAGGAAGTATTGGTACCCATGTACCTGCTGCACCGCTATCAGACCGAGGCTGCGGTCAAAGTTGTTGGTGGCGTTAATTACCGCTATTACATGAACAGTGACAACCCCAGCGATTATGGCCCGCTTGGCGCCGCTAATCAGCAGCGGGCACTGCAGCAACTACTAGCCACGGTGAGTGCTGATACGCTGCAGTTACCGCAGCAGGTGCAACAGCTGATGGTGCCATTGGCTTATGGCTCTTACGACAATCGCGAACGTTTTAACGGCCGCACCGGACTCGTTCCTGATCCGGTAAGCTGGGCTGCCACGGCGGCCGACTTTAGTCTGTCGCTGCTATTCAACAGTGCCCGCCTTAACCGTCTGCAACAACAGCATGCCGCTGATAATAGCGTGCCATCCGCTGCCGGCGTGGTTAATCAGGTAGCAAAACAGGTGCTTGAGCAGTGGCAACAACAACCTGCCGATGTGCTGCGTCAACGCCTGTTAACAACTGCGTTTAACGCCATGGTTAACGCCGTTCAGGCAGATCAGTTAGCGCCGGAAGTCCATTTGGCACTGCGTAGTGCGCTGGCGACTCAGCAACAGAAGTTAGCGTCAGCGGATCAAAGCCTGGCACAAGAATTGGCCAAGCAACTGCAACGATTCTTAGAGGAAGGCGAATGGCCGGCCAGTTACCAGCCACACGCCATGCCACCGGGCTCGCCAATTTAAGGCGAGCCACGGCCGTAAAACGCTAGTCGATTTCGTAATTTGAATCGTCCAGCTCCGCCTCAGTTTTGCCATGAGGTGTGGGCTGGCGAGTGTCCGGGTCAATATGTACAAAGACAATATCATCGGCCACGCAGATATTCTGTTTGGTGTGTTTATTACGCACCACACAGGTAATAGTCAGTGAGCTGCGTCCTGCCTTTTTAACCTGCAGACCAAACTCCACCACATCACCCTGAAACGCCGACGTTTCGAAAGTGATCGCACCAATGTGTTTGGTGACCAGGCTTTTCGCTTCTAACTGGCAACTGGCGAAGATGTATGCTTCTTCGTCAATCCATTCCAGAATACGGCCACCAAATAAAGAGCCGGCAAAGTTAAGGTCATTGGGCATAACCAGGCGGCGAGAAAGAAAACGCATAGCGACTCCTTAACAAAATAAGTTATAGAGCCGCTAAGTATAACGCATTATTTTTTAAGCGTTTGTTGAAAAAAGTCGTGGATCAATTGATGCCGGTGAATTTTCGTCGCTGTGCCGTTAAGCGAGTGCTTTTTACCCGGGTAATTCATCATTTGAAATTGCTGCTGATTATCCTGCAACTGCTTGTACAGCTTGGTGCTATGGGTAAACAACACATTGTCATCAGCCATACCGTGATACATCAGCAAGTCACCCTGCAGTCCGTCAGCGTACGGAAATACCGATGCATTTTGGTAAGCATCGCCGTCCTGCGGCATGCCCATATAACGTTCAGTATAATGGGTGTCGTACAAACTCCAGTCCGTCACCGGCGCACCCGATACACCGGCTGCAAAGTAGTCCGGCGCTTTAAACATCGACATCAGTGTCATATAGCCGCCATAACTGTGACCATAAATACCAATGCGTTCCGGGTCGACAAAATCCAGTGTACGCAGATATTCTACCCCACGGACCTGATCCGCCACCTCGGGTGTACCCATGTTACGGTAAATCGGCGCTTCGAACGCTTTGCCGCGATTAGCAGAGCCGCGGTTATCCAGACTAAACACCACATAGCCCTGCTGCGCCATGTATTGCAGGAATAGGCTACCGAAACCTTTATCAACCACCTGTACGCCCGGCCCGCCATACACGTAAACCAGCACCGGATATTGCTTTTCAGCATCAAAATTGGCCGGTTTGGTTAACTGATAATACAGCGTCTGACCATCTTCGGCTTCCAGCGTACCGTAGTCCGCATAGAGCCAATCGTGGTAATAAGGCTTTAATGGATGTGAATCATCAATAGCATTTTCATTTAACCACGCCAGGCGCTCACCGGTCGGTCCATGCAAACTCACCTGCGCCGGTTGTTGCGGTGATTCGAAGGTGTCCAGGTAAGACTGTGCATTGGCAGCAAAAGTAATACTATGCATACCTTCGCGCTCGGTTATCTGGCTTGGTGAGCCCGGCGAACCGGTATTTAACTGATTACGATACAGATGGCGCTGTAACGGCGACTTTAGACGGCCGGTGAAATAAATAGCCCCCGTTTGTTCATCAATGGCCGCTAGCGCATCAACGGCCCAGTTACCTGATGTTAACTGGCGGATTAAACTGCCGTCTAAACGGTATAAATACAGATGTTTGTAGCCACTGCGTTCAGATGCCCAGACAAAATGCTTATTGTCCGATAAAAAGTGTAAGTCATCATGAATATTAACCCAGCTGTCGCTGGTTTCAGTGATCAATACCTGCTGCTTTTGATCATTAGCATCGACCAGACGCAAATCCAGCTGCTGTTGATCGCGGCTTTGCCATTGGTAGGTAAAACGATCGCCATCAACCCAGTTAACCCCGGCCAGGTAGCCATCGCCAAGGACACTCAAACCCAGCCACTTAATCGATGACTCTATCGATGAACCTGAGGACTGCGCGTTATGGCTTAAGCTGACCACGCCCAAATCGACAGCCACGTTATCGGTGCCGGCAAAAGGATAGCGCTGCTCAATCATATCGATGCGATCGGCGTAGATTTCGCTGCGGGTTGCGATCTCTACCGGCGACTCATCAACTTTGGTCAGCACCAGTTTTGACTCGTCCGGCGCCCACCAGTAACCGGTCATCCGATCCATCTCTTCCTGCGCCACAAATTCGGCCATACCGTATTTAATCGTGTCGCCGCCGGATTCGGTAATGGCTTGCTCTTTACCCGTTTGTAAATTAACCGTATATAAGTTTTGCTCGCGAATAAAGGACACGTAATTGCCCTGGGGTGACAAGCGGGCATCGGTTTCAAATGCATCGGTAGCGGTAATTTGACGGGCTTTTTGCTGCTGCAAATCATAGTAGTAAACGTCGCCATTCAGCGGAAATAACAACGCATCCGATTGCGCCGACCACTGGTAACTGACAATGCCCGAACCACTTAAGCGTAAGCGTTCGCGGCGAGCCTTTTCTTCATCGGAGAGGTTCTCGGGGCCGGAAAACAAATCATCGGAGTTAACCAACAACTGATGCTGTTGACTATCGATGTTGTACTGCCATAAGTCGTAACGATTAGCATCATCGTCACGTCCTTTCAGGTAAGTCAGAGTTTGCCCGTCGGGCGAGAACCGCAGCGAGCGGATAGATTCACCGGTTAACGATGGTGCCGTAAAAATACGCTCAATAGTCAGCTGTTCGGCTGCCGCAGCAGCTGTAAAACCGCTGCTCGACAACAGTGCCATAGTTGCGGTTAATAAAGACAAACGCCGCATAATAGTATCCTTGTTTTAAAGTTTACCGAAGGATAGCAAATTACGCGGCGCTAATGTGTCTGACTGCGATTAACGGTCAGGTTCAGAAGTTTATCGACACCCCAAGCTGCACATTACGTCCCGGCATCGGCACATCATCCTTAAGGAACGAGCTATGCACCAGGCCCAACTGGTCAGTCAGGTTTTCTCCTTTTAGATAAACCGTCGCGCCATATTGCGCCAGCATTGGAGGGTAATAATTGATGCGCGCATCAACAATGCCAAAGGCAGGTGTCACGGTCTCGTTGTCTGCAATGCGATCCTGCTCCATATAGCGTGTGTAGCCTACGGCAGCATCAAAATCCTGTGCCTGATAACGTGCTTCTATGCCTATGCGCTGCGCCGGGATACGCGGTAAATCGCCGCCGGCGGTTTGTTTCGCGCGAGTGTAATCGCTAAAACCATGCACTGACCAGGCATCATCAAAGCGGTAACCCAAGTCTAACTCATAACCATAAAGTTCGGCGTCAGCCTGAGCAAATTGCACCACTTGCAGCGCTTCTTCGCCTTCATGTCCGTGCTCGTCCGCAAGTTCTCCTGCATGCTCATCGTGCCCCTCGTCAGTATGAATCATGTCACTGCTGATACCGGTAAAACGTTCATAAATAAAGTTATCGACACGGTTGTAGAACACATTGACTTGCGCATGCACGCGCTCGTTTTCAAAATGTAGCCCTACGTCAATGTTGTTAGAGGTTTCGGTGCTCACTTCTGCGCCTGCATTTTCTATATGGTACTCACCATTGTCTTCCTGGTGCAGCTCATAAAAAGTTCCCAATTCGTAGGTCTGGGTGGCAAAATGCTCGCCGTTAGCAAACACTTCCGTCGCGCTGGGCGCACGTTCTGCATGGCTCAGGTTTACCGAAACCGAACTGTGCTGGTCAAAATGATACAGATAGCCTGCCGATGCCGAGACCGAATCGAAGGTATCTAAGCGCACGTCTTCGCTGGCCAGTGTGGTTTGTTCGTAGCGCGCACCTAAATCGACGTGATGATCGCCAAATTCCTGCTCAACTAACCAGAACACACCTTGTGCCCGGCGACTGGTATCCGGAGTAAAAGCTTCGGCGCCAAACGCCTGTTTATCGCTGATATCCCACTGGTAGCCCAGGGCGCCGCTCCAGCCTTGTAACGGCTCGTGTTTAGCTATGACGCGCAGCTCTTTTTGATTATTGTTAAACTGCGTACCGACCTGTGCTCCTTCTATTTCACGGTGCTGATAATCGGTAAAGGCAGCGCGCATCTCGACCGCCTCGATGCCATTGACCGGAGCATTGAGTTGGCCGGCAATTTGCCAGCGCTGTTGTTCTAAATCAACAAACGGCAACGCCTCTTCTTCAGCACCATGTTCTTCTTCGCTCTCGTCTTCGTGCTCTTCGTCATGGCCGTGTGCATGTCCGGGAATACCGTATTCCGAGTACAACGCCTGATAACTGACACCGAAAAAGCCCCAGTCGTCATGATACGCGGTGCCTAAGGTGGCGCCGTCTGAATCAGAAAAGCTGTTCTCGACCGAATCAACGGCCTCGCCCTCGTCATTGATAAAGTTCGGCGTATCAAAATCGTCGCTGCGGCGATAATGCGCGTCCGCATAAAAAGCCCAGCTGCCGTTACCGGCGGTGACATTATACGAGGCTTCCTTCTGATCATTGACCGTCGCACCGCGAAGATTCAGGTTACCCTCCAAATCATAGACCGGCTGCGTCGGAATGCGGTTGTCCACCACATTAATCACGCCGCCAATGGCGCCACTGCCATACAACAAGGTTGCCGGGCCACGCAGCACCTCAATTTGATCAGCGCTACTGGTTTCGGTGGTCACTGCATGATCAGGACTGCCCCGTGATACATCGCCGGTATCTAAGCCATTTTGGGTGATTTTTACGCGCGGACCATCCAGCCCCCGAATAATCGGACTGCCTGCACCAGCGGTATAATGCGTGTTGTTAATGCCCGGTTCCGACGATAGTGTTTCGCCTAACGTCTGGGCATGTTTTTGCTGTAACTCGTCACCGCTGATAATGCTGACCGGTTGGGTTGATTCCAGCGCTGTTTTATTCAACGGGTTGGCGGTAATCACTATAGTTTCGCCTACAGGAACCGATTCGCTCTGCGATGACTGCTGAGCCGCCACCGGCAACGTCGTCATTCCGAGCAAACCCAGGGTAATAGCATTTAACCTCACACAGACTCCTTAGCTGATCTGAATCAATCGCTTATGTAATAATATAACATTACAATTCTTATTTACGATTTGCAACACTCTCGTTGCGATAAGCGGCTAGTGATTGCTTATTAGCTGGGTTACACTGAACCGGCAATCCAACATCTTTTAATAACAATACGTTGTGAGAACATCATGAAGAAGTTAACTCGTCTGCTATTACCTGCAGCCATCGCAGCTACTTTAGCTGCCTGTGGCGCGCAAGAAGCGCCCGCCAAAGACACCAGTGTCAGTGCGCAGCAACAAAATATCCGCGCCCATTTAGAATTTCTTGCCAGTGATGACCTGAAAGGTCGTCAAACCGGCAGCGACGGTCATGAGATCGCGTCAAAGTACATTGTCAGCGAATTCAAACAATTAGGCCTTGAACCCGCAGGCGAGGACGGTACCTATTATCAGCGCATTCCGTTTCGCACCAGTATGCTGAAAGCCGATAGCGCGAAAATGGTTTACTCGGCTAACGGCGAAGAGCTTGAATTTGAGTTTGGTAAAGAATTCATCACCGGCCCCAGCCATCACGCTGAACGCAGTGAAGTGACCGCACCATTGGTGTTTGTTGGCTACGGTATGGAAGCGCCTGAATTTGGTTTAAACGATTACGAAGGCCTGGATGTTGAAGGCAAGATCGTGGTGATGCTGACCGGCCGCCCCGAGAACCTGCCTAGCGAAGAAGGCGCACATTTAGCCAATATTAAAGATGATATTGCCCGCGACAAAGGTGCTGTCGGCATCATTACCCTGCATACGCCGGTGCGCGAAGAAGTGCGTAAATTTGAAACCAGCGTCTATTACACCAAAACGCCGCGCATGACCTGGATGGGGCCTAATGGTTTGCCACAGGGTCAGGAACAACAATTAATGGGCTCTGCCTATTTAGACGACGAACCGGCGCAAAAATTATTTGCTAACGCTCCTACGGCGTTGGATGCGATCTTCGAACAAATCAGTGAAGATCCTAATTTTTCGCCTAAAGGCTTTGAACTGGACGGTTCGGTTATGTTGGCTAAAGAGTCAACCCATGAAGAAACGACCAGCCCTAACGTAGCTGCAGTACTTCCGGGCACCGATCCTCAGCTTAAGGACGAGTATGTGGTTTACACCGCTCACTCTGACCATATTGGCGTAGTCAAAGACATGAGCAGTGACGATGTCATTAACAACGGCGCCATGGATAACGCCTCAGGCGTTTCAGTCATGCTGGAAACCGCGCGCATGTTTGTTGAATCAGGCATCGACAATAAACGTTCAATCATGTTCCTGTCGGTAACCGCAGAAGAAAAAGGCCTGTTGGGCGCTGATTACTTCGCCAACAACCCGACCGTGCCTCTGAACAGCATCGTCGCCAACGTCAACCTGGATATGCCGGTGTTGTTGTACGATTTTGCTGACGTTATCGCCTTCGGTGCATCGCACTCGACCCTGGGTGATACAGTGACTAAAGCGGCGCAACAATATGATACCGAACAAAGCCCGGATCCAATGCCTGAGCAAGCGATCTTCACACGCTCTGACCACTACACTTTGGTTAAAAAAGGTATCCCGGCGGTATTCCTGATGACAGGCTTTACCTCGCGTACTGAGGGTGAAGACGGTGGCGAAGTATGGGGTAAATTCTTTGCTGAGCACTACCACCGCCCCAGCGATGATTTAAAAGTACATGATGTTAACTACGAGGCGGGTGCGCGCTTCACCAACATCAACTTCGAAATCGGAAACGAAATTGCGAACGCTGATCAGCGCCCGCAATGGCTGGAAGATTCTTACTTCGGTAAGCAGTTCCAGGAATAAGGCCCTTGGCAGCTGCGCTGCGGCTATTGACGCCTGCGGCGTGGCTGTTTGTCGCTTCGCGACGGCTGTTTGCAACATCGCTTCGCTCGTTGCGGCTGTTTGTGCTACGCACGGCTTTTACCGCCGTCAGGCAAACAGCCTTAGCGGCCGAAGGCACGCTAAAAACAGCCGTGCCGTAGGCACAAAAAGCCGCCCCGACAGGGGCAAATAGCCGCGCCGTCAGGCGCTAAAGATATCGTTTGCGCTTCTTCGGCTTTAATTTAGTAATATCCACCAGCACCAGGCCGTCGATGGAATTGGAAAAGTCCGGATCGACCCCAAACGCTAAAAACTGCACCCCGCCCTTTTCACACAAATCCGCATACTGTTTATATAACGTCGGTATTGCTGTACCCATCGATGCCAGATAGCTTTTTAAATCGCAAAAGTCCTGTTCGTAACAACCCGTTAGCCGAAAGTGTTTCGCCTCCGGATTATAGGGATGATTTGCTGTGGCAAGCTGTGGATGCACGGGCGGAAAGTAGTGACGATAAAACGCGACCAAGGCTTCTTTCGCCGGATCCGGCAAGGCGTTACTGATACTGACCGAGCCAAATAAATAGCGATACTGCGGCCGCTGTTTTAATAACGCACCAATCCCCAGCCACAAATAATCGAGGCTGCGTTTACCCCAATAGCGTGGTTGTACAAACGAACGCCCCAGCTCTAAACCCTGCGCGTGAATATCGGATATCGCCGTATCAAATTGATAAAATGCATTAGTATAAAGTCCGTTTGAGCCTACCTTTTGCAGGATCTTTGCGCAGTCTCCCAGCCGATACGCACCGGCGATTTCAAGGTCATCAGGGTCCCACAGAATAAGGTGCATATAATAACGGTCATGGTCATCCAGATCGCGGCGCTGCCAGGTGCCCTCGCCTACTGCCCGAAATGCCACTTCGCGTAAACGGCCAATTTCACGCAAAATCGGCGAGCTACCGTTAAACTCATACAAGACAATCTGCTTACCGCAGGCGGTGGTACCCAGTTGCTCGCACTGTTCAATAGCCTGCTTTAACGTTTGGCGCGGCTCAGGCCTCGCCACCGCCGTTTGGGTGGGTAAAATCAGCTCCTTTTGACTGCCCAGCCGGTAAAGGTGCTTTTTTAGTAGTTTAAGTTGTTGTTTTACCGGCAACAGACGCATCGTTTCCAGCGCCTGGTATGGAATCAGCTCACCAATACGGCAACTGACGTGTTTACGCTGTTGGCGGAACATCTCCTTCACCAACAATAAGGTCGCCAATGGTTTGTAAACCATAGAAGCGGTATAAAATAACGCCGAATTGTGAGCGTACAGACGAATGGGTAATAACGGTGCTTCACAGCGTTTCGCTAACTTAACAAAACCTTGCTGCCAACGCGTATCCCTGACTCCCTGAGGTCGCAAGCGCGACACCTCGCCGGCAGGGAACACAATAATCGCGCCCTCATCGTTTAAATGCTGGTGCATATTACGAATATCATCGCGGCCCGAAGAGCCGTTAAACACGCGTACCGGTAATAGCATTGATTGCAGCGGTTTTAGTTTCATCAGCAGATCGTTGGCGACAATTTTTACATCGCTGCGCACTTCGCTGACCAATTTTAGTAAGGCTAAACCGTCGAGTGAGCCAATCGGATGGTTGGCAAATATAATCACCCGCCCTCGACTGGGAATATTATCCAGCTCACTACTACGGTAAGCATAAGAAAAATTAAAATAATCGAGCACCTGCTCAACAAAGTCGATGCCATTAAGTTCAGGATAGTGCTGACTAAAGTCACGAATATCGCTTTCGTGCAGCAAGTTGCGTAAAAACCAGGTGGTGGGTTTAGCCAGCCAGGGTGTATTGTGTATACGCGGCAGGCTCTGTTTGACAACGTCTTCTACGTTCAACATGGGGCTGTCCTCATCGTTGCGATAAGAACAGCCTACGGTGCTTTTATGACACTACGATGACTTCCAGTGCTAGGCGCCGCCTGCGGCGGCTTGCCGGGCAGCGCGTGCTGCGCCGCGCTTTGCCAGGCGGCTCCCGCTTCGCGGAGCCTTGCCCAGCGGCGCTACGCGCCTTGCAGCTAAACACCGTAACTTGCGCCTGCGGCGCAAGGCGGTTCGCCGCGCCACAGGCGCGTGCTCAGTTTTTAACAAGCGCCGGGAGGCGCGCCAAGCAAGCGGGCGAAGCCCGCGCCAAGCAAGGCACAGCGAAGCCTGTGCCGCCCGGCAAGCTGCCGCAGGCAGCGCCGAGCGTAGGTCGCGCAGAATGCGCGACCTACTGTAAGTAGTGCGCTGCCAGCATCGTTACCGGCGCCGCGGTTGGCTTGCCGTGTTGCCAGTCACCGCCTTCAACACCGCTGCCGGCGATGTCTACGTGCACGTAGTTCAGTGGTTTGTCACTATCAATACCGTGAGCATCCAGACCCGATACGCCGACTAAAAACGCCATTGGGAACTGGTGTCCGCGCGCGGTTGTTGCTGACGGGCCATTGTTTGACGACAGCAAGTCATCACACAACGTGCGCCCTTTAACAAAATCAAAGTCTTCGCGGCGTGACCAGGAGATCTCAGCCGGATCGCCGAATACTTCGCCCTGCTCAAACAACTGCTGGGCTACCTGTGCTTTGCGTGCCGCACCATTAGGTACTAATGCCGAATACGGACCTTTGGACAGCGCCGCGTGTCCTGTCAACGTCGCTACCGTGTATAAGTCGCACGGCACTTCACTGGCGGCGGCTTCTTCACGCAGATGCGACAACAGGTCAGCCATGGCCAGACGCCCTTCGGCATCGGTATTACCAATGCGCACTCGTTTACCGCTGTGACCGGTAATAATTTCGTCGGCAACAAAGGCGTCAGAGCCAATGCTGTTGCGTACCGCGGCAATTTCCGCAATCACGTTAATATTATCCGGCTGCACTTCTGCAACCGTTTTCACAAAGCCAGCAACCGCAGCGGCGCCGCCTTTGTCTCGGCTCATGCCCGCCATGTGGCCGCCCACTTTAAGGTCAGCGCCACCGGTATCGTAAACAATACCCTTGCCGGCAAACATCACCGTGCGTTCAGGGTTCGCGCCTTTGTATTCTAATCGAATAACGCAGGGACGATGGCGTTCGACCTCGATCGATGCACGACCAACGGCCGCCGCCAATGGATATTCGTGCTGTAACTGCTGATAATCGTCAATCACTGTTACTTTTACTGGTGTATGCGCAAACGCCTGACGGCAATATTCCGCAAACCGTGGTGGTGCCATCCGCTCAGGTTCGGTACCGGCTAAATCACGCGCTACCCGTTTACCGGCCTCAACCGCCATTGCCCAATCGGCATTCAGCGCACCCACCAGGGTTACCGCTTTAGTCGGCTCAATCTCATCTTCGCCATGGGCTTCGCGCGCCTCTAACGGCTGATACAGTGCCTGGCAAAAACCCAGATAGGCGGCAAGGTGCGCTTGCTGATACCGTTCGTCCTGGGTATCAACCGCATTTAGCATCAATACCGGATGGCGTGCACCGGCGTCCTGCGCTATTTTCGCGGCCTTGGCTGCGGCATCAAAAATTTGTCGTACATCGTCATAATCACGATTCAGCGGTCCGGTTGGCGCAACCACCAAACGGTTACCCGGCACGTCAGGCTGCAATAACAACAAGGTTTCTTTACCCACACGCTGGTCGCTCTGTTGCGCCGCACGAATAGCTTCGCTCAGCTCAGTGTCTTCAACCCGGTCAAATGAACCAATCACAATCAGTGCGTCGGTTTGTTCGTTTTCTTTTGCCTGAGTCAAAGACTCAACACAATGTAGTTGTGCAAATGCCATAATTAAATCTGCCTCCTGTTAGCTGCGGCGCCATTGGGTCCCACCGGGACCATCTTCCAGCACAATGCCCATCGCGGTCAGTTCGTCCCGCGCGGCATCGGCGGCCGCCCAATCTTTTTCTGCTCTGGCGTTATTACGTTTGGCAATCAGCGACTCGATCAACGCCACGTCATCGTTGTCGCCCTGTAAAAACTGTTCGGGCTGTTGTTGCAATAACCCCAGTACCTCAGCCAGCTCTTGCAATACGGTTGCCAGCTGCGCTGCTTTGTCGGTCTCGGTATCGCGCACACGGTTCATTTCGCGCGCGATATCAAACAACACGCTCATGGCTTCGGGCGCATTAAAATCATCATTCATCGCGTCACTGAAAGCCTGCCAGTATGGTGCTCGTATGGTCTCTTCAGCAGTCACCGGTTCAATGCCACGTAAGGCGGTATACAACCGTTCCAGCGCGGCATGCGCCTGTTCCAGATTGTCCTGGGTATAATTTAACTGCGAACGATAATGACTGGATAACAGGAAATAACGCACGGTCTCGGCGTCATAGCTGTTTAACACGTCGCGAATGGTAAAAAAGTTACCCAGCGATTTAGACATTTTGACGTCATCAACCTGCACCATACCGCTGTGCATCCAGTAATTAACGTAATCCGAGTGGTTAGCACAGCAACTTTGCGCAATTTCGTTTTCGTGATGCGGAAAGGTTAAATCCGAGCCGCCGCCATGAATATCAAATGTCTCGCCCAGGTGCTCTTTGTTCATTGCCGAGCATTCAATATGCCAGCCCGGCCGCCCCTCGCCCCACGGCGATGACCAGCTCGGTTCGCCGGCTTTGGCTTTCTTCCACAGCACAAAATCTAACGGGTCAGTTTTTGCCTCATCGACATCCACCCGCGCGCCTGCCTGTAATTGCGTCAGGTCCTGACGGCTTAACTTGCCATAATCAGTGAAGGTAGACACATCGAACAGCACATCGCCGTTACTGGCAACGTAGGCGTTGTCATTGGCAATAAGCCGCTCAATCATGGCTATAATTTGACCCATGTGACCGGTCACACGCGGTTCGATATCCGGGCGCACCAGGTTAAGCGCATCGAAGTCTTTATGCATTTCGCCGATAAAACGCTCGGTAACCGCACTAAAATCTTCGCCGTTTTCCGCTGCACGTTTAATAATTTTGTCGTCCAGGTCGGTAATATTGCGCACATAGGTCACGTCATAGCCGATTTTGCGCAGATAGCGCACGACAATATCAAACGCTACATAAGTGCGGGCATGGCCAATGTGACAGAAGTCATAGGTGGTGACACCGCACACGTACATACCCACTTTGCCGGGTTCGATCGGCGTAAACGTCTGCTTTTCGCGCGTTAGGGTATTAAACAGTGTCAGTGCCATAATGCTGTGCTTCCTTTAGTTTTAGCGTGAAGATTGATGTTTTTGCAAAACACTAATGATACCACTGAACGTAACGCTCTGGTACACTAGCGCCGGTTTAATCATTGTTACAGGATACCAATATGCAGGTTGTATTACACACAAACCACGGTGACATCACCCTGGAAATGCATCAAGATACCGCGCCGAATACGGTAGAAAACTTTTTAAAGTATGCGCGCGACGGTTTTTACAGCAATACGCTGTTCCACCGCGTGATTGATGGCTTTATGGTACAAGGTGGTGGCTTTGAGCCGGGGATGAAGCAAAAAGAAACCCGCGACACTATCGAAAACGAAGCAAAAACCGCTAAGCCGAACACGGTTGGTACCGTGGCAATGGCGCGTACACCGGATCCGCATTCGGCATCATCACAGTTCTTTATCAATGTGAATGACAACAGCTTTTTGAACTTCCAGAACGAAACCCCGAACGGCTACGGTTACTGCGTATTCGCCGAAGTGGTTGACGGTATGGACGTGGTTAATCAAATCAAAGACGTTAAAACAGGTTCAGCAGGCTTTCATCAGGATGTGCCAGTCGACGACGTGATCATTCAAAAAGTGACCATCAACGACTAAACGCGCTGCTATGACGACTGCGTTTATTGCTGATCTTCACTTATCGCCGGCGCGGCCCGATATCACGGCCGCGTTCAGCGACTTTTGTCAGCAGCAGCGTCATACTCTGGATGAGCTTTATATTCTCGGCGACTTGTTCGACGCCTGGCTGGGTGACGATGACCCCAGCGACTTTGCCGGGCAAATCAAGTCGCAGCTGCGCGCGCTAAGCGATGCCGGTGTAGCGCTTTATTTTATGCCGGGCAATCGTGACTTTATGCTGGGTGAGCGCTTTGCGGCGGACGTGGGCTTAACCCTGCTGCCGGACGAAACCGTGATTAACCTTAACGGCGAGCGCACGCTATTAATGCATGGCGATACACTCTGCACAGACGATACCGACTATCTGCGCTACCGCGCTATCATTCAGCACCCCATTAGCAAGTTTATTTTACGTCATTTACCCTTGGCCTTGCGGATGCGTATTGCCCGTAAACTGCGTGCCGGTTCAGCGTCTAAACGCCCCAACCTAACGCCGCAACGGTTGCGCCAAATGGATGTGCAGCATCCTGCGGTTATCTCGGTAATGCAAAAGCATAACGTGCAACGGCTTATTCACGGCCATACGCATCGTGCTGCGATCCATTCGTTTTGTGTTAACGGCAAGCAGGCTGAACGCGTCGTATTAGGTGATTGGTATGATGCTCAGCGGGTTTTGAATACACGGGGATATGCGGGGATTTATACAAAGTAGCTTGCGCCTTAGGCGCAAGCTGTGAGCGGTTTAAATTACGACATGAAGGTTGGGCCGAAGCCATTAGTCCATAAAATGGCTGTCGTTACCATTAGGATTACCATCAGGATAAGGCCGGCAGTAACCACTGAACTGGCATATAAAAAGCCGCGCTCTTCCGGAATATGCATGATGACCGGAATCCCCGCATACAGTAGGTAAACTGAGTAGGCGACGCCCGCCAGGAAAATCAACGATACAAACCATAGTTCAGGATAAAGCGCTGCAACACCTGACATAATAACCGGAGTTGCTGTATAAGCCGCCAGTTCCAGCGACTGAGTAAAGCTCGGATCGGCGCCAAAGGTCTTCGCCATCCAGTAAACCAAATAGGCCAACGCAAAGGTGGCGGCGATGATACCGGCGTACATAGCAACGCCCAACATTACTGCGCTACCCTGCGTTAAGAAAATCGATTCCCGCGCACCAACACTCCAGCCAATATGAGCAGAAGCGTAATAGGCTGCAGCACACGGTAATAGTGCGACAAACAAAATGTGCGTTAACGAATTGACGATACTTTCACGTTTAGCGTCAATGGTTTTCCACTCTTCCATTGGATGAGCGTATAAACCCCATATGTGATTCAGAATCATAATTGACTACCCCATATAACGCGGCTTTGCCGCCCTTATTGTTCCCAAAAAAGTTGTTCCAAAAAATGTGCTTATGCACCTGTCCGCTGTCGCGGCTTCTTATTGTTATTTAAGCAGTTATTCTTGTTAAAAAAACACGAGTGAGTAAAAATTCACCTTACCCCTACTATTGAGAACATTTTTTAACCTGTCAAGCGATTTCTGTTAACAATCCCAACGATTTATTAACATTATTAATAAATGTCAACAATGGATTATCACGCATTCAGTTTTCGCCTCAAGTGGCGTAAAATAGCGTTATTATTCGCCAACAACAGACGCGTAGTAATGACTGCTGTAGCACCTAAGCCGGAACCAACAGAAACACAATCTGCCCGCGAGATCGAGCGATTGCTGCAACCGATCAACGAGTTTTTGCAATGCCGCACACCCGGAGCCTGGCTGGAGCAAGCCAAAAAGCCGGAAAACCTGCCGGTGCTATTACGTGATCACATGGTTTGCGAGTTAAAAGCCGCCCAGAGCGCCATGTTGCTAATCCGCCGCTACGCCGTTGATGAAGAAAGCGGCAACGCGTTGCTGGCCTGGTTAAAGCCGTATGAAGATTACACCTACCGGTTGGTCGGTAACTGGCGCGAGCTGGGCAAGCATAATAAGTTGAATAAGCGCATGGTACCTAAGTCAGAGCGGCCTTACAGTCAGGAACTGATCGACAAAATGGTGTTGTTGATAAAGGAAGAGCTGCATCATTTTTATCAGGTACTGGAGATTGCACAGGAGCTCGGCATTGAGTACGACAAGCTAACCTCCAGCCGCTATGCACGTGGGTTGCTAACCCATGTGCGAACCTACGAACCGGCGGCACTTATCGATAAGTTAATTTGCGGCGCTTATATCGAAGCACGCTCATGCGAACGTTTTGCCGCCATCGCACCGCACGTTGACGAGCGCTTAGGCCAGTTTTATATCTCGTTATTACGTTCCGAGGCCCGCCATTATCAGGATTACCTGACCCTGGCCGAGCAAATCGCTGGTGACGATATCTCCGACCGCATCGCATTTTTCGGCGAGATCGAACGCGATTTGATTGAATCTCCCGACCCCGATTTTAAATTCCATTCCGGGTTGCCCGCGTGAAGCCCCGCCGTCAGGCGGCCTTTCCGGCACTTGGATGCGAGCGCACCCTGCCCTTTAGGACATTTTCGCCGACATGAGACAATAGCGGATTATTAGGGTCCGTTGAGATGCCTTTTGATTTAGCTTTCAGCTGCTCAGGCAAGTCCAGTACCGGCACCGTCGCATCCAGCCGCGCTGCCATAAAATAGGCCACGGAATAGCGCTCGGTTCCCGGTTGTGGAGCGCGTACTCGATGGTTGGTGGCTTGTAAAAAGCCGTCGGATGCCAACTCCAGTAGCTCACCAATGTTGACCACAAACGATCCGGGCATCGGTTCAACATCCAGCCACTGCCCCTGATGCTCGACTTCTAAGCCACTTTGCTGGTCTTGTAGGACGAAGGTCAGGTAGCCGGGGTCTTTATGAGCGCCAACGCCCTGGCGTGATTGCACCGATCCCGGATAGCGAATAATTTTGGAATGCGTATAGGGGCTATCACGAAAGCTCTGATCCAACGCATGTGCGTCCATACCCATAGACTGACAAAGGGCGCGCAATAAAGTCACAGCAATGTCCGTTTGGCGTTCGCTTAAGGCCAATAGCGTATGCTCAAGCTGTGGCAACGCCGCAGGCCACAAATTGGGCCCGATAACCTGCTGCCAATCATGGCGTATTTCCGTCGGCGCCGGCTCTTCATTCATCCAGTCAAACTGCTCACGGACATCCACCGCCCCGCCGGTCAACTCCTGCCCAACCGCGTTATAACCACGGAAGTGAGGTGAATAACGCATATCGACACCCGCTTTCTGCGCAGCAGGCAAGCCAAAAAATCGCCGACTCAAGTTCATGACCTGTGCCAGTTCGTGCTCAGATAGCCCATGGTCAACCAAATAGAAAAAGCCCACTTCACTTGCCGCCCAGCGCAACCGCAGACGTTCCTGTTCGCTATCTAATTGTGCAAACGAAATTATCGGTAACTGCTGTATCGCCATCGTTGCCACCTTATTAAAATTTGATGGCAACGATAATAAATCCGATACAAACCTAAGCGAACGAACGATTTAATCTATAATAGGCGAGAATGGAATATGGCTCCAATCGCTGCGCCTCGGCACAGACGACGAGAGCATGTCGCGCCGGGACGCGACCTACAGTTCTTCGAGCTTCTTGCCGGCCTCGCGGTCGTAATAGACCTCTTCGTCGAAGTCGCCTTCGGATTTGGCAACCACACAGCTGACCATCGCATCACCGGTGACGTTAACGGCCGTTCGGGTCATATCCAGTAAGCGGTCAACACCGATAATCAGGCCGATGCCCTCGACCGGCAAACCAACCTGTTGCAGCACCATCGCCAGCATGATCAAGCCAACGCCCGGTACACCCGCAGTACCCACCGACGCCAATGTCGCCGTCAGGATCACCATCAGGTAATCACCTACCGACAGGTCAAGCCCATACACCTGAGCAATAAACACCGTCGCCACACCCTGCATGATCGAGGTGCCATCCATATTAATGGTCGCACCCAGCGGCACGGTAAACGAACCGACGCTGTTTTTGACACCTAGACGCTTGGTCACGGTCTCCAGGGTAATCGGCATCGTAGCGTTACTGGACGCGGTACTAAACCCAAATAATTGCGCATCACGCATCTTACGCAGGAATATACCCGGTTTAACGCGCGCTAAGGTACTGAGCAGGAACGGATGCACGATCAGACCGTGAATTAACAGCACGATCAACACCAGGAAGAAGTACTTCGCCAGGCTCGCTATCATACCCAGTCCGGTCTCGGTAAATAGCTTGGCCATAAGCGCAAACACACCGTAAGGCGCCAGGTTCATCAAAATAACCACCAGCTTCATAATGACTTCGTTAAAGTCATCAAAAAAGCTTTTCAGGCGCTCGCCCGGCTTACCTACCAACGCCATCGCAATACCAAACAACAACGCAAACACGATAATTTGCAGCATGTTGCCCTGCGCCATGGCATTAATCGGGTTATCCGGGAACAAGTCAATAATAACCTGCGACAGCGACGGTGCCTCGGACGGCTCAAAGGTCGTATTTGAGTCACGCTCAACACCTGAACCCGGTTGAATCAGTATGGCCGAGAAAATCGCGATAGAAATAGCGATAGCCGTGGTAACCAGGTACATACCGACGGCTTTACCGCCTAAGCGACCGAGCTTACTGGGGTCACTCAACGAACATGTTCCCACCACCAGCGAGACAAATACCAGCGGTACTACCAGCATCTTCAGTGAGGTAATAAATATCTGACCAATGATATTAAACAAACCGTTCGTCAGATAACTATCAACCCAGGCACTTTCACCAGCAAAAAAGCGCAACGCCAGCCCCAATGCAATACCTGCGACCATACCAATGACGATACGGCTGGTTAGGCTCAATTTCTTTTTGTCACTCATACGAGTCCTTTATTTTATTAAATTGGCTTCCCAAAACCGCCTAAGACTAGCAAAAAGGCCGCGTCAGCGCTAGCGATTAACAGGCGCTTTAGCGACCGAATAACTCGCTTAAACGTCAGAGCGTGCAAACGAGGATTTTAAGGTCTGAATAATGGTCGCCGCCCCTTTAGCGAAACGCTCGCTTAGCGGCTTTTTAACACTGTACTCCAGTTTTAAAATCTCACGCTCGTCCAATTGCTTCAGTAACCATTCATCGCTGGTTACTACTTCGTCAACCAAACCCAGTTCTTTCGCTTGCTGTCCTGACCAGACTTCGCCGGTAGCCACCTTATCAATATCCAGCTCCGCGCGATTAGTCTGCACAAAGTCTTTAAATTGGTGATGAATGGCTTCTAAGTCTTTTTTGAATTTGCGGCGGCCTTCATCAGTATTTTCGCCGAAGACCGTCAGCGTGCGTTTAAACTCGCCCGCGGTAATCTGCTCAAAATCGATATCGTGATTTTTAAGCCAACGATGCACGTTCGGAATCTGCGCCACCACGCCAATCGAGCCAATAAAGGCAAACGGCGCCGCATAAATTTTATGCCCCACACAGGCCATCATATAACCGCCACTGGCAGCGACTTTATCCACCGCCACGTGCAAGGTCATGCCGTGGTCACGTAAACGCTGCAACTGCGCAGCCGCCAGGCCATAACCATTAACCACACCACCGCCACTTTCCAGGCGAATCAGCACATCGTCTTTATCACTGGCGATACTCAGTACCGCATTAATCTCGCGGCGCAAGTTTTCGACTTCTTTAGCATCCATCGAGCCTTTAAAATCAATCACAAATAAACGGTTTTCATGTTTCTTTTCAGATTTTCGCGCTTTTTTAAGCAGCTTCTCGGCTTTTTTACGCGCTTTCTTATCCAAAAGCTCCATCCGCAGGGCATCCTGCATCTGTTGGATCTCTTTGGACAAATGGGTCACTTCCAATTCGCCTTTCTGTTTTTTCTGCTTCTGCGCCGCTTGCGCAATGACACCCGTGATAATCACGAAAGCAAAAATAATAATCCCCGCCTTCAACAAAAAACTGCCAATATCGGCCAAAAATTCCATACAAACAACTCCCAAGTATCACTATTTAGCCCAGTCTAACATCCCGTCGCGCCAAAGGCGCGACCTACATAGGCGAGTGGCGAAGCCACGAGCCGCCAAGCAAGCCCGCAGGGCGCCAGGCAAGCGCAGCGCCAAACAAAAAAAGGTCAGCGAAGCTGACCTTTTTGCCTAGCGGGCATGGCGGTGCAAAGCACCGACATGCCTGCTACTGTACCACTTCTTCGTTACTAATCGGCAGTAACAACATGTCAGAACCGAACCAGCTGAAGATTTGTGTTTGCATCTCTGCGGTTGCGGCTGCAGAAGCTGCCGGCGACACTAATGAACCGTGATCACCTGCGCTGAAGCGCACAGCACCAGAAACCGGATTGCCATCTTGCGACTGCACAGTGCTCGAAACTGACGGCAGACCCATTAACCCAATCAGTGGTTCAGTGCCCGCCAGCGGCTTGCCCTGAACCGCATTAGGAATAGTCGCATCGCCAATGGCTTCAATTAAATGCACCGGCGTACCCGTCGCAGCAACACCCGCTGAATAGTTAACCGGGTCTGCAGAGTCAATCACAGCCTGCGCAGCAAAAGCAAACTGCTCGAAGGTTGCATTGATTTGTGCCACCTGCGCAGACGATGCTGAATTCATGAATTCAACATAAACTTGTGCCAGCAGCTCGCTAAAGCCTGGACCGCCGGGGTTAATACCCGCAGCTTCGGCCTGTGCATTAACTGCCGCTGCAAAATCTGCACTTGCTGAATACAACAGTTGGCTCTTAACCGGCACTTCGAACGAACCTGACGCTAACAGGAAGTTAGCAATACTGCCGCCCGGCATACCAAGCGAAGACGCCTGCACACTGAACATTGGATTAAGCGGTGCTAACTGAGGGTTTTCAAACGGCGTATTGGCCATCGCCGTAAAGCCCACACCAGCAATTGCACCTAACGAGTGGCCTACAAAATGCACGTCCTGGCCATTTAACTGCGCACCATCGGCTGCCATAAAGTTATTTAAGCTCATGCGCAAACCAACTAAGTCAGCAATAGACTGACGCACATTATCGCGCGCGGCCAACAAGTTAGCTAAGTTCATGTAGCTGGTAACACCGGCCGCACTTGAGGCGTTAATTTCGTCCGTGCCATCACCATTAAGGTCGAAACCACGATCGCCATGCAGCGGATGGTCAATGGCTACGGTGGCAAAACCAGCCGCCGCTAACGAACCCGCAATACCAGCAGCATTAGTTTTGTTACCGGTAATGCCGTGTTGGAAGATCACCACCGGCCAGCCGCCTTGTGGCACAGCTTCTAATTGTGCCATACCACGCTGGGCGCGAATGGCATTCACAACCGCCAAATCAGGAATAGTGATAAAGGCAGGCACCGTTTGCGTACCCTGAATCGCCGGGATCGGGTTGTACTTAGTCAGGTGACGCTCTTCGTCCACACCCGGGAAGTCAAAACAGTTGTTAGGTGGCAGCAATAGCGTTGGATCCTGCAATGCTTCCTGTGGAATGCCTGCGCCTGCCGGGTCGATAATACCCTGCTGCACCGCACCTAAAATAGACGCCGGGCTATCACAGGCTGCACGCCAGCGACCATCCACCGGTGCACGCGGGTTTTCAGCTGATGGTAACGGCGAGTAGTAAGGTAGATTCACCTGACCACCGTATACGCGCGCAGCAGAAGCAGCTGCCAATACCGTAGGATCAGTGACGCCACTTTGCTGCAACACCACGTCCAGCGAGTAGCCCTGCGGCGCCGCCTGCATTACCGGAACTTCCGGTGACCATGGTGTTTCTATACCAGCGGCACTCAGGCCTAACATCTGTTTAGTTGCACCTAAGACATCACCCACCGATTGCGTGGTGAAATTAGACGTGTAAATAACCTCTTCGGCATCAACGCCAAACTGCGCCAGCGCACCTTCGTAGCTATTAATCAAACGTTGCAGAGACAGAGCCGACGGATCAGATGATACCGGATCGCTGTCTGCCGGACGTTTCATCAGGGTATAGGTCTGTGATGGCTTCACGTCACGGCCCAGGGTATCCTGAATACCGGACGTCAAAGCAACAATGTAGCCTGTTTTAGGCTTTAACGGCCGTAGTGGCACCACCGCAACGGTATCTTCATCAACCGCTGATACGGTAAAATCAACGCCGTGTGTTAATTCTGCTGTTACCGCACAAGCTGCTGCGGGGCTAGCCGCGGCACAAGTTGCATTAACGTCAGAACCGCCCTGAATGGTTTCGAAAACACGAATAGAGCCCTGGGCTTCCAAACTACCAGCGGCTACGTTAACCAAGTCGCCGTTCTCATCACGTGGCAGTGAAAAGTTAAAGGTTATCGTGGGGTGTGTACCCCAACCATCCAGACCATTTAACGCCACTTGTGGGTCACTAATATCACTTGGGTCCGCTACCGGAATATTTAAGGTTCCGTCGACAGTACCGCTAAGCAATACGTTAGTTGGCACCGGAATAATGCTGTTCGATGGGTCAAATTGCACGCGCGTTGCCGCAACGCTAACTTCCGTTTCTGTTAACGGTGCTTCGTCACCGCTACCACAGCCGACCAGACTCAATGCTGATCCAATCGCCAATGGGAGTAATAGTTTTTTCATGTGGATTCCCCAGTCCTTTTTACATTTTTATTATGAAGCCTTTCGCTTAACGATTTTTATACACCTGTATGAATTAAGATAAAAGGCTTTTTCCGGAATTTCTATTCGTTTGCTGAGAAGTTATCCGAATATCAGTACAATAGCCTACACTGACCTTAACAGTCCAATGGAAAACGATAAATATGCAAATCAAGACGGTACATGATTATCAAGCCCCTAAAGACCTCTTAACCGATAAAGTTATTCTGGTAACCGGCGCCGGCGACGGTATCGGCCGCCAGGCAGCGCTAACTTTTGCCGAACATGGTGCCACGGTTATTCTGCTGGGGCGCACAGTTGATAAGCTGGAAGCAGTATACGACGAGATTGAACAAGCCGGTGGCGCCAAGCCAGCGATTATCCCGCTGGATCTCAAGGGCGCGACTCTGGATCACTACCAGGGCATGGCGGCAACCATCAAGGAACAATTCGGCCGCTTAGACGGCGTGTTACACAACGCCGGCATTCTGAGCATCTTATCGCCATTCACTCATATCGAAGCAGACGACTTTAACGATGCCATGCAAATCAATGTTACAGGCCCCATGCTGATGACCCAGGCACTGCTGCCGGTGATGCAATTAGCCGACAATGCTTCGCTGGTATTCACTTCGTCAGGTGTCGGCCGTAAAGGACGTGCCTATTGGGGCAGCTATGCCATATCTAAGTTCGCCACCGAGGGCATGGCACAAGTGATTGCCGATGAGTACGAAACCACCTCGGTACGCACTAATGTGATTAACCCGGGCGCTACCCGCACCAGTATGCGAGCAAAAGCCTACCCTGCGGAAGATCCAAAAGCCCTTAAAACACCGTTAGATCTTATGCCAACTTATTTGTATCTGATGGGCGATGAGAGTAAAAAGGACAACAACCTGTGCTTTGATGCGCAATAATTGTCCGAACTGACTCCTCAATAAAGGACGTCTCAACTTAGGTGACATAATGCAATTAACTCGGTTTACCCAATTCAGCTCGACCCTTGCGCTTGCAGCTGCCGTTAATTTATCGGCCGTTGCTGCAGAGCCGCCAAAGCTGAAGGTACTGGAAAACCTCGAAAAGCAACTGTGGATTGGTGCAGCGCCGGTCAGCCGCTCGACTATTTGGCTGTCCGGCGAAAATGGCCTCGTCGCACACAGCGACGATGGCGGCAACAGTTGGCGATACAGCCAACCGGGTCAGGATGACCTGCAGTTTCGCGACATCGAGGCGATTGATAATCGCCAGGCTTACGCGTTAAGCATCGGCGACGATGGTCAGTCGAAGGTCTATTTTACCGATAACGGCGGTGCTAATTGGCGTATGCGCTACCGTGCCGAAGCCGATACCTTTTTAAATTGCATGGATTTGTCACCCAACGGCGAAGCCTGGGTATTCGGCGACAGTGTCGGTGACAGCTGGCGTATTGTGCGCAGTCCGGGTGGTCGCAACTGGATAAAGGCATACAGTGCTGTTAGTCAAAAACCCTTGTCTAACGAGGGTGGCTTTGCCTCCAGCGGCAGCTGCGTACGCTTCAATAACCAAACCTGGTTAGTCGGCACCGGTAACGCTGATACCGCGCGAGTTTTACGCAAAGGCGGTTTTGGTATTCGTTTTGAAGTTATTGACACGCCCATGCAAGCCGGTCCTAATGCCGGTATTTGGGCGGTATGGCCAGTGGATGACGAGCAGTTTTACATCGCCGGTGGCCATTTAAACACCGACGATAACGAAGGCCAACGACTATGGTACTACGATGGTGATGAGTTTAGCGCGCTGCCCGAACCGCCGTTACAAGGTGCGCTATACAGCCTCAGTGTAGTTGAACACCAGGGCCGCTGGATCTTAACCTCTAATCCATCAGGTGCCGCAGCCTACCACGAGCCGTCGCAAAAATGGTTCAAGTTAACCGACGCTAACGTCTGGAACGTGCAGTGTCACAGCGATATCAGTTGTTGGTTCGTCGGCAAAGATGGTTTCGCTGCTACGCTTGTTTGGAAGCCAGAGCCAGACCGCCCAACAAATGCCGAGTTTTAGTAAAACCCTGACGCCGCAGCGCTTTAGCCACCACGCCGCTGCGGTTGCCTGAACGGCACACACAAACTAACTCGCGGTCTTTTAGCGCAGCATTGTCGTGGATGAACTGGATAACCTGCGTTAGGGGCACGTTGATAACCTCCGCACAGCAGGGTAAATCATCCACCACATGCTCCTGACGTTCGCGTACATCGATAATAATCACATCATCGCGGTTCCAGAAGGCTTCGTCGCCAATGGCTATATCGATGCCCGTTTGTTTGGGATCAGTGTGTCCGGCAGCACCAGTTTGTTCACCCAACGATGTGACCAGCTCAGAATCAGGATCCTGCCCTGCGCAGACAAGCGTCTGACTGCCGATGCAGCGACATAAGGTTTCGGTTGCAATCTCCGAGCCGATAAAGGCGAAGTCAACGTGCAGCGGCTGCTCATCGGCAACTGGCTCACTGAGTAAATAAACCGGTAAACGGCTCCCCCAACGGAACAGCCGACGCGCACCAATCGATAAGCAGCCGTCAACGCCGCTTTGGCACTCCTGCGGGATAGCGTCACAGGTTGCCACCGCATCAACCGGCCAACCGAATACGTCGGTATCGGTATGCTGCAGTGGCAGCATTGCACGTAACATCGCTGCTGCATTAGCAATTTCACCCTCGGCGGCTGTACTTAAAACAGCCGGAATTTGGTATCCCTGACAATGGACAATGTTTTCGATACGGCCGGCTAGTGCCGGATGCGGGTCAATAACAACCATCTGTCGGGCAGCGCGATCGATTAGCAGATAACTGCACTGGTCGTCATAACGTAATTGCACCACGCCATCTAATAAACCATCGTTATCGTCATTGGTGTCGGCGACAATCAAACAGGACTGTTTTAATGCGGTTGCAGCTTGCTGCAGGCGTGTGCAAGCTTCGTCAATCTCAGCCTGAGTGGTTGCCGGCCCAAACGACAAACGGATGGCTGACTCGCTACGCCAGGAATCCAATCCCATTGCGTCTAAAACAAAGCTGCGGGTGACTTTAGAGCTACAGGCCGAGCCGGAGCTAACCCGAATATGGCAGGCATCCAGCACATCCATAATGTCACGCGAGGATACCCCGGACACCGAAAAGTTAAGCGTGGTGGGTACCGAAACCGAAAAATCGTTGTTGAACACCACTGTCGGAAAGGCTTGTCTTAATGCTTTCGCCAGTTGTTCACGATAGCTATTAAGCTTTTCAACCGATGCGAACGAACTGCCTTGCTGCATTAACCGGAACAACGCGTTCAATGCGGCGATGCCGGGCAAGTTTTCAGTACCTGAGCGATAACCACTCTCCTGACCGCCGCCGATAATTAACGGCGAAAACGGTGCCGCGTCACGCACCGCCATAAAGCCTATGCCTTTTGGCCCGTATAACTTGTGGCCGCTAAACGGCGCGTAATCAATGCTGGTATCATCCAACGCAAGCAGTTGTTTACCCAGTGCCTGTACACAATCAACCATCCAGGGGGCGGTAGGCGCGTTATCGCGGATAATCCGTTCAAGCGAGCCTAAATCCTGCACCACGCCAGTCTCGTTGTTCACCGCCATGGTACAAATCATTGCCGCCTGACTTACGTGCTGAGCAATAAACTCATGATCCAGCAAGCCTTTGTTATCGACCGGTATGGCCAACAGTTCTGCGTTAAGACCCAGCATTTGGTTCCAGTGCGCTAACGCCTGCGGTACCGCTTTATGTTCCGTCGCTCCATACATCAGATAACGACGTGGTCGCCGGGCGTCCTGCACGGCGGCACTAATGGCCGAAACCACCGCGGTCTGAATGCCCTCAGTGGCACCACTGGTAAAAATTAGTTTACTGTTAAACGAGCCGATAGCTTCACGCGCAAGCTGGCGTGTGGTATCCAAAATATAGCGCGCTTTTAAGCCGGTAATATGGCTACTCGAGGGATTACCAAATATGGCTTCCATGGTATGCGATACAGACCGGGCTACTTCCGGAAGTACGGGGGTGGTGGCGTTACAATCGAGGTAAATTTCCTGACTATCTGGCCGTAACTCTAATGGATTCATAACTACCCCCGCTTAAACAACATCGATTGAGGGTAGTTATATCGTTATAACTGTTTTGCGTCAATTGCTGACGCGAAAAGCGTGCACTAATGGATTTGGTTTTCTTTCCACTGTTGCTCTTTTGCCATGCGCGCCTTTTTCTTATCGCAAGGGTCATCGCAATCGCAGGCTTTATCCATACCCAGCGAGCTAATACCGCCGCAACTACCGGAAATCGTCTTGCGCTGAACAATATAGCCAACCGCCATAATCAGTACGACGATTAAAAACAGCGCCAACACCAGTAAAAATGTTTGCATGAGAACTCCTAATCACTCATCCGATAACAGTTTTTCGAACCCGGGGCTTACCCATTCTTCAAAGCCATCGTCGGTTTTTAGCACCAACATGGTATCGATTTGATGCTCAGTAACAAAGGCTTTTGCCTGTTCCGGCCCCATAACCAACAACGCCGTTGCATAGGCATCGGCTGACATGCAGTCATCAGCATAAACGCTGACTGATACTAAATTGTGTTGGATAGGCTCTGCTGTTAGCGGATTAATAATGTGTGAATAACGACGTCCGTTCTCTTCGTAAAAATTACGGTAATCGCCTGAAGTGGCTAATGCCCCTTCACTAAATGAGACAACTTCCTGTACTGATCGTTCCGTCGATACCGGCTTCTCGACCGCTAACCGCCACGGTTTACCGTTAGGTTTACCACCGCGGGTGCGGATCTCACCACCAATTTCGACTAAGTACTGGGTAATATCCAGGTCGTCCAATAAATAGGCAACCCGATCAACCCCATAACCTTTCGCAATCGTCGATAAGTCCACATAGACCTGCGGGTGACTTTTGGTCAGCTGATGATTAGCCAGTGTCAGCTTGTCATAACCAACATAAGCACGAATCTTGTTCAGTTCCGTTTCGGAAGGCACTTGTTCAGGTTTTGCCTGCGGGCCAAACCCCCACAAGTTAACCAGTGGCCCGACCGTCACGTCAAGCAAACCGTCGGTTTGCGCAGAGATTTCCAGCGCCCGGCTAACCACGCGTTCCAATGCCCGGCTTATCACTACCGGCTGAGTCGAGTCGTGTTGATTAAACCGCGATAATTCCGATTCAGGGTCGTAGGTCGACATCTGCGCGTTGACCTGCGCTAAAACCGTCTCGACCTTTTTCTGGATCTCCGCCTGACTATGGCGCGGGTCCTTACTGAACAGGGTGATGTTGTAGGTGGTACCCATGGTATCGCCGCTAAAGCGAATTTGCTTTGGCGCGTCCGAACAGGATACTAAAAAGGCTAGCCCCAGAAGGACTAGCCAGAATTTAGCAACCATGTTGGCAACCACGGCGGGTTTATAGCCCATCATTGCTTAACCACCAAAGTCATCCAGCATGATGTTTTCATCTTCAACACCAAGCTCGTGCAACATGTTGATGACCGCCGCGTTCATCACCGGCGGACCACACATGTAGAACTCACAGTCTTCAGGTGCGTCGTGATCTTTCAGATAACGCTCATAAAGCACGTTGTGGATAAAGCCCGTATCACCATCCCAGTTATCTTCTGGTTGAGGATCCGACAAGGCCACGTGCCACTCAAAGTTGTCGTTCTCTTCCTGCAACATATCGAAATCTTCAACATAGAACATTTCGCGCAGTGAACGTGCACCATACCAGAAGCTGATCTTACGATTGGTATTTAAGCGACGCAGCTGGTCAAAAATGTGCGAACGCATCGGCGCCATACCGGCACCACCACCGATGAAGACCATTTCAGCTTCGGTGTCTTTAGCAAAGAACTCACCAAATGGACCGGAGATAGTGACTTTATCACCCGCCTTCAGGCTAAAGATGTACGATGACATTTTACCTGCCGGCAGACTCAAGTCGTTCGGTGGCGGTGTCGCACAACGAACGTTCAGCATGATAATGCCTTTCTCTTCCGGGTAGTTAGCCATTGAATACGCACGGATAACTTCTTCGTCCACTTTAGATTCTACATCTAAGAAGCCAAAGCGTTCCCAGTCACCACGGTACTCAGGCGCAATGTCAAAGTCTTTGTACTTAATATGATGCGGCGGAGCTTCAATCTGAATATAACCACCGGCACGGAACGGCACGTCTTCGCCTTCCGGCAACTGCACCACAAACTCTTTGATAAAGGTTGCAACGTTGTCGTTAGACTTAACCGTACAATCCCACTTCTTGATACCAAAGATTTCTTCCGGCAGTTCAATTTTCATGTCTTGCTTAACGTTAACCTGGCAAGACAAACGCACACCTTCGCGCGCTTCGCGTTTGGTAATATGATCAAGCTCGGTTGGCAGAATATCACCACCACCTTCTTTAATCGTTACTCGGCACTGACCACAAGAGCCACCACCACCACAGGCAGAAGAAACGAAGATACCGGCATTGGCCAACGCGCCAAGCAGTTTCGTACCCGGCTGGGTAACAATCTTCTTCTCTTCGTCCTCGTTAATCAGGATTTCTACATCGCCCTGCGGTACTAACTTTGATTTGGCGACCATAATGATCGCCACCAAAATCAGTACGATGATGGTAAACATCCCTACACCGAGCGCTATCAGAGTAATATCCATCGATTCGTACCTTTAACGTTTACTGATTCAACACACTGGATTAAAGAGATACGCCGGAGAACGACATAAAGCCCAAACCAATAAGACCGACCGACATAAAGGTTGCGCCTAAACCACGCAAACCATCGGGTACGTCAGCATACTTGAGTTTCTCGCGCACCGCTGCCAAGGCAACAATCGCCAGACACCAGCCAACGCCACTGCCGATACCGTAAACTACCGACTCGCCAAAGTTGTAGTCACGTTCAACCATGAACGACACACCACCAAATATGGCGCAGTTAACGGTGATAAGCGGCAGGAAGATACCCAAGGCGTTGTACAATGCCGGTACGTATTTATCCAGCGTCATTTCCAGGATCTGTACCAATGCAGCGATAACACCGATAAAGGTCAGGAACCGCAAGAAGCTTAAGTCCGCATCCGGAAAGCCTGCCCAGTCTAATGCACCAGGTGCCAGAATGTTGTGATAAACCAAGTTGTTTACCGGTACCGAAATACCCAGTACAACGATAACCGCGACACCCAAACCAAAGGCTGTTTTTACCTTTTTAGACACCGCCAAAAAGGTACACATGCCCAAGAAGAATGACAGCGCTAAGTTTTCGATAAAAATCGCGCGGATGAACAGGTTAATATATTGTTCCATGGCCATTACTCCTTAGGTTCGACTTGGTCAGGGTAGAACGTACGTAGTACCCAGATAAAGCCGCCGATGATAAAGAATGCACTTGGCGGCATCAGCAGCAAGCCAACCGGCTCGTACCAACCACCTTCCGATACCAATGGCATAATTTGCACATCGAACAAACTACCTGAACCAAACAGCTCACGCACAAAACCAACCACAAGCAATACCACAGAGTAGCCTAAGCCGTTACCGATGCCGTCCAGCAAGGACATAAACGGCGTGCTCTTCATCGCGTAAGCTTCGGCACGACCCATAACGATACAGTTGGTAATAATCAAACCAACGAATACCGATAGCTCACGGGATATTTCGTAGGCATAAGCCCGCAATACCTGGTCAACAACAATAACCAGACTCGCGATAATGGTCATCTGTACGATAATTCGTACACTCGATGGAATGTGATTACGAATAATCGAGATGAAAAAGTTCGATGCAGCAACAACCGCGGTCAGCGCGATACACATAACCAGGGTGTTACTCATTTTAGAGGTTACCGCCAACGCTGAACAGATACCCAGGATCTGCAGTGCGATGGGGTTATTCGCGAAGATCGGTCCGAATAAAACGGACTTCATTTCTTTTGCACTAGCCATTGGTCAGCTCTCCTTTGCGAAGTTTATCGAGTAACGGACCATATGCTTTTTCGCTCATCCAAAAATCGATGGTCGCATCAACGCCGTTACTGGTTAAGGTGGCACCTGAAAGCGCATCAACTTCGTGCTCGTTAGACGCACCGCCTTTAACCAAATCAAACTTCACTTTTCCGTCGTCACCGTAAAGCTCCTTGCCTTCCCAGGTTTTTACCCAAGCAGGATTAGTGATTTCACCACCAAGCCCCGGTGTTTCTGAATGTTCGTAAAAGTGAACACCACGCACGGTACTCATGTCGTCTTCTAACGAGATAAGACCGTACATTGTGCCCCACAGGCCTTGCCCGCGGATGTGCAGCACCGCACCGTTACGGTTGCCATTTTCGTCCATCACCAGATAAACTTCGGTCATGTTTTCCATGGTACCTAAACCAGCAATATCCGTACTTTTATCAAGTTTGGTGCTGGTTTCCGGGTCGCCGGCCGCTTTGCGGTTATCAAAGTCCTTCGGGTCTTTGTCCTGCACCACTTGATAATCTTCCAAACTAACGACGTGCGCTTTAATACGCTCGTCGTAGACAGAAGGAATATCCATACCGGCTTCTAAGATGCCTGCCGCGTTCAGGATGTGACGCTGCATCGCCAGCGCCGCGTTCTTTTCCTGCATTGGTTTAAGCGCTACCGCTGACCCCGCAACCAGAATTGAACACACCAAACAAAGCGCCAGCACAACACCTATCGTTTTGCCTAAACTTTCGTTCTTACTAGCCATTGCGTGCTAACCTCCGTTTAATGTTTGCCTGTGCTACAAAGTAGTCAAACAGCGGTGCAAAAACGTTCGCGAACAAGATGGCCAGCATAATACCTTCCGGGAATGCCGGGTTAATTACGCGGATCATGACCGTCATAAAACCAATTAACAGACCGTAAGCGAATTTACCTTTGTTGGTGAATGATGCCGACACCGGATCGGTTGCCATAAACATCATCGCAAAGGCAAAACCACCCAATACTAAGTGCCAGTACCACGGCATCGCAAACATTGGGTTACTGTCGCTGCCAATCAGATTTAACAGGCCAGAGAACAGCACCATACCCACGAATACGCCGGATACGATACGCCATGAGGCAATGCGGAAGTAAATCAGTGCTAAACCACCGATTAAAATCATCAGCGTTGATACTTCACCCACAGAGCCCTGGATGTTACCTAAAAACGCGTCCCACCATAATTCGGTGTTACCGTAGTCCAGGTTACCCAGTGCCGCAGCACCCAGGTTAGTCGCGCCAGAGAAACCGTCAACTGCTGTCCAGATAGAGTCACCAGACATGCTCGCCGGATAGGCGAAGTACAGGAATGCACGACCCGTCAGTGCCGGGTTAAGGAAGTTACGGCCGGTACCACCAAAGATCTCTTTACCAATGACAACACCAAAGGTAATACCCAGTGCAACCTGCCACAGTGGCGTGGTTGCAGGCAGGATCAATGAGAACAGTACCGAGGTAACGAAGAATCCTTCGTTGACTTCGTGCTTACGAATGCTCGCAAACAGGACTTCCCAGAAACCACCGACAATAAAGGTGACCGCGTAGATAGGCAGATACCAGCAGGCACCGTACCACATTTTCGCGCCCCAACCGGCGTCAGCACCCAGCTCACCGCCCAGCAACTGGAACAAGCCCACCTGCCAAACGTCAGCTAACTGGTAGCCTTCAGCTAAAGCCATCGCGGCCTGGTTACCAACGTTGTACATGCCCCAGAACATCGCCGGGAACGTCATCATCCACACCAGGATCATAATACGCTTAAGGTCGATGCGGTCACGAACGTGTGTGCGAGACTGCGTCACCGTACCTGGCGTGTACAAGATAGTGGCTACCGCTTCATACAGCGCGTACCACTTTTCGTATTTGCCGCCCTTTTCGAACTGCGGCTCAATACGCTCGAGTGTATCTTTCAAGCTCATGGTTAGCCTTCTTTCTCAATCTTAGTGAGACAATCGCGCAGCACCGGGCCGTACTCGTACTTCCCAGGGCAAACATATGTGCACAATGCCAAGTCTTCCTCGTCCAACTCTAAGCAACCCAGTTGCTGAGCTTCATCGGTATCGCCTGACAACAAATCACGCAGCAATAACGTCGGTACGATGTCCAACGGCATAATGCGTTCATAGTTACCAATCGGTACCATTGAACGAGACGAGCCGTTCATTGATGTGGTCATGCTGAACAGCTTCTTCGGATTGAAATGACCGGCATAAGCTCGGGTAATCGAGTGCAAGTCTGAGCCCGGACGGATCCAACCCAAGAATTCTTTGTGGTTACCCTCAGGGATAACGCTCACTTGTGTGTGGAAGCGACCCAACCATTGATGGGCGTCGTCCACTTTATGACCATTAAGCACCGAGCCACTGATAATACGGTTATTATCGCCTTGCAGTTCGCCATCGCTCAACTCACGTAAGTTGGCGCCCATGCGAGTACGCAAAACGCGAGGCTCTTTAACGCCTTCGCCCGCTAATGCCACCATCCGATCGGTGAAGATTTCACCGGTGGTAAAGAGCTTACCGAATGCCACAACATCCTGGTAACCAATATGCCATGCCGGACGCTTTAAGCTAACCGGGTGCAAAAAGTGCATATGGGTACCGACCAAGCCAGCCGGATGCACGCCGCCAAAAGATTCAAGCTGAACCTTAGCGTCGCCGGTATCCACTTCAGCATCGCCCGCTTTAACCACGAACACTTTACCGTCAGTTAAGTTTGACAGCACTTTTAAGCCATCAACGAAAGCCTGCTTGTGTTCGTTAATAAACAGCGTCGGATCCATGCACAGCGGATTGGTGTCCATAGCGTTAACGAAAATAGCCGAAGCTTCTGCGTCAACTGCCGGCGCCTTGCTGTAGGGGCGGGTTCTGAGCGCTGGCCATTGACCAGACTCAATGAGGATTTCCTGAACTTTGTCGCGACCCAATGAGTCGAGTTTGTCGCTATCGAATTTTTCGAAGGTGATTTGCTCGTCACCATCACACTCGACAACAACGGCTTGCAGAACGCGGCGTTCGCCACGAGGAATGTCTTTTACAACACCCGCTGCAGGAGCCGTATATTTAACGCCCGGATTTTTCTTGTCTTCGAAAATCACTTGACCTTTTTTCACACGCTCATCAACTTTAACGTGCATGGTCGGGCGCATACCGACGTACTCTTCTCCCAGGGTAGCGACCGTCGTCACGGCCTTACCGTCGGATACTTGCTGCTGGGGGGCTCCCTTAATCGGGATATCCAGCCCTTTCTTGATAGTAATCATATGCGTTTGCACTACTCGTTAGGGAAGATTCATCACAACCAGCCGGTTAGGGCTAGAAACCTGAAAAATCAATAAGTTACCGAGCATGGCAACGGCTACGCGACAGCCAAACTCCGTAACTTAAAAACGTATTCCACACTTATCGGGCGGATTTTAACACTTTTTCAGGTGCGCTTACCAGTTAACTTTTGGATTAACATCAGCTTCGTAGTCAACGTTATCGAAGCCAAAACCAAACAGATTTAAAAAGTCCTGATGGTAACCTTCGTAGTCTGCCAATTGGTGGAAGTTGTCCTGGGTTACCTTATCCCAAAGGGCTTCAATTTTTGCCTGCGTCGCATCGTTGGTTTCGTAGCCATCCATATGCAAGCGCCCTTCGCTGTCCAGCTCCGGATCCGCGGCATACAAGCCTTCGGTGAAGAGGCGGTAGATTTGTTCAATACAGCCCTCGTGCGTGCCTTCTTGTTTCATCACCTTATAAATTAACGAGATGTACAAAGGCATCACCGGAATCGCAGAACTGGCTTGGGTAACCAACGCTTTAAGCGACGAAACATAAGCTTTCAGGTTGATATCCTGATAGTTTTTGTCAAGTTGCGTTGACGCACGGTCAAGATCTTCTTTGGCCCGGCCGATGGTGGCATGGCCATAAATTGGCCAGGTCAGTTTTTTACCAATATAGGTGTAAGCCGTGGTCTGACAATCCTGCGCCAGCACACCGGCATCATGCAGTTGTTTAATCCAGCGCTCCCAGTCTTCGCCCCCCATCACTTTAATGGTGTTGGCGATGTCTTCTTCAGTCGCCGGGTCAAGCGTTACATCGTGCACTTCGTCACGGTCGGTGTGGTAGGTTTTGGTGGTGTATTGCTTGCCTACCGGTTTTAATACAGAACTGTGCAGTTCGCCGGTTTCCGGGTCTTTGCGCTTAGGCGAAGCCAGGCTGTAAACGACCAAATCAATTTTGCCCATATTGGCTTTGATGTAATCGATAGTCTCTTGTTTGATTTCGTCCGAGAATGCATCGCCGTTGATTGAGTGGTACTGAAGCCCTGCCTGATCGGCTTGCTGATGGAAGGCCGCAGTATTGTACCAACCTGCGGTGCCGGTGCGTTTTTCAGTGGGCTCTTTTTCGAAACACACGCCCACCGTCGCGGCGCCGCTGCCAAACGCAGCAGTAATGCGCGATGCCAGTCCATAACCGGTCGAACAGCCGATAACCAATACATTTTTCGGCCCGTTTTCAACCGTTGGCTGTTGTTTTATCCATTCGACCTGACGCCGCACGTTCTCCGCACAACCCACAGGATGAGAGTTGGTGCAGATAAAACCACGAATCTTCGGTTTGATCACCATAGTAGACTTTCCCTATTTTGAATTTGGTCTTATTGTAGCTGGTTTGCGCAGTTTAACAGATCATACCATTTTTACGGGCTAACGCCCGCCACCCATACAATTAGGCGAATCCGGGGCCTGGCCTTGCCATTCGTCGGGGGTGTAGGTGTGCAGCGCCAGCGCGTGGATTTGTTGTAGTTCTTCTGCCAGCACTTTGTTAATCGCCCGGTGGCGTTGCAATAAGCGTTTATCGGAAAACGCTTCGCTCACCATGGTCACCTTAAAATGCGATTGCGCTTCGCGGCCACTAGCGTGCATATAACTCTCATCATCCACCTGCAAATGCAGCGGTGCGAACTCCTGCTGTAACTTTTGCTCAATCTGCTCGCGCATCTTCATCTCTAAACTCCTTACTGCTCAATTACCGCCGTGTGACAAATCACACGCTTGGATGCCAGCGTCGCCACCGCCGGAAACAACTGTTCGGCTACATCTCCCTTCGATGCCGATGCCGGCATCACCAGTCGATAGCGCTGGGCGCTGACCGTGCCATCGGTCTGCCATAGCATAAACGGCTGCCCGGCAAGCACCTGCTGTAACTGCTGCAAACCATCCTTGCGATAAGGCGGAAACGCAGTCTCATCGCCCGTCAAACGCCAATTATTCAATTCCATCTGCGACGCCAGTAACGCCTCGTTAACCGGATTACGACAAAAACTCAGCTCAATAACCGCGGCGCTCAAACGCCATTGCTCATTCGGCAGTAACTGCAGATCTAATTGCTGCATCGTCGTATCTAAGCCACTTTCAGTTGTTGATTGCGGTGCCGGTGAACAACTCACTAACACTACCGACAATAAACTAATCAGCCACGCTACTCGTTTCAAAATTTGCTCTCTCAGTTATTACCCGGCTGCACTCTATCAAAACACGCTCAAAGCACGCCATAAAAATTATAGGATTGTCTATTCACCAATGCTTCTGGCATCATAGCGTTATTCGTGCATTGGCATCAAAAACAATTATAAGGGACTCTCTGTGCGCAAGTCGTTGTTTTCTGCAATTATCCTGGCCACCGGACTGGGCTTGGTATCCCCTCAGGCGCAGTCTTCTGTCTATATCAGTGCCGATAACCAGGATCTCAGAAACAGTCTGAATGTGCTGGTCGATGCCGGTCTGATTAATACACCACTACAGCAATTACCCATGCCATGGCGAGCGATTTTGCTGGAACTGGATACCATTGATACACAGCAGCTTAACGATACCCAACAACTTGCCTTATTACAGGTGCGTCATTATCTGCGCAATGCCCAGAGCGGACCGCAAACCTACTTAAAACTACAAGCCAGTAGCGAAGCGCCCTGGGTAAACCGCTTTGGTCGCAGTGTGCAAGAGCGCGGCAGTCTAAGCGTAGCAAGGCATTTTAAAGGCGAGCACTTTGCCGCAAGGTTACAGATCAATCACCGCTGGGACCCATACGAAGACGACAACGAACAGACGCTGGATGGCAGCTATCTGGCCTATAACTTTGGCGACGTCAGCCTGTCGCTGGACGCACAACCGCTGTGGTGGGGACCTGCACAACACAGCAGCCTGCTGATGTCGACCAACGCCCGGCCACTAACTAAACTGCGGCTCGATTATAGTCCCGACTTCGCCCCCATCGGCCTTAACCCGCTACATGTCAGCACCTTTGTTGGCTATAACGAAACCCGGTTAGGTAATATTAATGTGTCGCGCGAAGTCCTCGGCCTGCGCGCTGCCACCCAATTGCAATGGGGCCTTCAGGCCGGGCTTAGTGCCGTGCACCAGACGAGTAAGACCGTTGTAAACAGCGCAATACCAGACAACACCATGGTCAGCCTGGATCTGCGTAAAGGCTGGCATTGGCAACAGCATCATTTTGCCGCTTATGCAGAAGTTGGCTTTGACGGCCAGTTAGAAGAAGGTGAGAACCCTGCATTTACAGTCGGTGGTGAATGGCAGTTTAATGCATCGATATTCAGCGCTCAGCAAATGCGTCACACCCTGGTAGCGGAATACACCGATACAGAAAGTCACAACTTCTATCAGCGTTTGCCACGCGTTTCGACCCAGCCGTTTTATCAGCATCACCAACGCAACCTGGGCTCGTCTTTTGCGCCCGACAGCCGCACGCTATCACTCAGTTACCGACTATTTGCAGCAGACGGCAGCGGCTGGACCGCGCAACTGGCTTATTCCAGCCTTGCCGATGACAGCAACCAGACACAGGCATTATTGCAACGCTCACAACCGGTGTTCGGTGGCTTGTTAAATATTGGTTTTGAATACAATGACAATGAGCGCGCCGGCGCCAATACCGACGACATAGGCGCGCGAATCAGTTGGGAATGGCGCTTTTAATTTGTTTTAGCGTATCGCTCCAGGCCTGGTTAAGCGCCATAACCAACGCCTCGTAACCATCGTTGGTTAACGGCTGCCGCTGGCTAAAGGTTTGTTCGATTTGCGTGTCGTCTTGGCGATAAAGCCAATGTCCTGTGACGACTGCGTTGCCTTCATCGTCACCATAAAAATCCATAACCTGAATAACTAGCTCGCCGTTGCAGTGCGGCTCACTTAAAACCCGCTGTACGCTTTGTTGTAACTGCTGTTCCAGCGAGCCACTCCAGCGGTGATGGCGAGCTGCATGAATGCGGGTTGCGCTCTGTTGCAGCAAAATACCATCGCTGAGCATCAAGTCACTTACCACAACCTGCCGCTGCGCCGCACTGCACACCTGCTCCGGGCTGCTGTTTAACAGCGGCAAACGATACTCACCTTTAACACTATCAAGTTGACTGGCACAGCCACTCAGGGCCACCAGAGAAACCAACGCAACAGCAATACTCGGAATCAATTTAATCATGGGCTTTAGGCTCCGGATCGGCCGGCTTTTCGGCATCAAAAATTAGCGAATTCGGCTGTTCACGTAACTGCTCCGCAAGCGGTTTTAAGTCGCGCGTTAACGCCTCGATATTAGATAAGGTTCTGTGCAACTGACGGCGTGTGGCCGAACCATCATCAACGCTACTTAACAGCCGCTCTAATTGGGTTAAATTATCCTGCAATAGCTGCGGTAACTGTTGCATGCCCGGCTGCTCGACAATGGCCGCTACTGACTGTGCCAAAGCTTCAATCTCGTCGGCGCTCTGCTCCGTCGCGGCCATCGCCTCACTAAATTCGGTCAGGCTCTGTTCAAGCTCCAGATCATTAAATTTATCCAGCAATTGGTTCAGCTTTTCTTCTAAGCGGCTAAAGTCACTGACCATCGACGGCATCACCGGGTAACCGGCAAATTCAGACTGCGCCTGCAATTCGGTTTCGGGATAAAAGCGTAAGTCGACATACAAGGTGTTGGTCAGTAAGTTTGAGGCCCGGATATTGGCTCGCAAGCCCTGTTCAAACAGCTCCGGTAATCGTTCACGCCAATAGCCGATGTCGGTATCAGGCACCAGTCCATCCATGCGTTCCGGCTCGTAACGTACTAATACCGGGATCTGTTTTAACGGCGCTTTGTCACTGTCGGTGGGGTTCCAGCGCAGCGGCACTTTAAGCACCGTGCCCACGCGAACGCCCTTAAATTGAACCGGCGCGCCTTCTTCCAGGCCGGCAACCGACTCATCCAGTAAAATCACATAATCGATGCCATTAACAAAGCCTTGTTGCCGCGCAGCCTCGGCACTGGCAAATAACTCAAACGAGCGTTCCTCAGTCATTTTAGCGCCGCTCGGCTGCCCTTCAGGCACGCCAAAATTAATCCCCGCGCCCAGCAATGACTCGAAAGAACCCAGCGACACGTCCAGACCATTGGCATTCCAGCGCAGCGATAAACCGCTTTGCAACCAAAAACGCGTATTCTCGGTCAATAACTCGTCATAGGGCTGTTCAATAAACACCTGGTAGCGCATGCTGCGGTCATCAACGTTAAAATCAACCTTTTCGACCTGCCCCACCGACAGGCCGTTATATTGCACGGTATCACCGACTACAACCGCACTATTAACCGAGCTGGTCAGCGTAATACGCCGTCCCGGCGTTTGTTGCGGTGTTACCGGCGGCTCTTCCAACGCCTCAAAACGCGTCGCTGTCTGCTCTGATGACCCCGGCTGTAGCCGTATATAAGCGCCGGACAGCAAGGTGGATAAGCCACTAACGCCCTGCCGGCCAATACGCGGTTTAACCACCCATAAACGACTATCTTCGGCCAACATGCGCTGCGTATTTTCGTTCATTTCGATGGTTAGCACCGCCGCGCTCATGTCCTCGCTCAGGCTGATTTCACTAACCAAACCGACGTCCACATTGCGCACCCGCACCGGCGTTTTACCTGCTTCAAGGCCCTCGGCATCGCTAATCAACACCTCTATTTGCGGCCCCGAGCCGGCACTCTCCTGCCACACCATCCACAGCGCTACCGCCAAAGCCAATAGCGGGATAAGCCAGATGGGTGAGAATACGTTTTTCATCGCGCTCATGGGTCGTCCTGATTCCTTCACTTTACTTTGTTGTCGGCATAAAAAAGCGTCGCGTGTCAAAGGTCATCGCTGCCAGCATGGTCAATATCACCGTTAACGCAAACGCCAGCGCCGCGTTACCGGGATACACCGACATCAACTGCCCACTGCGCACCAGCGCTACCAGCACGGCAACCACGAAAATATCGATCATTGACCAGCGACCAATCCAGTCAGTGACCTTATACAACACCACCCGGTTTTTTACGGTACTGTCGTTGCCGCGTTCAGCAACATAAAGTAACACCAACAACGTCAGGATTTTAGCCACCGGTATCACCAAACTAGCAACAAATACGATAATCGCAATAGGGGCATCGCCGCCTTGCCATAATTCCAGCACGCCACCGATTATGGTATTGGGCTGGGTGCGGCCAAAGCTCGTTGTTTCCATAACCGGTAATACATGCGCAGGTACCAGCAATAACGCCGCTGCAATTAACAACGCCAGGGTTAAGCGCCAGCCACGCCAGCGGGTTAGCGACAGCGTTTCGCCGCAGCGCCAGCATTTTTTATGCTGTCGTGAATTCGGCGCCTGACAACAAACACAACCGCTCAAACCCTGGTTATGGGCAGCCCTGCCGGCTTCGGATTGCGGCGCTTGCTGATGCGGTAACCGATGCCACAATTGGTAACGGCTGACATTATTGGCAACCCACAACTGCAGCACCACAAACGCAATAAACGTATAGAAACCCGACGCCAGTTCCACTGCCGCCAGCCCCGATATTTTAATCAGCGACACCAGTGCACCCAGCAAAAACACATCGGCCATCATCCATACCCGCAGCTGCACCACGGTCCGGATAAAATAGAGAGTCACCGGGCCCACTGGCCCTGAACCAAGTAAACGGGTGAATATCCAGCAGATCGCCAGCAAATATAAAACCGGCACAACCCACACCGTGAATAGCACCAGTATCGCCAATAAGCGTTCGTGAAAGTGCAATAACTCGGCACTGGTATCCAGCAGGCTCATGGTCTGCGATACACCACTGGCGGAATAGCCGACAAACGGCAACCACAAGCTGACCAATGCCAATATTAACGCCGCCAGCGCTAACGCCAGCGTGTGCCGCTCGCTAACGGGCGCACCGCCCCCCAGGCGATGCCCGCAGCGCGGGCATTTAAATACCTCGGTTGATGTAACGGGTACATCGACAACCCAGTCACAATCCGGGCAAACGCAACGATTACTCGTCGTCACGACCACCTTCTTCGGCCTCTTTCTCCGGTGATATCATGGCAATAACCAGCCAGCCCGGCATCGGCTTCAGTTCACGCTCGGTGCTGAATATATGCACCTTCTTCTGTTCATCCATGGCAAACATCGGTACCGCCCGGGCGCCGTACTGCTGTTGGTAATCCTCAAAACTAAAGTTCTCGGTAATTGGCGTCGACTTCATTTTAGCGCCCTGAAAATGCAGGCTGGCTAACTTAGAATAAGTTACGCTTTCGCCAAACAAATTCAGTGTGGTTTTATAAGCTTCCGATAACTGATGGCTAGCCCGAAAGTCCGATTCGCCGCTATTTAAGCCATGCACTTTGTTACTGCCAAACCAGTCCTGATAATACACTGAAACCAATGGGTTTAGCTGCTTATACGGCGACATCACTAACAGCCGGCCAATACCGGTCAAATCGATATTATTAGAGGCGTGTTCCGAGGCCGGGTTACCAAAATAAACCGGCAGGTTATCCATGCGCGCGCTGCGAATGTTCTCCCAGTTGGTATCGGCCAGGCGCACCTGTACATCGTGTTCCTGCAACGATTTAGCCACGGCCCGCGCCATTTGGTTAGCACCAAATATCAAAAAGCCCCGCGCCGGCGGCTCAATTACGCCCAGTAAACGCGCCAGTGGCTTAGCGGTAAGACTTTGCAGTACCACCGTGGTCATGATCACCAAAAATACCAGCGGTACAATCGACTCCGCACCGTCCCAGCCGGACTGCTCCATTTTTAACGCAAACAGCGCCGACACGGCTGCGGCTACGATACCGCGTGGCGCAATCCACGACAGCAGCACCTTGTCTTTAAAGCGCAGCTCGGTGCCAATAGCCGATAACCACACCGCCAACGGCCGCACCGCAAACAGAATAATAGCCAGCAAAATCACCGCCGGCAGGCCCAGTGCGTCGAACTGCGCATAGTCCAGCCGCGCTGCCAGAATAATAAACAATGCCGAAATCAACAGCACACTGAGCGTTTCTTTAAACTCCAGGATCTCGTCCAGGTTCAGGTTTTTGGTGTTGGCCATGGCCATACCCATTACCGTTACCGTCAACAAGCCCGATTCCTGTTGAATTGCATTAGACAGCGCAAACACACCCAGTACGATGGTCAGCGTGGCGACGTTTTGCAGGTAATGCGGAAACCAGCCACGGCCCAGCGCCAGGCCTAATAACTTGGCCGCAACCCAACCAAAGAAAAAACCAATACCAATGGTTTTGGCAAACGCCTGCAGCGAGTGTAAAAACGCCACGTCCTGGCTGGCGATGATAAATTCATACACCAAAACGGCTAACAAGGCGCCAAGCGGATCAATAATGATGCCTTCCCAACGGAGAATATTCGCCAGCTTATTAATCGGCCGAATAGAGCGTATCATCGGCTGAATAACGGTTGGTCCGGTGACCACCACCAGCGCCCCGAACAGCGCCGACAGTTCCCACTCCCAGCCCATTAAAAAATGCGTCAGCACGCCAATGGCAATCCAGGTCACCACCATACCCACGCTGACCAGGTTAGTCACCATGCGGCCATGGCCGCGAATTTCTTCAAACTTAAGTGTCAGACTGCCCTCAAACAGGATCACCGCAACGGCCAGCGAAACCAGTGGAAACAGCAAATCGTCAAACAGTTGATCCGGGTTCAGCCAGCCCAGCGTGGGGCCAATAATCAGGCCGCATACCAGTAACGGTAAAATGGCCGGCGTTTTTAAACGCCAGGCTAACCACTGACAACTGATTGACAGCACCCCGATTAGCGCTAACAGGGACAATTCAGACATACACGCTCCATGTAAATCACTTGACTTTCGTCAAAACACAAATGAGAATAGCTATCATTAAATAAAAATTGTGATAGCCTACTCGAACTATCTGATTCTATACGCAAATTATTAGCAAGAGGTTTCTCTATGGCAACTTTCTTTAACAAAGCATTCACGCTGGCCGCAGTCGCCAGTGTCATGACCAGTTTATTGCCGGTCGCAGCCAATGCCGCCGAAGTTAACGTTTATTCGTCGCGTAAAGAGGCATTAATCAAACCCTTGCTGGACCAGTTTAGCGAAAAAACAGGCATCGAAGTGAATTTATTAACCGGTAATTCCGATGCACTATTGGCGCGGTTAAAATCTGAAGGCGAATATACTGCCGCCGATCTATTCCTGACCGTTGACGCCGGCGCCCTGCACCGGGCAGTCGAGGCTGATGTTTTCCAACCGGTTTCATCACAACGCATCAATCAGGTGGTACCGGAACATTTTCGTTCTGATGATGATCACTGGGTGGGCTTGAGCCTGCGCGCACGGCCAATTTTTTACTCGCCGGAGCGTGTTGACCCATCACAGTTGAGCGATTATCTGTCGCTGGCCGACGAACAATGGAACGACCGCATTTGTATTCGTTCATCAAACAACCTTTATAACCAGTCACTGGTTGCTGCATTAATTGAGCACCACGGTGCCGATAACGTCGAAAACTGGGCCGAAGGCTTAGTCGAAAACTTTGCCCGCCAGCCGGTAGGTGGCGACCGTGACCAGATCAAAGGCGTCGCCTTTGGCGTCTGTGATATTGCCGTGGCAAATACCTACTACTTTGGCCACATGCTGAATTCAGATGACGCCGAAGAAAAATCAGCCGCCGAGAAAGTAAAAGTTTTTTGGCCGGCACAGGATAGCAACGGTACCCACGTTAACGTATCCGGTATCGGTGTTACCAAGCACGCGAAAAATATCGACGAGGCCAAGCAGTTAATCGAATTTTTGCTCTCAGAAGAATCGCAAAAATGGTATGCTGAAGCCAACTACGAGTACCCCGTTCGGGAGGGTGTTGCCTGGAGCGAGACTCTGCAACAATGGGGCGACTTTAAACAAGACGACATTTCCATGGACATCCTTGGCGAGAATAATGCCGAAGCCGTGCGCCTGATGAACCGCGCAGGCTGGAGATAAGTCCTTAGTCATTGAATTCTAAGGAGAGTTGCTAATGACCCGCGGCCCGTTATTGTTGTTCGGTGTTGCGGCATTGATTGGGTTACCTCTAATTGTGGTGGCCCTTTCTTTGTTAAATCCTCAATGGGATACACTGGCGCATTTATGGCAAACGGTGATCCCGGAATATGTTGGCCATTCACTGATCCTGCTGGTTTCGGTGGGTATTGGCGTGACTGTGCTGGGCGTCAGCAGTGCCTGGTGTGTGTCACAATTTGATTTTCCCGGCTGGCGTTGGGTTAGCTGGGGGTTATTACTGCCACTGGCGATGCCCGCCTACATTACCGCCTATACCTACACCGGCTTGCTGGACTACGCCGGCCCGGTACAGCAGTTTTTACGCGCTGCCTTCGACTGGCAATTAGGTGAGTACTGGTTCCCCAATATTCGCAGCCTGCCGGGCGCTATTTTCGTGCTCTGTGTGGTGCTCTACCCCTATGTTTATTTAATTACCCGTGCGGCCTTTATGCAACAGTCCACGGCCGCTTTTGAAAGCGCACGCACCCTGGGCGCCGGCCCCTGGAAAAGCTTTTGGCGTGTTGCTATGCCGTTAGCAAGACCGGCCATTGCCACCGGCGTTACCCTGGCATTGATGGAAACACTGGCCGATTACGGCACCATGGAATACTTTGGCGTTACCGTGTTTACCACCGGTATTTTCCGCACCTGGTACGGCATCGGCGATACTCAGGGCGCGCTGCAATTGGCGGCTATTTTATTACTGTTTGTAATTGCGCTGATTCTAGTCGAGCGCTATTCACGCCGCCGCGCTAAGTTTTATCAACGCCGCAGCGATGGTCAATCGCTACGCAAACCGTTGCACGGCCGACATGCGGTTTACGCCGCTGTGGTTTGTTGGCTGCCTATTGTATTGGGCTTTATCATTCCGGCGTTTGAATTGGTGGTGTGGTCCATCGAGCGCGCGGAGGTCTGGACCCAGCCATCGTTTTGGCAGTTAACCTTAAATACGCTGTGGCTGGGGCTGTTGGCTGCAATGATCACGGTGATGCTGGCGTTATGGCTGGCCTATGGCCGTCGCCGCCACCCGACCCGCCCGCTGCGGGTTGCCGTAAGTCTTGCCGGTCTTGGCTACGCTATTCCCGGTATCGTTATCGCGGTGGGTTTGTTATCGCCGCTGGCCTGGATGGACCATCGCATTATCGATTTCAGCCGCTGGGCATTTGATTTTAATCCCGGCTTGTTGCTATCCGGCACCGTGGTGGCGCTACTGTTTGCTTACAGCGTACGGTTTTTATCGGTATCGCTACAGACGGTTAGTTCGGGGCTGGAGCAAATTACTCCACAAATGGACGATACCGCACGCACCCTGGGTGCCTCACCGCGGCGTATTCTGTGGCGTGTGCACTTACCACTATTACGCAGTTCTATTTTGGCGGCGCTGATATTGGTGTTAGTGGATGTCATGAAAGAACTACCGGCAACGCTGGTGCTGCGCCCGTTTGATTTTAATACGCTGGCCGTGCGGGCGTTCGAGATGGCGTCGGACGAGCGCCTGGCCGACGCCGGGCCACCGGCATTGATGATTGTCGCGGTCGGATTAATTCCGGTGATGATGTTATCGCGGGCGTTAAAAACCCAAAGTATAAAGACGGGAGACTAAATGAGCGCGTTCCTTAAACTCGACAAGGTATCGATAGAACTGGCCGGGCATCGCATCGTCGATGACCTGAGTATCGCGTTAGAACCCGGTGATATTGGTTGTTTAATGGGTCCGTCCGGCTGTGGCAAAACCACCGTGTTGCGTGCTATTGCCGGTTTTAACCCGGTTTCCGGTGGTGCGATTTCTTTGCAGGGCAAGGCGGTGTCATCATCGTCGCTGTCGATACCGACGGAACAGCGCCAGGTCGGCATGATGTTTCAGGACTTTTCATTGTTTCCGCATTTAAACGTTGCCGATAACATTCGCTTTGGTATTGAGCACTTGTCTGCCGATGCGCAGGAGCAACGCATTAAAGAGCTACTGCAACGGATTGGTTTAAATGGCTATCAAAAACGTTACCCGCACGAGCTATCCGGTGGCCAGCAGCAACGTATCGCGCTGGCTCGCGCATTAGCGCCGAAGCCGCAACTGATGTTGCTCGATGAGCCGTTTTCGAGTCTGGACGCGGAACTGAGGGAGTTGTTGGCGCAGGATGTGCGACAGCTGTTGAAAGAGGAAGGCATTACGGCATTATTGGTTACCCACGACCAGCAGGAGGCCTTTGCTATGGCCGACAAAGCCGGTGTGATGTACGCCGGCCAGCTGTTGCAGTGGAATACCCCTTACGAGCTTTATCACGAGCCGGAGCATCAATTGGTGGCCGACTTTATCGGCCGCGGCGTGTTATTACAAGGCCGGATCCGCGAACATCAGCTGCACTGCGCGCTGGGCGTGATTGATCACGAAATTTTGTGTGAACAGGACGACCACGACGTGACCTTTTTAGTGCGCCCGGATGACGTCTTAATCACCGATAAGCGCGACGCCGAATTAACCGCCATAGTCGCCGGTCGCGGCTTCCGCGGCTCGCACTATCTCTACACCCTGGAGCTACCCGACACCTCCCAGGTACTGGCCGTCGGCCCCTCACACCAACCCCTGCAAAACGGCGCCCAGGTCGGCATCGAATACGACTTCGACCACCTCGTCGTCTTTGATTCAGATGTTTGCGAATTGCCGGATTAATTGCGCGGGTCCTCAGTCGACGGCGCGCTTCGCCCCGCCGGTGCGCGAGTTGTCCGATTAATTAATTGGATCTTCAGTCGACGGGGGGCTTAGCCTCCGCCGGTGCGCTCGGCTTCGCCTCGCTAAACCGGCGGCTACTTACGAACTTCAATAGCACAACGGCCGTAACAGCACCTCGATATCGAGTGTTTTTTTAAAAGATTTCACCACAGAGGACACGGAGAGCACGGAGAAATCTTATTAAAGAGAAAAAGAATTCAACGCAGAAAGGCATTAAAACCTCGAATGCCAGCATTTCCCGCGAACGCGAACAGATCATAAGTACCCGCCGGCTTAGCGACCGCAGGGAGCGCAACGGCGGGGGCGGACCAGAACCCGCCGCCGAAAGCCGGCATAAATCCCCCGAATTCAACGCCAACACGCTAAAAATGGAAATATGCTCGCGACGCAGAGGAGCCTTTGCAGCTCGTAAGTACCCGCCGGTTTAGCGACCGTAGGGAGCGCAACGGCGGGGGCGGACCAGAACCCGCCGCCGAAAGCCGGCATAAATCCCCCCGAATTCAACGCCAACACGCTAAAAATGGAAATATGCTCGCGATATAGAGGAGCCTTTGCAGCTCGTAAGTACCCGCCGGTTTAGCGACCGCAGGGAGCGTAACGGCGGGGCGGAGGCTCCCTCCCCCGGAGAGTCAGCTAAAAGCTACCAAAATCGCAGCCGCCGCAACAACAAAAACTCAATAACCGCGATGACGACTAAAGCATAGGTAAAAATCTCAAAAGCGTCTTCGTTTTCGACGCCCGGCATGCCGCCGATATTGATACCGAACACGCCGGTTAAAAAGCTTAATGGCAGGAATACCCCGGCGATCACCGATAGCCAATAGGTATTGCGGTTCATTTTTTCAGCCACCGCCTGCTGCAACAGTTCGCGTTGCATCCACAGCTGCTCCAGCATTAAATCAATCTGCTCAAGCAGACGTTGGGTGGTATCACGCTCGTTCAACAGCCACTGATGCATTTCATTATCCATGCTCCGTTCACTTTCTGTAGTGAACTTATCTAACGCCGCCAGCTGCGGTCGCACAAAGCGGTTAAGACGCAACAACCGCCGGTGCAATTTGCTAATTTCCTGCTGCTGCACAGCCGTATTGTCGTAACCTCCCGCCTCCATATCCTCGATTTTTACCTCGACCGCATCAATCACATCCTCGATGCGCAGGTTAAGCTGCTCGACCAAGTGCACCAAAAAATCATTCAGATCATCCGGCCCGTCCTGCTTTTCGAGGCTTTCACGGATATGAGTAATGGCCTTAAACGGCCGCTTACGGAAGGTATAAATCACGCCTTTGTAGGATAAAATGCGCAGGCTCAACATGTCTTCCGGCGCGGCGCCCTGATTCAGGTTCACGCCACGCAACAACAACACAAAACCTTCTTTTAAGCGCTGAAAGCGCGGGCGCGTGTCTTCTTCAGTCATCGCATCAATCAACGGCTCCGGAATGTCGGCCTGTTTAAGCCAATCCTCAAGCCCGTCGGTATCCCGCTCCAGGTGATACCAACAACCAACAACCGGCTTACCGGTTAGGTCCGTAACCCGACTCGCCGGCTGCTGGTTAAAATCCCACGCATCGATAATAAAGGCCATGCTTATTTCATACTCTGTAGGTAAATCTCCTCACCCAGTTTATCCATCAGGCCTAACTGGATCCGCAACCAATACGCGTGATCTTCTTCGGTATCACGTAAAATGCCGATCAGCATGTCACGGGTCACGTAATCACGAACTTCTTCGCAATACTGAATTACCTCACGTAAGGTGTTGGCGTTGTTATATTCCAGTTGCAGATCGTTTTCCAGCATTTCCCGCACGTTATGACCAATATTGTGCTTTTCGCGGGTGGTCATATCCGGCTCACCCTCTAAAAACAGGATGCGGCGGATCAACAAGTCGGCATGCCCGCGCTCGTCATCAATCTCGTGGTTAATGCGCTCATATAGCTTCATCAACCCGAAATCTTCGTATTGGCGCGAGTGCGAGGTGTACTGATCAATCGAGGTCAGTTCGAAAGCCAGCAGACGGTTTAATTGCTCTACAACATTGTTATCTGCCTTCATACTACTCCCCTTTTTCTACCTGCGATTGTAAGTAAAGTTCGTTGCCCAGACGTGACATTAGGTCGATTTGCGTTTCCAGCCAATCGAGGTGTTCTTCCTGGCTGTCGAGAATGTGGTTCAGCATATCGCGGCTGACGTAATCCTGGTGCTCTTCGCACACCTTAACCGCATCGCGAATCGCATTAACATCCTGAAACTGAACTTTGTGGTCCAGCTCAATCATCTCGCGCGGATCTTCGCCAATGTAGAGTTTACCGAGCTCTTGCAGATTCGGCATGCCTTCCAGGAATAAAGTGCGTTCGATAATGTCATCAGCGTGCTTCATCTCGTTGATGGACGCTTTGTAGATCATTTTATTGAGGTTTTCGAAGCCCCAGTTTTGATACATGCGGGCATGCAAAAAATACTGGTTAATGGCGGTTAATTTGAGGGTCAGCACCTTGTTCAGCTGCTGAATAACTTTTGCATCACCTTTCATCAGGGTGCACTCCTTAAGCTATTTCGTGTATGAAATTAACTTAAGTGTAGCACACCGATCCAGGAATTTTAGCGGCAAAGGCAAGGTCTTTCGCAGTTTCGGTAGAGCGCTCGGCCAGTGCCTCATTGAGGGTTTCTTTCGCGCACTGCTTGCAGCACCCGCACTGCGATGCCACACCATATTGCTGACGCAGGTCGCGCATGGAATCAACATCACCACACGCCACCGCCTTCTTGATGGTTTTATCGGTTACGCCTTTGCATAAACAAACATACATTCGCAATCACCTCTCTAGCTAAAGCCAGATTAGCGCAAATGCGAACAATTTGCAATAGTGCTTGGAAAAGCTGTAGGTCGTGCCTTTGGCACGACTCGTGCTGCCCTTGCGCCAAAGGCGCAAGTTACAGCGCCGGTGCAAATCCCGTAGAGACCAGATAGATACAATAGGCGATGTACATGGCCAAAAATGAAATACCATGAATCCGGTTGATGCGGCCGATGCGGTTGATGCGCAGCGAGAACAACAATAGCAGCAGCGTCAGCGCGGCCATGGTTACCCAGTCACGGTAAAGCACCAAAGGCTCTAACGAAATCGGATGGATGGTGCCGGCGATACCCACAACCGCCAGGGTATTAAACATATTCGAGCCAATCACGTTACCCAGCGCCAAATCATGTTCGTTTTTGCGCACGGCGGCAATCGCTGAAGCCAGTTCCGGCAGTGACGTACCGATAGCCACTACCGTCAGGCCGATAACCAAGTCACTGACGCCCAGCGCCTGCGAAATATTCACCGCGCCCCACACCAGCGCCCGCGAACTCAACACCAGAAACACCAAGCCAACCAGCAGCCAAATCACCGCCGGCTTCATCGCCATCGGATGCGAATCAATCTCCTGGGTAAATTCGGCCGCTAACGTATTCTGCTTGCCTTTAGCACCCAAATACACCGACCAGCCCATGTAGACGGCAAAAATTGCCAACAACAACCAGGCCTCAAGCTCGGTAATATTAAAGTCCCAAAGTAGTGCCGCAGAAAATAACGTAATAAGGATTAATACCGGCATTTCGCGTTTGATCACGCCGGATTGCACCGTGATCGGCGCAAGTACCGCGGTTAAACCCAATACCAGCGCAATATTGGTAATGTTAGAACCGTAGGCGTTACCCAGCGCCAGCGCCGGGCTGCCATCTAACGAGGCCAATGCAGAAACCACCATTTCAGGTGCAGAAGTACCAAAACCAATAATGACCATACCGATGATCAACGGTGGCATACCCAGATGCCTTGCAACCGCGGCCGAGCCATCAACAAAACGATCGGCACTCCAAACTAATACCGCTAAACCAACGATGACCGCTACAATCGACAACGCCATTAATAACCCTTTGAATTTGGTTTAATTTAATGGCGTCATTTTAGCGCGTTAAACGCAAAGTTACACTATTTGCTTTACCCTTGCTGCTCGGCAATGCTCTGCTGTATCGCCTCGATGCTGTTCGGATCATCAATGGTCGACGGAATCGCCACATCCTCGCGTTGCAATAACTGCCGAATAAGCCGGCGCAAAATCTTACCGGAACGCGTTTTCGGCAATTTTGGCACCACGTACAAGGTTTTTAAGCACGCAATCGCGCCAATTTCGTTGCGAATGGTTTGCACTAACTCGGCTTGCAACTGTGCCGGATCCACATCCACGTCATTTTTTAAAATAACCAAACCAATGGGCAGCTCGCCCTTCAAATCATCCGGCGTACCCACCACCGCACACTCGGCAACAGCCGGGTGCGCAGCAAGGATTTCTTCCATTTCGCCGGTCGACAAGCGGTGCCCGGCAACGTTAATCACGTCGTCGGTACGGCCCATGATAAACACGTACCCCTCGTCATCAATATAGCCGCCGTCGCCACTACAATAATAACCGGGAAACGCCTTCAAATAGCTATCGTGTAACCGTTGTTCGTCGCCCCAAACCGTCGGTAAACAGCCCGGCGGCAATGGCAAGCGCACACAAATCGAGCCTTCTTCGCCGGCCGCTACCGGTTTACCCATGGTATCCAGCACCGCAATTTCATAGCCCGGTACCTGCAGGCTCGATGAGCCCGGTTTAACCGGCGTTGCACCAACGCCTACCGGGTTCGCACACATGGGCCAGCCAGACTCGGTCTGCCACCAGTGATCATACACCGGCCGTCCGGTTACCTCGGTGGTCCACTCGTAAGTTGCCGGGTCTAAACGCTCGCCGGCCATATAAATGCGTTGCAGCGAACTGAGGTCATATTTTTTAAGGTATTCCGCGTGCGGATCTTCTTTTTTAATCGCCCGAAAAGCCGTCGGGGCCGAGAATACCGCAGTGGCTTTGTGCTGCTCTATAACCCGCCAAAATGCTCCTGCATCAGGGGTATTCACCGGCTTACCCTCGTACAAAATGCTGGTACAGCCAAAAATTAGCGGCCCATAAACAATATAAGAATGGCCAACCACCCAGCCAACGTCCGACGCGGTGAAGAACACCTCACCCGGTTGCAGTCCGTACACATAGTTCATAGAAAAATTCAGCGCCACCGCATAACCACCGTGGTCGCGTACCACGCCCTTTGGTCGTCCGGTGGTGCCCGAGGTATACAAAATATACAGCGGGTGCGTCGCCGCTACCGGCACCGCATCAACCGGCTGAGCGGTTTGCATTAACTGCTGCCAGTCATGGTCGCGACCGTCTTGTAATTCGGCAGTTTCTTGCTCACGTTGGAAGACAATCACGTTTTTTGGCGGCTTTTCGGCTTCTTTCAGCGCTTTATCCACGATAGGTTTATAGGCCAGCGTCTTTTTACCTTCGATACCGCACGACGCGGTTAGCAACAGGGCAGGCTCGGCATCGTCAATGCGAATGGCCAACTCGTGCGCGGCAAAACCGCCAAATACCACTGAATGAATCGCGCCAACGCGGGCGCACGCCAGCATCGCAATCGCCGCCTGGGGTATCATAGGCATGTAGATAATGACGCGGTCGCCCTTTTCTACCCCCATCGACTGTATAACGCCGGCAAACTTCGCCACTTCGTCTTTCAGTTCGTTAAAGGTATATTTTTGCAGGCTTCCGGTAACCGGCGAGTCATAAATCAACGCATCCTGATCGCCACGACCGGCATTAATCTGCGCATCCAGAGCCAAATAACTGGCGTTGATTTCACCATCCGGGAACCAGTCCGCCAGTCCGTTCTTTTTAACAGCCGCACCTATAGTCGGCTGCTTAAACCATTCCAGCCGCTTGGCCTGCTCCAGCCAAAAGCCTTCAGGATCCTGCTGCGCTTCGGTATAAATCTCGTGATAAGCCTGCATACTGCTACCTCAAATCCATTTTTTAACATCTTGATAACAGCATAGGCTGTGGCAGGAAATATGGAATTCGACCTTGGTCGCATCATTGTGTAAAAACGCCGAGGTTGCTAGCTACGTGCGATAGGAAAGCGACCGGTGGATACGGCCTTACGGCGGATACTCGGGATAGGCGCAATGCGGAACAAATCGCCATTGACACCTGTCAGGGTTCGTTTAATGCCGATTTCGCGAGCAATCTCGGCGTGACGTTTTAAGTGTTCCGGCTCGCCATGGGTGGGGATAACCAGCGCCGGGGTAAGCCAACGGTAAAGTTGCTTAAGCTCTTCCTGGTTAGGGTGACCAGAGGCGTGGATAGGCAACTCAGTGTCATGCTTCTGGATAACCGCGATACCACGGGCACTGAATTTTTTCTTCATCGTGTCGATTGGCGCTTCATTGCCCGGAATCACCATCGCGCTCAAGATGACGGTATCGCCTTTATCCATCGCCAACATTGGATGGGAGTCGTCCGCTAAACGCGATAGCGCAGCACGCGGCTCACCCTGACAACCGGTAGCCACCACCATCACTTCGTGCGGCGGCAGATAGCCGACGTGCTGGTGCGTGATAAGCTCTAAATCATCCGGCCACAGGCCAAACGCTCTGGCGGTGGCAACGTGCCGCTCTAACGAGCGACCAAACACCGCCATGCGCCGACCGGCGCGCTCAGCCACTTTAGCCAGTGTAACCAGGCGGGCAATATTGCTACTGAAACAACCGACCACCACGCGCCCTTCGCAGCGTTTGGTTTCTGCCAGCAGTCCCTCAAAACATTCTGCTTCTGACACCGACCAACCCGGTTTTAATGCATTGGTAGAGTCACCAACGACCGCATCAATGGGGATATTCGCCAGCTGTTGCAACGCGCTGGCATCAATCGGCGCACCAATCACCGGGTCACGATCAATTTTCCAGTCGCCGGTATGTACGACACGGGCAGCGGGAGTTTCCAGTAAAATGCCATAAGGATCGGGTAATGAATGGGTCAACCGGATCCAGGTGGCCTGAAAAGCGCCAATGGTGACAGTTTCGCCGTCGTTAACTTCAATTATCGGCACTTTATCGGCAAAATTGGTATAACTGAGCTTTCGCCGTAACACCGCCGCGGTATAGGGCGTGGTATAAATAGGGCACTTCAGCCGTGGCCATAAATCTTCAACCGCACCAATATGGTCCTCATGCGCATGAGTGATAATCAACCCAGCCAGTAAATCGAGATTGTCGGTGATAAATTTTGGATCAGGCGCCACCACCTCGTGTTTTGCGGCACCGACATCGTCCGGATTGAGCGGTTCGTCAAACGACACCCCGCAATCGACCATCAGCCACTGCCCCGCGTGCCCGTAAAGGTTCATGTTCATACCGATTTCACCGGTACCACCGAGCGGCAGAAACCAAAAATCACTGCTGGCAGGAACCACCTGACCTCCATTACCCATTAAAACCATAGTGTCTCATATACGTCGCAACGCGGGCAAAACGATTAACATGATTAAGAACCAAAGATTTAACCACGGAGGGCACGGAGCCCACGGAGAAAAAATATTTTATGCCCAAAACATTTATTGCCCCACCAAATTCCGCCATGCCGGCGGATATCGGCCTTTGGCGATAAATTCGTGCAGTGTTGAATACGGCCATTCCCAGGGCCGATTAGCGTAGCCATGCTTTACCGGATTATAAACGCAATATTTAATACAGCGCTGATAATCGGCTTGGTCAGCAATCCAATGCTCATAGAATCCCTTATGCCACAAGCTCCCCCGCTTCGCTCTTCGACGCTGCTTAAATTTATCATTCAAATTATACTTTTTAGATGAATATTTCGGTAACGCACGCGTCATATGGCTTTTAAAACATGCAATAAATCGACCCAGTTCAATATGATGGGTTCGAATAACAAAATGCATATGGTCCGGCATCACCACCCACGCATGAACCTCGAGCGGATATTTGTCCCGCGCACGCTTCAACGCACACCGAAACGCTGCAAGAACATCAGGCTCTATAAGAACAGGCTCACGCTGGTAGGTATTCATGGTGACGAAATACATACCCGCGGGATAATATTTTTGGAGTTTCCATTTTTTCATCCCCCAATTGAAAATCAAGAAAGCGAAAATTGCCGGGGATATCGGATTAAAATCGACATCGAAATATCGGATATCGCGGAAGGGTTTTTAGGGGGCGGGGTTGAATTCGGGATGGGATTTAAGGGAGATCGGGGAAGCGGCGGGGGCAAAACCCGCCGTCGCCTGCGAGCCCCATCGAAGCCTCCAAAGCCATAGCCTGCAGAAACAAAAAAACCGCCTCAAGGGCGGTTCTTTCTTATATATTGGCGGAGAGAGAGGGATTCGAACCCTCGATAGCTTGCGCTATACACACTTTCCAGGCGTGCTCCTTCAGCCACTCGGACACCTCTCCGGAACGGCCGCTATACTAGGGGTTTTAGCCGGTTAGTTCAAGTCATTTTGCGCTAACAGGCTAAAACTCATACATCTTTTACGACACCCGGAAGCGGCGCACCTGGCCACTTAAGCGCTTGGCCAGCTCATTTAGCTCGCGGCTGGATGAGCTAACTTGCTCAGAACCCGCAGCCGACTGCTCAGTCGCCTGGGTAATACTATGGAAGTTTTCGTTAATTTCATCCGCTACCGAGCTTTGTTCTTCCGCCGCGGTGGCGATTTGCGCATTCATATCAGTCATGCGTTTGACGGCTTCGTTGACGGTCTGCAACGACTGCCCTGCCCGACGCGCCTGCTCCACACTATCCGACGCCTGTTGCTGGCCGCGTTCCATTACCGACACTGCATCACTCGCACTGGTTTTCATGGTGCCAATAACCGTCTGGATGCTCTTCGTCGACTCCTGGGTACGATTCGCCAACGCGCGAACTTCATCAGCTACTACCGAGAACCCACGGCCATGCTCACCCGCACGAGCCGCCTCAATGGCCGCATTCAATGCCAATAAATTAGTCTGGTCAGCAATCCCCTCGATAACCTCAAGCACTTTATTAATCTCTTCGGTATTATCACTCAGCTGCGTAATCACCGCGGCGGCATTCTCTACTTCATGCGCCAACGATTCAATCGAGCGAATGGTCGAATCGACTTCGGCACTGCCCTGCTGGGTTTCACGATCGGTCTCGTCAGCCAACTGTGCCGCTTCGTTAGTATGGCGGGCTACTTCACTCACCGTTTGCGACATTTGGTTAATTGCCGCAGCACCCTGAGTGGTTTCGTCCTGTTGTTTAATCACCAGCTGCGAATTATTGTCCGCGGTCTCTGACAACTCGCCGGATGAATTTAACAAGGTATCAGACGACTCAGACACTTCTTTAACCAACCGCTGCAGCTGACGAACCATGCGGTTCACCTGCTCCATCATCGAGCCTTCATACTTAGAGTGAGTCGATACCGTCAAATCACCATCAGCAATGCGCTCCAGCACTTCCACCGCCTCTTCAGGCTCGCCACCAATGGTATGCGTTAAGCGGCGCACAATAAAATAACTCACTACCGCACCGGCAATAATCGCAAACGCCGTAACAATCCACATTAATGTCGTGAAGTTATTACTATCTTCCAATACCGAGTCGACACCATCTGCAATTGACGCCTCTTCGTAATCAATAAAGTCATTAATCCGATTAAGCCACTCAGCATAGGCCGGCGATAAGTCCGTCAATACATAATCCTGCGCTTGCTGACGTTGCCCTGCGGCCAACAGCCGTTCAACTTCAACCGCCGTCGCCAACGCCCGCTGCTGAATCTCATCAATTCGCGCCAACAATTCTTTTTCGCGGCTATTCACATACTGAGGATTACTAATAACCGAATCCATACCCTGTTCAGCATCATCATAGGCCGCCGCTAATTCTTCTATTAACGCCCGAAATTCATCCCGCTCGGCGGCACTTTCGGTTAGCACTAAATCACGCAGGGCAATAGCGCGGTCATGCACTGAGCCGCGATAATTAATCGCATAGCGTTGTTTTTCGCTGCCGACTTCGTTAACCCGGGTCAGGGTTTTATTAATTTCGTCGACCTGGTAGGTTCCAATCACCGTAGTGGCGACTAACAACAATATAATGAAGGCAAAACCCGCATAAAGACGGTTGGCAATCGTCATCAATAACTCCAAATTGATTGATTATTCTATTTTAACGAAGAGTTTTACCCATTTAATGCAGGTTTAGATCAAAAATATTCGAAAAAACCTAAAACTGTTGGGTTTCGCCAACTGCCATTATCTGAAATTCCTGCTCAGACAGACCCGCCTGCTCGCGCGCCGCCGCAATATCATCCAAGGTTCTCTGAATGCCTTCCGCGGCTAACTGGAACGCTCCCCAATGCATGGTCACGCTTTGTTTTGCACCAATATCACGGTGAATCAAGGTCGCCTGATAGGGGTCAACATGGGGCATTTCCATAAACCAGCGCGGTAAATAGGCGCCGACCGGATTTAAAGCCAAATCGACCGGCGCAAAGCGCTCGCCAATTTCCTTAAACTGCACCTCGTTATAGCCGGTATCACCGCCAAACCACACCCGCCAGTCGCCAATATCAATCACATAACTGGCCCATAAGGTCTCAAACCGATCCCACAACGACCGTCCCGACCAGTGCTGACTCGGCGTTGCATAAACAGACAAATCACCGCTAGCCAGCGAAGCACTCTGCCACCAATCCAGTTCAGTCACCTGCGACTCAGCAATACCCAGCTCAACAAACCATGATTTTAACTTTAACGGTACGTAATAATGCACATCCGGGCCCAACGCCAAAATGCTGGCTTCATCCAGGTGATCATAGTGATCATGCGAAATAACCACCGCATCAATCGGCGGCAACTCGTCCAGTGATAATGGCAGTTCAGTTAACCGCGATGGGCCGGCAAAACTAACCGGCGACGCGCGCTCACTAAAAATCGGGTCGGTCAGCACATTCATGCCCTGGTATTGCAGCAAAAACGTCGAATGCCCCACCCAGGTAACGATCCGCTCGTCCGGGTCCGGCGACTGAATCGCTGCTAAATCCGGCTCGGCCACAGGGATTAAATGCGCCTGCTCGGCCTGATCCTTCCACTCCACGTCACCAAACCAGCGCATATACCAGTAATCAAAAAAACCGGTATCTTTTTCGGCGCCATGCAAGTTTTTAAAACCCTCGGCAGTGTGCCAGGGCTTGGTGGGCTGATAAGAAGGGCTGGAACAACTGACTAAAACTAAACTAACGGCAATCCAACAACCAGCGAAAAAGCCGTAACTGACTCGGGACATAAAACAAATACTCCGGATGCCACTGAACTCCAATCACGTCTCGCTGTGTATGCTCCGACGCCTGAATAAAACCGTCAAGATCCCAACCCACGGCGCGCATGTCCGTGCCGGTGCGCGAGACAATCTGCGAATGCAGGCTGTTAACCCGCAGCCGTTGCTTGCGGCATACCGCAGCAATACAAGAATCATCAGCTAAACGCACCTGCTTGGTCGGCAACAATCCGGGACGGTTATAGGTCAATTTACGTAACTCGCGGATGTTTTGGTTCAGCGCCCCGCCTAAAACCACGTTAATTAACTGCGAGCCACGGCAAATGCCCAGTAGCGGCCGATTATGCTCCAGCGCCCAGCGGATCCAGCTAATTTCCAAATCATCGCGATCCGGATCGTACTCGCCATCGGGTTCCGGCTGCTGCTCATAATGCGACGGGCTTATATCATCACCGCCGCCAATAATCACCGCATCAATAGCATCAGGCGACACCTGATGCCGCACACTTACCCGCAGCGGGCAAGCGCCAAGCAAGCGCAGCGCCAGCCAGGTACACCACCACGACGGCGACCAGCGCCGTGCATTACCGGTTACCACCACCCGCGGTCGACTAGCCATGCCTGCATTCTCCGCTTCCAATCGCTCTCGCTCACGCCCATCAATGGACGGCTTAACGCTAAAAACTCATCGCGCCAATACGCCAATGCCTTACCATCATTGGCCAACTGCTCAATCACCCACCAGCCCTTCCAGCTCTCGGTTAAGTTCCAGTCCGGTCGCTCGACGTGGCAATTAGGCAACCGAAAATGAAAGGTCGGCCGCGACTTTATTTTGTCATCGCCAACCGCTTTATAAACCCGGTCCGGGTCGATATGCGCAAACAGCGGCAGCATATCCAGCGCACGGTTCCGCGACGCGTTGTGCTCCAGGTAATCGCTAATCAATAACGGCATGGCTACCGATTCGTGCGACAACAACACACGTAAATAACTCTCAGGGTATTTATCGATGTAAGGACTAACTTTGCGGGTGGTATCCACTTGCAGCGCGTCAAACAGCCACCACTGCAATAAACCGTAGGCCTGCAGATAACGATGAATCACTTCGGCCGAAATCGACTCGTCATCGTCACCATTATCAGCCATAGGCACGGATGCATTCACATGCACGCCATAAGCCGCAATCCAGCTTTCGTCGGTGCCGCGCGCGCCGGCGTCGCGCAACGCATCCACCAGCGGTAGTAACTGCTCACATTGCGTCAGCGTCAACGGCGGGCAGACCACCTCCATCGGCACCACCTTTTCGGCCAGCTGCTGTAAATCCTGCAACCAGGCTTTCTCGCCGGTTTCGCTCTGTTCTTTGGCAAGTTTTTTCAGGTAACTCCAGTCCAGTTCGATCTGGAAATCGCCCAACTCAGAATGGGTTATCGTGCGTTCAGCAAGCGAAACGCGTTGGATGTGACCCTGCAGTTGATGCTGCAGGGTATCGAGGGTTTGCTGCACCGACAGCCCGGAAAACTCCAGCTCAAAGCCGACGGTGCAATCACGTTGTAGTGGTAAAAACTCGTTAGTGTTCTTTTCTGTAGAATTACTGATCGCCCTCTTCCTCAAAGTCTATCGAGAACTCGCCAGCCGGCCCGGGGAACACCACCGGACTTTCAAAGCCGTCTTCGCTGACACTGGCGACGCCAAAGATATAGTTATCAATAACGATGTTCTCTAGTGTGTATTCGGTCACATCGCCCACAAACCGGCTCCATTGCCATTGTGGTTCTGACGTCAAACGCCAATAAATCTTATAACCGGCAACATCTTCGCCCTGACTGGCGGCATCCCATTTAAGCGTTGTTGACGGCTGTACCGCACCTTCTATGTCAACGTTCTGAGGCGGCTCCGGCGCCCACGCCATACCAGCAAGCGAAACAGCATTAAGTGCGGTTAATTTAGCCGCGTAATCAAAATCGACGCCATCAATAGTATCGCCGTACTCGATACCGTTTTCGGTACGCAGATCCTGATGCTGACGGTAATAATTTTCGTTAGTCTCCATTATACGAACACCCGGGTAACCCAGATCATTAAACGGGCGGTGATGTCCGCCGCGACCAAAGCGGTCCAGCCGATACACGATCATGGTGTCCAGGTTAGGAATATAACGGTCAGCCATCAAATCCACATAGCGTGCGACGTTACGTGACGGTGAATCAACTTCGCCACCATAAAAGCGGCGCATGGTTGCTTCGCGGTCGGTCTCATCCATGCGCGTGCCCTCAGCAAAAATCCGCGCAGTCGTATTATTAATGACGCCGTTAATGCCCTCGATGTTACCGATCATGTCGTTGTTCAGCACCGCATGAATACGCCAGTTCTGCTCTTTTGCCTTCTCGGCCAGAATTTTACCGCCAAACAAACCCTGCTCTTCGCCGGCCAGCGCAGCGTATACAACTGAGCCATCAAATTCATACTGCGACAAAACACGCGCAGCTTCTAAGGTGCCGGCAACGCCCGAGGCATTGTCGTTAGCACCCGGCGCATCCGAGGTATAGTCCATCACGTCGCTAACCCGCGAATCGATATCGCCCGACATCAACACATAACGGCCCGGGTCCGTCTTACCGCGCTGAATCGCGATAACACTTTTAACTTCGGTCGCATCCGGGATGCGAGTTTCGCCTTCGATAATATCAGTAACGTACATGACTTCCAGGCAGCCACCACAGTCGGCGGAAATGCGTTTAAACTCTTCGTAGATCCAGCGCCGCGCAGCACCAATGCCGCGGGTATCTGATTCAGTTTCGGAAAGGGTATGGCGGGTGCCAAAAGAAACCAGCTTCTGGATGTCTTTTTCGATACGGTCCGCCTGCACAGCCGCCGCGATATCGTGCAGTTTTTGCTGGTCTTTATAAGTCAATGCTTGCTGCGCTGACGCCGTCGCCGGCAGGCTCAGCGACACCGTAGCCGCCACAACCAAGCTCTTCAAATAACGCATAATCAATCGCCTTCTTATTTATACAAGATGCATTTGATTATGCGTAGCTTGCGCTTGTAGCGCAAGTTCAACCATCGTCGTAGCTTGCGCTTTAAGCGCAAGTTACTTTAATGCATATCGACAACTTAGTTTTGTAATCGCAAGACAAACTACCCTGTGGTTGTGTCGTTTTACTAACACTTAATATTTCTTATAGGGCCAGGCGCAATAACGGGGCGGTGACGTCCTGGACGCCGATGACGCCGTCGATGGATTTGATTTGGCGCTCCAGGCTTTTGGCGCGGTGCGGCAGGTAGGTTTGTACGTAGTTGAGGTCGTCGCGGAAGGCACGGATGACCGGCCGTTTGCAACGGTACAGCTCAATATTTACAGCCAGTAATTTCTTCTCTTTGTAGAGCTTTTTCATATACAGGCTGGCTTCGTTAAAGCTGGTAAAATCGCTCAGCCAGCGGCCGTTTACCGTCGGCTCGGCCTGATTATCGCTTTGGCTGAGGCGCAGTAACAACGTCTTGGTATCGGCATGTTCAGCCGGGTCGATATATTTTAATCGCTTGAGAATTTCGTTTTCGATCTTTTTGCCGCCCAAAATATAATGACTGCGGCTTAGCCATAATTCCGGGTTCTGGAACCATCCCGGCAACCCCTGTTTGAACGGCATCAAAGCGGCTAAACCAATATCTTGTTGCTTAGCTTCGCGGTGTACAAACAGCGCATTGCACAGACCACATTTGGTGTATAACTGCGTTAACCGCGGATGCTCTTCTACCACTTTAGTGCCCTGCACGCCCTGTAAATGCAGTCGGTGAGGTTTTAGCACATTCAGTTTTAACTCTGACGCTTTAACCGTCTTCCAGTCCGGCAAATCGATGGCACTAACCAGGCCAACGAATAGTTTGTCCAGCCTGCTGTAGGTGACGCTCAGTACCAGCGCCTGCACCGTGTAGCCCGCGCGCTTGAGTCCGGCGAGTATGTTTTTAATCGCCGGCTGTTTGGCCAGCGCTACCGTCGGCACGGCATAATGGCGCTTTTCGCCCTTCACGTTAAGGGTTAAAAAGTAAAACGGCAGTTGCAGCCGGGTTTGTTCACTGTGGCCGCGTAGCTCGGCCAGTTTTAACCTTAACCAGCGTTGGTTAATTAACGCATTCAATAGCTGTGGCGTTTTCTTACAGCAGGAATCAATTAGCGCACTGTTGCTCTCGGTGGCAATGGCGTAAGCGGTCTTTTCCGGATTGCCGCTAAAGATAACCGGCACGCCCTGCTGGCTTTGCAGCCACTGGCTTTCGTGGCCTTTGGCGCGTACCGAGTGGATAACATGGTCGACATTCACCTTGTAACGGAATTTATAGCCGTTCAGCAGGCCGCGCAGCAGTTTATCCAGCGCATCGTCATCGGCTACGGCGTCACGGCGCAGGCGTAAATAGCTTTGTTTGTCTTTTTCGTGTGTGCCCAGCACCTGGTAGCTGTAGGGTTGGCTCTGATCAAAGACAAATTCTTTGGCCAGCCCCAGGTAAAAAATAGCGACTGTTTGGTGTAATAGTTTTTGCACCGGTGCGGTGGCGGGGAGTTTTAGCTGCACGCCCTGCAATGAAATGTCGACAGTCACGGCTTTTAGCTTAATGAGCTTGCCGTCTATGCGGCCTTTCACGACAACGTCGGTGACAAAATTCATGCGCTCTTCGCTGCGCCGGTAATAGCGCCCCAGCACAAAGCTACCCAGCTTACTCTGGCTGTCGGCCTCAATTTGCTTAGTGACGCGAGTCTGCTGTTGCTCGCGCATGTACTGCATGATGTTGCGGTAGGTTTCGTCAGTATAAACGCCGTTGTTGGCTTTTAGGCCGTCGGTAAAGATTTTTTGCGCTTCGGCGTTAAAAAAATGAGTACGCCCCTGGTATTCGTACATTGCAACCGGTCCGGGCACCTTGCGGCGCAGGTCGATGGCAGCGGTGCTGGGTTTGGTCAGCTCGTTCAGCTTAATTTTGAGCTGAAGCTTTTGCGGGCCGCTAAGGTGTGCTGTTTTCTCGGCAAACAGGCGCTCAAAACTGGCCGAATGCACCTTGTGCTTAAGCTCGTTAATTAATTTCTGTAACCCGAGTCCCCTGACCATTAAACCTCCCTGACGTTACCTCCATGTAACATGCGCTTAACATACTTCATAAATGGATGGTTCGCAATGGGGTCGGTTCTTTACGAGGACGAGCGCTAACCACGGAGAGCACGGAGGGCACGGAGAAAGCCTTTTAAATTTTAAACCTAAATTGTGTTTTACCCTTAAGATGTTTTCTCCGTGCTCTCCGTGTCCTCCGTGGTTAAATCTTTGGAACGTGCGTCAGGACGCACGCTACGGGTTAATCATTTCGGCGTAGCCGTGGCGGTAGGTGGGGTATTCGAGGGTAAAGCCGGTGTTGCGCACGCGGGTGTTGTTGCAGCGCTTGGAGCCTCGCGGGCCGGGGCCGGGTTCGACTTCGGACGATACCTCTACGCCCAATTGCCGTGCCAGCCATTGGTATACCTCGTATTGCATCACTGGCTCGTCATCACTGAGTAAATACGCATCGTTGCGCTTTTCGGAGTGTTCAATCACGAATGCGATAAAGCGGGCGACATCGTCCTGGTGTATACGGTTGGTCCAGCTCTCGCGCAAGGTGACTTTGCCGGCTTTTAACTGGCGTAGCATAAAGTCTCGTCCTGCACCATAAATGCCGCTACATCGTATAATCGTCGACGGTACCGGCAAGTCGCGTACCAAGGCTTCGGCCTGCAGCAACATGCGCCCCGAGTCCGATTCTGGCTCACAGGGCGAATCCTCGTCCACCCACTCACCATTTTGCTGGCCATACACCCCGGTGCTGGACACATAAATCACGTAGGGGGCATAGTCCAGGCCGCTAATCATCTGCTGCAAATGCCGACAAGGCACAACGTAACCGTTGCGGTAGCCTTCTAAATCGTAAGAGGACGGCGTCAGCGTCACCAGCACCGCACCGAATTCGTTGCCATGCAAGACCGCGCGCAGATCCTGCTCATTGCCCGCATCGGCAGCTATTAATTCGACCCCGTCTACAGGCGGCTTGTCATCCGGATGCCGGCAAACACCTACCACCGAATGCCCCGCCGCCACTAACCGCCGCGCCGCACGCTGCGCAATATCGCCATAACCAATTGATAATATTTTCATACGGCAGAATATAACACCATTCGATGGGGTTAGGGCAAGAGATATAACCGCAGAGGCGCGGAGGGCGCAGAGAAAACACTTATATTGTTAAAACACTATAACCACGGAGAACACGGAGAGCACGGAGAAAAGACTTTATAAATTAAAACCCCAATAAGCGAGTTTTTGGTTTTCCCCTTAAAAGGTTTTCTCCGTGTTCTCAGTGTCCTCCGTGGTTAGATGTTTAGGTTTTACCTTTAAAAAGGTTTTCTCTGCGTGCTCTGCGCCTCTGCGGTTATATCTTTGAAGGAATAGCGTGCGTAACCGATGAAACCATTTGTTGCTGTGTCTCAGCACCCACCACGGGACTCTATTCGGATCCCATTTTAAGCAGACTTTTTAGATTGAACTATGCTTATAAACCACATATTAAAAATATTGTCGGTTGACAATAAAAAGATAAAGGAGTATTTTTCCCAAGAAACGATAAAAGCAGTCGAAAAATGTCAGTGGCGGGGACAAAATGACGAAATACTATGAATTCAGCCTTCGGTTTGATGTCTCAAACTGTGGCAAAAATCAGGATCAAATTGACGATAGTTTGTTTGAGGCTGGCTGCGATGATGCGCTAGTCCGCCACGGTCGGGGCGGCGAGATTAATATCACCTTCGAACGCCAGTCATCAACGGCGCTTGATGCGATGCAAGATGCGCAAAAGCAGGTGCTTTTAGCGTTGCCGCAAGCAAAATTACTCGAAGTGAAACCGGACTTTGTCGGTCCGACGGATATCGCCCGTGTATATTCAATCACTCGACAGCGAGTTCAGGCTCTGGTTAATACAAAACTATCGCACGTTCATCCTTTCACTAGCGTCGGCAATACACAAATTTTTAGGCTGGCGAATGTTATCGACGCTTTAGATAGCCAAGGCCGTCACCACGCAGACGAGGCGATCCGCGAAGCCGCAACCGCTGCCATGCAGCTTAACCGGCAAAACCTATAGGCCGATTCCAATCGGAGTTTACCTTTAAAAGGTTTTCTCCGTGCTCTCCGTGTTCTCGGTGGTGAGATATTTTGAACGTGCGTCAGGACGCACGCTACCGATCGGTGTTTACCTTTAAAAGGTTTTCTCCGTGCCCTCCGTGTTCTCGGTGGTGAGATATTTTGAACGTGCGCCAAAGGCGCACGCTACCGATCGGTGTTTACCTTTAAAAGGTTTTCTCCGTGCCCTCCGTGTTCTCGGTGGTGAGATGTTTTGAACGTGCGCCGGAGGCGCACGGTACGGGGCAGAGGTGCGTTACCGATCAAACCAGTCGAGGATGCCGTCGGCGGCGGTGCGGCCTTCGGCGATGGCGGTGACGACGAGATCGGCGCCGCGCACCATGTCGCCGCCGGCGAAGATTTTCGGGTTACTGGTTTGCATGGCAAACTCGCTGTCGCCGACCGCCAGTACCGTACCCCAGTCGCTTAGTTTAACCTCATGCTCGGCCAGCCATTGCGGTGGATTCGGTTGGTAACCAAAGGCGATAATCACAGCCGTTGCCGGTATCACAAACTCCGAGCCCTCGACCGGCTGTGGGCGACGGCGACCGTCAGCATCGGGCGGGCCCAGTTCGGTTTTGACCATGCGCACGCCGCTGACGCGACCATCATCGCCCTTCACCACTTCCAGTGGCTGCAGGTTAAACTCAAACTCCACGCCCTCTTCGCGTGCATTTTGCACCTCACGGCGCGAGCCCGGCATGTTCTCTTCGTCGCGGCGATACGCACATACCACCGACTTAGCGCCATGGCGGATCGACGTCCGCACACAGTCCATCGCGGTATCACCACCGCCCAGCACCACCACGGTTTCGTCTTTAACATCAATCAGCGGATAGTCCGCCATCTGCTGTTGCAATAAACGCTGGGTGTTACCGATTAAAAACGGCAGCGCCGGATAAACCCCCGGGGTATCCAGCCCCTCGAGCCGGCCATCGAGTGCTTTGTACGTACCCAACGCCAAAAACACCGCATCATGGCCGTTAACCAGCTCATCAAAGGTCACGTCTTTGCCGACTTCAACGCCGAGCTTAAACTCAATCCCCATCTCGGTAAAAATCTCGCGGCGCAGGGTCATCACTGACTTATCCAGCTTAAACGGCGGGATCCCGTAAGTCAGCAGGCCACCAATTTCCGGATAACGGTCGTACACCACCGGTTTGATGCCATTGCGCGCCAACACATCCGCACAGGCCAAGCCCGCCGGACCGGCGCCGATAATCGCTACTTTTTCCGGCCGCGCTTCAACGTCCGATAAATCCGGTCGCCAGCCCTGGGCAAAGGCCTCATCCACCATCTGCTTTTCGATGCTGCCAATGGTCACCGCGCCAAAACCGTCGTTAAGCGTGCAGGCCCCCTCGCAGAGGCGATCCTGCGGGCACACACGGCCGCAAACCTCCGGCAACGAATTGGTTTTGTGCATCAGCTCCGCCGCTTCCAGCACCCGGCCCTCGTTAGCCAGTTGCAGCCATTGCGGAATATAGTTATGCACCGGGCACTGCCACTCGCAGTAAGGGTTGCCGCAATCCAGACAGCGATCGGCCTGACCCTGCAGCTGGCGATCCGACATGGGTTCGTAGATTTCTTTAAATTCGATGCGCCGTTCGTCCACCGGATGCTTGGGCGGATCAATGCGCTGTACGTCTAAAAACTGATAAATATTCTTGTTCATTACATTACCTCGACCCGTAATTCTGCGGTGGAGCGCGCACGATGGCCGAGTAGCTCCTTAATGTCTGCCGATTTAGGTTTGACGATATAAAAGTCGCCAACCACGTCTTCGAAATCCTGCAATAGTTGCTGCGAGTAGCGGCTGCCGGTGGCTTCGTGGTGTTCATGGATGAGCCCGCGCAGGTGCTCTTTGATAATCGGTGTGTCTACCGCCACGGCCTCAACCAATTCGTGGTTTAAGCGCCGATGCAAATCGCCGTCGGTATCGCGCAAATAGGCAAAACCGCCGGTCATGCCGGCACCGAAATTAATGCCGCAACTGCCCAGTACCACGACGATACCGCCGGTCATGTATTCGCAACCATTGTCGCCAATGCCCTCGACTACCGCTGCGGCACCGGAATTGCGCACCGCAAAACGCTGACCTGCGCAGCCCGCGGCATAGAGCTTGCCGCCGGTGGCGCCGTACAGGCAGGTGTTGCCCATAATGGCCGAGTTTTCGCTGGCATAACTGACGCCGGCTGGTGGTTTTATCACGATTTGCCCGCCGGCCATACCTTTGCCGACATAGTCGTTGGCGTCGCCGGTTAAACGCAGTTTTAAGCCGCCGGCGTTAAATGCGCCAAAGCTTTGCCCTGCGGTGCCGTTAAAGTCGATTTGAATAGGCGCCGCGGCCATGCCCTGATTGCCGTGATGCGAGGCAATAACGCCTGAAACCATTGCTCCCACTGAGCGATCGTCATTACGGATTGGCAGCACCCAACGGCCGCCGCGACGCTGTTTGACCGCGTCTTCGGTTAACTCGAGCAACTGCTGATTGAGCGCGCCTTTGTCGTACGGCTCGTTCGGTTCGCTGCAATACAGCGTTTGCTCTGACGGCGTGCCGGCCGCATCTAACAAAGGTGCTAAATCTAGTGCCTGTTGGCGCGGGGTATCGCCCGGTAAACGCTTAAGCAGATCGGTGCGGCCAATGGCATCGGTGAGGTTTTCCAACCCCAGCTGTGCCAGGATCTCACGCACTTCTTCGGCAACAAATTCAAACAAGGTGATGACGCGCTCCGGCAGGCCACGGAAAAATTCTTTACGCAGGGTTTCGTCCTGCGTAGCAACGCCGGTGGCGCAGTTATTGAGGTGACAAATACGTAAGTATTTACACCCCAGCGCCACCATGGGTGCCGTGCCAAAACCGAAACTTTCGGCGCCTAAAATAGCCGCTTTGACGATATCCACGCCGGTTTTTAAGCCGCCGTCGACCTGCAGGCGTATCTTATGGCGTAAGTTATTGCTGACTAATGCCTGATGCACTTCGGCTAAGCCCAGCTCCCAGGGCGAGCCGGCATATTTAACCGAGGTCAGCGGACTGGCGCCGGTGCCGCCGTCATAACCCGATACCGTGATCAGATCGGCATAGGCTTTGGCTACGCCGGTGGCGATGGTGCCAATACCCGGAGTTGAGACCAGTTTGACGCTGACCAGCGCTTTGGGGTTAACCTGTTTGAGGTCGAAAATTAGCTGCGCCAGATCTTCGATGGAGTAAATATCATGATGCGGCGGCGGCGATATCAGCGTAGTGCCCGGCACCGCAAATCGTAGCTGCGCGATTTCGGCAGTGACTTTTTCGCCAGGTAGCTGACCACCCTCGCCGGGCTTGGCGCCCTGTGCGACTTTTATTTGTATGACATCGGCGTTAATCAGGTAATGCGGCGTCACCCCAAAACGGCCGGACGCAACCTGCTTAATACGCGAGTTTTTCAGGCTGTTAAAGCGTTTGGGATCTTCACCGCCCTCGCCCGAGTTCGAATGGCCGCCGATTTTATTCATGGCAATAGCCAGCGCTTCGTGCGCTTCGGCTGACAGCGCGCCAATCGACATGGCGGCGGTGTCAAAACGCTGGAACAGCTGCTCTTTGGGCTCGACTTGATTGATGTCGATAGCCGTTGCCTTGCTTTTATCAATCGCCAGTAAGTCGCGCAGGTGCGTGACCGGGCGTTCGTTCACCAGCTTGGCGTAGGTGTCGTAGTCCTGTTGGCTGGCACTGGCGACCGCCTTTTGCAGGCTCATGACCACATCCGGGTTGTAGGCGTGATACTCGCCGCCGTGCACGTATTTAAGCAAACCGCCCTGCGAGAGGGGCTTGCGGTGCAGCCAGGCAGATTTGAATACACGCTGCAGATCCTGCTGGATATCGTTAAAGGTGGCGCCGCCGATACGCGCAGGCGCATTTACAAAGCACTGCTTGCGAATCGTCTCGTCCAGCCCCACCACTTCGAACAACGAAGCGCCGCGATAGCCGGCAATGGTCGAGATTCCCATTTTTGAGAGGATCTTAAGCAGCCCTTTGTTCAGGCCTTTACGGTAGTTAGTCAGTGCTAACTTTAGGTCGGCCTGCAGACGGCTTTGCTGCACCAGCTGCTCGACCGTTTCATAAGCCAGATACGGATAAACTGCGGTGGCGCCCAGACCAAGCAGCACGGCCATGTGATGCGGGTCGCGGGCGCTGGCTGTTTCGATAATAATATTTGAGTCGCAGCGCAGGTCGTTGTCGACCAGCGTTTGTTGCACCGCACCCACTGCCATTGGCGCAGGGATCATAAGCTGGCCTTGTTCCAGGCCGCGATCAGACAGGATTAAAATGACGGTTTGTTCTTCTTTTACCGCAGTGTAAGCGCTTTCAGTTACACGGATTAAAGCGGACTGCAAGTCGTCGTTTTCCGCATCAAATGCGAGCGACAAGGTTTTATGCTTGTAATGGGTGGGATCCATTTCGCGTAGTTGCTTAAGATCCGTGTACATCAGGATTGGCGATTCAAATGCGACCCGATCAGCATCACCGGAAGCCTCGCTAAAAACGTTATGCTCACGGCCAATAATAGTCGCCAGCGACATCACGTGACGCTCGCGGATGGGGTCAATGGCCGGGTTGGTCACCTGCGCGAACTGCTGACGGAAAAAGTCGTACAACAGGCGCGGCTGCTGCGACAGGATGGCGGTCGGGGTGTCGTCACCCATGGAGCCAACCGCTTCCTGACCGTCTTTAGCCAGCACCGCGACCACCTGCAGCAGTTCTTCCTCGGTATAGAGGTTGGCTTTATGCAACACCTTCATCATCTTGTCGTCGTACAGGCGCTGGCCGATTTTGTCGGCACTGCACTGTTCGAATGGCAACAAGGTGCGGCGATGCTGATCCAGCCACTGTCGGTACGGGTGGCGGTCTTTCAGTTCGTCTTCGATTTCCTGGTTGTACCAAATACGGCCGGTATAGGTGTCGACCGCCATCATTTGGCCGGGACCGAGACGGCCTTTTTCTTTTACGTCGCGCTCGTCGTAGTCCCAGATGCCGACTTCGGAGGCGATGGTTAAGATGCCCTGGTTTGTGAGCACGTAACGTGCCGGTCGTAAGCCGTTGCGATCCAGCGAGCAGGCTACATGGCGACCATTACTCATCACCACACCCGCGGGGCCGTCCCACGGCTCCATGTGTAGCGCGTTGAACTGGTAAAAGGCGCGCATTTCTTCGCTCATAGTGCTGTCGCCCTGCCACGCAGGCGGGATTAACAGACGCATGGCGCGGAATAAGTCCATGCCGCCGGCTAATAATAGCTCGAGCATGTTGTCCAGCGAGGCGGAATCAGAGCCACTCATGCCGACAATGGGTGCGGCATCCTGCAAGTCAGGTATTAACGGCGTTTGCAGTTTATATGCCCGCGCTTTTGCCCACTGGCGGTTGGCTCTTATGGTGTTGATTTCGCCGTTGTGGGCGAGAAAACGGAACGGTTGTGCCAGGTGCCAGCGCGGCTGGGTATTGGTCGAGAAGCGCTGGTGAAACACACAAATGGTGGTTTTCAGGCTTTCATCGGCCAGATCGGGGTAATAGTTTTGCAGATCCCCGGCCATCATCAGGCCTTTGTAGACCAGCAACAGGCTGGACAACGAGGCGATATACAATTGATTGGGATCGCTGATTTGCTTTTCGATACGACGACGCGCCATGTACAGGCGACGTTCGATGTCTTTTTTGCGCCATCCCGGCGGTGCCGAAATGATAACTTGCTCTATGGTCGGCTCGGACTGTTTGGCGCCCTCGCCCAGCACGCTGTTGTCGGTGGGGACTTTACGCCAGCCGGTTATTTCGAGGGTTTCTTTTTTCAGCTCTTGTTCGATAACAGCGCGCGCGGCTTCGCGCTGGTCGCTGTTATTGCTGAAAAAGATGCTGCCGACGGCGAATTTTTTGCTCAGCCCCCAGCCTTGTTGTTTGGCGTAATCGCGAAAGAATTGCTCGGGCATTTGCAGTAGCAGCCCACAACCGTCGCCGGTTTTGCCGTCGGCGCCGATACCGCCGCGGTGCTGCATGCGGTCGAGGCCCTGCACGGCGGTGGTAATCAGGTCGTGCCGTGCTTCGCCGTTAATATCGGCTATCAGCCCAAATCCGCAGTTATCGCGCACATCATCGTGCTGGTACAAGCTCATTTGATACTCCAATGAATGAATATTCATTCTTATTAGATTATCATGCGATGCTGCGAATTTGTAATAAATTTGTTGAATGGTGGGGTTGGATTCTATGGAGCATCGCAGATGCGGATAGAGGAGGATTTATTCTGACTTCCGGCTTTGGATTCGAATCCGCCCCCGCCGGTGCGCTCCCTTCGGTCGCTAAACCGGCGGGTACTTACGAGCTGCAATGATTCCGTTTTGATTACGGCATCAACGCTTTGAATACGTTTGGCCCTTTAGTTTCCCAAAATATTAATTTATATCGTGTGTAGCCGCCGGTTTAGTGAGGCGCAGCCGAACGCACCGGCGGGGCTAAGCCCGCCGTTGCCTACAATCCCCAATCGGAGCCATCGTGCGCAAGATGCGCACGTTACCGAGCGTTAAAGGCGAGCATGCGGTCGAGGGGGAGCATGGCTTGTTTGCCGAGCTCGGGGTCGACGTGGATTTCGTGGGTTGCGCCGCCGTGTTCGAGGGCATCGGCGATGGCGACTAAGCCGTTCATTGCCATCCACGGACAGTGCGCGCAGCTGCGGCAGGTGGCGCCGTTACCGGCGGTTGGTGCTTCTAAAAAAGTTTTGTTTGGCTGCAGCTGCTGCATTTTATAGAAAATGCCGCGGTCGGTGGCCACGATAAAGGTATCGTTAGGCAATTCCTGGCTGGCCTTGATTAGCTGTGAGGTCGAACCAACAGCGTCCGCCATATCGACGATATTTTGCGGTGACTCCGGGTGTACCAGAATTGCAGCATCAGGGTGCACTTTTTTAAGATCTTTAAGCGCTTTCGCTTTAAACTCGTCGTGCACTACACAGGCGCCCTGCCACATCACCATGTCAGCGCCGGTTTGCTTCTGGATATAGTTACCCAGATGGCGATCTGGGCCCCAGAGGATTTTCTCGCCCTTACTGTCCAGGTGCTCAACTAAATCCAGTGCCATGCTTGATGTTACCACCCAGTCGGCACGCGCTTTAACAGCAGCAGAGGTGTTAGCGTAGACCACCACGGTGCGATCCGGATGCTCGTCACAAAATGCAGCGAACTTATCCGGCGGGCAACCCAGATCAAGCGAGCACTCAGCTTTGAGGGTTGGCATCAGCACGGTTTTGTTAGGTGTCAGGATTTTTGCGGTTTCGCCCATAAAGCGCACGCCGGCAACAATCAATGTATCGGCATCGTGGTCACGACCAAAACGTGCCATCTCCAGCGAGTCGGCAACGCAGCCGCCGGTCTCTTCAGCCAGCGCCTGAATTTCGGGATCGGTGTAATAGTGCGCAACCAGCACCGCATTGCGTTGCTGTAATAAGTCTTTAATACGCGCACGGTATTCTGCTTTCTGTTTGTCAGATAATGGCTTCGGCTTAGGCGGAAACGCGTAATCTAAATTATCTAAAGTTTGGATCGCTGACATACTTCCTACATCTTTATTCGGTGGAGTCCTATATACGTGCGGGCAAGTATAGCGGATTTCAATGGACAAACCACTATTTGCACCTTCGGTGCGGCCTTTTGTGCCTGCGGCACGGCTGTTTGTCGACTCGCTTCGCTCGTCGTCGGCTTTTTGTTGCTACGCAACGGCTGTAAATTCAAAAGCCATCGGTGAGCGAAGCGAACCGATAAAAAGCCGCGCCGCAGGCGCAAAAAGCCGTGGCCGAAGGCAACAAATAACCGCACCGAAGGTGCAAAAAACCGCGAATGAAATGAGCAAGAAATGGTGGGTTGTGCAGGATTCGAACCTGCGACCAATTGATTAAAAGTCAACTGCTCTACCAACTGAGCTAACAACCCGTATTCTGAGGTTTTACTTGCGTCAGGACGCAAGCTACGTTTGGGGGAGGAGATGGTGGGTTGTGCAGGATTCGAACCTGCGACCAATTGATTAAAAGTCAACTGCTCTACCAACTGAGCTAACAACCCACGTCCAAACGTGCCGTTACCAACGCTAAACCGGAGACGATTTGTCCTTGGCAACGGCGGCATAGTTTACTTAAATAACGCTGTGATGCAACTGATTATTTCAGTTTTTTGTGCGACTGCTTAATTCACCAGCAGTTGTTGCCTTCGTGTTAGCAAAGGCGAGCAAAAACAGCGATTAATTTAACCGCTGTTTGGCCAGATTTGCTTCGGTGCTGTCCGGGTATTCCGACACAACCTGCTGATAAAACGACTCGGCATCGGCACTACGGCCCTGCTCCGAGGCAATAACGCCCAGTTTTAACAAACAATCTGCCCGTTTGTTACTGTCAGGATAGTCGTTAACCACCGTCTGAAAATGCGTTTTAGATTTATCGTACGCTTGCTGTGCAAACTGCAGTTGGCCTAGCCAGTAATGCGCATTAGGCAGGTAACTTGAGTTCGGGAACTGCTGGATAAACTGCTCGAATGCAGGAATTGCCGCGTCGTAACGCTTGTCTTCCAACACTAAAGCAATAGCACGGTCATAGGCGTCGTTTTCGCTGAGGTTACTGGAATAACCCGAGTTGCCACCATCCGCAGAGCCGGAACTGTCGGTGGGTATCGTCTGAACGCCCCCGGCTGAAACTGAGCCGCCAAACGACGATCCGCCCTGCTCCTTCAGTTGACTGAAGCGGCGGTCGATTTCCTGATACAGCTCGCGTTGACGTTGTAGCAACTGCTCCAGACGATACTCGTGCTCCTCGGTAATACCGCGCAGCTCGGCGACGTCCTGTTGCAATGTACTTAACTGATCCATCAGCTGCAACTGCGCCCCCTGTCGTGCCTCCATCATACGTTCGATGGTGGCCAGGCGTTGCTCCAGCGAGCCGGCTGAATCAGAAAGGCTCGAAACCGGGGCCTGCGCCATAGCGGCAGCAGGCACCAGTAAACTCATCGCAATTAGCGTTTTTTTCAACATGGTTGAATACAGCTAACGTTAGCGATTAGTAAACTAAAACAGCGCGACGGTTTTTCGCGTATGCACTCTCGGTAGAGGCATTAACCATCGGCTTTTCTTCACCGTAAGATACGGTAGAGATTTGTGAGTCCTGAACACCCAGGTTTTCCAGGTAGCTTTCGACAGCTTGTGCACGACGCTCGCCCAGTGCGATGTTGTACTCAGGCGTACCACGCTCGTCGGCGTGACCTTCGATTACAACGCTGACATTTGGGTTTTTAACCAGGTAGTCCGCATGCGCAGCTAACAGTTCTGCGTACTCAGACTGGATATTTGAACGGTCAAACGCGAAGTAAATGATGTGCTCTTTACGTAGCGCTTCCATTTGCTCCTGACGGATTTCTTCAGGCGTTTTTTGACGGTCAGCAGCGCCAACCTGTACACCTGAGCCAGAGTCCTGGCCAGAAGCCTGGTTAGTTTCCTGACCTGCGCCAGCGCCGGAATCAGTCGACTGGTTTGAGCTACAAGCGGCCAAAGTTGCCATTGGTACAGCAATTGCCAGAGCTTTAAAGAGTTTGTTCAGCTGCATCCTGTATTCCTTATTTTTTCTCGTCTGTTGTATCAAATTACGTTACATAAACGGTGACCAAGATGGCGACTTAACCTCACCACTTGAAGCCGGTAATCGTGCCTTAAAACGGCCATCGGTCGACACCAACGCCAACACCTGCTTGTTGTTGTGTGTCGTGCTGTAAATCACCATGCTACCATTTGGCGCGATACTTGGCGATTCATCCAAAAATGTTTTGGTCAGCACTTGCATGGTACCCCGTGGAAACTCCTGACGCGCAATGTGATAGTTGCCTCGTGTACGGTTGACCAAAATCATTGAGTCACCCGACGGTGCAACGGTACCACCTAAGTTCTGCTCGCCTTCGAACGTTAACCGACGTACCTGCCCTGAATCTAAATTTACGCTATAAAGTTGCGGTCTGCCACCCCTTTCTGAGGTAAATACCAACGATTTACTGTCAGGCGTCCAACTCGGCTCAGTATCAATCGTACGATTGCGTGTTACCCGTTGCAAGTTTTTAGTCGCCAGGTCCATTACGTACAATTCCGGATTACCGTCCTTAGACAGTACCATAGCCATTTTCCTGCCGTCCGGCGAAAATACCGGACTGCCGTTGATGCCCGGGAACGAAGTCAGTTTTTCACGGCGTGTGGTGTAAATGTCCTGAATATAAATTTCTGCGGTTTCGTTTTCGAAGGTCACGTAAGCCAGTTTGTTGCCGTCCGGTGACCATGAAGGTGACATCAATGGCTCCGGGCTGCGCAATAATACTTTTTCGTTAGCACCGTCGTAATCCGCTACCATCAGTTTGTACGGATATTGGTCGTCGTGGTTAACGGTAACGTAGGCGATGCGGGTCATAAAGGCACCACGTTCACCGGTCAAAGCCTCGTATACAACGTCAGAAATACGATGCGAGTACTGACGGAATTGATCACCGTCAATAACCGAGCTGCGTGCATCCAGAATGTGATCATTGCTTTGTACCAACTCGCCGTCGCGCAACATTTGCGCGTTGCCGCCGGTTATTTGCCCGCGTAGTACGTCAACTAGCTGGAACTTGACCATGTAGCGGTCGACGCTATAGGGTTCGATGGTTCCCATCAATACCGCTTCAACACCAAGTTTTGCCCACGCGGCATAATCCAACTCGCCGTCGTTAGTTGGTTGCTGGGGCATTGCTGATGCAGGGATTGGGTTGAACTTACCGCTACGGGTCAAGTCCGCTGCAATCACTTCCGTTAGCTGCCCCGGAGCCGGACCATCGCCCAGCCACTTAAACGGTACGACCGCAATCGGTCTGGCGGTGTCCATACCCTCGGTAATGACAATTTCCAATACCCCGGCGCGGACGCTGGAAGTCAGAACGAAGAAAAACAACAATGTGTTGATAAACAGCTTTTTCATGGGTCACCTTAGCTCGTTAAGCTTACAACTGCGGTTTAACAGTTAATTTAATCGTACTCATTTGTTCGTAGACTTCCGGGTCTTGCGAAACAGGTAACGTGGTGGCTTTTAGCACCGCGTTTTCGGCAGAGCGGCAGACTGCGGCATCGCCGGCACCGGTGGTTACTGATTTAACAAAACCACTGGGCGCTACGCTAATGGTCAGCTCACAGGATTTGCCACTCATGGACTCGTCAACGTTCCAGTTGCGCTGAATAGTCTGCCTGATCAAGGCCTGATATTTTTCGATTTCGCTGAGCATTTGCTGCCGGCGCGCGGCGGCACGGCGCTGACGCTCGGCTTCCATTTCTTTTTGTAACTGCGCTTCGCGTTCGGCTGCCTTGCGACGTTCTTCTTCTAACCGTTTACGTTCCTCTTCGCGGCGCTTGCGCTCTTCTTCGGCACGGCGCTCGGCTTCCTCTGCGGCTTTACGGCGTTCTTCAGCCTCTTTAGCGGCTTGTTCTGCTTTGCGGCGCTCCTCGGCCAGCTGTTGTGCTTCTTTTCTGGCCTGTTCAGCCGCGCGACGTGCTTCTGCAGCTTGCTGTTGTTCAATCTGTTGTTGGCGTTCAATTTCCGCCCGACGCTGCTCTTCCCGCTCACGGGCTTTGCGCGCGGCCTCGGCCTGACGCTCTAATTCTGCTATACGCTGCTGCTCGGCGCGGCGTTCCGCTGCTTTTTGATCTTTTATGCGCTGCACCTGCTGCTCTACTGCCGCTTTATCGACCGATACCGCCGACACGATCTCGTCAGGTTGCTGCTGAAAATCGCTTTCGCTGAGGCTGACTTCCATCGGCGTCGGTTCGGTTGGCGCAAACTCAAAACTGAACAACAAAACAGCCCCGATTGCTGCGTGAATGCCAACCGAGTAAAGCAAGGGTAATTTAATACTGTCTGTGCCTGCTACTTTTTTTGCCACGACTAGTTTTCCGACGAATCTGTCATTAAGCCCACTGACGGTACCCCTGCTTTTTGCAGTAACACCATCAACTGTACGACTTGGTTATACGAAACGGCACCATCCCCATTCACCATCACCGGCGTTTCCGGCTCTAACTGCAGCTGCGCTGCCACCAGCGTCGCGACTTCCTGCGCACTGATGGGTTGGTCGGGATCAGTGTTCTGATTCAGGTAGTAATTGCCCTGCGCGTCGACCGACGCCACCAATGGCGGCTTAGAGTCTTTTGACAATGGCTCTGACGACGCCTTAGGTAATTCAACTTTAACGCCTTGCGTAATCAGCGGCGCGGTAACCATAAAGATAATCAGCAACACCAACATGACGTCGATGTAAGGCACCACGTTGATCTCCGCTACCGGCTTACGGCGTTTACGCGGCATCACCATCATAGCGCAGGTTCCTCCTGGCTATTACCAGTGGCTTTTTGCGACAGCGCCTGGCGTTGCAAAATAGCGACGAATTCATCAATAAAGTTCATGTACTGGTTGTCGACTTTTTCTACCCGGTTTACATAGCGGTTGTAAGCGATAACAGCCGGGATCGCGGCAAACAGACCCATTGCGGTAGCAATTAGCGCCTCGGCGATACCCGGCGCGACCATTGCCAGCGTCGCTTGTTCAACCGCGCCCAGGGCGATAAAGGCATTCATGATACCCCAGACCGTACCAAACAGGCCGATATACGGGCTGATTGAGCCGATGGTAGCGAGTATGCCGAGGTTATTTTCGAGTTTTTCCAGCTCGCGGGCGTGAGCTACACGCATAGCGCGGAATGCCCCTTCGATAGTGGCCTGTGGATTGGTTCCGGGATGGTTACGCAGCCGCGCGAATTCTTTAAAGCCGGCGTGGAACAGCAGCTCCATGCCTTTGGCATTTTTGGCGCGGGCGGAAATTTCCTGGTACAGGCGCGCAAGGTCAACGCCGGACCAAAAGCGATCTTCGAATTTCAGCGCGTCTTTGTTGGCGGTGTTAATCACCTTTTTGCGCTGGAAAATCAGCACCCAACCCCATACTGACATGGCCAACAGCATGATCATGACCAACTTCACCAGCAGGCTTGCCTGCCAGAATAAATCAATAAAGGATAATTCTGTTTCCACGCTCGTTAACCCTCTGTCTGTTTGACTATGTTTTTATGGTGTCATTTATTTTGTCGTAAATCGGCGCTGGTATGGCGACCGCGCGCATTGCATTAAGGTCGACACAGGCGGCTTTGATCGTACCGCTGCAATGCAGCTGCCCCTGCTGACCAATAACCTGCTGCGTAAACACCATCGATGCGCGCTTCAGCTGTTCGACCGTCACGGTTACGGTCAGTTCAGCATTAAATTTTACTGCTTCGCGCAAATCCAGTTCGACCTGCCTGACCACGAAGCCCCTATTGTGATCTAACCAGCTGTCCTGTTCAATCCCCAACGACCTTAACCATTCGGTGCGGGCACGTTCAAGAAATTTGAGATAGTTCGCATAATAAACGATACCACCGGCATCAGTGTCTTCGTAGTAAACTCTCACTGGCCATTCAAAATGTATTTTTTTCATGGGTAAACCTTTAAAAATGACAATTTTGTCACAATAACTTTTTAAGACACTTAAAAGTGGCGCTGATTAAAACTTCAGCAGACTTTTATTTATGACAAAACTGAAACAATTAAAACTATGATCCTTGTTTTTTAACGGATTTTTTCAATTGTTGAAAAATTGTTGGTCTTTTTTTAACCGTTAGTTAAAATGTTCGCATTAATTTTTTTAATGTGAACGTGTAAAATTTCTTGTTTGATACAGGCCAATTTAGCCGTATAATAGCGAACAAATCGAAGAGACAGAGTTTGGTTGTCACTACTTCTGAAATTTTGATTTTTTGTAATTAGTTCCCTGGATTTTATTTAACTTCCTTCTTGTTGTTCTGTTTGCCCGTACTTTTGTGCGGGCTTTTTTTTATCCATTTTTTACTCAAGCTTTACTTTTCTTCAGGTTTTAAACCAAAGTGCTGGTAAGCACGCGGTGTTGCCATACGACCCCGTGGCGTGCGCTGTAAAAAGCCCTGCTGAATAAGATAAGGCTCTAGCACGTCTTCAATGGTGTCTTTTTCTTCGCCAATTGCCGCAGCCAGGTTATCCAGCCCCACCGGACCACCGAGGAACTTTTCCATAATGGCCAGCAATAACTTGCGATCCATGTAGTCGAAGCCGGCCTGGTCAACATCAACCATAGTCAACGCAGCGTTTGCCGTGGCTTCGTCGACTTCGCCGTTACCTTTAACTTCGGCGTAATCGCGTACCCGACGTAGCAGTCGGTTGGCAATACGTGGTGTGCCGCGAGAACGCCGGGCAATTTCACGGGCGCCGCCGTCTTTCATCACCATATTCATGTAATTGGCTGAGCGGGCAACAATGTCGGTTAGTTCTTCCACGTTATAAAATTCTAATCGCTGCACGATACCGAAACGATCCCGCAGCGGCGAGGTCAGTGCGCCGGCGCGCGTAGTGGCGCCAATTAGCGTAAATGGCGGTAAATCGAGTTTGATAGAACGCGCCGCCGGCCCTTCGCCGATCATGATATCCAGTTGGTAGTCTTCCATCGCCGGGTACAGGATCTCTTCCACTACCGGGCTTAGGCGATGGATTTCGTCAATAAACAGTACGTCATGAGGATCGAGGTTAGTCAGCAACGCGGCCAGGTCACCGGCTTTTTCCAGCACCGGACCCGAGGTAGTTTTTATATTCACGTCCAGTTCGTTGGCAACGATGTTGGCCAGTGTGGTTTTACCCAGCCCCGGCGGGCCAAAGATTAACAGGTGGTCCAGAGCTTCCTGGCGCTTGCGTGCCGCCTCGATGAAAATTTCCATCTGCTCGACCACATGTTTTTGGCCGGTATAATCTTTGAGGACCTTGGGCCGTATGGCACGGTCGATGGCCTCATCGTCACCCTGGGTTTCGGCTTCGACAATGCGATGGCTGGGTATTTGGTCGGCTTCTATCATAAGGCTCTCTTATTCCGCTGAAGGCTTGCTTATTCCGCTGAAGGCTCTCGTTCCGCTGAAGGCTCTCACTACGCCAATTGTTTAAGCGCGGCTTTGATTAGCTCTTCGCTGGTATATTCTTGCTGATACACGGCTTTTAAGGCTTTATCGGCCTGGTTTTGTTTATAACCCAATGCCAGTAGTGCGCTCAAGGCATCGCTGCGGGCATCGGCCGGGTGCACAAAGGTGGAATCGGCGGTAACCGCATCAATAGCTGCCGCATCGGTAGCCGGGCTGCCACTGCCCTGCCAGTCTTTCAGGCGATCGCGCATTTCAATTACCAGGCGCTCAGCGGTCTTTTTGCCAACACCGGGCAATTTGATCAGCCGGCTGACATCGTTTTGATTAACCGCCCAGACAAATTCATCGGCGTTCATACCGCTTAAAATCGCCAGCGCCAGTTTCGGCCCCACGCCCTGGGTTTTTATTAACAAACGGAACAGGCTGCGCTCCGCCTGGCTGTTAAAGCCGTACAGTAGTTGTGCGTCTTCGCGCACGACAAAATGAGTCACCAGCGTAACTTGTTCATTAAGCGCCGGCAGCGCGTAAAAACAGGTCATCGGCAGCTGGATTTCATATCCCACGCCATTCACATCAATCAATACTTCAGGCGGCTGCTTGGCAATCAGCTTGCCGGAGATTTGTCCAATCATTGTTTATCTTGTTCTATTGGCGATGGCGATATCATACCACCGGCACACACACTCCGCTAGGCGGGGGATTCGGGGGGCTTCGATGGGTCTCGTCGTCGGGGATACGCTTTGTCCCGCCGGTGCGCTCCCTTCGGTCGCTAAACCGGCGGCTACTTGCGATCTGTTCACGTTCCCGGGATATGCCAGCATTTGAGGTTTTAATGCTTTTTGACGTTGAATTCTTTTAAAACCGTGATGCCGGCTAACCCACGAAACCAATTCATATCGTAAGTAACCGCCGGTTTAGCGAGCCGTAGGCGAGCGCAACGGCGGCGGAGGCGGTAACCGCCGGTTTAGTGAGGCGAAGCCGAACGCACCGGCGGGGCGAAAACGACCCGCGCGTATCAAAACGATCGGGTGTTGGCGTGGCAAATAGCCACGGCGAGGGCGTCGGCGGCGTCGGCCTGGGGGCGTTTGCTGAGGTTGAGTAGGGCCATGACCATGTGCTGCACTTGTTCTTTTTCGGCGGCGCCGGTGCCGACTACAGCTTGTTTGATAGAGCGCGCGCTGTATTCTGCTACCGGCAAATCATGGCAGGCGGCTGCGACAATGGCCGCCCCGCGCGCCTGGCCCAGCTTTAATGCTGAATCCGGGTTGCGCGCCATAAACACTTGCTCGATGGCGAATTCGTCCGGCTGAAACTGCGTGATTAGTTCCACTACCGAATTGTGAATGCGCTTAAGCTTTTCCGGCAACGAATAAGGATGCGCCGACGGTCCGGTAACGCGAATACAGCCGCTGGCGACATAATGCAGCTTGCGGCCGTGGCGCTGAATAATGCCGTAGCCGGTTAAGCGGGAGCCCGGGTCAATGCCCAGAATCACGCTCATCAGTCGGCGTTAAGCTGTGCCAATACTTCATCCGAAATATCAGCATTGTGGTAGGCGTTTTGCACGTCGTCTAAGTCTTCCAACGCATCCAGCAGTTTTAAAAAGCTTTGCGCACTGTCGGCATCTAAATCGACTTTGGTATCCGGCACCATGGTCACTTCCGCATTCGATGCGGCCAGCTCGCGCGCATCCAGCGCATCTTTGACGGCACCAAAGTTATCCGGCGTGGTCATGACATCTAACGAGCCGTCGGCATGTTTAACAATGTCCTCGGCGCCCGCTTCCAGCGCTGGCTCCATCACTTGCTCTTCGGTAACACCATCGCTGTAGCTGATCACACCCATTTTATTAAACAGGTAAGCCACCGAGCCGTCAGTGCCTAAATTACCGCCGTGCTTGCTAAAGGCATAACGCACTTCCGACACCGTACGGTTTTTATTGTCGGTCATGCATTCCAGCAAAATCGCCACGCCATTGGGGCCGTATCCTTCATAGGTCAGCTCCTCAACGTTATCACCTTCCATTTCGCCGGTGCCGCGCTTAATGGCGGTATCGATGGTATCGCGCTTCATATTGTTCGACAGGGCTTTGTCGATAGCAGCGCGCAATCGCGGATTGGTTTCCGGGTCGCCTCCACCCTCGCGGGCAGAGACGTTAATTTCACGGATTAACTTGGTAAAAATTTTGCCGCGCTTCGCATCCTGCGCGGCTTTTCGGTGTTTAATGTTGGACCATTTAGAATGACCGGCCATAATTCACCCTTATTGATTTTCTGGTTTATCCTCAACCGTACTCTTAACACCCAATTCTTGCAATGCGTCCGGATTTGCCAGCCCCGGTGCGTCGGTCATAACGCAAGCCGCGGTGGTGGTTTTCGGGAACGCAATCACATCACGAATCGAGCTGGCGCCAACCATCAGCATCACCAGGCGGTCCAGACCAAAAGCCAGACCCGCATGTGGTGGCGTGCCGTACTTGAGTGCTTCTAACAAAAAGCCGAATTTTTCCTGCGCTTCGTCTTTACCAATGCCCAGCACTTCAAACACCGCCTGTTGCATGGCGTTATCAAAAATACGCACCGAGCCACCGCCGACTTCAACGCCGTTCAAGACCATGTCGTAAGCATTAGACAGCGCCTGTGCCGGATTGGCTTTAAGCTCTTCCGGGGTGACGTTAACCGGCGCGGTGAACGGATGGTGGAGCGCAGCCAGCGAGCCATCGTCGTCTTCTTCGAACATCGGGAAGTCGACAACCCACAGCGGCTTCCATTCGTCGCTGACCAAATCAAACTCTTCACCCAGCTTAAGACGCAACGCGCCCATCGACTCTGCCACAACATTGGCTTTATCAGAACCAAAGAACAGTACGTCGCCGGTTTGCGCTCCGGTGCGCTCCAGAATTGCGTTTAACGCTTCGTCCGGCAGGAATTTTAAAATTGGCGACTGCAGGCCGTCGCGGCCTTGCGATAAATCGTTAACTTTAACCCAGGCTAAACCTTTGGCGCCGTAAATGCCGACAAACTTGGTGTAGTCATCGATCATTTTGCGTGAAACATTATCGGCTTGTCCCGGCAGACGAATCACTGCTACCCGACCTTTTTCGTCGTTGGCCGGGCCGGAGAATACTTTAAACTCGACGTCTTTTAATAAGTCGCCGACATCGACCAATTCCAGCGGGTTACGCAGGTCAGGTTTATCTGAACCATAGCGCTGCATCGCTTCGTGCCAGCTCATGGTCGGGAATTTGCCTAAGTCGATATTCAACAGCTTCTGAAACAGCTCACGGGTCATTGTTTCAGTGACTTCCATTACCTGCTCTGCGGTCATGAACGAGGTTTCGATATCGATCTGGGTGAATTCCGGCTGGCGATCAGCGCGCAAATCTTCGTCGCGGAAGCATTTTACGATTTGGTAATAGCGGTCAAAACCCGACATCATCAGTAACTGTTTAAACAACTGCGGGCTTTGTGGCAGTGCGAAAAAACGGCCTTTGTGGGTACGGCTCGGTACCAGGTAATCGCGCGCGCCTTCTGGCGTAGCGCGGGTCAGCATCGGTGTTTCGATGTCTAAAAAGCCGCTGTCGTCTAAAAAGCGACGTACGGCGCTGGTGACTTTGGCGCGAAACTGCAGTTTTTCGTTCATCTGCGGGCGACGCAGATCAAGGTAGCGGAAGCGCAGACGGGCTTCTTCGCTCACTTGCGAGTTAAAGTCGATAGGCAGCGGTTCAGAGCGGCTTAAAATCGTCAGTTCTGAGGCCAGCAGTTCAACTTCGCCGGTTTTCATGGTTTTGTTAACCTGGCTGTCAGGACGGCGGTTAACCGTACCTTTTATCTGCACACAGAATTCCTGACGCAATTTGTTGGCTTGCTCGAACAGGTCTTTTTGGTCGGGATCGAAAACGACTTGTATTAAGCCTTCGCGATCGCGTAAATCGATAAATATTAAGCCGCCCAGATCGCGGCGTTTGTTGACCCAGCCACACAAAGTGACTTGCTGTCCTGCTAATTCGGCGTTTACCTGCCCACAATAATGCGTTCGCATGTGCGTTTTCCTACTACCAGCTGTCGTTGGATGTTATGAAATTTGAAGCGCCACATTATAGCGAACTGGCGCCAAATGTCATCCACGCTGTGGGGACGCCCTACCCCGCCAGGCGGACGTCGTTTTTGCCGGCGGCTTTGGCGGCGTACATGGCTTTGTCGGCGGAGCGTAGCAGGGTTTGTTCGTCGGTGCCGTGCTGCGGGAACATGGCGACGCCGATGCTGACGCTGACATCGAGCGACTCGCCTTTAATTTTATAGGGCCGGGCTAAATGCACCACCAGTTTGCGCGCCACGGCCAATGCGGCGTTGGTGTTGTTGGTGCTGGGCAGTAACACGACGAATTCGTCACCGCCATAGCGGCATACCGTGTCTGATTTGCGCAGCAATCCGATTAACCGTTGCGCAGCGTGGATGAGTATTTCATCGCCGTATTCGTGGCCAAAGTCATCATTAATCGCCTTGAAACCATCTAAGTCCAGAAACATCATGCTAAAGGCTTTATTGCCGCGCTGATGCTGCAAAATCGCCTGCTCTAACCTGTCACTGAGCAAATTACGATTAGGTAAACCAGTCAGTTCGTCGTGCGTGGCGACGTAACGAATCCGTCGCTCAGCCGATTTGCGCAATTTAACCTCGCGTCGCAGGCGGCTGTTCCAGTAGGCCACACCGGCAATCAACAATACCACCACCGAGCCCACTTTTAGGCCCAGGCTGAGCAACTCCTGATCGCTCCAGCCACGCTGCAATTCGTAGCCATACCATTTACGACGTATGCGTTGACGCTCTAACTCGGTCAGTTTTTCGATACCCTGATTAAATATCACCACCAGCGGTTGGTAATCGCTACGCACGCCAAAAAACAAATCCTCCCCCGGCGCGCCGGTTAGCACGCTTAAATCGGCGTTAGCCACCGGCCGTTGCTGTAACTCATCAACCAAAATCGGCAGGCTGTCAATATAAACGTCTATGGCATCGCGGGCGAGGGCATCAATGCCCCGCGGCAAGGTCTTAAATTCCACCACCTCGGTTTGCTGGATATGCTGCAGCATTGGGATAACGCTGTAACCCTGGGTCACACCAATGCGTTGCCCCCGCAGCTGCTCGGCTTTGAGTTCTCGAGGAACCTGCTCGCCAACGTCATGTATCGACAAGGCGGCCCAGGGCATGGTCCAGTAGCGTTGAGTAAAACTGGTATAGGCTGCGCGGTCGGTAGAAAATGACATACTGGGCAGTACATCGATCTGGCGTTGCTGCAGGGCACTTAAACAGTCCGACCAACTGCCACAGGGCACCCAGACAAAATCCAGCGGTACGCCCTGGGTGATGGCTGTCAGCATATCAACATCAAAGCCAACAGCCTTGTCCTGATCGAACGAAATAAGCGGCTTCAGATCTTCCGGCACGCCAACCCGTATTTCCGGATGCTCAACCAGCCAGTCGTTGGCCTCATTCGCGGCATGCGCGTTAAGACCAAACAGCAGCAACATGAAAGCAAGCAATGACCGCCATTGATGTTTCATTCGTTGTATATTCTCCGACAGGTTAGGTAAACTATTACGTTATTGTTTATATAGAGCATTATCGGACAGGCGCGCCATTTATGAACCATCGCGATACTATTTTTTCTAAACCCTTACCGAGTGTCGCTGATTTTAGCTTCGATCAGCACGTGGTCGAGGTGTTTCCCGACATGATAAACCGCTCGGTTCCGGGTTATTCCAGCATTTTACAAACCTTGCCGCAACTGGCCGCACGTTACGTTCAACCGAATTCCAACGTGTATGACTTAGGTTGCTCGCTGGGCGCGGCAACGCTGGCTTTGCGCAAAGGCTGCGAAGCCACTGCACCGGTTCAGATTATCGCCGTCGACAACTCCGAAGCAATGGTCGAGCGGGCGCGACTGCACCTGCAAGGTTTTAAAAGCCAAGTGCCGGTAACACTACGATGCGAGGATATCCGCGAAACCGACATTACTAATGCGTCTATGATAGTGCTCAATTTTACGTTGCAATTCGTGCCGCGTGAAGAGCGCCAGCGTATTATTTCGACACTTTTTTCTGGTTTACGCCCCGGTGGTGCCTTGATGATTGCCGAAAAAATCATCGCCGAGGACGATACCATGAACGATGTACTGGTGGATCTGCACCACGATTTTAAGCGTGCCAATGGCTACAGCGAGCTGGAAATCAGCCAAAAACGCGCCGCCATCGAAAACGTCATGAAAATTGACAAGCTGTCCGACCATTTTGCGCGCTTTAAGGAAGCCGGCTTTGCTCACTATGGCTGCTGGTTTCAGTGTTTTAATTTTGCTGCCATGCTGGCTGTTAAGGGAACTGACTAATGCCGATGTTTAATCATTCACTGCAACGTTTAATCGATAGCCCGCATGCCGCCTGGCTGGAAACCTTACCAACACAGCTACGTCAGTTTAGCGACAAACCCCATGGCGACTTTAAAAAATGGCAACGGGTGTTAAAGCAGTTGCCGGATATCGAACTAACGGATAGCGCGGATGTTGATTTAGGCGACACCATTAGCATCGGCTCTGCGGCGCGGGCGACCGACTCGCAGCGAGCGCAAATGCGCGGGCTGTTAATGCAGTTATGCCCGTGGCGTAAAGGTCCGTTCGATTTGTTCGGCATGACCATCGATACCGAATGGCGGTCGGACTGGAAGTGGCAGCGGGTTGCGCCCCATCTGGATTCATTACAGGGCAAACAAGTGCTGGATGTCGGCTGTGGCAGCGGTTATCACTTATGGCGGATGCTGGAAGCCGGTGCGGAGGATGTTTGGGGAGTCGATCCGGGCGAGCTGTTTTTAACCCAGTTTCAGGCGATTAAAAAATATATGCCGCCGGCGCTTGCCCGGCACGCGCACTTTTTCCCGGTCGGTATTGAACAGATGCCGGAGTTAAAAAGCTTCGATACCGTGTTTAGCATGGGTGTGTTGTATCACCGCCGTTCGCCGCTGGAATTTTTGCAGCAGTTAAAAGGGTTGTTAAAGCCCGGCGGCCAGTTAGTGCTGGAGACGATTGTAGTCGAGGGCGACGATACCACGGTGATGATGCCCGGTGAACGTTATGCACAAATGCGCAATGTTTGGTTTTTACCCAGCGCTGAGGCGTTGGCGGTTTGGCTACAACGGCTGGGCTTCAAAGACATCGAAATTGTTGACCATAACGTCACCTCTCTGGACGAACAGCGGTCGACGGAATGGATGCAGGGTGAATCGTTAAAAGATTTTCTTGATCCAAATGACTACAATATGACTATTGAAGGGTACAAAGCACCGATCCGTGCCATTCTGACTGCACGGACCTAAGTTTTCTTCAATAAGGGCGGTATCAATACTGATATGGCACATTACAGAGCAAAATCCACCTTAGAGCAGTGGCGGATTTTTCAGGCCGTTATCGACTGTGGCGGTTATGCTCACGCAGCCGATAAATTGAATAAGAGCCAATCCTCTTTAAACCACGCCGTAGCAAAATTACAACAGGTGTTAGGCGTACAACTGCTTGAGGTTAAAGGTCGTAAGGCGGTTTTAACGGCGGTGGGCGAGGTTATGCTGCGTCGCTCCCGACAGTTAACACAAACGGCACAGGAACTGGAACAACTGGCGCATAACCTGGAACAAGGTTGGGAGCCGGAAGTTAAATTAGCGCTGGAGATGGTGTTTGACCGCTCGACGCTGATTCCGGCATTACGCAAGTTTCAGGACTTTAGCCGCGGCAGCCGGTTATCGATCGAAGACACCGTATTGACCGGCACGCTGGAGCACATTCGCGAAAAATCAGCGGATGTGGTCATTACCCACCACCTGCCGAAAGGCTATATTGGCGAACCTATTGACGATTATGTGATGGATTTGGTGTGCCATCCTGACCATCCGTTGGCGCAACTCGAACAGCCGGTTGCGCAGGACGAGTTAAGCCAGCATTTGCAAATTGTTATCCGCGATACCGCCGAACATCCGCAGGAGGATGAAGGCTGGCTGAAGGCGGAGCAACGCTGGACGGTGAGCCATTTCGACGAAGCTTTGCGATTGGTTCGTTCCGGCCTCGGCTTTTGCTGGTTACCGCCCTACATTGCCGAGCGCGAGATGAAAAAAGGCGCTATTCGCAAACTGCAACTGGAAGGCAGTAGCTGCCGCAAAGGCAGCTTGTATATGGTGCTACCGAAAGGCGAACAAACCGGCCCCTGCGCACGCCAATTGGCCGACTTGATCCTGGGCAAGGAGATCGAAGCGCAGAAAGCGGCCGTTTCGTGACATCTATTCCCGCCGTCACGCGGCGCGTTGCGCCGCTAAGCCGACGGCTACTTACGATATGCAATCATTCCTTTCCGTCGCGAGCTAAATTGCACTTTTGAAACGATGACGTTGAATCCTTTTAAAACCTTGATGCCGACTACCCCTCGCTATTAATTCATATCGTAAGTGGCCGCCGGTTTAGTGAGGCGTAGCCGAACGCAACGGCGGAGCGGAATGCCCCCCACCGTCGTATGTCATCAAAGCCTATTTATATAATCCCGCATATCATCCGCTAGTTGCGGGTGGCGCAGGGCGTGCTCGAGGAAGGCTTTGGCGTAGCCGAATTTGTTGCCGCAGTCGTGGCTTTTGCCTTTCATGTAGTAGGCATTGACCGGTTTATCCTGCAATAACATTGCCATGGCGTCGGTTAGCTGAATTTCGTTGCCGGCACCAACCGGGGTTCTTTCCAGCAATGGCCATAATTCTTTCGGGAACACATAACGACCAACCACAGCCAAATCTGACGGCGCCTCGTCCACGGCGGGTTTTTCAACCAATTGCTTAATGGCCGCCTGCTCACCGGGGGCCAAATCCGCACCGTTAATATCGGCAACGCCGTAGCTACTAACATTTTCGTGTGGCACTTTCTCTACCATCACCTGGGCCGCGCCGGTCTGCTCAAAATTGCGCTTCATTTCGGCCATGTTGTCGCGCTTAAGGTCGCAGCTGGCTTCGTCGACCAGGACATCCGGTAACACCACCGCAAACGGTTCATTACCGACCAACGGCCGCGCACACAGCACCGCATGGCCTAAGCCCTTCGCCTCGCCCTGACGCACGTGCATAATGGTGGTGCCTTTGGGACAAATCGCCTGTACTTCTTCTAACAACTGACGCTTAACGCGGCGCTCGAGGGTTGTTTCTAGTTCAAAACTGGTATCGAAGTGGTTTTCGATACTGTTTTTACTGGAATGTGTAACCAAAATCACATCGGTTAAGCCCGCCGCAGCACACTCTTCCACAATAAACTGAATTAACGGACGATCGACCAGCGGCAGCATTTCTTTTGGAATGGCCTTAGTGGCTGGTAACATCCGTGTTCCTAGTCCCGCAACCGGGATAACGACTTTTTTGACGTTCTGCTTGTCCATGCTTTTACCTATTCTAAAGTTCTAAAAATCGGCCACGTTTATACCGCGTTTTACTGTTATAATGCAACCTCAACGCGCCTATAGACAGTGAATTTAAAGGTAACAAAGGTACTTATGGCCCTGTATTTTTCTTCCAAAAAAGTTCCGCAATTGCAGGACTATTCATTTGTTGAGCGTGCAGCAATACTGGCTGCAGCGCAACAAGCGATGCCTGTTCCACGTCGGTTAATCTGCAACCTGGCTAAGTTAGTGCCAATTTGTGTGGTATTTTATGCCATCGTAGACGTGCAAGGATGGTGGAAGTTACCCGCGTTGTTAGCGGCCGGAATTGGTTATCCGTTGTTTACCCAGCCAATTAATATCAATATGAGCCTGCCCTACATCGATAAGGCTATTCGGCAGTTTGAGGCGTCTCGCGCTGAATAATTAGCTCGGCTTGTTGTGGCAGCCGGGCATGAATTTTACTCACTTGTTCAAGTTCACGGCATTGATAGCGCGCCTGTTGCCATATGCCCAACGCCAGATCCGGTTTTGCCTGCGGTTCACTGTGTATCATGTCCCCCGCCTGCGCCCAGCGCCAGTGTTGTTGTTTGGTATCTAACACCCCCACCCAGACATCAAAAGCCGTACGAATGCGCGAGTGACAGAGCTCGTTATTAAGATGCCGCAACAGCCGCTGTGGTTGTAAAACCGTATCGTCGTTTCCGGACAGGTGTTGACGTAACAGCGGATCTAACAGCGTTTTGAAAACCAGCAAGGGTATCAGGGTTTGGTCGGTTGCGTTTTGCGGGCTTGCCATCAGCACCAGCACCCTGCCGTCCAGCAGTGGCCGGTAATCCAGCCACAAACTAGGCTGTCCGTTTTGCAGATGAAAATCAAACCGGTAGCCGCCCAACTGCAGCGAGCCATTAGGCAATAATTCGTGCGTCAGCCGCTGTACCAGCGCATCATCGTTGTAGAGCACGTCGATATGATCATCCAGCTCCCAGCGATCATGCAGGTAGGTTTCTTCTAACTGGTAGCGCTTAAGACAATGCTGAATTGCCTCGTTTAGGGTGGTTAAACTCTCTAACGGCTTGACCAGATAATCCCACGCCCCTAGTCGCACCGCTTCGCGGATATCCGCCATGGAGTCACTGGCAGAAACCACAATAATCGGCAGGTCGGTGGTCATCGACAGCAGTGTCTCGATAACCTCGAGACCGCTGATATCAGGGAGTTTTAAGTCACAAATGATAATATCGGGGGTACGTTGACTGCACAGTTTGATGCCTTCGCGGCCGTTAGCTGTACAGTGCACGTCATAATCGAGCTGACGCAGGTATTGTTGCACGACGCCCTGAAAAACGACGTCGTCCTCGATCATTAATACCGTTGCCTGCGACATGTTTACCGCCTTTAAATACCGAAACTGCCTTAAGCATTGTTCAGGATCAGGCTGGCGTCAATGTCACGATTTGATTAAAAATCTTCAAAATCTTCGAAGTCTTCAGCCGGCTCTTGCGGCGGATTACCGTCATACACGTTGTAACGCCAGTTTTGATAATACGCCTCTTTAACAAAGGTGTAGGGGTCCAGCGCGTTCTCCAGCACTTGCTCTTGCTCACGCAAGCGTAAGCGCAGCTCCAGCCCTTTTACCGTATAACGCGGAATGTCCCAGTCTGAGTCGACTGCGGTATAAGGGAAGTAATTGCCGTCAACCCAGTCGGTACCACGATCGATAAGTACCGTCGGGCCCAACAGTGGCAACATCAGGTAAGGACCGTCCGGTACGCCCCACAGTGCCAGTGTTTCGCCCAGTGATTCTTCGCGTTTGGTCAGGCCCATTTCGGTGGCCGGATCCAATAATCCCAGCAAACCAATGGTGCTGTTAAAGAAAAAGCGACCCACGGTAACACCGGCATCTTTGGGTTTACCTTGCAAAATATTATTTACAAACGACCAGGGCTCTTGCAGGTTTTCGAACGCGCGATACAACGAATGACGCACCGGTGCCGGGATGTTTTCATAAACCTCGGCGGTTGGTTTGATTACTGCTTCGTCAACATCTTGGTTAAAATCCCAGACCACGCGGTTCATGTCCTCGAACGGGTCTCGCTTGTCGGCATAAGGATCATCCGGTGTGGATGAACAACCGGCCAACACCAGCACTGACATCAGCGCACCAAACAGCTTCGCATACCACCTTTTTTGCATCGCTTACTTTCCACTTCCATTTTGATTGTTTGTTGTCGCAACTTGCTCTGTCAGCCGCAGTGTGACGCTGGCAGAATCCTTTGCATTAATAACCGCTGGTACGGCATTCAGATCACCCGCTTGTACATCTATTTTGTCATCTTGCGAGACGCGCGCCTGTACTTTCCATTGCTCGAGTGAGCTTAACTGATAGTCGGGCAGCATCGAATCCTGGTTACTCAAGGTAACAGTTACCGGCAAACTGCCGGCGGCAACACGCTTAACCGCCGCCGGCATCGGTGCTCCATCAGGCGCAGTCACGTAAATAAACAAGGTACCATTGGCAGGCAGTGCATCACGCACGGTTTCGCCCAGCTCCACCGTTACCGTCAGGCTCATGGCACCCTGTTGCAACTGCTGCTTGGCATCGGCAATTGCCTGTTCCACCACCTCGCGCCGGTTTGAGTCTGCAGGTGTTAACGATAACAAGCGCTGCCACGCGTTGATAGCTTGTTCGTAATTGGCGTTTTCGAATGCAACAAAACCGCTTAATGACAGTGCATCAGCATTATCCGGCTCTAACCGCAGTGCCCGAGCTAATAACTGCGCCGCCTGCTGGTTAGTCTCTGCGCCGCCATTTTGCAGTAAAAAGCGTGCATAGCTAATCAGCGTGCCGACACGGTCAGGGTCTAAGTCCAGCGACCGTTGGAAGGCGTTATTGGCCTGGTCGAACTGTTGTAAATCGCTCATCAGACCGGCATAAATCCACCACGCGATGGGGTCGTCGCCCTGGCGTTGTAGTTTTTGCCGCAGCCCCAGCGCAAAGGTCGACAGCGTCTCGGCATCCACCTGCTGTTGTTCCTGTAACACGGTTTTGCCCAGCTCGGGCAATTGCTGCAAGGCGTCGTCGGCCTGGCGCTGCAGTGTCCAGCTACCGAATGCGATGTAGAGCCCTACCGACAACACCACCAATAAGACAATGGGTAGCCAGGGTTTAGCCGGTAGCCATTTTATGTCGGCTTCGATATTACGATTATCGGTAACGAAGGTTTTATCCAGCTCGGTTACCGCTTGCTGATATTCTTCTTCGCTGACACGACCGTTGGCATGATCCTCGTCTAATTCGGACAGGCGCTGACGGTACCACTGCTGATTTTCGTTATCGCGGCTAAGCTGCTGTTTGTGCTGAAATACCCGTGCCAATAAAATGACAATCACCGCTAAGATGACTAACACGGCTAACGCCAGTACTAACTTAATCATCTTTGGCCTCCGCTTTTAGTTGCGCCAGGCGACGCTTTTCTTCGTCGCTTAAGGTGACCGGCTGGCTACGCTTTCGCGATAAGCGCAAGGCCAGAAAAATGCCAATTAATGCAATCGCCACCGGTGCCACCCAAAGTATGGCGGTAAATACATTAAACGGCGGCTTATAGTGCGCGAAATTGCCGTAGCGCGCGACCATGTAATCAATAACCGCTTGTTTCGATTCACCGGCCATGACCATTTCGTAGGCGCGTTCACGCATATCCGCAGCGAGCGGTGCATTGGAGTCGGCGATATTCTGGTTTTGACATTTCGGGCAGCGTAACTCGCTGATCAGTTCCGCGTAGGTCTTGCGCTGTTGTTCAGTGTCGAATTCGTGGCCATCATAGGTAACCTGCTGCGCCAAAGCCCCGAGACTTAAACACAGCAACAGGCTGGCTATTAACGCACTGAAATATCTCATTGCTGTGCCTCCTGCTGTAACTGGCTATAAATGCCTTTGAGTTTGTTCTGCCAGTTACGGGCATTGACGTCGCCCACATGGCGGTAACGAATTTTGCCCTCGGCATCAATAAAGTAAGTTTCCGGCGCACCGTACACACCAAATTCAAAGGCGACCTCGCCTTCGGGATCGAACAGGTTAACGGTGTACGGGTCGCCAAGGGTATTTAACCAGCCTATGGCTTTGGCACGCGAATCGTCTTTGTAATTTAGCCCGACAATAGGAATTCCCTGTGCCGCCAACTCGTTTAAAAACGCATGTTCAGCGCGGCAGGTCGGGCACCAGGTGGCCCAGACGTTCATCAGCATGGGGCCGTCTTTTAACACCTCCTGGCTGTAGACTTTGTCGTTGTTAAACAAGTCCACGGCATTGAATTCAGGTACCGATTTATCAATTAACACCGATTCAAGTTTGGTCGGGTCACTGCCCAGGCCTTTTAATAAAAACACCAGCAATAGTGCAAATACGATTAAAGGCGCAAATAGCACCCACCAACGGCGTTTGGACTGCTCTTCACTCATGCCGACTGCTCCTTAGCTTTAACCCGTTTGCCCGAACGATAGCGCTTGTCGGCCATCGCTAGTGCGCCACCAATGGCCATAATAATCGCGCCTAACCAAATCCAGCGCACAAAAGGTTTTACGTAAAAACGCACTGCCCAGGGCTGATCCGCGTCCGCGACATCATCTAAAGGCTCGCCCATCGCTACATATAAGTCTCGCAATAAACTAGCGTCTAAGCCGACTTCGGTCATGCTCATGCGCTGAACGGTGTAAAAGCGTTTTTCGCTAACCACTTCGGTAACGAATTCGCCGTTTTTATGTAGCTGGAAAATTCCCTGATCAGCAAGGTAATTAGGCCCCTCAAAGTGCGTAAGCTCCTTAAAGGTTAACTCATAACCACTAACTTCTACGGTTTGTCCGGGCGCAATGGCAACATCACGCTCGGTTTCGTAATGCGACACCAACGCCACCCCAATCAGGGTTACGGCGAAGCCGATGTGCCCCAGCACCATGCCCCAATGGCTGGCCGGTATACGGGTAATGCCTGCCAGGCCCTGTTTGCGTTGTTTTAGGGTCTGTTGCACTTCGGTTATCGTCGACAGTGCCACCCAGAACGCCAGGAACAGACCAATAGCCGCCCACACCGGCAGTTGTTCAGCCCAAATACGCGGTAAAATAAAGGTCAGTGCGAGGGCTAATACCAGACACAGTGCCAGTGGTTTAAGTAGCGGCTGCAGTGGCTGTCGGCGCCAGCGCATCAGCGGGCCGACCCCAAGTAGTAATGCAAAGGGTACCACCAGGTAGGCGTACAGCTCGTTAAAGAACGGTTCACCAATGGAGATACTGCCCATACCCAGTTCTTTATGGACTAATGGCAGCAGGGTGCCCAGCAGTACCACAATCATGGCGGCCATCAGCAGCACGTTATTGCCCAGTAGCATCACTTCGCGCGAGGCCAGGTCGTAACGGCTATAGCCCTGCATTTGCGAGGCTCGCATACCATAAAGAATAAGCGAGCCGCCAATAACGATGGCTAACAACACTAAAATAAACAGCCCGCGGGTGGGATCGGAGGCGAACGCATGCACCGAGACCAATACGCCGGAGCGCACTAAGAAGGTACCCAGCAAACTTAAACTAAAGGCCGCTATGGCTAACAGCACCGTCCATGATTTAAAACTGCCGCGCTTTTCGGTGACCGCCAGCGAGTGCAATAAGGCGGTCCCCACCAGCCATGGCATAAACGAGGCGTTTTCGACCGGATCCCAGAACCACCAGCCGCCCCAGCCGAGTTCGTAATAGGCCCACCAACTACCAATAGCGATACCCAGGGTCAGAAAAATCCACGCAGCCAGAGTCCACGGGCGCGACCAGCGCGCCCAGGCGGCGTCGAGCTTACCGGATATCAATGCCGCGATAGCAAAGGCGAACGCCACCGAGAAGCCGACGTAACCCATATACAGTAACGGCGGATGAATGATCATGCCGGGGTCTTGTAATAACGGATTCAGATCGCGGCCGTCTACCGGGATCATCGGTAGGCTACGATCAAACGGATTGGAGACCGTTAGCATAAACAGGTAAAAGCCGATGCTGATTAGGCCTAAAATACCTAATACCCGCGCCACCATCGGTAGCGGCATCGAGCGTGACAGCAGTGCCACTGCCGCTATCCAGCCCGACTGCATCAACATCCACAGCAGGAATGAACCTTCGTGCGATCCCCATACCGCGGTCACTCGATAATGAGTCGGCAGTGCAGTGTTCGAGTTGGCGGCTACATAAGCAATGGAAAAATCGTTAACGACAAACGCCGTAACCAACATCGCAAAAGCTATAGCGGTAAATAAAAACTGCCCGATAGCCAGCGGCCGCGCGTAACTCATCACGCCACCGTGCCCACGCCACGCGCCATAAAGCGCATAGCCGGCCAGCAATACCGAAAAAGCTAAGGCAATGGCGATACTGAGGTGTCCGAGTTCAGCAATCATTGCTCGCTCCCGTCGTCAGTGTAAGCCTCAGGTGAATTCGGATTAACATGTTTAATGCCTTTCATTTTTTCGGCCAGCTCAGGCGGCATGTACTCTTCGTCGTGCTTGGCCAGTACTTCGCTGGCTTTAAGCACACGCGGTTCAACTAATTCGCCCTGCGCGACAATGCCCTGCCCTTCGCGGAATAGATCCGGCAAAATGCCCTGATACAACACCGTAATTTCGGGTCCGGTATCGGTGATGTTAAATTTAACTTCGAGGGTGTCGCGGTTACGCTTAACCGAGCCTTCCACCACCATGCCGCCAACGCGCATGCGCTGGCCTACAACCGGCGCCTGCTTGCCTTCTTCGACTTCGACAAAATCAGACGGCGTGTAAAACAAATTAATACTCTGGCTCATAGCGTAGAGCATCAGTCCTACCGCAACTGACACGCCAACCACTAATAGTGCGACCCAGGTTAAGCGCTTTTTTCTGCGTGGATTCATCGCTTCGACTCCCCGACCGGCGATGCTTGCCGTTGTTGACGTTTGGACAGACGCTGTTTGCGGCGCAGTAACGTTTTACTTTGACGCTGCAAACGGCGACGCCCAATCGCGGCATCCAATGCGACACCGGCAATCACCAAAAAGGTTAAAAAGAAAGACAGCCAAACATAAAATCCGTAGCCGCCCATCTGAACAAAATCACTGAAACTATCAAACGCCATTAGTCAGCCTCCTGCGCCGTACCCAGCACCTTCTGTGCCCACGGCCGATGCAATTCGTGGCGCAGTAATTCGTTTTTAAAACGCATCATCACCAGCGTCGCGGTCAATAACATAAAGCCCAGCAGGCTAATCAGTAATGGCCACAGCATACTGGTAGCAATGGACGGACGTTCGAACTTGGTAATAGTCGCGCCCTGATGGAGGGTATTCCACCACTCCACCGAATAATGAATGATAGGCAGATTAACCACCCCGACCATCGCCAGTATGGCTGCGGCTTTGGCGCCGGTACGCTGATCATCGAAGGCATAGTAAAGCGCCATCACGCCAACATATAAAAACAATAAAATCAGTTCTGACGTCAGGCGTGCGTCCCACACCCACCAGGTTCCCCACATGGGTTTACCCCAAATGGCGCCGGTGAATAAGGCGATAGCCGTCATGGCCGCGCCCACCGGCGCAATAGCCGGAATTGACCATTCGGCAGTTTTTATTTGCCAAATCAGCGCAATGGCACCCATCACCGCCATACCAAAATACGCGCCCATCGAAAAGATTGCCGACGGCACGTGAATATAGATGATGCGATAGCTGTCGCCCTGCTGGTAATCAGCCGGCGCAAAAGCCAGTCCCCAGATCATACCCACCGCCAGGCTAATGATAGTTAAAGCGGCAAACCACGGCAGTAGTTTGTCGACTAAACGGTAGGTTGCTTCAGGTTTTGCGTAAGGATGTAACCATCGCCACATATTAATTCATACTCATTCTGACAGCGGCCGCCATTGCCAGCGGCGCCAGGGTTACCGTTAATACGGAAATTGCAGCCAAAATGGCCAATTGCCCGTGTACCGCCAGCCCCATGCCGGCATTTTCGACCGCCGAGGTCGCGAAGATTAACAGCGGAATAAACAGCGGCAATAATATCAAGCTAATCAGCGTGCCGCCACGTTGTAGCTGTAATGTTAAAGCGGCACCGATGGCACCTAACGCACTCAGTGCCGGAGTGCCCAATAGTAAGGTTAGCGCCAGCGCCCACCAGGCATCTAACGGCAAATTCAGTAACAAGGCCAACACCGGCGATAAAATAACCAGCGGCAAGCCACTTAACAGCCAATGCGCCGCCACTTTTGCGGTCAGCGTAAAGGCCAGCGGCTGTGGCAGCAAACACAGTTGTTCCAGACTGCCGTCGTTATAGTCGTCTTTAAACAACCGATCCAGTCCCAACAAGGTTGCCAGTAACGCCGCCACCCAGATAATTCCCGGTGCAATGCGCGCCAGGATATCCGGCCCGGGGCCCACGCCCAACGGGAACAGGGTCACGACCATCAACAAAAACAGCAACGGATTAAGTGCATCTGAGCGCCGCCGTGCTGCAATGCGCAAGTCACGTACCAATACAGACCGCCACAGTGCGGTCGAGTTCACGCTACTGCTCATGACGCCAGCATCTCGTATTGCGGTGCCGCTAAAGCTAATTGCTGCAACGGCAGTTGCGGGTCGTTTAGCGGCTGGTGCGAGGTCATGACGATGGTGCCGCCCTGATTTAAATGTTCAATAAAGCGTTGTTGCAGCAAGGCAATGCCTTCGACATCCAGTGAGGTAAAGGGCTCGTCCAGGATCCATAGTTTGGCCTGACTGCACCATAAGCGGGTTAACGCTACACGACGCTGCTGGCCAGCCGACAGGCGACCGGTGAATTCTTCTTCCAACCCCAGTAAGCCCAGTTGTTCCAGCACATCCCAATCGCTTTGTTGTTGGTTTTTGGCGTTAGTATCGCCGTTAAGACGGCGCTGCCAGTAGACGTTTTCGAGCGCGGTCAACTCGGGCTTAACGGCGGCTTTGTGGCCGATGTAAAGTAATTGCTGATGGTAGTCGTCGCGAACTTTTTCGATCGGATTGCCGTTAAAGTAGATGCGCCCTTCTGACGGTTGCAGCAAGCCGGTCAACATACGCAGCAAGGTCGACTTACCGGCGCCATTAGCACCGGTAATCTGCCAAATTTCGCCGCTTTGTACGGCAAACTGCAACTGCGAGAACAATACGCGGCCACTGCGAATTGAGCTTACACCGTCTGCGTGTAATAGTGGTACTGCTGAGTTCGCGAACTGAGTCATTCGTGGGTTCCAACAAGGCGCATATTTAGATGGATAAATTAATTCGAGTTTACCACAATTGCTGCCGAAAATACCATGTAAAGGCGCGGCAATTTGTCCGTGTTAAGTCAACGTTTGCTAACGGGTAATACAGAGGTTACATGGAGCTGGGTCAGTTACTACAAAATCTGCTGGGTAACAGTGGCGGTGCTAAATCGGCCGCGCCCGATGCGTTGCCTGTGCGGGTATTGAATGACTTAACCCGGGTGGTCAATGCCGAGTCGGCGAAGGTGTTGATGGGGGTATTGCAGCGTGCCGGCGGCGGGACGGGTAATGTTGCTGGCTCAGCCACAGCAGCGCAAACGCCTGCTGCGCAGGGGCAAGCTGGTGGGCTTTTGCAGCAAAGTGTGCAGCAGCAAGTCGGCCAGCAACTTAGCCGTTTGCCGATAATGGCAGTAAAGGTGACCGTACAGCCCGCCAATGCGGCAAAACAGCAGCCACCACAGGTGCTGCTGCAATTAACTGTGCAGGGTAAAAACGTGGTTGTGCCGGTAGCCATAACCCGGACTCAGCAACAACAGATTCAGGAACTACAGCAGCAAGCGCCGCAACAACCGATGCTGGTTATTGCAAAGTCCGTCAGCAAGCCAGCAGCACAAGAGAGTAAGCCGCAATTAAACCTGCAATTGGTTAGTCTTAAAGCGCCTAAACAACCGGTAGAGATTAAATTGCCACTGGCACAACTGCCCAGGCCCGCAGCCGATGCCTTGTTGCAAAGCGTAGCTCAACAACGCTTGCCCCAACAAACGCCGACTCAGCAATCCGGAACGCAGGTGCCTTTGTTAACACCGCGCGCAGCGCAAACAGCCGCAGCGGCCGAAGGCACGCTGCCAACAGCCTCGGCAACGCCGAAAACAGCCGCGCCAACGGCGCCACCGCCAGCCACCCCAGGCGTATTGCTAAAGCAAGCAAGCCAAACCACCCCCAACCAATTGCAACAAGCCCTGCAAAACCTGATTCGCGAACTCCCTCCGCCGCGAGGCAACGCTGAGCCTACACCGCGCGAAGCGCCTATCCCGCGAGGCACCGCCGAGCCCACACCGCGCGAAGCGCCCACCCCGCGAGGCACCGCCGAGCCTACACCACGCGAAGCGCCCTCCCCGCGTCAAGCGCTGGCCAGCGTCTTACAGGCCGTTTTGCAGCAACTGCCGAAAGGCGAGGCCATGCAACAACCGCAGCAACTTAAGCAATGGGTTAACGACTGGTTTGCGGCAAAACCCGTCGCAACAGCGCCACAACAACAAATGGGTACGCTGGGCAAAATGCTGATGATGTTGTTGGGCATGGCACTGCAAAAGCCCGCAGCCGCGGCGTCACAATCGGCCGCTCCGCTAAGTGGCTCGCAACAGCAGTCGGTAAGCCAGCTGACACAGGCATTAATTGACGAAGTAATGCGCCCGGCACCACGCAGTGCCGGCGATACCGGTTTTACCGGCGAAGTGCGCGAACGCATTAACCAGCTGTTGCAACAATTGCCGCAAACGCAACTACAGCGCTTAATGCAGCTATTTACCTCGGCGGTGAACAGTGCTCAAACTAGTCAGGCGAGGCTCGCTGAGACATCGGCAGCAACACCGGAATACTATGTGTTGTTGCCGGCTAATGCGCAACAGCCAGAACAACAACACGAGTTATTGATTCGTCGCGAGCAAGAACGTGGTAGTGACGGTGAACAAGGCCGTACGCTGTGGTTATTTACCTTGCGCTTTGAATTAAAAAGTTATGGCCCGTTATTGGTTAAAGGTCGCTACCACCCGGCCGGCACCCGCGTCGATTTTTATACCGAATCTGACCATGCGCAACGGGCGCTGGAGACCAAGCTGGAAAAACTGACTAAGCGCTTTGAACAACTCGAGGTAAACGGACTGAATTTAACGGTACAAAAAGGTCGGGTACCCGACACGCTGGCGAAACAACAAAGTGGCATAATTCGGGTGACCGTATGAGCGATGATCGCAAAGAAAAACAAGCCATTGGCCTTGCCTATGATGGCGTCAATGCACCGCAGGTTATCGCTAAAGGCTTTGACGAACTGGCAGAAGAAATTATTGCGGTAGCCAAAGAGCACGGCGTGATGGTGCACGAGGATCCCTTATTATCCGATTCGCTCGCGCGCCTGAACGTTGGCGAAGAAATCCCCCGCGATTTATATATCATCATTGCCGAAATCATCGCCTTCGCTTACTTGCTCGACGGCAAATTTCCCGCTTCGTGGGAATAAACGAAAATCCACCGGCGGGACGTAGCGCCCCGTCGCCGGTGCATCCCATCGAAACCAAACAATCGGCTACATCATCTCCGCATGGCGGCGAGGAGTTCGGCTTCGGCGCGGGGCAGATCGCATTCCTGCATGATTTCTTCTATGCTGGCGCCGCTGGCGACGAGTTTGGCGGCGCGTTGGTAGAGTTTGGCGCCTGGGTCTTGCTCAGATAATTGTTGCAGCTTTTGTTCGAGCGCGCATTGTTCCTGGCTAAGCTGTGCGACGGTTTGCTGCAATTGCTGGTTTTGTTGTTCCAGCTGTTGCTTTAGGCTTAACTCAAGGCTTTGCTGCAGTTGCTGGGTTTGGGCAAAATCGCCACCGTCCTGCTTCTCGTTCTGCTGCTCCAGCTGCTTTTTGAGGGCTAAAATATCACTGGCGGTTTCGGTCAGCATCATCAGACGCTGTTGCTGCCGTTCAATTACCTGGCTTTGCTTACGCGCAGTAATAACCACAGCAGTTAGCGCCAGCAAGGCCAGCACTAATGCGATAATAGCTATAACCAGCGGCGTAGACAGGATCACCGGCAAACTCCGTCTGTTAACCTAACCGTGAGATTTCGTCCCACTCGTCATCGGTCAGCATCTTATCCAGATCGACCAAAATCAGCAGTTCGCCGTCACGATTGCTTACACCCTGAATAAAGCGTGAGCTCTCGTCGGTACCAACGTTAGGTGCGGTATCGATTTCTGACTTTTTCAGGTAAACAACTTCGGCGACGCTGTCGACCAAAATACCGATGACCTGTTTTTCAGACTCGATGATCACTACGCGGGTACTGTCGGTGACTTCGGTTTGCGGCAAACCAAAACGCAAACGGGTGTCGATAACCGTGACGACGTTACCGCGCAGGTTAATGATACCGAGTACGTAGTTTGGTGCTCCGGGGACCGGCGCAATTTCGCTGTAGCGCAGTACTTCCTGCACCTGCATTACGTTGATGCCGTAGGTTTCTTCTTCTAGTTGAAAAGTTACCCACTGCAATACTTCGTCATTTGCTTCTGCGTCGTTGTTTTTTCTGTTGTCTTTCACGTTTCGAGTTTCCGTCGCCATAGTATTGCTCCGCGTCTTTAAATGTCGCGTCAGGACGCGACCTACCCAGTAAATCCGTAGCGTGCGTCCTGACGCACGGGTATTTTAGCTGCATCAACACGCGACCACCCAGTAAATCCGTAGCGTGCGTCCTGACGCACGGGTATTTTAGCCGCATCAATACGCGACCACCCAGTAAATCCGTAGCGTGCGTCCTGACGCACGGGTATTTTAGCCGCATCAACACGCGACCACCCAGTAAATCCGTAGCGTGCGTCCTGACGCACGTTAGCACGGACCATGGTATGTCGTGTCAGGACCCGACATACATTATTTTTTAATATGTCCCAAACCATTATCAAGCAGTGTAATCAATGCGTTAACATCGAGCAATGCACACATGCGATCGCGTACCACGCCGGCAAGCCAGGGGCGCTTTTCGTTAACCCCGCTGCGCCACTGGATCGAGTCCGGGTGCAAGGGCTCACTATCAACCAACTCTTCGCACAGCAAGCCCCAGGGGCTGTCGTTGAGCGTTATCAAATACTGATATTCGATTTTTTCTTCCAGCTCCGGCGTGATTTTTTCCGGCATCACCCATCTAGCTGTATCGACCACTTGTAGTTTTTCTTCACGTTCAGTCATGATTCCTTTGAACCAGGACGGTTTGCCGATTATCGGGCTAATTTTGCTGAGCGTGTGAATACCCCCCAAACTTTTTAGCGGCACCGCTAAGGTTAGCCCGGCGACACGGAAGAACAATGCCTGGAAATCGTCTTTTTGATATTCCTGCATAGGGTCTGCGAGCGGTTTGGGCTCGACTTCATCTCGCGGTTTAGGCGCTTTGCGCGGTGTAGGGTCTGCGACCGGTTTAGGCTCGACTTCGTCTCGCGGTTTAGGCGCTTCGCGCGGGGCGGGGTCTGCGACCGGTTCGGGCTCGACTTCGTCTCGCGGTTTGGGCGCTTCGCGCGCTACGGTTGCTTTTTGCAGCAGCTTTTTTATCGGTTCGTCGTTGAACTCGGCTACGGGCTTTTTCTCTTCCTCAAGCAGAGCGTTGAGGTATTCCATCATCGCTTTATCGCTGCCGCTCATGCTGTATCCTGCTGTGCTAATTGCTGAAGATGGGTCAATAAACTCTGATACGCCAGTACGCCGCGTGATTTCGGTGCATACACCGATGGCGGTAGTTGCTGATTACTGGCATCACGAAATTTGGTATCGATGGGGATCATGCCACTCCAAACCGACTTGCCGTAACGTTCAACCAGTTTTTTATAGGTATCCAGCGATGCCCGCGTACGTTTGTCGTACAACGTCGGAATAATAGTATAACTGTAGCCGTGCCCGCGGGATTTCTGGATCAGCGTTAACGTGCGCATCATTCGATCCAGCCCTTTTAACGCTAAAAATTCGGTTTGCACCGGTATCAACACCCGATGACAGCTGGCCAGCGCATTGACCATTAACACCCCTAACACTGGCGGTACGTCGATTAAAACATAATCATAATCTTGCGCGACTAGCGCCAGCGCACGTTTTAACACCAGCCCCATACCGCCCTGATTACCCAGTTTGCGGTCGAGTGTGGCCAGCGCCATGGTGGCCGGCATGACATGCAAATTGTCGACTTCGCTGGGTAATATGGTCTGCTGAATCTGCTCGCGGGTAATGTTCTTGCCCGCAACAAAAACGTCATAAGCACTGGCCGGCAACTCTTCGGAGTCAAAGCCCAGGTAGTAGGTCAGCGACGCGTGCGGATCGGTATCTATGCACAGTACACGTTGGCCGCGCTCAGCCAGCAACCCGGCTAAGGCAACCGTGGTGGTGGTTTTACCCACGCCACCTTTTTGGTTGGCGACTGTCCATACGATCATGGTTAGTGATATCCCACTTCTTTAACAATAGCTTTGGCCATTTCGTTCAGGCTAATGCTACGCGACGAAATACCGGCCGAAGCGACTGCCTGCGGCATACCGTAAACCACGCAACTGGCTTCGTCCTGTGCCCAAATGGTGGCGCCTTTTTGCTTAAGCATCCGCGCCCCTTCACGGCCATCGGCGCCCATGCCGGTCAAAATCACACCTAATACCTTGCCGCCGAATAATTTTGATAAACTGGCAAAGGTAATATCCACACTCGGTTTGTAAGTGACCCGGCCACTGTTGTCTTCTTTGATGCGCAGACGGGCATTGCTGCTGGTGCCATCGACGATCATTTGCTTGCCGCCCGGTGCCAGATACGCCTGCCCGGGGCGCAGTACATCGCCGTCTTCGGCTTCTTTGACCCGCACTTTACACAGCCCGTCGAGCCGTTGCGAAAATGCCTTGGTAAACGCCGCCGGCATATGTTGCACCATAACAATCGGGTAGGGAAAATCAGCGGGTAATTGGGTTAGAATTTTTTGTAGCGCGACCGGGCCGCCGGTGGAGGTGCCGATGGCCAGAACTTGGTAGGCCCGATTAATTGTTAAACTGTTAGCCGCTACGCTGGCCGGCGCTGTCGCCTCGCCCCGCTGGCGTTGACGCTCTTCACTGCGTTGGCGAATACGATCCAGCGCCGAACCTGAAGAATCCCGGGTCGTGGTAGTTCGTGTCGACGGCGTCGAGCTCCGTGGCGTTGCTGACGGTGGCGGCGGGGTTGCCGCGCGGGTTGAGCGGGCACCGGTATCGTTGGCAATGGCCAGCACCCGATCCTGCAGGGTTTTTACCGCTTCGTCGCGATTACGGGCGATATCTTCAAATTTTTTCGGCAGAAAATCAGCCGCACCGGCTTCCAGGGCATTTAAGGTTGCGGTTGCGCCCTCATGGGTCAATGAGCTGAACATCAAAATCGGGCACGGCGCCGAGCGCATAATTTCTTTGACTGCGTCGATGCCATTCATTACCGGCATTTCGATGTCCATGGTAATGACGTCAGGGCGAAGGGATTGAGCCTTGTCGACGGCCTCGCGACCGTCGTTAGCAGAGCCGATAACTTCTAAGCGGCTGTTTTGTTCGAGGATCTCAGTGACCCGGCGGCGAAAAAACGCCGAGTCATCTACCACCAGAACTCGTACTGTCATGTGGAGGGTTATCCGTTAACGTTTAGCGTAATACTTCAGCATGCTGGGTACATCAATAATCAGCGCAATACCACCGTCACTGGTGATGGTCGCGCCGGCCATACCCGGCGTACCCTGTAATAATTTATCCAACGGCTTAATCACGACTTCTTCCTGACCAATCAACGCATTAACCACAAAGCCAACTTGTTGATTGCCGATTTGCACCACCACAACGTGACCATTCTCGTCGCGGGCTGAGCCATCAGGATTGCGCACCAGCCATTTCTCCAGGAAGAACAACGGAATCGCACGATTACGTACAATCAGCGTTAACTGCCCATCGACGGTGTTGGTTTTGCTCATATCGAGGTCAATAATCTCGCTAACTACCGCTAACGGCAAGGCAAACGTCTGCTGTTTTACTGCCACCATCAGGGTCGGCAAAATAGCCAATGTCAGCGGCACTTTGATCATCAATTCAGTGCCTTTGCCGAGCTCCGAATTGATCTTAACACTGCCGTTAAGCTGCGAGATCTTGGTTTTTACCACGTCCATACCCACGCCGCGTCCGGATACTTCCGAGACTTGTTCTTTGGTCGAGAAGCCGGCAGCAAAAATCAGGTTATAGGCGTCTTCGTCGCTCATACGGGCGGCGCTGTCTTCGTCCAGCACCCCGCGTTTAATGGCGATTTGCTTGAGTTTTTCCGCGTCCATACCGGCACCGTCATCTTTTATCGACAACATAATATGGTCGCCTTCCTGCGACGCCGATAAAGTTACCGTACCCTGGCGTTGTTTGCCTTTGGCCACACGATCGTCAGGCATTTCGATGCCGTGGTCTACCGAATTACGCACCAAGTGCACCAGCGGATCGGCCAGCGCCTCGACCAGGTTTTTATCCAGATCGGTGTCTTCGCCGTACATTTCCAGGTTAATTTCTTTTTTCAGGCTGCGCGCCAGGTCACGTACCACCCGTGGGAAGCGACCAAAGACTTTCTTGATTGGCTGCATACGAGTTTTCATTACCGCGCCCTGCAAGTCGCCGGTCACCACATCCAGGTTCGAAATGGCTTTGCTCATTTCCTGAGCGTTTTCGGCGTCATCGTTGTTGCTCAGACTCAGCAAACGGTTACGCACCAACACCAGCTCACCGACCATGTTCATGATATCGTCGAGACGTTTGGTATCGACACGGACGGTGGTTTCGGGTGGCTTTGCGGCGGCAGCGTCTGGTTTGGGGCCTGCGGCGGGTTTGGCGCTTGCCTTCGGCTGCGCTGGTTTAGAGGCTTCGCCTGGTTTGGGGCCTGCGGCCGGTTTGGCGCCTTCGGCGGGTTTAGAGGCCTCGCCTGGTTTAGGGCTTGCCTTTTGCTGCGCCGGTTTATCGGCTGTGGTCGGGGCTTTGCCCTGGCCGTGCAATTCGTCTAACAATGATTCAAATTCATCGTCAGTAATTTCGTCATCATCCGACTTATCTGCTTTTTTCTGCGCTTCTTGCTGTTTTTCGGCGCTGGTCGGCGCTTTGCCGCTGCCGTGTAATTCGTCCAGCAGGGCTTCGAATTCATCGTCGGTTATTTCGTCGTCGTCTTTACCAGAGCCGGAAGCAGGAGCTGCATCATCCGCTGCAGCCGCGTCATCAGCTTTGTTAGCACCAGGACCTTTGCCACTGCCGTGAAGCTCGTCCAGCAGCGCTTCAAATTCGTCATCCTGAATTTCGTCAATACCACCGTCAGACGATGGTTGCTCTGCAGCTGGTTGTTCGGCTGCTGGTTGTTCAGATTCTGGCGAAGCTTCCGCAACACTCTCAGCAGCAGCGCTCTCGTCTTCGGTCTCTGGTTCGCTTAACTTATGCAACGCTTGTAATAATTCGTCAGACGCCGCTTCCGGCTCGTCTCGCGCTTGCAACTGCGCAAACTGCGCATTAATGGTGTCCAGTGCCTGCAGGATCACGTCCATAAGCTCTGAGGTGACTTTACGCTGATGGTTACGCAAGGTATCGAACACGTTTTCGGCACCGTGACAGGTATCGACCAACGCGTGTACATTCAAAAATCCAGCGCCGCCTTTAACCGTGTGGAAGCCACGGAAAATAGCATTCAGCAAGTCGGAATTCTCAGGATCATTTTCCAGCTCTACCAGCTGTTCAGATAGTTGCTCGAGTATCTCCCCGGCCTCTATCAAAAAATCCTGTAGAATATCTTCGTCCATTTCAAAGCTCATGCGAGTGCTGCTCCTAGAATCCTAAACTGGACAGTAAATCATCAACATCGTCCTGACCATGAACCACGTCATCGCGCTTGTCGGCGTCAATAATCGGTCCCTCTGCTTGATTTTTATCGGCCGCTTTTGGCTCTTGCTTAGTAACTTTTTTGGCGTCATCACCAAAAAGTTTTAACAATTCAATCAGATTCTTCTCGACGTCTTCGACCAGTTGTATAACCCGGCGGATAACCTGTCCGGTGATATCCTGAAAATCCTGTGCCATCAATACTTCGGTCATCAGACTATGGATCTGTGGCATGTTACTGCCACACGACTTCAATACATCGTCAACGCCGTGACATAGCGACTTAAACTCGTCTAACTGAATGTCATTGTCCATGAGTTTTTGCCACTGTGGCATTAATCGGTCGATTTTTTGATGCATGTCATCCGCCATCGGCAAACACGCTTCAACGGCATCCATGGTGCGGTTGGCCGCATCCTCAGTTTTTTGAATGACATACTGCAAGCGGTTTTGGGCATCGGGCAGATCGTCTTCGGTCAACTGCACAATACGCGGATCGAGCTGAAAGTCCTGCAGCGCTTCGTGGAGGTCTCGCGTCAGCTGGCCGACAGAAGTGAATAACTTGTCGTTGCGACGATCAAACATTTCGTCGAGCTTGTCATTGGCTTTGTTCTGCTGACCTGCTTCAAGCAGTTCAACCAACTCTCGCGCTTGCTCTAACGAAACATTATGGGCTTGCTCAGTCATGGTGGCTCGCCCTTTTAGCTAATACGTTCGAAAATTTTGTCGAGCTTTTCTTTAAGCGTCACTGCAGTGAATGGCTTAACGATGTAGCCGTTAACCCCTGCCTGCGCAGCCTGAATAATCTGCTCACGCTTGGCTTCTGCGGTTACCATTAATACCGGTAGGTGCGACAAGTTATCGTCTTTGCGAATTTCCTTAAGCAAATCGATACCCTGCATGCCCGGCATGTTCCAGTCGGTTACGACAAAGTCAAAGTCACCCTGTTGCAACATGGGTAGCGCGGTATTGCCGTCATCGGCTTCCTGAATATTGGTGAAGCCCAAATCACGCAACAAGTTTTTGATGATTCGTCTCATTGTTGAAAAGTCATCAACAACAAGAATTTTCATATTTTTATCCAAAGCTCCCTCCACTGAGGCTCTCGATTACCACGTTTAGTCAACCCAGTTTTGCATCCGTGATTTAAGACGCAACATAGCCTGACTATGAATTTGACTGACTCGCGATTCGCTCACACTGAGCACTTCGCCAATCTCTTTTAAATTTAATTCTTCATCATAATACAACGAAAGCACTAAAGCTTCACGTTCTGGCAACGTCGAAATGGTATCAGCCAGCGCCCGATGAAAGGCATCGTTCTCTACATCCCGCTGTGGCTCATAGTGCGAGCCGGTAACTTGTTCCGGAATAATGGCGTCTTCTGACACGCCTAGATCTTCCATTCCGATAATGCGCCCCGAGTTTACATCACGCAGGATAGCGTGATATTCATCCAGCGACATCTCCAGTCGCTCAGCCACTTCAACGTCTTTGGCATCGCGGCCGGTGTCGTTTTCGACCAACCGGATAGCCTCTAAAACACGGCGGTGATTTCGATGCACCGAACGTGGTGCCCAGTCGCCGCGGCGTATCTCGTCTAACATCGCGCCACGAATACGAATACCGGCAAAGGTTTCGAAACTGGCGCCTTTGCTACCGTCAAAGTTACGGGCAGCTTCTAATAAGCCAATCATACCGGACTGTATTAAGTCATCGACTTGTACGCTCGCCGGCAATCGCGCCATCATGTGATGGGCAATACGTTTTACCAGGCCGGTATGTTGTTCGATGATTGCCTGCCGATTATCGGCATGGGCAGTGTAAACAGCCGCTTTATTCATTGGCAACATCCTGCTTATTAGCGTTATCGGCAGAAGTTATTAATTGTTCAAGGAAAAATTCCATATGACCGCCGGCTTGTGCCGGGATCGGCCAATCCAGAGCCTTTTTCGCCAACGCTTTTATCGCCAGCGACGCCGGTGATTTGGGGTGCGCCATAACCATGGCTTTTTGTTTGCGAACGGCTAAACGTAAGTTCTCGTCAAACGGAATAATTGCTGATAATTCTATCGCAACATCTAAAAAGCGATCGGTGACCTTGGTCAACTTATTAAACAGCACCTGACCGTCGCGCAGGTTGCGCACCATATTGGCAACCACTTTAAATTTAAACACGCCCTGGTCGCGGCTCAGCACCTTCATCAGCGCATAAGCATCGGTAATCGAGGTGGGCTCGTCGCAAACCACCACGATAACGTCTTGCGAGGCTCTGGCAAAGCTGACCACGGTGTTGCCGATACCGGCAGCGGTATCAATAATTAACACATCAAAATCGTGCTGTAGATCGCTGAAAGCCTGAATCAGGCTGGCATGCTCGCGCTCGGAGAGTTCAACCATAGAACGTGTGCCCGAAGTCGCCGGGACAATTTTAATACCGGCCGGACCTTCGATGAGAATATCGCGCAGCTCGGCAGTGCCATCGAGTACGTGTGAGAGGTTTTTTTGTACCCGCAAGCCCAGCATCACGTCCACATTGGCCAAGCCTAAGTCAGCATCCAGTACCAGTACGCGTTTGCCCTGTTGAGCCATCGCGATAGCCATATTCAGCGACACGTTAGTTTTACCCACGCCGCCTTTGCCACCGGTCACTGCGATTACTTTTATCTTAGATTGTTTCATTCTTCTTAAGCCACTTGCTTGGTCCATGTGCGCGCTACTTCTTTAGTTAATACTAGACTGCCAGTAGGATTTTGGCATTTCTGCCATGTTCGAACAAATGCTTTTGTCATACAAGCGTTCGGCTTCGCTCACTAAATAGTGGGCGTCGGCCACTTTCATGTCTTCCGGCACTTGCTGACCATTTGTTAGATAACTTACCGCCATGCCATGCTCGATGGCAACACTTATACTCTCACCCAGGCTCAGACATTCGTCGAGCTTGGTAAAAATACAGCCGCTCAGCGGCAGCGTTTTAAACTGCTTAACCGCATCGTTCAGTACTTGTGTTTGCGAAGTAGCCGATAATACCAGATATGGGCGAATGCGCAGACGATTATTGTGCAGTAAGGTCGCTAATTGGTCGTTTAAGCGTTTATCGCGCTGCCCCATGCCCGCGGTGTCAATCAGAATCAATGATTTATCACGTAATGTGAGCATCGCATCGGCCAGTTCTTTGGCGTTATTAGCGACTTTGACCGGACAGCCAATAATACGGCCATAGGTCTGCAATTGTTCACTGGCACCGATACGGAAGGTATCTGTAGTAATAAGCGCGACGTTGTCAGCGCCGTGGCGCTGGGCGTAACGCGCTGCTAACTTAGCAATAGTGGTGGTTTTGCCGACGCCGGTAGGGCCTACTAAAGCCACTGCGCCACCACGCGTCAAAATATCGTCAGCGGTGGTGTTTAACTGACCTTCAAGCAATTGTAGGCATTGCTCCCAACTATCATCGTCGTCACCGCCTTCGGGAATAAAGCAGGCGATCTGGTCGGCGATACGTTCGCTTAATCCCATGCCCATCAGGCGCTTGGTCAGCATTGCGCGGATAGGTTCTTCACGTTCAACTTCCTGCTTCATCAGGCCGCTTAGCTGGTGTTGCAGTAGGTCTTTTATGCCGCGAATTTGGGCTTTTAATTCGGCGATTTCTGCGGCTGAGCCGCCGGTGACGTGCTCGGGGATTTCGTCATCACGCTGCGCGTGGGCTGGGTGCGCCTGTGGCACGGCTGTGTCGGCCTGCGGCCGGGCTGTTTGCGCCTGCGGCGCGGCTGTTTGCTGCGTGCCTTCGGCCGCAGCGGCTGTTGGGCTTGTGCCTTCGGCACTCGCTGTCGCGCCAACGGGGCGCTTGTGCCTTCGGCACTCGCTGATTGGCGTTGTAGGAGTTCGGTTAGGGAATTTGCTGGGGTGGGCTCCTGCTGCGCAGTCGCCTCCTCTGCTGGCTGTTGGGCGTCGGGGTCTACGGCGGCTACTATTTCGATGCCGCCGTTAACCTTTTTGTTGGACATGATGACAGCGTCCGGGCCCAGGGTTTCTTTTACCTGCTGCAATGCGCGGCGCATATCTTCGGCAAAAAAGCGTTTAATTTTCACAAGCGACTCCCATCCTAACTATTCTGGCCCACGGCTTGGTTTCCGCCGATGGAGCTGACTATCCGAATTTGTTTATCGTCGGGGATTTCCTGATAACTCAGTACTCTCATGCCATCTGTCGCGTGACGGGCAAAACGTGCCATAGTCGAGCGCAGTAGCCCCGAAGTTAGCAACACTGACGGTTCTCCGTTCATTTCCTGTTGCTGATGTACGTCGCGTAATGAGGTTTGTAAGCGTTCTGCCAGGCCGGGTTCGATACCTGCGCCCTGCTGATTGCCCTCATTACCGGCGGCTTGCAGAGACTGATGCAACATCTGTTCCAACTCTGGCGCTAACGTTACAACCGGCAGCTCTGGCGCGCCTTCCGAGATATCCTGCACAATCAAACGGCGCAACGCGATGCGTACGGCTGCGGTCAGAACGTCGGGATCTTGACTCCGCGGTGCGTACTCCACCAAGGTCTGCACAATAGTGCGTAAATCGCGGATGGCGATGCCCTCGTCCAGCAGGTTTTGCAGCACTTTAACGAAGTTACCCAGCGACAACATATCGGGAATAAGGCCTTCGGTAAGTTTCGGATGGCTGCGCCCCAGGCGATCCAGTAATTCCTGAGCTTCTTCGTGCCCGAGTAGCTGCGATGCGTGATTGGTAACAATTTGGCTTAAGTGAGTCGCTACCACAGTCGCCGAATCGACTACGGTATAGCCCAGAGTTTGCGCGTGTTCGCGCTGTTCCGGACGGATCCATACCGCATCTAAGCCAAACGCAGGGTCTTTGGTTTTCTCGCCTTCGAGTTCGCCAAATACCTGACCCGGATTAATGGCCAGTTCCCAGTCGTGACGAATTTCGGCTTCACCCATGGTCACGCCCATCATAGTAATGCGGTAGCTGTTAGGGCCTAAATCAAGGTTGTCGCGGATATGAACCGAGGGGACCAGGAACCCAAACTCCTGCGATTGTTTTTTACGCACGCCCTTAATACGCGACAACAGCTCGCCGCCTTGCGATTTGTCCACTAGCGGAATTAAGCGATAGCCAACCTCCAGACCTAATGTGTCAACATGACGTACGTCGTCCCAGCTAAGTTCTTTTTGGGTTTGCTGTTGTTGCTGTTCTTGTTTTTCCTGCTCGACCAGCTCCCCTTCTTGTGACTCGCTCTTTTTGATTTTGAAATAGGCAGCGCCGGCCAGAATCGCCGACATACTTAAAAACGCTAAGTGCGGCATGCCGGGAATCACGCCCAAGGCAAATAAAATAGCGCTGGAGATAACCAATACACGGGGGTTGTCGATAAGCTGAAACACCACCGCATCACCCATGTCTTTGGTGTCATTTTCGCGGGTGATGATAATGGCGGTGGCAACCGAGAGTAACAGCGATGGAATTTGTGCAACCAAGCCGTCACCGATGGTCAACAGGGTATAAACTTCAATAGCTTCGCCGAAACTCAGCCCGTGTTGGAGCATACCAATCAGGAAGCCGCCGACAATGTTAATGAGCAGGATAAGGATACCGGCGATGGCGTCGCCTTTTACAAATTTACTGGCACCATCCATAGAGCCGTAAAAGTCCGCTTCGCGGGTGACGTCGCTACGGCGCAGTTTAGCTTCTTCCTGGTTAATGAGTCCGGCATTTAAGTCGGCATCGATAGCCATTTGCTTACCCGGCATGGCGTCGAGGGTAAAGCGTGCAGTAACTTCCGAGATACGACCCGCACCCTTGGTAATAACCACGAAGTTGATGATGACGAGAATGGCGAATACCACTAAACCAACAGTGTAGTTGCCGCCGATAACCACGCTACCAAAGGCTTCGATAACGCTACCGGCAGCGCCCGGGCCGTTGTGCCCTTCAAGCAGGACAATACGGGTTGAGGCGACGTTTAGAGACAGCCGTAATACCGTGGCGATCAGCAATACCGTGGGGAATGCGGCGAAATCGAGCGGCCGTTGGGTATATACCGCAACCAGCATAACCACGAGCGACAAGGTGATAGAGAACGAGAACAGGATATCCAGCATCATTGGCGGAATCGGTAAAACCACCATCGCCAAAATCGCCATTACCGCCATCGGCGTACCGAAGCCTTTGATTAAATGGGGATTTCTTTGCGCAAAGCCTTTTAAACTATTGAGCCGTTCTGCTCCACTCGCCATACATCGTATCTCGCGTCAAAAGTTTGTATCTGGGGTTGGTCTATTCAAGATGTGTGCCAAGTTCGGATTCCTCGGCGGATGGGGGCTTCGCCCCGCCGGTGCGCTCCCTGCGGTCGCTAAACCGGCGGGTACTTATGATATGAATTAAGATCTTGGGGCAGTCACGATCTGAGTTTTAAAAGAATTCAACGTCGAATTCCGTTAAAACCTCAAATGACGGCACATCCCGGAAACGCGAACAGATCGTGTGTAGCCGCCGGCTTAGCGGCGAAGCCGCGTGACGGCGGTTCAAAGCGTATCCCCGACGAAAAAGCCCATCGAAGCCGAAATAGCGCACGAATTTATACGCCAAATCGCAATTCGTGTTTTGAGTCGGAAATCTACACTGGGTTGTTTTGGACGGGAAATCAATGGGCTTTAGTTTGCTTGAAATGTTGGTGTCGATGGCGGTGGTGGCGATCTTGTTGGCGGCGGGTATGCCGGGATTGCAACAGAGCTCTGAACGGGTGCAAATGCAGGTGTGGAGCGAGCGTATTTTAATGTTGTTGCAACAGCGCAAGGCCTTTGCCATGGCTGAGAACCGGCAAATTACTATTGCTATTGATTCAATCGCGGCTGAGCTGCCCAATGGCTTGAGCCTTAAGCATAATTTTCGTGCAGGTTCGCCGCTGGTTTTCGAGGGTAATAGCGGCTTTGCGCGGGCCGGGAGTATCGAACTTCAAAATGCCGGTTACGGCAGCAAAATTATTATTAGTGGCCTGGGCCGAATTCGCCGTTGTCAGAGCGTTGGCATGGTATTGCCCGGATTTCGCGCATGTTAACGCGCCAGCGCGGTTCAAGCTTGCTAGAAGTCATTGTCGCCGCATCGCTGGGGCTACTGGTGATCCTGGCGGTGCAACAAACCTGGGCGTGGCAAATGGGGCAGCAATTGGGCCACAGCGATTCAACCAAAGCCTTTTTAACCGCCCAGTCGTTATTAGAGCAGCTCACTCAGGATATTGTGGATGCTGACCCCGACGCAGTTAATTTAGCTGGCAGTTGTTACTTACTGCCCCAGTATGATGGTCGCCAATTAGCCTATCGCGTTAAGAATAAACAAGTGCAGCGCCATACATTGGCTCCTTATTGCCCAACTACTGGCTGGCAAAGTTTAAGTCATTACCATTCGGTTGCGATTAAGTCGCTAACGCTGCAGCTGTTTAAATCGCAGGGTTTGCCCACGCTGTCGATAGCCTTAATGGCAAAATCACCACGAGATAACAGTTTTCATGCCTTTAATCGCGAGGTGGTTTTAGATGCGGCACGTTGACTTGTCGTCGCAGCAAGGTTTGGCGGTACTGATGACGGTGGTGACGTTGACAGCATTGAGTTCGATGGCGCTGGCGGGACTATTATTTAAGGCGCAGGCGTTACAAGCGCAACAACATCGGCAATGGTTGCTGTTAAAGCAACGTAACGAGCAGCAATTTGCCCGGCAGCAGGCCTATTATGCGCAGCTTGAACAAGAGTAGCGGGTTTTCGTTAATCGAAGTACTGATGGCCGCGGCGATTTTCTCAATCTGGCTAACCAGCAGTTTGTATGCATTGCAGTTAGGCCTGGCGACCCAACTAAAAGTGCAGCAACGCGCTGAACAAGTCGAAGCCATGATGTCGTTGCATGCTGATATCGCAGCGCAATGGCGGGACGGCGCAGTAACGGTCGATAGTCATGATATTGACTGGCAAATCGATGTCATCGACGAACACCGAGCCGTTTTAACCCTGTCCGCTGACGACTATAACCTTAAGTTTATGCTGACACGTTAGTGATTACGATAACTCATGGATTGAGTTGCTTAATTTCTATTTGTAATTATTATTGGTAAATATTGGTATTTAAGATGAAAAGTTACTTTATGGCTAAAAATACAAGTATTTCACTTGGTGTTCACTTTGAAAATTTCATTGCTCAACAGATACAAGGCGGTCGCTATGGCTCCGCGAGTGAAGTGGTTCGTTCGGCGTTAAGGCTATTAGAAGAGCGAGAGGAAAAGCTCTCAATGCTAAGAAACGCATTGCAAGAAGGTGAAATGAGCGGCAAAGCAGATTACGACATGGCTTCAATAGTGAGTGAATTGGATGACGAGCGTTATTAATGCGGATTAAGATCAGTCCGTTAGCGAAAAATGATATTAAAGCGATAGCTCGCTACACAGAACAACGATGGGGTCGCTCCAAAAGGCAGAGTTACTTAAAAGCCTTTGATAGTCGAATTATGCAGCTAGCAGACTTTCCCGAAAGCGGCGTAGCATGTGATGAAATTCTGCCTAATTATAGCAAGCTTAGTTTTAACCAACACCTAATTTTTTATCGAAGGCTCAATGTCGAATCACTATTAATCGTGAGAATCCTGCATCAATCGATGGATGTAAAACTCTAAAACTCCAATCGAACGCGCCTACCGCTTTTATCTTATTTCATCCCAACAGCCGCAGCGGCCGAAGGCTCGCTGCAAACCGCCGTGCCGAAGGCACAAATAGCCGTCGCGGATGCGGCAAAGTGCCCTTGCGCCGAAGGCGCAAGCTACGAAAAGCGCAAGCTACGCGGGGCGCAGATCGGGTGGGATGGAGAAGGTGATGTTTTCGGCGCGGCCTTCGCGTTCGGTGACGGTTTGGCCGCCCCACTCGCGCAACTGCTCAATAACGGACTGTACCAAGACTTCCGGTGCGGAGGCGCCGGCAGTGACGGCCACACGCGGTTTGTCGTCCAGCCATTCGCGTTTAATGCAGCTGGCGTCGTCAATCAAATACGCTGGTGTGCCCATTTTCTCGGACAATTCGCGTAAGCGATTAGAGTTTGAACTATTGCTGGCACCGACCACCAACATCACATCCGCTTCACCGGCTAATTCACGCACCGCATCCTGGCGGTTCTGGGTGGCATAACAAATATCATCTTTGCGTGGCCCGGAAATATTGGGGAACTTAGCGCGTAGAGCCTCAATCACATCAGCCGTGTCGTCCACCGATAACGTCGTCTGGCTCATGTAATGCAGGTTGTCCGGGTCTTTCACTTCGAGTTTTTCAACATCCGCCGGCGACTCAACTAAATACATGCCGCCGTCTTTATTAGCATACTGGCCCATAGTGCCTTCCACTTCCGGGTGGCCGGCGTGACCAATCAATACGCATTCATGACCTTTGCGGCTGGCACGGGTCACTTCCATATGCACTTTAGTCACTAACGGGCAGGTGGCGTCGAACACCTTCAAACCACGATCTTTGGCATTCTGGCGCACCGCCTGCGATACCCCATGGGCACTGAAAATAACGATGGCGTCATCCGGCACTTCGTCCAGCTCTTCGACAAATACTGCGCCCGCGTCTTTTAGCGAGTTAACCACGTACTTGTTATGCACCACTTCGTGACGCACATAAATCGGTGGTTCAAAAATCTCCAGCGCCCGTTCAACAATGGTAATGGCACGGTCGACACCGGCACAAAACCCGCGTGGATTGGCTAACAGTATTTGCATTATTCCTCCAGAGCCTGCGATTAACGCGAATTACGGCTCAACACTAATAATTTCGACATCAAAGATGACCGTTTGCCCGGCCAACGGATGATTAAAGTCGATGGTCACCGTTGGACCATTAATTTTGCGCACAATTCCCGGTAAATCGGTACCGTCGGGCTGCGTGAACGCCAAAATTGCGCCGACTTCCGGCTTGGTTTCCTCGCTGAACTTAGACGAGTCTACGTAATAGTAGTTGTCCTCGTTCGGCTCGCCAAAGGCATCTTTAGGCTCCAGCGTAAACTCGCGTTTAGCACCGGCTCGCAAACCAACCAGGCAAGCCTCAAAGTTGTCGGTCAGGCTGCCATCGCCCATACGGAACTTGGCCGGCTTACCCGACATCTTGGTACTGTCAGCAACCGAGCCATCAGTCAACTTGATGGTAAAGTGCATGACCACTTCGCGGCCATCTTCTATGGGTAAACGGCTCATACTACTTATTACCCTCTTGGTTTTGACCCTTGCGCTCGTCGTCACGACGGTTATCGACAAAGGCTTCGAGTAACATTAACGCGGCACCAATGGTAATCGCCATATCGGCAATATTAAAGGCCGGCCAGTGCCAGCCCTGATAATGCACGTCTAAAAAGTCGATGACATAACCGTACATCATACGATCCGCCACGTTGCCAATAGCACCGGATAGAATCAGCGCAAAAGACAAGTTTTGACGCCAGAAACTCACCGGGTTACGGCGCAGCCAAATCAACAGCACCGCACTGATGGCCACCGCGATAACGGTAAAGAACCAGCGTTGCCAGCCGCCGCCATCACTTAAAAAGCTAAACGCAGCGCCGTAGTTATGCACATAGGTAAAGTTGAACAAACCATCGATAATCACGCGGCTTTCGTACAACTCAAATTCTGCTGCGACCCACAGCTTGGTGATCTGATCAACGATCACCATCAACACCGTAAGCCACAGATAACGCAAGCCAGAGGCGCGTTTTTTAAGCATTTGATTAGGCAAAACGACGTTCCTCACCTGCTCCGTCAATATTGGTCACGCAGCGCTGACACAGGTCATCATGCCCGGCGATGGTGCCGACTTCTTCGCGATGATGCCAGCAGCGCTCACATTTCTTATGCGCCGATGCGTTGACCGCAACAGCCAGCGGCAACTGCTCGGCTTTAACCGCATCATCGCCTGCTTCGCCGAGCGGCTTAACTCTGGCTTCCGACGTCAGCAAGGCAAAGCGTAGCTCGTCACCTAAACGCGACAGTTTTTGCGCCAGAGCGTCATCGGCATACAAGGTCACTTCAGCCTGCAACGAGCCACCAATCGCATCATTGCGACGTGCCTGTTCCAGCGCCTGGTTAACATTGTCACGCACTTCCAGCAACTGCATCCAGAACTGGTTTTCTTCGTCTTTTACCCCGGCAAACTCGTCAAAACCGGCGTACCAGGCTTCGGTAAACACGTATTTTGAGCGCTCGCCCGGTAACAGTTCCCAGATTTCCTGCGCGGTAAAGCTACAAATCGGCGCCATCCAGCGCACCAGCGCTTCGGCGATATGATGTAAAGCCGTCTGACACGAGCGGCGCGCCAGGCTATCTGATTTAGCGGTGTACTGGCGATCCTTGATGATATCCAGATAAAAGCTACCCAGCTCGATAGAGCAGAAGTGCATCAGTTTTTGCACCACCGTCAGGAACTGGTAGTTGTTGTAATGCTCTACCAACTGTTTTTGCAGGTCGGCGGCACGGCCGACAATCCAGCGATCCAGCTCAACCATGTCCTGCATCGCAACACTGTGCTCGGCGGGCTCAAAGCCGCTTAAGTTAGCGAGCAAGAAGCGCGAGGTATTACGGATACGACGATACGCGTCAGCCGAGCGCTTCAGAATTTCGTCCGATACCGTCATTTCGCCGGAGTAATCCGCTGAAGCAACCCACAGGCGCAGGATGTCGCCACCGAGCTTGTTCATCACGTCTTGCGGCGCCACCACGTTGCCGATGGACTTGGACATTTTGCGGCCCTTGGCATCAACGGTAAAGCCGTGCGTCAGCACCTGGTGATACGGCGCTTCTTCGTACATCGCAACACCAGTCACCAACGAGCTCTGGAACCAACCGCGGTGCTGATCCGAACCTTCTAAGTATAAATCCGCCGGCCAGCTCAAGCCTTTAAATTCACGCAGTACACAGTGGTGCGTCACGCCCGAATCAAACCAGACGTCCAGCGTATCGGTGACTTTGCGATAGTCCTTAGCTTCGTCGCCTAATAAGGTTTCCGGCTCTAAATCGAACCACGCCTGCACGCCGTCTTTTTCAATTAGCTGCGCGACTTTTTCCATTAATTCCAGCGTGTTCGGGTGCAATTCTTCGGTTTCGCGGTGCACAAACACAGCAATGGGGTTACCCCAGGTACGTTGACGCGAGATACACCAATCCGGACGGCCTTCGACCATCGACGCAATACGGCTTTCGCCCCACTCGGGGAACCAACCGACTTTTTTGATTTGCTCCAGCGCTTTCTGGCGCAGGCCTTGTTTTTCCATGCTGATAAACCACTGCGGTGTGGCACGGAAAATAATCGGCGTTTTATGGCGCCAGCAATGCGGATACGAGTGCTCGTAAGCCTCGGCATGCATCAGGTTACCGGCATCGCGCAAGGCATCCACAATAGGTTCGTTGGCTTTAAACACGTGCTGACCGGCAAACAATGGCGTGTCGTCTTTGTAAACGCCGTTGTCACCCACCGGATTGTAAACCTCGAGACCGTATTTTTGACCGACTAAGAAGTCATCAACACCATGGCCCGGCGCGGTGTGTACACAACCGGTACCGCTTTCGGTGGTCACGTGATCGCCTAAAATAACCGGTACGTTAAAGTCGTACAGCGGATGATTCAGCTGTAGCCCTTCGATGTCTTTACCGGTGGCAAAACCGAGTTTGTGGTAATGATTGATGTTCCAGCGGTCCATACAGTCGTTAACCAGGTCACTGGCTATGATCAGGCGCTCAGCCTCATGCTCATCGTCTTTTTCGATTTGCACCAACGCGTACTCCAGGCCTTCGGCCAGAGTTACCGCGCGGTTGGCCGGAACGGTCCATGGCGTGGTAGTCCAGATAACCATGCTCAGTTTGCCTTCGCCGGTGTGCCCTTCCGGCGTGCTAAAACGACTTAGCGCTTCTTCGGTGGCAGCCAACGGCATTTTGACGTCAATCGCCGGCGAGGTTTTGTCTTTATACTCGACTTCTGCTTCAGCCAGCGCCGAACCACAGTCGGTACACCAATGCACTGGTTTAAAGCCCTGATGCAGGTGGCCGTTATCAATAATTTTTGCCAGTGCACGAACGCTGTCGGCTTCCTGCTTAAAGTTCATGGTCAGATAAGGGTTATCCCAATCACCAAACACCCCTAAGCGTTTGAAGTCTTCGCGTTGCTGGTCGATTTGCGTGTGCGCGTACTCGCGGCATTTTTCGCGGAACTGGGCTAAATCCAGTTTTTTACCCGGTTTGCCGTGTTTTTTCTCGACTTGCAGCTCGATTGGCAGGCCGTGACAGTCCCAGCCCGGCACATAAGGCGCGTCAAAATCACTCAGCGTCTTCGCTTTTACGATAACGTCCTTCAGAATTTTGTTAACCGCGTGACCGATATGAATTTTGCCGTTAGCGTACGGAGGGCCATCATGCAAAATAAAACTGGGCTTGCCCGCTTTGGCTTTACGAATTTCTCCGTAAAGATCATCGGCGTACCAGTCTTGTAGCATTTTAGGTTCGCGTTGCGCCAGGTTGCCGCGCATCGGGAACGCCGTGTCCGGCAGGTTTAACGTATGCTTGTAATCACTCATGGGTCACTGTTTCCATTTCCGCATTTTTTAACGACATCGCGCTAGCTTTCAGCTGTGTGTTGCGCCAGTAATTGCTTAGCACGAGCGGCATCTTTTTGAATTTGCTGTTTTAATTGATCGAGCGAGGCAAACCGCTGCTCGGCCCGTAATTTGGCAACCGGTGTAACGGTCACGTGCTGACCGTATAGATTGCCTGAAAAATCGAATAAATGCACTTCTAATTGGACTTCGTCGCCGTTTAGCGTTGGCCGTGTGCCGAGGTTGGCGACAGCTTGGTATGTGCCTTCGGCACGGCTTTTTGCCGCTTCGCGGCGGCTGTTTGTTGCTGCGCAACGGCTGTTTGGGCCTTCGGCCCGGCTGTTGGCGACTTCGCTTCGCTCGTCGCGGCCGCAGCTGCTATTTTCGGCTTCGCCGAGGGTTACCTTTACGGCGAAGACGCCGTGTAGGGGGCTTTTTAGGCGTTTTAGCGGGATGTTGGCGGTGGGGAAGCCGATGGTGCGGCCGTTTTTGCGGCCGTGTACTACTTTGCCCTGCATTTGGTAAGGGCGGCCGAGCATCGCTTCGGCGTTTTCGAAGTCGCCTTCATTCAACGCTTGTCGGATCGCGGTACTGCTAACCCGCTGTTGTTGCTGCCGGTAGCTGCGTGTATCCACCACTTCAAAGCCCAGCTCTTTGCCCGCTTTAGTCAGTAGTTCAAAATCGCCTTCACGCTTAAAGCCAAAGCGAAAGTCATCGCCCACCACCAGGAATTTTACACCCAGCTTGTCGACTAAGGTTTTTTCAATAAATTCCCGTGCCGGTTGACTGGCGAATTTTTTATTAAACTCAATAACGATATGGCGGTCGACGCCCTGGTCGCGCAAGGCCAGGTATTTTTCACGCCAGTTAGTTAGCCGTGCCGGGGCTTTTTCCGGCTGAAAAAGTTCCTGTGGCTGAGGTTCAAACGTCATCACAGCAGCGGGCACACCCAGCGCTTTTGCCTTCGCACAGACTTGCTGCAGTACTGCCTGGTGGCCAAGGTGCACGCCGTCAAAGTTGCCGATGGTTAATACGCAACCCCGGTGCTTTGCGCGCAAATTGTGTGTACCGCGAATGAGTTCCATGACGGGCGAGTCCGTACCCTGTTTTTGCTGTGTTTAAGAAAGCGCCGATTATAACTTAAAGCTAAGCGTTAAACCACGGCTGTTTGAAGCGGAGCGCTAGGCGCCCCTGCGGGGCTTGCTTGGCTCCGCGTCGCTGCGCTTGCGGTTTGCTAGGCGCGGACTTTGTCCGCTTGCTTGGCGGCGCTTCGCGCCTTGCTCAACCGATAACTGCTCGCGCCTGCGGCGCGAGGCGAAAAAACCGACCTCAACGGTGGCCTGCGATGTGCCTTGGCCGCAGGCCAGTGATGAGCAAGGTGACCAAGTACGCTGCGGCGCCTAGACCGATAACTTGCGCGAGCAGCCAGGGACGTTCGATGACGGAGGTGGTGCGCCAGGCTTCGGTGGCGGGGCTGAACCATTGGATGGCGGCGACCATTACAGCGGTGGCGATAATCACCTGAATAATAAAACGCCAGGTGCCGGGCTGGGCTTTTAATACCCCTTCTTTATATAATGTAAAACCGAGTAAACCGGCATTGATGGCGGCGGAAGCGGCGGTTGCCATGGCCAAACCGACATAGCTAAAGGGTATTGCCAGGGCGATGTTAAAGACCATATTGGCGACCATCGCGATGATACCGAATTTTACCGGGCGTTTAGTGTCCTGGCGCGAATAAAATCCGGTGGCGAGCACTTTTACCAGCATAAAACTCAGCAAGCCGGCGGAATACGCCATCAGGCTATAGGACGCCATGCGTGCGTCGTCAGGACTAAATGCACCGTGCATAAACAGCACCATCAGCATGGGTTCGGCCAAAAAGAACAGCCCAGCCATGGCCGGCACACCCAGGATCAGCACCATGCGAATGCCCCAATCGAGGGTTTTGGTAAATTCTTGCGGTGATTTATCCACGTGTCGCGATGAAAGTGCCGGCAATATGACCGTGGCTATGGCGATGCCAAACAAGCCCAACGGGAATTCAAGCAGGCGATCAGAGTAGTACAGCCAGCTAATCGAGCCGGTCATCAGGAAGCTCGCAATAAGCGTGTCGAGCAATAAATTAATCTGACTTACGGACACTCCGAAAATGGCCGGCAGCATCAGTTTGCGAATTTTAGTGACGCCCGGATCTTTCCAGCCCCACTGCGGCTTCACCAACAACCCCGCTTTTTTCAAAAACGGAATTTGGAACAACAACTGGATCAGGCCACCAAAAAACACGCCCCAGGCGAGACCATATTCCGGCTGTTCCAGGTTAGGCGCCAGCCAAATGGCGGCAGTGATAATGGCAATATTCAAAAATACCGGGGTAAACGCCGCTACCGCGAACTTGCCCAGCGTATTAAGGATCGCCCCCGCCATAGCGGTAAAGGTGATAAACCACAAATAAGGAAAGGTGATGCGCAGCAAATCGCTGGCCAGCACAAACTTCTCGCCCTGCGGACCGTCGTTCCACCAGTCCAGAAACCAGCCCATACCAAACAATGCCGTCACGACCGGCGAGGCAATAACGCCAAAAATGGTGACTACCGTAATAATCGTGCCTAGCGTGCCGGATACCCGCGCAATTAATAGCTGCTGCTCGGGCAGCTCCCTGCCCTGCTTATATTCGGTCAGCACCGGTACAAATGCCTGCGCAAACGCGCCCTCGGCAAACAAGCGTCTTAAAAAGTTGGGTATTTTGTTGGCAAAAAAGAACACATCCGCCGCTGCACCCGCGCCCATTAGGTTGGCAATAACCACATCGCGCACCAAGCCCAGAACCCGCGAAATAAGGGTCATGAAGCTGACGATGAATCCGGATTTTAAAAGGGACTTCGACACAACAATCCTTTGTTGGCTTCGCCAACGGCTATTTGTCGCTGCGCGACGGCTGTTTGCGGACCTTGTCCGCGGCGGTTTTCGGCTTCGCCGAGGCTGTTTGCTGCTTGCTACGCTCGCAGCGGCTATTTGCGCCTGCGGCGCGGCTTTTTCGGCTCGCTTTGCTCGCCGAGGCAATTATGGTCTTTGTTGTGTGAGAAATATCGCAAATTTGCTATGCTTTTACAATTAGATGCTTAGCCTTTTGCTGTTTGGGTAACGCAAATAGTATTTCGCCCCCTCGGCAAGCGCAGCGAGCCGCAAAAGGCCGCAGCGGCCGAAGGCACGCTGCAAAAAGCCGTCGCGAAGCGGCAAATAGCCGGGCCGGAGGCCCAAACAGCCTCGGCGAAGCCGAAAACCGCCGCGGACGCAGTCCGCAAAAAGCCATCTTTTTTCCCGGATAGCTGTTGACTTTTCCGTCAGAAAAGGCATAATCTGCGGCCTTTATAAGACAAGCGTAAGTTAACGAATTTTAGGAGTTCACCTTGGCTAACATTAAGTCTGCTAAAAAGCGTGCGATCCAAGCCGAGAAAAATCGCCGCCACAATGCAAGCCGTCGCTCAATGATGCGTACATACCTCAAGCGCGTAAATGCTGCGATTGAGAGTAAAAACAAAGAAGCTGCAACTGCAGCACTTAAAGACGTAGCGCCAATGCTGGATCGTTACGCAACTAAAGGCCTGATCAGCAAAAACAAAGCGGCACGTCATAAGAGCCGTTTGAACGCTAAGATCCAAGCGCTTTAATCAGCATTCGCTGTTAACGGCGTTCCGCGCGATCGCCATTAACACTGAAAAAGCCGACCCACGGTAACGTGCTGGTCGGTTTTTTTGTTACTATCGCTAACTTCGATTAACTCAGTTAAGTATTCAATTCATCCAGTAACACATCCACCTTTTTCTTGACGCTCGGTTCTCTCAACTGTAAAGCTAGGTTTAAGTCGTTAACAAGCTCTGCATTTTGCGCCAGGTTCTGTGGCAATTTATCGTAATTCGAAAGCCACTCTGCTATCTCGCTCCATTGCCATAATGGCTGCTTACCTGAGAGACGATATAACGGGGAGGGAAAATCACCTTTGCCGCGTTTACCCTCCTTCAATAATGAAATTGATTGTTTTGTTAATCCGCTTCGTTCGGCAATATCACTGACCCCGACATAACCACCGGCATCCACCGATTTGACTCGACAACCTACTAGTGACTCTATTTGTTGAATAGCAGACAAGACGGCTTGCCTAAAACTTTCTGATTCGCGATCAAAAACCAAGTAAACAGTTCGTCCATAGAAGCAAACCAAAGCATCGTCGCAACCCGCTTCGTACAATTGATCTTCGAGTTTCGGCATCTCACTATTAACGCCATTTAGCACCAACGAAAAACTATAAACAGTCATATTGACTCCTCACAAACCATAACTTGCTTTACTATCCTTCGTGCGTGGGCTTTTGGATCTTTTGGCGTCGACCAAACACTTAATTGGTGCTGCCTGTGTCCTTTGGAGCATTTTAAGCGTCCAAATGCGTGACCTCGGCTCGGGATAAAGCGCCAGCCGTAAACTAATGCAAAGTTGATAGCCGCCTGAATTTCCTTATTAGGGTGCCTTTTGATAGAAACTCCATTATAGCTGCATGTTGACTTCTGTCAACATCATTGAGAATGGATTAAAGTCTAGTCAAATTTAAATGATGTAAGAGGAAATTAAGAGATAGCCTACATACAGCTATTTGGTATACGCCTTAACGCCTTTTTTGCTTTTGCCCAACTTATCTAATTGTTGTCGGGCGTCGCCGTGGGCATCACTAAGCTGTTGTTGATAGGTGGCGAGGGTCTGTTGGACATCCAGCAATAATTCGACCAGCGTCTGGTCCTGCTGCCAGTCATCCGGTAATGCGTTGATTGCCTTGTCTAACTGTTGCAGTGAGGATTCTGCCGTTGCGAAGTCTTCCTCAGCAACGGCTGTTTTGAATTGCTCAGCGAGGGCGCTGATTTTCTCTTGCGGGTTAGCAGCCATGTGTCAGCGACTTAGGCACTGCTGGCAATACGTTGCACTTCTTGCTGATGCGCCGCGTCTTCTTCGGCGTGCAACTTACCCAGTACTTCGTGGGCTTCCTGGCGTGCTTCCATCGGTATCTGATCCCACGCACTTTTAATCTCAATCATCAATGACATCACTTCGTCGATAATTTTCGTATCCAACTCAACCGAAGCAGTCATTAACCGGTCACTCATGTAGCCATATAAACCGATCAGATTATCGGTAGCATCGGCGCCGGCTTGCGGGTTCAGGCTAACAATTAACGACTCGAGGATCGCTTGAGCACGGCCAATATGGTGGCCTTTCTTTTCCATATTTTTATGCTCAATCGCACCTTTAGCGTAACTGCAGTTTTCCAGCACGCCTTGCATCAACATTTGAATGACCGTATACGGGTCAGCGTCTTCCAGGCGATTACGCACGTTGTCACGGGTGTAATTTTTAAGCTTGCTATTCATAACGAACCTCTATCGTTGCTGATTATTCTTTATTGCCGCCAAAGCCTGGCAGACCGCTCAACTGTTGGTCTAACCGGTTACTGGTCGACTGTAGCTGACCCAGTAAAGAGTCAAGCCCCGAATATTTCTGTCTCAGCCGATTTTCTAATTGCTCCAGACGCTGATTAAGCTGTTCGCGCTGGTCATCGACACGATCTAAGCGGTTATTTAATGAATCTGTTCGTGACTGCAGCGAACCACCAAAACTGGTATAGGTATCAACGTAGTCTTCGATGCGGGTTGCTAAACCATTTTCACCGGCAAATAACTTTTCAAAGTCACCAAAACGCTCATTCGCCACTTCACTAACACTGGTTAAGGTGTTTTCCTGCTGCAACTTGCCGTCTTCACCAATACCAAAACCGGCGTTAAACATGCTCAGACCACCGGATTCAGCACTTAAAAAGCGCCGCATCTGGTTTTCAATACTGCGTACCGTGGCATCGCCCTGGAACTGAGCGCCTTCCGCGCCCGCCTGATCAAGTAAACCAATGACACCATTATACGCCTTAACAAACCCGTCGATGTTTTTACGCACCGCGCTGTTGTCTTCAGCAATACGCATGGTGGCGGTTTCACCGTTCTGCGACTCGCCTTCGACGGTAATGGTTGAACCCTGAATGACATCCTCAAAGGTGTTATCAGCACTGGTTGCATCGATACCATCAACACGAATTAACGCATCTGTCGCCTGATCATCGGCAGCAATCGTCATCCCCCCGGCACCGCCCCCATTAGCGACTGTCGATAACGCATCAAAATCCGCATTGGTGTTGGTAATTTCAATATCATTGCCCGCACCGGTCTCTGACGAAGTGGCGACCAAGCGCGCTTCCGAGCCCGTGTTAATAATGTTGAAGGTCACACCAAAGTTATCTTCTGCGTCATTAACCTGTTGACGAATGTCATCTAATGTTGCATCGGCTGCTACGTCGACTGTGAAACTATTTTCTCCGGCCGTAAACGTCAGGCTCCCCGCCTGGGTGCTCACCACTTGATCAGCATCGGTAAAGGCGCCGATCGTTGACGTTGCACGACTGCCCTTCGCCATATTCACCACTTCGACGTCAAAACTGCCCGGCGCCGCATCACCGTCACTCGATACCGATATAATATCGCCCGACTCCGGTTGCGTTACCGTGGTTTTGTTTTGGCTGTATTGGTCAACATCAGCCAGTTTTGCTGCTGCATCTTTAAAGTCGGACATGACGGATTTCAGCTCCCCGATAAACGAGAGCTCCACCGACAAGTTACTTTCTTGTCGATTCAGGCGATTAACCTTAGGCGTTCGCTCGGCATCTACTGTTGCCTGCACGATTCCTTCTAAGTCTAGCCCGGATTGTGCCCCGAGGGATGAAATACTTGCCATAATAGGCCTCCTTTAAATACTGCTGTCGAACAGATTTCCGCTTCGACTATCTGGGTTATCGACCAATTCATCGATAGCTTTAGCGATCTTAAGCGCAACTTCCGATGGAATTTGCCGTATGACATCGCCGCTGTCTTTGTCGATGACCTGTACGACGGGGGATTCGTTATTTTCCTGCATCACAAACTGCAAGCTGGTATTGCGGATCGTCTCCGCTTTATTCAGCTGGTCAATTTGTTCGGCCAGCTGCGCCGAACTGGCGGTCGATTGCAACGATGCCTGGTCTTCTTTGGCGGCATCTGCTGCCGGCGCAGCATTATTTTGCTGTTGCACCGCCTTAACCGCACCAATGACCTGCTCGCGCAACTGCCCCCGCCCGGTGCCGGGGTCAGCCGCATTGCCGGCGTTTGCCCGCATCACATCGCGGCTACTGATTGTAAATTCACCCATAACCTTGTCCTCGCTTATTGTTGGTTATGATAGCTGTTTAGTGCAATAAATACACTAATACGTGTAGGTTATCGGCGGGGCGCTGATGAACTTTAGCGATTTGTTTGAATATTTTTTGAGCTTGGATGGCGGCTTCGCCGCCAGGCTGGGATGCGGCGCGCTGCGCTTGCCGCAGGCTGTGCGCATGTGCGCTTCGCGCCATGCGGCTGTGTACGAGCCGCTTGTGCACGGCCACGTGGAGCGTAGCGACACGTGCAAAGCCTGTTACGAGCGTAGCGAGTAACATCACAGCCTGCGGGCGGAGCCCGCATCCCGGCTCTGCTCGAGCTTCCCCCGAAGCCGCTGCAATCCAACATAAATCTGTCGTAATGCACGACGCCATTCTTCTCGCTTATCCGCCTCAATCCACTTTAATCCCAGCGCAATTTGCAGTTGTGTATCAAGTTCTGCGCATGAGCCGATGGCGTAATATAGGATTCTTCGTCGGTCAGCAGGAGTGTCTCGTGTCATTGCTTCGGCAATATTGCTGGGTATCGAAATGGCGCTTCGGAATACCTGATCCTTGAAACTGAAATTTTTGCTGTGTTGGAAAGCTTCCATTATCTCAATGGCGATATCAAGGGAGTGCTGCCAAAGCCAAAGTTTTTGATAATTCATTGTTTCTGTTGGGTTGTGAGGGGTGATTGCAGTTTAGGTGATGCTTTTTGAATTTGCGGATGATTGTGGTGTGAGATTTTTGAGTGGGGATGGCGGCTCCGCCGCCAGGCTGGGATGCGGCTCGCTACGCTTGCCGCAGGCTGTGTTCGCGTCCGCTTCGCGGCGCGAGGCTGTGTACATGCGGGTTGGATGGCGGCTTCGCCGCCAGGTCGGGATGCGGCTCGCTGCGCTTGCCGCAGGCTGTGTGCATATGCGCTTCGCGCCATGCGGCTGTGTACGAGCGGATTGTGCATAGCCGCGCGCCGCGAAGCGGTCGCGCGCACAGCCTGTTACGAGCGGAGCGAGTAACATCACAGCCTGCGGGCGCAGCCCGCATCCAAGCTCAGAGCAAAAAAAAACGGCCCCCGAAGGAGCCGTCTGTATTGCTTTAGACTGATTAAGTCATTGTAGGTTATTAACCCAACAGTGACAGAGCAGCCTGAGGACGCTGGTTAGCCTGCGCCAGGATAGTAGTTGACGCCTGCTGAATGATCTGCGCCTGAGTCAATTTAGCAGTCTCTGCCGCGAAATCCGCGTCACGTACACGTGAACGAGCTGCTGATACGTTTTCAGAGATATTGCTCAAGTTTGAAATCGTGCTCTCAAACCGATTTTGAACAGCACCTAAGTCAGCACGCTGACCATCAATTTGAGCAATAGCACCATCAATCACGTCAATGGCTGACTGAGCTCCGCCCTGAGTATCAATGTTAATATTTTCAACTGAATTGAGCTTTTCAGCAGTTAAAGTCGCATTATCATCAATAGCTGCAGTATTGAAACCACTGCTGGTGGCGTCTTTAGTCGTTTTAAAGTTCACTATGCTTGAATCAGATGAAACAGTCGCACTAGAGAAATCGAGGAAACCTGTCGTTTCCACGCTCGCTGATGCTGAAGCATTAGTTCCTGCTGTTACCGTTTCAGTACCACCTGTTACGTTGCCATCTGCATCGCGAGACTGGATGTTTCCGGTTAGCCCATCGGTACCACCACCAGTGATAGACATACTAATGTCCACATTGTTGCCGGCGCTATCGGTCACAATTATTCTGTCATCCGAATCGGTACCGGCGTTTGATTCTTGCGTTACTGTTATACCTTTTTCTTCTAACTCTGAGATAGCGGCTCCGTCTAACTTACTGAAGATATCTGCAACTGTCTCGTCTGCGTTTGGGGTTGCGCCTGCAGCGACTGTAATATCATCGGCGACAGTAACTCCTGCGATCGTTAGGGTTAACGAATCACTGCCGGTGGTGTTCGAACCAAATGATAGTTCAGTCACGTTCTGTGCGGCAACACCGGTAACCCCGTCAACTTTGTTTAATTCTCCCGCTAAGTCTTTTGCGGACATGCCGTTACTTAAACTTATGTCAGATGTAGTACCGTCGATACTAACTTCGAATGCATCACCTTCCCCGAATTCCAATGGTGTGGTTCGAGTCCCTGCTATACCAAGGTTGCTTATCGAGGTCCCGTCAATGCCCTTACCGACTGCGCCTATTGCTGAAGCTGAGATGTCTGCTAGCTCAAAACCAATTGTTTGATTAGACTGAGATCCTACTTGGAAGTCTCTGGAACCAAAACTGCCATCCAATAGGTTTTGACCACCAAACGAGGTAGTTTCTGAAATACGGGTTAATTCAGACTGTAAAGAAGAAATTTCTTTCTGCAACGCCCCCCGATCCTCATCACTGTTTGAACCGTTAGCTGACTGCAGTGCTAGTTCACGCATACGCTGCAAGATGTTGGTTGATTCTGACATCGCGCCTTCAGCGGTCTGAACCAATGATACGCCGTCGTTAGCGTTACGGGTGGCTACGTTTAGACCATTGACCTGTGAGGTCAGACGGTTTGAAATTTGTAGACCGGCGGCGTCGTCGGCTGCGCTGTTGATACGAAGGCCTGACGACAAACGTTCGAAAGCTTGGTCAAGCTTATTGCCTGATTGTACCAGCTGATTCTGTGCGTTGATCGAGCTGACGTTGGTGTTTACATATAAAGCCATGTTGCATGCTCCCTTAGTTTTAAACGAAAGCTTGGTGTTACCAAAGTTGTGTCGCCAAGCTGGAGGAACGATTCGGCGTCGTGTTTTGCCTGATTAAAATTTCCTCTCGTAAAGGGTATCGGCGAGGTATTAGGAACCTTTAGAAAATATTTGAATTTTTTTTGACCGGGGGGAATTCAGTGGGGATGGCGGCTTCGCCGCCAGGTTAGGATGGGGCTCGCTGCGCTTGCCGCAGGCTTTGCGCATGTGCGCTTCGCGCCATGCGGCCGTGCACAACCGACAGTCTGCATTCGTTTTGCTTTTACACAGCCACGCAGAGCGAAGCGATGCGTACAAGGCCTGGCGCAAGCGCAGCGAGCGCCATCACAGCCTGCGGGCGCAGCCCGCATCCAAGCTCAAGGTTTACTGCACGTAATCAAACAAACTCAACTGATTAATCCGCGAAAAAACCTGCTGCGAAGCCTGATACAAGGTCTCATTTTTCACCAGTTCAGTCACAGCTTCGTTATAATCCACATCGGATAGCTCGGCGCGGGCGGTTTGATTAACGACGTCGGATTCGCGGATGGATTCGCGGGTGGCTTCCATCACATTTATACGTGCGCCGATGTCGGCTTGGGTGCCGACGACGCTATCCATGGCGGTGTTCAAATCGTCCAGCGCCCATTGCGCTTGATCTTGCCACTGTCCATCGACGCCTTTACCTTCTAGTGCGCTGGCCAGGTCGCGGATGAGGGTGATGGCGTTTTGCGATTCACCGGAGTTATTGCCGATTTCGATGGTGTCGCCGTTAGCCGGCAGGTTTTCCGGATCAAACGACAGTTCCAGGCCGTTAAAGCTGAGTTTGCCTTCGCTCAATGTGCCCGTATCCAGTGCATTTCCGTCGCCGTCGGCGATGGTGTAGCCGCCGCTACCATCAAAACTGATCGCTAAGTCCGCCGATGCGCCGGCGTCTTGCTGGCCTTCAGTAAATGCCACGAAGGCGTCACGATCGGTCACTTTTAGCTTCTCTAACTGTTCAGCGCCGGCATCAACGTCTAAATCGACACGCTGAGAGACCGCTGCAAAGGGCTTGTTACCCGGTTCGTTAGCCGCTAATTTAAGGCTCGGTGATAGTTGTAACTCGCGCTGCCCTTGATCGCCGACATATTGATATGAATCAGTCGCGGTGTTGAATTCCATCGGTTGTTTACGGCTCTGGTAACCGGAAAACAGGTATTCACCCTGAGCGTCGCGCGAATTCGCTTGGTCGAACAATTGTTTTTCGATGGCACGGAGTTCTTTAGCAACGGCCTGGCGATCTTCCGGGCCGTAACTGCCGTTGATGGCTCCGGCGGTCAGTTCGCGTGCCCGCAGCATCGAATCATTAACGCTGTTTAAGGCCCCTTCTGACTGACGTAGACCGTTTTCCAGCGTGACACTGTTGCGCATAAACTGCTCGTTTTGCGCCAGCGAGTTATTAATGTTCATCACCTGTGCGTTGGCAATCGGATCGTCCGATGGTGATAATAATTTGGTTTGCCGGGTCAGCTGTTGCTGTACCTTGTACAACGCATTTTCGGACCGTTGCAGGCTTTCTAAACCGCGTTGATAGACTAAATTAGTACTTATACGCATCGCTGATTACCCCACTGCATTCAGTAAACTATCAAAGGTCCGCTGCGCCACGGTTATAATGCGGGCGGCAGCGTTGTAAGCACGCTCAAACTGGATCAGGTTGGCGGCTTCTTCTTCCAGGTTGACCCCGGATTTGGCTTCGTACATAGCCTGGTTTTGTGCTTCTATCGCTTGTGCTGACTGCAGTCGGGTTTGCCCTTGTGCGACAAAGCTACCGACATCCGACACCACGCGCGAATAGCTTTCGGCAAAGGTCAGCGTCGGTTGATCATTATCAACCGCTGAGCGACGCACTTGCGCTTCCCGTTGTGTTTCTACCAGCGCCAGGCCGTTGCGGTTATCATCAAAACCATCGGTGTTGTATTCCAGGCTAAAGCTATCGCCGGCTTCTGGTGTGCCACTTAACGAGAACTCCACATCGACTGGCTCGTCGCCAAAGGGTGCGGGTGTCTGCTGTGCATTAGCCTGCGACACCAGATTTTCCAGCGAGTTGGTATCAAAGGTGATGGCACTGCCGTTTTTACGTTCAATGCTGACATTATACGTGCCGCCACTGACACTGTTGATGGCTGCGCCGATTGGTGCGCCATCGGCCAGGCTTCGGTTCGCTTTATCGAAAAAGTTACTGGTGCCGTTGATACCTTCAAGCTCTATTTGCGCTTCGCCTTTATTGCCATTGTCATTAGCCACCCGTATCGGCGATGCCAGTGCTAAGTCTTGCGGCCGTTCAATCGCTATCGCAATATCTTTGGCGATGTCTTCGGTGGGTTTGGCTAAAAACTTATCGCCGTCAGCCGCGGCGCTAAAATCATTTGATGACAACTGAATGCCGTATTCCGGCACGTCGATGGCGGTATCACCACCGCTAAAGTCGACTTCGACCGGTTCGGCGCCGGCAATCGGGTTGCCCTCGCCGTCAGCGGCGGTCACGCGAAAGGTATCGGCATCGACTTTTTCAATCAGTAGGTTGTCTGAGGTTAATTGCTCGCTGTTGCCTTCTAGCAGTTTAACGTTGATATTGGCATCGCCCTGGTTACCGGCAAAATCCAACCCGCGCACGCCGGTCTGGCTCAGGTCAAATAATTTGCTACCCAGCTGGTTGTCCAGATCCATGCCTTTTTGATTTTGTGTATTCATGACATCGGCAACACGCAGCGCCATTTGCCCGACCCGACGTTGAGTGGGTAACAACACATTATCGCGGTAATCTAAATAGCCACCAATTGCTGAACCTAATGAATCTGATTTTAACGAGAAGGTGGTGGGGTCGCCGCTATTGGTCGATTCAATACCTAACTGGATACGGCCGGTATCCGGCGCGCCGGATGTAGTGATGACGTTATAACGTCCATCTTTTAGCACCAATGGGCTGCCGTTTTTCAGGTTAATTTGAATGGCGTCGGAGTCACTGGGTACGACCGTAAAATCAACTAGCTCTGAGAGCTTCTCAAGCTCTTGGTCGCGCTGGTTTTTTAAGGCGTTGGCATCGTAGCCTTTAACTGCCGATGAGCCGAATTTTAATTCGTTATTCAGGTCGGCGATATTTTCGGCAATGGTGTTAATTTGCCCAACCGAATCGCGCACGCGCTCGTTAACGATCGTTTCTTGATCATTTAAATAGCGTGAGAAGTCGTTAATTCGCGTCATCATGCCATCAGCTTCGCTCAACACCACCTGGCGGTTGGTGATTGATGACGGGTCGTTATTGGCGTCTTGTACGCTATTAAAAAAGTTAGTGATCGACTGATTGATGCTGCTTTCGGTGTTACCCAGCAAAGAGTCTAATGGTTGTGCCTGATCTAAGCGCCCCTGCTGAAATGAGGTGTCCATGCGACTGCGGTTAAGCTGACCAAAAATGTATTCGTCTATCATGCGGCGTGACTCGACGTTACGTAGCCCACCATACTCATTACCAATATACTCCGGGCGCTCTCTGACATAGCCGGGGTTATTGATATTGTTGATATTTTGGCCGGTGATCTGCAATGCACGCTGATGCGCTAAAATTGCATTCTGACCTTTGCTTAACAAGTCAAATGACGCCATTAGGGTCACTCCTTAAATTACTGCACTATGCGTATATCGGCATCGCGGCAAAAAAGTTGAGCCTGGACGGCAACTTTTTGCCGCCTGCCGTTACAACCGTTGCATTATGGTTTTCAGTTTGTCGGCATAGTGCGGGTCGGTTGCATAGCCGGCTTGTTGCAGTTGCTCTGCGTATTGCTCAGGCTGTTCAGCAGCCACTGCCCGCTGGTAGCGGGGATGTTGTGTTATAAAATTAGCATAATCGTGCAGACTTTGCTCAAGGTTTACATAGCTTCTGAATGCGGCTTTTTGTTTGCCCGCGGTCATGCCGTCGTATTCCAGTGTGTTGACATGGGATTTGTCACCTGACCAGCGTTGATCGGCTTTAATATTGAACAGATTGTTACTGGAGCCGCCATGGCGTCCGGGCACGATGCGCTGGCCCCAGCCGGTTTCCAGTGCCGCTTGCGCTATCAGCGCTTTGGCCGGCAAACCGGTTTCGTCCGCCACTTGTTCGGCGTGCGGCTTAATCAGCGCAATAAAATCATCGACCGAATTAACCTGTTGCGGCTGCTGGCCGACCTTTATCGTATTAACCCGGTGGTCGCCGTAAAATAAACCGGCATCAACCCCGCCCTGATCACTGCGTGTTTTATTGCGATGCAGCACCGCAGCACGTGGGTCGGTAAGCTCACCGCCGACTCGTTCAGTGGTCTGAATACCGCCCTGCTGACTTAATTGCTTCACCATCAAGTCCGCTAGTCCCAGAGAGCCTTGGGACGACAGCTCTGAGGTTAATTGTTGGTCGTACATGTCACGGTACATATTGGTGTAGCGACTATCCAGAATATTGTCTTTAGCAAAGACCTCGTTGGCTTTGCGCATACTGCCCATCACCATATTCAAAAATATGGCTTCGAACTGTTGGGCTGCGGCCTTTAGCGCTTCATTTTTATCTTCGCCAAAGGCTTTTTCGCGCAAACTATCCAGCGCGTGGTTATCTAACGCGGCGGAGGCTTGTGCATTAACCCCGTGATTGGTATTAAATGACGATGAGCTCACCGGAAATTGCTCCTGCTTGCTTCAACGCTTCCAGCACGGCGATCATATCGCCGGGTGCCGCGCCGATTTGATTCACTGCTCTGACTAAATCATTTAATGTGGTGCCGGGTTGGAATACAAACATGCGGGCATCGTCCTGCTGCACATCGATAATACTCTGTGGCGTTACCACGGTTTCGCCATCGCCAAATGGGTTGGGTTGATCGACCTGGGCGTTTTCGGCAATGGTTACCTGCATATTACCGTGCGCTACCGCTGCCGGGCGTAGCTCGACGTTTTGACCCACCACCACGGTGCCGGTGCGGGCGTTGACGATGATTTTAGCTGAACCCATCGCCTGCTCGACCTCTAAATTCTCGAGTGTCGACATATAGCTGACACGCTGGCCTAAATCCCGCGGCGCTCGCACGCGCACCGAAGTCGCGTCGATGGCCTGTGCTGCTCCTTCACCAACTAAGCCGTTAATGGTCTCGGCGACACGTTTGGCGGTAGTAAAGTCCGACTGGTGCAGGTTAAAGGTAAAGTAATCACCATTGCCAAATGAGGTACGGATTTCGCGCTCGACACTGGCGCCCCCCGGGATTCGACCGACCGTTGGTGTGTTCACCACGATGCGCGAGCCGTCATTGCCCTCGGCGCCCAAACCGCCAACGATTAAATTACCCTGAGCGACGGCATACACTTCGCCATTGGCACCTTTTAAAAAGGTTTGCATTAAGGTACCGCCGGTTAAGCTATCGGCACTACCGACGGATGACACGGTTACATCGATTTTTTGGCCGGGTTTAGCAAACGGCGGAATAGTGGCGGTTACCGCCACAGCGGCGACGTTATTAATTTTCGGCCGCTCACCCGACGGCATATTGATACCAAAATTACCGAGCATGGTACGAAAGGTCTGGTCCGTAAAAGGCGTTTGTTCGCCGGTTCCGGGCAGGCCAACCACCAGCCCATAACCGACCAGCTGGTTATCGCGGATGCCCTGTACCGAGGCGATGTCTTTTATGCGCGAGGCCTGTACCGGCATTACCAACGATGCCAGGCTCAGCGTTATTAATAAAAATTTAAGAAACCGCAACATGCTCATACTCCCTTAAAACGGCCAGATCGGGCTATTGAAAAAGCGCGTCAACCAGCCCTGTTCTTGCGTGTTGGCCAGCGTTCCGGTACCGCTGTATTCGATACGCGCATTGGCTACCCGCGTTGACGGAATGGTGTTTTCAGCACTAATGTCCTGCGGTCGGATCATGCCGGTTAAGCGGATATATTCGTCGCCGGTGTTAATGCGCATCCATTTTTCGCCACGCACAATTAAGTTGCCGTTAGCCAGCGTACGGATAACGGTGACCGTGATCTCGCCATTGAGTTGGTTACTTTGATCGGAGTCACCCTCGCCGCTGAACGAGCGGTTGCCGCCAAAACTTGCGGATAAGGGGTTACCGCCAACGGTTACATCGCGACCAAAAAGCTGTGGGGTCGGCAGTGCGGTACTACTGTCTTTGGTGGTTTCGGTCGATGACGACTTACTGGCGGTGGTTCGCTCTTGTAAGCTCACCGTAATAATATCGCCCAGCCGTCGTGCTTTAATATCAGAGTAGAGGCTGTCTGCGTACTGCGCCTGAAACAGCGAACCATCTGGCACTACCGGTTGTGCGCGCTCTTCCGGTAGCACCGGCGCATACATGGGATCATCCGGCATGGGTTTCTGCCCATTGCTTGCACACCCGGTGATTACGGTTGCTACAAAAACTGCCAAGAGTCTACGCATCATATCATCCACCTATTCATTGACGCTCAGGTTAAAGTTGCTGATTGATGTAACTCAGCATTTGGTCAACCGAGGAAATCACTTTCGAGTTCATCTCGTAGCCGCGCTGTGCTTCAATCAAATTGACTAACTCTTCTGTCACGTTGACGTTAGAGGTTTCTAACATGCCCTGACGCACGGTACCGATGCCATCGACACCCGGCACCGATTCGAGTGGCGCGCCACTGACTGCTGTTTCTTTATACAAGTTTTGCCCGACCGGCTCTAAGCCCGCCGGATTAATAAAGCTGGCCAGGTTCATCTGCCCAATAACGGCGTTATCGGCGTTGCCCGGCTGACGCACGGTAACCTCACCTTCTTGCGAGATACTTAGCGAAATCGCATCTTCGGGCACCTGAATTTGCGGTTCGATGGGATACCCGTTACCCGAGGTCACCATGGTGCCTTCCTCGTTAACTGAGAACTGCCCGTTGCGGGTGTACGACAAGGTGCCATCGGGCATCAGAACCTGAAAAAAGCCTTTGCCGTTGATCATCACATCCAGTGAGTTATCGGTGGTTTGCACGTTACCCTGGGTATGTGACTTTTGCGTTGCCACCACTTTGGTACCCGCGCCCAACATCAATCCGTTGGGTAATTCCACGTCTTGTGCTGACTGACCGCCGGGTTGATTAACGTTTTGGTAAAGCAAATCCTCGAAAATGGCACGACTCTTTTTAAAGCCGACCGTGCTGGCGTTCGCCAAGTTGTTTGAGATAACCGAGATATCGCGCTGTTGCGCATCAAGGCCGGTTTTACTAATCCACAGTGCAGGATTCATCGTTATTCTCCTCTACCTATGATTAACTTAAGCGATTAACTTAAGCGCATCAGCGATTCAGCGCGTTGCGCATTCTCGTCGGCGGTTTTCATCATTTTGACGTTCATTTCGTACTGTCGTTGCAACATGATCATCTGGGTCATTTCGCCAACAGAATTGACGTTACTGCCCTCAAGTGCGCCGACTTCGAGTTTGACGTTGGCGTCAGCGATCGCTTGCTGGCCGTCTTTCAACTCAAAAAAGCCTTCATTGTTTTTCTTCAAATTATTCAGTGGCGGGTCCACCAGTTTAATCCGGTCAACAATCTCCATGGCATCTTCCGGCGCGCCCTGCGGGCGGATCGAAATATTGCCGTTACTGCCAATCGTTAACGAATCTATCGGCATTGGAATTAATACCGGTCCGGCATCGCCCATGACCGGGTCGCCGGATGAGGTCCGCAACATGCCGCCAGCGTCTATCTCGAGACTACCATTGCGGGTGTAGCGTTCGTTGCCGTTGGCGTCCTGCACTGCAAGCCAGCCTTGTCCTTTGACTGCGACGTCAAGATTACGACCGGTCGTTTGAATGCCGCCGTGGGCAAAGTTTTGCCCCGGGCTCTCAGTCAGTGCAAATACCCGCGTTGGCAAGCCTTCGCCAAACGCTTGCATTGATCTGGCCTGCTGCAAATCGGCTTTAAAGCCGGTGGTATTAACATTAGCCAGGTTATTAGCGCTTTGCGATACGGCTTTCATGTTCTCGTTGGCACCGCTCATGGCGATCCAAAGCATTTTGTCCATGATTGACCTCCAGCCAAAAATTTGTCACTTAGACGTTTATGCTTAAATGGAATGCAGAGATCGTGCCAATGTGCGGCTTCGCCTAGGTTCTGCTCGGCTGCGCCGAGGTTTTGGGCACCTTTGGCGCGGTTTTGTTCGGCTGCGCCGAGGTTGTGTGTGCCTGCGGCACGGTAGCCATAAAAAAAGGGCTTGCGGATGCAAGCCCCTTCATTGTGTTTAAACAGCCATCGGCGAGCGAAGCGAGCCGATAAACAGCCGCGACGAAGGCGCCGATAGTCGCGGTGCGACTATCGGATCTGCAAGATGTTCTGTTGCAGGCCGTTGTTGATTTCCAGTGCCCGTGAGTTGGCCTGGAAGTTCCGCTGGGCTGAAATCAAATCGACCAGTTCTTTGGTCAGATCGACGTTAGAACTCTCTAATGCAGAGGATTCTACAGCACCAAAGACGCCCGAGTTTGCCTCACCAGAGGTGGCAATACCAGATGCCTGACTCTCTGCCCATGACGCATTGCCTAACTGGGTAAGTCCCTGTTCATTGGCGAAGCGTACTAACGCGACTTTACCCAAATAACTGACATCACCATTAGAATAACTGGCTAAAATCAAGCCATCTTCAGCAATATCAATATTGGTTAAGCGACCGACGGTGGTACCGTCCTGCTCCAGTAAGTTAACACTAAAATCAGAAGCAAATTGTGTCGGCGCTGTTTCACCTTCAGAATCAAACTGATCACGGAAGAACACATTGATCTGTTGGGTGTCATCGGCGCCGTTGTTTAGCACACCTGAAAGTGACAACTGACCGGGCTCAAAAGTGCCGTTACCGTTAGCATTTAATGGTGAACCTGATTCATCAAAGCGAACACGAACACCGGTGGAGCCATTCTCTGCTGGCTCCGCGCTAGCACCGCCATTATCAAAGTCTACAACCTGGCCATCGACAGCGGTGTAAATATCCCAGGTATTATTCTCAATACTCGCTTGATTTGAATCACGGCGTACATAATAGGTGGTCAAAACGTGCGACTCACCCAACGAATCATAAATCGTTGTTGAGGTTGATGACGTGTAAGAGGTTGGGTCGTCAACACTAAAAGGATTACCCGGGACCGCTGTAGGTCCGGTACCTTCTGCCACTCTAACACCTGGCGCGCGTGCATCGAGGTTAAATGACTGATACTGGTTTTCGGTCGCAGACGGCGCCCCGGCAGAATCAGGAATACGAATAGGGCCTGATGCCGCCAGTGATGTTGACTGCGTCGCACCGCTATCACGATCAACCGGGAAGCCTTGTAAAAACTGACCCTGATTGTTAACGATATAGCTGGAGTCGTTTAATTTAAACGCGCCCGCTCGTGTGTAAGTAAAATCCTGGTCGGTCAGTCCTGAGGTCGTGGCAAAAAAGCCGTTGCCGCTAATCGCCATATCCAGCGAGTTTTGCGTAAACTGCAGCGTACCTTGACTAAACTGCTGAGCAACTGCCGCGGTGGCAGCGCCATTACCGGTCTGCTGGTCAGAGCCACTAAAAATACTATTTGCATAAACGTCAGAAAATTCTGCACGCGACCCTTTAAAGCCGGTTGTTTTGACGTTGGCAACGTTGTTAGACGTCACATCCAAATCTTTTTGTGCGGATGAAATACCGCTTAAAGCTATGCTAAATGACATAAGTCACCCCTTTGATTAACTAATCTCTGATACTTGACCAAACTTGATGCCGCCTAATCCTTCCAAATTAAGCACAACGCCATCGCCTGAGCCCATACTCACACTCTGAACTTTTGCTCGCATTTGTAGTGGCACTTCCACCCGTTCACCGCCGATCGTTGTTTGTGCGGTAAATGAATAAACACCCTCTTTTACCGGCTCGCCGGCTTCATTCATGCCGTCCCAGTTAAAATCATGGCGGCCATTGGCTAAATCACCTAAGCTGACCGTTTTTATCACCTGTCCGACTTCATCTTTTACCGTGACTTTGGTGTTATAGCCGGATTGCTCCAGTGCAATTGCTCCATCAGCGCCTTCACCGGCGTTAGCAAATGCTTTGTTGGATGGCACCAGCACATCACGACCCACCATGGTTGAAGCTTGCAGCGCCTGATTCGATGACATGTTCTGGGTAAACTGAGTAAACTGTTGCGACAGTTCACTGATGCCCTCAGCCATCGAAAAGTTAGTCATTTGCGAAATCATCTGATCATTATCCACCGGCTTGGTCGGATCCTGCATGTTCAGCTGTTCCGTCATCAGTTTGAAGAAGTCCTCTTGCTCGAGTTTTTGTTTTTCGCTCGGATCTGCAAACTGTGCTCCTTCCTCCCTTTTCCAGCGCATGCTGTCAACGTAGGAGTTGTTACTGACACTTTCCATCGTTTATCTCCTGTTAGCCTTGTCTACTAACCTTGACCAAGGCGTAATAAACGCTGAGTCATGGTTTTAGCGGTATCCGCTACTTGTACGTTGCTCTGATAAGAGCGTGAGGCGGAAATCATGTTGGCCATCTCTTCCATGGTGTTGACATTGGAGCGGTAGATGTACCCCTCGCCGTCAGCCATCGGATGATTCGGCGCGTATTCGATTTGTAGTGGTTTTTGACTCTCGACAATACCTTTAACTTTAACCCCCGCAGCCTGGCCTGCTTGCGACTGGTTGGTCAGGCTATCGCCCCGATAGCTACCTCCGGCATCGGCAAGTGCCGTTGCAAAAACCGGGTTACGGGCACGATAGGTATCATCCACGCTGCTGCTGACTGAGTTTGCGTTCGCCAAATTACTGGCGGTGGTATTCAGTCGCACTGACTGCGCGCTCATGGCTGAACCACTGATGTTAAAAATGTTGAATAAGCTCATGCTGACTTACCTCGATTGGTCTTTACCATTACTGGCCGCTAAGCGCTTTTTTGACACCACTGATCTTGCCGTCAAGGAAGTTCATGGTCATTTCATATTCCAATGCGTTCTGTGCATACAAGTTTTGTTCCAACTGCACATCGACCGTATTACCATCGCCCGTGTCCGGCTGCGTGGGTACGCGGAATTTTTCCTGCCCGGCCGGGCTGATTTCGACATTGAAGTGTTTTTCGTGGGTACGCGTTAGCTTATGATTTTCCATGCCACGCTGCGCTTGCTGCAACGCTTGCTGAAAATCGAGGCCTTTCGCTTTGTATCCAGGGGTATCGGCATTAGCGATGTTATTGGCAATCATCTCCGCACGCTGGGTACGTACGCCCAGTGTGTGCTGTTGGATGCCAAGGAGGTTATCCATGGTAAGTGCCATTTTTTCGTCTCCCGTGTTTTCGATAGGGGAGACTATGCAGAGATCGTGCCAATGTGTGCCTTCGGCACGGCTATTTGCAGCTGCGCTGCGGCCTTTGGCCCTGCGGGCGGCTGTTTGTGCCTGCGGCACGGCTGTTTTTAGCTTGCCTTCGGCCGCTAAGGCTATTTGCCTGACGGCGGTAAATCCTGTGCGCAGCACAAAAAGCAGCAACGAGCGCAGCGATGTTGCAAACAGCCGCCCGCAGGGCAAAAAGCCGCAGCGCAGCTGCAAAAGGCCAGTCGGCGTTAGCGCCGACGATAAATGATTCCCGGGTTGCAGCGGATCATTTCGAAGTCGTCGGTTAGACCGGAAATTGATTCTGATGCCCCCAGGAAGAGGTAGCCGCCGGGATTGAGGGATTGCCGGAATTGGGCAATAATTTTCCGCTTAACGTCGGCGGAAAAGTAGATGAGTACGTTGCGGCAAAAAATGATGTCGAATTTGCCGAGTAATGCGTAGCTGTCTAACAGGTTTAAGTGTCGAAATTGAACGAAGCTTTTTACTTCGTTCTTTACTTTCATGGCACCGGGTTTGCTGCCTTCGGTGAAGAATTTCTTTTGCCGTTCGGCCGATAGACCACGGGCTATTGCAAGGCTGTCATACTCTCCTACCGCACATTGGTCTAAGACTTTGTTCGATATATCTGTGGCGGTAATACGAATGCCGCCTTTTAATCCGCCGGGGTTTTTGGCTTTGTATTCCAGATAGGTCATGGCAATAGAGTACGGCTCCTGCCCTGAAGAACAGGCCGATGACCAAATTTTGACAGGTGCCGCATTGTTTTTAAATTCCGGCAGCACTCGGTTAGCCAGGATCTCAAACGGATAGGTGTCACGAAACCACAGTGTCTCATTCGTGGTCATGGCATCGATAACCGTAGCCCGCAGTGCACGCTCGCTGATCTTCATCGACTTCTTCACCAACTCGGACAGCGAGTCGATGTTAAATTTTGCCATTAAGGGGCTAAGGCGACTTTTAACCAGGTACATCTTGTTATCACCGAGCACGATACCGCACTGATGCTCTAAAAACTGACGAAACTCCTGGTACTCTGACTGACTGAGCTCTTTATTGGTCACGTTTTCTCTACTGCGTTGTTTTTATTCTGATTAAGCTTATTCAATATTGACGTCTGCTTCTGCATTAAGCCATTTTTTAACGGCAGTTGCCAGCTCATCGGGGTGGAATTTGGCGATAAAGTCATCGGCGCCCACCTTTTTAACCATAGCTTGGTTAAACACCCCACTCAACGACGTATGCAGAATAACATGAACACCGGCGAGTTTGGGATCGGCTTTGATTTCGGCAGTCAGGGTATAGCCATCCATAACCGGCATTTCTACGTCAGAGACCAGCACCGGCACGTGCGGGTGCACATCGCCATCGACTTCCTGAGCCTTTTCTTTTAACCAGTCCAGCGCTTCTTTGCCGTTCTTTTTGATTTCCATTGGAATATCAAGAGACTGCAATGCACGCTTGATCTGGCCACGCGCCACGGCCGAATCGTCGGTGATCAATATCGTCAAGTTTTCTTTCGCCACGTTAATGGGCTGATTAGCGACTTCTTCGCTGATGTCGGTATTAACCGGGGTGATGTCGGCCAAAATACGCTCGACGTCGATAATTTCGACCAATTCTTTGTCTATTTCGGTGACCGCGGTCAGATAGGCGTCACGGCCTGTGCCTTTTGGCGGCGGCAGGATCTCTTCCCAGTTGATATTGATAATGCGATCAACCCCTCCGACTAAAAAGCCCTGCACCGTGCGGTTATACTCGGCGATGATAATAAAACGGTTTTGAAGGTCGGTAATTTCCGGTCCCCCGGTGGCCATGCTCAAGTCAATAATCGAGATAGCCTGACCACGAATATGGGCAATCCCCCGAACCAAACGATTGCGATGTGGCATAGCCGTTAACTTGGGGCACGGCAGTACTTCGCGCACTTTAAATACGTTAATACCAAAACGCTGTTTGCCGGCCAGTCTAAACAGTAATAATTCCAGCCGATTTTGGCCGACCATCTGTGTGCGTTGGTTTACCGAGTCCAGGATACTCGCCATGTTCACTCCTTTTATCGGAGCAGGCTGACCGCTGGCATGCTCCTTGCTTAAGCTATTGTAACTCGTGGTGCCGTAACGTCAGTGACAAAAACTTGACGTTAATTACATTCTCTATTGTTAAAGAATGTGTCGGCAGAAGACCATTAAACCTTAGTGGAATTACACAATGATAATACGCAATAGCTTATTAATCAGTTTGCTTTTGATCATAGCGCATTCGGGCTCGGTTGCGAATGCAAACGAACGTAAAAGCGATAGTTTAGATCACAAAGCCTTGCAGACGTTGGCGCACGACTTTGTTAAAGCTCAGGTGACTGCGCCCGATAACGGTCGGGTCGAGATTGTGGCGAACAACCTGGATCCGCGTATGGTGGCCAAAAAATGCAGCGAGCAGCCGCAGGTCAGTTTTGCCTCTAATTCAGGGCTCGATAGTTATACCACGGTTGAGATACAGTGTGCTGCACCAACGGCCTGGCGTACCTATGTACCGGTTCGTATTTACCGCTATAAACCGGTGATTACGGCAGCGGTCCCCATGTCACCGGGGCATCTGGTGTCGGAATCTGATTTAACCACGCAAGAGGTGGATATTAATCGTATTCGGTCTAATGTTTTTACCTCAGCAGATACGTTAGTCGGCGCGCGGATCAAAAGACGCGTGCGCTCCGGACAGCCGATTGAAGCCAGCGACACCTGCCTTGTTTGTTCGGGGGAAAAGGTTACAATAGTGGCTAAAAGCAAGGCATTGCAAATAACAGCCAGTGGCAAAGCATTGGCTGACGGCCTGAAAGGCGAGTCGGTGGCGGTGCAAAACACGCGTTCTAACAAGTCGTTAGAAGCGATTGTCACCGGTTTAAACGAAGTGACCGTGCAGTTGTAATATGTCGACGGTCAAAAAAGTAGCAAAAAAGATTAAAGGTTTCTCGCAAAGTGTCGATAAGGGCACGAGAACTTCTATCTAGCGAGGCGAGACAATATGCCAATCAATATCAATAATGCAGGATTAAAAAACACCACGATCGACACCAAGACCAATCGTCAGGTCGATGGCGGTAATAATTCCGGCAACAGCCCGGCACCGGCTAAAAGTGGTGGTGATTCCGTATCGCTGACCTCTGAGGCGCAACAACTTAACGACCTGCAGGAAAAAGCGATGAACAGCAGTGGCATCGACCAGGCGAAGGTTGATCGCATTAAGGCGCAAATTGAAAACGGCTCATATAAGGTTGACGTTGACCGTTTGGCGTCGAAGTTAGCACAGTTCGAAGGCGACCTGTTTGGTTCGCAGATTGACGGCGACGAGTAACCGCTAATTTATGAGCGCTACCGCAACACCTGTTAACGAGCTTCTACAACAGCTGGCAGACTCGCTAGATGCCCTTGCTGCACTGCAACAGCAAGAACTCAAAGCCATTGTAGAACGCCAACACAGCAGCGTTGCGGATATCGCACAGCAAAAAGCGCAGCAGCTTGAGCAGGTATCATCGCTTGACGCCACGCTGCGTGAACATCCCGATGCAAACTTGTTAAAAGACGACGAAACCTTGGCCGCACAAGTGACTGAAATAAAACGTCAGCTAGCTGATGTGCAGCAGCAAAGTGCGGTAAACGAACGCGTTGTGCAATCTACCTTAAACAGCATCGAACAGCTCAAACAAGCCATCCTCTCAAACGCCAAAAAAGACAGCCTGACCTACAACGCCAAAGGCAAAATACGCTAGCGTTGCATTCGCCCAAGCCGCTCCTCTATATGCGCTTTTATGGCATCAGTTAATTGAGAAGAACAGACCGATTGATTTAGTACCTTTTCAACATTCTGACTCACTTGATTAATCATTTTCTGAATCAAGCGCTCACCAACCGTTGCTCCTAATCCAATCTTTTCTGCTAACAACACAAAGTCGGGTCGTGTGTAGTAGCCATATTGCTCGTAGGCGTCGCTAAATTCTGCATCAACTTCGGATGCCAATACACACAGCGTCAGATCCTCACCATAATAGGCCGGATAGGGTGCGACCGAGAGAATATCGTAGGCGGGCGTAAAGTCGCGCATCAAAGTGGAACGGTCGTCAGGCTTTCGGTACATCGAGAAGTTTTTTAAGTGCAGATCATTGTTGCCTATAAGATAGGCAAACAGGACTTGCTGAAAGCCTTTTAGCAACACCACTTTATTAGCACCACTGCATTGATAAAGCTGCTTTAGCGTTGTTTCGTAAGACAAAGCATCGCTACCTTTGTGTTTGGAGTTTATTTGACAAAGACTGGCCGCATCCTCAATAAAGTAGCGTTGCCGCGCAGGCTCAGGCTTTTTATTTGCTGGTTGCGCGAGTAAGTCGAATCGCCGGGTAACAAAACACAATTCCCCGTCTTCGAATGGCACCAGCGCATGCTGCGCTGTATCAATTCCCGTTACTGATGCCAATGTCATCATGCTGTATTCGTTTGCGGGCAATTCGGAAAATTGTTTTGGGCAGGGTTTAACGATAAAGTCGCCATCTTTATGGGCTGGCATCAGGCGATCGCCCTCACGCCGCATAAAGAGTTTGCGCTGCACACCGGAAACCGACTGACCATCCAGATACGCTGGTGCATAGTCATCAAAACTCGCGTTATCACCAACCACTTTCAGGCTACCGATTAATGCCGCATCGGCTGCAAACATTTTTTTAAAGTAGGCAGATGATTCAACAACAACCATCAGCTAGCCTCCCATTCTTCGACAACGAGTGGCAACACCGACAGCGCACCAATCAATTCCTCGCCATTAGCCAGCAGTAAGCCAAATTCGTCATTTTTATCTAATCTCGAGCGACTCGCCTGGAAGGTTTTGACCCAACCTTCGCTGACAAGGTTTTGGAAAAATGGCGGAAAGGTGTCAAATGTGAAAGGTTGCGCTCGCAAAGGGAAATGATGGCCAATGGGCACACCATCAGTTAAATATGACTCAGCATAAACAAATTCATATTGCTCAATCAGGCCCTCGCGCAACTCGGTCAAGTGACCTGCAAGTTTACCGTTCGCGTAAATCGCGCCTACTCGATTAACTTTAGTCACCAGTTAATCCTGCTCGGCAATAGGTTTAGGATTGCCACGAGCTATAACCAGCCGATAACCCATAGCATCAAGAATACTCGTAATGGTGGCAACACCTGCTGACCCTGGCCGTTGGCACGCTTTACTGATGGCATTTTTCGATTTTCCTGACAGCAAAGCCAATTCTTCGTTGGTGACCTTGTGCTCTTTCTTATATGCATCGACAAGATTGCCAAAGTCTTCAAGCTCACCCGCAACCTCTGTATCCTGAAGTTGCCCAGCCAGTTGTTCACGTAAACTGTTTAGTTCTCGTTCTTGATGCACACGATACTGTTGCAGAATTTCTTCAATTTGCTCGTGTTTAACCGTAGATAAATTAGCCATAAACACACTTTAATGTGATTTATTTACAATAGACTAATTAATAGCACAAAATAATAGTTCGTCAACTAAACATAACCATATTTATGTGTTTTTAACACTTAAAAACTACCGGGCGCTGTAAAAATGGGTTTTTACGTCGCCATAATGCGTTTTTCATGTCTTGCTCTGTTTTTAATGCCTCATCGACACTGCCATCTTCGTGCTGCAGGCTGAACGGCTTGTTGAACGGCCGATTGCGAATGCAGTCGTAGAGATCTTTCAATAAATAACAGGTGCGCGTTGACGGCGCTGACGTTTTATCGCTGTCGGTTCTTACTCGATTGGGCATAGATCACCTCTTGCGTTGAGTCGGTAAACGTCAATCCATTGATGTTGGTACAATTGGTTAAAGTCGCTGGCTTGTGCCAGGGCTTTGTGGATAAGCGCTTCGTCGTCTGCTTCGATAATGACGCTAAGACGCAACGGTTTATGGACGAAATCTTCGCCGTCGTGCACAGACTGCCAGGCAAGCCCCAGTCGCAAGTCGCCGCCATTACCTTCGAATACGCCGATATCATTGGCTACGCGGTTATGCAGCAACTTATTGCCACTGCCTAAACGGGCGGGCTCGGTCACCGCGGTGTAGTACTGCCAGTTAATCCAGTTCGCCACCAATCCCGGTGCTGATAGCAATGCAGTAAGCAATGAGCCGTCAGTATCACGTTGCGCGTCGTAATCATGCAAAAAGGTATGGCCCTGCGGGTTCTGCTCGCTTAAACGCCGGGCGTTACCAAAAAACAAAGCCTGATTACCGGCAAGGCCCCATTCCGGCCGTAGTTCGGCCCAGTGGTTGGCACGGGTTGCACGGTTGTGTTCCTGCTGCAGCGCCCCACTGGCCTGTTTAAACGTTGCCTGCAGCTTTTCCGGGACATCGTCCGAGAGCCAAAAAACCTCATCGGTCACTGTCTCATGCAAAGCAGCATAAAAGGCCGTATTGCCGGGAATGTTGTAGCCGTGGGCGGACAAACGCTGGCGAATAGCCGACTGATTCAGTAAATGGCACAATACGCGGGCACTAAGGGCTCCAGTTTCGCCACCACAGGCGCCGCAGTTCAAGCCCGCCCGCTGGGCGTGATTACTGTGCTTAGCCCCATGCCCGACCAGCACCACGTGTTCAGCGAATTCGGTCAATTGCATACCGGCCAATGCCTGCGCACACATCTCCGCCAGTTGATCGCAGGTGACCGGTTGCCCGTTGTGATAAATCTCTGAATCGGCGTTAAATGTCGCGGTATCCAACAAGCCTGGTTTGCCCTTGATCAATTCCACCAGTTTGCTCAGACCCAGTGCTTCGACCCCGGTAAACATCGATGCCGGGCTATTAAATGCACGAGACAATAGATCTTTTAGCGGCGCGTCAGTACCTTGCTGTTTAACGTAAAAGCTCGGGCTCAATAAACCCGGAACATGCGGAATACGTTGTTGCTGCTCGTCTTCGCGCCCCAGCGGTACGCCAAAAAAGCCGGCAAAGCCTTTAGTCCTGGTTGGCAAGCCTTGTGCTTGCCCGGCAGCTTGTAAAGCGCGGCGGTAGCGCTCAGAGCGCACATCGATGCAAAACACCGCTTGTAACTCAGGTTTATCAGCCGACACCTCAGGCGCCGGCTTAAACTGTAGTTTCTTAAGCTGGGTTTTCTCGTAAGCTTTTTGCCATTGCCAGTATACCGCCTGGCACTCACTTATCTGCTCTAACGCCTGTTGGCTATTGGCTGATTGCTGCCTGAAATGGTCCGCAATGGATGCAAACACGTCCGCGTTGGTCATTTCTGCCAGCTGCCACAAAATAAAATCCCAGGCCATGCGAATCGCCAATAACTGGATCAGCCAGTCACTGCCGTACTGACGGTCCTGATAGCTTAAGGCTGCGGCCCAGCCGAGCACGTCAGTCAGCAGTGCCTGACAATAATAGCGCTGTTCGCTATCACCAGCCGACGCCAGATACGTTTCCTCGCAGGCCTGAAACAGCGCGGCTGGTGTATCGGGCAAGGCGGCAAACAGTTGGTTCAGATCTTCTTCATCCATCAGTGTTTCGATACCGCGGTCCGCGCGCGAAATCGTTAACCAGTGCTGGTAAAGCGAACTGGCACTGCCCTGCCCCTGAAAGCGCCGCGGAAACTGCATAAACAAACCGCAACTCTGGCTTATTTGGAATACCACCTCGTCGTGCCACAGCATTTTGCGGCGGCGCTGCTGATAGCGATCAACCAGATGGCTGATATTATAAAAGCGCGGCGTTTCGCGAAGCTTAAGTAAATCCAGCCGCATATCCTCGCTAATCAGTTCTGCATCGATACCGCCCTGCTCTGCCTGCTGTAGATAAAACTCGGCACTCATGGTTAACGCCACGTCACCACAATAGCGCCATTCAGCGGCAACCTCCGGCAGCGGGCGATGCCGAAATTCCCACAAGGGATTAACCGCCACCCATTGTGGCAACGGCCATTGCGGGGCGACGTTAGCGACAGCCTGCGCGGCAACTTCAGCGAGTTTGCTCATACAACTTTCCCTTTACAGCACTGACATTATTGCGTGATTGATAGTAGTGGATCGGATGGCTCGGCCATAGCCACAGCACTAACCGGGTCAGCCATTCATCCAGATACAAACCGGCATTTAAACTGATAAACCAGCGCTGACTGACAGCATATTGCGGGGTGTGATGTATCAGCCAATAGCAAATGGCAAACACATTAGCGATGGCGGCGGTGGCTAACTCTAATGGCAGCGAAATATCACGATTCTCAATGATCTGCGCAGCACCCCACACCAGCAGGCCATAACTGATAACCAGTGCTGAAGACAGTAACAGCCGCCAGCCACTGCGGTTTAAATTCATCCAAATGGTGGCCAGGACCATAGCCAACAGCGCCGATGGCAGCCATTTAGCCGACCCGGTGAGCAGCCACGCCGCGACAATACAGGCAAGCTGGAACAGCACAAACACCATCACTACCCGCGGCAGTGAACGCGCTTCCGATTGCTTGATGTACGCCACTTCGCTCACCGACAAAAACGCGTGCGCTTTATAAACCGAGTGCGCGACCAAGTGCAGCAGCGCCAGATCGTAGTAACCGAGGCCGATTTCCAGCAGCATTAAACCCATCTGGGCGCTGGTAGACCAGGCAAGCCGAACTTTTATGCTGATCCGTGTCGCCATAATTAATGCCGCAACACAGCAGGACACCGCAGCCACCAGGCACAGTAGCCATATGGCGGGCGTGGAGACGCTCCACACCGGTTTAGTGACCAATAGTAATAAGCCGCCCAAATTAATAATGCCGGCGTGCAGCAATGCTGATACCGGTGTCGGCGCTTCCACCACCTGAATTAACCAGCCATGCAGTGGCAGCTGGGCACATTTAATCAGCGCCGCCATCACCAGACAAATGCCCGCAGCATGCTGCATCAGGTGAGGCGCCTGCGGCATCAACGATAATGCCCGATCAAGTGTTGCGGTGCCGGTTTGCAGATAAATTAGCAGCAGTGCGATGCCCAGAAAGGTTTCGGAGCAGCGAGCCAGAATAAACTTTTTGTGCGCCGCTAACACCGCCCTGTCGCGCTCGGGGTAAAACATCAGTAACTGGTGCAATAGCAGGCTTATCGACACCCAGGCGGCAAAGAACAGCAGTAAGTGATTACTGACAATGAGTACCAGCACCGCAGCCAGACACAGGCTCATGTAGCGCATAAAAACGCCGCGGCGCGGGTCTAAACGAAAATTACGCCACGAATAGCGCAGCACCACCATCGCCAGCACGCCCACCAGCGCCAGCAATATGGGGCGAATTCCTGAAATTGTCAGCAGTTCTGCCATACCCCGTCCTACGTATTACCAAATAATTAACTTGGGTAGTGTGGCGGCTGGACAATGTTAAGTAAAATAGATATAAACTAATAATTCGTTCTTTTTAAAAGAACATTTAAGAGGCTCGCGTGAATTATAAGCACTTATTTTATTTTTGGCATGTTGCCGATAGTGGTCATTTAACCCAGACCGCGCAAAAGCTGCATGTGTCGCAATCGGCATTATCGTCGCAAATTAAACAGCTGGAAGATTGGCTGGGGACGGCGTTATTCGAACGTCGGGGACGACAACTGGTATTGACGCAAGCCGGTCATATTGCCAAACAGCATGCTGATCGCATTTTTGCCGAAGGCGAAAGTCTGGTGCAGCAAATCAAGGACGGCTCGTCATCGCAGCCTGCGGTTATCCGCATTGGTCATGCGTCGACGATGTCGCGTAACTTTGTCGAGGCCTTTATCAGTGACCTGGTGCATCAGCAGCAAGTGCATTACCGTCTGCACTCGATGACGCCGGATCAGCTATTTACCGAGTTGGCGAATCACCAAATTGATATTGCGCTGGCCAATACCAATGTCCGCGGCGGTGATAAACAACTATGGCAAAGTCGGTTACTGGCACGTCAGCCGGTATCATTAATTGGCCCACCCGGGCTGGGTATCGATGCGCTGACTTCTGATGCGTTAATTGGCCAACATTGGGTATTACCGCCGGAAAATCTAACGCTGCGCTCGGCGTTTGATATGCTCAGTGCTGAGTATAACTGGCAGCCGATTATTCTGGCCGAGGCCGACGACATGGCCATGTTACGGCTGCTAACCCGTGATACCGGTGCGTTGGCCGTGATCCCCGACGTCGTTGTACGGGACGAGCTAAATTCCGGCCAGTTGACGCGTTATTTGCAGCTACCTAATGTGTATGAGCAGTTTTATGCGATTACGCTTAAACGGCCGTTTCAGCACCCGATGGTGATTAAGCTGTTGCAGAAGTTTAGTCTTTAGGCTGACTATTTGAACCTAAAGATTTTTGTGCAGCTGCCGTTATAGCAGGTATCACGTAAGGTATTACCGCAAATACGACGAGGTTGTCATGAAACGATACGCTGCTACATTCGCCATTGCTGCATCCATGCTGTTATCCGGCTGCAGTGCTTATTATGATTTGGCTTACGACCAGCAACACGTGGAGTGGGAAACCGAAACCCCGGATCAATTCCCGGTCTTAACGGCGGTTGGCTACGCGCCGATTGCGGATCAACCCGGTGATAACCAGCAGCACAAGGATCTAGCCGCCATGCGCGCGTCCAAACTAGCCGCCTACCGCGAGCTCGCCGAGCAGGTTTATGGGCAACGTATTGCCGGCGGCAGTTCAGTCGAGAACTGGGCGCTGACTAACGATACCTTCCAGGCCTCGGTCGATGGTGTTATCCGTGGTGCCGAGGTTATTCGCACCTATACCGTCGGCGAGTATTATGCCACTGAACTGAAGTTGGACTTTCAGAAGGTGCACCGCATTTACCAAAGCACCAGCCGCCAGCAGAAAATTAAACGTGTGGTCTACTACTAAATCCTTAGTGGTACGTTTTTTGCTTCTGTCAGTTCAGTTAATAAATACCGACAAAATTCTGTCAAGCGGGTAGTGAATGAACTGGAAAACCATACTTCTGGCGTTAGTTTTGGTGTTTGCCGTTACGGCCGAAGCGCGCGTCGTCGAAGCTCAGGGCAGTGCGCGCATTGTTAACGGCGACACCGATGAAGCGCGCGAGCGTGCTATTAAAAGCGCGTTGCAGCAGGCCTTACTAATTAGTGGAAGTTCAATATCCAGCGTTCAATCTATCGTTAACGGTGTACTCAGCACCAACCAAACTCAAATCAGTGCGTCCGGCGATATTGAGAGGGTTAACATTATTCGCGAAGAGGTTCGTGATGACCGCGTGGTTGTGTTGCTACAGGCCGAAATCTGGAACCGGGATAACTCCTGTCAGGCGGATAATTACAAGGTCGCGTTAACGGTTGTGCCCTTTGAACTCAGTAACCGCGAACATGGTGCGTTTGGGCAAGTTTGGTCGTTAGGCAAGGTCGCAGCCAATCGTCTGACACGGGAAATAGCCAGCCGCAGTGACCGTATTTTTGTCAGCCATACACTGTCGCGTAATACCGGCCTTAATGACGCGTTAAACCGGCTTAATTTAGAACAGCTTGGCATGATGGCGCGCGAAATCGGCATGGCAAATGACAGCCAGTATGTGGTGTTTGGCCTATTCGATGATTTGTCTATGGTTGAAATTGAACGTGGTTGGGGTTACCTGGATTCAGATTACCGCCGCAACTATGCACTGACCTTGTACCTGTTAAATGCCAGCAGTGGTGAATTACTGACCCGCGCCCGGGTTAGTGATATTGAGGCCTGGACTTACGACCGCAACGAGGCTGTTGACGTTGCCGCTAATGAGTTTTGGGATAAACCATTCGGTGCGGCACTGATGACCGGCATTGAAGATCTAGCCGCCGGCGTACGCGATCAATTACGTTGTAAACCCACTCGCGGCCGGGTTGTCTGGCAACAGGACAATCAAATTCAATTTAACCTGGGCGAACAACATGGCGTGCGTGTTGGCGATCAGTTAAAGGTGGTGCACCCGTCAAACTTTGTTGATAACGAAGGTCTTTACCGGCAAAAATGGCAGGTGAGTGAATTTACCGTTGAAGTTACCCAGGTACAGCACAACACCGCCGTGGCCGAATTAAACGGCGACGGTATTCTGACCAACGTACAGGTTAACGACTGGGTTATTCCGGTAGAGCGGGAACGCTAGGCGCCGCCTTCGGCTTCGCTCGCGGATAAACAGACCTCCCGTCGACTGCGGGCTCGCCCCGCCGGTGCGTTCGGCTTCGCCCGCGGATAAACAGACTTCCCGTCGACTGCGGGTTTCGCCCCGCCGGTGCGTTCGGCTTCGCCTCTCTAAACCGACGGCTACTTACGATATGCAAAGGTTCTGCTACGACTGCAGAGCCATCTCATTTTTTGTGTTTGGACGTTGAATTCTTTTCAGGTGTGAGTGGCGTTCCCGGCAGGAGTCGAACCTGCGACCTGCCGCTTAGGAGGCGGCTGCTCTATCCTGCTGAGCTACGGGAACACGGCGCGAATTATGCCACCCAGGCAAACTGAGAGCAAGGTGATCGCACCAGCAATCGGTGCATTGAATACCGTCGTGCATGAATTCAAAAAAAGAATTCAACACCCTCACAATAAAAATGAAATGGCGCTCGCGATGAAGAGGGCCTCTTGCATATCGTAAGTAGCCGCCGGTTTAGAGAGGCGGAGCCGAACGTACCGGCGGGGCGAGCCCGCAGTCGACGAGAAGCCAACGACATAAAGCGAGTGCGAAGCACGAGCCAAACGATCGCTAAGCGAGTGCGCAGCACGAGCCTGGTTTAGCAAGGCGCGCAGCGCCGCCAGGCAAACGAGCAACGCGAGTGCCCAGCAAGGCGCGGCGAAGCCCGCGCCGCCAAGCAAGCGGCCGCAGGCCGCGCCAAGCAGCGCCAGCTGTCAGCTAGCTGGCTAGCGCCGCCCTCACCGCCTGGCGTATTTTTTCGTCGTCCCAAGGCTTGGTTAAAAAGCGAAATACTTCGCCTTCGTTTAATGCCTTCGACAGTACTTCCTCATCTTGATAGGCGGTCAGCACTATTCTGGCTGTGTGCGGATACATTGAGCGCACATGCGTTAAAAAGTCGACGCCCTGCATTTGCGGCATGCGGTGATCGGATAACACCACATCGACGCGGTTTTGCGCGAGTAAATCAAAGGCTTCGTTAACCCCTGATGCCGTCAGAATATGGTAACCATCCCGCATCAATAAGCGCCGCAGTGATTTGTGCACGTTCTCCTCGTCATCCACAATCAACAACGTCCGCGCTTCCCGTTCGTCATCAAAGGCAGCATCCGCCTGGTAGTCGTTAATAAACTCAATTAACGCTGGTTTAGGCATGGGCTTGGCCATCAAAAAGCCCTGCATGGCATCGCAATTGGCCCGCCGCAAGTAACCGCGTTGCGCGCTGGTCTCCACACCTTCTGCCAGCACTTGTAACTTTAAGTGGTGCGCCATCGAGATAATGCCTTCGGTAATAGCGGCATTCTGGCTGTCATGCGTCAGCTCCTGAATAAAGCTACGATCAATCTTAACCCAATCGACCGCTAAGTCTTTCAAATAGCTGAGACTCGAATAGCCCGTACCAAAGTCATCCAAAGCCACGTGCACACCCAAATCTTCAAGTTCTGACAACTTACGACTAACCAACTGCGGGTTTTCTACCAGCACGGACTCGGTCATTTCCAGCACTAAACAGCGCGCGGGTAACTTCGATTCCTTCAACGCCGCTTCCACGTCACCAACAAATTCCTGCCGCAACAATTGAATAGCCGAGATATTTACCGACACCGTCGCCTCAGGAATCATGCGGTTACGCAGTTCAGCAAAATCTTTACATGCCCGGCGCAGGATCCAACGTCCCAGGGTAACGATTTGGCCGGTATCTTCCGCAATTGAAATAAATTCGACTGGCGAAATCATGCCCATGACTGGATGATTCCAGCGCACCAAGGCTTCGCAAGCGATAATTTCGTTATTGGCTAAATCAAATTGAGGCTGGTAGTGCAGTTCAAACTGCTTGTGCTCAATGCCCGCTTTGAGCGCATGACGAATTTTCAGCGTGCGGCTAGTCGATTCATCCAACTTGGGATCATACCACTGATAATTATTGCGCCCCTGCTTTTTCGCCTCGAACATCGCCATGTCTGCCTGACGCACCAGTTGCAACGGTTGTTCGTCATACAACTCAGTAGTGGCAATACCTGCGCTGGCCGAAATCGGCAACTCGTTGTTATCAATGACAAAAGGTTCGGCAATAGATGCGAGCATCCGTTCTGTAACCAACGCGGCGTCGCTGGGATGACTTAAATCCGGCAATACCACCACAAACTCATCGCCGCCCAAACGCGCCAGCGTATCGCCCGGGCGTATGTGTTGTTTAAAACGTTCGGCAGCGGCCTGCAACAACTTATCACCGAGCTCGTGGCCGAGGGTGTCGTTAATGGGCTTGAAGCCGTCGAGGTCAAAAAATACTACAGCCAAACAACCTTGATTTCGCTGACCCAGACTAAACGCCTGTTTTAGGCGGTCTTCTAACAAGCTGCGATTAGGTAAGCCGGTTAACGTGTCATAATTCGCAAACTTAGCAACTTTCTCCTGCAGCCCCTGCAGTGGGGATACGTCTTCTAAATGTACCATTCGCACAGGGTTGCCGTGCCAAAACGTTGGTACGTTAAAATGCCTAACCGGAAGCTCTCTGTACCGTTTGGCAAAGCCAAGGTTCCAGTCGCGCCTAACAACGAATCCGCCTCAAAATTTAATGGCAAAATACGATCACGTAATTCAATGTCGCTTTGCATCAGCATTGACTCTGCTGCCGGGTTGGCATACAGAATTTTTCGCTCTAGTGTGACCAGCAATGCGGCCGAGGGCATATCTTCTAGTAGTTGTAATAATAATGCATCAGATGTCATCGTTTATCCTTCAGCGGCCTGCGTCAGCACCACCTTAATTAAGCATCCCTGTTCAGGCGAACTCTCTATAGTCAACATTCCATGATGTAAGTCAACAATTTTGTCCACCAGCGCCAATCCCATGCCACTACCGGCTATGGTTTCGACTCCCTGACCACGACTAAACGGCTTTAACAGGCGTTTTGCATGGTGGTTTTTAAAACCCTGTCCGTTATCGGCAAAGCACCAGGCAACTTTATTACTGCCTAAACGCTGCGTATAAACTTGAAACTGCAGCCGCGTCAGCTGCACGCAACCGCCGAGCTACCGATATGTTGTTCCGGATTCGCTATCTGAGTCATTGTCACGCTCCTGTGCTAGCGGTAGCCACAAAGTCACTGTTGTGCCCTGCCCGACATCACTGTCTATCTGTAGTTTGCCAAAATGCCGACGTATCATGTTATACACCAGCGATAACCCCAGCCCCGTGCCTTCACCCTCGGGTTTGGTGGTAAAAAACGGCTCTATCGCATGGTTCAGGGTATGTTCATCCATCCCCACACCACTGTCGGTTATCGTAACTTTGGCGTAATTGCCGTCAGTTTCGCTGACGATATGGATCTCGCCAAACCGTTCGATAGCCTGCGCTGCATTGATTAGCAGGTTCATCATCACTTGGTTAAGCTGCGCCGGATCAAACTTGACCCTAACCGGAGTTTGGATAAATTGGCGCTGGATATGAGCTTTATTTTTAAGTTCGTTGTTTATAACCCGCAAGGTGGTATTGATTTGATCATGCAGCTCACAGGTTTGCTCCTTACCCGGGGCGCGGGTAAATTGCGTTAACGCTTGGGTAATGCTGGTGATGTGCTGCACGCCCTGTTGGCTCTCGTTTAGCAAATCCACCAGGTCATCTTTAATGAAGTCAAAGTTCTCAGCGGCGAGACGCTGCTTGATGTCGTCGCCCCTGGCATCCGCTAAAATAGCCAGCAATGTCGTTAGATAATGATCCAGGCTATTAAGGTTCGACTGAATATACCCCACCGGGTTGTTAATTTCGTGCGCGATACCTGCAGCGAGTTGACCCAGCGCGGCAAGCTTTTCGGTTTGCAGTAATTCATGGTTAGTATTTTCAAGCTTTTCCAGCAACTCTTTTTGGCGGTTACGCTGCTCAATTAACTGGTGTTGTTGCCTGCTTAAATCGCGATTCAGGCTTTCAGTATAGTCGCGTTCCTGGATCAGTTGTTGTTGCAGTACCAGGTGTTGCTCCGCCGGCATAAAAACAAATAAGGCCTGGTTAGCATGTTGCGGGTGTGCCGATGTTAAAAACGGCAAACCGCCGAGCGGCGTTTTTAAGTAAAGCGTGTGTTGTTCACAGTCCAGGTTTTGGCGTAACTTTGGATCTAGGGCGGATAAGAAGTATAACCGCGAGGCGGCGGTCAGTATGGTGTCGATAGACGTATCGATAAGCTGCTCGGGCGTTTGCCCCATATGCGCAGCAAACGCCCGACTCACATCTTTAATGGTTCGCCCGTCTAATTCAAGCGTCAACGCACGTATGGGCCAGTCGCGGATAGCTTGACTCATACCGTAATGTCAGACGATTCGATTAATGATTCAATGTGGCGCACTATCAGTTCGGGCGCACTAACGTGGGGATAATGCCCGCGCGCATCTATTTCTTCCAGCGTCGCGTTAGGCAAGTGTGCAGCGGTATACTCAGCAACTTGCTTCGGCACGACGATATCTTTATCGGCCTGCAAAATGGTCACCGGGCAGTCGACCGAGCTAAGCTTGTCACGTGTATCCGAATAAAAGGTCGCGCGGGCAAACGCACGCACGATACGATTTTCACCGGCAGTAAAGTGATGATGTAATTGCTCGGTTAGCTCCGGCCGCTCGGGGTTTTCCATCACCTGCGGCGCCAGTGTTTGCGCCCAGCCGAAGAAGTTCTGTTCCATCATCATAATCAGCTGATCCACGTCTTCCTTAGCAAAGCCGCTCTCGTAATCCGGCTCGTCATGGATGTAACGCGGTGACGGGTTCAGCATAACGATGTGCTTTAACCGCTGCTTAATCTCCGGGTAGGCAATAGCGCTAATGCTACCGCTGACCGAATGAGCAACCAGCACGATGTTATCCAGCTCGAGCGCCTTAATTACCTCGACTAGGTCTTGTGCATAGCCATCGAGCGAGTCATAACGATGTTCATCGTAGGCATTTAAATCAGACTCACCGCTACCAACGTAGTCAAACAACACGACTTTACATTTGTTATAAAAGTGCGGGGCTACCTGATTCCAAATAGTTTGATCACAGCCAAACCCGTGAGCAAAAAGCAGCGTGGTATCTCCATCACCACGAACGTTGACATTATTACGCAAAAGGATCGCATCTCTGTCCATGCGCGCACCTTGTTTTGTTAATATTTTGTGTACTATATAGCATTATCTGTATGCTTCGACAACCTTCCACCGGCGGGGATACGCTTTGTCCCACTTTGCGGCGGCTATTTGCCCTGCGGGCGGCTCCTTGCCACTCTGCGGCGGCTGTTTGCCCTGCGGGCGGCTATTTGTGCCTACGGCACGGCTATTGGCAGCGAGCCTTCGGCCGCTGCGGCTTTATTGCTGGATACATTTAAGTGTCTTTTTGTCTTTAAACAGCCGCAACGAGCGAAGCGATGTTGCCAACAGCCGTCGCGAAGCGACCAATAGCCGTGCCGCAGGCACAAACAGCTGATTTACCCAAAAGGAATACGCAGCAGGCCCCAAAGTTTGGTGGTGAGCGAGGCGTCGCGGTAGTCGGTCAGGCCGATGTCGACGTTGTCTGAGCCAGCCTGAGGTTGGCCGGTGTAGCTGTTAAACAGATGGTCCCACCAGCTAACACTAAAACCGTAGTTGGAGTTGGTTTCTTTTTTTATACTGCTGTGATGAATGCGGTGAAGTTCCTGTGTGATCAATACCTTACGAACAGCTTTTTCTAACTTTGGCGGCAGTGCCACATTGCCGTGGTTAAACAGCGAACAGGCATTTAATACCACTTCGAAAATGATAATCGCCAAAACCGGTGCGCCCAGCGCGACAGCCACGGCCGCTTTAATGCCCAGACTTAAGACTATTTCGATGGGATGAAAGCGCAGTCCAGTAGTTACGTCAAAGTCCGGATCGGCATGGTGTACGCGATGCAGACGCCATAAAACGGGGATACGGTGAAACGCGCGATGCTGCCAGTAGATGGCAATGTCCAGTACCATAAAGCTCGCCACGACAGCAAGCCAAGCGGGCACTTGCAGCATATTGAACAAACCCACGCCCTGCTGCTGTGCCCATAGCGCCGCGCCTACCACACCAGCCGGCACTAACAAACGCGTTACCAGCGTATCGATAACAACAATGCCGAGGTTCGCCGGCCAACGCTGCCAACGGTTATACCGCGGCTGCCGCTTAGGCCGCGCCACTTCCCAGCCCACCATCAACGCCAGCACGCTAAGAAAAATTGTCAGTCGTATAATCGCTTCCATCTTCTCACCCGTCCAATATAACGGAACAAACACCTTACAGGCTAAACACCAGAGATGTCACCGCAGAGACGCAGAGCCCGCAGAGAAAACCCTTTTTGCTAAAACACTAAAAACATTTACCACAGAGGACACGGAGGACACGGAGGACACGGAGAAAACATTTAGAAATGTAAAACCAAAACATTCAGGGTTTGTGTTTCCCTTGTAAAGGTTTTCTCCGTGCTCTCCGTGTTCTCCGTGGTTAAATTTGTTTTCCCTTTTAAAGTATTTTCTCTGCGGGCTCTGCGCCTCTGCGGTTATATCATTAGCAACGCCAAACAAGTCATGAAAGTGTGCGGTAGCCGCTGTACAGGCGGGTTAGCGCGGTTAGCCAGCAGGCAGCGGCAAATACGTACGCGAGCATAACGAAGTGTTGCGGCCACAGGCAGAACAGCACAAACGCCAGTATGGTCTCGAAGCCTTCGGTTAAACCGCCCATGTAGTGCAACGATTTATTCGGGTAATCGAGGTTCTCGATACCACGTTTGGCGGCAATACCGGCAAAGGCTAAAAACGTTGAGCCGGTTCCCATAAAGGTCACCATTAACACCCCGGCGGCCACCGCATTTTGCGTCGGATCTGCCAGCAAAAATCCCAGCACTACCGCACTGTAAAAAATAAAATCCAGTACAATGTCCAGATAGCCGCCGGCATCTGTCTGCTGAGTCTGCCGAGCTACCGCACCATCCAGGCCATCGGCCAGGCGATTTAATAAAATAAACAGCAGCGCCACAGTGTAAAACTCGAACGCCAGTGCCGGCACTGCCAGCAAACCAATTAAGAAACCACTCACCGTTACCTGGTCGGCGCTGATATTGTGCTTAACTAACCAGCCCGCTGCTGGCTCGAGTATTTTTCGCGTTAGCGGCGTAATAACCGGATCAAACATGTGTTTCCCCAAGTTCTACCAATGGGCCCTGACCATGGTCAGCCGCATCATGCGTCACTAAAATGGCCGGGATATTGCGTTGTTTGATTTGCGCAAAAGTCCACTCGCGAATGTGCCGACGCAATTGCGTATCCAGCGCCGAAAACGGCTCGTCCAGCAAAATGGCCTCAGGCTCAGCCAGCAACGATCGGATCAACGCAATACGCGATTGTTCCCCCCCACTGAGCTCATCCGGCATTGCCGTTCGTTTATGCTGTAATCCCACCGCCTGCAGTGCCTGCTCTGCACGTTGCCGCTGCTCTGCTTTGCCAACCCGCGGCAGCGCAAACAATAAATTCTGCAATACCGTCAAGTGTGGGAACAGGTCACCTTTTTGATACATCAAGCCAATCTGACGCCGCTCAATGGGCTCTTTATCCATACGTTTGCCACCCAGCCAAAGTTCGCCGCTGGCACTAAAATCATGCAGCGGCTCGCCCAGAACCCAGCGCAATAACGTACTTTTGCCGCTGCCACTGGGGCCAACGATGGTCGCCACCTCACCGGGTTTAACCCGCAGTTCCGTCAGACTGATCCGCGACTTACCCTGCCGGCTGATGTCAAGCTGTCGAATCAGTAATGAATCCGTATTGTCAGACACTGACTTGTGTTCCCCGTTGTCGACGTTGAATCATTAAAACCAAACTAAATACCAGCAATGGCAATAACGTCTGCATCACTGCATAGACCGCAGCCAAACGCCAGTCGCCGCCGGAGGCGATGCTGACCGTTTCGGTAGTTAAGGTCGGCAAGGTCCCCCCTGCCAGCCACAGCGTCGGCAGATATTGCGCAATGCTCACCGCAAAGGCGATAGCAAAGGCCGTTAGCAGCGGTCCTTTCAGCATCCGGGGCACCAGTGTAAACCAGGCGCGGCCATAGCTGTAGCCCAGACTTTGCGCCTGATAAAGCCAACACTGGTCGAAATTCACCCAGGCGCCGTGCATAACCAGGTATGCATAAGGGAAGCCAAATACCACATGCGACCACAGTAAAACAGCGCCTTCAGAGCCCTGTCCTGCAAGCTGTTGCCAGCCCAGAACCAACACCAACTGCGGCACTAACAACAACAGTAATGGCAATACCTTCAGCTGCTTTTGCCGGCGCTGTCGTTGTCGCTCTAATACCGTAACCGCTGCCGCCACCGATGCTATAGCGCTAACTAGAGCAACCCAAAACGTATCCCATAGCAGTGGCGCCACATAGGGCCACTCGGTTATCCAGCGCTGCGGCTGCCATGCGCCGGGCTGTAAATCGGGATAAAACCACGCGCCGGCAATACTTTGTACCACTAACATCCCGATAACCAGTAGCGACACCACAACCAAAGCCGCCGCAACGGCGCGGCTGGCAAGCGACAGATGCCATTGCCGTCGCGACGTTTTAGCAAACTGCTGCCGTAAGCGTTCAGCCACACACCGATACGCGCGAATAGCCATCAACATCGCCGCCAATGCCAGGGCACTGGTTAATATCAGCAGCCACACGCCCTGACTGGCATTATCCTGATTGCCCCATTGGTAATGTTGTTCAAAAGCCACCACGGCAAGTAAACCCGGCGCATTGGGGCCTAATAACAACGGGATATCAACGACCGACACGGTATAAATAATAATGGCAGCCAGAGGGAGTTTTAGCCGTGATAACAGCACCGGAACAATCAGCGTCCACCAGCTGCGGCGTGCCGACCAGCCCATGCTCTGCGCCTGCAACAACCAGCGCTGATAGGGAATTTGTTTTAGCTGGGTGCTGACCATCAACAACATAAAAGGGAGTTCCTTAAGCAACAAAACCAGCGTCAACGTTAACAGCGACTTATCGGGTAATGGCCAGCCGCTCGGCGGTGTCGGCAGCAGCCCGGTCATGGCTTCGACAAGGCGTACCAGATAACCCGTAGGGCTGAACAAAAACACAATCCCCACAGCAAAGGCAACATGCGGTGTTGCCAGCACCACGCTAAGACCATTAAACCAGCGGCTGTTCGCAATAACAGGGGCAACCGCAAAACTCAGCCAGGCAACCAGCAGCGCGCTGCCCCCTGTTACTAAGAGTGTTTGCAGTAATGGCCAGGTCCATAGCGCCCAGTCAATAGTCGATGGCAATTGCAAAGCCGGCAATGCCGCGAGTAGCGGCGCACCGACTAATACCAGTAATACCGTTACTGAAAGCGCTCTAACCACGCCTGCTCCAGGTAGGTTTGCCAACTGGCGTGAAAATCCGGTGCTACCGGCAACAATGCGTTTGTTTTGGCGCCTGACAGTTCGACAACCGCCGGGTCGCCCCAGCCATCAAGCTGCGCTTTACGCAGCTGAGCCTGGTCACTGAGCATAAAATTAATCACCTCAACGGCCGCATCTTTCGCCTTAGCCGACGCAGGGATCGCCAAATAGTGATGGTTGGTAATCGCGGCATCACCCAGGGTGACCCGCTGGGTCCCGGCAGGGATCCGCCTTGATTAACAAGTGTTTGCACTTCGTTGGGGTTAAAACTGACCGCGATATCCAACGCGCTGTTGGCAAATAAATTACGCATTTCCGAAGCCGACGCGGGAAAGTTCTCGCCCTGTTGCCATAAAAGCGGATGCAGTCGCTGTAGGTAATTCCACAACGGTTGCGTGAGTTTTTCGGCATCGACTGCCGATACCGGCTGCTGGAACACCTCATCTTGTTCGCTTAACGACAGTAATAACGCTTTTAAAAAGGTCGTGCCGTGAAACTCCGGTGGTTTCGGATAGCTAACTTGGCCGGGATTGCGTTCGGCGTATAGCAGTAACTCTTCGGCTGAAATGGTGTTCCCGGTTAAACAGGCTTGACAGCTGAGCAGGTAAAACTGACCCACACCCCAGGGTATTTCCAAACCATCGACCGGTTCACCAAAGTCGGTTTGCCAGTTCAATTCGTCCCGCACATGGGCCAGGTTTGGCACCTGTTCGGCTGCCGCGTACAACTTATCCGCTGCTTTTAGAGCATGAAAGTTTTCGCCGTTTATCCACAGCAAGTCGGCGTTACTGCGGCCGTCGGTTAATTGCTTTACCACCTCGGCAATATCCGCCACCTTAACGTGGCGCAATTCGATGTCCTGCGCTTTAAGCTCACGTGCTGCCCAGCGCAGGTAGTCGTTAACCGCCGGATTGCCGCCCCAGGCATAAAAGTAGACCGTTTGCGGCTGCGCACAAGCTACGCTAGACAGTAATAACAATAAGCTGAGGATTAACGTGCGCATGTTAGCTCCGCCGCCAGCGATGGAATTTCTCCACCCAGTTTAGCAAGCTCTGCGGCGCATTAGCACGCTTCCACTCACCGGCAACGTATTTATTGGCTTCTGCCAGCGTCGGGTAGCTATGGATGGTACCGAGAATTTTATTAAGACCAATGCCGTGCTTCATCGCCAGCACATATTCCGCTAACAGCTCACCCGCAGACGGGCCGACAATATTAACCCCGAGGATTTTATCTTTGCCCGGCACGGTCAATACCTTAACCCGTCCATAGGCATTGTCATCGGCTATCGCCCGATCCAGCTCACCGATATCGTAGGTCGTGACTTCGTACGCTTTATTCTGTTGTTGCGCCTGCTGCTCGGTCAGGCCGACGTTTGCCACCTGCGGTGAGGTATAAGTGACCCAGGGGATCACCGAATAATCCACGCGGAAGGTTTTTAACGGATCAAACAAGGCATTAACGGCTGCATACCAGGCCTGGTGCGAGGCAACGTGAGTAAACTGATACGGACCCACGACATCGCCACAGGCATAAATATTGGGGTAATTGGTTTGCAGCAACTCGTTGGTATTGATAGTGCGATCGGCTTCGACACCCAGCTCTTCCAGGCCAAAACCACTGACGTTAGCCTGACGACCCAGCGCTATGAGCACCCGGTCGAACGGAATTTGCTGCTCTTTTCCATTATGTTCGGCCACTAATATATTTTCGCCGTCGCGCTGTTCAAAGCGCTTGGCTTTGTGACCGGTTCTTAAGTCAATACCATCGTTTTGCAGCTGCTTAGTTAACAATTCGGCCGAGTCCTGATCCTCCGGCCCCAAAATACGATTCGCCATCTCCACCAGGGTTACCTGTGAACCTAGCCGTTGGAAGGCCTGTGATAATTCACAGCCAATCGGGCCACCGCCGAGTACTACCAGTCGTTCAGGCAACTCCTGCAACGACCACAAGTTGTCGGAGGTCAGGTAATCGATGTTACCCAGTCCTTCAAATTCGGGCACTAACGGGCGGGCCCCGGTCGCCACCATAATCGCACGGGTAGTGATGGTTTTGGTCTCGCCATTTTGGGTTATTTCGACTTCCCATGGGGACACAATACGCGCTTCGCCGAGTTCGACATTAACACCCAGCTGCTCATAGCGCTCCACCGAATCATGGGGTTCGATTTTACCAATAACGTCCTGTACCTGTTGCATTACCTGCTTAAAGTCGACCTGCACATTGTCAGCTTTAACGCCAAGATGTTCGCTCTGACGCGCCTGGTGTGCCACATTCGCCACGTGCAGCAAGGCTTTAGAGGGCACGCAGCCGGTATTCAGACAGTCGCCGCCCATTTTATCGCGCTCGATCAGTGTGACTTTCGCTTTTACCGCGGCGGCTATGTAAGCACTGACTAACCCGGCAGAGCCGGCACCAATAACCACCATATTATTATCGAACAATTTCGGCTTTTGGTAGCCTTTGAATGCCTTACGGCGCTTCACAATGCTCAAGATGAATTTGGCGATGATCGGCATAATGCCCAATAATACAAACGCGCCGATAAGATCAGCAGAAACCACGTCGCCAGGGCTACTGATTTGCGCCAGCTGAGTACCGGCGTTGATATAAACCGCAGCCCCCAGCAACATACCCACCTGACTGACCCAATAGTAAGTCCAGGCTTTGATCGGGGTCAGCCCCATGACCAGATTGATGACAAAAAACGGAAACAGCGGCACCAGTCGCAAGCTCAACAGGTAAAACGCGCCGTCACGCTCGATACCGCGATTGATGGCATCCAGTCGCTCACCGAATTTGGCCTGTACCCAGTCGCGCAAAATAAAACGGGCACTTAAAAATGATAAGAAAGCGCCAACAGAGGCGGCAAAGCTAGCTAACAACAAGCCCCAACCAAACCCTAATATTGCGCCGGCCCCTAGTGTTAATACCGTCGCGCCGGGCAGAGAAAGTGCTGTAGAAATAACGTAAATGGCAAAATAAATCGCAAATACTTTGAACGGGTGCGCTGCAAAAAGTTGATTCAGTTGTTGCTGCTTTTCTTTAAGCACATCAAGCGATAAGTACTGGGTCAAATCGAACGCAAATACACTGATAAACAGCGCAATAATAACCAACAGCAACAGTAGCTTTTTCAATGACATAAACTAACCTCAAAATGCGTAACGCACACTTAACTGAGCGTGTACGGGCTGCGATGGAAATGCCAGTGTGGCACCAAAATAGCCGCCCTCGAATACCGGTGACCAGTTATCCTGATCGGTGACATTAAATACATCCAGCCGTGCGCTCAGTTGCGGCGTCACATGGTATTGCGTGTGCAGATTCAGGGTGTGCTGATCGCGGATAAATACGGTCTGCAAAAAATCCAGCGGAAAGTGCTTGGTATAGCTTAAATCACCGCCGACCGACCATTGTTCGGTAATTGACCAGCCCGCTACCATCGAAGCCTGTACTTCAGGAATGCCCTGCAACTGCTGGGTCGATGCCGGGAACAAGGTGAAATTTGGCGAGCCCAACCCGGTGCCCTCGATAATATCAGGACGCGAATCATCAAAGGCATCAGCAACCTGGCCGGTGCCCTGCGACGACGCCGAGTTGTCCCAATAGGCATCAATATAACTGGCGGCCAGCGTCACCCAGTATGAATCAGCAGCAAAATGCCACTGGCCTTCAATACCTTCGGTCCGAATACCGCTGTTAGAGCCATCGCGATTACGCAGGCTGCGGGTTTGGTCAAACAACGTCGCGTCGGCATACCAGCGCGCATCAGACGGTGCGTATTTTAGGCCAATTTCATACAATTCGTTTTCGGTGGCAAAGTTCTGTTCATCAATCACACCAGCCGTATTCAGCACGGTGCCACCGGCCATAGAATTCGAGGTCGAGTCGCTTTTATAGGCAGTTGCATACAGGGTTAAATCCGGCGTCCAGGCATATTGCGTGGATAAACTCAGCGCCGATAACCAGTCACTGTAACTGTCACGTTTCGCGTCAACACCAGCCGGCGCCAGCGGATCCTCGGCTTCCACGTCATAATAATCGGCCCGCACGCCGCCGGTGATGCTCCAGCGTTCGGTTAGTGCCTGCTCGTGTTGCGCGAACACGCCCCACTGATAGCTGGTCGAGTCGGTGGTATCCGACAGATTAAAATCACCGGCACCATCGCCGTCTAAATCGTATTGGCCGCCCGGCGACACAAAAAGCCCCGGTCGCAGCTCGATTAACCGCGCTTGCTGCGCATCAGTCAACGGAATGCGACGGTTGCTCAGCGGGCCTGTTAAATCGATTGGATTGTCTGCTTCGGTCGTGAACTGGCTATAACCCAACACATCATTAACCCGCAAGTTAGCACCGATCACCGTCTTTTTGGCAATATGCAGCTCGGTGCGATTCTCAAAGGTATGGGCGTCATCGATGATTTCGACAAAGCTATTCTGATTGATGCCTTCGCGGGTTAAATACTGATAATAAGTGCGATTAACCAACACCAAATCGTCATTAAAGTAATGCTGCAACTTAGCATGCAGCAAGGTCGTTTCGGCGGTATTAGTGTCGCGTGGATCGTTCAGTGTGGTGCTGCGATCAATGCGCACTTCCCCGGTCGGGCTAATCACCGCACCGGCCCCCGGCACGGTCGACCCGTTAGGCTGTACGCCCTGGCCGGTAATGTATAAATTATTATCGATGAGGTTCTGTGTTGGCCGGTTGATGCCGGCATTATCGGTCCAGGCGACGTCGTAATATTCCAGCGCAACGTCAAGTTGGGTATCGCTATTCGGCTGCCACTGGTAAGCGACCAGTAAGTCATCGCTGCGGTGCTGGTGATAATCATAAAAGCTATCTTCATCGATATATTCAGCACTGACCCGCAATGCGTGTTCATCACTTTTTAACACCGCGTTGTGGTCTAACTGCAAACGGTACTGGCTCCATTGCCCCCATTCACCGGTCAGTCGCGTGTGCTCGCGGTTAACGTTGGCGGTTTTGGGCTGTAAGTTAACAAAACCGCCGACCCGTTGGCTGGTGCCCAGCATCACCGGCGGTGCGCCCTTAACCACTGCAATGCCCTCGATGGCATTAAACGACATTGGAATGCCCAAACCATTATTACCCGCCTGACGGCGCATACCAGCTTCGTATAGTTCGCCCAACTGACCACGAATGGTCGGCAACGATGGATTGCCAAAACCCGCGGCGGCATAACTGTTGGGTGCAAAACGCGCTATATCATGCAAGTCATCAATCGCGGCCTCCTGCATCAGCGATTCATTAATCACCGTCGCCGCACGCGGAATATCCTTGAGACTCTCAGCCAATCCAAATAATCCCTCGGTTTCATCTTCCGACGGCAATACCAACTGTTCGCTGTCGCGGCCCATCACTTCAATTATTTCCATTGGCTCTTGTGCCATAACCGAGGCTGCCAGCGGGATGGCCGTTAAGGCCAAAATAACTGTTTTCTTCACTACATTATCCTATCGATTGATTCTGGTTTGGGCCGCTGCGCGCGGTTTGGGCTCGTGCTGCGCACTCGCGTTGTAGCTCGCTGCCTTAGGCGCGAGGGAGTATAAGCTTAACGCATTAAACCGGCCTCCGGACCTATACCCTCGCGCCGAAGGCGACTAGCTACACCGCGCGAAGCGCCTAAACCGCAAAGCCTACATTGTCATTGGCTTACGTAAGTTATTGGTATTTCGGATGTTTATTATCGTGCAACAGCGAACAAAATTGTATGTCATTGCGTATGCTTTGAATACATAGCACACGGACTGGTTAGAACATGAAAAAATCCGCGTTGATTTTGACGAGCCGCGCATTCATGCAGCGTTGGTCTGTGCCGCTGTTAGCTGTCGTGACTGCTCCCCGCCCTAACGGGCGAGGCTTCCAAATTCTCAGGCAGCAACCGGCGCGTGGCCGGATTTACGCAAGCCTCCATTGGCAGGAACCGACAGTCCTTCGGCTTTTAGTTTGATAACACCCTGCTGGCGGATATTGATCGCGGCGTTTACGTCGCGGTCAAGCTCTGCTGTACAAGCAGGGCACGACCAGTTACGCACCGACAACGGCAGGGTGTCTACCTTGTGCCCACAGCAGGAGCAGGTCTTGGAGCTGGCAAACCATTGGTCGATTTTGACCAGATGTTTGCCCTGCTCCTTCGCCTTGTATTCCAGTTTCTGAATCAGGCTGAACCAGCTTGCGTCTGCGATGTGCTTGGATAGCTTCCGGTTCTTCAGCAGGTTCTTCACTTTCAATGTCTCGACCACCACCGCTTGGTTTTCGTCAATGAGTTGTCGGGACAGGTTGTGCTGAAAATCCGCACGGGTATTCGCTAGGCGCTCATGCGCCTTAGCCAGTTTCAGGCGTGCTTTCGTACGTCCTTTGCTACCTTTCTGGCAACGGGATAAGGCTTTCTGCTTGCGTCGCAAATTAGATTGGGCGCGTTTCAGGAAACGGGGATTCGCCGTCTTGTTTCCTTCGGAGTCGATAGCAAGATGGGTTAGCCCCATATCAACGCCCAGCACCCACACTCGTGCAGTGGTAGCTGGATTGTTTACCGTGTTTGCGCTTGAACCTCGGGTAACGGGCGGGAAGCTTCGGGTCAAAAAAGTTCTGGAAGGCTTTATCAAGGTTGATGCACGCTTGCTGGAGTGCAATCGAATCAAAATCTTTGAGCCAATGATACTTGCGAGACTTTTTCGCCACCGCCAACAGCGGCTTAAGGTCTTTCTTGGCTTTGAGCTTCAGGCCGTGACGTTTGTACTGTGAGCTGATGATATTCAACGCCTTGTTGTACACGAACCGCATAGCACCGAACTGGCGGTTGAGAAATTCCGCCTGTTCAGGTGTCGGATATATGCGTACCTTCGTGGCCTTTAACATTTCAGCGCTCATTGGTATGGTTCAATTATTATAATCCAGTAAATCGGTTTCATCACGCCGGATACGAATACTCAATGCCCACATACCCCGGCAAAGCAAAAGCGCAGCGCTCTGGTCACGCTCTTACTTTGCCTGTAGTGCAGGCGGGGCAACTATCGAAACACTGAGAGAGTATGTGCAGAGTCAGAGTACACCAGAATAGAACCGCTACGCGGTTCCCGCTTGTATACCCAAAGGGCACACTGTCCCCGCCCGATTGGGCGAGGGTTTACGCGGAGTTGTGCTAAACTGCGCGCAGAGGCTTTTATCGCTGACGAACTTGAACAGCAGCTTGAAGACCAAATGGTGTCGTTTTTACACGATCGTGATAAAAACGGTATCGCCGAAAAGGGTCTGTATTTATCCAAGATCTTTGACTGGTATGCTGAGGGCTTTAAGCAAAGCAACGAGGCCGGTGTACGTAAGTATATGCGACAATATGCACAAGCTTTAGCGCATAACGAAGCGCAGCGTCAGCGCTTAACAGAAACCGACATTGCCATCCGCTACACCGACTACAACTGGCTATTAAACAGTAGGTCGCGCTTACAGCGCGACTGATCATTGAGACTCGTGCCAGAGGCACGAACTACTTATAATTTTGAATTTGAACAAGTGGTAACATATACTGCCTAAAACCGTAATAACTAACCACTTAATTATGAAGCAAGAGTTAGCAATTCAAAGACTTAATGAACTCGACAAAAAAGGCCGCTATGTATTCCTTCATCGCGACTTGGAAAAAATCTTTCATGAAGACTCCCCTCGCTCTCTTTCAGACAGTCTCGCTCGTCTAGTCAAACACGGGATTCTTGAGCGAGTAGCGAGAGGCGTATATCTATACGCTTTAGCAGCTAATAAGAACGCGTCAGCTACCCTTGATTTAATTGCCATAGCTTTAAGACGTGGCGAGTACAACTACATCAGTTTAGAGTCGGCATTGTCCTTTTACGGTGTTATTTCACAAATTCCAATTGACCGATTAACCGTGATGACGACCGGTGTTAAAGGTGAATATAAGACCTCCTATGGAGTTATCGAATTTACTCACACTAAGCGGGGGATTGGAGATATCCTCGATAGTATTGTTCGTGCTGGCAGACCATTAAGAATTGCATCAAAACACGCGGCACTACGGGATCTAAAGCGAGTTGGTAGAAATACCCATTTAGTTGATATGGAGGCAATGTATGCCGACTGAGCACGAGAATTTTACAGCGTTAGTTGAGCGAGCAATTCAAGAAAGTGGCGGAGCGCGTAATCGCCCCGTCATCGAAAAAGAGCTTCTACACTACGACATCCTGGTTGCGCTCGACAGAGCCGGACTGCTTGATGAGATTGTCTTTCAGGGAGGCACGAGCCTTAGGTTATGCTATGGCTCAAATCGGTACAGCGAGGATCTAGACTTTGCGGGCGGTTATGACTTCAACACAAAAACGATGGCCGAAATAAAGCAAGTTCTCGAAAAATATATCGGTGGCCGGTACGGTCTTGAGGTCACGGTCAAAGAGCCCAATTCCCTTAAAAGCGAGCCAGAATATACCGACCTAAGAGTCGATAAATGGCAGGTTTCTATCGTCACTGCCCCTGGCCAAAAAGATGTTCCAAAACAACGAATCAAACTCGAAGTGTCTAATATCCCCGCTTATACAAAGGTGCCGCTGCCGTTAAAGCAGAATTATGATTTTCTGCCCGATGGTTACAGGGATACGCTTGTTTACGTGGAGTCTTTGGATGAAATTCTGGCGGATAAAGTTATCTCACTCCCTGCTACCCGTAAATATGTGAGGCATCGCGATATCTGGGATCTGATGTGGTTGCAACAGGAAGGGGCAACCATTGATAAGGATCTAATTGAAAGCAAAATTAACGATTACAAAATCGACGGTTTTCTGGACATGCTGGATGCCAGAATTAATTCAATTGACGATATTGTAACCGGGCGAGCTTTCGAGCAGGAAATGAGGCGCTTTTTAAGCCAGAAAGCCTATGACCGTACGTTAGGTAAAGATAAGTTTCGGGCTTTTTTGACATCTAACTTGGTTACACTACTATCGTCAGTAAAAAAAGAGCTTAGTGGAAATAATCGACGCGACACTGACTTTATACTTTAATTTTAACTGCATCTACTAGAGATGGGTCTCGTGCCAGAGGCACGAGCTACTTGTAATCATTTTTCAGGTGGTCTACATTTATATGATCATTTTTCAGGCGTCGTGATCATTTTTCACCCTAGTATGAAACAACCTAACCCCTCCCATTTTGATGACCTTATTGTGCCAACAAATTGCCTCGCACTGGCAGGTTATGCCTGGCTTATTCACCACCATGGCCTAAAAGTGCCGACGCCTGATCGACTATGCGCTATCGTAGCTGCAAAAAATACCAACAAAAACGAAGGTCGCTGGCATCTGCTAGGGAGTAGATATCAACCCAAAGAGGACTGGTTTTCTCAGTTAGTGTTTGCACTTAAATACGAGGGCATCGATTTACTCACGCTTAAATCGCTATTTAGCAAACTTTCGCAGCAACAAGTTATCAGTAAAATATCAAACGAAATCACAGGTAGCTATAGTCGCAGAATTTGGTTTTTGTATGAGTGGCTATTAGAGAAAAAACTCCCCATAGACGATGCCAAAAGCGGCGGCTATGTCAATGTTGTCGACGAAGGTTTGCAGTTTGCTTGCCACCCCAAACGCGAAAAACGACAGCGAGTTAATAATAATTTACCCGGCACCTCTCAGTGTTGCTTCTTGATCCGGAAAACGCCGCTACTAATCGATTGGGTTGATCAAAATCTTGCCCAAAAAGCGTTAGAACAAACCGGACAAATTCATCCCGATCTTATCAGCAGGGCTGCCGCTTTCTTATTGCTTGCTGATTCAAAAGCCTCGTACACAATAGAGGGGGAGCAGCCACCTCATAGTCGTATCGAACGTTGGGGTAAAATCATTGGCACAGCCGGTGAAACGCCGTTGAGCGTAGATGAAATTGAACGTTTGCAAGATGAAGTGATACCAGATAGCCGCTTTATTTTTAAAGGACTGCGTGCAGAAGGTGGCTTTATCGGCAGCCATGACCGCTTGACTAACCACCCGTTGCCAGAGCATATTTCGGCGAAACCGGATGACCTTTTAACGCTCATCGAGGGGTTGCTAACGACTTATGATTACTGTAAGCAAGGTGGCTTACACCCTATTTTAACCGCAACCGTATTGGCATTTGCTTTTGTATTTATCCATCCGTTAGAGGACGGCAATGGCCGCATTCATCGTTATTTAATTCACCATGCATTAGCAGAACAAAACTTTAGTCCATCAGGCCTGATTTTTCCGGTCTCAGCCGTGATACTTGAACGAATTAGTGAATACAAAACTACGTTGGAACAATTTACACAACGTCGAATGGCACTCATTGAGTGGCAACCAACCGATACTGGTAATGTTCACGTGACTAATGACACCATCGATTTGTATCGCTACGGAGACTTTACTGCGCAAGCTGAGTTTTTGTTCGATTGCGTAAAAACAACCATAGAGAAGGTCTTGCCCGATGAGGTTGATTACCTAAAACGCTATGATGAGTTGTGGCGATATATTGGTACTCAATTTGATATGCCGCAGAAAAAAGCAAGCCTGCTAATAAATTTTCTACAGCAGGGAAAGGGCAAACTCTCTCAACGAGCTAAGCAAAAAGAGTTTGAAGCCCTTACCAATAGAGAAGTTCGGGCTTTAGAAAGTAAGTTTAAGGAAATATTTAAATCGTAGCATTAGGACTCGTGCCAAAGGCACGAGCTACAGTGCGGCTAAAAACTCGCGGATGCGGTCGGCGTTTTTGCCGACGTCGCTGCGGCCAACTCGCGACTTACTGCGTATATCGAGCTGCGTCTCACCGTCAACTGTCTGAATTCGAATCACCACGTCGTCTTTAAAGCCAAACCAGGTGGTGGTGTCGGTTGCTTCAATTCGGCCAGCATCTTCATTGGCTTCGACAATTTCCCAGCCCATGTTGTTCGCCACTTGCAGCGCCTGCGCAAACAACGCATCAACGTCTTGCTGCGTGGTATAGGTTTGTAGGTCCGGGTAGGCTTGGCGCTGTTGTTCCGCCGTTTCCGGGCCAGCATATTCAACCGGATTTGGCGCATCAGCACGCAGCGGCGCAATCGCAACAAATTCAGGCGGATTGGCTAAATCAGTAGAAATGTCGTGGATAGCAGGCACCGATGTGGCCGTTTGGTATTGACTATAAGGCAGATAAAACGCAATAGCCGCTGCAATAATCGACACCACAGTCAAACCCGCTTTAGCCCCGGCCGGACGTTTAAAAATAAAGAACAGAATATTTATTACAGCAGATCCCGCAGCAACAAATGCGGCATAACGCAGCAACGTAAATGCAGTACCTAAACCAATTATCTCAGCTTGATAAAGCGGACCGGACACTGCCAGCACCAACACTGACAGCAGACCAAGCCAAATAACAAGGGTTTGTAAGATTTTCATAGCGTACCTTTTAGGTTTTTGTTATTGAATTTTAACCAGTATAGGTACGCTAACTAACGAAAGCGAGATCTACGGTGCTTTGCGAATTATCGCTTTATCGCTCTGCTCGCTTAGCTGCCGCACCACCATTTGTGGAATAAACGTCTGCGCAACACTCACCACATCTTTGCTGTTGATATCGACCAACCGCGCCGACACCATCACGCCACTGCGATGTTGCGCCCAGGTGCCCACCACCACGTGACTGATCGGAATAATTTCATCCAGTTCAAGGTAATCTCGCGTCAGAGCAAAATCCCCGTCCTCAGTCACTCGAATAAAATCAGTCGTTTTAAAATCCATCAACGGCAAGTCACTACGGTGCATTTCGGTCATCAACTGCTGCGCCAGTGTTTGCGCAAACGGCGTGCCTTCGTTGTAGTCTGAGGTGACGTTACTAAAAGTCGTTACGCCAATGGTGGTGCGTGTTAAGTCGATAGTTGCGTTGTGTGCTAACTGCTCTGCAATGGCATTAACATAGTGAGCACTGCCAGGCTCGGAAAAAGGTTTTTCGTAAGGCGATAACTGTGCTTTTGGCTCTGGTTTAGGCAACACCGTACAAGCGCTCAGAACAAAGGCACTGCCGGCCAGTAAAAGCATTAAGCGATTCATAGTCAGCTCCTTAAAAATTGCGCTGTAGTTTGCCATCAACGACTTCGCTGCGGCGGTTACTGGCATATAAGTGTTTAGGCACAAAACGGTTTGCAGCCGCCAACACTTGCTGTGACGTGCGATCGATAACCCGCAGATTAACAATAACGCCACCCTGCTCCGGCGCCATGGTGCCAACTAACACCCAGTCAAGTGCTGGTTGTTGATTCAATTGCTCGGAGTCACGCGTTAGCAGCGTGCTGCCATCCTCGGACAGTGACACAAAATCCTGCGCCCGGTAGTCAATCAAACGCACGTTACGCTCCTGCAGATGCGCGTATAAACTCTCGCTCAGTTGATGGCTGAGGCTGGTGACCGAGTCATGCGGATGCGGTAACTCCAGTGAGTCAGCCATCACCCAGCGGGTTAGCCCCAGTTGTGAATAACCGTCGTCATACTGGCTATGTTGTATTTGCGCGACCAATTGGTCTGCCAATTCATCGGCTACGCCATCATAGCTTCTCGGTTGATGTGCTGTTGCTAACGGGCTTAATGCTAATACCAGCAACAAAAGACCTGCGCGTAACATAAACTTCTCCGCTAATGCTTTGTTACGCTGTTATCGGCCTGGCCTGGAAATAATTGAGGGGAATTTCGTGGCGTGCGCCTGTGGCGCACTTTATAAGTTAAGCGCGTCGAACAATTGCTCGCGATAGGCATTACCAATTTTTAACTCAGTACCGTCATGCAAAACCAACAGTGAATAACGCCCCAGCTCACTGCTTATCTCTTTAATTTGTTCGAGATTGACGATAGCCGATCGATGAATACGAACAAACATACTTGCATCAAGTTGCTCAATGACGTTATGCATGGTCTCACGATGCATATACTTGCCGCTCGCAGCATGGATCTCGACATAGTTTGCCGCGCCTTTTATCCAGCGGATCTCGTTTAAAGGCACCAGCTCGATCTTACCCACCGAGCGCACCGGAAATACCCGTTTCATGGTTCTAAATGGTCCGTCCCTTTCCATTACCTCATAATCACGATGGTAGGGAAGCAACACTTTAATAGAACAATATGTGATTAGTGAATCGTTTGGGTTTTCTAATGAATCGTATTTAGGGACAATCAATCATTCAGCACCGTTAACAAAGCATCAGTAAACTGTAGATAAAAGCGGCAAAACTGCATGTAAGCCATATGACTTTTTATAGCGTCGTGATTTCATTTTTTCGATGAACAACAATCAAAATAACACTTTTAAGCGCATAAAAAAAGTAAATTTAATCACTTTTATGCGCATAAAAATGATAACGCTTGCACTTTTATGCGCAATAAAGTGTAATAGCAGCTAAACCTGAATATATTAAGGGCCGCTATATGAAACGAATACTCCTTGAGAAGCTTCTTTCGTGGAAAAACAAATCACAACGAAAACCTCTACTCATCGATGGGGCTCGCCAAACCGGTAAAACTTATTTGTTGAAGGAGCTTTTGGGCCAACACTTTAAAAACGTTGTTCGTATCGACTTTTTAGAAACCCCCGAAGTTGCGGATGCATTTGAGGACTCTTTAACTCCAGAAGATATACTATCAAGCATCGAGCTCATAACGGGTAAGGAAATTAACGCACAATCCGACTTACTTATTTTAGATGAAATTGGTGAATGCCCTCGAGCCGTCACGTCACTGAAGTACTTTGCTGAAAAAGCGCCAAACATGTTCGTCGCTGCCAGTGGATCTAATATCGGATTATTAACGTCCTTCCCCGTAGGAAAAGTCGAACAATACAATCTGCAACCTTTAACCTTTCAGGAGTTTCTTTGGGCATCAGAAGAAGCTCCTTTAATTAAGGCCTTCGAAAACCAAGCAAACTCGACAGCCGCTCACAAACAACTTTTCGATAAACTCACTGACTACTACTTCACTGGGGGCATGCCCGAAGTCGTGGCCCGCTGGTTTAAAAATTCAGATGAAAGCATCATTAGCAGAGTAGAGGCCGTTTCTGAGCTACACGATAACCTCTTTAATGGCTACTTACGTGACTTTGGTAAATATTCAGGAAAAACTAATGCGCAACTCATCGAATCAGTATTCAGCAGCATTCCAGCACAACTTTCAGCGGTACGAGATGAATCAGTAAAACGATTTAAATTTAAAGACGTTTTTGACAAAAAGTCTCGCTACTCAGACTTCGAGAGCGCTATAAGTTGGCTGCACAAATGCCGCTTGGTGTTAAAAAACTATCCAATAGAAGGGCAGGCGAAGTCACCGTTGGCAGCTTATCAGAAAGATAGCCGAGTCAAACTTTTCTTGTTCGATGTTGGTTTACTCAACCACATGCTGAATACGGGCTATAAGGAGATAAAGCAACAAAGTTATCAATACAAAGGGTATATTGCTGAGAATTTTGTCGCGCAGGAGCTTTCAGCTTTAGGTATTGAGCCGAGCTTTTCATGGAACGACGCTCGTTCAGAAATTGAATTTTTGCTAAGCGACGATCTAGGCAACATCATTCCTGTCGAAGTTAAAAGCGGTCGCCGAACAAAAGCGCGCTCTCTTCAGTCCTATATTAATAAGTGCCAACCAAAAAAAACACTAAAACTGACAGGGACTCAAGGCTCGCCCGTTACTGAGAAAAAGCACTTTGTTCTGCCATTGTATTTTACCCAGTATGTTACGAAGCTTTTGTAGTTTAATTCGTCTGACAACTTAGATCGTGAGCCTAATAAAAAACCCCGAAGAATCGGGGTTTTTAAAATGTATTAATTGCTCAAATTAATTAGAAGGAATAATTAATTCCTAATGTGGCACGTCTACCAAGCAGGTCATAATAAGCACCTTGGTTGTACATACCTGGCCGGCGAGGCGGAGTCTTGTCAAACATGTTCAACAAACCAGCTCGCAACTGAAGCTCAGGAGTAACGTTATAACGTGTAGTCAAATCAAACTGAGTATAAGACGGAACATCGTTATAATCATTTTGGTTTGGAGTCCACTCGTTATTCAATACAGTAGATGCACGATACGTCATAGACAGAACTGCCGAGAAGTTATCTAACTGGTAACTAGTGATTAAACGATGACGCCACTCAGGGCGAGCTTGCTCGCCTGTTGCGTCGATTTCGTCTTCGGCTAGCCCCGTACTGTTACTGATACGCTCATCTAAGTAAGTACCAATTAAGCGGAAATCAAAAATGCCCACGTCAGTGCTTAAACGGTATGCAGTCTCAATATCATAGCCGGATGTTTGGCTATAGGCTGCATTCACCGGACGCTGGAAAAAGTTTACAATTTCAAAGGTTTCTGGATCACGCTCAATCAGGTCACAATAAGGGTTGTCTATCGAGCTCGAGCGATAGCATAAGTTGACCGCTGTGCCCACACCCACCGCGGAAATAGCGTTAGTGATTTCAAAGTCCCAATAGTCAACTGTTAAGCTCAAGTTTTCAACGAATGATGGAGTAAATACGAATCCCGCAGTCACGTCCTTCGCTACTTCGTTTGACAGATCAGGGTTTCCGACGTTAAAACCAGGTCGAGTGGAGCCGTACCACTCATCCGATGGTGAGAAGTCGGCGGGAACGCCATCAGCTGCGCAGTTTGCGCGAATTTGATCACGATATTCAGTGCTTAACTCACCCACACGGTCTGAATCACAAACGTCAAAATAACTCGCAAATGTCTGGCCTGGAGGACTGTAAAGCTCTCCAATATTTGGAGCGCGGACAGATTTCGAGCGGCTAGCACGAACTCGAAGATCCTCATTTACCGCCCAGTTTACACCCACTTTCCAAGCATCATCCGAACCCGATGTTGAGTAATCCATGTAACGGTAAGCAGTTTCAATCGTCAATAAATCGGCAAACGCCATGTCCGCGACAACTGGTATTGACAACTCTATCGCAGCCTCAGATACATCATATTCTCCATCGAGTGGGGACGAGATGTTGTTAAAAAGTAGACCTGCTCTCATTGCAGGATCAGGGAGAGTAGAAGATTTTTCCTCTCGATATTCAACACTGAATGCTGTAGCTAGCGGGCCAGCTGGCAAATCATATAAGTCACCAGTAACGGTGGCTCCTAGGACTGTCTGCCCAATAGATGCACGACGAATTGCGTCCGTGCTTACCCAATCATAGGCCTCATCTGAGAACTGCTCGCTACCAAATATATTCAATGGAACACAGCCATTCGAGGTATCACGGCACTGAATTTGACCATCAACTTCAACAGCATCAATCGCTTGATAGAAACGATCTTCAAAAAGCTCTCCGTACCACTCAGTATCTGACTGCACGTGACCTACTGTCGCGTAAGCATCATATATCCAGCCCGCTCCAAGTGAGCCCTCAAAGCTTAATGAAGCTCGAGCTAAGGTTCGATCCTGAGTATACTGACGATTTCCAAAATCAGAGGCAAGAATAGATCCTGAAGTATACTGTCCTACTGCTATAGCACCGAGACCTGGATATGTGCCTGCACGAATGGCCGCTCTATCATCAAAATCGGACTGAACAATGGCTTGAGCTTCATCCGTGAGGAATGCGTTGTCAGGACGAACAGTAAAACCTAAAAATGCTGGAGAACCCTCACCATAAGCATCTGTTTTAGAGTAGTTAACTTCAAGATGCATTGCATGGTCTCGATTCAATTCATAAGTGAAGTGAGTCGTAAAGTTAATTCTATCAAGTGGGGTTCTATAGTAAGTATTCTCAGAGAAGTTATATCCATCGCCACCAAGATAATCTTGCCGACCACTTCCTAGCGGATAAGGTAACGGCTCTCCATAAGAAAACGGCTTGAGCGTCCCATCTGGTGTATAATTATATTTATCGCCAAAAACAGTAGTGAAATCACTTGTCTCTGAGTAGGCCGCCAGCACTTGCTGTCCTAGACCCCAGAAGGTTAACCTTGGAATAGTATCATCATCTGGGTTTTCTGCCGCTTCCGGATTCTGAAGAACAATTGGCGCTTCACGCAGAAATTCGCGATCCATTGCTGACAACTGACCAGACTTTGTAACACTCAAGTTTGTCACAAAGCTAGCTTTATCAAAGCTAGAACCGAAAGTAATTGACGCAAACTCTTCATCACCACCGTCTTCAAATGGTCGAATCACAGAAACATCAAGTTCAGCACCTTCGAAGTCCTTTTTCGTAATTACGTTTACTACCCCTGCAATAGCATCAGAACCGTAAACAGCAGATGCACCGCCTGTTGTAATTTCAATGCGCTCTACCATTGCAGTAGGAATATTGTTCAAGTCCACGGCACCTGAGCCTGGCGCGCCAGCGATGAAGCGACGACCATTCACAAGAACTAGCGTGCGGTCTGAACCTAAGCCACGTAAGTCAGTATTATTCAAGCCACTTGCAAAAATTGTATTGTTAGTAGTCTCAGGCGACAACCCCACTAGTGTGCTAGGTAATTCATGCAATAGGTCAGCCACGTTGTTTACGCCTGCGTCAACCAGCCCGTCACCAGAAATAACAGTCACTGGAGTTGGTGCAATATCACCAATACGAGCAATCCTTGAACCCGTAACTGTAACGCGTTCAACTTCTTCTTGCTCTTCATCCACTAACTCTTGTGAAGATTGCTGCGCTTGTTGAGCCATAGCCGGCATAGTAAAAAACGCGGAGCTCACACCTGCAAATAAAATCGTTCTAATAGAACGAGCCAGTAATGACTGTTCGGTCATGTTAAATCTCCCTGAATTATTATAGTTTTTTTCTAATTGTTAAGAATAGTTATCAGCTATTCGCACTCTGTTCAGCAAATTCAGACAGAGTTGTACAACCAGAACTGCATAACATATAAAATTCACATCGATTTAACAATAGTTTTTATTGTGTAATTAATTATTTCTTTGACATCTCTATACTCGTTTTCATTACCAAAAAAAGCCCTCACGCGGAGGGCTTTGATTTTCAGGGAGTTTTTACTAACAATTAAAACTGGAATATTGCTCTACTGTGTCAGGTCACTGAGACTGTTATTTATCAGCTTGTACACATTGACCAACGATGCCCGTTTCCGGAAACTGAACTGTTTGAACACGAATATTTTTAAAGCCTGCTGTTTCAAACTGCTGTTTTAATTGCTGACCGTCACCCGCTTGCTCAACGGCACGTACCATAGTCGCGAGGCGTGCCTTATGATCGGTTAAATTACCGAGGTAATCATTGAACACGTGTTTGGCTTCAGCTGCCTTACCCTGCTCTGCCGCCTGTAAAATATGGCGTACAGCAGGTACAAAGTTGGTGCGATGAAAAGTCGGATCGTTGCGGTATTTGTTAGCAAATTGATTCAGCTTTTGTTGTGCTAACTGCGCGTTACGGGGCAAGGGCTTGCCGGCAGCTTTTAAAATGGCTTCAAATAATGGCTCGACCGATTTATTTAATTGCTTTATCAGCGATGGCAACAACTCGTAAACTTTGCGACTGGTTTGCACAATCACCGAGTCTTCTGAGTGCACCAGTGCAATAAGCCCACCACCGCGTTTGATCTGTTTATGCAAATGCGGCAAACCGGTAGCCATGTCACCGTATTCCAGGCCGTAGTGCGAAACCACGGTCCCCACTTTTTTATTGGACGGTAAGGTAAAGCTTTCGTACTCGGTCTCTCCGTGCAACTTAAGCTTATCGTTACTGGGCTTGATCACCGCAGCATCAACGCCAATCAGATCAAACTTTTTGCCCTTTTTCTCGGCAAACTCAGTTAACCACTGCACCACAATGCCGTTACCCGTTGCCACATCCAGTATCGGTTGCTTAGCTTCGGTTTCTTCCATTCGTTCGAACCAGAATTTACGCATTTGGTAATTCTGTAATGTCGACTTCTCATCTAAAAACGACGCGAATGCGCCTTTTTGCCAAAACACAGACCATGGATTTTGTTTGTTTGACATAATACGACTTCCTTACGCCACTTTATTATTGTTTAGGTTTAGTTGCTCAAAACATGCCCATAAAAAAACCCGGCCGGAGCCGGGTTTTTATCATGATCACGTTAAGCAATCACTGCTTAGAACTTGACTCCGATACGAGCATACCAGTATTGGCCTGCTGTGTCATAAGAAGAGTTCAAGGTGTTCATATCGTTGTTGTTAGTCACGTATGGAGGCTGCTTATCAAACAGGTTACGCGCACCTAAAGTAAAGGTGGTTGTGTTGTTGAAGAAGTAGCTCATTTGTACGTCGTGATAAACATAGCTACCCACTTCTGACGACAGGTCGTCTTCTGAGTAGTTGATGTCGTTTACGCCGTCCTGGAAGCGTGTGATCCAGCTCCAGTCGAAGTCACCGATTTGGTAACCCATGGTCAAGTTAGTACGCAGTTCAGGGAACGCGGCTACACGACCACCGAAGTTAGTGTCAGCACCAAATTTACCCGCCAGCTCCAGCGTTTGTGCGCCTTCTTGTGCCAGGTAGGTGTACTCATCTAACCAAGTACCGTCAACACGCATGTTGAACATGCCATCACCCAGTTCAGTCGCCCAGTTGATGTCAAAATCAAAGCCTGAGGTGGTGAAGGTAGAGATGTTAGCCGTACCTGCCAGGATACCCGCCATGTAACCTTGTGAGTCACGGTAGTCAGAGCCAGTGTAGCCAGGGCGACCGACCGCTTCCGGACCTAAGATCAGGTTACAAGAATCAGCTGAGAAGTTTTCGCTGTTGTAACACTGAGCAATGATTGCTGAGGTGCTAGGCGCCCCTAAACCGTCTTCGATTTCGATATCGTAGTAGTCAACCGCAACGCTGAAGTTCTCGATAAACTCAGGCTGGTAAACGATACCCATGGTGAAGCTTTCAGAAGTTTCCGGCTTAAGGTCTGGGTTACCACCGACAAGCGTCGAAGACTGGTTGTTATCCAGATTGAAATCGCCCGGCAGGCCTTCTGCGGCACAGTTTGCTTTTACGGTTTCGCTGGCATTACTGTTCGCGTAGTTGATGCACGGGTCAGTGTAGCTGATGTTTGACTCGACTTGTGGTGAATACAAGTCACCGATACCCGGTGCACGGAAGCCTTCAGCGAAGGTCGCACGAACCAGCATACCGTCGGTCGGTACATATTCTAAACCGAACTTGGTGGTGGTTTGCGCATCAAGGAAGTCGTAATCTGAACGACGAACCGCAGCAGACAAGTCTAAACGATCAACGCCGGTAATACCTGACAATAGCGGCGCATTGATTTCCAGGTAAGCTTCCTGAACATCGTAAGAACCATTAGTCGGCTCAGCTGCAACGCTGTAGATTTGACCTAAGATAGCACCGCCATCCGGCTGGTTCTGGTACTCTTCCCAACGTTTTTCCACACCGAACGCCCAGGCTACAGGGCCAGCAGGCAGACCAAATGAACCGGTGTCGCCAGTTAAGTTAGCCATCAACTGCTTAGTTGTAGCACGGTCAACCGGTGAGTTTGGAATGGTTGCGTAGTCCTGGAATTCTTGTGTGAAGGTACCTGTCTGGAACGGGTTCCATACGCCAGGGCATTCTGCGTCAGCTTCACATAATGTTGGATCCAACAATGTGCCGATACGCTCAGGGTTTGAACGACCATATTCTACACGGCTGTCAACATAGCGAGAGTAGTTGTAAGAAACATCCCACGCCCAACCGTTGTCCAGGTAACCTTCTAAACCAAATACCATGCGGTAGTCAGAGAAGTCCTGAGTGAATGAACGGCCACCGGTTTCCGCCAGGCGACGATAGATAACTAGCTCTTCGCCAACTGGGTTGTTTGGATGATCCGCGGCAACGGTTGGTCCCCAGAATGTACCTTCTGCAGCCATCAACTGGTCTGATTGACGGTTAGTGAAACCACCTTCCATAAACGCAGTCAGATCACGGGTTAGCTCGTAGTTTGCAGATGCGTTGATCGAGAACAGATCCTGCGGCGTTACCATGTAGCTGGCTGGTGCAAAGTTATATGCATCTTGCTGGCCGTTATACGGGCGAACTTCGCCGGTTACCGGATCAACAACAAAACTGGTGCCCGCGTTACCTGAGTTATATTGTGAGTTTGGATCAAGTGCAGACCAGTTACCGTAAGGAATGGTTGAAGAACCACCCGGTACTAACTCGCCGCCGGATTCGCTGTAAGGTACTTTAGAAAAGTCGCGGTCGCCCTGCCAGATTGGGTTACGGTTTTGGTATTCAAGCGCTAAGGTTACGTTACCTTTGTCGCTGGTGGCACCGATAACACCCGATACTTTGGTGGTTTCGCCATCGCCTTCACCGGTCAGATCGTACTGCGCAGAGAATTCAGCGCCTTCAAAGTCTGACTTAGTAATGAAGTTGATTACACCGGCAATTGCATCAGAGCCGTAAATGGTTGAAGCACCGTCACGCAGTACTTCTACGCGCTCGATGTAAGCCATTGGAATTGAGTTCAAATCGCCAGACGCATAACGGCGTCCGTTGATCAGGATCAGCGTACGCGCTGAGCCTAAGCCCCGTAAGTTAGCTGATGCATAACCTACCGAACCGTTATTTGTGTTTGAGCCATTGTAACCACCGTTCATCGACGGAATGTTATGGATGAACTTTTCCATGGTGGTGAAGCCTGAGTTTTCGATCGCTTCTGCGTCAAAAACCGTGATTGGGCTTGCTGTTTCTGTGTCGGTACGCTTGATACGTGAACCGGTAACCTGAATGCGTTCTACATCGTTTGCGCCGCTATCTTGCGCAGCCGCTACTGCTGGAAAGCCTAAGGTTGTCGCGATCGCTGCCGCGGTCAGACTTTTACGGAAGGTACTACGTTTCATGAGAAAACTCCCTGGTACGTCTTTTTGTTAGTTTTGCTTAAAACAAGCGCACCTGTTGTACTCGCTGGTGAGGGCGAATTCAACTGATCAGAGAGTAAAAGTGGTTTGTTTGGCTATTAATTGGTCATTTGGTTCATTTGGTGGTCAAATGTTTAGCTTTTTAATAACACCTGTTACTAAAACGTAAAAAGGCGACCCGGAGGTCGCCTTTATTCACAAGAATAATAATCGCAGGGATGTTTAGAAGCGGAATGTTACGCTACCGAACACATAACGACCCAACACATCTTCATAACCCGCAAGCGTGTTACCGTTAAGCGCATTAACACCACCAACAATTTGTGGTTCTTTGTCTAACGCGTTATTCATACCCAGCAACACAGAGATGTTATCAGTGACATCGAAGTTTGCGTTAAGATCCAAATAGCTGGTTGATGCTAAACCGTCACCGATCAACACATCTGCGCCACCAGCGTAGTCAACCTGACCGTAGTAACGCCATTTAGCACCTACCGTCCACCAATCTCCAGTGCTATAAGTGAAGTTCATTGAATGACGCCATTCTGGTTGAGGGAAACACGCAGTCGGTCCACCGATGAATCCGGCACAGTCTGTAGTTGTACCTGCTAAACCAGGAACGGTCGTGGTTTCTTTAGTCAGGTAATAAGTCCCCGTCAAGCTGACTGCCAACTGGCCGCCACCGATTTCGGTGTTGTAGTTAAAGTTGGCATCGATACCAGTGTTAGTAGATTCTGCCAGGTTAACTTGCGGTGCAAAAATAAAACCATCTTCCCCACGCCATACATCTCCTGCAGGACTCCGGGTGATGGCATCACAGAACTCTGTGTCGCCAGTCAACGCACATTGGCGTAAAATTAACTCTGGGTTGATGGCACCAATACGGTTTTCCATCTGAATATCCCAGTAGTCAATTGAGAAGTTAAAGTTATCAGTGGGATTACCCACCAAACCAAACGTTACGGTATCCGCAATCTCCGGCTCTAGATTCGTGTTGCCACCAAAGATACCATTGTACTGGTCAGCTGGATTTACTGATACGTTCCCATACTGTCCCGCAGAGACGCCGGTTAGCGCACACTGCTCTTGAGAGTACTCTGGATCGGCGCCGGCACAAGGGTCAACACCTTCCCAGAGACCGAGGCTTTGCTCTGCAAACAATTCCGCTACGTTAGGAGCGCGAACCGCACGGTTAAATGTACCACGAAGTTTGTAGTCATCATTAACCTGCCAGTCTAGAGCAACTTTATATGCTGGTTCACCACCAGAAGTGCTGTAGTCAGAGTAACGGTAACCAAGATCCAGAACTAACGAATTAGCCCAACTCGCATCTTCAACCAACGGGACATTAAGCTCAGCGAATACCTCTGAAACATTAAATCCACCGATCAAGCTGTTGGTGGGTCCGCCTTGACCTGAAAGTGCGCCTAATTGGTAGACCTCATCAGCGACTCGTTCGAAATCAACTTCACGGTTTTCAACACCAAATACCGCGGCGATGTTGTAGTTTGAAGTTGGGAACTTAACGCCAGTTTCACCGGTAACATAAGCGTTGATAATACGTTGCGTGGTCAAACCTGTTAGCGTTGCCGTACCACCGAGAGCAGCAGCCGCCTCTGGGGTTACTCCCTCGTATTCAAAGACATTATAAGGAATACAGCCGTCTGTACACGCATCGGCACCAGAAGCACCTAAAACCTGTGCCATGCGAGGTACGTAGAAATCGTTGATGTATACTGATGACGACTGAGTAGAGCCATACTGGAACGATACATCGTATTCCCACATACCGCTCAGTGCACCATTGGCACCTGCGACGATACGATACGAATTGTGTTCAAGGTTGTTAACGCGTCCACCACCCTCGACATTACGCTTGCCGATATAGGCCAGCACTTGCTCAGTGCCTGCACCGAATTCGTTTAACAACTGTTGACGTTGCGCATCACTAAATCGGGGGCTATCAATATCGAAGTTAAAGCTTTGGAAAAAAATACCAGATTCTGCGATTTGTCCGGCCGTGCGGTCATGCATGTAGCTGGTTTCCATGTACGGGCGGAAGTGATCGTTCGCTTCATAGTTAACAAATGAACCAAATGTGTAGCGGTCGTTAGGTCGCATAAAGTGGTTCACTGGCGCATAGTTGTATAAATTGTCGGCGTTGTCGGGATTAAATGAGTTGTCTGGATTGAGTGACCAAAAAACTTCTTTATCAAAATCCGGCGCACCGTTTACCAATGGCGAAATGTAGAAATTTGGAATTGGCGCCGTTTGAGAGCCACCGCACGAAGTACCCGCGTTACTCAACGCACAAGAAGAATAATCACGTTGTGCTTGAAGAAGCTCTTCGTTAGTACGATAGGTGGCATAAAAAGTCGCACTACCTTTACCGCCAGCGAACAAGCTCCCACCTGCCACGTCAATAGTGTATGTTTTACCATCGATGCCCGAGCCGCCTGTAGGATACTCGTACCCAGCTTCGTCCATCAAACCTTGCATGTATTCGTTACTATTATCATGTTGGTAGCCTGATGTCCCCAGAGATACCTCGAAACCTTCCATGTCTTTCTTCATGACAAAGTTAACAACACCGGCTACAGCGTCAGAACCGTATACTGATGAGCCGCCACCAGTCATAACTTCAACGCGTTCAATCAGTGCTGTTGGGATTTGGTTAACGTCCGCTGCTTGTGAGTAAACACCGCCTGGCTGTAACCGACGACCATTTACCAACACCAAGGTACGGTTAGCACCCAGACCACGAAGGTCAAGGTTTGCAACACCGGCCGCGCCGTTAGCAACAAACGAGTTTTGTGCAGCAGTTTCTAGCTGCGGCAAAGTTGCCATCAAGTCTTCCACACGGGTGTAACCTGAGGCTTTAACTTCTTCAGAAGAAACCATTTCTACAGGAGAAGCAGTTTCCATGTCAGTACGTTTAATACGAGAACCAGTAACCTGAATGCGCTCTACGTCTTCCTGCGCACCGTCTTCCTGGTTGTCTTGAGCTAATACAGCGGCTGGAAAGCTGATTGCACCAGCAATAGTCGCCGCAAGTAAACTCTTACGAAATGTCGTGTTATTCATGAGTAAAAACTCCCCGGAACATTATTGTTATGAATCCACTTCGTGTTGTGGATGTTTAAAAGTTAGCAAGAAGTTATTTTAATGTAAACACTTTGTAACGCACATGTGGTTGTTTTGTTGAAATAATGTTGAACTCATCAACTTTTTGCTTGTCCCGGGTCAATTTTTAGGCGCAGATACGAAAAAACCGCCCCGAAGGGCGGTTTGTATTCTCGCTATTAAGTTTTAAATCTAAATTAACTTAGCTTTAGAACTTAACTGAAGCGCTGAACTGCACATAACGAGGCGACTGGAAAGAAGTCGGCGTCATGAACAATGGGTTAGCATCGCCCGGTCCACCGCTTTCTGCGAACTCGTAACGACGAGTTACTGCCGCAGAGTTCAACACGTTAAATACGTCTACACGGAAGTTGGTTTCAAACTCACCCAACATGGTGGTGTATTGCGCATTTAAGTCTATACGTGTACTCCACTCAGTTTCGCCATATGTACCGCGAGGCATTTGCGTGTAATTTGCTTCGCCTTCAGCGTCTGCACCACAGTTGCTAGAACAAACATAGAAGGTATCACCGTATACGGGTACGCCATCAGGGTGACCAATACCAAAGGCATTCAGCGGACGACCTGAAGAGATATTGACGTTAGCACCAACCGTGAAGTCTTCCATCAACGCGTAAGAACCATATACCTTGAAAGTATGACGGCGGTCGTTAGGCAAATCGCCATAAGCACCATCCATCAACGATGGGAAGTCAAAGTCCTGAGTAATACCCGCATCGGTTTGCGCGATGTCAGATTTTACCAGACCTTCGGTGTTACCATAGCTCTTAGACCAAGTGTAAGACGCGCTCATTGACCAAACCTGATCCCACGCTTTATTCAAGGTCAACTCAACAGCACTGTAGTTACGCTCAGCAGAAGGGTAGCCCAGCTCTTCAGGAGAGAAAGTTACCCAGCTATCTGCTGTGAAGTCACAGTTAGTATCTGCATACACAGTCATTTCTTCGCCTGGGTTACCCAGTACATAGCTTGGTGAACCATCACCATACCAAGCGCGCTGGAAGTAGTTTTCACAGCCAAACTTGTTCATGATGCCGTCTTCGATACTCATGTCATCGATAGCACCGCTTAACTCACGGCGGATACCACGAATACCCCAGCTCCAGTTTTCAGCAAACGCTGTCTGATAACCAAGAATAAATTCGTCTTGGTACATTGGGTCGATATCAGCATCAACGATTGAACGTGTATCAGGTACTGTACCGTCGGCGTTGGTTACGGTGTTTCCGATTTGTGGACCTAAGATCAAATCGTAAGCATCAAAACCAGCGATGGTAGTTTGCTCTACGCCTTCAAGTGCATAATAAGAAGTTTGGTCAAACTCGTTACCTGACAAACGCACGTTGGTATTGTTAGCAACCGGCAGGAAGTAACGGCCAACGTTGGCAAACACTTTAGACTGACCGTCGCCGTTTGGATCCCAGGAAATACCTAAACGTGGAGCAACCATGTCGTCGATTTTAACGAAGGTTTCGCCGCCGGCATTTTTGTTATCGAAGGTTTCCCAGCGAACACCCAATGTTGCAGTCACGTTGTCAGTAATTGACCAAACGTCTTCAACATAAAAAGCGGTCGCTTCAGTTTCGAATTCGCCGCCAACGGTGCGAATACGTTGTGACGCGTAGGCATCATAACCTTCAGGAGCGAATGTGCCGTTTGGTAGCTGAACCTGATTACCTTCATCGTTAACTGCATTCGAAATCAGGTAATAAGCACCCTCTGGACCTGAGTAACTTTGTTGAGAGAAAGACGTATTAGTCTCACTATCGTAACCAAAGCGCAGCAAGTGATCACCTAAGTACCACTCAAAGTCGATACGCATGGCTTCACGCGTATCAACACCAACCTGACCAGAATAGTTCGATGCGTCAGCACAACCCAGGTTTAAGCCGTAAGGTTTAGTATCACGGGTATCCTGAATTAAGGTACAGTTCGCATAAACCTCTGGATCAGAGCCCTCAGTTAGTGAGTATTCGTTTTCACCGTACATAGCGGTAACAGACAAATCGTCAGTCAGGTAACCGGTGTATTTAACAGACCAGTTATCACCGCCAGCTTCACTGTATGAAGTTTGCGGATTGCCAACAGTTGAGTTTGAATCAAGATCGTAACCGAAACTTTGCGTATCTGTTGTGCTTGAGTCCGAGAATGCTAAAAACTCCATCAAGTGGTTGGAGTTGATTTGCCAATCAACTTTAGCACCCCAGAACGCATCATCTGACTGGTCATTGAAATACGAAGTACCCTCAGAACCAACACTGTTGGTTTCCAGGTCACGCGGATTGTAGATCGCGTAGTAGAATAAGGTGTCTTCGATGATCGCACCTGACACAGAGATGTTTGCTTCTAGTTCATCACGCTCATCTGCTGCATTGTAAATATACATTTCGCCGTTACGACGACGCACATCAGGCGATTGTTCGCGGAAGCTATCCGGCGAGTAGTAAACGTTCGCGTTTACTTCAAACTCGTTAGTACCGCTTTTGGTTACGGCGTTGATAACACCACCGGTCGAACGACCGAATTCTGCAGAGTAACCACCGGTCAGTACTTCAAATTCTTTGTAGAATTCAAAAGGTACGTCAGAAAAACCTAGACCATTACGGAAGTTGGTTACGTTCAAGCCGTTGATGTAAACCGCGTTCTCGGCAACCGATGCACCGCCGAAAGAGGCCAGGTTACCAAAACGGTTATCACCCGCTGTTGTACTCGGTGCAAGCAAAGCAACGCTGGTTGCGTTACGCGGCACAGGAATACGGTCAATTTCTGCTTCACCAATGTTCAATGAGGTTGACGAAGAACGTGTATCAACCATCGAGATTGCCGTACCTGATACATCGATAGTTTCGATGTCAGTGTATAGCGGCACGGTTACATCACGCGAGCTACCGGCATTGATCACAAATTCTTGCGTCTGGTTGGGTTCAAAACCGCTTGCGTTCGCTGTTAGCGTGTAACGACCTGTCGGTAGTGAAGGAAAACGGTACTGGCCGTCTTCGCCAACCTGGATAGTACGTGTATAACCAGTTTCGACATTGCGAATGGTAACGCTAGCGCCAGTCACAACTTCTTGCTGATTATTGATAACACTACCGGTAACGCTACCGGTGGTGTTTTGAGCAACCGCAGACGCGGACATACCCATGGCAGCTGCAACCGCTGCAGCTGTTAATGTGCGTTTAAAAAACTGAGATTTCATAACTCGTAATACTCCCTGGAATATTATTCTTGTGCGCCCAGACCCCGGAAGGGAACCTGTGACGTTCGTCGAACATAACAACATGATCCAGCGATGTAAACGTTTTGTGTGGAAAATGTTTATTTCACATTAAATGTTTACACTATTTTAACAGATGTAGTGTTTTTGTTGACTCATCCGCATATTTAAAGGCCTGCGCCAAAAATAGTTCCGCACATGCATGAGTGTCTGTAAAAGCATGGTGAGATGTATAGTTTGGTAGCCCGCGCCTTGCCCTACATGCGCTTAAAGTTAACTGCCCTTGTTTTGGAGGACTGTCAGGGTTTTTGAACATTATGTTTTTTTCAAAGGCCAGCGTGTCAAAAACCCCCAAAGGCCTGAAATTTATTAAAAACTCCTTTTCGATGTGCTTTAAAAAGCGCCAATCCATACCCTTGTGATGGCACACCAGAACCGCGCCCTGTAAGGCCCGGCTTAACATGGCATAGGTTTGACGTGGATCAGAACTATGCAAAAAGTCCTGTTGCGTCAGCCCATGTATGGTGGGGCTTTGGCCCAGTTCCAGTTCTTGTCCGTGGGAGAACACGTGATATTGCGCACTGCCGGTGTGCATAACCGGCGGGTTAATTGACATCCAGGCGATGGACAGTACCTGATGCTTGTTTGGGTCAAGCCCGGTGGTCTCGATGTCCAGTGCGACATAACGTTGTTGTGTCCAGGGCTTTTGTAATTGTTGCCGGCGTTGGTACCAGTCGGCTAACGCACCGAGTAACTTACCCATGGTTAATATCCCTGGCGGCTGAACTTAAGACCCACGCCCTGCTGCGCTTCTTTAATAATTTTAAACGCAGACTTGAGTTGGCGCCGCGATAGCGTACTGAGCGCATCCGGGTCCAGTGCATTTTTCGGTTTGTCAGTATCCCACACGGCGAGTTGGTGATTAAGCCGCAACTGGGTCAGAAATTGCCACGCTTCCAACAAGGATTCGTTATCACGCTGGTTAAGTAACTTACTATTCTGCAACGCTTTTAGCCGCACCGGTGTGCTCGGCTCGGTTAAGCCTGCCTGTAGTGAATAGATGCGGGCAATATCGTTAATCAGGGCAATACCGTAGCGTTTAATATCAATAGTATCGCCATCGTCAGTATCCTCGGTTCTAAAGCGATTAAACAAACCTAAGGGTACCGAAATGCGGTTAACTAACATGGCTAAGTTACCCATAAACATCTCGTTTTGTGCCAACGTAGCGACCTGTTCACGGTAGTTCTGGTAAAACCGCCCGTTACCGACCACAGCACGACTGTCAAAAAATATCTGACAATACATCAACGCTTTCGGGGTTGGGCTTTGGGTCCACTTTTTGAATCGTTGTAACCATTGGTCGGTGGTGCCGCGACACTCCGGGTTTGACGCCATGATATTACCCGGGCACAGCGGAATACCGCATTCATGTAGCCCTTCGCAGACATACTCACCCAGGCCCTTAAACCAGTCTTTTTGCTTTTCTGTTAGGCCATTGGCAAGCAACAAGCCATTATCCTGATCCGAACTGAGCGTTTGGTCTTCCCGCCCCTGCGAGCCAAACGCCAGCCAGCTATACTGAGCCGGTGCCGCGCCGTATTGTTTTTCGTACAATTGAATAAGTTGCCGCGTCATGCCGTCGGTTAGCGACGCCATCAGTTGCCCAACCACCGTGGTGCGTTTTACCCGGTTGGCAAAGGTTTTTAAATATTCAGGCACCTTTTGCGCTTCCTGAATCAGTTGCTCGCGACTCTCCGCTTTGCGAATCGCGCTAATTAAGTACACCGGCTCACTGCGCTGCTGACGGATCAAGTCGGTCGCTGTCACCATCCCCACCGGTTGGTTCTTGCTATTTACCACCGGTAAATGGTGCACGTTACTGGCCGTCATGGTGGTTAACGCATCCAGCAGTGAGCGATTTTCCTCAACCGACTCCGGTAGCTGCGTCATTACCGCGGCAACGTTAACGTCGTACGACAAGCCCTGAGCAATAACCCGATTACGCAAATCCCGATCCGTTAAAATCCCCACTAACTGCCCGTCATCCACTACCAACACCGAGCTAATACCGTGCTCAGCCATGAGTTTGGCGGCATCCTGAATCGACGTATCGCTTGCCAAACTCACCGGCGCCATAGTCACTACCGAGCCCACAGTTTGCTCGGTCCAGTCATCACCACTGCCGTCACCACCGCCTTTTTCGGTCAACAGTCGCTCGCCGTGTGCACGGATAAAGTATTGTTCGAACTGCTTAGAGGCATTTCGCAGGCGATCAAAGGCGTGTTGCGGCAGCACATAAACAATGCCGTCTTCGATAGTCGTTAAGCGGTTTACAATCTCACGCCCGGTCAACAACGACGGAAACCCAAATAAGTCACCACTTTCCAACCGGTCAATCAAGCGCCCCTCACCGCTACGCAAGTCATAAACACCGGAGCGAACAATAAACAGCGCCGGCCGCATGTCATGCATGATCTCATTACAGTTCTGTTCGTTCATATAGACAGACTGCAACTGCGATACGGCCCAACGTCGTTGCTCGGCTTCAAGCTCATCAAACGGCGGGCAGTCTTCTAAAAAGCTATCAGGTTCCATTTTTTATGTCCTCTGCTTGAATTCGAGTGCTAGGCGCAGCCTGCGGCTGCTTGCTCGGCAGCGCGTGCTTCGCCGCGCTTTGCTTGGCGGCTTCGCTACGCTAGCCTTGCCTGGCGGCGCTGTCGCGCCTTGCTAAACACAAACGCGGAATGGGGATGGGCGTTTGGGTATGGGGTGGTGCCGCACGGGGACCGCTCCAAGCACGTCCGTGTGGCTTGTTTCCGGGCATCCATGCCCTCCAACATCCCCGTGCGCCACCACCCCATACCCAAACGCCCATCCCCATCCCGCTGTTTTTTCACAAGACGCGACAGCGCCGCCAAGCAAACGAGCGTAGCGAGAGCCAGGCAAGGCACGGCGGAGCACGTTCCGCCCGGCAAGCGGGCATAGCCCGCGCCTAGCGTATAAAAAAACCGGTGGGCAATTAATACCACACCGGCTTTGGTTGGGACTTCGCGCAACGTGCGCCCAAGGCGCACGGTACGATTAGTGTAGCGTGCGCCTTAGGCGCACGTTTAACTACAAACTGTAGCGTGCGCCTTGGGCGCACGTTTAACTTAATGGTCAGTCGCTTCGCCGGCACCTTTCGGGTAACGAATTGACTCAACCAGCTCCTGAATGTCTTCAGGGGCATCGCCTGTCATTTTGTGTACGATCGTGGCAACCACAAAGTTGATGATCATACCTAGGGTACCGATACCTTCTGGCGAGATACCAAAGAACCAGTTCTCCGGTGTGTTCAGTTCAGGTGAAACGAACTTGAAGAACACGATATACGAGAAGGTAAACAGAATACCCACAACCATACCCGCTACCGCGCCTTGACGGTTCATACGTTTATGGAAGATACCCAGAATGATCGCAGGGAAGAAGCTTGCTGCGGCTAAGCCGAAGGCAAATGCCACCACCTGCGCCACGAAGCCGGGCGGGTAAATACCAAAGTAGACAGAGATAAAGATCGCCACCGCTGCGGCCAGTCGGGCGTAGAACAGCTCCTTCTTATCAGTTATATCCGGCATCAGATTTCGCTTGAGTAAGTCATGCGAAACCGAGGTCGAGATAACCAATAGCAAGCCCGCTGAAGTCGACAATGCGGCGGCAACACCACCCGCAGCAACCAGCGCTACGACCCATGCTGGTAGTTCACCGATTTCCGGGTTAGCCAGTACCATGATGTCACGGTCGATGGTCATTTCGTTGCGCTCGTCGCCCGAATAGAACATCTTGCCATCGCCATTTTCATCTTCCCAGGTGATCAAACCGGTTTTCTCCCAGTTCTTAACCCAGCTTGGCGCGTTTTCATATTCAACACCCTGCAGGTCTGGACCGTTTATGGTGTTAAAGATGTTAACTTTCGCAAACGCAGCAATGGTAGGCGCAGTCAGGTAAACCACAGAGATGAACGTCAGTGCCCAGAACGCTGAGCGACGCGCATCACGTACTTTCGGTACCGTAAAGAAGCGTACGATAACGTGTGGCAGACCAGCCGTACCGACCATTAAAGCAGCGGTAATAAAGAATACATCGACTTTACTACGCACGCCTTCGGTGTAAGCCGCAAACCCGAGCTCTTGCGAGAGTCCATCGAGCCGTTCAAGCAGGAACTGCCCTGAGCCGGGAACCCCTTCCGCAATAGTCGCACCAAAGCCAGTTTGTGGTAACACATGACCCGTGATCAGCAACGACAGGAATACCGCTGGTACGATGTAAGCAAACATCAATACCACGTATTGCGCTACCTGCGTGTAGGTAATCCCTTTCATGCCGCCCAATACGGTGTAGAAGAACACGATAACCGCACCGATGATAACGCCGGTAGCGATATCAACTTCCAGGAACCGTGAGAACACCACACCCACGCCGCGCATTTGGCCGGCAATGTAGGTAAAGCAGATCAGGATGGCACACAGTACCGCGATGGTACGTGCGGTTTGTGAATAATAGCGGTCACCGATAAAGTCCGGCACGGTGAACTTACCAAACTTACGTAAGTAGGGTGCAAGACACATCGCCAGCAGCACATAACCACCGGTCCAACCCATCAGGTAAACCGAGCCGTCATAGCCTGCGAAGGCAACAATACCCGCCATTGAAATGAAAGACGCCGCCGACATCCAGTCCGCCGCGGTCGCCATACCGTTTGCAACGGGATGTACGCCACCACTGGCTACGTAGAAGTCATTGGTTGATCCGGCACGAGACCAAATTGCGATACCGATATATAACGCGAAGGTCAGGCCGACAATAATAAATGTGAGCGTTTGAATATCCATAGCGCACTAGTCCTCGTGAACTTCGTATTTGTTATCGAGTTTGGCCATGCCCTTCATGTAAATAAAGATGAGCAGGATGAAGGTGAGAATTGAGCCTTGCTGCGCAAACCAGAATCCCAGCTTTAAGCCGAAGAATGTGATTTGGTTCAAGACGTCCACCAGCAATATTCCAAAGCCGTAGGAAACAATAAACCAGACAACCAGTAGCTTTAACATCAAAGCCAGGTTCTCTTTCCAATACGCTTTGGCATCGCTTTCGTTTTTAAATGCCATAAACGTCCCCTCTTATTTGTTAATGGTTTTTTTGAACGTTACTTGTTGTTCGCTAACAAATGTAGATGGAGTTGTTAAGAAAAAGAATTGGACTTTGGTCTAACAGCCGCTGTATGTCGCTTTGCGACGGCTATTTGTTGCTGCGCAACGGCTGTTTGCGATGTGCCTTCGGCCATCGCGGCTTTTTTGCATTCGCTGCGCTCATGCAGGAAAACCATGTTTGACCATTATTTTCTGTCTCGCCCAAACAGCCGCAACGAGCGAAGCGATGTTGCCAACAGCCGCACCGCAGGTGCAAACAGCCGTCGCGCAGCGACATACAGCCTTACTCATCGCGATGAGATATACTTTAGTAAGGCCTTCAGCGACGCCGGCTTAACCGGTTTGGGCAGGAAGTGCAGTTTGGCCTGGCGGGCGGCGTGTTTGACGGTGTCGTCGCGCATGGCGGTGACGAGTGCGCCGGGCAGGTCGTCTTTTTGCCAGATGTGGCGTAGTTCGTGTACCAGTGCCAGGCCGTCGCCCTCGCCCAGCTGGTAATCTAACAGCATGCCGTCAACGGCTGCGTTGCTTTTCGCGTATTCAATTGCACTGGCGTAGCTTTGGCAGGTTATCGCTGCGCAATTCCATTTTTCCAGCAAGGCTTTAACGGCGTTTAGGTTGTCTTTGTCATCGTCAACAACCAGTAAAGTTAACTCTGCCGTAGGTGCTTCGTCGGTTTGGTATTGCGGTTTGTGCACGATCTGCGCGGCGCTGCCCAATGGCACGGTCACTGAGAAGCACGAACCTTTACCCTCTACCGAGTTAATCTGCAGTTCACAGCCCAGTTGTTCACTCATACGCTGTGCCACGCTTAAGCCTAAGCCGACGCCTTCGACGTTCTGGTTCTGAATGCGGTAAAAAGCGTCGAATACTTTGTTTTGCTGTTGTGCAGCAATGCCCGGACCGGTATCCCATACCGCGATTTGCAGATAATCGCCGCGCTTTCTTACGCCCAGTAAGACCTTGCCGGTATGGGTGTATTTAATCGCGTTGGATAAAAAGTTCTGCACAATACGGCGCAGATAGGTTGGGTCGGTGTACACCGGCCGATCCTTGTAAAAGGCATTAAATTCCAGTTGTCGTTGTTCGGCAAGAACCGTGTATTCCTCCACTAAAGGCGACAAAATCGAGCTTAACTGGATATGCCGGAACTGCGGTTGCAACGCCCCCTGGTCCATTTTTGCAATGGATAACAGCGTCGACAATAAGTGTTCGGTTGAACCCAATGCGGTGTCTAACTTGCCGATGAGCCCGATGTTGCGCTCGGATAATTCTTTTTCGTCAATCGCCGACAGATACAATCGCGCTGCGTTGAGCGGCTGCAGAATATCGTGGCTGGCCAGCGCTAAAAAGCGGGTTTTGGATGCGTTGGCGGCTTCGGCCTCGGCTTTGGCTTTTTTCAGTTGCTCTTCGACTTCGCGGCGACGATCAATTTCGGCGGTTAGCTCCTGGTTAATCTCGCGGATCTCCTGGGTGCGGGTATCCACCCGCTGCTCCAGATCGATATTGGCGTCTTCCAGCGCCTGCTGAGTCTCGACGTGCTCAGTAATGTCGGTAAAACTGGTAACAAAGCCGCCGCTGGGCAGCGGGTTACCGACCATTTCGATCACCCGGCCATCCGCTCGGCGGCGAATAAATCGGTGTGGCGAGCCCATTTGCATGTGGCGTAAGCGCTTACTAACTAGCTCATCGATGTCACCCGGTCCGCACTCGCCGCGTTCGGCGTTATAGCGAATTAACATGGCTATCGGTTGGCCCGGCTTGACCATGCCTTCGGGGTAGTCAAACAAATCCAGGTAGCGGGCATTCCAGGCCACCAGCTTTAACTCTTTGTCGACCACGCTAATGCCCTGCGCCAGATTTTCCAGCGAACTGAACAATATCGACTGCTGGGTTTGCAGCGCCTGGGTAGTATCGTCGAAAAAGTGCACGACCTCTTCTAAGTTCAACTGTTTGTCGCGCAGTGCCGCCTGAATTAACGAGCGTGCGGTAGCGGACCCCAGCACCCCGGCAATGGCGCGTTCAACATATTGAATCAGCGCCTGCTCGGCCACCGCTTCTGCCCTAAGGGACTGGTTCTCGTCCGGGCTCTGATAATAGGACATCAACTGCTGCGCCCGTTCGGCACCTAAAAAGGTTTTCAGCAACAACATCATGTCGGCATTGGTCGCATGATGGTTTTTGTGCAGGTTGTTATCGGGTAGCGCAGCGCGCGGTTTGACAAAGGCGGTGGCCTGAATGCGGTCAACTAAGCGCGGCTGCGCCAGCATCGAAAACGCAATATAGGCAATCAGGTTCATGCTCAGCGAAATCACCGTGCCGCGGGTAATTACCTCAACGTCGGTCAATTCAAGGTTACTGTATAACGGAGTTAAAACCGCTACGATCCAGCCGATGGAGCCCGCGGTCAGGCCCGCATAAACACCGCGAGCATGGCCTTTGCGCCAATACAGCGCACCAATTAATGTAGGCAGCAATTGCAGCACCAGCGAGAATGCCAGCAGGCCGATACTGACCAGATCGGTGCGCGACGCCCAAAAGTAATAACATAAAAATGACAGCGCCATGGTCACGGCTATTGCCCAGCGGCGGAATTTTAACAGCGTGCGGTCGTATTCGCGGCGACGTTCTTTAAGCGGTAACTTAGACTCGCGCTGCAATAGCAGCGGCATAATCACGTCGTTAGTGACCATGGTACTCAGGGTTACCGAGGCAATAATCACCATTGCCGTGGCCGCCGAAATACCGCCGATAAACACCACCAACGATAACCACAACTGGTCTTGCAGCAATGGTAGTTGCAGTGAAAAGGTCGACCCATCCGCACCTGCGGGTAAGTACATACTTCCGGCCACGGCAATGGGCACAATGGCCGCTGCGGTAATAGCCAGGTACAACGGGAAGCCCCAGCGCGCGGTTTTTAAGTGCTTAACGTTAACGTTATCGACTACCGCCACGTGAAACTGCCGCGGCAGGCAAAGGATCGCGCCGGCTGCCATCAGCGTTTGTACGATAAACTCAAATTCACCGAATGCGGCCAGACTCCACTGCGGTTTTTCTATCGACTGAAAGGTTTGCGCCAGCTGATACTGCATGTCGTCGTTAATGAGCTCGAAGGCAAAAATTGCTGCGGCAACCAGTGCCGCTAGCTTGATCATAGACTCCACTGCAATGGCTAAAATCATGCCACTGCGGTACTCGGTGACTTCCACGTGGCGGGTACCGAACAGCATCGCGAACATCGCCATCAGGGCTGCGGCGCCCAGCTCTTTTAGTGAGAATTCACTGGCGACGGAATCTACCTCGGTTAACACCGAAAAGCTTAAGCCCACGGCTTTTAACTGCAGAGCTATATACGGCACAATCGCCAGCGCTGCGATGGTGGTAACAACAACGGCTAGCCGGCGCTTTTTGCCATAGCGGGAAGAAATAAAGTCCGCAATCGAGGTGATATTTTGCTGTTTACTGACCGATACCAGCTTTTCGAGGATACGGATGCCAAACAGGAACAGCAGAATCGGGCCCAGCAGGATCGGGAAAAACGCCCAGCCCTCGTTGGCGGCATTACCAACGGCGCCGTAATAAGTCCAGGAGGTGCAGTAAATGGCCAGTGACATGGCATAGACAAACGGCCGGTGACTGAGCCGGTTTGCCCATGAGTTTTTCTGATCGCCCCAGCTCGCCACGGTAAACAAAAACACCACATACAGCAGCGAAGCCAGCACCAAAATCCACGTCATTGTTTAGCGCCCATCAAGAAACATATCGTAGCTTGATGAGATGGTCCCCTCCCTCCTAAACGGCATCGCAATGTGCCAATATAGAGTTTCGAAGATTCTATAAAGAGGAAAGGAGAGGACCAATGGCTATTGTAAACAGAATTGCCCTTGATTTGGCAAAAGATTTTATTCAGGTGTTGGCTCTGGATGAGAGCGAGCAGGAAGTATTTAATAAAAAGCTTCGCAGTAACAAGGTGTTAGCTAAGCTGGCCACGCTGAAAAGAACCGATGATTGCGAAGTGGCCGTTGAGTCCTGCGGAATGAGTCATCACTGGCGACGGGAAATCGAAAAGCTGGGTTATAAAACGGTGGCGTTGCCACCGCGATTTGTAAAAGCTTACCTGCAGGGTGAGAAAAACGATGCGAATGATGCACGGGCGATAGCCGAAGCGGCATCGAGACCGAACAGGAAGTCGGTTCGGATAAAAAGCATCGAGCAGCAGGACTTAGCGCTCATGGTTAGTCAGCGTGACAGTCGTGTGCAAACACGAACACAGGAGGCTAACCGCTTGCGTAGCGTGTTGGCTGAATACGGCATCACCATGCCGCAGCGGATAAGCTCCATACTCAAACGGGTGCCGGAGATATTGGAAGATGCGGACAACGCACTGACAGCCAGAAGCAGAGACCTTGTGTTACGGCAGTATGAACTGCTCAAAACAATGGACGAAGAAGTCAAAGCAATGGATAAGCTGTTGTCGGCTGAAGCAAATAATACTGACGACAGTCGACGTCTTATGACGATACCGGGTATCGGCCCGGTGACTGCGGTGTCGTTGCTGGCATTAATCGGGGATGTGAGCGATTTTAAGCGCGGGCGCAACGTGTCGGAATATCTGGGGCTTGTGCCGCGGCAAAACAGCAGTGGCGGTAAAGACCGGTTAGGTGGTATCACCAAAAAAGGCAATACCCGGTTGCGAACATTGCTGGTGCATGGCGCACGCTCAGCGCTACGGATGGCGCATAAACGCAACGACAAACTGAGCCTGTGGGCGCAGGATGTCGCAAAGCGGCGGGGCAATAACATTGCCGCCGTGGCGCTGGCCAACAAGCACGCACGGATAATCTGGGCGATGCTGACACATAAAGAAGATTACCGGATGGCTGCCGCCTAAGCGGCAACCACCGATCCGAGGTAAACGAAGGTTCAAACCTTCCGGAGTTGCTAACTTCAACAGGATGGTAAACACGGGTAAACCGGCAACGGCTGAGACTGACAAGGCGCTGTTACTCAGATAACGTTAGCTTGATAAGCCAGTCGTTGGGCGGAGTTCATCCAGGCCAGGTGACAAGTCACCAGAAACAGGCCGTATATATGCGAGCACCCAACATTTACCACAACGTTGACGTTGCAAAACGGGAGGGGACCATATATGCGCCTTTGGCGCAAGTCACAAAAAACATCCTCGCGCCAGAGGCGCGAGCTACCGTAACAAACAAGTCACAACTGCAGTCGCTCGGCTACCAGCACGGCCTGGGTGCGGCTGTAGACGCCGAGTTTGCGGAATATGGCGGTGATATGCGCTTTAACGGTCGCTTCGGTAATATTCAGCTGGTAGGCAATCTGCTTATTCAGCAAGCCCTCGTGCAAAAAGTGCAGTACCCGATATTGTTGCGGTGTCAGCTCAGACACTTTGCGCGCCAGCTCCTGATCCTCGTCGGTAATGCTATCCAAGCGGCCACGGGTTTCTTCAGGCACCCAGGTATCGCCCTGCAGAATGGTATCAATCGCCTCGGCAATTTTCGCCGACGACAACGACTTAGGAATAAAACCGAGCGCCCCAAAACCAATGCATTTAGCCACAATCGATGCATCTTCAGAGCCGGAAATAATAGCCACCGGCAATAACGGAAAGTCTTCGCGAACACGGATCAGGCCATACAGATCGCCGCTGCCCGGCATGTGCAGATCAAGCAATAACAGATCCACGTCATCATCTTGATTAAGCGCCGCCAGCGTCGAGTCCAGATCCTCCGCCTCACGCAAAGTCAGTTCTTCAAAATGATTACCCAGCGCACCCTGCAACGCCTCGCGGAACAACGGATGATCATCCGCAATCAAAAACTTAGCCATAATTATTCTTATCTTCGAAGCAATTGCTATAAGCTACCCAACTTGCCGCTAACGCGCAAGGTTGGGGATAATACCCTTCAGCCGTTCAATATCGCCATCACTGACTCCCGCTCGGGAAAAATGCACTTCCCAATCGTCCACCAAGTCATGAATATCATTCACAATTGCTTGGGCTTTTTGCGCGGAAAGACCAAAGCGCTTGGCTTGCGACAATAAGTTTTTACGACTGGCAAAGCGCCCTTCGTCACCCAGGCCGATTGCATGTAAGCGCGTATTATTAACAGGCAAAACATCGTAAGCAGGCGATAATTGCCAACCTCCGCCTTTTAAGTGCCAAATTAACGCATGGTTGCGACCGTGGTCATCGGTGTTACCAATTAAGGCATTAAAAACCATTCGTTTGTAGAGTTCTTCCGCGTCTTTGGCACGTCTGCTGTATCGCCGCAAGTACTCGGCCAGCGCTCCGTACGAGTACCATTTTGTTAACGCAGCCTCACTCACATGCCCTTCCAATAGCAGCGAATTAGCACTTATAAGGTGGTGTGAAACATCTGTTCCACTGCGGTCAAAACGTCGCACTAGTAACAGAACTTCAACCCCATTGATTAATTCCGTTTCTGCAACGTTGACGTCATCAATCTGGGATAATAGCTGCATCGCGGCAAATTCTGCCCGACAAATATTTATCAGATCATCGCTGCGGTTGAATTTAACCAAATGCATTTGGTTATCATGGATTAATACGGTTTTAGGTCGAGCTCCTCCCATTGAATCGCCATACTGAAAGGCCTTTTTGACCTCGACCGAGACGGTTTCGGAGGCTAGGATTTTGTTTTTACCCTCTACCAGTAAATTCAAATTATCCAATGAGTTTCGATTAGTGGGAGACTTCGATTTACTCCGCGAAAGACTAAAACTGAGCGCCCCGACACCCATTGAGGCCCCGGCAATAATAAATTCGAGTTCATTTTTTGGTTTGGTTTTGCGAAGTTGCAAAATCAGCTTGCGACCCCACGCGTCAGCACCAGCATCACTCAATACACCGAAAAGCCCCGTATTGACACGTGTCTCGTGGGTATTTTCTGTCAGCGGTAAATGAATCGGGTCAAGCGCAAAGGCATCATGTCGTGCCAAATAGGACTTACCATATCGAAATCGCCCAAATTGGTTCACCGCATCGTACTGCACCACTCCGCAAATTACCGGTTCAGTTTCTAATCCCTCGACAAAAACATAGGCTTCAGAAATCATTTGGCAAATCACTTTCAGGTTTACGTTTTTTCCGCAGCGGCGCGTTGGCCAGGCGTGCATTCTGTTCATCGCCGACCGCAATGTAGTCGTCCAGCAAACCCAAAAGTTCGAGGGCTGTGAATAAGGTCTCTGCATTCACCGGTTGGCCATTTTCCAAACGCGATAGCGTGGCAACGCCACACCCCACGCGCTGAGCAAAATTGACTTGATCCATCGTTTTCGACCGGGTGCGTTTAACAATGCTGCCGAGGGTAGTTAAGAATTCTTCAGATTTCATTTATCATATTTTACCAATTAGCAACTTATTTATTAAATATAGACTATTAATATACTACATCAAGTGATTCATAGATTTTGACTAAAGATAAAAAGCATGATTTATTGCTAAATAGCAAACTTAATGCTTTAATTTAACAAAGTTCGCTATTTGACTAACAAATGACTTCTCTCAATACTATCGGGCAAGCCTTAGCGGCTGAGCGGAAAAGCCGGAAACTCACGCAGCAGCAGGTTGCGCAGGCCACAGGTATCCATAAGAGCACATTGTCTGAAATTGAAAATGGTCGTTTTACCGGGTCATTAGATATTCTTTTACGCTACATTCATTATCTTAATTTTGATTTAGCGATCCAGCAGCGTCAGCATACGCTGCCCGATTGGGATGATCTTGATGATTTGTTTAAGGATGACGAATGACGAGCAAAATACTGCCGAAAAAGATCACGTCGATTAACGTAGCCAACCAACATGAAAAGCTTGGCTTGTTAACGCACGGCGCTGTTTATAATTACCAGCCGACCTCAGATGACGCTTTTGTGTCGCTCACGATGACCCGCAGAGACCTACGAAGTTATAACAGTGGCGCGCTTCACCCCATTTTTAGTCAAAATTTACCTGAAGGGTTCAACCGGCGATTTATTGCTGAGCGACTTGCTCGGTATGCCAAACTGGATGACATGTACTTATTGGCATTACAGCAAAACAACGGCATCGGTCAATTATGCTACCAGAGCGAACTCCAACTTGATGACGTAGAGCCTTTGTCTTTGACCGATATTCTCGACTACCAAGGTACCGAATCGCTGTTTCCACAACTATTGGAACGATATTACTTACGCAATGCCGTTTCTGGCGTTCAGCCCAAAGTCAGTATTTCGAACATAACTGACCGAACTGTCCCGCAACCCGGGGTTATTGTAAAAACTTATGACGAAGCTTTCCCTCTACTGACCGTGAATGAATATGTTTGCATGCAAGCCGCTCAAGCCTGCGGTTTGGCGCCACCGGCAACATATCTGTCTAACGATCTGCAGCATTTTGTGATCGAGCGCTTTGACCGGCCGAATGGCCAATGGCTAGGCTATGAAGATTTTACCACGCTGATGAAGCGCGCGAATACGCCTGATGCCAAATACCAAGGTAGTTACGAAGCTTTGTTACGCGCCACTATGCTTTATACCAATAACTTACAAGAAGTCACCCGCATGTATCGTTACATTGTGTTCAACTGCTTGATCGGAAACGGTGATGCACATCTCAAAAATTTTGCCCTGCAATACACGCCTGACATGAATGCAATTTTTGTAAGTCCTCCTTTCGACATCACTCATACACTGATTTACGAGGACATCGATAATAAGATGGCGTTGAAAATGGCGGGCTCGAAGGAGTTTCCTTCGTTCAGTCATTTACTTGCATTGGCCGATGGACCTGGATTTAAAATAAGAGGCGCAAAAGACATAATTCATGAGTTTGCTCAACGTATCGAGGAGCTTTTAGTAGATAGCGAAGAGGTAAAGCTCATTGATGGATTAAAGGAATCCATTTCACGGCATCTATCCCGAACAATGCATCAAACCGCAACGGTTAGCACTTATCGGCATGACAAGAAACGCAAATACCCGAAGTAAGGTTGTATAAAAAAACGGGCTCGCGTGCCAAAGGCACGCGCTACCCGCTTTTGGTGGGATGTTGTTATGCGTTTTTGCGGTGCTCGATGAGGTCGTCGACCACGGACGGATCGGCGAGGGTTGAGGTGTCACCGAGGCTGTCGAACTCGTTCGCAGCAATCTTACGCAGGATACGGCGCATGATTTTGCCGGAACGGGTTTTCGGCATACCGGTGGTCCAGTGGATCAAGTCCGGGGTCGCAATAGGGCTTAATTCAGAGCGTACCCAGTTACGCAGCTCTTTGGTCAGCTCGTCAGTTACCTCGACACCTTCAACCGGGGTCACGTACACATAAATCCCCTGCCCCTTGATGTCGTGGGGATAACCCACCACGGCAGCTTCAGCAACCGCTTCGTGCGCAACCAAGGCACTCTCAATTTCGGCAGTACCCAAACGGTGGCCGGATACGTTGAGTACGTCGTCCACACGGCCGGTGATCCAGTAGTAACCATCGGCATCGCGACGCGCACCGTCACCGGTAAAATAAACATTCTTATAGGTCGAGAAGTAAGTTTGCTCGAAGCGTTCGTGGTCGCCCCAAAGCGTGCGCATTTGGCCCGGCCAGGAGTCTTCGATAATCAGACCACCTTCAGCCTCACCTTCCAGTTTGTTGCCTTCGTTGTCGACCAGCGCCGGTTTCACCCCAAAGAACGGTCGTGTTGCCGAGCCCGGTTTAAGGTCGGTCGCGCCCGGTAATGGCGTGATCATGATGCCGCCAGTCTCGGTCTGCCACCAGGTATCCATAATCGGGCACTTGCCGTTACCAATACGCTCGTGATACCAAGTCCAGGCTTCCGGGTTAATCGGCTCACCGACACTACCCATAATGCGCAGGCTCTCGCGACTCGAGGTTTTCGCGGCTTCGTCGCCTTTCGCCATCAACGCACGGATAGCAGTTGGCGCGGTGTATAGAATCGTTACCTTGTGCTTATCGACGATTTCGCCGATGCGGCCTACACCGGGATACGTTGGCACGCCTTCGAACATCAGGCTGGTGGCGCCGTTGGCAAACGGGCCGTAAACAATATACGAGTGGCCGGTAATCCAGCCAACGTCGGCCGCACACCAGTAAATGTCATCATCATGGCAGTCAAATACGTATTCGTGCGTCATCGACGCGTAGACCATGTAGCCACCGGTGGTATGTACAACGCCTTTTGGCTTGCCGGTTGAGCCCGACGTGTAAAGAATAAACAGTGGATCTTCGGCGTCCATTACTTCCGGCTGGCATTCACTGCTTACATCACCAACCAGCTCATGCCACCAAACATCGCGGCCGTCCGTCCAGTTAACATCGCCTTCGGTAACCTGGGCAACAATCACGTGCTCCAAAGTCGGGCAGGCATCGTCGTTGAGCGCTGCGTCAACGTTCTTTTTAAGACCAATGGTGCTGCCGCCGCGGCGACCTTCATCGGCGGTAATAATTGCCTTTGCTCCACAGTCATTAATGCGGTCAGCGATGGCATTAGGCGAAAATCCACCAAAAATGACCGAATGAACAGCGCCAATACGGGCACAGGCCAACATCGCGTAGGCTGCTTCTGGTACCATAGGCATGTAGATCGCCACGCGGTCACCTTTGCCAATACCTAATTTTTTCAGGCCATTAGCAAAACGAGATACCTCTTTGTGTAACTCGCGATAGGTTATGTGTTTGTCTACACTCGGGTCGTCGCCTTCCCAGATAATCGCCGTTTTGTCGGCTTTGTCGGCAAGATGGCGGTCAACACAGTTGTAGCAGGCGTTTAAGGTGCCATCTTCAAACCATTTAACATTAACGTTGCCCGGCTCGAAGGTGGTGTTTTTGACTTTTGAATAGGGGCTGAACCAGGTAATACGTTTACCTTGCCCTCGCCAAAAACCTTCGGGGTCATCAACGGATTGTTGGTAAAGCTCTAAATACTTGTCGTTATCTAATTTTGCTGTTTGCTTAATGTGATCCGGCACTTTATATAGTTGCGACATTACCACTTCCTCCTTATTCGCTTAATGACTCATTTGTACGGAATACGCGGGCTGAACACTATTAGACCATAGTCTAGATTGCGAAAAATTGAACAATTACCGAGAATTAATGGCGTTTATAAAGCTTATCGACTCATAAAAAATAAGCATAAAACTTGGCTGACACGGGAGAACACACGATGGCTTCAAGTTCGAACAAGAACAAATTCTTACTTACGGCTGCGGCAGCAGCAGTGATGGGCGTCACCAGCTTCGGCGCTCAGGCGCAGGACTCAGAGTTCACGTTTGGTGGTTTCGTTAAACTGGATATGATGGTATCGGATTATGCCGACGGTGCGGCACCGGACAGTGGTAGCATTGCTCGCCAGCAGTACATTCCCAGCCTGACGCCGGTCGGTGGCGACGGCGATGACATGGCAACTGATTTTCACGCACGTCAGTCACGCTTCTTTATTACCAACAAAACCGAGCTTGATAACGGTGAAACCCTGACCGGTCATATCGAAATGGACTTTATGCTGACGCCGGACGGCGACCAGCGTATTTCTAACTCCTACAACCCGCGTTTGCGCCATGCGTTCATCAAATACGGTAACTGGACCTTTGGTCAAACCTGGTCAAACTTCCAGGATTTGAACATTCTGGCAGAATCGGTCGATTTTATCGGTATCACTGACGGTATCGTGTTTAACCGTCAAGCGCAGATCCGTTACACCTCCGGTGGCTTTAGTGCGTCTCTTGAAAACCCGGAAACGACAGTGACCGACGAAAGCGGCAGCCGTATCGTATCGAGCGACGGTTTGATGCCGGACGTCACCTTTAAGTACACCGGTAAAGCAGACAACCTGGTATGGCAGGCATCCGCGTTATTGCGCCAGTTAACTTATGATGTGGCACAAAGCGGCGACGATGAAACGGCTTTTGGTTACGGTGTTAGCTTAGGCGCGAAATACAGCTTTGGTATGGACGACATCCGTGCGTCAATCACTACCGGCTCTGGCCTTGGCCGCTATCTGGGTCTGAACACCTGGAACGGCGCTTACATTGACGCTGACGGTGGTCTGGAAACCATCGATTCTACCGGTATCTCGTTTGCTTACCGCCATTTCTGGACCGAGAAACTGCGTTCAAACGTGGTCTACTCACGCGGCTGGGCCGATAACGACGACGCGCTGTTGGCATTGGCCGGCGACATGACCGAATACACCGAACGCCTGGCGTTTAACGTAATGTATTCAGCCGCCTCTAACCTGACCTTCGGCGCCGAAATTTCACAAGCAACACGCGAAACCGAAGCCGGTATTGATGGCGATTTGAATCGTCTGCAATTGATGGCGATGTATAAGTTCTAAACACTTGGGGCCTTCGGCCGGGGTAGGCTCGCTGCGCTCGCGGTGTAGCGTGCTGCCTTCGGCGCACGGGTTTAGGCGCTTCGCGCGTTAAACCCTAAACCGGCCGAAGGCCCTAAACCGCGAGCGCAGCGAGCCTACCCCGGCCGCAGGCCCTACACCGCGAGCAAAGCGAGCCCTCCCCCTGTCCAACATATCCTACGTGGTGTTGCGCTTTCTTCTATCCTTTTCGCCTGTTGCTGACGCTATTCTTGTTCTCCTTTTACATCGGGAGAAACGAACATGGACGTGCATACTTTTTCACGCTCGTTGGTGGCAGTTGCTGTTGCGGCTTTGCTTAGTGGTTGTGGTGCAGAAGAGGAAGATGGCGGCGGCAATGTCGCGATTGATATCGAAAACCAGCCACCCACGGCTGAAGCCAGCAATTGGCAAACGGTCGATATGCTCACCGAGGTTACCATCACCGGCAGCGGCGAGGACACTGATGGCACAATTGTAAAGGCCGAGTGGAATCAGGTTGCCGGGCCGAGCATCACGCTGACCTCTTCAGACGCAAATCAAATTACCTTTACCGCGCCGGAGGTTAACGATGGCGATGTCGAAATTATTAGCTTTGAGTACACTGTAACCGATGATGATGGCGCCACCGACAGCGATATTGCCGATGTCGAGGTGGTTTATAAAGCCGACCCGGTGGCGAAAGTTCAACCCAAATTGCAGTCGTTGAAGGTTGCCGTCAGCGCCTTCGCCGACTACGACTTATCGGAGGATTTTAGATTAACTACCGCATTATCAGACCGAGTCATGTTCAGTGACCTGGGGTTTATCAGAACCATCCGAACACCGGATTATCAATTACTGTTTTTGACTAAAGCGGACGACCAAAGCCTGATTGCTCCCTCGCTGATGGATACCGAGTCCAGCAAATGGCGCGGTGGTGATCACGACATAACGGTGGATTCAATCGCCCTCGGCACTGTGGCAACGCTGCCGATGATGATGGGATACAGCCGCGCCGACCGCGCATTGATACTTGACGAGGTAAAAAAACTACCGCTGTTTGAGGACTTTAAGAAAACTATCGAGCACGGCATAGCCACTGACTTCAAGAACTTGATGAATTACGACGTGTTTCCGGAAGTCTACCATAGCGCATTCGCGGCCTTTGAGACGGCAAGCAGCGCACTGGGCAGCACTCAATGGTATCCGCCAATTGCTGAGCTGGATGGCATAATTCAACCTGCCAATGAACATCAATTTAGCGCCTATAATCATTCGGGCGCCTACTACGACATTAACACACAACACGACAACATCGCCTTGGCCTATCCACGGGCTGTTGGTTGGGAACTGTTTGGCGATTTAAGTACCCTTGTTACAGAGCGTGTTTTTAGTACCGATGACTTCCAGCAGTTGTCGTTAACTAAAAATGCTCCGGCGACGCTGATTCATGGGTTGTGCCGGGTATTGGATGCGATTAACTGGTGTCCGCTGACCAGTGCGGCCATCGGACAACTGACCGCAGAAAAGCTAAAACCATTCCTGCACAACGCGATTCAGCAAACCTCCGGCAACTCGCCACATCGACTTTATGCCGAGTTCCTCAACTGGATGCGTGATGAGCAAAATTGGCGCAATTTTAGCAGCCTGATGTTTGAAGGCTTATCAGTTATTGACCAGGGCGGAGATATTGATGGCAATGTATCGCAGATTCATTTGCAGGCCGCTAAGTCATTTTTTGACAATGCCGCCAAAGCATTAAGATCCTACGATGCTTATACCGCAGAGCAAGCGCACCCGGTATTTGCCCGTGATTTTTTGCTGGGGACGGAGCAGTTAAGCTGGTGTTTCGAACAGGTTGAAACCGACGGTTATACGCACTTCGAAATGACATGCGATAAAACCCCACCGGTTGGCGTAATTACCCATGATAAAGAGCTGGACGAAATCAACATCGGTGACAGCATAACTTTTAGTGCCGAAAAGTCCTTCGGCAGCAACGAACAACCGTCAGCCTACGAAGTACGCTGGGACTTTAATAACGACAACAGCTTCGATACCCAGTGGTCCTTCAATCACACCGCCTAAACCTCTTACACAGAGCCCGGCGAATACGAAGTCATCATGGAAATCCGCGCCGGCACCAGCGATGTCGACCGCACCATGGCGCGAATCGTCGTTAAGTAGCGTGCGTCCTGACGCACGGTACTACAAACTCCGGCGAAGTTTCTCTGCTGTCGGTTGCAAGGTTGATTCAAAAAAGTCGGATGAAATATTCATTGCACCGGCAGCTTCTTGATAACGCTCCAAATTGTCACTAAATCCTTCCAACGCTTTTTTCAGCCCCTGTATGACAACTTTTTCGCTGTAATGATTTGCAGCCGCTCGCAGCGACGAGTCAGGGATTGGGCCCCAGGCTGCGGCCATCGCGACAATATCAAATATATCTTTATAGGGCTTTTGGCCGGCTCGGTCAGCATTAGCAAGCAGTTTGGTCGTGAAACACGAAGTCTGATCAATAAAAGGTACTGGGAAGAGACTGTTTCGTGCGTCTTTAGCTAATTGATAATCATCGAACGCCACGAATTCAAGTTTAACTTGCTCGCCATTCTGCTCTAAAAATGTCCTGACGCCATATCGATCAAAACGAATTTCGGGCACATAAGTAAATTCGCGTCTAACTAACTCACCCAATGACTGCGATGTAACTTGACGTCGAACGGCCCGGTAAGCCTCTTTATTGGCACATAAAAAATCGATATCAACAGAGGTACGATACTCTTTTAGTTCGAGTGCTATGCGGGTGCCACCGCCAAACAAAATATTGTGGGAACCAAGGTACTCGTGATTGAATCCTTGTAGCAACTGTTCGATCAGTTGATGGTGAGGTTGCGTGTAAGCCACTGGCTGATAGCTTTCCATCAGGCAACTGCGGGCAGAAAGATGCCAAATTCCTTCGTTAGTCCTGCAATCAGTTTACGCTCCTTGGCTGTCAGCTCAGTTTCAAACAAAAAGCGCCAGCGATCTTCATAAATCGTTATTGCCTCTTTATGCGTAAAATATTGCTGTTTGGTATCCCACAGTAAGCGATCAAGCTGCGGATACTGATTACGATCAATTAACTCCATCGGGCTTCCTCACTGTGCTGTAACCGTAAAACAAGCATAATTCAGCGGTAATTTTTTGTCCAGTGATTGGCCTACCGAATAAAATACCTCGTAGCGTGCGTCCTGACGCACGTCCGGCTTCGCAATGTCGCGTCAGGGCGCGACGTACAGCAGTCGGTAGCCAAGCTTTTTAAAGGTGGCGGCTTCGTCATCGAGCTGGGCCTGCAGCACGGCGTCTAAGCGGGCGGCTTTAGTTAGTTTGAGAGTCAATTGACTCTCTTTAACGCTAACGCCGTCCACCAGCCGCCGGTCCTGCCGGTCACTATTAATAACCGCCGCCAGCCGCAGAATTAAAATCAGCTTTACCACCTGGCTCTGATCAAATAATGCCAACTCGGGAAATTCTTCCGGTTTGAGTTTTTTCCGAAAAAACCGCACCACCGTGGCTAATAATCGCTGCTCTTCGGCATTAAAACCCGGCATGTACGCATTGCTGAGGATATAACCAGAATGTTTCTGCACCCCGCTGGCACTGATACTCAAGCCGACTTCGTGCAGCTTGGTAGCACCTTCCAGCAACAACTCCATATCGTGCGAGTCAATCTGCCAGGCAGCAGCCACAGCCTGATAAAGCTGACAAGCGGTGCGCCATACCCGTCTTGCCTGCGCCTCATCGACCGAATACCGTTGTGCCAAACTATAAATCGTTCGTTCACGCACGTCCTCGAGGCTCAGCACTTCCTGCGCCAGTTCGTACAAAACGCCCTCGCGCAGCGCAGCATCATGAGGTTGCAGACGCTCCAGTTCCAGCTCTTCAAATATCCCAATTAATACCGCCAGGCCACCCACTATCGATACGCGTCGATCGTCAGAAATCACCTCGGTTTGCAGATTATCAACATGCTTCGCCGCAATCAGCTGGTCGCGGCATGCCAACAAATCGGCCATGGTTAACCCGCTTGCGGAGGAATTTATCGTTTTACTCACCCACTGGTAAATCACCTTGACGGTGCCCGATGTACCGTAAACCGCCTGCACCCGTTTGCCGGCAAGCGCATTAGCAACCGGTTCAATCTGTTGGCGCACATAAACCACAGCCTTATCGAAGCGCTTGGCGCTAATTTTACCGTCGTTAAAAAACTGCGTTGTGCAAGCCAGACTGCCGACACTGCGCGAACTCAACACCGACGCCTGTTTGTTTTTACCAAAGGCAAATTCACTACTGCCGCCGCCAATATCAATCACCAGCTCGCCGACACTATCGGCGATGGTCTCGCTGACCCCACGATAGATCAAACGCGCTTCTTCGCGCCCGGAAATCACCTCAATCGGGAACGGCAGAACCTTAGCCGCAGCCGCTAAAAATTGCTTGCGATTTTTTGCCCGTCGCAAGGTGTGCGTCGCCACCACTTTAACGCTATCGGTAGTAAATCCTTCCAGCCGCACCGCACATTGTTTTTACACATCCAGCCCGCGGGCGCTCGCGGCGTCTGACAAATAACGCCCATTCAGACCCTGCGCCAGCTGTACCGGCTGTTTAAATTTAAAAATCGGCTGCAGCTGGCCTTCGACCAATCGCACAATAATCAAATGGAAGCTGTTTGAGCCCAAATCGAGCGCGGCAAACTGCTGTTGAGACGTACTATTCGCGCTCATAGTCATGACTCCGGCGTTTAAAATAACGGTAAATCGCCGTCTGCGATCGCAGCAGGCGTGATTTTTTGGTCTTACGTTTACCTGCCTGCTCGCGCTCAATCAGGCTGTCGTCAACCAGGTTGTTTACTTTGATAAATATCGCCGCCGGCCGGCCCTGCTGTGCCTGTTCAATTTCGTACTCGATATAATCGGTCAGCCGCTGCCGCATAGTCACCGGCGCTACCATCAACTCTCTGAATTTTGTCTGCCGATACGGTTGCTCAAGATAATTAAACACGTTATCGACATCCGCCGTAATCGCGTTATCGCAGGTAAACAGGCTAAAATCGGTATACACCTGCGCGGTACCTTCGTGGAAGTTACCGGTACCGATCACCGCATAGCGGCGCTCGGTAATACCCTCACGGCGATGTACCAGCACCAGTTTCGAGTGCACTTTTAAGCCATGAATACCAAAACTGACATGCACACCCGCCTCGGTTAGCTCTTTCGCCCACTCTATATTGGCTTCCTCGTCAAAGCGCGCCTGCAACTCCACCATCACGGTGACGTGTTTGCCGTTTTGTACGGCATCGGTCAACGAATGCAGAATACGCGAGTGCGGTGCTACCCGATAAATACAAATGGCAATACGGGTCACATTCGGGTCATACGCGGCCTGACGCACAAACTCGGTAAAATGGGCGAAGCGGTGGTACGGGTAATACAGCAAAATATCGCTGCTGCGAACGGCATCGAAGACGTTATCAAACCGGTAAAACTTCGGGTGCAGCAACGCCGGTTGACGCGGATGTTCAAGCACTGCCCGACGGTAGTTGGGGAACTTAGCAAAGTCACGGGTGTTGCGGTAACGACCACCGGCAACCAGCGAGTCGAAGCGGTTCAAATCCAGCTTTTCGCTTAAAAACACCAGCATTTCGTCGGGCATTTTTTTATCGTAAACCAGGCGCACGGGGTCGGCCTTAAAGCGCTGCTTAAGCCCCTCTTCCATCCGCTCCAGAATGCTTTGTTCAATGTCATCAGACGGATGGTATTCGGCATCACGGGTCATTTTGAAAGAGAACGCCCGCAACCGCTTAAACGGCACAATGCCGCGGAACAGTTCATCAAGATTCAGCTGCAGGATATCGTGTGACTGCTCCCCGCCCTGACGGGCGAGGCTTCCAAATTCTTAGGCAGCAACCGGCGCGTGGCCGGATTTACGCAAGCCTCCATTGGCAGGAACCGACAGCCCTTCGGCTCTTAGTTTGATAATACCCTGCTGCCGGATATTGACCGCGGCGTTGATGTCGCGGTCAAGCTCTGCTGTACAAGCAGGGCACGACCAGTTACGCACCGACAACGGCAGGGTGTCTACCTTGTGCCCACAGCAGGAGCAGGTCTTGGAGCTGGCGAACCACTGGTCGATTTTGACCAGATGTTTGCCCTGCTCCTTCGCTTTGTATTCCAGTTTCTGAATCAGGCCGGACCAGCTTGCGTCTGCGATGTGCTTGGATAGCTTCCGGTTCTTCAACAGGTTCTTCACTTTCAATGTCTCGACCACCACCGCTTGGTTTTCGTCAATGAGTTGTCGGGACAGGTTGTGCTGGAAATCCGCACGGGTATTCGCTAGGCGCTCATGCGCCTTAGCCAGTTTCAAGCGTGCTTTCGTACGTCCTTTGCTACCTTTCTGGCAACGGGATAAGGCTTTCTGCTTGCGTCGCAAATTAGATTGGGCGCGTTTCAGGAAACGGGGATTCGCCGTCTTGTTTCCTTCGGAGTCGATAGCAAGATGGGTTAGCCCCATATCAACGCCCAGCACGGTATCAACGCTATGCAATGGGGCCGGTGTTTGCAAGCCATCTTCAACCAACAGCGAGGCGTAGTACTTCCCTGTTACCGAGCGCGACAGCGTTACGCTCTTGAGCTTTCCGTTCAGCTCACGGTGAACCCGCGCCTTAAGCGGCTTCATCTTCGGCACTTTTATCCAGTTCTCGCCAACACTCACACTCGTGCAGTGGTAGCTGGATTGTTTACCGTGTTTGCGCTTGAACCTCGGGTAACGGGCGGGAAGCTTCGGGTCAAAAAAGTTCTGGAAGGCTTTATCAAGGTTGATGCACGCTTGCTGGAGTGCAATCGAATCAAAATCCTTGAGCCAATGATACTTGCGAGATTTTTTCGCCACCGCCAACAGCGGCTTAAGGTCTTTCTTGGCCTTGAGCTTCAGGCCGTGACGTTTGTACTGTGAGCTGATGATATGCAACGCCTTGTTGTACACGAACCGCATAGCACCGAACTGGCGGTTGAGAAATTCCGCCTGTTCAGGTGTCGGATATATGCGTACCTTCGTGGCCTTTAACATTTCAGCGCTCATTGGTATGGTTCAATTATTATAATCCAGTAAATCGGTTTCATCACGCCGGATACGAATACTCAATGCCCACATACCCCGGCAAAGCAAAAGTGCAGGCTCTGGTCACGCTCTTACTTTGCCTGTAGTGCCGGCGGGGCAACCATCGAAACACTGAGAGATTATGTGCAGAGTCAGGCTACACCAGAATAGAACCGTTGCGCGGTTCCCGCTTGTATCCCCGCCCGATTGTGCGAGGGTTTACGCGGAGTTTTGCTAAGTTTACTCGCCCGAGAATGTGTGTAATTTAAAATTACAATCATTAGTATTCAGTATTTGCTTAACCTCATTAAAATGCATTACTCCGACGACAAACAAGTATTTCTTATCAGATCCCTCACAAAGATGTTTTGCTATGTTTTCGGCCATCGCTTGATGCCGCTGATTATGAAATGCAACTAATGGTTTCCAACGCTCTAATTGGTCAGATAGGTTAGGGTTGTTCTCAAGCAGAGTCAGCATATCGTTAAAAATTGCATCACTATTATTTTGAAATGCATTAACGCAGGTTGCAGACTGAAGCTCTTCGAATGTAGCGTTTTGCATGCAGTGGCTTCTTTCTGAGAAGGTCCCAAGGATCCTTTCAAAAAGAGGAGCATTAATTAAGTCGTCGGATTTATACTTTCCTTGAACCACCTGAAAAACTTCTCCAAGTGTCTGGTTATAAGCTATCTTTTTCATCGCTTGATTGCGATGTTCCATGGAGACATTAACAATTGGTATCTCATGATGTCGTTGAATTTGCCGGTATGCCTCGATCTCTAACCCTGAAGTTTCGCTTGATATATTGCCCTCACTGTTAAACATCGACGGATCTCCCTCCGTCAGGATGAAATCAGGATCTAACCTACTGATGTACTCTGAAAGATCTGAAGAATTATAGTTCTTTGAGGAACTATGGATTGATCCGATAATCGTAAGTTCGTTAGCGTTTACTAAAAGCCAGGGACAACAGCAGATAAGGGCAAGTACACACTTCAGCAAAATAGACTCCGTTCTTTCTCATCGTGTTTTAGCAATACTATCATAAAGCGACAAGCAGCGACTTTCGTCGGGCTGTATACGACAACACATACTGGAAAGCGACGTTATGACTACTAACATCGTTACTAGCAATTCGCGTGATGTCGCTATAACCAACGAGATTTTATGGAGGCAAGGATGCAAAAGCTCGCCAGGAGTTATCTGCTTTATCTAACCGCTGTGTGTTTCACGGCGCTTATACCCAATTCTGCAGTGGCGCTACAGGTGTCGACGCAAACCCAGCTGGCAAACGTGTATGAAGAAAATGCTGCCATTCCCGTTAGCAACTACTTAGTCAGCGAAAAGTACGACGGTATCAGAGCAATATGGACAGGCAAGCACTTGCTGACCCGGCAAGGTAACCGAATATATGCGCCCAAATGGTTTACTGCACCACTACCTGACGTCTGGCTTGATGGTGAGTTGTGGACGTCACGCCAGAATTTTGAGGCATTGAGCGCCATAGTCAGAACCCACATTCCGGAACAAGAACGCTGGCGTGAAGTTAACTATATGGTATTTGATATGCCTGATACCGAGCTGCCTTTTGCGCAGCGATACAAAAACTATTCAAGCTTAATTGAGCAGCTGAACGTGAAACATATTAAAGCCGTCAAGCAACAGCAGTTTCAGTCCAATCACGCGCTAAGCAAGCATCTTGAGTCGATGGTCGAGAAAGGCGCAGAAGGCCTGATGCTGCATTTGGCAAGTGCACCTCATCAACCCGGCAGAAGCGATGCTTTATTGAAATTAAAGCCCTACTTTGACGACGAGGCTGAGGTTATCGCGCATTTACCCGGCAAAGGAAAATACACCGATATGCTAGGTGCGTTGCGCGTGCGCAATCAACAAGGCACTGAGTTTTCTATTGGTACCGGGTTCACCGACGCCGAACGCGCCAACCCACCGCCTGTCGGCAGCATCATTACCTATAAGTACCACGGCTACACCAATAATGGCGTGCCGCGCTTTGCTAGTTTTTTAAGAATTAGAGAGGAGCTCGAAGATGAATAACTTTCCAAGCAGGATGTCCATGCGTAATATACCGAAACTAGAAAAATTGACACCCGACACGTTACAGGGTACGATTTAATCGTGATCAGAAACTTCAAGCACAAAGGTTTGGCTAAGTTTTACAGGTTCGGTAGCACCGCAGGGATTCAGGCCAGCCACGCAAAGAGGCTTCGACTTATTCTCGGTAGGTTGAATGCGGCATCTGGCACAAAAGATATGGATTTGCCAGGTCTTCGACTTCATGAGCTCTCCGATAGCCGCTCTGGAATTTGGTCAGTGACAGTCAGCGGAAATTGGCGCGTGACCTTCCGATTTAAGGATGGAGACGCCGAGATAGTAAATTATGAAGATTATCACTGAGGTATTCGTATGTTGATGCACAATCCCCCCCACCCTGGCGAAGTTGTACGAGAGCTTTGTCTCGAGCCTCTTGGCTTATCTGTAACCGCTGCAGCGGAAGCTTTGGGCGTAAGCCGGAAAACGTTAAGTGCTGTTCTGAACGGCAAGGCTGGTATTAGCCCTGAAATGGCTATCAGACTATCAATCGCATTTAATACTTCAGCGGGAAGCTGGTTAAACCAGCAGTCCCAGTATGAACTCTGGCATGCCGAGCAACATCGTAAAGAACTCAAGGTTAAGAAGCTCGTTGCCGCATAAAAGCCCTAAGCGAGGCACAAAATGAGCTCAACCAAAATTAATTACATTGAACTACCAGCGCGGAACCTTGAAGCAACCAAGCGCTTTTTTCAGCAGGCCTTTGNAACAATATCTAATTCGCCTTCCGTCAAGGCGACCTGCAATCCCGACTTTATCGACAATTCTCGCTGATAGCACTGGTGTAACTCATCACTGAATTCGGTAATGACATTGCCGCCCTGACGCTTAGACTCGCCCATAGCAATGTCAGCAGCTTGAATAGCCATAGCCGGGCTTTTTGTTGTTTCATTAAGCCGATAAAAACCGATACTGGCGGTTAATGCGACCTCATGTCCATCTTGCTCGATAGCTTTCGATAATTCGGCTTGCAAGCATTCAAGGTCATGCGGTACTGCCATATCGCTCACGGCACAGGCAGGAAAGTAGACAATAAATTCATCGCTGCAATAACGGCTAACAAAGGCTTTATCGGCAACGAATGTCGTTAACCGCTCAGCCAATACTTGTAAAACGTTATCCCCTGCAGCTTTGCCGTATTCATCATTGATTGGCTTAAAACCATCCATATCGATAAAGACAATCAACCCAAGCTCTGTTCTAAATGCTGTTTTAGCTTCGGCAATTTCAGTTTGAATGGCGCTTTCAATCACATCCCGCGAAGGTAAACCACAGACCGGATCATTTTTACTGACTGGCTGCAACGTCGGCTCTGCTTGTTGCCGTAATTTCCGCGTCCGAAATAAATTTATAACCAGTACCAGCGAGAGCAGTGCCACCAGTGACGTCAGTGTCGTTTCATTCATTCACGCTTTCCCTGTGCTTTAGTCTTGTACTCGCGCCACAGTAGTAGCTTGTTTTTTTCGACAAATTCAGATAAGTACTCGAACCGCGCAGCCGTGTCGCCTTTGTTATAACTTAAGGCACCGACAGGCTCGCCTTTGTAGCGAACTTCAATGGTATTAATCACCAGTCCAGCTCCTGATTGTCAGCAGGTTTCACACGCGTTTTACCGCTCGCTCGTTTCTTCTGTTTGGTGCTACTTTTGAGTAGTTGCACAGGAGAAACTCCCTCGTCCGGGAATGCGGCCAGTAAATTGTCAATATGACCCAAAGCCTGAAGAATTGCGACATAGGTCGGTAAGGTGCTTTTACCACCCTCCGCAGATTTAACCGCATTCAGTGAGACATTAGCTAAGGTAGCCAAGTCCTCCTGGGTTAAATCCTGGTTCAGCCGATACTGCCTGACTCGCTGACCAATGATTGCTGAAACACGTTCAGAATCCATATAAAGAACCTTAAATAGATTTTAAACTAATGATTAGAGTGTAACAGACTATCTAAGGCACGCAATTACATTCATATAAAAGACCTTATATGGACTGCAAAGCCATAAATTAATTATAAAAGCACTTTTAAGGGCTAAAGAAAGTCTAATCCAATACTTCAGAGTAATGCCAAAGTGGTATAAGTCCTGTATATGGCACTACGTTTATCAAAAGCGTTAGGCAGAAGCACCGAAAGTTGGCTCGCCGTGCAGGACGCATACGATTTGTGGCATGCTGAGAAAAATTTAAGCGTAGACAAAGTGCAGAAACTTGATTTGACCGTCGCGCAATAATCCAAACAGACTTCAAAATACGTCCACTACCAAGTACTCTAGAGAACTTAGCATAAAAGCTCCACAGTAAAACCAGGGAAATGGACTCAACATGACAAGTACCCAACAGCGCGCCGCGCTTCAGCGCCAAATATGGCAAATTGCTAACGACGTTCGTGGCTCAGTCGACGGCTGGGATTTCAAGCAGTACGTACTCGGTACTTTGTTCTATCGCTTCATTAGCGAAAACTTCGCTAATTACATTGAAGGCGGTGACGAAAGCATTAACTATGCAGCGCTCGACGACTCGGTCATAACCGATGACATTAAAGACGATGCCATTAAAACCAAAGGCTACTTCATATACCCGAGCCAGTTGTTCGAGAACATTGCGAAAACGGCAAACAAAAACGAGAGCCTGAACACCGACCTTGCCACTATTTTTGGTGAAATCGAAAACTCAGCCAACGGCTATGAGTCGGAAGACGACATTAAAGGCTTGTTCGCTGACTTTGATACCACCAGCAATCGCTTAGGCAGCACGGTTAAAGATAAAAACCAGCGCTTAGCAGCGGTATTAAAAGGCGTAGCAGGTCTGGACTTCGGTAACTTCGAAGACAACCACATTGATCTGTTCGGCGACGCTTACGAATTCCTTATTTCAAACTATGCCGCCAATGCCGGCAAGTCGGGCGGTGAGTTCTTTACCCCACAACAGGTGTCGAAGTTAATCGCCCTGCTTGCCATTAACGGCCAGGAACAAGTGAATAAAGTCTATGACCCAGCCGTGGGGTCGGGCTCTTTGTTGATGAAAGCCAGAAAGCACATGGACCCTCACCGTATTCAAGACGGTTACTTCGGGCAGGAGATTAACCACACCACCTACAACCTTGCCCGTATGAACATGTTTTTGCACAACATCAACTACGATAAGTTCAATATCCAGTTGGGGAACACACTGACGGATCCCCATTTTCTTGACGATAAGCCGTTTGACGCCATTGTATCTAACCCACCCTATTCAGTTAAGTGGATTGGTAGTGAAGACCCCACACTAATTAACGACGAGCGATTTGCGCCTGCGGGTGTGTTGGCTCCCAAGTCAAAAGCCGATTTTGCCTTTGTGCTGCATGCGCTCAATTACCTGTCCAGTAAGGGCCGGGCGGCCATTGTGTGCTTCCCGGGTATTTTCTACCGCGGCGGTGCCGAGCAGAAAATTCGTAAGTATTTAGTCGATAACAACTACGTTGAAACGGTTGTTTCGTTAGCACCGAACTTGTTTTTCGGCACCTCCATTGCCGTGAATATTTTGGTGCTCTCAAAGCACAAGCAAGACACCAACACGCAGTTTATCGACGCCAGTGAACTATTCAAAAAAGAAACCAACAACAACTACCTGACCGACAAGCACATCGAGCAGATTCTGAAAGTGTTCGAGAGCAAAGAAAATACTGAACACTTTGCCAAGTCGGTGCCATTCGAACAAGTTGCAGAAAACGACTACAACCTCTCAGTCAGTAGCTATGTTGAACTCAAAGACACCCGGGAAGTGATTGATATTACTGAGCTCAACGCCGAGCTGAAAACAACCGTTGCCAAAATTGACCAATTGCGTGCGGATATTGATTCGATTGTGGCGGAGATTGAAGGGACTACACCAAATGGAATTAGCATCGCAGGAGGCGAGTTCAAATGAGCAAAAGTATTGCTGTACTCAACACGGAAGTAAAAATCAAAACAGTCGAACGCGACGACTTTATTTGTCTAACAGACATTGCCAAATCAAAAAACCCTGAACACCCTGACGATCTCATCCGCAACTGGCTTCGCAACCGTAATACGCTTGAGTTTCTGGGTATTTGGGAGCAGTTAAACAACCCAGATTTTAATTCCGTCGAATTCGACGGGATTAAAAGCCAGGCTGGATTAAATAGTTTTGCAATCACCCCCAAGCAATGGATAGCGTCAACTCAAGCTATAGGACTGACATCTAAAGCTGGTCGCTATGGCGGAACTTATGCCCACAAAGACGTGGCTTTTGAGTTTGCAGCCTGGGTTTCTGTAGAATTCAAACTGTACTTAATTAAAGAATTTCAACGCTTAAAAGAAGACGAGCACAAACAGCTGGGCTGGGATGTAAAACGCCACCTCACTAAAATAAACTATCGCATTCATACCGATGCCGTAAAAGAAAACCTAATCCCTCCGGAGTTAACACCGCAGCAAACCGGTAGCGTCTATGCGTCTGAGGCAGATTTACTCAACATGGCACTGTTTGGCAAAACCGCTAAGCAGTGGCGTAACGAAAACCCCAATAAAGAGGGTAATATTCGCGATTACTCGAACGTTTCACAGCTGGTATGTTTGGCTAATCTTGAAGCCTTAAATGCTCATCTGATTCAGCAATCAATACCGCAAGCGCAGCGGCTTGCCCTGCTCAATAACACCGCCATTCAACAAATGCAGCTGTTAACTGAAGACAAAAGCATGAAGAAGCTTGAAGGAGGTCAGGGGTGAGTGATTTTAGTTTTATGGAGAGGTTACTGGATGGGGTTGAAGTTGAGTTCATTAAGCTCAATGACTTAGTTAGCCTTCAAAGAGGAAAAAGGTTAGTTAAAAGTGAACTAAATGAACTAGGCGAATATGCTGTGTTTCAGAATAGTATGACCCCTCTTGGTTACTATCATGCAAGCAATGTGTCAGCCGACACTACCTTCATAATTTGTGCTGGCGCTGCGGGAGAAATAGGATATAGCAACAACGATTTTTGGGCGGCAGATGATGTTTTTTCATTAAAAGTGCCTACACACATTAATAGTAAATACCTTTATCACGGCTTATTAGCACAAAAAGGTAAAATATTGTCTCAAGTTCGCCGAGCAAGCATACCTCGTCTTTCTCGGTCGGCTGTTGAGAACTTAGTCGTGCCAATCCCGTGCCCTGAAAACCCAGAAAAGTCGCTGCAAATCCAAGCGGAAATCGTCCGAATTTTGGACGCATTTACCTCCCTTACAGCCGAGCTTACAGCCGAGCTTACCGCTCGCAAAAAACAATACAACTACTACCGCGATAAATTGCTCAGCTTTGAAGACGGCGACGTGGAGTGGAAGACGCTAGGCGAGGTTAGTTTAAAATCTTATTCTGGCGGCACGCCCAAAGCGGGAAACCCAACTTATTATGATGGTGGTACAATCCCTTGGCTTCGAACGAAAGAAGTTAAGTTTTCTGATATTTATGAAACATCGGTTAAGGTTACCCAAGCTGCAATAGATGAAACGGCTGCGAAATGGATTCCTGAAAATTGCGTTATAATTGCTATTTCTGGAGCCACAGCAGGTCGTTCTGCAATCAACAGAATTCCATTAACAACCAACCAGCACTGTTGCTGCTTAGAAATAGATCCCAAGCAAGCGCTTTACCGGTATGTATTTCATTGGGTCAGCTTGAATTATGAAAAGCTAAAGGAAATGGGACAAGGAGCCCGCGGAGACCTGAACTCGGGAATAATCAAAAGTTTCAAAATCCCGATACCTTGTCCGGGAGAGCCAACGAAGTCACTTGAAGAACAAGAGCGCATCGTCACGATACTCGATAAATTCGATGCCCTAACCAACTCCATAACCGAGGGCCTTCCGCGCGAAATTGAGTTACGGCAAAAGCAGTACGAGTATTATCGTGATTTGCTGCTAAGCTTTCCAAAGCCAGATGAGCAGGTGGCTTGATATGTCGATGGCGCTCGGAAACCTCAATCTGTTAAGCATTGCTGACCGAGCAGCTGGGGCACATGATTGCAAAGAACGTGTGCGGACAACCGCAACTCATAAGAATTTCTTAGCAGTTCAAATCGTTAGGCGATTTAATGGCATTCAAGGAAAAGGAATTTCCGATGACCAATAGTATTGAAATTTACCAAGCCGATGACGGTAAACTAGAACTTAATGTTACCCTTGAGAACGAAACGGTTTGGCTCACCCAAATACAAATGGTAGAGCTATTTGGGCGTGACCAGTCAGTGTTATCTCGACATATTCGCAATGTATTCAAGGACGGAGAATTGTCTGAAAAAAGCAATATGCAAAAAATGCATATTGCTGGCTCCGACAAGCCGGTAGCCTTTTACTCCCTAGATGTGATCATTTCCGTAGGTTATCGAGTTAAGTCCCAGCGCGGCGTACAGTTCCGTCAGTGGGCCAACAGTATCCTCAAACAGCATATCATCGAAGGCTACACGGTTAACCAGCGTCGGTTGCAAGAGCGTGGTGTTGAGTTCGCGCAAGCGATTGCTTTGCTTTCTCGCACACTGGCAAACCAACAACTGGTGAGTAATGAAGGCGAGGCTGTCCTCGCTGTCATTAATGACTATGCACGCAGTTGGAGCTTGTTGCAGGGCTATGACGAGCAAAGCCCGTTGAGCAATTGATCAGTGACAATACACTTGTGGCTTTAGCGCTGCTTGTCGCCGAGAGCTTACCTGACCAAAAAGAGCTGATGATTCGTTTGGTTGAGCACTTTATTATGTTGAAAACAGGTGATAAAAGCGACTAGTTCCATTTTGGAACACGTGAACTGAAAGTGGTTAGTTCCATTTTGGAAACAACCACTCAACCGCACGTGAATAAAGCGCTGTTGCAGAAAAAGGATACAAAGGAATGACCACCTACAAAACCATAGCCGAGTCGAAGAACTTTATCGTTTTAGATAAGTACACTAAGCACGATGAAGTTGCTGAAAGTTACCAAAGCGAGAGTGATTTAGAACGTGAACTGATTCAGGACTTAGTGAATCAGGGCTATGAGTACGTGCCGGGCCTTAACAACCCTACTGCTATGCTTGCCAATGTGCGCGTGCAGTTGCAGACCTTGAACAACGTTGAGTTTTCAGACGGTGAGTGGACGCGCTTTGTTGAGACGTATCTCGACAGACCCAGTGACAGCATCACCGATAAAACCCGCAAAATTCATGACGATTACATTGAAGACTTTGTCTTTGATGATGGCCGCATTCAAAACATCTACCTGGTTGATAAAAACAATATTGCACGTAACAAGGTGCAGGTGATCAAGCAGTTTGAGCAGACTGGTTCGCACGCCAATCGCTACGACGTCACCATTTTGGTGAATGGCCTGCCGCTGGTTCAAGTTGAGCTGAAAAAGCGCGGTGTGGCCATTCGCGAAGCCTTTAACCAAGTGCACCGCTACAGTAAAGAAAGCTTTAACGCCGAGAGCTCGCTATTTAAGTATTTGCAGCTGTTTGTCATTTCCAACGGTACTGACACGCGCTATTTCGCCAACACTGTTAAGCGCAACAAAAATACCTTCGATTTCACCATGAACTGGGCGAAGTCCGACAACGGCTTGATTAAAGATCTTAAAGACTTTACTGCGACCTTCTTTCAAAAAGAGACGTTGCTCAAAGTACTGCTGCATTTCTCAGTATTTGATGTCAGCGACACCCTGCTGGTGATGCGGCCCTATCAAATTGCCGCTACCGAACGCATTTTGTGGAAGATAAAGAGCGCATTTCAGGCCAAGCAATGGAGTTCAACCGATGCGGGTGGCTATATCTGGCACACCACGGGCTCGGGGAAAACATTAACCAGCTTTAAAGCTGCGCGTTTGGCGACCGAGCTCGACTTTGTCGACAAAGTGTTCTTTGTGGTCGACCGTAAAGACCTCGATTACCAAACCATGAAGGAGTATCAGCGCTTCTCGCCCGATAGCGTAAACGGCTCGGACAGCACCGCTGGCCTTAAGCGCAATTTGAGTAAGGATGACAACAAAATTATTGTCACCACTATTCAAAAACTGAATAACTTGATGAAAACCGAGCGCGATTTGCCGGTTTATCGTCAGCAGGTTGTGTTTATTTTTGACGAGTGCCACCGTAGCCAGTTTGGTGAAGCACAGAAGAACTTACAGAAGAAATTTAAGCGCTATTATCAGTTTGGTTTTACCGGAACGCCGATATTCCCTCAGAACGCATTAGGTGCTGAAACCACCGCCAGTGTGTTTGGTCGTGAGCTTCACTCGTATGTGATAACTGACGCCATTCGTGACGAAAAAGTCCTGAAGTTCAAAGTAGACTACAACGACGTACGCCCGCAGTTCCGTGAAATTGAAACCGAGCAGGACGAGCAGAAACTCAGTGCTGCGGAAAACAAACAAGCATTACTGCACCCCGAGCGTATACGCGAAATAACACAGTACATACTGAAGCATTTCCGCCAGAAAACGCATCGCAGGGGAGCTGGTGGCCGAGGTTTTAACGCAATGTTCGCGGTCAGCAGTGTTGATGCTGCAAAAGCCTATTACGAGGCGTTTCAGCAGCTGCAACAAGATGCAGAGCGGCCATTACGTGTAGCGACCATTTTCTCGTTTGCGGCGAATGAAGAACAAGACGCTATTGGCGAAATACCGGACGAGAGCTTCGAAGTATCTGCCATGAACAGCAGCGGTAAAGAGTTTTTAAGCGCTGCTATTGACGACTACAACAACATGTTTAAGGTGAACCATGGCGTCGACAGTAAAGGCTTCCAGAACTACTATCGCGACTTAGCCAAGCGCGTTAAAAGCCAGGAAATTGATTTGCTGATTGTGGTGGGTATGTTCCTCACCGGATTTGATGCGCCGACATTGAACACCCTGTTTGTGGATAAAAACCTGCGTTACCACGGACTTATTCAAGCCTATTCGCGCACCAACCGAATTTACGATGCCACCAAGACTTTCGGCAATATTGTCACCTTCCGCGACCTGGAAAAGTCGACCGTTGATGCCATCACCTTGTTTGGTGATAAGAATACTAAGAATGTGGTGCTCGAAAAGAGCTACAAAGAGTACATGGAAGGCTTTACCGACCTTGTTACCGGCCAGGCAAGACGTGGTTTTATGGAGGTGGTGTCCGAGCTTGAACAGCGCTTCCCGGACCCGGATGACATTGAACGAGAGAAGGACAAGAAAGACTTTGCCAAGTTATTTGGTGAGTATTTGCGTGTTGAAAACATTCTGCAAAACTACGATGAATTTGCCAGCTTAAAAGCTCTGCAGAAAATCGATACCAGCGACGATGATGCCGTCGAAGCGTTCAAAGTTGAGCATCATTTAAGCGACGACGATATTGCAACGTTGCAAACCATTCGCATACCACCAGAGCGCAAGGTGCAGGATTATCGTTCGACCTATAACGATATTCGCGACTGGATCCGCCGTGAAAAATCAGCCGAAAACCAAGCGCAGTCAACCATCGACTGGGACGATATTGAGTTTGAAGTCGACTTGCTGAAGTCGCAGGAAATTAACCTCGACTATATTCTTGAGCTGATATTTGAGCAGAATAAGAAAAACAAAAGCAAAGACGACTTAATAGAAGAAGTTCGCCGCCTAATTCGCGCCAGCCTTGGCAACCGAGCCAAAGAAAGCCTGGTGGTTAAATTTATTAACCAAACCGAGCTTGATGAAATACCGGAAAAATCGGAAATTATCGACGACTTCTATAAATTCGCCCAAGCTGAGCAACTGCGCGAAGCCGAAGAACTTATTCGCTCAGAGAACCTCAATGAAGACGCCGCCAAGCGCTACATCGCTGCCTCATTACGTCGCGAATATGCTAGCGAAAACGGCACCGAGCTGAACTCAACACTGCCGAAACTAAGCCCGCTAAACCCGGAATACCGAACCAAGAAACAGACCGTATTCCAGAAAATTTCGGCGTTTGTTGAGAAGTTTAAAGGGGTTGGTGGGCAGGTTTAGTATTTTGCGGTAGTCAGGTCGTCGCGTAGTTTGAAACAACCACAGGATAAAAACTATGAAAGTTGATGAAGACAAAGTCGATGAGGCCGTGCTTGCTTTGCTACAGCTGACTTTGCACTATGGTTAAGGACGATTAAGTCTCAGAAGTCGGCAATCAATACAAAAAGCCCTCTAACCAGAGGGCTTTTGACTAACAAGTTTTAGCACAACAATCCACGTGCGCTAAAAGCGCACGCTACCGATACTCTTCAATGCTCGGGCATGAGCACATCAGGTTACGGTCGCCAAATACGTCATCTATACGGTTTACGGTTGGCCAGAACTTGTCGTAGCCGACCGCTTCTACCGGGTAGGTTGCCGTTTGACGGTCGTATGGGCGGTCCCATTCGGCGTCAGTGATGTCGGCTAACGTATGCGGTGCGTTAACTAGCGGATTGTTGTCTTTCGGCCAGTCGCCGGCGGCAATCTTATCGGCTTCTTGCTTAATGCTAACCATCGCTTCGATAAAACGATCCAGCTCTGCTTTAGACTCGGATTCAGTCGGTTCAACCATGATGGTACCGGCGACCGGGAAGCTCATGGTTGGTGAGTGGAAGCCGTAGTCCTGCAAGCGCTTAGCCACATCAATTTCCGCAATGCCGGCTGCGTCTTTCATTGGGCGCAAGTCGATAATGCATTCGTGCGCGACACGGTTGTTACGACCACGGTACAAGATCTTGAAGTGTTTGCTTAACTGCTCAGCAACGTAGTTTGCGTTCATAATAGCCACTTCAGAGGCTTCGCGCAGACCGCGGCCACCCATCATGGCAATATACATCCACGAAATTGGCAGAATGCTGGCACTACCAAACTGTGCCCCCGATACGGCGCCGTTACCGGTTTTAGTCGACTCGATGTTGATCACGCTATGGTTTGGCAAAAAGTCTTTCAGGTGTTCTTTAACACCGATGGGGCCCATACCCGGACCACCACCGCCATGCGGAATACAGAAGGTTTTATGCAGGTTAAGGTGCGATACATCAGAGCCTATGTAACCCGGTGAGGTCACGCCAACCTGAGCGTTCATGTTGGCACCGTCCATGTAGACCTGGCCGCCGTAGCTGTGGACTAAGTCACAGATTTCGCGAATGCCTTCTTCGTATACACCGTGCGTAGACGGGTAAGTGACCATGATGCACGACAAGTTATCGCCGGCTTCTTCAGCTTTCGCTTTCAGGTCAGCCATGTCGACGTTGCCGTGTTTGTCGCAGTCTACGACCACCACTTTCATGTTCATCATTTGCGCTGAGGCCGGGTTTGTACCGTGCGCCGAGCTTGGGATTAAGCAAATATCGCGATGTCCGTCGCCGCGGCTTTCATGGTACTTCTGAATCGCCAGCAGACCAGCGTATTCGCCTTGCGCACCGGAGTTAGGCTGCATCGACAACGCGTCGTAACCGGTAATATCAATTAACCAGTCAGACAACGTCGATACCAATTCGGCATAACCCTGCGCCTGATCGACCGGGCAGAACGGGTGCAACTGGCCAAACTCAGGCCAGGTGACCGGAATCATTTCGGCGGTTGCGTTAAGCTTCATGGTGCACGAACCCAGCGAAATCATCGAATGATTTAATGCTAAGTCTTTGTTTTCCAGCTTTTTGATATAACGCAGCATTTCGGTTTCTGAGTGGTACTCGTTAAATACCGGGTGCGTTAAAAAGTCCGACTGGCGCACCAACCCCGCAGGAATCGACTCAACGTCACCGCTTGCAACACGGCTGTCTAATACGTCGATATCCAGGCCGTGATTTTCGCCAAACAAGACAGTAAACAGGGCTTCGACATCGTCACGAGTTTTGGCTTCATCCAGGCTCACACCAAACACGCCCTCGCCGTCGTTGCGCAGGTTCAGCTGTGCTGCCTTAGAGCGCGCCAACACGTCTGCCGCGTTGTCTTTCATTTCGAAAGTCAGGGTGTCAAACCAATGACCATTTTGAATCTCTACGCCTTTGTCTTTTAAGCCCAGCGCCACGATGTCGGTCAGACGGTGGATACGATTAGCAATACGACGCAGGCCTTGCGGGCCATGGTAGACCGCATAAAACGACGCCATGTTAGCCAGCAGTACTTGCGCGGTACAGATGTTTGAATTCGCTTTTTCGCGGCGGATATGCTGCTCACGCGTTTGCATTGCCATGCGCAATGCAGGGCGGCCGCGGCTGTCTTTGGACACACCAATTATGCGACCCGGCAATGAACGCTTAAACTTGTCACGAGTGGCGAAAAACGCTGCATGAGGACCACCGTAGCCCATCGGCACGCCGAAACGCTGTGCGTTACCGAACACCATGTCTGCGCCCATTTCGCCCGGCGACTTAAGCATCAACAAGCTCATTAAATCGGAGGCAACGGCAACGATGGCCTTTTTCTCTTGTAACTCGCCAATCAGCTGCTCGATATTATGCAGCTCACCAGTTTTATCCGGGTACTGTAACAACGCACCGAACACGTCATGGTCAGAGGCCTCACGGGCCGGACCTAAAATGATCTCAAAACCGAAGTACTCTGCACGTGTTTTAACTACGTCGATGGTTTGTGGGTAAACGTTGTCAGCAATATAGAACGCATTCGACTTTTTATTTTTCGATACGCGTTTGGCCATCGCCATTGCTTCGGCTGCCGCAGTCGCTTCATCCAGCAACGAGGCGCTGGCCAAATCCAGGCCGGTTAAATCCATGGTCATTTGCTGGAAGTTAAGCAGGGCTTCCAGACGGCCTTGTGCAATCTCCGGCTGATACGGCGTGTACGCTGTGTACCAACCCGGGTTTTCCAGTACGTTACGCAAGATCACGTTAGGCGTTACGGTGTCGTAATAGCCCATGCCGATATACGACGTAAAAATTTGATTCTTTTTGGCTATCGCTTTCAGCGTTGCCAACGCTTCGCGCTCGCTTTGTGGCTCGCCCACCTGCAAAAACGGTTCGCGCAGGATAGTACCCGGCACCGTGTCTTTAGTCAGCGCTTCCAGCGAATCCGCACCAAGCACATCAAGCATCGCTTTTTGCTCGTCAGCGCTGGGGCCAATGTGGCGGCCAATAAATTCGTCGTGATGTTCTAATTGCGTCAGGGTAGTACTGGTCATTTACCTCGGCCTCGTACAAATAGGAAAATTTTCTGTGTAAGAAAAACAACGAACCCCGGCTATTGGCTCCGGGGTTCGCGACGTTCCATGTCTGCTAATGCATGACGAAATTAATCTTCGTCAATTGACGCTTCATAGGCGTCTGCGTCCAACAGGTTTTGCAGTTCGCTGCTGTCGTCCGCTTTAATTTTGAATAACCAACCGTCGCCATACGGGTCGTTGTTGACGGTTTCTGGCGAATCTTCCAAATCTTCATTAATAGCAACGACTTCGCCGCTAATGGGTGCATAGATATCGGATGCCGCTTTTACTGACTCAGCGACTGCAATATCGTCACCAGTTTCAACTTTATCGCCAACATCAGGCAACTCGACGAATACCATATCACCCAACAGGTCCTGGGCATGCTCACTGATACCAATGGTGAAGGTACCGTCACCCTCGTCGCGAACCCACTCGTGGGTTGATGCATACTTTAAATCGGCTGGAATGTTGCTCATAATGACTTCCTGTTATTAGTCTATAAAAACGTGATTATAAAACAGATTGACCGTTTCGCACGAAGCTTGGCTTAACGACTTTTACCGGTACTTGCTTCTTACGCATTTCTACCTCGGCTGTATCACCAACGCTGGCCGGTACACGAGCCATCGCGACAGAGAATCCAAGTGTAGGCGAGAATGTACCAGAAGATATGCGCCTTTGGCGCAAGTTTATTTCACGATATCGATTAACCTTTTGCCCAGTGCGGTGTTATCCATGTACCCACGGAATTGGTCGGCATGCGGGCCGGTGGCAAAAACCGGTACATCAACCGCGGTGTGGCCGCTGCCGGTCCAGCCGGTGCCGGTAATGTCGCCGGTGATATAAACCAACGCATCATGCAGTGCGTCCTCGCGCGCCTCACCTTGCTGTTCTGCAGCCAGCGCCAGCTCGTCGATATAGTCCTGGGTCAATTCAAAGTTAACCTTATCAGCAACGTAATCAGCCCACTGCTCGGCATCCATTGCTAACAACTCGCTGCGCATGGTGGCGATAGAGCTTTCAATCGACATTACCCGGTCAGAGTACCAGGCATATTCGCCATCACGGCCCAGCGTTAGCCCGCCGGTCGAGTGGTCAGCCGTCATCACAAACAAGGTATTCGGGTTCTCAGCAATAAACTCGTTAACCACTTCCAGCGTTTTATTTAACGAGTCCATTTCGTGCACCGCACAGGCGATATCGTTAGCATGGCCACACCAATCAATCTGGCTGCCTTCAATCATTAGCGCAAATGGCTTGTCTTCTGCCGACAATAAACGCAATGCTGTAGAGGTCATACGCGCAAGTGAGTCTTTACCTTCATCGATAGCATGTGGCAGGCCTTTCGGCGCAAACAAGCCCATTACCGGCGCCTGCTCTACCTGATCCAGCATCTGCATATCCTGAATGACGTTTAGGCCGTGCTGTTGCAATAACTCAACCCAGTTTTTGTCGTCACGGATAAAATATTGCTGACCACCGCCAAGCAATACATCGTAAGACGCTTCTTCTTTAATATACTGCTGCGCCATGAGATCAGCGATTTCGTTATATTCATAACGCGACGGGTGATGCGAGAAAAACGATGCCGGGGTGGCGTGGTTAACCTGCGACGTGGATACCGAACCGGTCATGTAGCCGCTTTCTTTGGCGTATTCCATCACGGTTTTTAACGAAGTTTTGTCGTTATCCATACCAATGGCACCGTTGTACGACTTTTCGCCAGTCGCCAGCGCCGTAGCACCTGCTGCCGAATCGGTTACCCAGGTATCATCCTCCGGATACGTCATCGCCGCACCGGTCAGATAATGATCAAACTGCGTTTCGGCCATGTCTTTGGTTTCTAAATCCGACATCGCATAGCGATACGCGCTGATGAACTCAAAGCCCATACCATCGCCAATCACATAAATAATATTCGGTTTCTGGTGGTCGTCAGCAACAGCCGAAGTGGCCAATAAAGCGACCGACGCCGCGAGAAGTGTACGTTTCATGATTACGTCTCCATGATAAAGTTAGCTCGATCCTACTCGCGGATTGTTACACTAGCAAGTCTACGATGCTCGCTTCGCTCAGGCTTAGTCCCTTTGGGCGGTTTTGGCTCGCTTCGCTCGCGGTGTAGGCCCTTCGGGCGGTGTAGCGTGCTGCCTTCGGCGCACGGGTTTAGGTTACACCGGCGTAGCCGTACCCCGCGAGCGAAGCGAGCCTACACCGCCCGAAGGGCCTACACCGCGAGCCATAACAAAAAAACCGCCCCCCAAAGGGAAGGCGGTTTTTGAATGCGCGAGCGCAGCGAGCTCTTAGAAAGAGTAGCTCACTTTGGTGTAAACAAAGCGACCGCGTGGGTTATGTACGCTTGGTGCATAGCCGTAAAGATCGGTATTGAACGCTTCAGGTGGCTCTTCGTCAAACAAGTTGGTTGAACCTAAGGTCACACGGAAGTTCGATGTAACGTCGTAATACGCCTGTAAATCAACCAATAACTGGCTGTCGACCATACGCGTTTCAGATGCTTCAACTTCAGCCGGTGCCTGATAATCCTCAAACTCGCCAATGTAGTTAAGGTTCAGGTTAATGCCGAACGCATCACGCGCCCACTCTGCACGACTCGTCCAACGATGTTCCGGGTACTCATACTCACCCGCGTAGTCGATACCATCTTTTTCGAACTTGCTCATATAAGACCAGTCAACGCCCAAACGGATGTCGCCTAAGTCTTGTACTTGCCACGTGTAGTTAGCAGAGAAGTCCAGGCCGGCGGCTTCCTGGCTCGATAAGTTCACGTAAGTGTTATATAACACAGCCAGTTCACCTAAACGATCGCCCGGTAACGGATCGCGACGTTCACAAATCGTGCTGTTTTGGTCGTTACAGTTCGCCGCGTAAACGTTCTCGAAGTCGTTTTGGACAATTTTATTATCTTGCTCAATTGACCAGTAATCAGCCGAGATATCGAACGCATCCGTAACCTGCCAGATACCACCGATATTGTAGTTTGACGATTCTTCCGGCTCTAAACCATCAGAGCCAGAGAACACGATGGTATAATCCAGCGGCACACAGCTCTCGCCATCGGCTTCGCAACGGAAGGTATCAGTGAAGAAGGTCGATACTTGCGATGGGCCCAGGCCAATTTGCGCCAGCGACGGTGCACGGAAGCCTTCACCGTATGATGCTCGAAGCGTTACGTCATCAGACGGGCGCCATTGCAATTTAAACTGCGGGTTAAAGGTTGAACCAAAGTCGCTGTAATCGTCATAACGACCGGCAGCTGTCAGCTCTAACTGATCCGTAATAGGCACCAGGAATTCCACATAAGCGGCCCACTGGTCACGTGCGGCTTCTGCCTGCACCGACTCGGTACCAAAGATCAAACCACGTTGGAACTGATCATCCGGTTGGTCAAATACATCTTCTTCGCGGTATTCCAGACCTGCAGCCATTGATACCCAATGGTCGCCAAGCTGGAAGGCCTCACCGGCGATGCTGGCATCCATAGCGGTTAAGTGTGACTCACCACGACGTACCAGCGAGGTAGTAATGTCGTTGATTACCGATGGATCGTTAATTGTGCCGCCGAATGGATTGTAGTTACCCTGATTGATTTGCTCCTGCAGGAAGTCAGTACGCACCCAACCTTGCTCACGCGAACCGGTCTGCATGCCTTCGCTACGGCCTTTTTGATAAGAAACGTCCCAGTTCCAGCCATCTAAATCACCACGTAAACCGGCAATAAAGCGCAGCGTGTCAGACTCAACGTCCCAAATACGAGCGCCGGCATCAACGGTACGGAAGAAGTTAATGTCTACACGCTCACCCCATGGGTTGTTTGGATGGTCAGCTGGTACATAGAGACCTGCGTCCGCATCAAGCGGAGTAGGCGCACCACCGGCCATCGAACGGTTATGCTGTGCGGCAATTTCAATGTAGGCTTCAACGTCGCGGCTAAGCTCACGGCGAGACTGAATGATTGCACCTACGCGCTCAGCTTCAGGGAAAATTTGAGCATACGGGCCATAGTCAAATACGCAGCGTGTGCCAACGGTAGAGCTAGGCGGGCAATCCGGATCCGGCTGCTCAGCGCCATCGACGATAAAGCTACCCGGGAAGCCACGTGACGAACGGAAATCGTTACCGCCGTATGGCGCCTGGTTGGCGGTACCGTTACGGCCGAATTCGGCACCAAAGATAGAGGTATTCTTCCAGTAATCCATTATAACGGTGGTATTACCTTTATCGTCGCCGGTACCCCACACCAGACTCATGCTGGTTTCTTCGTAGTTTACGTCACCGGTAGTACCACCATGGCTGAACGACAGTTCGGTGCCAACAAAATCATCACGCAGTATGATGTTCACAACACCGGCAACCGCGTCAGACCCGTAGATAGCCGAGGCGCCGTCTTTTAAGATATCGATACGTTCGATAGCTGCCACAGGAATGGTATTGATATCGACAAACGAGTTAGCTACGCCCTCGGCAAAAGAAGAGACAGCGACGCGGCGACCGTTTAATAATACCAGGGTAGAGTCCGCACCGAAGCCACGCAGCGAGATAGCCGCTGAACCGTTAGCGGTGGTGTCCTGACTGTTACCCTGGGTTGAGAAAGTACCAACACCGGCCGACGGCAAGCGCTAGAGTAATTGTTGCAGGTTGTTAAAACCTGACGCTTCGATGTCATCGCGGGAGATAACCTCAACCGGCGATGCACCTTCCATGTCGGTGCGATTAATACGTGAACCGGTAACCTGAATCCGTTCTAAACGGTCGTCCTCGGCTTGCGCCTGATCTTGTTGTGCGTAACTAACGGGTGATGCAAACACAGCACCAATCGCTATCGCGCACAAAGAATACTTAAAGGTGTTTTTCATTGTTTTTATTCCCTGTGATTTATAAAACAACAATTTGTTTGTCATTAAGATGACATCTACTGTTATTACACTAAATCAACATATGATCAAGATCATAATTTGTGGTCGGGTCAGTACCGTGCGTCCTGACGCACGTACGAAAGCACGAAACAAAAAAACCGCCTCCGAAGGAAGGCGGTTTTGAAGAAGCGATGGGCGCAGCCCGAACAGCAAGCGAAGCGCCCAGCGCAACGCGTTAGCGTTGTGTCAAAACATGTGTTTCGCGAATGTCTTCGACAATCTCGATGTCCACGTTGTTTACACCGGTAAAGTCCATCATGTCGCGGCGTAGCTGCAACATTTCAGTACCTTCCGGGGCTTTCAGCAGTGCCAGGTTTAAACGGCCATACAAACGCTCTACCGTTAAACCAAACTGCTGCGCCAATTGGTCGATATCCGTACCGTCCATCAGTACCGACACAATACCCGATACATAGGCTTCCTTACCCGACAGCGTGTTCACCATTTCGGTGCCGGCCAGTAACTGACTGCCTTTACGCTGCGAGAAGTCAACGCCCTTACGCGGCTCCGGTAACTTAGTAAACTGATACGCTTTGTAATCGCGCTCACCACCAACAAACTGCTGGTCCACGTTGTCCTGTCCCATTTTAGGTGTTGGCAGTTGCTGTGCCTGTGCACCCGCAACCAACGCAACAGACGCTGCCAGTGTAAATAAAGTAACTAATTTCATGATTTATCTCCTGACCGCTTATTGATGACCAAAGGCACGAACTTGAATCGCTTCAAGGCGTGACGGTGTGCTGTTATTGGCAAACGTGGTTTCTGCCGAACCGCCCAGCGCACGACCATCAGCAACGATGTCGCTACCGTTAGTATCGACTAAACGTACAGTCCAGGTACCGCCTGAGCCTTCGCCGTAAAACGCGTTAGCAAGGAAAACAGTATCTTCCAGGATGTATTGGCTACAGAACCCGTCAGCACCGACGTTAATCGCCTGGCGACCAGTCAATAGTTGCGTAGTTGTTCCTGCAGGTGAAGTCACCTCAACCGCCAAATCGTTACCGGCAGTCGAGAACGAACAGCCCGCAAAGTCATCGTTAGCCACGGTTAAACGGAACTGTAAACCTTCCAGCGTTAAGCCAGCCGGCGCTTCAAAACTATATGATGCACCCTCAGCGTTATTATCAGGTACGTCGACAGGCGCTTCCGGCGATACATCTAACCAACCGGTTGATGCCAATTGCCCTAAGTCACCTGGCACCCACTCTTTCGCTAAACGAACCGCGGCACCTGCATCAACACGCCCAAAACCGTATTTCAGGTTGTAGTTGTAGCCCGCACCGTTAGTTACCCAGCCTGCGTCAGCAACAAATTCGCCTTCGCCAACGGGTAAAACAACACCCGGATCGTCTGCATCAACCTGAGTTGACGTGTTCGCCAGCACGTGGCGAATTTCACGCGCACTTAATTCTGGGTTGGCAGAACCAATCAATGCCACCACACCGGCAGCGTTAGGCGCTGCAGAAGAAGTACCATTAAAGGTTGAGGTGTTGTTACAGCTTGGGTTCTCGGGGTGGCCCGGTGCGTTAAACGGATACAGACCCGCAAAGTAACCCGGGATACCGCTTGAAGCGTCAATCGCATCCTGACGCGGGAAGCTTGAATACCCCTGCAGACAGGTCGACTGGTCAGTCGTTACCATCGCAGGTGCCGCATAACCGTATTCACCTGCAGGTGCAGAAACAAAGACGTTCGAGCCCGCAGTCGAGTAACTGGTGTGGTTACCGTCAGAGTTAACTGCAGCGACCGTAGTGGTAAAGAAGTTCGCGTTAGACGGATCTAAGTTACCGTTAAGGCAGCTCAGGCCATACTGGCTCGCACCGGTTGCGTCACAGATGTTTGCGAAGAAACCCGAATTACCGGTGTTATCAAACGCATTACCTGCCGATTTAACGTTAACCGCGCCTTTACCATCACGCAGACCTAACATCACGTATTGTTCGAACGCTTCGTCGGTTGCTGACGAGTACAATGCAAACGGAACCGAAATACCGTAACTGCGGTTGTAAGCAATAACCGGATCGCTCTCGCTGATACCGCTGCCCGGTAAACCGTGAGACAACGCCGCATTCAGCATCGTTTGTGTGCCCTGACCGCCCAGGTAGTTAACACCGAAAACTTTTGCCATTGGTGCTACACCACGGCCGCCTTCATCGTTACCGGCAACAGCGGCAATCAAGCCCGCCACAGAAGTACCGTGATCACCGGTCACCGACGTGCTGGTGGGGTCCATTTTGTTGCGTGCGCCCGGGATCACGTTCAGTGATTTGTTTGCCGCAATGTTGGCTTGTAAATCCGGATGGTTAATTTCTAAACCAGAATCAACAACACCAACGATCATGCCCTGACCATATGCGCCCTGTGCGTGTGCTTCGACAATATTCATGTCTTCGCCCGCCTGAAATACCGACTCGTCAAAGAAGATCTCGCGTGCAGTTTCTTCCGGGTAACCTAAAACGTTAACCAGGAAATTCAGGAATTCGTCACTTTGCGCATAGGCTTTTTGCCCGGTGTTGCGCAAATGCCATTGTTGATAAGCCAGTGGATCGCCGGCAATGCCGCTAATTTGTACCTGAGCCGTGGTTGTTTCCTGGCCGTCGCTAACTTGTACGTTAATGGTCGCAGGAGCGGTGGTTAGTGGAATATATGAGAAGTGACCACTACCATCGATAGAAACCGTTCCGGGGGTTTCTCCTCCTTCAGAAGCCACGACACTTGCTGAAAAAGATAACGAATCATTATTCGCATCGGTAGCGGTCACTTGACCGGTTACGGGGACCCATTGTAGGCCGCCGTCTATGTTCTGTGCGCTCACATCCGGAGCAAAGTTGGTATCTCCATCACCACCACAGGCGGTCAAGCCCATGAGTACTGCTGCTGACAGCGCTGTCAGCTTAAAGGTATTTCTCGCCATAATGCCCTCTTCTTGTTGTTATACAACTTGCGTTTTTACACCGTTTCTTGCGGCGTTGCCCGCCGTAATTGCAGGGGATAAAAAAAGCGCTCCGAGGTAGCGGTTATTGCGCCGGCCCGATAACCAAATGCCTGCTGGCAGGTTTTGATAAAATGTTCATCCTGCCAGTGCCTTGCCTGTTCTGCCGCGTCGCCGCTAAAGGTCCAGACCAGCGAAGCCTGATTATTGGGCATCGGTAACAATGCAATCGGGCCGTGCTCGGTAAAACGCTCGTAGGCCCAGCCATTGAGGGGCCGATCCAGGGTTAAGGTAGCAATACAGCCGACCTGGTCATACTCTTCGACCTCGCTGGGTAAACGAAGCGCTTCGCGCACCAGAGAATGCTGACCATCCGCTCCCACCAACAATTCGGTCGCTAGTTGTTGCCCGTTATCGAGTCTGATATTAACCTGCGCTACCTGCTGATCGATGGTCTCGACCCGACTCGCACTAAGCCACTCGACATTCGGTAACTGTCGGCAACTTTCGTATAATCGCTGAACCAACTGAGCCGCAGGCGCGACCACGCCGAGCGCATCGACACCCTCGGTTTCGGCGTGTAATTCTGTTGCCCCAATAAAGCCGCGGTCGCTGATGTGAATGTGCTCGATTGGGGTTTGTGTAATGTGCTCATTCAGCACACCTAGTTGTTTTAAACGTTTTGCCGACGCGGCCGCCAACGCAATGATGCGCTTATCCTGAGGTGGTCCCTCGGCACGAGGTTCTACCACCACAATCGGCCAGTCAGGCCGTTGTTGCGCTAACATTAAGGCGGTTAGCGCACCGACCAGACTACCGCCGGCAATTACAACTTTTGCATCCACGCTTCTATCTCTTCCACCGTTTTCGGTACTGACGCCGTCATGTTCTGAAAGCCGTCTTCGGTAATAACTAAATCGTCTTCGATACGAATACCAATACCGCGCCAGCGCTCATCTGCGCCTGATTCGCGCGAAATATAAATACCCGGCTCAACCGTAATAACCATACCCGGCTCCAATTTAACCGGTTGGTTGTCAGCATCTTTGTAGCGGCCGACATCATGTACATCCAGACCCAACCAGTGACTTAGGCCGTGAATAAAGTATTTTTTCCAGCGCTGCTGTTCGAAATTCTCGTCCGCATCCCCTGTTAAAATTTCCAGTTCTGTCAGACCATCATTGATAACACGCGCCGCTGCCTGGGTTGCTTGATTCAGGTCAGAGCCGGGTTTGATTTTTTCAAATGCGGCCAGCTGCGCCTTTAGGACCAATTCGTATAACAGCTTTTGTTCATTCGAAAATTTGCCGTTAACCGGGAAGGTTCGGGTAATATCCGCGGCATAGCCCTGATATTCAGCTCCGGCATCGACCAGTACCAGATCGCCGTCGTGTAATTGGTCGCGGTTATCGGTGTAGTGCAGCACACAGGCATTGGCACCACCGCCGCAAATCATGCCGTAGGCCGGGTATAATGCGCCATTCATGGCAAATTCGTGATGCAGTTCAGCGCCCAGTTGATACTCATACGCGCCGGGCTGGACAAATTTCATGATGCGTTTAAACGCGTCGCTGCTAATGCGCGCGGCTTCCTGCATTACTTGCAGCTCGTGCGCCGATTTGATTTGTCGCATGCGATCGACCAAGGGTCTGAGATCGTCGATACGGTGCGGGACCTTGTTACCGCGTTTTTCGGTCTCACGCAAATACGCCATTGCCTGGTGAACCTGATGCTCGAGCTCTTCATCTTCGCCTAAAATTAAATAGACGCTCTCGGCACCGTTGAGTGTTTCGGGCAGGCGTTCGTCGATTTCTTCGATATCAAAGGCCTGTTCAATACCCAGAGCGTTGGGTGCATTGTGATACCCCAGCCGCAGTCCATGCCAAACTTCGGCATCCGGATCTTTGTCCTGACAATAAAGTGTGCTGCCGGCGTGGTCAGACACCGTGCTTAACACCAATACCGCATCCGGCTCGTTAAAGCCCGTCAGATAATGAAAATAACTATTCTGCCGAAATGGATATTCGGTATCGTTGCTGCGCGTCAATTCTTGGTTTGCTGCGACCAACGCCACCACGTTATCGGGTAGCTGTTCGAGCACGCGTTTACGGCGTTGTAAAAACTCATCCTGGGGTATCACGGGTTTCATCAGTTCACCTCTTAACGAGCAACTTAAAACGAATTCTTATAACCAATTAATGAAGTGTTTTACTGCTATCATTAGCCGCCGGCTGGTGACGTCCTAATTCGGTAAAGCACATCATGGCAGAAATACGCAGGTATTCAGCGACTTCAAAATAAGCACGCTCCGCGTCTTCGCCTTCTTCATCATCAAAGTCCAGTTTGGCAATTTCGATCATGTCATCCAGCGCTTCGCGTAAATCGCCGGAAGCCGTTGCTACGCTTGACTGGTTTACGCCAAAACCGACCAAAAAGGATTGCACCCAGCCACCTAAGGCCTGTAAGCGGTCCACCAAAGGTGCTTTATCGTCGGGTAACAACAACTGATAACCCATATCACGATCGCCCAATGACACCTGAATTTCTTCGGCCTGCTCGCGGATAAGATTTTTTAGCTCTGCCGGCATGGTGTTGCCGTCATAGGCCAGGTCAGTCATTAACGTCAGCAGTTCATCACTGTCGGCGCGCGTACCGGTTGCAATTAGGCCGGTGAGCATGCCCTGTACTTCGGCAGCCGAGGGCGTCATATCAAACTGCGCGAACATTTCCGCTAAGCGGTCATAATTAAAACGTGTCGCCATTGTAAAAGTCCTTGAATTCGCTTGCTTACATCCTAACACTGGCCTTTATAATACGCTAGCTGACAAGCGCTCGCCGCTCGTGTCATAATAGTGGGGTTGGCACAGATTACTGTGTTGTTAGAATAATAAGCAGGGAGTCTGCAAAATGGCAGGTCGTACCATGGATATCACCCTTTTGGACAGAAACTACAAAGTTAACTGCCCGGCGGGTCAGGAAAGCGCGTTACAACAAGCTGCGGATGCGTTAGATGAGCGTCTGCGCGACACCAAGGAGCGCACCAGTCTGACCAACGTCGAACAAATTGCGGTGATGACAGCGTTGAACCTGTGCCACGAATGGATTCAGGATCAAAATGATCAGGCTGCACGCACGGCTAAATTGGAAGAAAAGATCCAATTACTGCAGGCAACCATAGAACAAGCAATGAGTGAACAGCGATCGCAGCGCGGTTCACGCTAAATTAAAGTACCCTTTTCTGCGGTTTCCTGGGGCGTACGACACGTAGGCGAATGTCCCTGAGCCGATGCTTATATCTAAAGGGGACCACTGGCCCGTCATGAGCAAGCCCGACACGTATCGGGAAGCCTACGATGGATCCCATTTGCTCCCCGCCTTGAACCAATGGGTTCAAGGGCTAACGCCCAACAACGGCGCCGCCGGGAAACCACCCTATAAAAAAAGCATCACTGGCGTGATGCTTTTTCTTTAGCAACAATACGTTTTACATCGTCAAGCAGTGCTTGTGCATCGTAAACAATGCCGTCCTTGATGGTGTATTTGATGCCCTCAGTACGGATCGGCTGGTTGTCGTCATTTAATTTAAAATGACCGGTACCGTATAGCACTTTGAAGTTAGCCAACGGGTTTTCTTTTACGATAACCATGTCAGCTTTTTTACCCAGTGCGATACTGCCAATTTCGTCTTCCATGTCGAGCGCTTCTGCGCCAGCTAAGGTTGCTGCATGAATCACTTCTAGTGCGTTCAAACCTGCCTCACGCAGCAGTTCCATTTCGCGGATGTAGCCAAAACCATAAATTTTGTAGATATAACCTGCATCTGAACCCAGGGTAATACGGCCACCATTGGCGTGGTAATCTTTCAAAAACGCCATCCATTTTTGGTAGTTTTTCTTCCACGCAATTTCGTTATCGGTGGTCCAGTCAAACCAATACGAACCATGCGCATAGCGGCTCGGTTCGAAAAAGTCCCATAACCGCGGCAGAGTATATTCATCGTGCCAAATTGCCTGACGTTCACGCATCAGATCGCGCGACGCCTCATAAATGGTTAAGGTCGGGTTAATCGTAAAGTCTAATTCGATCAGCTCGTCGCGAACCGCATTCCATTTTTCAGAGCCGGGCTCCGCCGCCTGTTGCCACAGTTTGCCAGCCTCTTCAAAGCGGTGTTGTTCATTGTTGTAATTGTAATGCGCCGGATAGTTCTGAATCCGTTTGTCTTCAAACAACGCTTCGGGCAAGCCATACCAGTGCTCCATAGAAGTTAAACCGAGCCGCGCAGAGTCCAGTGCATTCATCGACATCACATTAAGCTGCGCATGATGCATCATGGTACCCAAGCCTTGTTTGTTGGCTTCATCAAGCGCCGCTTCCATCACCTTACGTGATGCGCCAAAAAACTTAATACCGGCGGCGCCGCGTTTTTTGATGTAACGCACCCAGTCACGTGCCTGCTCAGCGTTATAAATGGGTTCCTCCCAGCCCTGTCCAAAGCCCACATAAGGCACAATGCGCGGCGCCGCAATATCATTGTCTTTAGCCTCAGCCTGATGCCATTTTACCCAGTCCAGGCCATTAAAGCTGCCTGGCTCACGAATGGTAGTAATGCCATGACCCAGCCATAGCTTGAGCACATACTCAGCAGGTATGCCCTCGGCTGAACCACCAATATGTGCATGCATATCGATAAAGCCCGGTAAAATATAGTGCCCGGAAACATCAATTTCTTTATCGTCGGCACCGGCTTTAGGCCGACGTGATTCAATCACCGGCACGCCCGGATTACCAACGCTGACAATTTGCACGATACGGTCATCTTCAATGATAATATCAACCGGCCCCTGTGGCGGTGCGCCCTCGCCGGTGATCACGGTACCACCGCGTAAAATTAAGCGCTCGTATGGGCCATCACCCTGGGCTCGTTCCGGCGCTTTGGGTGGCGCCTGCCATGCCAGAACCGCAATGCTCATCGTCAGCGCGACGAGTCCGACTAACATCGTTTTTAATGCCTTCATCGGTTATCCTTATTGTCATTGTTATTTTACCTATCGCTTTAGCATGACCCGAGATGCCTTAAGACGCAAGTTACAGCAGACCAGAGCACAGCTTTCTGAGGCCAGCCGCAAGCAGGCAGCCGAGGCGGTCGCGGCGCGCGTAAAACAGCGGCTAGATTCAAACCACGGCGGCATTGCAGCAATTTTTAAAAGCTTTGCTGCAGAGCTGGATACAACCCCGACTATCAACGCGTTATGGCAGCAGGGTATAACCACCGTATTGCCGGTTTTACATCCCTTCAGCAAAGGACATTTGCTGTTTTTACGCTACAACCCGCACACAACGATGATAAAAAACCGTTACGGTATCGCCGAGCCGGCGCTTGATTGCCAGAACATTGTTCCACTGGCACAAATCGATTGGCTATTTATGCCGTTGGTTGGCTTTGATCGACAGGGCAATCGTCTGGGCATGGGCGGTGGTTATTACGACCGCACCCTGGCGCGATGGCGCGATGGCTTGTTAACGCAGTTACATCCCATTGGTCTTGCCTACGACCAACAACAAGTCGAATACATTCCGACTGAGTCCTGGGACGTACCTATCCCTGAGGTGATTACGCCGGCAAAACATTGGCGTTTTTAACAGATGTTGCGGTGCAGGCAACCGTAAAAAGCCGTATACTAAACATTGATTTTTTTGCGCAACAAATAAACAGGAAAAATTGATCATGGCAGCAAGCGACGGAATGAAAAAAGCAGCCGCGGAAGCAGCATTAGAGTACGTTGAAAACGGTACCATTGTCGGCGTAGGCACGGGCTCGACCGTTAACTTTTTCATTGACGCGCTGGCAACCCAAAAAGACGATATCGAGGGTGCTGTATCGAGTTCTGAAGAATCGACCGCACGTTTAAAAGCGCATGGCATACCCGTTTTTGACTTGAACGCGGCAGGCCCGGTACCGGTTTATATTGATGGCGCTGACGAAATTAATGAATACGGCCAAATGATAAAAGGCGGTGGCGCGGCGTTAACGCGCGAAAAAATTATTGCCGCCGTAGCCGAAAAATACGTGTGTATTGCGGACCAAAGCAAAATGGTTGGCATACTGGGCAAGTTCCCGTTGCCGGTCGAGGTTATCCCCATGGCTCGATCTTATGTGGCACGTGAAATTGTTAAGTTAGGTGGTGACCCGGAATGGCGTCAGGGCGTTACTACCGATAACGGCAACTGGATCCTGGACGTACACAACCTTGAGATCATGAAACCGATGGAGCTGGAAGACAAGCTCAATAATATTGTCGGTGTGGTTACCAACGGTTTATTTGCGGCTCGCGGCGCGAATATTGCCCTATTGGGTAGCCCTGACGGTGTTAAAAAATACGAATTTTAAACTCTCATAACCTATTTATCACTAATAAGAATAAAAACCACCATGAGCGTAGTAAAACAATCGTTGTCAAAAGATAAAATCAAAGTCCTGATGCTCGAGGGCGTGCACCCCAGCGCCATAAAATTATTTGAACGACACGGTTACACCAATATGGAGGTGTTACCCAGTTCGCTGTCCGATGACGAACTAATCGAAAAAATGAAGGATGTGCACATCGTTGGCATTCGCTCACGCACGCAACTTAACGAACGTGTGTTTGCCGCAGCAGAGAAACTGATTGCAGTTGGCTGTTTTTGTATTGGCACCAATCAAGTTGATTTAGCCGCCGCTAAGCGCCATGGTGTAGTCGTGTTCAACGCGCCCTTTTCCAATACCCGCAGTGTTGCCGAATTGGTGTTAGCCGAGGTGATTATGCTGCTACGCGGCATTCCGGCTAAAAATGCCTCGGCCCACCGCGGGGGCTGGCTTAAATCAGCAAAAAACTCGTTTGAGGCGCGCGGCAAAACACTGGGTATTGTTGGTTATGGCCATATTGGTAGCCAGCTCAGTGTATTAGCCGAGCAACTGGGCATGCAGGTTATCTATTACGATATCGAAGACAAGCTGCCGCTGGGTAATGCGATGCCGGTGCACACGCTGGATGATCTGCTCAGTCAGGCCGATATTGTGACCCTGCACGTGCCGGAAACCGAGCAAACACAGATGATGATGGGCGTCCGCCAATTTAGCCGCATGAAGCCCAACAGCCTGTTTATTAATGCCTCGCGCGGCACCGTGGTGGATATCGATGCGCTGGCCTCAGCATTGCAAGGTGGCCACTTAGCGGGCGCCGCCATTGATGTATTCCCGGTCGAGCCAAAAGGTAACAACGAAGAGTTTTTATCACCCCTGCGTGGTATTGATAATTGTTTGTTAACTCCGCACATCGGCGGCTCGACGATGGAAGCTCAGGAAAATATTGGCACTGAAGTAGCGGGTAAATTAGTGCGTTACTCCGATAACGGGTCGACACTGTCAGCTGTAAACTTCCCGGAAGTCAGCCTGCCAACACACGACACCACCCGTCGTTTGTTGCATATCCATAAGAATCAGCCGGGCATGCTTAACGCGATTAACAGTATCTTGAGTGAATATCAGATTAACGTCGCGGGTCAATATCTGCAGACAGACGAAGCCGTGGGCTATGTGGTGATGGATATTGACAGTAATAATGGCAGCGAAATACTTGCGCGGATGCGGAAAATACCGGGCACCATTCGTGCCCGGCAATTATTTTAATCGCGGTTTTTGCCCAGCACCGTGCGTTCCATGCTCTCTGGCGATACATGACGCACGTCTTTGCCTTTAACGAAAAAGATGATGTATTCAGCAATGTTCTGACAGCGATCGCCCATCCGCTCCAACGAACGTGCTGACCACAATACATCCATAATTTTCGGGATCGAACGTGAGTCTTCCATCATGTAGGTCATCAATTGACGCGTCAGTGCTTCGTACTGACGATCCGCCTGCTCATCCTGTTGATGCACTTCGTATGCCGCCTCTAGATCCATGCGAGCAAAAGCGTCCAGCACTTTACGCAACATGCCCAGAATGTGCTGTCCCAGATTCTCCAGGCTAACCAACAGTTGCTGCTGGTCTTTGCTGAAGCTCTCTTTCGCCACTTTAGCAATACGCTCAGCTTCGTCACCGATGCGCTCAAGATCAGCTATGGTTTTGATGATCGCAATCACCAACCGCAAGTCGCTGGCAGCCGGCTGGCGTTTAGCGATTATATGCACACACTCTTCGTCTATCTGTACTTCCAGCTTATTGATCTTGTGATCACTGCTCAGTACTTTTTCGGCCAACTCAACGTCCGCTGTTTGAATCGCTTCGAGGGCATCGCTGATTTGCTGTTCAACCATGCCACCCATGCTTAATACTTTATTACGGACCGCTTCCAGCTCCTCGTTAAACTTTCCGGAGATGTGTTTGCCCATATTCATTTTATCCATCACTGTCTCCTTAACCGTAACGGCCGGTAATATAATCTTCGGTTTGCTTTTCTGACGGCGTTGTAAATAGCGTATCGGTATCGGCATATTCAATCAATTTGCCCATATACAAAAACGCCGTTTGATCGGATACACGCGCTGCCTGTTGCATGTTATGCGTAACAATAACGACGGTGAACTGCTTTTTAAGATCCGTAATCAACTCTTCAATGGTCAGTGTTGAGATCGGGTCCAACGCCGAGGTTGGCTCATCAAGCAGCAGGATTTCCGGCTCTATTGCGATAGAGCGAGCAATAACCAGACGTTGCTGCTGACCGCCAGACAAACTAAACGCGCTGGCATTTAAACGATCTTTAACCTCATCCCACAAAGCTGCACCACGCAGCGATGTTTCCACCGCTTCGTCAAGCACGCGACGGTCTTTAACCCCCTGTAAGCGCAGGCCGTATACGACGTTTTCGTAAATCGACTTAGGGAAAGGATTAGGCCGTTGGAACACCATGCCAATACGACGACGCAGCGCTGCTACGTCAACGTCTTTGTCATAGATATTCTTGCCATGCAGCTCGATGTCGCCTTTAACCTTACAAATTTCGACCAGGTCGTTCATACGGTTAATACAACGCAACAGCGTCGATTTACCGCAACCAGACGGACCGATGAACGCGGTAACACGGTTCTTCGGTACATGCATCGAAATATCGTACAGCGCTTGATCCTGTCCGTAGAACAAGTCGAGGTTCTTGATGCTCAATGCTGTTTGCTCTGGTGATAAGTTTTCCAGATCTAGCTTTTCTGCGTTACTTGTAGTCGGGTTTACCGAAATCATAATTTAAAACCTTCTCGACAATTCAAACTTAGTGTTCAAGCGAACGATACTTTTCGCGTAAATGGTTACGCACGCTGATCGCCGTTAAATTGAGTCCAACAATGACCGTAATTAACAAGAACGAGGTGGCATAAACCAGCGGTCTTGCTGCTTCCACGTTCGGGCTCTGAAAGCCGACATCGTAGATATGGAAGCCCAGGTGCATAAATTTACGGTCAAGATGGAAGTACGGGAAGTTACCGTCAACCGGCAACATCGGCGCTGATTTAACCACACCGACCAGCATCAACGGTGCTACCTCACCCGCTGCACGCGCAACGGCCAGGATTAAACCGGTCATAATAGCCGGCGATGCCATCGGAATAATAATCCGCCAAATGGTCTCCCACTTCGTCGCACCCAACGCTAATGAGCCTTCGCGCAAGGTACTGGGAATACGCGACAGGCCTTCTTCTGTGGATACAATCACCACCGGCAAAGTCAGTATCGCCAGCGTTACTGCAGACCATAGTACACCCGGCGTACCAAACGTTGGGTTCGGCAAGGCTTCCGGATAAAACACCTGGTCAAGGCTGCCACCGACCATGTAGACAAAGAAGCCCAGGCCAAATACACCGTAAACAATGGATGGTACACCGGCCAGGTTTATCACCGCGATACGGATTAACTTTGTGATCGAGTTTTTACCAGCATATTCGTGCAGATAAACAGCAGCCACCACACCAAACGGCGTCACGATGACGGACATCAGCAACACCATAAATACTGTACCAAAGATAGCAGGGAAAACACCGCCCTCGGTATTCGCTTCGCGTGGATCTTCGCTGACAAATTTACCCACTTGCTGGAAGAAGTGTCCTACTTTGGCAAAAAATCCCATGTCGTTAGGGAAGTTTACATCCAGCACCCGGTACATGGGTACCATGACTTCCTCGCCGCGAAAGTCTTTTACCAGCAAGGTGTCGCGCTGAGCCTGCTCACGCAAATCAAACAGTTGCTCCTCATAGACCTGGTAGTCCTGTTGCAACTTTTCACGCTGTTCCTGCAGATATGCCACAGCCTCATCCGTTAACTTACCTTCAAGTTGCAGCCGTCGACGTTCGAGTTCCAGCTCGCCCATGGCATAGTTAACCGAGGCAATTTCGCTTTCCTGTAAGCCCATCGCCTGTTCGTTCAGCTCGACCGCGCGTTCCACGCGCTCAAACAGCACCTCACGGAAGTCGGCATCGCCCTGACGGGCAATCACGTTACCTTGTTCAGTAATCGCCGTAATACGACCGTAAAAATTACCGTCTTTACTGCGCTCGATAACGGCTAAATCGGCCGGGGTGGTGTCTTCGGTCACCAACGATTCCAATACCCAGGTAAAATCCAGCGGCACGTATTCGCGGTTACCAATTTTCATCAGGTAACGAGTAATTGTTTCTGACTCAATTTCAGCCAACTCGACCATAGACTGCGGCAACCGCGTGGTCGGTACTATTTCGCTGTCATAGATTTCACCGATGATGTGCTTAGTGCCGCCGTCGGCTTGCTTTACATCCATCTCGTGAATCGCTGATGGCCAGAAAAAGGACAAGCCGCGCCAGCCAATCATGATCACCAGCCCAATGACCGCGACCAGGCTGATACTAACAGAGCCTGCGGTTAGCCAAATCCAGGGTTTGCCGGTTCTAAACCACTTTTTCATTGTTAAACCTCAAGTCCGGATTACATTGAGCTGTATTTGTCGCGCAAACGTTGGCGCACAAATTCAGCAATGGTGTTAAAGAAGAAGGTGAAAATAAACAGCACAAACGCTGCCAGGAACAGAATCCGGTAGTGCGAACTACCCACTTCTGATTCAGGCATCTCGACCGCGATATTGGCAGACAAGGTGCGCATACCTTCAAAGATGTTCCAGTCCATGATCGGCGTATTACCTGTCGCCATTAACACAATCATGGTCTCGCCGACCGCTCGGCCTAATCCCATCATAACCGCCGAGAAAATACCCGGACTGGCTGTCAGCAGTACCACTTTAGTCAGTGTCTGCCATGGCGTAGCGCCCAGTGCCAGCGAGCCATTAGATAGATGTTTAGGCACACTGAATACGGCGTCTTCGGCAATCGAGAAAATGGTCGGAATAACCGCAAAGCCCATAGCAATACCAACCACCAGAGAGTTACGCTGGTCAAAGGTCACGCCAAGCTCGTTAGTTATAAAGCGACGTGCATCACCGTCAAACAGCACCTGTTCTATCCACGGACTCATCTCGAAAGATAACCAGCCCATCAACAATACAACCGGTATCAGCAACAAGCTGGCACGGCCGTCATTCACTTTAGACTTGATGTTGGTCGGCATCTGACTCCAGATAGCCGCCATGGCGATTATGGAGGTCGGTATTAAAATTAATATAGCGACAAATCCGGGCAAATAGGCCTCGACCAACGGCGCTAGCCATAGGCCCGCCAAAAAGCCCAGGATAACGGTCGGTAGTGCTTCCATAATTTCGACCGTTGGCTTAACAAATTTACGCACCGAAGGGGACATAAAGTAAGCCGTATAGACTGCAGCAGCCAGGCCAATCGGCACCGCGAATAGCATCGCGTAGGCCGCGGCTTTAATGGTACCGAATGAAATGGGCACCAGGCTAAATTTAGATTCGAAATCATCCGAACCCGAGGTTGACTGCCAGGTGTAATCAGGTTCAGGATAACCCTCGTACCAGACTTCCTGCCATATGCCACTCCAGGTTACTTCCGGATGTTCGTTATCAACATCGAATAAGCTGTACCCTGACGCCGTTTTCATCAATAGATAATTTGCACGCGGATCAACCATCACGCGCTCAACGTCGACTTCGGCAGGTTTGCCCTGGTATAAGTCAGCTTCTGAGGTGGTATGAAAAATGTTTAATTCACCATTCTCAGACAAGGTGTAAAACGTACGGCGATAGTATTCCACTTCAACATCAGTTACCGGTGACCCCGCATCAAACTGGCGAATATACTGGTATTGGCGACCTTCGTCACCGGGAACTTCAAACCATTGTGAGACCAAACCGGTATCATGGGTTAACAGGATAGACGACGCCCCAGCCAACAAGTACATTCCGGTTGCGTTACCAAGTTCACCTTTGCGCATCGGTAGTAGATCGCGTTCACTAACTTCACCACTAACCGATATATCAAATATATGCACGCGATTTTCACGGCGCACCATCACCTGGCGCAGATCCGGCGTAACCACAATGTCATCAATAGCACTGTTAAGCGGAATTTCAGTGTAGTTTGGCGTCAGTGTTACCGTACCGGTCATAAAGTTTTCTTCGGCTACAAAATGCGTGATCAGCAACGTACTGCTATCCACGGACGCCGCAAACAACATTCCATCGCCATCAGTTTCGTAGGCAAGTTTTTGCAAAGCACGTTGTTGCTCATCAATGACCAAAGGCTGACCATCATTCTTCACTTCAAAGCGCGGGGTAATAATCCGCTCAACACGGTCGGTAGCGGCAGTTGCAGCTGTTTCAGGAAAGGTCACGTTGAATTTTGGTTCAACCACCACAGCTTTGCCGTCGTTTAAACCATAAACGTACTGTTTGTTGACCGGTAAGGTTTTCGCAAAACTACTGATGGTATCCGCATCAGCAAACTGCTCGCTAAGCAAAATGTCGCCGGCTTGACGTTCGTTTTTGTCAATTAATGCGAAAAACTCTAATTTACCGCTCTGCAAAAAGCGATAACCGATTTCTGCTTGTTCTTCCATCCCCACCGCTTCAACTTGCTGCGCTTGCGGCAAGTTAAATTCATTTACTTTTTTAAGGCTAACCGATTCGAAAATCGGCTGTACCACATAAAGCAGGTAGAAAAAGATCAAAAGCAGTGCAACCAACACCATAATGCCGCCAGCGGTAACTCCGTAGCGGGCAAATCGGTCTTTAAACAACCGCGTGCGATTGGCAGATAACTGCTGGGCAGATTGTGTCGCCATCGTGACCTCAAGTATTTAAAGTGACTCTAAATTAACTGAGTACTAGTTTAGTAAAGTTTTATGACAGTACTGTTACAGTGCTGTCATATTTTGTTCACCAAAGTGTAAAAATATAAAAAGCCGGCAACCTCAAATGGGATGCCGGCCTTCTAAAAGGTTTATAATTTAGTGGCTTAAACCAAGTTTTTCCAGTTCAGCATCGACAACCGCTTTGGGTAGACCGATATAGCCATCTTTATTGACAATATCCTGGCCTTGTTTTGACAGAATCATTTTCATGAATTCAGCTTCTGCTTTACCCAGAGGCTTATTCGGGTGCTTGTTTACATATACGTACAAGAAGCGTGCTAGTGGATACTTTCCTGCCAATGCGTTTTCGCGTGTCGCCGCAATAAAGTCTTCACCTTCGCCTTTGGCAATAGGTACTGCTTTAACGCCAGAGGTAACATAACCAATACCAGAGTAACCAATCGCATTCAAAGAAGTAGAAACTGACTGCACTACTGAAGCCGAGCCAGGCTGTTCGTTAACGTTAGAACGAAAATCACCATCACACAAACCGACTTCTTTAAAGTAGCCATAAGTACCTGATACCGAGTTACGACCATAAAGCTGTAAATCACGACCTGCCCATTCGCCGTCTAAATCTAAATCGCCCCAACGGTTAACTTGCTTGCTGGCGCCGCATTTGCGGGTAGAAGAGAAGATTGCATCAACTTCGGCAATAGAAAGACCCTCGATAGGATTATCTTTGTGCGCGAATACGGCCAAGGCGTCGATAGCAACACGCACAGCCGTTGGCTTATAGCCATGACGCTTTTCAAACGCTTCGATTTCTTTCGACTTCATCGCCCGGCTCATTGGGCCAAAGCTTGACGTACCTTCGGTTAACGCTGGCGGTGCAGTAGATGAACCGGCAGCCTGGATTTGAATGTTAACGCTGGGATACATGCGTTTAAACTCTTCGCCCCAGAAGGTCATCATGTTAGCCAATGTGTCAGACCCAACTGATGAAAGGTTACCAGACAGACCAGACACTTTATTGTATTCCGGCAGGTCATCGGTATTAGCTGCCACTGCGCCGCTAAATGCCACGCCGCCCGCTAAAGCAACAACTGAAAATGATTTACTGAAGGATTTTAATGATTTGAACATTGTGTTCACCTCTTAGTCATCATCGAATTGATGAGTTTGTTTCGATGATGAGAGTATAGGCAAGCAATGTGACAGTTTGATGACAAATATGACAGATTCTTAAAGCTTTTGTGATGCCACTTTATTATTTGCGGTTTTGAATTAAACCTGCTGACAAGCGAAACCAAAAACGCGAACCGGCGCCTGGTTTACTATTAACTTCTAAATGGCTGTTGTGATGTTCCAGCGCTTGCTTAACGATCGATAACCCGAGCCCGGTGCCACCATTTTCACTGTTACGATCGGCGTCGACCCGGTAAAAGCGCTCAGTTAAACGCGGTAAATGTTCACCATCGATACCCGGGCCGTTATCTTCAACGCTAAATTCAACTTCATCGCGAACACGCCGCCAGGTAACCCGCACATGACCCTCGTCCTGAATATAACGTATGGCGTTAGTGATTAGGTTTTGCATTGCGCTGCGCAGCAAGTCGCGTTTACCGTAAACATTAATCGGTTCGATATCAAAGGTCAGTTGCAATGCTTTGTCAGTTGCCAGTTTTTCAGCCTCAGCACGTAGCTCGCCAATTAGTGCTGGCATCTCAACCACTTGATCAAACACATCATGGCTCGGCGTTTCCATGCGGGATAACTGCAATAACTGGTCAACCAAGTTCTTCATCCGCTCGCTTTGTAGCTGCATTTGCTCTACCGCTTTGGCTGTCATTGCAGGGGGCGTATGCTGCGGATCATCCAGCATCTCTAAGTATCCCTGTAACACCGTCAGTGGGGTTTTCAATTCGTGTGAAACATTAGCAACAAAGTCGCGGCGCAAGTTCTCGAGCTGCTTTAACTGCGTCACGTCACGTGCCACCAATAAAAACTGGTCATCACTGTATGGCATAACGCGAATTTCGATATCTAAGGAATCGCGCACGGGGGATGGTATGGTTAACGCCTCACCAAATTCACCCTTGTTGAGGTAAACAAAAAACTCCGGGTGACGAATCAGGTTGGATAATCGCATGCCAGCGTCTTCCGGCCAACGCAAGCCGAAATAAAACTGGGCTAGTTTATTGCTCCACAATAACGAGCCGTCTTTACGAAAAACAATGGCTGCATCAGGAAGCGCTTCGGCAGCTTCGCGGAATCGGCGTAACAGCCGCGCCAGCGATTTGCGACGATACTGACTACGACGTTGGTTGCGATAAATGCCATCGTAAATATAGCTCCAGCTACCCGGTGCGGTTGGTGGCAAAAGGTTACGGCTTTTCCATAACCATTTAGTTAACCGTTGTTGGTAGTAATAATGCCATAGCACAAGGCCGGCAAGTGCAAAGGTAAGTACCGGCCAAAACAAGTCTAACAGCCAGCCAATGACACCAAAGGGAATCAGGTAAAGCAGCAGGCCGCGCACAGCCATCAAATTTGAGTAATCACGGTCCATGAATTGCGCGGTCCCTGTTAATACCTGTTAGCGACTTGAAAAGCGATAACCGACACCACGAACCGTCTGTATTAGACGATCATAGCCGTGCTCGGTCAGTGCTTTGCGTAGACGGCGGATGTGAACATCGACGGTGCGATCTTCAACATACACATTGGTCCCCCATACGTGGTCAAGCAATTGCTCGCGGCTGTACACGCGCTCCGGGTGAGTCATGAAAAAATGTAATAGCTTAAACTCGGTTGGCCCCATATCGATGCTTCTGTCATTAGCCGATATACGATGCGAAACAGGATCTAGTTTTAAGCCTTCAAAATCAAGTGGCTCATCCAACACCGTTGGCGCAACACGTCTGAAAACTGCCCGCATCCGAGCCATCAATTCTTTTGGCGAGAACGGTTTAGTGATGTAGTCGTCTGCCCCTACTTCCAGCCCTTTGACTTTGTCTTCTTCCTCACCGCGAGCGGTCAGCATAATAATAGGAATGTTACGGGTAAAATCATCACCCTTTATTTTTTTTGCCAGCTGAATACCCGAGCCACCAGGGAGCATCCAGTCCAATAACACCATATCGGGGTAAGGTTCGGCAATTTTACTTATCGCAGTGTCAAAGTCCTTGGCTTCCACTGCCTGATAGCCATGCTGCTCCATCACGAAACTTAACATTTCGCGAATGGGAGCCTCATCTTCAACAATTAATATTCTGCGTGACATTTAGGGATTCCTGCACTGTTGGGATGCCCTGATTATTAACAATTAATATGACACTTTTATGAAAACACGTCACTTTTATGACAACATTTTATGCCAGCCACTGTAATAACTGGTAGAAAAGCGGCAGTGACACGAACGCAAACAGAATGCCATAACCTACCATTGCGGCAGCCAGACTCGGCGCCAGGCCTGCCATGATGGCTACTGCACCTGCAGTAATCATAGGCGGCATAGCACTTTCAAATACCGTGACTTGCACCAACTGTGATTCAAAACCGAATGCCCACAGTAAGCCAATAGTGATTAAGGGCATTAACAGAAGCTTGGTCACTAAACCAACAAATAAGGGGGTTTTACTACCCTTTGGCAGCCTGAATTTAAGCTGAAACCCAACCGCTACCATAATCACCGGTACCAGCGTCACCGCCAGCGACTGCACTAATTCAGCAAATATTGGCGGATACTGCAGGTCTTTGATAAATAACGCGATAACCAAAGCAATAAAGGGCGGAAACAAGATTATTTTTTTGCCAATCGCCAGCACAGTGGGTCTGGCAGTCTCACCCTCGGCGCCTTCAGCAAATAGTGCAATAATCACGGTCGAATATATGGCCAGGCCAAAGAAAGAGCCAAACTGGTCATATAGCAGACCATACAAAATCGCATCGCTGCCATAAAACGCCTCGATCATCGGGAAACCAAAAAAGGAAGTATTACCCAGCGGCACACAAATTAGCAGCGCGCCAATAATGCTGCGACTCCAACCCAATAGGCGACCGACCGCGTAAATAAAAACCGCACTGATACATAACAGTACCCAGGGGATAATCACCGGAATTAATAAATCAGTAGAGAATTCAAGTGATGGGATCTTGGTAAAAATTACCCCGGGGAGCGCAGCATAAATGACATAAAGATTAAGCACTTGTGCGGTATTGTCGGGGAATTTTCCCGCACGTTTTATCACCAGACCAATCAAAAGGTAAATGCCCAGAACAGCCAGATTGATCATAACAACAACTCCCCTGTTAAATGCTACAGGGCTCAGTGTAGCCTCTATCGAGGATAGAGGCTACTGCAGTCAGTGACGCGTTACCAAGAAAAGTCGTGGCGAATACCGACAGCAAAGTAGTCCTGACTGACACCCGGCGATGCGCCACAACCTCGGCTTGCATAGGCCTGAATGTCGCACTCGCGGCCGGTATACCAGGCGTAAACACGGGTGTCGCCACTAAAGAAATAGTCAGCGCCTGCTGAGAAGGAGGCGTCAGTATCACCGCTTTCATCGACCGATTGATATTGCCCTTTGAAAACCCAATTATTGTAGGGGTAGGCCGCACTCAATAAATAACCGTCGCCATCAAACTGGCCATTGGTGCTTTCAAATTGCTGCAGCGCTGCACCCAGCTTAAAGTCACCCGCTTTCGTATGCACACTAAACTGTTCGATGTCATAACCGGCTACATCACGGTCAACAGCCAGCGCCGCATAAAAGTTGGTCTTTTTAAGTTTGTCATCACCGTATAACAGCCCGAATGAAACGCCATCGTCTACGGCGTCGTTTTCTGATGCGACATAGGTGACACCAACACTAAAGTTGTTATAACTCGGCGAGTAATAGGTTAGCGTATTATCAGGACGGTTCTCGCCACGGAACAACGCTTTTAGGTCTGCTTCGTAGTCTTTAAACTGATCAACACTGCCTTGCGAATCCTTCAAAAGGGTATCGTAGCGGCCAATCATCACCTCACCAAAGCCACCCCGCAAACCAACAACTTGGTTACGGTTACTCACGGCGTCATCGTTGTCGCTGGAGTCCGCTAAGTCAATGCCAAATTCAAGCTGGTAAAAAACCTCCAGCTCGTCATTCAACTCGGAAAAGCCTTTAAAACCAAACCGAGAGGAGTTACTGACCACTTCGGTTTCGGCACCGTTACCTTCGTCGTTACTCTGCAATGACACATTGGCGCGACCGTAAACTGTCAACGCGTCGTTGTCTTGCGCAAGTGAAGGACTTGCGAATGGAACACTTAATGCTGCCAACGCAGCGATACCTAAAAGCTTGTTCATAAAAAGACCCTGCCTGAACTTTATTAAATGGAGCGTTAAACTCATCTGAATGGTTATAAACCAAAATAGATGAGGTTACAGAATCATTGCTAATCTGTGTCCATGTTATGTCTTTTTTATGACAGCTTTATGACATTGTGACAATTGAATGAATTTTAGATGTCACTCAGATGTCAATGTTGGCCATTTGTTGAGCATATTTTTCCTGAGCTTTAGCATATTTTGCCCATTGTTGAGCTGCTGCTTGCGTTGCCTCAAATTCGGCGGCACGGGCAAATGCTGTAACTGCTTGTTCAAAATCTTTGTTGTTTACGTGAGCCATACCTTGCACCAGATAAAGGTTGCCCGGGCTTTTAACGTCGCCCGCTGACAATGCCTGTTTAGCCAGCTGCAACGCTTGCTCGTTGTTATCTATGTTAATAGCTAACTGAGCAGCCTGAGCCAGCATTTTTGCTGTGTCGCCCAAATCAGCAGCGGTTTGATAAGCTACTATTGCCGCGTCATATTCTTTGGCTTGCGTTAAACTTTGCGCGTAAAATTTTTGGTTACTCAGGTTACGCTCAAGCACACCCTCAGCAAAGAATTTTTGCATCAACTGCGCAGCTTCATAGGGTAATTCGTTCAAATAATATACCTGCGCCAGATTGCGAATATCGCTGGCTTTAGTAACAAAACCCTGCTGATAAGCCGCCTCTAAAACTGCCAGTTGCTTTTTATTTTGTTCCAGCTGGCCATAAATACCGGCTAGTTGTAACCAATACTCGGGTTTACTGTAGTTAACCACTAACTGTTCGAGCATACGCGCAACGCCTTCTGTTTGACCCAGCTCATAGTGCACTGCGCGTGCCAGAATCAGCCAGTTTTCTTTAGCTATATCGCCTTCCTTTACTGCATTTTCGAGTGCCCGCTGTATCGGTTCAAGCGCAGCTGCATAATCGCCTTTTTGATAGTAGACCTGCGCTTCTAAAATCCATGCCTTAGCTAACTCTTTTTCTTCCGCCAGAGTTTTCCAGTCACTGAGGTAAGTCAGTGACTTTTGGTACTGGCCGTCACTCAATGCTAACTGCGACAAGCTGAACAAGGTGCTCTTTTTTAACGATGCTGGGATTGGCGTTTCGTTTACCACCTTGCCGAAATATTCAATGGCCTTGGTCGTATCGCCATTGTCATAGTGCATAAAACCGAAAAAGTTCCAGAGCATCGCCCGCTCATAGCTATTCATGCTATCCGCTCGAGATTCTATCTCACGCAGCACAGCAATACCTGCTGCGTTATTTTGCTCGTCAGCAACCGACTGTGCCCGGGCCAACTGACTATAAACTTTCTCGCGTAACGCCGGTACACGTTCTGTTTGTTGCGCCAGCACCGGTTGTGCCGATACAAAGAGTGCAACACCCGCACATGCCAGCGTCTTTAACAGTTTATTCATGACGCTCTCCATTAATTCATTTCAAAGGTCATGCGGTTTTGCACGCCTTCGACTTCGACAGGTTCACCATCGATTACCCGCGGCTTGTATTTAAATTTCATGACCGCATCCAGCGCCGATTGCTCGAAGATTCCCTCAGGCTCAGCTTGCACGACCACCGGGTCACGCACAGTGCCCTGCCGGGTAACGGTAAACTCAACTACCACGTAACCTTCGATACCACGCTGTAAAGCCCGGCGAGGATAAGTTGCCTGCACCTTAACGATGGGTAAATATTCTCCATCAGAGGCTTGTAGCGAAGCGCCATTACCAATATCAGCTGCTGCATCGACATTGGCCGAAAAGTCATAGCCAGCGCCGGTATCGGCTTCGACATTGGTGTCCATTTGTGGCTGTGGTAAATCTTCCGGTGGCTGCTCAGGCTCCGGCGGACGCTCAGGCTTTCTTTCCTTTTCCTGAACTTGCTCTGGTTCGGGGGTACGCACAAAATCAAGCACACTGCCGCGCACCGGCTCTGACATCGCCCCCTCGCCGCCACTGATTAGCGATTGCATCAGATAGAACAACCCAATGGTGATGCCTGCGGCAGCTAAAATTGCAGCAAGATAACGCATATCACTGCTCGTCCGTTGCTACTGACACGTCAAATACACCGGCTGAACGCGCGGCATCCATTACCTGAATCAGGGTTTTGGTATTGGCTTGCTCATCCGCCTGAATAACCACCGAACCTTGCGGGTTCTCGGCGTATAAGCGTTCAATATTTGCCTGCACCGCTCGCGCATCAACCTGGCGTTTGTTAATCCAGATCTCGTTATTTTCGCTAATAGCAACCAGGATATTGGCGCGGCTTTTTTGCACCGCTGTTGAAGCGTCCGGCCGGTTAACGTCGATACCCGCTTCTTTGACGAAAGACGCTGTAACTATAAAGAAAATCAACATGATAAATACAACGTCCAGCATCGGCGTCATATCAATTTGGCTTTCTTCTTCTTCCACTAAGTTGGCAAAATGCTGTTTCATTGTTGGCGCTCCAATTAATGACGCTCAAGTAAAATGCGGTCTTCTAATTTCATTTTTTCGCGGCGGGTGGTGCGCTGTAACCAGGTTGCTGCAAACACCCCCGATAAAGCACCGACCATGCCTGCCATCGTTGGGATAGTCGCTTTCGACACGCCCGAAGCCATTGAACGTGCGCTCCCGGTACCAGTAATTGCCATCACGTCGAACACCTCGATCATGCCGGTTACGGTTCCCATCAGACCCAGCAACGGACACAGTGCTACCAATGCTTTAATCACCGGCAGGTTGCCGCCTAAACTCAATGCCACCCGTGAAATCATCGCCTGGCGAATTTGCTCGGCGTGCCAGGAGGACTTGTCCTCACGCTGCTGCCAGCGTTTTAGTGCATCTTTGACACGGGCACGATGACCACGAAAAAAATAAAAAATTCGTTCTAAAATCATCAACCACATCGTAAAGATGAGGATTCCGATGACCAGCAGCACCTGGCCGCCGGTCTCCAGGAAGTCACGTAACGCGTGACTAAATTCAATGAGGAATAACATGACTTATGCTCCTCGCTCAGAACGCTCCGCAATGATGCCCGACGCTTGTTCCTGCAGGATATGAATCATGTTTTTGCTGCGGGTATGTAACATCGCAAATAACAGCGTCATTGGAATAGCGACAACCAAGCCCAGTACGGTCGTAACCAATGCCTGCGAGATACCACCAGCCATCAGCTTAGGGTCACCAGTACCGAATAAGGTGATCGCCTGAAAGGTATTGATCATGCCGGTGACGGTACCTAACAGACCCATTAGAGGCGCAACGACCGAGATGATTTTAATAAAGGTTAGGTTACGGGTGATCTTAGGCACCTCGCGTAAAATCCCCTCGCTTAGTTTCAGTTCCAGTGTTTCGGTGTCAGCTTGCGGGTATTTGTCTTTAATGAGCATGACGCGACCCAGCGGGTTGTCATTGCTCGGCTGCGGTTTCTTGAGCTGGCGTTTAACTTTGTTGCCAATCAACATCAGCGATACAAATCGTTCCAGCGCGAATAGTAAACCGACCACGCCCAGCGCCAGAATAATATAGCCCACAGTACCACCTTGCTGGACACGCTCTTTTAAACTGGGGGCCTGCACTAACAAGCCTAAGATTGAGCCACCGGTGGGGTCTAAACCAAAGTTCACCACGCCCGAATCGACTTCCTGTATCGCCTCTGCCGAATCAAGATAGCGCCCGGCTGGTTGCCGCACTAACTCTGCAATATTGCCGGTAGTGCTGTTGTATTCCAGGTAATTACCGTCAGCCACCAGGTTAAAGCTACCAACTCGAACGACCGGTTGTTGTTCTTTCTCACCATCTGCCTCAGTCACTTCAGCATTGAATTCAGCAATTTTGCCCGACTCGGTCATTTCTTTTTGCAAAGCAAACCAGACCGTTTCAATCTCTTCTATCGACGGCAACTTAGATGAATTACCGACTTTTTCCGCCAGTGCTGATAGTTGCTCCGCCCGGCCGGGGAATTGCGCAGATATTACCGAATTCTGGAACTTACCCGCCGCGTCACTGGTTACCTGTTGCAATACACCAAACAGCTCTTTCAGCGAGCCCATGCTTTGCTCAAGGTTATTTTCCAGCTCAGCCAGGCGAGTTTCATTGCCTTCAAACTGTGTCTCTAAATCTGACGCTTGTTGCTCCAGCGCGTTGCGCTGCGCGATGGCCTCTTGCAGGATTTGTTCTTGCTGTGCTTCCTGCTGCCTGAAACGCGCTTCACGCGCTTTATTCTCTTCCGACTGCGAGAATTGACCTTGCTGCAACTGTTGTAATAACTGATCTAAATTAATCGGATCCTGCGGTTTTGCCGCGCTTGCCGACATGGCCAGCAAAGAAGCCGCTGCAGCCAGGGTCAATTTTTTTAACGAGTGACGTAACATACCAGAGCTCCTTATTGACCCGAGGTTTTATTGGCGAGAAGAGGTAACATCAGCATGTCCGGTGCTTTTTGTTTGCGGGCAATGCTAATCGCTTGGTCGACGGCAATAAGGTGGCTATTGTCGAGAGGCTTCCATTCGCGTGCTTGTTGATCCCAAATACCTAATTGCTGTCCATCACGGGTTTTGTAAATTAATGCCAGCCGACCGATACGCAAAAAGGTCACATCCTGCAGCTGACCATTGACCGAGTGCTCTGCGCTGTAGGCTTCGATATTGCGGCCATATTCCGCTTCGATTTGATAAGCTTCCATGACCCGGCGGAACTTTTCAGAAACCTCAACATTGGCGCGCTGCATTAAATCATTTAAGCCTGCCAGGCGGTCTGCACGTTCTTTTTCTAAAAACGGTACATCCAGTTCTACAAAAGTTTCCAGTGCATCAATCATGCGTGTCATCAGAGGCGATACCTGGCGCTCGACAATGCTCACCTGATCAAGTGACTGGTTCAGGTCATCCATTTCCTGTTGCTGGCTACCAACCTGCTGCTGTAGCTGCTGGGTATAGACTTGCAAACCATCAATTTCCTTCATGATTTGCTTATACTGTTGCAGGCGCTCTTGCATTGACTCTGCTATCGTATCGACAGTTAATTGTGACTGCCGTGCGGACTGGTTGATTTGTGCGGCATTTTCTACCACCGGCTCAAGATTGGAATCCTGAGCATTTACAGACAGTGATAGCGTGGCTGCGAGAGCTAACGCGGTGCTTGTTGCTAACAACCTCATAAGTGGGACCTTCGCTATTTAATCAAGGGGAATTAAGCCCCCATGTGAAAGATGCGACAACTTTAGTGATTTTTCGTGACAGCTTGATGACGGCTATATGTCAGCTTTGTGACACGCCTTTTTATTGCGTTACGGGCGAGAATGTTTTAGCTTAAGCGATAATTATCCGCATAGAATAAACGGCGATTGTTACCCTTTTATGGCCAATAAAAGTATTTCTACCTCACTACTCACTCGCGTTTTGTCAGTCTATTTTCTACTGACATTAATGGTGACAGCGATCCAGATTGGGGCCGAATACTTTGATACCAAACGCGCACTACTGGCCGAACTGGAAAACCAGCAAAGTACCTTTAGCGGTTCGCTGACTCGCTCGTTGTGGGAGTTTAATAACCCGCAAATAGATACCATTGCCGATGGCTTAATCAGTATTCCGGCTATTGCCGGCGTTTTAATTCGCGATGACAGCGGTAACGTGGTGGTGCAGTTAGGCGAAACAATATCGGTTGACGAGCTTCCGGAGCAAGTAGCCGACGGCTATACGCTACAAGAACAGAACGGTATCTTTGGTTATTTTAATACGCTTATTTTTGAGTTTTCCGGACACTCTACCCGCGTCGGTGATGTCACGCTATTTTCGACCCGCGATATTGCCATTGACCGCATTAAGCTCAGCCTGGCCTTTATTGTCGGTAACGCCATCATCAAGAGTACCTTCCTGCTGATTCTATTTTCGCTGGCTTTTAATCGCATGCTTAATCGCCCGTTAAATGACCTGACCCGGCAGATTCGTTCGTTCCGGTTAGATAACCTGGAAGCCTCGCGAGTACGTCTACACGACCAACACAACAATGAATTGGTATTAATTGAACACGCTTACAATCAGCTTATTGATAATATCGAGGAATATCAGGACGACCTGGAGCGCACACAGCACAAACTGAAACTGGCTAACCGCCAGCTGGATGAGCAAAATGCTATTCTGGAGCAGGAAGTCGCCCGCAAGACCTCGCGCCTGAGCCAGGTGATGCTGGACTTGGAGCAACGTAAAAACGAACTGGAAATGCGCCAGGAGAAGCTGGAACGGGAAATCAGCCAACGCCGTACCATGGAAAAAACGCTGCGCGACTCAAACCAGCGCCTGGAAGCGTCTCTGCAACATTTAAAAGAAACCCAACAGCAACTGGTTGAATCAGAGAAAATGGCCTCACTGGGAGGTTTAGTTGCCGGTATAACACATGACGTGAATACGCCCATAGGCATCAGTGTTACCGCGACTTCATTTATGCAGGAAAAGTTGGAAGAATTGGCACAAGCACTGGAGTCCAAACAGCTCACCCAGCCGCAACTGAAAAAGTTTATTAGCGAAGGTCAGGAGAGTCTGGGCCTGCTTGACAACAATTTGCAGCGCGCCTCTGAACTTATCAGCAGCTTTAAACAGGTTGCTGTTGACCAAGCGTCAGATGCTATTCGCGATATTAATTTAAAGCGCTATGTAGAAGACTTAATCCAGTCACTGCAACCGCAACTAAAAAAAACGCAACACCAGATACATATCGAGTGTCCCGCCGATTTGTATATCCGCTGCCCGGCCGGCGCCATATCACAGATTTTCACAAACCTGATTATGAATTCGCTACTGCACGGCTTTGATGGCATTAATAGCGGTAATATGTGGATAAATATCACTACCGAGCATGATGGCGAGCAAGACCTGCTGCGTATTCGCTACAGCGATGATGGCATTGGTATTGATGAACAAAAGCTGAATCATTTGTTTGACCCGTTCTTTACCACCAAACGTGACCAGGGCGGCAGCGGTCTGGGCACGCACATTGTACGAAACCTCGTAACACAGACATTAAAAGGCGATATTAACGCCTACAGTGAGCCGGGTAATGGCCTAACTTACGAGTTTACCTTCCCGGTAATCATTCTTAATTAATCCTTGTTTACATAAATAATCAACTTAAAGAGACCTCAGCATGTGGTTTAGGAATTTACGCTTTTATCGCTTTAGCGACACTTTTGCATTGCCCGAAGACTTTGAAAATCAGTTACAGGACTATCTATTTAAGCCCTGCGGGCGCCAGGATCAAAGTAGCTTTGGCTGGTGTTCTCCCTTTGGCGCAGACAATGCGTTACTCACACACAGCTTAAATAATTGTCACTTGCTCTGTGCCCGGCGCGAAGAAAAGGTATTACCCGCGACCGTCGTTAACGCAGAAGTGGACGAAAAAGTTCGTCAAATCCAGGAAACTGAGGGACGTCCGGTTAATCGCAAAGAAAAACAAAACCTCAAAGAAGACTTGGTACACCAGATGCTGCCACAAGCATTCAGTCGCTTTCGCCTAAGCTGGGGATACATCGATTTAAAACGCCAGTTGATTGTTATCGATGAGTCCGCTGCTAACAGAGCAGAAGACTTTTTGGGGCTGTTGCGCTCTACGCTAGGCTCACTACCGGTGCAGCCGGTGAGCCCGGCCGAATCAATCGAACTAACCCTGACCGAATGGCTTAAGTCCAATCACGTTCCTAACCCGTTTGAATTTGGTGACGAAGCCGAACTAACAGCACCACAGCAAGACGGTGGCATATTACGTTGCAAAAACGAAGATCTTAGCCGTGATGATATTCAGGCTCACCTGACATCCGGTAAACAGGTAACGCGGCTGGGGCTAACATGGCAAGAGCATATCGACTTTATTATCGAGACAGATTTTGCATTAAAACGGGTCAAGGCAACCGATATGCTAATGGATGAGCAAGATGACCTGGTCGACCCAACCCCGGAGCAAAAAGTTGACGCTGATTTTATGCTGATTTCAGCACAAGTGGGTCAGTTATATGATGACCTGGTGCGTGCCTTTACGGGTTCTGACGCTTAACTTAGCGTCTCCAGCATCGTTCGATAGGCTGTTTGTATTGACTCTTCCTGCCAGAAACCACTGGCAGGAATAATTTCCCGCTGTTCATATTCGGCAATGGTCATAGCCGCTTTATCTGCTTCGGCATTTTCCGTTAGCAAACTTGCCAGATGCACGATATCGCAGTAATTCACAACAATTGCATCGTCGAGCAACTTCATACGGCCACAGCGAAAATAGTGCGGTACACGAATTAAATTAGGCGTGAACTCCCAGTGTTTGAGCACATCCACTCCCAACTTGCCGCCGAAGCTTCGCATCGTGCCGTTAATTAACGACGGGTTGGCAAAACTATCATCAAACTCATCTGCCAGCTTTAAAATTGGCGCCAGCCCGATGCGCGATACCATGCCTGCCAATAAGGCCACGTCCTGATGTAACCGATGACCTATACCACGCTCTTGCAGATGCTGTGTGATAACAACCGACGCAGCTGCGATCTCGCGTGTTTGCCGAACATAGCGTTGTGCATATTCACGCACAATATCGTTAGCCGGGCAGAATACTTGTTCTACCGCCATCGCCAGTGCCAACGTTCTTATCCGCCGCAGTCCAATGCGGGTTAGCGCCTGCATTAAACTTTCTGCCTTGCTTCTGCTCCCTAGGTACGCACTATTAGCTAATCGAATTAAACGCGCCGACAAAGCCGGGTCATGCTGAATGATTCGCGCCAGCTCCTGCAAATTACAATTAGGGTTCAGCGTTGCTTCACGAACCCGCTCTGCGGTTTCAGGTAAGCCCGGTAATTGCAGTTCATCGCGTTTTAAACGGTCGTCGATTAATAGGTAAAGCGCATTCGGCGCTGCCATTGCCGTATCCTTATTATTTAGTCTCGCTTGCGCCCGCTGGTAGTAAGCAGTACTTTATAGATCGTGTAACCGCTACTATAACCAAAAAAACACCGTTATGTTAAAACAAATATTTACCTTAGCTCCTTTATGTTTAGCTCTGGTCGCTTGCAGCGATCAACCGACATCATCAACCGATAGCGCCGAGCAATCATCGACTGCTACAACAGTGCAATACAGCGTCGCTGATGGCGCCGAAAGTCGCTTTGATATATACACTGACTATGAGTTGAATTCAGATTTGAGCCATCTGAGTGATAACCAAAAGCGCATGATCTCACTATTAATCGACGCATCAGTGATCATGGATGATTTATTTTGGCAGCAGGCATTCCCACGCGACCGCGACGAGTTTTTATCCTCCGTTCCCGAGTCAGCGAAAGAATTTGGACGAATTAACTACGGCCCCTGGGATCGTCTCAACGGCGACAAGCCGTTTATTGCTGAGTTCAGCGAAAAACCTGCCGGCGCCAATTTTTATCCCGCCGACATGACTAAGCCGGAATTTGAGGCCTTTGACAACGACCAGAAAGACAGCTTGTACACCTTAATCCGTCGCGATAGCAACGGTCAGTTAACCACAGTCCCATATTCTCGTGCTTATCAACAGCAGCTGCACAAAGCGGCTGACCTATTGCGCCAGGCAGCTGATTTAGCGGAGAACCAGGATTTTGCAAACTATCTGCGTTTGCGCGCCGACGCCTTTTTGAGTAACGAATACCAGCCCTCTGATCTTGCCTGGATGGATATGACCGGCAATGATATCGACGTCGTCATCGGCCCGATCGAGAATTACGAAGACCAATTATTCGGCTACAAAACTGCATTTGAGTCCTACGTTTTAATTAAGGACAAAGCATGGAGTGAACGATTAGCTAAGTACGCGCAATTCTTACCGGAACTGCAACGAGGCCTGCCGGTTGCGGACAAATACAAGGCCGAAATGCCCGGTGCTAATGCACAACTTAACGCCTACGACGCTATTTACTACGCCGGCCACTCCAACGCTGGTAGTAAAACAATTGCCATCAACTTACCTAATGACGAGCAAGTTCAGCTAGAAAAAGGTACCCGCCGCCTGCAGTTAAAAAACGCCATGCAGGCTAAGTTTGATAAAATTCTGGTGCCTATTGCCGAACAGCTTATTGCGCCCGAGCAACGAGGTAATATTACCTTCGATGCATTCTTTGCCAATACCATGTTCCACGAAGTCGCCCATGGTTTAGGTATTAAAAACACCATTAATGACAAGGGCACCGTCCGCGCTGCGTTAAAAGAACATGCCTCGGCACTGGAAGAAGGTAAAGCCGATATCCTGGGTCTGTATATGATCACCCAATTGTTCGAAAAAGGCGAAATCGAGACCGGCAAACTGGAAGATTACTACACCACCTTTATGGCCAGTATCTTCCGTTCTGTCCGCTTCGGTGCCTCCAGCGCCCACGGCAAAGCCAATATGATTCGTTTTAATTACTTTGCCAACGCCGGGGCCTTCACCCGCAACGCTGAAGGCCAGTACGCAATTAACATGGGCAAAATGCGTCAGGCAATGAACGAGCTGTCAGAAAAAATCCTGACCCTGCAAGGCGACGGTGATTACGACGGCGTTGCCGAACTGGTCAACAGCCTGGGTGTGATCAATACGCAACTGCAAGCCGATCTTGACCGCCTCAGCGATGCCGGCATTCCGGTTGATGTTGATTTTATTCAGGGTAAAGAAGTGCTGGGCCTATAAGCGCTGGGGACCTCGGGGAGTTCGGGCATATCAACTCTGCAAAGACGGGCTAGTTGGTATGCCGGGGGCTCGCGCAAGAGGGACTCCTATCGACCCTGTGAAGGCGGGCGTTGGTGTGTCGAGGGCTTCTCGCAAGAGGGTGTTGGAGGCCATGGATGGCCGGAAACAAGCGTACATGGATGTACTTGCAGCGTCCCTCTTGCGAGAAGCCCTCGGCATACCGACTAGCCCGCCTTCGCAGGGTCGATATGCACGAACGCGTCCTCCACTACTTAATTATCCAGCAAGTCCAGAATAAACGCGTACTCCTCAGCAATTTCCTCCAGCCGCGAGAAGCGACCCGAACTTCCGCCATGACCGGCTTCCATGTTGACGCTAAATACCAGCGGATTGTTGTCAGTCTTCATATCGCGGAGTTTAGCCACCCATTTTGCGGGCTCAAAATACTGAACTTGTGAATCGTGCAGGCCGGTCGTAACCATCAATGCCGGGTAGTCCTGGGCGCTGATATTATCGTACGGCGAATAGGACAACATGTAGTTGTAATACTCTTCTTGTTTTGGGTTACCCCATTCGTCGAATTCGTTAGTGGTTAACGGAATCGACTCATCCAGCATAGTGGTGACGACATCGACGAAGGGCACGTGTGCAACCATACCGCGATACAAATCCGGTGCCATATTGGCGACAGCTCCCATCAACAGTCCGCCGGCACTGCCGCCCATGGCAAAAACTTTGTCCGGGTGCGCGTAGCCCTCTTTTACTAAATGCTCGGTCACGTCGATAAAGTCGGTAAAGGTGTTTTTCTTATTCAACAACTTGCCGTCTTCATACCATTCGCGTCCCATTTCCTGACCACCGCGAATATGCGCGATTGCGTAGACAAAGCCGCGATCAACTAGCGATAACACCGTAGAGCGGAAATACGGGTCTGACGAGGAGCCATATGAGCCGTAGGCATATTGATACAGTGGTGCGGTGCCGTCGTGCTCAAAATCACTGCGTATTAACAACGATACCGGGATTTCCGTGCCGTCGTCCGCTTTCGCCCAAACACGTTTGGTGCGGTAATTCGATGAATCAAAATCTCCCAGTACTTCGTCTTGTTTGAGTAACTCTTGCTCACCAGTTTTCATGTCGTAGGCGTAGATCTTGGTCGGTGTTTTTAACGAGCTAAAGCCGTAACGCAGTGTGTCGGTATCCTGTTCCGGGTTGCGTTGAGAGTACATCACGAAAGGTGTTTCTTCGGCTTCGATATAGCGTTGTTGCTCAAAGTCCTGCCAGGGCAGCACGCGAATACGGCGAAGGCCATCACTACGCTCGTTAATGGCTAAGTAATTGGTAAAGGTGGTAAAGCCCTGAATAAAGACATCATCGGAGTGTTCAATCAATGGTTGCCAGTTATCGCGTGAACCAACCTCGTCAGCGTCAACCTGCATGACTTTAAAGTTAGGCGCGTTCCAGTCGGTGCGAATAATCCAGCGACCATCAATATGTTCAGCACTGTATTGAACACCACGTTCACGCGGCGCAAAAACAGTCATGTCGGCATCTGGAGTGCTGGTATCCAGGATACGTAACTCATCTGCGACAGTACTGCTCATCTGCACTTTTACGTACTGGTTATCGCGACTGTTACTAAGCCACATATAAAACGACTCATCTTGTTCTTCGTAAACTAACTCCGCTTGTTCTGCGGGCGCATCAAGCTGATGTTTAAGCACGCGAGTTGATAACAATGTCTGCGGGTCGTTTTCGATAACAAACAGAGTTTTATTGTCTGCCGCCCAGGCGATGCTGGATGATAATCCATCCAGACTTTGCTTCCGCATCTCGCCACTGGTTAAGTCTTTAATCCACAGTTGGTATTGGCGTCGTCCATTGGTGTCGACCATATACGCCAATAAATTTTGATTAGGGCTAATGGTTAAGTTGGCTGCAGTGTAGTAGTCGTGGTCTTTTGCCAGTTCGTTCACATTCAAAAGTATTTGCTCTTCACCGCCAGACACCGGTTTACGCGCATGGATCGGGTATTCACTGCCTTCCTCGTAGCGTGTGTAATATTCGTAATCGCCTTTCACGTAGGGTACGCTGCTGTCGTCTTGTTTTATGCGCCCAATAATTTCGTCGGTTAAGGTTTGTTCCAGCTGCTCATAGCTTTTTCGGTAAGCGTCGTAGTACTCATTTTCTGCCTCAAGGTAAGCCAATACCTCAGGGTCTTTGCGCTCGTCATCACGTAACCAGTAGTAAGTATCGACGCGGTCAGCAACCGGTGACTCGACGATAAAGTCCTTTTCTACCGCGTCAGGCGGTGCCGGCAACTGCGACTGTTGTTCCGTCTGCGAGGCTTGTTGGCTGTTGGTTTGTTGCTCTGTCTGATCACTACAAGCCGCGAGTGACAGACCCAAAATTATGGCGATTGAAACAGATAGTGAGCTGCGTTTAAGCATTATAATTAACCTTCTGATTGTTGTTCTTGTGTTAACTAATGTACCGCTTTTTCAAAAAAATGAAAGTTCCCCCGTGGGGGCGGAACTCATAGCTAAAATCGCTATCCCATGGTAGTATTCTGGCCGAAAATAAGGACGCATTAATGAAGCATGTTTTTGCCTGCGTCGACGGTTCCGCGTCGACCACCGCAGTTTGTGATTACGCCAGTTGGGCAGCTCAACGACTCGCCACTCCGTTAACGTTATTACATGTACTTGACGAGTTACGATATCCAGTTAACTCAGACTTAACCGGCACTATAGGACTGGGCGAGCAACAGCAATTGCTTGAACAACTTGCTGAGTTGGAGCACCAGCGCAACGAACTCGCTTTGCAGCATGGCCGTAATATGCTCGAGGCTGGCCATCGCCGCGCTATCGAAAATGGTGTCGGTGAAGTTTTTAAAAGTCAACGCCATGGTCAGCTAGCGCAAGCTTTGGCTGAAGTGGAGGCTTCGATACGCCTGCTTGTTGTAGGGTTACATGGAATTGATAGTAATGACAGCTTGCGCGTGGGTAGCCAGCTAGAAACATTGATTCGCTCGTTGCAAAAGCCTACTTTGGTAACACCTAAGTCATTCCGGGCACCGCGCAGTGTCATGCTGGCTTTTGATGGCAGTGATGCATCGCGTAAAGGTGTTAAAATGTTAGCGGAAAGTCCAATTTTTAAAGGGATGCAAATTACGCTGGTGACTGTAGGTCAAAATAGCAACGAGGTAGTTGCTGCAATTGAAGCTGCTGCTAATCATTTACGTGAATATCGCCATCAGGTAGATTTTGAAATCGTTACCGGTGAGGTAGAGTCTGCATTGCTTGACTATCAGCATAAGCATCATATTGATCTGATAGTCATGGGTGCGTTTAGGCACTCCAGGGCACGGCAATGGTTTTTAGGCAGTACCACCCGAAAACTTCTGCAGGCAGCGGACGTTCCGTTATTATTACTTCGGTAAACAGTGCGATACTTCGCGAAGAAAAACCGCTGGCTTAACCAGCATATCGATTAAGGGCTTTCATGGCAATCGACTGGCAAGATTTAGAACTCGACGAATCACTAATATTCCCGTTGCTGGAGCAAGGCTTAAACAAGCCGGCTAAAGTGCAGCAAGAAGTCATCCCTACAGCATTGGATGGCATGGATGTGTTGCTCAGCTCGCCAACGGGTAGTGGTAAAACATTAGCCTTCCTGTTACCCGCACTGCAGCATTTGCGTGATTTCCCGCGCAAATCACCCGGTGGCGCGCGCATTTTAGTGTTGGCTCCGACTCGCGAGCTTGCCGAGCAAATTTACCAACAGGCATGCCTGTTTTCTAAGTCATCAGGCCTTAGCGCAGTCGTGGTAACCGGCGGGATCAACTACGGTTCTCAACTCAGTCAGTTAGAAAAATCACATGATTTACTGATTGCCACGCCCGGACGGCTACTGGATATCTTACAAGCTGAACAGTATCAGCTCGAAACAGTAGAATGGTTAGTCATCGATGAGGCAGACCGTATGCTGGACATGGGATTTGCCAAACCGGTAGAAGAGATCGCCCGGCACGCCCGCCATCGTCAGCAGAGTATATTATCATCAGCTACTCTGGCCAGTGCCGGGGTAGAGTCGTTTGCCAAAAAATTGCTTAATGAACCGGTGCGCATCGAAGTAGAGCCCCCAAAACGCGAGCGTGGCAAAATTCTCCAGTATGTGTATTTGGCAGACACCCTGGAGCATAAACAGAACTTGTTGTTACGGGTACTTAAAGAATTTGAAGGTCGTCAGATTGTTTTTGTTAAAACTCGTGACAAAGTCGCTCAGTTAGCTGGCACCTTGCAAGCAAATTTAAGCTACCCCGTATTGCATCTACGCGGGGATCTGCCACAAGCAGAGCGTCAACGGATCATCGAACAATTTAAAGCGCATCCAAAAGCCGTATTAGTCGCGACTGACGTTGCCTCGCGTGGGCTTGATATTGATGACGTCAGTGTTGTCGTTAATTTTGATTTGCCGAAACAAGCGGACACCTACGTGCACCGAATTGGTCGTACTGCGCGTGCCGGAGCAAAGGGCGTTGCTATTTCACTGGTCGAAGCGCACGACGCGTTATTGCTTGGTCGCATCGAGCGTTATACTGGCCAGGCCTTAGATCGGCGGGTATTCAGCGACTTAAAGCCCCAGCATAAATTTCCGGCGACGGATAAAAAGCGTAGTAAAAAGAAGAAAACCGCGAAGAAAAACAAAAAACGCTAACATCAGTTAGCGTTTTTTTTACGTTGTTTAAACAATAAAACCAACGAAAAATAAGCAATCACGCCGGCGGCGTCAGCCAGCCAGTCGTAAAAGTCTGAGCCCCGTCCGGGAATATAGTTCTGCCCTATTTCTATCAACAGGCCATATAAGCCTAGTAATAAAAATGACACTCGCCCGCTTAATGCGAACGCCTGATGCAAGGTAAAACTCAGCAGGAAGAAAACACCGACATGAACGTATTTATCAAAGTACGGTATTTTACTTGCTCCAGTCGTTGGTACTTGAACAAAAAACGCCACCGTCGCGGCAATTAACAAACCGATAAAAGCGAGCCGAGCCAAAAGCTTTGAACGTTTGGAGCGTAACAAACTGACTTCCTTTATATTATTGATAGACGGATACGTTACTGTAGCCGGCTTCATGCAGTAACAGCGCCTGCATTTTACTCATAACGCCTTGCGCACAATACAACAAGTAATGTTGGTTAGCATCCAGCTTTACAAACTCTGACTGTAACTTGAAAAACGGAATTTCTATAACCGGTAGATCACTGCGTAGCGGCATTTCTTCAATTTCGTCGCGGTTGCGGATATCAATAATTGTTTGAGGCTTACTTTGGTTGACTTGATCAACGGCTACTGTGGTTTGCTGTTCAGCCTGTTCCGCAATATCCTGCATACTCAGCACATCGGCATTCCTGACAACCTGCTTGAGCAGTTCCATATCTAGTTTCGCCTCTTCTGCTTCGACTTCGTCAGGTAAGGCTCTGACCGTAGGCTTTATCGAAATAACGCCACAGTATTCCGGGATCGACTTAGCTAATGCCTCGGTACCTATGCGCTTAGCGACATCGACAATTTCTTGTTTATCTTTAGTAATCAATGGCCTCAGCACCAAAGCATCGGTAGCCGAATCTATAACCCGCAAGTTGGACAAGGTTTGGCTGGATACCTGACCGATGGCCTCTCCCGTAACAAGCGCCTGAGCTTTTAAAAAGCGCGCAACATGCGAGGCTGCTCGTAACATTTGCCGTTTTAATACCACACCCATTACGCCGTTATCGCAATGACTGAGAATATCTTCAACCACCGGCGCAAAATCGACACTGACAAATTTTATCGGATGCGATGAGCTATAGCGCTGCCACAAATAATGACTAATTTGCCTTACAGCTACCTCGTGCGCGTCACCACCCAAGTTAAAAAAGCAAAAATGCGTGCGCGCCCCCCGGCGCATGAATTCGAAACTTGCGACACTGGAGTCGAAACCCCCACTCATAAGGCTAACGACAGTTTCCTGGGTTGGGATCGGAAAACCGCCCAGCCCCTCCTGCCGGTCGCCCAGCAAATAAATCGTCTGGTCGGTAATCTGCAAGTTAATTTCGGTATCGGCATCTTTTAACTGCACCCGGCTATTAGGTGCGGCCTTTAGTAGGTAGCCACCAACATAGCGCTCGAGTTGCTGCGATTTAAATTCGTGATGACCTTTGCGTTTTACCCGCACAGCAAAGCTCTTATCTTGCAGACTTTTGGCCCAGTGCTCGCCAACCCAATTGGCGACATCATCAAAGTCGCCCAGCGTTCGTTCCTGCACTTCTGCAAACCATGAAATACCGGGCGTACAGCTCAACCCCTCAGCAATCGCCTTACCGATAGCATTGGCGTCAGTAGCCGATTCTGGTGTAACCGAAACCTCGATGCGGTCCCATAACCACTTTACATAAACATCGGCATCGTCACGAGCCAACACCTTGCGCAGATTGTTAGTCAGTACTTTACCGTGACGTTTGCGGACAGAGCGGCTTTTGATAGTGATTTCTGCGTGGAGGCGAGCAACAAATTTCATAGATTAACCAATTAAAACAAACAACAAAGCCGCCATAACGTTTTACAACGCCAATGGCGGCTACTTAAGAAAACCTGCTTATTATACGAAATTTTTAGACTGACGGCTATTCCACCACGTTAACCGGATCTGACTCTTTTGCTTTACCCTGCATAATTGCAATATCGACACGGCGATTCTGAGCGCGGTTAGCTGCCGAGTTATTCGGCACGATGGGTTTAGTGTCTGCATAACCCATAGTGACCAGACGGTCTGCTTCAAAATCCTCGACTTGCAACATTTCCTCGGCTACAGCAACAGCTCGCTTGGCCGACAAGTCCCACTTAGAGGTATAAATTTCCGATACCAACTGCTGATTATCGGTGTGTCCGGAAATCGTAATCTCGCCCGGGATATCTTTTAACGCCTCAGCCACCTCGCGTATTACCGGTTTAAACTGTGGCTGCAAAAACGCTGAGCCTTCGGGAAATGAACCGCGCTCACGAATCCGAATTAAAATCTGTTGACCAAACTGCTCAAGCTCCAGTGTGCCGGCCTGCATTTCTTGTTGCAGTTGACGTTGAATTCGTTCCAGTAACTCTTTGGTTTTTTCGCTAGCGGCTTCTGAGTTGCTCTCCGACTCAGCGCTTTGTTTGTCTTCTTCACTTTCTGCCTGCTGTCCACCACGTTCCGTTTGCTGGCCACCGGCAAAGTCAGACTCGCCCTCCTGAAACTCCAGCATTTGCTGAGTCATCTCTACCGTTTGCTGCTGAATCGTTTCGATTGGCGTCGGTTCAGGGCGTCCCGGACGAAACTCTTGTGCTATAACGCTGGTTCCTTTAGGAATATCTTTAACTTCGATTTTATTTTGTACACCCAGAGCAAACTTCATCGAGCCTGCTATTTGTTTAAACTTCAACACATCCATTTCGGAGAACGACAGCAACAACACGAAGAAGCACATCAACAGTGTCATAAGATCGGCAAACGTCGCCATCCAGGCTGGTAACCCCGGGGGCGGGCATTTGCATTCTTCTTTGTCTTCCGCTGTTGCAGCCATGCGTTTTACTCGTCGCCCTCATCCGCGGTGGCTCGTTTCGATTCTGCTAAATAGTTACGCAGCATCCCTTCGATTACCCGCGGGTTTTGACCATCCTGAATACCCAAAATGGCATCCAGAATTAATTGTTGATTCAGCTTTTCCTGATCAGCACGTAGCATTAACTTGTTTTTAACCGGGATACAAAACACGTTCGCCATAAAGGCGCCATAGAGTGTGGTCAGTAGCGCAACTGCCATGGCCGGGCCGATAGCCTTAGGGTCATCCATATTGGATAACATACCCACCAGACCGATCAAAGTACCGATCATACCCATCGCCGGTGCGATGTCGGCTAGCACCGAGAAGAACCGAGCGCCCTCCTCGTGGCGGGTGTAACTCATCTGAATATCTTTAGAAAGTGTCTGGCGAACCACCTCGGCGTCATGTCCATCGACCAGCATGTCGATACCTTTACGGAAAAAACGATTTGGTATTTCTGCCTCTTCCAATGCCAGAAAGCCCCCTTTACGGGCGGAATCTGCCATTTCAACAGCGGTGTCGATAAGCTCTTGCGGGTGCTCAATTTTAAAGAAAAAAGCTTTTGCCATAACTCTACCGGTGGCAAAAAACTGGCTTAAGGAAAAGTTGGCTAACGCCACAAACAGGGAACCACCCACCACGATAAGAATGGACTGTACGTTGATAAACAGGCCCACGTCTCCGCTTAACACGATAGCCGCAACAACAAAACCTATTGCACCTATAATTCCTATCAGCGTTGCGATATCCACTCAGCGTCCCCCGAAATCAATTAAGCTGGCCGGTATTCCGGTTGCAGCGCGTTAGTCTATGCATTGCAGTACGTTCATTTTTAATCATCACGGCGCCGCTGACAAGCGATTACACAAAGTTCCTGCGCCAAGTTAGCTTATCATCGGCTGACATTGCTAAATCTTTATTAGATAATGGCGACTATCCGCTGGCAACGAGCACACATTATGACTGATAAAAAAACACAAGAACCATCTTTTGAGCAGGCGCTACAACAACTTGAACAACTGGTAAATGAACTGGAACATGGTGATTTACCGCTGGAAGATTCATTAAAAAAGTTTGAACAGGCTATCGCCCTCTCTCGTTCCAGTCAGCAGCAACTGCAACAAGCGGAACTAAAAGTTAAACAGTTGATTGCGCAAAACGGCGAGCAACAATTACAAGATCATGAGGCCAGTGAGTGAGTATCAAATCGCTTACCGAGGACGTTCGCCAACGCGTTGACCACGCCCTTGATGAACATTTGCAGCGCGCCAGCATTGACGAGTCCCTGGCCGCAGCGATGCGGTACGGCGTGTTACTTGGCGGCAAGCGTATCCGGCCCTACCTGACACTGGCTGTAGCTGAAATATGCCGTGGTGATATGTCAGCCGCATTAACTGCCGCATGCGCCATCGAATCAGTCCACGCATACTCGCTGATTCATGACGACTTACCGGCCATGGATGACGACGCCCTGCGGCGAGGTAAGCCAACCTGCCATATTCAATTTAACGAGGCCACAGCTATATTAGCCGGTGACGCCCTGCAGTCTTTCGCTTTTCAGTTGCTATCGCAGCCTCTGCCCAACATAACTCCGAAGCGCCAGTTACAGATGATGCATGTGCTAGCCAAAGCCAGCGGTGGTAACGGCATGTGCGGTGGTCAGGCACTGGATTTAGCGGCCACTCATAAGACACTATCAGAAGTCGAACTGCAGCAGGTACATCTGAACAAGACCGGGGCATTGATTCAAGCCAGTGCTGAGCTGGGTGCTTTGTGTGGCGAAGAAGATGCCCTGGCTTATCGGCGACAATTTAGTGAATTCGCACAGCAGCTGGGGTTAGCATTTCAAATTCAGGATGATATTTTGGATGTCACCAGCTCTACCGATGTTTTAGGGAAGCCTCAGGGTTCTGATGAACTTGCCGAGAAATCAACTTACGTTAAGCTACTCGGGCTTGACGGCGCCCGCCAAAAACTGCTTTTATTGCACCAACAAGCACTACAGTCGCTAGCGGATATACCGTACAATACTGCACAGCTAGAACAATTTTCTACGGTTCTGTTAACCCGGGACCATTAAACCAAAGAGTATTATGACTTCACTTCTTGACCGTATCGAGTTACCTGCGGATTTACGCCGCCTGCCCAAGCACCAACTCAAGCAGGTTTGTGATGAGGTTCGCCAATTTTTACTAAACTCGGTGAGCAAAAGTAGTGGCCACTTAGCGTCGGGCCTGGGAACCGTCGAACTGACCGTTGCCTTGCATTATGTTTACAACACCCCGGACGATAAGTTGGTCTGGGATGTTGGCCATCAGGCCTATCCGCATAAAATTTTAACCGGCCGTAAACAGCAGCTACATACGATTCGTCAAAAAGATGGTTTACACCCCTTCCCCTGGAGGGACGAGAGCCCTTATGACGTGCTTTCGGTCGGCCATTCGAGTACTTCAATATCTGCTGCTCTGGGTATGGCTGTTGCAGCTGAGCGTCGTCGCAGCCGCGAAAAAGTCGTGTCTATCATAGGCGATGGCGCAATGACGGCAGGCATGGCCTTTGAGGCCATGAATCACGCCGGTGATATTAAACCCGACATGCTGGTGGTGCTTAACGACAACGACATGTCGATATCGGAAAATGTTGGCGCACTTAACCGACACTTTGCGCGATTATTGTCGGGTAAAGTCTATACCTCGATACGTGAACAAGGCAAAAAGTTACTCAAGCCACTGCCGCAAATTCATCACCTCGCCAGCCGCGCCGAAGAGCACATGAAGGGCATGATGGCGCCGGGAACGATTTTTGAAGAGCTTGGCTTTAATTATATTGGCCCGATTGATGGTCATGATGTTGACGAACTGGTCGAGACCCTGGCCAACATGCGCGACTTAAAAGGTCCGCAACTACTTCACATTGTGACGCAAAAAGGTAAAGGCTATCAGCCGGCGGAAAACGACCCGATTGGTTATCATGGCGTGCCAAAATTTGATCCCACGCTGTCGTCATTACCGGTGAAAGCCCCGGGCATTCCCAGTTATTCAGAAATTTTTGGCCAGTGGCTTTGTGATGTTGCGAGTCAGGATTCTGCACTCATGGCGATCACTCCCGCAATGCGCGAGGGCTCGGGTATGGTTGAGTTCTCAAAACGTTTCCCGCAGCAGTATTTTGATGTTGCTATAGCCGAACAGCATAGCGTTACTTATGCGGCAGGTTTGGCCATTGCCGGTCTTAAACCTGTAGTCGCTATCTATTCGACATTTTTACAGCGCGCTTATGACCAACTGATTCACGACGTTGCACTTCAGAACCTCGATATGTTGTTCGCTATCGACCGGGCTGGCGTGGTCGGTGCTGATGGCCCTACGCATCAGGGTGCATTTGATCTGAGTTATCTGCGCTGTATTCCTAATATGGTGGTCATGACGCCCAGTGATGAACAAGAATGCCGTGATATGTTATACACGGGCTATCATTACGCAGGCCCCGCCGCAGTAAGATACCCGCGCGGTAGTGGTAACGGCGTTACCTTGCGCGAAGCTGACCAACAGTTAACCCTCGGTAAATCAAACACTGTTCGGCAAGGTAAAAACATTGCCATTTTGAACTTTGGGGTGTTGTTACCTGACTGCATGCAAGCAGCTGAGGAGCTGGATGCGACCGTTATCGATATGCGCTTTGTAAAACCGATAGATGAACAAGCGATCATCGATGCAGCTAGAGCTCATCAACTTATTGTGACAGTAGAAGAAAATGCGGTTAGCGGTGGCGCCGGCAGTGCTGTGCTGGAGGTGTTGGCACAACACAAATTATCAGTTAACACGCTAACTCTGGGGCTACCTGACGAATTTATTAAGCATGGCTCGCAAGATCAGGTTAGGGCCGAGCTTGGTTTAGACGCCGCTGGCATCGAAGCTCAAATAAAATCGCAGCTATAACAACGCGTGCTGCCCGGCGTGTATTAGCAGGCAGCTGACGATGCCTGCTAATACGTCATCCATCATAATTCCGCTACCGCCCGTCAGTCGCTTGTCGACCCAGCCAATAGGCCAGGGCTTTAAAATGTCAAAAAAACGGAATAGAACAAAAGCAGCGAGCACATAAGTCCAGCTAAACGGTAACGCAAACATCGCGATTGCATAGCCGATAATCTCGTCCCAGACAATCGCCGGATGGTCATGAACCCCCATTTTGTCAGCGGTTTTACGGCAAATAAGGATACCCGCCAACGTTCCAACAACAATAAATACAGCCATCACAGAAAGCGGGAACAAACTTAATAACCCTACCACTGGAATAGCTGCCACCGTGCCCCAGGTGCCAGGTGCCTTTTTTATCAGCCCGCTACCAAAACCCAGCGCCAGAAAGTGTACTGGGTTAAGCAGACTGATTCCGGGCCAGCGCTTCATGATGGGTCAGCCTCAATATTGGCGAAATGATTATAACCGGAACGCGGCAAGCTTAATGTGTATTCCTCACCGAACAATTTAAAGGTAATTGGTTCCGACGCCACCTTTTGTATTCGTCCAATGCAAATTGGGCGATTTTTAAGGTGTGCGGTTAGTGTTTCCAGCCGTCCACGATTAGACTCTTCGACCGTAAAACACAATTCATAGTCGTCACCGGCCGTAAGTGCTTTAACAAATGCATCTTCTTGCGATAACGTTTCCGTCATCGCTAACGACAGCGGTAATCGGTCTAATTCTATTTCAGCACCAACACCGGAGGCTGACAAAATATGTTGCAGGTCGGCTAATAATCCATCCGACACATCTATACAGGCGCTGGCGACGCCGCGTAATGATTGCCCAAGGGCTACTCTGGGCGTTGGATAGTGCAAGCGCTCAACCAGCTTTTGCAGGTGCGGACTCGCTTTCGGATAGCGTTGTTGGGTGATATCAAGTGCTAGCCCCGCGTCCCCGAGGGGGCCACTCACATACAACCAGTCACCGGCCTTTGCACCATCTCGAGTCAGTGCCGAACCGGTTGGTAATTGTCCCTGTGCTGTTACCGTAACTGTTAACGGACCGCGGGTCGTATCACCACCAATCAGGGTGCAGCCGTAATACTGACAAACCTCGTGTAATCCCGCGGCGAACTCATTTAGCCACAATTCATCGATATCAGGTAACGTTAGCGCCAAACTGATCCAGCAAGGTTCAGCGCCCATTGCGGCCAAGTCACTTAGGTTAACCGCGATACATTTGTGCCCAACCGCGCGGGCGGGCGTGGTCTGATCAAAGTGCACCCCCTCAACCAGCGTATCGGTAACCGTGACTAACTGATGTTCAGGCTGAACTTGGGTAACAGCACCGTCGTCACCAATACCTATGACCACGTCGCTGCGTTGTTTTTCCTGACGCTTGAAGTAGTGTTCGATAATGTTAAATTCGTTCTGCATGGGGAAAGCCGTGGCGGGTCGCGAGCAGCCGTAGGCTGCTCGCTATGTTGATTTTTAAATTACTGACGCACAGGGCGCAGAGAGTCAACCGCTTTGTCCAGCACACCATTAACAAAACGGTGACTGTCATCAGCGCCAAAGGATTTAGCTAGTTCAATCGCTTCGTTAATGGCTACTTTATAAGGTACATCCAGACGCTCTCTTAACTCGAACGCGGCAATTCTCAGCACTGCCAATTCGACCGGGTCAAGCTCTTTAATTGGGCGATCCAGAAAAGGAGCTATCGATTCATCGAGGCTCTTATAATAGCTACCAACACCATGCAATAAATCGAGGAAGTAGTCGACATCAACCTTACTGGTGTCGGTGTCTGTCAGGTACTGAGCTTCGATGTCAGAAAACGTATTTTGTGACAACTGCCAGGAATAGACCGCTTGTACCGCTAATTTGCGTGCTTTACGTCGTGCTGCAGGTTTCATTATTTTCTCCTCACAGCTTGGCTAAAACGTTAACCATTTCGAGCGCGCTCAGCGCAGCTTCCGAGCCTTTATTGCCGGCTTTCGAACCGCTTCGCTCAATCGCCTGCTCGATGTTCTCGGTGGTGATAACACCATTAGCAACAGGCAGTCCAAACTCAGTAGCAACGCGACCCAATCCGCTATTGCATTCACCTGCAACGAAATCGAAATGCGGCGTGCCGCCGCGAATTACCGCTCCAACAGCAATAATCGCATCGTAATCACCCGATGCAGCCAGTTTTTTTGCGGTGACCGGCATTTCATAGGCGCCTGGCACCCGGATCACGGTGATATCATCACTACTGACCTGGCCGTAATGTTGCAATGTTTGAACTGCACCATCTAACAAGCTTTCGACAACAAAGTGGTTAAACCGTGAAACAATGATGGCGAATTTTTTTCCGCTAGCGGCGATACCGCCTTCGATAACTTGCATATCAATTTCCCTTATTCAATTTGGCGCGAATAATAGCATAAAATCCGTCTATTTGCGGTTTATTTGCGCGCTAAAGTATAAGAATAGAAGCGCTCCTGAGTATCACGGTTTTGGCCAACAAACCGTGCTGAGCTGCTCTCTAATAATGAAATGGTCACGCGGTTGTTGTCGGCGACGGGGAATAAAACTTGCTGCCAGGGCCAGCTGGAACGTAACCAATCCACTAATAGTTGAAACAGGTCATTATGCAGGCTGGCATTAACGGCCGGTTCAGTAAGCCACCAGGTAATTTCTGCATTAAATTTGCTGCCCTGTATTGTACCTGATTGACCGCGTTGTTCCGGAACGGGCACAAAATACACCGCTCCGACCACCATATCGCGCTCGCGATCAATAACAAGATAGGTAAACGCTGTTTTTTGCTGCCACTGTTTTAGATGCAGCTTTACCATGGATTGGTTTTGTTCTAAGGAGCTTTTTTCTGAAGGCCAACTCCAACCGAGTTGGCTATAGAGATAGCGTTGAGACCCCATATAGCTATGGAAGAGACGCTCTGCATCGGCAGCCTCAATGGGGCGCACTAGCAATGATGACGACTCCGCCTTTTGCGGTGTCGACCAACCGGATTGCCAAAATTCAGCGGCATTGACGAATGATCCCCAACACAGACTGACTATAACAATGCCACAGCAAGCCAATAGCCGGTTCATCAACTATACTCCGCGCGCTTACCCTGAGCATGGGCAAAAAAGCTTTTTACGCGTTCCAGTTCTTTTTCTATCTCACCAGCAACCATGACTGCCGGACCAATATCGATAGCTTTACGAGCAAAATCCATCGCTACAGGAATAATCGGCACATTAGCTTGTTTGGCCATATGTAAGAAGCCTTTCTTCCATTGCTGGACTTTTTTTCGGGTTCCTTCCGGCGTTATGACCAAAATAAGTTCATTTTGACTTTCAAATTCCGACACCATTTTACCCACGACGCCATTGGCCGCGCTGCGGTCAATCGGAATGCCGCCCAGCTTTAACATTAACCCCTTAATAGGAAAACGGAACAAGCTGGCTTTACCAAGATAATTAAGTTTTAATCCCAGTGCCAGCATCACAAACACGCCCACAGGAAAGTCCCAGTTGGAAGTATGTGGGGCTATCGGAATTATCGCTTTTTTGACATCCGGCATCTGGCCATTGATCTTCCAGCCTCCGAATAACCGTAACCCAACGCGGCCAACCCACTTTAAAAACCGCCCTTTACGTGTAGGGAATTCGCCTTTTGCGTGGGCTGGAACGTTCTCTATCTCATTCATAGATTTGCTTTAAATACTCGTCTAATGTCGCGCAATTTCTGCTTGATACGTTTTATGTTGTCAGGCCCCATGCGTAACAATTGTTTTTGCGCAGGCGGCAAGCCCTCGTAAGCAGGGTCAGCATAGGTATACATAACTTCGTCATCTTTTACCTGAACCAATGTTTCTGGTACCGGTGTTGCCAGCAATACATCAATTGCTTCCAACATCGCATCGGTAAAGTCGGCGTCTGGATAACCAATTTCGCCGTAGGCTTGCTGCATCAACGGTTTAAACAGTTCGTAATTTTTAATTAGTGCCTGCTCTTCGATGCTGACGAACCAGTCAACCAAGGCGTCATAACGCTGATAACTGCGCTCATCAATATAGAGCTCGCCGTCTATTTCCATCACTTGAAAACGGCCGTCGGGACGCTGAACAATGGTTCTGTCTCTAACCAGCGTACCGTTGCGCAAATTATCGATAATGACTACTGCATCGCGCACCAGTTGTGAGCTCTTCAACGGCTGTATTACCACACCGCTGGTGTCCAAAGTTTGCAACACAGTTGGGGTGCTCTCATCTAACGCCGGTAGCTGTGGTTCTTGAACGGGTTCTGGCTCTGGTTGGGGTTCAGCCATTGCTGCCTGTTCGGGTTCATCCGGCTCAACGGCTGCAGGCGATGGTTCCGGTTCAGGTTCAGTTGTGGCCTGCTGTTCATCCACTACTGCCGTCTCAGACACTGTGTTGGCAGGTTCCGCTACTTTTTCGGTCGTGGTCTGCTGGTCTGCCGGCAGCCACCACCATACAACGGCGATAATTACCGCAATAATAACAATAGCAACCGCGATAACGGTAGTACGACTCTTATTCGCCGTATCATCGGCGTATTCTTGCTGCTGTTCCGTATTATTATCTGTCATAATATTTCCGCCATTGCTACAAGGATTAAGGAGCCTACCGATTAGCTTCTGCGCGTTTGAATACCAGTTGTTTATCACTGGATTCATCGGCGTCAAATTGATATCCAGCCAAATTAAACGCTTTTAAGTCAGACACAGATTGTGGTTTTTGGTTCACCATAAAGCGTGCCATCAAGCCACGAGCTTTCTTGGCATAAAAACTGATCACTTTATACTGACCGTTTTTTTCGTCTTTGAATACTGGTGTCACCACGGTCGCGTTTAACTTTTTAACGTTTACCGCCGAAAAGTACTCATTAGAAGCCAGGTTAACCAACGTATCAGCGCCCTGCTCTTGCAAGTCGTTATTTAACAACTCGGTAATGGTATCGCCCCAGAACTCATAGAGGTTTTTGCCACGGGGATTGTTTAGCTTTGTGCCCATTTCCAGACGGTAGGCTTGCATCAAGTCGAGCGGCCGCAACAATCCGTATAAACCTGAAAGAATACGTAACTGTTGCTGCGCCGAGGTCAATGCTTGTGTATCCAGGGTTGCAACATCCAGGCCTGCGTAAACATCACCGTTAAACGCAAATACCGCAGGTCTTGCGTTACCCTCGTCAAACGGCAACTGCCAATCACTAAAGCGAGCAGCATTGAGGCCGGCCAGTTTATCGCTGATCCTCATCAGTGAAGCCAACTGTTGTGGACTCAAATCACGGCAAACCTCCACCAAAGACTGAGCATCATCCAGTAACCGTGGTTGTGTTACATCGACTGAAGCGTATTCAGTCTCATAATCTAAGTTTTTCGCCGGTGACAATACTGCTAGCATTTTTTATTCCTCACTTTAGCAAAAAGGCTATTGCCCTAACCGCTGGCTTAAGGCAATGGGTCCTGATCAGCACCCTCTTTTTCTACCTCGGTTGGCATCAAGTCCTCACGGCTCACGCCAAAGGTTATCGCAACCGAACTCGCGATGAAAATTGACGAGTAAGTACCGATAACAACACCAAATAGTAACGCGGTAGAGAAGCCGTGGATCAATGGCCCACCTAAAAAGAATAGCGTTAACAACACTAAAATGGTGGTTAACGAGGTTACCAAGGTCCGGCTCAATGTATCGGTTAACGCTCTGTTAACCGTTTGCATTGGGGTTAGCTTGGCATATTTGCGGAAGGTTTCCCGGATACGATCAGACACCACCACGGTATCGTTTATCGAATAACCTATCACCGCCAGCAATGCTGCCAACACAGTAAGATCAAATTCTAATTGCAAGAACGAAAACAGACCCAGCGTTAAAATCACGTCATGAGCCAAGGCTGCAACTGCACCCACCGCCAGGCGCCATTCAAAGCGCAATGCGATGTAAATGAGGATACAGATCAGCGCCGTTAGCATCGCCAGGCCGCCTTGTTCGATGAACTCATCACCGACGTTCGGGCCAACAAACTCGATACGGCGCATTTCGATACCCGCATCGATATTTGCCCTTAACGCGTCGAGTATAGTTGTACCAAGCTGCTCTGCTTTGACGTCAGTGCGTGGCTCGAGACGAATCAACAAATCCTGCTGAGTACCGTAGTTTTGCACCACCGCATCACCATAGCCGCTATCGTCTAGTACCGACCGAACCTGATTCAGGTCGGCGGGTTGCTGAAAACCAACTTCGATTAAAGTACCGCCGGTAAAGTCTAGTCCAAAATTCAACTTATTAACCGACAAGGACACAATCGATGCAACCAGCAGTAAGCCACTGATTATCGCGAACATGCCCCGGAAGCGCATAAACGGAATTCGTTCGTCTGTACTTATTATTTCTCGCATAATATCGCCTAAATCGAGAGTTTGCTCAGGCGTTTACCGCCCCAGACTGAATTAACAATAGCGCGCGTACCGACGATTGCTGTGAACATCGAGGTAATAATACCGATTGCCAGGGTTATCGCGAACCCTTTGATTGGACCATTACCAATCGCGAACAAGATTAATGCCGCAATCAGTGTGGTCACGTTGGCGTCGGCAATGGTCGATAGGGCGCTGTCATAGCCGTGGTGTATTGCTTGCTGTGGACTACGCTTGTCTTTGATTTCTTCGCGTATCCGCTCAAAGATCAACACGTTTGCGTCCACTGCCATACCAACAGTTAAGACGATACCTGCCATACCCGGTAAGGTCAGTGTCGCGCCAGGAATCATCGACATAACACCAATGATCAACACGAGATTTGCTGCTAGTGCACAGTTCGCAACCAGACCAAATTTACGGTAATAGGCGACCATAAACAGTAGCACTAAGATAAAGCCCCACATGATGGCTTGCGTACCCGCATCAATATTTTGCTGACCCAGGCTCGGGCCGACCGTGCGTTCTTCAACAATTTGAATGGGTGCGATCAAAGCCCCGGCACGAAGTAGCAAGGAGAGGTTTTGCGCCTCTTGCGCCCCGACACCAGTAATGCGGAAGCTACTACTCAAGCGTGACTGAATAGTCGCGACGTTGATTACTTCAGCGCTCTTAGTGAACTGTAAATTACCGTTCTCGTCGCGCTCTCCAGTGGCATTGTACTCAATAAATACGGTTGCCATGGGTTTGCCAACATTATCCTTGGTTGCCATCGATATTTTGTTACCGCCGGCTCCGTCCAAAGTAATGTTAACCTGCGGGCGGTTATACTCATCATAACCAACACCAGCATTCACGATATGATCACCGGTTAAAATGACATCTTCTTTTAGCAACTGCTGCGGACCGTCACGCATTGGCAGTAATTCACTGCCGAATGGCACGCGACCACTGGTCGCATCGCGCACGTCATTTTCAGTATCTACCATGCGGAATTCAAGCGTCGCAGTAGCGCCCAGAATTTCCTTAGCTCGCGCCGTATCCTGCACACCCGGTAGCTCAACAACAATACGGTTAGAGCCCTGGCGTTGAATGACCGGCTCTGCCACGCCCAGTTCATTAACGCGGTTACGCATGATAGTGATATTCTGAGATACCGCATAATCACGAGTTTCCGCCAGCTTTTGCTCGGTCATACGCAATTCAAGCAATTGCTCATCGGGTGTTTCGAACAGCTGGTAACCCTGGTAGCGATTATCCAAGTAAGTCGCAGCCGCCTGGTAAGCTTCGTCACTGCGAAGTTCGACTCGAACGCCAGTGCCATCAACATCGACAGCCGTGTAACGAATACGCTCTTCACGTAATTCGTTGCGTACGGTGTCTTTCATGCCGTCAAGAATTTTGCGCATGGCTTCATCCATGTCGATTTCCATCAGGAAGTGAACACCACCACGCAAGTCGAGGCCTAGTTTCATGGGTTGTGCGCCAACGGCTTTTAGCCACTCAGGCGTTGCCGGGGCCAAATTAAGCGCAACGATATAATTATCGCCCAATGCGTCAACTAACGCTTCCCGCGCCTTGAGCTGTTCGTTGTCAGAGTTAAGTCGAACCAGGATCTGCTGCTCTTCTAAAGCAACTGACTTTGGCGAGATGTTCTCGCTTGAGAGCGTATTGCGTACACGATCAAGTGTCGCGGTATCAATAGTGGCCTGTCGATCTGCGGAAATTTGAACTGCTGGGTCTTCGCCGTAAATATTTGGCAGCGCATAAAGCGCTGCCACCAGAACGACAAAAATAACCAGCAGGTTTTTCCACAACGGGTATTTATTTAACACGTCGTGCCTGCCTTTGTTGTTACTGCAATTACAGTGACTTCATGGTGCCTTTAGGTAGTACCGAGGTTACCGCTGCCTTTTGCACGGTGACTTCCATTTCTTCAGTCAATGCAATCACGATAAAATCTTTGTCATCGCTTACTTTTGTAATGCGACCAACCATTCCGCCCTGGGTAAGAACTTCGTCGCCTTTGCTTAGCGATGATACCAACTCTTTGTGCTGCTTAACGCGCTTCGCTTGCGGGCGATAAATTAAAAAGTAAAAAATCAGACCGAACATGACCAGCATGAAGATAAGTTCCATACCACCACCTTGCGCTGCGCCAGCGTCTTGAGCATAAGCAGGACTAATAAAAAAGCTCATAAGTTTCCCCAATCAAATTAATTTATATTGTTTTTTTGCACCCTGTCATACATAGGGACAAGGTGCCGCAATTACAAGTGGAACAGGTCGGATAGTCTAGCAAAAATTTGGCAGGAAAGAATACTCAATCAAATATCATAACCCATGGCTTTCAATCGCCGCCGCATACCAACTTGAGAAACCTGCAGTTCCCACATCATCTGTTCGGTGTCCCCGCGATATTTTTCGTAGCACGATTTTAGCTCCTGCTCAGCCAGATCCTGGGCAGTTCTTAATCCATCAAAGCGTTGTATTAACTGATAAACCGATGCACGTGATATCGACAGCTCACGAGCCGTAGCCTGCAACTCAAAACGGTTTTTCTGCAACGCCTCGGTCAATTCCTCGCGCCCAATGGTATTGGGCTTGCGACCATTGCCATTATGCTTCACGGTATCGGTCACATCACGAAGATTGGGTTTTGGCTTTAATATAGACAACAGTTGCTGATCTAACTGTAGCGATTCTTGTTCACGGCTATCAATAACCGCCTGCCGGGCAACATTGCGCAGCTGCCGTACATTACCGGGCCAGTTGAAACTTAAAATCCGGGCAATAATAGCGGGAGGTATCCGCAACTCAAATGGTCGACCCGGATAAATCTTTTGCCACTGTTGCTTAACAAAGTGCAAAAACAAAATACTTACGTCTTCCAGCCTGTCGCCTAATGGCGCTAAGAATACCTGATAAGCAGCAAGTAAATTAGTTAATTGCCACAATTTGGAACCATGTGAACAAGGGCAGGCATCATAAATACTAGTGGCAATAATACGACAGGTCACCGGCTGCTGCTGATCGCCATTAACAGCCACATAAGAACCACTCGCCAGTGCAGCAAATAAGCTTGAGATTACAACTTCAGAGGCATCCTCTAAATCTTCGAGTACTAACGTCCCGCCTTCGGCTTGCGAAAAATAGCCCGGCGATGTTTGCCCCGAACGGCTTACACCGAACAGTTCTTCTTCTGCGACCACATCATGAATCGCCGCCAGATTGACCACCACAAATGGCTTGTCGCAGCGTGAGCTATCGCGATGAATTTTATAGGCGGCCTGCTCTTTCCCCGAGCCTGTTGCGCCCCGAATAATCACCGGAATATCCAGTTGCGCGATGTGCTCAAGCTTACCCGTTAACGCATGAATATCCGGACTGATGCCTTTTAACAAGGCGTCTTTTTTTAACCGACTGTCTTGCAACGGCAAAAGCTTAAGTAGCAAAACGACTTTATTACTCAGGGTGATAGTAACCCCGCTGCTTATATCGCTCTGGCTCAGTAAATATTCACTTTGCTGCGCACGACCTTCAATACGAACACGCGTGCTGGTTGAATGTCCCCGAATCCGGTACACGTCATCATTGTCCTTTTGGATGATTACCGGCGAGCGACTTAAATGAGGGTCGTTTAATGGTTTTCCCGCATGACCATTTTTACTGAAGTCGGGTCGATTACGGCTAACGTAATCCCGCTCGTCAGTAACCATACCAAGCAGAGGGGCTGTCTCGCCGACTCGCTCCAGGTCCGGGTGAAGTGCGATAATTAACGTGGGCACATACTCTACACGACAAGCAATATCGTCGTCAGTATGTTGGGTTTTCATTTCTGCAACATTCATCTTTAGCGCTAGTCCTTAGCATTACGACGTCTCGTTAGATAATTCATTGTACGAGATTGATGATAAAATAGCCAAATAATTTAAACCGCCCAATGCTACCAATCTCGCCGTTATAATGACAAACTGCATTAAAAAGTACGTTATGGATTGCAGCCCAAATGGACATTATATTTTATTGGACAGACCAAGCTGGCGTGGCGGTATTTGCAGTCGCGGGCACGCTGTTAGCCTTTCGTAAGCACATGGACGGATTCGGCGTTATTATTTTGGCATCAACTACCGCCATTGGCGGCGGTACCGTCCGTGATCTTATCCTCGGCCTGCCGGTATTCTGGGCGCACGACCCAACTTATATTTACACGATTCTTATCGCGGCGTTGTTAACTATTATCTGGTTACGCTATAAAGCATACATCCCAATGACCACACTACAAGTCGCTGATGCGGTCGGTTTAGCATTTTTTGCGACCATGGGCGCACAAAAAGCACTGGCAGCAGGCTTTGAGCCATTTATTGCAGTCATTATGGGCACTATTTCGGCTTGTTTTGGCGGCATGATACGAGACGTTCTGGCCAGAGATATACCCATGGTGCTAAAAAGCGAGCTTTATGCAACAACCTGTCTGGTGGGTGCGAGTGTTTATGTGCTGTTGGTTCCCTACTATCCGGTCATTGCCCTGGCGGCCGGTATGTTGTCGACACTTGCAATACGCCTGGGTGCAATAAAGTATCTATGGTCGCTACCCGTGTTTCCCGATCATAATGAGCCGCATTAACCATGCTCTCAGTTACCCTAACCGTCGCGGTTGCCGTTGTTTACCTGCTGGTTTTATTTACCATTGCCTATCGCGGTGACCGCACCTGCACGCAACCTCCTAAGCCCTACCGCTATGCCTTGGCACAAGGGGTTCACTGCACGTCGTGGGCTTTTTTTGGCACCGTAACACAGTCGGCACATTATGGCTGGGCCTTTGCCCCTACCTATATCGGTGCCATTTTTGTGTTTTTAGTCTTGCATGGCGTACAACTGAAATTACTCAATTATTGTAAAAAGCAGAATATCACATCCATTGCCGACCTGATCGGTACCCGTTACGGCAAATCCCCCTTACTGGCCAGCATCGTAGCAATTATCGCATTAATTGCAGTGGTTCCTTACATCTCGTTGCAACTACGTGCGGTTACCGCAAGTTTTGCTGCGGTAACCGGCTTTGAACACGAGCCGTTTTGGTTGTTTGACCTGTCGGCCTTAGTTGCACTGGTGATGATTGGTTTCGGCTTTTTATTCGGCACCCGACGACTCAGCTTAGCCGAGCAGCACGGTGGCTTAATGGACGCTGTTGCGTTTGAATCGGTAGTCAAACTTATCGCGTTTGTTGTGGTTGGGCTTTACGCGACCTACGGTTTGTTCGATGGTTTTACCGATCTACTGACACAGAGCTTGAATAACAGTCTGACACTTAAAACGCTGCAGGGCGCCGAGAGTGGCACATACATCTATATCGTGCATATTTTACTGGGTGCACTGTCTATGTTCTGCTTACCGCGACAGTTTCATGTCAGTTATGTAGAGAACACCCACAGCGACGAACTTCGTATTGCGCGATGGGGTTTTCCGCTGTATCTGTTTGCCATTAACTTCTTTATTTTGCCGATTGCCCTGGCAGCATTGTTAATTGCGCCGGAACAAGCGTCCACCGATACCTTTATGCTGGTTATTCCGCTCTCCAGCGGCTCGCAAAGCTTATCCCTTACTGCCTTTATCGGCGGACTGGCAGCTGCCACCAGTATGGTGATTATTGCGCTGCTGGCACTGAGTATCATGATTTCTAACGATGTGGTGATGCCATTATGGTTACGTATTGCACGCCGGCGATTAACCACGTTTAATTTCTCACCTGGCCGTATTCTCTGGGTTCGCCGCATCACCATTGTGGTTGTTATGCTGCTTGCGTACTTTTATTACCAATTAACCATCGACTCTTTGCCGCTGGTTAACTCGGGGCTGCTGTCTTTGGCACTGCTGGCACAACTGGGTCCGGGTATCGTCGGCAGTGTGGTTTGGCAACGCAATAGTCAGTTAGCTGTTTTCAGCGGGCTGTGTTTAGGCACCTTGGTTTGGTTCTTATTATTGTTTATACCGGCACTGGATACGGCTAATCCGATTTCTGACGTACAGGTTGCTGATGGAGTTGTATGGAGTTTATCGTTAAACCTACTCACTTATATCGTCGTCTCGCTATGCTCGCGGCCGGTAACCGAGCTAGGTAGTGGTTCGGCGTTCAATGCAGAGTTCTCACGACAGCCGAGCATTACCTGGCAACGATTACGGTTATTGCTCGAGCGCCTTTACAATCCGACCCAACTGAGCGCCCTGCAGCGCAAACTGGCCATTGACCTGGTCAGTCACGATAGTTACACCGGTGTTCCTGCTCCCACCCTAATGCGACTAGAGCGTGAACTTGCCAGTATTATCGGAACCTCAGCGACACGGCTGTTGTTTGACACCATTTCCGAGCAACAGGATTTGCCGGTAACCAAGGTCGTTGACTGGGCAACAGAGGCATCTAAACTTTATCAATTTAATCGTGAATTACTGCAAGCCTCGGTCGAAAATATCCCGCAGGGAATAAGCGTTATTGATGGTGATTTGCGGCTGGTAGCCTGGAACCGTCGCTATCTGGAAATTTTTGATTACCCCGACGGTTTGGTACGCGCCGGTATGCCGGTTAAGGAGTTATTGCAGTACAACGCGGACCGTGGCCTGCTCAATGGCGTTGAAAATGGCGATACCGCGACTGAAATTAAAAAGCGCTTAACCTACTTACGCGAAGGTAGCGCTTATAAATACCAGCGCGCCCAGGGTAGCTCGATTATCGAGCTACAGGGCAATCCCATGCCGGGCGGCGGCTTTGTTACCACCTACAGTGACATTACTGAACGGGTGCAGGCACAGCGGGCATTGCAGCGTATTAACACCGAACTTGAACAGCGCGTTAACGAGCGAACCGAACAGCTACTAATGGCCAAACAGGCAGAAGAAAAAGCGCATCAGAGTAAGTCACGTTTTTTTGCCGCCGTCAGCCATGACCTGATGCAACCCTTTAACGCTGCCAGCTTATTCTGCGAAATGTTACAAGCGCAAAGTAATCCCCAACAAGCACCGATGGTATTAAATGTGCGCCGTTCGCTGGATCATGCTGAGGAATTACTCACCATGCTACTCGATATGACTAAGCTTGATGCCGGTAATCTTAAGCCCGAGCCACAGACTATCTCGCTTGACTCTATTCTGACTCCTCTGGTTGAGCGATACCAAGCGATGGCAGCGGAAAAAGGCATAAAGTTAAGTTATTTATACAGCTCTGCATCAATTTCAAGTGATCGCAAGTTGCTCACCCGTATCATTCAAAACCTCCTCTCCAATGCGCTGCGGTATACCCACCTGGGCCGCATAGTCGTTGGTAGCAGACGCCGCGGCGAACAACTTGAACTGTGGGTTATCGACACCGGCGAAGGAATTCCGGAGCATAAACAGAAAGAAATTTTTAAAGAGTTCCATCAACTGCAATCTGGCGGTGATAACCCCGGGCTTGGTTTGGGACTCTCCATTGTGGAACGTATTTGCCGGCTCATGGACCTCAGCATTGAGCTGTATTCTAAACCCGGCAAGGGCACAGCCTTTAGCATAAAGCTTCCGGTTGTAAGCTGGAGCAAGCAACCTCTTGAAGAACGCACCCAGGCGCCAGCCCTGGTTAACGAAGTATTGTTAAATAACGTGCGGGTTTTGGTGGTTGATAACGATCCTCGCGTATTAAACGCGACGGCGTCACTGTTGGAACAATGGGGGGCAGACGTACAAACCGCACAAAACTTGGCCCAGGCCAAATCAGCTCAACGCGTTGACTTACTGTTTGTCGATTATCATCTGGATGACGGTTTAACCGGTATAGAGGTGGTTAAAACGCTGCGCAATCTGTGGCATGCTGATGTCACTGCCATTATTAATTCAGCTGATCCTGACGAGCAATTACGCGAGCAGGCGCTGGAAATAGGCGCACATTTTATTCCTAAGCCGTTAAAAAGTGGCGCTTTAAAAAGACTCATCAAACGACTCAGAAGCAGCCAGCATTTGCCTGAATAAAATGCCAGCTTGCGTACGGTTGATGCAATCTAGCTTGCGCAAAATCGCTGACGCATGCTGTTTAATCGTTGTCTCCTGCACGCCGAGCTCGTAAGCAATTTGCTTGTTTAACAAGCCATCAGCGATGCACTTAAGTACTTTAAATTGCTGTGGCGTGAGTTGTTCCAGTTTATTGGCGAACGCGGTCATTTCTTCATCCGTATCGTCGATAACGTTCTGCATCGTCGCAGGTAGCCAATTATCACCAGCTAATACCGTCTGCACAGCTACTTTCCACTCCGGTAAGGGTACCGATTTGGGAATATAGCCGCTGGCACCCAGTGCCATCGCCTGACGAACAACGCGCGTATCTTCGTTGGCAGAGACAATGACCACCAGCACATCTGGATACTGGCTGCGCAATAGCGACAAGCCTGTCAGGCCTTGATTGCCCGGCATGGAAAGATCGAGAAAAACCAGTTCAATCTGAGGGTGTTCCGGCAATACTTCTTCAAGCTGTTGAAAGCTTGAAACTTCGATAATATCTGCTGATAAACAGTCGGCGATGGCTTGTTTCATCGCTGCGCGAAATAACGGATGATCGTCAGCAATTATAGCTCTGGCCATTGGTGTTGTCGGTGTTGAAGAATTGATAATGACCATGCTAACCACTTTTTAAAAAAATGCCAGCGGCCAGGCTCACAGGGAGTGGCCTAACCGCCGGCAAACCACGAGAGGGTTTGCTTGCCAGATTAACTAGAAGCGATAACCAACTGACAGTGACACCGTGCGCGGGTCGCCGTAGTAACCAGTGACGATATTTTCGCCAAAGGTCGAACCGAAGTTATAACCTGACACACGATATTCCTCGTCGAGCACGTTTTTGGCGTGCAAGCCAACAGTCCATTGTCCAGAGTTTGAATACCACACCAGACTGGTATTGGTTAGGCTATAAGCTTCTTCATCCAATGGAGACGGCACTTCAAAGATTTGTGTATCGTCGCGGTAAGATACACTACCCGACCAAACCAATGAGCCACTTTCCAGCGCAAACTCTTTGGTAAAGCCAAGGTTAGCCGTTACTTTTGGCGTATTTTGGAATGACCACAAGTCGGACACATCTTCAACCTGCTGGGTTTCGGGGTTAAAGAATTCAACTGAATCAAACTCGGCATCGATGGCAGCGGAAAAAGGCATAGTTGGGTTATTTGCGCAGCTCTGCATCAATTTCATGATCGCAAGTTGCTCACCCATTATCTAAAACCTCCTTCCAATGCGCTGTGGTATACCCACCTGGCCGTATATGTCGTTAGAAGATGCGCCGCGGCGAACAATTTGAACTGTGGGTTATCGATACTGGCGAAGGAATTCCTGAGTATAAATAGAAAGAAATTTTTAAAAGAGTTCCATCAACTGTAATTCAAGGTGATAACCCTGGCTGGTTTGGGGCTATCTATTGTGGAACGTATTTGCTGGCTCATGACTTTAGTGTATTGATCTGCATTCTAAACCCGGCAAGGCACAGCCTTTAGTACAAACTCCCGGTCGTAAGCTGGAGCAAGCAACCCTTAAAGAACGCAAATTGTGCGCCCCGCCTGGTTAACGAAGCACTGTTAAATAATGCGGGTTTTGGTGGCTGATAACGATCCTCGCGTATTAAATTGCATTTAAGTCACTAAGTTGGAACAATGGGGGCAGACGTACAAACTGGCACAAACTTGGCTCCAGGCCAAATCAGCTCAACGCGTTGACTTACTGTTTGTCGATTATCATCTGATGACGGCTTGTCCGGTATAGAGGTGGTTAAAACGCTGCGCAATCTGTGGCATGCTGATGTCATCACATAATTCAGCTGATCCTGGGATGAGCAATTACGCGAGCAGGCGTTGAATAGGCGCACATTTTATTCCTAAGCCGTTAAAAAGTGGCGCTTTTAAAAGACTCATCAAACGACTCAGAAGCAGCCAGCATTTGCCTGAATAAAATGCCAGCTTCTGCGTACGGTTGATGCGCGGGTAATCTAGCTTGCGCAAAATCGCTGACGTACGCTGTTTAATCGTTGTCTCTGCACGCCGAGCTTCAAAGCGGTACGGGTTAATTTGCTTGTTTATTAACCTACTTACGCGAAGGTAGCGCTTATAAATACCAGCGCGCCCAGGGTAGCTCGATTATCGAGCTACAGGGCAATCCCATGCCGGGCGGCGGCTTTGTTACCACCTACAGTGACATTACTGAACGGGTGCAGGCACAGCGGGCATTGCAGCGTATTAACACCGAACTTGAACAGCGCGTTAACGAGCGAACCGAACAGCTACTAATGGCCAAACAGGCAGAAGAAAAAGCGCATCAGAGTAAGTCACGTTTTTTTGCCGCCGTCAGCCATGACCTGATGCAACCCTTTAACGCTGCCAGCTTATTCTGCGAAATGTTACAAGCGCAAAGTAATCCCCAACAAGCACCGATGGTATTAAATGTGCGCCGTTCGCTGGATCATGCTGAGGAATTACTCACCATGCTACTCGATATGACTAAGCTTGATGCCGGTAATCTTAAGCCCGAGCCACAGACTATCTCGCTTGACTCTATTCTGACTCCTCTGGTTGAGCGATACCAAGCGATGGCAGCGGAAAAAGGCATAAAGTTAAGTTATTTATACAGCTCTGCATCAATTTCAAGTGATCGCAAGTTGCTCACCCGTATCATTCAAAACCTCCTCTCCAATGCGCTGCGGTATACCCACCTGGGCCGCATAGTCGTTGGTAGCAGACGCCGCGGCGAACAACTTGAACTGTGGGTTATCGACACCGGCGAAGGAATTCCGGAGCATAAACAGAAAGAAATTTTTAAAGAGTTCCATCAACTGCAATCTGGCGGTGATAACCCCGGGCTTGGTTTGGGGCTATCTATTGTGGAACGTATTTGCCGGCTCATGGACCTCAGCATTGAGCTGTATTCTAAACCCGGCAAGGGCACAGCCTTTAGCATAAAGCTTCCGGTTGTAAGCTGGAGCAAGCAACCTCTTGAAGAACGCACCCAGGCGCCAGCCCTGGTTAACGAAGTATTGTTAAATAACGTGCGGGTTTTGGTGGTTGATAACGATCCTCGCGTATTAAACGCGACGGCGTCACTGTTGCAACAATGGGGGGCAGACGTACAAACCGCACAAAACTTGGCCCAGGCCAAATCAGCTCAACGCGTTGACTTACTGTTTGTCGATTATCATCTGGATGACGGTTTAACCGGTATAGAGGTGGTTAAAACGCTGCGCAATCTGTGGCATGCTGATGTCACTGCCATTATTAATTCAGCTGATCCTGACGAGCAATTACGCGAGCAGGCGCTGGAAATAGGCGCACATTTTATTCCTAAGCCGTTAAAAAGTGGCGCTTTAAAAGACTCATCAAACGACTCAGAAGCAGCCAGCATTTGCCTGAATAAAATGCCAGCTTGCGTACGGTTGATGCAATCTAGCTTGCGCAAAATCGCTGACGCATGCTGTTTAATCGTTGTCTCCTGCACGCCGAGCTCGTAAGCAATTTGCTTGTTTAACAAGCCATCAGCGATGCACTTAAGTACTTTAAATTGCTGTGGCGTGAGTTGTTCCAGTTTATTGGCGAACGCGGTCATTTCTTCATCCGTATCGTCGATAACGTTCTGCATCGTCGCAGGTAGCCAATTATCACCAGCTAATACCGTCTGCACAGCTACTTTCCACTCCGGTAAGGGTACCGATTTGGGAATATAGCCGCTGGCACCCAGTGCCATCGCCTGACGAACAACGCGCGTATCTTCGTTGGCAGAGACAATGACCACCAGCACATCTGGATACTGGCTGCGCAATAGCGACAAGCCTGTCAGGCCTTGATTGCCCGGCATGGAAAGATCGAGAAAAACCAGTTCAATCTGAGGGTGTTCCGGCAATACTTCTTCAAGCTGTTGAAAGCTTGAAACTTCGATAATATCTGCTGATAAACAGTCGGCGATGGCTTGTTTCATCGCTGCGCGAAATAACGGATGATCGTCAGCAATTATAGCTCTGGCCATTGGTGTTGTCGGTGTTGAAGAATTGATAATGACCATGCTAACCACTTTTTAAAAAAATGCCAGCGGCCAGGCTCACAGGGAGTGGCCTAACCGCCGGCAAACCACGAGAGGGTTTGCTTGCCAGATTAACTAGAAGCGATAACCAACTGACAGTGACACCGTGCGCGGGTCGCCGTAGTAACCAGTGACGATATTTTCGCCAAAGGTCGAACCGAAGTTATAACCTGACACACGATATTCCTCGTCGAGCACGTTTTTGGCGTGCAAGCCAACAGTCCATTGTCCAGAGTTTGAATACCACACCAGACTGGTATTGGTTAGGCTATAAGCTTCTTCATCCAATGGAGACGGCACTTCAAAGATTTGTGTATCGTCGCGGTAAGATACACTACCCGACCAAACCAATGAGCCACTTTCCAGCGCAAACTCTTTGGTAAAGCCAAGGTTAGCCGTTACTTTTGGCGTATTTTGGAATGACCACAAGTCGGACACATCTTCAACCTGCTGGGTTTCGGGGTTAAAGAATTCAACTGAATCAAACTCGGCATCGATATAACCCAAAGAGCCGGTAAAGTTCAGCGTTGATGTCGCGGCAAAAGTCGACTCAATTTCAAAACCCTGTACCGTCGAATCAGCAGCATTTAACACCTGAGAGGCCACACCACCGCCCTCAATCGCGCGCTGTACGGTTACCTGCATGTCTTGATAATCGGAGAAGAAGGTCGCCGCGTTTACGCGCATACGCCCATCGAGCAGCTCACTCTTAACACCAAACTCTACAGTATCCACAGTCTCTGGATCGTAAGGGTTTGAGGCATCTGGGTTTAGTGATACATCCGCGCGCATATCAACACCGCCCGACTTAAAGCCATTGCTGTAACTTGCATACAGCATAACGGCCGGATCGACCTGGTAGCTTACACTGGCGTGCGGACTAAACTTGCTCCAGTCTGCCTGAGTAGTAAAGTCCGAGTTAACTACAATCGGATCAGCGGAGTAATTGCCGCGGTCAAGAAACTTAACGCCGGCATAGGTATAGCGGAACACGTCAGCCGTTTTGTCGTCACGCGTGTAACGCCCGCCTACAGTCACTGACCATTGGTCATCAAGCTGATAAGTCGCCTGTCCAAATACCGCTTCGCTGGACGTATCGACACAACCGCCGGTATCGATCGATAAGCCCAGTAAACCTAAGACGGTTCCGAACTCACCACAGGCTTCGCCCTCGTAAAAATACAATCCGCCAACAAAGTCCAGACGGTCGTCCCGATACATAAACTGGAATTCCTGCGTGGTTTGATCATCTTCGTAGATCGCAGGCACCAGCAGCACGGGATTAACCGTGGAGTCAAAGTCGATGTTGGTATTGGTCAAACCCTCACGGTATGCCGTTACTGATTTGAACATCCAGTCGTTATTAATTGCCCAGTCCACGGTCATTGAATAACCTTCGGTCTCGACTTCGTTCCAGGTAGGCATTGCTGTGTAAGCGTCATAAACGTCATTTAATCGCGGCTCGTCGCTAAGCAGAGACTCTTGCTCACGATGGCCACCACGCGCATTGGAATCGTCTTTGGTCCAGTCAGCCGCAAATTTAACGTTGATATCTTTGCTTACCAGCCATTTCGCATTTAGACGACCGGTCATTAACTCTTTGTTATAGTTCTCGTCACCGGTATTAACAAACTCGCCAAAACCATCACGATTCAGAGTCGCGAACGCACCGCCAACATAAAAGTTATCAGCCAGCGCAGTCTGTCCGGAAACTTTTAAATCTGCCTGGCTGTATGATCCGACGGTTCCTTTTATTTCAAATTCGTCATAGCCGGTCAATTCACGGGTGACATACTTCATAGCACCACCGATGGTGTTCTTACCATACAGCGTGCCCTGCGGTCCGCGCAGCACCTCTACTCGCTGCACATCCAACACTTCCAGCACCGCACCTTGCGGGCGGGCAACATATACATCATCGATATAAATACCGACGCCCGGTTCGAAACCCCACAATGGATCCTGCTGACCCACACCACGAATGTAGGCCGTCAGGGTAGAATTAGTACCACGGCTGACCTGGAAGGTTGTGTTCGGCATTTTATATTGCAGTTCAGTAATATCCTCGATGCCATCACGCTCGAGTTCGCCTTCACCGAAGGCGGTTACCGCAACCGGTACTTCCTGCAGGCTTTCACTGGTTCGGCGCGCGGTAACTTCAATACGCTCCAGCTTGCCGTCTTCGGCCTCGGTTGTATCCTGTTGTTCCTGAGCCAAAGCCATTGGGCTGGAGAGCAAAGTAGCGACCGCCGCTGCGACTAACGAATGTTTAAATTTGGGTGTATTCATTGTTGTTCCCCTGACAATATTGTCATTCTTATTGGATTTCCGTTGCTGTTAACGTTGTGTTTTGAACGGACCAGAGTCATGGCTGGTTATTAAGCTAGCGCAATTTGTTAAAAAAGTGATCTGTACCATAGTACTATGGGGCAAAATTTGTAGATAGCGCACAATACAGCTCATGCAACGACTGGAGCATGGCTGTTTCTATTGACTCGTTGCGAGGTATCTCATGTTAAGTATGATTGGACTTGTCGGTGGCCTGGTGCTGCTGATTATCCTTACCCTTCGGGGAATGAACCTGTTTATTAGTGCGCCCTTGTGTGCCGTCGTCGTTGCCTTGTGCAGTGGCATACCGCTATTTACCGGTGAGGTTAATTTTGTAGCCGCCTACATGGATGGCTTTGCCAGCTTTGTTGCCGCCTGGTTCTTTATGTTCTTACTCGGCTCCATGTTCGGTAAGTTTATGGAGGATACCGGCGCCGCCGATAGCGTCGCGCAATGGATTATCAACAAACTCGGGCGTAAACAAGCCGTATTAGCGGTAGTCCTGGCCTGTGCGATTCTGACCTATGGCGGTGTCAGCGTTTTTGTGGTGGCATTTTCCGTGTACCCCATGGCATTGTCACTATTTAAAGATGCCAACTTGCCCCGCCGGTTTATTCCCGCCGCACTCGCATTTGGTTCCGTCACATTTACCATGACCTCGGCCGGCTCACCCGAAATTCAAAACTGGATTCCCATTAAATATCTGGGCACATCGCCTTATGCAGCCTGGGAGGTCAGCCTGGTGGTTGCTGTGTTAATGGCGAGCTTTGGTTATTGGTGGTTACGTAAAATTATCAACCGGGCAATTGCCAATGGCGAAAAATTTGAAGCCCGTGAGGGTGATCCGGTGTTACTGGATCGTAAGCTACCGCGTCCCATTTTAAGCCTTATTCCACTGCTTGTGGTGCTGGGGCTATCGTTTAGTTTTCATGACACATTGGCACAAAACGCATTGATCGTAGCCTTACTTGGCGGCGTCATTTCTATTGCCATCATTAACTTTAAACACTTTCATCGTCCCCAAACAGCCATATCCGAAGCAACTACCGGCGCTCTGGTTGCCATTGGTAACACCGCCGCAGTGGTTGGTTTTGGCAGTATTGCCAAGATCACACCTGCGTTTGATACCGCAGTAACCGCAATGACCAACTTACCCGGCAACGAACTCGTCGGTGCCGCTGTAGCAGTAAGTGTCATCGCCGGCTTAACCGGTTCGGCATCAGGCGGACAGGCTATTGCACTACCGGAAGTCGGTCCACATTACTTGCAGGCCGGCGTTAATCCCGACCAACTGCATCGTATTGTTTCTATTTCGTCAGGTGCACTCGACTCGCTGCCTCACAATGGCTACGTAGTTACTACCATCCGCGCCATCTGTAACGAGACACACAGTGCAGCATACTGGGCTGTTGCCGCGGTTACGGTTGTTGTGCCGTTAATGGGACTTGCTGTCGCTATTGGCTTATTCATGCTGTAAGGAATAAACATGCTAGTATCACCAACCTCAGGAAACATGATGCAGCGGCCGTTGCAAGTTATTGACTTGCTTAAGTTCGGCGCTGCCCGCCATGCCAAACAAGAAATTGTAACGCGCCGTTTAGAAGGCGACATCCACCGCTATACCTATGCCGATTGTTACCGGCGTAGCGCACAAATGGCCCATGCGTTAACGGCGTTAGGCATCAGTCCCGGCGAGCGTGTTGCCAGCCTTGCCTGGAATACCTATCGTCATATGGAACTCTATTACGCCGTCAGCGGTATCGGTGCAGTAATGCACACCGTCAACCCACGACTGTTTGCTGAGCAGATTAGCTGGATTATCAACCATGCAGAAAGTGGCTGGGTCTTTGTTGACTTGAGCTTTGTTGAATTGCTGGAGCAAATCGCTGGCCAGCTGCCTCAGGTAAAAGGCTTTATTATTATGACCGATAAAGCCTACATGCCCAAAACATCGTTACCCAATGTTCACTGTTACGAGGCGCTTATTGAAGAGCAGCCCAGCGATTATGACTGGCCTGACATCGATGAAAATAGCGCGGCATTGTTGTGTTATACCTCGGGTACAACAGGCAACCCCAAAGGCGTTATTGCTTCTCACCGAGCGATGGTGCTGCATGCTCAGGCAACCATTAGTCGTGACATGCTCGACTTAAGCACCAACACGGTACTGATGCCAATGGTGACCATGTACCACGTAGCGGCTTGGGGAGCACCCTATGCCGGGCCTATCTCAGGTTGTAAGTTAGTGTTTACCGGCGATGGAACGTCTGGCGAAGCAATGGCTGAAATGATCCGTTCAGAAAACGTCACGGTTGGGTTAGGTGTGCCAACCATTTGGCTAACCTTGCACAATTATTTAGCTGAAAATGGTCTGGATATACCCAGTTTAGAACGCGTATGCGTCGGCGGCGCGGCATCACCACTGGGGCTGGTTAAAACCTATGACCAAACCTACGGTGTTTACTGGCAACCTATTTGGGGCATGACCGAAACGGGTCCACTAGTACATTCAGCCCCACCCCAGGCCGACATATTGTCACGCAGTAAAGATGAGCAGTATCGCATACAAACCACCGCCGGACGGCCGGTGTTTGGCATTGACGCACGTATTGTTGATGCCGATAACCAACCCTTGCCGCACGACGGCGAAACCCGCGGCGAGCTTCAGGTTCGGGGGCATTGGATTGCCTCGCAGTACTTCCGTAACGACGACCTCAGCAGCTTTCCCGACGGCTGGCTGGCAACCGGCGACATTGCGGTGATTGACGAAGAAGGCTTTATGAAGGTCGTGGACCGGAAAAAAGATGTGATTAAAAGCGGCGGTGAATGGATTAGTTCTCTCGATATCGAAAACATTGTAAGCCAACACCCCGCCGTTAATGAGTCCTGTGTTATTGGCGTCAAGCACCCGAAGTGGGACGAACGTCCGCTATTGCTGGTGGTCCTTAATAAAGGCGAAACGCTGACAAAAGACGCAATCAAACAATTTTTGGATGGCAAAATAGCCCGCTGGTGGACGCCGGACGACGTTGTATTTGTTGATGAATTGCCGCATACCGGCACCGGCAAGCTGGTAAAAAATGAGTTGCGAAAAGCCTACCAAAACTACCTAACAGAAAACTCAACGGAGACCATAAAATGAAACCATTAATTCAACTGGGTAGCCTGCTTCTTGCAGGACTATTTAGTGTCGCGAGTATCGCTCAGCAACCACTACTGGTAGAAAAACAGACATTTACCCTGGATGAGTACACCACCCACGGCGGCGAAACCATCCGTAATGTTAAAGTCGGCTGGGAAGCCTATGGTGAACTAAACGAAGCTAAAGACAACGTGATTTTAGTCACCCACTTTTTTTCGGGAAACAGTCACGCTGCCGGTAAGTATACGCCGGATGATGCTCAGGCCGGTTATTGGGACGCCATTATTGGTCCGGGTAAGGCCATAGATACTAATGAATTTTATGTCGTGAGTGTTGACTCGCTGGTTAACGCTTACCCCAACCTACCAACGGTTGTTACTACCGGCCCCGCCAGTATTAACCCGGAAACCGGCAAACCTTATGGTCTCGACTTCCCGGTTGTCACCATCCGCGACTTCGTCAACGTGCAAAAGGCGGTATTAGAATCACAGGGTATTGATAAATTGCACGCGGTTATCGGTGCTTCAATGGGGTCACTGCAAGCCATTGAGTGGGCTGCGGCTTATCCTGATTGGGTAGAGCGCATGGTATCGGTAATCGGCACGGCATCCATGGATGCCTGGACCATAGCCGGCCTGGAAGCCTGGTCGCAAGCAATAAAACTGGACCCCAACTGGAACGCCGGTGATTATTACGACGGCCAAGCACCGCTTGACGGCGTTACCATGGCACAAGCGTTAATCACCCACGGCGCAATGTACCCAACGATCTTCAACCAAGTAGCGCCAGCCCAGCAAACCCTGCCCACCGAAGGTCTGGCTACCGTTAACAACCAGCTACCAGCAGCCAAATGGCTCTATGACAGCAGCCGCCAACGCGCCCCGCTGGCCGATGCCAATCACATTTTGTACTTAGTACGTGCCAATCAATTGTTCATCGCCGGCCACCAGCAAACACTAAAAGAAGGCCTGAACAACATCAGTGCAAAGACGTTATTCCTGCCCGCCAGCAACGACTTACTGCTAATGCCGTACATGGCAGAAAACGCCGCTGAACAACTCAAAGCACTGGATAAAGACGTCGAAATCGAACACATTGACGGACCCTGGGGTCACCTTGACGGCATCTACAGCATCCAGCAAAAAGCCGACACCCTAAAAGCCTTCCTGCAGTAGCTCGCGCATCCTGCGCGAGGGCGTGGCAGTCAGCAAGACAAGCCCTTTTTAGCCAGCAGCGTTCCTGTATTCAGGGGGACGCTGCAAGTACATCCATGTACGCTTGTTTCCGGCCATCCATGGCCTCCAACACCCCCTGAATACAGGAACGCTGCTGACTAAGGGCTTATCTTGCTGACTGCTGGAATAAATGCTTGGAAGTGACTGGGCGTACGGGTCAAAAACGGCGTTAAGGTGATTGAGCAGCTCCTTAGCCAAGGGTGTCTGGCGCCATGGATGGCGCCAGTCAAGCCCTACAGGGATGTACTTGCGGGCGTCCCTTGGCTAAGGAGTGTCAATCGCCCGCCCTTATTGGCCCGTACGGCCCCCCTCGCGCAGGATGCGCGAGCTACGAGTTGCCGAAGAGGCGGTCTTTGAGTTTGTCTTTTAGGTTGTCTTCGATTTTGGATTTTAACAGTTCTTCCAGCTGTTGGTTGAAGTCGCCGGCCTGGCTGTTGAGTTGCGTAATATTTTGTAGCAACTCGGTGTTGGGGCCTAGCTGTTGTTCAACTTTGGCGGTCAGGTCGGCTTTTATTTCGTTCAGCTTGCCTTGTGCTTCTGCCATGGCGGTGTCACCCAGCAGTTTGCCGAGCTGTTGGTCCAGGTCGGAGTTTAAGCTTAAGCTTGGGCTTAGGATATCGCCGGCAATTTCGGTATTAATGTCCAGCCGGTTCAATTGCTTTAATGCAGCGGCGATGGCATTGGTAATTTTACTGCTACCCTGCGCCAGCATCTCTAAATCCAGCATGCGAATAATGGCTTCACCATCAAGTTGGTTGCCACGCACTAACACGGTACCGTCGCTGTCGAGCAGCGCTGACGCGATTGACGCGGTCAGCTCGTCGCTTTCGCTCAGACCCAGGCTTTTCAGGTTAGCGCCTTTTAACTGCCATTGTTGCTTGGCATCAATGCCCGACTCCAGTAACGACAGTTCACCATTCAGGTTAAACGCGTTCCACAGATCACTGTTATCTACCCGCGCCTGGTAGGTTGTTGGCTGACCGAGTAAATTGTGTTGATGAGTAATGTTCTGCCAATCGATATTAACCGCTGTGCCTGCAATCAATACTTCGGTGCGGGCATTCTTAATCCAGAATTCAGGCGGTGCATCAGCTTCGACAAATGACAAGCTTTCGCCAGCGCCACGTGCCTTTTCTACTGTTTGCGAATTGGCTGAACGCGCTAGCATCGGTGCAAGTTGTTCGTATGCTAATAGTAAATACTCACTCCACTGACGTGCTTTATCACCCAATAGTAAGCCGGTAACATTTTGCAGGCCGGTTTCGTTTAACTGAAAGAAATTTTGGATTCGATCGATATCGTTACCCGGGGCATCTTTCACACGAGCTATTTGCGTCTTTACGACCTCGGCAGATTCGCTTAACTGCGCTCTAAAGCGTTCTATTGCGGCTTTATCTTCGCGAATAGCATCCTTCAACTGGTCGAGTTTTTTCTTGCGCGCGGCCACATCGCCTAAGCCCTCGACGTCACCCTCTGTAATTTCTTTAATCTGTTGCTGGTAGGCGGCGATTTTTTCTTTATCCGGTAACGCTGCTTTAGCGTCATTGAACTGAGTCCGCTGCTGCTCAATCTTCTGTTCCGCGTCCGCCAATACTTGATCGGTTTGCAGGCCAACTTGCTGAACGATTTCGTCGGTCGAGGGCAATGATACTTTCAATTGCTCCCAGTTTGCCGATGCCCAGTTTTTTACATCATCTTTTGACGGCGTGACATAAACCTCGCCTTCGCCTTGTTCACGCGGTTGATCAACTCTCACACCCAGTACGTCAAGCTGTTCGATATGAATACGTCCTAATAAAAGCTCGGCTGCAGATATGTCCGCGCTGAAGCTTTCCAACTGTACCTGGTTGTGAGTCGGCTTGGCGGCGTCTGTCGCCTGAACGCCATAGGCTCTGAGCGTCAGCGGTGACCACTCATGCTCAACACGCGCTATGTTGACTTCCGCACCATTGACGCGGCCAAGTCCATATTCCATCGACACTTTTAAAATCGCGTCTAAAAACAGCCACGATACAATTACTAATAACGCGACGATGCCACCAAATACGGCCAACCCCGGCCAACGAATTACACTGCGCTTCATCACTACCCCCGTAAATCCGTGTACAGTTGCCAAAAGCGGCTGCCTCGCAACATTTGCACCACTTTTAATTTAAGCAAGGCTTTTTGAATGCGTTTGCGGTAATTATTGACCACAAAATATGTCACCACCGCAACAACTGGACTAATTAACAAGCTGAACACAAAACTTCCCATGGTAATGGTGTGGTAAAACTGACTTACCCGACCCACCGCCGTTGCGTACGCGGCCTCATAAATACCTTGCCAGCTTGATGCTTGCAAAATAGCTAAACCAAAATCGTGAAACATGGGATCGAGCAGGTAGGCAATACCCGAGAACAAGCCAAACGAGAGCAAAAACAGCGTCAGGTTGACCCGAAAAATTAATGCACCCAGTAAAATCACAAGGTTGTGTACTCGCCATAGCGGCGTTAGACCCAAAAACATACCCAGCACCATTGCCATAGCCAACGCCCAGGGACTGGTCTCTGAGTTCAGGGCCTTAAAAAGTTTGGCCAACAACGTCAACATACACAAAGCTCCTTGTCTTTATTTCCTTTTCTAATATAGTGTCGCTTAAGTCTCTCTCGCAACTAACTTTTCACTTTATGCAGCAACACGTTCACGTAGTGATCAATGATATCGACGACTGGCAACCCTATTACCCCAGCCAATCGTTGTTAACGGCTAACGAATATTTGAGTACGCAAAAAAGTAAAGCGCGCTCGCATATCGTCAACTTATGTAATGACCTCAGCTATTTGTCCACCGGCTACTATGTTAGCTTGCTGGGCGAGGCTCGTGGGCAACGTGTGCTGCCATCGGTAACCACGATCAATGACTTAAATAATTTTCGTCACTACCAGCTGTTGACGAATGTGCTGGATAAAACAGCGTCTAAGTATCTTCTTAACTATACCGATAATACGCTCGAATTGATCATTTGTTTTGGCGTCTCTCCCATTGCCGCCTTTGCTGGTTTTGCGCGACAATTATTCGAACGCTATCCCTGCCCGATTCTGCGGGTACAGTTGCGCCAAGAGAGCCGTTGGTATATTCACTCGCTAACCGCGGGGCAACTCAATCAACTATCCGATGAGCAACAAACATTTTTTGGCGATTCGCTCGACGCCTTTAATAAACGCGTGTGGCGAAAAGCTCGTGCCAAAAAGGAATACCGTTACGATTTAGCGATTCTTTATAACCCTGACGAAGCCATTCCAACCAGCGATAAAAAGGCACTAACACAGTTTATTAAAGCAGCGAAAGAGGCGGACATCGAGGCGGAACTGATAACAGCTGAGGATTACAGTCGTTTGTTGGAGTTTGATGCGCTATTTATTCGCGAAACTACGCGCATTAATCATTATACCTACCACTTTGCTAAAAAAGCCGAAGCGAATGGCATGGTCGTCATCGACCATCCCGAATCCATCGTGAAATGCGCTAACAAAGTGTTCTTAAAAGAACTGTTAGAACAGCATAATGTCGGTATGCCTAAAACCGAACTGCTGCTAAGTGGTACGTCCCTTGATTATGCCGCGTTAGGCGAGTCGCTGGGTTATCCCGTTGTGCTAAAAATTCCGGATGGTTCGTTTTCGATTGGTGTCGAGAAAGCCGATAACGCTGAAGAGTTTGAGCAGGTAGCCAATAAGCTCTTTGAACAGTCGACTATTTTGCTGGCACAAGAGTTTCTTAAAACCGATTATGACTGGCGTATTGGTGTACTTAACAACCGTCCGATATACGCTTGCCAATACTTTATGGCACGCAACCATTGGCAGATTTATAACCATAAAGAGTCGTCAGCGCGTGCCAAGAGTGGTTCGTTTGAGACTTTTGGGGTTCATCAGGCCCCCAAAGACGTGGTTAAAGTCGCTTTGCAGGCAACCCGGCTGATTGGCGATGGCTTATATGGGGTTGATGTAAAAATTACCCGCGATGGTCCAGTGATTATCGAGATTAATGATAATCCATCAATTGAGTCGGGCGTCGAGGATAAGCATTTAGGCTACGAACTTTACCGCCTTATCATGGCAGATTTCGGACGTCGACTGGATGAGCAATAACCCGACCATCAGACGCGCAACAGCCGATGATCTGGATAGCCTGGTGCGGCTTGAACAAAGAACTTTTGATTACAGCCGCATTAGCCGTCGTAACTTTAGGCGACTGATGCAATCCCCGTCTGCACATTTTTGGGTTGTCATTGAGCAACAAAATGTCATTGCTTATGCCATTGCATTAAGCCGCAGCAACAGCCGTTACTGGCGTGTGTACTCGTTAGCTGTAGATATGCATCATCGCGGCAGGGGTTTAGCACGAGCGATGTTAGAACACGTTATTATTGAAGCTAAAAAGGCGCAGTGTCGCGGACTATCACTGGAAGTGAAGTCAGATAACCGCGCCGCTATTGCGCTGTACCAACATTATCACTTTGAGACCATCGACTTGCTACCCGGCTATTACGATGACGGCACCGATGGTCTTAAAATGCGTGTTACTTTTGGTCTGGAAAATCACTAAAGGCGCCAACTGCACCTGCTTTTTTTAGCCATTCACGCAATTGCTTATGGGAGCTTACGCCGTCGGGCAAATCGTCAGCGCGCAAGGTATATACGAACACCGGTAATTTAGCGCGACTGGCATCATCCAAAATACCACTCCACTGCGGCTCACCGTCTTTTACACCGACCAACACGTGATCTAACCATACCCCAATAGCGTCGGCATAAGCGGACAACGATTCCAGCCCAGCGTATGTTTTCATCGCATCATAGTCAACATCGCTCTGGTTCCAGCTATTGTCTGCTATTAGCTGAACCAACGGATAGTTAACGTGAAACTCTCGCTTCAAGCGCCGCAATGTCTCTGGATTAAACGATTGCAGATAAATAGGCGTCGGCAAAGCATCATCTTTATAACCCGCCTCTTCTAATACCCGCATTGTTGACGCTGTAATATCGTAGTCTTGTTGGTGGTACCAACGTGGTGCTTTTATTTCGACGTACACGCCGGTGTTAGTATCTCTGACCCGGTTCATCTCCTGAATCAGACTCAGGTTCTCTGCTAACGTTTGAATTTTAAAGGTTATGTCAGATGCACTGAATCGTTCGGGATAAACACGCTCACCCGACTCGTTATGGCGAGCCGTCAAGGTCAGTTTTTGCAAGTGGTTTAAAGTAAAGTCAACAACGTAGTAGCGGCCATCGGGACGATGGCGATCAGGGAAAACCTCTGCCACATTCGAAATCGCATCAAGGTAAATATCGTGTAATACAACCGGAATGCCATCACGACTTAACTGCACGTCTTGTTCAATGTAATCGGCACCCAGCGCATGCGCCATCACGGTAGCCTCACGACTATGCTCCGGCAAGTAACCCGAGGCTCCACGGTGTGCCACATCAACAAAATCAGGTACCGAGAGTGTCTTTAATGAACCGACTTCGGCAGCTGCATCCATCGATTGCGTGCTGGCGGCAACACTCTGCGCAGCCACCAACAAAAACGAAAAAACACCGACTACTAACTTGAGCCGCATTAGCCTCACCTTTTATTTACCGCGCGCTGCTTGCCCGCGCCAATGTGTTGATATGAGTTTATCACCCAAGTTGCCATAGCGCTCGAGCAATTGTTCGATTGGCTCAGGCTGTGGGTCAAGACCACGGCCTTTTAAATAGGCTTCATTGTACAGCTTACTCGCTGATCGTTCGCCTAGATCACAGGCAAAGGTAACAATGCGCTGGCCTTTGCCTTTATGCAACGCTGCAGCCAGTGCCGCGGCAACATTTAATGCTGAACTACTGCCCAACAACAATGCCATCCTGCTCCCGCAAGTAGCGTGACAAGGTAACCAAGTCCTGGTCCGGCAAATTAACGGCATGATCAATCTTTGCCTGATTAAAGTTTTCGACTAACCGCATTATGCCGATTCCTTCGGTCATAGAGCCGCCTTCAGATACATAGTCACCTGACTTTAAGAACTCGAATATACCGGAGCCGTCCGGGTCAGCCAGCCATACATCAACGTTTTCATCCTGCTCTTTAAAAAACATCGAGTTGCCGCCGATGGTCCCACCGGTACCTGCAACCGATACAAAGGTATCGATTCGACCCTCCATCTGTTGCCAGATTTCAGGGCCAGTATGCAAGTAATGGGCACGTGCATTACTAGTGTTTTCAAACTGATTCGCCCACCAGTAATCGTCACGTTCTTCGGCTATACGGCGAGCTGTGTGATAAAAATGATTTTCGTTTTTAAACGGCACCGGGTCGACAGCCATCAGCTCGCCACCATGTAAGGCGATCATGCGTTCCTTTTCCGGTGATTGGTCATTCGGCATAACAGCTAGCATATTCAAGCCGAAAGACTTTGCCACCAGCGCCAAGCCAATACCTGTATTACCCGCGTTCCCTCAACTACGGTCATACCCGGACGCAATTCGCCGCGTTCAAAAGCGTCTTCGATGAGCTGCTTAGCGGCACGATCTTTAATCGACCCGCCCGGATTTTGAAATTCACACTTTAAGAAAATATCACTACCGGTAAGCTTGGATAGCGACGGAATTTTTACCAGATCAGTTTGCCCAATCAAGTCACTCATGCGCTGACCTACTAACATTGGCACCCTCTCACGTTGATATGTTCATTCAATATAGTATCTCGTCACTCTGTTATTGGTTCAACTAACTTTGCGTTATAAGCCATGCACATCTGCGGTGCAACTGCACCGCAGGATGCACCAGCTCGGTTCCGGGTAAATTCAGAAAATCACAATAATCTATTATTTTTCAAAGCATTATAGTTTGGCACGACAATTGTAAAGCTAGTCATCGTTAGTCCATATCCAGGAGACAACAATGAAAATGGTCGTTGCATTAATTAAACCTTTTAAACTCGATGACGTGCGTCGCGCACTGGCCGATATCGGCTGCACCGGCATGACAATATCCGAAGCGCGTGGATTTGGCCGGCAAAAGGGGCATACCGAACTATACCGCGGAGCCGAATACCAAATCGACTTTTTACCCAAGATCCGCATTGAGATCGCGGTCGCTAATGACATGGAGGAGCGCGTAACCGAGGCGATAGCTGAACATGCTCATACCGGCAACATTGGCGACGGCAAAGTATTTGTTTGGGAACTGACACACTGTACCCGCATTCGCACCGGCGAAACTGATCAGCAAGCGCTGTAAGGAGCAGATAATGGAATCAACTAACCTGGCTTTTGCCCTTGATACATTTTACCTGTTAATATCCGGTGCCTTAGTTATGTGGATGGCCGCAGGCTTTGCCATGTTGGAAGCCGGGCTGGTAAGGGCTAAGAATACCACTGAGATTTTAACTAAAAATATCACCCTCTATGCACTGGCTTGTGTCTGTTATTTACTCATCGGCTATCAGCTCATGTACGGCGAGGGCGGTTCCGATACCTATGCTGACGCCGCGGACTTTTTCTTTCAAAGTGTTTTTGTGGCAACCGCTCTTTCTATTGTTTCCGGTGCGGTTGCTGAGCGCATGAAGCTCATCAGTTTCTTGCTGTTTAGCATCGTCCTGGCCGCCTTTCTTTATCCGGTGCAGGGTGCATGGAGTTGGGGCGGAGGCTTTTTATCCGCATGGGGATTCGTTGACTTTGCCGGTTCGGGCATTGTTCACTTAGCCGGCGCCGCTGCTGCGCTAGCTGGTGTTATTGTGTTGGGCCCACGCCGCGGTAAATACAAAGACGGCAAACCGCAGGCCTTTCCCGGTGCCAATATGCCACTGGCTGCATTAGGCACCTTTATCTTGTGGTTTGGCTGGTTTGGTTTTAATGGCGGCTCACAGTTGCAATTAAGCGGAGCAGGTAATGCTGATGCCATTGCGCTGATTTTTGTAAACACGAATATTGCGGCGGCGGCCGGTACCTTAGGCGCACTGCTATTGACCAAACTAACAGCCAAAAAAGCCGACCTTACCATGATCCTAAATGGTGCGTTGGCCGGTTTAGTGGCGATAACCGCGCAACCTGCCACACCATCCCCTGAACTCGCGGCCGTTTTCGGTTTCGTTGCGGGCTTAATCGTCGTGGTATCAATTCTAATGTTTGACAAGCTACGCATTGACGACCCTGTCGGCGCATTGTCGGTACACGGTGTTGGTGGCATTTTCGGTTTGCTGATTGTTCCGCTCAGTGACAGCACAGCAACCTTTAGCGGGCAACTCAGCGGAGCCGCGGTTATCTTCGCCTGGATGTTTTTTACCAGCCTGGCCGTGTGGTGGATTCTGCACAAAATTATCGGCATTCGTGTTTCGAAGGAACAGGAGTACCAAGGTGCTGACAGCGTCGACTGTGGCGTTGAAGCCTATCCCGAATTTGTTCGCTCAAGTCCACGGTAATTGCCGACATAATTGCCGACATAATTGCGCCCATAAGGCTGAGCGTTGTCATAAGTTGTACATCCTGTTAGCGTATTCCTGTTGAATGCGCTAATTTTTTAACCATAACAACAACATTCTCAAAAAAGGGAATCACATGGCAACCTCGAGAGCTTATGTGGAAGAGCTGTTAGCTAGCGCCGATATCCGTATCAATGGCGAACGCCCCTGGGATATGCAGGTGCATGATGAAAGCGTTTTTGATCAGGCACTCTCGCGGGGCAATCTAGGCCTGGGAGAATCCTATATGGCAGGGCTTTGGGACGTTGCAAAGCTGGACCAGTTTTTTCACCGGCTGCTTCGTTCGGGGGTTCAACACGAAGTTAATCCGGCGCGGCTGATATTTCACTCCCTAAAAGCGCGTATGTTTAACTTACAGGACAGCAAGCGAGCCTGGGAAGTAGGCCAGCACCATTACGACATCGGTAATCAGCTTTATCAACACATGCTGGATCCACGTATGGTTTACACCTGCGGCTACTGGCGCCACAGCGATAACCTGAATGACGCGCAGCGGGATAAATTAGAGCTATGCTGCCAAAAGCTCGGCCTAAAGCCCGGCATGCGGGTATTGGATATAGGCTGTGGCTGGGGCAGTTTTATGCAATATGCAGCCGAGAATTACCAGGTCGAATGTGTTGGCGTAACCATATCTAAAGAGCAGGTTGCATTGGGGCAACAGCGGTGTAAAGGGTTACCGGTTGAATTCAGGTTGCAAGATTATCGGGACCTGGACGAACGCGCTTCGCCGTATCATCATCAGCCTGGGTATGTTCGAACATGTTGGACAAAAAAACTACGACGACTACATGACCGTCGCCCAACGCTGCCTCAAAGAGGATGGGTTATTTTTACTACACTCCATCGGCAAGAATGTATCCGATACTGCCGCCGACCCCTGGATTAGTCGTTATATATTCCCTAACGGCGAGATCCCCTCTATCGCACAAATTGGGCAGGCTATTGAAGAGCGATTTGTATGCGAAGATTTGCATAATTTCGGCGCTGACTATGACAGGACATTAATGGCCTGGTTTGCCAACTTTGACCAGGCCTGGCCGGAAATCAAAGGCGATTTTGACGATAACTTCTACCGCATGTGGACTTACTACCTGCTGTCCTGCGCAGGCGCATTCCGCGCCCGCGATATCCAGCTATGGCAGTGGGTGTTATCACCGCAAGGCCTTGAGGGGGGGTACGAACGGCCGTTTTACTGAATTTAACCTGACTGCCCGTCAACGTTAAATTCACGCATAAAAATGTCCCAAAACGCCATAAACAGGGCCGCTACCAGCGGCCCAATCACGAACCCTGTGATACCAAACAGTGACAGTCCGCCGAGGGTTGAAAATAAAACAATATAATCAGGTAGTTTGGTATCGCGGCCCACCAGCAGTGGACGCAAAATATTATCGGCTAAGCCAATAACCACCGCACCGTATGCGATCAATACGATACCTTCCCACACACTACCCGTAGCCAACAAATAAACAGCTACCGGCAACCAAACGATGCCGGCACCAACGGCTGGGATAAGCGATAAAAACGCCATCACCACACCCCAAAGCAATGCCCCCGGAATACCGAGGATCGCAAATATTATACCGCCCAGTGCGCCCTGCACCATAGCGACAACAATATTGCCTTTTACCGTGGCCCGGGTTACCTCTGCGAACTTGCCAAACAATTCGCGTTCACGTTGATCTCCCAGCGGTAACGCTCGCACCATTAAATTAATCAATAAATGCCCGTCACGTAGTAAAAAGAACACCAGGTAAATCATTAACGCAACGCTCACCACAAAACTAAAGGTGTTCTGCCCCACCGTCAGCGCTTGTTCTGCCAGTGTGCGGCTGGCACTTACCGCGAACTCAGAAATTTTCTGGCGCAGGTTATCGGTTTCTATACCGAGTTTTTCCAGTAACTCCGGAATAAACGGAAAGGCCGTCTCTATCTGCTGAATAAACTGACCGGGGCGAATCTCCCCCGAATCTACTTTCTGATAAAACTGAACGCCTTCCTGAATAAAGGAATAGGCGATGCCCAACACCGGTATCACCACAATCACAACGGCAATGAGCAATGTTAACAACGCGTTCCGGTTGGGCTTGTCGCCCAAAGAGTGTTGTAACTTACGTTGTAGCGGATAAAAAATAACCGCCACCGCGCAAGCCCAGAAAATCGACATCCAGAAAGGTTTAAGCACCCATAAAAACGCGATGCTTACCAGCAGTAGCATAATGATAAATGAACGCGTTTCTAGCTTGTCTTTCATTAAAGTTTCCTTTAAAACGTACGTTATACTGTTGTAATTATGATATTACGCATACTAAATACTTGACATAAAGCAACTAAATTAACACTCTGTAACCGTATATAGCACAAAAAGGTTAGTCTACTTAACAACAATGACCAAACCCAACGATCCATACAGCTTTGCGGCCTGGTGCCGCGAGAGCCTTGTTGACTTTACCAAGTTAAACGCTGAAAAACAGGTGTTTATTGGTTTTGTGTTGGCTATTGTTGTCGCTGCGTGCGTAAAACTTATCGAGACAACAACGGGCTTACCCAGTGTCTACGAACACCTTATTTATGTGCCACTATTTTTTGCCGGGCTATTACTCGGGCCTCGTATTGGCGCCCTCGGCGGATTTGTGTGCGGAGTTGCTTTAAGTCCTCTATCATTCGCCGATGCCGCATTTGCCGACAGCGAAATTAGTACCGGTTGGCTACTGAGATTATTATTGTTGACCTTAATGCCATTAATTGCCGGTCTTATAGCGAATTCCGTTAAAGACCTGGTGGCATTGGAGAAAAAAGCCAAACATACCTACCAGGGTACTGAGCTACCCAATATGGCAGCCTTTGTTGAGCAACTCAAATCCATAGGTAACGAAGAAGACGCCGATACCAAAGATTTAGTCGACATATTTAACTTTAAGCTGCAAAACATGGAGCGTATCCAGCATCAAATAGGTACTGAACGAACCGAAAAGCTAATGCGCCAGTTAGCAGAACAACTACGCAATATTATCGGTAAGTCAGCTCACATTGGGCAAACTTCTAATAACGAACTGGTGGGTGTCAGTACTGACACGCAGCACTCTCACAAAGAACTCGAACAAAAGCTAAAAAAGTTACTCGAGCGCCCTATTGTCATTGATGGTGTACCGTATCAACTTGATAGCGCAACCGGTGTTCTACGCACCAGTCGCGGGCAAGTCAAAGAAAAAGCAGAGCAAGTTGTCGAGCAGGCACAACACCATGCGTTCGAAGCCCGTGAACAAAATAAAAACTTTTCGTTTTTAGAGCAGGACGATGCCATAGAATCCATTTCGGATGTTTCGTTCTCACGGCAACTAACCGAAGCCATCGAAAGCAATGACATCCGCTTATATTACCAGCCAAGGCTTAACGCCAATACCGGCTATTTTTCGGTCTTAGAGGCCATTGTTAAATGGACCGATCCCAAGCGCGGTGATATGACGGCCGATGAATTCCGGCCTCTCATAGAAGAAGCAGCATTAACCGAACAATTTACGTCGTGGATGGTGAAAAAAGCCTTTGAAGATATTCGCGAATGGCAAAAGAATAGTTTTGTGGTGCGCGTTTCACTGCACATTACCTTAAATGATATCGTCGAACCCAACGTCCTGAACGCGGTCGCCCGGGAGCTGCAGGAATCAAAGTTCCCGCCACGAGACTTCAGCCTGGAAGTGAGTGAAAAGTCGTTGATGCGAATATCCGATAAAGCAAAACGTTATTTAGAAAAACTACGTGGTATTGGCGTGAACATTATTGCCGATCATTTTGGTGAAGGCGCTTCTACTATACAGTCCTTATTCGTTTTGCCCGTAGATGCGGTAAAACTATCAGAAGATTTGGTTAAAAAAGCAACATCTAACAGCGATAAAAAGCGCGCGTTGTCATCCATGGTTAAAATGGCACGCTCGCGTGGCCTAAAAACGATCGCGACAGGGGTGGATGACCGTAGTAAGTTATTACTATTAAAACAAATTGGTTGTGAGGAGTTACAAGGCGCTATTTTGAGTAAAGCACAGCCAAAAGACGAAATACCATGGGCACGAATACGATGAGCAAGCAGCACGACAAACCTTGGTACAAGCGGACTACGCTTCATGCTGTCGCATTGTATGTCATTTTAATTGTAGCGATGGAAGCTGTAATGCTTGCCCTATCTGAATGGGCTGGTTTATCCGAAGATGTTAGCTGGTGGTTACGCCATGCCCAGCCGTGGGTGGTAATTGTTTTATCACTCATCTTTATTGTCATATATGGTCGCTCCTGGCAAAAACACTACCGCAGACCCACTGACTTGCTCAGTGATTATCTGCAGAACAGCCCTACTATTCATTTTGAGTTACGTCGCGAGAACGATAATTTTCGGGTCCACTGGGTTAGTAAAAATGCAGAAAAGCTTTTAGGTTACTCTATAGATGAAATTAAAGCGTCAAACTGGTGGTTCAATCATTTACATACGGCCGACCGCAATGCGGTAGTTAAAAAAGCAATTCGCGGCGTCGAAGAACCTGAATTTCTTTACGAATACCGCTTTCAACATGCCGATGGCCATTACATCTGGATCCGCGATCAAATCCGTCAGGACGACGACTCCGGCAAGCGCATAAAAGGCTCCTGGCTAAATATTTCGACGGAATTTAATTCCCCTGCCGACTCTCCCAATACTGAGATCAGCCAACATTTTATGATTGGCCAGGCGGAGTTAGATAACGAAAGACGCGTCAGCCACATTGATAAACATTTTGAGAAAATCATCGGCCTGAGTAACGACGAAGTCAAAGGTACACGGCTGGAGGATATTCTCACCCCGGTTCATTCTCAGAAAAGCGCCGCATTTGAACCAGGCGAAACCTTTGCTGTTGTAGGTCGACGCAAGGATTTCACTCGTTTTAAAGCACAACTTATTGTAAAACAGTGTGACAAAACCGACCGCTTAATTGCCTGTCTGGCCGACCTCTCTCATATCGAGCAACAATATCACCAGCTTGTGCAAGAGGCTTATCACGACGAAACAACGGGCTTACCCAACCTTCGTAACTTACATGAGAGCTTTAATGAGTTGATCAACAGCTTACCTGATGATCGCCTTGCCGCGTTGGTCACCATTAACATCAACCAGTTTTATCAGCTTACCTAACGCTATGGTGGGCTGGTTGGCGCTCAGGCATTGCAACGCATAGCCCGCCGCTTAAAAGAGGCCTTGCCTTTTGGCAGTAAACTTTACTCAGCCGGTAACGATGAGTTTATTGTGTTGATTAATAACATCACTGAATACATTGATGTTCAGGTTATTAGCGATAAGTTACTCTCAGTCTTCGAACAAAAATTAGTTATTAATCAGGATGCACAGTTTCACTTAACCTGCAGCGCAGGTGCCAGTATCTATCCACTGGATGGTTATGATAGTGAGCAACTGGTCACTCAGTCCAGAGCGGCTATGTTAGCCGCTCGCCATGGTCACGCCAGTAATGCAGTCATTTTTCAGCAGGATGTCGAGCAGCCATCACATACACAATTGCAATTGGCCGAAGATATTCAGTCAGCCTTACAAAAACAACAACTCGAAATGTTTTACCAGCCTATCCTGGACGATCAGCGCCGCGTTGTCGCCGCCGAAGCGCTGTTGCGCTGGCATCATCCAGAGTTCGGTTTATTGAGTGCCGGTGAATTCCTGCGCCATGCTGAGCATGGCAACGCCTTAACTGAAATCGGTTTTTGGGTATTGTCATCGGTATGCAACCAATTAGCGCAATGGCAAGATGACAATTCGCCCATCAAACGGGTGTCCATAAATTTATCAACTTCACAGCTGTCCAGCCAGTTGAGCAGTGAGTTTGCGCGTCAACTAGCCGATAATCCCGAGTTAAAAGGTGGATTGGCGATAGAGGTGTCAGAAGGCGCGCTTAATGAAGCTGATGAGGCCATCAACGGTACCATTCAGCAATTATCACAGCTCGGTATCGCAGTGATAATTGACGACTTTGGTACCGGCTTTTCTAGTTTAAACTACTTAGCCGATTACCCCATTGATACCGTAAAAATCGATCGTAGCTTAGTGCGAAGCCTGACCGATAATGAACGCACGCAACGCATTGTGGCGGCAATGATTAAAATTGCAAAAGAAGCCGGTGTCGAGGTTATCGCCGAAGGTATCGAGAATGAAAGGCAGTTGGAACTGATACTACAACTTGGCTGTCAGAAGTGGCAGGGTCATTTAATTCATCCCGCAAAACCTGTCGGTGAACTAATTAACCTCGACTAATATCCCCTGTTAAGTACAACATTTGTTATTATTAATGGGAACGATTCTAACTTAAGAGATAAAAGTGACTATGAACCCGGAAGTGATGAGAGCCTCATCCGCTCAGGCGGCGCGAGTGATGCAACTGTTGTCGCACCCTGACCGGTTATTAATTTTATGCTTACTGAGCGAAGGTGAGTTTACTGTAGGTGAAATTGAGCAACGTTTAGAGCTGCATCAGCCCATGCTCTCGCAGCACTTAAATCGTCTGCGTCAACAGGACTTGGTTAGTACTCGACGTGAAGGTAAGTATATTCATTACCAGCTGGCTGATCCGCGTACTGCAGAAATCATGAATTTACTTTACCGATTATACTGTCAAAACTCAGCGGCCATCGAGTCCTAGCATGAGCGATGACAATCAAAACCACGATAGAGAGCGTATTTATCAGGTTTCGACTAATCGTGGCCGTGCATCACATAAACTTCGCTATGTGGAAGCTTCTGCGCCCGCAGAGGGTGACTGCCGTATGTGTATAGGCTCTATAGCAGATCGGCCTAGTTCGCAAAACAATGCTCCTACAACAGAGGTTCAAGATGACGACGAATCGCCTCGACGTGAGGATCAATAATCCCCAGCTCTGCTAAACCATCAGAAAGCTTAAGCAAATACTCTGCGTTATGGCCGCTAGGCCCTTCAGAATGAGCAATGTGATGCGCAATGTCGGCCTCATCAGCATCCCCTAAAAATGCCGCATTTTCCTCTGTAGCAATATAAACAAGTCCCTGTTCATGCGTGCCATCAGTAAATGTCATGGGGGTAAAAAAACGCAGATAGCCGTTTTTTTCCCGATGGTCGAGATGTGCAAAGACATCCGGGCTCACTTTATATGCCATTCCAGTACAACGTTCACCCGGCGTTTTAATTAAGGTTAGCACGCGTCCAGGATTTTCAGGCGTGCCACGATGATCATGTGAGCCTTGCCAAAAGCGACGACTCCAACCTTCTATAGAAGCAGGTTGGCGTTCAAGATATGGAAAATCTACTTTATAAATTAATGACCCGTAGCCAAACAGCCAAACGGAATCATGCTGACTTAAATCCTGACGTTGTCTATTGATCGCAGTCGTGTCATGCGGCATACAGCTTTCTCGCTTGTTGGCATCGTTATGCAGGCCTATAGCCTACCCGAAAACCTCCCCAATGTTTACCCTCAACATAAATCGGAACGGAAAGGTCATGCATGACTTCACCTGTGTCGCGTTTATAAGTCTGCAATAGCAATTTCTGTGTATGGGCACCACAGCGGCTACCCGTTGGGTCATCAAAAATACGACGTGAACGATTACCCACTAAGTCTTGCTCATAATCACCGGTTAAAGGCTGATTAAAACGATCATTGTGGCGTGCAACATAGCCATTGGGATCCGTGGTAATCGCATAGATAAGATCACTATTCTGACCGAGCACTGGCTCTTGAATGGGCGGTAGGTGTTGTGCCAGATATGCCGTATATGCGGTTTCATACTTTGCCGGAGAGACGCCCTCGACTGGCTGATAATTGCGATCAAATAGCTGCTCGCGGGTTAATTCATTGCGCGCCAGCGCATTCTCAAAACAAACTTCAATTTGATCAGCAGCCGCACGTGCAAGACGGAAGATTTCACCATGTTCGGTACCATCATTTTCGTCAACCAAGTAGCCCAAATAATTGCTCTGACTGCTGCTCTAATTGTTTTGCCTGCTTTTCTACTTGTCCCAGCTGTTGCTTGCGTGTACTGAGGTCGTTTAACGCATGTAGCACATTATCAGCGTTCGCTTGCATCAATTCACGGTTATTGGTCGATAAACTAGCCATCGTTGCCACTTTTTCACTAGCATCTGATGACTGCTCCGCGAGCTGCTGTAGTTGCTCCGATAACTGTTCACTACTAGCCGCCTGCACGCTAATATCCTCGGCCAATTGTCGAATACTTGTTACCGCCGCCGATGTACGTGTACGAATACTAGCAACCAGTTCAGATACTTCTACAGTGGCTGTGCCCGTTCGTCCCGCGAGCGTTCTTACCTCGTCGGCAACCACCGCGAAGCCGCGCCCATGTTCTCCCGCTCGAGCCGACTCAATTGATGCATTTAATGCCAGCAGATTGGTTTGTTCTGCAATGCTTTCAATCACATCCGTAACCTTAGCAATTTTATCAGCGGTTTGTTGCAGCTCGTCTAGCGTAGCCGCAGCTTCGCGATTTTGTTCCACGATCTTCGTAATGCCATTTGCTAATTGCTGCATAGACAACTTGCCACGTTCGCTAATGGTCTTGGTTTGCTCCGTGGTAGCAGCAACCGAATCCGTCGCCAGGTTAATTTGTTCTGCCTGCTGTTGCGCTTGATTAGCAGACGCTGCTGACTCATCTAATCGCTCATTGACCGCACTAATCACTTTTACCAGGTCACTAATTGCAAAACTCAGCTCAGCGGTGGCAATCGCGTTAGAGCCGGAGTTTTCAGTGACGTAACGTAAGGTCTCATCGAGCGGCTGTGTATCCTGAGCAGACGTAGCCGACGTCTGTATTTGTTGTTGCCGACGCAGTAGTACAAACATCGAGCTCAGTAATAACGCGATTAACATCGCATTTATGAACATAATTAAAACTGATTCCTGAAACAGAAGTGGCAACAACACCAACCCAACAGCACTGGCAACGGCTACTATCCAAACCATATAGCGCGTACTCAATGGTCTAACTCCTCAACGCTAAAATTATCTACCTGGCTATGATTCGCGCAAAAAACATACAAAGTAAACCCGACGATAGTCGTAATAGCCGTATTAATTGACACACGACAAAGGACATTGCACTCTTTACACAATTAACTCTAGCTGCGGACGGAGCAAGCCATGAGCAACAAAACCGTTGCTGAACATTTAGCCCAATACGGCGATTACCATCGTGACCGCCGTAATATCATGACCCACTTAGTCGGCATACCGATGATCGTTATAGCCATTTTGACGTTACTCAGCCGTCCCGAGTTCTCAGTGGCCTATCTGTTGCTGACGCCGGCCAACCTTGTGGTTTTTGCCGCTGTCATTTTCTATATTCGGTTAGACATAAAACTCGGTCTGTTGATGACTGTTCTGTTATGGCTCTGCCTAAGCCTGGGCCGTGACATTGCTGCGATGAGCACCCTAGCCTGGCTCAGCTGGGGAATCGGTTTATTTATTGTTGGCTGGATCTTTCAGTTTATTGGGCATTATTACGAAGGCCGTAAACCGGCATTTGTCGACGACATTATTGGCTTAGCGATTGGTCCGCTATTTGTTGTTGCTGAGGTGGTATTTATGCTGGGACTTCGTCCGGAACTGAAGCGTCAAGTTGAGCGACAACGATGAATTACCCTCAGTGGTTTACAGACTGGGCTGACCAACAGCCCTGGGTTTACACAATGGCTGCATTAGCTATCCTGATTATTGCGGTTTGGCTGTCGCAGTTTATTACTAAACACATCCTGCTGCGCGGGGTCAGCAAACTGCTGTCGCGTACCGAACTCGGCAGTGACCCAAGTGTCGGCTTAAAAATTATTGTTGGCCGCTTGGCACAAGTTGTTCCGGCCTTGATATTGTCAGCCGGTATCGCCTATGTCCCCGAGTTGCCCGAGTGGGTCGTTACCGTTATCCGTAACGTTGCCATAGCCTATATTGCATTAACTGTGGCTCGTGCCTTTAGCGCCGCGATGAGTAGCGTTAATGAAATCTACATGCGCCGCCCGGGATCTTACTTAAAGCCAATAAAAGGCTATTTGCAAATTGCTCAGATTATTGTGTATCTGATAGCTGCCATTCTGATCATTGCCGCGTTAATTGATAAGTCACCAGTCATTTTACTGTCCGGTATCGGTGCTATGGGTGCGGTAACACTGTTGGTATTTCAGGATACTATTCTATCTTTTGTTGCCAGCATTCAGCTCTCATCAAACGATATGATCCGCGTCGGTGACTGGATTGAGATGCCCCAGGTTAATGCCGACGGTGAAGTTATTGATATGGCGCTACACACCGTGCGCGTTCAGAACTGGGATAAAACCATTACCACCATCCCCACTAAGCGTCTGATATCTGACTCTTTTAAAAACTGGCGCGGCATGCAAGATGCGGGTGGCCGCCGTATAAAACGCTCGCTGTTTATCGATCAAACCAGTATCGATTTTCTCAACCAGGATAAACTCAACGAATTAAGCAAACTGGCGCTATTAAAAGACTACGTCAATACCAAACAAAGTGAGATTAACGACTGGAACCGTGAGCTTGTCAGTCAGGGCAAAGACACCATGAATGGTCGCCACATGACCAATATTGGTACCTTTAGAGCCTATGTTCAGAACTACCTGATACATCACCCTAAAGTTCATCAGGGCATGACCCTTATGGTACGTCAACTAAGCCCTACGCCACAGGGCCTGCCGCTGGAAATCTATTGTTTTACCAATGATATTCGGTGGGAATATTATGAAGGCATCCAGGCTGATATTTTTGACCACTTGTATGCCATATTACCGCGTTTTGGCCTGGCTGTGTTCCAGGAGCCCAGCGGCATTGACATCCGGAACTCTGTTGCGAAGTTAGCAAGTCGTAGCGTTGAGCCTGGTAAAGGTTAGTTGTATAGTTCCACGACTCTTTGTTGTAACAGGCGCATTCATGACAACTATCAAGTGGTACACTTTTTTTATTACCTTTGCGTTATTACTGATACCGCCAGCCGCGGCTGACCAAAACGTCAGTTTTAGCGCAGTGCTTGATCAACCTTTTAACGAGCCATCCGGTCAGCTTGTTTATGGCCATGACGAGAACCAAAAAGTCATGCACTGGACCGCCGCTGATGCCAAAGCTGACATTGTCTTTATTCATGGTGGTTGCTGGCTGTCTGCTTACGATATAAAGCACACTTACGCGATGAGTAGCGCGCTTAATGAGGCCGGCTATTCAGTTTATTCCATCGAATATCGCCGCACCGGCGATACTGGCGGCGGCTGGCCGACCACCTTTAATGATATTCAACGCGGTTTTTCTGAAGTTTTAACGCACCGGACTTCAAAGCGTCCGCTTGTCGTTATGGGTCACTCTGCCGGTGGACATTTGGGCTTATTATTAGCAAGCCGTGAAGACTTTAAGCAGCAAATCGATGGGATTATCGGCCTGGCTGCGATAACCGATATTAATGCCTATGCGCAAGGCAAGAACAGTTGTGAAAGTGTTACCGCTGATTTTATGGGTGGTACACCACAGCAACGTGCCGACGCATACCGGGATGCGAATCCCGTCAACTACCCGGCTCACAGCAATACTACTTTATTACAAGGCGATGCTGATCGCATTGTGGCGCCATCCTACGCTGCAAGGTTACCTCGGGCTGCGGTAAAAGTCGTACCCGAAGCAGGACACTTTGACTGGGTTCATCCCAATACCAAAGCCTTTACTACCTTGCTGGACACCCTGGAGCAGTTAACTAATGATTAAGCTCGACGAAATTAAAACGTTAGACAAGCAAGATCCGTTGCAGTCTTATCGTGAACAGTTTTCGTTACCTAAAAATACCATTTACCTTGATGGTAATTCACTAGGCGCCTTACCGACGCGCGTAAAGCAGCGCGTCAAAGCGGTTACCGAACAACAGTGGGGTGAAGACTTAATCAGTAGCTGGAATACCCATGACTGGGTCAGCTTACCGCAACAAGTCGGTGATAAGATTGCACCCGTCATTGGTGCCAACCCAGGCGACGTGATTTGCTGCGATTCGATTTCGGTTAATTTATTTAAATTACTGAGTGCTGCAGTCCAATTTAATGCCAGCAGGCAGCGCAATAAAATTATTTCCAGCAGTGATAACTTCCCCACAGACCTATACATTGCTCAGGGCCTGCAAGGCTTACTGGGTAGCGAGAAGTGTCACTTCGTTAATGTTGAAGAGGAACAGTTACTGAATCAAATCGACGACTCGGTTGCCATTGTATTGGTAACAGAAGTTAACTTTCGCAGCGGTAAACGACTGGACATTGCTGCACTAACGCGCAAGGCACACCAACACGGTGCATTAATTGTTGTCGATTTAGCCCACAGCGCCGGTGTTATGCCGATACACCTAAACGACTGGCAAGTGGATATGGCTGTTGGCTGCACTTACAAATACCTGAATGGCGGACCGGGAGCGCCAGCCTTTGTTTACGTCAACCGGGCTCTGCAAGGCCGGCTGCAACAACCTATCGCGGGTTGGTTTGGTCACCGTTCACCGTTCGAATTCAGCCCCCACTATGCGGCCGATACCGGAATCAAACAGTTTCTGGCCGGTACGCCATCTGTTATTTCTATGGCCGCAGTCGATGCTGCATTAGAACTGTTTGCCGATCTGGATCTACAATCGGTGCGTACTAAGTCGTTACAATTAGGGTCATTGTTTGACGAGCTCATTGAGCAACACGGCTTACAGGATAAATTACAGCGTCTGTCACCGACAGAACCAGAGCAGCGTGGCAGTCAGTTGAGCTATGCTTTTGATTACGCCTACGAGTTATGCCAGGCACTCATTGACCGTGGGGTGATTGCTGATTTTCGCGCGCCAAATTATATTCGCTTTGGCTTTGCACCACTGTATAACAGTTTTGCAGATATCTGGCATGCGGTGCAGGCGATTAATGATGTGATTGCTTCAGAAGCTTATAAAGAGCCGCGCTGGTCAAAGCGTCAGGCGGTAACCTAACGAATTAATCTAAAGTGGAGGTTTTAATGTCAACTAACGAATACCAGCCCCCAAAAGTTTGGACATGGGATCAAGAAAGCGGTGGTAAGTTCGCTAACATTAACCGACCGGTTGCCGGCGCAACCCACGATAAATCATTACCCGCAGGCGAACACCCTCACCAACTGTATTCGTTAGCAACGCCAAACGGCCAAAAGGTCACGATACTGTTTGAAGAGCTACTGGAAAAAGGCATTGCTGCTGCCGAATATGACGCCTACAGTGTGGATATTACTGAGGGGGAGCAATTCAGTAGTGGCTTTGTCGAGATTAATCCTAATTCTAAGATCCCCGCCTTACTGGACGTTTCAACAACGCCCGCAACACGCGTGTTTGAGTCAGGTTCAATACTGCTTTATCTGGCCGAAAAATTTGACGCCTTTATCCCCAACGAACCCAGCAAGCGTACCGAGTGTTTAAACTGGTTATTCTGGCAAATGGGAAGTGCGCCAATGCTAGGGGGTGGATTTGGGCATTTTTATGCCTACGCACCAGAGAAGCTGGAATATCCGATTAACCGTTACACTATGGAAGTTAAGCGACAACTAGACGTACTTGACCGGCAGCTCGCTAAACACGACTTTATCGCCGGCGACGAATACACCATTGCCGATATGGCCATCTTCCCATGGTACGGCGCTTTGGTACTGAACGAAGTTTATGACGCGGCTGAATTTTTACAGGCACATGAGTACAAAAATGTTATTGCCTGGGCCAACCGCATCAATGAACGCCCGGCGGTTAAACGTGGTCGCCGCGTAAACAAAGTGTGGGGCGATGAGAGCGAACAGTTGCGCGAACGCCACTCAGCTGCAGACTTTGATTAAATAACGGACTTGGCGATAACAAAGATGCCCATAGCCACCAGGAAAACTGCAAAGCCTTTTTGCAGTTTTTCTTTTGGCAATGAACGACCCAGTTTAGAGCCGAATACACTACCTAAAACACCACCAGCAATCATCAAGCCAATAATAAACCAATCAAACTGAACATCCTGAGCAGCCATCACCGCATAATATTTGAAGAACCCTGCAATGGACTTAATTACTATGATCAGCAAGCTGGTGCCAATCGCTACTGGCATTGACAAGCCGGCGAGTAGTACTAATGCAGGAACAATTAAAAAGCCACCGCCAACACCCACAAACCCCGTGATAACACCGACAATCAATCCCTCTAAGGTGACCTTGGCATAATTCATTTGCGGCTGCTGCTCAACAGGCCTAGGCTTGCTGCGCCACATCAACACCGCCGCCGCAATCATTAATAGTGAGAACACCAATAACTGCCAGCGACTATCAACTATCGTGCCCAACCAGGCGCCGCCGTAGGTGCCGATCATTCCCGGAATACCAAACACCCAGAAATGCTTCCAGCTAACCGTTTTGCGGCGAATATAAGAAATAGAACCAAACAGGCTGATACCCGCCACAATCAACAGCGATGATGCAATGGATACATCTGCAGGCATCTCGACCAAATACATCAACACCGGCACCGTCAATATCGAACCGCCCGAGCCAAATAGCCCTAATGACAGACCAATGATCACAGCCCCTAAAATGGCGAGTAACATAAATTACCTCATATTCCTTAATTGAATATCGTTATAACTATTTTAATTTATTTATTCGTTAATTGAAAGCATAAAAAAGGGCCACACCAGCTATATACCGGCGCAGCCCTATACCGCGAGCACAGCGAGCCTAAACCGGCCGCAGGCTCTATTTAATATCAGTCAAGCGCAAGTATGGGCGCAATGTTTCCCAGCCTTGTGGAAATTTAACTTTAGCATCATCATCCGAAACACTTGGACGAATGATCACAGGCTTCCCGGGCTCCCAATCTGCCGGGCAGGCAACTTCCTGGCTATCGGTTGTCTGCAGCGCATCGATTACCCGCAGGATTTCTGCAAAGTTACGACCCACGGTCATTGGGTAAGTCATGGTCAGACGAATTTTCATATCCGGATCGATGATGTATACCGAGCGAATCGCTGCGTTGTCGTCTTCATCCGGGTGGATCATGTCGTACAGTTCTGCCACTTTCTTGTCTTTGTCCGCTACGATAGGGAACTCAAGCACTGTGTTCTGTGTTTCGTTAACGTCCTTGATCCAGCCAAGGTGCTCTTCAACGGTATCAGTCGATAGGCCTAAAGGCTTAACGTTACGCTTTGCAAACTCAGGTGCCAACTGCGCAGTACGACCCATTTCAGTCGTACACACCGGGGTGTAGTCCGCAGGGTGGCTGAAGAAAAATGTCCATGAACCTTTCGCCCACTCATGAAAATCAATCGTGCCGGTGGTGGTTTCGATTTTAAAGTTTGGTGCGATAGTACCAATACGTAAACTCATAATGATTTCCTCTTGTATTGTATCAATGTAATTAATCAGTGATTAAAACTTATTGGCTGGAATCTTGAAGTAATGTTCTCCATCATTCTCAGCCGGTGGTAATTGCCCTGCGCGTAAATTAACTTGCAGTGCGTGTAACATTCTGTCCGGTAATGCCAGTGTCGCATCGCGTTCATCGCGAACCGAGCGGTACTGCTGCTCGCTCACATTACCTGACAGGTGAACATTGCTTTGCTTGTGTTGCGCCACGGTTGCTTCCCATTGTGCCTCGCGTCCGCCTTTGCCGTAATCATGTCCGACAAATAGACGGGTTTCGTCGGGCAGGCTCAAAATACGTTGCAACGAGTCCCACAAGTCTTTCGAAGACCCCCCCGGGAAGTCAGCCCGCGAGGTACCGCTGTCCGGATACATAAAGGTATCGTGGACAAATGCCGCATCACCGATAACATAGGTAATAGAGCCTAATGTGTGTCCCGGTGAGAGCCAGACATCTACCTCAATCTCACCAATCTTGAACGTGTCACCTTCTTTAAACAGATGGTCAAAATCCTTGGTCGGGTCAAACAGTCCCGGTACGTTGTAGTAGTCACTCCAAAGCTTTGCAATTTCGCAGGTCTTTTCGCCAATAGCGTTAGGAGCGCCGGTTTTTTCTTTCAAATACCCTGACGCCATTAAGTGATCCGCGTGAGGGTGAGTATCTAATACCCATTCGATGCTTAGGTCGTTATCCTTGGCAAGTTGTAACACCTCGTCAGCGCTCTCGTACGAACATTTGGCACTGCGTGGATCGAAATTCTGCACCACATCAATTAAAGCCGCTTTTTTAGTTTTGGGATCAGCGACAATATATTGCACTGACCCGGTATCTGCCTCGTAAATTCCCCAGACGTCCGGAGACTGAGGGCCTGTTGAAGGGCTTTTGCGAATAATGCTTGTCATAATGTAAGCCTCCTGGCAGTTGACTGCCGTTTGCAATTGCTTAATTGGTTATAAGCATATAACAAAATATTTCTTACGCAAGTGACAGAACCCTTTCGTTGGTCGATTACCATAATCGATTTTTGCGATGAAATAATTCGTTCTAATAGACTGTTTAGTTATAGCGTATTGCTATTTGATCCGGATCTATTTTTGGAGTAAGGTTACCTCAAGTTATATGCTTATTGCTTTTTGGTATATAAAGAAAATGTATTTTATGAGGTATTCACCATGTCAGTAGCCGTAACAAACACGAGTAGTATTGAACCGGTCGTCACGCATTTTTTCGACGAACCCACTAATACCTATAGCTACGTAGTGCAGGATCCGCAATCAAAGCATTGTGCCATTATCGACTCAGTACTCGATTTTGATTATGCTGCCGGCCGCACTAACACCGAGTCGGCCGAGGCTATTTTAGCCTTTATTAAAGAGCATGATTTAACCGTAGATTGGATTTTAGAAACCCACGTACACGCCGACCATTTATCAGCAGCGCCTTATTTGCAACAACAGACCGGAGCTAAACTAGGCATCGGCGAGCATATCAAAACGGTACAAGACACCTTTGGCAAAGCATTTAATGCCGGTACCGAATTTGCCCGTGACGGTAGCCAGTTTGATCAACTGTTTGCCGATGGCGATACATTTAATATTGGCAACATCGAAGCCCGGGTATTACACACCCCAGGGCACACGCCGGCGTGTTTAACCTATGTGATGGGTAATGCAGCCTTTGTTGGCGACACCTTGTTTATGCCGGACTTTGGCACAGCCCGTTGTGACTTCCCCGGCGGCGATGCCCGCACACTGTACCGCTCTATTCAAAAGGTATTCGCATTGCCAGATGAAACACGCTTGTTTATGTGTCACGACTATAAAGCGCCTGCTCGCGAGGACTATGCGTTCGAAACAACCGTTGCAGAAGAGAAGCAAAATAACATTCACGTTGGCGGTGGCAAAACCGAAGATGAGTTTGTAAAAATGCGTACCGAACGCGACGCGACACTGGCAATGCCGCGGCTAATCCTACCCTCGGTACAGGTCAATATGCGCGCAGGCGAAATGCCTGCGGCCGAGGATAACGGCCAGCGCTACCTTAAAATTCCACTTAATTTATTCTAACCGGGGTCTTGCTATGGAACGTCGTAAACTCAGCCCGTTTATCAGTGTTTCGCCACAGATCTCTGTCGAAGATGTTGGTGTCGCAGCCTCACTCGGGTTCAAAACTATTGTCTGTAACCGTCCTGACAACGAGGGTGAAGACCAGGTCAACGCCGATAAAATTCAACAAGCTGCAGAAAAAAATGGGTTAGCATTTGAACACTTACCGGTGGTTTCCGGCAATATCACCGATGACGATGTCAGCTCCTTTACTAAGCTCATGGCAACCGTTAAAGGCCCGGTACTGGCTTATTGCCGCACTGGCACCCGTTCATGCACATTGTGGGCGTTAGCAGAAGCCGCCCATTTGGCGCCACAAACCTTGTTGGATACTGCACAACAAGCCGGCTATGACCTATCCGGTCAGCAGTCACGACTGCAACAACGTTTTCTATTGCATGACTAATACTTGTGGCGGCTGCTCACTCTCTCCGGTAGCCGCCACTTTTTTAATAAGGTTGTAACTCAATACACTTGCCTTCGGGCACATTCGGATGGTCCAGTTGTTGCGGTCCTATATGACTGATAATCAGCCACAGTTTGTCTTTGTTAGCGGATACCATGTTTTCCAGCATACGCTTGGCTAAGTCGCGCTCTAAACCGGCAAAGGGTTCATCTAACAACATAATTGGCCGCCCCTGCAACAGCACCCGCGCCAATGCCAGACGCCTTAATTGACCACCGGATAAGGTGATACCCCGAGCCCCCAACATCGAATCTAACGCCTTGGGCAAGGTATTTATAACTGCGTCCAGCTCTACAATTTTCAATACAGACCAGATATCCTCTTCGGACAAAGGCCGCTGAGCCGGATTAAGATTTTCTCTGACCGTACCATCAAGGATTTCGGTTTTTTGTGTCAAAAAACTAACCTGAGAAGAAATTTCAGTGCCATTGGATAAGGTTATTTTGCCGCCTGCTGTAGGCAGCCAACCCATGATGGCCTCCGCTAACGAGCTTTTTCCTAGTCCTGACGGCCCCTGTAACCAATGGACTGCGCCGGTTTCAAAACAAGCTGAAACAGGTTTTATTAACAGACGTTGATTGCGCATCACGCTCACCTGGTTCAGGGTTAACGTTGCAGTGTGACTCGCTTTGTGAACCGCCTTACCTTGCGGGCTTACTTGCGAAGACTGCCCATCAGTAAGCAAGCGCCGCGCTGCTGCGAGCGTCTTACCGTAACCACCCCATTGCGATGGCAAATCAGCAGCTAACTCTTGCCATGCTAATGCTGACAGTACCAGCATGATCATCTCGGCTGCGCTTAAATTCCCCGCCTGAAATGTAAGTGAAGACAGTATCACCACAACCATAAAAATAACCTGTGAAAGTAGCTCAACCAGCCATAACGCACGGTGTTGCAGCGCTAACTGTTGGTCATCGAGCTGTTCTTGCCGCTGGGCTTGCTTTAAAAGGCTTTGCTGTTGCGCCGCATAGGCATCCCATGCCACCAGTTCAGTAATCGATTCGGTGAGTGCCATAGCCTGCCGACGCAGCCGTTGGGTGGACTGCAACTGCTGCAGCGCCAGTCGCCGGGTTATTGCCGCCATGCGGCCGCTGACTAACAGCACTAGCGCCATGACTAACACTAGCGCCAGCGCCGCGGCGGGAATATACAAATACCAAAATACCGTTAGTGAAAACGTTGCAGCCACAAATACAATGACCGGCGCAACCAGCCGTAACAGCAGGTTATCCATGGCATCCAGATTGCGGGTAAGATTTTGTACGCCATCGGCAACACGCAACGACGCTAACTGCGCCATCGCCTGCTGCTTTAACCGTTTAAATAATGCAATGCGCCAGCGTGCCTGCAGCTTTAACACCATGTCGTGGTTTACCAGCCGCTCAATGTATCGACTCAGCGTTCGGGCGATAGCAAAAAAACGAATACCGGCCCCCGGCGTGTAAATATCAAAGGCCGTGTATAAAGCCGCAGCGGTAATAAACCACCCCGACAACGACAACAAACCGATACCAAACAATGCCGTCGCCACAGCCAGAGCTAATCCAACAACTAACTGCAACCGCGCACTCTTCAGTTGTTTCAGCCAGGGTTTTAGCAGCTGCCAGTCTCGCTTTATCATGCCACCACCCTAATCTGTCGCGTTGCGCTAGCGATTAGTGCAGGATCATGGGTTGCCACGATAACCGTATGCCCGCTGGCACAGTATTCCTTCAAACAATGCCGAATCGCTTGTGCGGATATTTCATCAAGATTTTCCGTCGGTTCATCGGCAATCAACACCGCGCGCCTGGACAAAAGGCAACGCGCTAGAGCCAGGCGGCGCTGCTCACCACCCGATAAACCTAACCCACCCTCTGCCAGTTTAGTATCTAAACCGAGCGGCAGATTGGCGACTAATTGATCCAGTTTAACCTGCTCCAACGCCGCCGTAATTTGCGCATCACTATGCTGTTCAAATAAATTCATGTTGGCTCGCAGGCTGCCTGCGCTTAAAAACGGTTGCTGAGCAAAGTAGGCGATGTCAGTGGTCGCTTGCTCAGACCGAGTCAGTTTGCCATTAAACGGCATGAGTCCAATCAGCACCTTTAGCAAGGTTGTTTTGCCACTGCCCGAATTGCCGTTAATCACACATAAATCGCCGCAGGCAATCTCGTTATCTGAAAAATCTATTGGTTTACCGCCAGCGTCATCTGCTTGACTTAGGTTTACTTTTAAACCACGCCACTGGTAAAGCGTATTGGGGCTCGACGTTTTTTGTATTCGTGACTGAGTTGGGGGCTGAGAATAAGATACATCCGCCTTGTTCACTTCACATAGCAAAGTTGCCGCGCCTATGGCAGCCGCGCGATCGTGATAACTTTGTGCAAATTGCCGTAGCGGTGCGAAATATTCCGGCGCCAGTAACAACACCAGCAAACCGCTAAAAAGTGTCAACTGGTCTGCGCCCAGCCAGTCAATGTACCCCAACAACCCGAAGCCGACGTAAAGGGCAACTCCTGCAATCGCAACACTGGAAAAGAACTCCAGCACAGCCGACGATAAGAAAGCGATACGTAGCGTCGACATCGTTGCTTTGCGATAGCCCTCGCCCGCTGCAGCAACATCGTTCACGGCCACGGCGCCCGCGTTAAATAGCTTCAACGTAGTAATATTGCGTAACTTGTCGGTAAAAACCCGGCTTAATGCAAAACTTTGCTGCGCATGTTTTTGGCTGAGCTTTTCAGCCCCGAGCCCAACCAGCGCCATAAAGACCGGAATAATCGGCCCTGAAAACAGTAACAGTACACCGACTACGGTATTGAGATAAAAACATACCAACAGAATAATTGAAGGCGATGCCACCACCAGATACTGCTGCACAAGATAGCGACTGAAGTAGCCTTTTAGCGATTCAATAGGATCTAACTGTAATGCGCCATCAGCCGCAGCAAGAACTTGTCCTGACTGAGCCTTGTGTTGCCAGTCTTGAGTCAATTGGTGACGCGCACGCTGGCTGGCAATAAGTGTCGCACGGCGTAAATACCGCTGCTGCCATAGGGGCACTATAGTCCGCACCAGGCTTGTGGCGGCTAACCCGGCGATTAATAACAGTTGGGATTCAACAGCGTTTCCGTTCACAAATAGCCGTTCGGCTAACAAAGCCAATAGGGCTAACTGGCCAATGACAACGACCGTTTTTAACAGCCCTAATAAAAACGCCCACTGAATGGGGCGTTTTACTGCAGCGGCAAGTTGCCGAAGATAGCTTGAAGCTGACGCAAATGCTGCGCTCATGGCTTATTCCTGGTGATAACCTAGTGATAACCCTGGTCGGCTTTAACCTTACCGCGGAACACCCAATAGGTCCAAGCGGTATAAACCAGCACAATAGGGATCACAAACAGTAAACCAATTAATAAAAACAGCTGCGATTCGTGTGCAGAGGCGGCGTCTGCCAGAGTATAGTTTGGCGGTACCACGTACGGCCATTTACTCGCTAACAAGCCCAGATAAGTGAACACAAACAATGCCATGGTTGCGATAAATGGCGTACCCTCGCGGCGTTGGCTAACCGAACGATAAATCCAAAACGCACTAGCCAGCCCCAAAATAGGCAGTAACCATATCGCTGATATACCATCAAACCAGCGGTCTGCAACAAATGCATCGACAAACGGCGTCCAAATACTGATGGCAAAGAAAATGACCAAAACGGCAGCCAGTAATGGCTTGACCAGCTTATAAGCCCACTCCTGAGTCGAGCCCTCTGACTTCATGATCAACCAGGTAGCACCAAGCAGCGCATAACCTGCCACCAAGCCAATGCCGGTCAGTACGGTAAACGGTGTCAGCCAGTCCAGCGCACCACCCACATAACGCATGTTTTCGGTTTCGAAGCCTTGAATGTAAGCACCCACTACCGCGCCCTGTGCAAAGGCTGCCACGGTTGAGCCAATCGCGAACGACCAGTTCCATAAATAGCGGGATGAATGCGCCTTAAAGCGAAACTCAAAAGCAACACCACGAAATATCAGCCCGGCGAGCAGTAAAAACACGCCAATGTAGAGTGCCGGTAAAAAGATGGAATAGACCAACGGAAAGGCGGCTAACAACCCTGCGCCGCCCAGCACCAGCCAGGTCTCGTTACCGTCCCAAACCGGTGCCACTGAATTCATCATAATATCTCGATCATGGTCGCTCGGCGCAAACATAAACAAGATACCCTGACCCAAATCAAAGCCATCCATCAATACATACATAATAACGCCAAAAGCAATGATTCCGGCCCAAATGTAGGTTAAGTCAAAAACAGGTTCACTCATAACGGCCATCCTTAATCAAAACTTGCTTCAGCAGCAGACAGTGGACGTTTAGCACGATGTTTATCATCCTCGTGCTGCTCGGTTCCCTCGGTTCCCGTGCGAATGACTCGCGTAAGGTAATATGCACCAGCAGCGAAAACACAGGCATAAACCAGGAAGTAACCAATCAGTGTAAATAACGCCATCCCGCCAGTTAGAGAAGGCGTCACGCCTTCAGCGTGTGTCATTTGTCCGTATACCAAATAGGGGGCTCTCCCCACTTCAGTAACGAACCAACCTGACAGCACCGCAATAAACGGGCTTAGGGTCATTAACCTGAGTGTCTGTAAGTACCAACGCTTGTGCATATAGGCGCGATTACGACGCAGGAACAAGCCGATAACCGACACCAGCACCATCAGTAGCCCCATCGCGACCATCACCCTAAATGACCAAAACACAATAGGAACATTAGGTTGTAGTTCCGGCGGCTTTTCTTTTACGCCGGGCAGCTCCCCGTCCCAGTCATGAGTTAAAATAAAGCTTGCCAGCTTAGGAATGCCTACCTCGAAGTGGTTGGTTTGCTGTTCCTGGTCCGGAATCGCGAACAACAACAGCGGCGCTCCTTTGCGGGTTTCCCAGTTACCCTCCATCGCGGCTACTTTAGTCGGCTGGTGTTCCAGCGTATTCAAACCATGCAAGTCGCCAATAAATACTTGCAGCGGCGTTAAGAACAACAGCAACCACAACGTCATCGATAAAGCTTTGCGATGCAGTTCAGTATCGCGCTTTTGAATCAGGAACCAGGCACTGACACCGGCAACAACGAACCCGCCAGTAAGGAACGAAGCCATTCCCATATGCGCAAAGCGATACCAAAATGATTCATTGAAAATAGCTGTCGACCAGTCGACCACGTGATAAATACCATCACGAATTTCGACGCCGGCCGGCGTCTGCATCCAACTGTTGGCGGACAAAATCCAGAACGAGGAAATAAAGGTTCCGATCGATACCATCAATGCAGCAAAAAAGTGAACGCCATTAGGCACTTTACCGCGTCCAAACAACAGCACACCAAGGAAAGCGGCTTCCAGAAAGAACGCCGTCACCACTTCATAGCTTAATACCGGCCCCAGGAAGTTGGCCGTGGCCAGCGAGAAATTACTCCAGTTGGTGCCGAACTGAAATGACATGACAATACCGGATACAACGCCCATGCCAAAAACCACCGCAAAGACCTGCGTCCAAAAAGCGCCGAGACGCTCCCACTTAGGGTTATTGGTTTTAAACGCGAGTCCGTAAATCAGTGCAATATAGGATGCCAAACCGATGGTGAAAACCGGAAAGATGGCATGGAAGGACACAACAAACGCGAACTGAATTCGCGAGAGTAACAGCGGGTCAAGTTCCATGATAAGAACTCCTCATTTTATGACTCAAATTCAACGTATGCTGAACAATCAGTTTTCGCGCACGACAAAGGCACCGCGGATATCGCCAACCTCAAAACCCGTTGCATGATCATCCGGGTAACGTGCATTGATCGCCTGCTTCAACTCCGGTTTAACGTTGCTACCATGACAGGCCGCGCACTGCGGTTGCATAACAATCGCCTTCATCCATACCGTTTTGCCGGAATCATCCGTGTAGGTCTGACTTGGCACCTTGTCTTTACTTTTTTGCCATTGTTGCTGAAAGGCTCGCAATACATCTTGTTGCGCTTCAGATGCCGTATTGCCTGGGTTTCGTACTTTTAAAGCAGTACGCCCAACCTGTACATTTAGATCGTCACTAACCGCCTGCGCAATAGCAGGAGCCTGTTCATTACAAACGGCAATAGCGGCAATATGTCCTTCGCTTTGTATCGTCGACATAAGCACTTTTCCCAAACGCTGTTGTAGTTGCTTTGCAGCCTCCGAATAGCTCGGTTCACTAGCGAAAACAAAACTCGATGGTGTTACTATACTTAAACATGCAATAACTGACAGAATTCGTAACTTAAATGACATGGCTAACTCCTGCTTGGGAATTTTTACCTATGTTATATGCTTATTCGTTTTGGTTCTACATGTTCAACTGTGTCGTTTTGTCGCAGCGCAATAACAAGTGTAGTTGATACTTTACAATTTTATAGAGTAATAGATGACAAGGTTATGACAGAGCAGCATCCCGACGAAAATTTGCCCAGTGTTGAAGGCGTTGATATTGACGATATTCGCAAGAATATTCAGAAGTTGCCGATGCTGCCGGTGGTCGTATACGAATTAATGAAATACGACCCCAACAGTAAAGATTTTTATGACATTGTGCTTAAGCTGGCTCAGTCCGATCCACCGCTCGCTACTGCTTTGCTAGGTTACGCAAACTCTGCGGCCTTTGCCCAGCATCAGGCCACCCGTATATCCAGTGTTAAAGCAGCACTATCCCGAGTCGGCGCGAAGCGTCTGTTTGAATTACTGTTTGCAAGCTCTGTGACGCGTGTCTTTCTGCCGCACAAGAACGAACACCGGCAGTTGTGGCAGCACTCGCTTCAGGTCGCTCATTTTGCTACCTATCTGGTAGAGCATGCCGAGCATCAGCATGTTGATCCGCAACAAGTGTACATGGCGGGTTTGTTGCATGATGTCGGTCGCTTCGTCATGTTGCAGTTAGCTCCTCATGCCTTGGATAAAACAGACGCGCAAGGCTGGCATACCGCTGTCGAACTAGTCGACGTAGAGAAACAAGTTACCGGTCATACTCATGCCGAAGTCGGTTTAAGTGCCTGCAAAAAGCTCCACTTACCACGTTTGATCAGCATCGCAGTGCAATATCATCACTCGCCTGAAGTATTTGAGAGCCGCTCGCTGTCCCACGAAAATAGACAGTTGCTTGCAGCCATCATGGTCGCCGACGAGCTGAGCTTCTTTTTAGCTGCTGATAGTAAAAATAGTCACCTGCCGCCAGCGGAAATTAAACAACAAATCGCGGAAGACGTGCTTAACGAAACGATTGATACCGAGCTAATCGCGCTAAACAAAATCTGTTATGAACTACCAAAATTATTGCGTAAAGTCAGTGAGGTACAAAGTTCGTTAGGGCTAGGCAGCTAGTGCCCAGCCCCTTATGCGCACTACATCAACGGCAGCTGTTTACCATTTAACATTAACGAGCCCTGTTTTAATTCCACGGCGCTTTGATATTGCTGTTCGTTTTCCACGATAAACCCTTGCTGCAGATAAACCGCGATGACCTGCTCGACTTGCTGCTCAATCATTGCCTGAAACTGCTCTGAATTTACGTCCTGGTTAGGCATTTGCTGCGCAAGCACCGTTTGCAGTTGCAGCCTAAGCTCATCTTTTACTAACGGTTTAGCAGCCTCGATAGCACCCTCAGCTAAAATATGCTGCAACCAAAAATCCGTTGTCGGGTTCGCTGGAATAGTCGCAATATCAGCAAACGTCACGTTAGCCTGACCGCTAAACGAGCCTTTGGGTAGGTCTCCCGAAAGCTCAGTGATGCTGAACTCCGGTTTGGCTGCCAATACCTGCTGCTGGTATTGTTCAAACAAGGCCGTTAACTGTTGTTGCATAACTTCCTGCGGCTGACCATAAGTTGAATTTACCAGCTGTTGATACGCTTGCGTAAACTCCTTGTCGATACGGCTAAAGGATACGTTCATAACCAGATTGCTGGCTGTCCCGGACGGCAGCTGTGCCGCTTCTACAGCGGTATTAACATTAACACTCAGAGTATCGCCGGTCTCTGCAAGCTCGCTGCCTGCGGTCATCGCAAAGCCCGACAACACCTCTTCACCTGATTGCGTTGCGTTAGCAACCGACAACACAATATCGCTCTCGAGTAACTCACCGTTTAAGGCATCAATTAAACTGCCATTAGCGCTGGTTTGCAGATCAATACCAGTGATCGTAGCAGGATCAGAGGCCTCGCCCATCACCAGGGTTTTATGACTACCGCTGTAACTAAATGCGTCGTTACCGAATGTACCATTACCCCGGTAACCGCTCATTTCGACGATAAAATCACCATCAGCACTGCGGTAGTTAACATCAGCGATTTGGTCGTCATAAGTAGCACTACCGGTTAGCCCCATGGAGCCGGTCAATTGGTAAAGCGCCTGATCCTCACTCCAATTCAGTGAGGTGCGTTTGTTGTCATCATTAGCTGTTAGCTGCCATGACAATAAGCCCAAGCCACCGTCAAACTGTGTTAACACAGGCCCGTGTTGCAATTCTAACAACATCTCCCCGCTATCCAGCGTCATGACCTCGGTGCTGCCGTCCGGCTGCGGCATAGGCAGCTCCATACTGACTGTTAACACACCGCGTGAACTAAACCAGCTGCGCTCATAAGAGGCAATCTCAACCGTGTAAGCGGGGTTAGCATCAATCGCGTCAGCAATTGCCTTGACCTCGCGTTCTGCATTTTGACCAATAAATGTGGGGGCGATAAGTGCGCCGGCAACAGCGACGCCAATAACTGAGAGAAGAACCTTTTTCATTATAATAATTTGTAATATATTTGTTAACTGGAACACCTAGCTTATCGATAATCACAAAAATAATCCACCTAATCCCAGTCGGAGTACTACTATGGGTATCAATTACTTTTAACAACAGGGAAGGATCGATGGCCTTTATAAAAGACACAATCGAAAAATTAAAGCAGACCAGCCCCGCACAAACCGAATTTTATCAAGCGGTAGAAGAAGTCCTTGAATCCATTGAACCTATTATTGAAGAGCGTCCAAAATACCGCGAACAAGCTATTATCGAGCGGCTAGTCGAGCCGGAACGCCAGATAATGTTCCGCGTACCCTGGGTTGATGATAACGGTCAAGTCCAAGTCAATAAAGGCTATCGTATTGAGTTTAATTCAGCGCTGGGGCCGTATAAAGGTGGTCTGCGGTTTCACCCCAGTGTAAACGCCGGCATTATTAAGTTTCTGGGCTTTGAACAGATTTTTAAAAACGCGCTAACGGGGCTACCCATAGGCGGTGGTAAAGGTGGTGCCAACTTTGATCCTAAAGGTAAATCAGACGGCGAAATCATGCGTTTTTGCCAGTCTTTTATGACCGAATTGCACCGCCATATAGGGCCGAACACCGACGTACCCGCGGGTGATATTGGCGTGGGAACTCGTGAAATTGGCTACCTGTTCGGCCAGTATAAACGTATTGTTAACCAATTTGATGGCGTGCTAACCGGCAAAGCATTACTGTGGGGAGGCTCGCATGTTCGTACCGAAGCAACCGGCTACGGCGCCGTCTATTTTGCGCAATGTCTGTTGGGCGACAATGATGAGTCGATGAAGGACAAGCGTTGCTTAGTATCCGGCTCCGGAAACGTTGCTATTTATGCTATGGAAAAGCTCTACGAATTAGGTGCGACGCCTGTCTCATGTTCTGACTCCAATGGCACCATTTACCATAAAAATGGTATCGACCTGGACTTAGTTAAACGGATCAAAGAACAGAACCATGGCCGCTTAGAGGAATATTTAGAGACCCATTCTGGTGCGGAGTATACAAAACGACAGGACTACCCTGAGGATGGCCATTGTGTATGGCGCTACGAGGCTGATTTGGCCTTCCCCTGCGCTACTCAAAATGAATTAACCGAAAAAGACGCTCAGGCTCTGCTCGAGAACGGCTGCCGCTATATTATCGAAGGCGCCAATATGCCGTGTACTCAAAGCGCGGTGGATTTATTTATCGAAAATAATGCGCATTATGCACCCGGCAAAGCCGCTAATGCAGGTGGTGTTGCGACCAGCCAGTTGGAAATGGCCCAGAATGCCAGTATGCTGAAATGGAGCTTCGACGAGGTAGACGACAAGTTACAGCGCATCATGCGTAATATTTATCGCGACTGTAAGCGCGCTGCAGAGGAATTCGATCATCCATCGAATTTAGCACTCGGTGCAAATATTGCCGGCTTCCGCAAGGTGGCTGATGCGATGTTGCAGCAGGGGGTTGTTTAATCTTTGCTGCTATACAGCGGTCTTTTGCTGCTACGCAGCGGCTTTTTGTTGGCGTAGCCAACGGCTATTTTGCGGCTCGCTGCGCTTGCCGCAGGCTGTTTGCGCCTTCGGCGCGAATTAAGACAAGGACTGGTTATGCGTAATTTTTTGGGTTTGTTTGGACTTTTGCTGGGGGCTGTAATGCTAACGGCCTGCTCGTCAGGTGATTGGCGTACGGCATCTCGTGAGTCTGCGGGACTTGCCCCTGACCCAGCCATACAGCAGCAAGCGGTGATTGAAGCCTACGCTGCTGATGCGTTTGGCTGGCGTGGTTGGTTTGCCGTGCATACCTGGTTAGCGGTTAAACCCGCCAACGCCGATCAATATACCGTCTATGAAGTGGTGGGCTGGGGCGTCGAAAACGGCCGCGATGCGCTGCGTGTATATCAAACCCCGACACCCGACCGTTATTGGTACGGCGCCAAACCAGAAAAGCTGTTATCCATAACCGGTGAAAAAGCCGCGCAATTGATCCCCCGCATTCAGGAGGTATCACAAAATTACCCGTGGATGGACGAATACGAGGCGGTACCCGGCCCCAACAGTAATACCTACCCCGCCTGGGTCGCACTGCAGATTCCCGAGCTCGGCCTAAAGTTACCCTTCAGCGCTATAGGCAGTGGCTACGCCGACAATAAATAAATTGTTGACTGACGTTTGCTCGTAAAAAAGGCATAATACGCGCAAATTCTGATCAATGACTATCTGCGGTTTTACTCCCTTATGGAAATCAACGTACGCTTTTTAGAAAACATGCGCCTTGAGGCCAAGTTTGACGACTTTACCGTAATCTCAGACCAACCGATTCGCTATAAAGGTGATGGTTCGGCACCGGGCCCGTTCGACTATTTTTTAGCATCCTCGGTTATGTGTGCCGCACACTTTATTCGTCTTTATTGTGATGCGCGTGAGATACCGACCGAGAACATTCGAATTTCTCAGAATAATGTTGTCGACCCAGAAAACCGCTACCAGCAGCTATTTAAAATTCAGGTTGAGTTACCCGCAGACATTGACGAGAAAGACCGCAAAGGCATTATTCGCGCGGCTGAACGCTGTGCCGTTAAACGCGTGATCGAAAACGATTTGGCATTTGACGTAGAAGCCGTTGAAAATATTACCCAAGATGCTCAGGCGTTGCTTACCATCGACCCAAACGGGGATGAAAAAACCTATATCGAGGGCAAAGATCTGCCCTTAGAAGATACCATCAACAACATGACTCGGTTGCTGGCTGACCTGGGCATGAAAATCGAGGTGGCTTCCTGGCGCAATATCGTGCCTAATGTATGGTCACTTCACATTCGCGATGCCGCCTCGCACATGTGCTTTACCAATGGCAAAGGCGCAAGCAAAGAGAGCGCACTGTGTTCAGCTTTGGGTGAGTTTATTGAACGCTTAAGCTGCAACTTCTTCTACAATGACCAATACTTTGGCGAACAGATTGCTAACGCTGACTTTGTTCATTATCCACAGGAAAAATGGTTCAAACCCGGGCCAAATGACGAACTCCCGGCAGAGATCCTGGATGAACGAACGCGCGCATTTTACGACCCCGAGGGTGAGCTTCGTGGCTCGCACTTAATCGATACTAATTCCGGCCGCACCGACCGCGGCATTGTTTCTCTTCCCTTCGTGCGTCACTCCGATGGCGAAACGGTTTACTTTCCGTCTAACCTTATCGAAAACCTGTATTTGAGCAACGGTATGAGCGCAGGTAATACACTGGCGGAAGCTAAGGTTCAGTGTTTGTCAGAGATTTTTGAGCGCGCTGTTAAAAAGCAAATTATTGAAGATGAGATAACCTTGCCGGACGTGCCACAAGCGGTGTTGAATAAATACCCGGACATTGTTGCAGGTATTGATGCGCTGGAACAACAAGGCTATCCGGTACTAGTTAAGGATGCGTCACTTGGCGGCCGCTTCCCGGTGATGTGTGTGACCCTGATGAATCCCCGTACCGGTGGCGTATTTGCCTCTTTTGGCGCACATCCAAGCTTTGAGGTTGCCTTAGAGCGCAGCCTGACAGAGCTACTGCAAGGTCGCAGTTTTGAAGGCTTGAACGACTTGCCACCGCCAACCTTCAACTCTATGGCGGTGTCTGAACCCAATAATTACGTCGAACACTTTATTGATTCATCCGGCGTGGTGTCCTGGCGTTTTTTCAGTAGCAACGCCGACATCGATTTTGTCGAGTGGGATTTTGCATCGCCATCCAATGACGAAGAAGCGAGCACGCTATTTGGTATTCTGAGTGAGCTCGACAAAGAAGCCTACATCATGGTACACGAAGATCTCGGCGCGCCGGTGTGTCGCATTTTGGTGCCGGATTATTCTGAAGTCTATCCGGTTGAAGATCTGGTGTGGGACAATACCAACATCGCCCTGCAGTACCGCGAGGATATTCTCAATCTGCATCGCTTGTCAGAGCAGCAACTGGAAGATTTAGTCGAACGCCTGGAAGACAGCCAGCTCGATAACTATATGGACATTATTACGCTCATTGGTATCGAGTTTGACGAAAATACGGTGTGGGGCCAACTCACCATTCTCGAGCTGAAATTGCTCATTTATCTGGCTCTTGAGCGCCATGAAGATGCTCAGGAATATGTCGAGATGTTCCTGCAATATAATGACAATACACCGGAGCGTGTGCTGTTTTATCGTGCTGTCGAAGCGGTACTGGAAATCACGCTGGACGATGAGTTAGCGCTGGAGGATTATCGCTATAATCTCGGCCGAATGTATGGTGAAACGGTTATCGATGCCGTTATCGGTTCAGTGCAAGGTAATACTCGCTTTTACGGTCTGACCCCGACTAATATGCAATTAGAAGGGATCGACCGTCATTTGAAGCTACTGGACAGCTATAAAAAGCTACATCGAGCCCGCGCAAACTCCGTTAGTTAATTTTAAAGCGCCCGACGGTCGCTTTCAGCTCGGCTGAAATATCCCTTAAGCGACTGAAGTCAGTTTGCATCGAGTTAGAGTGTGCCACCATTTGCTCAGTTAAACTATGAACACTCTCTAACTCGCCATTAACCTCGGCTGCCAATGCTCTTTGGCCCTCGGTTGAACTCGAGATATCATGGTTCAGTTGAGTCACTTTTTGCATTGCTTGTTCAATTTGAACAATAGCTTTAAGAACAAGTTCTACCTGCTCTTCGCCGTCATTACTCATAGCGTCAGTTTGCTCCATCGCTCCTTTTACTGTAGCTGCCCCCGTTTGTAGCTTTTCAACCGTTTGCTGAATGTGGTCGATAGAATCCTGGGTTCGTGTTGCCAGCGTTCTAACTTCGTCTGCCACCACCGCAAAACCTCGCCCTTGCTCTCCCGCTCGCGCCGCTTCGATAGCAGCGTTAAGCGCCAATAAATTAGTTTGCTCAGCGATACCCGTGATAACATCCAGCACTGAGGTAATATCTGCAACATCATCGTTTAGGCTTTGCACGGCTTCTGTTGCACTGGATATAGAACGGGAAACTTCGCTTATCACTTGCTGGGTCTTGTGGCTATTATTCGAGACGACTTTGACCGATTCTGCTGCATCTTCTACAGATTGTGACGCATCCTGAGCATAATTAGCGATGGTTTCACTCGTTGAGTTCATTCGCTGAACCGCTTCGACAATCCGAGCGATTTGTTGCTGCTCATTATGTACTTCAGCATTCAATTCATTCATGGTTCCTGAAACTCTGTCAGCGGACTCACTCACCTCCTCTGAAGAGTTATTCGCGTGTGCGATTAGCTGCTGTATTCTGTCTGAAAAGCGATTAAACTCACGAGCCATCGTCCCTACTTCGTCATCAGAGTTTATCGCTAAACGCTGAGTTAAATCCCCATCACCTTGAGCAACGTCTTTCATGGCTGCAGCAATCGTTTTTACCGGCTTAAACACCTTCATCGACACGTAGTACGTCACTAATGTCAACACAATAATGATCGCTAACAGAATACTAAAGGACGTCCACCGAGCATTGGCTATGGGCGCAGCTATCATTTCGCTTGGAACGAGTAACCCCAGCTGCCAATCTATGTAAGGAACTTCGGACTTTACCGGCACATAAAACACTTGATAACCAGCGCCTTTCCAAGTCACTGGAAAGCCACTTCCGCGGGCGCTACCCGACATTGTTGTGGATAACTTTTCAAAGCCTTTAGTTTCTGCGTTCATCGCTGACGTGTAGACCTTATCTAACTGCCCAATGGGAGTATTCAGCGCTAACTCAATTTCCTGCGTCGGAAAATAAACTAATTCGTTGTTATCATTAATCAAAAAAGCCTGACCCTGCCCTTGATAACTGATGCTATCAATAAGTTCAGCAATGGTTGTGATTAATATATCCACGCCGCCAATACCAACCAATTCGCCCTGTTGATTTTTAATGGGCATCTGCAATACCGAAGAAATCGTTTTATCCGTGGCATCAACCTGAGGAGAGGTCAAATATAAACGGCCCTCTTCTATCGCGTTATGCCACCATGGGCGCTTATTCGTAAAGTAGCCTTTGGTTGGGTCTCCGGCATCAGGTCCCGAAGTATCAACACCTACACGCCCTTCTTCATAAAGATATTCATAAGTATTTGCCGACCCCATAAAAACAGACTTAACCGTGGGGTCATTCTGGACAATGTTTTCAAAAGTTTGCTTTATTGATTGAAAGTCTGAATCGGTTGAAAGATCCTTCCCTCTTTCAGTGTACTGAGTTAACCATTGTGTCACTCGAGGGTCGGTTAAAACCGTGGTTGGAATGCGAGCGCGTTCACTGAAAAAGCTATTAATTTCAGCAGCTCTTAATTCAATAAGCTCGGCAACCTGAGCTTCTGTTTTTTCCCGCGTAAGATCGGCTATTGTCTGGGTAACAAATACGCCAAACGCAGCCAATAACACAATCAATACACCAGAGATTGAGACAATAAGTTTACGTTGCAACGAGCCTTTTATGTGCATGGTCCTACCGTTTTTATGATTTTATATTCGTTAATATTATCGACTAATTCATGGTTTTCTTAACAATGGCGCAATGTACGGATGATATTGCGAGCTGCGAGCAAGTCCCGTCAGGGTAAGCATGGACATTATAAGTTTCATCATCTACTCCTTACCTGCACCCTGTAGTTGCGCATTAATAAACTCACGCGTGTCTTTTAGCAAGGCTTTACGCGCCGGCTCGTGCACATACATCATGTGGCCGCCGTGGTAATAACGATAGATAATATCGTCAGATTTTATGCCATGACGGTTAAGGGTGTACTCGGCGTCAAAAAACGGCGTGATTAAATCGTAGTAACCTGAGCCTACCATGACCTTAAGCGCAGGATTAGCCCGTAAAACGGCTGCCAGATCAGGCGCAGTATTAACGTAATGCGGCTCCCACGAGCGTCCCTCAGGTAACGGGCTCCAGCGCCACTTGCCCGACAGTTCCGGGTCAGACGGATTTAAATAGGTGCGATCCCAGTCAATGCCAAGATCATTACGCATGTAATGCATCAATGATGCTTTATAGGCCGGAGAAATTGCCCGTGCCGCATCATTTTCCGGACGCGCCAGCACGTCATCACGTTCATCGTTAGTATAGCGACTGTCGAGCAATCCCACGGCTATACCCTGGTCGCGCCGCAACTCCTTGGCAAACCGAAACGCATTAATACGCAAATCAACCTGGTCAATGTATTCTTTACTCAAACCCGTGAAGCTATGCAGTTTTTCGATAAGTTGTTGGCGTTTATCTGCAGCAAGTAAATTACCGCTAAATAATGCGGGCAGCAGTTCGTTGGTGGCAAACTCGCGGCTAGCCTGAATAAACGCCTCAAAGTCGCCGCTATTATCTACTTTGCCATGATACCAGGCGGTCGCCGCCATACTTGGAATGTAGGTAATATAAGAGATGATATTGTCATCCACATAAGGCGTTGAGCCCTGATAATCCAGCGCCTGCGAGACAAACACAATACCATTTACGTTAATGACGTAATCATCCAGCAATACTTTTGCAACCGCGGCGGCCCGGGTCGTGCCAAAACTCTCGCCTAACAAAAATATCGGCGAATTCCAGCGATTGTTTTCGGTCATCCACCGGGCAATGAAGGCAGCCATTGATTCGGCATCTTCGGTCAGGCCCCAGAAGTCTGTTTTCTTGCCCTCGCCGATAGCCCTTGAAAAGCCGGTACCCACCGGATCGACAAACACCATATCGGTTACATCCAGAATGGTTTCGGGGGCATCTTTAAGGGTGTACGGCGCAGCGCCGGGATGTTCTGCATCACTGGGTACGACAATACGCTTGGGACCATAGCCGCCCATGTGGAGCCAGTTTGATGAAGAGCCCGGACCACCATTCCAGATGAACGTCACCGGACGATTATCATCATCCTCGGCAATATAATCAAACGAGAAAATGCTTGCCGTCGGCTCACCCGCCGCATTTTTAAGATAGGTTTCACCCGCACTTACCTGGTAGTCAATGCGCTCGCCGTTAAAGCTTCCACTATGCCCGGAAACAAACCGGGTTGGCTCTGCAACCGCTTCAGTACTTTGTCCGGCCTCCTCTGTTTGAGCTAAGGCGCCAACAGACGTGGGTATACACAAGGTCAGTGCTATAAGTTTGATATAACATGTTAGTTTTTTCACGAGCGATTTTCCTTTATTAATTATTAACTCAGGTTAGCATAACTTTGTTAGGGGTTCTCTTTAGGACTGCTTGGCTGTATGGTTTTGCATTATCGCGAGCGCACTGCAAGGAAACAAATGAAAGGTAAAGCCACTTCTTTCGATATAGCTCATCATGCCGGGGTTTCTCAATCGACGGTTTCCCGCGCATTGCGGGGTAGTCCTCTGGTTAATGAAGAGACACGGCGCCGGGTTATCGAAATTGCCCGCGAGCTTAATTATAAAGTGGATAAAAACGCCAGTAACCTGCGTGCTCAACAGAGCTCAACTTTAGCGGTACTGCTGTTTGAAGACCCGACCTCTGACGATTCACAAATTAACCCGTTCTTTCTGTCGATGTTAGGTTCGATAACGCGGGCCTGCGCTAAAGAGGGTTATGACTTATTAGTTTCTTTTCAGTCCAGCAGTAATGACTGGCATGCCGATTACGCCGAGACGCACCGCGCTGACGGGATTATTTTACTGGGTTACGGCGATTATATTGACTACCAGAGTAAATTTGCTCGTTTACTGGATACGGACACCAAGTTTGTTTGCTGGGGAGCCAGTGTTGACGGCAGTCCGGAGCTTACCGTCAGCTGTGATAACCACCTCGGCGGCCGGCTCGTTGCTGAGCACTTTATTGAGCAGGGTCGTACTAACTGTGCTTTTATTGGCGATGCATCGCATCACAGCCCGGAGTTTAGCGCCCGCTTTAACGGCTTTGAGGAGCGCCTGCAGGAAAGTGGTAAACACGTCAGCGAGCGCAAAGTGGCGACCGCAATTTCTACCGAAGAATCCGGTTATCAAGCCACTAAATCGTTGCTAGCTAACGATATTCCGTTTAACGCACTGTTTGGCGCCAGCGATTTGATCGCTATTGGCGCTATCCGGGCGCTGCAGGAAGTTGGCTTACGCGTGCCGCAAGACGTGTCAGTGGTCGGCTTTGATGATATTGCCATCGCCCGCTTTTGCAGCCCGCCGTTGTCGACTGTCCAACAAAACACAACACTCGCCGGACAAATGTTAGTCGCCAACCTGCTTAACTTAATCGCTGAGCAAGCTGTCGATTTACCCAACAGCATCCTGCCGCCAAAACTTATTGTGCGCCAGTCCAGTCAATAAATTACTGGCGCACATTGAGTCTAACGTTGCTACTGCGCCAACTGTTGTTCCACAAGCGGATAATGATCCCAGACGGACTCATTACTCAGTGAACGTAACAATTTAACGTACTCGGCATGGGTCCAGGCCAGCGGCGTTGCTGAATTGGTGCCTTCACCCAGCTCATAGTCAAACGGGTTAACACCGACGCCATCCCAAGCCTGCTCTGGCAGCATCATGCCTTTGTTGGCAAATTCTTCCATGCCCAGCACATAGGTGTTTTTAATACTCTGATACTCGTCTTCACTCAGCTCACCATCGGCCTTGGTTGCCGCAGCAATCTCGTAGTGGCCCCGTTCACCGGTAAAGAAAGGCCAGACACGACCACGTTGACCCGCCGTTTGCTCGCCACCTTCGGCGTAGTTTTTGCCAAGCTCTTTGTCCTCCCCGTAGCCATCGTTACCATAGCGACGCCAGCCCGGATACTCCTGCCCTTGCTCGTTGGTAAAGGTGTATTTTACCCGAAGCTTGTGTTCCAGGCTTTCATCGTCATATTCCGGTAACGACGCAGTTACCGACGGGCTATCTGCAGGGCGCACGCCATAGCGCACTAACTCTAAAAAGCCACCATCCAGAATCAGCTTTTTATCCATTCCCGGACGACCATTGTTGTCACCCAGTTTGGTATCTGCATTAACGTTTTTGTCCTGAGCAATACGCACAAAATAGTTACCATCGGCTGCATCGCCTTGCAGCGTGCCTTCGGTAGTAAACATCAAGGCTTCGATATCCTGCTCGTATTGCTTGGCTGTATTCAGGTAGCGTTTAGCATTAGCCTCATCACCACTGAGTTTTGCTATCTCACTGGCACTGATAAGCCCGGCTACTGTGGCTGCAATACTCGACGGTGAATAGCCCGCCTGCTCTTCCCAACGCTCTTGTTGGGTGTACGGTGGATCAATTTGCGTATCGTTCCACAACACTTTAGCTCGCCCGCCGTCTACCAGAAAGTCCGCTGCCGGCTTGAGCATCGATTGGTACCAATCACTCAATTCACTTTGTGTCAGTACATCCTGTTTATAGAGCTTCCAGGCCAGCATAATTGGCATAGAGGTTTGATCCAGCTGCACCGCAACCCATTCTAAATCGCCATTGACGTGTGTTTTTTGCAGGAACCAACCCGTGTCGCCTTTATTGCCCGGTGTATTTTCGGTCACTTGCACCTTGGGTAAATAGCTAAAGGCGGCTTTTGCGGTTTGCGTGTCACCCATAGCCAAAAACGCCATAGCAACTTGATAGAAGTCGCGTACCCAAACGGCTTTATAGCCCGTCTTGCCCTCTTCGGCGGAGACAGTGTCGCCCCAGGGGTTAGACAATGAAGCGATCAACGCGCCGGCGTAGGTTTTGTCTTCTTGCGCCTTCAACACCAACGCGCTGGTATGCAGTAGCTTGCCACCATCGGTCGTAGCGTCATACATTTCTTCAAGCTTTAAGCTCTGCAGGTAGTCCTGCCAGCCAATAGCATCGCCTTCGCCATTGTAATTCGCCAGTACCTTGTCGTAGCCGCTGGTTAAGGTCTTCCGGCCCTGCTCAAGTGCGCTCTGTTCGCTGTTACCATAGCTCAGCACTAAATCAAATTCTGCGCTGTCGGTGATTTCGCCCAGCGTGGCACTCATCGATACATTGCCTGACTGCTCACCGGTCGTTTGGTAGCGCTTAAAGTCACCCGTTGTTTTTAATTGTGAATGCCGGTCTGAGGTGCCGACAAAACCCACCGAGCCTTGGTTTAAACCACTCGTGCTTTGCAACGTCAGATAGTGTTCACCCGAGTAGGCTACCAACGCATCGTCAGCCACCTTGGCGCTGTCATCAACACCATCGTTGTTCACATAAGGGTTAACCTGGACGTGAGCCGTCAAACCTGGCTCTTCCGCCTCAAAGCGCACACGCACCATCAATGACTGCGCATCAGGATCAGTGAAAACATCTTTAATAATACGAAAGCGACCTTGGTTGTCTTCACTGGTCACACGGTATGCTAACGATAACGGACGTCCCTGCTCATCAACGTGCAGATATTCGACGGTATTTTTCAGGCCGTCAGCTTCGCTAACCACAAAATCGTCGCCGCTGACCATAAATTGCATGTCGCGAATTTGCGCCTGGTGAATCAGACCAAACATGGTTTCGGTAATCATGCCTTTAGCGAGTGAAAACCAAACCTTCGAGACCGTACCTGTCATGCTCGACTCGTCATATTGTCCGTTCTGATACGCCTCATAAGAGGTGCCAATGCCGGTTTTCCCCGAGTACGCCCAATACGGCGTTTCGCCGGGCGCTCCCGGCGCCACTTCGTTAACGCCCGATGTCGTGGCGCTAGTGTTGCAGCCGGCTAATCCCGCCAGCAACATGGCGCTGGCAATTGTGTTCACAACTTTCACTGTATCACCCTATATTTTTGTTATTGAGTTTTACCCGAGTCAGCGACAAGGCAGCCAAGACAAACGAAGCCCCACCAATAACCAGTGCGTAAATAGGCTCGTTTGCAAAGCCGTGCTTTAATATGAGACCCAGAATACTGGCCGCGAGTAACTGCGGAATAACGATAAAGAAATTAAAGATACCCATGTAAACGCCCATTTTGGCGCTGGGTAATGCGCTGGCGAGCATGGCGTAAGGTAGCGATAGAATAGACGCCCAGGCAAAACCAATACCGACCATCGGCAGCATCAGCCAGTTCGGGTCTTTGATCAATAAAAAGCTGACTAACGACAACGCGCCAACCAGCAAATTAACCGCATGTGCAAGCCGAATACCCCACTGTTTGACCATAACCGGAATAACCAGGGCAGCTAAGGCGGCAAAGCCATTGTAGGCCGCAAACAATACGCCGACCCAATCAGCACCGTCGTTATAGGCCTTAGAAGTGACATCCGCCGTGCCAAAGTGGTAACTGGTGACAGCCCCCGTGGTGTATATCCACATGGCAAACAGCGAGAACCAGCTAAAGAATTGCACCCAGGCTAATTGACGCATTGCCCGGGGCATGGTGAAAACATCATGTACCACGGTAAAGAAGCCGTTTTGGGTATGGCCCTGTTGCTGTTGCCAGGCAGCCAGCGCCTGTAATAAAGCAAAAGCGACTAATAACCCACCTAATAAATACAATTCTTTTTCCAGGTCGATCAGGCCAACGGCGGCAATAATAATGACACCGACAGCACCACTAACCGACAGCGTGCGGGCGAAGTTGATGCGTGCTTTTTCCTGTCCTGCCTGGCTGCTATCCCCATCTTCGCTAAAAGACGCAAGCTGCTCAGGACTGTATTCTTTGGTCGTAAACACGGTCCACATAACGCAAACCAATAAAAACGCACCGCCAATGTAAAACGCGTACTGCACCGATGGCGGAATAACACCCGCAGCCGCGGTATTACTGACGTCAAACCAATTGGTCAAAACCCACGGTAAACTCGACGCAACGACCGCACCCACGCCAATAAAAAAGCTTTGTAATGAATAGCCTAAAGCACGTTGTTTGTTAGGGAGGTTATCGCCAACCAGCGCCCGGAATGGCTCCATCGTCACGTTGATTGATGCATCCATAATCCACAACATGCCGGCGGCAACCCATAGCGTCGGTGAGTTCGGCATAACCAACAGCGCGGCAGTCGTGACAATCGCACCATAAAAGAAGTAGGGTCGCCGACGACCGAGACGTCCCCAGGTTTTATCGCTGAGGTAACCAATAATTGGCTGTACGATAAGGCCGGTCAGAGGTGCTGCAACCCATAGAATCGGAATATCATCAATTTCGGCTCCCAGGGTTTGGAAAATACGGCTGACGTTGGCATTTTGTAGCGCAAAGCCAAACTGAATGCCCATAAAACCAAGGCACATGTTCCAGATCTGCCAAAAGCTCAGTGTCGGCCTTTCGTTATTATGTTGGGCTTGATCTTGCATTAACGATTACTTCCTAATTGGATCACGCTAACGCCCTGATAGGGCAGCGTTAGGGACAAAGTGCCATCGGTAAATTGTGGCGGCGCACCGAGTAATGCCTGAGCTTGTGACTCTTTCACGTCAACACTCACCTGCTGCTTCTGTTTAGCAAAGTTTGCCACCACCAAAACGCGCTGATGACCAGCTTTTCGGATAAAGCTGACAACGTGCTGCGGCTGCGAGTTACTGACTTCCAGCAAGTTGCCTTGAGCTATCGCTGGTAGCTGATTAAGCGCCATCAGCTCGACATAAAACCGCCGCAGCTGGCGTTGTTCTGCGCTAAGATCAGCACCATCAAACTCGCCATCATTCATCCACTGCTGATGCGCAGGCACACCGATGTAGTCAAAAATACTGGTGCGGGTCGGGTCACCAAACCCCGGCTCTTCGGAACCATCTTCGCCAACCGTCTGGCCGAAGTAAATCATCGTCGGTGCGCGGCTTACCAGCGTTGATACAGTCATCGCCGGTTTACCCCAGTTCATGTCACCGGCAAAGTCAGGGCTGGCAATGCGCTGTTCATCGTGGTTCTCTAAAAAGTGCAGCATGTGCTGTTCGATATCAGCAACTTCATTGTGCTTCGCAAGCAGTGCAGCCGCGTCTTCGCGTCCCTGAATAATGGCTTTTAAGGTGTCGTAAAACCCGACTTTATCGTAAAGGTAGTCCATTTTACCTTGCTCAAGATAAGGCCGGTAAAGCTCCGGGTTATAGACTTCGGCCAGTAAAAATGCATCCGGGTTTTGCATTTTTATGGACGCATTTAAAAAACTCCAGAACTCCACCGGCACCATTTCCGCCATATCGTAGCGAAAACCATCAACGCCCTTGTCCAGCCAGTATTGCGTGATATCACGGAACTTATACCAACTGTCCGGCAAGTCCTTGTCCTGCCAAAACGCGTAGTGAGCTCGGTAATCTTTGTTGGCATACTGCTGAGGCAAGCGTGGAAAGTCGTAACTGCCATCAGGTTTAACGCCATAATTAATTTTTACGGTTTCGTACCAATCGTTAATGTCGGGTTGGGCGGTACGGGCGCCATTACCCGTCCACTTCGCCGGGCTTTCAGTAAACTGACCATCCGCTTTAGGGTGCTCCATGCCGCCTAATGGCTCATAGTCGTCACTTTGTGGTACCCGGAAGTCCTCGCCTACCACGTAATAAAAATTGTTGTCGCGCTGGTAGGTCACCGTGGTGTCGTCATTGGCACCAAAGTCTTCGACACCGTCAGGTTTAGAAACCGAATGGTAATCGCGGGCAACGTGATTAGGCACAATATCGATGACGACCTTCATATCGTGCTGGTGAGTACGCTCTATTAACGCCTCAAATTCTTGTAGCCGTTCGCCGGGGTCAACCGCTAAGTCAGGGTTGACGTTATAGTAGTCTTTGACCGCATACGGCGATCCCGCGCGGCCTTTAACGACATCAGGATCATCGGCGGGCAAGCCAAACTCGCTGTAATCAGTCACGGTGGCATGATGTAAAACGCCGGTATACCAAATGTGGGTAACACCCAGCTCTTTTATACCCTCAAGGGCTTTGCTATCAAAATCCGCAAACTTGCCGACGCCGTTTTCCTCTAATGTACCCCAGGGCTTATTTGTCGTTTGCGTGTTGCCAAATAAACGCGTGAATACCTGATAAACGACCGGCTTTTGAGCGGTATCTTGCTCAGCCGCTTGCACGTTAATGCCCGGCAATGCTACCAAAGCACTCAACAACAGAGCTAAACGCATTATGTAAGGCTCCTTTGTATAAATTGATTATGCGACGGCATCATGCTGACGCCATGCGCGAAAAGCCCCTCTGGTTAGGGGCTTTGTTAAACCAATTACCTAACAAAAACGTTAGAACTCGTAGCTAAAGCCCAGCAAGTAGTTGCGACCGTAATCCTGGTAATCGCGAACCTGCAACGCATTGTCACCTTGTAACGAGATAAACGGTTCTTCGGTGATGTTCTGCACCTGGAAAGTGACTTCCAAGTTCTCAAGTCCGCTGATGCCAGAGTCTGCGAAGTCATAGCCAAATTGCGCATCCCAGATGGTTTCACCCTGAATATCAACTTGCTGCGTCTCAAAGCCCAAGCCGTACACATCGCCTTTGAAGTCACTGCGTTTACGCATGCTGGTGCGGGCACTAAAGCCATAACGCTCGTAGTAGAAGGTTACGCTCTGAATGCTGTCAGACAAGCCGGGTAGCTCATAATCATTACCGTTCTGGTCCTGAATATCCTGTTCGACACCGGTATGGCTAGCCAAAATACCGAAGCCTTCTAGTGCCTCAGAGAATTCGCTCAGCGGCAGCGCGATAGCTAACTCATAACCCCAAAGTTGGCCGCCACCACCATTGACTTTGCCTGAACCTGTCGCCGAGCTGGTCTCCGGAATTTCGCCGGTAGCAGGGTCAGGAACACCACTTAAATCAAGCTCGTAATTACCGTTAAAGATCCAATCATTCAGATCTTTGTAGAACAATGCCGCAGAGAAGTAACCCTCAGCAGTAAAGTAATTTTCGTAACTTAAATCTAAGCCAGTAGCTTCTTTAGGCTCCAGGTTTGGGTTACCGCCTGATACTGACCAGTAGTTGCCATTCTCATCAGGCTGCTGTGCGCTGTAAGTTGCGCTAATTGATGCATTCATCTCGTCCAGGCGAGCGCGCGAAATCGTTTTTGCAGCACCAAAACGCAGCATTTGTTGTTCGTCGATTGCAAAGATCAGGTTTAAGCTAGGTAAAACATGACCGTAATCGTGGCTCACGTCGGTTGGCTGAGCCACCACCAGACCATCGACAACGTTAAATGCATTACCTTGTGATGATTGTTTGGTGTGAACATAGCGTAAACCGACATTACCGGTAACAGGAATACCAGCAAACTGAGTATCAATGTTACCTTGGACAAAGGCTGCAGTTACATCCTCTTGTACCGTCCACGAGCGGGTTAAGTGCTTGGGATCGGTTAAACTTTCGCGCAACAGTTCATAATAGCCGTCATCGATGAGACCCTGTGTGTCATAAGCAATCATCGGCCCCATACCGATAAAGCTTAAATCTGCGGTACCCAAACGGTATTGTTCAGGTACTGACATCATGCCGACGTTATCAGGGTAGGAGAAGTCGGCCAGTGTCATATAGTACCCCTCGGAATCCTTACTTTTCTCACGATCCCGATAGGTCACACCGAATTCAATACCTTTAAAGAACTCATTGTTTAAAACTCGGCTGGCAGCTAGCTTTAAGGTGGTTAGCTCGTCCTCAACCGCCGGAGCATTAATAAAGCCATCCTGAGCGGTGTTCTCATATGGTGTGCCGACCAGTCCGTAGTTATCGTTTAACGCTGCACTGGCCCCCCAGGATAACGGGCCACCTAGCTGCATCAGGTTAAAGTCGCTGTAATCTAGCTGATGACTGAACTGTGCACCTGTGTTACCGGAATCAAACACATAACCAATGTCATCGGCAATACCATTATTATCGCCTCGACCGGTCCCGGCGTAGCTTTCGACACTCCATACCTGGCGTTCAACTTCAGAACGACTGGCATCAAATTCTAATGTCCAGTTATGGTCCAGGAAGTATTCGACGTTATAACCGAATTGCGTCAGCTCAGCTGCTCGTTCTTCATAGTCGTTGCGCAACACCACACGCTGACCTTGAGTAACCGCACTGGTGACAAAGCCGGTTTCCGGGTCTACCGTCGCACTCTCCGGATCAATCGAGCCCTGCCCCCAGGCAAACGGCACTTCAGTACCACGCAAGATTTTTTCATCAACGAAGTCAACATAAAGAGCATCAAAGGTCATATTGACCTTATCGGTTGGAGTGAATTCCAGCACCAACATAGCCGAATCACGCTCCAAAGTTGACGAACGCACATACGGTTTAGCACCGCCCAGAATAGATCCAGTGTCGCCCGATTCTGTCGTAAACTCCGGGTATCCCCATGAGTTCCAGCGCTTTTCTTGATTCGGAGAGCTCATGGTGGTGTAAGCAAACGCCACACCGAAGGTGTCATCCGCAAACTGATCAATGTAAGAGACGGTGCCGCGATAACCCTGATCATCACCGTCCGGGTTTAATTTATCAAAACTGGATTGTTCAAACTGGCCATTGACCTGAAATACCTGTTCGCCTTTAGTCAGTGGGCGAACCGTTTGCATGTCAATAACGCCGGCAATACCTTCGCCGCTCAGTGACGCGCTCGGTGTTTTATAAACCGTCACACCACTCATGATTTCAGATGGATACAGATCAAATTCCACACCCCGGTTATCGCTTATGGATACCTGCTGACGACCATTAAAGGTTGTGGTACTTTCGTTTTCACTAAAACCACGAACACTGACTCGCGAAGCTCGCCCATCCAGCCGTTGTGCAGTGATGCCCGGCAGTCGTGCGATTGACTCAGCAATCGATGAGTCAGGGAGCTTACCAATGTCTTCTGCAGAAATAGATTCAACAACCGACGTTGAAAAACGCTTGGTGTTGATTGATTCAACCACACTGCGACGGAACGTGCTGGTTACTTCAATTCGTTCAACATCTTTTTGTTGCTGCTGTTGCTGCTGTTCGCCTTTTTGTGTGGCGTTATTTTGAGCATCTGCCTCTTGTGCATAAGCGGTCTGACCGATGAGGCCGGCGCTAATAAGGGCAAGCGTTAGCATACTGGGTTTGAACGTAGACATAATAATTAATCCTGGTTGTTCATGCTTATCACCAAGTTGGTGCAGACTCTTATTTTTAGCCGCTATCCACTGTGGTTCTTGTTGTTGTCGGCGAAATACTAGCGCTCGTAATAAATTATTAACAAATTTATGCATACGTATTCAGTTGCGCGTTTGCCCCACTATTGTGCATCAGTCCCGCACCACGCGAGTAAAAACTCGACAACAATAAATTTTGCTGTTGTCAGTTTACGTAAACGTAAACTTGTAGGGAAAAATAATTTTCGACCATTCTCGAGCGCTGTAGCCCATAGCGCAACCGCGTTGTAGCCGTTATCCTGCAAACCCACGCAAAATGCATACGTATGCAGATTTTTTACAAGGCTTCGAGCCTTACTTATTCTTTGCCCGACAATAAAAATAACCGATGTTCTGGAGCAACAAATGGCGAACCCTCTTTGGTGGAAAGGTGCGGTAATTTATCAGATATACCCACGCAGCTTTCAAGATACAAATGGTGATGGGATCGGCGACATACCTGGTATTGTTAGTCGACTTGATTATATCAAAAGCCTGGGTGTTGACGCGGTATGGATATCGCCGTTTTTTAAGTCACCAATGAAGGACTTCGGCTACGATATCAGTGATTATCGCGACATCGACCCGATATTTGGTAACCTCGATGATTTCGATGAGCTAATCGAAGAGGCACATAAGCGCGACATCAAAATTATCATCGACCAGGTTTTAAGCCACACGTCTGATCAGCATCCGTGGTTTTTAGAAAGTCGCGAATCAAAGAATAATGATTATGCAGATTGGTATGTATGGGCAGATGCGAGAGAGGATGGCACTCAGCCCAATAACTGGTTGTCATTATTTGGTGGCCCGGCCTGGCAGTGGGAGCCGCGCCGCGAACAATATTATTTGCACAACTTTTTAACCGAACAGCCGGATCTGAACTTTTATAACCCGAAAGTCCGTCAGGCGGTACTGGATAACGTTGAGTTCTGGCTTAAAAAGGGCGTCGACGGCTTCCGTTTGGATGCCATCAACTTTTGCTATCACGATGCACAGTTGCGGGATAACCCGGCCAAGCCTAAGGAAAAACGACAAGGACGTGGGTTTAGTACTGATAACCCTTACGCATTCCAATACCACTATTACAATAATACCCAGCCCGAGAACCTTGATTTTATTCGCGACATCCGCGCATTGCTTAACAAGTACCCCGGCACAGTAGCGTTAGGTGAAATATCCTCTGAAGATTCACTGGCGACCATGGCGGAATATACCAGTGGCGGCGACAAGCTACATATGGGGTATAGTTTTGAGTTACTGACAGATGACTACAGCAGCCACTATATTCGCAAAACAGTAGAAACACTTGAAGCACACATGCGTGAGGGCTGGCCTTGTTGGGCTTTCAGTAATCATGACGTCGAACGTGTAGCCAGCCGCTGGGCTCGTAATGGTCAGGTAAACGCCGACCAAGTAAAAATGCTGACAGCGTTGCTAGGCTCTTTGCGTGGCAGTGTTTGTATGTATCAAGGCGAGGAATTGGCGTTGGGCGAAGCCGAGGTGGCATTCAATGACCTTCAGGACCCTTACGGAGTCACGTTTTGGCCTAATTTTAAAGGCCGTGACGGTTGCCGCACACCAATGCCCTGGCGTGACGAGGAAAATGCCGGTTTCAGCGAGGGTAAACCATGGCTTCCGGTTTATGCCGAGCACCGTGCCCAGAACGTCGCTAAACAAAAAGAAGATCCTGAGTCGACACTGAATGCGTTCAGCGAATTCATGGCCTGGCGCAGCACTCAGCCGGCGTTAGTTGAGGGAAGTATCCGTTTTATAGAAACCGATGAACCCGTGCTAGCCTTCTATCGCGAACACGATGGAGAATCGATTTTGTGCTGCTTTAATCTGGCTGACGCACCAGCAAGTCTGGATTTAACGCTGCAACCAACTCATCAATTTGCCGGCGAGCTCAACCATCACAACGCATCATTGCATGGCTCAACACTGACTTTGCCCGCTTTCGGCTGCTGGTTTGCAATGGTATGAGGACAGATTTCCTGGTGTCAAAAATGACATGACATTTTTGAGCACCCTTCGGGGTGTTTTTTTTACTTAAAAATGGTGGCCCCTCCCAGACTTGAACTGGGGACCTACCGATTATGAGTCCTGCATTGGTGGGTTTTCTAACACTTAGCTTCGGTTAAAAATATTCGGTTTTTCAGATGGTTATGTATTAACTGGATGTTTTTGATCCGACGCCGGTTTTGACGATTTTGATCTTAACTTCCGCTGTAACTACCGCTTGAGATTAGTTTGCTTCAAAAAGGTTTAATACGATTACTGTCTTTTGTCATTAGCGTCATCAATCGCGGATGCACAAATAATTTTTCCTTTCCTGAATCGACCTCTTGCAGCACGCCAATATCGGCTAACTGCTTTAAATAGGTTGAAGCGGTCTGACGTTTTGCAATATCACGCTCAACCAGATTGCTAATACGGCAATAAGGCTGTTCAAAAATAAGCTGAACAAGCTCGTAGCTGTATATTTTCGGTAGCTGCGCCTTTACATAATCGGTTGTACTTTCCATGAGCGTTCTAATCGCTGTAATTTTTTCACCGGTCCATATTGCGGTTTGCTCGACACCTTTTAGCATAAATAACAACCACTCTTCCCAGCTCTGATCTTTAGTGACTTGGTTCAAGAGGCGATAATAGTCTTGCTTATTATGAACGATGAAGCGACTCAAATACAAAATAGGCAGTGTTAGAAGACCCGATTCAATAAGGTATAAAACGTTTAAAATACGACCTGTTCTGCCATTCCCGTCATAGAAGGGGTGTATAGCTTCAAATTGATAATGGCTAATCGCCATCTTTATCAGCGGATCCAGATCGTCGTCATTATGAAGAAATCGCTCCCAGTTGGTTAACAAGTCCCGAATCACATCTTCTCCGGTTGGCGGCGTATAGATAATTTCGCCTGTCGTTCGGTTCCCTATAAAAGTCCCCGGTACTTTACGAATATCCATCTCGGAGTGCTTTAAGGTACTGCATACCTCAATAGCCGTCGCTGTGCATAGCGGCTTTTTCTCAAGTTGTATAAAGCCTTGGTATAACGCGGTTCGGTAACGTAATGCTTCCTTGGTTGCATGATCAGCACCTTTACCCCCTTGCGCATACTGAAAAAGCTTATCGGTCGTGGTAACAATATTTTCAATTTCTGAACTATCTTTTGCTTCAAGCAAAGGTAGCAGGTTAATTAACATGCTTTGGTTGGGAATGAGCTCTCCAGCCTTTTTTAACTCCGCTACAGCAGCACGTGCAGAAATACAGGCCTTCAGCACAGCCCTAGTTTCTATGACATCTAAGCTGGGTGGTAATGTCGGTAATTGGTTGTACGGTTGTTCTGCTTGCCAAGTCATGCTCAAATTTCCAGTCTAAATCGACATAAATAAACGATGAGTTCAGTTTATGTCGTTCCGATCGACATATCAATTTAATGTGTCGATTTTTTGTTATTTTTTCGACATACGTTATTTTTAGGTCGATATTATCGACATACCAAGCCTTAACCCCCCACTATGTCAGCCTAGTTGTCTCTTGGTGCATGATAGACCTCTAATTAGGTGGCCAAATTTAGTTTGCCACTACAGGCACCACTAAAACAGATTAGCCCGCTCAAGGAGGTCAAATAGAGGTGCCGTAAAAGACCAACATTATTCAGATATTCCTACGGTAAACCATGTTTGCCAATCCGCACTGTTATTTACCGTTGCCCGGCCGTACGCTTCACCCAAACGTCTAATTTGGTCTTTGACACTACGCTCAAAATCAAAGTTATGAAGCCCTCTATCTAATCTCAACCTCCAGTAGCCGAGACCTTGATCTAAAGCTATAGTTACTACCTTGCCATTATCAAAGTGCATCTCAAGCGTCCGCCTGTGAGGGGTATCTACTTTATCAGCATAGGTAACCTGCACATCTTGTGAACACGCATGCGAAAGCCAGCCAGTAAAAATTGCCTTGTAATCGTCTTCGTATACCCAGTCATGATGAATAGCAAAACCACTCTTTGCCCAGTTGCTTGAGCTAAAGCAAGTCTTTACTTCTATACTAGCCGCCTGCTCCTCAGTTATCGCCGTTAATAGTTCGCAAAGCATCAATAGACTTGATGGGCTTTGAAGATAACGGTCGGTATAAATCACTTTTTCCAACGTCGAATCTGTAACCAACTCGTAAAGTCTTGGCTCTTTTTCAAACCAAAAGTTTAATAGCCTGTTACCGAATCCCAGGAGAGACCCGTTAAGTTCTTTAAGAACGCCCACTTCTAAAGCTCCGACATTACGCGGTAGCTCTAATTCAAGTTGTTGCCCTAGAATCTCCGGGTAAGTATTAGATTCAATAGAAATCTCTTGGCTCGTAAGCCAGTGCTCGCCAGGGAGTGAGGTAAGCTCGTCAGCATTAGCCACAGTTATACATTGATCGCCTTTTATAGCTTGGAATACTACGTTGTGCTCAACATTAGCCAACAAGATCTCGACACCAATATTGTTTAACTCTAACAAGAAGCTTTTAACTTCTTTATCAAATTCATCCCTCGGGACGACAACCTCCACTGAAATATCATCACTCATTAAACGATGAAAAATCGCTTTGAAGTGGCCTGTTGCTGTATCCCAGTTAGCCGCTTCTTTGGAAAAAACAAACTTAAGTTTATCTGGTCTGACTCTTACAATTTCACTTAATTTCTCTTCTAGAGTGCTAGCAACATACTTAACCTGACAATCAGCTCCTAACAGATCTTTGAACTCACTTGGCAAAAATACATGATGCTGAATGTTTTCTTGTAACCACGTCAAAGCAAGCTTCCGATCTAGTCGGTCAATATCATGACGAGAATCACTTTCCAAAAGGCAAGAGTGGCAATATTTTTCGCAACTTTCGCGACAATCCAGTACTTTAGTGAGCTTATTTAAAAGACTTTCGATACTATGCTTTGCAGAGGTCGCGAAGCCCGCACCACCACTAACAATATCAAACAGTTGCACTACTTCAGCATGAGCTCCTCCCTCTACCAACGCTGGTCGAGTACTGTAACCTACCTCGCTGACAGAGATCCCCAACTGATCAACCAGAGCCTTCCTCAACGCAACCGCAATGGTTGTAGCCACAGTCTTATTGTGGAGGTAGGACTTAGAGTCTGGGTTGCGCAAAACCAGCTCAAACACATCCGTTGTGGTGTTATATCCCAGATGGATACCCTCCATGATTTTCCCCGCAGCATCACATTCCGACTTATCATCCGAGTTCCGCTGGAAACGGTTAGGCATGGGTGGCCGGTGCGGCTTATCCAATGAAAGAGTTTTTGGGAGTTCTTCTGTTTGTGTCATCGACTCCGCTTTCCCACACCCAAGACAAAGGGCATACCCTGTTCCGTTTACGCCAGAGCAGTGGTGAAAAACATGTCCTTCATTATCTGCTACCATATAACCTACCTCTGGGTTTGGTAGCGGTATAGGTTCCCTTTTCCCCATCACCCATGGCTTTTCTACTGGCACGAACTGAGTATGAGCAATGTTATTTGATGGCTGCTGATAAAAGTCCACCACAAACCCTGTAGGTTCTATTACATGGCGCTGATGCTTAGCCTTTATCGGCTTACCACATCTTGCGTTAGTGCAAACAAGTTCAGTTTGTTTATTTAACTCAGACTCATACCCCGTCTGGCCGCAACTGTCACACTTCCAGGCAATATCAAATTTCTGTGCGTCTTTTGCTCCCTCAACATGCACGTTTTGCCAGTTCAATGTAATCCCTGCTGATTTGTGAACTCTTCCGTCTAATACCAGTTCAGTTCCGGGGGCGAACTCTCGGATTGCTACAGCCAAGTTCCTACTGGGCATACCTCGACTCAACGACACATTGTCATCTCTAGACTCATTACTTTTTCTTTTTCGTTCATGTTCTTTTTCACGTATAAAATCAGTTAATGAGTACACAGATAAATTCACTACGTCAGTCGGGAATCCATACCCAGGCAAGAAACCTCTCGTTGCCAAGTCTCTAAGCAGATACTCCCTACACAACCTACGCAAATCTTTTTCAAGTTTGTGCTTGTAAAGCTCTGAGTCAGTTGCTCTTAATTCGTCCTGAATATACTGATACTCGTCTCTCCAGCGTTTGGCTAGGGATTCTATTTTTTCAATAGCTTCATCACAGAGCTTAACTTCTGAGCTCGACGATAATGAAGTTCCCCTCACAAGCACAGCCAGATCACTTTTCACATCCGCGCTGTTTGCGCTTAGCCAATCGACAAAGCGTTCGTGTATCGCTTGAAGTGAGTCTTGTTTTAGGTAAAACCATTCTAGACTTAAGAAAAGTCTTTCCTTCTGAGTAATACCTACTTTCTCTCGCAGAAATTTACCCAATAAAAAGGCATTCACATGTCGCTGAACCAGCTTCGATGAGCTGAACGTTACCATCGGAGCAGGTATCGCTGTTACAAACGGCCATTTGGGTTGGTTAAACACAAACTGATCATGTGGGTTACTTTTACAGATGGTATACCCTATTGCCCGCGACTCACTGGACCGCCCAGCTCGTCCGGCCCGTTGTAGATAATTTGCAGGGTGAGGAGGAACGTTGTTCATGACTACAGCAGATATCCCGCCAATATCAACGCCCATCTCCATGGTCGTCGAGCAATTCAGTACATTCTTACGGCCTTGTTTAAACCATTCCTCGTAGCGTTCTAGGTTTTCCGATGACTGCTGAGCAGAATGCTCAGCGTTTGTATAGTAGAACCCTCCTTCGACGGCTCTATCATTAATATCAGTCCACAAGTTTTGTTCTCGTAAAGCAGACACTTTAGAGTCATTCGCGACTTTTTCCCTTACCTCTTCAATAAATGTGGAAACGTTAGTGCCCGTGTTGAACTCCCAAATAGAAGGGAGTGCTACCTTTTCGCATAAATAGGAGGTCACATCTTTATTCCATGGGATATAAGGTGTTATTCCTTTAAACACGGTATCAAGAAGCTTATTGGTTATGGGGCAAACATAAGCCTCTGACATTAATGAAAACTGCACTGAGTTCAATCGTAACTGGAATTGTTTATTTGAGACCTCAGCAAGCGTTCGCGTATCCACGAGTGCTTTCCAGGCTGCTTTCAACCATGTATTGAGAATATTCTCTTCTCTTGTTTGTAACTGATCAAAGCCAGCCGCTTTTGCTAATAATGTAATGACCCTCTGCTGCCTTGTATTCCCCTTCTTAACAAGCGGCCACTTTTTGATTCTGTTTTCATCTTCACCCTTTGAATCAGGATCAATTAAGAACTTTGGATAAAAGTGCATGCCTATCCAGCGTGACCACTCTTCATTAACCGCAACATAGGTGTTTTCTCTTACAAAAAAGTCCATGCAGACTTTCAAATAGTCTTTCCAATCTTGAAGCGTGAATTTGTATTGCTCCCAGAATTCAGGAACCCAATCTATGGTCTCAATTCTCGGATAAACAAGCTTTATAAGGCCTTGCGTCTCAATGTTGTTTCGAAACTTAGGTCGCCTTGCCACTTCACGCGTGAGTAACATTTCAGATAATTTAGTGGCATCAGTTCTTTCAAAGACTTCGGGGGCCAAATAACGATTTTCCATCGTCATGGAATGCGCTATATCGTTATCACTTTTTACAATATCGATCAGCTCTGGCCACGGCATAGGCTTTGGATACGTTCTAAACTGTGTTCCATCTTCCAAGGCAGTAATATAAGTTCTAAGTGCGCAGGCTTCGTCAACATTCAATTTTTCAATTGCAGGCAGCAACTCTTTAATCTTGTCTACCGGCATCGACTGATACATTTTCACTTTTTCCAGAGTTTCAGGATCCAAATCCATCTTGGATTCTAATGATTTGCGCAACTCCCGAATTAAAACCCCTCTGAAATGAGAACGCTCAGCCTCCTGCTGCATACCCACCGATATTTTAGCGGTACCCTGTCGACTGTCAGTAAACGTAATCAGCCGCCGCCCTCTTCCTGGCAACGAATTTGGACCTTCTTGGTTCTTGTTATTTTCCTCAGGTTCAAAGTCAGGACAATATTCGAGTACTGTTGGAACGGCGTTGGTTGCATAAAAAGGCGCACCTAACATGCACCTTCTGAAAGGTTTTCCATATTGCCCCCTGCCCCTATGACCGCAATCTGAGCATTCTTGTTGATCTCCAGCATTTTCAGCTAGCTTTATCTCCCCTTCCTCACCAAATGTCATTTGGCCTGATTTATTGAAAGATATTGGGTGGTAACCGTGATCTTCATTCATCCTATAGCTAAAGACGATGGGGTTAGACGTTCTTGTAATGGTATCAACATCAGCTGTATCGCTAGTTTCATCGAGATCTAACTCCCTCTCTCCTTCCGTCAGAGAAAACTCATCTTCCTGACGATTTACCCATTGTTGCAGCATTGAACTGTTATCATAGGCACCAAGTAAGTGAGGCTCGTTACACTGGTCACAAAATGCCAACTCAAGCACCGGGGCTCCACATTCACAATGAACTCGATGGGATGAGTAAACAGCACCGAAGTCCCAATTATCTTCAAGCGGCGTATTGTTCTTGTGTGAGCAGCCCTTATCAATACACGCCCATACTCCATCCAAAGTGCGTTGAAAATAATGTGCTCTAAGCTTTAAAAACGCTTCTTCTTGTCCGTTATAAGACGGCCGAGTATTCGTGCAAACGTCCAGCCAACGATATATATCATTCTCAGTTAACTCGAATTCAGCTAATCCACGTTGCAATTCCTGGATGGTCTTGGGTGGTGTATTATCTCTGGTCAGCAAATCTCTTAAAGAGGTCGCAATCTTACTATTTACCAAAGCATTAAAACGACTCTTCGACACTGAAGGGTTGCGCTTTACTTTTTTAGAATCGGGAATTTCTCCCTCTGACTCAATCGCCTCAATCTCATCCAGAGTTAAGTTTTCTGATGCCGTTGCCCTTAGTCGAGGTACTAATCTACGACCGCCAATTACATCGACTTGAGCCTCGGAGATATTTGCTAGGTTAGCGAGGTAACGTTTGAGGCTATTTTCAGCTTCTTCTCCTGCTATGGTTGCTGATGTTGCAACAAAGCGGATATTCTCCGGTTCTACGTCAAATGCCTGCATTACACGCCGTAACTGCAACGCCAATTCCGCTGCTTGGGAGCCCACGTAAGTATGGGCTTCATCAAGCACTATCCAGCGAAGCTTTCCTTTTGACCTCTCGATAATCGGCGCATCTGCCTGACGAATCAGCATGTATTCCAACATGGTACCGTTCGTAACTAAGATTTGTGCTGGATCATCACGCAACCCTTCTCTGCTCATCACTTCCTGAGGGTTAGCTTTCTGACGTTGTCGTTCCTTACTCTCAAGGTACTCAGGTGTTTTTCCGTTAAATAAGCAAAAACGAATATCGCCGTTGAAATGCTGAGTCCAAGCGTTCAGTCGTTCTCTTTGCGAGTTAATCAGAGCATTCAGGGGGTACAAAAAGAGTGCTCTTACACCTGTCATGCGAGCCTGTGTCTCGGCAGACTCTCGGTATAAATCTTCTAGCACCGGAATCATGAAACATTCTGTCTTACCCGAACCAGTACCACTAGTAATGATTCGTGACTGTGCTTCTGAGGCCAGTAAATCATTCCACGCCTTGTATTGGTGCTTAAACGGATACCAGTCTCGGTTAAAGCGATAGCGCCCATTATCTTTTGAGTCCAATGCGTCTATCACTGCTTGGGACAATAGTCCCTGTTCGGAAAGTCCTTGCATAGTCTGTGACTGTTCGCGCTCCCAAGCAAACATTTGCTCAAAAACTGGTCCGTGGACAAAAGCTTCGTCGCTTTCCATTTTTTCACTTAAGTGATTACGTAACCTCGGGTTATTAATACCCAATACGCTCAGCGTTGCCTCTTTTGCTCGGGAATTCGCTTGTCGTTTTAACGTTGAAAAGAATCCTTTCACTTATCGTTACTCCTTAAAAAAACTTAGGGCACATTGAAATACCGGATTAAACCAATCTCGATCAAAATCCATTAACTGACGTAACAAAAAGTAATTTACGTTGCCCACACCTAGCAAGTCTTCCCAGCTGGCTTTATCTGACACTACTGCAGCTGCAACGATAGGAAAATACATAACAGCAGTCTTGAACTCATGAGGGATTTCAAATAGAGCTAAATCAGAAAAATTGCTAAGAACACTCTTTCTAATCTCCTCCTCATAATGCTGAGGCCAACGCCTCTCCTCAATGGGATTATGCCTTAGCAAGTCATCCTTCCATGTATTTATTAGAATGGGGTACACTTCCTTGTTTTTACTATTCACTGAGAAAAGTTCAGGCAATGACATAAACTCGGTAATGGCTTCATCCTTATCCTGTAAATACTTGTTAACAAGCGGCTCAGGGAACCCCAGTTTTTCCAAGTAAGCCCTATACCGGCTGCGACCTTCATTCCATTGACTCAAAGGAATAAGCTCCCAAACAACATTGAATTCTGTTTGTAACGCCTCTAAAACTTTTTCGACACTTGCCCTAGTCGCAAATGGCAGCGTAGCCAGGCAGCCGGTATGCTTCGAAAGTACTTTCCACAACTCAAAGGTGGCCATCGGCAAATGTGCGTAACTTTCTAGTAATTTATCAACGTAGCGCCAGCCTGAGTGTTCAATTTCTTTCGTCATATCATCCAGAACTGGAGTAAAAACCGCTGAGTTATGCACAGGATGAAATGTTTGCGCAGCTTTCTCAATCGATCTAACCTCGCTATTGAGTGCTGTCGCCTCAGTAGGAGGAATAAATACAGCTCGAAACGAGACTGTCGAAGCTTTCTGCGGCACAGCCAGTTTTGGCGTCGCTCGATGCAAGGGCAACTCAAATACGCCTATCGGTGAACCTTGCGATAAGCGTTGAGTCAATATATCCGGTTTTTCATTGAGATCGGTAAGATTAATCAATTCAATTTTCAGATCCGAAAAGTCTTTTACTTCTTGGCTACTGAATACAATCGAGTTGCCATCTAACTTACCAGAAACCGCATTCCACCCCACTGTATATTGCTTGAATCCAAAGCCTGAGCTACTTATAACCATCCTTACCACTTCATCAAGCTCATGATTTTGAGCTGTGGCTAGCAGCTCTTTAGTTTTCTCGCGCAATTCAAAGAGACTGACTTCTCCCACACTTTTTTGGACATCATAGTGGAATAGATAGGCTGGATTACCTCGAGCAGATGTTGGCGCCTTTAGCTCAATATCAAACTCGGTGCTTTTTTTATTAGGAGCCCTGAATAGCAATGCTCGAGCACCCAGCAGATCACTAATCGCACAGTGACGTGGTAGTTCATTCCCGTTGGCATCAAACACAAGAGCGCCACGACTAGGAAACGGTAGTACTAGCGAAATAGGATCAGCCAATAGGTTTGCTTGTATATTTAAGTTTATATGAGCCGGCGGGACGCTTTTCGCATGGAGTTCAATTTTCTTGGTTTTTTGTTCAGCGCAGGTTTTAGTTTGGATGTCTGTATCTACTTTATAGATAAATGCGTTCTCGCTGGTAATGAGAACACAGCCCCAATTGGGTCTCGTCCCTGGGCTTAAGTTGATCTCAAAATCTTGGGGCAAAATGGCGATCTTTTTACGATAAAGCGTTTTACCTTGGGCTTTAACTCTCAACACTTGTCTGCCAAAAAACTCTGACGGGTTGGTCCTACTATCTAGGTCATTATCACCGATAAATATTCGACTGTTAGGATGATGACACGCAATCTTAGGTATTCCTTTATATACCGGGTAACCCCCGTAACTTGGGAATTCAATTTGCTCGCCGTTTATTTCGAGGCTGGCTTTGTTATAGCTATCTTCTTGATTAGATACTAAATAGCTATCTCCGCCCCCAGCACTAGAATAATTAATAACGAGTTCACCTGAGAATGACAGCTGTAGATAGGCCCCCCTGTGTTGGCTATTGAGCAGTATCGCTCTTCCTTTATCAATCTCTGCGTCATCAGGAATCAACAGTGATAACTTTTCTGCTTTGTGACTAGCACTACCGCACCCGACTACCAAAAGCCCTTCATTTCCTTGCTTTAAAAGCACGGGCATATCATTTAACGGTAGAGAGGAATTTGGAATTTCTTCAACATAACTCACTCTCCCCGCCTGCATTATCACAACCGAAAGCGGCGCTTCATAATCGTTACGTCCAAAAGAAACTTCTGTTTTGCGCATGTGAAGTTTAATGCCGCTTTCACAGATTTCGGCTCTCGCCATACCAAAGTCAGCTATCTGAGTATTTCCTTCAAACACCAGTACTTCAACAATTGGTGCAGTTAAGTCCTTTCGGGTCAACGGAATAGTAAAACGTTTACTAACCTCAATATTTGCAGAAAACGAGATTTCATTTGTGTTTCTGAGCCTTTGGGCGAGCTGGAGTCGAGTCTGTTCATTCTTTTTTACTTTGCGTCGAGCTGCAGCTGAATTCAGCAGACCAGCTAGGAATTTATCCCCCGTCTCAATGTCTAAAGGAATGGGAAAGCTTGCTCGCCAACTTTTTGTAACTGAATCTAAGTATTCAGCAGGGTTATTCTTTTGCTCCAAGCTGTAGGTATCTATTAGAGCATATAGATTTCCAACCATATCATGCAACAACGTGACAGTACTCTCTGACTGAAATGCATCAGGCATACTGCTTAATTGCTTTTCAATCAGTGCTAATGGTGACAGCCCAAACGATTTAGCTCTGTCAAATTCTACCAGTAATCGTTTGAAAAGAGCCTGAAATCGCCCACCTTCTGCCGCCAGTAAAGAGAACGGTAAGCCCCCTTCACTAAACAATGAACCGAGGTAATCATTGCGATTACTCGCATAACGATTAACATTACGTTTCCAGTAGGCAAGACCTTTAATAACAACATCAGCTCGCTGACTAGGCTCCAGCTCAAAACCTAATGCATCAAAAATTCCAGACCACGACCAACCTGACTGATATTCACGCCGATACCACTCAGCACCAAATAAACAAAATGATGCGCACCAAAGTGGGTTCTTGAAGGAAGCTGAACATGGCAAACGGGCTTGTAACAATGACCGTAATCTAGAATAGGCATTGGCATTTAACTGATAGGTAAATAAAGGCGCGCCGCTTGGTTCTGATAGTTCGCGCTGGCTCAACAGCGATTCAATATATAGGTTCACGCTAAGGCCTTTATCGACAATCCCTTCGCTACCGTTCATATTCCCTCCTGGCTGCTAAAACTCTCAAGAGTGAATGCTAGTCGCGAGTTATAACAGTCAAGCTTTTTAATTGTATAAATCACATAAACCTGACAGATGGTATATTAGACTTAGTGAATTGTGTAGTTGTTTCACTATCAATCAGTTGATTTCCCATTGCGATTTTCCAATAGTTTTCTAAACGCAGAATCATTCTAGGTCTAACCAACAAAATAGAACCATAAGATTCCCTCTCTTCCGCTTACCATTTTGCTCTGTTAATATGCTCAAATCGCTAGCCTCTCACACTTGGCAATCGGAGCCGCAATGTCATGCTAAGCGATACTTCCTAGCAACCGTCACCGGTGGCTTTTTTTAGTAGACGTCGCATAAACCATACAACCAGCCCAAATGATTGTCATTTAGATGATCTCGGTAACACCCAGCCATGCGTTCATGGTTTAATCTGACCACCAATTTATGCATATCGGAACAGGCTGTTGTGGGTCAATTTTGTTGACCTGATAAGTCGACGTTGATGATCCAGGACACCAGCGAGTCGAGGTCATCATCTTTATTCACCAGCGGCTGTTGCTCGAACAACAGCATGAGACAGTCAACCGCCATCAGGCCGTTGACCTTGACGGTTTCAACCATGCTGTACAGGATCCCGTCATGGCGGTCGCGCGACATCACAAGTAGTTGAGAGAAGCCGGGCTTTGCCGAGAAGTGACTGTGTGCTGACCTATAGCGCCGACTTATCCAGCCAGATTATTAGCTTGTTCGTCAGGGGGATATGCTAAGGCTTCACCTTTTTCCTGTTTTTTCGCGGCTTTAAATTAAAAATTGCTTCAGTAGAGGAAAACGCCAATCATAAATGGTTTTTTGTTACTAGTGGACTATAAGAGTGTCTAACTTGGAGTATTGAGGCAATTCGGTCTCGAAAAGCAAGTAAGGCAATCGGTATGGCAAACTTAATAACCAAAGAACAGGCACTTAGAAATTTTAAAGAAGCCTTGGAGAATTTATCTCATAACTTCTCAAACGAGGAGCAATTAGAAAAAGCGTTTCAGAATTACATGTCTGCAATAATCCCGTTGGCTAATTACAGGTGTGCGAATGGCACCGCCGTACCCTACGAAGCCATTTGGGATGAATTAAGAGAGAACGACATTGGTTGAACAAATTGTTTATCTGGGATTAGCGACCAAGATCAATGCTTGATTGACAGTAAACTAATCAAAGTACATACTAAGCAAACCTGACGAATGTCATATTAGAATGAGTTATTTTCAACCTCATGGATTTAATTTTATAAGGACTTTGCATGAAAAAATTAGCTTTAGCTACCGCAGTGCTGGCTACTCTGATGACAACAGGCTGCGCGCAACGAATCGCTGACTTTACGTTGGCTTCGACTAAAAATGTCGATCTTAACAGCGGACAATTCGTAAAGGGTGAACGAGTTGAAGGAATTGACAAAAAATATGTTGTCTTATTTCCACTCGGCGTTCCAAGCGTAAAAGAGGCAGCCGACCGTGCTATCGAAACTAACCCATGCGCCGTTGCTTTAACGGACGTGACTGCGGATTCGGAAGCATTCGCTTTCCTTTTCGGCTACGTGCAATACAAAATTGAGGGTGACCTTGTCATTGACACTAGTCGCACTGGCTGCTCCTCAAACTAATCAACCTTCTGCATTTTGGTACCAGCCACCATCACCGGTGGCTTTTTTGTTTCTCTGCCACACGCATCCGAGTTCTCGACCCCATAGTGGCTGTAAATCCAACAGAAAATGCTATTCTAAGTACTTGGTAACTTGGTTGGAGTATTTGATGGGCGACGAGTCATTATTAATTTGGGTAGCGGTGATGCCGGTCGTGATGCTGGGTATTCACTTGCTTATTACCTATATTCAAAGCAAGAAGAAAGGCTCTGAGTGAGCTTTCACTGTGAGGCACTCCAATGCACCACGAACACTACATCCCCAAGACTGCGCAACAGCCTTTAAAGCTGACTTTAAAGGAAAAGCTAGGGCTACCTGAAGACTACCCGGCAATGGGCGATGCTATTGTGCAAGGTTTCACTTTTGAGGTCGTCGCTTCCCTTGCGCACGAAACGGAGCTGTCAGAAACCGAAATCTTGAATGCGCTTAATCTTCCTGACCGGAAAAAAGTCCAGAGAAGAAAACACAGACGCTTTACCAGGCTAGAAAGCAACCGTATTTATGCGTTAATTGAAGCCATAGAGGCCTCTGAAGCGCTTTTTCAGGGCGATCCATGCAAGGCCATTAATTGGCTTAAAAAACCTTGTCATGGTCTTGGTAGGCGCGCGCCTATTGAAAACCTGAACTCATTCTTCGAGTTTCAGCAAGTGGTCTCTCTTATCCATCGCCTGGAGCGCGGTGTTTTCAATTAGCCACGACCTTTAAAGTTGCGGACTAACATCCCGCTAGCCCGCAAGAATGTTTGAATGAAACAGCTAACGCTAACTAATCCTCTTCCTCGGCTTCCCAGCCTCCACCATACTCGTCGTGATTCGGGTTCAACTGATTAGCATGATTGTCCAAGCTATCCCAGTAGGCGTCGTTATTTGGGTTCATTGAATCTGAACGGTCATCGTTTGATGTTCTGGCCATTATTCTATCCTCTAAGTCTTAAGTTAGTTAATTTGCTAAAACAGCAAAGAGGATGTTTCCACGGCAGCTCGCCGATGAGGAGGACATCTGAATGGAATTTTAAAAATTCGCTGAATCAGTCAGTGAATTGCTCATAAATTCTGGAATAAACGGCAAACACTTTTTCAATATCCGTGGGCGTGCCATTGTCATTGAGCATCGCCACTTGCTTTTTCGTCATCACTTCACAGAACAGTGCAATCAGCTCAACCGACTGCATGGGGGCTTGTCTTAATTCGGTATCCAGAACGCGGAAGTTACTCGCATAGTTTTTTTTAACCGAGTCGTACCGGCGCGAATTCTTTTTACTGATTTTTCGACAGCAGCTTTCGGGTCATCACCTTCTTTCGAATAAAAAGTGTATTTCGCTTCCGTTATTTTTTCATAAAACGAAACCCAACTGCCTGCAGTGCCAACCCACTTTTGTTTTATCGCTGATACATATCGCTCATTACTCAATATCAATTCATCGCTTTCGGTAATAGGCAAAAACATTTTCATCATGGCTGGCTCTGGAAAGCGTTTATCAAAACCTGCCGTGGTTACACGAAGAAACTTTTCGAAAAAGCCGAGCCACAAAAGTATTTTTCTGGTTTCGAATTCAGCGCTGCTTTCCCAATCGCCACCAATCCATTTTTCGATATAAGACAAAACGCTACGCGAATCTTTTTGTTGCAGATAAACCGCAACCGCATTTTTCTCATCGGCTAAAAATTCATTAAGTTTTTCAAACTGCAGCGCTGGCTGTTTCGATAAAAATATATTCAGAACAATTTCTAAAAGCCACCAGGCACCCGGAGTTTCCTTTTCGTCGGGCGTTTCAGAATCAATCCACGTACTTTCAAGTTCCGGCGCATACTTCAAACTCAACGTTTTAAATTTTTCCGACGTTACCGATTCTCGATTCGAGCTAAGCAATTTAAATAATTGCAGATCAGAAGTAATTGCCCCAGCACCATCTTTATTTTGCGTTCGCAGAAACTGCATCACCAAATCGCCGAAACTTTTAAACCATCCCGATTTGAACAGAAGTTCATCTGGCATCCCCACCAGTAAGACACCTCTGTTGACAACCGAGTTAACATCCATTTCAACCCTCCCGCGTGAAAATCACCCTTGCTTAAGCGCCGCAAAGCAATGCTCACGTTAACGGTATTTCTTAATAAATACTATCTGTTGTACGGAACCTAGTATGTGGTGGCAAAACACCTGGTTACCGCAAATTGCCAAAGCGACCTTCTGTACAACAAAGTGGTGACTGATCCTGTTTTTGGACACGTTGATGTCAGCGGATGTTTTCGAAATCCAGCTTCTGTCACCACTCTGTTATACAAATCCCCGCCCTGATACATTCTTAGGCTCTACCACCTAACCACTTTACATGCACACCAAAATGAACCACACTAGGCCGAAAATAACGATACAAAGTGGCCATGGATGATGCTGGAAAAACTCGCCTTTTCGCAAAAACAGCGCTTAGCGTACATCGATTTTTGTTTGCTGTTTAAAGGCTCGATTTACCGCCAGGACTTAATTAAACGATTCGAAGTTGGGTTATCGGCAGGCTCCCGTGACTTTAATCTCTACAAAGAATTAGCACCGCAAAATCTTGAATACGACGTTAAGCAAAAACGTTACTTCCAGACCAGCGAATTTAAACCGCTTTTCGACCATGACGCCAAACGCAGTTTAATTAAATTAGCGAATGACATTTCCGATGGTTTCGACGCCATTGGCGATTTACATTTTCCGGTTGAAGCACCTTCCAGCTTGAACGTTCCGGACATTTTTGTTGTGGCAAAAACCGTGCAAGCCATACTTAATGAACGCGCTCTCGAAATTAATTACACCTCGCTCAGCAGCGGCTCCGGAAAACGAGAAATTGTACCGCACTCAATTGTTGATAATGGCATGCGCTGGCACATTCGCGCGTTTGATCGAAAAACCGAAAGTTTTCGCGATTTTGTGTTAACCCGAATTAGTAATGTGAAGCTCATTGGTAATTACGAATTTGGTGAAGACAGTAATTCCGATACCGAATGGCAACGCATGATTTCTTTGCAATTGGCTCCTCACCCCAACAACGTTAAATTCCCCAAAGCTATTGAGATGGATTATTGCAACGGAGGGGACATGAAAAACGGTTTATTAACCGTCGATGTTCGTGCTGCCATGGCCGGTTATTTATTACGTCGCTGGAATGTCGATTGCACCGAAGACGCGGCCTTAAAAGGTCCCGAATATCAATTGTGGTTGCGTAACCGCACAAGTTTAATGAACACCAGTAATTTAGCGATAGCGCCGGGCTACGAAAACAATTCGCCCGCCCGCTAAAATTCATTTAAAAGGATGCCGTAAAACATGGACAACACCGAGCAAAAATTCTTAAAACAACTCGATGACAAACTCTGGAAAGCTGCCGATAAACTGCGTGCGAATTTAGATGCCGCCAACTATAAACACGTCGTGCTGGGGCTTATTTTCTTAAAGTACGTATCAGACGCCTTTGAAGAGCGTCAGGAGCAATTACTTGAGCTTTTCAAAACCGACGACGAAAACAACCTTTACTACCTGCCGCGCGATGACTTCGACAGTGACGAAGAGTACCAAGAAGCCTTAGCCGAAGAGCTGGAAGTGCTCGATTATTACCGTGAAGCCAACGTGTTTTGGGTGCCCAAAGCGGCCCGCTGGAGCACATTAAAAGAAAAAGCCGTTCTGCCCATTGGTAGCGTTTTGTGGCAGGACGATGCCGGTAACGACGTGAAATTGCGCTCGGTGTCCTGGCTTATCGACAACGCCTTAGAAGAAATCGAGAAAAGTAACAGCAAGCTCAAAGGCATTCTTAATCGCATCAGCCAATATCAGTTAGAAAACGAGAAGCTCATTGGTCTTATTAACACCTTCTCGGACACCTCATTCACCAAACCAGAGCTCGGTGGTGAGCGCCTTAACTTACAAAGCAAGGACATTCTCGGCCACGTTTACGAATATTTCCTGGGTCAGTTCGCACTCGCTGAAGGCAAGCAAGGCGGCCAGTACTACACGCCAAAAAGCATCGTGACGCTGATTGTCGAAATGTTGCAGCCCTATTCCGGTCGTGTGTATGACCCTGCTATGGGCTCTGGTGGTTTTTTTGTGTCCAGCGACAAGTTCATTGAAGAGCACGCCAAAGAGCAGCATTACGAAGCTTCCGAGCAGCGAAAGCATATTTCAGTTTACGGCCAGGAGTCCAACCCGACCACTTGGCGTTTAGCCGCTATGAACATGGCCATACGCGGTATCGACTTTAATTTTGGTAAGAAAAACGCCGACAGCTTTTTAAACGATCAACACGCCGACCTTCGTGCCGACTTTGTCATGGCGAACCCACCGTTCAACGTAAAAGACTGGTGGAACGAGTCGTTGGCCGATGATGTGCGCTGGAAATACGGCACGCCACCTAAAGGCAACGCCAACTTTGCCTGGGTACAACATATGCTGCATCACCTTGCACCAACCGGCAGCATGGGTATTTTGCTGGCTAATGGCTCCATGAGCTCGAACACCAACAACGAAGGCGAAATTCGCAAGCGGCTCATTGAAGAAGATTTAGTGGAATGTATGGTCGCCCTACCCGGTCAGCTATTTACCAATACCCAAATACCGGCGTGTATCTGGTTCTTCACCAAGGACAAAGCCAATGGCATGGTTCGTAACGAGAAAAAGCGCGACCGCCGCGGCGAATTCTTGTTTATTGACGCACGCGAACTTGGCTACATGAAAGACCGGATATTACGCGACTTTACTAACGACGACATTGCTAAAGTTGCCGACACGTTCCACCAGTGGCAACAAGGTGAAGGCTACGAAGACATCGCCGGCTTCTGCAAATCCGTTAACTTAGACGACATTAAAAAGCACGATTTTGTGCTTACCCCAGGCCGCTACGTTGGCGCAAAAGAACAAGAAGACGACGGCGAACCCTTCAACGAAAAGATGGCACGCCTAACCGCACAACTAAGCGAGCAGTTTGCCGAAAGCGAGCAACTAGAAGCCGAGATTAAGCGCAATCTTGGAGGGCTTGGGTATGGGCTGTAGGAGTTTCCCGACACATTGGCAATTGCTGCCGCTAGCCGAGGCTTTAGATGCGCTTATTGACTACAGAGGGAAGACCCCCAAGAAAACAGATACGGGCATTCCTTTAATTACGGCTAAAATCGTAAAAAATGGAAAAATATTGCCCGTTTCCGAATTTATCGCTGAAGAAGATTACGACGAATGGATGGTTCGTGGGCTGCCCCAGGTTGGCGATGTTGTAGTAACAACCGAGGCTCCACTAGGAGAAGTCGCCCAACTGGAAGATTGTAACGTTGCTCTCGCACAGCGGATAGTGACGCTTAGAGGCGCAAAAGAGATTTTAGAGAGTGATTATCTACGCTATGTCATGCAAGGGCCTTATGTCCAAGGACAGCTAGAGGCTCGTGCCTCAGGCTCAACCGTAAAAGGCATTAAGCAAAGTGAATTGAGAAAAGTTTTACTTCCAATTCCACCAAAACAAGAACAGACAAAAATAGCCAAAATACTCAAGTCTATTGATAATAAAATTCAGATTAACAACCAAACAAACCAAACCCTAGAACAAATCGCCCAAGCCATCTTCAAAAGCTGGTTTGTCGATTTCGAGCCCGTTAAAGCCAAAATAAACGCACTAGCAGCCGGCGGCAGCCAAGAAGATGCCCTACTCGCCGCCATGCAAGCCATATCCGGCAAAGACAAAGCTCAACTAACTCAGCTCCAAACCGAAAACCCGGACTACTACAACCAACTCCGTACCACCGCCGAACTCTTCCCCGCAGCCATGCACGACAGCGAACTGGGCGAGATTCCGAGGGGGTGGTCAGCATCAACAGTTGGAGAGGAGTTTGGTGTAACAATGGGTCAGTCACCACCTGGTAGCACCTACAACGAGGAGAGTGAAGGGATTCCATTTTTTCAAGGCCGTAGAGACTTTGGAAAACGTTTTCCAAGTGAAAGAGTTTACTGTACTGCACCAAAACGCATGGCAAACAAGGGAGATACTCTGCTTAGTGTTCGCGCACCCGTTGGAGACTCCAATATAGCACTGACCGATTGTTGTATTGGACGAGGTTTAGCTGCCCTAAGGCATAAATCACAAAGCTCTTCATTTACTTATTATTCAGTTAAACAGCTTGGCAAAGAGTTGGCGTCTTATGACTCTGAAGGCACTGTATTTGGCTCGATTAACCAAAAAAACTTAAAAGCATTATCCGTCATAAAGCCTTGTGCACAATTAGTTGGAGCGTTCGAGAGTTATGCTGGAAGTCTGGATAAAACCATTTTTACGAAGAGCAAAGAGTCACAAACTTTAAAACAGACGCGAGATACGTTACTTCCAAAGCTTTTGTCCGGAGAACTTATAATTAAGGGTATACGGATTTAATGGTTGATGGGGCACCTTCACCCCATCAATCTGATACCACCCTCAGATGGTTGATAGATCGACTCCGTAGTTGAGTTCCTCTGCGAAGTCCGGCAGTCCGTAACCGATGGTTTTCTTGTAGAAAGGAGAGACCTTCGCAGTCGGTGCCTTCTTCTTGTGCTTCGTGGTGTAGAGCATTCGTGCCCGCATCACCTCAAAGGAATAACCACGCCCTTCACGGTTCTTGTCCTTGGCCAATCGGTTGAGGGACTCCGTGTAAGCGTTGGTGACGGGAATATCCGTCTCGAAGTAGATCATGATCTCTTCGCGCCAGTTACACACCGCCCTGACCAGATCGCTCCAGACTTCCTTCTGGCCCTTCGGGATGGTGGCTATCCATTCGTCCAGGGCGGCTTCTGCCTGGGGCCGTGTGGTAGCATTCCAGATGCCGTAGAAGCGCTCCTTGTGCTCGTAGGCGGCCAGCAGTTGCGGGAATGCGCCTGTCCAGGTCTCCATGATGAGGCGCTCCCGGTCTGAGACTTCGTGAGCGCGTTTCAGCAGGATTGTCCGGTCTCCCTTGAGAGTCCGGCTCTGGGACGGTTTCAGCTCCTTTCTGAGGCCCTTGCGCACTCTCTCTAGGGCATCGTTGGCCATGCGCACCACATGGAACTTATCGACCACGATACGGGCCTGGGGCAGCACAGCCTTGACCGCTGCCCGGTAGGGGTTCCACATGTCCATGCTGACGATCTCGACCTTCTGCCAGTCTTTCAGCTTCATCAGGTAGTTGGTCACCACGTTCTGGCGGCGGGTGGCCAGCAGGTCGAGCAGGGTTCGCTCCTCAATGTTGGTCAGAATGCAGCGGTAGCGCTTGTTCAGGTATAGCTCGTCAATGCCCAGGATGCGGGGCGTCTCGAAGCGGTGCCAGCGCCCCAGGAACTCGGCGCGGGCGTTGAAGATGTCGCGCACCGTCTTCTCGTCCAGGCCGGTCTGTGCCGCCACAAAGGTGTAGGGGTGGTTGAAGGATTCCTTCTCCACGTACTCATGCAGCCGCAGTGTCAGTCAGATCCATCCGACTCGGCATTGGTGTTTGCTTTTTTACCCAACAAGCTGCTGGAAACGAAAAGTAAGGCACCGAGGACAATTGCAATATCAGCCAGGTTGAAGGCCGGCCAATGCCAGTCTCGCCAATAGAAATCAAAGGAATCCACAACATAGCCGCGAAAGACCCGGTCAATCAGGTTGCCCATGGCGCCACCGAGGATAAGACTGTAAGCGATGGCTTCTCCTTTATGACGATTTTCAAGGATCAGCTTGATCAGAAAAATCGAGACCACTACCGCGATTCCGATAAAAAAGTAGCGCTGCCAGCCTCCACCATTCGCAAAAAGACTGAATGCGGCACCGGTGTTCCATAGGTGCACCCAGTTAAAGAACGGGGTCACCGAAACATACTCGCCATAGGCCATTGATTGCTGCACCAGCCACTTTACAGCCTGATCAGACGCTGCCAGCAGGCCCGATATGGACAATAGGGCATACGGCGAGAGCTTTTTGCCAATAATGAGCATTATTTAACCCTTGAGCGCCAGAATGCGCCTGGCACCGTTAAGCACGACGAGCCCCGCGATGGTGCCGATAATTAGATCCGGATAATTGGAACCGGTCCACACGACCAGGGCGCCGGCGGTGATGACCCCCAGGTTGATCACCACGTCGTTGGCCGAGAATATCCAGCTTGCCTTCATGTGCGCCCCGCCTTCCCGATGTTTGGATATGAGCAGCAGACAACTGGTATTGGCAATCAATGCGACGAATGCGATAGCCATCATCACCAGCGATTCAGGCTCACTACCGAATACAAAGCGTCTCACCACCTCTACGAGCACGCCCACAGCCAAGATCAGTTGCAGTACACCAGCAAGATGCGCGGCACGTACCTGCATTTTCACGCTATGTCCAACCGCATAAAGGGCAAGCCCGTACACCGCCGCATCGGCAAAATTGTCCAGGGATTCTCCAATCAGGCCGGTGGACTGGGCGATCAGACCGGCAGTCATTTCCACCACGAACAGAAGTGCATTGATGCCGAGCAACCAGCGCAGGGTCCCGGATTCTTGCTTAGCAGAAGCTGCCGAAAACTCGGCGGCCTTGATGGTCTCCGGATTTGCAGCGACGGTTTCCTGAAGCGAGGCGCCTAGCCCCAAGGTCTTCAGTTTCGAGGTGACGGGCTCGACCTCGCCGTCATGCACGACCTTCAGCCGGCGGTTCGACAAGTCGAAGGACAGCGCCCGAATCTCCTCAAAGCCGTTCAGGGCCAGGCGAATCATTCGTTCTTCTGATGGACAGTCCATCTTCGGCACGGCATAAACACTGACCCATCTCCCTGGCGCCTCGGAGGAGGCCTGTATATCGGTATCCGCTGCGGACGTTGCATCACCGCCACAGGCGCCACCACAGGATTTGCTCATGATACGACTCCACTTGAACAATGTTGTGGTACCATTTTAAACTATAAAGCTACTATAAGGTCAATAGAGTAAAGAATCCGTTGGGGAGGAGGCTGATGCGCATTGGTCAGTTGGCGCAGTTGGTAGGGGTCGAAACACAGACGATCCGCTTCTATGAACAGCAGGGCTTGTTGCCGCCGCCTGATCGGCAGGACAACGGTTACCGTGTCTATACCGAGAAGCATGGTGAGGGGCTGGCCTTCATCCGTCGCTGCAGAATCCTGGGCCTGTCACTGGCTGAGATTCACGAACTACAGAGCTATCAGGACGACCCTCATCAGCCTTGTACCGCCGTCAACGCCTTGCTCGATGATCACATCTCTCATGTGCGGTCGCAGATAACCGCTCTGCAAGCGCTTGAGAAACAACTCGTTTCACTGAGAGCGAGTTGCAACGATGACCGGGAAGTTGAGGCGTGTGGGGTTCTTGCTGGAATTAGCGAAGGAAACATGCACCAGCAGTAGGTGAAGCATCAACCAGATAATCCGATGAGATGCCTGTCTGTCTCACTCTCATGCAAAGGTAAGATCAACCATTTAATCCGCTTACCCATAATTAATAGCCCCGCTGATTCGGAGGAAATACTCTAATGGCGACGCGCGTAGAAATGATTATAGAAACGTTAAAAGCCTTTCCTAACGCTAAGTTTACCGCTCGTGAGTTGGCTAAGCTTTTTATAGAACGCTACCCTGCAGAAATAGCAGAAAAGCAACTAAATCCTCGTTATAACACTGAAGAAAAATTAATCGCGCAATTAGCAGCTGAGATCGGGGGCGAACGCACGATTGCAGCTAAAAATCAGTGTCCTAATGTAGCCACGAGAGATAAACCTCGTCCTCGAGTCTATTACTGGGAGCCTTATCCCGACCAAAATGAGTCCGCGACGGAACTTGAGGATGAATCAGATGAATTCAACATAGACACTCCGCTTACTGCCCCTGGAATTAGCGAAAGTGACTTGTACCCACTGTTAATTGAGTTTCTTAATAAAGAGTACAACTTATACTGCCAATGAATCAAACCGGGTTTGTCGGAGGCTAATAATCTTGAGAGAATTAGCCAATGAACAAAAGAATCACCTATTCACCGGAAGTCCGCGAACGTGCTGTTCGCATGGTTTTGACATCAGAGCATGAGCACTCGTCGCGATGGGCTGCTTTGGTATCTATTGCATCCAAAATTGGTTGTACTCCAGAGACCTTAAGGTCCTGGGTCAACAAAATGGAGGTCGACTCAGGCAAGAAGCCAGGGGTCACCAGTGATGCCGCAGCCAGAATGAAAGAGCTCGAGCGGGAGAACAAAGAGCTCAAGCAAGCTAACGAGATCCTGAAGAAAGCTGCTGCATTTTTTGCACAGGCGGAGCTCGACCGCAAACCGAAGAAATAGTCCGGTTTATTGATGCTCACCGGGCGTTGTATGGTGTCGAGCCAATCTGTCGGGTCTTGAAGATTGCACCATCAACGTATTATCGCTGCAAGTCACTTGAAGCGGAGCCTGAGCGTCGCTGCCAGCGTTTTCATCAGGATGAAGCACTAAAACCAGAAATTCTGCGCGTATGGCAGGAAAACCACAGCTGCTATGGCGTCAGAAAAGTGTGGAAACAGATGATGTGAGAAGGCTTTACGGTTGCCCGTTGCACGGTCGCCAGACTGATGGCCGTTCAGGGCCTTCGTGGTGTGCGCCGAGGTCGCGGCTGTGTCACGACTATTCCCGATGACAGTGCGGATAAACCATTAGATTTGGTCAATCGTGAGTTTACTGCACAGCGCCCGAATCAACTGTGGGTCGCTGATATTACCTACGTCGCGACCTGGTCAGGGTTTGTGTATGTGGCCTTTTTCACCGATGTTTTCTCGCGCAAGATTGTTGGCTGGCGTGTGATGAAGTCGATGCAGACACCGTTAATTCTGGACGCCTTAGAGCAAGCATTATGGTCACGAGGAAAACCGAAAGGTGTTATTCATCACAGTGACCGCGGTAGCCAGTATGTGTCTATTCGCTACTCAGAGCGACTGTCTGAAGCGGGTTTTAGTGCGTCAGTTGGCAGCGTCGGCGACTCGTATGATAACGCGTTAGCCGAGACGATTAACGGCCTGTATAAGGCGGAAGTCATCTACAAAGACGGACCCTGGCGAGGGCTCGAGCAAGTCGAACTGGCAACACTCGATTGGGTCGACTGGTTCAACAATAAGCGCCTGTTGAGTCCCATCGGAGATATTCCACCTGCTGAGTATGAAGATAACTATTATCGACAACTAGCAGAAGATGAGGCAGCATGACTCAAACAAATACGCCTCCGAATTTACCGGTTCGATTCACAACGTATTGACGAAAAGAAGTCAAAAAACACTCACGGAAGCGGCGGAAATCATTGGCTGCACCCGGATATTGTAGCTCTAGAAACTATCGACATGGGCTGGGAAGATATAGTCAGAAGCTGTGTAAGAAGCGGTAGTGACAGTTCAGTACGATTATGGTCTTTTGAGGTCAAGAAACATCTTACTAAAGGTAACGTCAGAAAATATTTCTTTCAGGCTGTCTCAAATTCTAGCTGGGCACACTATGGTTACCTCGTTGCAACAGGGTTAAATAGCGATGTTGAAGATAGCCAGATCTTAATTCCAGCACGAGAAAGACCATCTGTAGACTGGAAGTCAGCAAATAGGATTGTTGCTGAGAACAGTGATTTTCATCACTACATTGAGCAAGTTGGTATTTATAATCAAACTGGTCGTTTAATTAAAAGTGCCTGGAACAAGTAAAAGCATGCTAAAACTCCACGCCACCCGTAAACTTTTCGAAAAATTAACCCTCACCAGCGAGGGTACATTACCGGTTACACCAATGAGCAAGTGGCTGTATGAAAAGCCCAGTCTTGATATCAACCCTTTGAGCGGATGGCATGGTCACCTGGTTACGCTGCAACGCAGAAACTGCATATTAATGGCGCATGACAGCACACGTTTCCCGCTGGTGTTGCCGGCGCTGACTAAGCCGGATTTCACTGAGCTGAACGTCCGCTTTGTCGATGCCTTTATGAATACCCTGCTTAAATGCGGCGCTAATGAGGTTCACCTTGAAACGGCCGATAAATACCTTCGCCCACTGCAAGTTGATAGCGACTGTAGCCGCTCCGTTCAGGGCACGCTGAACCGCATGAAAGACGAGTTTGAACATCAGCTTTATTACGACCGGCTGAATATAGCCGACATGACCGGCTATAACGCCGGCGCCTGGCTCGCCGACACGCCACGCTCAGTAAAAGGTCAAAAGACGGTGCTATGGCCAAAAGATGCTATGCTGACTCTGCTGGAGCGATTGGCTAAGTCCCCCGCAGATAATCAGGACATTCGGTAATTATGAACACTCGCAATCAACCATCCGGAAATTCCGGATGGTTAGTAAAAGCGCGTTGAAGCAGTCATTGGATATAATGAACTCAAGAGATAATTAATATGCCTCGGCAACAAAAACCCTGGATATCATTAGGTCAGCAGTTAGAATTGCTAACCGACCGTGGTATGACAATTGATGAACCTGAAATAGCAAGAAGTTACTTGGAAAAGCTGGGTTACTACCGGCTAAGTGGGTATTGGTACCCCTTTCGCAAAATATCAACGCACTTCAACCAAGAATTGGATATACCTATCCGTTATGATGAGTTTATTAATGGCTCGCACTTTCGGGATATTGTTGATTTATATATTTTCGATAAGCGACTCCGGCTTCATGCGCTAGATGCCTTAGAACGAATAGAAATGGCAGTACGAGTCGACATTGCTCACTTACTAGGCGAAATAGACTGTTATGCGCATGAGAACCCAAAATGCTTGCATGGCCGCTTTAGTAAACAGGCTAAAAAGAAAGGGCCTGCAAAAGGTAAAACGGAGCACCAAGTCTGGTTAGAAAAGTACGAAAGAGCCATATGGCGAGCTAGACGAGAGCCATTTATTGAACACTACAAAAAGAACTATGAAGGAATACCAATTTGGGTTGCTATTGAAGTGTGGGACTTCGGCATGATGTCGATGCTTTACTCAGGCATGAAGGTACAGCATCAAGATAAAATAGCTGAGAAGTATGGTGCTCCCAGTGGCCATGATTTTAGTAAATGGTTAAGAAGTTTAAACTTTATACGTAATGTTTGCGCTCACCACAGTAGGCTTTGGAACATCAACGTTCTCGAGCGAGCTCCCGTTCCTCATTACGAACATTGGCAAAAGATAAATAACTCACGCCCATTCTTCTACTTTTGCCTTATGCAAAAATTACTCGCAGTAATAAGTCCTAATTCGACATGGAATAAGCGATTTGACACTATTGTTGAAAGCTTCCCCGAACCGGAAAATAACGCAATAAAAATTAGCGAGTTTGGGGTGGTTGATAACTGGGAGTCTTGGCCAGTGTGGGGCCTGAAATGAGAGCCGACGCGTACACAACAAAGTTGCGAAGAGGCGCCGGGCGTATTACGGGTTAGTATAAACAAGATGTTTTACCTGTCAATTACTTTAAGGTAATTTAGGCAAAGTACAATTAAAGGACTAATGGAATGACCGAAGACCAGTTAGAACAACAATGCCTGGAATGGTTTGCCGAGGATGGCTGGGAAGTTGCCCATGGCCCTGACATTGCCCATGACGGACCCTATCCAGAACGGGTCGATTATAAGCAAATTCTGTTGTTCGCTGATCTTGAAGCCGCTTTACGCCGCATTAATCCTCACCTACCCGAAAGCGCCATCGAGCAAGTTGTTGCGGTTGTCCGCAAGCCCGACAGTCTGGACTGTGTTGTTAATAACCGTGAGTTTCATCGCTTGCTTATTGACGGCGTGCCGGTTGAATACAAAAAACAGGATAAAGTCATTCATGACCGCGCGTTTCTGATGGACTTTGGCGACTTGGACGCCAATCGCTTCCGGGCCATTAATCAATTTACCATTGAAGGTTCAAAGCAGCTGCGCCGGCCGGACATTATCTGTTTTATTAATGGCTTACCCGTCGCTGTTATCGAGCTTAAAAGCCCGAGCGCCGAAAACGTCAGTATTTGGGACGCCTTTAACCAGATACAAACCTATAAAGACGAGATCCCAGACTTATTTGCCTACAACGAAGCCTTGGTTATCAGTGACGGCTACAATGCCAGAGTCGGCTCGTTAACCGCTAATCAAGAGCGCTTTATGCCCTGGCGCACCGTCAACCACGAAGACGACAAACCTTTGCTGGAATGGCGAATGGAAACCATGGTTCGCGGCTTTTTTAAGCGCGAACTGTTGCTAGATTACATCCGCTATTTTGTTATTTTCGAAAATGACGCCGACAACCTCATTAAGAAAATAGCAGGCTACCACCAGTTTCATGCTGTGCGCGAAGCGGTTCGTGCCACCGTTGTTGCAGCAGAGCAGCAAAATCTGGATGAAGTTGCAGAGAAGCGCGCAACCTACGCGGATGAAGTAGTTCCCGGCAGTAAAAAAGCCGGTGTTGTCTGGCACACACAAGGCTCAGGCAAAAGCATTTCTATGTGTTGTTACGCCGGAAAACTACTGCAACAACCGCAAATGAATAACCCCACCCTCATTGTCGTTACCGACCGCAATGACTTAGACGGTCAGTTGTTTGCAACCTTCAGTGCCGCTAAGGATTTACTCAAACAAGAGCCGGTGCAGGCAGATAATCGGGACAAACTTCGACAGTTGTTAGCCGAGCGCGAGTCCGGCGGAATTATTTTCACCACGGTACAAAAGTTTGCGCTACTGGAAGATGAAAACGGCCACCCCATTTTAAACGACCGCCACAACATTGTTGTGATTTCGGACGAGGCACACCGTAGCCAATACGGTTTAAAAGCTACGTTGAAGAAGGACGGAAAATATAAGTTTGGCTACGCAAAGCACATGCGTGACGCGTTGCCCAATGCCTCTTTCATTGGTTTTACCGGCACACCCATTGCCAGTGAAGATAAAGACACCCGCGCCGTTTTCGGTAGCTATGTGTCTATTTATGACATTCAGGACGCGGTGGACGATGGCGCTACGGTCCCCATTTATTACGAATCACGCCTTGCCAAGTTGGACATCAACCAGGACGTTATCGAAGAGCTCTCTGATCAGGTCGATGAGGTGGTCGAAGACGAAGAAGACGTCGGTGCCCGTGAGAAAACCAAAAGCGAATGGAGCCGTCTGGAAAAACTGGTTGGCTCTGGTCCTCGTTTAGCGCAAGTAGCAGAAGACCTGATTAACCACTACGAAACCCGCGCAAAAAGCATTGAAGGTAAAGCCATGATTGTGGCGATGAGCCGCGATATTTGTGCGCATCTGTACAACGAAATTGTGAAGTTACGCCCTGACTGGCACGACCCGGATCCTGAAAAAGGCGCGATCAAAATCGTCATGACCGGCTCTGCATCAGATAAGCCGTTGTTGCAGCCACACATCTACAATAAGCAAACCAAGAAGCGACTGGAAAAGCGCTTTAAAGACATCAACGATCCGCTGAAGCTGGTTATCGTGCGGGATATGTGGCTGACCGGATTCGATGCGCCTTGTTGCCATACAATGTATGTCGACAAGCCAATGAAAGGGCACAACCTGATGCAGGCCATTGCCCGGGTAAACCGCGTGTTTAAGAACAAACCCGGTGGCTTGGTGGTTGATTACATCGGTATTGCTAACGAGCTGAAACAAGCGCTGAAAACCTACACCGATTCGCAAGGTAAAGGGCAACCGACACACAGCGCCGAGGAAGCTTTTGCACTGCTCCTGGAAAAGCTGGATGTCATTCATGGCATGTTTGCCAAAGGTCCGAACACGGACGGTTTTGATTACACCAATCATAACGGTAAGAGCTACGAAGACGACCCAAACCAATTGCTGCTGGCAACGGCGAACTATGTACTCAGTCTGGAAGATGGCAAGAAACGCTTTCTGGACACAGTGCTAGCCATGAATAAGGCATTTTCATTGTGCAGCACGCTGGACGAAGCGCAGAAATATCAAAAAGAAGTGGCGTTCTTGACGTCGGTAAAAACCGCCATTACTAAGTTCACCAGTGTCGATAAAAAGCTCACGCAGGAAGAAAAAAACTCAGCGTTGAAGCAGATTTTAGACAATGCCGTTCGAGCGGAAGGTGTGTCCGATGTCTTTGCCATGTGCGGGCTGGACAAGCCCAACATCGGTCTATTGTCTGAGGAGTTTTTGGAAGATGTGCGGCAGATGCCTTACAAAAACTTTGCCGTAGAGCTGCTTGAGAAGCTGCTTAAAGACGATATTAAGGCCAAGACACGTAACAACGTGGTACAAGAGAAAAAGTACGCTGAGCGCCTGCAAGAGACATTGCGAAAATACAACAACCGCGGCATTGAAACGGCTCAAGTTATCGAAGAGCTCATCGCCATGGCCAAGCAATTTCAGGAAGAGCTGGCTCGTGACGAAGCCCTGGGTCTAAACCCCGATGAAATTGCCTTCTACGACGCCCTCGCCGAAAACGAAAGCGCTGTTCGCGAACTGGGCGACGACACACTGAAGAAGATTGCCGTCGAAATTACGGACAAACTACGAAAATCCACCACGGTAGACTGGCAAGTCAGGGAAAGTGTCCGGGCAAAACTTCGAATTCTTGTACGCAGAACCTTGCGCCGATACAAGTACCCACCCGACCGCGCACCAGCAGCCGTCGAGTTGATTTTAAAACAGGCGGAAGTGCTTTCTAGTCGTTGGACTGGGTGACTTCAAAACTTAAAATCATAGTCGGTCGCTTTTTACTGTAAATAAGACGGCGGCTACTCTATTTAAGAATCCCAACATCCGCTAGCTAAAATACTCATTTTTTTCTAATACATCATAATATTTTGACGCAAAAAACCGGCCTAAAAGTCGAATTTTAGAGCCCACCAAAACCCCCTCTCTAACTTCTTAACTTTTGCAAGTCACTCACACACAATGGGCTCATCTTAACGACGGAGAAACACGATGTACCAAGAACCGAGCCCTGAAAATCGATCAGAGATTTTAAAACGTTATAACCAAACCGAGCGCATGTTGCGTAGTTGCGAAGTACTGGACATGCTGGCGGTTAGTAGAACAAGCTGGTGGCGTTACGAGCAAGCAAACCTCGTGCCGCCTGCCCGTACCCTCGGTGGCTTAAAGTACTGGCGTTTATCGTCAATCCTGTATTTTATTGAGAACATGCCTGCGAGCCGATCTGAATCATGTGCAGCGTAAAACACAGGGCCATTGCTAAGGTATACCCTAAGGTAACCCCAAGCGGAATTCGGCAAAACACAAAATGACCTAAGTCATTGATAAGAGTGGTGGCCCCTCGCAGATTTGAACTGCGGACCAATCGATTATGAGTCGACTGCTCTGACCACTGAGCTAAGGGGCCTTATTCGGAAGGATTGCTATAAAGCGGCGCAAATTATACGAACTTTTTACTCGCTTGTCATGGGTATCTGCAAGATAAATCGAGAGTTTTCGCCATCAGATTCGTAACTCACGGTTGCGTGAATGATCGCAAGCGTGTCGCGCACCAGTTTTAGCCCCTGGCCGTAGGCTTCGGGTAAAACATCATCGTCGCGGAATACGCGCCGTTCCTGTTGTGCGGATAAGCCGTTATGTTCATCGATGACTTCAACGGTAATGGTTTTATCATCGGTGCTACCAGCCTTTATCAATATCTCGCCGCGATCGGGGCCGAAGGTGGCTGCGTGGCCTATTAGTGTATCCAGCGCGAACCGTATTAGTAAAAGATGGCTGTGCAGCGCAAGTTGTTCTGTGCACACCGCGGTAATGGTTTGGGTATCTTTTGCCGTGCGGTCTTGATGGTAATTGGCAATATGATCCAGCCAGTCGGCCAGATTTTCACGTTCGTAGCCCTGCGAACTTGGTGCCGCCAAATCTAAGTTCTCGTAGCACACAACTAAGGTGTTAATCCGGTCCAGTTCAGCGGCAACATGGTTCAGTTGGTCAATACGCTGTTGTTCTGTCGATAACGCCAGGAAGTTGTTTTTTGTTTGCTCCAGCCGTTTGCTCAGTTCTTTGGCGAATGAGGCTGCAATACGCGCCACAGCCGAAAGGTCAGAAGTACGTGCTAACTTAGCCTCCAGCGCAGCAATTGTTTGTTCTAAATTTATATTCTTTTGACGCGCCTGATACAACAGCATTAACAGCGGTTGTACTTCGTTAATATTCGACGTGACAGGCACAGGTTGGGTCTCGTCATCCCCCTGCTTTACTAATTTGTCACGCTCTAGATACCAACGCCGCTCAAACGCTAGCGACTTCAAATACATAACAACCCCGCCGATGGCGAGTAATGCGAACAAAATGACATTAGTAATGGTGCTGGCCGTCGGCACCAAACTACTGCGCTGTATTAACCACGCACTGAGTCCCTCATGGGTCGTTATCGGGCAGGCAACCGCAAGAACTGCCATATTATTGTCCCGCTGTACCGATTCAACCAGCCCGCCTTGTTCAATAGCACGCAATGAGAGTGCAGCCAGCAAGGTGCGCTCTGTTTCCGGCGTGTCTCTTTTTATATCGCTACCGCGATAGGACGGGAAGGTATAACCAAAAAAGCCACTGTCTAAATGCCACAGACCGCCCTCAATTCCTTCTTGGCTGGACAAGACGCGTGTTAACTGTTGTTGGAACAGTTCTGGGTTATTAACCCGGGTCTGGGTTTCTTCTTCATTGGGGAAAAGCTGTTGAATCTCTGACTGTATTGCCCCACAGGTTTCAAACAGGTGCAGTTGACGATTATCGACTGTTTGCTGTGCTGATTGTGACAAAGCAAAGCTAAAACCAATAACCGCAATGGCGACAAAAGCTATCGCCATCCAGCGGTTATACTTGGAATGATTAGAAAGTGAGTACACCCAATACCACGCTTGTCTCGTGAATAAACTAACTAAGGTAGCTTATAAAACTCTCGCGCATTTTGATAGAAAACTTTATCAACGGCTTGTTCGTCATCAAGCGCTGCCACCATGGTATCGATGTCACTGGGCTCAAACGACCGGTTACTGCGAGTTCCCGGTAAATCAGTGCCAAACATCAGGCAATCCGGATTAGCCTTGTATAAGGTCTTCATCGCGTCGGTAATATTAACTTCGGTACGTCCGAATCCACTGGCTTTGATTTTCACACCAGCGTCTGCCAGCCGGCGGACTTGTGACAAACCTGACTTTGCCATACCCAGGTGATCGACGCTAAGTTTAGGTAGCTTCAACAAAGTTGGCACCATGTCATCCAGCTCTCGACTGTCGACATAAATTTCCAGGTGCCAGCCAGCCAGATCCCAAATACGTTTACCAAAGTCGACAATACCTTCGATGTCGCGGTGAACACCACGCTTTAGGTTGACTCGTACACCACGAATACGGTGCTCATTGAGCTGCTGAATTTTTTCATCGCTAACACTACCGGGTAACTGAGTTACGCCGACAAAGTTATCACCGAGATTTTCCAGCGCCGCTTTTAAGTAACGCTGCTCAAATCCCTGAAACGAGCCCGACACGATAACGCCGCCCTCGACAGGCATGCCGGTGACTAACTTGCGGTAGTCGTCGATGTAAAAAGGCTCTGGGATATGCCCTTGGTTTTCAATCAACGGAAACTGTTCATCGTATATATGCAGGTGTGAATCAATAATCCGTTTTGGCCAATTGTTGCGGCTATTTCCCATAGTGCCTCCTGACATTGCAATCGAATCGTGGTCAGGTTAACGCACCTGACCTCATAACGTAAGCCTTATCTTTATTCGTCCAGGAACGACTTAAGCTGTTCAGAACGGCTAGGGTGACGAAGCTTACGTAATGCTTTGGCTTCAATTTGACGAATTCGTTCCCGAGTTACATCAAACTGCTTACCCACTTCTTCCAATGTATGGTCGGTATTCATATCAATACCAAAACGCATACGCAAAACTTTCGCTTCACGCGCAGTTAAACCACCGAGTACTTCACGCACCGAATTGCGCAGGCTTTCGGAGGTGGCTGAATCAATCGGTAGGTCCAGCGTGTTATCTTCAATAAAGTCGCCCAGATGCGAATCTTCGTCATCGCCAATCGGCGTTTCCATCGAGATCGGTTCTTTTGCGATCTTAAGCACTTTACGAATTTTGTCTTCCGGCATCATCATGCGTTCAGCAAGCTCTTCCGGTAACGGCTCACGTCCCATTTCTTGCAACATTTGGCGTGAGATACGGTTTAATTTATTGATCGTCTCGATCATATGCACCGGTATACGAATGGTCCGCGCCTGATCCGCAATCGAACGCGTAATCGCCTGCCGTATCCACCAGGTCGCATAGGTAGAGAATTTGTAACCACGACGGTATTCAAACTTATCTACCGCTTTCATCAAGCCGATGTTACCTTCCTGGATCAGATCCAGGAACTGCAATCCGCGGTTGGTGTACTTTTTGGCTATCGAGATAACCAAACGCAGATTGGCTTCGACCATTTCTTTCTTGGCTCGACGTGCTTTCGCTTCGCCAATCGACATGCGGCGATTGATGTCTTTTACCTTGGCAATCGTCAACCCGGTTTCGCGTTCAACTTCGAGTAATTTACCGACGCTGCGCTCAATGTCAGCACGGATTTCCTTAAGGCCGTCAGCGTAATTTTCCCCTGAAGCAATGTGCTCATCGACCCAGGCCATAGAGTTCTCATTACCTGAAAACGCCTTCATAAACGCGCGTTTAGGCATTCCGCCCTGTTCAACGCTGGCCTTCATCACCAGGCGCTCCTGCACACGCACTCGATGCATCATGTCGCGCATGTCTTTTACCAGGCGGTCAAATTGCTTGGGCACAAGACGGAACTGTTTAAACAGGTCGCTAAGTTTTTCTATTTCAGCGCGTGCTTTTGCATGTTCGCGCCCATTGTCGATAATCGCTTGGCGGGTTGCTTCGTACTGTTCACGCAGCTCGGTAAATTTAGCACGAGCAAACTCTGGATCGATGCCGGTATCAGTCTCTTCATCGTCGTCATCGTCTTCATCTTTGTCGTCTTCTTCCTCTAACTCGTCTTCAGACAACTCAGAGCCAACGTGGGTCGCGCTAACCGGCGCCTCATCAACCTCGTCAGGGTCAATAAAACCAACAATGATATCGGTTAAACGCAGTTCTTCCGCCTCGTACGAATCCCATTGTTCCAGCAAAAAGTTTATCGCTTCGGGATATTCCGCAACGGAACACTGAACTTGGTTAATACCTTCTTCGATACGCTTGGCGATATCAATTTCGCCCTCACGGGTCAGTAGTTCCACGGTACCCATTTCGCGCATGTACATGCGAACGGGATCCGTTGTTCTGCCGATTTCGCTATCGACAGAAGCAAGTGCCTGGGCTGCTTCTTCTGCGGCATCTTCGTCGGCTGCACTCTCCGCCATCATCAGATCATCGGCATCAGGCGCACTTTCGAATACGCGAATACCCATGTCATTAATCATGCGGATGATGTCTTCTATTTGATCGGAATCAACAATTTCCTGAGGTAAGTGATCATTTACCTCAGCGAATGTCAAAAACCCTTGTTCTTTGCCTTTCGCAATAAGGACTTTAAGTTGCGATTGCCGACTCTGCTGCATACAGATGTTCCACCCAATAACTGACTAAAGATTACTCAAAATGACCAGAAAGTATAACAGATAACTGACTTTTAAACCAGCCAATCACGCATTTCTGACCGTTCAATGCTTTTTACGAAGATGTTGTAACAACATCAAATATTCCTGCTTTTCTGCTTTAGTTAATTGTGTTGTTTGTTCCTTTTTCAATAGGTCATTTGCTCGTTGCTCGACATACTGATCAATCAAATAAATAAAAATATCGTTAAACTCAGCGGCAATTTGTTCCTCATCCAATTGGTGATCCCAACTCGCCAATTTGGTTAACGCACTATAATAATCTGTATCACGCCACTGCTCTAGTAACTGCGCTGTCGTCATAGCCTGCGTTGCGGTCTGCTGGTGTATGGCTGCAAACAAATCTATACCGGCTATTCTCAATTGCGCCAGCTCCGCTCTTACCGGTGCTGTTTGGCCTAGACCCGGATGCTGCAATAATAAGGCAATGGCCTTTCGCAGCGGCGTCATTCGCATTGACTGCGGCATCGCCCGTTGTTGCGCCGGCTTATCCACGTAACGCTCTAATTGCGACCGGTCACGGCGTAAAAGCGTTGCCAATTTTTCCATCAGTGATTCACGATAAAAATCGCTGGCAACCCTTTCAATACGTGGCTTAGCTTCATTTAATAATTGAGAACGTCCGGCGTCGCTACTTGGATCGATTTCTGCCAATAAATGCTCGAAAAAGTAATCGATGAAAGAACTTGCCTGTTTAAGCTTTTCCTCGAATACCTCTGCACCGTGACGTTGTACCAGCGAATCAGGATCATCGCCGTCGGGCAGAAACAAAAACTTCATGTCGACACCGTCTTTAAGCAACGGTAACGCATTCTCCAACGCCCGCCATGCCGCATCTCTCCCAGCCCGGTCGCCATCGTAGCAACAGACCACGGTTTGCGTTGTACGAAACAATCGTTGTAGTTGCTCGCTGGTGGTTGCAGTACCAAGTGAGGCCACCGCATAATCAACGCCCGCCTCTGCCAGGCTAACGACGTCCATGTAGCCTTCCACGATGACGATTTGCTGTGGTCGTTTATGAGCCTGCTGTAAATGCCAGAAACCATAGAGTTCCTGGCCTTTATGAAACAGTCGGGTTTCCGGTGAGTTAAGGTATTTGGGCCCGTCACTATCAATCACGCGGCCGCCAAAGCCAACAACCCGACCCCGGCGGTCATGGATAGGGAACATAATACGATCACGGAAAAAGTCGTAATGACGGCCGTTATCATTTTTATTAATTAACTTTAATTCAAGTAATTGCTGGCGTTGCTGTGCGGATTGCCCAAACGTAGTTAATATTCCGTCCCACTCGTCGCCGGCGTAGCCTATTTGAAAACGTTTTACCGTTGCGCCGGATAAGCCCCGATTTTTTAGGTAATTAATGGCTTTATCAGCCTGCGCGTGGTGCTTTAACTGATGCTGAAAATAGCGTGCGGCCTTAGCCATAAGGTCGCTGTCGGCTCGTTGTTGCTGCTGGCGTTGTTGCTGTTGTTGTGGGTTCTGTGTAGCGCTTTCCCGCGGTACTTCAAGCCCCATCATGTTGGCGAGTTCTTCCACCGCATCAGGGAATTCAAGACCATCGTAGTTCATCAGAAAATCAATGGCATTACCGTGTTCGCCGCAGCCAAAACAGTGATAAAATTGCTTATCCTGACTTACCGTAAACGAGGGTGTTTTCTCGTTGTGGAAGGGACAACAGGCCTGATGATTTTTGCCCGCCTTTTTTAACGTAACCCGGCTGTCGACGACGTCCACAATATCAGCTCTATCCAGCAAATCGTGAATGAAGGATTTTGGGATCAGCCCAGCCATGCAACACCGTACCTTTTAAGTTACCCACATAAAACACAAAAGCCGCGACGGCTTTCCGACACGGCTTTTATAACATGACAATGATTAAGTTTATAAACTCAATGCGTCATTGTTGTTGCGAAAGAATCCGCTCGTTGGGCTCGGTGTTCGAGCACCAATCTATTAATACAAACGAGTACGACGAGCGTTTTCGCGAGCCAGCTTTTTAGCGTGACGCTTAACAGCAGCTGCTTTCTTGCGCTTACGTTCTGCAGTTGGCTTTTCATAATGTTCGCGACGACGAACTTCAGACAGAACGCCTGCTTTTTCACAAGAGCGCTTGAAGCGACGCAGAGCTACGTCAAACGGCTCGTTTTCTTTCACTTTAACGACTGGCATTAAAAAATCACCTCGGATAAATTATCTGTTTTGGTTAAAAATTAACCGCTTCGGGTTCAATTGGTGCTGAATTGTACCGAGTCAGATTACAGTTGTAAAGCCTTATCCGAAATTGATCTTTCTGATCGTTTGCCATCTTTTACCGCAAGAACCGACAACGAATTGAGCAATAAGTTTTGCATCAACTGCACCCGTTGCTCGTCACTTAAATCACATTCCAGACCAATCCGCCATTGCCTTGGCCCTCGTTCTTCGACAAGCTTAACCCGCACCGACAGCGATTCGCATTGGTCATCGGAATACTGAATTCTAAGGTCGAGTTCCCGCCCCAGAAGCTGACTTTCAAAACATGGCAACACGCCTTCGCAGTCAAAGCCAAACCCCTGCGCCGACATGTCGTGTAACATACCATTTAACAACGGCTCAGGTGCCTCGGGCTCTATTAGTTGAGCTCGCACCTCTATTTGCATACGGGGTGTTTTTCGCAGTGCACGGGCTTGCAGGTTTTGTGGGTACGAAATAAACAATAGTTTGTCAGGAAACTGCGTTGCATGAACAATATTGACGTAACCGACAATAACCTCTCCGTTAGCCGATATCGTCCGCATAACTAACTTGTCGCTGTTACGCAGCGCGGGCAGAACATCTTGCCAGCGATATAACGTTGGCACATCAAGGATCAAATAGTCAGGGTAATGTTGCCCGATTAAAGTGAAATGAAAGGTAGCCTCGCGCTCTGCATTGTCGTTAACAACACCCTGAATTTCTACTACCTGGTTGTAGCCAGAGGCGATGAGCTTATCCGCGCTTGTTTTCATATAGTTATTATTATGATGTTTTAATTGATGAATTCAGCATAGCGCATTTTTTTCTGATGTAAAAAGTTAGCTTTAAAAAATAGTTATGACGTTATTTGACGTCAATTTATGACTGCCTATGCTGTGTGTATCACAGTCTTTGTGCGAAATCAGTTTAAATAGGTACACTAAAAATGGATTAAACCTGTCAGCAGAAGGGATGCGGCTTTGGTTAGAGAGGGCAATAACGCCAACAAGTATAATGTGTTGATCAGTGATAACGACGGCGACGCTTCGTTTCCGTACCGTATCGCTGAGCGTTATCATTGCAAAGGCTTTCTTGGCAGTGGCGGCAGCGGCTTAGTATTTAAAGCCTGGGACGATATGTTGCAACGCATGGTTGCAATAAAGTTTATCCGCAACCCTTCCTTTGTCGCACGGCAACGTTTGGTTGCAGAAGCTCGCGCTTTGGCTAAAGTCAATCATCCGAGTATTTGCTCAATCTATGACATTGGCGAGCCAGTTGACGAGCATTCATCACTATTTATGGTTATGGAGCTTATTGAAGGTCCCCGCCTTGCTGAACTGGCCGGCAAATTAACCACCACTCAGGCTATTAAACTCATCCACAAACTTGCCGAGGGCGTGAGTGAACTGCATGCCGTTGGTTTAGTCCACAATGACATCAACCCAGGCAACGTCATCATTACCCAGCAGGGTAATGAAGAGCCGATGCCCACGTTAATTGATTTAAGTATTGCCGGCAGGCCCAGTAAACAGTCGCGACCCAAAGGGTTTGGCGTTACGCCGTTATTTTGTGCGCCCGAGCAGCGAGAAGACAACGAAATTGCAGCCGATATGCTGGAGAAGGTAGACATATACAGCCTGGGTGCATTACTGCTGTTTTTAGTCAGCGGACAGGCGCCATCGAAAAATCCTGCGGCTCAACTTAAAACAATAAGAAGACGCTGTTCGCCTCCTTTACGTAAATTTATCCTGCGATGCCTTGCCGAGTCACCGAAAAAGCGATTCAGTTCAATGGCCGAGGTCGTCGGTATCTTAGGCGAGCTTAGTTACTACAAACCCAACCGACAGCCAGCTATTTTAGCTGCCAGCGCAGGTGTCATTGTAGCGTTAAGCGTGTTAGTTACCACGCAATTAACCCCGTCTGCATGGTCTGATGACGAGGATAGCGAGGGTTTAGTAAATCAGGCTTCTATGCATGCACTTTATGCCACTCAACTTATGCATGAAGGTAAAGGTAGGGAAGCACGACAACAAGCACAAAAATCGATCCAATATTATCGTCAGGCGATCACTTTAAGTGACGGTCAAACTATTGAACCATTACTGAGACTGGTTGATTTTGTCGTTACCCAGCAACAGCTATTTAGCCAATCGGAGTTATCGGCACTGTTGCTGGATACGTTATCTCTGGCAGAAAATATAAACAGTGAGCAACCACAGTTAGCGTTTGCGATGGCAAAAATATACTATCACCTGGCCAAGCTTCACCAACCCCGGACAAACGTTTATCAGCGATGGCTTGAACATGCCAAAACCGCTATAGAGCGGGCGCTTTCGATTCAGCCTGACACACCGCACTACCGCACGCTTGAGTGCAAAATTGATGCACTGCAAAATCAATCCAGTGGCGGCACCTGCTGATCACGAGCCGCATAAAAGCCGCTTACAAATTCGTCAAAACTATCATTATCCAGCGCTTCGCGCATATCGCTCATTACACGCTGGTAGTAGCGCAAATTATGAATAGTATTGAGCCGTGCGCCGAGGATCTCATTGGTGCGATCGAGGTGATGTAAATAGGCCCGTGAATAATTTTTGCACGTGTAACAATCACAGTCTGAATCCAGTGGCCCGGTATCAGTGCGATGAACAGCATTGCGGATTTTTACCACACCGGTACTGATAAATAGGTGGCCATTGCGTGCGTTACGGGTTGGCATCACACAGTCAAACATATCAACGCCCCGGCGCACTGCCTCGACCAGGTCTTCAGGTTTGCCAACGCCCATCAAATAACGCGGTTTCTGTTCCGGCATTTGTGGTGCTGTGTGCTCGAGAATACGCATCATGTCTTCTTTCGGCTCACCCACCGAAAGACCGCCGATAGCGTAACCATCAAAGCCGATATCTGTTAACCCCTTTAACGAGATGTCGCGCAGTTCTTCGTACATACCGCCTTGAATAATACCGAATAGTGCAGCTTGGTTACCTTGGTGAGCCTGTTTCGATCGTTCAGCCCAACGCAGTGAGAGCTCCATCGACTTTCGCGCTTCACTTTGCGTTGCCGGGAAGGGTGTGCACTCGTCAAAAATCATGACGATGTCTGATCCCAGTTCACGTTGCACCTGCATCGACTTTTCCGGCGTTAACAAGATTTTTTCGCCATTTATCGGCGAGCGAAATGTTACGCCCTCTTCAGTGATTTTACGTAACTCGCCTAAGCTAAACACCTGGAAGCCGCCCGAGTCAGTTAAAATCGGTTTATTCCAGTGCATAAAATCGTGTAAGTCACCATGCTGCTGAATAATCGAGGTGCCCGGACGCAGCATTAAATGGAAGGTGTTGCCCAGGCAAATTTGTGCTCCGGTTTGTTCAACTTCTTCTGGCGTCATGCCTTTTACGGTACCTAGTGTACCGACCGGCATAAAGGCTGGTGTTTCTACCGTGCCACGCTCAAACTTCATACGCCCGCGACGCGCGCGGCCGTGTGTTTTGTCTAATTCAAATTTCATCATAGTCATTAATCTTTGTTGTTAACGCGTCAAAAACATCGCGTCGCCATAACTAAAAAATCGGTATTTCTCGTCAATAGCTTGTTGGTAAGCACTCATAATCAGGTCTCGTCCTGCAAAGGCAGAAACGAGCATGATTAGTGTCGATTCCGGCAAATGAAAATTTGTGATCAAACCGTCGATAACACGGAACTCGTAGCCCGGATAGATAAAAATATCCGTGTCATCAAAAAAGGGTTCAATGAGTTCCGCTTGACTAGCGGCAGCGGCTGACTCCACCGAGCGAACAGATGTTGTGCCGACAGCAATAACGCGTTTTCCCGCAGCCTTAGTCGCAATGATTTTCTCGCAAGTTTGTTCGGGGACTTTCGCATATTCACTGTGCATAACATGCTGCTGGATATCATCCACGCGCACAGGCTGGAAGGTGCCGGCGCCAACATGCAATGTCACATAGGCAAACTCAACGCCCTTATCCTGTAATTGCTGTAAAATATCATTATCGAAATGCAAACCGGCTGTCGGTGCTGCAACCGCGCCCGGCTCTTTGTTATAAACAGTTTGATAACGCTCTTTATCACTGTCTTCATCAGGTCGGTCGATATAAGGTGGTAACGGCATATGCCCATACTGCTCAAGCAAATCGAGCACCGTCTGTTGGTGCTCAAAGCGCAGCTCAAATAATGCATCATGACGACCTATCATCGTCGCCGTTACTTCGCCTTCTAAGCGCAATTGTTGATCAGCTTTGGGCGCCCGGTTTGCCCGTACATGAGCCAATACCCGATGATCATCAAGGATCCTCTCTACCAGAACCTCAACTTTTCCACCCGATACCTTTTCGCCTAACAAGCGTGCCGGAATCACCCGTGTATCATTAAAAATCAGCAGGTCACCCGGTTCAAGCAAGTCGATAATATCGGTGAACTGATTATGGCCAATGTGCTGCGTTGCCGCATCAACACGCAACAAGCGACTGGCACTACGTTGCTGCTGCGGATACCGCGCAATGAGTTCATCGGGTAAATCAAAATTGAAGTCGCTGACTTTTAGCGAAGTCTCAGGTCGGCTCATGGGTCGCACAAGAAATCTGTTAAGGTAATGTGCGCGGATTTTACTCGAAACTCGGCAACCTGTCACGGCTGCCGAGTCGTTCAATGAATTAAAAGTAGTAGGGTTTTGCCTGTTCCAACAGTTGCCGGGCGCCATTATCGTCGGTGCACGCATCTATCGTCTCTTTGGAAAACACGTAAACACGGTCACGACGACGCTCACCCACACTATTATCAGCCCCTTCAATTATGAAGGTAACAAACTCGTCTTCAGGAAGAGATTTTAACGTAACCCCATAGTCACACAACGTTTTTGAAAGTAACTGCTCAGCTGTCGCAATTGTTTTGTCTCGTGTTTCTATACGTTGTTGACGTGCTTCTTGCTGTTGCTGCTTAAGTTGCTGCTTTAACGCGGCTGCCTCAGCTTTTATTGCCGCTTGCTGTTCACGCAGCTGTTCGATCTCTAAGGCTAAATTATTGCGCCGTTTTGTCAGTTCTGCTTTATCACTGTCGTCGGCATTACGTAACTGAAACTCTAAGTCTCGTAACTCGCGTTCGCCGTCACGAATATCCCAGGCCAGATCGCGTTGCTGCTCAACCAGATCAAACCACTCCTGTGAATATTCACCGCTTAGCTTACTCAGTATTCGATGTGCACTGCGCAGCCCCTGCTCAACGACAACGTCAAGTTGCATATCGCGCGCAAACTCGCCCATCTCCGGTGCTTCCGGTGGTAACGGCGGTTCTGGAATATCGGGGGCAACAAAACGCCACTTAGATGCGCCAAGACGAGCTCGATAAATTACGCCCTGATCTCTGACGTAAGTGTAACGAAAGTCCTCCAGCTTTGTTTGCTCGTCACTTTGCTGGCCAACTGCAGTCGTCAGAATACCGGTGAATATCTCTAACTGATTCTTCAGTTCCTGATAAGGTTCATTTGCTGCCGCCGGCACCGATAATATGGCGCTACCTAAAATCAATCCACTCATCCACTTATTCATCATTCATTCTCCAGCATCGTTGATGGACCTGCTACTTCAGCGCGACGTAACTGCTGTGCATAAAAAGTTAAGTCGTCTTCGCGTGTTTTGTTTACATATTCAACTATGTTTTGCATATCGTCTTTTCGCTCCTGGCGGTTAGTTGCCAAAATGTAGGTTGCCAACTGGGTGGTCGACGTCGATAACTGCTGCCGAAAATCGTTACGTAATGCTTTACTTTGCTGAGCCAAACGTATTTTCTGCTGTTCTTCGAAAACGCTTAGCTTCTGCTCCACCAGTTCTGCCACCCGATGATCAACTTCAGCGGCCATATCAGCTCGATAACTTTGAACAACAACTAAGGACACAGCGACACAGGACAGGGCAAAAGAGGCAAAAGCCATCGGTTGTAACCAGCGCTGACGTTTACCGGAAGTCGCATATTGGCGTATCGCATGCTCCCGATCCCACTCCGGTAGTTCCTCAGTTGACTGGTAACGTTCTGTCGTTTGACTCAGCCATTGCTCGAAGTTAGGCGCATTTTTACCTGACTGCTTGTTCATATACATCCTCCAGGTACACTTTTAATTTATCTAAACCACTGTACAGGCGCGACTTTATGGTGTTTTCTGATTCACCCTGCTGCTGCGCAATTTCACGTGTCGTTAACTGCTGAAAAAACTTTGCCTCGACAACACTGCGTTGTTCTATGGGCAAATGTTGTAGTGCCTCGATGATACATTGCTGCTGTTGTTCCAGCGTCGCGACATCATGCGGACTCGCTGCGACTGTTTCATCGACTTGGTCATGTTCGCTTAAATCCCAACCCTGTTCATTCTTCCGTCGCCGGTAATATTCTACGCAGCGACGATGCGCAATCGTCATCAACCACGCATTAAATGCGTGCGCCTGGTTCCAGCTATGTAAGCTTTTAAACACACTGGTAAAGGTTTCCTGCACCAAATCCATTGCTTCATCAGCACTGGGAAGCATCCTTAAGCCATAGTGAAATACTCTTTTTTCATACCGCTTAACCAGTGCTACCCATGCTGATGACTTTCCCTTCAGCGCTTGTTCCGCAAGTCGTTTATCCGATTTTTTGAACACGTGTCAGTTTGTCCATCAAGTTATTTTTAATCGTTTGCTAGTTAAGTCGATAGTGGCGAAAAAATAGTTGGATGAAAATAAAATATTTTTGTTGAGAGGCAGTAATAAAAAAGCCCCGCAACGAGCGGGGCTTTTGAGCGTATTAAAGCATCGCTTAAGCAACGCCAAATATCGCCTTAAGAATATAAAAGAAGATAATCGACATAATGGCACCAGCCGGTAAGGTGACAACCCAGGATACTACGATGTTACGCACAACCCCCAGGTTAAGCGCGGCAATACCTCGCGCCATACCGACACCCAAGACCGCACCAACCAAGGTTTGTGTGGTAGAGATGGGCAGGCCTGTACCCGATGCCAGCACCACTGTTGAAGCGGCTGCTAATTCTGCGGCGAAACCCCGGCTTGGGGTCAAATGCGTTATACCTTTACCGATAGTGGCGATAACGCGTTTACCCAACATTGCCAAACCAGCGACGATGCCAACAGCACCTACTGGTAATACCCACCAGGCTAGCGCGGCAGTTGAATTAATCTGGCCTTCGCTGGAAACAATACTGACTACTGCAGCCAATGGCCCGATGGCATTGGCAACGTCGTTTGAGCCGTGCGCAAACGCCATCGCACACGCGGTAACAACCATTAGTACAGCAAACACCTTTTCAACGTTGGTGTAATGCATTTCTTTGTCATCAGAAGGATTAAATTTAAGCCGCGAAATCGCAAACTTACCGATAACAAAAACGACAGCTGCAACACCTAACGCCCATAGATAGCCCTCTAGCGAGCCCAAGTCTAAACCAACGTGTTTAAGGCCTTTTTTGATGGTCACCAGCGATAGCACAAAGCCGGCAAATGCCATGTAAAATGGCACATAACGTTGCGCCATTTTTAGCGGGTTAGAGCGGTCAAAAATCAGTTTCTGAGCACTCATAAAGATCATATAAGCTATAAACCCGGATATGGCTGGTGTTACAACCCAGGAGCCAACAACCCCTCCGACTTTAGCCCACTGCACCGAATCCATGCTGACGCCAATGGCGGAGAAACCGACAATAGCACCAATGATCGAGTGCGTGGTTGATACCGGCCAACCCAGATACGACGCAATAAGCAGCCAAAAACCTGCAGCCAATAGTGCGGCGATCATACCAAACACGAGCAGTTCCGGTTGGTCGACAAAGTACGCAGAGTCGATAATACCTTTGCGTATGGTCGAAGTCACTTCGCCCCCCGCCAAGTAAGCACCGGCAAACTCAAACACCATCGCAATAATAATGGCTTGTTTAATCGTAAGCGCTTTTGAGCCAACGGAGGTGCCCATGGCATTGGCTACGTCATTTGCGCCGATACCCCAAGCCATAAAAAAGCCAAAGACTGCCGCCATGATCACCAGGATCATGCCATAAGAAGTAATAATATCCATGAATCGCTCCTTTAAACTCGTGCTAGCATGAGTTCGAAGCGTGCGCCGACACGCTCTGACAGGTCGGCTAAGTCACCCACCCAATCTAAAATCCGATAAAGGAACATCGCATCCAACGGATTCATTTCGGTTTCTATCTTGCGCAAGTCTTGGCGTAATTGTACTTGCAGGCTGTCTGTGTCGGCCTCTATGGCGTCGAGTTCAGCGATAAAATTATTAACTAAGTCACGCTCACGACCTTTAAAGCCGGTTTCCAGCAAGTCATCAAACTCGCCAATCGTTTCTCTGGCTTTTTCTGTCGCATCAAGGCAACGATGAAGGTAGGCATCAAATGATTTAACTAAGGTTTCAGGAATTTCCAACTGACGCCCCGTCATTAAGCCGGAAATATCTTTAGCTTTGTTAGCTATGCGGTCCTGTTGCGATACCAACTCGAGTAAGTCTGTGCGCTCTACCGGCATAAACAAACCGCCCGGCAAATTTAAGCGAATTTTGCGCTTTAATTCATCAGCGCGCTGTTCATGCTCAACAACGTGTTGGCGCGCTTTTTCTGCAGCGCTCCAGTCTTTTGCATAAACGGCTTTAAAAAACTCCTTTAACCATTCAGCACACCGATGCACTTCATCCATGTGCTCGATCATAGGTTTTATCGGGGACTTAGCAAACACCCCTAAAAACGAGTTTACCGACATATCGGATCCTTACTTGGCTTAGCTTGTTTTAGCTGCGCGAATGTTAGCTAAATCTTAGTTCAAAAGGAACCGTTTTGCCGACAAAACTTGCAGCTAGTCGCCAAAAACCTGCTCAATTTTTTGTTGTTGCTGTGCCGTTTGGGACGCCGTATGCTGCAACAGTTGTATACTTTCACTCAGTTTATGCAACATATCTTGCATCGCACGTTCAAACTCCGACATTTTGTCAGCTTGGGATGCTACTAATGCATAGGCTTCATTTACTTCTGCCGACGACGACCGTGCTTGCGCGCCGGTCTCTGCATTGATCGATAAAATTTGCTGAATTTGCTGCTGTTGTTCTGACGCTGACTGGTCAATAACAGCGTAATTTTTACTGAGTGTACTGGCCGCACTCTGCAAGCGTTGCAATATACCCTGAACTTGAGCCAATGAATCATTGGTCTTACTGGCGAGCTTTCTAACCTCGTCGGCCACCACTGCAAAGCCGCGCCCATGCTCTCCGGCACGAGCCGCCTCAATCGCTGCATTTAACGCCAATAGATTCGTCTGTTCAGCAACGGTACTGATCACATTAAGTATCTGGCTTACTTCATCAACCGAACTATTAAGTTCTGTTACTGAGCTTTCGCCGTTGCTAATAATTGCCTGAGTTTGTTTGGATGAGTCGGTTAGTCGCGCACTCGTTGTCTCACTTTCAGCCACAAATTCAGCCGTCTGATTGGTATTTTTTTCTAACACGTCAAATCGTTCACGGAGCCGAATACCAATGTCAGCCAACACAGATAACTGTTGTTGGTTATCACCTGCAACTTGATGGTTGCGTTGCGAGTCCTGCTGAACCCGCGCTATTTCTGAACCAATCGAATCCAGAGCTGAGTTGACTGCCTGCATTTGATGACGTTTTTGCTCAGCCTCCGCATCATGTTGTGCCAGTATGTGATTAAAGCTAGTGGCTATTTCTCCCATCTCGGTATCGACATTTGCACCCGCAAGTTTTTCCTTGTGTCCGTCACTAACCAGGCGCTGCATAGCATCCCTCAAGCGCCTTAGCGGTGCCAGCACCATACGATTTAATAAAAGATAATTCACCGCTGAAAATAACATCAGCACAACCACCAGACCTACTACCGCAAGCTTTACTTGCAGCAGAGTTTCGTCACTGTGCTTAGCAACGTTAGTCTCTGCTTTAATCACGCTATCCTGCACATGTGCAATGTCTTCACGCAGCTTAGAAAATGCTTGTTGCCGCTGGACAATTTGTTCCCGCGTCTTTTGCATTTCCCCGGGGTAGCGGCCCAATAAGCTGTTAAGTTCGCTAATGATGCCTAAGCCGAGATCCTTGGCTTCACGTTGTACGAGCATCATACTTTGGTCAGGTAGCGACTCTTTTATCCCCAGCAGGGGCAATTGCTCTAGCTGACTCATACTTGCTTGCATCTGGTTAATCGTGACTAAGTAATCGGCCTGTTGTTGACGGGCATGGATTAAATGGATTAACTGCTGCATCAAGTCATTTGCCAGCGCCAAATAGTCGCTCGAATTAGGTCGTCCCTCTTTTAAGCCCTGCTCGGCGTAATCCAGTAAGCTGGATATCTCATTCCCTATCGAGCGTTCGGCGTTAATCACTAATTCCTGTTCGGCCCCTGCAAGCTTTCCCAGCGCTCGATAATCACTGTTAGTTCGTTTAAGCAGTGTACTCACTGAAGGTTTAAGCAACTGCTGAGTCTCGGGTGTCATTGTCTCAAGTTGCGTATTTACGGCCACCAGTATCTCCGACGCCTGACTTAAAAGCACGGCGTCACCTGATTGCAGGTACTGACTGAGTGTTGTCACCAATTCGACCTGCACCTGTTGCTTTAATGCTTGAAATGAATCAGTTAATTGCTTTTGCTCAGAAAGCTTCTGGTTACCCCAAAGTAGCAAACCTAAAAAAGCGAGCGAAACAAGCGATAACGATAATGACGATAGGCGACTAAAATGAGAGACCCGCATACGGTACAAGAGACAGTGAAACGTAGCGATAGAATACGTGTTAAAAATGACACTTTTATGAAAAAGCCCGCTCAAAGGCGGGCTTGTAAAGAGGGTACTCGCTTTTAGAAGCTATAAACCAAGGTCACTGCGGTTTCTGTATCTAAATTTTCGATCGTTTCGTTAGCAACCTCAGAGTTATGGGTTGCCGAAAGTGAAATTTTCATGGCCAGCGAACTATTCAGGTTTGATGAAACAGACACCTCACCACGGCTCTTGGTGTTGTCTTCACCAATCTCTGATGACAGCAATGCATTAAATTTCGAGTTTTCAGATATTTTCCAATGCGCATTGCCTGCTAGACGCAAAATTGCTGAGCCTTCAGATTCTTGTGCTATACCATTTTCTATTGGCTTAGAACGAGCGTAACCAGGACCGATCTCATAGTCTGCATACACGTTTTCGCTATAACGATAACGTGCACCATAACCCAGCGCTACTGTGCTCTGATATTCATAACCACTGTATTCATCCTCTTCGTAGGATACGAAGACAAACATGGACGATTTACTATTCGGAGCAAATTTGTAGTTACTTTGTGCGGATAAAAACAAACTGTCAGCCGTTTCGTAGGTATCGCCGGTTGACTGATCTTCCTGCTCCGCAGTGTAATAATCTAACACCCCTTTGTGACGCCACTTTTTATAGTCACGCGCCACATTAAGTTTACCTTTTAGACTTTCTGTTTCAGTATTACCTGTTGTAAACAATAAGCCGAATTCAGCACTTGCTTCCCATTCTTCGACGGTATCGGTATCCATATCGTTAGCATCGTCAAACATAAATGTTTGCGCTGATGCACTAAGTGGAAGCATTAAACTGGCAAATAAAACTGATAAGCGCACGCACACCTCGATATACTGCTGTAAATATCAGTTACTGCCGCCCACGACAGCAGTAACTAACGTTAAGTGATTTTTTGCAAAGTTTACGTTACTTTACGATGGCCTTCAAATCACCGTTTTCGTATTGTTTAAACATTGTCTCAAGAGAAATCGGTGTAATTTTGCTCGCCTGACCTTCACAACCAAAAGCCAAATAACGTGCTTCACAAATTTCCTGCATGGCTTCAGTTGCTGCAGTAAAGAATTTACGTGGGTCAAAGTTAGACGGATTTTCTGCCAGGTGGCGGCGGATAGCCCCCGTCGAAGCTAGGCGCAAGTCTGTATCGATGTTGACTTTGCGAACACCGTTTTTAATGCCTTCTTGGATCTGCTCAACAGGAACACCATAAGTTTCGGGAATCTCACCACCATATTCATTAATAATGGCAAGCCAGTCTTGCGGTACCGAAGATGAACCGTGCATCACTAAATGCGTATTTGGAATGCGACGGTTAATTTCTTTAATGCGGTCAATGGCAAGAATGTCACCCGTTGGTGGACGAGTAAATTTGTAAGCACCATGAGAAGTACCACAGGCGATTGCCAATGCATCAACCTGGGTTGCTTTGACGAAATCAGCAGCTTCTTCCGGATCGGTCAACAGCTGTTCATGCGATAACTTACCTTCAGCACCAACGCCGTCTTCCTCACCAGCTTCACCTGTTTCTAACGAACCCAAACAACCGAGCTCACCTTCTACCGATACACCACATGCGTGCGCCATAGCTACTGCTTGCTGGGTTACACGTACGTTATAGTCGTAGTCTGCTGGTGTTTTGCCGTCTTCCAGCAACGAGCCATCCATCATAACCGAGGTAAAGCCCAATTGGATTGAACGCTGACATACCGCTGGCGAAGTGCCGTGGTCCTGGTGTACAACCACAGGGATATGTGGCCATTCTTCGGTAGCCGCTTCCATTAGATGGCGCAGAAATGGAGCACCGGCATATTTACGCGCGCCAGCTGACGCCTGCACGATAACCGGGCTGTTGGTCTTATCTGCGGCCTGCATAATCGCGCGCATTTGTTCCAGGTTGTTAACGTTAAACGCTGGCACACCGTAGCCGTTCTCCGCGGCGTGGTCCAGTACTTGTCTAAGTGACACAAGGGCCATGATATAACTCCTTATTATTCGGTTCTGTTAAGCGTCTTTCGCGCGCTGTTCTAAAACTTCTACTGCCGGTAGCTTTTTGCCTTCCAAAAACTCCAAAAAAGCGCCACCGCCAGTGGATATATAGCTCATCTTATCAGCGATACCATATTGGTCAATTGCTGCCAGCGTATCACCACCGCCGGCAATAGAGAATGCATCACTATCTGCAATCGCATTCGCCATCACTTCGGTGCCGTTACTAAACGCCTCAAATTCAAAAACACCAACGGGTCCATTCCAAACAATGGTACCGGCAGTTTTTAATTTCTCAGCCAGCATATTTGCCGTATCGGGGCCGACATCAAAAATCATGTCGTCTTCTTCGATTTCAGTAACGGGCTTTGTTTCTGCACGAGTGTCAGCGCTAAACTCTTTACCCGTAACAACATCTGTTGGTAACGGAATTTCAGCATTATTCGCTTGTGCCTGTTCCATCAAGCGTCGCGCTTCAGCAATTAAATCAGGCTCATACAATGATTTACCGACATCGTGCCCGGCCGCAGCAATAAACGTATTAGCAATACCACCGCCGACAATCAGTTGGTCGACAACGTGAGACAAAGACTCTAGTACGGTCAGCTTGGTCGACACTTTTGAGCCGCCAACGATAGCGACAAGCGGACGCTTCGGGTTATCCAATGCCTTGCTTAAGGCATCCAGCTCGTTTGCCAACAACGGCCCGGCACAGGCAATTGGCGCATACTTTGCCACGCCGTGAGTTGACGCCTGAGCGCGATGCGCGGTGCCAAATGCATCCATAACGTAAACGTCACAAAGTGCCGCTAATTTTTTTGCTAACGCATCATCATTTGATTTTTCGCCGACATTGAAACGCACGTTTTCGAATACCACCACGCTACCGGCAGTGGTCTCTACACCGTTCAAATAATCGTTTTCCAGACGCACCGGCACATCCAGCGCAGCAGCTAAGTAATCGACCACCGGGGCCATTGAGTAAGCCGCATCAAACTGCCCTTCGGTGGGGCGGCCTAAGTGCGACATCAGCATCACAGTTGCGCCTTTTTCTAAGGCTAACCTGATGGTTGGTAGTGCGGCCCGCAGGCGTGCATCAGAGGTGACTTTGCCGTCTTTTACCGGTACGTTAAGGTCTTCGCGAATTAATACCTTTTTGCCGTTAAGGTCTAAATCCGCCATCGCTAAAACTGACATGGTTTGTCCTCTTAATTCAGTGTGTTGATCATCACGTTAGTGGTATCAAGCAGGCGATTTGCGAAGCCCCACTCGTTATCGCACCAACACAACAGTTTTACTAAGCGCTTATGACTAACCCGCGTCTGCGTTCCATCGACAATGCTGGAGTGTGAGTCGTGGTTGAAATCAATCGAAACCAAGGGTTCTTCGGTGTAGTCGATAATCCCCTTTAAACCACTGCGAGCAGCCTCTTTAATCACCCGGTTAACGTCTTGCAGCGACGCGTCACTGTTGAGTGTAACGCTTAAATCCATTGCCGTAACATTGGTGGTAGGCACGCGCACCGCAATCGCTTCAAAACGACCTTCGAGATGCGGCATAATCCGCTCGATACCACGTGCAAGTCGGGTGTCGACCGGGATAATCGAACGCCCCGCCGCCCGGGTTCTGCGCAAATCAGGATGATAAGCATCTATCACCTGTTGATCATGCATCGCTGAATGGATTGTGGTCACAGCCCCGGAGTCGATGCCGAACGCATCGTCAATAAGCTTGATAACCGGAACAATACAGTTGGTCGTACAAGAGCCGTTAGAGACCACTTTATGGTTTGAGGTCAGCTCATCGTCATTGATGCCATAGATGGCTGTAAAATCAACATCCGGTGTGCCGGGGTGAGAAAACAACACCCGTTTAACGCCCTGTTGCAAATACCGCTGCCCATCTGCCTGGCTACCAAACACGCCGGTGCAATCAATAACGATATCGACGGCGTGTTCAGCCCAGTCAATGGCTTCTATTTCGGTCTCGTGAGTTAGCGCAATGCTATCGCCGGCTACGGTTAATATCTCGCCTGCGTCTGCTACCGGAAACTTAAAGCGGCCATGACTGGAGTCGTATTTTAATAAGTGCGCCATCGATTCTGCCGGCGCCGGCTCATTAATCAGCACGACACTGAAGCTCTCACGATAATTATTCTCGTAAAGCGCACGCAAGCAACTACGCCCGATGCGACCAAAGCCATTAATAGCAATGCGTACGCTCACATCTTACCCCAGCATTTTTTGTGCGTGTTCAAGAGCTGCTTCAACGGTAATGTTAAAGTGTTTATATAAATCGGCAGCCGGCGCGGACTCACCAAAACTATTCATACCTACAACAGCACCATTTAGGCCAACATATTTATACCAGTAATCAGCAATACCCGCTTCGATCGCAATGCGACGGCTAACCGCAGCAGGCAGCACCTGCTCTTTGTATTCCGCACTTTGCTGGTCAAATACGTCAGTCGATGGCATCGATACTACGCGAACCTTATGACCTTTGTCGATTAACTGTGCCGCTGCCTGCACCGCAATATCAACCTCAGAGCCGGTCGCAATCAAGAGCAGTTCAGGTGTTCCTGAACAATCTTTTAATACATAGCCACCTTTGCTGATGTCATTCAATTGTTGCTCATCACGTTCCTGTTGTGGCATCCCCTGGCGACTGAATACCAATGCTGTTGGTGCGTGGTTACTACTAATCGCATTACCCCATGCAACAGCCGTTTCGACCGCGTCACAAGGGCGCCAGCAATTCAGGTTTGGGGTTAAACGCAGGTTTGCCATTTGTTCTACCGGCTGGTGCGTTGGGCCATCTTCACCCAGACCAATCGAATCATGCGTGTAAACAAAAATCGATGGCTGCTTCATTAATGCCGCCATACGAACAGCATTACGTGCATATTCCATAAACATAAGGAAGGTTGCACCATACGGCTTAAAGCCGCCGTGCAGTGTGATGCCGTTCATAATTGCCGACATCGCAAACTCACGCACACCGTAGTAAACATAGTTACCACTCGCATCATCAGCCGTAACCCCTTTAGCGCCGTCCCACAAAGTCAGGTTTGAGCCGGCTAAATCGGCGGAGCCACCTAACAACTCAGTTAGTTTAGGTGCAAACTCATTCAGCGTATTTAATGACGCTTTGCGCGTTGCCGGATGGTCGGGGTTATCTTGTAGTTGCTTCGCATAAGCCGCAACGTGCTGCTGAAAATCTTCCGGCAACTCGCCATTTAGGCGTCGCTTTAATTCTGCTGCCAGCTGGGGAAACTCTTGTTCGTAGGCAACCCAACGCTTATTCCAGCTAGCTTCAATTGCATCGCCGCGATCTTTCGCAGACCACTGTTGATAAACATCATCAGGAACTTCAAACGGTCCATAGTTCCAACCGAGCTGGTCGCGCGTGGCGGCAATTTCGTCATCGCCTAATGGTGCACCGTGGCAGCTCTCTGAACCTTGTTTATTGGGGGAGCCAAAACCGATAACGGTTTTGCAAATAATCAATGTTGGCTGAGAAGTGTTTGCCTGAGCCTTGTCTATTGCGTCGGCAACAGCTGCGGCGTCATGGCCGTCAACGTCGCGGATAACTTGCCAGTTATAAGACTCGAAACGCTTGGCGGTATCATCGGTAAACCAACCTTCGACTTCGCCGTCAATGGAGATACCGTTATCATCGTAAAACGCGATTAGTTTACCCAGTCCCAGCGTACCTGCTAACGAGCAGGCCTCGTGAGAAATGCCTTCCATTAAGCAGCCATCACCTAAAAAGGTATAGGTGTGATGGTTTACAATGTCATGTCCGTCACGGTTAAATTGTGCAGCCAGCGTTTTTTCGGCTAACGCCATGCCGATGGCGTTGGCAATGCCCTGACCTAGGGGACCGGTGGTGGTCTCAACACCCGGTGTGTAACCATACTCGGGGTGACCGGGAGTCTTAGAATGTAACTGACGGAATTGCTTTAAATCATCGATACTCAGGTCATAACCACTAAGGTGCAGCAACGAGTAAATCAGCATCGAGCCATGGCCGTTAGACAACACAAAGCGATCACGATCGGCCCAGTTAGGGTTGTTGGGGTTATGTTTTAGATAATCACGCCACAGTACTTCGGCAATATCAGCCATACCCATGGGCGCACCCGGGTGACCTGACTTAGCTTTTTGTACCGCATCCATGCTGAGTGCACGAATGGCGTTGGCGAGATGACGACGATCAGACATGAAAAACCCCCAAAAGGTGACAAGCAAACGTTTGAGCGCGTATTGTCCACATTTCGGGGGTTACAAGCAAATTTAATGCGTTTTTTATGAACAGATAGTGTGAACCAAAAGCCGATCAAATATCGGCTTTCAACTGCTCTGCTTTATCCGTTTGCTCCCATGGGAATTCATCACGACCGAAGTGACCATAAGCTGATGTTGCGCGATAAATGGGGCGCTCTAAATCCAGCATTTTTATTAGTCCATAAGGGCGCAGATCGAAATGTCGGCGCACCAGCGCAATCAGCGATTCCTCGTCATGGCGTGAGGTGCCAAAGGTATCAATGCTAATAGAGGTTGGTTCGGCTACACCAATTGCGTACGAAACCTGAATTTCACATCGTTCAGCCAACCCGGCAGCAACCAGGTTTTTGGCAACGTAACGCGCCGCGTAGGCAGCGCTGCGGTCAACTTTAGACGGATCCTTACCCGAGAACGCGCCACCACCATGACGTGCCATACCGCCGTAAGTATCAACAATGATTTTACGTCCTGTCAGGCCACAGTCGCCCATAGGGCCGCCGATAACAAAGCGCCCGGTTGGGTTGATATGAAACTTGGTGTCTTTACTGACCCACTGCTGCGGCAGAACCGGTTTGATAATTTCTTCCATCACAGCTTCTTTTAACTGCGCCTGAGAGATATCTTCATGGTGCTGCGTTGATAACACCACCGTGTCGATCGCAACAGGCTTGCCGTTCTCATAAACAAAGGTTAACTGGCTTTTAGCATCCGGTCGTAACCACGGCAAAGTGCCGTCTTTGCGCACCTGAGACTGGCGTTGTACCACTCGATGAGCATAGGTAATCGGCGCCGGCATCAACACCGACGTTTCATTTGAAGCGTAACCAAACATCAAGCCCTGATCACCGGCACCCTGCTCTTCAGGGTGGTCTCGATCAACACCTTGGTTGATATCCGTGCTTTGTTTACCAATGGCGTTTAATACCGCGCACGAATTAGCATCAAAACCCATGTCTGAATGCACATAACCTACGTCTTTGATGGTATTTCGGGTAAGCTCCTCGATATCAACCCAGGCATTGGTTGATATTTCGCCGCCTACCAGCACCATGCCCGTTTTAACGTATGTTTCACAGGCAACCCGAGCACGAGGATCATCGGTAAGAATTGCATCCAAAACGGCATCAGAAATTTGATCCGCAATTTTGTCCGGATGTCCCTCAGAAACAGACTCTGAAGTAAACAGGTGACGTGACATATGCCCTTCATTCCTTTATTTTGATTAAAGCTAATAGTACTAAGATGCTAATGTAACCGATCAGTAAAACTTTTTCTACTTCTGGACGTCTAAAAGTCCACTACACAAGAGAAGAATTGATGCGAATTCCGCGACTATTTCATCCGGGCAACCTTGCTGTTGGTGATCAGGTTAAACTTTCAGCCGATGCATTTCAGCACAGCGTAAAGGCGCTGCGGATGAGCAACGAACAGCCGGTATGCCTGTTTAATGGCGATGGCAATGATTATCAGGCTGAATTGCTGGAGGCCGATAAACGCAGTGCATCGGCGCGTGTTGTTGCGGTAGAGAGTAACGACTCTGAGTCAACAGTAAGTGTTCACTTAGGCCAGGTAATCTCACGCGGTGACCGGATGGATTTTGCCTTACAAAAATCCGTTGAGCTGGGCGTTGCGGAGATCACCCCGCTGTTTAGCGACCGTTGCGGCGTTAAGCTTACCGGTGAGCGACTAGAGAAGAAACAGCAACAATGGCAAAAGGTCGTCATCTCCGCATGTGAACAGTGTGGCAGAAGCCGTGTACCGGTGGTGCACGCAGCTCAGACGGTGGCAAACTTTGTGCAGCAAGTTACCGCCGATTTAAAACTGACACTCGACCCTTATGCGCCGCTACCACTGCGCCAACTAACCGGTGCTGACCAGCCAGCGTCAGTTGCCTTGCTGATTGGGCCCGAGGGTGGTTTTACTGAAGCAGAAGTCGATTTAGCCAAACGCGGCCAGTTTAAACCGATACGAATAGGCCCGCGTATTTTAAGAACCGAAACGGCAGCGTTGACCGCGCTAAGTGTTATCCAATATGAATTAGGTGACCTGGCCTAACGAACTTTGCATTAAAAGGATACTGTAATGAGAAAGCTTGCCATGGTGATGGATCCCATTGCGGACGTTAAAACCGTTAAAGATACCAGTTTTCGTTTGTTGTTGGAGGCTCAGACACAGGGCTACCAATGTTATTACGTCGAGATGGGCGACCTACTCATCGACAATGGCACACCCTATGCCGTTACCCGCAAAGTTAAGGTGACTGACCAAGTTACTGACTTTTATCAGCTGGGTGAAGACGAGCGTGTCCGGCTTGGTGATTTCGACGTTATTATGATGCGCAAAGATCCCCCTTTCGACAGCGAGTTTTTATATGCCACACATATGTTTTCGCTGGCAGAACGCGACGGTGCGCTGGTCGTAAATAATCCACAAAGCTTGCGCGATTGTAACGAGAAACTTTATACCAGCTGGTTTGCTGAACACATCGCTGACACTCTGGTAAGCGCAAACAGCGACGTGCTGCGTGAATTTCATAAAACCCATGGTGAGGTTATTATGAAACCGCTTGATGGCATGGGTGGAGCGTCGATATTCAAAGTCGGCCGTGACGGCTCTAACCTGGGCGTTATTATCGAGACGTTAACGCAAAAAGGCACGCGTTACGCGATGGCACAGAAGTACCTGCCAGCCATCAAGGACGGCGATAAGCGTATTTTGATTGTGGACGGTGAACCCATGCCCTATGCCCTGGCTCGCGTACCATCGGCTGGCGAAACACGGGGTAATTTAGCCGCAGGCGGTAGTGGTCGCCCGCAGCCGCTGTCAGAATCAGACTGGGCAATCGCGCGGGCGATAGGACCCACGCTAAAAGCTAAAGGGTTAATGTTGGTTGGGCTGGATGTTATCGGAGACAAGGTCACAGAGATAAACGTAACCAGCCCCACCTGTATGCGCGAGATTGAAGCGGCCTATGACATAAACATCGCCGCCAGGCTATTTGCAGCCATCGATGAAAAACTAGCGAATAAGCATTGAAATTATTGCCATCGTACCGATATTTAAACTATCGAATGTTAAGGAGTCACCGATGGAAAGCTTACAGAATCACTTTTTAATTGCTACGCCAACAATGGATGACCCGTTGTTTAAGCGCAGCGTGACGTATATCTGCGAGCATAACGAGGACGGTGCGATGGGGCTGATTATTAATCAACCTGCCAATCTGAATGTCGATAGTTTGTTAGATAAGCTCGAAATTATTTATCCCGATGCAACTGCATCTCTTCAGGGCCCGGTTTATCAGGGTGGTCCTGTAGGTCAAGAGCGAGGCTTCGTCATCCATCCGCCCCAGGAAAACTGGCGCAGCAGCCTTAAGTTAAGTGATGACATCATGGTTACTACCTCGCGGGATATTTTAGAAGCACTGGGTTCATCAGCAGCGCCGTTAAAATTTCTCCTGACACTGGGATACGCAGGTTGGGAGGCCGGCCAATTGGAAAAAGAACTGGCAGAAAACGCCTGGCTTTCTATCCCTGCCGACCCCGATATTATTTTTAACACGCCGGTAAAAGACCGCTGGCAAAAAGCCACTGAAAAACTCGGTTTCGATGTCTGGCAACTTGGACCGGACGTAGGCCACGCATGACCTTGCTGGGTTTCGACTTTGGCACCAAAAGTATTGGCATCGCGGTGGGTCAAACCGTGACTGGCACGGCTTCGGTACTTACCGCAATAAAAGCCAAAGAAGGCATTCCGGACTGGACTGTTATAGAAAAACTGCTTAAGGAGTGGCAGCCACAACAGTTAGTGGTGGGATTGCCGCTGAACATGGATGGGTCAGAGCAGCCATTAACAGCCCGCGCACGTAAATTTGGCAACCGATTACACGGGCGCTTTGGTTTACCTGTAAAGTTTCAGGACGAACGACTAACCTCGACAGCGGCACGAGAGCAACTGTTCGATCGTGGCGGCTTTCGCAATTTGGACAAGGGAAAAGTCGACAGTACCGCCGCACTATTGATCGTTGAGGACTACCTAAATCAACTTAATGACTAATACGACTGGTGTCTAATTGACGTCATGTTGGTTAATCTTTAATATTTCGTTATAGTATCGCCTATAACTTTTGGAAGGAGTAACCTCGTGTTTGGTAATGAAGAACCTTACACCTTAACGGGCAATACCATCATGCTGAAAGACGAGAACAAAAAACTGTTACTCGTTACCAATGAGCGGTACAAAAATATCTTAGTAACACGCTCCGGCGTGGAGATGTCTGACTGGGGTCAGGAGCGTCGCCCCGGCGTTAAGATCGTCTCGCTACAAGAATTGTTCAAACGCGATAAGACTTACTTCTTTGTCCGTGCCGGTGGCGTAGAATATCAAATCGATTTGAAGTTTGAAGAAAGCCCCATTACCGAAATGAAGTTCTAATCACGATGCGTTTTGGCCAGTCCTGCTTAATGTTTAACGGATTGGCCACAGCGCTGTTTGTTGTTTTCTGCCTCGTTGCGGTCAGTGCCAAGGCCCAACAGCTCGTCTTTGAACGTAGCCAACTCCCTGACAGCGACGACACAAACTTTTCATATACCTGGCAACCCTCTAACAGCCAACCCAGAACGCTCCAGTTTGAAGTTAATCAGACAGAGTTCCTGGCTCCGTTTAAGCGTTTCAGAAACTACAACAAAAAGCGCGCAAACCGCGAATTATTTCAACAGCTTAATCGCTACATTCGGCAACAAAACTGGCGCGGTGTGGAAGTTAGTCTAGCACCACGAGAGCAACAATTAAGCATTAACGTTCGCGAAGCTCGCGATAGCCAACAGCAACAGCGCTATCGACAACAAGCAGAACGCCTTCGCCAATATTACCGACAGCGTTGGCAAGATTACTTACAAAGCAATTACTACCGCCACCTAACCCTGCCCTCGGGGGAACAAGGTATTATTCCTGATGCCGTCGCTATCGCACGCCAACAAGAGCCGCTGTTTAATCCACTGGTTAATGCTATTGGCGAGACTTTAAGAGACAACAGTCGGCGCGGCTATACCGACTTTATCGCACAGTTTATACAGGCCATTCCTTACAATGCGCTCGACGATGGTATCCATAACCGCGGCGATGGCTTTCTTCCTCCCAACCAAGTGATTTTTTACAATCAGGGCGACTGTGATAGCAAAGCCAGTTTAATGTCATCGTTGCTGCGACCTATTATTCCGTCGGCAAAAATGGCCATCGTCTACTTGCCCGGCCATGCACTGTTCGCCATCGCAATGGCACCACAGCCTGATGACAGTATTATCACTGTTGAGGGAACGAAAATGGTATTAGTTGAAGTGGCAGGGCCAGCACAGATGCCGGCCGGCCAAATTGCATCGCAAAGTCAGTTTTATATCGACAACGGTCAGTACCGCACTGCTGCGATAAACTAACTTATAAATGTTCCTCGGCGAATTTTGCCAAAGCACTCCTGACAACACCATTGAGGTTAATCGTGGCACTACCGGGGTAGTCTTTAAATCGCTCCACGATGTAGGTTAAACCAGAGGTAACGGCAGTTAAGTAATAGCTATCGATCTGCGCTAAATTACCGGACACCACTAGCTTGGTATTTTCACCACAACGGGTAATCAGAGTTTTAAGTTGAGATGCGGTCAGGTTCTGCGCTTCATCCAGAATTACCACCGCATTCTGGATGCTGCGCCCGCGCATAAAGTTGAGCGATTTAAACTGAATATTAGCCTTTTTCATGATGTAATTCAGGCTGGAGTCCATACTTTCGTCATGGCGGTGCAATACTTCCAGCGAGTCAGTAATCGCGGACAGCCAGGGCGCCATTTTTTCCTCTTCAGTACCCGGCAGGAAACCAATCGATTCTGCTATTTCAGGGGTGTTTCGCGTTACGATAATCTTCTCGTATATCCCTTGCTCCACCACCATCTCTAACGCGGCCGATAAGGCTAACAAGGTTTTACCTGAACCCGCCGGACCGGTTAATACCACCATATCCATATGCGTATCAAGCAACGCATGCAGCGCCATCGCCTGATAAATATTTTTAGGTCTTACGCCCCATGCATTATAAGCCATCATGCGGTCGTAACCCAGATCCTGCAGCGTCACACTGACGTCGTCGTAGCTATCGACTCGGCTGGCAAAGGTGTGCGTGTCATCAACAATGTACTCGTTATGAAAGACCTGCGGCAACACACTCCGTGACACCGTGTGATAGGCATCACGCCCCTCCTGTTGGGTAGAAACATCCTTTACCTGCGCCCAAAAATCACCTTCAAATTCGTAAAAGCCCTTGGTTAGCAAACGAATATCGTCAATCAGCTGATCGGTACGATAATCTTCGACATAGCGCATGCCTGCACCCTTTGCTTTTAGGCGCATATTGATGTCTTTCGTGACCAGGATCACGTCCGCGGGCGACTGAGTGCGCTGAATTTCGAGTGCGGCCTGAATAATGCGATGGTCATTTTCTTTTAGCGACAGCACCGATTCATTTTGCTCCAGTTGATAATCCGGAAAAATAGCCAGGGTGCCATTGGCCTGATGATCACCGTGTACTCGAGTTAAGGGCACTCCGGCTATTATTTGTTCCGGGCTTGCCTCTTTTAAAACCTCCTCTAATGAACGAATAGCGACTCGAGCTTCGCGGCTAACGTCTTTGTGGCGGTCTTTGATATTGTCGAGTTCTTCCAGCACGACCATAGGAATAATCACGTTATGTTCGTCGAAGTTTAAAAATGCGAGCGGATCATGCAAAAGGATGTTGGTATCGAGGACAAACGACTTAAGAGTGTTATCAGGCATGGATTTTGGGCTCATCACGTCACCTTGTTAGCGTCAGTTATTATCGTTATCGTTTTTTTACAGCTTAGACTAAATTTGATGACAGCGTGATGACATGATTGTTTTTTTAGCGCGTGGCCTTTACCATTTGCGACCTTCTAACGGGTCAGCAGTAAGGATGAAGAGTGAGCGATTATAGTCTGGGACAACGGTGGTTAAGCGAAACAGAAACAAACCTGGGATTGGGCATCATTACACAAATTGATGGTCGCCAGATAACCGTGATGTTCCCCAGCAATGGTGAAAGCCGCATCTATGCGAGTAATGACGCGCCTCTGGCCCGACTGCAGTTAAGCGAAGGCCAGCAAGCACACCATGCTGAGGACTGGTCCTTCACTATCACTGAAGTCAAAGAGCAGGGCGGCCTGCTAATTTATTTTGGCGAGCGTCTGGACGATGGTAGCGAGGTAATGGTACCCGAGTCCCAACTGTCTCATCATATAGCTATAAACCCGGCGTTGACACGCTTAGTCGCGGGTAACGCCGATCGCCACGATTTGTATTTACTGCGTAACCAGGCCAGTGAATATTACGCCAAATGGCAGCAAAGTGAGGTTGCCGGTCTGTTTGGCGCACGTGTCGGGCTGTTGCCACATCAACTTTATGTAGCCCATACCGTCGCCGAACGTTATCACCCACGGGTACTTCTTGCTGACGAAGTTGGCTTGGGTAAAACCATTGAGGCCGGCATGATTATGCAACGGCGGTTGCTAACGGGTCGCGATCAACGCGTACTAGTGGTGGTTCCGGAGTCATTAAGAAATCAATGGCTGGTAGAAATGCGCCGCCGCTTCGCGCTGACTTTTAGTGTGTTTGATGATGAGCGCTGTGAACAGCTTCAGGATGAGCACGACAATCCTTTTTTTGCTGAGCAGCTTATTATCGTCAGCACTGACTTTGTTATTCAGCAACGTTGGCAAGAGGCCTTGCTCAGTGCCGAATTTGACCTGCTCGTTGTTGACGAAGCGCATCATATGCAACCAGAAACTCAAGGTTATGAACAACTTCAGCGCTTATCTGAAACCATCAATGATGTATTATTACTAACTGCCACCCCTGAGCAAGAAGGTAGTGAAGGCCACTTCCATCGTCTACGGCTACTAGACCCCAACCGCTTTGATTCGCTGGAATCCTTTACCGAGCAGCAACGTCACTATCAACAGCTGGCCAGCGAAGCTGAAAAATTATCAGGCGACCAACTGGATCGATTGTTAGATCGTCATAGTACCGGCCGGGTCATGTTCCGAAATCGTCGCAAACACGTTGGCGGTTTTCCAACCCGACATCTGCATGTTCATCAACTGCCCGCTTACACACCGGAAAGCGGCGAGCCGTGGTGGTTGGAAGATCCCCGAGTGAGTTGGCTATTAGAATTCTTAAAAAGCCAAAAACCTAAAAAGACACTGCTGATCTGTCACCATGCTGATGACGTGCTCGATTTATCAGAAGCGTTGCGGGTATTGGCCGGTATTCATGCTGCAGTTTTTCATGAAGGTATGTCGTTGTTGGAACGCGACCGCGCCGCAGAATTCTTTGCCTCAGCCGAAGACGGAAGCCCGATATTGCTTTGCTCTGAGATCGGCAGTGAGGGGCGCAACTTCCAGTTTGTCCAGGATCTGGTTTTATTCGATCTGCCTGCAAATCCCGACTTACTTGAGCAGCGCATCGGCCGTTTGGATCGCATCGGTCAAAAAGACGATATTCACATTCACGTGCCTTATCTGGAGGAATCAGACGAGGCCTTATTGTTACCTTGGTATCACCAGGGAATGAATGCGTTTGAGCAGTGCAACCCAGTTGGTCGACAGGTTTACGACGAGTTTAAAGAGCAATTATCGAAAGCGATGACGACCGCGGCGGAGCTGCCTGACGAGTTATTGCAGCAAACGAAACAGCGTCATCAACAACTTACCGCCGATGCAGAAGCCGGCCGGGACAAGTTACAGGAATTGAATGCCTGTCGCCCCGCTATTGCGCAACAACTGATTACCAGCATAGAACAGCAAGCAGATCCCGACAGCCTGTACGACTTTATGGAAGCATTCTGGGATCGTTTTGGCGTAACCACCGAAGTGCTTGATGAACATCGGTTATTTGTTCGTCCCAGCGAGCACATGCGGGTGCCGGCAATTCCCGGGTTGCGGGAAGACGGCATGACCATTACGGTTGATCGTGATACCGCACTAAACTACGAGGACATCGAATTCCTTAGCTGGGACCACCCCCACGTGCAGGCGGCTATCGAGCTACTAACAACAGAAGATTTTGGTAGTGTCTGTGTAGCCAAGCTACAGAACGCCGCCTTGCCTGCGGGTGCTTGGTTTGTAGAGCTTGACTATGTCAGCGAAGTTACGGCCCCACGTAAATTAGGGGTGCAGGAATATTACCCCCAACAACGGCTACGTATTTTATTGGATAGCCAGGGCCGAAATCTTACCGACAAAGTGCCTCGCGATGCGCTAACCCAACAGGCTACTTTTATCGACAAGAAAACAGCCCGCCAAATTGTAAAACAATTACGCGATACGGCGCAGGGCTTTATTCAGCAGCAACAACCGCATGCAGATGCATGGCGCAACCAGCGTATCACCGAAGCCAGTGAAGAAGCGCGTCAGCAATTGGCCGGGCAAAAACAACGGTTAATCGAACTACAACAGCACAATCCGGCCGTGCGCCAGGACGAAATTGATGCTATAGAGCAGCGCAGTAACGCGTTACTCGAGGTCATGCAGCAAGCCAGTCTGTCGTTATTTTCTATCCGTATTTTGTTCAATCAGCCTTAATGGACGACTATTTTGGCGCTGCTTAACTATGATCCTCCGCAGACTCCCTATCTGCGGATTCTTTATCGTGACGAGCAGCTACTGGTCATTGATAAACCCAGCGGGCTGCTTAGTGTTCCGGGTCGCGCCCCGGAACATAATGATTCGGTCTACAGTCGTGTGGTACGCGTACTCCCCGAAGCAAAGCTCGTACACAGACTCGATATGGCGACGTCGGGTATCATGTTGTTTGCTATTGGTAAGCCGGCACAAAGTCATTTAAGCCGCCAATTTCAACAACGCACTACGCACAAGGTCTACCATGCTCTGGTACAGGGTAAACTACCTGCAAAACGCGGGTTTATTGATCTACCGCTAGCTTGTGACTGGCCCAATCGCCCTCGTCAGCAAATTGACTATGTTAACGGGCGCGCCAGTCAAACAGGCTATCGAGTTATTGAGCACAAGGACGATTGTTCGCGTGTTGAACTAACTCCTGTCACCGGTCGTTCACATCAGTTACGCGTTCATATGCAAGCGCTGGCAACACCCATTCTGGGCGATAAATTTTATGCTTGCCCCCAGGCATTTGCTCTCGCATCCCGTCTGTTACTGCACGCACATGAGCTTCGAGTAGCACACCCGCAAACTGAGCAATTGATTCGGTTTATCAGCCCGACGCCGTTTTAACCAACAACATCGCTCAAGTCCCATCGTTTAGTGCCGATAATTAAGGCATGAAAATACCGCTTATAATTACCTTCGTTGCAGTTGCTCTCGTTAGTCTGACCGGTCACGCTAACGACGATTTGCAGCGCTATTTACCGCCCGACCAAGTGCGTTGGCTAAACGCTGATGCTGGTTCGGGCAACGATGCTGATAGCAACACCCGCTACCTGGCACTTTACAAAGAGCCGATGGCCAGTTTCCCACGCGGACAAATTGTCAGCCTGCCCGATTGGCACCTGCACCCATTGCAATCAAACCTTATTCAGGGTGTCTACGCTGATAGCCCCGATTTGGGCTGGCACAGCTGGGCTTTAGTGCCGCCGGTGTTAACGATTGAACGATCGCAATTAGCCACTACGCAAGCTAATTCAGTATTTCCTGAGGTTGTTGACGAGGCGTTTTTTGAGCCGCACCGCGAGGCGCTCAAGCAGCGTGTTCAGCGCCTGACAAGAGAGTTTGATAATGAACCGGGCTTTACCGTATGGGTAGTAGAGGGAATAACTGCCGCTATAGCCGTCAAGCTCATTTCAGCTGAACCAGAGTTGATGCCTGACGCACTGGTGGTGATCGACTTATATTTGCCACAACTGCAACTGAATCAGGCCGTATCCCGTCAGCTGGCCCAACTGCAATTACCGGTGCTTGATATTATCAGTAATAGTGGCAATCGCTGGATTAAAAACGCACAACCGTTACGTCGCCAGTACAGCCAAAAATATCAGCAAGTAAACTATCGGCAACGACAGTTATTAAGTAACTCCACGCTTGCTACCGCCGAACTACGCAGTACACTCAAAGGCTGGTTGAAATATCACGGATTTTAGCGCATCCCGCGTTTCTGCTTGATTGTATCGTAAGCAGCCTGTATATCCTGTGCCCGCGCCTGTGCTTCTTTCATCACCTCTTCTGGTAATCCTTTAGACGCCAATTTATCCGGGTGATGACGTGCCATTAACTTGCGATAAGCCTTTTTGATTTCAGCATCAGACTGGCTCTCTTTAACCCCCAGTATTTCGTATGCATCCTTTATGTCATCAGCACTTGCTGTCTTAGCACGACCACCACTGTGGCCTTGTTGCTGATGGCGTTGATGAAAACGAAAAGCGGCTTTTTGCATCATCAGCCACTGGTCTATTTGAAAACGGGTAAAACCAAGTGTTTTACCAACGGTCACTAACACGTCATGTTCTGCTTTATCCAACACGCCGTCATTCAGTGCCAGTGCCATGAGTTGCTCCATAAACAGCTGCAACACGTCGCGGTTGCCGTAAAACGCCTGCTTAAAGTCTTTTACCACCTGCTGCAAAGGAAAGGTAGCTTCTTTGCCTTCTCGAAATGCTTGCTGTGCTTCAACGCGCGCGTCATCACTTAAACGTAAACGCTCCATCAGCGCGCTCGCTTGCGCAATATCCTGAGCTGTCACCCGTCCTTTTGCTTTGGCGACGTGGCCCATTACCGCAAATAGCGTATAAAGAAAATTTGCGTCTTCGGCGGCTTTATCCGCACCAAACATAAACTGACCAAAACCGCCCTTGCGAGTGAAGTCTTGCGCCATACCGCGATCAAACCAGTGACCGATTACGGCACCAATAATAGCTCCGGGCAATCGTAAAAACAGATAGCCGGCTAATGCACCGATGACTTTACCCCAAATCATTTGCACCTCTTAATTTACTGTCTAATGCGGCCAGTCGTTGTGGCGTGCCAATATCAAACCAGTCACAATCTGTTAATAACGTGGCGGCCAAACTATCCGTTGCTATCGCTTGCTCAAACAGCGGCCGCAAGGCTAGCTTTTCCGCCGGCAGGCCACTAAACCATTGTGGCCTGAATAAGCCAATGCCGGCATAGGTGTAACTGCCATTGTCTGCCGACTTTGCCCGCAACCGTCCGTTTTCTATACCGAAGTCACCTGCTTTATTATGCGCTGGGTTATCCACCAGTATCAGGTGTGCCATATCATCGCGGCCTAAATGGCGCGGCAGCCGGTTAAAATCAATGGTAGTCCAAACGTCACCATTGATAATCCAAAATGGTTCACTACCCAGCGTCGGCAAAGCCTTAATAATGCCTCCCGCGGTTTCTAACCCACCCTCAGGCTCCGGAGAATAGGTAATCGACACCCCCCACTGACTGCCATCACCCAACATGCGCTCGATTTTTTCACCCAACCACGCATGATTGATAACCACATCAGTGACACCCGCGGCTGCAAGCTTTTCTAAATGGTACGCAATCAAGGGTTTATCGTTGACCGATAATAACGGCTTGGGTAGTTCATCCGTCAATGGACGCATACGTTCTCCGCGTCCGGCTGCCAGCACCATAGCCTTCACTACTTAAGCTCCCACTGCTTAATGACACGCTCTGATAACCACTGGGTATAATCAGATAGCTCCGCGTAGCGGCTGGCAACCGATTTTAGATAACCCAGCGTACGCGGGACATCCTGCAGATAACCAGGCTTGTCATCTCGATGCGCTAAGCGAGCAAAAATACCGGCTGCTTTGGTGTGACGCTGAAGCCCCATATAATCAAACCATGTTTGCCACTGTTGCTCGTCAATACTGGCTGCCAACAAGTCTTGTGCTATTAATTCCTCGCGCAGATTCAACGACAACTCGTCAATCATTGCTGGCGGCCATTCGATATAACAATCACGCAGTAGCGAAACTGCATCGTAGGTTATCGGACCCTTCACGGCATCCTGAAAATCAATAATACCCAGTTCGTCATCAGCCAGAACCATGATATTGCGCGAATGATAGTCGCGATGAACGCCAACTTGAGGCTGGTTCAGCGCATTGTCGATCATAGTGTCACTAAAAGCTGACCAAACGGCTTCATCGTCGGCGTTCCAGGACAGCGATAAATGAGTCTTTAACAACCACTCTTTAAATAGTTCAAGTTCACGCTTGAGCAATGCGTGATCATATAATGGCAGTTGCCCTGTTTGAGTCGTTGTTACCTGCATAATACGCGGCAGGATCTGCAGTGCTTGTTGGTAATACTGGCGGGCATTGCGCGGATGAAGTTTAGATAGCAATAAAATTTGCCCGAAGTCAGCTTGCAGCATAAACCCGTGCTGCTGGTCCACAGCCAATACCGAGGGGACTTTCACGCCCGCTTGCTGATAGGCGTCTGCCACCGCGATAAAAGGCGTCATATCCTCTTTATCCGGCGGGCAATCCACCGCAATTAGACTCTGCCGACCATCGGTAGCACGAAAGTATCGTCGAAAACTTGCATCGCCAGAAACAACCTCCAGGGCGGGTTGTGCGGTACCAGTTTGAGCCTCACACCAAGCTTTAAGGCTACGTTGTCGTTTATCTTCCAAGCACTCCCCCTTATGTCACGCGAGTGTCCACCTTATATGCATAATCTGCGTTTGCGCAAATGGCGGAATCTAAAAAATTGCTATATCATAGCACCCGAACAAGACAAATATTAAAGCCTTACAATAATTAAACGGATCCACCTTTGCCTGTTTGCAATAAATTCTCGTCTATCGCTGCGCTTAGTTTTTGCTTGCTACCATCGGCCTTTGTCACAGAAGTTGCCGCGCAAGAGCCTGCACCGCTATGTCCTCCAACAACGGCAGCTTTTGACTTTAAAGCAATACAGTCAGCAGAACCACTAGCACAAGACGTCATTAAAGTATCGGCAAACGATGCGGAAATTTTTGATAACGAACGCGCGAACTTTGGCGGTGACGTTATTATTCGCCGCAATAATCAATGGCTGTTTACCGAGAGTGCGCAAATCAATCAACAACAGAACGTGATTGATGCAACAGGTGGTGTTCGCTTCACTGACGGCTATATCAACGTCTATGGTGAATCCTTCAATTTTGATGGCGGTACCGAAGTCGCAAAATTACGGCAGACCCAGTATGAGATGTCGACCACCAATGCACGGGGTCAGGCAGAGCAATTAGAGATATCTCCCCAACACGTTAATTTGTTAGGTTCCAGCTTTACCACGTGCCCGGCAGATAACCCAGCCTGGCAGCTTACTGCAGAAAGAATTGAGATTGATGAAGAAAGTGATTTTGGCCGTGCCTGGGGGGCGAAGCTCGAACTTTTTGACGTCCCTGTATTTTATCTGCCTTATTTTACTTTTCCTGTTACCGAGAATCGTAAGTCGGGCTTTTTATACCCCACCATTGACTCGTCATCACTAAACGGTGTTGAGCTGGAAGCACCATACTATTTTAATATCGCACCCAACATGGACGCGACCGTTGCACCAGTGCTCATGAGTGAGCGGGGTGTGATGTTAAAAACTGAGTATAGATATTTGTTTGCCGATCACGCCGGGCAGGTTAACGTTAATTATCTACCCAGTGATGATGCTCGCGTTGATAATGCCGATCGGTATTTATGGCATGTGAATCATAACGCGCGCTTTAATGAACATTGGAGCGCCTATCTGGATGTCACCCAGATAAGCGACGATAACTACCTGAATGACTTTGGTAGTGAGTTTGCCGGGCGTGCCGACACTCATTTATATAGAGTTGCACAGCTGGATTATGTGGAGCGTAACTGGCACCTGCGAATGCGCACTGAAGATTACGAACTGTTGGGTCAGTTTCGCAGCCCCTACCGAACGTTGCCCCAACTCAGCCTGAATTATCAAAGTAATCAGTTAGAGGGCCTGAGCCTGGACTGGTACAACGAACTGACCTATTTCCAGAATCAAGTTCGCACGCGCAATTATGCGACGCGAATTCACTCTGCTCCGTCTCTGAATTACTGGTTCGAAGAACCCGCCTTTGATGCTGAAGCGGAAGTCAGTTACCTGGTAACTCATTATCGTCAACAAAATGATAACCCGGCTTTGGAGGATGAAGTCACTCGTGCTCTCCCTCGTGCCCGGCTTAGAGGACGCCTAAATTTAGAGCGCTATTTTAGTCAGGATGGTAATGAGTACCGCCAGACATTGGAGCCTCAGATTCAATACCTTTTTGTACCATACGAAAACCAACAAAATATCGGCATCTACGATACCACGCTGATGCAGGATGACTACAACGGCCTGTTCCGGGCACAGCGTTTTTCGGGACTGGACCGAATTGCAGAAGCTAACCAAGTTACCTATGGCGTCAGTAGTAGCTTGTTTGATCAGAATGAACGTGAGCGCCTGCGCCTGAGCCTGGGCCAAATTTATTATTTTGATGACAGCCGAACACAACTCTTAGATAGCCAGTCTCAGGTTACCTCCAGTAACTCTGAATGGGTCGGTGATATTAACTGGGCTATAGATTCTAGCTGGAGCCTGCGTAGCTCAATACAGTACGATACGGAACTTAACCGTACGCGTAAGAGTCAGACCGCTTTAGAGTATCGGCTCGATAATAAAAATTTGGTGCAAATAAACCATCGCAAAGCAACTAACATTCTTAATTCTGACATTGAGCAGATGGGAACCCAGGCAGTCTGGCAGCTGAGTAATCAGTGGCAGGTTGCTGCTAATGTGTATTACGACCTGAGTAATGATCGCGTCAATGACGCTATACTCGGGGTACAATACAGTAGTTGTTGTTGGGCGCTACGTGTGTCAGCATACCGCCGCATAAATCGCGATTTAGAATCCGCAAGCTCAGCATTTGCTATGCAGGCGGCAGGCAACCCGGCACAATTTGATAACGGCGTCAGTTTGCAATTTATCATCAGCGGGCTTTCGTCCGATAGCAATAGCTTAATTGATATGCTCGAAAAGAGTATTTATGGTTATCGTCGGCCTTTTTATCTTAGTAACTAGTGGTAGGTATAATGAAATATTTGTTGACTCTCGTCTTGGCGATATCAAGCGTAGCGCTTAGCGTTATCACCACGGCGCCAGCCCACGCACAGCAGACGCTTGACCGTGTGGCAGTCATCGTCGATGAAGGTGTTATCTTACAAAGCCAAATTGACCAGATGATCCAGCAAGTCAAAAGTGGCAATAATTTTGAAGATGCAAATGCACCCACTGAGCAAGTATTAGAAACCCAAGTAACCGAGCGGCTGATTTTGCAGGAACTCCAATTGCAGATGGCCGAGCGTATGGGTGTAGAAATTGGTGAATCTCAACTTGAACAAGCAATTACCCGTGTCGCGCAAGAACGAGAATTAAGCGTTGATCAATTACGTGCACAAGTCACTGGCGATGGTATTAGCTGGCCAACGTTTCGTGAGCAAATTCGCAATGAACTTATTACCTCACAGGTAGAACGTGCAGCGGTTCAGCGTCGGGTTAGCATAACGCCGCAGGAAATTAACAACCTGGTCGAGTTAATCGAGTCAAATAGCGAGACGCGCACTGAATATCGCTTAAGCCAAATATTGATTGCCAGTCCATCAGATGCGTCACAACAAGAACAAGAAACAGCCAAACGACGTGCTGAAGCAGTTTTAGAGTTACTGGAAGAAGGCCAGGACTTTGCCGACTTAGCCATTCGCTCGTCATCAGGCAGTAACGCCCTTGATGGCGGTGATTTAGGCTGGATGACAGAAAACACCATGCCAACGCTGTTCGCGGACGTTGTTCAAGGTAAAGAAGTTGGCGAAGTTGTAGGACCTTTGCGCAGCGGTGTAGGCTTCCACATCCTTAAAGTCGCAGATAAACGTGGCGAACAAAAAGTCGAAGTTCAGGAAGTTAAAGCTCGCCATATACTTATCAAGCCGTCAGTCATTTTGTCGGACAAGCGCGCCAAAGAAATGTTAACTAAATTTCGTGAACAAGTGCAGCAAGGCGAAAAGACCTTTGCAGAGCTAGCCCGGGAAAATTCAGCCGACCCCGGTTCAGCCTCTCGCGGTGGCGATTTAGGCTGGTCTCGGCCAGACCGCTATGCGCCAGAGTTTAAGCAAATGGTAGAGACTATTGAACAGGGCATAATTAGTGAGCCGTTCCAAACCCAGTTTGGCTGGCACATCGTCGAAGTCACTGATCGCCGTACCCTGGATGCAACCGAAGAAAGCAAACAGGACCGTGCCTATCAGATGATTTTTGCACGTAAATATCGCGAGGAACTGGATAACTGGCAACAGGAAATCCGTGACCGCGCCTATGTCCGTAGAGTGGTTCAGTAGACGCGTGAATAGATGTTACCCGTTATAGTATTCACGCCCGGCGAGCCCGCCGGCATAGGTCCTGACCTAGCCATCATGATATCGCAGCAGGCATGGCCTGCTGCGATTGTCGTTTGTGCGGATAAAAACTTGTTACAAGCCCGTGCCGAGCAGCTAGAACTGCCCATCACTATCCAGGAATATAAAGGGCATAGGCCAACAACTCCTAGTCCGGCTGGCACGATCTTGGTTGAGCACATTCCGATGGCAGTAGCGGCGGTTGCGGGCCAACTGAATGTAGCCAATGGGCAATATGTGGTAGAAACGCTAACCCGGGCAAGCCAGGGCAATCTGAGTGGCGAATTTGATGCGGTGGTAACAGGCCCGGTACATAAAGGTATCATTAACGATGCCGGCATCGCTTTTTCAGGCCACACAGAGTTTTTCGCTAATCAGGCTAACCGCAATGATGTAGTGATGATGCTAGCGACCGAAGGCCTTCGTGTAGCGCTGGTAACGACACATATTCCGCTAGCTTATGTGACCAAAGCGATAACACCAGAACGACTAACGCAGATTATAACCATTCTGCATCATGACCTGGTCAATAAGTTTGCTGAAGTTAACCCCAAAATTCTTGTCTGTGGCCTAAACCCACATGCGGGTGAAAACGGTCATCTGGGGCGTGAAGAAATTGAAGTTATCGAGCCGGTACTCGAGCAGCTACGTGAACAAGGCATTAACTTGATTGGGCCATTACCGGCTGACACCTTATTTCAGCCCAAATATCTGGACGATGCTGCAGCTGTCGTTGCTATGTATCACGACCAGGGACTACCTGTACTAAAATACAAAGGCTTCGGCAACGCCGTTAATATTACCCTTGGACTACCCTTTATTCGAACCTCGGTGGATCATGGCACGGCACTGGACATGGCTGGCTCCGGCGATATTAATTCCGGCAGTTGTCTATTAGCAATCAATACCGCTATCGATATGGTAAGAGCATCACACAATGAGTAAAACGCACCTGGGTCATCGTGCCCGTAAGCGCTTCGGTCAGAATTTTTTGCATGACCAGAACATCATCGAACAAATCGTCGATGTGATTAATCCACAACATGGCGAAAACCTTGTAGAAATTGGCCCGGGATTAGCCGCATTAACCGAGCCCGTAGCGGACCGCACTGATCACCTTAACGTTATTGAGATTGACCGCGATCTGGCAGACAGACTTGAGTCGCATCCTTTTTTGCGGGAAAAACTAACCGTGACGCGTGGCGACGCGATGAAAATTGACTTTAACGAGTTTGTAAACCCGGAACAGCCAATGCGGGTATTCGGCAACCTGCCATACAATATTTCTACGCCACTAATTTTTCACTTGTTGCAATATACTGACCGCATCAAAGACATGCACTTTATGCTGCAAAAAGAAGTCGTCGACCGCCTGGCCGCCGAACCCGGTTCTAAAACCTATGGGCGTATCAGCGTTGCCGTGCAGCAAGCCTGCCGCGTCACTGCGGTTGTTAATGTTCCCCCGGGAGCCTTTAATCCTCCGCCTAAGGTGGAATCAGCTGTAGTACGACTTGAGCCTTACAGCGAAAGCCCAACGCCTGTCAAAGACAGGCAACAACTGCATGCTCTTTGTCTGCAAGCATTCAATCAGCGCAGGAAAACGATTCGCAATAACCTAAAAGGTTTATTAAACGAAACGCAACTTAATCAGTTAGGTATTGATCCGGGCGCTCGACCCGAAACGCTGAGTGTGGCAGATTATTGTGCTATGGCTAACTATTTAACCGATCAGAAAAATCCCCATGAGTGAAACCAACAAAGTTGACATTACAGTCACTACACAATACCTGGCCGCACAATCGGTTCCGGAAAATGGGCAGTATGTTTTTTCCTACACCATTATTATCGCCAATAATGCCAATAGCAGTGTGCAACTGTTGAGTCGAGAGTGGCGCATTGTTGACGCCGATAATAAAGTAACTCGCGTTGCGGGCGAAGGCGTTGTCGGACAAAAGCCATTGATCAAGCCTGAAGAATCCTTCAGTTACACCAGCGGTACCGTATTAGCCACACCAATAGGAACCATGCAGGGTCATTATTTGATGGTCGATGCCGATGGCTGCCATTTTAAGGTAGAAATTCCATCGTTTAGGTTGGCAATTCCAAATATTATCCACTAATCATGAGTTTATACGTCGTTGGCGACATTCAAGGCTGTTACCGCGAGCTGATGCAACTGCTCGATAAAGTAGGTTTTTCATTCTCAAACGATCAGCTTTGGTGTGTCGGCGATATCGTCGCGCGGGGTCCTGACTCGCTTGAGGCGTTAAGGTTTTTCGCTGACGCGCCTACTGGCTCAGTGCGCTCCGTGTTGGGTAATCATGATTTAAATCTTATTGGTGTATTACTTGGCCAGCGCAAGATTAACCCGAAAGACAAGCTTGATGCAGTTGTCGCTTCCAGGCGTAAGCTGGATTGGATTGACTGGCTACGCCACCAGCCGTTATGCCACTCTAACCGGGAACATAACCTGTTTATTAGCCATGCCGGTCTTTATCCCTGGTGGACCGACGTGGAAGCCTGCACGCATGCAACTGAGGTAGAACAAATCCTTAAAAGTGAGGACTTCAGTACATTTATCAAGGCAATGTTTGGTAACGAGCCGCAGAAATGGGACTCAAGTCTTAGCGGCTTTGACCGATACCGTTTTATAGTTAATGCATTTACAAGAATGCGCTATTGCTCGATTAACGGAGAATTGGATTTTTCTGTAAAAACGCATCCTAACGACGTTAACAATAACGACTTACGACCGTGGTTCGATTTTTTCCGGGGTAATCATCGTGTGGCTTTCGGTCACTGGGCTGCGTTAATGGGTGAAACATCGCACCCAAGGACGATCGGATTGGACACTGGATGTGTTTGGGGTAATCATATGACGTTATGGGACGTCGACAACGATAGCTATTATCGGCAGTCAGCCATACGTCAATAGAACTTATACTGTGCTGAGAGGTTTTCATGAAATTAACAGTAGCCATGCGTGTCATCGGCGGATTTGCCATCATAACCCTGCTGTTGCTGGTTATCAGCCTAAGTTCAATCTTTAACGTCAATAGTATTGGCTCATCTGTCGACCGCTTAAATCAAAAAGCGGTGCCCGCATTAGAGAGTGTTGCCAGTGTTCAGGTCGACGTACTCAAATTAGGCGCACTGCAAACAGAAACCTATCATGACGAAAACCTCCAGTTAGTCGAAACCCACACACAGGAATTAGAGTCCACTCGCCAGGGTTTTCAAGCCTCATTGACTAACCTTCGCGATTTAATTCGTGGCGAAGGTTATGGTGAGATGATTAAACGTATGGATAGCCAAGCCGAGAGCTACATCGGTTTGGTCGAACAACTGTTTTCGCAACAAAGTCGTTATTTAGAACTCGGCAATACTGCCCAGGCACAACTTGACGAGCTCGCCTTTGCCGTTGACGACGCCTCGATTATGCTGCTTGATGCGTCGGATATGACGCAGAGTGACGAAGTGGCTGAAATAGCAGGAACTATCGAGAAATCGCTCGCGTCCTTAATCACGCTGATGTATGACCTAAGCAATGCCGACGATATTGATACCGCAAAAATTATTCGCAGCGAAATCGATATTAATGTTGATGCGCTTAAACCAAGATTAGACGACCTGGATAACGTCGCAACCGGTGCATCTGAGCAAATTGTTGACGACGCTATTGGTATGGTTCGTTCAGCTATCAAAGGACTTCAGGGCGCAGGTTCATATCCCGACAACATTGTCGCACAAAAGCAAACCCGGCTCGATGAGGCTCAGACGCTACAACAGTCAGAGCAGCAACTAGAGGGCTTGTTAGCACTGGCAGAGGAGCTACGCCAAGCGGTACGCGGTATCGCAGACGAAACTCAGTCCTCGGTTGCGACATCAATCAGTAGCTCAAGCTGGATTAACGGTATTATTACTCTGGTTTCGATTGCGTTGGCCGTATTTATTTCATGGTATACCGTACGCAGCATCAGTGTGCCTCTGAGCAAAGTGAATCATATGCTCAACATTATGGCTGACGGTAACCTGACGGAGCGTGTTGAGTACCAGGCTGAAGACGAATTCGGCACATTAGCGTCAAATACCAATAAGTTAACCGATAACCTGCGTCAATTGATTGAAGGCATAGCCAATCGTGCCACGCAGTTAGCGACCGCCGCAGAAGAAAGCTCCAGCGTCTCGGATGAAACTACCGGGGCGATCGAAGAGCAGCGCCGTCAAATAGAACAAGTTGCCACTGCCACTCAGGAAATGAATAATACCGCCAGCGAAATGGCACAGGGTGCAGACAAGGCATTAGGCGAAATTCAGCATTCAGACGACGAAGCCAAGCGAGTGCGCCAAATTTCCGAGCAAAACCGCGGCACGATCGAGCAATTAGCAAACGAGATCCAGGGCGCGTCAGAAGTTATCCATCAATTGTCCGAGAACAGCAAAAATATCGGCGGTATTCTGGATGTTATTCGTGGCATCGCCGATCAGACCAACTTGCTGGCCCTGAATGCGGCGATTGAGGCTGCCCGTGCCGGTGAACAAGGCCGCGGCTTTGCCGTAGTCGCTGACGAGGTGCGCACGCTGGCCAGCCGCACACAAGAGTCGACGGAAGAAATTCAGCAAATGATTGAAAGCTTACAAACCGACTCAACGCGGGCGGTAGAAGTCATGGAACGCGGCCGCGAGCAAGCTGAACGCAGCGTTAAGCAAACTGACGAAGCCGCCAGTGCCCTGCAATCGATCACCGACTCGGTGCATCAAGCCGCCGACAGCAGTAACCATATTGCCACCGCAGCACAAGAACAAAGCCGCACCGCACATGACATCAGTGAGCGCTTAGAAGCCATTGTTTCCATCGCCGAGCAAACCGCCTCCGGCTCAAAACAAACAGCACAAGCCTCCAACGAAGTCGCCAAACTCGCCGACGAACTGCAAGACTCCATCAAGAGCTTCACCGTCTAGCGTCGCTAGGGACTGGGCTACCAGTCCCTTTTGCTTATCACTCACACTGCGCCCCGTGTCAGGGGGACGCTGCAAGAGCGGTTGTTTGAAGATGGCGGGGGATTGACACTTCTGTTCCAAGAGACGCCCGCAAGTACGTCCCTGTAGGGCTTGACTGGCGCCATCCATGGCGCCAGACACTCTTGGAACAGAAGCTGATCAATCCCCTTATCGCCACCTCCAAACGACCGCTCTTGCGCCACTTAGCAGCCAAACCCTATCGCGTTTGATTACAGCGTTGCTCTCAACCAGGGGGTGTTGGAGGCCATGGATGGCCGGAAACAAGCGTACAGGGATGTACTTGCAGCGTCCCCCTGGTTGATGGGCAACGCTGTGATTAAAGAGCGATAGGGTTTGGCTGTAGCCTTGCGAAACGCGAGGCTTTGGTGTTATTTAAAGACGATTTTGGCAAAGCGGCGTTTGCCGACTTGGTAGACGCCACTGTGCTCGGTGGTGCAGATTAACTTGGTGTCATCGACTTTTTCGCCGTCGCGTTTTACCGCTGATTGTTTGATCATGCGCATGGCATCAGAGGTTGATTTGACCAAATCGGCGGCTTTTAGTGCATTGGCGATGGCTATGCCATCGGGGCCGGCTTCGACTTCGACTTCCGGGATATCGTCGGGAATCGCGTTCTTCTGAAAGCGCTGGACAAAGTCTTGCTCTGCTTTCTCTGCCGCTTCCTTAGAGTGAAAACGCTCGATGATTTCTTTTGCCAATAATACTTTGATGTCGCGTGGGTTTTTACCGTTAGCAACGTCTGCTTTGAACTGTTCAATTTCGGCAAGCGGACGAAAACTCAGTAATTGGAAGTAACGCCACATCAATTCATCCGAAATTGACATCACTTTACCAAACATATCATTGGCTGATTCGGTGATTCCAATGTAATTGTTCAGCGACTTCGACATTTTCTGGACGCCATCCAGACCTTCCAGCAAAGGTACCATTATCACCGTTTGTGGCCGCTGCCCCTCTTCCTTTTGCAGTTCACGCCCCATTAGCAGATTAAAACGCTGATCGGTGCCACCGAGTTCGACATCTGCTTTTAATTCGACTGAGTCCCAGCCTTGTACCAACGGATATAAAAACTCATGGATGGCAATGGACTGATTAGCTTTGTAACGCTTTTTAAAGTCGTCTCGCTCTAACATCCTTGCTACCGTTTGCCTCGCTGACAATTTTATCATGTCGGCAGCGCCCATCTTATTCATCCACTCCGAGTTAAAACGAATTTCGGTTTTTTGCGGGTCGAGAATTTTAAAAACTTGCTCTTTGTAGGTTTCGGCGTTAGCAATAACTTCTTCGCGAGTCAGCGGCTTACGAGTAACATTTTTACCGGTTGGGTCGCCGATCATGCCGGTAAAGTCGCCGATAAGAAATATCACTTTATGGCCATAATCCTGAAAAATGCGCAGCTTATTGATCAGCACGGTATGACCGAGGTGAAGATCGGGAGCGGTCGGGTCAAAGCCGGCTTTGATAATCAGGGGTTTATCTTGCGCGAGTTTTTCTGCTAACTCGCTCTCGATCAATACTTCCTCGACGCCACGGGTTATTTCCGCCAGCGCCTCTTTAATCTGAGCTGCCATTTAAGTGATTCTCCTGCGCAAAAGGGTCTAGAAAGTGTAAAAGTCATAGTTTACGCCATAAAACGGCTAGTTTTAAGCACTCTAAAACTGGTATTCTGATTTTTTTCGTATTATCCTCACAAATAGCATGGACGTGCTCAAAAATAATACAACAAGGTGAGCGATTGTCGTGTCGCGACAAAACATCCATAAATTAAGGTAAGAAGTGCGCTAACTATGACGTCAAAAGTTGTATCCCAAATTAAGCAGCTGCTGAATGAGCTGCCTCACTCTCATCGTGTCTTAATTAGTGCGGTGAGCGCAACGCTGTTTTTGTTATTGGTTATTCCTTCTGAACCAGCTACCGCGTCCAAAAATTCTAAGTCGCCTGAGCAGCTCATGCCGGGTAAACGCTATGAGCTTGATTTGGCGTTTGAAACTCAGCAAACCAACCAGCAGGCGTCGCAAAACCAATTGGCTTGGCAAAGTTACGAAATTAAATCAGGCGACAACCTGGCAAAAATCTTCGATAAATTGGGCTTTTCAGCACAACAGCTTTATCGGGTTACACAGTCAGGCGATGAAGCGCAATTACTTAAAAAAGTGCACCCTGGCGACATCCTGAGGTTAGCGACCGACGATACCGGTGAACTAGTGCAACTCGTTTTTGAAGTTAACGACATAGACACCCTGATTATTACCCGACAATCCGGTGACTTTATCGCTGAAGTCGAAAAGCGAGAAATTGAAACCCGCCGTGAATTTACCCACGCAGTGATTAAGTCCAGTTTTTGGAACGCCGGTATTAATGCAGGCATGACAGACAATCAAATCATGCGCGTGGCCAATATTTTTGGCTGGGATATCGACTTCGCACTTGACCTGCGTAGTGGCGACGAGTTCAGTGTTCTTTATGAAATGCAGTACGCGGACGGCGAATTTGTCGGTTATGGCGATATTTTGGCAGCCGAATTTATTAATCGCGGTGAGAAGTTCCAGGCTATTTTGCATAATAATGGCAATTATTACACGCCTAACGGGCGCGCTATGCGCAAAACGTTCCTGAGATCACCGGTAAAGTTTACCTATGTTAGCTCTAACTTTAATCCGAAGCGTCTGCACCCGGTAACCGGTCGTGTTCGTCCTCATAATGGCACCGACTATGTGGCTTCGGTTGGTACTCCGGTGATGTCAGCGGGCGACGGTAAAGTAATAAAAGCCAGCTATAATTCGCTTAACGGAAACTACGTTTTTATTCAGCATGGTGAGCGCTATGTCACCAAATATTTACACCTGAGTCGCAAGCACGTAAAGACCGGCGAACGAGTCCGTCAGGGCCAGCTGATTGGTCGCGTTGGCGCGACTGGCCGTGTTACCGGTGCGCATCTGCATTACGAGTTCCTTGTTAATGGCACTCATCGTAACCCCAGAACAGTCGAGCTACCTAAGGCACAATCACTGGCAGAAGCAGAGCTTCCGGCATTTCGCCAGCAGGCCGATCAATTGGTTGCGGTATTAGAAGATAACAAACGCGTAGCACTCGCGATGCGCTAATGGCGGAATACTACATTGGCATTATGTCAGGTACCAGCGTCGACGCAGTCGACGCGGTCCTCTGCCAAATAAATAGCGCCGGTGAAACCGAGCACCTAAGTTCTCACAGCGAACCTTTCTCAGCCCCGTTAAGCGCACGACTACACCAGGCAATGTCGCCGAGCATTAGTGACTTATTGGCATTTAAACAGCTCGAGCATGACTATTCTGAGCTCGTTGTAACTGCGGTTAATAACTTATTAGCGCTATCCAACAAAACAGCTAAGCAGATTAAAACTATAGGCTGTCACGGCCAGACACTATGGCATCATCCGCCAAGTATTGCATCAGCTGATGGCAGCGCCGCATTTACTCTGCAGTTGTTAAACCCTGCTCTCATTGCGGTAAAAACCGGGATTGACGTAGTTTCTGACTTTCGTCAGAAAGATATCGTGGCGGGAGGCGAAGGTGCGCCCCTGGTTCCGGCATTTCATCATCATGTATTTGCCCGTCAGTGTCCTGCCCGCACTGCCATACTGAATTTAGGCGGAATTGCCAACATCACCTACCTCGGCAGCGACAAAACCAGCGTCATCGGTTTTGATACCGGTCCGGCCAATACGCTACTCGACTTGGCGTATCGACTGCACTATGGTTCGCCCGGATATGATAAAAATGGACATACGGCGAGTCAGGGTCTTGTGCAGGAAGCACTGCTACAGCGATTACTCCAGGACCCTTACTTTACAAAGCTACCGCCTAAAAGTACCGGACGGGAATATTTTAGCGAAACGTGGCTAAATAAAAAGTTGAACAGCTCTATTAAGGGTAAAGACTTGCTACGCACGTTATTAGAACTAACTGTCGACTCGATCGTCCAGTCGTTAACGTTGCTGCCTCACTCGCCCTCTTTGATAGTCGCATGCGGTGGCGGTGTGCACAACCAATTACTCATGCGCCAACTAAGTACCAAACTCGCACCGACAAATCTAACTACTACTGCAGATTACGGCATAGACCCGCAGGCCGTTGAGGCAATTGCATTCGCATGGCTGGCTTGGTGCTATGACAAGCGCCAGCCGGGCAACCTGAGCGCCGTCACCGGCGCTCAACGCCACGTTGTTCTGGGTAGTAAAACCTACGCTAACTGAAAAACGTATAGCTGTAACTCTTTATCCTATTCTCCACCCAGCGCTTTAAACGCATTACGGGTTAAATTTTCATTGTCACCGTTTGCGCCGACGACAATACTGTCTTCGATGCGCACACCGCCGTATGGCCGTAATTTATCAACCATTGTCCAGTTAATATCTTTGCTGTCGGCAAACTCTTCCAACAACTGATCGACAACATATAAGCCCGGCTCTATGGTAAACACCTGTCCAACTTCAATGTCACGTAGCAGTCGTAAGAACGGATGACGTTCGCTACGCTCATAACTGTTACCTTTATCATCTTGCAGGAAGCCGCCAACATCATGCACTTGCAAGCCAATAAAATGACCCAGTCCGTGTGGCATAAATGCCGATGTTATACCTTTATCATAAGCTTCTTGTGCGCTGATATTAATAAAATCAAACTGTTCGAGAATAGCCGCAACTTTTAAGTGCATCGACACATGCAGGTCATAGTAATTAATACCCGGCTTAATTTCGCTAAGTAGCTCTTGCTGCGCAGTATCCATAGCGTTTACCAGATCAGCGTAAAAACCGGCTTCGCTGGCATAACTACGGGTGATATCAGCGCAATAACCTTTGTACAAAGAGCCTGCATCAATTAAAAATGACAAACGCTGTTTCGGCGGCGTAACGTCGTAAACATCGTAATGAAGAATGGCTGAGTGGTCGTTAAGCGCGACAATGCTATTGTAGGGAACCTGGCTTTCACGAAAGTTCATCGCGGCCAAATAGTCACTGTGAATCTCTAGCTCACTTTTACCGCCCAAAAATGCCTCTTTTGCTGCCAGATGACCTTTAGCAGCAAGCAGATTTGCCTGGCGTAAATTTTCTACTTCCCAATCCGTTTTAACCGCTCGGTGAAAGTGCAGGTGGTCGATTAACGCCTGTGGGTTGCGTGCTTTCACATTCCAATCAGCGACGGGCTGCGCAAAGTCTTCCCCTAGAAACGCGCTCGCGGCCAACGCATCCCCCAAGTCGTCAGTCAACTGGCTTAAATCATCGATGATTTTTAGTTCAACATGTTGCTGCCAATCTTCCTCAGCAATTTGTGCCTGGGAGTGCCAGAAGTCTCGCGCTTGAAATAAGTAAACCGTTGGCTTACCAGAGCCCTTGCGGTAAAAAATAGCGCTTTTGGGGCTTTCTAAAACCGGAATCCAATACTTGAATAGAGGGTTAACTTTGAAGGTGCCGGGGTTATCGTCGAGAAATGCAACACGCGGCTGGCCCGCGTATATTAATGTCGATTCGTAACCTGTGTCCGCCAATGCTTGGTCGAAACGCTCAGTAACTGTTTTTATATGCTGTGCATACGAGCTCATAAAACACCCTCAAGCTTAAAATTAAAAGGGTATTCTAGCTGATTACCGGCTTAAAATCAGCCGGCGAGCGATAGACTGACGAGTAACGTATTAAATAGAGAAGCTCGAACCGCAACCGCAAGTGGTTGTGGCATTGGGGTTATCGACAAAAAAGCGCGAGCCCTGAAGCCCTTCTTCGTAGTTAACAACACCACCAACAAGGTATTGTAAGCTCATTGGGTCGACGACCAGCGTTACCCCTTCCTTTTCAATTTGCATATCACCGGGGTTCACCTTTTCGTCAAAGGTAAAACCGTATTGGAAACCTGAACATCCGCCGCCGGTAACAAACACACGCAATTTAAGCGTCGGGTTTTCCTCTTCGGCTATCAGCTTTTTAACCTGATTTGCTGCCTGTTCGGTAAATTCGATGGGCATCGCTTGTTCTACAGAAGCTGACATTTACACTACCTTCGTCTGATGACTGATCACCGGTCAATTTTCTCGTAGTTGACTAAAAGGGTCAAGTATTCTCGCCAGAGGCCTGACCGTTGCGTAAACTATCACGCCAAAAAAAGGTGCGTTGCAAGCGACCAGAGCCACCACGCGTTATATCGGCAGTTACCTCGATACGTTCCGGCACTAACCCTTCGGGTAACAAAAAATCGCCCTCGTATAAGGTAAAATAGCGCATCATAAAGTTATGCTCGCTGGGGCTAATATTAGCTAAGTCGAGCAAGTTAAAGCGTTGTTCTTCACCCTTTACCCGACCCACCAACTGAATAGCAATTTCACCTTCAACTAACTCCCTGCGTTGCTCCACCTGCAACAATGCCAGCGAGAAGTGATAATGACGCTCAGCGCGATTTTTTGATACCGCCAGTGATTCAATTATCACACCGCTTTGTTGCAGCTCCGGGGCCATTATTTTCTGATAAAACGCAACGTTTTCGCGCAAACTATAGTTTTCTTCCTGCAGCTCACCCAGCTGTGCTTGCAGGTTTTGGTTTGCTGACTTTTCAACATCCAACTCAACTTGCAGGACATTGCGCTGATATTCGAATTGATCAAGCTGCTGATACAGTTGCGTTAATTGTTGTTTTTGTTCGCTCACCTGTTGTTTTAAATAGCGCGCATGCCAAACGCCAACCTGGTAAGCACTTATTATTACCAAACACAATAACAGCAAGCTAACCAGTACCACCGGAAGTCGGCCAAAACGTTGTTGCAGCTGTTTGATAGATAATAAATTTTTAATCAAAACGTGTCCTTTTCAGCTCGCTATTCTGCGGTTTGTGTTACGCTTAGTCTAAAGGCTTTGGTCCTAGTTAACGTGCGCTTCAGGAACCCTTAAATGACTCACGTTCAGGCAATTAAAAAAACGTTAAGAAGACAGCTTGCAGCCCCCACCACGACACTCGCAATTTGTTTGCTTGGGCTTGTTGGCGGTATTGCAGCAGCCTTATTAATTGTTGTTTTTCGTTTCGCCATAGAGCAAGGTGCCTATCTTGTCGGTAACTTCAGTCATTGGCAACAACCCTTAGACAACTTTACGCGATTTGCCTTACCTATTGCAGCAGCTTTGCTCATTTTCTTATTGTTCAGTTTATCTCGTTCGCGCCGTGTGCGCATGGGCATTCCCTACGTGATACATCGCATGAAACAGCATTACGGCATGTTGCCATGGCGCAGCACCGTGAATCAGTTCCTGGGTGGCATAATTGCCCTGGTCGCAGGCTTTAGTGTAGGTCGCGAAGGGCCTGCAGTGCATTTAGGCGCGGCCGCCAGTACCTGGGTCGGTTATCACGTAGACACCCCAAAAAATGCTATACGCACCCTTTCAGCCTGCGGAATTGCAGCAGCTATAGCTGCCTCATTTAACACCCCCATTGCCGCAATGATTTTAGTGATGGAAGTCGTGCTGCGGGAATATAAAGTACATATTTTTATTCCCGTCATGTTAGCGGCTGTTGCCGGGTCTTTGATTACCGAACAGATTTTTGGCCCTGCCTCTGAATTAGCCATGCTCAGCAGTACCGAAGTGCCTAACATTCAACTGCCGTGGGTGGTCGCTTTAGGCGTTATTCTGGGTATCAGCGGCGTAATTTTTAAACAGTTGATGCTCGATGTCATGAATACCGTTAAGGATATGTCCTTACTTACCCGTTTACTGTTTGCTGCATTCATCACCGCATTACTGGCGCTTATTATACCCACCAGCCTGGGACCCGGCTTAACAGCCATCCAGCAAGTGCTGCAGCATCAGGCAGAGTTATCGATACTCTTTACGCTGTTGCTGGCAAAACTTGTCGCCAGTGCGATTGCGCTCGGTATGGGTATTCCCGGCGGGCTTATTGGTGCCGTATTTGGTATCGGTGCCGTGGTTGCCGCGCTATTCACTACTATAGTGAACCAGTTGCAGCTAGAGCAGTTATTGCAATACGACACCTATATATTATTAGGCATGGCGGGCATTTTAGCAGCCTGCATTCATGCCCCGATGGCCGCACTATTAGCGATTGTCGAGTTGTCCCGAAGCGTCGAAATTATTATTCCGGCCATGCTGGTTATTGTGCCTGCCTACCTGATTTCGTCTCAGCTATTTAATTCTAAATCGATTTTTATTGCCCAGTTAGATGCGCAAGACTTGCCATACCAAATCCCCCCTGTGCAAGTCGCCCTGCAGAAAACAGGGGTAGAGAACATGATGGAGACAGAGTTTAAACTGTTGCTGGAACCGACCCAAAACGAGTTGTTAGACGTACTCGAAAAGTCCTCTAATCAAAGCGTCATCGTGATGAATGTCGACGAGGACAACCAGCCGGTTTATCGTTTAGTCACTTATGATATTGGTGCCGGCGATAGTCCATCGTTGAATTACATGCCCATTAACGGCTTAAAAGTTACATCAACACTGGCCGAGGTGTGGGATGAATTAAGCGGCGCACGCCGCGGTGCGGTATATATTTACGATCAAGAACAAGGCGAGCCTTGTGGTATCGTTACCTGGGAAACGGTACGTAAAGCATTGCAACGCGAGCTGTCTTAAACGGGGAATAATTAATGACTTGGATTTTATGGGTTAAAGCCCTACACATCGCCTTTATGGTCGCCTGGTTTGCCGGTATTTTTTATTTGCCACGGCTATTCGTCTACCACGCCATGACCAACCAACCGGCAGTGGATGAGCAATTTAAGGTGATGGAGCGAAAGCTGCTGTATTTTGTCACGCCCTTCGCAATCTTGACGTTAGTATTCGGGGTCGTGTTAATTTTCGCCTATGGCAGTGCCTGGTTTGCGGCCAGTGGCTGGGTGCACACTAAACTGCTATTGGTCACCATACTCTATGGCTACCACGGTTATTGTTTTAAATTACTTGCTGACTTCAAAAACAACCGTAACCGCCGCAGCCATCGTTTTTACCGGGTGTTTAACGAAGTGCCGGTACTTATTTTATTTTCGGTCATTATTTTAGCGGTGGTAAAACCGTATTAGATTCTTTTTGACTCCATATTTTGCTATAGTGTGCGTCCAGTGACTTTCGGCCAACAAGGGCGCACATCACCATGAATTTCACCGGTTCTAATATTCTCTCCGTTAACCAGTTTGACCGTGACAGCATAGACTATATATTTGCCGTTGCTGATAAAATGCAACCCTACGCCAGACGCAAAAAACGTACTAAGGTTCTGGATGGCGCCATCCTCGGGAATCTGTTTTTTGAGCCCTCGACGCGGACACGAGTTAGTTTTGGTACCGCATTCAACCTACTGGGCGGTGAGGTCAGAGAAACCACCGGCATGGAAAGCTCTGCTATTGCCAAAGGCGAATCACTCTATGATACGGCGCGCGTTTTAAGTAGTTACAGCGACGTGATTGCCATGCGCCACCCCAAAGCAGGCTCAGTCAGCGAGTTTTCCCAGGGTAGCCGAGTGCCTGTTATCAATGGCGGCGACGGTGCCAACGAGCACCCGACACAAGCGTTACTTGATTTGTATACCATCCAAAAAGAGCTCGCCTACCACGGGCAGGGCATCGACGGTATGCATATCTGTATGATCGGTGACCTCAAATACGGCCGTACCGTGCACTCACTGTCGAAACTGTTAGCGATGTATAAAAATGTGCGATTTACCCTGATTTCACCATTGGAACTGTCCATGCCCGCCGGCGTGCTCGATACTTTAGAAAACTCCGGCCACCGGTATACGGTGACAGAAAAAGTTGATGGTTTAGTTGATGCCGATATTGTGTACCAAACACGTATTCAACAAGAACGCTTTGCCTCGCCGGAGGATGCTGATCAATATCGCGGTAAGTTTCGTTTAAACCAAGAAATCTACACTAAGCACTACAAACCCAATACGGTCATTATGCACCCGCTACCCAGGGATTCCCGGTCTGAGGCGAACGAGTTAGATAACGATCTCAATCAAAATCCGAATCTGGCGATTTTCCGGCAGGCGGATAATGGAGTTTTAATTCGCATGGCGCTGTTCGCCTTGACTCTGGGCGTGGTTGATCAAGTAGATAAATTCGAATGTGAGGTTAACTGGTATAGCGAAAAGAGCCAGTTTTAAAATTTTAATTAAAGGAAAGGTTTACGATGAGTCGTTCAGAAGAACTCTTTCAGAAAGCACAGTTAAGTATTCCCGGCGGCGTTAATTCGCCGGTACGGGCATTTAATGGCGTTGGCGGTAGTCCAATTTTTATCGAACGTGCCGAAGGCGCGTACATGTTCGATGCGGACGGTAAGCGCTATATTGATTATGTAGGCTCGTGGGGGCCGATGATCCTCGGCCACAATAACGCCGCGGTGTTAGAGGCCACGATTGCCGCAGCTCAACGCGGTCTTAGCTTTGGTACACCAACTGAAATTGAAATTACAATGGCTGAAAAAATTAAAGCCATTGTGCCGTCGATAGAAAAGGTCCGCATGGTTAACTCGGGCACCGAAGCTACTATGACCGCTATTCGACTGGCGCGCGGTTATACAAAACGCGATAAAATCCTAAAGTTCGAGGGTAATTATCATGGCCACGCCGATGCGTTGCTTGTTAAAGCAGGATCAGGCGCGTTAACGCTGGGCGTACCTAACTCGCCCGGTATCCCTGAAGACTTTGCCAAACACACCCTAACCGTCGACTACAATAATATAGACTCCGTCAAACAGATATTTGCAGAGCTTGGCGACCAGATTGCCTGCATTATTGTCGAACCTGTCGCCGGTAATATGAACTGCATACCGCCTGTACCAGGTTTCCTTGAAGGCTTACGTGAAATCTGTGACAGCTATGGCTCAGTGCTCATCTTTGACGAGGTGATGAGCGGATTTCGTGCAGCCCCTGGTGGCGCACAGGAGCGCTATAACGTGACCCCGGATCTGACAACCTTGGGCAAAGTCATCGGCGGCGGTATGCCGGTAGGCGCTTTTGGCGGTAAAAAAGACATCATGGAGTATATCGCGCCGACAGGGCCGGTGTATCAGGCAGGTACACTATCAGGCAATCCGGTTGCCATGTCAGCAGGTTTAGCGGCACTGTCGCAGCTCAATCAACCGGGTTTATATGACCAACTCTATGCACGTGTCGACCAGCTCCTTGATGGCATGCAACAACTTGCCGATGAGGCTGGCATACCCTTGACCACCAACCGTGCGGGTTCAATGTTTGGTTTCTTCTTTACCAAAGAAAAGCAAGTGACCACTTACAAACAAGCTACCGAGTGCGATATGGACGCGTTTCGGCGCTTTTATCACTTAATGCTAGAGCAAGGTGTTTATTTGGCACCATCTGCATTTGAAGGTGGCTTTATGTCAGCAGCTCATACCGAGCAGGACATTAACGATACCTTAGCGGCAGTTAAAAAAGCGTTCGCAACGATGAGCGCTTAAGCTGACGGTGCTGGCGAACACTATTGTCGCCAGCACCCTATTTAACGCCCAAAGAGGCGCTCAAGCCAACTTTTTTCCTCAACATCTGCCTCACAATTGATATCTTCATCCAGCGCTACTGGCGGTGCAGGCACTGTCTGAGACTGGGCGCAATTACTCGGTATGCGAACGCCTTTTTGGTTATGGAAGCTTTGCAAACGAACATTACCAACCGGGCGCAACGACATTGGTTGGGGTGGCGTCTGTCGATAAATTTCACGATTGATCATTAACGCTCCGCTACTTCCCGTTAAGCCGGTCGTCTCATTATCATCGCGTCCCAGCCAGGTGGTAATGACATGTTCACCGTCAATACTCACAAACCAGCTATCTTTATAATCGTTAGTGGTCCCGGTTTTGCCGGCTACCGTTGCCCCTCGCAATGTCTCGCGGAGCTTGGTTGCAGTTCCCAGCGATACCACGCCAGCCATACCATAGCGAATCATGTAACTCACTTCAGGACTAAATACCTGTTCCGCCTCTGCAGCGTGCGATTCATAAACGCTTAGGCCGTCGTGGGTGGTAATACTGGTGATTGCCGTCAGAGGCTGATAGCGTCCATTATTCGCCAGCGTGGCATAAACACGGTTAATTGCTAAAGGCGATAGCTCCACTGCACCCAGTGTCAACGATGGATACTCATTAATTGCGGTAGTAACGCCCATGGCGCGCAAATAGTTAGCCAGCGTTTTCGTACCGACTCGCAAACCAATACGCACAGCCGGTATATTGCGAGACTTAACCAAGGCTTGATAAATTAACATTTCGCCGTGATACTCTTTATCATAGTTCTCCGGCTGCCAGCGTTTACCGTTTTCATCTTCCAGCACCACCGGTTCATCAATGACCTGACTACCTAAATGCATTTGATCCGATACCGACATAGCGGCAGCATAAATAACTGGCTTTATAAGCGAGCCAACAGGCCTTAGCGCCATCAATGCACGATTAAAACCCTGACCATCATCGGTGGTTGAACCCACAATCGCACGGATATGACCGCGCTGATAATCACTGATGACCACAGCTCCCTGCAGTTTTTCAATATCGCGCCCCGGTACTCCGGCCCGCAACACCTGTTGCGCTGATGACTGCAAATCGACATCCATTGCCGTGTAAATCTTTAGCCCGACATCATGCCAATCGGTCGGCAGCACAATTTCACCTAATTCGCGACGAATTAAATCCAAATAGTGCGGATAACTCTCCTCCACAAGGCGTCGGCTTTCGCGCACATTAATCGGTGCTTCAACTGCAGCAATATAACTTTCTTTCTCAACTAAATCGTGCTCATACATCATCCGCAGAATGGTATCGCGACGGCTTTTGGTGCGTTGCGGGTGGCGGCGCGGATCGTAATAAGATGGTCCTTTTATCATTGCGACCATTAGCGCCGTTTGTGCGGGGGTCAGCTCCTGGATCTGACGACCAAAATAGTACTGGCTCGCTAAGCCAACACCGTGAATTGCGTGACGACCATCCTGACCAAAATAAACCTCGTTAAGATAGGTTTCGAGTATGGTATTTTTATCGAACCTGAAATCGATGACCAAAGCCATCATAGCCTCATGAAATTTACGCCAAAGCGTCTGTTCGCGGCTTAGGTAAAGGTTTTTTACTAACTGTTGCGTGAGCGTAGAACCGCCCTGCACGGTTCGGCCTGCTTTAATATTGGCAACCAACGCTCTGAGCACCGACCAGGGCGACACCCCCGAATGATGATAGAAGTTGCGATCCTCGACTAACAATAGCGTTTCGATAAGCAGATTGGGCACAACTTCCAACCCAACCAATAAACGATCTTCATTGTCCAGCGGGTTGATTCGGCCAATTAATTGGGGTTCCAGCCTAAGCTCCCTTAATGCCGCACCGCTTGGCCAATCCCTTATTGATTGTATTTGTTCACCATCGAACCGAACCTCAACCCGGCGCGACATTTGCGCGCCGTCAGAGAAGTCGAACGGCCGACGATGAATCATTAGCAGGCTTTTATTAACCGAGTAATAGCCAGTTTCTTCTGTATTGGTGCTGCGTTGGTAGCTTAAGCGTTCAAGTTGTTCAATCAATTGCGACTGACTGACATGTTTGCCCGGAAATAGTCGCGTTTCTGATGCGTAAACGAGTGCCGGCGCCTGATAACGTTCAGAGGCAAATACTTTGGATAAACTAGCGTCCAGATAAATTAAATAGACAGCAACAGCTGCTACCGCTACCAGCGCTAACTTTATGCTGGTCTTAACAAGATATCTAAGCCAGGGTCTTTTTATCATCGCAATTGTCTATTGGTCTTTATGGTTGCTTTAGCATTGATCGGATCGTCCGGCCACGGGTGCTTTGGATAACGACCTCGCATCTCTTTACTAACATCGGCATAGGCATTGCGCCAAAAGCTCGCCAAGTCCTCGGTACGCTGTAACAAACGCCCGGCAGGTGACAATAAATCCATCACTAACCGCTGTTGCCCCGCCAGAATAGTTGGCGATGAAGGTTCGCCGAATGCCTCTTGTAACTTCAGCGTTACCCTGGGCTTTACCCCTTGGTCAGCATCACTCAAACTTGGGTAATCGATGGTCACCCTACGTCCACTCGGTGCCTGCCATGTTGTAGGACATAACTGCTGCAATTGTTGTTGCGCTCCGTAATCAAGTAACTGTTGTAATGCAATCGTGGGATTCCAGCGCTTTAAATCCTCTACACTGCGGATATCCGTCCAGAACGGACATGCCCAGCGTTGCAGGTTTATCAATAATGATTCAGGCGTTGGCTCAATCCCATTAAAAGCTGACTTAGCATCGTCCCAATGCTTATAAAAATAATACAGACGCTGCCAATAGCGGGTTGCATCGGTAGACCAGTTTAATGCCTTGAGACCTCGCTGTGCGAGCCAATTTACTAAACCTTGATGAATTTGCTCAATGCTCGGAGGCTCAGCTGCACGACTTTTTTCCAGCGTTAACGCACCTATCTTTTTTATGCTGTAAAGCGCTGGTTTACGCCCCGATTCAACGTCAACCTCTGTCATTTCATCCACTGGCAGTATCGGGTGTCCATGTAAGTCACTTTCTCGCACTGCTATTAACCATGTCGCGCGATTAGCCGATTCCCTCTCTGATAACCGCACATTAAGCGCCAGTGACCACTCACTTACAACATTGTCTGCCTGCAACCTAACACCAGTCACTAGTTGCACTGTTTGTTGGTCCACACGTTTTGCCAGATACTCAGGAAAACCATAAAGGAGCAGCCCGGCCAGGCTAGTCGAGCTCAACGTTTCACCAGCACGATTGCAATCAAGTTGTTGCATCCAGTATTTCAAACGTTGTCGCCAACGGCTCTGTTTTGGCGCTTTAGCTAAATGATTACTGAGCGTAATCTCGATGTCATCATCAACCAGCGTTTTAATGGGCTCTTCCAGACAGGTCAGTGCCACAGCGACGCCGTAACGCTCCTGAGTTGAGTGCTCTTGTGCAGCCACTGCGATACATGCCAGACGAATATCTGCCCCCATAGCTACAACCTTGTTTCCCAACTCTGTTAACTGCTGCGTTGATGACACCACGCCCAATTGCGTTAGCGCCTCTTGCGCCCTGTTAACATGTGCCTCTGACGGCTCAGTAAGCCAGTTGAGCGCATCGACGGTAGCGCCCCATGCATTAACTTCCGCCACCAGTTGGGTCAGATCATGAGTGGCAATATCTGCTTGTGAAAATTCGTTAAAGCCATGTTCATCAGCAGTACCCCATAGCCGATAGACTTGACCGGGTCCCAGCCTTGCGGCTCGCCCCGCCCTTTGCGTGGCTGATGCCATCGAAATGAAGCGGGTCACTAACTGCGATGTTGCATATTTCGGCCGATAAAGACTAACGCGCTCGCGTCCGCTATCGACCACACAATCAATACCATCGATGGTCAGCGAAGTTTCCGCCACGTTGGTGGCGACAACCACCCGCCGCTGTCCGTTGTAAGTTAGCGCTTGGCGTTGCTCTGCCAGCGACAATTGCCCGTGCAAAGGTAAACAGGGCTCAGCAATAACGCTTGCCAGTTGCTGTATCAGATTTGATATTTCTCGTACGCCCGGAACAAAAACCAAAATGCCTTGCGGCGCTGTACTTAGGGCTTCCCTTACAACGTCGACCAACCGTTGCTGCCAGGGGTGCCGTCCAACCGGGCGATAGTGCGTAACCAGTGGATGTTGGCGACCTTCGCTTTTAAGTACCTTAACCGGTTCTGATAAAACCTGTTCCAGCCACTGCTGAATTGGCTCTGCCGGTAACGTGGCTGACATGATAAGTAACGATAAATCAGGACGTAATGTTAAGCTGTCCAACAGCAGCGCTAAACTCAGATCGCTGGCCAGATTCCGTTCATGAAACTCATCAAAAATTACTGTATCGACGCCATCCAGCTCGGGGTCATCTTGTAGCCAACGTACTAAAACGCCCTCGGTAACAACCAACAACCGCGTCGCTGCAGACCGCCGTCGCTGACCACGGATAACATACCCCACGGTTTCGCCCGGCTGCTCGCCCAATTGTTCAGCCAAATAATGGGCAATATTAACCGCAGCAAGTCTACGTGGCTGCAGCATGACCATCAGGCCGGTATGGGGTGATTTTAGCAGCGTCAGCGGTAACCGCGTCGATTTACCGGCGCCGGGCGGCGCCTGGATAACCAGTCGCGCAGCGGGAAACTGCGCGACAATATCATCACTGATGGCATCAATAGGTAACGCCATAGCTGACGACATGACTTCTACGACCTGCTTTTAACGTTAACGCGCTAACGTCGCAGCGATGGTTCTTACACCCATAGCTGTTGCGCCGGCAGGCCACATCGATGTTGCTGATTTTTGGAATGCTCCGGCCAAATCAAAATGCAACCAGCCCTGGCCATCATTCGGTGCAAAACGTAATAAAAAGCCTGCAGCGTTGCTCGCACCGCCTGCGCCACCGCCTTTTTGTGGACGGCTGTTAGCTGTATCGGCGTATGGCGATGGGCAATTTTCAGCATGCCAACGGTTAAGCGGCAAACGCCACAGCAGTTCGTGTTCCTGCTGAGCGCAGGCCAATGCCGTTGTTGCTGCTTCATCATCAACACTAAATAACGCATTATATTCATTGCCGACTGCCATCTGTGCCGCACCCGTTAAGGTTGCAGCATCAATAATTTGTTTAGCCCCAGCTTCACCCGCTGCCTGTAAACCATCAGCTAAGACCAAACGACCCTCGGCGTCAGTGTTAACCACCTCAACGGTCAAGCCGTTTTTATAGGTGATGATATCGCCAAGTTTATAAGCACGACCGTCAATCATGTTCTCGGCGCAGCATAGGAATAACTTGACGCGCTTCTTCAGCCCCTGACGAATCGCTAACGATAGCGCACCACTGACCGTCGCGGCACCACCCATATCGCATTTCATCGATAACATGCCTTCACTCGGCTTGATACTGTAGCCGCCCGAGTCATAGGTAATGCCCTTACCAATAAGTGCAGACTCTACCGGCGCATTAGCATCGCCAGTGGGGTTGTAATCTAATACCAACATTGCCGGCTCATGTTGACTGGCACGGCCGACCGTATAAATCCCCATCCAGCCTGCTTGTTTTAACTCCTCACCTTTAATCATTTCATAGCTCACATGATCCGGCGCAAGCTCGGTCAGGTGGCTGGCAACCCGTTCTGCTAGTGCGACCGGATAAATATCCTCGGCCGGCAGATTAATCAATTCACGCGTAAAGCGATAAACATCACTAATCTGTTGCAGTTCATCAGCAACTTCAGCGGTCCATTGAATATGGTTGCGCGACAAGGTTGAGGTAAAACCTAACGACAACGACCACTGACGCTCTTTATCCCAGCCCTGACCCTTTACCGAAATGGCCGTAACACCCTGGGTGTCTAATTGTCGCCCGGCTTTTTGGATACGGCGCAGGTTCTCTTCTTCGTTATCACCAATGACAATATGTGCCGCCTCGTCTTTAAACGCAATTAAAGCGGACTCTGATAGGTAATTGTTGGGTAGCGTTTTAGTAAGATAAACCGATAATGCGCTGGACATAACATGCCTCTCCTTATAATTTGTCGCTGCCTTTACTGTTAATTTATGAGGCCTAAATGCAATTTAACAAGCCCCTGATACGCGGCGTTCTGCAAAAACGCTATAAACGCTTCCTGGCAGACATTGATTTTGGTGAGCAACAGTTTACCACAGTTCATTGCCCAAATACTGGCGCAATGACAGGCTGTGCAGAGCCTGGATTTATTGCTTATTGTAGTGACTCAGACAATCCTAAGCGCAAATATCGTTACACCTGGGAACTCAGTGTTAATGCTAATAATGAATGGATAGTGGTCAATACACAGCGAGCCAACCAGTTGGCCGGAGCGGCGCTTAAAACCGGGTTTATACCCGAGCTTGCTAACATCACTGAATGGCAGGCGGAACAAAAATACGGTGAACATAATAGCCGTATCGATTGGTTGGGTCGCGCCAGCGACGGACAGCAGTGTTTTGTCGAAGTAAAAAGTGTCACGTTAAATGACCACGGCCTGGGGTATTTTCCCGATGCCGTCAGCACTCGAGGGCAAAAACATCTTAAGGAATTAATCCTTATGCGACAGGCAGGGCAGCGGGCGGTAATGCTCTTTGTTGTTATGCATACGGGCATCAATGAAGTCCGCCCTGCCAGCCATATTGATCCTAAGTATGCGCAATTATGTATTCAAGCTGCTGAACTTGGGGTTGAATTCTATGCAGTTAAAACCCATATCAGTGACGCGAAAATAGAACTGGATCGTGTTGTGCGATTCCAGTTGCGGTAAGTAAATCTTTCTGCTATATGTAGCGTCCTTTTTTGGAGCGACCGTAAATTAAGGGTCGATTAATCGCTCAGCGATGATTAAATATTTAGGAGAACCATGATGCCAGAGGGCAAGAAAAAAACGCATGGCATCCTGGCGCTGGCCGGGCTAGAGCCGTATCAAGAGAAGCCGGGCGAAGAGTATATGAATGATGAGCAACTGACTCATTTTCGTAAAATACTGGAAGAATGGCGCCGTCAACTACGTCAGGAAGTCGATCGTACCGTGCATCATATGAAAGATGAAGCGGCTAACTTTCCTGATCCTGTAGACCGTGCCGCACAAGAAGAAGAATTCAGCATAGAACTTCGTACACGCGACCGTGAACGCAAGCTGATCAAGAAAATTGAGAAAACCCTGCAAAAGATCGAAGAAGATGATTTTGGCTTTTGTAATTCGTGCGGCATCGAAATCGGTATACGCCGGTTAGAAGCGCGCCCAACAGCTGACCTTTGTGTTGACTGCAAAACGCTTGCAGAAATCAAAGAAAAACAAATGACCGGTGCCTAACAACAGTCACCCGGATAATTCAGCACCTCATTACAGGGGGCGGTTTGCGCCGACCCCTTCAGGTCCCCTTCACTTCGGCTCGCTAGTCGCTGCACTCGGTTCCTATCTGGATGCCAAAGCTCACAATGGAAGTTGGTTAGTTCGCGTAGAAGATGTCGACAAAACTCGCGCAGTCGAGGGTGCAGACACCATGATTCTGGCGCAGTTAGAAGCGCATGGTTTGTACTGGGACGGCGAAGTCATCTATCAAAGCGACCGCGATGAGGTCTACCAGCAGGTTCTGCACGACCTTGGTAATGACATTTACTCGTGCGACTGTAGCCGCCAGCAGATTCGGCAGCGGGGCGAATGCTATGATGGTCTTTGCCGCACGCGCCAACCTCGGCCGCAACCCTATGCACTTCGGTTTATCAATGACAAGCCGGTCACTCAGTTTACTGACCGTTGGCATGGTTTGGTCAGCCCCGACAGCGATTGTGTCAAAGAAGACTTTATTGTTAAACGCCGCGATAATTTGTTTGCCTACCAACTTGCCGTTGTTGTTGACGATATTGCACAACAAATTACTGACGTAGTCAGGGGGTCTGATTTGTTGCAGCCAAGTTTTTGGCAACTGACGCTATGGCAACGATTTAAAGGCGCTTGCCCACGTATGATGCATCTGCCGCTGGTACTAAATACTGACGGGCGTAAACTCAGCAAGCAAAACCATGCAGCCCCGATTGACTCGGGTCAGCCATTACAAAATCTAAAACTGGCTGCGACGCACTTGCAGCTGGGCGAAATTAATGCCGAAACAGTGACTGAGTTTCTGCAAAAAGCTACCGCGTCGTGGTGTAAAAAGTGGCACATCATGGGCAACTAACGGTACACTATTGTGGTATTTATTTTAATCAACACCAACCATTGATGATTAGGGAGAACCATCATCATTAAGAAATTAACAGAACTTGCGCGACGCGCATTTTCAGACAAAAAGACAGTTAAAAATACATCGGTTCTGCCGCCGCTGCGCGTTATCCCCAGAGATGAACATCCGATATCCCGTAAAGACATTAGTCCCAACGCGCTTAAGGTGCTTTACCGGTTACATAATGCCGGTTTTGACGCTTATCTGGTTGGCGGGTGTGTACGCGACCTGTTATTGGGGTTGCAACCGAAAGATTTTGACGTAACCACCAATGCTACCCCCGAAGAAGTGAAAAAGTTATTCCGCAACTGCCGTTTGATCGGTCGTCGATTCCGACTAGCACATATTTTATTCGGTCGTGAGATTATCGAGGTAGCAACTTTTCGTGGTCATCATAACGAAGATGACGAGAGCCATGCCAAAATCGCGCAACAAGATGAGCATGGGCAGCTAGTGCGTGACAACGTCTATGGCAGCATCGAAGAGGACGCCGAACGTCGTGATTTCACAGTCAATGCGTTGTACTACAACATTGCAGATTTTTGCATTTACGACTTTGCCAACGGCGTCGCAGATATCGAAGCCGGGGTATTAAAGTTAATCGGCGACCCTGAAATACGCTATCGTGAAGATCCCGTGCGAATGCTGCGAGCAGTTCGGTTTGCCACTAAATTGAATATGGCACTAGCTGACGATGTCCGCCTGCCCATCAAGTCGCTTGCCGGATTATTAAAGAACATTCCGCCAGCGCGTCTGTTTGATGAGTTTTTAAAGTTATTTATGGCCGGTCGTGCACAAGCTAACTTCGATATGATGTGCGAATTTCAGTTATTTCAACAGTTATTCCCCATATTAAAAAGTTATCTGGATACAGCAGATGCGCCCCCCGTAAAAATGCTACGCAAAGCTTTTGCCGACACCGATAAACGCGTAATTAATGAGCAACGCGTTACACCGGCGTACCTTGTAGCCGTATTACTTTGGTGGCCATTGCAAGCTCGCCGCGAGCAATTGCAAAACGAGGGTGGGCTGCCGCCAATGGATGCCATTAATATAGGCAGTGCTGACGTTGTTCATCGTCAATCACAAACTATGGCAATTCCTAAACGATTCAGTTTAACGGCGCGTGATATTTGGCAAATGCAGCTGCGCCTGCAAAACACCCGCGGAGCCCGTGCTAAAAAGGCCTTAGAGCAAAGTAAATTCCGCGCAGGCTATGATTTCCTGATGTTGCGCCAGGCATGTTCGGCGCCTATGCCCGGCGAGGACTTGCCGGCACTGGCGAAGTTCTGGACTAACGCCCAGAATGATCCGAATTTGGTGCAGAATAATGCGCAACCTAAAGGTAAGAAGCGACCTACCCGCCGGCGTCGTGGCGGACGTTCCCGAGGCCGCCAGAACACCGATCGGGCACCAAAAAATGACTAACGCTGTAGTCGCGCTGGGGGCAAACTTAGGTTCGCCCCGGCAACAAATTATTGATGCCTTGAGGGCGATTAAGAGCCAGCCTGAATTCAGCTTACTGGATGTATCGTCTATTTACAGCAGTCCGCCCATGGGGCCACCTGATCAGCCGGACTACATGAATGCGGTTTGTATTATTAGCAGCAACATCGGTGCTGCTGACACATTAGCCACTTTGCATAATATTGAAGATAGTTTTGGCCGCACGCGAACGCGCCACTGGGGCGAGCGCACGCTGGACTTAGATCTGATACTGTTTGGTGACCAGCGTTCCGATGCTGATTCACTTCGGTTACCCCACCCCGGACTTTATCAACGAAATTTCGTTCTGCTTCCACTAGCCGAAATTGCTGCCGATCTGACATTACCCAACGGCGATAGTGCCCAACAACAAGCTCAGCGTGTTACCGAAGAGGGGCTAACTGTGGTACTTTTAAGAGATAAATTAAAACAACAACTGGGCTAAGGAGCGAATGATGGCAACAATGACCATTTCAGCGCTGCAAAAAATGAAACAGCAGGGACAGAAAATTGCTTCATTGACCGCATACGATGCCAGCTTTGCCAAATTAATGACAACCGAAGGTGTTGATTTTATGCTGGTAGGTGACTCTCTCGGCAATGTCATGCAGGGCTTAGATTCCACCGTCCCGGTGACCATGGAACACATGGTTTATCACACGACTTTAGTCCGCCGCGGCGCCCCCGATGCTTTTGTTATGGCAGATATGCCATTTATGAGTTATTCAACCCCATCTCAGACCTATGACAACGCCGCGCAGTTAATGCAAGCCGGCGCTAACATGGTAAAACTTGAGGGCGGTAGCTGGTTAATAGATACCATTAAAGGCCTGACAACTCGCGGCGTGCCGGTATGTGCGCATCTCGGCTTATTGCCGCAATCAGTCAATGTATTGGGCGGTTACAAGGTACAGGGCAAACAGCAGCAACAGGCCGACGATACACTCGAGCAGGCATTGGCATTAGAACAAGCGGGCGCACAACTGTTAGTGCTTGAATGCGTGCCAGCAGCTTTGGGCAAGCGTATTTCAGAGGCATTAACCATACCAACGATAGGCATTGGTGCAGGCCCCGACACTGATGGTCAAATTTTGGTTATGCATGATATGTTAGGGATTAACAGCGATTACCTGCCTAAGTTCGCCAAGAACTTTTTGGCCGAGAGCGGATCATTAGCCGGCGCGTTCAGTACCTATGTTGAACAAGTCAGAGATGGCGCTTTCCCTGGCCCCGAGCATTGTTATAAGTAAGAACTACAAGGTCATTAGCTATGCGCTTATTAAAGAATTTAGCAAACCTGCGCCAGTGGCGGGTGCAGCAACAAGGCTCTGTAGCGTTAGTGCCCACCATGGGTAACTTGCACGAGGGTCACCTGACGTTGGTTAAGCGCGCACAGCAACACGCTGACGTTGTTGTGGTTAGTATTTTTGTTAACCCAATGCAATTTGGCGCGAACGAAGATCTTGATAGTTATCCGCGAACCCTTGAGCAGGATTGCCGTGCCCTTGAAGCGCTTGGCGTTAATGCCGTATTTACTCCACAAGTTGAGGATATGTATCCGCGCGGCATGGATCAACAAACCCGAATCGAGGTGCCCGGCATCAGCGATATTTTGTGTGGCGCAAATCGCCCGGGGCATTTTGTTGGCGTTGCTACGGTGGTTTGCAAACTCTTCAACATGGTACAGCCGCAATTTGCCGTATTCGGCGAAAAAGACTTCCAACAATTACAGGTCATTCGCTTAATGACGCAGGACTTGAGCTTACCTATCGATATCATAGGCGAGCCAACAGCACGGGCTGAAACTGGACTCGCACTAAGTTCTCGTAACGGTTACCTGTCCGAGTCACAACGCGAACAAGCCGCGGTCATATACAGAACGCTAGCCGGTATTGCTGAAAAAATAAACGCGGGGACGTCAGTAGAAGCTGCTCGTCAGTGGGCCGTAACAGAGCTGGAAACTGCAGGTTTTGCTATCGACTATGTTGAAATTCGCAATGCCAATGACCTGCAGCCAGCCTCAGCAACCTCTGGTCGCTTAGTTGCTTTAATTGCGGCTAAATTAGGTAGCACGCGCCTTATCGATAACTTAGTTATCAATAAGGATCATCCCTAATTCGCGCATCTCGGTATGTAATGCACCTCTTAAGCTGGTCGCTTTTTGGGCAATCTCACGCTGTTCTTCAATGATCTCTTGCAGCATGACTTCTGTGGTTAACGGGTTGGCCAACACCACTCTGAAGACCACGCTGGGCTCGTGATAATATTGTGATGGCGTGAGCTTTGTGCGTGATACAAAAGAACGACCATTTTCACGTTGGCGCTTCTGAATATAGCGAGTCAGTGCATTCAAATGTGGCGTTAAACGCTCAATTTGATCAGCAGTAGCGGTCTTCATCGCCTGCTTAACTTTCGCCGGCACAAAGCGGTAAGTCAATAAACACAGCTCAGGTTCGGTGATCACCTCAAAATCATCTTGTTCAGCGATCAACTGAGCAAAATAACGGGCTTTTTTCAGGCTATTGTTAATCAGTAATTCGTAGCCCCTGCGGCCAATGACGTGCATAGCCGAGAACACCATCATAGCCATACCGGCGCGCGAACCTTCCATCGAATGCGAGCCTAAGTCTTTAGAACCCTGGCGTATAATATATTCTGCATGGTGTTCAATTGATTTAACTAAAGAAGGATTCTTAAATAACACCATGCCCGCACCCATTGGAACGTACATCTGTTTATGCGCATCAATGGTCACACTATCAGCTTGCTCGATTCCGTTAAGCAAATGGCGATAATCATTAGACAGCAAGGTCGCCCCACCCCAGGCCGCGTCGACGTGAAAATGGGCGTCAATTTCGCCGGCGACTTCGGCCATCTCCGCAAGCGGGTCGATATGTCCGGTTTCGGTGGTGCCGGCTACCCCAACAATAGCAAGTACACGGCCGCCCTCACCGGCAACTTTTTCACAAGTCGACCGTAATGCATCAATCTTGATTCGGTTATTTTCATCAGTTGCCACCGATACCAGATTGCGTCGACCGATACCGAGTACGTCTGCTGCTTTAGCTAATGAATAGTGACCACGCTCAGAGACTAAAACGACTAATTTTTTAAAGCCATAGTGCGCCAGCCCGGCGGCTAATCCATCGGCAGCGATACCGGCAAAGTCGCCATCAGCTTTTAATAGCCGATTGCGAGCCACCCATAGCGCAGTCATATTGGCGACGGTACCGCCTGAGCAAAATGCACCAAGAGAGTGCTGGGCGCTGTGCATCCAGCGGTTGTAAAATCCGGCATCCTGTTGATAGATCAAATGGTGCAACATGCCAATAACGTTGCGCTCTAATGGCGTGAAGGCCTTAGACGTTTCAATCTTAACCAGGTTTTGATTTAAGCCGACCATCAACTTGGCCAGCGGCAATAAGAAATACGGCAGTGCCGATGTCATGTGTCCAATAAACTTCGGCGACGCCGTGTGTACTGAATGCGCGACTAATTTATTAAGCAAAAACTCGGTATGCTCGGATACGAACTGCGGATCTTCCGGGATGTTAGCTTGATCGAAGTCGCGTTCGATTTCCTGCAGCGGTTTTTCGCGGGCTACGATGTGGTCACCGAGGAACCCCATCAAATTCTCAGACAGGTGGCGCTCAATTTTGCCCAATGTCGAGTCTGGCGCTTCGGGAATAGTAAAAATACGATAAAGCGCCTGCTGGCTGACCTCAGCAATTTGCTTGTCATCCGTATCAAACAACTCGGTTTCTAATTTAGAACGATTGGTCAATGGAATTCTCTCTTAACTCTGATGTCGCTTAGTTCAGAGCATTTAAATCGGCGGTCAGCTGCCATAAGGACTGTCCACTGTCTTGGTATTTGCGCTCAAACGGAGTCATTGGCGCGGTATTGTGCATGTCCAATAGCGAAATACCCGCTTTTATACGGGACAAGCTTAAAGCCTCGGCGACTTCCAGTAAATAGGTGCTCCAGTTCGAACGCAGCGTCAGTTGCCCACCCAGTTTAACCAGGTAGGGCCAAACAGGCGAACCATGCCAGCGACGTGCTAAATGCGCTGCTTTTGGCCAGGGATTTGGGTACAGCAAAAAGTGCTGGCTAATCTGCCAGTTAGCGTTGCAAGCTAAGCGCCAGAAATCCAGCAAGTCAGCACGCAACACATAGTAGCGTTCGCCATGACCACCCTGTTGGTAATTGCTGTGCTTATCGATGCGATGAGCCGACTTATCCACACCGATAACCAGAGCATCGGGATGTTGCTGCGCAATAACTGCCGTACTCTCACCAACACCACAACAGGAATCCAGAATTAACGGACCTTGCCATTCACTTACCAACCCATTGACTTCATCAAATGCGGTTTGGTTATGAGCCTGGATTGGCTTTTTAAACTCGCTGTTTAAGTGCCGCGAAACAACCGCTTTAACGTCCTCATGTGGCCCTGTTTGGTTTGAATGAACCGGGCGTGCCTGAGTATTCACGAACGTATACCTATGCCTTTTTCGAGTAAATAGTATGCCAGCGCAAAAAACACCACATTAAAGCCAACTAGTACCGTCATTGCTGTCGCAATACCGACATCCGACTGCCCCAGAAAACCATAACGAAAGCCGTTAACCATATAAAGAATGGGGTTAGCCATAGAGACTTTCTGCCAAACATCCGGCAGTAAACTTACCGAATAAAAAACACCGCCCAGGTATGTTAACGGCGTAAGCACAAACGTCGGTACAATCGAAATATCATCGAATGTTTTACCAAATACGCCATTAATCAGGCCGCCCAGAGCAAACAAACTAGAAGTTAAAAAAACAGTCAACACGACGTAGCCAAAATGCGCCATCTGAATATCAACAAACGCAAATGAGACCAGTGTTACAATAACCGCTACAATCATCGCGCGCGCCATACCGCCACCAACATAACCCATAATAATGGCTGCTGTTGGCACCGGCGACACCAGCATTTCTTCGATATTGCGCTGAAACTTAGCGCTAAAAAACGACGAGGCTACGTTGGAATATGAATTGGTAATGACCGACATCATAATCAGCCCGGGAACGATAAACTCCATGTAGGTTACACCGCTCATCGTGCCGATACGCTCGCCGACGATGCTGCCAAAAATGATGAAGTAAAGTGTCATGGTGATGGCTGGCGGCACTAAGGTCTGGATCCAAATACGCAGAAATCGTGTGCATTCTTTTATCCAGATTGTCTTTAATGCAATAAAATTTGACGACATGTAGCTCATGCTTTGTCTCCTCCCTGACCGCGGCCTTTTTCAACCATCGATACAAACAACTCCTCTAACCGGTTTGCTTTGTTGCGCATCGACAATACTTTTACTTCAGCACGACTCAATTGCTCAAACACGCCGTTTAGGCCGGCATTTTTATCGACATCGACTTCCAACGTATTATTGTCTTTCCAGCGATGTTCGAAGCCCTCTATAGCGGGCTCCTGATGCTCATCTTCTAAATCAAGCACAAAGGTCTCGGTATTCAATTGCGCCAGCAGTCGTTTCATCGAGGTATTCTCAACAATTCTTCCGGCGTCGATGATACCGATATTTCGACACAACATTTCTGCTTCTTCCAGATAGTGAGTGGTCAAAATAATGGTGATACCTTCTTGGTTAATCTGTGTCAGGTAATCCCACATCGAACGTCGTAGTTCGATATCGACCCCCGCAGTGGGCTCATCCAGTATCAGTAGCTTGGGTTCATGTAGCAGTGCACGGGCGATCATTAAGCGACGCTTCATGCCACCGGATAATGACCGTGCGGGCTCATCTCGTTTGTCCCACAATCCCAGTTGGCTGAGATACTTTTCTGCACGTTGGTAGGCTAGTTTTCTGGGAACACCGTAGTACCCCGCCTGATTCACTACGATTTGGCGAACCGTTTCGAACTGATTAAAGTTAAATTCCTGTGGCACCAGACCAATCTGACGTTTTAGCTCCGTCAATTGTGTATCAAGGTCATAACCGAAAACCTTCACGCTACCGCTGGTTTTATTAACTAATGACGAGATAATCCCGATAGTCGTTGATTTACCGGCTCCGTTAGGACCCAAAAGCGCGTAAAAATCGCCTTCTTCAACAACTAAATCGATGCCCTTTAACGCCTCAAATCCACCACGATAGACTTTACGCAACTCCGAAATTTCTAATGCTTTCATCGGCTATAATGACTCCTTTGCGTTGCCGTAACCCCAGCGACTGACGAGATTCTGCTCAAGACCCAGATGGTCGAGCATCCGCGCTACCATAAAATCAATGAGATCATCAATCGATTGCGGTTGATGATAAAACCCGGTGATGCCGGCATAACCGTCACCCCCAGCTGACTCAGCTGCAGCATATTTTGCAGGTGCAGAGTAGAGAGTGGTGCTTCTCTTGGCACCACAATTAATTGCCCGCGCTCTTTCATTACCACGTCAGCCGCACGTTCAATCAACGTATTACTGCTGCCGGTAGCCAGCGCCGATAACGTACTGGTCGAACAGGGGCATATTATCATACGCTTAGGGGCCGCTGATCCAGACGCGACGGGCGAGAACCAATCTTCCTTACTGTAAACGTTAAGCTGCTGCGAACTCAGTACACAACCACGCTGAGTAAAATAATCAACTAACTGCTCAGCGGCTTGCTGCGGCGCTGCTGACAACTTTAGATTTTGCTCTGTTGCCAACACCACCCGAGCGGCACTTGAAATAAGCAACAGCACTTTTTGTTTTTGCGCCAGCAAGCACTCGATAAGCCGCAACCCATAAGGGGCGCCCGACGCTCCGGTTATTGCGACTGTAATGCGATTATCTGTCATCCAGGTTCCTTTCGCTCAATGCGTCAATTAACTTGTGGTGCAATCCACCGAAACTGCCATTACTCATTATAACAATAGCGTCCTCAGCCTCTACGTTCGCTATTACGGCCGCAACTAATTCATCTACCGTTGCGGCTATGGTGGCTCCCGGTAAGTGCTCAGTTAAATTCCAGCTAATGTTATCGGGTTGCAGTACAAACTGCTGATCCGCTAATGACAACGCATCCGCCAACTGATTGGCATGCACACCAAGCTTCATGGTATTCGAACGCGGTTCCAGTACCGCTATAACGCGACCACTGTGGTGCGATTTGGCGGCCGTTAATGTTGTCTTTACCGCGGTCGGATGGTGGGCGAAGTCGTCATAAACCTTAATGCCATCAACATCTGTCAGTAGTTCCATTCTGCGTTTAGGCGACTTAAAACGAGCTAATGCCGTTGCACTTAATGATGCATCCACACCGACATGGCGGGCCGCTAGCATTGCCATTGCTGCGTTGTGCGCATTATGCTCTCCGATAAGTTGCCAATTAACATCAGCTGTCGTGGTTTTATCGCGGCTGGCAAGCGTAAATTGGCTGGCATCACCATTGCCAATATTGACCTGCCAATCCCCCCCGTTACCCACGGTAACAGTCTCGCTCCAGCACCCCTGCTCAATAACCTGTTCTATTACTGCATCATTTGCCGGTACGATCACTTGGCCGGTGTCAGGAACAATTCTTAACAGATGCGCAAACTGACGTTGTATTGCTGACAAGTCATCAAAAATATCAGCATGGTCAAATTCAAGGTTATTGATAATCAATGTATCCGGACTGTAATGAACGAATTTAGATCGTTTATCAAAGAATGCGGTGTCATATTCATCTGCTTCGATAACAAAGAATTGTGAGTCAGTAACCCGCGCACTGATGCCAAAGTTTTCTGGCACGCCGCCAATCATAAAGCCCGGATTGTAACCCGCTGACTCGAGTATCCAGGCCAGCATGCTGGCGGTGGTTGTCTTACCGTGCGTACCAGATACAGCTAAAACCCAGTGATTTCGCAGTACTTCGTCATGCAGCCATTGCGCTCCCGAGATATAGCGCATACGGTCACGCAATACTTTTTCAACTTCTGGGTTACCGCGGCTTAGCGCATTACCAACAATGACCAAATCGGGCTGCGGTACCAAATTGTTCTCGTTATAGCCGGCCATTAAGGTAATACCCAGGCTCTCTAACTGCGTGCTCATGGGTGGGTAGACATTAGCATCGGAACCACTAACTTGATGGCCCAGTTGTTTAGCAATGGCAGCAATACCGCCCATAAAGGTGCCGCAAATACCGACAATGTGAATATGCATGATAGTATTTATGTTAATTCTTAACGATGACCAAAGTGTATCATTGTCCGCTACACAGAGCAGGATTTTTGCGCAAAAATAAGGTATCATTTGCGCCCTGTTAACACACAGTGACCAGGTATACAGAGGCAATCATGAAACGTTTACTGCCAACCCTACGCGCAGACCAAACCAGCGAATCATTAATCTCGGTGATTAATACGATTCAAATCGCAGCAAAAGAAATTTCTTTTCGCTTGCATCAGGGAGCGCTAGCCGGCGTTCTGGGTTCAACACTTGATGAGAATATTCAGGGTGAGACCCAAAAGAAGCTCGATGTGGTTGCCAACCAACTACTCAAGACGCTACTACTCGAATCACCGAATGTTCATGCCATAGCTTCTGAAGAAGAAGACTCTATCGTAGTAAGCCCCAACTCGGGTCACTACCTGGTTGCTTTTGATCCTTTAGACGGCAGCTCAAACATTGACATCAACGGCTCCGTTGGCACGATTTTTTCGATTTTGCGCAAACCAGAAGGCGAAGATACCGGTGAGTCGATGTTTCTGCAGCCGGGCAAAGCTCAGGTGGCAGCAGGCTACATTGTCTATGGCCCCGCGACCATGATGGTACTGACAACGGGTAAGGACGTAAGAACATTTACCTTAGACCAAACCGTTGGGGAGTTCTTGCTGACCAAAGAGCGGGCGGAAATTCCCCGTTCAACCAAAGAATTTGCCATCAATATGTCGAATCAACGCCACTGGTCTGCACCTATTAGTGAGTACGTTGCCGATTTACTTAAAGGCGAGACCGGCCCGCGTAAGAAAAACTTTAATATGCGCTGGAATGCGGCAATGGTATCGGACGTGCACCGCATTATTACCCGCGGCGGTTTGTTTACGTACCCCTGGGATGCCCGGAACGAGAAGAAACCGTTTAAACTGCGGTTAATGTACGAGGCGGCACCGATGGCGTTGTTAATAGAGAAGGCCGGTGGTAAAGCCAGTGACGGTTATCAGCGCATTTTGGATATTGTCCCCAATGATATTCACCAACGTGTCGGCGTTGTGCTGGGTTCGGCTGCCGAAGTCGATAAATGCCTTGAGTATCATGCTCGTCACAGCAAACCTTTTTAACAGAAAAGACATAGACTAATGCAGGGTTGCGCGGGATCGCGGAGAAGCTATAATCGCGCAACATTGTTTACTTTTTTACTTATCAATACATAGGAAGTCATCATGAGCTTAGGAAACGTTCCTGCAGGGAGTAACCTGCCTGACGAAGTTAACGTTATTATCGAAATCCCGGCAAATGCAGATCCAATCAAGTACGAAGTGGATAAAGATACTGGAACGCTTTGGGTTGACCGTTTTATGGCGACGCCTATGTTTTATCCGTGCAACTACGGCTTTGTTAACCACACCTTGTCTTTAGATGGTGATCCGGTAGACGTGTTGGTGCCAACACCTTACCCGCTGCAGGCCGGCTCTGTAATTAAGTGTCGTCCGGTTGGCGTACTGAAAATGAGCGACGAATCTGGTGAAGATGCCAAGGTTATCGCGGTGCCAGTCAGTAAACTGTCTAAAGAGTACGACCATATTCAGGACGTTAATGACTTACCTGAGTTGCTTCGCTCACAAATCACTCACTTTTTTGAGCGCTACAAAGAGCTGGAAAAAGGCAAATGGGTTAAAGTTGAAGGCTGGGGCGACGTTAACGCAGCAAAAGAAGAAATCAAATCATCTTTTGAACGTGCTCAAAAGTAGTCACTGTTAGCTTATGTCCGCTGCCATTGAGCTCGATAAAGTTCGGTTTAGCTGGTCTTCGCAAGCGCCAATAATCGATATAGAGCACTGGCGTGTCGATTATGGCGATACGCTTTTATTGCGAGGCGCCAGTGGCAGCGGAAAATCAACATTGTTATCGCTGCTGGCCGGCATCAATAAGCCTCAGCGCGGTGAAATTTGTTTGCTCGGAAGCGATATCACCCAATTAAGTGCTCGCCAGCGAGATAAATTTCGTGCCGATCATATCGGCTACATCTTTCAGCAATTTAATTTGCTCCCCTACCTGAGTGCACACGAAAACGTGCTACTGGGCGTTCATTTTTCTGCACTCCGACGTCAGCGATTAACTCAGTCAGCTACGCAAACAGCGACCGATTACCTAACCCGCCTGGGATTGTCAAAACAGCAGCAACAGCAACCCGCTGCTGTTCTAAGTGTCGGTCAACAGCAGCGGGTTGCGGCTGCCCGTGCACTGATTGGCGCACCCGAAATACTCATTGCCGATGAGCCAACGTCTGCGTTAGATACCGAGCATCGCGATGTATTTATTAAGCTCCTACTAGAGCTTAGCCAGGCAAATAACACCACCGTTGTGTTTGTAACCCATGATGCAACGCTGGCAGGGCACTTTAATACCCACACAGAATTAAGCCAGTTAAATCCTTTACCGCAGACTGCCTCTGCCGGAGGTAACAATGTTTAAGCTGGCTTTAAAAAGTCTGTTGAACCGCAAAACTAGTGTCATCCTGACGGTTGTCGCAATTGCGGTTAGCGTTGCTTTGCTATTAGCAGTTGAGCGGGTCAAGGAACAAGTACAGCAAAACTTTGCCAACACGGTGTCCGGAACCGACCTGATCATTGGCCCACGAAGCAGTCAAACACAGCTGTTACTGGCATCAATTTTCCACATCGGTAGCATGACCAACGCGATGAGCTGGGATAGCTACGAAAATATTGCCGGCCGGGATGAGGTCGACTGGGCTGTACCAATATCGCTGGGTGATAGCGTTCAGGGCTTACCCGTGGTCGCCACCACAGAAGGCTACGTTAAACATTATCGTTACGCTGATAAACAAACGTTAAATGTGATTCAGGGACGATGGTTTGCTGACAATGAGCAAGCTATTCTGGGGGCAGAGGCGGCTAAAACTCTGGGACTAGCTGTCGGTGACCAATTAACCATAGCGCACGGCAGTGGTGGTTTAAGCTTTAGCGAGCACGACCAGCATCCGATTGCTGTCGTCGGTGTATTAGCACGAACGGGTACGCCGGTTGACCAAGCAGTGTTTGTCAGCCTGGAGACCATAGAAACTGTACACGGCATTGAACCAGGCGCTACGGAACATGCCAAAGATCATCATCACGAGGGGCATGAACACCCGGCAGAAAGCATTACAGCTGCACTGCTAGGCTTAAAAGTTAAACCGCTAGCGTTGCGTTTACAGCGCGAAATAAATACCTACGAAAAAGAACCCCTGACTGCGTTGATGCCTGGAATGACGCTACAACAATTATGGAAGACGTTGAACGTATTTGAACAAACCCTAAACGGGATGTCTGCGATTGTGGTACTTATCGGACTTATTGGCATGCTGACCATTCTGTTGGCCAGCCTGCGCGAACGACGCCGTGAAATGGCGGTCTTACGCGCAGTAGGGGCAGGCCCGCTGACGCTATTTTCTTTACTCGTAACCGAAGCCGTATTGGTCACGTTATTCGCAACCTTCGCCGGCTTAGCCTTACTGTATACTTTACAATGGTCTTTGATGGACTTTATTCACAGCCAAACAGGCATACTGTTTAGCTTAAATTTACCCACGCCTGCCGAATGGTGGCGAATGGGGTTAGTGGTTATCGCGGGATTTCTGTTAAGTTTAATCCCAGCCTGGCGAGCTTATCGCCAATCACTTTCGGATGGATTAACGGTGAAAGTATGACGTTATTAAAAAAGCTCAGCACTTTATTGGCACTGGGTCTGGTGCTGGCATTACCGGTTAGCGCTGCAGAAAAAATTGGCTGGAAGGATCTTCTGCCTGAAGGATTTACACCGCCTCCTGTGCGTCCGCAATCCTATTATGATGCCAACCCTGAGGCCGACAAACAATCGCATCTCGACGCTCCCGTGGTGGAGTCTCTTGATGGCAAAAAGGTTCGTATTCCCGGTTACGTGGTGCAGTTAGAAGGCAACGCAGATGCGGTAACAGAGTTTCTGTTAGTCCCTTATTTTGGTGCTTGTGTCCACGTACCGCCACCACCGCCTAACCAGATTATTCACGTTGTATACGAACAAGGCGTACCTTACGAGCACACCTACGATGCAGTCTGGATTGAGGGTACGATAAAGACACAACGTACCGAAGGCGAGTTAGCCGTTACCGGATACTCAATGACTGCAGACAGCGTCGAAGTTTATCAATAAGTTCACTTGTTGTTAGTCTGATGCTGCAGATGAGCTCAGGCTAACACAATCGCCATTCTCCCGTTCCAGCAGCTTCATCAGTTGCTCGGCAGGCATAGGGCGCGCGAAGTAATAGCCTTGTGCTTCTGCACACTGTAACCGTGTAAAGTATTCCAGTTGCTGTTGGTCTTCAATACCTTCGGCAACAATACCCAGCCCCAGGCGGTGTGCCATATCAACTATAGTCTCGATAATGATTCTGCCGCTATCTTGCGAGGAATTATGAACAAATGTTTTGTCAATTTTTAACCGGTCCAACGGTAACTTCTGTAGGTAACTCAAGGATGAAAAGCCTACGCCGAAATCATCAATTGCTACGTGAATACCTTGTTGCTTTAAGCGGTATAAAATATCAGCGACAAAGTCAGGATCTTCCATCACAATACTTTCGGTGATTTCTAGTTCCAGGCGGTCCGCATTAACTTGGTGATTATTAAGCTGTTGCTCTATGAGTTCGGGAAAGTCACGCGTACGAAATTGCGGCACCGAAACGTTAACTGCAATACGAATATTATTATAGTCACGTTCGTTAAAACGTCTAATTTGCTGACAGGCTTCTTCGATTACCCAGGCACCGATATCAACTATCAGGCCGGAGTACTCTGCCAATGGAATAAACTCTGCCGGACTAATAAAACTACCGTCACTTTGCGGCCAACGCAGCAGCGACTCTACACCAATAATGCAACCCGTGTTCAAATCAACCTGAGGCTGATACCAGACCTCGAGTTTGCGTGCAGCAAAATCTGCTCGCAAACGCCGCACCATATGCAGACGCCGTTGCGTTTCTTCTTCCATGTATGGGCGATAATAATTAAAGCGCTCAAAAGAGTTCTTTTTGGCGTTTTTAAGCGCAATATAAACCTGTTTCAATAAACCTTTGCCATTGGCTTGCTCCGGATTTTCACCGGAGGTAAAACCGGACGTAATACTAAGCGGTATATAATGCTCACCAGCTCGGAATGGCAGTTTAAACAGTTCATTAAGGTTTTGTGGGGATACTAAATTGACCGGACCAATCAGACCAAACACATCGGCTGCAATTCGCGCAACAAAGATATCTTCACCCAGCTGCTCAGTTAAGCGAAGCGCCACTGAACGAAGTAATGCGTTGCCCACATCCTGTCCTAACCCGTCATTAACGTCAGAAAAATGGTCGATATCGACGATGGCTGCAACCTGGTTTTTGTTAGGGTACTCGGATAATTGCTGCAACTTACGAGTAAACTCTGCTCGGTTAGCAATACCCGTTAATGGATCGAGATAGGCTGCCGAGCGAAGCTCCTCAAAAAGGTTGGCATTTTCGAAACCAACGGCGATATTGGCTAAAAAGACTTCCAGTAATTCCTGATCATAATTTTCAATCGACTCAGAGGTCTCAATATAAGCCGCGGCCTGATGCTCCTGGCCGTCAATAAAGAACACCGTGGCTCCTTCAAGCTGAATATGTCTTCGCTCGATAAGACAACGTTGCACGCCTTGCTCGATACGCTGAGACTCTAGCGACCGAAGGGTTTTATTAATACTCCCGGCAAAATGCCCCGCAGCGCCCAATACAATAATTTCATTATCCTTGTCCGGCGCCCTGGCACCAACAATTCCCTCAGCTCGCAAACCTAATAGAGATGCTAACTGAGTCACAACCCCCTCGGAAAAATTAACAATGGAATGTTTTTCCATTAAGTTTGAGGCTGAATGAATGATTTTTCTTAGTCCGCGGCGATTCTCATTAATCGTTCGTAATTGCTGGTATGAGCGGATGGCAGAAAATACAGTGGTCAACAAACGGCTACGGGTGAGTTCCGTTTTGGTCTTGTAATCATTGATGTCGTAACTTTTTACGACGCTTTCTTCGGGCGCGTAACCAGGCTGACCGGTACGCAAAACAATCCGCACTTCGTCATTATTAAGCTCTTCGCGTATTGCTTTAGCGACATTCAGACCTGCATCATCAGTTTCCATCACGACATCAAGCAACACCATTGCAATGTCATCATGATCCGTCAGCGCATCTAATGCCTCTTCACCGCTGTAAGCATGCAGAAACTCAAGTGTTCGGTTGGCAATAATCACGTCAGAGAGCGCCATCTTGGTGACAGCATGAATCTCCTGATCGTCATCAACGATCAGGAGTTTCCAAACACCTTCTGTAAGTTCCCCGGGCAGTTCTTCAGGGTCATCATTTAAGAAGAGTGGCTCATCGTGGTTACTGCTCATTAAATACCAGCTGCCTTTTATTAACCCATAACGTTAACAATCTAGCTACAACTGGATGTGACTGCAAGCGCTAATCGTTAGAAATGTATATCTAACGCGACAAATGGGCCATCAAAATTAAGATCGGAATAAATACCATCGACATCGTCTAGCTCGACACGCATAGAGCGGTAACCTGCACTGACACTCATATCAATGGCTAAGTTATCAACAAAACGGTACTCCAGAGCCGCTTGAACGTCATGCAGGCTACTGTCATCAAAGCTAACCGCCTTCGCTTCGCTGGTTACCGTCCAGTTAGTGAAAGGCAAGCCGACTCTTGCCGCCGCATACGCGGTCGGTACTACGCCCGAAAAGCTCACTGACTCAATAATATCGCCGTAAATAACCTCTGCTTCGCCGTCGAATTTTTTGCCGTTAATGCCAACGTCGATCGCTATGATATCGTTATCGAAAATTTCGTAGTACAAGGTGTAATCGGTATTGTCGAAATTCCCTGCGCTCATACCATGTGGGCTATCAACCTCAAGGCTATTTTGCTGTATTTTCAAGTTAGGTACTAAGGGGACAGGATGTTCTAGCGCTGCATAAAAGCTTGTCATGGTGTCATCGTTGTCGATGTAATAAGGGGATATATCTGAACCGATGCCATAACGCCCATCGTAATCAGCTTGCCACCCCTGAGCACCAATATAAAGTCCCAACACGGTGTCGGCTGACGCTACCGTAGGAGCCGCCGCAAATGCTGCTGACAGTATTGCAACACTTAATTTTTTCATCATAACTCCGTTTAACCTTCCGCTAGTAAATTTCGCAAATCGATCAGCGCTGCATTCGCGCGCGATAAATAATTAGCCATCACTAATGAGTGGTTAGCCAATAAACCAAAGCCCGAGCCATTTAATACCATCGGGCTCCAGATAGCTTGTTGCGAAGACTCTAACTCTTTTATTATCTGCTGCAAGCTTATTAACGCATTTTTATTATTCAGTACATCAGCGAAATCTAATTCAACCGCTTTTAGGTAATGTAGTACAGCCCAACTGGCTCCCCTGGCTTCGTAAAACACGTTATCAATTTCCCACCAACTGGTTTTACTATTCATGAGCTGAGGCGTCGGTGTAGACTGTGAGGAGCTCACATCCCCGGCTAATGAAACGTCGGTTTCGACTCGGGCTACACTTGCGCTTAACCGCCTCGATAACGACCCCAATCGTTTCTCGACTTCTTGTATATAGCGCCTTAAATTATCGGAGCGTGCGTAGAATTGAGCCGAATGATCATTAGGATCTGCAAGCGCCAATCGATACTGACTTAATTCGTTAACAACGGTTTGATATTCGTTTTCTGCAGTAGGTGCAAACCAGCTTTGATGATCGATATTCATCGCCGGTTGTGCGGTTGTTAGATTTGGGTTTTCAACCGACTGCGACTGCGAGCGGCTAAAGTCATTACGTAGTGATAACAAAATATCACGGGTCATTTGAATAACGCCAAACTCCCATGCCGGAATGTTATCGAGCAAGCTGGTCGGCGGTAAAATATCGTTGCTCATGTAGCCGCCGCGCTTATCGGTTAGGGTGTTGGTAACTCGAATAACAGCAGTGGTGGTAGCGAAACCCTTTACCGGCTCTAGTTTTAACTGCTGCGCTTGCTGCTCAACCGCTTGTTGTACTGAAAATTGTTCGGGTTCTTTGCTTAGTATCCATCCCAATAGCCAAAGTAAGACAACCACAATCAGCAACGAATAGGTTACCCAGCGCCATGGGATATGAGCAAATCGACTACTTGCATCCTTCATTAAGGTTTCCTTATGCCAACATCAAGAGTTTGTTGTGTTCCATCAGCAAAGTCTAGCACAATGTGGAGCATTCCATTCTCTTGCAATGGTTGCTTTAGGCCCATCAACATTACGTGATAGCCACCTGGCTGCATAATTAACGATTCGCCCGGCGATATAATTTTTGATGGAACATGCTCCATTCTCATCATGCCGTCAGCATGAATGTGTGTATGCAGCTCAGTAACCTTAGCTACTTCGCTGGACATGCCGACTAATGTTACTGCATCATCGCCTGTGTTTTTCAGGCTCAGATAGGCAGCGCCATTAGCCGCTCCGGGAATCGATGCCCGCGCCCAGCCATCAGTCATAACAAGCTCGGCCGTATTGCCCATAAAAGAAATGCAGGCGGTGAACAGTAATAAAATTGTCTTTCTCATCTTTTGTCTCTTTAGTAACCCTGCGGTTATACAGTTTTGCGTGGACTCCTAAAGACAAAGTACAACACTAAGACGCAGAGTACTAGTGGCCAGAACAAGCCGATACCTGTAAATATCAACGCTAACAACGCGGCTCCTAAACCGAGCAGTACACTACCGAACAAGGTCATTACCAGGAAGAAAACCAAGCCTACGATAGCCAGGCTGAAAACTATAGAAATAACAAACTCAATAACAGAACCGATGGCAAAGCCTAGTGTTGAAAGTATTTCCGGAGCAAAGAATAACACCAATACTGTGATGACAGCGATTGCGATAATTTGATTACGTGACATAGACACCTCATTAAAACTAATCGTTACAGGTCATCACTTTCAATTTTAATGCCAAGTTAATATCTTTAAAATTCAAGTGGTTACATATAATTAAACAGGCTGAGTTCGTGGATTTAACGAATTAAATAAAAAAGCCGCCACAAAGTGGCGGCTTTGGTTAATACGGTCATTTAAAAAGTATATTGCAGTTCAGTGAAGAAGTAACCGCCATTAAACCCTATTGGCGAGTTTGTTAATGGGTACTTAAATATTCCGTTGAACTGATTGCCCTCTGAGCGCATATCAGGGTAGTCACTGAATAAATTTTGGGCACCGACACTAATTTTTAAATTATCATTCCATTGATAATTAACCGTCACGTCGGTAATCCAATCCGGGCCATAAGTTTCGGTACCACTGCTGTAGTAAATATCGTAAGTACCAAAGTAGCTAAACTGGATATTACTGCTCCACTTGCCTAACTCATGCGTAAGCCCCAGTGAACCAGAATTTTTTGGTACCGATTCAGTCATCCTTGTTTGTTCTTCCTGATCGAATAACACATCATCCAGCCCATCGAGAAGCGGCGGTAAGTTAATCGCGTCAATCTCAGTATCATTGTAGCCGTAAGCCAATTGACCTTTCAGGTCGCCATAGCCACCCAAATCAAACTGCTGAGTCACTACAATATCGACACCCTTGGTGGTGGTATCCACTGCGTTGACAAAGAAGCGCGCATTTTCGGCTGTAGTGTTTGCCAGAGCATCCGCAACCGCTGGCGAGTCCTCTGGTGTCACATCGCCCGAGAGAATAATCCGGTCCTGAATTTCGATCTGGAACGCATCAACGGTAATTGCCAGGCCCTCGTAACCATTCCAAACTAAACCCAAGCTTAGGCTATCAGATTCTTCAGGTTGCAAATTACCAATACCCAACGCGTTAGTCACCGGACTTATATTATTAAACGTGCCTGATTGTTCTGGCACGGGGCCATCGCCGCGATCAACAAACAGAGTCGAAATGTTGGTAAAATACAATTGCTGCACGCTCGGTGCCCTGAATCCGGTGTTTGCGGTACCACGCACCGCTATCCGATCAGTGAGATCATATCGACCCGAAAGCTTCCAACTGGTGTTTGTACCAAAGTCTGAGTAATCTTCGTGCCGAATTGCAGCACCCCATAAAAACTCAGTTGTTAACTGGTTCTCTGCTTCTACGTAAACGCCAATATTATCGCGTGACCGATCGACTTCAGATTCCGGCGTAAACCCGGTAAAACCCTGACTTCCGCCGGGACGATCCTGATAACCGCCGTTAATATAACTTTCTTCCTGGCCGGCACTGACCTGGTAATTATTTTCGCGGTAACTCACCCCCATTGCTAGAGACAAATCAGAGTTATTAGCAAATGGGATGAAACGCTGCGCATCGATGGTGACGTTCGTTTCAGTATTCTCGAGTGTACCCGCTTCAAATGAGGTCGGTGTTAACTCTGGGCCTAAAGACGCATTCAGGGAGTTGTTTACATTATACTGGAACTCACTCAGGCCATACCCTGCACTTACGTCAAACGTCCATTCGCCAAGCATCCACTCGTAACCTAAGTAACCTGAGTAATCTTTTACATCAGGCGCAAGAATCGGCAAAAAGCCGTCGGGGTAGATTTCGGTGAGGGTATTCGATTGCAAAGCGCGACGGTAAAATGCGCCGGATTCTGACGTTCTGTCACTGAAGCCGCCAAAAGCATAAAGCGTTCCGGAATCACCTACTGCCGTCTCAAAGTTTGCGAAAAGCGCAGCGTTTTCATATTCACCATCACCAACATGGAAACTCTGTCGGTTAAAAGTTTCCTCGCGAGGATCGAGTTCGCCATTAGGTAACAAGGGGTATTGTTGCCGTGGGTCATCCCCTGCACGGTTAGTACGGTTTTTGTGATGTAACTCGCCGGATATTGTAAAACTTCCTTCATCTCCAACCGAAAAGCCGTGACTGCCCGTTAGCTTCCATTGTTCTCCGTCGCCTTTATGCGTTTGACCTAGCTGCAAATTGGCGGAACCACCCTCAGCGTTGTCTTTCAAAACGATATTGATTACGCCGGCTATAGCATCGGAGCCATACAAGGCTGCCGCTCCGTCTCGTAATACCTCGATACGTTTGATCGCGGCAATAGGAATAGCGTTTAAGTCTACGTTAGAACTACCGCGACCTGTGGTTCCATTCAAATGAACCAGCGCAGAACTATGACGTCGCTTACCGTTAATGAGTACCAGGGTATGGTCAGGCGCGAGACCACGCAGAGAAGCAGGTCTGACGGCATCGGTACCATCGGTGATCGAGGATGATGGGAAATTAAAACTTGGAACAGCATATTGCAATGCCTTGCCGGTTTCCGTAATACCTGTAGCTGCCAAGTCTTCACCAGAAATAATATCGACCGGTGCGGCACCGTCAGTTGCAGTACGAAAAGACAGTCGCGAGCCAACGACTTGTAACACTTCCTCGACGTCGGCCTGGGACTCCGTACTGGTCTCTTGGGCTATTGCCGGCACGCCAAGCGTCGCGCTGGACAGAATGGCTAAAGTAATAAGGTTTTTTCTTTTCATAACTGCTCTCCCACTATGATTGTTCATTCAATATAGCAGTTATATGAAAAACCTCATAAAACGGTTGGTAATGGTCTAGATAAATAAAATCTATACCGCCGTGCCCAATCCAGTTTATATCGTAAATACCCAAAGAGCGGGCATAAGTAACCACCGGCTTAGCGGCGCAGCGGCGCGAAGGGTGAGGTAAAAAAAGCCAACGGCTGAGCGATAGGTATAAAAAAACCCCAGCCGATTGGCTGGGGTTGTTTTATTTGAAGTCTGGCGGTGTCCTACTCTCACATGGGGAAGCCCCACACTACCATCGGCGCTGGTATGTTTCACTGCTGGGTTCGGAATGGAGCCAGGTGGTGCCATACCGCTATGGCCGCCAGACAAAAACTGTTGTAACAACTGAAAGGCTGATTGTGATGCCACTCTTGTCGCGTCAGGACGCGACCTACCTTGGTAAAGGTTATCAACTTGTGCTTAACGATTCCAAACACCTTGGGTGTTGTATGGTTAAGTCTCACGGGCAATTAGTACGGGTTAGCTCAACGCATTACTACGCTTCCACATCCCGCCTATCAACGTTGTCGTCTTCAACAACCCTTCAGAGCACTTAAAGTGCTAGTGAGAGCTTATCTTGAGGCTCGCTTCCCGCTTAGATGCTTTCAGCGGTTATCGATTCCGAACGTAGCTACCGGGCAGTGCCATTGGCATGACAACCCGAACACCAGCGGTTCGTCCACTCCGGTCCTCTCGTACTAGGAGCAGCCCCTCTCAACTCTCAAACGCCCACGGCAGATAGGGACCGAACTGTCTCACGACGTTCTAAACCCAGCTCGCGTACCACTTTAAATGGCGAACAGCCATACCCTTGGGACCGACTTCAGCCCCAGGATGTGATGAGCCGACATCGAGGTGCCAAACACCGCCGTCGATATGAACTCTTGGGCGGTATCAGCCTGTTATCCCCGGAGTACCTTTTATCCGTTGAGCGATGGCCCTTCCATACAGAACCACCGGATCACTATGACCTACTTTCGTACCTGCTCGACGTGTCTGTCTCGCAGTTAAGCTGGCTTATGCCATTGCACTAACCGTACGATGTCCGACCGTACTTAGCCAACCTTCGTGCTCCTCCGTTACTCTTTGGGAGGAGACCGCCCCAGTCAAACTACCCACCAGGCACTGTCCTCAATCCCGATAAGGGACCTATGTTAGAACATCAAACATACAAGGGTGGTATTTCAAGGACGGCTCCACACAATCTAGCGACTGTGCTTCAAAGCCTCCCACCTATCCTACACATGTAGGTTCAATGTTCAGTGCCAAGCTGTAGTAAAGGTTCACGGGGTCTTTCCGTCTAGGTGCGGGTACACAGCATCTTCACTGCGATTTCAATTTCACTGAGTCTCGGGTGGAGACAGCGTGGCCATGGTTACACCATTCGTGCAGGTCGGAACTTACCCGACAAGGAATTTCGCTACCTTAGGACCGTTATAGTTACGGCCGCCGTTTACCGGGGCTTCGATCAAGAGCTTCGTCCGAAAACTAACCCCATCAATTAACCTTCCGGCACCGGGCAGGTGTCACACCCTATACGTCCTCTTTCGAGTTAGCAGAGTGCTGTGTTTTTAATAAACAGTCCCAGCCACCTGGTCACTGCGACCGCCAACAGCTTACGACGCGAAGTCTTCACCGTCAGCGGCGTACCTTCTCCCGAAGTTACGGTACTATTTTGCCTAGTTCCTTCACCCGAGTTCTCTCAAGCGCCTTAGTATTCTCTACCTGACCACCTGTGTCGGTTTCGGGTACGGTCGATGTCTATCTGAAGCTTAGAGGCTTTTCCCGGAAGCATGGCACCAACAGCTTCGCACCCTTAGGTGCTCGTCTCGTGTCTCGGCCTTAAGATGGTCCGGATTTACCTAAACCATCAGCCTACGCACTTTCACCAGGACTACCAACGCCTGGCCTGCCTAGCCTTCTCCGTCCCCCCATCGCAATATACATCGGTACAGGAATATTAACCTGTTTCCCATCGACTACGCGTTTCCGCCTCGCCTTAGGGGCCGACTTACCCTACCCTGATTAGCATGGGATAGGAAACCTTGGTCTTCCGGCGTGCGGAGTTTTTCACTCCCATTATCGTTACTCATGTCAGCATTCGCACTTCTGATACGTCCAGCAGTCCTCTCGAACCACCTTCATCCGCTTACAGAACGCTCCCCTACCCAGCAACAAGTTGCTGCCGCAGCTTCGGTGTATGGCTTAGCCCCGTTACATCTTCCGCGCAGGCCGACTCGACTAGTGAGCTATTACGCTTTCTTTAAAGGTGGCTGCTTCTAAGCCAACCTCCTAGCTGTCTGTGCCTTCCCACATCGTTTCCCACTGAGCCATAACTTTGGGACCTTAGCTGGCGGTCTGGGTTGTTTCCCTCTCCACGACGGACGTTAGCACCCGCCGTGTGTCTCCCGGATAGTACTCTGCGGTATTCGGAGTTTGCATGGGGTTGGTAAGTCGGGATGACCCCCTAGCCCAAACAGTGCTCTACCCCCGCAGGTATTCGTCCGAGGCTCTACCTAAATAGATTTCGGGGAGAACCAGCTATCTCCGGGCTTGATTAGCCTTTCACTCCTAGCCACAAGTCATCCCCTAATTTTTCAACATTAGTGGGTTCGGTCCTCCAGTTGATGTTACTCAACCTTCAACCTGCTCATGGTTAGATCGCCCGGTTTCGGGTCTATACCCTGCAACTAAACGCCCAGTTAAGACTCGGTTTCCCTACGGCTACCCTATACGGTTAACCTTGCTACAAAATATAAGTCGCTGACCCATTATACAAAAGGTACGCAGTCACGGAACAAGTCCGCTCCTACTGCTTGTACGTACACGGTTTCAGGTTCTATTTCACTCCCCTCGCCGGGGTTCTTTTCGCCTTTCCCTCACGGTACTGGTTCACTATCGGTCAGTTGGGAGTATTTAGCCTTGGAGGATGGTCCCCCCATGTTCAGTCAGGATAACACGTGTCCCGACCTACTCGTTTTCACATTTCATGCACCTTCACATACCGGGCTATCACCGTCTATGGCTCTGCTTCCCAACAGATTCTGTTAGCACATGTAACGCTTAAGGGCTGCTTCCCGTTCGCTCGCCGCTACTAGGGAAATCTCGGTTGATTTCTTTTCCTCCGGGTACTTAGATGTTTCAGTTCTCCGGGTTCGCTTCCTGGCACCTATGTATTCAGTGCCGGATACTCTGTAAACAGAGTGGGTTTCCCCATTCGGAAATCCATGACTGATAATGGCTCTTACTGCCTCGTCATGGCTTATCGCAAGTTAGTACGTCCTTCATCGCCTCCAACTGCCTAGGCATCCACCGTGTACGCTTAGTCACTTAACCATACAACCCGAAGGTGTCTGGACTACATGACCAAGATTGTTTGTTCTCGCTGTACACAAGTTCGATACGCCTCTACCAAAAGGTTCAAGTAGAGTGGCATTTCAAATCTTTTTACAATCAGCTTTCCAAGTTGTTAAAGAGCATGTAACGCAAAGTTACCGGTAAACATTCAAACCTGAACGCTTAACGCTAACATCGCCTTGCGCTAAAAGCGCAAGCTACAATCAAGAGAAGAAGTGGTGGAGCCAAGCGGGATCGAACCGCTGACCTCCTGCGTGCAAGGCAGGCGCTCTCCCAGCTGAGCTATGGCCCCACAGACCGCAGGTCTGTCGGCATGTCCGACACAACCCGAAAAGGGAATTTCAAGCTGTGGCAAGGCCGCAAGGAGGAAGCATACACCAGTATGCGACGACGCAGCAACGCAGTCCACAGCGCAGAAATGGTGGGTCTGAGTAGACTTGAACTACCGACCTCACCCTTATCAGGGGTGCGCTCTAACCAGCTGAGCTACAGACCCAGTAACCTTCAGCAATGTCGCGCAAAATGCGCGACCTACCGAATTCTTCTCTGTATCTATCAAACCAAACAATCTGTGTGAGCACTCACGTCCGATAAGCTTAATGTAAGGAGGTGATCCAGCCGCAGGTTCCCCTACGGCTACCTTGTTACGACTTCACCCCAGTCATGAACCACACCGTGGTGATCGTTCTCCCGAAGGTTAAACTAACCACTTCTGGTGCAGCCCACTCCCATGGTGTGACGGGCGGTGTGTACAAGGCCCGGGAACGTATTCACCGTGGCATTCTGATCCACGATTACTAGCGATTCCGACTTCATGGAGTCGAGTTGCAGACTCCAATCCGGACTACGACGCGCTTTATGAGATTCGCTTACCTTCGCAGGTTCGCTGCCCTTTGTACGCGCCATTGTAGCACGTGTGTAGCCCATCCCGTAAGGGCCATGATGACTTGACGTCGTCCCCACCTTCCTCCGGTTTATCACCGGCAGTCTCCCCAGAGTTCCCACCATTACGTGCTGGCAACTAAGGATAAGGGTTGCGCTCGTTGCGGGACTTAACCCAACATCTCACGACACGAGCTGACGACAGCCATGCAGCACCTGTGTCTGAGTTCCCGAAGGCACGAAACCATCTCTAGTAACTTCTCAGCATGTCAAGTGTAGGTAAGGTTCTTCGCGTTGCATCGAATTAAACCACATGCTCCACCGCTTGTGCGGGCCCCCGTCAATTCATTTGAGTTTTAACCTTGCGGCCGTACTCCCAGGCGGTCAACTTAGTGCGTTAGCTGCGTTACTCACGTCTTAAAGACACGAACAACTAGTTGACATCGTTTACGGCGTGGACTACCAGGGTATCTAATCCTGTTTGCTCCCCACGCTTTCGTACCTCAGCGTCAGTCTCTGACCAGGTGGCCGCCTTCGCCACCGGTATTCCTTCCAATATCTACGCATTTCACCGCTACACTGGAAATTCTACCACCCTCTTCAGGACTCTAGCGTGCCAGTTCAAAATGCCATTCCCAGGTTGAGCCCGGGGCTTTCACATCTTGCTTAACACACCGCCTACGTACGCTTTACGCCCAGTAATTCCGATTAACGCTTGCACCCTCCGTATTACCGCGGCTGCTGGCACGGAGTTAGCCGGTGCTTCTTCTGTGGCTAACGTCAACTGTAACCGCTATTAACGATTACCCTTTCCTCACCACTGAAAGTGCTTTACAACCCGAAGGCCTTCTTCACACACGCGGCATGGCTGGATCAGGGTTGCCCCCATTGTCCAATATTCCCCACTGCTGCCTCCCGTAGGAGTCTGGGCCGTGTCTCAGTCCCAGTGTGGCTGATCATCCTCTCAGAACAGCTAGGGATCGTCGCCTTGGTGAGCCTTTACCTCACCAACTAGCTAATCCCGCTTGGGCCCATCTCTAGGTGTGAGGCCCGAAGGTCCCCCACTTTGGTCCGTAGACATTATGCGGTATTAGCCACCGTTTCCAGTGGTTGTCCCCCGCCTAGAGGCAAGTTCCCAAGTATTACTCACCCGTCCGCCGCTCGTCAGCAAAGAAGCAAGCTTCTCTCTGTTACCGCTCGACTTGCATGTGTTAGGCCTGCCGCCAGCGTTCAATCTGAGCCATGATCAAACTCTTCAATTAAAAGTAGTTCAATCAACTCAATGAATTACGCGTTTTTGCTTGGCTTCTTTCGAAACCTTGCTGAACACTCATTCAAAAGTTGCAATACATATTTCGTTTTGCTTAACTTCTGCAAGTGCCCACACAGTTTGCTTGGCTTGATATATTGTTAAAGAGCGTTTCTCAGCAGCCTCGCTGCGAGAGGTGCGTATTCTACACACCTGAAGTTTTCCGTCAATACTTTTTTAAAAAAAGATGTTTTTGAAAACTTCTGTTTTCGGCGGCTTCGTTGCCTGCCTCGAACGTGGAGCGCATTTTAGAGATTTAACTGCAACCGTCAAGGCCTTTTTTGCAATTTTAATTGTTTTCTATGCCAACCGTTTAAATACCATTCAAATGTGATCAATATTAACAATTATATAGCCTTTATAGGACGTTAAAATAAAAAACCCCTGTTCTATAACAGGGGCTTTTACGACTAAATAGTGGATTTCACCTGATTATTTGTTCTTTCCATTACCTTTTCCGTTACCGGGCTTGGTATCGTCATCACCAGAACCACCTGTATCTCCACCTGAACCATCGCTTCCGGAGCATCCGTTGTTCGCTAGATAATTATAGGCAAGTTTGGCTTGGACTAAACCATGTCCATACGCATTATCACGACCAGTATCACCAAGGTCCTCGGCTGTAGCCGATAGCGCACTACGGATGTCCGTATTACTACAATCTGCGAAATGACTCCACACTAATGCACTTACTCCAACAACATGCGGTGTTGCCATCGACGTTCCGTCAAAAAATGCCCAATCGCTACTTTCAACAGCAACGGTTGCCGTCGACCCCAGCTGATTCAACATTTGCGCACCAGCAGAAGCGCTCACCACAACAGACGGAATGCTGGTAACGACATCGCCCAGCGTGCCGCTCAAAACACCCACTTCATTGTTGTAAATGATGGTGCCAATTCCACCACCGACTTCACAAGCTTGTACTTTTTCAGCAAAACTAATCGCTCCCCGCTCAATGAGGCATACGCTACCGTTTGCGTCAGCACAAACCTGGTCACCGATACCGCAGTCAGCTAATGAACCTGTCGCAGTGCCTTTAGCAGATCCTTCCATAGCAAGATTTTCGAAGCTCACTTCTGCAACCACGGCTTCTGAACGTTCACCCATGCCCCGAGGAACAGAAGATAGTACGGCGACCCCCGGTCCGGAAAGTTCAACTTGATTAGTTTGTTGCGAAAATGACGCAACCTGTTTGTTTGAATCTATTGCAGCAACCGATACAACAGCGTCATATGATGCAGGGTAAGAATGACGGGTATTGCCTGCATTACCCGCAGCAGCAATACTTAATATTCCTTGGTCATTAAATTGTGCAAACGCCCTTTCTTCAGTTTTACTGCCGCGATCTCCACCTAATGACATATTAATGACATTAGAGCCTGCCGCCGCGCATTCATCAGCCGCAGCAATCAATGAAGATGAATAGCCCCAGCCATCCGCATTAAATACTTTTACTATGTGAAGGTTTATATTGCCATTCGGTAGGACTCCTACAACGCCAGTACCATTCGCTAGTGCTGCAATTGTTCCTGCAACGTGCGTTCCATGACCACTCTCGTCGGTATACCAATTACCAGTACCACTATTGTAGCTACCATCAACACCCGCACTTTGTAGGTCAGGATGACCTAAGTCATAACCCGAGTCGATAATACAAACCTTTCTATTACCCGCGGCCGCATCTGACAATAAGTCGGCTTGAACCTGCGCAATACCATATGGTTGGCCTGGCTCGAACTCTGAGGCTAACAATTTACGTTTTACGTCGGGTTCCACATATTCAATATTCGGATTGTTTTTTAAACCCTTTAGAGCATTAGCGGGCACAGTAATTGCCATGGCATGGTGGTTCGGTAAATCGACCTTGGTCTCACCGCCGGCCTTTTGAATCGCCTGCTGTACCGATGCTTTATTACCCGGTTTAAAAGCTACAATAACGCGTTCTTTATCTACAGCAGCCTGCGCTCCAGCAGATAGGACCGATGCTGTTGCCACAAATACTAATGATTTTTTTAGCGATAATTTCATGATTAACCCTGTGTTTTTATATTTGGAATTTTCAGGGCCAACACAACATGAGAGAATAACGTCTCGTTGGCATTTAAAAATCTGCCACAAATTATTACTAAATGTAACCAATCTTTACAAAGGTATTACAGATGACATATCAGAACATCGAGTTGATCGATTACGAGAAGCAGCTTGAACAAAAGATCGAGACTTCTGCCCAGCGCTTTGAGGAAATCGGTGTAAGCGACTTCGATGTAGTTAAATCTGAGCCTAAGCATTATCGCATGCGCGCAGAGTTCCGGCTTTGGCATGAAGGCGATGACCTTTACTATATTATGTTTAATCCGGAAACTCGGGAAAAAGTCAGAAAAGATGAGTTTTTGCCGGGTAGTCGACTTATTAATAAGCTGATGCAGGCCGTTAGAGACTATGTCATCGATAAACCCGTACTGCGGCAGAAGTTATTTCAGGTTGATTTTTTAACCACCACAACACAACAGGCCATTGTATCAGTACTCTACCACCGTGCTCTTGATGAGGAATGGCAAGCTGCTGCTGCGGAATTGCATCAACACCTCCAGCAATATGCGGATGTATTGCATTTAATTGGCAGAGCCCGCAAACAAAAAGTTGTTTTTGGGGAGGAGTACGTTACTGAGCAAGTTAGGGTGAATGGCAAAACCTATCAGTCTATTCAAACAGAAAATAGTTTTACCCAGCCCAATGCCGGTATTAACGAAAAAATGATCGAATGGGCAAGCCGCCATGCCGGTAACACGAGTCACGACCTGTTAGAACTTTACTGTGGCAATGGCAACTTCACCCTACCGCTTGCCAAACAATTTAATCGAGTGCTTGCAACCGAAATCAGCAAGGGTTCGGTCAATGCCGCACGACGCGGTGCCGAGCTCAATAGCATTAACAACGTGACTGTGGTTAGAATGTCAGCCGAAGAGTTCAGCCAGGCAATGCAGGGGACGTTGTCTTCAAGACGCGCTGAGGAAGCCAACTTAAGCTCTTTTAACTGTAAAACAGTACTCGTTGATCCGCCGCGCGCCGGTCTGGATGAACTAGCCATACAGCTTGTCCGTCAATATTCTCGTATCATTTATATCTCATGCAACCCTGATACGCTAATCGAGAACATCAAAGCGCTGGGTAAAGAGTTTAAGGTGACGTCGGCCGCTATATTTGACCAGTTCCCATACACTGACCACATTGAATCTGGCGTTATATTGGAGAAATTAAGCTAGCCTTGCGTTGATGCTTAATTTGTTTCAGGAACAGCCACAGGAACTACAGCGTTAACCTTACGGGATCGTCGCAGATTACTCCAGTGTGCGTAAATAATGAGGCTCGCGCCAAGCAGGATAATAAAAGGCTCGCCCAGGTGCCCTAGGATGTCGCGCTGAGAGTATATCAGCGCGCCAGCTAGTAATGGTACCAGCAGGCGCCATTCACCGTGCTTACGTGCGCCACCAATCAGGGACCATAAGCCCACCGCTACGCTAAGACCTAAAATGGTATTTTCTAGCAGGTCTTCGCCAATAAACGCTAAACCAGCCAGAGCCAACAGGGGGAGTATCAGCGGCAATAAAAGGCAATGGATCGCGCACAATGTGGTGATCCACATCCCAGCTCTGTCCAATCGCTTTTGTTTTGATAAGGTCATATTCGCCCCCCTGACTACCGTGCTGTTATATTATAACATACGCTATCAGATGCCAAGGGGATCGATTAAGTTTTTATCAAACTGTCTTCAGCAGTTAGCGATAGAGAAAGGCACTACGCTGGAGATCTGGTCTTTATTCAGAGCAATCATCAATAAGCGGTCAAATCCAAGCGCAACACCAGAGCAAGGTGGCATGCCGTGTCTAAGCGCAGCAAGCAAGTATTCGTCAGCAGTTCTCTCTGCTCGCTGCAATTGCCTACGTTTAGCGTTATCCTCAACAAACCGCCGATTTTGCTCATCGGTATCGGTCAGTTCATCGTATCCATTCGCTAATTCTATTCCCTGGTAGTAGATTTCAAACCTCAGTGATACACGTTCGTCCTCGGGACAAACACGCGCCAACGCAGCTTGCGAACGAGGAAAGTGAGTGATAGCTACAGGCGTTTGTGATGGTAGTTGAGGTTCGATAAGAACATTAAATGCAAGTTGTAATATAGTATCCGGATCCGTTTCTTTTTCCATCCAGTCGCGCGTATCTGAGCGTGTTTTTAAGTGACGATGTATGGCGGATATTCCCTCGCTCTGCAGTGGGTCCCAGCCCGTGCACTGCACAAATATCTCTTGGTAGGTGTACGTTATAACCGGCGGCGCATCGGTAACATACTGTATTAACTCGCTGACTTCAGCAATGAGATCGACAAGATTAAAACCAACACGATACCACTCAACTAAACTGAACTCTGGGTTGTGGTGACGTCCGATTTCATCGTCCCGAAACACGTGCGATAGCTGAAAAATACTGGTTCTATATTGTGCCAGTAACCTTTTCATGGCGTATTCCGGCGATGTTTGTAAGCTAAGTTTCAGCGGTTGTCCATCAGGTCCCGCCGACAGTGTGGTTGTCAGGTTTTCTAAGTGGGGGTCGGTAACGCCATGGCGGGCTAATAAGGGGGTATCAACTTCGAGGACATTGCGTTGATAAAAAAACTGGCGGATCTGTCGCATCAATTCAGCTCGCTGCTGGAGCGTTTGCAAAGATGCCTCAGAACGCCAGTCCATTATCTATGTCAGTCGTTACTTTTGTACGCGCGATACATACTCACCCGAGCGTGTATCGACTTTAATGACTTCGCCTATCTGAACAAACAATGGCACTCGTACCACAGCCCCCGTGCTCAACGTCGCTGGTTTACCACCGGTACCCGCGGTATCACCTTTAAGACCTGGGTCAGTTTCAGTCACTTCCAACTCAACAAAGTTTGGCGGCTGAACATTAATAGGGTTGCCTTCCCATAAAGTGAGAGTACATACATCTTGCTCAACCAACCACTTTTCTGCATCGCTAACAGCTTTAGCGTCGGCTGCAACTTGCTCAAAGGTTTCGTTGTTCATAAAGTGCCAGAATTCGCCGTCATTATATAAGTAGGCTAGTTCCAATTCGATAACATCAGCCCCTTCGACCGACTCACCCGACTTAAACGTTTTCTCGACAACCTTGCCACTGATTAATTTACGAATCTTGACTCGGTTAAAGGCCTGACCTTTGCCCGGCTTTACCATCTCGTTTTCGACAATGCTGCATGGCTCGCCATCCTGCATTATTTTTAAGCCACCTTTAAACTCGTTGGTGCTGTAATTTGCCATAATCTTTTCCTTTATGAGCTAATCGTCAAATCATTCCAGATGCCGGCAATAATAAAACAAACGGCAAAATTTTTCAGGTAAAATAATCATCTGATGAAACAAATAGTCGAGGCTGATTTGAACCAACAAGCAACACTGCTAACTCGACCCGACTGGCGGCTTGAGTTACAACAAGCGTTTCGCAGTCCCAATGATCTGCTCAAATACGTCGGTTTGGATGCTTCACAGTTTTTTGAGGATTCTCGCGCACGAGAACTTTTTCCGCTGCTTGTGCCGCGCCCATTTGCACGACTGATTAAACCCGGCGACGCCAACGACCCATTGCTACGGCAGGTATTGCCGCTAAAACAGGAGTTTGACGATACTCCCGGTTATACTGCTGACCCACTGTTAGAACAAGGTGATAATGTCGCCGTAGACAAAAACCAGGGCCTGCTGCACAAATATCAGTCGCGTATTTTAATCATTCTAAAAGGGGGCTGTGCGGTTAACTGTCGTTATTGTTTTCGTCGTCACTTCCCATATCAAGAGATTCGCTTTAGCCAACACGAACTGAGTCAAACTATAGATTACTTGACTCGTTACCCCCAGATTAACGAAGTTATCCTAAGCGGAGGTGATCCGCTGATGGCCAGTGACAAAACTCTTACACGGATTATTGAAGCACTGAGTAATGTCACCCAACTAAAGCGGCTACGTATCCACTCTCGATTACCCATTGTTATTCCGACTCGGATCACGGAAACATTAGTGAGGATTTTGGCGAATACCCGACTAAAAACCAGCCTGGTACTGCATGCTAATCACGCTAACGAAATTTCAGCTGAGCTGAAGCACCGGCTGGCTTCGTTGTATAAGGCGGGTATTCACTTATTCAACCAAAGTGTTCTGTTAAAAGGCGTTAACGACAATGTCGACTCACTGACCGAACTGAGCGAGAGTCTGTTCGATTGCGATGTGTTACCCTATTATCTGCATCAACTTGATAAAGTTACGGGCGCGGCTCATTTTGAAGTGAGTGACGATACGGCCCAGCAACTTTGGTTAGGTATGAATGAGCGTCTACCCGGTTTTTTAGTGCCTAAGCTCGTGCGCGAAGTGGGCGGAGAAAACAGCAAGACTGCAATCATGCCCGACGGTAGATTTAAATAGATTAAGGCAAGGAAAATATGACCGATACCATGATTTCTGTTGAGGAAAAACTGCAACAACACTTACAGGTTCTTTATCGCCAGACTGTTGACGCTGACACTTACCTGGATGACCTACGACAACAGGGTAAAGCGAAGTTTCAAGATGTCTTCGCAGATAATACTCATTTTGTAACGAGCAGCAATCGGTTTCAACCTTACCTAAAAGAGGTAACCGAAAACGTTGAGCAGTGGCAACAGAATAAAGAGGACGAGGCGCTGCTGCAAAAAATCGTGCAGCAGCTACAACTGTTAACAGAAACCCTAGCCCGACTTAAGCAGATTCGGCAGGCTGGCTAGATGCGACGTGCTCAGAGAAGGTTTTTCTAAACCAGTCTTTGAGCATTTTTTTCTCGTAGTACAAGTCGTCAGAACGCGACCGTTTAGTCGCCATCGTGTCAAAGTCAAAACTCATGTCTTTTAACTCGACGTCCTCTTGTTTAATTACACTACCGTTACTATCTGTTAAAGAGTAATTGAAATCCATCGTTGGAAAGTCGATCGAACGTACCACGCGGATAAAGTTAGATGTCGATTCGCCAAATGTTGGCTCGAGACGGCCTGTTAAGTCGATGTCAGTTACCGTTACAGCTAACGTTTGCCCGTCGGGCAAGTCAGCAGACAGTTCATTGAAGTAACCGGTTAACTCTTCCATCAAGCGTTTTTGATAGCGCTCTTCCAAACCGTTCGCGGGCTCAAAATCGGTATAGTCATCAACTTTCTCGAAGTTAACTTTAGCCTCACCTGCATGAGCTGGTGTAAATAACATTGCCGAAACTAACGCTAATGCTGTCATTGATAGTGTGCGCATAATCACCTCCTGGCGAAATTACTTAATCACTATGACAAACGTTTAGCAGAAAAATTCAAAACCTCAATGCATAGATATACAAAAAAAGCGCCCGCAGGCGCTTTTTTAATAAACAAAGGCTGGAAACAGCAGCTTACATCATGCCGCCCATTCCGCCCATGCCACCCATGTCGCCGCCAGGCATACCGCCGGCATTATCATCTTGCGGGATGTCAGCGATCATCGCTTCGGTGGTGATCATCAATGCACCAACGGATGCAGCAAACTGCAGCGCTGAGCGAGTAACCTTAGTTGGGTCAAGAATACCCATTTCCAGCATGTCGCCGTAAGTGTCGTTACCTGCGTTGTAACCAAAGTTACCTTCGCCGTCACGCACATTGTTAGCAACAACTGAAGCTTCTGCACCAGCGTTGGTTGCGATTTGACGCAATGGTGATTCCATTGCACGCAATGCTAAACGAATACCGACGTTCTGTTCTTCGTTGTCGCCGCGTAATTCGCCCAGTTTGCTTGCTGCACGAACCAGTGCAACACCACCACCAGGTACAACGCCTTCTTCAACCGCAGCGCGAGTTGCGTGTAACGCGTCTTCTACGCGGGCTTTTTTCTCTTTCATTTCGACTTCAGTCGCCGCGCCCACTTTGATTACCGCAACGCCGCCAGCTAACTTAGCCAGACGCTCTTGCAGTTTTTCGCGATCATAGTCAGACGTCGTATCTTCCATCTGCTGCTTGATTTGCGTTACGCGACCTTCGATCGCTGCGTCGTCGCCATTACCGTCAACAACGGTGGTGTTGTCTTTGGTGATAACAACGCGTTTCGCAGTACCCAGATCTTCCAGCTGAGTTTTTTCCAACTCCATACCGATTTCTTCAGAGACAACCGTACCGCCAGTCAACACAGCGATGTCCTGCAACATTGCTTTACGACGGTCACCAAATCCAGGTGCTTTAACCGCAGCAACTTTTACGATGCCACGCATGTTGTTCACCACCAAGGTAGCCAACGCTTCGCCTTCAACATCTTCAGCGATGATTAGTAATGGTTTGCCTGCTTTAGAAACGCCTTCTAATACCGGCAGTAATTCGCGGATGTTAGAGATTTTCTTGTCAACCAACAGGATGAACGGGTTATCCAGTTCAACTGAACCGCTTTCCTGGTTGTTGATGAAGTAAGGAGACAGATAACCACGGTCGAACTGCATACCTTCAACAACATCAAGTTCGTCAGTCAGTGCCTGACCTTCTTCAACGGTGATAACGCCTTCCTGACCAACTTTGTCCATCGCTTCAGCGATAATTTGACCGATAGTATGGTCTGAGTTAGCAGAAATAGTACCTACCTGTGCAATCGCTTTGCTGTCAGCGCATGGTTGAGAGATTTTCTTCAGCTCTTCAACGGCAGCGATAACTGCTTTATCGATACCGCGTTTTAAATCCATTGGGTTCATGCCCGCCGCAACGGCTTTCAGGCCTTCGTTAACAATAGATTGTGCTAATACGGTCGCTGTCGTTGTACCGTCACCGGCTTCGTCATTTGCTTTAGACGCAACTTCTTTGACCATTTGTGCGCCCATGTTCTCGAACTTGTCTTCAAGCTCGATTTCTTTTGCAACTGACACACCATCTTTAGTGATGTTCGGTGCACCGAATGACTTATCTAAAACAACGTTACGGCCTTTAGGACCTAAGGTTACTTTTACAGCGTCGGCCAATACGTTGACGCCTTTCAGCATTTTTTGACGCGCTGTGTTACCAAATTTAACTTCTTTAGCTGCCATGTTTGCTTTCCTCTTAAATACGGTTTAACGATTTATGCGTTAGTTTTTGGCTTATTCTTCGATTGCCAAAATGTCGCTTTCGCTCATAATCAGGAACTCTTCACCGTCGATTTTTTCGGTTTTAACACCGTAACCTTCGTTGAACAGAACCTTATCGCCGGCTTTCACGTCCAGCGCACGCACTTCACCGTTATCTAAAATACGGCCATTACCTACGGCAATGACTTCACCGCGGGTGGACTTTTCTGCCGCAGAACCCGTCAAAACAATGCCGCCTGCAGACTTTGCTTCGACTTCGATGCGTTTAATAATGACTCGATCGTGTAAAGGACGAAGTTTCATTGGTGATAACTCCTCAACCTATGTTGTGTGTGGTTAATACCCTTTAAGGGCGTTAAAAAATGTGTGTGCTCAATAAATGGGGCAAGAAATTGTGTTATCAAGGGTAGGATGAAAAAAATTTTTTGTTTTTTTGTGTTATTTTAACGTCCGGTCAGTCGGTAACGAGGTATTTTTATGGCTAATGCGACACGTATGCTTTTATGCACCTGCAGCGATATAGGCGAGGCAAAACAACTGGCACATAGCTTAGTCAAAGAAAAGCTGGCGGCGTGCGTCAATATCGTTCCTGCAATTCAATCGGTTTACGAGTGGCAGGGTCATGTGCATGAAGACAATGAAGTGTTGTTAATTATTAAGACGTCCAAACTCAAAGTTGCTTCGCTTAAGCAGGCAGTTCAAAAGGCACATAGCTATGACTCACCGGAACTGATCAGCTTTGAAATTGATGATGGCTTACCGGAATACCTTAACTGGATTGAGGCGCAGACAAAATGAAGTACCGGGTGGTTAGATTTTTTAGTTGTTTACTACTGCTGGCAGTTAGCTCTGTAGCCTTGGCACAATCCGGTTTTTCGCAATCAAATAATCCGTTCAGCTCTGAGCCTGAATTTCTGCCGGTCGAACAAGCCTTCACCCCCGAAGTGCGTAAAGACGATGAAGGTATAACCGTTAGTTTTAATATTGAGCCTGGCTACTACCTCTATAAACATCAGTTTAAGGTCACACCAGCAGAAGCTCTCAAACAGCCCATTAACTTTCCCGCTTCCGAAACTCACGTTGATGAATTTTTTGGTGAAACGCAGATTTTTCGCGGCTACCTTGAGTTTGGCGTAAAGCTTGATGCAACAATGGCAGAGCAAGGGGTAGAGTTACAGTACCAGGGCTGTGCAGATGCCGGCTTATGTTATCCTCCTACACGCATCAATTTGGCTAGCGAAACACAACCAGCAACAGCTGCAGCGACACCAAGTGAGCAAACAAACGTCAGCCCCGACAACAGCAGTAACTCCGGCTTATTCGGGCTGGAAACCCAGACCCTTGGCGTTTCTTTGTTGGTGTTCTTTATCCTCGGCATCGGCTTAGCTTTTACACCTTGTGTGTTTCCGATGTATCCGATTCTATCCAGTGTTGTGATTGGCGATAAGCCAAGAACATTCAAAAACGCCCTGTGGCTTTCCTTTGTTTATGTTCAGGGCATGGCTATTACCTATTCATTGCTCGGGCTTGTCGTCGCGCTTGCGGGAATGCAATACCAGGCTTATTTTCAGCACCCTGCGGTATTAATTGTACTCAGTATTGCATTTGGGCTTTTCGCCCTGAGCATGCTGGGCTTATTCACGTTGCAGTTACCATCATCACTGCAAAGCAAATTACAGGCGCTCAGCGGTCAGCAAAAAGGTGGCCGTGTTGGTGGTGTCTTTACCATTGGCGTTATTTCAGGATTAGTCGCCTCGCCTTGTACAACGGCCCCGCTGTCAGGCTCTCTCCTCTACATTGCACAGTCCGGCGACGTTGTTTCCGGTGCCGCTATTCTATATGCGCTAAGTCTCGGGATGGGCGTGCCGTTAATTATATTTGGTGTCTCGGGTGGTAAGTTATTACCCAAAGCCGGTGCCTGGATGGACATGATAAAACACGCATTTGGTTGGTTGCTACTTGCCGTCGTGGTGGTACTCATAGAGCGTTTATTGTCTACTGAGCAAACCTTCTGGTTATGGCTAACCTACTTCGCGTCACTCACGGTGTTTATGGGGCAACACCTAAAAACACTTACCCGTCCCGGCGCAAAAATCATACTTTTTCTGGTATTGGTTGCGACAATCGTATTCGGCGCTCAGTGGCAGTATGAAAAACGCGAGCGCGCTCAACAAGCGCACGCGCTGTTTACTCAGGTAGCCACGCTGGCGGAACTTGAGAGTAAAGTTGAAACGGCCGCGCAACAACAGCAATGGGTCATGGTCGATCTTTACGCCGATTGGTGTGTCGCCTGCAAAGAGTTCGAGCAGTACACCTTTGCAGACGAGCGAGTAAAGGCAGAACTTCAGTCAATGCTGTTGCTACAGGCGGATGTCACTGCAAATGATGGTAGTGACCAACAACTGTTATCTGAGTATCGCGTGCTAGGCCTGCCGACGGTAATGTTTTTCTCTCCTAATGGTGAGGAAGTTACCGATTGGCGTATCACAGGATTTAAAGATGCCGACGCATTTATCAGCCATGTGAAGCGAATGAAGTCTGCCCAATAACCTAAGTTGCTCCTAAAAGCGGTGATAAGACCAGTATTTTACTGCAATTGCCGCTTATTGTTCTATAATGCCAAAAGATGAAACTTTTTTATTGTAATCTGTCGATATTTCGAACAAAGTTAATGATATCGACACGTTCGCAACATTTGGCAGCCAAATGCAATCTAATAACTCGCAAAAAGCAAATGTACTCGTTTTGAACGGACCGAACATTAACTTGTTAGGTACGCGTGAGCCCGATATTTATGGGCATACGAGCTTGGCAGACATTGAAGCAGATTTAAAAGAACTCGCATCCGGGCATGCGGTTCAGCTTATTTTTAAGCAGTCTAACAGCGAGTCCGAACTTATTGATCAGGTACAGCAGGCGCGTGGTTCAGTTGACCACATGATCGTTAATGCAGCTGGTTATTCGCATACCAGTATCGCTCTGCGTGACGCGCTATCAGCTGTTGCTATCCCGTTCTACGAAGTACATATCTCTAATATTTATCAGCGCGAGCAATTTCGCCACCACTCGTATTTAGCCGACATTGCGGCCGGGACCTTAAGTGGTTTTGGACCGTTTGGTTACTCGATGGCATTGCTTGCAATTATCAAACAATTAAAACTTTAACTGAGGCACACGGTTATCATGGACATTCGTAAAATTAAAAAGTTGATCGAGCTAGTCGAAGAGTCTGGCATCGCCGAGCTAGAAATCACCGAAGGTGAAGAAGCAGTGCGCATTAATCGCTACAGCGCGCAACCTGCGCCAATGCAATATGCACCGCAACCGCAACCAGCACCAGCGCCAGCCTCTCAACCAGCTGCAGCCCCAGGCGCTGAAAATGCAGCACCTGCGAAAGAAGAGCCTACAGGTCATATCGTTCGCTCGCCGATGGTCGGTACCTTTTATGAAGCACCATCACCCGATGCCGGGCCTTTCGTTACCGTAGGCTCTAAAGTTAACGCAGGCGAAACCTTATGCATCGTCGAAGCGATGAAAATGATGAATCAAATCGAAGCCGACAAAAGTGGTGTAATTAAGCAAATCTTAGTGGAAAACGAAGAGCCGGTTGAATTTGACCAGCCGCTATTTGTTATCGAATAAGTCTGTTAAACCACTAAGCAACGAATACAACCAGGAATTTATCATGTTAGATAAAGTGGTTATCGCAAACCGCGGTGAAATCGCCCTTAGAATTCTGCGGGCGTGTAAAGAACTGGGTATCAAAACGGTCGCCGTTCACTCGACCGTTGACCGGAATCTGAAACACGTCCTATTGGCCGACGAGTCCATTTGTATCGGTAAAGCGCCAGCAAATGAGAGCTATCTAAATATTCCCCGCATCATAAGCGCGGCTGAAATTACCGATGCAGCAGCTATTCATCCGGGTTACGGCTTTTTAGCTGAAAATGCCGACTTTGCTGAGCAAGTTGAAAAGTCCGGCTTTATATTTGTCGGCCCCACTGCCGATGTTATCCGTTTAATGGGTGACAAAGTGTCTGCCATTAAAGCCATGAAACAAGCCGGCGTACCCTGTGTACCAGGCTCTGATGGCCCACTTGATGACGATGACGATCGCAACATCAAGCTCGCAAAACGCATTGGCTACCCGATTATTATTAAAGCAGCCGGGGGCGGCGGTGGTCGTGGTATGCGCGTAGTTCGGCAGGAGAGCGAGCTACTCAGTGCAATTACAATGACACAAAATGAAGCGCGTGCTGCCTTTGGCAACCCGGTCGTGTACATGGAGAAGTTCCTCGAGAACCCGCGACACGTCGAAGTTCAGGTTTTGGCTGATGGTCAGGGTAACGCAGTTCATTTAGGCGAGCGTGACTGTTCGATGCAACGTAAGCATCAAAAAGTTGTTGAAGAGGCGCCTGCCCCGGGCATCACGCCTGAAATGCGTAAATTCATTGGCGAGCGGTGTGCCAAAGCGTGTATAGAGATTGGTTATCGCGGTGCCGGTACGTTTGAGTTCTTGTACGAAAACGGCGAGTTTTATTTTATCGAAATGAACACCCGCATTCAGGTAGAGCACCCGGTTACCGAGATGGTGACTGGTATCGACCTCATCAAAGAACAACTCCGCATAGCGGCCGGACGCCAGCTTTCGTTTAATCAGGAAGATGTTGTTATTCGCGGCCACGCGGTTGAGTGTCGGATCAACGCCGAAGATCCCGCTACCTTTGTCCCGTCGCCCGGCACCATCACGCGCTTTCATTCACCCGGTGGGTTTGGTGTGCGCTGGGATTCGCACGTCTATGCAGACTACAAAGTGCCGCCTAACTATGATTCCATGATCGGTAAGCTAATTACATACGGCGAAAATCGTGACATCGCTATTGCCCGTATGCGTAACGCACTCAGTGAACTGATCATCGAGAATATTAAGACTAACGTTCCTCTGCAAAAGGACATCATGGCGGACGAAAACTTTCAGCATGGTGGTACCAACATTCACTACCTTGAGAAAAAACTCGGTATCGGAGGGCACTAAACAGTGCCCTGGATCCAGTTAACACTCTCAAGTACCGAAGATCACGCCCCGCAGGTGGGCGATATGCTAATGGCTAATGGCGCTCAGGCAGTTACTTATCGGGATGGCGCTGATAACCCTATTTTCGAGCCTCCGCTGGGCGAAGTGCTGATGTGGCAACATACCTTAGTTACCGGTTTATTCGATGCCGAGGTTGATTTAAAACCAGTCATCGCTAACCTCGAAAAAGCAAAGGTACTGCCAGCACCATTGCAATATAAAGTCGACGGCCTGGAAGACAAAGACTGGGAGCGCGAGTGGATGGATAATTTCCATCCCATTCGGTTTGGCGAACGGTTATGGATTTGTCCCACATGGCGTGACATCCCTGAACCCGATGCGGTTAATATTCTGCTAGACCCCGGCATGGCATTTGGCACCGGAACTCACCCGACAACGGCTATGTGCTTGCGTTGGTTAGATCAACACGGCCACTCACATAGCGAGGTTGTCGACTTTGGCTGCGGCTCTGGCATTCTGGGTATTGCTGCGCTTAAATTAGGCGCTCGGCATGCGATTGGTATTGATATCGATCGCCAGGCGCTAATCGCAACGCAGGAAAACGCTGAACGTAACGGTGTCGCCGGCAAATTTGATGTCTATCTACCAACAGAGCAGCCCACAGCCAAAGCCGACCTGGTCATGGCTAATGTTCTTGCGGGACCATTACGGGAACTTGCCGGCACCATACTGAACTACGTTGACCTTGGCGGATCTCTGGTACTGTCCGGTATTTTAAAACGCCAGGCTGAGGACGTAATGGCTGCTTATACGCCCAGCATCACGTTTGACCCTATTGTCGTCGAAGGTGACTGGGTAATGCTGTCGGGTAAACGAACACAGTAGACGGGCTATTAAGCTGTTTAGCTCGCCAACCAGCATTTTTGTCAATAGTAAAAACTCAAAAAAAGGCTAAAATTGCATACTTTTTAGCCTTTTCTTTATCCGCTAAATTCCATAAAATTCTCCACCCTTTCGCTGCGTAGTTTTTAACCGATGCGGATTGGTCAATACCAATTAGACAACAATGTAATACTTGCACCCATGGCGGGCGTTACCGACCAGCCATTCAGGCAGTTGTGCCATGAACTGGGTGCCGGACTTACAGTATCGGAAATGCTGTCGAGCAATCCGAAAGTCTGGAATACCGATAAGTCGCGACAGCGAATGGATCATTCCGGCGAATTAGGTATTCGGGCAGTGCAGATTGCTGGCTCTGAGCCACAACTGATGGCGGAAGCTGCGCGCGTAAACGTCGCTATGGGTGCCCAGATCATTGATATTAATATGGGATGCCCGGCGAAAAAGGTAAACAAAAAATTGGCAGGTTCTGCGCTCATGCAGCACCCGGACCTAGTCGAGGAAATTCTTGTCGCCGTTGTTAACGCAGTTGACGTGCCGGTAACATTAAAAACTCGAACAGGCTGGGAACCGGCGCACAAAAACGGTATTGAAATAGCCCGTATTGCAGAACGTAGTGGTATTCAGTCATTAGCTATCCATGGGCGCACTCGCGCGTGCATGTACAAAGGCGAAGCCGAATACGACACAATTAAAGCAATTAAGCAGGCGGTTTCCATACCGGTTGTCGCCAACGGAGATATCCGGCGGCCGGAACAAGCCAGGCAGGTATTAGATTACACCGGCGCCGATGCCATTATGATTGGCCGAGGCGCTCAAGGTAATCCTTGGTTATTCCGCGAAATTGAACATTACTTGCGGCATGGAACACATTGTCCACAACCGAGTAATGATGAAGTCGCGACCACGGTAATAAGCCACGTGCGTCGACTTCACCAGTTCTATGGCGAATACCAGGGTGTCCGCATTGCGCGTAAGCACGTCGGTTGGTACCTAAACGAACGAACCGGCGGACGCGAGATGCGTCAACAGTTTAACCGGATCGAGTCGCCTAACGAGCAACTTGATTCACTCGAACACTATTTTGTCACTGTAGAGAAGAGATAAGCGCACTATGTTTGATCAAAACCCTAACCGTGAGAACACATCACCATTAACAACGATTGGTAATAACTCACAACCGAAACCACTTCGTGATTCGGTGAAGCAAGCGCTAAACAGCTTTTTACGCCAGCTAGACGGCCAGGATCCTGAAGAGCTTTACGAGTTAGTTTTATCAGAAGTTGAAGCCCCTTTGCTTGAGGAAGTGATGACTTACACTCGCGGCAATCAAACCCGCGCTGCAACCATGCTGGGTATTAACCGTGGTACTCTTCGCAAGAAGTTAAAAAAATACGGCATGAACTAAATTTCTCTTAAAGAGCGCCTTCTGGCGCTCTTTTTTTTATACTCTTGATATTATCCATAGTTAGTAAAGTTAAAGGCAACGTGATGCAAACCCAATCCATTAAGCGTGCGTTAATCAGTGTTTCTGATAAAACCGGCATAGTCGAATTTGCCACTCAGTTAGCAGCAAAAGGTGTTGAAATTCTATCAACAGGCGGCACCGCAAAATTGTTACGCGAAAACGATATCGCAGTAAAAGATGTGTCGGAGCACACGGGTCAAGTTGAAATCATGGGCGGTCGTGTCAAAACACTACATCCAAAAATTCATGGCGGCATCCTTGGACGCCGCGACATCGATAGCGCGGTGATGCAAGAGCAGGACATCGCTGCTATCGATTTAGTGGTGGTCAACCTTTACCCCTTTAAGAAAACCGTTGCGGCACCAGATTGCACCTTAGCAGATGCTATCGAAAACATTGATATCGGTGGACCTACTATGGTTCGCGCTGCCGCTAAAAATCATAAAGATGTGACCATCGTTGTTAATAGTGATGATTACCAGCGGGTACTGGATGAAATGGCAGAAAACGGTGACGCAGTGTCAGCAGAAAGCCGTTTTAAATTGGCCGTGGCAGCCTTTGAACATACCGCACAATACGATGGCATGATTGCTAACTACTTAGGTGGAAAGCTAACTGGCGAAGCCGATTTTCCAAGCACTTATAATCTTCAGGTTAATCACAAACAAAGCCTGCGCTATGGTGAAAACAGTCATCAAAAAGCGGCATTCTACACCGAAACCGATGCGCCATCAGGAACCGTATCAAGCGCGAAACAGCTGCAAGGGAAAGCGCTGTCCTTTAATAATATTGCTGATACCGATGCGGCGCTGGAGTGTGTAAAAAGCTTCACCCAGCCTGCCTGTGTCATCGTTAAGCATGCCAACCCGTGTGGGGTTTCCATTGACGACACTATTGAGGCGGCTTATCAGCGTGCGTTTAAAACCGACCCGACATCAGCTTTTGGCGGTATTATCGCCTTTAACCGCGAATTAGACGAAGCGACGGCAAAAGCTATCATCGAGCAACAGTTTGTCGAAGTTATTATCGCACCAACCGTTACTGATGCGGCTATTCGCGTCGTTGCCGAAAAGAAAAACGTAAGGTTGCTAGAGGCTGGAGAGTGGTCTGTTCAGCAAGAACAGTGGGACTACAAGCGTGTTAACGGCGGCTTACTGGTACAACAGTCCGACACCGAGGACTTTGATACTGATGCGCTCAAGGTGGTCAGCAAAGTGCAGCCAACGGAAGCGCAATTAGCTGATCTTAAGTTTTGCTGGAAGGTCGCTAAATTTGTTAAGTCTAATGCCATCGTCTATGCCAAAGACGGTATGACGATAGGCGTTGGCGCGGGTCAGATGAGTCGTGTTTATAGTGCCAAAATTGCCGGTATTAAAGCAGCCGATGAAGGGCTTCAGGTCGAGGGCTCAGTGATGGCATCCGATGCATTCTTTCCTTTCCGCGACGGAATTGATGCTGCTGCGGCGGCAGGTATCAAGGCAATTATTCAACCCGGCGGCTCTATCCGTGACGACGAGATCATTGCGGCTGCAGATGAACATGGCATCGCCATGGTGTTTACAGGAATGCGCCATTTCCGTCATTAATGCGTAATGATAAGTGATGTTATTTGCCGCCCCGCTTGATCGGGGCTAATCTTTACCAACACTTATTAAAAATAAAGAGGCAGCTATTATGAAATACACTGCAATCGCATTATCGATGACATCGCTTCTGGCGTTGTCTGCCTGTGACTCGGGCCCGCAATCATCAGCTCCTGCAAGCACTGAGCAAGGTGCTTCTATCACCTTGAACAAAGCTGTTGACCATGCCGATCGCACGCCGGCCTATGTGCAACGTGATGAATTTCGTCATCCGCAGGAAACGCTCGAGTTTTTCGGCCTTGAACCGTCAATGACGGTAGTAGAAATTTGGCCAGGCGGCGGTTATTACAGTGAAATACTGGCTCCCTACCTTGCCGATGAAGGTACGTTTTACGCTGCTCATTTTCCTGAGAACACAAATAGTGATTACTACACTCGTTCACTCAATAAATTTAAAGAGCGTTTAACCAGTGAGGCCGTATTTGGTAATGTTGAGTTGACCCAATTCGCTCCGCTCACGCCGCTTGATACCGATATTGCGCCTCCAAACAGTGCAGATCGGGTACTGACCTTCCGTAACCTGCATAATTGGTATATGAATGGTGGCGAAGAGGCCGTATTAAGCGCGTTTCGTCAATTTCATCAGGCGTTAGTGCCTGATGGCGTTTTGGGGGTCGTTGATCACAGACTACCGGAAGGTGCCAACGATGAGGCAATGGCAAATAGTGGCTACATCAAAGAAAGCTGGGTTATAGACCTTGCTGAACAAGCCGGTTTTGAGTTCGTTGAAAGTAGCGAAATTAACGCGAACCCGCAGGATACAGCCGATCATCCTAATGGGGTTTGGAACCTGCCGCCAACGCTTAATGTCGAAGACGGCGACGATGCCGACATTTACAAGGCGATTGGTGAGAGTGACCGCTTTACCCTGAAGTTTAGAAAACCAGTACAATAAGGATACGCATGAAAGTTTTGGTTGTCGGCGGTGGTGGCCGTGAACATGCTCTGGCATGGAAAGCGGCGCAGTCACCCAAAGTTGAACACGTGTATGTGGCGCCGGGTAATGCCGGAACCACAACGGAGCCTCAGTTAACCAATCTGGATATCGCAGCAGAAGACATCGATGGGTTGCTCGCTTTTGCCAGCGAACAGCGCATCGAGCTAACCATTGTTGGCCCAGAGGCGCCATTGGTTAAAGGCATTGTTGACCGTTTCCAGCAAGCCGGTCTTGCGATATTTGGACCAACAGCGGCTGCCGCTCAACTTGAAGGATCTAAAGCCTTTAGTAAGGATTTCTTACAGCGCCATAATATTCCAACCGCTGCCTACCAAAACTTTACTGATGTCGACGCAGCCAAGCAATATGTGCGCGATAATGCGTTACCCATCGTCATTAAGGCCGATGGCCTTGCCGCTGGTAAAGGCGTAATCATTGCCGAAACGCTTGAACAAGCAGATGCAGCCATCGATGACATGCTGGCGGGCAACCGTTTTGGCGAAGCCGGACACCGAGTCGTTATCGAGGAGTTTCTGGTAGGCGAGGAAGCCTCTTTTATTGTCATGGCCGACGGCAAAAACGCCATTGCGTTTGCCTCAAGCCAAGACCATAAAGCTCGTGATAACGGCGATACAGGGCCCAATACCGGTGGTATGGGGGCTTACTCACCCGCGCCGGTTGTTTCACCAAAGGTGCATGACTGGGTCATGCAACATGTTATTAAGCCGACGGTCGATGGCATGGCTGAAGAAGGTCATCCTTACACGGGATTCTTGTACGCTGGCCTGATGATAGCACCGGACGGCAGCGCCAAGGTGCTTGAATACAACTGTCGCTTTGGTGACCCCGAAACACAGCCCATCATGATGCGCTTACAGTCGGACTTAGTCGAGTTATGCGAACTGGCCATTGCCGGTGAACTTAAACAGACCCCCGTTGCCTTTGATCCTCGCGCCGCTGTCGGAGTGGTAATGGCAGCCGGTGGTTATCCCGACAGCTATCGTAAGGGCGATGTTATCCAGGGTATTCCCGCCGCAACCGATGACAGCAAAGTGTTTCATGCCGGTACTGCGGTTAAGGACGCTAACATAGTAACCAACGGCGGCCGCGTACTCTGTTGTACCGCGCTGGGTAATAACGTTACCGAAGCCCAACAAAACGCCTATCAGCTTGTTGATCAAATCCATTGGGATAACGCGTATTACCGAACGGATATTGCCCACCGCGCCATTAAGCGCGAACAATAACCTCCCCTGAAAGCCCGGCCAACCGCCGGGCTTTTTATATTAATCCTCAACAATCAAGTCGTCTTCACTGTCTTCTGCACTGCCGGAGCCAAAGCTTTCATCAGCAAATTTTCCTTTGCCGTACATGCTGGCAACTTTAGGACGGTGGATACGCGCTTGATATTTGGCCCAGGCTTTTTCCACTACCGTCGTCGGTGCTTGTTCGCCGCGGGCAGACGCTAACAGAGCATCATCCTCCTGATTCTGTGGCGCATATTCACCACTCAATAAAGCACTGATAAGCACACCATATTGAGTTAGCGCATCACTCTCTCGAATAGAGAAATCACCTGAACGGGAAAAACCATAAGGGTAATTACGGAAGTCATTAAATGGTCTCTTCAGCAGAGATTCACGAGTAAAATTGGTCATGGCAAGCCCTTCCTACAGACTAAAACCGAACAAAGAGTCTGTCGCTTGTAAACGACAAAGACGATATAGAGCGATTCATAAATTTTGTCAATGAAAATTTTTTGCAAAGACACTTTTTATTATTCTCATCTAACCGATACTGCTAGGACACATTAAGGAGGAAGCAAAATGAAAGCAGCTACATTTGGACAGATCACCATGGCGGCCCTAACAGCTTCTGTACTAGCAGCCTGTGGCGGTAGTGACAATAATGACGATTCAGTTTCGCAAACAGCAACCTTTAATCTTGGCATTAGCGACGCCCCTATCGATGCAGCTGAGGCGGTTGTTGTTTGCTTTAATGCTGTCGAGTTGACCGGACAAGGCCAACCAATTCAGTATGAAGTGGGAGTTGATGTCGAAGTTCCCGGAGAAAACGATCTATGCCGGGACAGCAATGGTGACGTGATTGCTAATACCATCGGCATTGATCTACTTCAATTTACAGGCAGTGAACAAAACCAATTTTTGCAGGATGCAACTATCGCTGCAGGCAACTATGGGCAACTGCGCTTAGTAATGGGTGAAGGCTCTTATGCAAGCGTGGACTTAGATGGTGACGGAACCACTACCGATGTTCCTGTTAGCGTCCCCTCAAATGAGTTAAAGCTTGATGGCTTTACTGCCGATGCCGGGGGTAACTTAAACTACACCGCGGAATTCGATCTACGTCAGGGTATGACTAACCCGGTAGGTCAGGAAGGGTTTATTCTTAAGCCCCGTGGGGTTCGGTTAGTGGATAACTCCTCGGTCGGGCATCTTCAGGGTTCGGTATCTGAAGAGCTTTTACTCAATGAGACAAGTTGCGAAGTTGCTCCTGCCGATTTAACAACTCCGGTCGCTTACATTTACCTGTATGAAGGTGTTGGCTATGAACTGTCAGCCTTAGCAGATATCGGTGGTAGCGAAGAACAGCAACCCTATGCAAGCACAGCGGTTTACTTTGATGGTGCCTCTAGTTATGACTACGAGCTCGGCTTTGTCAATGCTGGCGAGTACACCGCCGCATTAACCTGTAATGGTAACGACGATTCAGAAACAGATGATGACATTAGCTTTTTACATTCAGTTGACGTAACTATTGAGGAATCCAATCAACCTCAAACGGTTGATTTTGAGCCTGTTACCACACAATAACAGTTTCGGGACAAGGACGTCCCTCCCCAACTAGGCAAATGCATTAATTAGGCTTTTTGCGCTCAACCCCAGCGATATTAACATCACCAGGCCGGCCAAAAGGTTTTGCCAAAAACGATTCTTATAATGACCTAACGACGGCTTGTTGCAAAGCCACCAAATGAACCCCACCATAACCGGCAACAGCACACCATTAGCAACCTGCGCCAACCAAATAACACTGATCGGCTCTAACCCCAGGCTACTAATAAAGACGCCAATAACTAGTATTGCCAGCCAGGTTAGCCGGAATGAACGGCTTTTAAGGTTTTTCGACCACCCCATGATGCCGCTGAGCGCATAAGCTGAAGCAAGCGGCGCGGTGCTTGCCGAGGAAATACCTGCAGCAAACAACCCGATAGCCATTAGATACTGAGCCCACACCCCAAATAACGGCTCCAGCGATGTTGCCAAATCTGCGGCGCTGGTAATGGACTGTTGAGAGCCAAAAAATGCCGATGCTGCGGTTGCAAGAACCGCCATAGAAATTAATCCACCCAATGGAATAGATACTAGATTATCTGCCTGAGCTTGCTTCAATTGTGCAGGAGAACGCCATTTTTTTGCAACACTCGATGCATGCAAAAATAAGTTATAGGGCACGACGGTCGTGCCGATAAGTGCAACGACGGTCAAGGTCGCGCCGGTTGGCAGCGAGGGTAGCAGCAATCCGCTAAAAAAACGGCTGAGATCGGGTTGCGTTAAAAAAAAGGTTCCAATAAATGAGAGGCTCATCAGCAGAACTAAGCCAATTAATGCTTTTTCTATAAATCGCGCATTCCCAGTCCAAAGCACAACAAAGGCTGTTCCACCGACAATGATTGGCCACCCTGAGGTTAGCCCAATTGCTGGCCACGTCAGTTCGCCAAACAATCCGGCCAATCCCATGCTGGCCCCTGATAGGTTGCCACCCTGATAAACACTATTACCAATCACCACCGCAGCAAAAACTAATGCAATAAAAAAAGCCCGGGTTAGCGGATTGGTCAGATTCGCACGAATATTCTCACCAAGTCCTTGTTGGGTAACGATACCGATGCGCAGAGCCATTTCCTGTAATATCAGACACGCAACGACAGAAAATAGCAGCGCCCATAGTAACGCGTAACCATAATTGGCACCGGCTAGCGACGCCGTAATAACGGTACCGGGACCAATAAAGGCGGCCGCAACTAAGGCCCCGGGACCAAATTGCGATAATTTCACGCGTTCGGCCCTTTAATCGTCGTCAATTCAACCCAGTTCTGTTCCACTGCTTCGCTTAAATCATGTTCAAGTGCCTTGCGAGCTTGTTGGTAGTCGACATGAAGGGCGGTAACGCCACAAGCACGGTTGCGGCCCTGTGTTTTACCGGTATAAAGCGCCATGTCAGCAATCTGCAGTGCCCGCTCCCAGTCAACCTGGTCTTCACTGACTCCCGCAAAAGGCAATTGAGAGAAGCCAATGGTAGTTGTTACGTGAATTAACTCTTCGCCCATTTTTATTGGGTCCTTTGCGATAGCCTCGAGAATTCTCGAGGCTAAGCGCTTAAGGCTACTCAGCTCAACCTGACGAACATAAAAGAGGAATTCTTCTCCGCCCCAACGAACCAACATGTCGGAATCACGGCAGACATTTTGCAAGCGCCGGCTAATTTCAGTTAGAACCGCATCCCCCGTTGCATGGCCATATTTATCATTGATGCGTTTAAAGTGGTCGATATCGAGTAATAACAGCCCATCATGATATTGGTCATTTACGTCTCGCTTCAGCATCGCATCCTGCAGCGCCCGTCTGTTGAGTAGCCCGGTTAACGGATCACGCAATGACTGGTCGGAAAGTTTTACGTTCGCTGTATTTAGGCGCTGGTTAGCCTGCCGTGACTTGCGATATAACAATAGCAGGAGGATTAAGCTAATTGCTGCTGCAATTCCAAACAAGGTCCATACCACCTGCTGTTGCCGGGTATTGGCGATGATCTGTTCCTTTAACGCGTTTTGCTGCTCAAGTAATGCAATTTGCTGCGCATTGTCGCGAGATTTATAGACCGCCTGTAATTCAGCCATTTGTTGCTTTTGTGACTGTTCGCTAATCTGCTGACGCAGCGTTAACCGTTCCTGCAGCACTTGCGCTTGCATACGAAAGTTACCCAGTGTTTCGTATGCCTCTGCTAACTCCCCAAGGAGTTGCTCTAACTCGAAAGAGGAAAGGTTTTCATCCTCACGGAACTCGCCGGTGGCTTGCTCCATTTGCTTTATACCCAGGCTATCGCCTTGCTGAACCGCGATAAAGCCTAAATTAAAGTCAATAGTGCTCAACATCTCATTAAACTCTAGTGCTTTTGCTTTTTCCCGCGCCTCAAGTAAATGCTTTTCAGCTTCCTCGAACTGCCCTAATTTCATGAGGGCATCACCAAAATTATTAAGAATAATCACTTTCTGGAAATCAAGCTCAAGCTTTTTCGCCAACAGGTATGCATTGCGAAGAGAGTCCAGCGCATTTTCGTAATCACCCAATGACGCTTGCGCATAGTATTTAGCAAACCAAAGGTCATAAGCGAGCACGTCATGACCCGCTTGCTGAGCTTCCGATACGGCGCTATTAACGGTTTCTATAGCCGCACTCCACTGCTCTAAGGAGTTTTGTATGCCCGCCATACTGGTTAATAAATAAAGTCGTCGCCCTTGGTTCAATGCCGAGTCCATCTGATTAAGCGCCGTCTGCGCAGCAAGTAGATGTTTCAACGCGTCTTCGTAACGGCGCCAGTCAACATAAATGGAAGACAATAAGTTATAACCGTAAAAACGCACGCGTGGAGTCAGCGTCTGCTTAAGCAAACGTTCTAATTCCGGTACCAGTAAAAATGCGTCACCTCGCTTACCTTCAATGTTCAGCAGGTCCATACGGGTAGCCAATACTTCTGCCTGCGCATCGACCAGGCCAGACGCATTTACCTGTTGTTTTAGCGCATCAAGCAAGCTGTAAGCTCTTTTCGACTCCTCGTTATAAAACAATTGCGAGGCGTAATAAGCCTTGGCTCGCACAACTGACATTAACGGCGTGGCGGGGGTTAGTTGCTCAACGACGTTTTTTAAAAATGTAGTCGTCTCAGCAGAACTCATGCTGTCGTCACCCAGATAACTATCTAGCTGGGCTTCTATATCCGAATCGGTTGGCGGGATGTCTACGACTTTTTGGGCATAGCCGCTTGCTGACAAACAGAGTATAACAAGACAAACGAGCCCAATCGCGTATTTTATAAAGCTTGGCTGACGCAGCCGGCTGTTCATTGTTATTGTCATGGGCTCTTCTCGTTTGGCTACGCAGACACAATGGCGTTTATAAGTTATAACAAATTGTAACCGATTTTTAACATGGCTACCAAGTACTCAAGATGGCGTATAGATAAATGAATAGCCTGAACGAAACATCGAGGCAACTATGGCAGAAGCAAAGCTCGATTGGTCTAAAATATTAAAGTCTGGCCAACGTATTTTTATTGGCTCGCATGCAGGCGTGCCCACCGCCTTAATCAAGGATTTGATGGCGCACGCCAAACACCTGCATGATATTGAGGTTGTCCAGTTAATGACGTTATCTGACAACGAATGGGCTAAACCAGAACATCAACAGTTGTTTAAAGTTAATACGTTTTTTATTGGTGGCGAAACAGTCAGAACAGCGGTGAACGAGGGGCGCGCTGATTACACGCCCTGTTTTATATCTGACATTCCCAACCTCTTTGAAAATGGCATTTTACCGCTTGATGCGGCTTTGATTATGGTGAGTCCCGCCGATCAATACGGCTACCACTCAATGGGCGTTTCGGTTGACGTGGTCTCTGCAGCGGCTAAGTCGGCCAATACTGTCATTGCTCAGGTTAACCCTCAGATGCCGGTAACCTACGGGCAGTCATTTTTACACAAGCGTCAAATTGATTATTTTTGGGCACACGACGAAGCACTACCGGAATTAATGCCTCCGGCAAGTGAGGACAGTAAAATAATAGAACGTATCGGCCAGTACATAGCATTGCTGGTACGAGACGGTTGTACACTTCAAATTGGGGTTGGACGGGTATGCGCTGCTGCGCTGCGATATTTAAGTAACCATCAGGATCTCGGGGTTCACAGTGAGCTAATTACTGACGACATTATGGAACTAATGCTCAAAGGCGTTATTAATAACCGTAAAAAAACGTTTCATCCCAACAAAATCGTCACCAGTTTTTGCATGGGTACACAAAAGCTATACGATTTTGTGCATCAGAACCCACATGTCGGCTTTTATCCCAGTGAATACGTCAACTCACCAACCAATGTCGCCCGTAATGATAACCTCATAGCGATTAACAGTGCTATCGAGGTTGATCTGACCGGGCAGGTTGTTTCCGACTCAATCGGTCATCAGTTTTATAGTGGCATCGGTGGTCAGGTCGACTTTAGCCGCGGCGCCTCGCTAAGCAAAGGTGGCAAGCCGGTTATCGCGCTACCCTCAACAACATCTGACGGTAAAGTTTCGCGAATCGTAGCCCACATCAAAGAAGGGGCCGGTGTCGTAACGTCCAGAGGCCATGTTCATTACGTGGTAACCGAGTTCGGCGTTGCATCACTACGTGGAAAGAGTATACGCGAACGTGCTTTAGAATTGATTCGAGTTGCACACCCTAAGTTTCGGCAACAACTACTACAACAGGTTCGTCAGCATTACTGGGTTCCTCACTATCAGCAACAAACACCAGTTGATGTGCCCGAGCTTGGTGTTATGGGCTTCAAAAAAATCAATTTTAAAGGCGAAGAATTTGATTTGCGACCACTCTACCCCTCTGACGAAAGGCGCTTGCAGGAGTTTTTCTATTCGCATACTAAGGAAACGCTGCAGCTAAGATATAATGCAGTTCCAACACAAATGAGCCGCGAAAAGTCTTGTACCCTGGTCAGTATTGATCAATCCAAAGATCTGGCCTTATGCATTGTTAGACAAAAAGGCTCTGCAGCAAAAATTATGGCCGTTGGCCGCTATTACTTCATCGAGTCGCAAAATAGTTGTGAAGTTGCGTTTGTTACCCGCGAACATTACCAGGGGCAGGGGATGGCCAGTATGTTGCTGCAAGAGATGGCACGAATTGCCAAAACACGCGGCTTAACCAGCATGCAGGCGGTTGTTATGGCTAACAACACACCTATGTTAAATGTGTTCGAAAAAGGCGGCTTTAAGCGCCAGCCTGCGGACGAGCCAGGCGAAGTACTACTTAAGCTATCACTGGTTGATGAAAAGGAAGCGTCATGTCAATAACGCTGTTTACACACAAAGATTGTGCCCTGCATAACCCGGACCCTCATCACCCGGAGAGTCCGGCTCGAATCGACGCGATTAACGATCAAATTATTCGCTCAGGATTAGATTTTGTGCTGGTTAGAGAACAGGCAACTGCATCGGACTTAGCGCCTATTTATCGTGTGCATGACAAAGATTACGTCGACGGGCTATTTGAAAAAGCCCCTACCGAGGGTCACATTTGGCTTGACCCTGATACGCCAATGACGCCCGAAACACTGGCATCAGCATTGATGGCAGTCGGCGCCAATATTAATGCCGTAGACCACGTTATGCAGCATACTAATCAACAGGCGTTTTGCGCTGTTCGGCCGCCGGGACATCATGCAACCCGCAACCAGGCCATGGGGTTTTGCATTTTTAATAATATTGCCATCGCCGCTCAATACGCTATGGATAAGTATGACCTTGAACGCGTTGCTATTGTTGATTTTGATGTGCATCACGGCAACGGCACTGAAGACATTTTCGAAGCCGATCCACGCGTCCTGTTCTGTTCGTCTTTTCAACAACAACTGTATCCTTTTGTTGATGAGAACCATAACAACGAACATATTTTAAGTATTGGCTTACCACCCGGTTGTAAAAACTATGAGTGGCGCGAGGCCGTATACGAAAAGTGGTTCCCGAAAATCGATGCGTTCAAACCTCAGCTTATTTTAATTTCTGCAGGCTTTGATGGGCATGTTGAAGATGAAATGTCCCAGTTTTTGCTAAAAGAGGAAGACTATTTTTGGGTAACTGAGCAGATTAAACGTCTTGCTGATAAGCATTGCAACGGACGCATTGTGTCGACCCTTGAGGGCGGATACGATTTGAGCGCACTCGGCCGCAGTGTGGTCGCACATCTAAAAGGAATGCTTGGAAGTGATGCGTATTAACTATTGAGAGAAGTTTGGAGCGGGAAACGAGATTCGAACTCGCGACCCCAACCTTGGCAAGGTTGTGCTCTACCAGCTGAGCTATTCCCGCGTCTAAAACTTTTGCTACTGACTTGGAGCGGGAAACGAGATTCGAACTCGCGACCCCAACCTTGGCAAGGTTGTGCTCTACCAGCTGAGCTATTCCCGCGTCTAAAACTTTTGCTACTGACTTGGAGCGGGAAACGAGATTCGAACTCGCGACCCCAACCTTGGCAAGGTTGTGCTCTACCAGCTGAGCTATTCCCGCATCGTCAGTGCGGCGTGTATTCTACCCATTACGCCGCATTCGTCAATAGTTTTTCTGCAAATTTAGTGCGACCTGGCGAACATTTAATCACTATCACCAAACTGTTGCCGGTACATTGCTTTTGCGGTCTGTGGCCCGGTCCAGAGTGTCGGCAAAATAACCAACGATACGGGCAAGGCGGTTATTACGATAAACTGCTGTAAGACACTAATCTGGCCCGCCCCCATATAGAGTAGAACGGCAGCCATGATTGCCATAGCGCCACCCCAAAATACGCGCACTGCGGCATGAGGCTCATCGTGTCCGGCACCTACCATTGCAATGGAGTAACTCATCGAGTCTCCCGTGGTTGCTACAAAAATTGTCGTCAACAACAAAATTGCAGCGGCCATTATTTTACCACCCGGTAAGGCTTGCGCCACGGTTAGCGTTGCCACATCAAACTGGAAGTCATTTAATGCCTGGGTCAGGTCGAAAACACCCTGCATCTGATAAAAAATGCCGGAACCACCAAGCAGAGTAAACCAAATCGTGGTCGCTATTGGTGCAATGACTGCCACCGCAACAACCATTTGGCGAATGGTTCTGCCTTGGGAGATACGAGCAACAAACACGGCCATTAATGGTGTATAACCAATAAACCAGGCAAAGAAAAATACGGTCCACCACTGCATCCACCAATCCGGAGCAGTATTTGTAGTCATCGTCGCCATCGCAAAGAACGAGCCAAGATATCTGCCCATGCCCTGTAAATAACTGTCTGCCAGGAACAGTGTTGGCCCAAATACGATAATCACAGCGGCAATAGCGAGTGCTAAAAACACGTTCATTCGACTTAAAAACTGAATGCCTTTGTGCAGTCCGGTTAACGCTGAGATCATATAAATCGCCGCCAGACACAACAAAATAGTCAGCTGCAGGGCAAAGCCATCCGTTGCGCCAAACAACTCACTCAAGCCGAAGCTCACCTGCGTTGCCAGAAAACCAATAGGACCGACTGTTCCTGCAACCACTGCAATCACGCAGCAAGCATCAACAATACTGCCTAACGCACCTTTTAAAACGCGCTCCCCCAAAACCGGATACAACAATGTCCGCGGTTGCAGCGGCTTACCCTTAACATAGTGGGAATAGGACAATACGATCGCCGATAAGGAGCCCAGCACTGCCCAGGCCAGGAACCCCCAATGCATAAAACTCTGCGCCAGCGCAGGCGCTATTGCTTCAGCACTTCCGCCCTCTGCACCTGAGGCCGGCGGACTGACCAAAAAGTGATAGACCGGCTCTCCTGCCGCGAAAAATACACCACCACCTGCAAGTAAGGTACACAAAATCATCGACAGCCAACGAAATGTGGTTATCTCCGGCTTATCAAGGGAGCCTATTCGTGCCTTACCATAACGACTCATGGCCGTCGCGATCGCAATAAAAAAAGTAAGTATCAGCAGAACCTGGAAAAACGAGCCAAAATATTTGGCAGTCCAGGCAAACCCGCTGGCAATAGCGCTTGCCGTTAGTTCTATATCCCAAAGCGACAGGCCTAAAAACAAAACAATAAACCCCATTGTTAAGACAAGAACAATAGGGTCTCCGAAGCGTTTTTCCTGATTTACGTTCGCTTGATTCATCGCGCGGCCTTTGTCGGTCAGTTTATAAAGTGTACTTAGGGGAGACGTAAAAAGTTTTCCCGATAATGACGAAGTTCTGCAACTGATTCACGAATATCTTCCAGAGCTTCGTGTGCGCCTTTCTTTTTAAAGCCATTCAGAACCTCCGGATTCCAGCGCTTTGCCAACTCTTTCAAGCTACTGACATCCAAATTGCGATAATGAAAAAAAGACTCTAATTCAGGCATGTGTTTAACTAAAAAACGGCGATCCTGACAAATACTATTACCACACATCGGGCTGCTATTGGGCTCGACCCATTGTTTTAGGAAGTCGAGGGTTGCTTGCACAGCGTGAGGCTCTTTAAATGCACTTGCCTTTATACGATCAACCAGGCCCGAGCCGGTATGCGTTTTTACATTCCAATCATCCATCCGATCAAGAAATTCTTGCGGTTGGTTGATAGCGATTACTGGCCCCTGCGCCAGTTCATTAAGGTCAGCATCCGTTACGATAGTCGCTATTTCAATAATGTGATGTTGCTCAGGATCCAAGCCGGTCATTTCCAGATCAATCCAAATTAGCCTATCGTTTTTATTGTTATCGCTCATAATCCCACTCTAAACTGTTACTATTTTCAGGTATGATAGCGTCAATTCAGTTTCAACGACAGGTCGATTGGCTTGGTAAAAAAACGTCGCCTCAATAAAGGTCAGCAACGCCGGGTAAAACAAAATCAGCGTAAGCGGCTGGAACAGCCTGGCTTAGACTTTGATAGTGATCAATTAGGTCCGTCCGAGCAGGGACGCGTGGTTAGCCGTTATGGGCAACACGCCGACATTATAGATAATGATGGCGTGTTGATACGCTGTCATATTCGTCGCGCCGTCGACAGCCTGGTCTGTGGCGATCGCGTAATCTGGCGCCGGGCCACGTCATCTACTGATGGCATGCAGGGCGTCATCGAAGCGGTTCATGATCGCGAATCGCTTCTCTCTAGGCCTGATTTCTATGACGGGCTGAAACCGGTCGCTGCTAATGTCGACCAGATTTTTGTGATATCCAGTGTGTTACCTGCTTTTAGTTCACAGATTATCGATCGTTATATTGTCGCCTGCGAAGATATTCATATTGAACCCATCATCGTGCTGAATAAAATTGATTTGCTGGCTGAACTTTCGAGTAACGAGCAACAGTTGATCAACGACTGTTTAAATTATTATCAAGAGATAGGGTATAAGGTTCTTAAAGTCAGTAGTGCGCTTGAGCACGGCCTAACCGCTATGACCGAAAAACTGCCCGGCCATATTTCGATTGTTGTCGGTCAGTCCGGCGTGGGTAAATCTTCACTGGTTAATAATATCCTGCCTGAAGTTGGCACCGCCACCAAGCAGGTTTCGGATAACTCAGGGCTCGGTCAGCATACAACCACAGTTGCGACATGGTACGACTTGCCGGCAGGTGGCTCATTGATTGATTCACCCGGCATTCGTGAGTTTTCCTTGTGGCATTTAGAAAAAGACCGGGTCGCCTGGGGCTTTAAAGACTTCAGACCCTACCTAGGCGGCTGTAAGTTTCGAGACTGCAAGCATCGCAATGATCCTGGCTGCGCCCTTCAACAGGCGACAGACACCGGCGAGATCGCCAGCTGGCGATTGCAGAACTATCACCGAATTATCGAGTCTATGGACTCACAGAAGCCCAATAGGGCTATGCCAAGAGGTTAATGAGCGTGTCAACGTCAGACAAAATTAAAATTGCAGCACAGTATGCTACCCCAAAACATTTACTTTCTCGCTTAGTCGGCCGGTTTGCTGCGGCTCGGGCAGGTATTTTTACCCAGTTATTCATTAAATGGTTTATCAAGCAATATGGCATTGATATGAGCGAGGCGATTGAGGAACACCCGTCGGCGTATAAAACCTTTAATGCGTTTTTCACCCGGCGTCTCAAACCCGAATTACGCCCTCTGATTGCCGCGGAAGGCGAGTTAGCACATCCTGTTGACGGGGCTGTCAGTCAACTGGGCCAGATAAATGAAGACCGTGTGTTTCAGGCCAAGGGGCACGATTATTCATTACAAGAATTATTGGGCGGCGAGGCGCAGGATGCGAGCCAGTTCATCGACGGTGATTTTGCCACCATCTATTTAGCACCGAAAGATTACCATCGTATTCATATGCCCTGCGACGGCGTGCTGAAGAAAATGACCTATATACCCGGCGACTTGTTTTCTGTTAATCCCCTGACAGCAGCAAACGTACCGAATTTGTTTGCCCGTAATGAGCGCGTAGTCGCTATTTTTGATACGGAAGTTGGCCCTATGGCCATGGTGCTGGTTGGGGCAACTATTGTTGCCAGTATTGGCACTGTTTGGTCAGGAACGGTTACACCTCCGCGCGGCGGCCGAGTTCAATCATGGTCTTATCCGACATCGGGACCCGAAGCGATTCGCTTAAACAAAGGTGAAGAGATGGGGCATTTTAAACTCGGTTCTACTGTGGTTCTGGCCTTTGCTAAAGACGCCATTACGTTTGAGGAGTCGCTAAAACCGCGCTCAGTTACACGTATGGGGCAAATTATGGCTGTATGCAAGGAAGCTAACAGCTAAATGAAAATTTGGGCGCACCGGGGAGCCAGTGCAGAGGCTCCCGAAAACACCCTGGCGGCATTTAGTCGCGCGATGGATGCAAAGGTTCACGGCATAGAGCTGGATGTTTATGCTATCGACGGTGAGCGCTTCGTGTTTCACGATCGTTATTTACAGCGTTTAACCGCGACTCACGGACGTTTAAAAGACCTTACCCAGCAGCAAATTCGCCGCTTAAAAGTGTTTGGCCAACAACCCATTCCAACCTTACGCGAAGCACTGCAACACATTGATGGTTACTGTTGCGTCAACATCGAGTTAAAAGGTGATGTGCCCAGCCCCGAGTTGATTAGCGACATTGACTGGGCACTGGCCAACACCCAGTTTGAGCTGCCGCAGATCTTGGTATCTTCGTTTAACCATCACTGGCTACAGCGCCTGACTCATCGTCGCCCTGACATTGCGATTGGCGCTTTAACGACCTGCTGCCCGCTGGATTATTGCGCATTCGCGTCACGGCTCAATGCTGTTGCCGCTCACGTCGATGTTGATTTTATTACGCAGGAACTGGTCGATGACGCACACCGGCGCGATCTACAAATTTATGTGTTTACCGTTGACGAGCAGCACGATATTGAAGAACTGCACGCCATGGGCGTCGATGGCATTTTTACCAACAACCCGGTGTTTGTCGACAACATTTTAAAAGGGGCTGGCACCTCCCGGTGACAACCCCTTTTAACTTACTCAATTTGCCGCAGCGTTTTAGCTGTGATGGTCGGGATAGTCTTCCTGCATAGATTCCAGGCGTCGGGTAAGTGCTAATGGTGATGTTGTTTTCTTAGCCATCAACAAGTAAAGCGCCGGAATTACAAACAGAGTTAAAAACGCCGATACAGCAACCCCGGAAAATATAACAATACCAATAACCATACGGCTCTCATGCCCCGGACCTGACCCCAGAATAAGCGGTAGTGCGCTCATTAGAGTGGTAAATGCAGTCATAACGATAGGGCGAAGACGCTGTTGCGACGCGCGTAACACAGCCTCTTTAAAATCTAAGCCGGCATCACGCAACTGGTTGGCAAATTCGACAATCAAAATACCATTTTTAGCCGCCAGACCGATTAACATCACAATGCCGATTTGGGAGTAAATATTAATGGTTTGCCCGGTAACGTAAAGGCCAATAAATGCGCCGACAATTGCCATGGGTACCGCCAGCATAATAACCAGCGGATGCACGAAGCTCTCAAATTGCGCCGCCAATACCAGAAATGTGATTACCAGGGCCAGTCCAAACACAAAAATGATTGAGCTGCCACTTTCCTGATAAAGCTGCGATTCGCCCTTATAATCAATGGATACATCTTCCGGCAATTTCTCATCGACTACCCCTTCCAGAAAACTGAGCGCCTCACCCAGTGAATAACCTTCTGCAAGGTTTGCTTCGATGGTCACGCTGCGCATTCGGTTATAGCGATTAAGCTGTCCGGAAGTAGCCTTTTCACTAATATTGACCACGTTAGACAGCGGAATTAACTCGCCGCTACGGCTTGAGCGTACGTAAATGTTATCGATAGCTGCCGGACTGCGGTAGTCAGCTTTCTCGCCTTCCAGCATCACATAATATTCTTCACCGCGATCAAGATAGGTGGTTACCCGTCGCTGCCCAAGGATCGATTGTAAGGTAATACCGATATCCTGTACCGACACACCTAAATCAGCAGCCCGGGCTTCGTCTACTTCGATCAATAACTGCGGCAATGTTTCTTTATAATCGCTATCGACTTCCTGCAAACCCGGATTAGTCATCGCCTCTTCGATAACAATATCCCGGTATTGTGCCAGCTGCTCATAGGTATTGCCCTGCAGTACAAACTGAACCGGGCGGCCGCCACCACCACTAATACCACTGCGCATAAAGGCAAAGGCCTGTACACCGACAACCTGGTTAAGTTTGCTGCGCATCTCTTCCATCAGTTCGAACGTCGACCATTCGCGCTCTTCAAACGGAATAGCACCGACAATGGCAATACCGGCAGAGCCACCCCAGCCTGGCGCCCGCACAATGACACGGTCAATTTTATTTTGATCAAGGTACGGCAACAGTATTTGCTCAATTTCATCCATATGACGAGAGTTTGATTCAAAACTCGCACCCTCAGCGCCACGGATACTAATGTAAAACGTGCCTCGGTCTTCTGGTGGCGCAAACTCCTGGGGGATGAGTTTAAGTGCGCCAAAGCTAACAACACCCGCCATGATGACTAATATCAGGGCAAAAATCGGTCGCGCAACACTCGCCTCCAGCACCTTGCGATAGCTTTTCTCCAGCCACGAAAATACCGCGTCAAACGCCTTACCAAATTTGCTACTGCGCTCTTTATGGCTTAGTACCTTTGAACTTAGCATCGGCGTTAACGTCAACGCCGCAATGCTCGAAAACGCAACCGCCGCCGCTATGGCTAAAGCAAACTCCGTAAACAGCTTACCAATGTTACCTTCCAAAAAGGCTAACGGTACAAATACACTGATTAGCACTAAGGTTGTTGCAACAACTGCAAAACCAACTTCACGTGCGCCGCGGTAAGCAGCCAACAGAGGCGGTTCGCCCGACTCAATGCGGCGATAAATGTTCTCCAGCACTACAATAGAGTCATCGACCACCAGGCCAATCGCAAGCACCAGCGCCAGCAGCGTCAACAGGTTTATCGAAAAGCCTAAAGCAAATAATACAATATAGGAGGCGATAATCGCGACCGGAACGGTGAGCGCCGGAATGATGGTGGCACGGACATTACCGAGGAATAAGTATATCACCACCACCACTAAGCACATGGCGATTAATAATGTGTTGTATACCTCGTCGATTGAACCCTGAATGAAAATCGATGAGTCATAACTGGTCGCCAGATACATGGTTTCAGGAAGCGTTTTTTCCAGCCGCTCCATCTCTTGCCGGACATTTTCGACAACTGACAGCGTATTGGCTTTGGATTGTTTAATAATGCCAATACCGACCATGTTAACGCCGTTACCGCGGAAGTCGGTTTTATCATCTTCGGCACCGAGTTCGACACGTGCTATTTCTCCCAGCCTTACCAGGTACCCGTCGTCTCCCCGGCGCACGACAAGGTTTTTAAAGTCCTCTTCGGATAGATAAGCACGCGCCATGCGCACCGAGAATTCGCGTTCGGTCGATTCAACCTGGCCCGCGGGCAGCTCAATATTTTCTTCCCGCAGTCGGCTGACAATATCGGTAACTGTTACATCGCGGGCTGCCATAGCGTCACGATCAAGCCATACACGCATCGCGTAGCGGCGGTCACCGCCAATCCGAACTCGCGCCACACCATCGACTACCGCTAAGCGATCGACAATGTAGCGTTCGGCGTAATCGGTAAGCTCCAGAATCGACATGCTTTCGCTGCGCAGGTTGTACCAAACCACAGTGGTTTCATCTGAGGAAGCTTTTGAGACTTCAGGCGGGTCGGATTCTTCCGGCAGGTTGTCAAGGGCCCGGGAGACACGCTCGCGCACGTCGTTTGAGGCCGCGTCGATATCACGTGTTAAATTAAACTCGATGCTGATATTAGAATAACCCGGACGGCTACTGGAACTAATATTCTTAATCCCTTCGATACCACTAATACGCTCTTCGATCAGCTGCGTAATTTGCGTCTCGACGACTTCTGCAGACGCTCCCGGATAGTCTGTGCTGACACTTACTACCGGCGCGTCGATATCAGGAAACTCACGCAGTGGCAGCATAGTAAACGCGACAATGCCGAAAATTAGCAAGAGCACGTTTATAACCGTGGCGAAAACCGGACGCTTTACCGAAACATCAGATAAAAACACGTATTAATCCTCCCGCACGCTTACGGGAACACCATCGCGAAGGCGCACCAAGCCCTCCACTATTACCTTATCACCCGGCTCTACACCTTCAGTAATTTCTACAATTCCCGGCTTCCGGCGGCCTATAACCACTTCGACCTGCTTAGCACTGCCATCAGGCATCAACTTAAACACGTACTGCCGGTTTTGTATTGGCATCAGCGCCTTCTCAGGCAGCAACAAGGTTTTATCAATGCTACGTAGCAAAATGATCTGTAATAGCATGCCGGGTCGCAACAAATCGTCACTGTTAGGCAGTTGCGCACGCACGCGAACTGATCGAGTTACCGGATCCACGCGAGAATCGATACTGGTAATACGACCGACGAATTGCTGGCCAGGATAGGCACGGTTGCGCGCGATAACTTCCTGATCAACAGCTAAGCTGGCAAAGTACCGCTCAGGAACACTGAAATCGACTTTTATCGGAGTAATATCATCTAAAGTGGTAAATACGTCGCCAGGCGAAACTAGCGCGCCCGGGCTAACTTCACGAATACCCACGCGGCCAGAAAAAGGTGCATAGATCTTCATCTCAGCGAGGGTTGCTTCCGCTACCTCAAGCTCAGCCTGCAGACCATTCACCCTAACTTGCTGCTCTTCTACCTGTTGCTGAGAAGCTGCATTTCCGCGACGAAGTTCATTGAGTCGTTTTAGTTGGCGCTCCGCTTCACCCAAACTAAACTCTAACTGTTGCACGCGGGCAATCTCTTTACGCGCGTTAAGTTCTGCCAGCAGTTGTCCTTGTTCTACAAAGTCACCGCTATCAAAATAAATTTTTTCGACAACTTCCTGGGTTTGCGAGGTGATTGCCACGGTCTCGTTCGCTTGTGCCGTTCCTAACGCCTCGATAACATCACGAAACTCACTAATTTCGGCAGTTTGCACGCGAACCGGTACACTGGGTTGCTCACGCGCCTGATTTTCCTGTTTAGGTGGAAAAGCAAAAAAATACACAGCTAGCGCTATCAATACAATAACGATTATCGTGAGCGGGTTTATCCAGGAACGTCGGGCCATGCTTACCTCTAGGCATTAATAAACTGATGTTACTGTACCTATTGTACGCAAAACACCGCCATGTAGGCGGTGTTTCTAACGAGGATTACAGGGTGTTAATCGCAAAATAGTTAGCTTTTTAACAAACTTTACTCAGCTGCAATCATTTATGATACTGCGGGCTATGCTTATGAATCGCTTCTATAAAGGCACCCGCATGCTCCGGATCTACTTCAGGGTGAATACCATGACCCAAATTAAAGATATGTCCGGTACCCTCGCCAAAGCTTGCCAGAATCGTTTTAACTTCATCTTCGATACGAGCCGGGCTGGCATATAGTACACTCGGATCCATATTACCCTGTAGGGCTACCTGGTCACCAACCCGTGCCCGCGCGTCACCTAAATCGGTGGTCCAATCGACACCCAGACCGGTCGTCCCGGTAGCGGCCATGGCCTCTAACCACTGACCACCATTTTTAGTGAATAGCGTAACCGGAACCGTTCGCCCTTCTGACTCTTTGGTTAAACCGTTTACGATTTTCTCCATATAAGTCAGTGAGAAAAGTTTATAATCGCGCGGCGACAATACTCCGCCCCAGGTGTCGAATACCATCACTGATTGCGCACCGGCTTCAATTTGAGCATTGAGGTAGTCGATAACTGAGTCCGCCAAGACATCTAATAGTTTGTGCATTGCTTCTGGCTCAGCAAACATTAACTGCTTAACTTTAGAGAAGTTCTTGGTACTACCACCTTCGACCATATAGGTCGCCAGCGTCCAGGGGCTACCCGAAAAGCCAATCAAGGGGACATTACCTTGTAATTCTTGACGGATCAGGCTGACGGCATCGGTTACATAGCGTAAGTCTGAACCCATATCCGGGACAGCCAACTGTTCAATTTGCTCTACGGACGTGATCGGCTTAGCAAACTTTGGCCCCTCACCGGTCTCAAAATATAGCTCTAAGCCCATTGCGTCAGGAATCGTCAAAATATCACTAAATAAAATGGCCGCATCTAAGTCATAGCGACGCAGCGGTTGCAACGTGACTTCACAAGCAAGCTCAGTATTACGACACAGTGACATAAAATCGCCGGCCTGCGCTCGTGTAGCCTTGTATTCTGGCAAGTAACGACCCGCTTGACGCATCATCCAGACCGGCGTCCGGTCGACGGGTTGCTTCATTAACGCGCGTAAATAGCGATCATTTTTTAGTACCGGCTTATGCATTATTAAGTTTCCAGTTTTACAACAAGTAAGCGCAGATTTTACCACTATTGGCTAGTTTTGCCGATAGCCTTTTCTATCAGGGTTCGGGCAATAGTACCAGCCGGCGGAATAGGTGGAAGGTTATCAAACTCAAACCAATCGCCAGTTACCAACTCATACGGATCAATGTGTAATTCGCCGCCTGCCCACTCAGCTGTATAGCCCATCATAAGCGAGTGTGGGAAAGGCCAGGGTTGGCTTAAATGATAGGTTATATTTTTTACTTCAATCCCCGCTTCTTCGTGTACTTCTCTTTGTAAGGCCTGCTCGAGTGATTCACCTGCCTCGACAAAACCAGCGAGAATCGAATACATGCCCTGCTTGTGGCGTTTACCCTGCGCTAACAGGAGCTTGTCACCCTTGGTAATCGCCACGATGATACATGGCGACACGCGCGGGTAACAACGATGCTGACACTGCTGACAGTGCATGGCGAGTTCCCAATCTACGGCTTGCATGCGACTGCCACAGCGGCCACAGAACCGATGTGTGTTTACAAAGTCACTGAACTGCCGCGCACGTCCGGCTATGGCGAATTTTTCTAAATCATGCGCATCCAACAACGTACGCAGAGAGTTAAAAGAGCCGCCGACAAAGCTGTCATCTAAATAGTCTGCCATGATCAGGTAACAGGCTCGCTCCCTGAGTTCGCCAATAAATATCACTTTGTATTTAGTCAGGTCCGGAAACGGTAAATCCTGTAGACATCCGAAGGGTAAATCATTATCGTCTGTTAGGAAGATTTGATCTGAACTAATAATGCACCACCAGGCAGGCTCATCGGCCGCGGGGCGGGAATAAGGCTTTACCATAAAAGGCTCCTATGGTCAGATCAGTAAACTGAAAACTTTGTGTCATGGTTAGTTGTGATTGTGACAGATAACCGTTGTTCGGAGAAGCACATGTTAAGGAAAGGCGAACACGCCAAAAAAAAGTGGGGCGGAGCTAACGATAGTATTGATCAGTGGTTGACTGAACGTCAGGACCTGTTGGTTAACTACTTTAAGCTGGCCGCTCTCCCTCCGTACGAAACGGTGCGAAATGGGTTACCGGATATTACTGACATCCGGGAGTTTTGTGGTCAGCTCGTTGATTATGTCTCCAGCGGACATTTTGAAATTTATGGGCAGTTGATTAATGCGGGTAAAGACCACCATGTTCAGTTGGATGATTTAATGGACAACTTATTTCCATTGATTTCGGATACCACAGATATCGCCCTGGATTTTAACGATACCTACGGTCAAGTGGATAACAACAGTGACCTTAACAAGTTTGACCGCGATTTATCTGCGCTAGGCGAAGCGATTGAGCTGAGAATGGAATTTGAAGATCAATTGCTAAACCACCTGCACGAGAACGAGTTACTAAAGCGCTGACTTGATACGAAAAATGCCGGCAATTGCCGGCATTTTTTATGGAACGCGAACACACTTTTAGTTTGTCTCGTCACCTGCAGTTGCATCAGCCTCAGCGGGTTGCTGGTCCTTTACGTCCAGTAACTCAACGGTAAAAATCAATGTTGAGTTCGGTGGGATCTGACCACCACCCACTTCACGTTCACCGTAGGCAAGCTCTGCCGGGATAACAAAACGATACTTTGCTCCCTCTTGCATCAATTGCAGACCTTCAGTCCAGCCAGGGATAACTCGGTTTAACGGGAATACAGTTGGTTCGCCGCGCTCGTAAGAGCTATCGAATACTTCTCCGTTGACCAGCGTCCCTTCATAATGAACTTCTACCGTATCTTCAGCTGCCGGGCTGGTGCCGTCACCGGCTTCCAGCACTTCATATTGCAGTCCTGACTCAGTTACCGTAACGCCTTCTTTTTTGGCGTTTTCAGCCTGATACGCTTCGCCTTGCTCCGCTGCTTTTGAGCCCAATACGTTTTGACGTTGTTCCATCACTGTAGAACGCAAATCGTTCAACAGTTTTTCTGCTTCTTCTTCGTCCAGTTTCACTTCGCCTTTTACAGCATCAACGAAACCGGCAATAACCATATTGCGGTCTAACATCACTTCCGCTTCTTCTTGCTGGTCAAGGTTACGACCAACGAAACGTCCGACGGATGAGCCTAACGCATACGCTTGTTTTTGTTCTTCCGTTTTTAGTTCTTCCTGGCTCACTGGGTATTGTTCTTGTTGTGAACATGCCGCCAACGCTAAAGTAAGAGCCGACAGCGCTAAAGGCTTTATCACTCGATTCATGTTTTTCTCCAATTCTCGTCCCGTAAATGACCGGACTATGCCATAATTCCTAAATGAGGTCAGCACCATACTACACAACCAAAGGAAGCTTGCCCATGACTTTTCTTGACAAAGTACGTGCGGCTTTTGCTGTCGCATTGGTCGGCATAACTGCAACTGCCTGCTCTCCGGCGCCTGATAAAGTGCATCAGAAAATCCATGCGCAGCAAGGGAGCTATGTTGCTGACATTGCCGATACCGGTGAATTCAGCGTCGTTTCAACCAACGAAAATGGTCTGTTGCTGTGGCCCCGTTATGCTAACGATCCCAAATTTCAGTGGCAGCACGATGACGACACCTCACAAATTATTGCTATCGATGCCAGCTTTGATGGCAGCGTAGTCGCCTCAGCCACACGTATCGAATTTGCGCTTTGGGATGCGCAAAGTGGTGAAAATTTAGGTTTTTGGAAAGTCGGCCAGGGCGGCATACAAGATATTGCCGTCAGTGATGGCGGCAGCACAATTGTACTGGCTAAGCGCGATGGCACCCAGATAGCCTTTAATCCTGCCTCTGGTCGACGCATCGAGTTCTATGGACATACTGAGCGAGTCAACGCTGTCGATGTTTCTGCCAACGGCTTCTACGTGCTAAGTGGCAGTAATGATGCATCAGCCATTTTATGGGATACCCGCAGCGGACAAATCGTTCATCGATGGGAACACAAGAACCGGGTGACCCAGATAGCCCTTCACCCCGAAGCTAAGTATGTGTTTACTTCGGGCAGTACCGACAATGCTATTATATGGTCGTTACCCGGCGGCGATGAACACAGCAGACTACAATTTATCGACCGCCAGAAGATTTTCAGCGCGGCGCGTTTTAGCGCTTCGGGGGAGCTGTTAATCACCGGTGCTCCATCACGCCGTGTTACACTCTGGGCCACCGAAACTGGCGAATCGCTGAAACATTGGAACGTCGACCTGGTTGAGCAACGAAATCCCAACAGTGCGGTTGTTTTAGCCGTACATTATTACGAAACCGAAAACGTGTTACTTACAGAAAGTTCTGCCGGCCTTGCCGAATGGTGGCAGTTAAACGACGATTGGAAGCAGTAAAATTATGACTGATAGTATGGCGTTATTAACACGCATAGAGCATCTCGAAAGTCAGCTCACGTTCCAGGAAGATACCATTGAGTCTCTCAATCAACTCGTTACTCAACAGAATAGAGAGTTAACCGAAATCCACGAGCGTTTGCGCTGGCTGGGCCGGAAGGTAAGCCAGTTACAAAATGGCGACAATGGACCTGAGTCTGACCCCAGCCAAGAACCACCGCCACCACATTATTGAATCCCATCGTCGGGTCAGGTATAACAGATGTTCACTTTTTGTTATTGAGCGTCTATGTCTGCTAAACACCCTATTATTGCGGTAACCGGTTCATCCGGCGCCGGAACTACCACGACTGGACAAGCTGTACGACACATATTCCGCTCGCTGGATGTGTCTGCCGCATTTGTCGAGGGCGATAGTTTTCACCGCTACTCACGTCCCGAGATGGAACTTGCTATCCGCAAGGCTCAGGAGCAAGGCAAACATATTAGTTATTTTGGTCAGGAAGCCAATGACTTTGAACGACTTCAGGATCTATTTCAGCATTATGGGAAGTCTGGTCAAGGTGAAATAAGGCGTTACCTGCACACCTTTGACGACGCCGTTCCATACAATCAAATGCCCGGAACTTTTACTCCCTGGGAAGAACTACCGAACGATACCGATGTACTTTTTTATGAAGGGTTACATGGTGGCGTATCCGGCGAGGGATATGACGTGGCACGCCATGTCGACTTGCTCATTGGCATGGTGCCTATCGTTAACCTTGAGTGGATTCAAAAGCTAATTCGCGATACACAAGATCGAGGCCACTCGCGAGAAGCCGTTACCACAAGTATTGTGCGCAGTATGGAAGACTACATTCACCACATCGTGCCGCAATTTTCTCGTACCCACATCAACTTTCAGCGCGTACCAACCGTTGATACCTCAAACCCATTTAGCGCTAAAGATATTCCGTCGCTGGATGAGAGCTTTGTGGTGATTCGGTTCAGGGGCATTAAAAATGTCGACTTTCCCTACTATTTGCAAATGATAGAAGGTGCGTTTATGTCACGCACCAATACACTGGTGGTACCCGGAGGAAAGATGGCGCTGGCAATGGAGCTGATCTTAACGCCGTTAATTGAGCAAATTATGGAACGTAAACTAAAAGCCCGCACACAACTCGACTGGATAAGTTCGAAGTAATCAAGACTCTTCAACCAGCCAACGGCAGCTTGCACTTGCACCTGCACTTTGGCCCAGTAGGTTTTGCAAAAACGGAAGGATCTGATCCAGTTCGTTAACCACTCCAAAAGGCGGGTTAAGCCAGACAAAACCACAACCACTAAGCCCGCTGGCTTCGTCAGGTGTGCGAATCATTAATTCAATTAGCAGTGTTTTCGGCACGTTTTCAAGTGCCGCAACATTGTCATAAAAAGCCGCGGTTTTTACCGGATCCTTGATTGGAAACCACACTGCATAGCTGCCGCTTTGCCAACGTTTTAGCGCAGCGTTTAGTGCTGTAACAACCTGATCATATTCGTCAGTTTGCTCAAATGGCGGATCGATCAATACCAAACCACGTTTTTCGCGCGGCGGAAGCTTGGCACTCAGCGCCTGATAGCCATCCTGGGGAGCCAACACTTCCAATTTTGCCTGCGTTTTTAATGGCGCAAGATTGGTTTTTAAGGTAGTAGCATCATCGCGATGTAACTCGCATACAATGAGTCGATCCCCCGCGCGCATCAAGGCTTGACTAAGCCAGGGTGAGCCAGGGTATTGGGTAATGTCACTCGGCGCGCTATCTGCGTTAAGCTGTTTAACACAAGCCACGAAATCATCAGTAAAACCTGGTAAGTCTTGCGCTTCTAAAAGACGCAAAATACCTTGCTCAAATTCCTGTGTTTTCTGTGCCTCTTCACCGCTTAAATTATATCGGCCAATACCGCCATGCGTATCCATTACCATGTAAGGCTTGGTTTTTTTATTCAAATAAACCAAGGCACGCGTGAGTAGCAAATGTTTGAACACATCAGCAAAATTGCCGGCGTGATAGCTATGACGATAATTCATGCAGCGTGAATAACGTAACCATGGCTCATTGCAACACTGGCCTCAAGCATTTTAGCTACCGAGCAATATTTATCTGCTGACAGCTGCACCGCTCGTTCCACGTGCTTTTCGGCAATATCATGGCCAGTGACATGAAATTCCAGATGAATAGACTTAAATACATTGGGTGTTTCACCGACACGCTCACCGGTAACTTTGCATTCACAGCGAGTGACCTGCTGACGCGCTTTTTCGAGAATACTGACAACGTCCACAGACGCACAACTACCGGCCGCCATTAACACCACTTCCATTGGGCTAGGAGCGGTGCCCGGACTGTTTCCGTCTAAAACCACTTGATGTCCGCTACCGGACTCCGCAACAAAGGTTAAATCATCAACCCATTTTACCGCTGCGGTCATGCGATTATCCGCCATGCTGACTTCCCTAATGATTGAGCTTTTGATCGAATAGGTTTTTTACTAAACCTACAAATTCCAACACGAACTCTTCTTGTTCTGCGGTAGGATGATTGTTGAGGACACTGGATAACACTTCTTCTAAGTCGTACATGATGGCATCAGCTTCACGCACAATGTCCAGCCGTGTCTCCTGTTCAAGATCATTTTGCTCAAATACTGCCATCATACTTTCGCCAAGCTTCTCTTCGAGTAGCTCACGTAGCGTGTAATCAGCTGTACTTGTTGCACCTTTGTTCTGAGCAAACAACGGTAGCTGGCCCGTTAAATATTGGACCAGCTCGATGTATCCATCGGTTTCAACAATCATAAGTTGCCTTGATTAAAATTTTAATCCCGGCGCTAAGGTTTCTGGCATAGACTGGCTCTCAGCCTCTACCGAGGCAACCGGATACGAGCAGTAATCTGCTGCATAGTAAGCACTGGCACGGTGGTTACCACTTGCCCCAATACCGCCAAACGGTGCCGCACTACTGGCTCCCGTAATCGGTTTATTCCAGTTTACTATACCAGCACGAATATGCTTGAAGAAGTAACGATAGGTTTCTTCATCGTCGCACAAAATACCAGCCGATAAACCATAGCGCGTGTTGTTCGCTTCTTTTATTGCGTCATCCAACTTGGTGAAGCGATACACTTTTAGTAAAGGTCCAAAGTATTCCTCATCAGGAATATTTTCAATACCCGTTACATCCACAATACCGGGTGTTACAAATCCGGTTTGCGTATCACGGTGAGTCGATTTTACCAACGACTTACCACCTAAACGCACCAGCTCATTATGTGCATCGGCCATTCCTGCCGCAGCTTTAGCAGAAATCATCGCGCCCATAAACGGCTGTGGCTCTGCTTCGTAGTCATCGACAACAATGTTTTTGGTCACTTCGACTAAGCGATCAAGTACTGCCTGACCTTTTTCACCGGCTTCTATAAACAGCCGACGTGCGCATGTGCAGCGTTGACCTGAGGTAATATAAGCTGACTGAACGATGTTATGAACAGCCGCATCTACGTCTGATACATTGGTAACGATAAGTGGGTTATTTCCACCCATTTCTAAAGCCAGAATCTTATCGGGACGGCCGCCAAACTGCTTGTGTAATAAATGCCCGGTGTTAGACGAGCCGGTAAAGTACAAACCATCAATTTGCGGATGCGCCGACAACGCTTTACCGGTGTCAACTTCGCCCTGAACCAAATTAAGGACTCCGGCAGGAATACCGGCTTTCTCCCATAATTTTACTGTGAACTCAGCGACTTTGGGGGTTAATTCTGACGGTTTGAATACCACTGTATTGCCGGCAATAAGCGCGGGCACAATGTGGCCGTTCGGCAAATGGCCGGGGAAGTTATAGGGCCCATAAACAGCAACGACGCCATGCGGTTTATGACGAATAAAGGCTTTTGCGCCGGGCATTTCGTTTTCTACCGTGCCAGTGCGTTCTTTGTATGCACGCTCGGAAATTGCTACTTTGCCGATCATTGCACCAACTTCGGTACGGGTTTCCCATAAAGGCTTACCTGTCTCTTCGGCCATCACACGCGCTAAATCTTCTTTATTTTCGCCCAGTAGTTCGGAGAAACGCTGACAAATTGCCAAGCGTTCATCAAAACTACGCGTAGACCACTCGGGAAACGCTTTTCTCGCTGCTATGACGGCACTTTCTACCTGGCTGTCATCAGCAGATTCACCTGACCAGACAGCCGTATTGCGGGCCGGATCAATTGAGGAAAATGTTTTACCTTTACCGGCTGACCAACAGCCATCAATAAACTGTACACTGGAACTCATTTGCTGATCTCCTGTTACAACGCGACGGGTTATAGCGCAACAATGCGCGCATCGTCGCCATGTTCTAAATTTAAATGTCGTGCCTGCTCACCGGTTAACGCTAATGAATCGATACCGGGCTTACATTGCACTTGAGCAGCACGGAATGCTTGCAGCTTGGTATTGCAGACAATATGCGGCTGCAGGTCGTCACCTTTCGCTGCTTCGTTAACAATCTCAACGGGCACGACTCTGCTATTACGTACACTGCGTAAATTGCAAACTTCTGCTTCAACTGTGGGGCCGGCGTCGAAAATATCGACAAAACCGCGAAAGCGGAACCCTTCCGATTCGAGTAACCGCAGCGCCGGACGCGTATTATCATGAACTTTGCCGATTACAGCGCGAGCTTGCTCAGACAACAAACTGGTGTATATCGGAAAACGCGGCATTAACTCCGCAATAAATACCTTATCACCCACACCACTTAAATAGTCGGCTTTAGGGAAGTCCATAGAAAAGAAGTGCTGCTCCAGCCACTGCCAAAAAGGCGAGTCACCATTTTCATCAGAGACTCCTCGCATTTCCGCAATAACCCAGTCGCTGAACCGTTGTTTAAACTGCGCCAAAAATAACATACGAAAACGCGACAAAGTGCGTCCGTTAAGGCTATGCCGATAAGGTTCGCGTAAGAACAAAGTGCACAACTCCGACACCCCGGTGTAATCATTACACAGTGTCAGAGTTTCCAACGCATTATAAATATTGTGCTTCTCTGAGTGGTGCACCACTTTACCGAGCCTATAGTGCCAGAAAGCCTCAGTTAAGCCGACAGCTGCTTCAATGCCACTGACACCAGCGATCTCGCCACTCTCGGTGTCTTCCATGACAAACAAATACCCCTCGTCACCAGGTGCCTCGACATCCGCTTTTTTAAACGCTTCATTGGCGCGCGAAATGCGACGTTCCAGCAATGTCTGGTCAACAGGTAGCGACGTAAAGCCGTGTCCTGACTCTACAGCGCAACTGTAAAGAGCCTGATAATCGGCTGACTCGATCGGTCGGATCAGCAACATAATTCAGCTCCTTAATTAGCCGACAATTTGAGCAACTGCTTTCTCGAAGCGCTGCAGACCCTCTTTGATATCTTCCTGAGGAATAATCAATGACGGTGTTAATCGAATAACACTGGCGCCGGCAACCAATACCATTACGCCATGTTCCTGACCTGCCAGTAAAAAGTCGCGCGCGCGGCCTTCGTATTTTTCGCTCAACTCAGCACCCAACAAACAACCTTTACCGCGTACTTCTTTAAATACCTGATACTTTTCGTTAATTGCGTTGAGTTGCTCTTTCATCCACTGCTCACGTTGTTTAACACCGTTTAATACTTCGTCAGTATTAACAACATCAAGTACCGCCTCAGATACCGCACATGCTAGCGGGTTGCCGCCATAGGTGCTGCCATGGGTACCGGGTTTTAAGTGCTTCGCAATCGCGTCAGTCGTTAGCATAGCGCCAATCGGAAAGCCGCCGCCCAATGACTTCGCACTGGTTAAGATGTCCGGCGTAACACCCAACTGTTCATAGGCATACAGCGATCCTGTCCGACCAAAGCCTGTTTGAACTTCATCAAAAATGAGCAACGCATTATGTTGGTCACATAATTCGCGAACAGCTTTTACAAAGTCCATTTCGGGAGGCACAACACCGCCTTCACCCTGCAACGGCTCCATCATCACAGCACAGGTTTTGTCGGAGATTAACGCTTTTAATGCGTCGATATCGTTATAAGGTACATGCTCGATAGCACCGGGCTTGGGACCAAAACCCTCGGAGTAAGCAGGCTGTCCGCCAACTGTCACGGTAAAAAACGTACGTCCGTGGAAGCCTTTACTAAAAGCAATGATCTGCTGTTTTTCTTCGTTATGCTCTTCCAGTGCCCAGCGACGTGCTAGTTTTAATGCTGCTTCGTTTGCTTCGGCGCCCGAGTTGGCATAATAAACACGGTCAGCGAAGGTGGCATCAGTTAGCTTTTTGGCCAGGCGAATAGCCGGCTCGTTAGTAAAGACGTTGCTTAAATGCCAAAGTTTTTGGCTTTGTTCCTGCAACGCGCTGACCATAGCGGGGTGACAGTGGCCTAAGCAGTTAACCGCAATACCACCTGCAAAATCAATATACTCTTTTCCCTGCTGATCCCACACACGAGCTCCCTCGCCTTTTACCGGAATCATTTGGGCGGGGTTATAGTTTGGAACCATTACGTCGTTAAACATTTCACGCGTAATTGAATTTGCTTGTTGGTTAGCTGCCATTGCTCACTTCCTTATCGCTATCGCGAATTAATTTGATAAGAGTCATGGATTCATAATTTAGCCGCCCATTATGCCAAAATTTAACCGAATTGTCTGTTTTTATTGGAAGCTCAGGCTTTTAGTGGCGGGGGCTCGGTAAGATTTTCACAAGAACAGAATAAGTATTCACTCATGCGCCAATAAGGCGCATGAATAAGCATTTTCTAGCAACCGTGTTATTCCGGCACGATAACTTTGGGACGTTTGAGGTTGACGTTATTCAAGATTTTTACCCGCTCTGCATCAATATTGTGCTTTTTAAGCAGGTGCAGCCCCTCTTCTACCGACGCAAGATCGACTTCTCGCAGTAACCGATATTCACAAAAGGCATTCGCCTGCGCCAAAACCGCAGCATAATCAGTATAATCATCACGCGATTTCGCTTGGGTAAAACTTAGCAACTGCTGGCTGATCGGTACCCGTTGCAATCCCCAGCCCTCAGCCACCAGGTAACTGACTCGCTTATCCTGTTCGAGCATTAAATTGCGTAAAAAGCGCTCATCCGGTTTTAATTCGACCAGTGCATTGTGTTTGTCCGGCGTACTGTCTTTAATCGACTTCATTGCCATTTCACGTTGCACGTCATCAAAAACGCGCAAATAAAGCTTGGTCAATGCTATTTTACCCAATTCATGAAACATGCCGATGGTGTATGCCAGAACCGGGTCACGGAGGCCTTCCTGGGTGGCTATTTCATGCGCCAAAATAGCGGTACCCAAACTATGGTCCCAAACTTTGCGCCGAAATAGTGTAAACGGATGAGTCGAGGGTGGTAGCCAATATTGCATGATGTACGCGGGCGTCAGAATGCGCAGGTTTTCCGGCCCCATAAAGCTCATAGCCGTGCGTAAGCTCTCTACTTTTACTTGCTTTTGCTTGCGACGCTTATCAATAAAAGGCGGCTGGTTAACTGTTTTGAGCACGCCATTGTGAAACCAGTCCAATCCCTGTACAACGTTTTCTATACGCCGCATGGACGCTGCTTTAGTACTTAATATGTCCAGCAGCTCCGGAAGTTGCTCTGGCAACGGGATCAAGCGTTCACGTACATAATTTGCATCATCAATGCGTTCCAGGATGCGATGATAAATCGATTCATGAAGCTCGTCAGATATACGATCTAGGTATCGTTGACGCGCTTGTTTGAGACGTTGCCTCTCATCATGGTTGATTTGCTCGACTTGCAAAAGCCGACGCTTTTGCTCTTGTTCTTCGCCTTCTTTGCCATCTGCCTTATCACGACTTTTACGCGCAAAAGGGAAGCTAATCAAATAATTGATAAAGCGCTTCTCCAGTCGCACGGCTGGATCTTGGCTGCCACCCTCGGTGGATACTGCAAAAAAGTCATACATGCGTGTAAAACGCTCCCACTTAGCCTAACGTCAGGACAAAATTCTTTAATAGCTGATGACCCGCATGGGTCATCACCGATTCCGGATGAAATTGCACACCAAACAGCGCCATTTCACGATGTCTAATAGCCATAATTTCTCGCTCTGCTTCGCCGTCATCAGCCCAGGCGTCAACAATAAAATCTGACGGCACCGAGCTCGGCTTAACCACCAGCGAATGATATCGGGTCACCTGTAACGGACTGGCTATACCGTCGAATAACCCTTGCCCCGAGTGCGTAATCATTGAGGTCTTGCCGTGCATCACTCGCTGCGCGCGTATAATTTCTGCACCATAAGCTTGGGCCAGAGCCTGATGCCCCAGACACACGCCCAGAATAGGAAGCTCGCCGGCAAACTCGTTAATGGCCTGAAGCGAAATACCCGCTTCGTTCGGGGTACAAGGACCGGGCGAAATAACCAACCCCTGCATCGCCTTTTTATCTGCCAGCTCACGCAATTGTTGGATAGTTATCTGGTTGTTACGGTAAACTTGGACCGGAACATTCAACTCAACAAAATAGCGCGCTAAATTGTGCGAAAACGAATCATAATTGTCGATCAGCGCCAGCATAAATACTTACTCGGGGTAAGCAACAAAACCAACCGCTTTGTATACGTCAGCCAACGTCTGCGCCGCCTTTTCCCGAGCCTTGTCAGCGCCTTGCTTCATTACCTGCTGTAAAAACGCCGGATCATTTCGCATCTCGCTATAACGCTGCTGAATCGGCTCAAGCATTGCCACCACGGCATCAGCTACGTCGGTTTTGAGGTGCCCGTACATTTTATCTTCATATTCCGGCACCAAGTCGTCAATATGACGTCCGGTTGCTGCCGATAAGATGCTAAGTAAATTAGACACACCTGCTTTTTCGGCAGGATCAAAATATATCCGCGCTTGTTCGTCAGAGTCAGTCACCGCGCGCTTTATTTTCTTAGCTATCTTTTTAGGTTCTTCGAGTAAGCCGACATAGTTATTCGGGTTATCGTCAGATTTCGACATCTTTTTAGTCGGCTCTTGCAGTGACATAACTCGAGCCCCAACTTTTGGAATCATTGGTTCGGGCACTTTAAAGACTTCGCCGTAGAGATTATTAAAACGTTCGGCTACGTTTCGTGCCAATTCCAGGTGCTGTTTTTGGTCATCACCCACCGGCACTTCATGTGCTTTGTATAACAAAATATCAGCCGCCATAAGAGCCGGGTAGGTAAACAGACCGGCATTAATATTGCCGGCGTGTCGCTGCGATTTATCCTTAAACTGGGTCATTCGGTTTAACTCACCCATCTGGGTGTAACAATTCAATATCCAGGCCAGTTCCGCATGCTGTGGCACATGTGATTGAATAAATAGCGTGCTTTTATTCGGATCAAGTCCACATGCCAAATACAACGCCAATCCGTCCAGTGTCGCCTCGGTCAACTTCTGCGGCTCCTGCCGCACAGTTATTGCATGCAAATCAACCAGCATGAACTTGCAGTCATGGGTATCCTGCATTTTCACCCAATTACTAATCGCACCAATATAGTTACCAATAGAAAGCTGTCCTGATGGCTGACAGCCACTGAGTACAACGGGTTTTGACATGTTAATTTCCTGATTCTACTTGTGATATTTGTTGACGCATCTTACTGATAGCATCAGCATAACTGGGTTGATTAAAAATAGCTGAACCAGCAACAAACATATCTGCGCCCGCTGCAGCAATATCTTTAATGTTGTCAGCATTAACTCCACCATCAACTTCCAACCGGATTTCTCGCCCACTGGCATCGATACGCTGACGCACCTGCCGCAACTTTTCTAATGTCGATGGAATAAATGACTGACCACCAAATCCCGGATTAACGGACATGAGCAATATAACGTCTAGTTTATCCATAACATGGTCCAGGTAATGCAGCGGCGTTGCCGGGTTAAAAACCAGTCCTGCTTTGCAACCGTGTTCTTTGATCGTCTGTAAGGTCCGGTCAATATGTTCCGATGCCTCGGGATGGAAGGTAATGTAAGAGGCACCCGCTTTAGCAAAGTCGGGAATAATGCGATCGACCGGCTTTACCATTAAATGCACATCGATAGGTGCACTAATGCCATAGTCGCGCAGCGCCTTACAAACCATTGGTCCAATGGTCAGATTGGGCACATAATGGTTGTCCATTACATCAAAATGAACAACGTCGGCACCTGCCTCTAACACGTCCTGTACTTCTTCTCCCAGGCGGGCAAAGTCCGCGGATAAAATTGACGGAGCGATCAAGGGTTGCATAGTCAATAGCCTCTAAAACAGTAAGTGCGCGGATTATAGCAGGTTATGAATGACAAAAAAATTTCTCTTAAATTGCTAGTAATTGTAACAAATCGCTGATAAATTAAGCAGTATTAACCATCGGGGGACTGACACATGTCGTTGACAGTAAAATCAGTATCTATTGCAACATCAATCATCGGCTTAGCGGCTGTTGGTTACCTGTTTGCAACACCCGCATCCCCGATCACCTCAGTCAGTAACTCCACTCAGCAATGTGAGCAGTTGCTTACGAATGCAGAAACAGGTGACATTAAAAAGCAGTGTGTAGCTGCCGCAAACGAAGTTACCTGGACGAACTGGGTAAAAGGCGAAAGCCGCTCGGCGCAGTTTCACTTCATTGATTTATTTGAGTTGTTATTCAGCTCCAAAGACGCCTCACAACAAAAACAACGTTTTAATCAACAATCTTCACTGTAATGTCTGAATCGCAGAAGCGCCCTGGTATTATCAGTACTATTTTTAGTGTCATCGCGGCCTTTTTTGGCGTGCAGAGTGAGTCAAATCGACAGCGCGACTTTAAACACGGTAGTCCATTGGCTTACATCATCGTTGGCATTATTCTCGCCACGGTAATGGTGTTTGGACTCATTGGTGTGGTTAATTGGGTGCTGGCCGCAAGTAGCGGCCAGTAACTAACGCTCGTACTATGCGGCTATTCCACTATGCCGCAGTAATGGTTCTACCTGAGGCTCGCGACCACGGAACTCGACGAATAAATCTGCTGCGCTGCGTGTCCCGCCGCGCTCTAATATTGCCGTAAGAAAATCGCGCCCGGTGGCAGCACTGAATATTCCCTCTTCCTCAAACCGGGAGAATGCATCTGCCGACAGTACTTCCGCCCATTTATAACTGTAATAACCAGCCGCATAGCCGCCGGCAAAGATATGCCCGAAACTATGTTGAAAGCGGTTGTAGTCGGGAGGTATACGCACACTGGCTTGTTCTCTGACTTGGTTCAGTATTTCGGCGATCCGCGCTCCTTCAGCAGCATTAAATTCATAGTGCAAGCGCATGTCGAATAAAGAGAACTCCAACTGGCGCATCATCTGCATGGCAGACTGAAAATTCTTCGCCGCCAGCATCTTTTGTAACAACTCGTCTGGCAGCGGTTCACCAGTCTCATAATGCCCCGAAATATAGGCCAGCGCTTCCGGTTCCCAACACCAGTTCTCTAAAAACTGACTAGGCAACTCAACCGCATCCCACTCAACACCATTAATGCCGGAAACTCCCGCGGTGTCTACCTGCGTCAACATGTGGTGCAACCCATGCCCAAATTCGTGGAATAACGTGACCACCTCGTCGTGTGTAAATAACGCCGGCTTACCGCCTACCGGTTTGTTAAAGTTACAGGTTAGAAAGGCGATGGGGTTTTGTACCTGCCCTGATGCATGTTTGCGCCGACCGACACAATCGGCCATCCACGCCCCTCCACGTTTGCCGGCGCGCGCGTATAAATCAAGGTAAAAGCTTCCGCGTAACCGACCGTCTGCGTCATGAATACGGAAGAACCTGACATGTTCATGCCAGGCATTGATATCGGTTTGCTCGCTGACGGTCATTCCGAACAGGCGTTTCACCACCTCAAATAAGCCGTTTAATACCTGTTGCTCAGGAAAATAAGGGCGCAACACCTCATCGGAAATAGCGTACCGCTGTTGTTTCAGCTGCTCACTGTAATAGGGGACGTCCCAGGCTTCGAGTTGCTGTACCCCTTGTTGTTCTGCAAATGCTTCAACCTCTGCATATTCCTGCTTTGCTTGTGGCAACGACTTGGTCGCAAGGTCGTCTAAAAACGTCAATACTTGCGTCGGTTCATCGGCCATTTTGGTGTGTAATGACATTTCGGCATAATTGTTGAAGCCGAGTAACTCCGCTAGCTCATGTCTCAGCGCCAGTGTTTCATCCATAATACTGGAGTTATCATATTCACCGGCATTGGGCCCTGTTTCAGACGCCCGAGTAGTAAATGCGTAGTACATTTCACGACGCAGTTCACGATCTTCGGCATACAACATAACCGGTAAATAGCTGGGGATATCCAACGTGAACAACCAGCCGCCCTGATCGCCTGCGGCCTCGGCAGCTGCTTCCCTTACGCTTTCCGGTAAACCGGCCAAACGCGCTTCATCAGTAATATGACAGTGCCACGCGTGCGTGGCATCAAGTAAATTATTACTAAATTGTGATGATAAATCCGACAGACGACTTGAGATTTTCGCGTAGCGCTGCTTTTTCTCCTCATCAAGATCAACGCCTGACAAGTGGAAATCGCGCAGTGTGTCGTTGATTAGCTTTTGTTGCGCCTCGGTCAATTGCTCGAATTCGTCGCTATTACGCAGGCTCTGGTAGGCATCGAATAAGCCTTTGTGTTGCCCAACAAAAGTAGAGTAGTCAGATAACAGCGGCAGGCAACTATCATGAGCTTCACGTAATTCCGGCGTGCTAACAACCGAATTTATGTGTGATACCGGCGCCCACACTTGCTCTATTTTCTCGTCTGCGTCAGTCAGTGGCTCGACTAAACCATTCCAACTGTAGTCTTCGCCAGCCAGAACGGTTTCGATTGTTTCTCTGGCCTCATCTAAACGTTGTTTCAGGGCCGGTACAATATGATCAGGCTGGATTGCCTTAAAGTCAGGTAACACTTCACCCTGTTTTTCATCACTCAATAGCGGATTCTCGTTCATTAGTTCCTCGGTCGCTTTATCTTTTCTCATAACCTAGATATTGGGCTAGTGGTCGATTCTTCAAGCCATGCCTCTGACTTTTGCTTACGCTTAGGGTAGTATCGTTGGCGGGACTAAATCAGATTACAACATTATAAGGTTTTTCCATGTCAGTGAAACAAGCGTTACGGGGCCCTCTTTTAATGGCCGGTATTATTGGCCTGACGGTTAGTGGCTGTGCACAGACCTCCTCAACGGTAGAGTCAGTGGCGCAAACGAGTAGTTTATCCGTCGATACGATATACAATAGCGACACCTTTCGTTTGGATTATCCTGCGCCGACTCGTTGGCTAGAAGATGGTTCAGGTTATACAACGCTGGAATCATCAGCAACAAACGAGGGGCGAGATATCGTCCGTTATCATCCAGAAACAAATGAACGCGATATCCTCGTTTCGGCAGAGCAACTAACACCAGCGGGTGCTGAAACCGCGCTCGATATAGCTGATTACCGTTGGTCCGATGACGGTAACAAAGTACTGATTTTTACTAATACAAAACGCTCGTGGCGAACCCACACGCTCGGCGATTACTGGGTGCTTGACCGAGCTAACAATCAATTACAAAAGTTAGGTGGTACTGCGCCAGAGTCGACCTTGCAGTTTGCAAAATTTAATCCACAAGGTGACAAAGTTGCCTACGTAATGCAGAACAACATTTACGTGCAGGATCTGGCGTCGATGACTATTACACCCATTACCACTGATGGTAACGACTATATTGTTAATGGGACCTTTGACTGGGTTAACGAAGAAGAGTTTTTCTTGCGTGACGGCTTCCGCTGGAGCCCCGACGGTGAGCATATTGCCTACTGGCAGCTCGACACCGAGGGCACACCGCTGTTCACCATGATCAACAACACTGACGAATTGTATCCAACGCTAAAACAGTTCCCTTACCCTAAAGTTGGTGAAACCAATGCCGCCATGCGCATTGGTGTGATTGACGCCGATGGCGGCGACACAAGCTGGATGCAATTACCCGGCGATCCGCGCCAACATTATCTGGTACGCATGCAGTGGGCAGGCAACAATCAGCAGCTGTTAATTCAACAGCTAACCCGTAAACAACACATTAACCGCGTATTCCTTAGCACTATTGATAAAGGGCGTACTCAGGAGTTAATTCGCGAAACCACCGACTCCTGGGCTGAATATGTTGACGACGTTAAGTTTTTAGCCAGTGGCGAACGCTTTACCTGGTTGTCTGAGCGCTCAGGTTTCCGCCATATTTACGTGGTTAATAAAAGCTCGGGTAAAATGACCGAAGTCACCCAGGGTAGCTGGGACGTGGTCGAGGTTTTGCGTATCAATGAGACCAGTGGCTGGGTGTATTTTATTGCGTCGCCGGATTCACCGCTCGAGCGTTATTTATTCCGTGCCAAACTTGACGGCAGCGGAGTATTGGAGCGTTTAACACCACAACAAGCGGGCACTCATGCCTATAGTGTTTCGCAGGACGGAGCCTATGCTGAGCACACCTTTAGTGCGGTTGATCAGGTGCCGCAAACTCACATGGTTAAACTACCAAGCCACGAGATCATCCGTCCTGTCGTATTAAATGAGGATGTTCAACAACAGGTCAATAGCATCGCACGCAAACCCGTTGAATTCTTCCGTGTCGAAGCGCGCGACGGCTTAGCACTCGACGGTTATATCATGCGTCCAGCCGACTTTGATCCAACTAAAAAATATCCCATTTTGTTTTACGTTTACGGCGAACCCTGGGGCCAGACCGTTGCGAATAAATGGGGAGGCTCGACCTTCTTGTGGCACACCATGCTAACCCAACAAGGTTATATTGTGGCTTCAATCGACAATCGCGGCACCAAGTCACCACGGGGCTTTGACTGGCGTCGTTCGATATACAAAAACCTTGGGGTTGTTACCGTGCGCGATCAGTATGACGCGTTGCAGGCTATGAGCCAACGCTGGGACTTTATCGATACCTCACGAGTCGGCATTTGGGGTCACAGTGGCGGTGGGTCACAAACGCTAAACGCTTTATTCCGTTACCCCGATGCCTATCATATGGGTATGGCCCTGGCGCCGGTTCCTGACCTTACCCTGTACGACACTATTTACCAGGAGCGTTATTCAGGGCTGCTGCCGGAATCTGCAGAGCGTTATAAGGAAACCTCTGCCATTACTCACGCTGAGGGATTACAAGGGGATTTGCTGCTGGTACATGGTACCGGTGATGATAACGTGCATTTTCAGGGCTCCGAGCGATTAGTTAACGAACTCATCAAGCACGGTAAGCAGTTCGACTTCTTCGCTTATCCGAACCGTTCTCATGGAATTTATGAAGGCCCGGGCACTGTCGAACACCTTCGCACCATGATGACCAAGTTTGTTAAAGAAAACCTACCAGCCGGCGGTCGCTAAGAACTGATCTTTCGATTACGGTAATCGGTATTATCAACAGGCAAAGCCCCTCAGTTCGTTGCAACATGAGGGGTTTTTCTTCAAGATATGCGCATTCAAATTTTTCTGACAGGAGTTTAGTAGTATGAGCAGACATTATGACTATTTGGCTATTGGCGCAGGTAGTGGTGGTATTGCGTCAGCTAACCGCGCTGCAATCCGTGGTGCTAAGGCAGCAGTGATCGAAGCCAATGCTGTTGGCGGCACTTGCGTCAATGTCGGTTGTGTACCCAAAAAAGTCATGTGGTACGGCGCTCATATTGCAGAAGCAGTTAAATACTCCCCCGCGTACGGTTTTGATGTCGAGCAGAAAGGTTTTGACTGGGCAACCATGGTTAAAAACCGTGAAGCGTACATCGAGCGTATTCACGGCGGCTACCATCGCGGCTTTCAGGGTAATGGTGTTGAATTCATTGAAGGCTATGCAACTTTCGTGGATCATCGCACGGTTGAAGTGAATGGCGAAAAAATCACTGCCGACCACATTACTATTGCCACTGGCGGACGCCCGATGATCCCGGATATTCCAGGCGCTGAGCATGGTATTGATTCAGATGGTTTTTTCGCGCTGACAGAACAACCAAAAAAAGCCGCTGTCATTGGCGCAGGCTATATAGCAGTAGAAATTGCCGGCGTATTTCACGCACTGGGCACCGATACACATCTTTTAGTTCGCCGTGACCGACCGTTGCGTAACTTCGATAAGTACATCACCGACGGACTGCTGGAACGAATGAAGCAAGACGGCCCGACCTTACACACAGAGACTACGGTCAAGGAAGTGGTCAAAGCAGACGATGGTACCTTGACGCTGCACTACGAAAACGGTGAATCACTTGCCGACGTTGACTGCCTGGTGTGGGCAATAGGGCGAGTGCCTGCAACCGATAAGATTAACCTTGATTGTACGGGTGTTGAGTTAGATGCTGACGGTTTTATCAAAGTCGATAAGTACCAAAATACCAACGTACAAGGTATTTATGCGGTAGGTGATAACACCGGCGCAGCCGCATTAACTCCAGTCGCGATAAAAGCCGGCCGACAGTTAGCTGAGCGCTTATTTAATGATATGCCGGATGCGCACATGGATTACGAAAATATCCCAACGGTCGTATTCAGCCACCCAACTATAGGAACCGTTGGATTAACCGAAGAAGATGCGGTTGTTAAGTATGGCGCCAGTAACATTAAGACCTACACCTCGTCTTTTGCTGCAATGTACAATGCGGTAACACCACACCGCGCGTTAAGTTATTTCAAACTGGTTTGCTATGGCCCGGAAGAAAAAGTCGTGGGTATTCACGGTATCGGTGAAGGCATGGATGAAATTCTGCAAGGCTTTGCCGTTGCCGTAAAAATGGGTGCACGCAAATCTGACTTAGATTCGACCGTTGCATTGCATCCAACATCAGCGGAAGAATTCGTTACATTGCGATAAACAGCCTAACCATGCGAAGTAAAGCCGGCGACTCTGCCGGCTTTTTTATGGTTAAAAGTTGTTACAAATTTTTAGACAAGGGATCAACCTCAATCGTTATAACAGTGTTAAAGTCTGGTCAATATAATTTAGGTAACTGAGACTTTTCACTATGAAAAAACTATTCCTTGTTTCCGCTATCAGCGCAGCATTATTTGCCGCTGGTTGTGCGCAAACAGACACATCAACAAACACCAATAGCATCAGTACAGCGCCAGTAGCCGCTGATCAAGTTATTAAAAGCCCAAACGACCAGCGCCAATATCGCACCGTAACACTCGACAACCAACTGCAGATACTTTTAGTGTCTGACCCTGATACTGAAAAATCGGCAGCTTCGCTGAGCGTCGATGTTGGTTTGCTACATGACCCAATGACCCAACAGGGTATGGCACACTACCTTGAGCATATGCTATTCCTGGGCACCGAAAAGTATCCCGATACCAATGGCTACAGTGAATTTATGAGCAGCAACGGGGGTAGCCAAAACGCCTACACCTGGCTCGATATTACTAACTATATGTTTAAGGTTAATAATGACGCATATGACGAAGGGCTGGATCGATTCTCGGACTTTTTTAAGGCTCCTATGCTCTACCCGGAGTACGTCGACAAAGAGCGTAATGCAGTAAATGCCGAGTGGTCAATGCGCCGCGAAATGGATTTTTTTGGACAGTTTAAATTAGGTCGCGCGTTACTCGGCGAACACCCGGCCAACCGTTTTTTAATTGGTAACCTGGAAACATTAAGCGATAAAGAAAACAGTAAGCTTCACGAAGAAACCGTTAAGTTTTATAACCAGTATTACTCTGCCAATATCATGAAAGTCGCGATGCTAAGTAATCGTTCGCTGGATGAAATGGAAGCCCTGGCACGTAAGCATTTTGCCAGCGTAGAAAATGACAATATCGAAAACCCGGAAGTGGACGAACAACTGAACTTTGCAGACGTAGGCGGCAAGCTCATCCATTACGTCCCTAACGAGGATGTGAAGCAATTAAAGCTGGAATTCCTGATAGCCAATAACCAGGACCAGTTTGCGGTAAAACCTAATCGCTACGTAACCTATTTGCTAGGCTCAGAAATGCCGGGGACACCGGCCGCCACGCTAAAAGAAGCGGGTTTAATCTCAAGCCTGAACGCATCAGCGTCGCCTGATTTTTATGAAAACTATGGCATATTATCCATTGATTTTGAACTGACTGACGCCGGCATGGAACAGCGCGAAGAAATTGTTCGCGTTATGATGGATTACATTAAACAGGTTAAATCTGAAGGGGTCGACGAGAAGTACTCTAAAGAAATACGTACGAGTTTACAGAATCGTTTTAGATTTCTCGAAAAAGGCGATGAGTTTAGCTATGTTTCATCGCTCGCGGAAGCTATGCAAAATTATCCTGCAGAGTACGTTATCAGCGCACCATACGAATTTCAGCGCTTTAACCCAGACGCAATAAATAACGTACTTGACCAGTTAACGCCGGAACGGTTACGAATTTGGTATATCAGCCAACAAGAGCCGAGTGATAGTGAGCTGAAGTTTTACGATGGTAAATATAAAGTCGTGGAGCTGAGTGAGCAGCAGTTACAGCAATACCAACAACCCGCCGACTATGCGGTTAGCTTACCTAAAGTCAACGAATTATTACCCGAAAGCTTTGCAATTCGTGACAATGCGAGTTTCGCTAAACCGAAAATTGTTACACAAGAGCCAGGCCTTGAGGTATGGCAATATCCGAGCCAGAAGTTTGCTGACCAACCTCGCGGCATTCTAACCGTCAATATAAATAACGAAGCACCGATTACTGATATAAAAAGTCACGTATTGGCTGCCCTTTGGCGCGATCTCTACAGCCTGAATACCAGTGCTTTGGATACTGAAGCGAGCATCGCGGGCATGAATTTAAGCCTTGCCAATGGTGTTGGTATGACGTTGACCGTATCTGGTTTTACTGACAAACAACCTGAGTTGCTGAATCGTGCATTATCAGCACTTGCATTTGATGTAGAGCCTCGTAGCTTCAAGCAAGCAGTCGACCGTTACATCCGGGCGATTAATAACAAGGGCCAACAATTCCCGCTATATCAATCGTTCGACGCCTACGGCAGTTTGATCCGCGAAGGCAGCTTTGCCGAGGACGAGCTAATTAAAACCGCTCAGTCTCTCAGTGCAGTAGACCTCGAGCAGTTCATGTCGGCTCTATTAAGTAATAACACCATACGTGCGTTTGCATTCGGTAACTATAATCAAGCCGATATCGATAAGGCAGTGGCTCAGGTTAAGACCAATCTACCTGATGACCGCAATGTCACCGATTACCGCTACGCTAAGTTTTACAAGCCTCAACAGCAAAGCGCTATAGTGTTGCGTAAAGATCTCGATGTCGCCGATGTTGGTTTAGTGGAAGTTCACATGCACCCGGAACCTGGATTTGCACCGCACGCCGCCGGCACCGTGCTGCAAAGTCACTTCCGCACTGCTGCGTTTGATACGCTCAGAACGGAAGAGCAGTTAGCCTATGCGGTAGGCACCTTCGCTCCAACTCTGGATCGATACACGGGCCTGGGTCTATACATTCAAACACCGGTGAAAAATGTTGCTGACATGCATGAGCGGTTTAATCGCTTTAAGCAGGAATACTGGCAGCAACTAAAAAACATGTCGGTCGATAAGTTTGAACAGTTAAAATCAAGCACGCTAATAACCCTTAACGAGCCGCCGAAAAACCTCAACGAGGAAGTCGCCCCAATCTTATCTGACTGGGCACTACAGCGGTTTGACTTTGATAGTCAGCAAGCCCTAATACAGGCTGTCGAAGCGCTTACGTTAGAACAGCTGAAAGCTTTTTATCAAGCAACGTTGCTTAACCCTGAAGCTGCTCGCATTTCTGTTCAATTACGTGGCGAAAAATTCGCCGAGCAGCCATTTGCAGACATTCCTAACATGACCGTTATCGAGAGTCTTTCCGACTTTCATCAAACTATGCCCAAACAATAAACAGTTAGTCCTGCAATCACAAATACAAAAGGCAGTCTAAAAATGACTGCCTTTTTTATGCTCTTTACAGGACATATCTGCGCGGCTACTATGACCTTTATAATAGACAGGCGATCTACTGCGAGTATACGGTTGCCAAGGAGCCACGGTGTTAAACCAATTAACAGATAATCTCTCATCATCATTGGTCCCGTTAATGGGGCTTGTATGTCTATTATTTGGTCTGGTCGGCGTTATCGACCTTGCTGTTAGTGCCAACGCCGAAATCATGCCCGCATTAACACCCGTGTTGTCTTTGGCAACAATCGTTACTGGCCTTGCTATTCTTAGCTACCTGGCCTCGTGGTGGCTTCTTACACGCTTGCTAGGTGTAGTAATTATTATTAGTGCGGGTTATTCAGCGTGGTTTGCTGAGACCCAAATGTCGGTTTTTTTGCCACCGGTTGCTCTATTAGTCGGTTCGGTATTTTTGTTGTCTTCTAATCATAATTTCTCTTTTCGCTGGTCTAAATTTACAGGCTTACTACTAGCCACGTTATCCACCGCCCTCTTTATCTCGCTTTGGGTCCGTGGCTATACCACCCAATGGGCTACGAATCCAATTACTGTAACCGCAGCCATGGTTATAACGACCGCTGTGGCGTTGGCTTTTTTACTGTTGCCGAGTGCCAAGCGGCAAAATACTTACCCCCATCCTGTTGGACTCTTTTTAGCCGGCGCCATTGTTACAGCAACCATCACCATTTGGGCGGTTGTCTCTAACCAGCATATCGACAATATCAAGCACCGCGGTAAACTCAATCTGCGAACATCCAGCGAAACAATAAGTGAGCGTTTGGTAATTCAGGACGCGGCAATACAGCGATTGGTAAACCGTTGGGAAAACGTTGGTGCGCAAGATTTGAAAACCTTGATCGAGATAGATTCGCAGACTTATATCGATGATTTTGGTTTAATTGAGGCCATTGCTATTTTTGAGCAACCTAACCGGTTGTTACCGGCATCCTCAGGTGCTGACGAAGCTCTCGATATTTTCTCTATCGAGAGTATCAAGCAATGGCGCGCTGACAACTTTAGCACTCAGGCAGCTGTAGTTGTCGAAAAAAGCCTGCACTCTAATCAGCCTCGCTTTGTATTAGTCTACCCGATCAATAGTCAGGACAAGCAACCGAAGCAGTTAGCAGTCGTGCTGAATATTAGTAAACTCTTAGATGTTCGGAAAATTCCCTATCTTGATTATTTCGACACTTACCTCAAGCTCAGCGCCGATTACTATTTACCGATAGCGAGTAGTGAATTTTATACGCTATCTGAAGCTGAACTAGCCGACTTACACTTTTTCCAGTTATCTACCGAATTACCGGTTTTTGGCGAACAACCGATGGTATTTCATGCCGCGCTTAATAGCCCCAGCGTATTTTGGCACAACGCAATGATTAATCAGTTTATTTTAATCGTTGGCCTGCTGTTGAGCGTGCTTTTTTTAGCCACTTTCGATGTTAATCGCCGCTTAAACCGAGAGCGCAACAAACTTTATAACCTGGCGAATTTTGATACCGTCACCGGCTTAATACGACGTGATGTGCTCGAACAACGAATAGAAGACTATTTAGCTAAAAATAGGCACTTGGAATGCGGCGTGCTGTTTATTGACTTAGATGGCTTCAAAGCGATAAATGACAATTTGGGTATTAACATTGGCAACCGGCTTTTACGGGCTGTTGCTGAGCGCTTAAAGGAGAAGCAATTAGACGACGTGGAAATTGCACGGTTCAGCGGCGATGAATTTATCGTGTTTCTCCGTTATTCATCTATCGATAACTGCATAACCGTTGCCGAGCGATTACTCAGCCGTATCCGGGAAAAGTTTTCTTTCGACGAACTCGAGCTCTATTTAACCGCCAGCATAGGTATCAGCCAGCCCAAATTAGAACAAACTACAGCAGAGCTGTTGATTCAAAACGCCGATCTTGCAATGAGTAAGGCCAAAGAACGAGGGGGTAATACTTTTCAGGTCTTTACTGAATCAATGGGAGTTAAATACGAACACGCATTGCATTTGCGCAATAAAATGCAAACAGCGATAGAAGCGGACTCCTTTGAGGTTTACTTTCAGCCCTACGTGGCAGCCAATAGCAACAAAATAATTGGCGCAGAGGCGTTGGCCAGATGGCCACAGGCGGACGGCAGTTTTATATCCCCGGCAGAGTTTATAGCCATTGCTGAACAAACGGGCCAGATTGTCCCGCTTTCGACCCTTATCATGCGCAAAGCATTTGCCCAGCTTGCAAAAATCCAACACAACTCTGACTTTGTGATGTCGGTTAACTTATCGGTGAAACAGTTTCAACGCGAAAATATCACGCAATTGGTTTCATCGCTTGCAACAGAATTCAATGTACCGTTACACCGCTTGCAGTTTGAGTTGACAGAAAGCGTGATGGTCGACGATGCTCAGCAAGTGTTTACCGAACTGGCGGAGTTAAGAACAATAGGATGCCAAATTGCAATCGATGACTTTGGTACGGGATTCTCTTCGCTGGCTTATCTGAATAAGTTGCCGGTTGATGTACTCAAAATTGACCGCGAATTCACGCAATCAATTTATACTGACCCGGCCAGCCAGACTATTTGCAAAGCAATAATTAGCATGGCACACGGACTTAATAAACACATTATTGTAGAGGGTATCGAGACTACTGAGCAGGCTGATTTCTTTAAACGATTAGGCTGCATGGGCTTGCAAGGCTTTTTATTTTACAAACCCATGCCTTTTCAGCAGCTAGATAATTTACTCAACCCGAGTGACTCGAAAGCGTCGGTTAGCTCCTTCCCGCCCGAAAAAGAATGAGTTAAGTGCGCCACGTTCGATATAATAAGTGTCTTCTTCTTTCCAACTAAAATAGCCGACACTTTCCGTTTGCTTCCAGACCTGGCCATTGTCCAGTGTAATTATCCAATTGCCGTAAGGGTCCTGGCGGCGGCTTGCCACATTAACAATCAGCTTCTCTATTTCGTCCATATCTTTGGCGTTTTTGTGTTCAAGTCCAAAGCGTTGTTCAGAGCTCTTCCCATTTTCGCTGCGTTTTTGCTGACCTTTTTTACGAGCTTGCTCGGCTACTTGCTGGCCATGGTTATTGCCTTTAGCCTGGCGTTCTTTACCAGAAACTGAAGTTTTATCAGCCTGCTTCTGCGCTAACTGGTCATAACACACCAAACGCTCCAGTGAATCTTCTATGGTTGCGCATCGTTGCAGCGGAGTCTGTTGTGCGGCTACCGATGCGGTCATTACGATTGATGACGCAATACATGCTAATGCTGCACGTTTTTGCATAATGCTATCCTCTTAAAATAGTTGTTTGACTCGATATCGGGGTTAGTATCGGATAGTCAGCGTATCGCCTTTTTGCGTTAACTCAAATTGTTTTAACGCGCTCATACCCAATAAAATAACGTCACCATCCATACCCGGTGTAATCGATGCTTCGACATCATTCAAGGTTATACCACCTAACTCAAGCGAATTAAGCTGCGTGCGGTAGGTTATAACCCGGCCATTAGCTGTTTGCGACATGCCTTGCCGACCCCGTTTTAGGTTTAGCCGCTCAGCCAAACCTGCCGGTATGGCAACCAGAGTTGCTCCGGTGTCCAGTAAGAAGGTTACCGGCGAGCCATTAATGCGACCATCAGCAACATAGTGACCCATGCGATTCTGCACTAACTGGACAAGCAACTGATTGTCCCGCTGTTGGGCTTGTAATTGTCGGTTAGGGTTAAATTGTTGCTGCAGCTTATCTTCAAAAAACCAAACCAATAATGCCAGTGCCAGGCCCCATGCGATAAACAAAAAGGGCTTACCAAAGCTATTCGTGGTCGACATCTTTTACCTTGGTATTGTTGCTGTCATAGACCTTCACATCAACATCAATGCCATTACGTACGCTTTGGGTAACCACACAAAAGTCTTCAAATTTCTCCAGCGCTTGTTGCAAGTGTTCAAGATTATCCTGCTCATTACCCAGAAATATTTCGACCGTAATGTTGGTAATTCGCCAACGTCCTTCTACTCGCTCTACTGAGCCCTCAACCTCAGCACTAACCTTGCCGGGATTATCTTTGTACTTGCGTAGCGCGAACATTAAACTGGCTGCCAGACAATTTGCCACTGATGCTGCAAGCATTCTTGAAGGGTTGGGACCTTCGCCCCCGCCCAGCGGCTCAGGCTCATCGGTAGTGATTTCGCCAAACTGACCAAAATCGACAACGAATTTATAGTCCTCTACAAGCTCCAGGCTTAACTTAAAATCGCCTTCCATGATATCTCCTCTTAAAGCCACACAATCGATTGCTAGTAAGGTAAATTTTGGTTTTTTACTTTATCCGCCTGAGCCTGTCTAACACTCAAAGCGTCAGTTTGATCTTGCTCAACTACCCAGCCACTCAAGTTATGTGTTATGAGTTGAGTCAACGCCTCTATATGTTGCGGTTCTGCGTTTAACGCACTGATATACTCATATCGCTCACCGCCGCTCTCCATAAAGTACTCTTTATTCTCTTCGCCAATCTCTTCAATTGTCTCCAGGCAGTCTGCCGAAAAACCCGGACAGAAAACCTGTACTGATTTGACGCCTTTACTCGGTAGGCTTTTCATTGTCTCGTCGGTATATGGCTGCAGCCATTCTTCTCGGCCAAAACGCGACTGGAATGTGGTTAAGTACTCACTTTCGCTAAGCCCCAGCTTTTCTGCCAGAAGACGAGATGTTTTATAGCATTCACAATGATACGGGTCGCCATTTTTTAAATAACGGAGCGGCACGCCATGATAAGAAAATATAAGTTTGTCAGCTCGCCCGTGCTCGCTCCAGTGGCGTGTAATGCGAGCCGCAGCCGCCTCGATAAACGGGTCAAAGTCATGATAATGCGTGATAAACCTAAATTCGGGAATCCAGCGACGACGGGTGAAGTCATTTGCAATAGCATCGAACGTTGAGGCTACGGTAGATGCCGAATACTGCGGGTAAAGCGGCAATACTAATAACTTTCGTACTCCTGCCTGCATCATTCGTTCAATCGCATCTTCAATGCTCGGCGAGCCATAACGCATGGCAAACTCAACAACAACATGTTCACCATACTGTTGCTGTAACTGCTCACGAATCGCATTCGCTTGATCTTCAGTGTGGTACAGCAACGGTGAGCCGCGATCGGTCCATACCGTCTGGTAAGCTTCTGCTGAGCGCTTGGGCCTAATCCTTAGAATAACGCCATTCAAAATTAGCGACCACAACAGCCTGGGAACCTCGACCACACGAGGATCAGACAAAAATTGTTTCAGGTAAGGTTTCAGTGCCGCTTTAGTCGGCGCGTTTGGGGTACCCAGATTGGTTACCAGTACCCCCAGTTTATCTGGCTGCTGATGAGAAAATGTGGGACTGCCCTTAAACTTCATGCGTCGCTTTCCTTTTGGTGACCACTAAAACAAATTACCTGCTCATTACGTCATTTTTAAACGGTTCGATCCCTATTGCAAAGTTTTCGCGTTAAACTAGTTACGATTGTACCAATCGATAATGGAAAATCGTGAACGACAGCAACGTCAAACCCACTAATAAGTCAGCACAAAAATGGCTGCAGCGATTACTGGAGTCTCCCCACGCTCTGGTTATTTTATTCTTTATGTCTGCGCTGGAGGCTACCCTCATACCAATTCCGCTAGAGCTGGTATTAATTCCCTTTATGATCCTCGAACGCGAACGTATTTGGAGCATCGCCTCGGTAGCCTTAGCAGGTTGCTTATTTGGTGCAGTTTGTGGCTACTATATTGGTTACACCTTGTTTGATACGGCTGGCCAGTGGTTTATCAACTACCTAAATCTTCAGGATTACTACCAAGACTTCAAGACGACCCTGGAAAGTGACGGTTTTATCGCGATATTTCTGGTCGGCGTCACCCCGGTTCCGTTTCAAACTGCTATGCTAGCCGCCGGCGCAACTGCATTCTCGTTACCACTATTTTTACTGGCCTCCGGGCTATCCCGGGGTATACGTTATTACGGCCTGGCAGCACTTGCGTTATGGCTTGGCCCCTACGCGCAGGAATGGTGGCAAAAAAATGCATCGCGTTTGGGTTGGTCGATTGCTATTATTTCAGCCATTGCATTGCTGATCTTTCAGTTTAGCTAAATAGAGAGCCCATGTTTTTACTTATTGTTTTTGCTGTTTTAGCAGTCGGTGTGTCATTTGTTTGCTCAATATTAGAAGCTGCGCTGCTGTCGATTACACCGAGTTATATAGCACAGCTAAAAGAGCACAAGCCAGAATTACACAACAAACTTAAAAAGCTTAAGCAAAATATTGATCAGCCGCTGGCTGCCATATTAACCCTAAACACAATATCGCATACTGCCGGCGCCGCAGGCGTCGGTGCTCAGGTTGGTATTGTGTTTGGTGATGGCTATCTTGGTATTGCTAGTGCGGTAATGACATTATTAATTTTAGTATTATCAGAGATCATTCCCAAAACCATTGGCGCAAAATTTTGGCGTGGCCTTGCCCCGGTCTTAGCTCCTACGTTAATTTTTATGATATTTATTTTGCGTCCATTTATCTGGTTGTCCGACCAAATTACCCGCCGTATCGGTAGTACCGAACCCGACATTGACGTGCGGTCGGAAATTAAAGCCATGGCGACAATGGGATTGGAACAAGAGGCGTTGGATAAAGACGAGCACAGGGTAATATGGAATATCCTCGACTTGCATGATATTCGCGTTAAGGATGTCATGACCCCGCGTACTGTGTGTGAGACCATTCCGCCAGGTATGTCAGTTGCGGAGTTTGCTGAAAAAGCCCGAACTCTTCCTTTTTCTCGCTTTCCTGTTATTGATGCCGAGGAGGAACCCTTAGGATTGCTGTTCAGGAGTGACGCGCTAGATGCAGAGAGACATCAGGATGTCGCCGAGCTAGTTCGACCGGTCGAAATTGTCACCGAAACGGTAAGCATCGAAAATTTGATGGCCTACTTACTAAAAGAACGCCAGCATTTGTGTCTTGTATACGACGAACACGGGAGTTGGCTTGGGTTGATTACCTTAGAAGATATCATCGAAACCATTCTGGGGACCCCGATTATGGACGAGACGGACAACGTATCCAGCCTACGCCGTTATGCCCGCCAGCGTTGGGATAAGCGCCTCAAACGCGACCCACAATAAGCGCAATGCCAATAGCGTTATAACCCAACTGAAGATCTGGTTAAAGCGATGATTGGAGATTCGCTTTAGCCAGTTTAAGCCAGCCCAGGTACCAACAAAGCCCGCCACCATCATGGCGAAAATCAGTGCCAACCAGTCTTTAAATATAAAACCTGCCAAGCCAAACACTAATGCCTTGGGAGCATGCTGCATGCTCATCGTGGCGGCAAAAGTAGCCACGGTGGTCATGCGTTCGTTAAATCTGGACTTAATAAATGCCGCCACTACAGGCCCGGAAGCCCCTACAAATAGCGAAATAAACCCAGTAATCAACCCTCCGGTAGCTAACCCGGCTCGTCCCAAAACCAATTGAGGTAATTTCGGCCCCCAGGTCAAATACAATAAAAACAGCGCAATGCATAATTGCAGAATACTTGCGGGAAGTTGTACTAATAACAAACTACCCACATACGTTCCCAACAAACCAAACGGGACAAACCAAGCGACCGTAAACCAATTGATATAACGCCACGCTAAAATAGCGCGACCAATATTAGAGCCCATTTGTACAACACCATGAACCGGGATTATGGCTTGAGCGGGCAACACCAAAGCCAAAATGGCGATAAGTACCGCGCCACCGCCGGCGCCAGCTATGGCAGTAAGCAACGAGGTTAGCGAAGAAATAAAAACCAGCAACCAAAACAAGCCATCGCTTGCAGACATTGAGCAAAACTCCCTGAACGGTTATAATTCGCGCGATTTTAACGCCCCGGATTTACGTTCCGGCTAGCTGAAAAGGTAATTATTTTATGTATATATGCGCGGCATTGTATAAATTTGTCGAGCTCAACGATTTTGAGCAACTCCGTGAACCCCTGTACCAAACCTTAATCGATAACGATGTTAAAGGCACTCTTCTTTTAGCTCGCGAGGGTATTAACGGGACTATTTGTGGTACCCGCGAGGGTATTGATAACGTGCTGAAATACTTGCGCGCTGACCCTCGATTAGCGGACGTTGACCACAAAGAGTCACCGAGTGATACCCAGGCTTTTTACCGCACCAAAGTAAAATTGAAAAAAGAGATTGTCACATTGGGCGTTGACTGGGTCGACCCTAAGAATACTGTCGGCACTTACGTTGAGCCTGAACAATGGAATGATCTGATTTCGGATCCCGAAGTGCTGGTCATTGATACCCGTAATGAATACGAATACGCAGTTGGCACCTTTGAAGGTGCGGTTAACCCGAAGACCGAGGCGTTTCGCGAGTTTCCCGAGTATGTGAAACAACACCTGGATCCGGCTAAGCATAAAAAAGTTGCCATGTTCTGTACTGGCGGAATTCGCTGCGAAAAGTCCACTGCGTACCTTAAGGAGCAAGGCTTTGACGAGGTGTATCATTTAAAAGGCGGCATTTTGAAATACCTGGAGATGGTGCCTGAGCAGACCAGTAAGTGGAATGGCGAGTGCTTTGTGTTCGACCAACGTGTTACTGTTAAACATGGTCTGGAGCAAGGTGAGTACGACCAGTGTTATGCCTGCCGTATGCCAATTACCGAACAAGAAAAACAATCTGAGCACTATCAAAAAGGTGTGAGTTGCCCCCATTGTTTTGACAAAACAACCGCTGAACAAAAAGAGCGCTTTGCCGAGCGGGAACGCCAAATTCAGCTGGCGAAGCAGCGCGGCGAGCAACATATTCGTGACGGTAAACAAGAAGCTATCACTCAAAAATGATCACTTTATCCGCTTAGTTCGTAATTAATGATATTAAATTTTCGCGTAAGGAGACAGCATGAAACAACTACAGGTTATCGGGTTAGACGAGAAGAAGTCGGCAAAATTAGGCGATAAGCTAAATGAGCTTTTGGCTAATTATCAGATTTTTTATATGAACGTGCGTGGTTTTCACTGGAACATCAAAGGTGAGCAATTCTTTGAGCTACACGTGAAGTTTGAAGAAACTTACAATGACTTGCTGTTGAAAGTGGACGAGATTGCCGAGCGTATTCTAACTCTGGGTCAGCGCCCTATGCATGCTTATTCAACCTATATTAAAGCGAGTGATATCGAGGAAGTAAAAGACGTTCACGAAGGTCGCGCCTGCGTTGGCAATATCCTTGATAGTTACCAATCAGTGATTCGCCTGCAGCGCGAAATTCAAGCACTCGCTAACGAAGCTGATGATGAAGGCACAGCTGCGTTGATGAGTGACTATATCCGTGAACAAGAGAAAACCGCCTGGATGCTAACCTCATATCTGGGGTAAACGGCCCTGCCATTTCGCTTTATAGCAAGAGCCCAACGGTTAGCCGCTGGGCTCTTTTAGTTTTTCCGCACAGTTAGAATGAATAGTTAATACGTGCGTAGTAATAACCGCCGTTAATCCCAAACGGTAAGGTTTCCCAGCCATATTTGAAGCCCGCCTGCGAGAACGGAACACCGGCGTCACCCCACTCATCTGGATAGGTATCAAAGACATTGTTAGCACCTACCATCAGGTTAAGATCTGAGGTGATGTCATAACCAACTGACAGGTCCATCAACCATTTAGCACTCCATTCATGGCGAATACCTGTAAACGCTTGTCCTTCAACCGCGCCAAAATAATTTAGTGCTGCGTTAACTGTCCAGTCGTTACGCTGCCATTGGCCGCTAAACGTCGCTTTCTCCCCCGGTTGTCCCTCCTCAATGCGAAGTACTTGTGTGTCGTTAAAAATTTGATTAGCCGGGATTAGTGAAGAAACTGAGTTGACACTTTCCACACTGGTATCCATAAAGCTTATTGCGGCCGTTAAATCCAAATCACCGCTCCACAACTGCGTAGGATAAGAGCCAATAATATCGACTCCCGTAGTTTTGGTATTGACCGAATTAGTAAAGAATTGTGCTGCGCCTAAGTTGTTAGCAGCCAATATCGTGGCAAAGTCAGCACCGACCGATGCAGTCAAAGGTTCTGATATCACAATACGGTCATCAATATTAATTTGGTACGCATCAACCGTTAAATCAAAACCATTATCCCAACGCTTAATCAAGCCAAGGCTAATACTCTCGGATGTTTCTTCTTCCAATTGATTAATACCAAACTGCCGCGCCACTTCATCATCATTAGATACAGTACCCGTTTGTACCAGTGTCCCGTTAACAATATTAGTTAGTACCTGCGAATAATAAATTTGCTGTACACCGGGAGCTCTAAAGCCGGTAGATAACGTGCCACGCAATGAAAAGTCAGAGTCTACGTCATAACGCATCGATAACTTACCAGAGATATTATCGCCTGCTATATCGTAGTCTTCGTAGCGTAACGCACCTGCCAATAGAAACTCAGGCGTTACATAGTATTCTGCATCAACGTAGACACCATAACTATCGCGGTCTGCGTCGACAGCCTGGCCCGGACTAAAGCCCGGAAAGCCCTGTATACCAGCTTCTGCGGCGGCACCCGATGGGGTTAAGATTTCGATACTCGGGTCATTCGTTCTGCCATAAGCCCAGGACACCGGATCACCCGGATTAATAGCATAGCCATCAGTACGGTATTCTGCGCCGACAGCCAGATATAATAGCTCATTGCCAACATCAACCGTGCCATTAAAGTCTAAATTAAACGTGGTTTGTTCAAACACTAACTCGCCATCAAAGGCCTCGGTCGGAGTCTCGGCAAAAATTCCTCCATTACCGTTAGGCTCGTAGTACCAACTGACATTAGCCGAGTTGGCAGAGTTAAAACGAAATTCGTTTTTACCATGCACGACACTTGCATCCCACATCCACGCATTAGGCAGATCGCCGCGTACACCAACGGCTAACGATTGGTCATCAGCTTCAGTTTTTAACTGCGGCAGGAAGCCATCCGGATACAATGCTTCGATAGTGCGAGGATGACCTCGTCCACGGAAGAAACCCGCCGAGCCACCATCACGAGTGGATAAACCGCCAAAAGCATAAAGTTCTGTAGTACTAGTTAATGAATAGCCTGCATTGAGCCAGGCGTAATAGTTTTCCGAGTCCGCATCACCGACATGCAAGCGCACAACCGGATCGCCATTGGCGTCCAGCCAATTACCTATTAATTGGCCACCCGTCGCTTCGAGGGTCGCTGGCGAAGCACGGTTGGTCATTCCGCGGTCACGATATTCCAGCGTTAAATTAACAAAACCTTCACTGCTCGAAGTACCAATATTAAAGCCCAGCTGTTTGTTCTCACCATCACCCTCATAGGTTTGACCAATTTCTGCGTTCAGGCTACCACCATCACCACTTTTAAGGGTGATATTAATAACGCCGGCAATAGCATCTGAGCCATACTGAGCTGCCGCTCCATCGCGTAAGATCTCGACTCGCGCCACGGCCGAAATAGGGATAGCATTGATATCATACCCCGCAGAGCCTTTACCGATAGTTTCCTGCACATTCACCAGCGCCTGTTGATGGCGACGTTTACCGTTGACCAACACGAGTACCTGATCAGGACCTAAACCACGCAGTGTTGCGGGTCGAATAATGTCAGAACCATCGGAAATCGTGGTGGTAGAAAAGTTAAACGACGGTGCGCTCATTTGCAGAGCTTTACCCAGTTCAGACGCACCAGTACTCACTAACTGATCACCTGAAATAATATCAACCGGTGAAGCCGACTCTGTCGCGGTGCGACCATTAACGCGGGAACCCAGGGTAACAATACGTTCCATATTTTCAGCGTCTGCATTATCCGACTGGCTTTGTGCGTGAACAGGAGCTCCGTATAAAACAGCACTTATAGCTACCGCAACCCCAGCTTTATTAAGGACTTTTTTCATTTTTTTATTAACCCCTGTTTTAAATATGTATTTTATTATTTACTCGGAGTTAAAGTGTTTTGATATATGTCAACTCTTATATATCAAATGGCAGTAGCTTGATAACCACAATAGCTGTGCTACATTTTAAAAGAAACTAGCGGGAAATCAGATAACTAGGAGAATAATATGAATAAAGCGGTGGGATTAGTGCTAGTGGTAGTAGGGGCGATTTTACTCTTTTTATCATATGAGGCATCACAGTCATTGGCTTCAGAAGCATCTGAGGCGTTTACCAACCAACCGACCGATAGCACCCTTTGGTACCTAATTGGGGGCGTTGCAGCGGTTATTATTGGTTTGTATGCCTTACTCAAAGGAAAAAAATAAGCCATTAACAACAACGGTGGCTCGAGAGCCACCGTTTACCCCGACAATTAGTTTTCTTCACCCGACACATTCGGCAGTGCCAGCGCAGAGACGAAGGCAAGCACACCGACAGCAACTAAAAACCATAGTACGGCAGCAACGCCATAGGCTGAATCAAGCCAACCCAGCAAAATTCCTGCGAGTAGTATTACGCCCATTACCGTGTTAGAAACTGCCGTTAATTGAGCCCGATTATCTTGCGTTGCCATGTCGACCAAATACGTTTTGCGGCCAACACGCGCTCCGTGATGCGCGACAGCTGATAAAAACAGTAGCGCCCCGGCTACCCACCCGATTGCCAGTGCGTGCGGCATCCAGTAATAAAGACCAAGTGCCAATAACATAACCAGCGTTGACATAACCGAGGCAGCAGCCATAACACGATCGCTGGCAGCATCAGACCAACGCCCCCATACTCGGCCAGCCAGCAGCCCTGCAAGCCCACTAGCCAGCAATAAACTGCCGAGACTAGTTAACTCAGCATCCCCCTGACGCTGTATCAAAACCACGATATAAGGAATCGCAAAGGCCGCAGACACTAATAGTGCGCGGGTAATAACACAGTGACCAAACTGTCCATTGCGCCATAACAGCGTCAAAGATCGTAGCGCCTCGTTAATGGCGTTACCACCTCCTTCGGTTGAGCCGGCGACTTCCGGAATACCAGCATAAAGCAACGCTGCTGAGGCCCACAGAATCACGCCAGCCCCTAATAACGCCAGGAATAACCAGCGTTCACCACTAATATCCGGCGCAAACATTATGACCAGCGCAGTGGCAAGAGTTAAAAAGCCGGCAGCTGACGCTGCAACACCTGACAACCGGCCACGACGAGTTTTAGATACCGTCTTACCCGTTACGTCTTTATTCGCAACGGAACAAATGCCACGTGATAACGAAAAAATAGCTAACAAAATGACTACAGACCAGCCCAATGCACTGTCGTTTAGGGTCGCTACGGCTACGATCATTAATGCCAGCGCGAGAGCCTGTCCCACGCTGCCAGCTACCCAAAACCACTTTCTAACCGGCTGTTCCCGCAGCTTCTGCGCTACAAACAATTGCGGCAATAAAGCCAGTGATTCTCGCAGAGGTACCAACGCACTAATAAATATGGCAGGAGCACCCAGCGTACTTAGCATCCACGGCAGCACTAACCGAGCGCTGACTAACGTGTCGCCGAGTTTAGTCAAGGTAAGCGACAATAACATCAATACAAATGAGCGCGGCTGATGATTGCAGGCAGATTCCGGGATATCCCTACAAACCCTGGCATCTTCGTCTTCAGCAAGATAGCCGTAGACGCGGTGGGTCAGGTCCTTATCACTCATTTATCGCTCCCTCGGGTTATTCCTGATTTAATAACGTCGTCCATTGCTGATTAAGCCAGCGCACAAATAACCGGTGGTCATTAAGTTCATGATTGTCGATTACAGTATCGCTGTACTGGCGATAATAATGGCACAAGGCATCAGCGCTGGGATCATCAAGTTGATTTATTTCTATACTACTGGCTATATCTGTAAGCCGATCACCCCAACCTGCGTATTCCCAGTCGACAATCGTCAGTTTTTGGTTAACTAAAATATGTGCAAACGCCAGATCGAAATGACAAAGTACTTGCGCGCGATTGCTCTTTAATGCCTGCTTAAATTGTAACAGTTGCGCGCTTATTGCGCCGCCTAGTTTGTCTGCATAGGCATCGCACTTTTGCCATAGCGTGGTTCCCTGCCAGGCCGGCTGCTGCTGATGCACCAATGCCAATGCTTGCGCGGTTACTTTCAGCTTTTCAGTTTGACCCAGCGCAAACGAGTTCATGGGCGTGCCTTCCACATAACGTTGCAAAACCCATTGCTTCGGGTCAAGCGCAATGACATCGGGCGCTAATCCAGTTACAGCTAACTGTTGCTGCAACTCAAACTCAGCGCTGCGATCGAGACCAAAGCGTTGACTGTGCCGCAACCATTTAAAGATATAAGATTCAGTGCGCCCCTTCAGCCACAACACCTGATTTGCAGGCCCGGCAGTTAAGGTCTGAATTTCGATGGGCTTCTCTATCATTAGGATTCCGTCACCAACTCCGTGTGCTGATCCCGGCGCCAGCGATACATAGCGTAAATAACAAGCACGACGTATAGAACAAAAAGCAGGGCTGTAGCGACAAAACCTTTACTCCAGTATAAATAGACGTAGGCTGTGTCGATAATAAGCCAGTACCACCAGGTTTCAAACGCTTTTTGCGCAATTAACCACGTCGCCAGCAAACTAAAACAGGTGGTAAAGGTATCTAACCAAACCGCATCAGCATCGGTGAATTGCTGCAATGCAAGGGCAATTGCAATAGCCAGCGGTGTAAGCCAAAGCCATTGCCTTAAGTGCCACCGCCATGAGAATTTGAACCCGGTCGATTGCGCAGCATCGTCTTTATGTTGCCACTGCCACCAACCATAACCGGCTAGCGCAATATAAATGACTTGTAGCAACGACTCCATATAGAGCTTTGCCTGCCAAAATATTAGTGCATAAATGGTGCAGCTAACGGCCGCTGCCAGCCAACACCACTGGCGTTGGTGCGCCGCAAGCATAAGATAGGCTAACGCCAGTACCAAAGCTATCAGCTCCCAGCCTGAGCTCATTACTAACTGGTCAGCCACCCACGTTAACTGCTCCATTATACAATACCCTTAAAACTTATATTCTGCCGTGAAGCCGATACGGCGTGGTTCGCCATACTGACGATAGGTTTCTGTAACATACTCATCACGGGGGTCATTACCAAAATAGAAACCGCGAATATCAGTTTGTTCGTCGGTTAGATTGCGGCCCCAAAGCTTTAACTGCCAATTGCTCCAATAGTAACTGAGCTGTGCGTGCCACTGCACTGATGACTGCGCTCGTTGGTCGTGAGAGTTAGAAAAGTAAAAGCTGTCCTTGGCATCAGCCTGAACTGACCAGGCCCAATTATCCCCAAGCGATCCTTGCAAACCGATATTTGCGGTATAGTTTGGCGCATGTGCCTGTTCTCGTCCTGAGATATCCGTGCCGTCTTCTCTGACAAAGCCATCAATACGTGTTTTTAACCAGCCAACATTGGCGAAGATTTCCAGCTCCGGCATTAGCTGATAATTAACCTCAGCTTCGAGACCGTAATTTTTACCGCTGGCTGCATTTTCTAAGAAACCGACAAACGACTGATCGCGATTAATCCAGCTTTTTAATTGCACGTCATCGCGCCAGTTATAAAAACCACTTACACGCCCGGACATGCCGTCACCACTAGACCACTTAAATCCGCTCTCCAGGTTCCATAAGTGTTCGGGAGCAAATGTCGCGCGCTGTAAAAGATAGTTTTCGATTGATTCAAGCTGCTGATCCTTTGCCCGCCCAAGGGCTTCACCATTAACCCCACCAGCTTTATAGCCGCGGGCTATGGTGGTGTACCAGTAGCTGTTGGTTGCTAATTGATAACGCAAACTTAAGTTACCACCCACCATCGTATCCGCGGGCCGCTCAACAACATTATTACTGTCATTGTAGTCGGTCTCGTAACGCTCTAAACGCAAACCACTCAGTAAACTCCAGCGCTTAGCTAACTGCTGAATGAGTTCACCGTAAACGGCGTAATGACGGCGTTGCTGATCACTGTTAAAAATCGTTGGTATGCCGAGATCCCAATTAAAATAATCACGGCTAAGTTGTTGGTCTTTTTGATAGTGATAAATACCTAACGTCCACTTGGTAGGTAAACCCAATAGGTCGCTGGACTGTTTAGAGGTCAACCGTACGTCCAGCGTTAGGTCATCACGTTGTCTGGTGTAGGCATCAAAAGAGGAATACTCCCATCCCGGCGCTATACCGACATAGGTCCAGTCTTCGTCAAAACTGTATAAGCTGTCTGCAGTTAATCCACTGACTGCTATCTCAAGTTGAGCCGAGTCAAAACCATGATACATTGCGCCAAGTCGCAATGCCGTTGAACGCAAATCGTCATTACCTGGCTCATCTGAAAGGGTTTCGCGATTATTCTCCAGACTAAACGCATCATAACCATTATCGGTATCAATATGATGCAGCTGGGTTTGCAGCGACCAAAGCTCATTAATTTGGCTATCAACGCCTAGCCGGACAGCGAGCTCGTCTCGCTGTTCAGTATCATCGCGGTTCAGATAAACATTGTTGGTAAAGCCATCCTGATAAAATTGCTGAACCGAGAGCCGCGCATTACCCAGAACGCCTAAATTACCGCCTATAGCCAGCCCTATTCTACGTTCGTCATAATTGGCCAGCCCGAGGACAAGCTTGCCACTCAATAGCTCTGTCGGCTGCTCGCTTTGCATCACCACCATACCAGCCAGAGAGTTGACTCCAAAGCGACCACTTTGCGGCCCTCTGAACACCTCAACCTGACCAATATCAAATAAACTGGCAGCGCCGCCTAACCCTGAATAATCAATACCATCGATGATAAGCCCTACCGACGGATTAACATTGTCAACAAACTGAGAACGCTCACCAATTCCACGTATTTGAATAAATCGCGCTGTTGATGTCCCGCCCGAGAAATTAATGTTGCCGACCGTATTCAGCACCTCTTGCAGATGTTGGGCACTACGTTTTTGAATTACCTCAGAGTCAATAATAGCAATACTCTGAGGGGTTTGATTAAGGGTTTGTTGCTGAAAGTCGGCGCTAACTTCGATTGTTTCGAGTGGTTCAGGGCTTTGTGCATGCGTCAGTGTTGATAGTGAAACCGCGCTTGCAAGAATAGCAAAACGTTTAAACATGGATCATTTCCTATAATTAATGCGAAGAAACGATCCGGTAAGGCTTTATTGGATAGGTTTTTTTATTTTTACCATCCCTACGCCAGTATTAACCGGATCAGGTACAAAGGGTTCGCAAAAATGCATCTCAGCCCGGTAGGGCACCCCTTGGTATTGCCGCGTTAGTGTAACGCAGCGTTTATATAAATGCTAACGCATCACCGTGCAATTGCGACATCGATAGACCACGCGCGATAAAATCGTCACGAATGACTCGCACCATTTCAAAACGGCCTGCCATGTAAATCTGGCAGTCACTTAAGTTATCACGCTCCGCCATTACCGCGTGATGCACAAGCCCAACAGCATAGCTCCAATCTGCAGAAGCTTCTTCTATAACCGGGCGATAATTGAATAGCGGATGTTGCTCGGCTAACTGCTCAAGCTGCTGGTGCAAATATAAATCGCTCGCCTGACGTGCTCCCCAATAAAGATACACAGGCTGTTGTAAGCCATCAGCAAGTAATTTCTGCAGTATCGAATAGGTATAGGAGAATCCTGTCCCACCCGCTATTAAAACAATAGGCTGCTGCTGGGGTAACTTTACAAACGCATCGCCTGCAGGCGCGTCGATAATAAGTTGCTGCTGTTGCTTAATTTGCGTTAGTACCTCGCCCGCATAACTGTTATCAGGTGTCGCACCAACGTGCAGTAACCATTGGTTATGTTCAGCAGGGTCTGACGCTATGCTAAACGGGCGCTTGTCCCGTTCGCCCATAACAACCTGTAAGTACTGGCCCGCTTTAAAGTCAACAGGTTTCGGCAATTCTATACTCACTTCCCAGACATAATCAGCCAGTTGACGGGTTATAGCCGCCTTGCAAGTCAGCTGTTCTGACATTTACTTCTCCAGAATATTGAGTTGTTCCCAGAGCATATCAACGCGCTGTTTAACGTCTTCACTCATGGTAATAGGTTCGCCCCATTCGCGGTCTGTTTCGCCCTGCCATTTGTTCGTTGCATCCATCCCCATTTTCGAACCCAACCCCGAAACCGGCGACGCAAAATCCAAATAATCGATGGGCGTGTTTTCTACCATAGTAGTGTCCCGCGCTGGGTCCATTCGTGTTGTCATCGCCCAGATCACGTCCTTCCAGTCACGTGCATTGACATCATCGTCACAGACAATGACAAACTTGGTATACATAAATTGGCGTAAAAAAGACCACACACCCATCATCACCCGCTTGGCATGACCCGGATATTGCTTTTTCATCGTCACCACAGCCAACCGGTATGAACACCCCTCTGGTGGCAAATAGAAATCAACGATTTCAGGGAATTGCTTTTGCAATAGCGGAATAAAAACTTCGTTAAGCGCAACACCCAATACAGCCGGTTCATCCGGCGGACGCCCGGTATATGTGCTGTGATAAATCGGTTGTTTACGGTGGGTAATGTGGGTCACCGTAAACACAGGGAATTCATCGACTTCGTTGTAATAACCGGTATGGTCACCATAAGGCCCTTCCGGTGCTGTTTCGCCTGCCTCGATATACCCTTCAAGAATCATCTCGGCATGCGCCGGTACTTGCAGGTCATTACTCACACTTTGCGTGACATGAGTTTTGCCGTCGCGCAATAGTCCGGCAAAGGCATATTCAGACAAACTATCGGGTACCGGCGTAACCGCTCCCAAAATAGTGGCAGGGTCAGCTCCCAACGCAACTGATACCGGGAATCGCTCACCCGGATGTTGCTGGCACCATTCTTGAAAGTCCAATGCCCCACCGCGATGCGACAACCAACGCATAATGAGCTTGTTAGGTCCGAGTAGCTGCTGCCGATAAATGCCCAGATTCTGGCGCTCTTTATGCGGTCCCCGGGTTATGGTTAATCCCCAGGTAATTAACGGAGCGGCATCACCTGGCCAGCAATGTTGGATAGGTAATTTAGTCAGGTCAACGTCGTCACCACTTAACACAACCTCCTGACAGGGGGCTTTTTTAACCTGTTTAGGCGACATACTCAGCACTTTCTTGTATGTCGGTAACAAGCTCAGTGCGTCTTTAAAACCTTTTGGCGGCTCCGGCTCCTTTAAAAAAGCCAGTAATTTACCGACATCCCGTAACGCTGTAACTGAATCCTGACCCATTCCCATTGCTACGCGCTCGGGCGTACCAAACAAGTTGGCCAGTACCGGAATAGAGTGACCTTTCACGTTTTCGAATAACAATGCAGGACCGCCCGCCTTTAACGTACGGTCTGCAATTTCGGTCATTTCCAGATAGGGGTCAATCTCGGTACTAATGCGCTTAAGTTCGCCACGCTGTTCTAACTGCGCAATAAAATCCCGAAGGTCTTGATATTTCATTTAGCTATTACGCTGACGCTTCATTGACTCGAAGAACTCGTCGTTGGTTTTAGTCATCTGCAGACGGTCAATCAGGAATTCCATCGCTTCAACTTCGCCCATCGGGTGCATAATCTTCCGTAGGATCCACATTTTCTGCAGTTCGTCCTGCGTTGTTAACAATTCTTCACGACGCGTACCTGAACGATTGAAGTCGATAGCCGGGAACACACGGCGTTCGGCAATCTTACGGTTAAGGTGTAACTCCATGTTACCGGTACCCTTAAACTCTTCGTAGATAACTTCATCCATTTTCGAGCCGGTATCAATAAGTGCGGTTGCGATAATTGTTAAACTACCGCCTTCTTCGACATTACGGGCAGCACCGAAAAAGCGCTTAGGTTTATGCAGTGCATTGGCATCAACACCACCGGTCAAAACCTTACCTGAACTTGGGATAACAGTGTTATAAGCGCGTGCCAGACGAGTAATCGAATCCAGCAAAATAACGACGTCTTTTTTGTGTTCTACCAGCCGCTTAGCTTTTTCGATTACCATTTCCGCTACTTGCACGTGTCGGTTAGCCGGCTCATCAAACGTTGAAGCAACCACTTCGCCTTTTACCAGGCGGTGCATCTCGGTCACCTCTTCCGGGCGTTCATCGATCAGCAATACGATAAGCTCAGCTTCCGGATGGTTGGCCGCAATTGATGTTGCAACGTTCTGGAGCAATAAGGTTTTACCGGCTTTAGGCGGCGCCACGATTAGACCACGCTGACCTTTACCAATCGGTGCCGATAAATCCAACACTCGCGCCGTAATATCTTCGGTACTGCCATTGCCGCGTTCCAGACGAAAACGCTCGTCTGCGTGCAGTGGAGTTAAGTTTTCAAAAAGGATTTTATTACGGGAGTTTTCAGGCTTGTCGAAGTTAACTTCTCTAATTTTTAGCAACGCAAAATAACGTTCGCTATCCTTCGGCGGGCGTATCTTGCCGCCAATGGTGTCGCCCGTTCGTAAATTGAAACGTCGGATTTGACTCGGCGATACATAAATGTCGTCGGGGCCGGCTAAATAAGATGAGTCCGCTGAACGCAAGAAGCCAAAGCCATCCTGCAGGATTTCCAGCACGCCACCGCCATAAATATCCTCACCGCTTTTAGCGTGTGCTTTAAGGATTGCGAAAATAATATCTTGCTTACGCAGGCGAGCCATATTTTCAAGGCCCATGCTGTCTGCAAGTTCAACAAGTTCGTTTACGGGTTTATTTTTAAGTTCTGTCAGATTCATAGGAGGGTTTTCGAGTTATCGATTAATGGTTAAGTCTTTGGGACTCTCTGTGTAAAGTATTCTGTATAAAGTATTCTGTGTAAGGTTTAATACTTTTGCTTCGCTATTGATTTGGCCTGAATTCCACGAGGTGCGGTGCCAACAACTGCAAGATTCGTTCAGATTTATTCCAGCGTTTCGGTGGTCAATGACGCCTGGATGTTCAGTTAATGAGCAAAAACTATCATCAAATTGCTGATTCGTCCAGTTTTCACGACAATAAACAAAAAAACGGCGCTGATGCGCCGCTTTTTTAATCAATTAAATGTGCTGGTCTAAAAATTCGGTAAGTTGCGCGCGTGATAATGCGCCCACTTTGGTTGCGACTACTTCGCCATTCTTAAACAGCAGTAATGTCGGGATACCACGGATACCATACTTCGGAGGAGTCTGGTCGTTGTGGTCAACGTTCAGCTTACCAATAACGAGTTTACCCTCGTAATCACCGGCGATGTCATCAAGAATCGGCGCTACCATTTTGCATGGCCCACACCACTCTGCCCAGAAGTCAACCAGGACAGGCTTATCGGATTTAATGACATCTTCTTCAAAACTGTCATCACTTAGCTGAACAATTACATCACTCATGGTACTCTCCGCTACGTTCTTCGCGTGGAAATATTTTAAAATACTATTATTTATGTTTTTGAATGCAAGCGCAAACTGATATGCTTATAACTTATGACTAAAACACATCTTACAGAAACGCGTTTTGCCGAACTTGGGCTCAATCCTCAGGTCGAGCAAGCAATTACTCATGCTGGATTCGAGCATTGTACTCCTATTCAGGCGTTAAGTCTTCCCGTCGCCTTAGCTGGTCAGGATGTTGCCGGACAAGCCCAAACGGGCACGGGTAAAACCTTGGCATTTCTGCTCGCGACTTTCAACCGCTTGATGAACAAGCCCGCGGCGCCCGATCGCAAAGGGCCACGCGCCTTAATCATGGCGCCAACGCGCGAGCTTGCAATTCAGATTGCCAATGATGCTGAGCCACTGACTAAAAACTGCGACCTCAACATGGCAGTTATATACGGTGGTGAGGGCTATGAGGTTCAAAAACAACAGCTGGCTAACCAACCTGACATCTTAATTGGTACTACAGGTCGATTAATCGACTTTTATAAGCAAGGCTTATACGCGCTGGATAATATCGAAGTTGTCGTGTTAGACGAAGCCGACCGCATGTTCGACTTAGGTTTCATTGATGATATCCGCTATCTGTTGCGTAAAATGCCGCCGCCGGCAGAGCGCCTTAACTTGTTATTTTCAGCAACGCTGTCCTACCGTGTTCAGGAACTTGCTTACGAACACATGAATGCACCAGCAAAAGTTGAAGTTGAGCCAGAGCAAAAGACCGGCGTGCGTATCAGTGAAGAATTATTTTATCCTTCTAAACCTGATAAAATGCCGTTGTTGCTGACCTTAATTGAAGAAGACTGGCCCGACAAAGCCATCGTTTTTGCAAACACCAAGCACACATGCGATAAGATTTATAATTGGCTGGCAGTCAATGACCATCGTGTTGGGCTGCTCACCGGCGATGTGCCGCAAAAGAAACGGTTAAAAATTCTTGAGGATTTTGCCCAGGGTCAACTCGACTTTCTGGTTGCGACCGACGTTGCTGCACGAGGCTTACACATTCCTGCCGTTAGTCACGTCTATAATTTTGACCTGCCTGACGACTGCGAGGACTATGTACACCGTATTGGCCGTACCGGTCGAGCCGGAGCAAGTGGTGCAGCAATAAGCCTGGCATGCGAAGAATATGTTTATAACCTACCTGCAATTGAAGACTACATCGGGCACCCAATTCCGGTTACCAACTATGACGAGACGGCTTTACTGTCTGACCTAAAACGTCCACGGCCAAGCAATCGTCGACGCCGCCATAACAGCGGTGGTAATCGCGGCGGTAATCGCTCCCGACAACGAAAACCTGGCGGCCAACGTAAGAGCTAACATGAGCGCCAGTTTCAAACGCCTCGCAGCAATAGATATGGGCTCAAATAGCTTTCACCTGCTGCTTGCCGAGGTTTCTATGCGGGGTTTTTTCCCAAAGCCCCGCATTATTGCCCGATATAAGCACAAAGTTCGACTCGCAGATGGCTTCAACACATCGCTGGAATTAGATGCAGCGGCCATCGCCCGCGCGAAGGACTGTTTAAAAGGGTTTTCCGACCAGTTAGCGCGCTTCAAACCGGACGCACTCAAGGTTGTTGCAACAGCGGCTTTACGTAAAGCAACAAATCAACATGCCGTCTTACCAGAGTTAGAAGCGGTACTTAATTATCCCATCGAGGTCATATCCGGCGAGCGTGAAGCGGCTTTGATTTTTTCTGGTGTTTGTGCGGCTTCAGAACAAAAAGGTCCGATGTTAGTCATTGATATCGGCGGTGCCAGTACCGAGGTTATCGCCGGTGAACCGCTTAGGGCAAAAGTCCTCAATAGTCTCGATATGGGCTGTGTCGTATTTCAAAATAACTATTTTGATCAACAGACAATAACACGACAGCGCTTTAACGATGCTATACAGCAAAGCCGTTCTCAAATTAGCGGTCTTAAACAGCAATATCAGCAGGTTGGCTGGCAACATGTTTTAGGTGCCTCAGGCACATTTCGGGCAGTGGCAGAAATCGCTTTAGCAGAAAATCATGCCCAATTAACGACAGCTTGGCTGGCTGCACTGATAGAACGATGTATTGCCGCAGGCCACGTACAAAAACTGGACTTTGCCGGCCTTCGCGATGACCGCCGCGCAATTTTGTGCGGCGGTTTGGCTATCTTAATGGGGATACTGACCGAATTACAAATAAGCCAATTTGGAGTCACCAATGGTGCTCTTCGCGAGGGCCTTCTGGCCGAGCTTGTAGCCACCGAAACAGCCTAGTTTAATTACTTTTTCGCCATTTTTTTAGCAACCGTCTTAGCAAAGTACGTCAAAATACCATCGGCTCCGGCACGCTTGAATGCCAGCAGACTTTCCTCTATCACGTCCTCACCGAGCCAACCATTTTGAATGGCAGCATTCAACATCGCATACTCGCCACTCACCTGATAAGCAAACGTAGGCACGCCAAAACGGTCTTTTACTTCCCGAACAACGTCTAAATAGGGCATTCCCGGCTTTACCATCACCATGTCTGCACCTTCCTGGATGTCGAGACCAACCTCACGTATAGCCTCTAGCCGGTTGGCAGGATCCATTTGGTAGGTTTTTTTATCGGCCCCCTTTAAATTCCCCGAAGAGCCGACCGCATCCCGGAATGGCCCGTAAAACGCGCTGGCATATTTAGCGGAGTAGGCCATGATCGCGGTATTAACAAAGCCTTTTTCTTCTAATGCCTCACGAATGCAAGCGATACGACCGTCCATCATGTCGGACGGTGCAACAACATCAGCTCCGACACTCGCATGCGATAACGCCTGCTTTACCAACACCTCCGTGGTGATGTCATTTTGCACGTAGCCCTGTTCATCGATAATGCCGTCCTGCCCGTGAGTAGTAAAAGGGTCCAGCGCCACATCGGTCATTACACCGAGCTCGGGGCAAGCGGCTTTTATTGCTTTAACCGCACGTTGTGCCAGCCCATTATCATCATAGGCTGCTTCGGCCATCAATGACTTGGCGGACCCTGGCGTGACCGGAAATATCGCCACCATCGGGATTCCCAGCTCGACTAACTCTTCACATTCCTTAACCAGCAAATCGATACTTAGTCGCTCAACACCGGGCATTGACGCAACCGTTTCACGTTGCTGTTGCCCTTCTAAGACGAACATTGGATAGATTAAATCATTGACGCTAAGTGCATGTTCAGCGACCAGGCGTCGACGAAAGTCGCTGGCCCGATTGCGGCGCATACGACTAAAGGGAAAATGGCCTAATTCGGTCATAACAACAAACTCCTTAACATAAAATTGACCGGCTACACCGTAACGACTTGATCGCGACCCTCGCGTTTAGCACGGTACAGCGCTTCGTCTGCCGCCTTAAACAAGTGTTCTGTCGATTGTCCTGACTGACTATTCAACTCTGCCACGCCAACGCTAATGGTGATGTGACGGGGGCCTGAGTCGGTATCGAATGGCTGGCTTCTTACCTGTGTGACAAGACGGTCTGCAAAGGCTTCGGCTTGTGCCTGCGAGCAGTCGGCCAAAATAACCGCAAACTCCTCGCCACCATACCGACAAACAATATCGCCGGGGCGCTTTGCACTATCTTTTAGTCTATCAGCCATGCCTTTCAGAATTTGGTCACCAATAAAATGACCATGGGTATCATTCACTTTCTTAAAGTGATCAATGTCGATCATCAACAGGCTGAGTGGTCGCTTATTGCGGTAGGCGCGCCGATATTCTTTCTCTATCTGCTGACTGAAATAACGGCGATTATAAAGACCGGTTAACGAATCTTCGTAATTGCGCTTTTCAAGCTCAGCGTTTACATCCTGTAACTCACGTAACGCAATTTGTAACTCAAAGGTTCGCTCTTCTACGCTCCCTTCCAGCTCCTCGTTATAGCGTTGTTGGGCTTCAAGTTTCTCGCGTCGCTGTTCGTTATATCTAACAGCCAACACCCAGGAAAGTAATAATATCTCGATGCCGGAGCCCAACATGATGGCATGTCGTTGAATAAACATGCTATCAATCACTCCCAGATATCCCAGCGAGTTGGCCATTACAGATAACAGTAAGGTTCCCCAGGCAATGGTGAACATGCGCGCGTAGACAAAACCCTTACGCCACAAGTAAGCTCCTACAATCAACAAATACAGACAGCCTGGTGCGGCCAACGTAAGTAATACGTGGATACTGATTCGATAGCTCGCGAAAATACCTACTAACAAGGTAAAAAAGGACAAACCAGCCATAATAAACAGACCCCGGGCAAGGGTGCGGCGGTACTGTTTTAAGCGCAGGAGCTGATAGGCAAAAAGTGCGGCTGTTAAAAACGTTAAACTACCAAAAATTGGAATGCCTTTGTCTTGCAGAAACAGCGACTCCGGCCACAGATAACGAAAGCCCAAGCCATCCAGAGACAACATCAACCCGCCAAAAAACAGCGTGTACAAAGAGTAAAGACCAAACTCAGGCTCTCGTGACGCAACGAATCCGAACAGGTTATAGACAGCCATACATAACAGAACGCCAAAATAGATGCCTTCAGCTAATCTTTTTTGCATTTGCGTATCAAAAAACTGGGTTTCGCTGCGCATTGATAATGGCAGTCGCATCGAGCTTTCTGTAAGCGCACTAATGTACATAACACCAGCTTGACCAGCCGGAATTGGCACGGAAAACTCAGAAGTTAAAATCGGCCGTTGGTAATAAGGCTGGCGGTCGCCTAGCTTATAGGTCGTTATGTCGTTAGCTTTTACCCAGTACAAGTTAAGATAATCGATTAACGGATAACCTATGTGAAGTACTCGGTCGTAGCTTGCGCTCTCAATCGAGAGCCTGAACCAATATTCGTCCTCGGTATAACCAAAAGAGGCCCGCTGACTTTTTAATGGTTCCCACGTCACCGAGTCGTTATCATAAACATCCGCCAAGGTTAGCTGTTGTTCGCTGCTCAGATACTCGATATCGAGTTCATCGCCTGCCTGCGGCGCCTCGGCTTGCGCATTAACGCCAAACCAAAGCGTAAGCAGCAACACTAACCCGACGCCAAATAACCCATATAACCAACGCATCATACGCCTGCCTCCGACAACGCAAACAAGCGATACGCGTTATCCGAGGTCAACTTAGCGACTTCTCCCTGACTCAGATTTAAGTGCTGAGCCAATGCACAGCCTACTTCAGGCAGCCAATGTGGTTCATTGAATTTGGGTCGGGGACGTATCGTACGAGGCAACAAGAAGGGCGCATCTGTTTCAATTAATAACTGATCTTGGGGCAATAGTGGTAATGCCTCAACTAGTGCCTGGTTGCGGCGTTCATCACATAACCAACCTGTTATTCCAAACCAGTGTCCTCTTGCTTTGTAGGCTTTAGCATCCTCCGGCCCCCCGGTAAAACAGTGAGAGATACATTCAGTAGATGCTGAGCATAATTTATCAAGCAATTGGATCTGCTTTTCACGCGCATCGCGCTCATGAAGGTACAAAGGTAAGTCAAGCCGATTAGCCAGCTGAATTTGTTCGCTAAACACCTTGATCTGTTGTTCCGGCGGCGAATAATTTCGGTTAAAGTCCAGACCGCACTCACCAATAGCGACCACTGCTGGATGTTTTGCAAGTTCCGTCAAACGCTCAAGGTAGTTTGCACTGACCCCGGCTGCGTCATGAGGATGCACGCCTATAGTAGTTACCAGCTGCTCAGGGTATCGTTCGCATAGTGTAATGGCTGCCTGCGCTTCGCTTTCGTTAGTCGCGATAATAAGCTGGCGCGTTACACCTGCTGCTCGGGCACGCTCCATAACGCCGTCTAAATTATTTAGCAGGCGTGCGTTGGTTAAGTTAACTCCAGCATCAAACCACATCAGTGTTTATTATTCTTGTTCCTTTTTGGGTTGATACCACCGTCCAATGACCAGTCCCAATTCAAACAATAGCCACATTGGAATCGCTAACAATGTTTGCGAAATAATATCAGGGGGAGTCAGCAGCATGCCTAACGTAAACGCCCCAACAATAATATACGGACGCTTCTTACTGAGTGACTCCGGCGTACTCACCCCACTCCATATCAATAATACAATAGCGACTGGTGTTTCAAAGGCAATACCAAAAGCAATAAATATAGCTAAAACAAAATCAAGATAACGCGAAATATCGGTGGCTATGGCCACATCGGCCGGCGCAACACTGGTAAAAAATCCCATCGCAAGCGGCAAAACGACAAAGTACGCGAACGCAATACCGGCGTAAAATAGCATGGTACTGCTCGCCAATAACGGCACCACTAAGCGTTTTTCTGAACGATAAAGCCCAGGTGCAATAAAGGCCCAGATTTGCCAAAGCAAAAAGGGAATAGCGAGAGCGACCGCAATCACAAAAGTTAGCTTAAAAGGTGTAAAGAAAGGCGCTGCCACGTCAGTGGCAATCATTTGTGTGCCGGCAGGCAGGTGTGCAATTAGCGGGTCAGCTAATAATCGGTACAGGTCATTGGCAAAATAAGCCAATGCCGCGAATACGATGACAATGACAACAATAGCCCGCAATAGCCGGTTTCGTAACTCCAGTAAATGATCTAGCAGCGGTGAATCGCTCATACATCCGAACCACGCTTACCGTCAGTTGAACCGTCAGAACAAGTAGACGCCTCATCGTCGGTGCGCTGATAAGGCCTTTGCACGCTATCTGCCGCGCTTTGTAACTCTACAATTGAGCGCTGTAACTCCGGGCTTAAATCGCTAAAATCGCTGGCCTCTGCCTTTTTGAGGTTTTCGTGCAACTCTTTAATGCGTAACTCGTGGTCAAGCTCGTTTTGCATTCGCTGCCCATAGCTACGGATACCGGAAAGCGTTCGCTGAGCACTGCGAAGCGCAGAGGGCAATCGTTCGGGGCCGAGCACCAATAGGCCGACTATCGCTATTAACAACAGTTCCCAGAAGCCAATATCAAACATGGTTACTTCCGCGAGGAATCAGTTTCTGATCGGTCAGATTCAGTTTTATGTGATGCGTTTTTGTGCTCAGATAGCTGGCTATCAGGCTTGCCTTCTTTATCTGATTCCGCCTCATCCGCCTTATCACTGTCACCCATCGAGTTTTTAAACCCTTTAACGGCACTACCCATATCACTACCTAAGTTGCGCAAACGTTTGGTGCCGAAAAGCAGTACTACAATGACCAATAGAATAAGCAGTTGCCAAATACTAATGCCGCCCATAATTCACCTATCTTGATTAAAGATTGTTAGCGCGGGGTCGCGAACGCCACGCCAAAGATCCCAGTATAACAGTAATCACACCGGAAGTGATCGGCCACAGCGGTGTGCTACTTTCTGTTATCAGCCACGCTGTACTTACCACACCGCTCGCTGCTAACAGAGACCAGAAGGAGCTGCGTGAAGCCTGCTGCTGATGCATCAACTGCTGTTGATGTTGGCGCTCCAGTTGACGCTGAATATGTTGCTGAGAATTCAGGTTTTCATAAAGCAAATTAGGCAACTCCGGCAACTTCTCAGCCCAATAGGGGGCGTTCTCTTTGACTGAACGAACCACAGCCCGCCATCCAAGCTGCTCGTTCATCCAGCGCTCTAAAAATGGCTTGGCAGTTTTCCATAAATCCAGCTCCGGATAAAGCTGACGGCCTAACCCCTCGATGTACAATAGGGTTTTTTGCAATAACACCAGTTGCGGCTGTACTTCCATTTCAAATCGTCTGGCCGTATTAAATAAATTAATCAATACATGTCCGAACGAAATTTCGGCTAACGGCTTCTCGAAGATAGGCTCACAAACGGTACGTATGGCGGACTCGAACTCTTCAATATTGGTGTGCCTTGGCACCCAGCCTGAATCTACATGCAACTCCGCAACTTTACGATAGTCACGATTAAAAAACGCCAAAAAGTTTTCCGCAAGATAGCGTTTGTCTTCACGGTTTAAGGTGCCAACAATGCCAAAGTCAATGCCGATGTAGCGTGGGTTTAACGGTTCATCCTTGGCAACAAAAATGTTGCCCGGGTGCATATCGGCATGAAAGAAACTGTCCCGAAACACTTGCGTGAAAAACACTTCGACGCCACGTTCGGCAAGCTTCTTCATATCTACGCCACGGGCTTGCAACACCTCAACATCACTAACGGGTATGCCATCAATTCGTTCCATCACCATCACGTTATGACGGCTGTAATCACTGTAAACAGTAGGAATATAGAGTAATTCTGAATTTTCAAAATTACGTTTTAACTGAATTGCATTAGCTGCTTCACGCAATAAATCCAACTCATCGAGTAATGTTTTACGGTACTCCTTTACCACTTCTCTGGGCTTTAGCCGGCGTCCATCAGGTAAGTGATGTGCCATCACTGTTGCCAGAGTTTCCATTAATTCTAAATCGGCGTCGATAGTACAGCGAATATCAGGGCGAATGACTTTTACAACGATGTCCTTAACATCGTTCTCACCCAGTCGAATTTGTCCGGTATGAACTTGCGCAATCGAGGCCGACGCCAACGGCTGTGTATCGAAATTTTCAAACAGCTCGGCGATATCCTTAATACCCAAGGATTTCTCAATAATCGCCTTGGCCGCATTACCATCGAACGGTGCCACACGATCCTGCAAATAGGCCAGTTCTAATGCGATATCAGGTGGCAACAAGTCACGTCGGGTCGACAACATTTGTCCAAATTTAACCCACACCGGCCCGAGAGATTCCAACGCCAGCCTTAGCCGCACACCCGCAGGTTTGTCTTTGTGCCGGTTAGGCATCCAAAACAACACATGACGGCCTAAACGCAAAGACCATGGCAGCCATTTAGCCGGAATCAGATCATCTAAACCATAGTTCAATAAGGTCTTTGTTATCGCGTAAAGTCGCCGACTGCGCATTACTGCTCCTGTTTTACCTGACGTTCCAGGCGTTCAATGGTCGCCCTGAGTTGTTGTAACTGTTGCTTAAACTGTTCAAATTCAATCCGCGCCGGAAGTAGCCGTTTTTCTTCAATCACAACCCCGTTTATCCAGCGACGATGAGACTCACTGGCCTCCTTCATATGTCGCTGACCGGACCGCCACAAATTACTTAACCATTGCGCAGGCAACACGCCGAGCTTCGCTTCCAATTCCGATTCCCAGTCAATGTCTAACCCTTTAACCAGCATTACTAATTGCTGCGCCAGCATCGGGTCACCTTCAATATCTAACTGCCCGGCTTTGATTAAACGCGTTAAATTAGCGTTCTCAGTAAGCTCTGGTAATACGCCTAATTCCGTTTGTATCCAACAGTCTGCATCACCTTCTGTAGAGGTACTTAGGCGTATGGCTTGTTGTTCAACTGTTACGGTAACAACAAACGGCAACTCTTTAATATCAAACCGTAAAACTTTTCCGGCAAGCTTCTGTAGTCGCTGCGGCGAGTTTGCATCACGCGACAATAACTCGTTGATCAGAGTCTCCAATACCAACCAGGGAATTAACGAAAGTGATTTCATTAAAACTTGTATCCTCGGTGCAGAGCAACAATGCCGCCGGTTAAGTTTTGGTAGTCGACGTTATCGTAACCTGCTTCGTGCATCATAGTTTTTAACGTTTCTTGATCCGGATGCATACGAATTGACTCAGCCAAATATTGATAACTATCTGCATCGTTGGCCACTAACTGCCCCATTTTGGGCAGTACGTTAAACGAATAAAAATCGTAGACCTGTTCAAGTGCCGGCGTTATCGGTTTGGAGAATTCTAATACCAATAAACGCCCCCCCGGTTTCAGCACTCTGAACATCGAACGTAAAGCGGCAGGTTTATCGGTGACATTGCGCAAACCAAAAGCAATGGTAATGATGTCAAAACTATTATCGTCAAAGGGCAGTTGCTCAGCGTCTGCCTGAACGTAACGAATATTACCGACATGACCTTTGTCACGCAGCTTGTCCCGGCCGACTTTGAGCATGGCATCGTTAATATCGGCCAGCACGACCTCCCCTTGCGGGCCAACCCGACGTGCGAATTGCGCGGTTAAATCACCGGTACCGCCAGCTATATCAAGTACCTTCATGCCTTGGCGAACACCGCTACAATCTATGGTGTAACGTTTCCAGAGTCGATGAATACCCATCGACATCAGATCATTCATTACGTCATATTTAGCCGCAACCGAATTAAAAACGTTTGCCACCAGCCCTTTCTTTTGCTCGCGCGCGACCTGCTGGTAGCCAAAGTCAATCGAGTCTCTTTGTTGGTCTTGCTTATCTTGTTTATCGTTCATACAAACACCTTGAACCTATTTCCTTTAGTGTACTTGATGCGACCAGTTTGTGCGATATCAGCCACTGCAATTGTGTCTTACACATGCGCATATTCATCACGCCGCGGCAGCCAGCGCTCGATTAAGGCAGAGGCAGTCGCCGGATAATCACGCAGTAATTGCTCCGCTAACTGTTGCGCAGAAGGCACCAAGTCTGCGTCACGCTCTAAATCGGCAACTTTTAATTGTGTTAGTCCCGTTTGCCGCTGCCCTAATAGCTCACCGGGACCTCTTATTTCTAAGTCCCGTTGTGCTATTACAAAACCATCGTTACTTTCTCTTAATACGCTTAAACGCTCAGTTGCGGTTTTTGATAACGGACTTTTATAGAGCAATACGCAGTGACTGGCGACTGAGCCACGCCCAACTCGCCCCCGCAACTGGTGTAATTGCGCCAAGCCCAGGCGTTCGGGATTTTCAATAATCATTAGCGAGGCATTGGGCACGTCAACCCCCACCTCAATAACCGTAGTTGCAACTAAAAGATCAAGTTCTCCGGCTTTAAATGCCTGCATCACCTGTTCTTTTTCTTCAGCTTTTAAACGCCCATGAACAAGCCCTACCTTTAATTCAGGTAATGCCTGCTGCAACTCGCGAGCAGTTTCTTCTGCGGCCTGACACTCAAGCACTTCTGAATCTTCAATTAGTGTGCACACCCAATAAGCCTGTCGTTGTTCCGTTATGCAGACGTCTCTAACACGCGCTATCACTTGGTCACGGCGTGTATCGGGGATTGCCACCGTAGTCACCGGTGTACGCCCCGGTGGCAACTCGTCAATCACCGAGGTTGCTAAATCAGCATATGCAGTCATTGCTAAGGTGCGCGGTATTGGTGTTGCCGTCATGATTAACTGATGCGGCTGAAAGCCCGCTTTAACGCCCTTCTGTCGCAGTTGCAGCCGCTGGTGCACGCCGAAACGATGTTGCTCATCAATAATGACTAACGCGAGCCGTTGGTAATGCACGTCATCCTGGAACAAAGCATGAGTACCGACTAACATCGCAACCTCTCCGTCAGCAACACGCTGCAACAGCTGTTGCCGGGCTTTACCTTTGGTGCGCCCGCTTAACCAGCCAACACCAATACCCAACGGCTCCAGCCATTGGGAAAACGACAATGCATGTTGCTCCGATAACAGTTCTGTTGGCGCCATCAAGGCAACCTGATAACCGGCTTCTATTGCGGCCAGCGCTGCCAGCGCTGCAACCAGCGTTTTCCCTGAGCCGACATCGCCCTGTACCAGACGCATCATGGGCACACTTTTTTGCAGGTCGTTTGCTATTTCTGCAACCACACGTTGCTGCGCCTGCGTCGGTTTAAATGGCAAGCTCGCTAAAAATTGTTGCGCGAGTTCGCCGTTAACACGAATCGCGATGCCACCCTCACTTTGGCGTTGCTGTCGCAATTGCAGCAAGCTAATTTGATGCGCTAACAACTCTTCAACCGCCAGCCGCTGTTGAGCCGGGTGCTGACCAAGTTCCAGTTGTTGTAGCGATGTTCCAACAGGCGGGTGATGCAAGGTTTTTATCGCATCCACTAACGACAATTGATGGGGCTGCAAAGACGCTGGTAGTAGCTCCTCAACCGCGGCTGCAGTCAGATAGGACAACGCCTGCTCAATAATTTTACGTAACGCAGCCGGATAAACACCCTCCGTTGTCGGATAGACCGGCGTATAAGTCGGCTCCAGCTTCACCTGTTGATTTGCTTCCAGCAACTGATAATCAGGATGAATAAGTTCAGCACCGGCCATGCCGTGCCTGACTTCACCAAACACTAACACTCGGGTGCCCGCACTAAACTGTTTTAATTGCGCTGCACTGAATTGGAAAAAGCGCAAGGTGATAGAGCCGCTGTCATCTTTAGCTCTGACCAGCAACATGCGTTTGCGGCCATATTTAATCTCTGCATGCTGCACGTCGACCACAAGGTTTGCAGATTGCCCCGGTCGCAGTTGCGCTATCATTGCGATCCGTGTTCTGTCTTCATAACGTAACGGCAGATGAAAAAGCGCATCCTGTACGCTTTCCAGTCCCAATTTTTTTAGCTTTTGAGCGACCTTTTCACCCACCCCTTTCAGGGTCGTCAACGGGATTCGGGTAAGCGGCTGTGCAGTGGACATTGTCGACTATTTCGCTGTTCTCATGGCTTGCCACCAATCGTCACCGGCAACAATTTGGCCAGCTTCGTCAAGCTCAGGATAATCGATACCTTTGCGACGACAGGCCTTCGCATAAATGGGGTGGCCGCCCTCAAATAAAATACGCTGCCGTTCAGCGATATCCAGCTGATTATGCCCATATCGACCAGCAGCCTGACGCTGGCGTTGTGCTTCGTACAGCATCACCGCAGCCGCCACCGAAACATTTAATGATTGCGCCATACCGACCATCGGGATCATCACTTGATGGTCTGCAAGCGCCAGTGCCTCTTCGGTGACACCATGTTTTTCCTGGCCCATCAAAATGGCAGTTGGCTGAGTGTAATCAACGTCACGAAAATCAATCGCCTGCTCAGACAAGTTGGTTACAACCACCTGCATGCCCTGCTGCCGAACCGCCTTTATTGCATCTGCAACCTGATCATAATGCGAAACACCGACCCAGTTTTGGCTACCCAGCGCTAATCCGGCCGACATTTTGCGTTTTGATGACTCCCAAACAGCGTGCATTTTGTGCACGCCAACCGCATCGGCAGTGCGAATAACCGCTGACACATTGTGACTTTTATGAACATTTTCCATCACTACAGTCAGGTCTGGCTGACGCAAATTCAGCATTTCATTAATGCGCTTAAAGCGCTCCGGACTCATTCCTTAACCCTCACTTATCCTTATAAAATCACATCATTAACTACGATGTTTGCGGGAGACTTCGTAAATATCGGTACGTCGGTCTTTTAAGTTAGTGACCGAACCCTCGTGGTGAAGATAACGAAGTTCGTCTAAATTAAGGTCTGAAAACATCAGCATCTCGGTATTGGGTGTTGTTTCCGACATTATCGCGTCGTGCGGGAAGGCGAAGTCCGACGGCGAAAATACCGCTGATTGCGCATACTGAACATCGAGGCTCTCGACTTCGGGCAGGTTGCCTACGCTGCCACAAATAACCACATAACATTCGTTTTCGACTGCACGTGCCTGAGCACAATGGCGAACACGTAAATAGGCATTGCGAGTATCAGTCCAAAACGGCACAAACAATATCTCCAGCCCTTCTTCCGCCATGATTCGACCAAGCTCCGGGAACTCAACATCATAACAAATCAGAATACCAATGCGCCCGGCGTCGGTATCAAACACCTTAACCTCATTGCCACCCTCAATAACCCAGTCACGCTTCTCGTGCGGCGTAATATGAAGCTTGCGTTGTTCTTCAACCGAGCCATCGCGGCGGCAAAGGTAGGAAACATTATAAATACTGTCGCCTTCCTGCAACGGCATTGAGCCAGTAATAATATTGACGTTATAGCTCACCGCCATTTGCGACATTTCGCTTTTAAAACGCTCAGTGTATCCGGCAAGGAACCGTATCGCACTCATTTGCTGGCTCTGATCCGTCAATCCCATCAACGGGGTATTAAAAAACTCAGGCAGCACCGCAAAGTCACTTTGGTAATTAGAGAGCGCGTCAATAAAATACTCGACCTGCTGTAACAATTCATCGACAGACTCTACCGATCGCATTTGCCACTGCACAGCTCCCACGCGGACGTTTTGAATACGCGTAGTTAAAATGCTGGTAGAAGGGTCGTAGAGGAAGTTGTTCCACTCTAACAAAGTCGCGAAACCGCGAGATTTTTGATCTTCCGGCAGATACTTACCCAGCAGGCGTTTAACCGTAAAGTCGTTGGCTAACTGGAAGGTTAATATCGGATCATAAATTTCGCGGCGCTGAACCTTGTCTAAATATTGACTCGGGGTCAGCTCCTCAGAATATTTGTGATAGTTGACGATACGACCACCAGCGAGAATCGCACGCAGGTTGGCCTGGCGGCACAGCTCTTTTCGCGCATCATATAACCGACGTCCCAGCCGATAACCACGATAATCCGGGTGGATCAGCACATCCAGCCCATAAAGTGCATCACCTTTTTTATCGTTGAGAATCGCCTCGCGATGACCAATTAAATCATCATAGGTGTGCGGGTTAGAAAATTTGTTGTAGGCCACCTTAACAGTAAGGGCGACACCAACAATTTTGCCATTATCCTCAAGGCAAAACTGCCCCTCCGAGAAGTCTTTTATCAGCTTCTCGATTGTAAACTGGCTCCAGGCACCACCAATATCGGTATAGATGGCATCCATTAACTCTTTTAATTGTGGGTAATCTTCTAAGCGAAGGTTACGTAACTGTAGGTGGAGATCATCCGGACTCATAACTGCCCCAAAACGGTAAAACCATGTTATAGGTAGTTTACACGTAAATTGATCAGGGTTGCACTAGAGGGATTAGCTGTATAAACTTCTAGACGTCTAAATAAAAATATAAAGGAAGTGGTATGAATTCATCCGCCGCCGTTCAGCCCCCGAGCGCCAAGGCGCTGTTGCCGCTGGCGTTGTTTTTGGCTTTGTTTTTGGGAACTGGTATTTATTTTCAAACAGAAGGTGTTGAGTACGCCTTCTATCAGCTGCCTAGTCCAGTTGCGATTCTACCGGCTATTGCGCTGGGCATATTGCTGAGCAGGCAAGCGTTTGAAGAGCGTATCGCAACCTTTGTGGCTGGCGTCGGCGATAGCAACATCATTACCATGTGTATGATTTACCTGCTGGCGGGCGCATTTTCCACTGTCGCCGAAGCAACCGGTGGGGTCGACGCGATGGTGGCACTGGGCTTACAAATTATTCCAGCTTCGTTTTTGATTCCCGGGCTGTTTTTGATCGCCGGGGTGATATCTACCGCCATGGGTACTTCCATGGGAACATTGGCAGCACTAGCCCCGGTTGTACTAGGAATTGGCGAGGCAACCGACATCAGCCTGCCGTTACTTGCAGGTGTATTAGTTAGCGGCGCCATGTTTGGTGACAACTTATCCATTATCTCTGATACCACCATCGCAGCTACCCGCACCCAGGGCTGCAGTATGCGAGATAAATTCCGTGCTAACTTAAAAATTGCCATCCCCGCTGCTGTCATCACGGTGCTTTGGTTAATCAGTTACGACACCAGCAATGTGCCCCTTCAGATTCCTGACGCAAACCTTTGGCTTTGCCTACCGTATTTCGCGATTATCGTGTTGGCCGTGATGGGCCTGAATGTATTTGCCGTGTTAGGGCTTGGAATCGTGTTAGCCGCGGGTTTTGGTATGGTAACTGTCGACTACCAATGGGTGAAGTTTAGCCAGGATATCTACGATGGCTTTAGCAGTATGCAAGAAATTTTCTTACTGTCACTGCTCATCGGCGGCCTGTCAGGCCTTATCCGACAACAAGGTGGCTTGGCGTTTTTAGCCAAAGTCGTAGAGGCCGTTTCCAGCCGTGTCAGTAAAAACAAACAACGTTCGTCAGCGTTCGGTATTGCGGGTTTAACCTCACTCACAAACCTTTGTGTAGCCAATAATACCGTCAGTATTCTGCTGGCCGGCGAAGTCAGCAAACGACTGGCTAAACAAGGGAACTTAGCCGCCCGGCAAAGTGCCAGCTTATTAGATATCTTTGCCTGCACGGTTCAGGGCGCGTTGCCATACGGTGCCCAGGCTCTGTTAATGGGAGCCAGCTTTGGTATATCACCGCTCTCAGTCAGTCTTCACACGGGTTACGGCTTTATTCTGGGCAGTGTCGCGTTGCTGATGATCCTGTGGCGACGTCCACTTGAAGATCGTCATCCGGAAACAGAAGAAGCGGCTGTTTAGCCGCTTCTTTGTCACTCGTTAAATTAAGTGAAAGCGCGTTAGTTGGTGCTTGGCAACTCTAAAATGCCATCAATTTCGATTTGCGCGCCTTTCGGCAACTGCTTAACACCAATCGCTGCACGAGCGGGGTAAGGCGTTTTAAAATGTTTTGCCATCACCTCATTCACGATGGCAAATTCGGCCAAATCAGTCAGATAGATCTGCACCTTAACCATATCCTGTAATTCGCCACCGGCAGCTTCACATACCGCAGTAAGATTTTTAAAAACCTGTTCGGCTTGTTGAGCAAAATCTTCACTGACTAACTCCATCGTCTCCGGAACCAGTGGAATCTGACCAGAAAGATAAACAGTAGTGCCAATTTTAACGGCTTGTGAATAGGTGCCGATGGCCGCTGGTGCTTTATCCGTTGCAATAATAACTTTAGACATGATTACTTCCTTAAGCGCGTCACGCGCTGAACATCAGGCATTTTCCGAATGTGTCGGATAACGTCCGCTAGGTGTTTACGATTACGGATAGTTAATGCCACATCAATAAAATAAATATTCGCATCGATCTCTTCGGTTCTAAGGCCGTCAATATTACAGCCCGTTGTCGCAATCGCCGAAGTCAGTTTTGCCAAAGCGCCCTGGTGATTGACGATTTCGATACGAATTTCCGAAATAAACTCTGCATCGGGTTTATTATCCCACTCGACCGGGAAGTATCGACCCGGCTCATCCTCGTGCCCACGTACGTTTTTACACTCACGGCGGTGAATCACGAGCCCTTTGCCCGGACTTACGTGAGCAATGATGTCATCGCCCGGGATCGGCCGACAGCATTTGGCAAAGCTCACCAACAATCCCTCGGCGCCTTTGATAGATAAGCTACGTTGCGACGGCAACTCGTCTTTTAACGTTTGCAGCTCCCCTAACAGACGCTTTGCAATAGCAACCGACATCATATTACCCAAACCAATTTGTTTGAGTAGCTCGTTTTTACTTTCAACCTTGGTTTCTGTCAGTACGCGCGTAAACTCGCTTTCCGGGATATCTTCATAGCTAATTGGCCCTAGGGCTGAACGCAGTAAGCGCTCACCTAACTGTTGCGCCTCTGAAGACTCCTGCCCCTTGAGATACTGTCGAATCTTAGCGCGTGCTTTGCCAGTGACAACAAAATTGAGCCAGGCGATGTTCGGACGCGAACCGTTGGCGGTTTTTATTTCGACAGTCTGCCCGGTTTCAAGCGGTTTACTCAGCGAATACGTGCGGTGATTTACCCTTGCACCAATACAAGTATTACCGACATCGGTATGCACAGCGTAGGCAAAGTCGACTGCCGTAGCGCCTTGCGGTAATTCAATAATCCGGCCATCCGGTGTAAATACATAAATCTCGTCAGGGAATAAGTCGGATTTAACGTTTTCGATAAACTCAAACGAACTACCAGCGCTTTGCTGCAGTTCCAATAAACTCTGCATCCATTTACGTGCGCGAACCTGCGCTGTCGTGCCGGCATCATCGGTATTTTTATAGAGCCAATGCGCGGCCACACCGCGATCAGCCATCAAATCCATCTCTTCGGTTCTAATCTGGATCTCAACCGGCACTCCGTGAGGGCCTTTCAGCGATGTATGCAATGACTGGTAGCCGTTTGACTTTGGAATCGCGATATAATCTTTAAAGCGTGTTTCGATAGGCTTGTAGAGGTTATGCAGCGCGCCGAGTACCCGGTAGCAGGTGTCTACACTATCGACTATCACCCGAAACGCATAAATATCCATGACTTGATTAAAGCGCAGCTCTTTGGTTTGCATCTTTCGGTAGATGCTGTGCAAATGCTTTTCGCGCCCTTGCACCCGCGCTTCAATGTGATTACCGTCCAGGCGCGATGAAATCTCACTTTGCACACGCTCCATAAACTCACGACGATTGCCGCGAGCCTTTTTAACTTCAGACTCTAACAGCCGCGCACGCCAGGGATACAGGGCCCAAAAACCCAATTGCTCCAGCTCGTTTTTAATATCATGAATACCCAGGCGGTGGGCTAACGGCGCATAGATTTCTAGTGTTTCGCGCGCTATTCGTCTGCGTTTATCGGGACGCAAATGCTGAATGGTACGCATATTGTGGGTGCGGTCGGCAAGCTTGATCAGAATAACGCGAATATCCTGAGTCATTGCCATGATCATTTTGCGGTAGTTTTCGGCCTGCGCCTCTTCTTTTGAATCGAACTGCAGTTTATCTAGTTTTGATACGCCTTCGACCAAGTTCGCAACGGTCGCACCAAACAACTCCGCGAGATCTTCACGGCGAGTCTCTGTGTCCTCGATGACATCATGCAACAGCGCCGCCATGATGGTCTCGTAATCAAGGCGCATATCAGCTAGTAGGCTCGCAACCGCTACCGGGTGAGTGATATAGGGCTCACCACTACTGCGTTTCTGGCTGCTGTGTGCATCATTGGCTACCACAAAAGCCTGTTGCACCTGCTCCACTTGTTCCGCGGGCAAGTAGTCACTAATTTGCGTTTTTAAGCCTTCAAATAGGTACACCGACTATCTCCGCGACAGAATATGCTTTTGCGTGAACTGATGGGTCTGCTTCTAAACAGAATACGAGCATTCCAACAAAAAAGCCAACGACCGTTGAGCCGTTGGCTTATATCATGCTTGGATAAATAGTTTATTCTACGCCGCGCAACGCATTGACCGCTTGCATTTCCTCAGCATCGGCTTGCTGCTGAGCTTGACGATCTTCAGCGTCAAGGCGGTCGTTATCAATCAAGCCTTGCTCGATCTCACGCAAAGCGATTACCGTTGGTTTCTCGTTTTTTACTTCTACCAAGGGTTCTTTGCCCTGTACTGCCAACTGGCGCGCACGACGAGCTGCTAATAAAATTAAATCAAAGCGGTTGCCAACGCGATCTACGGCATCTTCAACGGTTACGCGAGCCATGGTTTACTCCCCATAAAGCCTGAGTGATATTTTTCGAAAGGCTAATTATTATACGGAAAACGTCACAATTAGCCAAGTAATTCCTTAAGAGTTTCGCCATACCGGACTTGCTGTAATGGCATGCGGCAACGTTGAGCCATAACAATGTGCTCTAATTGCGTCAAGGTATCGTCAAAATCGTCATTAACCAAAAGGTAGTCAAATTCGTGGTAGTGAGACATTTCGGCTTGTGCTTTCGCCATTCGCTTGGCAATCACTTCATCACTGTCCTGACCACGTTGACGTAAACGCTGCTCAAGAATTTCCAGGCTCGGCGGTACAATAAAAACAGACCGTGTTTGTGGATGATGCTCCCGCACTTGCTGCGCACCCTGCCAATCGATATCTAAAAATACGTCAATACCTGCCGCCAAAGATTGTTCGACGACTTTTCTGGATGTGCCATAGTAGTTATCAAAAACCCTGGCCCATTCGTAAAATTCACCACGGTCAATGCGTTGTTCGAATTCGGGCACCGTTAAAAAGTGATAATGAACACCGTTTTCTTCACCCGGGCGCGGCGCGCGCGTCGTTGACGATACCGATACTTGCATCGACCCATCCGAATACTTTTCTAGCAGTGCCTTTATCAGGCTTGATTTGCCGGCACCACTTGGTGCTGCAATGATGAACAGGTTGCCGCTATGCGTCGCCATGCTGGTTGCCATATGCACAATATTTCATTGTTAATAGTGGCGTAAGAGAATACCACGGTTGGGCTGGGTTGGTAAAAACTGAATTTATCCTGTCATCGCAAATATTCACAGCAACAACAAAACACAGTAAAGTGTTCGGTTCAGGCTAATTAAAGGAATAAATGCAGTGCCAAAGACCACCAAAAGCAATCTCAACACGTCTCCAAAAGCTTTATTATTTGGTTTGCTATTGCTGGTTTTGCTGGGCCTTAACCTGCGCCCATTATTAACATCTGTGGGACCGTTAACCGACGAATTAATTAACTTAACGGACGCGTCATACAGCAGCATCTCATTACTCACTACGCTGCCTATCCTAATGATTGGTTTGTTGGCACTGTTTGCCGGGCGGCTGACAATGACGCTTGGCTATAAACGCGGGATTAGCTTTGGCTTACTGATTCTGGCGGTCGGGTTGGCCATTCGCTTCTATCCCCCCACAACCGTATTGCTATTGGGCAGTGCACTGATTGGCGGTTTTGGCATTGCGTTACTGCATATCATTATCCCCGAGCTAACAAAGCACCAATACCGCAACCGGCTGGGCCTGGTAACCGGTCTTTGGTCAGCAGCGTTAATGGGCGGCGCCGCGCTGGGCGCAGTACTCACACCGATGCTGGCAGACGCTTTGGCCGAACGTTATTATGCCCTCGCCGCATGGTCGATCTTCGCCATCCTTACCCTGCTGGTGTGGCTATTACCACAGAATCAGGTCCCCGCAGCGGATATTCCGCCAAGGCATTTACTGCTTAAAGCATTTAAATACCCACGCGCATGGTTTTTAGGTGCTTACTTTGCACTTGTAAATGCCGGTTATGCCGGTTTCATCGCCTGGATAGCACCGTTTTATGGTGAGTTCGGATGGCCTGCGCAACAAGCAGGTAACCTGCTCGCTCTCTTTTCGCTCGTTCAAGTAGCAGGCGCACTCATTTTACCCGCGTTATCGCGCGGCTATGACCGCCGACTTTGGCTGGTCATTGCGGTAGTGACACAAATGATTGGCTTCGCCGGACTCAGCTTTGCTCCGGAAGTATCACCCTGGTTATGGTCAGGTCTGTGTGGCTTTGGCCTCGGCGGCGCATTCCCTTTGTGTATTGTAATGGCGCTCGATCACTTAGACAATCCGGTACAGGCAGGGCGTCTAGTGTCGTTCATGCAGGGTATTGGTTTTATATTTGCCAGCCTAATGCCGCTGCTAACCGGCTGGTTTAGAGACATGAGCGGCGACTACACGCTCGGCTGGCAACTTCATATTGTCGTAGGCGTGGTTATTTTGCTTTGCACGTTGCGCTTTAATCCGGCACGTTACAAACAACTTTTCACAGATTAACTTTGGTGGGCAGGCAATAACTGCGCATTAATATCTTCTGCCAACTGCTGTAGCTCTTCTACCGGAAGATCACGCTGAGCCATCACGCTAAGGCCAAGAATGCTTGATTGGTAAAGGCGTGCCAGACGTTCTGGCTGTGCGTGGGGCGATAACTCGCCAGCCGCAATTACACGGCGAAACTTATCGGCAAACAGACGTTGCAAATCACTCATGTAATCTTTAACCGGCTGGTTGTCCATATGCTTGCTGTTGCTGAGCTCTAGCAATGTTTTAATTAACATACAGGCTTTACTTGGGATACCGGATTGCGTTTGCTCAACCATCGACAAGGTTAAATTAGTCACCCCGTCGAGTTCGCGCTCCCCGGTCGCCAGGGTGCCGGCAAAACTTTCCTTGGTCGATTCACCATAACTCGCCAGCGCTTCTCTGAATAACCGTTCTTTACTACCAAATGCGGCATAAATACTGCCCGGACGCATATCCAGAGCGTGCTCGATGTCCTTCATTGACGTGGCATGGTAGCCCTGACGCCAGAATAAACTCATTGCATTAGTAAGTGCGGTATCACGATCAAACTGTGGCGTTCTTGCCATTATGGTTCCCTGAACTGAACAAAATGTTCCCAAGAGTATAGATAACCATTACAGACCTTAAAAGTGGATATTTAGAAAAAGTGACCCTTTGTGCTTTTTCCTCAGTACGTTATAACTATTAATTAGGAAATAATGAAAATAACAGGAGTGTTAAATGGCTACCGATAAAAAACCATGGCATCACGCCATATTGTTTCCGGTATTTCTACCCGCGATTTTTGTTATCGCCTTATTGGTCATTGGTACCTTAAGCGCACCCGAGCAGGCAGGTAAACTGTTCGATAGCACACTAGCCGGCATTACTGAGCATTTCGGCTGGTTTTATATGTTGGCGGTCGCGCTGTTTTTAATCTTTATCGTTGGTGTAGGGATTTCTAAATGGGGCCGTATCAAACTGGGTCCTGACCACTGCGAACCGGAATATAGTTTTACCTCTTGGTTTGCCATGCTGTTCTCGGCTGGATACGGCATTGCACTGCTGTTTTTCGGTGTTGCTGAGCCCGTACTGCATTATGCTGATCCGCCGGCCGGGGCTGCTGAAACAGTCAACTCAGCGAAACAAGCAATGCAGATCGCCTACTTCCACTGGGGTTTTCATATTTGGGCAATTTATGGCCTGGTTGGGCTTGTTTTGGCGTATTTTTCTTTCCGCCATGGTTTGCCGCTTTCAATGCGCTCCACGCTATACCCACTGATTGGCGAAAAAATTAACGGACCTGCTGGACATGCGGTCGACACCTTTGCCATCTTAGGAACTATGTTTGGTATTGCCACAACCCTGGGGCTCTCGGTTATCCAGATTAACACCGGCCTAAACTACTTATGGGAAGACATTCCCATTGGCTCTACAGTACAGATTATTGCTATAGCAGTTATTACTCTGGCAGCCATTGCATCGGTCGTTGCCGGTATGGACAAAGGGATTAAGAGACTATCCTTAATCAATATGTCGCTGGTTTTATTCCTGTTGCTATTCGTATTTTTCGCCGGTCCAACGGTGCATATTCTGGAGACCTTTTTACAGAATACCGGCGCCTACCTAAGTGGTATTGTCGAGCGCACGTTTAATCTGCAAGCGTACACGCGCAGTGACTGGATTGGTAACTGGACGCTATTTATTTTCGGTTGGACTATAGCGTGGGCTCCGTTTGTTGGTTTGTTTATAGCCAAAATTTCTCGTGGCCGCACGATTCGCCAATATGTATTCGGTGTCATGCTGGTACCATCAATATTTACCTTTTTCTGGTTTGCTGTATTTGGCGACACAGCCCTCAACATGATTATGAATGAAGGCTACACGGCGTTAATTAGTGAAGTTCAGAATAATCAGGCAATCGCATTATTTAAGCTCTACGAGAACTTGCCATTAACCAGTATTATCAGCTTTATCACAGTGTTGTTGATCATTACCTTCTTTGTCACGTCATCTGATTCAGGCTCACTGGTTATCGACTCGTTATCGTCAGGCGGCATGCTGGAAACACCCGTTTGGCAGCGTGTTTTCTGGGCGTCAACAGAAGGTATAGTAGCTGCGGTTCTGCTCTTAGCCGGGGGTCTTAGCGCCCTACAAACCGCCGCTATCACCAGTGCCTTACCGTTTGCCGTAGTCATTCTCATCGCCGCCGTTGGCATGTGGCGAGCGTTAATCATCGAAGGGCATCAATATACGAGCCTCAAAAGTCACCGCCAATTTCATCGTAGAGGGGTTAATGAAGGCCCTGATTACTGGAAAAAACGCCTATCCGGTCTGGTAGATTTTCCGAAAAAAGAACCGGTATTGTCGTTTATCTATGGCGCTGCAGAAGAGTCACTCAAACAAGTTAGAGATGAACTGAAAAGCCAGGATTGGCCAGCCGAGTTTGCCGAAGACAAAGAGCACAATCGTATTATGCTGACAGTTGAGCGCGATAGGGAGCTCGACTTTGCCTACGAAGTACGATTACGTGACTACTTGTTACCGGAGTTTGCTCTTACTAACGATAAGCATCGCGAAGTCTATTATCGTGCCGAAGTATTTCTGCGTCAGGGTGGCCAGTCCTACGACCTGTACGGCTGGGAGAAGGCAGATATTATCAACGATGTCATCAATCAGTTTGAAAACTATCTGCACTTCCGTCACCACAGTCCTGGTGTACTGCCATGGGAGATGGAAAAACACGATGATGATCTGCAAGACACGGAAACGCAGAAGTAACTACACAAAAATGCAATAATTAATGAGCCGCCTTCGGGCGGCTTTTTTATCCTGTATAGTAAGATACAAACGACTAATTAAGTTAGGCAGTAATGCGAATATTACACACTTCGGACTGGCATTTAGGCCGTATTTTCCATCAGTTTTCATTAATTGACGAGCAACGCCACGCATTGTTTCAGATTATCGAAGCCATTGAAGTGCATAAGCCGGAGGTGGTGATCATAGCCGGCGATATTTATGACCGTTCGATACCGCCAGCCAGCGCTATTGGGCTTTTTAATGAATTTGTCGACCAATGTATCGGTACTCTCAAGGTGCCTATTATCGCTATATCCGGAAATCACGATGGTGCTGAGCGGCTTGGCTTCGCAGCCAATCAGCTTAAGCACTCGGGTCTCCACTTGGTCACGTCTTTAGACCAAATGCAGAGGCCGATTACCTTAGCCGATGAGTATGGAAACGTCGATTTTTGGGCTGTGCCGTTTCACGATCCTGCGCAGGTTGCCGATTTTACAGGCTCGCCGCAAACAGACTTTAATCAAGCCCACTGTTCACTCATCGAGCAGCTACCGATTAATAAAAAACACCGTAACGTGATGATTAGCCACTGCTATTTAGATGGCGCCAACGAGTCTGAGTCAGAGCGTCCACTAACCATAGGTGGCGCGGATCGGGTGGACTGGAAAATTTTCAAACCATTTTGCTATACCGCGTTGGGTCATTTGCACCAACCTCAATATAAAGGACAGGAATCCATCCGTTATAGTGGCTCCTTACTCAAGTACAGCTTTTCAGAGCAACACCATAATAAATCTTTTACCATGGTCGATATTGGGCAGGATGGCAGTAATAAAATTACACTACTGCCTTTAAAACAACGTCGTGATCTCCGTGTTATTAGAGGCACCCTCGAAGAACTCGTTAACGCCGCCAAAGACGATGTTAACCATGAAGATTTCATTCAGGCGGTATTAACAGACTCGCAAGCGTTGCTCAATCCTATGGCGCGATTAAGAGAGCACTACCCCAATATTCTCGAGTTGAAAAAAGAACGCTTTGAAACGCGAACAGGGCAGGATTATGCCCGCTCCAGTGAACAGCTCAAACGCACCGACTTGGATATATTTAACGACTTTTTTGAACAGGTTCACGAGCAAAAATTGACCGGGCAACAAACTAAGCTACTGCAAAAAACACTGGCAGAGATTAACGAACAGGAGCGTTCGTCATGAAGCCCGTGTTGTTATCTATGCAGGCATTTGGCCCGTTTGCACAGCGGGAAACTATCGATTTTGCAGAACTTGGTGAGCATCCGCTATTCTTGATCAATGGCCCGACCGGTGCCGGAAAAACTACTTTGCTGGACGCTATCAGTTATGCCTTATTTGGTAAAACTACCGGCGCCGAGCGGCAAGGTGAGCAGATGCGCTGCCACCACGCATCTGCCTCAACTGCCACCGAAGTCGATTTTATTTTTAGCCTTGGCAACGACTTGTACCGGGTTAAACGTTTGCCGGCCCAACAACGACCGAAGTTGCGGGGAGCCGGGCTAAAAGATGATGTAGCAAGTGCCTCGCTTTGGCACATTAAGCCGGGAATAGCAGCTAGGCTCGATCTCGACCAAGATGACATGACGTTACTAGCGAGTCGTAAGGTTAAGCAGGTGACGCAAGAGGTCGAGCGTTTAATTGGTCTACAAGCGGACCAGTTTCGTCAGGTTGTGGTGCTACCGCAAGGCAAATTTCGTGAACTACTAACCGCCGATGCCGGCCAGCGCGAAGAAATCTTTGCACAACTTTTCCAAACTCACCGGTACTTGTTAATTGAGGAGAAATTAAAGGATGCCGCGCGCGATCTTAAACAACAAGTACAAGAACACGAGAGCAATTTAAAAGCACTATTACGTAACGGTAATATTGAGAGTGAGCAACAACTCACTGATAAAATTTCTGAACAAGCAGCGGCGCTGGATATTGCGCTCAATAATAAAGACAGCGCCGCAGAACAACTGCAAAAACAACGTGAACTCTTTCAACAAGCAATGCAGTTGCAACAGCAGTTTGAACAAAAAGCTCAGTTACAGCAGCAGTTATCACAACTTAATAAAGATGCTGAACAAATAAACGAAAAACAAGCGCAATTAAAACGTGCTCGCGCCGCACAAGCGGTCACGCCTTCAGCGCAACGATTTGATTGGCTCAAAGCAGAGCAAGCTCGTATTGCTCAGCAACTGCAAGCCAATGAAAAAAAGCATGCGGCACTGGTAACTGACAAGCAACATGCTGAAAAGCAATACCAACAAGCGGCAACAGAGGATGCGGAGGGCAAACAGTTACAACGTCGAATTGAGCAATTATCCAGCTGGCGGCCTAAGCTTGAATCATTAAAAGCGCTGCAGCGGCAATATGCGGAAGTCACTGAGTTACGCAACGAGCAACAAGGTGAGGTTAACCAGCGGTATCGCGCTAAAGAAACCTTAAACGAGCAATTAACTACTGATAGCCAAGCTCGCCAGGCGCTTTCTGAAACACTGTCTAAGCATCAGAATATCGAGTCCCAACGCCAACAGCTTAGCTATGCCAAAAAGCAGCAACAAAACTCCGTTAATCTTAAGCAACAACAGCAACAACTTAACGACCAACAACACGCCATAAAAGGGCAGCTGGATACCCAACAGCAACAGACGAAAAAGTCTGAACAGCATGCCCAGGCGCTGGAGCATACCTGGTATCAACAGCAAGCAATCAGTTTGGCCGAGACACTCAAGCCCCGACAACCGTGTCCCGTTTGTGGATCCAGACAACATCCGTCACCGGCGAGTTCAGGTGATGAGCCCTTGGTTACTCATGAGCAAGTTGTAAACGCCCGCCAGCAACATCAGCAGCAATTACAGGCACAGCAAAAGCTTGAACGTAGTCTATTGCAAAACCGCCAAGCATCAGAATTCGTGCAAATACAAATCGAGGAACTGGGTAACGTAAAGACAGAAGCAGAACTTACCCGCGCGCAGCAAGCACTTGAGCTAACAGCAGAACAACAGGAACAACAAAGAGCTCACTATCAGACGTTGGAACATCGCATCACCGAGAACCGAGAGCAGCTTGACTCGATCGCATTAGAATTGAAGCAACTCACCGATAAATTAAAGGAAACCGACATAAATCAAACGAAGATTGGTGAGCGGCTTAGTAGCCTGGAGCAGGAGATCCCTGAAGAGTTCCGCTCTCCTGAACAAGTAGAGCGCACCCTAAAGGAACTACACAACGAACTGCTACAAAAACAGACTGCGTATCAGAAGGCCTCCGAGCGACGCCAGCAAGTTTTAGAGCAACTCTCAGCAGTCACGGCAAAACATGACGACCTGACACAACAACAACACGAAAACAGTGAGGAAACCCTTGCAGCCGAAAAAGAACTGTCGCAACAGCTCGACGAGCGGGAATTTAAGTCTCTTGATGAATACAAAGATGCGATAATGCCCGATCAACGCTACCAACAAACTGAACAGGAAATTCAACTCTTTCAGCAACAGCGCGCCAAAATTTCAAGCTTACTTGAGGAGCTTGACGCGACCCTGGGTAAACAACAGCAACCTGATTTGGACACTGCCAAACAACAGTTACAACACCATGAGCAGCAATACCAGCAAACAAACGAAGTTTGGCTGAACACACGTGACCGCCTGCGTGAACTGGAGACGCTGTTAAATCATGTTAATAACAGTAAAAAACATGCAGAAGCGCTTCATAAGCAGTATGCTGTTCAGGGAACTTTAGCTGACGTCGCCAATGGCCAAAATGCACAACGCTTAAGTTTACACCGGTTTGTTTTGAGTGTACTGCTTGACGACGTGTTGACCGTCGCCTCACAACGGTTGGAAAAAATGACTCATGGCCGTTATCAACTGTCACGCGAAAGTCAGGTTACTGATGCTCGCTCGGCCGGCGGGTTAACAATTCTGGTAGAAGATGCCTATACCGGCCAACAGCGCAGCACCAAAACCTTATCCGGTGGCGAAGGATTTATGGCTGCGCTCGCATTAGCGTTAGGATTATCGGATGTTGTACAAAGTTACGCTGGCGGCATTAAGCTCGATACATTGTTTGTAGACGAAGGCTTTGGCAGTCTCGACGAAGAGGCGCTTGATATGGCAATTGATACACTCGCAGAATTACGAGCGAGTGGTCGGACTATTGGAATTATCTCGCATGTGAGAGAATTAAAGGATCGGTTGCATGATCGTATTGATGTAATTCGCGAACGCAACGGTAGCAGGATAGAATTGAGGACAAATTAGCGGATGGATACGGTTAGTTCACAGGCTCAACGATTACCGGCGATGCCCGGGATGCTCGCCAAATCGTTACTCACATTAAATCGTGTTGATGATACTGCAGCAGACAAAAGCGAACTACATGACAAGTTTGCTATCGAAGCCGTTAGTGCAAAACAACGTCAAGGCTTCCACGATATTTTTGGCGGCTTTAACAGTGATGTTCCGTTATCGCTTTTTTATTGCATGGCCCAACGCACTCACTTGGCACAAATGCTTGATCAGCGTTTTCCCTGGCCGGCTCCCGGCCTCGTTCATGTTAATAACAATCTTGAACAACACGCCACCATAGACGCCACACAAGGTTTTTCTATTGACGCGCACGTTGGCATTCCTGCCAGGGGCCCCGATGTGTCGCCGCGTCGCCTACGCCCCCAGTTTACGGTTAAGTTTTATCAAGACGATAACCTCGTTGTAACCTGTAAGAGCACCTACCAGGTAATGAAAGGTCAGGCACCAGAGCGTTCAGGTAAAAAAGCAACAAAAGTTTTCGAGCCTGCTGAGGGCTGGGTTAATCACTGCCACTGGCAGCTCGGGTCTGGCATGGGCCGGCGCTACGCTCGTATATCCGGTGACTTTAACCCAATTCACCTGCATACCTTAACCTCTCGCTGGTTTGGCTTTAAAAAACCTATTATTCATGGCATGTACATGATGGCGCGAGCTCAGGCTGAAATAGAAAAGGTAAGTGGTAAAAGCGCACAACGGATTGACGTAACCTTTAAACGCCCGGTAGTACTACCTGCTCGTGTTCAGTTATGGCTGAACAAAGAAGCCGGCCAGCACCGCTATGAGGTTCGCAGCGCTGACCACTCTCAAGTGCAACTTGATGGAACAGTAAAGTTAAGCGCTGACTAGCGCTTAATAATACGTCCGTCTTTCATCACAAAATCAATACTCTGTAACTGCTTGATATCCTCAAGCGGGTTACCATCCACGGCAACGATATCGGCATACTTGCCTGCAGCAATCACTCCTAATTTATCGTTTTTAAGTATTCCTGCTGCCACCGTTGTCGCTGCCTGTATCGCTTCTGCTGCCGGCATTCCGGCTTCCACCATATATTGGAATTCCAACGCATTATCACCGTGAGCAGACACACCACTATCGGTGCCAAACGCAACATTCACGCCTGCGCGATACGCTTTAGCGAAGGTATCTTGAATTAGCGGCCCGATTTCGGCTGCCTTTGGGCGAACAACATCAGGGAAGTAACCATCAATTTTTGCTTTTTCGGCAACAAACTTACCGGCCAGGATTGTCGGCACTAAATAAGTCCCGTTCTCTTTCATTGCCGCGATCACTTCGTCATCCATGTAAGTACCGTGCTCAACAGTTTTTACACCCGCTTTAACCGCACGCAACATACCTTCTTTACCATGAGCGTGAGCCGCTACGTGAAAGTTATAGTCGTCAGCAATTTCAATTAACGTTTTCAATTCATCTTGAGTGAACTGCGGGTTTTCACCACTAGCTGCCATACTCAGCACGCCACCCGTTGCGGTTATCTTGATAAAGTCTGCGCCCTCTTTATAGTGTTGGCGTACCGCTTCTTTAGCGTCTTCAGGGCTGTTTATTACACCTTCGGTAGGTCCGGGACGGCCCATCAATTCGTCTTTAACACCATTTGTTGGATCAGCATGCCCACCCGTTGTTGCCAGTGATTTACCAGCGGTATAAATACGTGGCCCTTGCACAGTGCCCGCATTAATAGCATCACGTAGCGCAATGGTTACGTTATACGAATCACCGGGGTTACGCACTGTGGTAAAGCCGGCTTCAAGGGTTTTCATACCGTAATTTTGCGCAATAAGCGCCAGGTCCGCCGCACCTTGCGTAAACCGATTTAAATAAGACTGAGGCCCAGACTGCCCATCCAGGTGCACGTGCAGGTCAATCAACCCGGGTAAGCACGTCATATCACTTAAGTCGACCATATCTGCATCCGTGGGCGCAGACCGCGTCACTGTTTTAATCTCGCCAGCTTCAACTTCAATATAATGCTCGCCACGTAATTCACCGGCTTCACTATCAAACACATTACCGCAATGTAACCAGTCCGCAGCACTAGCTTGCGATGCTGTTAACGCCAGGGTGACTCCCAGTGCTATCTTTTTAATCATTATTATTCTCCTAGGTGCTACTCGCTTTTTAATTCAGTTTGCCAGAGAATCTGAATATCCTCAGGCTTTTTAACTAACGAGGCTATGGTGTACTGGGACAAGTGCCGGTAAAACACCTCTTTACCTTCGTTAATGATGTGTTTTAGCTCACAGACAGGAAAAATTGCACATTGGGGGTTATGGCAATCTATCCAGTATTCATCGCCCTCTAGACGTCGTATTAAATGGTCAAGGCGAATTTCGTCAGCCGGCATTGCTATCTGAAAGCCGCCATTTTTACCACGGCGGGTCTCAATAAAGCCTTCTTTGCCCAGTTGGTGGATAACCTTGTTTAAATGATTACGCGGTGCGCTGAAAGTTTTACTCAGCTCATCAATAGTTACCAAACGAGTTTGCTGCTTTGCCGCCAGGTATATCAACACTCGCAGGCCATAGTCTGTGTACTTCTTTAATTGCACATTAAACCTCGTGGTCAGCTGTTAATATTTAGGCGCGAAAGTAAGTTGCTGACCGCTATTCACCTTCAACACTAGCTTATCTTCTTTTATGTCAATTTTTGACGTATTGTTCAAGTTCTCGATGAATTTTTGTGCAAACGTCATCGAGGCCTGCGAACACATTCGTTTGGTTGCGCCCTGAACACTTAAGCGCGGAATTTCTCCGTCAACGCTATAGTGACCAAAAAACCGATTACAACCGTCCGTTCCCACCAAGCGCCCCTCAGTTAAGAACTGCAGCGATGGCCTATCCAGCATGCTGCCTGAAGAACCCGTCATTGCAGACAGCTGCCAGGGTTGTCCCTGAATGAGTTGCGTTGTTTCGCCGCCGCAACCTCTGTATTCATTGCCCTGTAAGACAAGTTTTACTGAGTACGGAAATGCTTTCCCACTCATAGAGTCATAGCAAATACTAGAGTTAATCCGTAACTGACCGACCTCTTCCCCGGCATCACTTAACGCAATTAACCAGTCGTTATCGTCATTATACTCAGCCGGACTCGCTGCGAATTCCAACTCTTGTTCGGGAGTAGTGTAACTAACGTGGTCGCGGTTAAGGGTAAGCAGCCAAAATGGTTCGTTACCGCTGAACGCCACGTTATTAGGCAGCTTGCCCTGTTCACTACATAGCGGCAGGTTTTCGTCGTGCCAGGTGATCGTTGCCTCGGAGCCTTTGTTCCAGTAACTCGTTCTTCCATCGTTGCTCTTGAAGTGCGCTCCCGACGCTGCAACAACCTGTTGTAACTGCTGTTGCTGCCCACGCATTGCAAGTGTGACTGTTTCGTTAGCGAATGTGGCCGTCACATCCTGGATACCACACTGGTAAACAATTTCTCTAGCGTGGTCAGAAACACTACTGCAGGCCAATATTACTGAAGTTGCTGACAGGATTAGCAGGTTGCGATATACATTCATGCTCAAAATGGACCTTTATTTGTGGTGTGCTTTAGTGCATGCAACTCAATGAGTTTTTCCGTTTGGTGCGCTAATAGGTCAAGAATTGAACGTTCTTTTTCGCTTAGCTCTCGCGGACGCGTATCCATAATACATAGACTACCCAGTACTTCGTCGCCAATCGGACGTAAGGGCGAGCCCGCATAAAAACGAATGAAAGGCTCTTCGGTTACCAAAGGATTATCGAAAAACCGATCATCAAGCATGGCATCCTCAATCACCATAGTCTGAGGGTCCTCGACGATATGCGCACAAAAAGAAACGTCCCGGTTGGTTTCGCACACGCCCAACCCAATACGTGACTTGAACCACTGACGATCCTCGTCCACCAGCGACACCGCTACCATAGGCACGTCAAATAGTTGTTTAGTTAGCGTAACTAAATTATCAAAACCTGAGCTTTGTTCGCTATCTAAAATAGACAAACTATTCAGTATCGCTAATCGTGATGCCTCATTGGCTGGCTTGGCTGCTGGTTTCACGTCTACTCCTCTCAGTAATTTTGAAGTGTCATTCTACGTCCTTACTAACGGATTAAAAGACATTTAGAAAAATGCATTTTGCTATTGCGAATTATTCTCATTGTGATTATTATTCCCATCGAAAAATAAAAACACTTTTTAAAAGCTGTAAACAGGGGTAACGATGAATAAATCACTGCTATCAACTGCTGTAGCCGCTGCGCTGCTTATGTCATCACAGACGCTGGCTAGCACAGCACCGGAAGTTGAGACCAACATCGAGCAAATTAAAATTATTGGTACTAAACAAGACTCTCGAGCGACTGCTGGCTCCAGCGCAGTTATTGATGAAGAGCAAATGCGTATCGAAGTACCAAGCGATATTAATCAGCTAATGAAAACCATTCCCGGCGTTTATGTTCGCGAAGAAGATGGTCAGGGGTTGCGCCCAAATATCGGTATCCGCGCTGCCAGCGCTGGCCGTGTAAGTAAAGTCACCCTATTAGAAGACGGTATTATGATGGCGCCAGCGCCATACTCTAACCCCGCCGCCTATTACTTCCCTACAACGCTGCGAATGTCGGCAGTTGAGGTCTTAAAAGGTGCGCCTCTGTTACGTTATGGCCCCCAAACCACAGGTGGCGTCTTAAATCTTGTTAGCACCCCTATCCCTGAGCAATTTAGCGGACAAGTACTGACAGAGTTCGGTGAGTATGCCAGTAGTGACATTCATGCCCATGTTGGCGGCACCGAAGGCGACTTTGGCTTCCTGCTGGAAGCGGTGCAACGCAATAGTGACGGTTTTAAAACAATTGACCGTTCCGAACGAGATGCCGGTTTTGCTATTCAAGACTATGTTGCAAAATTACAATGGCAAGGCGAACGCAGCAGTCTGCTTGCCAAGCTGCAGTATTCGGAAGAAGAAAGTAACGAAACCTACCTCGGCCTGACCGACGCTGATTTTAGTGCCGATCCAAACCGTCGTTATGGCTTATCCGAAATTGATCAGATGGACAATAAGCATGAGGGCTACAGTGTCCATTATCGTTTTGAAGCAACAGAAAGTCTAAGCTTTAGTGCAATCGGTTATTACAACGATTACAAACGTAATTGGTTTAAGTTAGACGGCGGCAATAGTTACATTAATGCTGCCAATGCTGGTGATACTGAAGCGCTTGCGATTCTGCGCGGTGACCGCGACGAAGTCGGGCTCGAATACAAAAATAATAACCGTGCCTACGAATCTAAAGGCATTGAGCTAAATATAAACTGGCAATGGCAAAACCATGACATTGAGGCAGGATTGCGCGACCACAGCGACGAAATGGATCGCTATCAACCCGTTGCAGTTTATGATCAAGTTAACGGCAGTCTGGTTTACCAGGACATGATTGCTCCGACTGGCGGTAATAACCGCCTGGAAGGTGCTGATGCGACAGCGTTTTGGTTAACAGACCAATGGCAAGTTAGCGACGCACTAACGGTTAATTTGGCACTGCGCCACGAAGACGTAGAATCTTACCGTTTGCAATATGCGGATCCATCGCGCACAGCACTCGATAGCACGCGTGGCAATAGCAGCGATGAATGGTTACCGGGCGTATCTTTCACTTATCAGCTAAACCCGCAGTGGCAGATGCTCGCTGGTGCTCATCGCGGCTTTTCGCCACTCGGTGGTGGCGCGAGCGAAAATCAACGCCCCGAAACCAGCGACAACTATGAATTCGGTGCGCGCTATAGTGATGGTTCTTTCTTTGCCGAAGCCATTGCTTTTTACAGCGACTTTAACGACACCACACAACAATGCTCCATTGCCAACCCTTGCGACAACGGCGCTGAATCAGGCTCTTACGTGCTGGGCGAATCAACCGTGGCAGGCCTGGAATTGCAAGCAAGTCAGTTGTTTGAATTTGGTCAGTTCGCTATGCCCGTCGATTTCACTTATACCTACACTCAAGGTGAAATTAAGGGTGATAGCCTTGTAACTGGCTTAATGGATGGCGACGAGCTGAACGACATTCCACAAAACACGTTCAGCGTCCGCGTTACACTAGATAACAATGAAGGCTGGACCAACTATGTTGTCGCCAAGTATATCGACGAAATGTGTGTATCAGTCGGCTGCAACCGTAACGACAGTGCCTTTGCTCGTACTGATTCGTTATTTGTCACCGACATCGTCAGCCGTTACGAAGTCAATCCGAACATGGCAGTTTACCTGAAAGTCGAAAATCTCTTTGACCAACAGAAAATTGTTGCTCGCTCACCACACGGTGCGCGTCCGAATAAGCCGCAAACCGCGTCATTAGGTGTCGAGTACTCGTTCTAAAGTACAGGTTTTAAAATGCCGACCTCTCCCTGGCATGTTGAGCTGGCCCCGAGTTAGGGCCAGCTTTTTTTAACCTGCAAGACTAATCAAATAATCAGCCAGGGCACCCATTCCCGTTGCCTTAACCTTCGCACGTTGTTCTGCAGGCTGGTTGTAGTTGGTGTTAGTATTCACGTCATAAACGTATAATTCACCCTGCTCGTTTTCGATAAACTCGATACCAGCGACATCAATATCATTGCTACGCAGAAAGTTTTCCAGTGAGCGAATGATTTCATGGTCGTTAAAACGCCTGCTAATAGTAAATTTATGCGAAGTCTGGTCAGTGGGACAGAATTGATCCTCGATGGAACAATTATCGGCCGGGCACAATTCAAAACCGTCTTCGGTATTTACCTCGACCGCATAAACAAAGCGCTGGCCAACAAATTCTGCTCGGGTAATATGCGGCTTTTTAGGCTGAATATACTCCTGCAATAACCAGGTTCCGTCTAATGGTTCCTGGTAATCGCCACTAGCAACAAACGACTCTAGTGCAGTTAGCGATTCAAACCGCTGCACACCCAACCCCTTGCCGCCACGGTTAGGCTTAAGAATCAACGGCCATTGAGCGAATTTTTCGGCCGCTCCTGCTAGCTTCTCTTTACCCACCACAGCTTGGGTTTTAGGTACCTGCAAACCAGCTCTCTGTAACGCGGCATACTGAGATAATTTGCAGATCTCCAACGCTAGCACCTGACTGCCGTTCACCACGGTGCGATTCTGACTTTCCAGCCAGGTCAATACCAGCTTGGTTAGCTCAGGCGCATATCGATGGCCCCGCGTGTGCGATGATGCGCTCATACGGTTGTAATAGACTGCGTCTGCAGGGGTGTCGGTAAAGGGCACCACACCCTCATCCAAAAACCACTCTTTTGCCTCGGCGCCCCGTTCTTTAAATGCTTCGCGCAACGGTACCAGCCATTCTTCATTTTCATGAAGAACTACAATTTCTCTCATGAATGCCTCTAAAGGTTTATTTTTAACTGCATTACATTACACTCGAGACCTTAACTACGATCAATAATGAATCGAATGAAGCATATTCTATTAGCACCTATCAGTGCTTTACTAAGCCTTTTATTTGCTACGCAAATGGGCATGCCTCTGGCCGCCGCATCAGCGCTGGCGGTTATTATTTGGGTTGCCTGGTGGTGGATTAGCGAATGTATCCCATTACCGGTTACCTCACTACTGCCTTTCATCTTGTTACCACTCGCAAATATTCTAACACCCGCTGCAGCAGCTCAGGCCCTGGGTGATAACATCATTTTGTTATTTATGGGCGCCTTTATGTTGGCTAAGGCGGTAGAGGCCAGTGGCGTACACAAACGCATAGCATTGGGTCTGGTGGCGCGTATGGGCACCGGAAACGGCCGTAAAATTATTATTTCGTTTATGGTCGCTACCGCGTTTTTGTCAATGTGGATTTCTAATACGGCCAGTGTTCTCGCTCTGCTACCTGTAGCCTTGGCGCTTATCGATGCAACCGACGATAAAAACTTCCAGCGGGCGCTGCTACTAGGGCTGGCTTATGCCGGCTCGCTGGGTGGAATTGCCACATTAGTAGGCACACCACCGAATTTAATTTTTGCATCGATTTATCAAAATATTACCGGTCAGGAATTTGGCTTCACACGCTGGCTGGGAATAGGCTTACCACTGGTCATACTCGGCTTGCCCGTAATTGCACTTTGGTTAACGCGCAACGTCAAACTCGAAGAGCCACTGCAGTTACCACAAAACACCGCTATGACAAGTTACGAAAAACGCGTTCTGGCGGTATTCGGCGTAGTTGTTTTACTGTGGGTTACCCGCACTAGCCCGTTTGGCGGCTGGACCGGACTACTGGGCTTGGGCAGCCTAAATGACGCGACCGTCGCCTTAGCGGGGGTCGTTGCAATGTTTGTAATACCCTCAGGCCGTCACGACAACGAAAAACTACTTGATTGGAACCTTGCCAAAGACATTCCCTGGGGGATTTTATTGTTATTTGCCGGGGGCATCTGCCTCGCAAAAGGGGTAATGCAAAGTGGTTTAGGTGACATTATTGGTAGTTCACTGACTGCGCTGGAAGGGTTACCGGTTTGGCTACTTGTTTTTGTGCTGGCTATTGTGGTGTCATTTGTTACCGAGGTCACATCGAATACCGCTACGGCAACACTATTAATGCCTATTTTAGCGGCTACCGCCTCCGCCATTAATTTACCCATTGAATTACTCATGATCCCGGCTGTTATTGCCTGTAGCTGCGCATTTTGTATGCCTGTCGCCACGCCCCCCAATTCCATCGTATTTGCCTCGAATCGTATTACCATTAAAGAAATGGCACGAGAGGGCGTCATACTCAATGTCTTACTGGCCTTTGTTACCACGATCGTCGTCATGATCTTTGTCTAGCCCACTGCGCTGTGGGCTGTTTTTGGGTATACTCGCAACCACTTCTATATTGTTAAGGATACCTAATGAGCGACTTTCCCGCCTGCCCGGAATGTGAATCTTCTTTTACCTATCATGATGGCACGCTGCTTGTGTGTCCTGAATGTGGCCATGAATGGTCTGAAAATGAGCCTGCAGAAACCGACGCAAAACCTGAGTTTCGTGATGCAAATGGTAGCCCACTTAATGATGGCGACACCGTCACCGTTATCAAAGATCTAAAAATTAAAGGCTCTTCTTCGGTCGTGAAAGTTGGTACCAAAGTAAAAAACATTCGTTTGGTCGACGGCGACCATGATATCGACTGCAAAATTGACGGTATTGGTGCCATGAAACTGAAATCTGAGTTTGTTAAAAAGGTTTAACGCTTTAAAACAGGTCATCTTATGAAACGCTTTTTACTTAGCCTTTGCTTATTATTCAGTCTATCCGCCCTAGCTGAAGAGCAGACCGTTGTATTAATTTCAATTGACGGTTTTCGCTATGATTACATCGAAAAACACGATGCGAAAAATATTAGAGCCATAGCCGAGACGGGCGTTAGAGCAGAGGGGCTAATTCCGGTTTATCCGTCTAAAACATTCCCTAACCATTTATCTATTGTTACCGGTCAATACCCCGCTAATCACGGTATTGTCGACAACAATTTTTATGACAAAGAGCGCCAGCAGCGGTACAGAATGGGTGATGGCGTCGAAGACAGCACCTGGTTAACGACGCTACCTATTTGGAACCTGGCAGAGTTTCAGGGTGTAAAAGCGGCAACCTTTTTTTGGCCCGAATCTGAGGCAAGAATCAATGGCCGTACAGCAAGTTATTACTACAATTACAGCACCCCAACACCTAACCGCCAACGGGTCGAACAAATTATTGATTGGTTAAAACTGCCCGCGGCAGCGCGTCCTCGTATTGTTACCGGTTACTTTTCGGTCGTCGATACCATGGGGCATCGCTTTGGCCCCGATGCGCATCAGGTCAAAGGAGCGGTGCAACATGTCGACCAACTGATCGGCGAGCTATGGCAGCGGTTAAACAATGAGGTTGATGTACCCGTTAACTTAATTTTAGTCTCTGATCATGGCATGACCCCTATCAAAGCCGACCAAATGATTGATGAAGATTCGTTACCGGTGGATAAGTCGCTATTTGAAACCGTCAACTCACAAACGCGCTTTATGCTATACGCCAAAGAAGACACTACTGACGAGCAAATTGCGGCGCAACGCGAGCGCTTGCTGAAGCTGCCTAATAAAACGTTTAGCGTTGAATCAAATCAGGTTCTGTCATCGTTAGGCGTTAAACCTGGTCCGCGCAAAGCGGATATCACATTAACAGCCAAAGCCCCGGCTACTTTTACCGGCCGCCCGCCGGAAAGGCGCAAGGATGGTGGCACTCACGGCTTTTATGGTAGTCGCGATATGGATGGCATTTTTATTACCGCCGGCCCAGCGATCAATGCCAACGCCGAACTTGATCGGTTTAGCAATATACACATTTACCCGTTTATGGCAGAGCTACTGGGTCTAGAATTAATGACAAAAATTGATGGTGACAGCGAGTTGTTGGCGCCATTAATTGATAACGATTAACAGTATAGTTAACTGTAAAGATCCCTAAATTCATTGGTCTTTTTCTGATATTTTCGCTATTAACTTAACATACAAGTTTGTATGTTAAGGAGAGCGATGATGGAAATCCCTGCATTGCTGGCCATCGTCATGGGTCTCTGGGTTGCGCTGATATTGGCTGGCGGACTCGAGGCGTTAAAACACCGATGGCTGGTTAACCGCATTCCGGTGCGGGTTCACGTTAACGGCACGCGCGGAAAAACCAGCGTTACCCGCCTGATCGCCGCAGGCCTGAGAGCTGGCGGCAAGCGCGTCTGCGCGAAAACTACTGGCTCTGCGGCCGCCGTTACTGACCCGGACGGGCGCGAATTCCCCATATACCGCATTAGCGGTGCCAATATCATCGAGCAAATGCGAACGCTCAAGCGTATGGCAAAACTAAAACCAGAAATTGTCGTCATGGAGTGTATGGCGTTGCAACCGCAATATCAGTCGCTTAGCGAATTGCGTATGGTACGTTCGAACGTCGGTGTCATTACTAATGCGCGCCCTGATCATTTGGATGTGATGGGGCCTGGCGAAGAAGACGTCGCTCTGGCCCTTGCCGGCAGCACCCCAGTCAAAGGCGATCTGTTTACCGCTGAGCGTGACCTACTGCAAACCTTTGATCATTCATGCAAAGACCGTAACTCCACGTTGCATGGCGTAACCTTGGATGAAGTCGAGGCGATATCCGACGACACCATGAGCAAATTCCAATACGCCGAGCATAAGGAGAACGTTGCACTCGCACTCAAAATTTGTCAGCACCTGGGTGTAGAGCGGGCAGCAGCGCTTGAGGGAATGACAGCCTTAGAGCCTGAGGCCGGAGCGATGCAGGTTCTGCACATCAACTATTTTAAACGTGAAATCGTTTTTGTTAACGGCTTTGCCGCAAACGATCCTGAATCGACCGGTAAGATTTGGGAGAACATGGTGGAAAAGTTCGGTGAAAATCGTCGCAGGATCATGTTGATCAACTGTCGTGCCGACCGACCCCATCGTTCTCAACAAATGGCTGAAGAGGCCGGCCAGTGGACTCAGGCGGACAAAGTCATACTCATGGGCTCCGGCTGTTTTGTGTTTGTGCGCAATGCCGTAAAGCATGGACTCGACCCCGAAAAGCTGCTGGTTCTGGAAGGTGGCGACACGATAGATATCACCGAAACCATTCTAGAGGAGTCCGCTGGCAACGCGCTGGTTGTCGGTATGTGTAATATTCATGGCGGTGGCGAAGAAGTCGCGCGCTTTTTCCAAAACCGTGCCGTCAAAGAGGAAGACTTATGATTGCACTCAATATTTTAGCCGTTGCTATTGGCGTCGGCCTGTTTTTTACGTTGCTGTTAACACACACACTTGGCTTAGCCGCAGGTGGCCTGGTCGTACCCGGTTACGTCGCCTTACAACTTACCGACCCTTTGAGCCTGGCGATAACGCTGCTCGCCGCATTGATCACCTATTTAATCGTCAAGGTTATCGCTAGCTTTGCGATTATTTATGGTCGTCGCCAAACCATTATTATGATTTTGACAGGGTACCTTATTGCTGGCCTCTTTGATTTGTTTATAGGCAACCTGGTTAATTGGGCGGACTTGCAAATGATTGCTGGCGGTGACGACTCGCAGGCACGTGTCGGTATGCTTGAATCGACAGTGATGATGTCAGTCATGGAAAGCAGCATCATCGGCTACATCATTCCCGGACTAATCGCCATTTGGTTTGAGCGGCAAGGTGTACTGCAGACATTATGCGGACTGGCTGTAACTGCTGTCTTAGTGCGTTTGGCGTTAATTGTAATCATGCCAGAATCACTACAAATGTACGAAGCCAGCAAAGCTTTTCAAATGCCCGGTTGGTAACAGGAGAACCCATAATGAGTAGTTTTACTAAAATTTACTGGCGCTCTTCAGGTGTACCTACCTGGGGACTGATTTTTTTAATCGTGGTTGCCGTTATTGTTATGATCGCCGCAGAAAAGATGAAACAGCGGGATCCGGTCGTCGAAGAAAATTATGCGACCATGGTTAACGCAGCCAAAATCATGCGTGAAGGCATGAACGTACTGCAACCATTGCGAGCACAGGTAGCTCCTATTAATCCCGAATTTGATCCGCAACGCTCTGGCCTTGTTGGCCTGGAAAATAGCATTGTCACAACTAATCAGGGTGGGCGCGAATCCAAGCAGACCACGATTAATCCTAATTGGGCAGCTGTAGCGGTAAAACTGCTCGCCGATGCAGGCGTGAAGGAAGGCGATTTAGTCGCGGTGACCATTTCCGGCTCATTTCCTGCCATCAACTTAGCCATATACTCTGCTCTTGAGGCCATTGAGGCCGATGCCGTGATTGTCGCTTCTGCGTCGTCATCTCAGTGGGGTGCTAACGTACCCAACTTTCTATGGTTAGATATGGAGCGCGAACTGCGCGAAGCCGGTGTCATCAGCCTGCATGCTGAATACTCATCGATCGGTGGCATCGAAGACCGCGGTGTTGGCATAGCCGATGAGGGCATAGATTCAATTAGGCGTACCATCGAGCGCGCCAACATCAAATTTATAGATCCCGCTAACTACCAAGAAGCCGTGGCTGACCGTATTGCAATTTTCCGGGAATACTCGGCTGAAAGAAACTACGCTGCTTACGTTAACGTTGGTGGTGGTGCTACATCGGTGGGCCCTGCAGGCATCGATGATTTCTTTAAATCAGGTCTGCAAGAGGATGCTCCTGCCAGAGCCTTCGCTGTAGAAACGGTGATGGGTTACTTCCTTAAAGAAGACGTTCCTGGCATTCATTTTATTGGTATCAAAACTATGGCCGAGCGTCACGGATTACCGCTTATGCCACAGCAAGCTGTGCCGGTCGGCAACGGCGGTATTTATTCTGCTACAACCTATAACCGTTGGTTAGCGCTTGGCTTAGCCATTGGCCTATTTGGACTGACTTGGCTGATAGTGCGCTCTGCTCGTATTACCAGCCTATGGCAGCGTTCGGGTCACAGCGGTAAAGGCACTAAACCCATGGTCTAAGCTAACAGTAGTAGATAAGGATCAAATAAAGGCCCTAATTTCCGTAGGGCCTTTGCATATTTGCACAAAATCGCTAACACTAACTGATAGTTAATAAGCGGGAGCAAATAATGGATCAACGTTTAAAAGGTAAGGTCGCTATCATAACCGGCGCTGCAGCCGGCATTGGAAAAGCGACAGCAGAACTGTTCGTAAAACATGGCGCCCAAGTCATGTTAGTCGATATTAACGCCGATGAACTGCAACAAACAGCATCCGCATTTAATCAATCTGACGTAAAGTGGATTGCGGCAGACGTGGCCGACGAAGCCGCGGTAAAAGACTATGTAGCTCAAACAGTCGCTCATTTTGGTCGTGTCGATGTGTTTTTTAATAACGCCGGTATCGAAGGCAAAATGGGTCCTATTAGCGAACAATCCCTGGAGAATTTTGATCGCGTCATGGCAGTGAATGTTCGGGGGGCTTTTTTAGGGCTAAAATACGTATTGCAGGAGATGCAAAAGCAAGGTTCAGGCAGTGTTATTAACATGTCCTCTGTGGCAGGTTTAGATGGTACCGCAACGGCTGCGCCTTATGTCACTTCAAAACATGCCGTTACCGGCTTGACTAAATGTGCCGCACTAGAAGTCGCCGCACAAAATATTCGGGTTAACTCGGTTCACCCTTCACCCATCAATACGCGTATGATGCGCTCCATTGAAGAATTATTTAGTCCCGGCCATGGTGACGAAGCCAAACAAAAGCTGGAACGCAGCATTCCTATGCAGCGCTACGGTGAATCAGCAGAAGTGGCTAACCTGGTACTGTTTTTAGCCAGTGATGAAAGTAGCTTTATTACCGGCTGCCAGTACCGTGTCGACGGTGGCATGGGCGCATGAACAAGCGCAATAGCGTAATCGCCGTCGTTGCTGTCGTCCTGGTCTTTTTTGTTTACTTGAGCCTGAACCAGGACGAACCCGAATACACTGATATTGTTAGCGGCAATGGTCGCATCGAAGCGGTCGAGCTGAACATTGCCACAAAAATTGCCGGGCGCCTTGAGCAGGTGTGGGTGAATGACGGTGATTTTGTTTTAAGCGGTGATAAACTGGCACAACTCGATACGTCGTCATTGCAAGCAGAATTGCACCAAGCTCAGGCACAGCAAAAGCAAGCGAATACTGCAATTACCACTGCAAAGAGCCAGATAAAACAACGTCAGGCAGAGCAACAGGCGACCGTCGCATTAGTCAAACAACGGCAAGCCGAACTAGAACTGGCTGAAAAGCGTTTACAACGGATCCGCTCATTAGCTGAGCAAGGGTCTGTATCAACCCAAGACTTAGACGATGCACGCGCTGCGGTTGTCAGCACCGAATCCGCTGTTGCTGCGGCCAAATCGCAACTGGCTGCCAGTGAGGCCGCTATTCAAACGGCCCGCTCACAACTGGCTAACACCGAGGCGGCAGCGGAGGCTGCAGCCGCCACACTAGAACGGGTGCAAACCCAGATCGATGACAGCCTGTTATTAGCGCCTCGGGATGGCCGCATACAATATCTTATTGCTCGCCCCGGCGAAGTGGTTGCCGCCGGTGGTCGCGTCATCAACATGGTGGATGTCAGCGATGTCTATATGACCGTATTTTTGCCGACGACTACCATTGGCAAAATCTCGCTCGGTAGCGACGCAAGAATCGTGCTTGATGCGCTCCCTGAAGTGAATATTCCAGCCCAAGTTAGCTTTATTTCTGATGTTGCACAGTTTACGCCGAAAACCGTAGAAACTCGCGAGGAGCGAGAAAAGCTCATGTTCCGGGTGCGTGTTAGTATTAACAAAGCGTTACTACAGCAACACTTAGAGCAGGTGAAAACCGGTTTACCCGGTGTCGCTTATATTAAGTTTGATTCGCGCCCCGCCTGGCCGGAAGCACTGCAAACGGAGCTTAATTGATGGCCGCAGAGGGTGCTCATGTCAGTGCCGTTAACTGTGCAAACGTCTCGCATCTCTATGGCAAGAAGCAGGCATTAGCTGATATTTCGGTGTCTATTCCTGACGGTAAGCTTTGCGGCATTATAGGACCCGATGGCGTTGGTAAATCAACCTTTTTATCCTTAGTCGCCGGTGCCAGAAAGCTGCAACAGGGTAGCCTTAAGGTGCTCGGCTACGACATCGCCAGCGAACATGAACGCAAACAATTGCAACGCCAAGTTGCCTATATGCCGCAAGGACTCGGTAAAAACCTTTATCCTACGTTGTCGGTGCTGGAGAACTTAAATTTCTTTGCCAAATTGTTTGCGCTGCCGCCCCAACAAAGTCGGCAGCGCATCAAGTTTTTGTTAAACGCCACCGGTTTGTGGGATTTCCGCCATCGCCCCAGCGGCAAATTATCCGGCGGGATGAAACAAAAGCTAGGACTTTGTTGCGCGTTAATCCATAACCCTAAGCTGCTGCTGTTAGACGAGCCTACCACAGGCGTTGATCCACTCTCCCGCCGTCAGTTCTGGCAGCTGATCCAATCAATTCGACAGCAGCAACCCGAAATAAGTATTATCGTTGCCACGGCTTACATGGACGAGGCAACCTCGTTTGATTGGCTGGCAACGATTAATCAAGGCAAGTTACTTGCCTGCGGCACACCCAACGAACTCTTACAACAGACTCACACCAGCAATCTAAACCAAGCCTTTACACAACTGCTGGGTATAGCCACAGAGCAAGCAGAACCCAGTCAATCTGTAAGATCCGCTACAGCAACAAAAGAGATTGCAATCGAAGCCCATGATTTAACGTTAAAATTCGGCGATTTTACCGCCGTCAAATCAGCGAGCTTCACGATCAGAAAAGGCGAGATTTTTGGCTTTTTAGGCTCTAACGGCTGTGGCAAAACCACCACCATGAAAATGCTGACAGGCCTGCTGAAGCCGACCTCAGGCAATGCTCAACTATTTGGTCAGCCGCTGACTGATTATGGCATCGATACGCGCCGGCGTATTGGTTATATGACACAGAACTTTTCATTGTATGAAGAGCTGACCGTTGCCCAAAACTTGCGCCTGCATGGCAAGCTGTTTGATTTGTCAGCTCCACAATTAGAACAACGCTTAGCTACACTAACCGAACAGCTTGGCCTGACAGGGTTACTGCCCTTATTAGCCAAGCAGTTACCCGTAGGTGAGCGCCAGCGTTTATCGCTAGCAGTGGCACTTATTCACCAACCCGATATTTTGATCTTAGACGAACCCACCTCTGGTGTGGATCCTGTCGCGCGGGAACAGTTCTGGCAAATTTTGCAGTCTTTAGCAGATGAGCAAGGCGTTACTATCTTTGTTTCAACCCACTTTATGAACGAAGCTGAGCACTGTCACCGCATTTCCTTAATGCACGCCGGTGAGGTCTTGATTACCGACACGCCAGAACAGATCATCCAACAAAGCCAGCAAGATAATTTAGAGTCCGCCTTTATTTATTACTTGCAACAAGTCAGCGACAGTCACGCGACAACGCAGTTAACTGAAATACAGCAGCAACCGGTTGAGCAACAGCGTGGCTTCAGTCTGCGTCGACTACTCAGTATCAGCCACCGCGAAACCCTCGAGTTAGTGCGTGATCCTATTCGCTTGGCCATGGCCCTGATAGGTAGCGTTATTTTAATGTTTGTGTTGGGCTACGGTATCAATATGGATGTTGATGAGATTGACTTCGCCGTACTCGACCGCGATCAGACTAGCACCAGCCGCGACTATGTTAATAATCTGGCTGGTTCCCGCTACTTTAAGCAGCATGCGGATATCAGTCACTATCAAGCACTGGATGAGCGTATGCGAAACGGTGAAATCAGTCTGGCGCTGGAGTTGCCACCTAACTTTGCCCGCGATTTACAGCGCAAGGATCCGCTTAGCATCGGTGTTTGGCTCGATGGCGCCATGCCAATGCGCGCCGAAACAGCACAAGGCTATGTTCAAGGTATGCACAACGAATGGCTAAGCCTGCAATTACAGTCATTAAGTCAATCGCGGCCTTTAGGTCCTGCTATTAATATCGAAAGTCGTTACCGTTACAACCCCGACATTGAAAGCTTAGCCGCAATGGTACCAGCCGTTATTCCGTTGTTACTCATGTTATTTCCGGCCATATTAACGTCGTTATCCGTGGTACGCGAAAAGGAGCTCGGTTCTATCACCAACTTTTACGTGACGCCAACCAAAAAAAGTGAGTTTTTTCTGGGTAAGCAATTACCCTACATCATACTCGGTCTAATTAACTTCTTAATTTTGGTTGCCCAAGCCACCCTCATTTTTGACGTTGAACTGAAAGGCAGCTTCGTAGCACTGTCACTAGCCACCGTACTTTACGTGATTGTCGCAACCGCACTTGGGCTCATCATGTCAGCCTTTTTAAACAGTCAAATAGCCGCCCTGTTCGGCACGGCGTTAGCGACTATTCTCCCCGCATCACAATTTTCCGGCATGATCACACCGGTCACGTCATTAGAGGGTTTAGCTAAATTTATTGGCGAGATCTACCCCACCTCCTATTACATGATCAGCAGTCGTGGCGCGTTCTCAAAAGCGTTGGGAATGGCGGACCTACTGCCGATGATCACCGGGCTAGCTGTTGCTGCAATGGCCTTCACACTCCTCGGTATCGCTTTGGTTAAGAAGCAGGACGGCTAAATGCGTAATCTAAAAGTTGTTTTTAATTTAGGTATTAAAGAGCTCGTTAGCCTATCGCGCGACCCGATGCTGCTGCTGTTTATCGTGTTAGCCTTTACGGTTTTCGTGTGCACAGCCGCTTCTGCGACTCCACAGACGTTACATAAGACACCTATCGCCGTTATTGATAACGATCGCTCACCCCTATCCCAACAAATTATCAGCGCCTTTATTGAACCTTATTTTTTATCCCCTCAACGCGTCACCGCACAACAAGCCGATAGCGAAATGGATCAAGGCCGTTTTACCTTTATTGTAACCATACCATCAGATTTACAACGCGATGTGCTTGCTAACCAACAGCCCGAAATTCAAGTGCTAGTCGATGCTACAAGAATGTCACAAGCTTTTACTGGCAACGGTTACATACAAGCGATTATTCAATCGGAAGTAGCGCGCTTCACGCAGCAATCTAACGCCATACCCATTGATATTTCGATGCGGACGATGTTTAACGAACAACTCGACAGCGGCTGGTTCAGTGCGGTTATGGAGTTAATCAACCAGATCACCATGCTCTCTATCATTTTGACAGGGGCGGCATTACTCAGAGAGCGTGAGCATGGCACTATCGAACATTTGATGGTCATGCCAATCACACCGTTACACATCATGTTAAGCAAAGTCTGGTCTATGGGGGTAGTGGTATTGCTTGCCGCAAGTTTCTCACTACTTATCGTCATTCAACAGGCACTCGCTATTCCGGTTCAAGGCTCACCCAGCTTGTTTTTATTAGGGACGGCACTGCATTTATTCGCAACCACCTCGATTGGTATATTTATGGGTACCTTTGCCCGCACCATGCCGCAATTTGGCTTGCTGTTTTTGTTAGTTATTTTACCCATGCAGATTTTATCGGGGGGCATGACGCCTTTTGATAGTATGCCGACGCCAGTACAATGGATAATGTCCCTGGCGCCGACATCACATTACACTGCGTTTGGCCAAAGCCTACTGTTTCGTGGGGCAGGCTTTAGCGTAGTTTGGCCGCAATTAGCTGCTTTGCTGGCCATTGGATTGGCATTTTTTGTTATTTCTTGGCGTAATTTTCAACAACGCTTGGCCGCTATGGCTTAGTTTTAAATGGCTTTACCATTTTTGAGGTCATAACACTGGCAGATGGCCTGCCAGGCTTCCTCAGGAGTATCAACCACGGTAAACAAATCAAGATCGGTTTGTTCGATCGTTCCCTCGTCAACCATCAGTTCAAAATCAATCAATTGAGACCAGAACGCTTTACCTACCAATACGATAGGCACCGGTTCTGACTTCTTCGTTTGCACTAATGTCAGTGTTTCAAACAGTTCGTCTAAGGTTCCAAAACCACCCGGAAAAGCGACTAATGCTCTGGCTCGCTGCACAAAGTGCATTTTACGAATCGCAAAATAATGAAACTGAAAGCAATAGTCCGGGGTGATATAAGGATTGGGCCGTTGTTCTTTAGGCAGCACGATATTTAAGCCAATACTCTCGCCCCCAGCATCCATTGCACCTCGATTTGCGGCTTCCATTACCCCTGGCCCGCCGCCGCTGACAATCATTAAGTTTTCATCGGGTCGCCGTAAACTATGTTCAGTGGCGATACGAGCAAAGTCTCGGGCTTGTTGATAGTAGTGACTATTCTTCAACGCTCGTTTAGCCCGTTTTAGCTGACCTTTTAGGCTATCATCGTGAGGCGCCTTGTTAAGTTCAGCCTCCGCAATTCTTAGATCATGTTCAGCTTGCTCCGGCGATAAAAAGCGGGCGCTACCAAAAACCACAATCGTCGCTTCTACGTTATGTTCTTCTAATACGATTTGAGGTTTTAAGTATTCCAGCTGCAAACGGACCGCACGCAAGTCATCCCGCAATAAAAAATCATCGTCAGCAAAGGCTAATTTATAAGACCCTTGGCCTTCTATTTTTGCTACGGCTGCATCAGACTCTTTAGCAGAAGTTAGCCGGCGCCGATGGAGTTCATCCTTTTCGGTCATATCTTCATCTCATGTTTAAGTTTTTTGTGAATTATGTCGATAGTGTAATCACAAACTAGCGTTTAAACGATGATAATTTTACTTGGCATTGCACGCTTTTATGTCACAATAACCCTGTAATCTATAAGGATAAAAGGCGTCTTAACTATGTTGTTAACTCAGAGAAAGGCACAAGCCTACCTCGAAGCATATAGTCGTGGCGAGCTGGCAGCCCATGAGGCGCCAGATTGGATGTCACCGCTATTTAACCTGCCCAAATCATCGACCGATATTTATGGCATTGCGGATAGTAGTATTGATTCGATTCGCAATATCGTCCGTTTTGGTCGCGAAGGGCTCACCTTTCAAGAACAGATAAACGGCATAGAAGCGGATGCAGAACAACTCGCAACGGCGGTTGAAGAAATGTCATCCTCCGCAACGCAGGTTGCTGCTTATGCAGAGCAAGTCTTAACGGCAGCGCAACAGTCTGCCAGCGATGCTGACGACGGCCTACAAAAACTTAAAACATTAGTGACTCATATGAGCGATGTTGAATCATCCATCGCTCAGGTAACGGAACACACACGCGCATTTGTCAGCCAAACTGAGCGCATTACCCACCTCACCAAAACTGTTAATGATATTGCCGACCAAACTAACTTGCTAGCACTTAATGCGGCGATTGAGGCGGCTAGAGCCGGTGAAGCCGGACGCGGCTTCTCTGTTGTCGCTGATGCTGTGCGAGAGCTGGCTAACCGCAGCTCGGAGGCCGCTACCGAAATTGATACTATTGTTAATGACGTGGTTAAAGGCGCTCGCGACATTGAGTCAGTTATCGAAACCAGTAATGATGCGTTAACCGAATCACGTGAGGATCGTTTGCAGGTCTGTGATATTTTAGAACGAGCGCGCGATTCCGCTGAGCAAAACCTATCAGCAACCACAGAGGTTTCAACGGCAACTCGCGAACAATCCAACGTTGCCAGTGACATGGCTAAACGCCTGCAACATGTTTCGGACTCAGTTAAAACAGCCAGCTTATCCTTTAATGATATTGCTAAAGTAATGCGTCACTTACGCGAGAATCAACTAGAAGAGCTACAATATCTCCCCGATGACGAGCCCGGGATGCTTCTACGATTGGCTAAGTCTGACCACATCGTTTGGGTGGATAAAGTCATCCGCTACGCCTTGTTTAGCCAAACATCACTGAGCGAAGCCGAGCTTAAAGACCACACCCAGTGCCGATTGGGTAAATTCCTCGACTCTGAGCGCGGGCAGTCACTTTTAGCGAATAAAGCCAGTTTTAATGAACTTTATAACGATATTCATCCTAAGGTACACCAGCTCGGTCGCAATATTTTTGCCAAAGCCAAACAAGGTGCTAGCCATGATCAGCTCGAACCCATGGTCGAAGAACTTATAGCGACCTCCGACCGCGTGGTTGGCTTACTCGACGAGTTCATTTCAGACTAGCGATTATTCACCCTGTAGCGTGAGCACCAACGTGCGCGAGCCGGCGTGATCGCGGTGTTCACAGCAATAAACGCCTTGCCAGGTTCCCATATTTAGCTGCCCGTTGGTTACCGGGATTGTCACACTACTGCCAAGTAGACTTGATTTTATATGGGCAGGCATATCATCGGGCCCCTCAAGCGTATGCTGATAATACGGCTGATTCTCCGGCACCATATGATTAAAATGACTTTCAAAATCAGCTCTCACCGTTGGGTCAGCATTTTCATTAATCGTTAATGACGCAGAGGTGTGCTTAATGAAAACATGCAGTATCCCACACTCAACCTGCGGCAGTTGTTGTAACGCCTTGTCGATATCTTGCGTAATCAAATGAAAGCCACGGCTTTTCGGTGTCAATTTTATTTCGGTTTGCTTATACACGATTGCCTCCTGCCTTATTGCTTTTTGCATGCGTCAGTGACACGCTTAAGCTTCTTAGCTTATCAAAGGTACAATTCTCATGCGCATGTTAATACCGCTGGTTTTGTTAGTGATATCTTTCAGCACGAACGCACAAAGCGATCTCAAAGCCGAACTGACGGAAACCATTGAAACGTTTTTATATGGTGCCAGCATCAATGATCCACAGGCACATGCCGAATTCTGGGCGGATGGTCTGACGTATACCAGTTCTCGCGGCACCCGCTACGGCAAAGACTCTCTGATGCAAGGTTTACAGGACGTTGAGCCGTATGACCCGGAGCAAGTCAATACCTGGTATGGCGCAGAAAATATTGAGGTTAAGTCGCTAACCGATGCGGTCATTGTCAACTTTACCCTGACTTCAGCCACTGACGGGACGGTCACTGATCGCTTTTACAATACCGGCGTATTTGTTAAACGCGACGGTCGCTGGCAAGCACTCAACTGGAATGCCACGGTTGCCAAAGATTAGCCTGGACGGTCGTATTGCATTGATACCATGCCGCGGGTCTCGCCGACTTCCCGAAAGCCGAGATCGCTGTATAGCCGGCGCGCCGGAATATTTTCAGGGTAGACATTTAGCGTGATGTAATCGACATCATCCTGAGCCAATGCCTGTTGCATAAGTTCAGTGACAAAGCGGCGGCCTAATCCCTGTCCACGGCAGGCCGCATTAACAATAAGGCAGGCGATATGACGAGCACCGGGTTGCTTCTGGTAACATTGCCCAAAGCCCTGCAGTTGCTGCTGATCATAAAAAGCAAACGTCGCGCGCTCATCGGCCTTTATTTGCATCCAGATGGTATCGACTTGGCTACCAAAAGCGATGTTATCACCGAACCAAAGTTTAAATTCATCGGCGTCAGCGGGCCAGGTTAATGCCGTTTGTAGATCGGCTTTCGTAGCGATTTTGATCACAGTTAAACCTATTGGTATGTTTTGAGCGTAAGTTAATCACAGCATAACGGAAAATAAAACGCAGCATGAGTGATTCTTTAGACCAGTCATTTAAAACACTTAAGCAAACCATCCCCTTATTGCTTAAGCATAAAATTCCGGCGATACCGACTAACTACGCGTTGTGGTACGCCTACGTTGAAAATCAAAATAATGAACTGCACGAAGAAATCGAACGTGCGTTAATAGAAGGGCGACCATTTTCTGATATTTACACCCAAGAGCTTTATCGCAAGCACGTTGCCGATAAAGAAGAGCTCAGTGCCTGGCAATTACGACAGAGCGTTGAGGCTATGCTTACCGAGTTTTCGCAAACGGTGCTTGATACGCAAAACAATACTGAGGGTTTCAAGGCCTCGATGGATACCTGCCTGGATGACTTAAACAAAGTCGAAAAAGAGGGCTGGTCTATGGACGAGGTAATGAAGCTTGTCCGCACCATGGTGAAAGAAACCCAACTTATTCGCAATTCAACATTAGATTTCGCAACGGCATTAAAAACGGCTGAAAAAGAGGTGTCGCAACTGAAAAGAGAACTTGAGAAGAGTCAAAAAGACGCTTTTTATGATGCTCTCACCGGGCTTTACAATCGACGCTATCTGGACAGCGAAATACAAGCTATAGACGAATCACAATCACCTTGTTTGATTATGATAGACGTTGATTACTTTAAAGAGATTAACGATAAATACGGACACCAAATGGGTGACCGAGTATTAAAAGCCATTGCCAAACGATTGCAGGAAAAATGTAAACCCAACGCTACGCCTTTTCGTTTTGGCGGCGAGGAGTTCGCTGTGCTCATGCGCGACACTTCTTTGGCAGAAGCTATTCACCAAGCTGAGGTTATTCGTCGCGCGCTAGAAAAAGTCACCGTCTATGACCGCCGGACTAATCGCAGCATTGACGGCGTTACCGCCTCATTTGGGGTAGCTAAACTCGATCACGGTATGCGTCGCAGTGATTTACTGGAAACAGCGGATCGCCGCCTGTATGAAGCCAAGCGGCTGGGTCGCAACCGCGTTATGCCGATGCAGGGCTAAGATCACCGTGTAAGAACTTACACACGAAAACAACTTTACCGTAACGCTCGAACGACCACTTAATGCATCGCTGCAGTGCTGCCATGACCTCATCGTAGTCGCCAAAAACTTGCGTACTTAGCGTATTGGTTATTATTTTTAACTGCTCAGACTTATTCAGCTCATCGATAAAGCCCTTTATGGGGCCAATATAGTCGTCCGCTAACGGGTACTTGCTAATTTCAACGGTCAGTTTCATGATAGTTGCTCCTTATGTTGCGACTGTTGCGACCTAAATTACCAGACCATTGATGCTAACACGAGGTTTCTGAATGACATCGGATGTTCGCTTGCGTATCGCTTTGCCGGTTATCATTTTAGCTCAGCTATTTGGCACCTCGTTGTGGTTTAGTATCAATGGCGTTTGGCTCAGCCTTTCATCTGAACAAGGATTTACCGAAGCAGATCTAGGTGCCTTTACGCTTGCCGTTCAGTTAGGGTTTATTATCGGCACCTTGTCATTAGCACTAACCGGTTTAGCTGACCGCTACAAAGCCAGCATGATTTTTTGCATTTCCAGTTTATTCGGCGCACTGGTAAACGCGCTATTTATCTTAGCCGTCGACCACTTCATGCTGGCCTGGTTACTACGATTACTTACGGGACTGTGCCTTGCGGGAATTTACCCCATGGGCATGAAGTTGGTTATATCCTGGGTGCCCAAATACGCGGGTTCAGCGTTATCCTGGTTGCTTGCTATGCTTACTTTAGGAACTGCGCTACCCCACTTAATGCGAGGCTTCACCTTGGGACTGGGCTGGCAAGCACCGCTATTCACCGCATCCGTTCTTGCGGTACTGGGCGGTATTACCGTCGGCGCTTTAGGTTGTGGCCCACATTTACCTGCAACAGCCAGGCGCGCAGCGTTAAGTCAGGGGTTATCCGCATTAAAAATTCCAAACTTCCGGTCGGTTGCCGGTGGATATTTTGGTCACTGTTGGGAGTTATATGCCTTTTGGATGTTAGTTCCACTGCTGGTAGTCAGGCCTGTAACCGAGTCTAACTGGTCACTCAGTAGTATTCCCTGGCTATCATTTGCCCTGATCGGTATCGGCGCTCTTGGTTGCCTGGCCGGAGGTTGGTTGAGTCGAGCAATTGGTGGCTTCGCTGTGGCCCGATTCGCGTTGATAAGCTCGGGATTGCTGTGCCTGATATACCCACTGCTCACGGTTTTGCCCCCCTTTGTACTTCTCGTCGTATTAATGTTGTGGGGTATAACAGTTATTGCTGACTCCCCCCAATTTTCGGCTTTGGCAGCACAAGTGGCACCAGCGGATAATGTTGGAAGTTCACTAGCCGTTATGAATGCCGTTGGTTTTGCGCTGACCGTTCCTGCTATCTGGTTGGTCAGCTATAGCTGGCCAGTGCTTAACGAATGGGTTAGCTGGTTATTATTGCCCGGCCCACTGCTGGGCCTATTGGCCATGTCCAAATTTGATAAAGAGAAACGCCATGACAACACGTAAACCTGAAGACAAACGCATTTATCAGCATGGTTTTACAACGATTACAGGTGTACTAATAGCGTTAGTTTTACTTATACTCATTGCCAAGTTTGGTTAGTGAGGATAGCAACGATGGGATTACAAGTAATAAAGCACCCGCTGGTGCAGCATAAACTAGGTTTAATGCGAAAATCGGGAATTTCGACTAAAAGCTTTCGTGAACTCTCTAACGAAATCGGCAGTCTATTAACCTATGAAGCCACCAGCGACTTTTTACTCGAAACCACGACTATTGATGGCTGGAGCGGGGAGACCATAGAAGTCGAACAGTTAAAAGGAAAAAAAGTGACGGTCGTGCCTATTTTAAGGGCAGGCATCGGCATGCTGGATGGCGTTCTCGACTTAATTCCGAGCGCTAAAGTTAGTGTGGTTGGACTCTATCGCAATGAAGAAACGCTGGAGCCGGTCAGTTATTTTGATAAGTTTGTTGGTAACTTAGAGGAGCGCATTTCTTTGGTTATTGATCCCATGTTGGCTACCGGCGGCAGCATGATAGCAACCCTGGATATGCTAAAAGCCAGAGGCTGTAAAGACGTCCGCGTACTGGTGTTAGTCGCGGCTCCCGAAGGCGTAGAAGCGGTTTTAGCGAAACACCCTGACGTGCGTATATTTACAGCTGCGCTGGACGAAAAGCTCAACGAAAACGGCTACATTATTCCCGGCTTAGGCGATGCCGGTGATAAGATATTTGGAACGCGTTAGCCAACACTATATGACAAGATGCGGGAAATATGGCTACGCGGTAGCCCTGTTTCCTGATGCCAATAGTTAATGGCCGCTTGAATTTGCATCAGTCCTTTTTTACTAGTTGGAGAAGCATCCAGTAAATTAAAATTACGCAGCACAGTCAATACATCACTAGAGCAAACGAATCCGTCCCAGCCCAGCAAACGCAATAGATACTGACCGGTATTACCGCCCAGGCGAGCACCGTTTTTCTTTAAGAACATCAATAACCCAACTTGGTCATCATGCGGCCAGTTAGCCAGAAATTGACCAAAACTGCCATAGTCTTCCTCAATTTCAACGATCATTCGCGCGTTGACGGGCACAGTCAAAATTTTCTGGTAATTACGTACAATACGCTCGTCTTGCGCCAGCTCTTCTAGTCGCTCCGGTGGCACTTGCTGCCAGTAAAGCGGCACAAAACCGCTGAAGGCTTCCTCAAACTGCGGCCACTTACGGTCGATAATCTGCCATACGAAGCCAGCCCGAAAAATACAGCGGGTCATTAACGAAAGGACTCTATCATCAGTAACCTTTGCTAGTTCTGTATCGCTTACTACCTCGGGTAACATGGCGTGCATTGCGGCTTCTCCGCCCTTGCGTTCGCAGGCTCGGTCATAAAACACCGAAAAGTTGATAATGTCAGTCATTCTGGTTTACTCCAGTCACTTTATAACGGGTACTTCGTCCGCCGCAGCCTGTTTTATACAAAAGACCTTGTGCAACCAGATCAGTTAAATGCCGGGTTGCGGTCGCTTTGCTAACCTTAACTACCGCTTTATACTGAGACGCGTTAATCCCGTCAGCAAAGTCACCGTCCAGTAGACGATTTATTACCTTCTTCTGATTCGCTTGTAAGTCTTTATTCGAATGGCGTGCCCAAAACTTAGTTTTGTTAGCAATACGTTCAATTCTTATCAATGCGCCATCCATAGCTTCAATTAGCGTTTCCGCGAACCATACCAGCCACGCTGTTATATCAGTGTCATGCTTTTGTGTGTATTCAAGTATGTCATAGTAACCAGAGCGGTTTGCTAAAATGGCCTCTGACATAGCAAACAAACGGATACTTTGATAATCAGTTTGAGCCAAAGCTCTGTCAGTCAGTGCGCGGGTGATGCGGCCATTACCATCTTCAAATGGGTGAATAGTAACGAACCAAAGATGGGCAATACCTGCTCGTATCAGTGGATCGTAAGCAGTATCGTGTTGTGTCGTATTAAACCATTTTAGAAATTGATCAAGTTCAACCTCGAGCGATTCCTTAGGAGGGGCCTCAAAGTGAATGGTTGGCCGTGTAATAGAGCCTGACACTATTTGCATAGGAGCATCGCCACGTAAAAGCCCAGGCTCTACTTTTTGCATCAGCGAGTCGTGATGCTCAAACAACCAACGATGCCACTTTAACAAAGTATCTAATGTCAGTGCTTCATCCAGCTCCGTAACGGCGGAACGCATCAAATTAGCGAGCCCTTCTGATGAATCATCGACTTTGACGGGTGAATTGTCGTGAATGCCTAGTTGTCGTGCTAACGAGGAACGCACTGCATACACATCCACCTTTTCGCTCTCAATGGCCGAGGATGCAACGATATTGGCAACTAATGCATCAAGACTAAATTCCTCATTATCTTCGACAAGGACTGACTTCCCCTTTAATTGACCTAAGCGGTTATAGGCGTCGCGTAGCAGTGGCGTTAGCGTATCTTGCTGCCACACTAGGTTAGGCCAATTTTTGTGCTGCCAAAGCCATTTTTCCATTGCTAACGTCACCTTGATTCTACTCAGAGTAAGCCGATTAAACGGCATAATCGGCTCATAGTATGAGCCGAATAATAATTCTATTCGGCTCACGATGCAAATTTAGGTAAAATACAATTAATAAATAGAGGAGTCCGACATGGCACAAGCGCACGCAGTACACATTTTGGTTAAAACCAAAGAAGAAGCTGAAGATTTAAAGAAGCAACTGGCTAGCGGTGCCAAGTTCGCAGACTTAGCGCGCAAGCATTCACTTTGCCCGTCGGGTAAAAAAGGCGGCGATTTGGGTGAGTTTCGCCGCGGTGAAATGGTGCCTGCGTTCGACAAAGTTGTATTTGGCAAGCCTACGCTGGAAGTACACGGCCCGGTAAAAACCGCGTTTGGCTGGCATTTAATTAAAACGCTGTCGCGCAGTTAGCACAGACTAAGCGCGCGCCAGAATTTTATCCAATTCGTTCGCAAAAGCCATGCGGTCACGCTGATGCAAAGGCGGCGGACCACCTGTGTGTTCGCCGCTACTACGCATGGTATCCATAAAGTCACGCATATTAAGACGTGAGCCAATATTACTTTTTGTAAAAAGCTCACCACGCGGGCTAAGCGCCTGTCCACCTTTTTTAATGACATCAGCAGCCAGCGGTATATCAGCTGTAATAACTAAATCACCCGGCTGGCACTGTTCGGCAATGGCATCATCGGCAACGTCAAATCCAGCTGACACTTGCATCGTCCGAATAAATTTAGACGGCGGTACCCGCAATGGCTGATTCGCGACTAATACTAAAGGCAGCTGCTTGCGTTCTGCCGCACGATACAAAATATCCTTTATAACCGTTGGGCAGGCATCGGCATCAACCCAAATTGTCATTGACTTCATGTGGTTACCATCTAAATTAAAGGCAAACGCTATAATAGCAGACAAGCCAACTAATGATTAAACAAACCGCGTTTGCCGATATTGCTGACTACATGGATCTGTTGCTCGACGCTATCTGCGTGGTCGATAAGAGCAATACCTTTCGCTATGTCAGCCCGGGTGCAAAAAGAGTCTTCGGTTATTCACCGCACGAAATGGTCGGCCGTTCTATGTTCGACTTTGTACACCCTGATGATAAAAATACAACCGGGCAGGTGGCAGAAAAAGTTAATACGGGTGATGAAGTACTGCACTTCGAAAACCGTTACATTCGAAAAGATGGTTCTACCGCGCATATTTTATGGTCCGCGCGCTGGTCAGATCGAGATCAAATGCGGGTGGGGGTCGCTCGCGATGTAACCAAACAAAAACAGCTGGAAGCCGAGCGTGAAGAACTGATCAAACGATTGGAGCAGATGGCGCTGACTGACGCCCTGACCGGTCTGCCAAACCGTGTTCTATTCTATGACCGGGTGAAGACAGCGACGGCCAGGGCACAACGAGATGGTGTCGAAATAGGCCTTTTGTACCTGGATTTAGATCATTTCAAACACATCAACGACACATACGGCCACGCTACCGGCGATAGTCTGCTTAAAGCCGCGGGAGAACGCATTCTGGGTGCAATTAGAGCCACGGACAGCGCCGCCCGAATAGGTGGCGACGAATTTGTGGTGCTGGTCGATGCCATAGATACTCCGAATGCGTTGTCAGCTGTCGCAGAGAAAATATGCCATGCCATGTCTAAGCCACTAAAGTTACCTCACGGAGAAGAACACATCACTGCCAGTATCGGAACGGCAAGATGGCCAGAAAACGGCTCGACTATTGAAGAATTACTACAGTATGCTGATCACGCGATGTATCGAGCCAAACGAAGCGCCGGCAACCGCGTTGCTACATAAGCAGCAACGCGGTTTAGTGACGCCTACGCGCCTTTTGTTTCGCTAATGTAGTCGTTAACGAACTGTTCCAGGATATTTAGCGGAACCGGACCACTGCCCAGCACTACGTCATGGAACTCGCGAATATCGAACTTATCACCTAATTCTGACTTCGCTTTTTCACGCAGTTCCAGAATTTTGTTCATACCAATTTTGTAGGCTGTTGCCTGACCTGGCATGACAATATGGCGCTCTACCATTTTAACGGCGTCAGATTTCGCATTTGGTGTATTTGTTACGTAAAAATCGATTCCTTCTTCACGCGTCCATTTTTTGTCATGGATGCCGGTATCAACCACCAGGCGGACCGCACGCCATAGCTCCATCGCTAAGCGACCAAAATCAGAGTACGGGTCTTTATATAGACCAATCTCTTTAGGTAGCTTCTCGGTGTATAAGCCCCAGCCCTCACTATAGGCAGTATAGCGACCGAAACGACGGAATTTCGGGATACCTTCAAGCTCCTGTTGAATCGCAATTTGCATATGATGCCCGGGAATGCCTTCGTGATAAGCGAGTGCTTCCATCTGGTATGTCGGCATCGCTTCCATGTCGTAAAGATTGGCGTAGTAAGTGCCCGGTCGCGTTCCATCCATTGACGGTTGTTGATAAAAGGCCTTACCCGCCGATTTCTCGCGGAACGGTTCTACCGCCTTCACGATAAGACCCGCTTTTGGCTTTTTGATAAACAACTCATCCAACCGCTCACGCATGTTATCGATATAGGCTGTCGCTTCATCCAGATAACGCTGACGACCCTCTTCCGTATTCGGATAGGTAAACTCGTCGTTATTTCGCATGTGCACGAAGAACTCTTGCAGCGTGCCTTCAAAGCCAACCTCTTTCATGATGGCGCGCATTTCATTGTGGATGCGCTCCATTTCGCTTAAGCCTATTTCGTGGATTTCTTCTGCTGTTAAGTCAGTCGTAGTCGTGCGTTGTAGCGCGTTATTATAGAATGCCTCACCGTCCGGGAACTTCCAGGCGCCGTCTCTGGTCGTGGCTTGTTCAGCAATGCCCTCGACGGCAGTAATTAAGCCTTGGTAGGCCGGTTTAACTGATTCAAGCATAGCCTTCTCGGCCGCCGCTAACAGCTCTTCACGCTGGTTTTCTTCAAGCTCAAGCTGCTCGACTTTACTAGTAAAGTCGTCCCACAGTGCACTTGGCTCACCATCATCAAATGGCGCACCGGTAATAATATTTTTACTGTCACTAATGACGTATGGATAGACAAATTTGGGTGCCATGATGCCTTTTTCGGCTCGTAACTCCAGGTTTTCTGCAAGCTGTTCAAATAATCCCGGCAAGCCATTTAACCGCGCAATATAATCTTCGGCATCGTCGACACTCCCAATACCATGTTGGTTAATCAGCAACGATGCTACTCGCGAGTGCAGACCAAACATTTGATTAACCGGATAATTATGATGGCGCCATTTAAAGTCAGCGATATCATTTTCTAGACTCTGTTTCATCAGCATCCAGCTGATTTTGGTCTGCTCATTAAGCTTTGATTCGTCAATCGACTTAACTTGTTCCAGATGTTTTTTCTGTAAAGCCAGTTCTTCCTGCTCAGCAGCCGGTGAAATATCGTCCCATTTATCCTGATCTTCCTTGATACCCAAATAAGACTGATACATCGGGCTGCGCATGACATTTTCCATAAAAATGTCTTCAAACAGCTGATTGGCTTTTTCAGATTCTGTTTGCTGTGTTTCCTGCTGAGCCGTTTCCGCCGCCGCAGTTTGCTGTTCCGCGGTTGTCGACGTCGCTTCTTGCTTCGATGCCTCAGAGCACGCGGCGGTCATCAGCACCAATGATACCGCCAGTGCAATTCGTTTATATTCGAACATAGTTTAATCTCCTGTCAGTTTGTAAACTTGATAACGGTTACGCTACGCAATGTCAACGCATGGACGACCGCAGGGGCAATTGTTAAGGCGGGTGGTTCGCTTTGGTTAGAATACAGGCAACGACTGAGCCGCCTTTCATTGAAGCCGATGCTCACGACATGCCTCAATTTTCTTAATCGATAGCATAGCGCCAATTATCGGCTCTCTATCCTATCGAAAATAACAACCCGTAAAAAAAGAGTGTGTAAATTTTGTGGCAACACAACACGGGTCATAGCGTTTACTACTCGCATTATCGAAAGCAAATACTCCCGCCAACCAGAACTGTGTAACTTGTTAAAAATACGTGATGTATCCGTAAGCAGTATCCAAGACCTAATAGGTATAGCAATTACCCGATAATAAACCTAAAAGTGGGAAAAAATAATGCAACGACTGAATAGTATCACCCTAGGCATATTGCTCACCTGTTCAATGCCGTTTTGCGTGCAGGCACAACAAGAAGTCACTCAAGAGTCTGACGCCCAGGAACAAAGTGAAAACAACGAAAAAGTAGCAACAGAAAGCGGTTTAGAAGTCATCTCGGTAACCGCGACCAAGCGAAAAACCAAATTAATGGAAACGCCCGTCGCGATTTCAGCGCTGAGCGAGGAAGTGCTGAGGCAGAACGGTGTTAACAACATAAAAGATATCGCCGATTTAGTACCCGGTCTGGATATTTCCACGGCCACCGATCAGTCAGCCCCCGTCATCTCGATGCGCGGTGTGCGCTCCACGAACATTACCGAATTAGGCGATCCGGCGGTCGGTATCCACCTTGACGGCGTTTACTCTCCGCGCATGCAAGGGGCACTGGCACTGATGTATGACGTTAGCCGCATCGAAGCACTGCGGGGGCCGCAAGGTACGCTGTTTGGACGTAACTCAACGGTCGGCAGCATTAACGTTATTTCCGCGAAGCCGGAATTTGGCGAGGTATTTGGCCGCGTCAGTACAGAACTGGGGCGATTTAATGCACGCAGTGTTGAAGGTTTCGTCAACATCCCGGTCAACAGCGAGTTTGCCATCCGTTTCTCCGGTAAAGGACTCAAACGTGACTCTTATCTGGAAGGCTACTGGGATCCAAACCAGTATGATCTCCGCCGTTTGTCGGATGATGTCATCAATGCCGAAGTGATTGCCGAAGATGCTTATTCCGGCGTTGGTTCAACCATCACTCAGCTGGACAACTGGTGGATTGATGGCGCGGGTACCGACCCTGAGCGACAGCGCATTAGAGCCCTGACACCTGCTGATGAGGGCGATTTCTATAACAACGCGAACGAGTACTCCTATCGCATCAGCGCGCTTTGGGAACCGCTCGACAGTAATTTCTCTAACCACACGGTTTTTCAACAATACATCAATGATAGCGGCAACAATGTTGACCTCGTTAACTGTGAAAAACTGGCCGGTCGATCCGCAGAATACGGCGGTGACTGCTCAACCTTTTTACCCAGCGATAATACCTACCAGGCGGTGGTCAATGTCCCCGGCGAACTCAACTTAGACATTACCTATCTGCGTAACACGTTTAATTACACCTTTGATAACGACATGAGTCTGGTCTGGTTAGTGGGTTATGAAGACATGGAGCGTTCTTCAGCCCAGGACAGTGAGGTATCACTGGACCCCTGGGACGGGGCCACTTACTTCCTCGACGGTACCGGCGCTGAGTCTTACTCTACCGAAGTACAACTGCAGTCTAACGATTACGGTGACTTAGTCTGGATAGCGGGACTGAACTACTTCCATGAGCAAACGACCACCTATGGTTACTATGACAACCCGATGGACGACAAATCATTCTGGGATCAGCCGGATCGTTCTACTGACGCTTACGCGTTGTTTGGTCAGGCCACTTACAACATTACCCCCAAACTGCACTTAACTATGGGCTATCGGTTCAGTGACGAAACCAAAGAAGATAAGGGCGGACGAACCTACCGCTGTTCCAATGCCGATGGTTGCGCACCGGGTTGGCTCAACCGCACCGCACTCAACGACCTACCCGTTGACTACTTTGAAGATCCATCGATTTACGCTTCCTATTTTGCCAATGACAATAAAGGCAGTTGGACCCGTAATGACTTCCGTGTCGGGCTCGATTATGACCTGACGGATGCGACCATGGTGTACAGTTATGTCGCCTCAGGGTTCAAAGCCGGCGGTATTGGTGATGTGTACGAAGTGGTCAACGACCGAACCGGTGACACTACGCGCTTTGAAACCCAGTTCGACCCGGAAGAAGTGCTAACCTGGGAGGTCGGTGCTAAATCCAGCCTGTTGGATAACTCGTTAAACGTGCAGGCGGTGTTCTTCTATACCGATTACACCGATATGCAGTATGCATCGGTTGGCTCTATTGGTAATGTCGAACGGTTATCACCGGTTGAAGGTGAGGACGGCTCACCGATTTTGGACGAAAATGGCGACCCGATTCTCGATTATCAAAACCAGCCGGTCATTGCTTACTACACGCAAAATGTTCCCGGCTCGACCATTAAGGGTATCGAATTTGAGTTCGACTGGAAGCCCTACGAAAACGGTCGCATAAACGGTTATGTTACCTGGACCGATGCGACGATCACCGAAGATTGGATTACCAAGTGGGATTATGATCCTGAGTACTTGTTTGACCTGTCTTATGAGGAGTCCGTCGATCCGACCAATACCGTCCTCACCACCAATCTAAAAGGCAATAACCTGGCGATGACGCCGGAATACACGGCCAATTTGAGCTACACCCATACCATTAACCTGGACGCCTATGGCTACCTCCATGGCTGGTTTAACGTCAGCTGGAAAGACGAGTCCTACTCGACCATCTGGAATGTCGACAAACATTTGGACGACATGGATTTCGCTATCCCTGACGAAGCCGTGGCGTACATGGACGACAGTCGCGACGCCTTTGCCGTGGTCAACGCCTCGTTAAAGTATGAGCCACAAAACCAAAACTGGTTTGCTGAGATCTTCATCAATAATGCCACCGATGAGATCGTTCAGTACTGGAACAACACCACCAAAGGCTTTGCCAAAGGCAGCTTCGGTATGCCGAGATACTATGGCATCCGCGCCGGTTTTACGTTCTAAAAGCTCACCACAACAACCTGCAGTCGCTATAGCAAAGTGACTGCAGGCCATTGCTAACATCACACGTAATCACGCTATCAGCCGAAATACCCACGAGGAGAGCCTACATGCTGAAACGTAAATTCTATAAGTCATCAATACCGGCATTGATGACTATGGGTTTAATGAGTTTAAGCAGCCCAGCGTCAGCTCAGCAAGTCGATTGGTCTTTAGACGAACAACCCCAGATTTATAACCAAGATGTTGAACAACAAGTGCAAGAACTTCTGGCAACCATGACAATTGAACAGAAAGTTGCACAGATGATCCAGCCGGAAATTGGCTACCTGAGTGTGGAACAAATGCGGAAATATGGCTTTGGCTCCTACCTTAACGGCGGCAATACGGCACCTTACGGCATGAAGCAGGCCGATAGAAATACCTGGTTACGCTACGCCGACGAAATGTATGAGGCCTCAATCGATGATGCCCAGGACGGCAGCTCGATACCCACCCTTTGGGGAACCGATGCCATGCACGGTCACAGCAACGTGTTCGGCGCAACCTTGTTCCCGCACAATATCGGGTTAGGCGCAGCCCGCAATCCTGAACTGGTAAAAAAAATTGGCGAGGCGACCGCAAAGGAAGTCGCCGCCACCGGTATTGAGTGGAGTTTTTCACCGACCGTTGCGGTAGCAAGAGATGATCGCTGGGGGCGGGCTTACGAAAGCTACTCAGAAGATCCTGAAATTGTACGCCAATATGCCGCAGCGGTGGTTGAAGGCATCCAGGGTGCCGTCGGCGAAGGTTTTTTAAAGGACCATCATCGCATTGCAACAGCAAAACACTTTATTGGCGATGGCGGCACCACCCGCGGTATCGACCGTGGCGATACCCGCGTTGATGAATCCACATTGCGTGAAATACATGGAGCCGGCTACGTTTCCGCGCTGGAAGCCGGCGTGCAGTCGGTAATGGCGTCTTTTAACAGCTGGAATGGTACCCGCGTTCATGGACATAACTACTTGTTAACTGACGTATTAAAAGAGCAAATGGAGTTTGACGGCTTTGTCATCAGTGACTGGAACGCGCATAAGTTTGTTGATGGCTGTGACCTTGAACAATGCGCGGCGGCCATCAATGCCGGAATTGATGTGCTGATGGCACCAGAACACTTTGAAGCGCTCTATCATAATACCGTTGCTCAGGTAAAATCCGGCGTTATTCCACAAGCACGCATCGACGATGCCGTAACACGAATTTTGCGTGTAAAAGTTCGCTGGGGGCTGTTTGATCGTGACAAGCCATCGCGTCGCCCGGAAACTCAGCACGCCGAATGGTTCAATGCAAAGCAACACAGGGAATTAGCCGCGCAGGCCGTACGCGAATCGCTGGTTTTGTTAAAGAACAACGATCAGGTGCTGCCCCTCTCCCCGAAAGCAAATATTTTAGTTGCCGGGCAGGGAGCAAACACTATCGCGATGCAAGCCGGCGGATGGAGTGTCTCCTGGCAGGGCACCGATAACACCAATGCCGATTTTCCGAACGCCACCTCAATTTACCGGGGCATCGAGCAGCAAGTGGTTGCTGCGGGTGGTACCGTCACGCTCAGTGAAACCGGAGAATTCGATACCCGGCCGGATGCGGCCATCGTGGTATTCGGTGAGCAACCCTATGCCGAGTGGTTCGGCGATATTCAGTCTTTAGATTTTGGTCAGGTGGACAGCGAAAGCTACGCACTGCTCAAACGACTCAGCGACCAGGGTATCCCGACCGTTTCCGTCTTCTTGAGCGGCCGCCCTCTGTGGGTCAATAAAGAGCTCAATGTATCCGATGCGTTTGTCGCTGCCTGGCTGCCCGGCTCAGAGGGACAAGGCGTCGCCGATGTCATTCTGCGGGATGCCAATGGCGCTATCCAGCACGACTTTACCGGTAAACTCAGTTTTTCATGGCCGAAGTTCGACGACCAATTTACCTTGAACCGTTATGACAATGACTACGATCCGCTGTTTCCCTACGGCTATGGACTGACGTATCAGGATAACCAGCACGTTGACACACTGCATGAGGAAAAACGCCTCAAAGACAGCCAATCAGCCGAACCGGGCAGCGTACCGTTGTTCGTAAGAAACCTCGCGGACGGCTGGTATTGGGGATTTGCTGAAGCCAATGGCAACCTTAGCCCGATCGTCGGTCCTTCCGGTGCCAACGCGGATGAACACTCGGTTACGATGCAGTCAGTCAATCTGGCTTATCAGGAAGACGGCCGACGTTTTGTTTGGCATGAGGCAGAGAGCGGTGTTGCCGCCATATTGGCAAGCGAGGATCCCATCGAATCGTTTGCGCATCGCGACGCGCGTTTTCTGCAGGCAACTGTTCGTTTCAGCGATAACCTGAGTGGCCCGGTCAGCGTCGGCGTGCTGTGCCATGAAAAGCAGTGTTCCAATGAAGTCCAGTTAAGTGAGTCGACGCCAGAGTTGAAACGCGGGGATTGGAATACGCTGGCTATCGAGGCGGGCTGTGAGAATAACGAAGTAAGTCAGGGCGCCTCCATTATGCTAAGCGTCAGTAGCCCGGCAAAAACCAGTCTGTCGATTGCAGACGTCGCACTGGTCAGTGAACCGAGCGAACAAGCCTTGACCGTTTCCTGCAACTAACGCAATGATGCTGTGGGTAGAGCGTTCTCTGCCCACAACGGAAGGTGTTGAGTGAGTCGGTAATGCCAAAATTAGTTGAACGATTGCGGTTATTTTGGTTCTGTCAGGTCTGCGGCTGGTCTATCTATGCGCTGCTGACAGAGCTTTTGATCAAACTACCAAGCGATGAGCCCTGGCAGATCCATGTGCCACACCTGCTGCTTGATGTCTGCTCCGGCTTTCTCATCACCATGGCTTTGCACTCGTTTTATAAGCGGGCGAAGCGCGTCGACCGTTATACCGTGGCGGCTCACATTGTCTTGATCATCAGCGCATCGCTCGTTTGGACACAATTTCAATGGTATGCGTTGCAGGCGTTGTATGGCGGAACATGGGATCCCATGTCATGGTTCGACTTTGGTACCTGGACCAGCGCGTCATTAACCATGCTGTCCGCCTGGACCGCCGTGTATTATGGGATTAAAAGTTACCTCGATAACGTTGAGCAACGCGAAAAGGCGGAACGGGCAACCCATCTGGCCAAAGAAGCCCAGCTTAAAATGCTGAGGTATCAACTTAACCCGCACTTTATGTTCAACAGTATCAATGCGATATGCACGCTGATCCTCAAGCACGAGAACAACCGTGCGGTCGATATGTTAGAGCAACTGTGCGATTTCTTGCGTTACAGCTTATACACCGACCCGCTAAAGAAAATTCCTGTTGCCGAGGAAGCCGCGTTACTGAATACCTATCTGGAAATCGAAAAAAGTCGATTTCAGACAGCCCTGGATGTCTCGATCACGACCGACGCCGCGTGTGAGTCCACCTTAATCCCACCGCTGTTGATACAACCCTTGGTTGAGAATGTACTCAAACATGGCATGCTCGCCAATCAGACCATGGCGATTGCCGTGGATTTTAGAGCCAGCCAGGACAACGTACACATTCATGTCACTGATAATGGCAAAGGCTTTGCGCAACAATACGACTGCCAGCGGGGAATCGGACTGGAAAACTGTCAGCAACGTTTACAACTGACGTATCAGGACAGCGCCCGGCTAACCATGGGCAACCGACCAGAAGGCGGCGCCTGGGTCAGTATTGTGCTACCGCGAGAATTGCAGGGCAGCGCGTCATGAAAACATTGAATACCTTATTAGTCGATGACGAACTCAGCGCCCTCGAAGGACTCAAGCTGAGGCTGGACAGGATGGACGGCATTCACATTATTGATATGGTGACCAGCATCGACGAAGCGATTGAGTGCGTGAAGCGCGACGTTCCGGATTTAATTTTCCTGGATATCCAGATGCCGGGGAAAGGCGGCTTTGATTTGCTCAAGCAGTTTCAGCCGGAACAGCACCCTGCGATTGTGTTCGTTACCGCCTTTCATCAATACGCCGTGCGGGCATTTGAAGTCGAAGCCGTGGATTATTTGCTAAAACCCGTACGCCAGAGCCGCTTAATTGAGGCTGTTGAACGAGTCCGAGCGCGGCGCCCCGATCCGCTGTATAAGCAACAACTGCTCACGGCTTCCGCTGCCCTCGAAAGTAAGGATCAAGCAGGAGCAACGCCCTCTTCCAGTTATCGCGTCGAGCGCGAAAAGCTCATTATCACAGACGGACGTAACTCAGGGCAACTAGTACCTTTCAGCGAGATCGTGTGGATCGATGCCGCCGGCGATTACATGTGCATCCATACACACAACGAAACCTATGTGATGAGAGCCCGGCTTAAGCATCTGGTCGACACCATACTGCCCCCGGAGTTTGTGCGCATTCATAAATCGACCGCCGTGAATATTCGCTATATCCAGCACATCGAAGCACTTCGAAACTCGGAATACCGCATCGAACTGACCAATGAGAAGGCTCTTAAGGTGAGCCGAACGTACAGTGCCGCTCTTAAAACTCGCTTGTTTTCCGCGCAAAAAAAGTAAATATATCAGCTACATATTTCCAATTCATGATATAACTAGTCAGCGGGGAAGTAGTAAACTCGGTGGATTAAGTTATTAGAGAACTCATAAACGGCCAGGCTTTTCTGCGAACGGAGCTCGCCCTTCCCGCGCCAGCTGGCCTCCTCCACAACGCTGATGCGACTGCCTAACACAGTGAAGTCTTCTAATTGGCTTTGGCACGATGGGCAAGACGTAAAGTAACGTAAGCGTAACTCGAACCACACCTATTCAGTCATAGTTTAAAGCCATAGGCTACCATCAAGTTTAACCAATAAGGTGGTAGCATCATGAGCCGAGCATACCGAACTCGCGAGCAATGGCGTGAGCTCATTGCTGAATTTGAACAAAGCAACCTGAGTCAGAAAGACTTTTGTGAGCCACGCGGCATAAATTCTGCCTACTTCAGTCAACGTCGAGCAGAGCTTAGGCGCGAAGCTGAAGATAATGACACGAGCTTTGCTCTAGCGGTGCCTCAGTCGGCCACCGCGCAGCAAACCTTGCAGCTTCGTCTTGGCCAAACCGAATTGGTGTTGCCGTTGTCGGTATCACCGCGTTGGGTCGCGCAATTGGTCAAAGAGCTCAGCGCATGAAGATGTTCGTTGAGCCACCGGCAATCTACTTACACAAGGCGCCGGTCGACTTTCGTAAAAGCATTAATGGCTTGAGTGCCATTGTAGAGAGTGAAATGGCGCTCTCACCGTTCAGTGGTGCGCTATTTATTTTTTGCAATCGCCAACGCGATAAGCTCAAGGCTCTGTATTGGGATAAAACAGGCTTTTGCTTGTGGTACAAGCGTCTTGAGGAAGCCAGGTTCAAATGGCCGAAAAAGATGTCAGGCAGCACCATTTCCCTGACTGAGCAGCAATGGGCATGGCTTTTGGATGGTCTGGATATTACCCTGATGAAAGGCCATCAACCACTGCATTTTAGCTCGATAACATGATCGTTTTTTTCATATAGGGATCAAGCATAAACCATGATTTTTCGATCACTAATCGGTCTAAGAAAGCCTTTATCTGTTGCGGTTTAGCGCCGATTTATGCGGTATAATGTCCGCATGAAAAAGATTGATGCAAACACACTTCCAGACGATGTTGAAGCACTCAAAGCTATGCTGCTTGAGCAGCAGGCTGAGAAGGCTCGACTGCAACAAGAAAGTGAGCGCTGGAAGCGTGACTTCTATCAGTTATTTGAAAAATGGCAGCTTGAGCTGAAAAAGCGTTTTGCGGCCAGTGCTGAAGGTCTTCCGGGTCAAGGCGACTTGTTCAACGAAGTGGAAGACATCCTCAATCCTGATGAGGAAGAGGTCGCTGTCGAACAACACGTTGCCTACACCCGAAAACTACCGCGCCGTGCCAGACTCGATGCATCATTGCCGCGTAAAGAAGTCATTCACGATATCAGCGATGACGATAAAACCTGCGAATGCTGTGGCACGGACATGCATCGCATGGGCGAGGATGTCAGCGAGAAGCTCGACTTCATCCCGGCTAAAATGCAGGTGACTCGACATATTCGACCTAAATACAGCTGCCGCACTTGTGAGCAGCAAGGCACTGAAACCAGGATAAAGCAGGCACCGGTGCCGGCAAGCATGCTGCCAAAAAGCATCACTACGCCAAGCTTACTGGCCCAAATCATTACAGCGAAGTTCCAGTATGGCCTGCCGCTGTATCGCCAGGAAGCCATGTTCAAGCAAGCAGTTCGGCGCCGATATCAGTCGCCAGACCATGAGCCGTTGGTTGGTAGCGGTGAGTCAAAAACTTGAGCCACTGTACCAGCGCATGCATGACCTTCTCGTGCAACAGCCTGTGCTGTGGGCGGACGAGACAACAATAAAAGTCATCCAGTCTGAGAAAAGAAAATCCTACATGTGGGTGTATGGTTGCGGCACAGATAAGCCGCCGCCCGGTAATACCTCATCACCACCCAACATCGTACTGTATGACTACCAGGATGGTCGCGGCGGGTCACATCCGAAGGACTTCCTGCAGGGTTACCGTGGGCCATTGCAAGTGGACGGCTATCAAGGTTACGAGCAAACTGATGCTATCCTTGCCGGTTGCTGGGCACATGCCAGACGTAAGTTCGTGGACGCCAAAACCGTGCAGGGGAAAAAGAAAACCGGTAAAGCAGATGTTGCGATTGCGTTTATTCAAAAGCTGTATCGTGTTGAACGGCTGATGGCTGATAAGTCAGCGGATGAGCGTTTGCATGCACGGCAAAGCGAATCCGCAGCTGTAATGAGCGACTTGAAAGAGTGGCTTGATACGCAGTTAAACCAAGTGCCACCGACGAGCGTGATAGGCAAAGCCGTGCAATATACATTGAACCAATGGTCGAAGTTGCAAGTGTATTTAACCGACGGACGCATTAATATCGATAACAACCGCGCCGAGCGCGCTATCAAACCGTTCGTGATTGGTCGCAAAGCTTGGCTGTTTGCCAATACCTACGGTGGAGCGGATGCCAGTGCGGTGCTGTACAGCTTGGTAGAAACCGCCAAAGCCAACGGCCTGCAACCGATTGACTACCTGATGAGCCTGTTCAAGCAGTGGCCACTCATTAACGACAGCGATAATATCGACCACTTACTTCCCTGGAATATCGAGCTCACACCCTAGCGTCAATTATCTTGGCCGGTTGTGTGGTTCGAGTTACGCTTACAAAGTAACCGCTCATCGCCTTAACCAAGTTTTCTTTGCCACTGGTCTCGATACTAATTTTGTCGCCGCTAACGGATAACCACTGCACGTCTTCCGTCACATATTGCGCCATTTTCTCTGCATCGTGGGCATTGAATGCCGCGACAAACCGTTCAACCTGCTGCAGGCGACTCGTTTCTGCCAAACTAGGCACCGATAAAACAAAGCAGAAAAATATAAAGCAGTAACGTAGGTAACGCATGATCAGTCCTTAACCCATTATTACAGGGTATGCTCACGGCGAGCTTCAATTTGTTTCGCTGGCAGCATACCACCAATGATGGGTTCCAGCGCAGCCTGAACGTTTGGAACTAATTGGCCAAACTCAGACAGCATAACCGCTTCATCGACTTGCTCATTGAATACCAGAGTTACCTTTAAACTCTGCGGAAAGCGCTGGTAATCCACGTCGTGCGTCAGCCAAATAAAGCCTTGATGGTCAAATTTGGCCTCTTCACACACCTGGGTCAGCTCGCGGATGATTTCTCGTTCGATTTTTTTGTCATTTTTTCGCATAAGCAAACTTTTTTTCCTGGGTGTATCGACAAGTTAATTGCTAGTGCTAACGCGCCTTATGTATAAAAAAATCTATTTTCTATACATAAACATCTTTTCATATATAATGTTTACGATTATTTATATATATTTCGGTATTAATGTACAGAAAAGGCTAAAACTTATATGTCAGCTTCGCTACCACACTAAAATCGAGTTTGTCGTTGATGAACTTAGCGTTACGCGAATTACAGCGACAAAATACCTGGAGCAACTTGTTGAGCACGGCTTTCTGAAAAAACAACGCATTGGTCGTGCTAACTATTATATTAACGAGCCTTTATGCGCTCTTCTTGTGTCTCGAGGGTAGTTTTTCTAAAACCAATACGGAATCACATCGACTAACAAACGGCCAGCGATCAGATACATTACCGCACTGATTAATGCATTGATAATACGCCACGTTTTTGGTTTATTCAGTTTGTTAGCGAGCTTTTTTGCAACAAATACCAATGTGTAAAACCACGTTGCGGAGGCACATAAAGCGCCGGCCACGAACCACGGTCTATAGGCTTGCTCAAGCCCGGCAGTAACGCCGCCGACCAGAACAACGGTGTCGATATAAACATGTGGGTTTAAAAATGTCATCGCAAAAGCCATCAATAATGCGCTTTTAAGCGATGTTCTTTTGCTTTCATTCTCGTCTACCGATAATCGACTTTCACCTTTTATTGCGGCCTTTAGCGCGTTACTTCCATACCAAATTAAGAAAATAGCACCGGCTAAGCTCAGCATTTGTCCCCAGATGCTTTCAATCGAAAAGAGCGCGCCAACGCCAAACACACCCGCACCAATAAGTAGGATATCGCCGATAAAGCAAACCGTCGCGGCTGCAAACGGATGATTATTGGTTAGCCCAGTTTTCAACAGAAATGCATTCTGGCTACCAATTGCGATAATCAAACCACCAGAGATCACGGCACCCATGACGAATACACTGACAAACTCAAACATTATCACTTCCTGCGTTGTTCTAATCGTTTAAGTCAACGATAATGGAAATCATCGACAGTTTAATATAAAGAAACAAATAGTCAATATAATGACCATGAAAGATAAAACAGCTATTAATGAAGCTATCGCAAAACGCGTTAACAACTTTCGTAAGCAGTACGGAATGTCCCTTGATGAACTGGCTAAAAATGCCGAAATTAGCAAGGGAATGCTTGTGCAAATAGAGAAAGGGCGTGCAAACCCAAGCATAGGGATTCTGTGTAAATTAGCCAATGCACTCGCTGTTTCTGTTGCTGATATCGTAGCTGTGTCAGACGATCCAAAAGTAACGATTCGACAGCCTCAGGATATTCCGACACTTTGGAATGGTGATCATGGGGGCTCTGCTCGACTGCTTGCCGGTTCAAAGGGCGCTATCATGATTGAGTTATGGCGGTGGTCCATGTTTCCCAAAGAACAATTTGTATCTGAAGCGCACTCTAACGGAACCATTGAACTCATTCACGTTGAGGAGGGTTGTTTAGACGTTTTGGTGAATGAAGAAACTTATACTTTATCGGCAGGTGACTCAATGACCGCTGAAATGGACGTTGCTCACACCTACCAGAACAGCACTAGCGATCCCGTTCACTTCACTATGACGGTTTATGAAAAGTCTCGGTAGGCGTTTCATAACAACAGTGGCGTCAGGGGAAAGTGAACAGTCGTAGCGCTGGCTTAGCCAATGCGCTTAACTATCATGGTTTGTCTTTTGAAGGCACGCATCACCGAGGTATTGATGATGCGTTAAATATTGCTCGATTGCTGCGGTTTACTGAGCTGTAAGATCTCACCTGCGGTAGAACCGCAGGCTACGTCAAAATGCATTATTCGATGTTCTGGATCTGCTTGTTGATTGAAAATATAATAATCCTTAAAATCAATAAGTTAGGATATATTTATCAAGATTCATTTTGACTATACTCACCGATGTACTCACCAGTCGGCGGAAGTGTAACCTGCTTTTTACTGCTCGAAGTTGTTTGCGTAACAATCGTAAAGTAGATCGGCAAACTGTTTTTCGTCAATAACGCGGGTTGCTGGGAGTTGAAAAAGTTGCATCACATAGACGCCAAGCGTCTAAACGTTTTCTTGTGTTGCGCAAGAATCATTCGTGCCTCGGTATAAACTAGGCGTTGCCCCTCTGGAGTATCTAGGTTCAGTTGCTTAGTTGGTTTGATCTTCGGTCGACCAACCGGTTTTTTAACACCATATTTTGCGAGTTTATTTTCCATGACCGCACGCCACCTTTTCAGCCGTTGAAACTCAACTTTGTAGCCAATGAAATTTTATTACAAACTGCTAAGTAACACCATTTATAACAGAAATTAGGTTCGTACACATGTGTACGAAGGCACTAGTCTCCGACTTTATAGGTTCGATTCAGTCAGTTTAACGTGTCTATTGTTTCTTGTTTTTCGACATAAATTCTTCTTAGATAGATATCATCGACCGACCTTAATAGAACTCTGAAAATCAGCTAGTACGCTGGATATTACCGCCGAATATGGTGTTATTTCGCCAGTTGGCATCCATCAACTGAGAAGGGCTTTACCAAAATGGCTTGAGGATGCTGAAAACGGGCTGAGTGATACTTTCCGCACGCTTCTTAATAGTTTGGCGGAGGATCTTCGTTACCTCGATGACCGCATCAAAAGTCTTGATGAGAACATCACTGAGAATGTCCAAAAGGATCCCGTTGCGCGTCGCTTGATGACGTTGCGTGGCGTTGGACCATTAACCGCAAGTGCACTTTCCGGGGCGCTGGGTGACGGCAAAGCTTTTCGAAAAGGACGTGATTTTGCAGCGTCTTTAGGATTAACACCCAGACAGCACAGCACCGGCGGCCGGGAACGATTACTCGGAATTAGCAAGCGCGGTGATGGCTACCTCCGCAAGTTGCTTGTCCATGGTGCACGAGCGGTACTACGCCATGTTGATAGAAAAAGTGATGGGCTGAGTCATTGGTTAAAATGTCTGGTCAACCGTAAGCACATTAACGTAGCGACCGTTGCGTTGGCTAACAAAACGGCCCGAATTGCCTGGGCGTTAGTCGCCAATGAAACGGCTTATGATGAAACACTTGCAGCTGCAAGTAGATAATCTGATGCTAAAGTAACAAACAAATTTTAACAGGATAAACTCAACACCACGATTGCAAAGCTTTTGCTTGATGGCGAACAGGTCGAACCGGCACTGAGAAACTCCTTATGTGACGAAGAGCCTTGAGCTCGTGTAAGCGTTTGGAAATCAGTGCGCGAATAGCCCATTAAGGTCCGGTGCCTACCGATGCGGCATCTTTTTAGAGACCGAATACACGTAGGCAGTCGTACCTACTCGCGATTGAACAAAATGCTTGCAAAAGAGGAGGAGTCCATACACGCCACAGGTCTTCCGAATTATACAAGTTGTAGCCATTTCGGGGATCTTTTCGTGGCCGAAGTAACCCTTCACGGTTATAGAAACGAACGGTGTCCGGAGAGACATCCGCCAAGTTTGCAATTTCATTGACTTTCATCGTGCCCACATCGCTCGCATGAAACAGATCCCGATATATCAGAGGAGAAAACGCCAGCATGACCACTCTGAAACTCTCTCAATTTGTTATTGCATAAATGAAGTCGACCTTTATCCGCCCGTCGCCACCTTTACGTTATTGATCGGTTGGCTTTTCGACCAAGCGACTAACCCAAGGCCTCCAAGGATCATCGGCAAGGTCAACAACTGCCCCATGGTCACCCAGTCAAGGGCAATGAACCCCAGTTGCGGGTCGGGGAGGCGAACAAACTCGACCGCAAAACGGAAAATTCCGTAGAGCAACAGGAACAGGCCGGACGTTGCGCCCATCCGACGAGGGTGGCGTGAGAACCACCACAGCACCACAAACAGCACAACACCTTCCAGGGCAAACTCGTACAATGACGACGGGTGACGTGGCGCCGACCCCATATTCGGGAACACCATGGCCCAGGGCACGTCGCTGACCCGCCCCGGGAGCTCGTGGTTGATAAAGTTGCCAAGGCGCCCCGCCCCCAGGCCAATTGGCACCAGTGGCGCTATAAAATCCGTGAGTTGGAAAAACCGCAGGTTCTGCTTGCGGGCGAAGACCAAGGCTGCAATCAGGACGCCGGTCAAGCCGCCGTGAAAACTCATGCCCCCTTCCCAGACCTTGAACAGCCAAAGCGGATTGTCTGCCAGCTTGTCAAAACCGTAGAAGAGCGCATAACCGACGCGGCCACCGAGAATGACGCCCATCGCGCAGTAGAAAATCAATGTTTCAACAGCGTCTGCGTTCAACCCGAGTCGATGAGCCCGACGACGCCCCAGCCACCAGGCCGCGAGAAAACCGACAAGGTACATCAGGCCGTACCAATGAATTTTTAGCGGGCCCAGCGCAATGGCTACCGGGTCTATTTGAGGATACTGAAGCATAAGCTTTCCTGATTTCGTGATTGAAAGTGCGTTAGGGTTTTAATCAGTAACACGTTCCGCTCCATTGGCTGTCTCCTCCAATCGTTGCCTGGCAACAGCAATACCGTTGCGCATGGCCTGTGCGGACTCGTTGTCGCCGAAGCCAGCCAATGCCCGACGCCAGTAATTGATCGCCTGTTCATAGCGGCCGTCGTCAAAGGCCTCGACCCCCAGTATGCCCAGCGCCGTTGGCTCACGTGGATCCTTGTCGAGTATTTCGTCGATCAGCGCATGCACTTCATCGGTCAGGCTGCGCCCGGCCACAAAGAATTTGATCTGGGCCAGTTGGGCCAGTAGGTCAACTCTGCGGCCTTCCAGTTCGATCAGTCGTTCCAGGGCGCCAATCGCCTGCCCCGGTTGACCGATCTTCTGGTAAAGCGGAAACAGCAACGACCAGACCTTGGGATTATCCGGCTGAGTCTCGGCTTCCTCTTCGAGCCGGCCAACCAGGGTTTTCATTGAGGCGCCGGGCGTATTGAGCGCATTCTGTTGGGCGGCATACAGGGCCAGATCGCCATCGGCACCCAGCCATCGATAGCCGATGATGCTGGCACCCATGACTGCCGTTATCACCAGTGGAATCATCAAACGTCCTGACACGGGGCGCCTGAGAGGCATTCGGCGGCGGGCCTCGGTGTCCTCCAGCAGATTGCGGTCCAGCTCGTGGCGGCCTTCTTCAAATCGGGCGACGTCAATCTCGCCGCGATCGCGGGCGCTTTCCAGTGCTGAAAGCCGGCGCTCATAGACGGCGAGGTTTTGCGCCTCCGCATGATCATCGGCCTCAAATCGCTGCTGCCAGTCATGGATCGCCCTTGCTCTTCGCAACGGTAGACTCAGGAACCACAGCGCAAGCAGCAGCAGTGTGCCGATACTTAACCAGAGCATAGTCATTCCGATCCCTCACGGTGACGATGAATCAGGGAAGACAGGCGGGTACGCTCCTCCTCGGAGAGCGGCCGCACTCGCCGGTGCCTGCGCGCCCGGACAAACGCAATCACAACCAGGGCGCCTCCTGCTACCAGCGCTGCCGGCAACGCCCAAAGCAGCCACGTTCGCCCGTCAAGGCGCGGATTGTAAAGAACGAACTCGCCAAAACGATTAGCCATGAAATCAAGAATTTCCTTATCCGCACGCCCCTCATGAAGCATCAGCGCTACCCGCTCCCGCATGTCCGCCGCCACCGGCGAATCGGAGCTGTCGATGGCTTGAGCATCACATTTAGGGCACCGCAATGACGCCGTAAGGTCGCGATAACGCTCCGCCATCACCGGATCCTCGAAATGACGCGCATCAATTGCCGTATCCGCCATCGACTGGAACGAGGCCATCAAAAGCACGATGACCACACAGCAACGGATCTTCAGGGTTAGCGCCATTTCTCTACCTCCATCATGACTTCATCCACCTGGGCGGGCGTTATGTACCCAACGTGCTTGTATCGAACGATACCGTCTGCGTCGACCAGGAAGGTTTCGGGCACGCCATACACGCCAATTTCAAAACCCAGGTCACCGGCAGGATCGAAGATGTTGACCTCGAAAGGTTTTCCGAACTCTTCGAGAAACTGTCGCCCCAGGTCACGGGCGTCTTTATAGTTGATGCCCACCATCTGAATGCCGCGCTCGGAGAGCGCCAGTAGCTGGGGCATTTCCTCCTTGCAGGTCGGGCACCAGGATGCCCAGACATTGACCAGAGATATCTGCCCGCGAAGCAGGGATTCATCCACCTCGGTATCAGGGTCCTCCAGCGTCGGGAGCGTGAACGCGGGAAACGCCTGGCCTATCAGGGCTGACTCGCGAGCACTGGGATCCAGCGAAAGCCCCCGGTAGTCGCCGGAACAGCTCCCGACCGGGCATCTGCTTCCAGCGTGAGACCAGCCCCAGTCCCATAAAGGCACACAGCATGACGGTCAGTGGCACGAACAGGCTATTAAAGTAAGGCGCGCCGATACTGATTTTGCCCAGCCCGAGTGCATCCAGGATCAAGGGGTACAGGGTGCCCATCAGGACCGTGATCGTCATGATGACCAGCAAAATATTGTTGATCAGCAACAGTGCATCCCGGGAAAGCCAGCTAAAGCCCGCGTTGGCGCTCATTCGCGGCGCCCGTAGCGCAAAGATCAACAGCGAGACGCCAACCGTTATACCCAGCAACGCGAGAATGAAGAGCCCCCGTGACGGATCATTGGCAAAGGCATGAACCGAGGTCAGTACCCCTGATCGCACCAGGAAGGTGCCCAGCAACGAGAGTGAGAACGTGAAAATCGCTAGCAGCGCCGTCCAGCTCTTGAACGTGCCGCGTTTTTCCGTGACCGCCAGTGAATGTATCAGCGCTGTCCCGCTCAGCCAGGGCAGGAGCGATGCATTTTCCACCGGATCCCAGAACCACCAGCCGCCCCAACCCAGCTCATAGTAGGCCCACCAGCTACCCAGAGCGATGCCGAGGGTCAGAAAGGCCCAGGCAATGTTGGTCCACGGCCGAACCCAGCGCGTCCAGGCCGCATCGAGACGCCCTTCGATCAGCGCAGCGATGGCAAAAGCAAAGACCACTGAAAAACCCACATAGCCCATGTAAAGCATCGGCGGATGGATGATCAGGCCAACATCCTGCAACAACGGATTCAGATCGGCACCGTCGGCGGGCATGCCCGGCAACAGGCGATCAAAGGGACTGGACGTAACGACGATGAAAAGCAGGAACCCTGCGCTGACGACACCCAGAACTCCCAGAACCCGTGCCAGCATATCCCGTGGCAACTGGCGGGAAAACAGACTGACGGCAAAGCCCCAGCCACTGAGAATCAGACTCCATAACAGCACCGAGCCTTCATGAGAGCCCCAGACGGCGGTAAACTTGTAGTACCAGGGTAGCATCGAGTTCGAATTACGGGCCACATAGTCCACGCTGAAATCATCCAGAAGAAAACTGGCGGTCAGGCTGGCATAAGAAACCAGTAGAAAGGCAAATTGCCCCCATGCCATGGGCTCTGCAAATGCCATCCACAACGGGCGCCGGGTGGCGGCTCCCAGCAAGGGCACGGTCGCCTGAAGCAGCGACAGGCAAAGTGCAATCAATAACGCGAAGAGACCAACTTCAGGAACTGTCAGGGTAAGCATTTCGGGGCCGTGTTCGGTTAAGGGTTCAGCGATGACCGAACCTATCGGTGAGGGGTTCTCAGGTATTGCTACGTCAGCCAGCCGCACGGCCGGCTGACGAATACCCTATTACTTCCGACCAGGTTGGCGGGTAACGCGCAGATACGGTGTCTGCTCATCCCATCCGTCGGGGAAGCGCTCTTTGGCCTCTTCGTTGGAGAGCGACGGAACGATGATCACATCCTCTCCATTCTTCCAGTCCACCGGCGTGGCCACTTTGTGGTTGTCGGTCAGTTGGAGCGAATCAATGACGCGCAGGATCTCGTCCAGATTGCGCCCCGTGCTGGGCGGATACGTTAGCATCAGACGGATTTTTTTCGCGGAATCAATAATGAATACCGTTCGAACAGTCACCTTGGGATCGGCTTTTGGATGGATCATTCCGTACAGGTCGGCAACCACCTGATCCTTGTCTGCCAGCAGGGGAAAATTGAGCCCCGTGCCCTGGGTTTTCTCAATGTCCTTGGCCCAGTCGTTATGGGAGTCGAGCGGATCAACGGACACCCCGATCAGCTTCACTCCACGACTGGCGAACTCGTCCTTACGCTTGGCGAAGGCGCCAAGCTCTGTGGTACAGACGGGGGTGTAGTCGGCGGGGTGTGAAAACAGCACGGCCCAGTCGTCTCCCAGCCACTCATGAAACTGAATGTTTCCCTCGGTGGATGCGACGGTGAAATCGGGAGCGGTTTCTCCAAGTTGCAATGTCATCGTTTCATTCTCCTTTGCTTTGGCTGTCGTTCTTGGTTTGTCAGCACAGACGATATCCTTAAAGTCAACTTTAAGGTCAAGACGTTTGTCAGATGTTTTTTAGCCTGATCCATCGAGCTCGACGTTCGTGCCCGATTTTTCGGGTATGAAACTGACATAGAGGAAAAGCACGGTGCCCAGCACAATGGCGATATCGGCAAGGTTAAAGGCTGGCCAGTGCCAGGATTGCCAATAGACATCAAAGGAATCCACAACATAGCCACGAAATATCCGGTCAATCAGGTTGCCCACGGCACCGCCAAGAATAAGGCTGTACGCGATGGCTTCTCCCCTGCGGCGGCACTGAAGAATCAGCCCGATCAGTACAATCGAGACAACTACCGCGACTGTGATAAGAAAGTATCGCTGCCAACCTCCGCCATCGGCAAACAGGCTGAATGCGGCGCCGGTGTTCCAGACATGAACCCAGTTAAAGAACGGGGTCACCGGAATCGATTCGCCATACGCCATTGACTGCTGGACCAGCCATTTTACAACCTGATCAGACGCCGCAATCAGGCCCGAAATCGCCAGCAGGCTATACGGCAAGAGTTTTTTGGTAACGATGGACATTGTTTAACCCTTAAGCGCCAGGATGCGCCTGGCCCCGTTGAGTACGATAACCCCCGCAATGCTGCCGATGATCAGGTCCGGGTAGTTGGAGCCAGTCCACGCGACCAGGGCGCCAGCGGTAATGACCCCCAGATTGATCACCACATCGTTGGCTGAGAATATCCAGCTCGCCTTCATGTGGGCACCGCCCTCCCGATGTTTGGATATCAGCAGCAGACAGGTGGTATTGGCGATCAATGCAATGAACGCAATCCCCATCATTACCAGCGACTCCGGCTCACTGCCGAAGACAAAGCGCCTCACCACCTCTGCGAGTACGCCCACAGCCAGTATCAGTTGGAGTACGCCCGCAAGATGCGCCGCACGCACCTGCATTTTCACGCTGTGCCCAACCGCATACAGGGCGAGCCCATACACGGCCGCGTCGGCAAAATTGTCCAGGGATTCTGCAATCAAACCGGTGGAGTGCGCGATCAGGCCGGCCGTCATTTCCACCACAAACAGGACAGCATTGATACCGAGCAACCAACGCAGGGTGCCCGACTCCTGCTCGGCCGAGATAGCCGTACCCCCGAGCGCCTTGATTGATTCAGGGTCGGCAGCGGCCGTTTCCTGAAGCGAAGCTCCCAGCCCGAGGGTCGCCAGCTTCGCGGTGATAGGCTCAGCCTCGCCATCGTGCACAACCTTCAACCGCCGATCAGACAGGTCGAAGGACAGCCCGCGAATGTCTTCAAAACCATTCAGGGCCAGTCGAATCATCCGTTCCTCCGAAGGACAATCCATCTTCGGTACGGTATACACACTGATCCAGTTGCCGGACGCTTCAGAGGCCCACGACCCGGTATTACCCTCGGCGGGTATTGCGTCGCAGCCACAGGCGCCTTCACAGGATTTACTCATGATACGGCTCCACTTGAGTATTGTCGGATTATGATTTAAAACCATATAGCCACTATAAGGTCAATAGAGCAGATACCATTTGTTGAGGAGACACCCGATGCGCATTGGTCAGTTGGCGCGGTCCGTAGGGGTTGACACCCAGACCATCCGTTTCTATGAGCGAGAGGGCTTGTTACCACCGCCGGATCGTCAGGACAACGGCTACCGTATTTACACCGAACGGCATGTTGAGCGACTGGCTTTTATCCGGCGCTGCAGAATACTTGAGCTGTCACTCGCTGAAATTCACGAGTTACAGCGTTATCAGGGCGCGCCCCATCAGCCTTGCAGGGCCATCAACACCTTGCTTGATGATCACATCGCTCAAGTACGGTCTCAGATAACCGATCTGCAGGTACTGGAGAAACAACTTGTGTCGCTGCGAGCGAGTTGTAACGATGATCGGGAAATTGAGGCCTGCGGGGTTCTCGAAGGGCTCAGCGAAGGAAGCATGCAGTAGTAGCTTGAAGCATTACGCACCTGCCTTTTCAATTGCGTAAATCCAGTCAGTCCGGAACCCCTTCAATGGTGCGGGTCATCAAATCCACCATGGCCGGGCTGTCCCATTCCGCGGCACCGACCAGACGGCCAATTTCGCGACCGTCGTGATCAATCAGCAGCGTTGTAGGAACACCTTCTATGCCCAGTGTTGAGGTCGCCAGTGTCGACGGATCAATATACTGGCGAAGATGTTGGATGCCTGTTTCCCGGTAGAATTTTTCAACAACGCTGATGCCTGCGTGGTCAACGGACAGCGCGACCACTTCAAATTGCTCGCCGCCCAGTTGAGCCTGAAGTGAGTCCAGCGTCGGCATTTCCTCACGGCAAGGCAGGCACCAGGTCGCCCAGATATTGAGCAATATCGCCTTACCCTTAAAGTCAGCCAGTGTCAGCGGCCTGCCGTCTTCGTCCTCAAAAGCCAGCTCGGGCAGAGTGCGAGGGGACTCCCAGATCAGGAACCCCTGGGGCCCCACCGACTTCGGAACCTTCCCTGCAGCCATAACTGGAGCGGCTATGGAAATAGCAAGCGCGAAAAGGACTACGGCGATTCCACGGGCGGCGGATATGCGCTGGTGACTCATTAGACATTTCTCCTGATTACAGTGGTCGGTTTGTTGCCGGCATGGTGCCCCACGCGTTACTCACTCTGTAACAGCTCTTCAATTCGCCCGTGCAGTCGGCCCCAGAACCCATCATCGGCTGCCGCGTTGGGGCCTTTGGCAATGGCCGTCAGGTAGGTCACCAGATGCTCAGGCTTGAATTTCAATCCATGGAACCGGGCCCGCATCTGCCCTTCCGGGTCAATCACGTGGGTTACCACACCATGGACCTGTACACCCTCACCCGTATCCCTGAACTGAACGCCGTAGGCTTTGGCGAGCTCCGACGTCAACCCGGGCGATTCACCTTCGCCCCGGTACAGAAAGTGCCAATTATCGGGGTTCAGGTCGAAATTGTCGCCATACGCGCGCATGTTGTCCCGGGTCCCGGCAATATCCTCGCGATCAGTGGCAATGGTGATGAACACCACCTCTTCACTCAGCCCTTCTTCTTCAACCCCGGTTTGCAACTGCCGGATCAGGTTCATATGCAAAGGGCAGGCCTCGGTACAGCGCGTGTAGAGAAAGTTAAGCACAACGGTTTTGCCGTTTAAGTCGGCAAGGGCAAGGGTATTGCCATCAACGCCTGTAAGATCAAATTCAGGGGCCGGCTGATCCACAAACTGGGCATACCGCTCTTTCTCGTTCAACGAGGCCTCCACATCTTCCATGGAATGGGCCATGGCATTGGTGCTGACCTGGGCAACCATGGCAATCAGCAATACTCTGAATACACTGTTCACAGTCATTCTCCATTTGAGTTGTTTTCCGAAGGGAGTCCCGGTTTATTGTGGCTTGATATCGTCCAGATTCAGCGCAACGGGCAGGTCAGCTGGTGCCAGGCAAACGCCCTCGTCACTGCAGGCCTGTACCCGTACCGTCATGTCTAGCTTGCCTGCCTCTTTCAGCGCGGCGGTCTGTTTTTCGTCTGGCAGCAGCCGGATACTCGCACCGTCGTCGTACACCTCCAGGGCGGTGTCACCCAGTGTGATGTCACTGACCCTGCCGCGGGGGTACTGGGTCGGGATGTCAAGCGACTGACCGTTGACCGAAGAACTGGCGACGGTGGGAATCAGGAACTCCATGGAGGCCGGGTTGGCGTTCACGTGCCAGCCCGATTCAATGTCCAGTGTCAGAATAATTTCACCGGTCTCCCCTATCAGGGCTTTGCCGCCTTCCGCAAGATTGAGGCGGACCTTATCGGAAGAATCTGCCAACCCCGTGCGGGCAACTGGTGCCTGGGGGTCGGAATTGGCTCGTTCGGTCTGGGCCGAGCCAGGAGCGTTTCCGGAATTGGTACCGATCAACGTGAACGCCGCGATCGCGATCAGAAAAACCGCTACGCCGGTCAGCAATACTTTGGTTCGGGTTGTCATGGTTCATCTCCAGTAGCTAGCGTTGTGAGTTCTCGGTGCGGTTGATCGCCTCGACCAGGCTGTCGGTATCAAATAGCCCAGTGAAACGGGCGACAACGGTGCCGTCAGCGTCAAAAATCGCCGCAAAAGGTAAAGCCTGCCCTCCCGTTGCGGTTAACAATGCGTCTTTTTCGGGATCGCTTGCTGTCACATCAACCTGAATCGGCACCATGCCGGCCCGCGCTACGGCTTCAGCCACAGCGGGCTCTTTATACACGGTGCGCTCCAGGACCTTGCAGTTGATGCACCAATCGGCAGTGAACTCCAGCAAATACGGTGTGTCCCGGGCTTTTGTGTCCGCCAGGAGTTCTGCGGAGTAGGGCTGCCAGACAAGTTCGTCTTCGCCGCTGCCCAACGGAGATGCGAATACCACTGTCACCGCAAGGGCAAGGCCTGTCGCCGTTGCAGTGATCACGCGAACGGCACCGCTCCCCTGAACGAAACGACGGAGACCCCAGACCAGCACCAGCGCCAGCCAGGCCCACCACAGCCAGGGGTATACCGCTTTGGGCACCAGGCTCGCGCTGAAAAAGACGGCGGCGGCCAGCAATATCAGCGCGAGCACTTCACGAATGGCCAGGGTCCAGGGGCCCGCCGTGGGCAACCGGCTCAGCCACTCGGGCCTGAGCATCAGTACCGCGTAGGGCAACGACAGCCCCAGCCCGATACTGCCGAATATCCCCATGATGACCGGTGTCGGCTGGGTAACGGCAAAGGCCAGAACGCCACCGAGGAATGGTCCTGCGCAGGGCGCGGCCAGAATCGCACTCAACAGCCCGGATACATAGGCTTCAAAGTAACGCCGGCCATGCGCCGAGGCGGCGAATGTCGGGACGGGGATGGGCAGATCGAGCCAGGTAATCACCGCAAACCCGACCATTAACGCAACCAGGACGGCCACGAATAGCGTTGACTGGAACAACGTGCCCCAGTTCCACTGCAGCAGTGCGGTCAGGCCGCCCAGCGTCAGGAAAAAGGTGAGTGTTCCGGCCGTGAATGCCAACGCGGCCAGCACCCGATGGGACCTCTGGCCGCCCGCCTCCCGCAGGATGGTCCGGACCTTGATGGGAATCGCGGGCAGCACGCAGGGCGTCAGGTTCAGCAGTAGACCTGCCATAACCGCCATCATGATCTGGCCGGCAATGAGTAATGAGGGCAGCTGATCCATTACTCAGTGACTCCCAGCATCCTGCCGAGCGCTTCCTGGCTGGGCACACCAGTCTGGCCCCGCCATTGTCCGCTCGTGTCCTTGAACAGCAGCCCTGGCGTCCCGCTGAAACCCGCCTCGGCCATCCACTGACCGTGTTGTTCGAGGGCCTGTTGAAGGTCGGCCGGGATCGGAGTGAGTTCAGAAATGCCGCGGCCGTCACCGCTTTTTCCGAAGTTTTCCTCAAACACCTGGAGCGCCGCGGCTCGATCCTCTGCGTTCATGATTGCTGCAGAAAGCCCCAGGCTGGACGGTTTGAGAAACCCGACCATGACCCACTTTCCCCTCCGCAACCCAATCCCTGGTTTGCTGCCAGAATTTGTGGCAAAAAATGCAGTTGGGATCCGCGAAGATATAGACCTCAGGGGCATCTTTACCGCCCTCGCTCACCAGATGGGGGTCCCGGGAGAGCTGCTCGGCAACCGACGCATACGTCGGCTTCGGTATATAACGAGCGGAATATTCGCTGGTCAGATCGTTGCCATCACTCTCCAGAAGTGCGCCGGAAAAAGTGAGGTCACCGAGACCATAGAGGATTCCGGTTTTCCCGTCGCCGGTCTTTACAACATAGCCGGTCACGCCCTCGGCTGGCGTGGAGAAGCGTTCAGTCACCGTAAAACCGATTCTCTCCTGCAGTGCCTTGATTCCCGGGTCCATTGGTGGTGACGCCGAGGCCAAGGCAGCGAATAAACTCAAAAAAAGTGCCATCGAAAGCTTATGGCAGAGCACGGTCATGCCGCGCACCGGGTATTCCAGATAGAATGACATCACAGATACGTTCCCGTTTTCATGTATTCATCAGTCGATAAAATCACCAGCAAAGCTGCCTACGTGGTGGTCTACCGCGCAAGGCCAAACGACAGGCACTCGAAGCGAAAGCCTCTGGTAATCAAAGGTTCAGGAGACTGTTGAATACTTGGGAGGAAAAGGGTCTGGGCCAGAAAGTACACGGCCGGAATGAGAAGAATAGCCTTTCGGGCAGGGGGAAGATAACAGCACTACCGAGTCTCTAATTGCAGATTTCCCGACATGGGACGTTGAACACGGGCTACTGCAGCTGCCCTCGGCATTGAGCCCGGCGCAGTCATGCATCACCTGGGTGTCTGGCAACATGACACAAGCCTCGGCCATGGGTTCCGCTTCAAAAGAGGTCGCGGCAACTCCCTGTGCAACGGGGAGAAGAGCCACGAGCAGTAGTACTGCCAGTCCCATAAGCCGTGTGGTCATCGCACTGATATCCTGATTACAGAACAGCTAAAACATCTTCCGCGTGGGAAGATAGTCGCCCACTTTAACCTACATTGGCGGAAGTGCAAACAGACACGCTCCATCACCGTATCCGCCAATTCGGCTACCAGAGTAAGATGTTGGCGGCGCACATAAGTTCCTCAGAAGCTTGGGTGTGGGGACTATCCGGGGATAAAACATCCGCTCTCCCTCGAGCCCTCAGTCGAGTGAAAATCATGTTCTTTCACGTTGATCGTTCTCCCCCACTGCCCCCTCATGCAATGATGCAATCAATGGGCAGGTAATATTGTACGGATGGGCATGGCACTGCTCAACCATCTCGCCCAGTACCTTCTCGATTCTCCCCAGTTGGTCGATTTTCTCACGCACGTCCCGCAACTTGTGCTCGGCCAGAGCGCTGGCCTCCTGGCAGTGAGCGCCATCTTCAAGTTGTAGCAGGTCACTGATTTCGACAAGACTGAAGCCCAGCTGCTGAGCCGTTTTCACGAACATTAACCGCTCGATATCAGCTGGACCATAGCGCCTAATACCACCTGGAGGACGTTCCGGCTCCGGTACTAGACGTCGCCGCTGGTAATAGCGGATTGTCTCGACATGGACGTTGGCAGCCTTAGCCAGGCCACCGATGGTCAATGAATTCGCTTTATCCGGCATACCCCTTGACTCCGTAGCTGACTACGGAAGCAATCTTATCTCATCGAATGAAACCATGAAAGGTGTCAGCGTTATGCCGAATTCCAAATCGGGGCGTGTCCCCTTGGCTGCGGGAGGTATTGCGGGCCTTTTGGCTTCGGCCTGCTGTCTCGGACCGCTGGTACTTGTCGCGCTGGGTGTCTCCGGTGCCTGGATGGGCAACCTCACGGCTCTTGAACCTTACCGCCCGATTTTCATCGGCGTTGCATTGGTGGCCATGTTCTTCGCCTGGCGTCGAATCTTCCGGCCAGTGGAACAGTGTCAACCCGGTGAAGTGTGTGCCGTACCACGGGTGCGAACGACTTATAAGGTGATCTTTTGGGCAGTAACGGCACTGATACTGGTCGCCCTGTTGTTTCCCTATGCCCTTCCTCTGTTTTATTGAAAGGAGATTGTCCCATGAAAATGCGCTTTGCCATGACGTTGCTTTTCGCCCTGCTCAGCATGCCCTCTTGGGCCGCCATGCAGACAGTGACGCTTTCGGTTCCGGGGATGACCTGTTCCGCATGCCCCATTACCATCAAGCTGGCCTTGAACAAGGTGGACGGTGTTTCACAAGTCGACGTGAGCTATCCGGATCGAGAAGCCGTGATTACCTTTGACGACACACGAACATCGGTGGAAGCCTTAACCCAGGCAACGGGCGATGTCGGCTATCCCTCCACCCTGAAATCCCTGGAAACGGACAGTAAGTGAGTTGTAATAAAGGACTCCAGGCGCCCTCTGTTACACGCGACTCGGCGCCTGCCGTGACAATGCCCCAGTAATACAAGGAACTCGGAATGAATAGTGACAATAACCTGCATATCGCTGTGATTGGTAGCGGCGGCGCAGCCATGGCGGCTGCCCTGAAGGCCGCGGAGCGCGGTGCCCGCATCACCCTGATCGAGCGCGGCATTATTGGTGGTACCTGCGTGAATACCGGCTGCGTGCCGTCGAAAATCATGAGTCGTGCCGCCCATATCGCGCATCTGCGCACGGAGAGCCCATTTGACGGGGGCGTCAGCGCCCAGATACCGAAGGTGGACCGGGCGAAACTGCTTCAGCAACAGCAGACGCGTGTCGAGGAACTGCGCGACGCCAAGTACGAAGGGATTCTGCGCGACCAGACGGCAATCACGGTCCTGAACGGTGAAGCCCGGTTTGTCGATGCCAATAACCTGGTGGTCCAGTTGAACGAGGGCGGCGAACAGAACGTCCATTTCGATCGCGCCTTTATTGGCACTGGCGCCCGTCCCGCAGAGCCGTCGATACCGGGGCTGGCTGAGACGCCTTATCTCACCTCCACCAGTGCGTTGGCATTAATTACTGTGCCTGAACGGCTGATCGTGATCGGCGCCGGTTTTGTTGCCCTGGAATTGGCCCAGGCGTTCGCCCGGCTGGATAGCAAGGTCACCGTGTTGGCCCGCAGCCGCCTGCTATCCGGTGAAGAACCCGCCATCGGTGAGGCCATAGAGGCGGCGTTCAGGCGCGAGGGCATCGAGGTGCTCAAGCAGACCCAGGCCAGCCGTGTGGACTATACCGACAATGAATTCGTTATAGAGACCAATGCCGGTACCTTACGAGCTGATCAACTGCTGGTGGCGACCGGCCGGATACCCAATACCGAAAACCTGAACCTGGCGGGCATCGGTGTGGAAACCTCCCGTGGCGCGATTCAGGTGGATGGGCAACTGCAAACCACGGTCCCCGGTGTCTATGCCGCCGGTGACTGCACCGATCAGCCGCAGTTTGTCTACGTCGCCGCTGCCGGGGGCAGCCGGGCTGCGGTCAACATGACGGGAGGCGAGGCCACCCTGGATCTCAGCGCCATGCCGGGGGTGATGTTTACCGACCCTCAGGTCGCCACAGTTGGCCTGACAGAGGCCGAAGCGCTCAAGCAGGGCTACAATGTGGACACCCGTCTGCTGGATCTGGAAAACGTGCCGCGAGCGCTGGTGAATTTCGACACCCATGGCTTTATTAAGATGGTGGCCGAGCGCGATTCGGGACGCTTGCTGGGGGTGCAGGCTGTCACCGCGGAAGCCGGTGAGCTGATCCAGGCGGCGGTTATGGCGCTGCGGGCCGGTATGACGGTGCAGGACATCGGCGATGAGCTGTTTCCCTATCTGACCATGGTGGAAGGTCTCAAGCTCTGCGCGCAAACCTTCACCAAGGACGTCAAGCAACTTTCCTGCTGTGCGGGATAAGTATTTGCCAGGGCGCATTCAACCCACTGTCTGTCGGCCCCTATCGTGCAGCTCAGGTGGCTTTCTGGCACCCTCGGCGAGCCATAAACAGCTTGGCGACAATCGGTAACAGGGTAATGCCACTGACCAGAATCAGAAGCACCGTCACCACCCCGGACTCAGAGGCCATGAGCAAGCCACCAAACGCAGTGATCAAATACGCTGTCGGAATAACACCGGCCAGCGTTGCGACCACGAAGCGCCAGAACGCGAGTGGTGTCAGGCCCGCTGCATAGCTGACCGCATCGAAGGAGATAAAGGGCACCAGCCTTGATGTAAAAATGACAAACATCAACGCGCCCTGGGAGCGGTCCTTGCCCAGCCACTCCAATACCGGACGCACCCGCCTCCAACGATGGATAACGTCGTATCCCAGGGACCGGGCAATGGCAAAGGCGATCAGAGCCCCCGCCTCAGCACCGATAACTACGACAACCGTCCCCCAGAAGGAGCCGTAAGCCGCCCCGGCGACCATGGCGATCGGAGCGCTGGGAATCGGGCTCAGGACGATGGCCAGGATCATCAGGCCAATGATGCCCACCGGCCCCCAATACCCCAGTTGTTCGATCCATTCCCGCAACGCCGCCTTGTTGGTCACGGTGGCCAACGCTCCGGTCTCCAGCATGACCCAATAGATCGCCGCCAGTGCAACCAGCAGGAGCAGACCCCCGACTACTTTTGCTTTTGCGTTCGGTCTCACTCCCATGCTTGCCATGGGTGTCCGATGAATTTCATGCTCCAGAGTGGTGGTCATAATCTCCTCTGGCGCTCTTACTCGCGCGTCCAGAATCGTCCCTGTTTCTCGAAAACAGGTACTTGGCAAGGGCAGCGACACCAAGTACCAAGGCGACGATGAGCAAAAGGGCTATCAATCCCATTCCCGCCATTCCAAACATGCATGCCTCATTTGTCATCATGTCTATCTCCTGATTCTCTGTGCCAGGTCTCTCATGAGACGCTGGCCTGTGCGGTCCCGCTTTCGTTCAGGTGGCTCGCCGAGGAGCGGCCGCTATCGGGTTTAAACCGGCCCAGCCGCAAGGAATTGGTCACCACGAATACACTGGAAAGACTCATCGCGCCGGCGGCCAGCATGGGGTTAAGCAGGTAACCGGTAAACGGGAAAAGAACGCCCGCCGCCACGGGGATCAGTGCCAGGTTATAGCCGTAGGCCCAGACGAAATTGCCGAGGATCGTTTTACGGGTGCGCCGTGAAAGCGCAGCGGCATCCACGATGCCCCGGAGGTCGCCGCGCATCAGCACCACGTCGCCGGCCTCAATGGCAATGTCGGTACCGGTGCCGATGGCGATACCCACATCGGCTTGCGCCAAGGCCGGTGCGTCATTGATACCGTCACCCACAAAAGCAACCCGGGCACCTTCTTTTTGCAGGCGCTTCACTTCGGCCGCTTTCTGGTCCGGCAATACCTCCGCAAGCACCCGTTCGATGCCGGCTTGCCGCGCAATCGCCTCGGCCGTGGCGCGATTGTCACCGGTGAGCATGGCTACACTCAGCCCTGAAGCCTTGAGCGCGGCAATCGCTTCCATCGAGCCGTCCTTGAGAGGATCGGCCACGGCAATCAGTGCGGCGAGGCGGCCATCGACGGCAACATACAGCGGGGATTTGGCTTTTTCAGCGAGTGGCACCGCACTGTCGGCGACGCTGGCCAGGTCGATACCGAGGCGGCGCATATAACGGTCCGCGCCCACATTGACCCGGCGTCCGGCCACCTGTGCCTGAATGCCATAGCCCGGCTCCGCCTGGAATTCACTGGTCGCGGGCAACGTGAGCCCGCGATCCCTTGCACCTTTGACGATGGCTTCCCCGATCGGATGTTCACTTTCGGTCTCCACAGCTGCAACCCAGGCCAGGACCTCATCCTCGCGGCCTTCCACCAGAATGAAATCCGTCAGCTCAGGCTGGCCCCGGGTCAGGGTGCCGGTCTTGTCGAGGACGATGGTGTCCATCCGAGACAATGTCTCCAGAGCCGCTCCCTTGCGGAACAGCACCCCCATTTCGGCGCCCTTACCGGTTCCGACCATAATGGCTGTTGGCGTAGCCAGCCCCATCGCGCAAGGACAGGCGATCAGCAGCACGCTGACCGTCGTGACGAAGGCAAAGGACAGGGCCGGCTCGGGCCCGAAGCTGAACCAGGTGATGAACGTCAGAATCGCCAGTACGATCACCACGGGAACGAAAATTCCCGCTATCTTGTCGGCCAGTGCCTGAATCGGGGGTTTATCAGCCTGAGCCGATTCCACCATTCTGATGATCTGTGCCAGAACGGTGTCCGCACCGACCCTCGTAGCCCGGAACGTCAGGGAACCGTTCTTATTAATGGTTCCACCCACCAGCTCGGCGTCTTTTTGTTTGGCCACGGGAACGGGCTCGCCGCTGATCATGGACTCGTCCACGTAGGATTGGCCCTCTTCTACCACGCCATCAACAGGAACCCGCTCTCCCGGGCGCACCTGGATACGGTCGCCAGGTACCACGGCTTCGATGGGCACTTCGACAGCTTCCCCGTCCCGAATGACACGGGCGGTCTTGGCCTGCAATTGCAGAAGCTTTTTGATTGCCTCCGACGTCCGGCCTTTGGCGATATGCTCAAAGTAGCGTCCCAGCAGAATGAGCGTCACGATTACCGCCGCTGCCTCGAAATAACTCTCGGCGGTACCGGCGGGAAAGAATCCTGGAACCAGCAGTGCTGCTACCGAGTAGAAATAGGCAGCGCTGGTGCCAATCATGACCAAACTGTTCATGCCGGGGTTGGCATGGCGTAATTCGGTGTACCCGGACCGGAAAAACCTCAATCCGGCATAAAACAACACCGGCGTGGTTAGGAGCCACTCAATAGCCATCCACCCCCGATGGGGCAGGAGGCTTGCATATAGAGCCTCAAGAGCAGGGATCATCTTACCCATGGCAATCAGGACTACCGGGATAGTTAGCGCTGCAGCGAAAATCACTTTCCGGCGGAGGTCCATGCCCTCCCTGTCCTGCTCTTCCGTTTCACTACTGGCGTCCGGCTCCTGAGGTTCATACCCTGCGTCGCGGATAGCCTGATGAATTCGCGACACTGACAAGGTGTCAGACAGGAACTCCACAAACGCTTTCTGGGTCGTCAGATTGACACTGGCCTTGACCATGCCGGCTTGCTTGTTCAATGCCCGCTCAACCCGGGATACGCAGGAGCCACAGGTCATTCCGATGACCGGAATTTCAGCCGACTGTAGCCGTGGCTGGTAACCCGCCTCCTTAATCAAGTCGATTAGCGTGGCCGGCGTGGCGGGCTGGTCAAATTTCACGGTGGCTTTTCCGGTCGCCAGATTCACCTGGGCTTCCGCAACGCCGCGCTGACCCATGAGCGCCTTTTCGATCCGCCCAACGCACGAAGCGCAAGACATTCCATCAACACGGACCTCTATGAGAAGCTAATTATGTTGATGGCGGGGCTTTTCCTGCCCTTCTTTGCTCTTGCCGACGAGCCCGGTCGCATGGGAGAGGGCATGATGGGTGGCAACATGATGCAGGGCATGGGCGGTATGGGGATCTTCATGATGATTGTCATGATTCTTCTGGTTGTGCTCCTGATTCTTGCGATTCTGGCACTGATCAAATATCTGAGGAATAAGTAATGAATCGGGATAAACGTGTCCACCGGCGCACAGTCCTTCAGGCTGCGGCGGGCACTGGCTTCTTTCTCGCGCTGTCGCCTGGGTTTCTGCTCACTGGCTGTGACGGCGGTGTGAGAGCAACTGAATCCGTAACGCTCGGCCTTGATTCAGAGGAATACGATGTTGAACTGGCCCTTCGTGCCACGCCCGATTCGGTATCCATACTTCCAGGCACACCCAGTGAAGTCTGGCGTTATAAGGCAGAATTGCTGAAAGGGCCGAAAAACACCCTCACTGAAAACACAAACAGCTATCTGGGCCCAACAATCCGGCTGCGCCGTGGTCAGAGGGTAAAAATCCATATTCACAACGAGCTTCCGGAGGACACCACCGTACACTGGCACGGGCTTCATGTGCCGTCCGATGTCGACGGACAGCCAAGGCTACCCATTCAACCCGGTGAAACCATGACGGTTGGGTTCGACGTGTGGGACCGGGCTGGCCTGTTCTGGTACCACTCCCATGCCCATGGTGAGCGGGGCGGGCGCGTAGGATTTCAAAGTTACGCGGGGCTTGCCGGGCTCCTGATCGTTGAAGACGACGAAGAGGCGGGCCTCGGATTGCCGTCAGGCGACAATGAACTGTTACTGGTGCTTCAGGACCGCACCTTTGCGGGTGCCAATGAACTGGTTTACCTCGACGGGGGTATGGGAGCCATGATGGATCGCATGCACGGTTTTCTGGGAGACAGGATACTGGTTAACAGCGTTCCTCCGGCCACGCGCAAGGTCGCCACGCGCCCATACAGAATTCGGGTCCTTAACGGCTCCAATGCCCGCATCTACAAACTGGCCTGGAGTGACGGGCGACCTGTCACAGTGATCGGTGCAGACGGTGGCCTTCTCCCGGAACCGGAAGACAGGCCCTACGCCACTCTGGCTCCGGCCCAAAGGCTTGATATCTGGTTAGACCTTTCCCAGTCCCAGCCGGGTAGCACTCTGGAGCTCATCAGCGACAGTTTCCAGGCCGGTATGATGGGCGGAATGGGAATGATGGGTAGCAACGCTCTTCCCCTCGGCAGCCGATTCACCCTGGTCGGTCTGGAGGTGGCCGAATCGTTAGAGGTCAACGAACAGTTGCCAGCGCAGTTAGGTCAGCAGCGGCAAAGGATACTGGTAGGAAGTAACACACGCATCCGGACGTTTGAGTTAAGACCGGTGATGATGCGGGGCTTTGCGATTAACGGTCGGCGTTTTGAAGGGCCCCACGTGGCGGATGACGAAAAAGTCCGCCTTGGCGATACGGAAATCTGGGAATTCCGGAACAACACACCCATGCCGCACCCCATGCACATTCACGGTTTGCAGTTCAACATTGTGGGGCGAAGAGGTGGCAACTCGGACAGTTTGCAGCAGGGCCTGGTGGACAGCGGCTGGCACGACACGGTTCTGGTCATGCCCCGGGAAACGGTCCAACTGGCGATGAAGTTCGAGCGCTTTGCCGGCCTTTTCATCTACCACTGTCACAACATGGAACATGAAGACGCAGGGATGATGCGCTATTTTCAGGTGCAAGGCTAAGCGCCGCCGGTCTCCTTCGTCTGCTCAACCGTTGTCACCGAGCCCGACTTGTCCTTGCACTTCATCATGCACAACCCAAGACCACACATGATCAGGCAGGGCAGGAGGCTGATCAGTATGGGAGCGAGTCCGAATAGCACCAGGTGTTCCCAGCCAAAGGTAAGTCCGGCGATGACCGCGATGGCGCCAAACAACCACCAACGCCGTGGCCCTGTCAGCAAACCCACTAGCCTTCCTCGGCCAGGATCTGAATTCAACGTGCCCTTGTCTGTGCCGCTCGTTTTGTTACAGCAACTCATTATCGTCCCTCATTTTTACCTTAGTTGTTGGTTGCTCATTTCCACCGCTTATGCGGTAAACAGCCTTGCAGTTGAGCATTTTTAAGAAAATAACGTTGAAGCAAGGTTTAAGGTCAAGGCTTTTATCAGAATGGCCAAAGTGAATTCACCTTGGGCCTTTGGGTATCGATGGCGTTGTATCATTGAAATAAAAACTGCTAGGATTTGGTGAACTGAAAGACGAGCTGTGTGTCACAGCGTTGAACCTTTACAGCTTGGTGCTTGGAATCAGGATGACCGCAACAACCCGCCAATTTATTTCCGCGCTGCTATCACTGCTTCTGGTGATAAGCGGGCCGGCATTGGCTATGTCCAAAATAGCGGACAGCGACGCGGACACTGCGATGCCGGATTGTGGTTCCATGATGATGGCTCAGGCTGAGAGCGCCGGCTCCTCAACAGATACTGAAACGGATTGTTCCTCAGCCCCTGACATGGCCTGCCCGAGCGCCAGTGGGCTGATCAAATGCGGGGTCAGCGTCAGCGTTGCCCTGTTACCGGGGGATTCCATCGGTTTTACCGATACGGGCTCCCACCCGGTATTGACCGCACGATCAACCTTCTACCAGGATCCGTTCCTGGCCTCTATTACGCCTCCTCCAGAACACCACTCCTGAGTTTTAACCCGGATTTTTGCCTCTAGGAGGCAAGCTCTTTAACGTTAATTCTTACAACAAAGTCTCGTACTTCCGTCCATCCGTAACGAGACTTTAACTGGAGTAAATCAAATGCGTAATTCAAAACTCAAGCTTACCGTAACCGCCGCCGTTCTGGCAGGCAGTGTTGCCCTCTTCTCTGCCGTTGCCCACGGCGAAGGCGCCGGCATGATGGCCGGACACTCCGAGCAGAATGGCATGATGTCCTCGCAAGGCACGGAGGGTATGGGCGGCATGATGGGGATGATGAACATGATGTCCGATATGTCCCCTGAAGACCGTAAAGCCATGACCGCAGCGTGCATGAAGATGATGCAGGCTCATGGTGGCGATGGCATGAAAGACAAAGACACCGGCACCAAATAACCATTTGGACACCCTCATGAACTGAAGCTATGGGCCGGGGATGCATGTGCATCCCCGAGCCCTGCACTGCATATAAGCGATTCCAACCGAGGATTTTCCATGAAGACCATGAAACTCGCCCTTTATACGGGTATAGCCGCTGTCGTTATCGGCGCTGGCGCCACCTTGGCCATCCAGGCCAACGAATCTGACCAGTCATCGGTTGCGCAAGCCGAGAGTGGAAAGACAGTTCAGGCCATCACCATTTACAAGAGCCCCAATTGCGGTTGCTGCCAGGACTGGGCCGAGCACCTCGCGGCCAATGGCCTTGAGACCCGCATCGTTGAAACCGACAACCTCAATGAAATCAAGCAAGAGTACGACGTACCCCGAGATATGGCGTCCTGCCACACTGCGCTGATCGGAGACCTGGTGATTGAGGGCCATGTGCCGGCCAATGACATCGTCGCCTACCTTGAGGACCCGCAGTTCAATACGATTGGGCTATCAGTGCCGGGCATGCCCCATGGCACCCCCGGCATGGAAACCGGCCGGAAGGACGATTACCAGGTCATCGCTTTTAATGCCAATGGCAAGCAAGGTGTTTTCCGTGAACACAAGGATTACTGAGGTCAGCCCCATGAAAACGATGGTTTACCGCCTGAATTCTGGCGTTTCCAGGCTTTTCCTGTTCGCGTTGGTTGCCGTCATGCCGGCCCTGGTTCAAGCCGAGTCTGCGAATGATGCCCAAGCAGTGAAAGCGCTGGCGACTGACTCCTCCGGCGCCCTGCTGGTGCTTCGGGATAGCGGCCTGCTTGTTCTTGATGATAAGACTGCCGCCGACATCCCGCTGCCACCGTCCGATTCCGGCGCTCAACCCCGTTCCATGGCAAAGGGCGCGGACGAACGCCTGTACCTGGCAGGGCCAGGCCTTGGCATCTGGCGCTATGAGTATGCTAGCGAGCGCTGGCATTCCCTCAATGACACCCTGCCGGATCTCGGAATCACCGCCATTGCCGCCCACGCCACCCAACCGGAAACGCTCTACGCCTATCTTGGTGAAGGTGGCATGTTCCGATCCAGGGACGGCGGTGGCGAATGGGTGAAGGTTGACGGTGGACCCCGGGAGCCGGTGCAGGCGTTCCTGCACTCGGATATGCCCGGCAGCATGGAAAGTGGCTGGCTGTTCGCGGGCACCACCCGTGGTGTGGCCCGTTCCATGGACTGTTTTTGCTTCTGGGGCGATGCCGGCGAATTGCGAGGGGCGGTGACGGCCATTGATTACGATCCTTCGGCCCCGGAGAACGTCTACGCCGTAATCGAGGGGCAACTTCACCACAGTTCTGACGGCGGCGAAACCTGGGTTGGCCTTGAAATACCCCAGGCAATCACCGCTCTGACATTCTCACCCAAGGAAGGACTCGTGGTGGGCACGGAAAACGGAGACCTGCTTTCGCGGAACGCCTCTGGCGAATGGGTGCCTGTTCATGAATAAGTGGTTTGTCCCGCTGGTCTTGCTCGTTGCCCCGGCCCTTCTGATGGCCGGTGGCGCGCCACCAAACAGCGACAGCTTGCCGACCGAAGTGGCCAAGGGTCGCCAGATCTACGAGCAATACTGCGCCGCCTGCCACGGATGGCAGGGTGAAGGTGCGGCCAACTGGAACAAACCGGATGAGAAAGGCGAAATGCCCCCGCCACCACACGATGAGACCGGCCACACCTGGCGCCACAGTGATGCCATGCTGTTCAGGATGATTGCCGAGGGATGGCGGCATCCCTTCAACAAAACAGATCGGCTGGCTATGCCAGCATTTGAGGACACCCTCACCGACGAGGAAATTCAGTGGGTGATCGAGTACCTGAGAACACTATGGACAGACGACCAGCGCCGCTATCAACAGAACGAAAGTCAGGACATTAACCAGGCCGAGAGCCCCTCCTGACTTCTCACGGATACCAGACAACACTCCTTTAAATCTCGGTAACTCGAAAATGTCGTTGAAGCAGCACTTCAATAAATGGTCATGGTTATTCGGTATAGCCGGTTTCAGTCTGGTGGTCGCTGCAATTTTCGTGTTGCCGCAGTACCTGAAGCCTGATCTGGATGCCGGTGTCACTTTTTACGCCACCGAGGGATGCGCACCTTTTGAAGGTCAGTGTATCGGGCGAAAGGGCGATCAAACCATCACAGTCGGCTTAGGTAATGAAGCCATCGAATCGATGACAGAGATTCCCATTCGTGTGCGTCTCGATAACATGACAGCAGACTCCCTGATCGTGGATTTCGAAGGGCTTGAAATGTACATGGGCGTGGTCCGCACCCAGCTGCTACCGAATGCCCAGGGTGTTTACCAGGGAACCATTACCCTGCCGGAGTGCGGTACCGGCAAGATGCTATGGCGGTCGAGGGTTATCATCGACAACGACCCTTCCAGTGAAGGTATCAAATTTGATTTCTGGGCAGTTTAACGGACTTACAAAACTTAGGGGACTAAATTCCTGATCTTGCAACCTGGGGAATTGGCGCCGCGTTTGCCATCGGCTGGACACCCTGTATAGGCCCCATACTCGGGGCCATATTGGCGCTCAGCTCCACGCATGCCAATGCTGAGGCGGGCATGCTGTATCTGGCGGCGTATTCGTTGGGGTTGGCTCTTCCTTTTCTCGGAACTGCCCTGTTTATTGAACACTTTCGGCAACGAGTACGCTGGCTCAGTCGCTGGAGTAGACTGCTGAGAGCGCTTGCTGGCTTGGTGCTCGTTGTAATGGGAGTAATGGTGCTCACCGGTCGGATGACACTCTTTGCGTCGTGGATGTTGTCGACGTTTCCGGTTCTCGGAAGGCTTGGGTGAGCTTCCTACAGCCAAACTACAGGGAACGGTCCATGGCTTCATACTCAAGTACTGCATATGAGCAGGTTTCATGAACAGAAGAGGCTCCGCCAATCATACTGTACGAAATGGTTGTGATTAGTTTGGAGGCTCCGGAGGAAAGCCCTGACTCGATTGTTCGCTTTTGTTTAGAAGCGGGAGAAAAAGGTTCTGGCCAAAATCTGCGTAGCGCTACTCGCCCGATTTCCCCCTAAAAACTGTAACGTTTTTACTTTCCAAGATTGCCGAGAGTCGACGATTTTCGAGTTCCAAAGTCGCGTTTTTGGAAGCGAGCTCATTGCGCTGCTCCGTCAGCTCCACAATCTTTTCCCGTAGCTGACGGTTCTTGGCTCGTTCCTCTTTCAGTTTCTCGTGCTTCTCATCCCGCTGTCTCTGGATCGCCTTGTTGGCATTGCCCCGGATGCGCTCCATCAAGTCGGGGTAGTCTTTGTGGATCAGGGCTCGACTGACTCCGGCTTCTTCGGCAACAGCGGCCACCGAGACTTTTCGCCCCTTCTCAACGACCTTGGGCTGGCCTTTTTCCAATCGAACAATGGCCAACCGGATACGCTTGTGAGTATCTGATTCAGATGGCTTCGACATCGGCCACTTGCTCCTTGAGGCGATTGATGTCAAAACCTAGATCGGTCAACACCTTCTCGCAGCGTTCCATGGTACGCTCGACCGTCTTTGAGCCCGAGTCGTCCCAGGTCGCAAGGCCATCGCTTAGCAATGTATCTCCACGATAACCTTTCAGCCAGTCAACAATTGGCAAATATGCCGCAATTCGCTTCACCGTCAACCTTCCACGGCCGTCAGAGTTTTCGCTCTAGTGGTCTCTCCAACCATTTGCGCCCTTCCAGACCTTTGTTTAAAACCGGTTGATCGGAATTTTCAGGTACACCTGCCCGTTATCCTCGGAGGGGGGAAGGTGCCCCGCCCTCATGTTGACCTGAACGGCCGGTAGTATCAGTCGGGGCATTCCGAGCTTGGCGTCACGCTCTGAGCGAAAAACAACAAACTCGTCTTCACTGATATCGTTGCCCACATGGATGTTGCTGGAACGTTGCTCGGCGACGGTCGTCTCATGAATAAACTCATCGCGCCCCGCCGCTTTGTAGTCATGGCAAAGGAAAACGCGGGTTTCTCCGGGAAGCGCCAGGACTTTCTGAATGGAGTGGTAAAGGGTATGGGCGTCGCCCCCTGGAAAATCGCAACGGGCGGTCCCGGCATCCGGCGCAAAGAGTGTGTCGCCGACGAAGGCTGCATCTCCGATGACGTACGTCAGGCAAGCCGGAGTATGTCCCGGCGTGTGAAGAACGCTCGCCTCAAGATTTCCGATCATGAACGTGTCGCCCTCCTTGAACAGACGGTCGAACTGGCTGCCATCCCGAGCGAAATCTGTTCCGGCATTGAAAGCTTTGCCAAACACCTCCTGAACGACAGCGATCTTTTCACCAATGCCTGTTTTTCCGCCGAGACGCTCATGGAGGTAGGGTGCAGCAGAGAGGTGGTCAGCGTGCACGTGGGTTTCCAAAACCCATTCCACACTCAGGTCATTGCTTTGAACGTACTCAATAATCTTGTCAGCGGAACGGACATCGGTCCGGCCCGCGGCATAGTCGAAATCCAGCACAGAATCGATGATCGCGCAGACCGAGCTATCAGGATCCTGAACGATGTAGCTGAATGTGTTTGTAGGCTCGTCAAAGAAATGCGTGACTAGCGGATGTTGCATGGCGTCACCCTCGTCGCAAGGAGAATTGATCAGATTTCAACGTATCAGGTTTTATGTTATAACGATAGCGTTAACAGCTATATTAAATAACTGAGATTATAGGTTGCAACAATCTCGTGGTATGTCTCCGTTAGGTGGAGACGACACACTGTCCACCGGGCAAATCGTGGCATTTGAAGAGGTATAGAAATGGACTGGAGCTCTTTTACTCAAGGTGCCTTCGGAGGTCTTTTAATAGGCTTGTCCGCAGTGATGCTTATGGTCACGTTGGGACGTATTGCAGGCATCAGTGGGATGGTATCAGGTCTGATCTTTGATCGGTTTACTGCGGAGTCTGCCTGGCGACTGGCGTTTGTGCTGGGCCTTGTCAGCGGGCCTCTGTTGTTGGTTGTCCTGAATGGCTCGCTTGGAAACGTGGCGGGCAATCCTGAGGCCGTGGTCGGCAACCCCATCGGTGGCGTGCCGCTGATGGTCTTGGCTGGCTTACTGGTGGGCTTGGGGTCTGGTATCGGCAACGGTTGCACCAGTGGGCATGGTGTTTGTGGTATCGCCAGGCTATCCCCCAGATCCATGCTGGCAACGCTGGTTTTCCTCCTGACGGGTGTTGTAACCGTCTACGTCGTCAGACTCATGACAGGACACTCTTTATGAAACTGATTTTTGGTTACCTGGCTGGTTTGTTGTTTGGCCTGGGTCTGGCTATCGGCGGTATGACTGACCCCCATCGTGTTCAGGGCTTTCTCGACGTCTTTGGTAACTGGGACCCAACGCTCATATTTGTTATGGGCGGAGCGGTGATAACAACGTTTATCGGCTACCGATTGGTGTTCCGTCGTCAGGGCCCTCTTTTCGCAGAAACGTTTATCGTGCCCGCACGTCGTGATATTGATACCCGTTTATTGATTGGTGCGGCTGTGTTTGGGATAGGCTGGGGTCTATCAGGTTATTGTCCGGGCCCGGCCTTTGCGTCAATAAGTGGTATAACCTGGCCTCTCGTGGCGTTGTTGCTGTCGATGGTCGCTGGTTGGTGGCTGGCTCGCCGGGTCTGAGGTAGCGCAGCATAGTTTGTCTGCTGGGGTAAGATGGCGATTTCTTGACCACGTCAGCGTTCGGCGGCTTTCTCGCATGGATGCCGAACACAACACTAGGCACATCATACGATGTCGCGAACAATCATAAACTGGGCACCCAGTCCGATGATGAATGTGGCTGCAACCGTCGCAAACACCACGAATCCCAGCCATGCATCAAGCTCAACGGATGCAGAATCCCCTCCCCTGTACATCGGCACAACAATGCGCAGATACACTGCCAGCGACAGTGCACTATTGATGATCGCCACCACCGCCAGCCATGTGAACTGGACGTCAATGGCTGCCGCAAACAGAAGGAACTTGCCGACGAAACCTGCCAGTGGCGGAATGCCCACCAATGACAGCAGGAAGACTACCATTGCGATGGCAATCAAAGGCCGCGACCGGCCCAGCCCGCTAAAGTCGTTCAGAGTGCGCCCGGCTATGGCGGCAACCGCGAAAGCGCCCAGGTTCATAGCCGCATAGGCGGCGGCGAACAGAATGATCGATGGTAAGGCCAGCTCACTGGAGCCCACCGCGAGGATGCCCAGCAGGAAATAGCCGGACTGGGCAATCGACGAATAGGCCAGCAGCCGGATGACGTTATCCTGCACCAGTGCCGCAAGATAGCCATAGGTCATGCTCAGCACGGCCAGCCCCGCCATGACCGCAGCCCAGCCGGTTTCCGGTGGCAGGTGACGAACCACCTGAGTGAGCGCAAACAGGGCGCCAATCTTGGGCGCGACGGATAGGTAGGCGGCAATCGACAGTGGCGCACCCTCGTAGGCGTCGGGTGCCCAGAAGTGGAACGGAACCAGTGATGCCTTGTAGCCCAGGCCCACTACCACAGCCACGAACCCGAGAATAACGGCCAGCGGCATGGTATCCATGGACGGCAGATCGGCGATCAGCGTAGAGCCGGAGGCACCGAACCAGTAGCTCAAACCGAAAATCATGATGGCAGTGGTGACGGAAGCGAACACAAAGAATTTCATCGCCGCTTCGGTCGCCGGGTCCGTATCCGGGTAGGCAACCAGGGCGAAGGTGGCCAGGCCAGTCAGCAACGCACCCAGCACCAGAAACATGGTGTCCCCTGCCCCCGCCAGTACCAGGGCACCCAGCGTTGAAAAAATCAGCAGACTGTAAACCGTACCCTCGCGGGCGCTGCCCCGGACATCCACCCGCGCCAACAGCATCGAGAGCACCGTAGCAGGTAGCAGGATAAGCTTGGCCCAGATGCTTAACGTATCGATGCGGAAACTGCCGCCAAATACCGCTGCGTCTGTGCCGAGCAGGCGCAGGGTCAGCCCGGTGCCAACGACCAGGCCGATGACGGCAATGATCAGCGAAATCCGGGGTTGTCGCAGCATTTCGGCGATCAGGGCACCAACAGCCGTCAACAGAACGGCAATTTCCGGAATGATTAATGCGAGATCTCGACCCATTACAGCACCAGTGCCGATGTCGTCCGGTGAATGACGTCCAGCACCCAGGACGGCGCCACGCCAGTGGCAACGGTGAGCACCAGCAGGGGCGCCACCGCAAGAATTTCGCGCGGGCTCAGATCCGGCATTTTATTCCAGCGATCCCGGGGCTCACCCAGAAAGGTTTCGCGCAGGGCCTTGAGAAAGGTCCCGGCGATAATGGCAATCCCCAGAATCACCACAACCGCGACAGGAGTGGTGCCCAGAGTCGCGAGGAATATCTGGAACTCCGCCGGGAAGTGCGCGAGGCCTGGAAGCCCCAGAGACGCAAAAGCCGCCAGCACAAAGAACCAGCCAAGCAGTGGAACCGTTTTAAGCAGGCCGCCAAACTCGTTCATTTCCCGGGTATGGGCGCGCTCCTGAATCATGCCAACCAGCAGGAACAGGGCCCCCGTGACCAGGCCGTGGCTGAACATCTGCAGCACGGCTCCATCCAGCGCGACGGCACGCACCGACGGGTCCAGAGTCAGTGCGGCAACGGCAACGCCGACAATGACGTAGCCCATGTGGTTGATTGAGGTATAGGCCACCAGGCGCTTGAGATCAGTTTGTGCCAGGGCGGCAAAGGCACCGTAGATTGCGCTGACGACACCGAAAAACAAAACAACGATGCCGGCATCGCGGAGGGCGTCAGGGGTCATTTGCAGGGCGAACCGCACCAGCCCGTATGTGCCGAACTTCAGCATGATACCCGCCAGGATGACGCTACCAACGGTCGGTGCCTGCACGTGTGCCGCAGGTAACCAGGTATGCAGGGGTATCGCAGGAATCTTGACCGCGAAGGTAATCAGCATGGCGATCAACGCCCACATGGCCGCCGCCCCCTCGAGGGGAGGGTTGGCAATCCACGCCCGCATATCGAAGGTGGGGTCGGGGCTGCCGAGGTAAAGCCCCAGAATCGCGAGTAACAGTGGCAGGCTGCCCAACAGGGTGTAGATAAAGAACATCAGGGCGGCCCGCTGCCGGTCTTCATGTCCCCATCCGGCAATCATGAAATACATCGACACCAGGGAAACTTCGAAGAAGACGTAGAACAGAATGCCGTCCAGGGCGGTAAAAGTACCGATTGCAGCGGTTTCCAGAAGCAGGATCAGAGCTGCGTAGGCACGTGGTCGGTCGCGAAGCGATGACGCGTAGATCAGAGAAACCAGGAAAAGCACGGCACTCAGCAGCACCAGCGGCAGGCTGATGCCATCAACCCCGACCCGGTAGGCGGCGCCAATGGCCGGCATCCATACCAGCTCTTCGACCTGGGAAAAGCCGTCACCACTCACGCCCTGAAGCCACATGGCCAGCGCGCCGACCAGGGTCAGGGCGGCACTGGCGATCGCTATGCTGTGCACCGTCCGTGCCGTCGGCTTCGGCAAACACAGAATCAACACAGCGCCGACGAGTGGCAAAAACAGGGTCAGGGATACAAGTGGTAACATGAGTAGGGTTCCTTTAGACACTCAGTGAAGCTGAAAACAGGATGGCCAGGAGCACAGCTGTGGCTACGGCGCTGATCGCCAGGCTATGATGGATCAGGCCGCTTTGCAGGGTTCTCGCCCGCGCGCCGAGGTCCCGCACACCGGCCACCAGGGCGAAGATCAGGCCGTCTATACCACGCTCATCCCCGCCCCGAACCCAGCGACCCACCGCCAGATTGGCGCGGCCGACGCCAAGCACGGCCAGATACAAACGTTGTTCCAGTCGCTCGCCCCCACGGGCAATGCTGAGAGCTGTATGACCAATGGCAAGCGCGGCCGCGTACAGATGATCCTCCAGACGGTCACAGCCCCGGGCAACAGCCATTGCGGGCCGGCCTATCCAGGCGGTAAGCCCGCCCGCAACTTCCAAACCCGATTCTGCCCATTGATGGGCAGGTCCAAGCAGGCGCTGGACCGGCACCAGCCAGCCCAGGGCCAGCCCGACCAATGCGGCGACCAGCCCGAGCACTATGGCGACGGTACCTGCGGTTTCCGGAGCGGGCAGATCAAGTATTGTTTCCAGGGGACCAAAGGCCAGACCCAGGCCAGCGGCGGGAATTGCCAGCCCCCAGATGCCAGCGCGCATCCAGCCAGTACCTTCTACCGACCGGCTGTCGCCCGTGCTCTGCCAGAGCACCCGTAGAGCCCGGGCCACATAGGCGCCGGTAAGTAGAGTGCCCGCCAGGGCCAGAGGGCCGAGCCAGGCGGCGCCTTGCCCCGACAGCGCGGCAGCAATTACCGCATCCTTGGAAAAGAACCCGCTCAGCGGTGGAATGCCCGCCAGTGCCAGCGCTGCCAGCGCAAAGCCGGCAAAGGCCCAGGGCCTGGCGCGGCCAACGCCTTTCAACTGATCAAAAGCGGTACCCTCGCGGGCATGTTGAAAGTCACCGGCAGCAAGAAACAGGGTGCTTTTAATGGCAGCATGGGCGAGAAAGTGCAACAGCGCGGCCATCGGAACCCCGGCGCCCACAGCAATCAGCATCAGGCCGTACTGACTGGCCGTGGAAGCCGCCAGCAGGCGTTTGAGATCACGTTCAGCCAGCGCAATGACCCCGGCTGCCACCGTGGTGACACCACCCACAAGCCCTATAGCGAAAAGCGCTTCAGGACTCAGCAGCGTCGCAGACCGGATTAGCAGAATGGCGCCCGCCGCCACCAGCGTGGCCGAGTGCAGCAGCGCCGAGACCGGTGTCGGGCCGGCCATGGCGCGCATCAGCCAGTCCTGCAGGGGAACCTGGGCCGACTTGCCCATGGCCGCCAGCAATAACAGCAGCCCGGCGGCGGTCGAGGCATTACCGCCAGCTTCCAGAGAGGCGGCAATCTCACTGGTACCCGACGACCCGATGAGTATGAATATCGCCACATAAAGCCCGAGATCGGCGCTGCGGGTATAGAGAAAAGCACGGCTGGCTGCGTTTGCGGCTTCCGGCCGCTGGAACCAGAAGCCGATCAGCAGGTAACTGCAGAGGCCGATGAGTTCCCAAGCCGCCAACAACAGAACCCAGTCGCCAGCCAGCACCAACGCCTGCATCGCCGCCAGGAACAGCGACATTACGGCATAAAAGCGCGCCTGGCCGGACTCCCGCTTCATATAGCCGATGGCATAAACCAGAACGAAGGTTCCGACCGTGGCCACTGCCACACTCAGCAGTGCCGTCATCGGACCCGAAACCAGGCGCAAGGGCATGTCCGGCAGCCCGGGTAGAAGCAGGGTTTCGGCCTGGCCGTCAAGGGCTCCGGCCAGCAGCCGGACACCGCCTGCCAGGCTGAGCGTCGCGCCAGCCAGGGCCAGCGCAGCGCTGCCACGGCGCAGTATCAACACGGCCAGGGTGACGATCAGCGGCGGCAGTATCGGCAGAAGTACTGCACTCATCCTTTCAGGTCCTCCGCTTCTTCCATCTCGACCGAGCCCTTGGCCCGGAAACGCGCAATGGCAACGCCAAAGCCGACCGCCATCTCCAATGCCATAACCGTCATCACCACCAGCACAAACATCTGGCCGGAATAGGCTTCCGGATGCAGAAAGCGCCAGAAAGCCACCAGATTCACCATGGCGCCTGCCAGCATCAGCTCCACGCCCATCATGATCATCACCAGATTGGTCTGTGACAGAGCTCCATAGACTCCGATACCGAACAGGATGGCGCCGGTCACAAGCGCCAAGATCAGAATCATGGTCATTCCGATGCCTCCTTGTCGTCTTTACTTGACAGGTTCTGCACCGGTATTGCCACTGCCGTGGCGGCAATCATTGCGGTCAGGATGGTGATACCGGCGGTCTCAAAGATCATCATCGAGCGCCCGAGCAGTTCCATGCCCAGCGCCCGTGTCTGCGCTTGCGCGTCCACCACCTGCTCCGCTGCGGGGCCCCAGTCGGACAGCAGCGCAACGGCGATGGCGACAACGGCGGCACTCACCCCGGCACCTATCGAGAAGCGCTTCTGGTGGCTCATATCCATACCGCCAAGCCCGCCGGGATCCATCATGAACATCACCATGAAGATGGCCATGATGCTCATCTCGGTGGCCATCATCATGATCTGCAGCACGCCCAGGAATTCGGTTTGCATCGCCAGGAACAGGCAGCCGACGGCGGTCATCGAAAACAGCAGTGCCAGTGCGGAACGCATCATGGACGAGGTGCGAAACACCACCACGCCGAAGCCAATGGCAGCCAGCCCGAAAACGGCAACGAAAAAAGCCTGTGCATACATCAGGGAACCACCAGAATCAGTAAGCCGACAATAATGATATTGAGCAGTGCGAGGGGAATACCCAGGACCCAGCACCACCGCATCAGATCCGCCTCGCGGATGCGTGGCAGATAGTGGCCGACGAGCAGCATCGACACGGCCACGGCCAGGGTCTTGATCAGGCTCCAGGCCGAGGGCGGCAGCAGCGGCCCATGCCAGCCGCCGAGATAGAACACCGTGGTCGCGGAGGCCAGCGTAACCACCAGCGTCAGCCGGGCAAGGCGAAGCACCGCCAGGCGTACCCCGGTATACTCAGCGTCGACACCGCCGTCAAGCTCCCCCTCTGCAGAAGGCAGGTCGAAAGGGGCGCGGAATGCCAGTGCCATGGCCGCAATATAAAACAGCACGAAGCCCAGGGGCTGGTAGACGATGTTCCAAAGACCCGCTTGGGAGCCGACGATCGCAGTGTTTACCAGGGATTCGGCACGCATGGCCACGGCCGTGATCGGCATGACAATCAGCATGGAATAGGCAATAAGCTGGCCCAGAAAGCGCCAGCCACCGATCATCCCGTAGGCTCCATCCGGCCCCCAACCCGCCATGATCACCGCGACGAGCACGTAGGCCAGGGCCGCGTTCACAAACAGTGCGCCAGTGCCAAGGTCCGCAATGATCAGGTCCGGCGCCAGCGGCAGGACTGCCATACCGAGCACGGCGACAACCAAAAGAAGCACGGGCGCGGCCTCGAAGAAGACCCGGTCTGGTGAGCGCGGTACTATGGACTCACGACCGAGGTGAGCCAGGCCGCGAAACAGAGGCGCGGCCGGACTCAGACGCCCAGTCGCCATCCAGCCCTCAATCACAGCCAGCAGCCAGGCGCTGCCAAGCAGCGCGAGCAAAACAATAGCGACGGTCACGAAGTCACCTCCCAGGGCGAAAGATCCAGTGACCCGACTGCCAGCAGCGCATCGCCCAGTTCCTGGCCCTCGACAAGCTTAGGGACCAGGCCGATATGCTGACTACAGGCGGTGTCCAGCTCGTATGACTTCACATGGCCGCGCTCCAGTTTCAGACTTAACCGGGCCTCGCCGCGCGGAGTGTCAACGGTGGCCTCACCGGTTCCTGACACATCGCCAACGTCGCGCAGAACCGGCAGCTCCGGTTCCCCGCCCGACTTTATAAGGTCAAGGCTGGCCGAAATTTCGGCCAGGCGTTGCCACAGGCGCGCCCAGGCATCACCGCCTTCATCCGCAGCACGCGCTACGGGCCCGCGCAGACCAAAAGAGTCCGTTGGCAGTAGGCCGACACCCTTAAGCCGAGATTTGAGCAAAGGCGTTCGCCCGAGGCGGATAGTTAATTTGTGCAGCGCTGGCTCCAGTGCAGCAAGACTGTCCCTGTTAGCCTCTCTGACTTGCAGTTGCAGAGTTGCTGCCCGTTGCGTCAGCCAGGCAAAGCCGAGCTGGCGCCCTAACTGAGCCAGCCAGCCAAGGTGACTGCCGATGCGCTCACGCTCAAGGGCGCCGGTGCGAGCACCGGCGTTTGCCGAATCGTCCTCCAGCCCTGCCGCTTGCTCTATTGCCAGACAGACTAAAAGACGGTAGCTCACCGGTGCCAGTGGAATTGCGGCTGACAGATACCCAATGAAGGTCTCGGCATCCATCTCTTCACTTTCTTCAATATTCTCACCTTCGCTGGTCACCCCCACCAGGGAGGTCGCCTGCCCCTCCGTTACGCCGTCACCATCAAGGGTCAGCGTCAACTTCAGTCCGCCGGGCAAGCCGGGGAAGACCGGACCGAACGGCACCTCAAGCCAGTCCATCTGCAGGCCATCGGCGCTGCGTGGCAGATCCTTGGTGACTTCAATCATCGACATGAATCCCGAGGCGCCATGATCGTGGCCACCGTGATCGTGCCCTCCATGCTCATGCTCACCGTGATCATGGCTGGAATGTTCATGTTCTGAGTGGCCCTCATCTTCCCCGTCCTCGCGGACTACCAGGTCCATACCGCACTTGGGGCAGCTGCCAGGCTCGTCCCGAACAATTTCGGGGTGCATGGGGCAGGTATATTCGGTCGCGGCATTTTCGTGAGCGTGTTCCTGTTGGTGTTCGTTACTGTCGTCGTGGTCGTGGTCTTGGCACTGCTGTTCGTGATCATGGCGATGTTCATGATCGTGGCCGCCTTCAGGAGTCTGCTCCCCCGCTTCGCGTGCTACCAGATCCATGCCACATTTGGGGCAACTGCCCGGCTCGTCTTCGACAACTTCCGGGTGCATAGGGCAGACGTACTCGATTTTGACGTGCAGGACGGAGGCATCAAAATCCTCCGCTGAAGTAGCGAAGGCACCTTCCGCCAGTGCCCGCTTCAGCCGCCCAACCGCGTCGGCCAGTGCCTTTTGCGACAGACCCGCTGATACATCAGCATCCGGAAAAGACGATGGCGTCTTGCCGCCAAGCATGAGAATAGTGCGGGGCCGGGGCATCTGCGCATAAAGCACCGTTGCAACCTCGCCCATTTTTTCTGAAAGCCCGCCGACGATCAGAAGCACATTCGCATCACGGGGTGAGGCGCTGACACGCATGCCGGTGGCACTCACATTCAAGCCATGCGCCAGAGCGACATCCTGTCCCGGGACGATGAGACAACTCAGGTCACGCGCAAATGCACGGGAAACCCACTTCTGAAGAGCGGCAAACCGTGTCTGCCTCTGACGCGAACCTGTGGTGTTAATGGGATGATCAGAAGTCATTGACGCCTCAATGCCCCCTGACTCCAGCCATAAAGCAGGCCCAGAAAGAGGATGGCAAGAAATACGCCCATATCATACAAAGCAACCAGCCCTACTTCTTTGTACACGACGGCCCATGGGTACATGAACGCCATTTCCATATCGAAGGCCAGGAACAACAATGCGTAACCGTAGTAACGCGCGTGATAGCGCCCCCACACCGGATCCCGCGACAGCACACCGGAGCTTGCCGGCACATCCTTGCCCGGCTCCCCGCGCGCAGAGCCCATCACGCGCACAAACCCGTAAAGGCCCAGGATGGTAGCCACGATGCCGACCACCAGGGCAAGTAAAAGACTATACAGTTCCAAAAAACTCATTATCCAATCCTCGGATCGAGCAACCAAATAGCCCCTCACTCTCTTGCCAGGATGCCCGATGAAAATAATTCCCGGGTACCCTACTCCAGTCCGTGATGCTTCCCTTCGTATAATTTAACATTCCTGATCTCGCCTCCCTCATTGACCAATTCGAAATTATTGCCAGACAAAGGCTTTATCTTGTTACAGGAATAGTTGCGACCGTAGACAGATGTGCAAAATTTACCGTGTTTCCGACGACGACATTGGCAACATCTTCGCCCGAGAGAATCTCATCAGCCTGTAAATATGGCGCTTGTAAAAACAACAAAAACACGAATAGTCTAAAGCTATTTGCTTTCATCCTGACCCCTCCCGCTTTCGTTCAACAATTGGTGTCACATCAACGCTGGCGTCTAATCCTATCACAGGGTTACAAAAAGCTCAACGATCCAGTTATCGCCGATTAGTGGTGATCACGGACATGCGATTCTTCATGTTCCGAGCGCAGAAACTTCTTCAGAAAAATATGCTCTGCTGCGACGATAACAATCATCGTAATTACCGCCACGCCAATAACAAACGGATCACTATTCAGTTTGACCCAGACGAAACCCACGAGTACGAGCAAATCCAGGACGATAGCAATCGCTGGCACCCACGCCTTTGCCTTCACATCGTCGCGCAAATGACAAAGAACTCCCCAGTGAATGGCAATATCCATTACCAAATAGAACACAATGCCCAGAGCGGCAATCCGTGAGAGGTCAAAAAACGCCGTCAGAACGAGCCCGAGAACCACCGTGTAAACCAACGTGTGCTTCTGGATACTGCCAGGCATACCGAAATGACGGTGAGGAACCAGCTTCATTTCAGTCAGCATGGCCAACGTACGCGAGACGGCGAAAATGCTGGCCAGAATGCCACCGGCGGTGGCCGTCATAGCAATCGCCACCGTGAACCAGACCGCATACTCGCCCAACGCCGGACGCGCTGCGGCCGCAAGCGAATAGTTCTGCGTTTCAATGATTTCACCCAGCGACAGATTGCTGGCAACCGCAAAACCCACCAGGGTATAAATCACTACGCAGGCCGCGATGGAAATAATGATCGCCCGCCCCACATTCCGTTTGGGGTCGATTACCTCGGAGCCACTGTTGGTAATCGTGGTAAAACCCTTGAAGGCCAGTATTCCCAGCGCCGTCGCACCCAGAAAATTACCCGTTGCTTCGGCTTCGCCCGTGCCTGAAAAGTCTACTGCCAGGTTATCAGTAATCCAGATACCCACAATTCCGAAAATCAGTATGCCTCCAATCTTTAATACGCCTATGAAAGACGCTACGCTCTGAATCATCCGGTTGCCGAGTAGATTGATCAGAAACGCTGCCATAATGAGGGCTACGCCAAGAATCGGCACCATTCGGCCGCTTTCATCGCCACCGAACAGTTGCATGGTGTAAGAGCCAAAGGTTCGGGCCAGGAAGCTCTGGGCAATCACCATCGAGAAATACATCAGCAACGCGTTGAAAGCCGTCGGCAACCGATCGCCGTATGCTTTGTGCAAGTATATACCGATACCGCCGGCGGAGGGGTATGCATTTGAAATCTTGATGTAGGAATAGGCGCTGAAACTGACTATTATCGCCGCGGCCAGAAACGCCAATGGAAACAGAGTGCCCGTCATCTGTGCCATCTGCCCGGTCAAAGCGAAGATACCGGCTGCATGTTTCGGATGAATCCGAACACTCATTTCGGTTCAATCCGATCACCTGTTTCGGTTTTATCCGATCACTTTTAGCCTTTTTCCGAAATCACTGTTCGGATTGCCGAAATCGGTGATCGGAATGCCGAAATACCGTTCTTTTTCTAACTAAATCAACTGGTAAGCTCAACTCAACGCAACTGCATTGAGGAATGGCTGACCATGGCTAGAAAGAGAACCCAAATGAGTAAGATAAAAGACACCCTGAGACTTCGGTTTGATGCCGGGCTCAGTTTGAGAGACATCAGTAAATGCTTATCTGTCGGCCCCGCCACCGTTAGCGAGATTTTATCGCGCTTTGCTGCCAGTGAACTCACCTGGCCGCTGCCTGAGGAGTTCAGTGACACTGAGCTTGAGGCTGCTGTATATAGAGGCCGGAATGTGTCCCGCGCCAAACGCCAGCCAGATTTTTATGAAATGCATCAAGAGCTCAAGCGTAAAGGGATGACAAAGCTACTGTTGTGGCGCGAGTACCGAGAAAAGGACTCAGCCACTGCCTATGGTTACACGCAGTTCTGTGAGCACTATCGCAGTTGGCGCAAGACCCAAAAGCGCAGCATGCGACAATTACCGGCCAAGGTAATTGACGCTACATAAGCCAACAGAGCTCATCGCGTACGACATGAAATTGCCAGCCACATTGCACACTGTTTGTTACCACCGGCTGTACACCAGGGTTTTCTCCGTTCGCATCAGTAAGCCGGGGCAAGTCCAGTTTACATAGCTTGGTGAGTTGATTTGAGATGCTGAATTTGAGCTTCATCCGCTTAATTGGTAGGTTGAAGAAAAGAAAAACCGCCAAGGTTTCGCGTTACCCTCTCGAGCACTAAGCGTGGCGGCTATGTTGCGTTCTATTTTACGCTCAAGGCGCGAATATGCAATGTACTGTCAAAGGCTCGGCAAATGCATATACATAGATTTTAGTCATTGAAACTTACATTAACCGGCCTATATGCAAGATTTGACCTATGAAACTTGTATATAGATTTGCTTATCCAAGATTGGCAGGATTTGCACTTCGTTTCACATTCACTCTTGCCAAGCAAGTCATCTACTATGGTATACTTCACACCGAAAGTGTTAGCCCCTCGTATATCTGTACCCGCTCTGTCAATAGAAAATAAACTGGTCGTACCACATAAGCCTCCTAAATGTTTTATCATTACGAACAGTAAGAGCAGGATCGTTCGGATTGCGAAGTGTCCAACACTTCTAGAAACCCTGCCTCCCGCTGGATAACTGTACTGATGAGTCAATTGACGATTCAGATGCCAGCGCTCTGCAAGACAGAGATAACTGGGTAATCCAGAAATAGGGATCTCGGAAAAACTATTGGAAACCTCGCCTTTTTGGCGAGGTTTTTTCATTTTTGGCGTTTCTTTTTTGCTTTTTTATAGCTTTTCTTGGCTCGTTTTTTTGCCTTCCCTTCAAACGGTTTTCGGTTAGCGAATACATTATTTGCAATAACAAAAAACGGTTTTCCTTTGTCCTTGGAGTTTAACAAGTGCACGCGAAAGTCATCTCCATCTATCAAAAATGCTGTTTCTATAACCATTGATAGCTGACGAGCACTTAGCTTATGTAATTTGAAAATGACTACGAAGCACTCTTTTTGTTGCGGCCCGTGCACGAACTCAAATAACGCTGTTAAACAACTTCTGTCATCGTCTCGGTTAGCTAAAACGCATAGCTTGGCTGGACCGGCTTCAAGTGCATCGACAAAATCAGGTATGTTGAGGCTTGACTGATATTTCTCTTCGCAAAAAGCGCGTGCATCTGATGACACAACTGGATTACCATCATCGCCTTTTTTGATCTTATTTGGTGCGTCCTCATGATGCTCATATCTAATTATTAAGCGTCCGGTCTGTCTTAGGATCTCACGGTCTTCCTCCGGCTTTAGAGCACGACTGTATACATGATTGGTTGGCCGGACAAAAACTTCAACAGTATCCGTTCTTCCATCCTCAAAGTGAAAATTAGGGATAGTGACGACGAGATCCCACAGGTGTTCAAGAGAATAAGACGCCTCTCTACCATCTTCGACAATTTTTATGTCGCTGATTCCATCATGGACCGTCACAATAGTTTCCCTACCTTCATGGATTCCAGTTTTATTATGCGCCTATAGTTTATCATCAAACCCCACCCAAACCAGCGGCGCTATCACATCAGCTACCTTCTGGTGCGCCTGCCACCGTTCTTCGTAGTAATCGTAACGATCATAAATGCCTTCAACGCCTTTCAGACTATGGTTTATAGCTCGTTCACCAACGGCTCCACTGAAACCTAATGCTGATACTTGGCTGCGAAAGGTACGGCGTAAGTCATGTACAGTAAAATGCTCTATGTCTCCCATCAAGTTAGGTCCGGGCCGTTTTCGGCCTTGTTCGATGCCAAACATTTTGTTGATTGCACGATTAATGGTGTCTCCACCAATGAAAGGTCTATTCGAACCTCTTCGCGCTGGTAGAACATAATCTGAACCGAATGACCGCGCTTTTAGCATGTGAAACCATTCAACCGCTTGGCTTGGCAGTGGTATAACAATACCTTTACCTTTCTTCACCCGCTCATCCGGTATTTCCCATTCTGCTTTAACTAAATCCAGTTCGCTCCATGGTGCTTCAGTCAGTTCGGTTTTACGTACGCCAAGCACCAGATACAAACAAACGGCAATGTAGTTATCCATACCGAAGCGGTCCATATGCTTCCGGAAAACCTTAGTTGCCTCTCTGATTTCTGCGAGAGAAAGCGCGCGATCTCGAGATTTCTCTATGCCCCCGGCATCATTGGTACCAAATGCTGCTGCCGGGTTATTCAGGGTTAAATCAAGCTTCACCGCATGACGAAACAGCTGCTTCATATACATCAAAACGTCATTCGCAATACTTGGCCGTCCGCTTAATTTCACCCGTTGTAACACTTCTCGCACATCCCTAGCAGTAACCTGCTCAATGCGCATATCGCCGATTACCGGTTTCATCTCCTTTCGGTACAATCGAACAGGAATGTTCGGATGTTTCAATCTTGGCTTAATATCATTGGCAAACCAGTCTTCGAACAAATGATCCATGGTTTCAATGCCAGACCAAGCCTCTCTTTTCCTGGCTACCAAAGGGTCAAGTCCACTGAGTAGCTCACGCTTTTTCAGTAATAGTTCACCGCGAGCGTCGGCCAACCCCATAAATGGATATTTGCCTAACGTCATTTCACGGCGCTTGCCATGGACAGTGTAACGATAAGACCAGTAAGAATGCCCTTTCTTTGGGACCACAAAATACAAACCGAGACCGTCGGCATATTTTCCGTGTTGTTTATTTCTGTCCAATGATGCGATTTTCGTTGCGGTTAACGTGGCCATGGTTGCGTACCTCTCTTAAACTCTTTACAAGAAAGTACTCACCATTCTGGTTTTTCACAACTGTTTCATACTCACCGCCGCACTCACCACAAAACTGCTACGCAACGGAAAAACCAGGAAGCTTCAGAAACAACAAAGCCCTCTATTTAAAAGGGCTTTGGAAGCATCAGGAAAATATCAGACAGCGTAAAGAAAATTATTCGATGTTTTGGATCTGCTCTCGCATCTGCTCAATCAAAACCTTCAGCTCCAATGCGGCGGAAGTGATATCAGCATTAATCGACTTTGAGGCCAGGGTGTTTGCTTCACGATTAAACTCTTGCATCATGAAGTCCAAGCGACGTCCACAAGGGCCGCCTTTTTTCAGTATTTTGCGGGCTTCTTCTACGTGAGCATCTAGTCGGTCGAGCTCTTCAGCAACGTCGACTTTTTGCGCCAGCATAATCATTTCCTGCTCAACCCGCTGTGGGTCCAGTTCTATTTTTACTTCTTCAAACCGTGTAAGTAAGCGCTCACGTTGCCACTGCATGACTTCTGGCATACGTTCGCGAACAAAAGCAACCTGTGTGCTGACGCCATCCAGACGCTCTTGCAGCATGCGATCGATGGCACTGCCTTCACTTTTACGGTTGTCGATGAAATCAGCAGTGGCTTTATCGAGCGCAGCTAACACTTCTTTTTGCACTTCATCCATGTCTTGTTCATCATTGCTCACTACCCCCGGCCACTTGAGCACATCAATTGGATTCAGTTGACCAGCGGCTGATTGCTGACTGACCCATTTAGCGCCAGCGATAACACTTTTAGCCAGCGGTTCATTGATGTTTAATTCTGTCTGGCGTGCTTCGTCCATGTGTATGTAGAGTTTGCATTCAACCTTGCCACGTTGCAGTTTCTTACGAAACTGTTCACGTAAGGTGTTTTCCAGCGAGCGGAACGCTTCCGGCAGGCGAAAATAGGTTTCTAAATAGCGCTGGTTAACGGAACGAATTTCCCACGTGGCAGAGCCCCAATCAGCTTTATGCTCGTAACGTGCGTATCCTGTCATGCTTTGAATCATTGCAATTCCTTATTTTTTCGCGTGTTTTTCGCGATTTTTTTGCTTTTGCTCAGCATTTTTCTTGAGCATTACATAGGCTGCGCCGCGGCCGCCGTGCGGCCGTTGCGCGCTGTGGAATGCTAATACCGGCGGCATTTCACGCAGCCACTTATTCACATAGCTCTTTATCAACGCAGGATGTGGCTTCGAGTGTTTACCTTGCCCATGAATAATTAGTGCAGTGCGAATACCCGCATGATGACAATCCTGAACAAAGTTAAATACCGCCGTGCGTGCTTCACGCAACGTGTGGTGGTGCAAGTTCAGGCTGGCTTCCATTGTGTAACGACCTTGTTTCAGGCGTTTAAAAACACCTGCCTGAACACCATCACGCTGGTACTCGATCACCTCGTCCGGCTCCACTAAATCAACATATTCAGTGGATAAAAAATTCACGTTTTCCTGTTCTTCCGCCTCCGCCGCCCGGCGACGTTCCTTTTGAGCCAACGTTGGCTCAAACGCAGTACGGATATCCGCCACTTGGTCACCGACCAATGGCGTGACATCGTTCATCTCCTGGCGGAACAATTCAAACTCTTCGTCATCTGAACGCGACATACAGCCTCCCGTTCATCGTTGCTTAACCTATAGTGTAATACGTCAACGGCAGTTAAGCGATCCATTCAGTGCACGAATTTGCTACAATACGCCGTTATAAATTATCAAGCCAATCACAGGAGATGCCATGCGTCCAAGCGGCCGTACTGCCCAACAAATTCGCCCGGTTACTATTACCCGAAACTTCACAAAACACGCAGAAGGCTCGGTTTTAATCGAGTTTGGCGACACTAAAGTACTTTGCAACGCATCGGTCGAGCGCGGCGTGCCTCGCTTTTTAAAAGGTAAAGGTCAGGGCTGGGTGACGGCGGAATACAGCATGCTACCGCGCGCAACACATACGCGTTCGGCTCGAGAGGCTTCTCGCGGTAAGCAAGGCGGGCGTACTCTGGAGATTCAACGTTTGATTGGTCGTTCATTGCGCACCTGTGTCGATATGAATACCTTAGGCGAGCACACAATCACCATCGACTGTGATGTTATTCAGGCAGATGGCGGTACTCGTACCGCGGCCATCACCGGTGCTTGCGTTGCCTTAATCGATGCATTGAACTGGATGCGCAGCCAGGGCATGATCAAAACGAATCCACTAAAAGAAATGGTTGCTGCCATTTCAGTGGGTATTTTAGATGGTGAACCGGTTAGCGATCTGGAATACGTCGAAGACTCCAAGGCCGATACCGACATGAATGTCGTAATGACCGAAGCCGGTAAGTTTATCGAAATTCAGGGCACTGCCGAAGGCGAAGCTTTCAGCCTAGAAGAAATGAATACGCTGGTTGATTTTGCCCGCCATAGCATTAAAGAGCTTATCGATATCCAGAAATCAGCGTTAGCGTAAGCGAGGGTTAGCCGGTGAAAGACTATCAAAAAAACTTTATCAGCTTCGCCATAGAACGAGGCGTACTTAAATTTGGTGAGTTTACATTAAAGTCGGGACGCACCAGCCCGTATTTTTTTAATGCAGGCTTGTTCAATAAGGGCTCTGATCTGGCCAAACTGGGCCGATTTTACGCTGCGGCCTTAATGGACGCTAAGGTCGAATTTGACGTGTTGTTTGGCCCGGCCTATAAAGGTATTCCCATTGCAACAGCAACAGCCGTCGCACTGTATGACCATCATCAAAAAGACACGCCTTATTGCTTTAACCGTAAAGAGAAAAAAGATCACGGTGAGGGCGGCAACCTGGTCGGTTCAGAACTTAATGGCAAGGTCATGCTGGTAGACGACGTTATCACTGCCGGCACAGCGATTCGCGAGTCAATGGAGATTGTCGAAGCCAACGGCGCCAGCCTCGCGGGTGTTCTGATCGCGCTGGATAGACAAGAAAAAGGCAAGGGTGAGTTGTCGGCTATCCAGGAAGTTGAGCGTGACTTTGGGGCTACGATTATCTCTATCGTTGGCCTGAACGACATCATTGAATTCCTTAAAGACGACCCGGAATTCAACCAACACCTACCGAAAGTACAAGCCTACCGCGAACAATACGGCGTGTAGGTTGCACTTTTGGCGCAGCCAAAAAGCGGACGGTGAGATTGCATTAGATTATCTCAGCCATCCGCTTTTTCTTTCAGTTACAGCTGTTCTTCCGGCTGATAGGCCATGCCGATTTTGCCGTTGATGATTTGGCATTCCCCACCCGCTGTTGCGGTGCGACTGCTGTCATCTATCTGTGCGACTAATCGGTATTCCTTATTAATCAGCGTCATCTCTTTACGCTCACCGCACAGCACCCGCATTGAGTCTATTAAGCCACGGTCTGTAAGGAAGTTAGTCGTTGGTTCTGACTGAACAATATTACTGCCGTCAGCAAACTCTGCCGTTTGAATTCCAAATGGGCTCATCATTCCGGAAGCCCCTGCGACTAAGTAATGAAATGTCGCCGCAACGGCATTCGCAGCACCTTGAGCATTTTCCACAAAAAAGACGCCTCGTTCACCGATAATATCAAAGTCACCTTTTTCCAAATTAACCAGCATCGCGGTATTTTCATCGATGCCAATAGACAGTGGGGTGGTGCTATCAGCGGCTAAGCGAACCAAACGTCCATGCCGGCCACGTTCTGAGAAGTGTGTATCCAGGCTGGCGAAATGGAACAACGACAAACCACCGAATGGGTGATACGTCAGTGTATCCGGCCCGGTATTCGCTGGACATGTGTTGTCCAGATCACAGCCAAACGGTGGTGGGTTAGTGGCTACGCTACCGTCTTTAATGGCAGAAGCCGTTGTGCCATTCGAAACCATTGGCTTGGCTGTTAACACTGCGGCTCCGGCACTGGTGCCGCCAACAACGAGTTTTTTCTGCTGTACCCGCGCAACCATCATGCGCAGTAATTCCGATGGGCTGTTATCATCTTTAACAAACGCATTGCGAATTTGATTGGCGTTATTGCCCGCAAAGAAAACCGCATCAGCATTCGCTAACATCTCATATTCAGCATCGCCTGACTTGCAAAATTCGACCTGACGCTGATAATCATCACGATAAACACGATTGCGATCATAAGCGCCGAATAGCTCTTCCTGTACACTATTCAGTTCGCTGCAGCGGTTCTCCGCTCTTGCAGCAACCACAGCTTCATCTAATGGTAACCAACGTGCTTCCAGGCCAAGCTGAGACAGGGTACTTTGATAAAAATCGATACGCGAGTACGGATCACGATATCCAGCTGTTGAAAAGTAAACTACAGGCTTTTCCTCATTGCTAACGTTCTGTTCGGCAAAATCCGCAAAACGGCGAAAAACCTTTGCAGACGCTTTATCTAGTGACTCTTCGACGTTAACGATTTCAGGAAAACTACTCGACATAGGTACTTCGAGCAAATCAATTACCTTGGCGTATTCTGCATCCGACAGAGAGTTATAGGTTTGTAATGTTGCACGCCGGGTAAATTCTCTCTCGAACACCCGTTCGGATATGATGTCTTCATTTATCCGTTCATGAATCAGCTCTAATGCATCGAGGACCTTTTTGCGAGTTTCTTCCCGATATGCACTCCAAACACGATCTGATGTTGCTTCAATACGAAATTTCTCAGATATATTCAAATAACGGTCGGTACGCATGTTGTCGCTGTCTATCCAGTCTGCGTCATCACAATTATTTGGATTAAAGCTAGAACAAAGCTGAAGAGCACCACCCGATAGATAAACATGGCGATAGTCATCTTCACTTTGTTGTGCAGCAACAAATGGTGATGCAACCAGTAGTAAAGCTGCTGTCAGACTTGGCTTCATACCACTAAATTTCATAAATTAAAGCCTCTAAGAGTCGTTAATAGTTGTGCTTATTATAGCGTTTACACACTAAATTGCTTGCACGATTAAGTAGTCAGTTTTGCTGTGACTAGTATCGATGCAAAAGATTCCCATAGACCGGTCCATCAACCGGTTAAGATGACATGCGCTTAGATCTTGTTATACTGCGTTTTCGTTGAGTCAACTATTGAAGTCGTATGCGCCAACGCTTGTCACTCACATTGTGTTGTTTATTTATCAGCATCTGGCTAACACCGGCTGCTGCCCAGCAGGTGCTGACATTTCGTAAGCCTGCAACGGGTCCGACAGCTGATTACATCACCGCCGTACTTGAAGAAGCTTATGCAGATTTAGGTATCGAACTTAACTATCAACCGATACCACGCCTTAGAGCCGAACAACTGGCACAAAATGGTGAGATTGCGGGCGAGCTGGGAAGACTTGCCGGCCTGGAAGAAGAGCTCGATAACCTGAACAGAGTGCCGTTCAAACTTTATGAGTTCTCTATCGTCCTGGTCGCTCGTAAGGCGGCCTGCGGTTTGTGTACACTAAAATCCGTCAATAATATTGCTTACATTGGCGGGATGCGCGCAGCAGAAACTGTACTTACCGACGCTAACTTCGATAAAACGACGTTTCGCCAGTCTGATATACACCAGGTGTCTAAACTGCTCAACGCAGAACGAATTGACGCTGCCCTAATCGCAGACTTTCAACTGCGAAACCTTGAGCTGTCCCAACCCAAAGATTTTATCGTGTACCACGTTAAGTCAGAGGTTGGTTTTCATTATCTACATCAAAAATATAAACACCTGATTGAGCCCCTCTATCAACGCCTTTCCTTGATGCAGGCCTCGGGCAGACTATCGCAGTTACGCCAGCAATTTAAATTACAAGCGCCCGAGCAATTAAAACCCATGCCTATGCCAACGGAGTTGACCGCAGCTGCAGCGGCTAGGCCTGGTTTAACCGGGGCTAACGGTAACGGTCGGTTGTGGCAACTTATCAACACAGTCTACGGCGACACCGTAGCTGGAGTTAAAACCCTGGCAAGTAATTGGCCCCGAGCCTTAAACGCTTTGCTCGAAGACAAAGCCCACATGGTGGTAGGGGTTTATAAAAATCAGTTTGATAATGAGCTGCTGTACTCCAAAAAACCCATTGCGATGGATGATGCCCTTTACCTTTTTGCCAGTGACAGGACAAAAAAACAGGCTATTCTGGCTGGCCAAGAGAGCCACACCGTATGCTATTCAGGCAATGAAGAATTACACAAACTACTACCAGACTCGCTTTCGTTTTATCGAGCTAACACGTCATTAGACTGTTTTGCATTATTGGATTTAAACCGAATTGAAGGCGTCATCGATTACAAATACAATCTGCCTGACTGGGTCACTACGCCTTATCACCGAAGTCGCTTGCGTGAGCCATTACCATTATATGTCGCATTTAAAAATAACGAGTTAGGTGCTCAGTTAAAGGCGCACTTAGATCGCGCCCTCGAAGCCAAGCTGTCGCCACGCTTCATAAGCGAAAATAGCAACACAATTCGATAAATTCAGACTTCGGCTATTACTTGCCATAGGCAGACGCAACCAGTTCTTCGCGGGGAATGTCTCTAATACTTCCAGCGGCAATCCCCGTGTTTCTGGCCCAAATAACAACACATCACCCGCCTCGAATTCTACGTCTGTATAACGGGTTGTACCGCGTGTCGTGCAGGCGAAAACTCGGTTATGTTCGATCGTGTCTAAAAAATGTTGCCACGAATCATGAATACGAACATTAGCGAGATCCCGGTAGTCAAGACCCGCACGCCGGACCTTCTTTTCATCAAGCTCGAATCCTAGTGGTTCGATCAAGTGCAGTTGCATACCAGTGTTGGCCGCCAACCGAATGGCATTACCAGTATTAGGAGGTATTTCTGGCTCAAATAAGACTAAATGCAGCATGATAATTTTAACGACAGCTAAAAAGCGTTAGAATAGCAAACTATCGCTAACACGGCGCATCAAATTTCGGTCCTATTGTGAAACCAACTAACGAAAACTCAGCAGCTAACTTTCGTAAAACCTATTCATTCTGGGTTAAGCTTGCCAGCACAGCTTCTGTTATCGTCGCATTTTCTCTTATTGCCATGAAGCTGTTTGCCTGGTTGCAAACCGAATCGGCGAGCATGCTGGCATCGATGACCGATTCAATTCTCGATAGCGGCGCCTCGGTATTTAGTTTTTTCGCCATTCGTTATGCTCTTCAGCCTGCAGACGAAGAACACCGCTTTGGTCACGGTAAGGCTGAGTCTTTAGCCGCACTTGCGCAAAGTGCATTTATTGCCGGTTCCAGCATGCTGTTGGTGTTTCATAGTATTGAGCAATTAATCCAAGGGCCCAGACTGCCTTCGGTTAATACCGGCATATGGGTGTCAGGAGCTGCTATTGCGCTAACACTTGTGCTGATCACTATCCAGCGTATCGCAATTAAACACACCGATTCGCAAGCAGTTAAAGCCGACCACCTACATTACCAATCCGATATTTTATTGAATATTGCCGTTATTATCGCGTTGCTGTTGAGCGGCTGGGGGTTACTCTGGGCTGATAGCGTATTTGCCATTGGTATCGCTGCATACCTCATCATTGGCGCTATCAAAATCGGCTCTCAAGCCTTCAATTCGTTGATGGATCGCGAGTTGCCCGAACAGACACAACAACAAATTATCACGATTGCCAAGTCAGTTGATGGTGTACGGGGCTTACATGGACTGCGCACCCGGGAAGCCGGGCCAACACGTTTTATTCAACTCCATATCGAACTTGATGATCGCTTGTCGTTGCTAAAAGCACATGCCATTTCGGACTGTGTAGAGGCTGAATTGATGAAGCACTTCCCGGCAGCAGATATCATTGTACACATGGATCCCGAGATCGTAGCTAAGGTAGAAGGTTCAATCACTCATTAATGGATAGCAGTTTGCTCATCAGTGGTTGTCTATAACGATCACTTTCCATTAATAGCTCGTGCCGTGCTCCCTCAATGATCACCTTAGTTGCCTCATTGTACATAACAAAACGATCTTGCCCTTCAGCCGTCACCACACTGTCACTGCCGGCCTGAAATAAGGTCACTGGACACGCTATTGAGAGGCTCCCCGAGCTAGCTTTATCACAGGCAATTAACGCTTCGTGTAGCCAGTTAAAGGTAGGCCCACCCAATTGTACCTCGGGTTGCAGCTGATAAAGTTCTCTAAACACCCGATACCGGTTTTTACTATGAGTCAGTTCGTTTTTATTAAACTCTACCGGTTGGTACCCCTTCATACCCAAAAAATACCAGGGTCGGTTTGGCATCAAATGCTTATTAAGCCAAGCGCCAGCCGAGATTATCGACTTAGCAACACTAACCGGAATACCGGCTGTGTTAATAGAGAACATGGGAGAAGAAAGTAGCATTTCCTCATAACCACCGTCGCGGTTATGCATATATAATGCGGCAATAGTTCCACCCATCGAATGACCTAATAGACACCGCCTACTGGCAAGCGGAAAAACGTCACTCACTGCTTCATTAAAAACTTCGAAGTCACCAATAAAGTCACTAAATTTTTCTACGTGCCCTTGGTGAGGGTTAGTCGTCATGCGCTCTGATTCGCCTTGCCCACGGTGATCTAACACGGCACACGAAATGCCCGCCTGCGCTAATTCCCAGATAACTTCCTGATATTTAAGCGCAGCCTCAATACGTCCCGGGCTGATAACAACCAAAGGCGCATGCTCACTGACTTTATAAAAACACCAGTGCAATTTAATGCCATCGAAGCTTTTTAGCCAACGATTGTTAACCTGCTGCCAGAATGGCATTACATGGTCGTAATAATGCGTTAACCAGGCTGGGCTATCGTCGCCGGGGCGGGTTGTGTCAGTGGTTCGGGTCACGTGCTGCTTGGTGTCGTTAATCTTGAGGCAATGTTAACACAACTTCCAGCCCCCCATCAGGGTGATTAGAAGCTGATAAGGTGCCGCCCAACACCACGGCAGCGCGCTGACTCAGCGCTAATCCCAAGCCCACCCCTGCTTTATGTTTTCGTGAAGGGTCACCACGATAAAACGGCTCAAACAATTTCGCTAATAAGTCGTCGTCGACGCCGGGTCCGTGGTCACGAATGCTAATTCGGTGTTGATTATCACTCAGGCTATAGCCGAGTTCGACAGTACCATCGGTGTAATGAAGCGCGTTGCGAACGATATTTTCGATTATCATGCGTAACAGCTCTTCGTCAGATTGGAGCTCCGGCCACTGTGCATGCTGTTGCTCTAAGCGTTGTCCTAAAGCCTCGTCAGCATATTGAATATCATCAATCAAACGCGCAACAAGTTGACCCGTATCAACCGTTTCTTCATTCAGGTTCACCAATCCGTTTTCTAATTTAGAAAGTGACAGAATTCGTTCAATAATTAGATTAAGTCGCTCGGTATCTCTGCGTAACTGCTGCATATGCGCATCATCTTCGCTGGCATCGGTTAGATCCAATGCTACTTGCATACGTGCCATTGGCGAACGTAACTCATGCGAAACATCGCTGAGCAACCGTCGTTGTGCGTCACGCGAGACCGCTAGATCACGCGCGGTTTGTGCAAGAGACCTTGCTAAATCACCAATTTCGTCGCGCCGATTTGGCAACTTAGCAAGGTTAGGTTCAGCGCTACCTGCTGCTATTTCGCGGGTTGCAGAACTTAGCCGGCGAATTGGGCGTATCAGCCATACTCCCAACAGAATAGCGATAACAAAACTACCGGACACGATGGCCCATGTTCGGGCTTGTGTCAGCTCTCGTTCGGCCTGAGCCTGATCTTGCCATTCAGCAGCCTGCAGTGGCCGCGTTACCAGTACTTTATTACCATTTAACTCGAATGGCCCAATCAACAACCGGTCAGCTAACGGCATCTGCATCGTTTGCTCATAATTCAGAAATCGCAACAGCGTACGCCGGTGTTGCTCACCAAGGTATTCATCCAGCATTAATTTCTGCTGCCCGGCGGCCGATACGCGTGCAGCAACACGATAATTACCGGCAATTAACCGGCCAGGTTCTAAACTCAGAAAGGTAACAGGGTCTTGTAACAGCGGAGCAATCGTTCGTTTTATCGGCTCGGCCACAGGCTGTGGTTCGGGCGTCGCTCTATTCCATACAGCGAGGAAATAACCACTGCTTGCGGTAACAAACAATAAGGCCCAAAACAATAACAGCAGTCGCAATGTCAGCGACTGGTACCAACGACTTTTGCGGCGACTACTGTTGGAGATCATGCCTGCGCGGTCAGACGGTAACCTCGGCCGCGCACGGTCTGTATGCGCTCAGGCCGGCTGGGAAGTTTCTTGCGAATATTACTGATATGTACATCCAGGCTGCGGTCAAACGGGCCCATTTTGCGCCCCAGCGCAGCTACCGATAGTTGATCTTTACTCACCATTTGTCCCGCTTGCTGCATCAAACAGCGCAAAATATCAAATTCGGTTGGTGTAATGACCAGCGCCTGGCCGTCACAGCTCACTTCAGCTTTGGCCGGATCAAGTTCAAAGCCGCTAGCGACTAGCTTCTCCGATTGCATGGTGGTGTTAGGTGTTCTGCGCAACAACGCGCGAACCCGTGCAATAAGTTCACGCGGATTAAATGGCTTGGGTAAATAGTCATCAGCACCTAGCTCAAGCCCCATTACCCGGTCATCGTCATCGCCACGCGCCGTTAACATCAATACTGCAGTATCTCGATGCTGCTGCCGCAATCGCTGTAGTAGCTGCATACCATCTATGCCGGGCAACATGACGTCGAGCAGGATCAACTCGAAATCGCCATTTAAGGCAGCGTCCAGACCTTTTACACCGTCATCAACGACAGTAAGCTCAACAGACTCTCGCTTGAATAACTCCGTCAGCATCGCCGACATTTCATGATCATCGTCAATCAGTAATACAGAATGCATTGTTTGCCTTCTCAGTTGCATGACATCTACCCTATCTTCTATAAACCAGCGGCACAGGGCGATGCCTTTTTCAAAATATTTACTTTAATAATAGCTTGGTTTTACGGGTTAAGGTATTACGTCCCCAACCTAACCAGCGCGCTGCTTTTTGTTTGTGCCCGCCGAAACGCTCAAGAGCAAATCGGAGTGCCCGGCGCTCTAGTTCTTCGTTTAACTCAGTTAACACGTCGTGTTGATGAACACGTCGACGCAGTTCTGCGTCAATGGTGTCGCCCCAGCTAGCTGCTTCATTGACCTCTAAACTAACGTCAGGTTCATTTTTCTGTTGCAGTTCATCCGGTAATTCATGTGTCTGAACAACCTGCCCCGGCGCCATTACAGTTAGCCAACGGCAGACATTTTCTAACTGCCTGACGTTACCAGGCCAGTTGTACCTGCACAGCGCAGCTACCGCATCTTCACTCAGTTGTTTGGTGTTTACCGCTAGCTCTTGCGCTGAGCGTTGTAAAAAGTACTCTGCAAGTTGAGGTATATCTTCGGTCCGCTCTCGTAATGCGGGCAGTTTCAACTGAATAACATTTAGCCGATGAAATAAGTCTTCTCGAAATTCGCCACGAGTGACGGCCTGCTCTAAGTTTTTGTGGGTTGCTGCTATGACCCTTACATCAACATTCAATGGCTGATGAGCACCTACTGGATAAAATTGCCCTTCGGCTAAAACTCGCAACAACCGGGTTTGTACAGGTAACGGCATGTCGCCAATTTCATCTAAAAAAAGAGTGCCGTGGTTAGCTTGTTCAAAACGTCCGACACGACGTTTATCGGCGCCGGTAAATGCGCCTTTTTCATGACCAAATAACTCGGACTCGATAAGTTCAGCCGGAATCGCTGCCATATTCAACGCCACAAACGCATGTTCCGCTCTTGGGCTGTGTTGATGTAGTGCGTTCGCGATTAGCTCTTTACCGGTTCCGGTCTCGCCGGTAATCAAAACGCTGACACTGGACTTTGATAGTCGACCGATAACGCGGAAAACATCTTGCATCGAAGCCGAGTCACCAATCAGCGTGGGTGGCGTGCGTTGAACTTCGGTAAGTTGAGGTTGGCTTTGCCGTTGCTGGTAAGCTTTCCTGACGGTTGCGACGGCATCATCCAGGTCAAAAGGCTTTGCCAGATACTCAAACGCCCCGCCTTTAAAAACATTTACTGCGGTATCAAGATCAGAGTGTGCTGTCATGATAACTACAGGCAGGTCAGGGCGTTCCCTGGTCATCTTTTTTAATAACGTCAGTCCATCTTCACCCGGCATGCGAATATCACTTAACAATACGTCTGGCGCGTCTTCTACAAATGCTTCGTAAACCTGTTCAGTCTCACTAAAGCAACGTACCTGAAATTCGGTACCGTTAAAGGTTTTCTCTAACACCCAGCGAATAGAAGGGTCATCATCAATCACCCATAGTTTAGCGGTCGTCATACGCAAACGCCTCCGGCTGCCGGTAAGGAAGAAAAATATTAAAACAGGTATGACCCGGCTCTGAGCTAAACTCAATTTTGCCGCCGTGCTGATGAACCAGGCTATGCACTAATGACAACCCAAGGCCGGTACCCCCGGGTCGTCCACTCACCATAGGATAAAATATTTGCCCCTGAAGTGAGGCTGGTATTCCCGGACCATTGTCGTGAATACTGATAACCGCACACTGACGGTAGCGTTGCCCAAACAGCGTTAATTGGTGCTCGACCCGGGTTCTGACGGTAATAACACCGTCGCCATCCAGAGCTTGTGCTGCATTTTGCACAATGTTTAAGAACACCTGCTCGAGCGCATCCTCTATGCCACTCAAATGCGGCAACGAAGGATCATAGTCACGCTTTAACACCAAGGTTTTCTCATACTCGTAGCTAACCGTCTGAAGCACACGCTCGATTACCTGGTGCAAGTTAACTGTTTTTGGCTGGTCAATCCGTGATGGTCCCAACAGCCTGTCAATCAAATTACGTAGTCGGTCAGATTGAGCAATGATAAGGTCGGTATACTCCAACAAATCGTCATCATGTAATTGCCTTGCTAGCAATTGTGCTGCCCCTCTCAGCCCACCAAGCGGATTTTTAATTTCATGAGCCATGCCTCGTAACAGGCTTTGTGTAGCGAATAACTGTTGCCGTTGAGAGTTTTCCTGCAAAATTTGACGCTGTAAATCAACTTGTCTCAATTCCAACAATAAACAAGGCATATCGGCGTTGGCGTCGTGCCAAAACTGGATACTCACTTCAACCGTGATCTTATGCCCAGAATGCAACACCAATTCAGCTTCGGAATTAACCAGTGTTTGTTGGTCGAGTAAACAACTCTTTAGTAAATCCGAACTTAATGTGGTAGACACATAACTACTGGCAAAGGGCTCGTTTAACAGTCTACGGGCACTATGGTCGAGTAACGATTCAGCTGCCGCATTGACCTGTCGAATAACCAGTTGTTCATCCAGCACCACGACCGCTGTAAGCAAAGCATCCAGTATAGTTACCTGTTGTGTTTTTAGCGCCGCCATAAATTAACTCACGTTGAATGCACCAATATAGTGCATGTATTCTGCTTAAAAAAGGGAGCCTTGCTCCCTTTTAGTAATTGCTAAAGTCTTAGCAATAGAAATTAGCAGCTGTAGTACATATCAAACTCAACGGGGTGCGTTGTTTTCTTCAGTGTCTCGACTTCGTTATATTTCAGATCAATGTATGCGTCGATCATATCGTCATCCATTACTCCGCCTTGTTTTAAGAAGTCACGATCTTTGTCCAGCGCTTCTAATGCCATCTCCAGAGAGTGACACACGGTAGGTATATCGCGCGCTTCCTCGGCCGGCAGGTTGTACAGATCTTTATCCATAGCATCACCAGGGTGTATCTTATTGCGGATACCATCAAGACCTGCCATCAGTAGCGCAGTAAAGCATAAGTATGGGTTTGCGCTTGGATCAGGGAAGCGTACTTCGACGCGGCGTGCTTTTGCACTCGAAACCAGCGGTATACGAATAGAAGCCGAACGGTTACGTGCAGAGTAAGCCAACATTACCGGCGCTTCAAAACCAGGTACTAAGCGTTTGTATGAGTTGGTCGATGGGTTGGTAAACGCATTAATGGCACGTGCGTGTTTGATAATACCACCAATATAATACAATGCAGTTTCGCTTAACCCACCATACTGGTCACCTGCAAACAGGTTTTCGCCACCTTTTTGCAATGACATGTGCACATGCATACCGGACCCATTATCACCCACCAATGGCTTCGGCATAAAGGTCGCTGTCATGCCATAGCTATGGGCTACATTGTGCACAACATACTTGTAAACCTGAATTTCGTCGGCTTTCTTAGTCAACGAGTTAAACTGAGTAGCAACTTCGTTTTGTCCTGCGGTTGCAACCTCATGGTGGTGTGCTTCAACCACCAATCCCATGTCTTCCATAACCAGACACATGGTGCCGCGAATATCGTGTGCTGAATCTACCGGAGGAACCGGAAAATAGCCTCCTTTAACACCTGGGCGGTGTGCCAGGTTACCTTCAGAGTATTCACGACCTGAATTCCATTTGGCTTCTTCGGCATCTATTTTATAAAACGAGCCGCTCATGTCGGTGTGGAATCGCACATCATTAAATAAGAAAAATTCCGGCTCGGGACCAAAAAAGGCGTTGTCAGCAATACCTGATGACTGTAAAAACTCTTCTGCTCGTTTAGCAATAGAACGTGGATCGCGGCTGTAGCCTTGCATTGTATCCGGTTCCAGAATATCGCAACGAACGTTCAGGGTCATTTCGTCGGTAAACGGGTCCAGTACCAGTGAATCTGAATCAGGCATCAATACCATGTCTGACTCATTGATCCCTTTCCAACCCGAAATCGATGAGCCGTCAAACATTTTACCTTCTTCAAAGAAGTCATCATCGATTTGCGACACCGGAATAGTGACGTGCTGCTCTTTACCTTTGGTATCGGTAAAGCGCAAATCAACGAATTTTACGTCGTGTTCTTTAATGGCATCGAAAATCTTGCTTGCTGACATGTTTTCCTCCAGCGGAATGAATAAATTAGTTATTTTTAGCTAGTGTAATCGATAACTCTGTTAATAGCGGTTTCGATCACAATTAATTTTGTTGTAATGACTCGACACGTTTTACATAGCAACAGCCATGCCAAAATAGATACTCAATTAATTTCAATAGGTTACGAATTTAAAAGAGAAGACCACCAACCTCAATCGCACCATATTAGTGCATTATACACCATAATGGTGCACCGTTATGTTGCTTTATGAATCTTTTGAGTAAAAAACGAACAAAGGCTTTTTAATTAGTTACTAAACAGGTAGAATACGCCGCTCTTTTTTATCAACCCTCTGTCGGCAGGGTTTACTCCGACAAACACAGGCTTTCTTAATGACAACTCAGGCATTTGATATTAATAAACTTCGCAACATTGCGATTATTGCGCACGTAGACCATGGCAAAACCACACTGGTCGACAAACTACTTCAACAATCTGGCACCTTAGAAAGTCGTGGTGAGCTCGAAGAGCGCATCATGGACTCTAACGATCTGGAAAAAGAACGCGGCATCACCATTTTGGCAAAAAATACAGCCGTTAACTGGCAGGACTACCGCATCAACATTCTGGACACTCCGGGACACGCCGACTTTGGTGGTGAAGTAGAACGTGTATTATCAATGGCTGACTCAGTATTGTTGGTAGTCGACGCTGTTGACGGTCCTATGCCGCAAACGCGTTTCGTTACACAAAAAGCGTTTGAGCACGGTTTGAACCCGATTCTTGTCATCAACAAAATCGACCGTCCCGGCGCTCGCCCTGACTGGGTGATGGATCAGGTGTTTGATTTGTTTGATAACTTAGGCGCAACCGACAAACAGTTAGACTTTCCTGTTGTTTACGCTTCGGCACTGAATGGCTGGGCTACTCGTGAAGAAGAAACGGTTGGCGAAAACATGACGCCGTTGTTCGAAACTATCGTTAACGAAGTCAGCCACCCGGACGCAGATCCTGACGCTGACTTACAGATGCAGATTTCTCAACTTGATTATTCAAGTTACCTTGGCGTTATCGGTATTGGTCGTGTAACTCGTGGTAGCGTTAAAGTAAACCAACCGGTTACTATCGTTGGTGCTGACGGCAAAGAGCGTAGCGGTAAAATCGGTAAAGTATTTAATTACCTGGGTCTTGACCGCATTGACGCAGAATCAGCTCATGCAGGCGACATTTGTGCCATAACCGGTTTGGGTGAACTTAAAATTTCAGACACCGTTTGTGCGGTAGGCGCAGCTGAAGCAATGAAGCCGCTAAGCGTTGACGAGCCGACTGTTACCATGACGTTCCAGGTCAACACCTCACCATTTGCCGGTAAAGAAGGTAAATTCGTTACTTCTCGTCAAATTCTTGAGCGTTTGCAACAAGAGCTAGTCCATAACGTCGCATTGCGTGTTGAAGAAACTGATAACCCGGATAAATTCCGTGTCTCTGGTCGTGGTGAGCTGCACTTAGGCGTATTAATCGAAAACATGCGTCGTGAAGGCTTCGAATTAGCCGTATCGCGCCCGGAAGTTATCATCAAGTACGAAGACGGCCAGAAAATGGAACCGTATGAGTCATTGACGGTAGACATCGAAGAACAGCACCAGGGTGCGGTTATGGAAAAGCTTGGTTTGCGTAAAGCTGAGATGACCAACATGACTCCGGATGGCAAAGGCCGCGTGCGCGTCGATTTCGAAGTACCAAGCCGTGGCTTGATTGGTTTCCAGACTGAGTTCATGACATTGACCTCAGGTACTGGTTTGATGTACCACACGTTTGACCATTACGGCCCGCATAAAGGCGGTACCATCGGCCAGCGTGTAAACGGCGTATTGATTTCTAACGCACAGGGTAAAGCACTGACCTATGCACTGTTTAACCTGCAAGAACGCGGTAAATTGTTCGCAGCGCACGGTGACGAAGTTTATGAAGGTCAGGTTATTGGTATTCATAACCGCTCTAACGACTTAACCGTTAACTGTCTAAAAGGTAAGCAGCTAACCAACGTTCGTGCTTCAGGTACTGACGACGCTCAAACATTGAGCCCGCCAATTAAATACACACTTGAGCAAGCATTAGAGTTTATTAACGATGACGAATTGGTTGAGGTTACGCCTGAATCTATCCGCATTCGTAAGCGTTTGTTAACCGAAAACGAACGTAAGCGCGCGGGCCGTGAGCCTAAAGCTTAACAGCCACGCTGCTTAGCTAAAAATACCCGCCATTGAGCGGGTATTTTTTTATCCAAGCGCCAATATTTCAGGCTGCGGCAGTACGTAGTAAAAAATAGAAAAGAAGTGAAAAACACTACCGGCTAAAACAAACAAATGCCAGATAGCATGGTGGTAGGGTAATGACTTCCAAACATAAAATACCACGCCCAGCGTATAGGCCAGGCCGCCAGCCAGAAGTAACATCAAACCTTCGAGTTGGACATTATCCAGCATTGGCTTAATGGCAACCAACGCAATCCATCCCATACCCAGATACAAGGTCAACGATAGCCATTTGGGCGCATCTTTTACAAACAGCTCAATTACCACGCCAATGAGTGCGATACCCCACACCACGCCGAGCAGGCTCCAGCCCCAGAGACCGCGCAAATTAATCAGCGCAAAGGGCGTATAAGTGCCTGCTATCAACAAAAAGATTGCAGCATGATCGAGCTGCTGAAAATATCCTTTTAGCCTCGGCCACGGGAATGCATGGTAAAGAGTTGAAGCAGTATAAAGAATGATAAGGCTGGCACCATAAATGCTCGCGGACACGACGTGCCAAACATCGCCGTAGGCTAAAGCCCACCAAACCATCACCGATAGTGCTGCAATACTCAGCGCAGCCCCAATACCATGCGTAAGGGCATGCGCAACTTCTTCCCGGAAGGTATAGGCTTTTTTACTCATCCACGCTCTCTGCCGGGCGTTTCATAACCTTCAGAAATGTTTTTAAGAGCCCTGATAAACTTATCCAGCTGCGTGCCGTTATCATAATCCAAGTGATATTTATTATGAAATTCCAGCCGTAACTTAACACCATGCCCTTCCAAAAACACCGTGTAGCCATCATGGTCAGTAAATGCAGTGATGCCGTCTAACACGTGCTGGCCCTGCTTTGCCTCACCATGCTCATGAATTTTTTCGTACGCATCAAGAATCAGGCGAAAATCAATTTCGTTTTTCATAAAACCTCCACGGTTTCCGACTACTTGTATAATCAGTACTATGTCTTACGTATTATCTGCACAGCTAGACCGCTATCACAAGGACTTTTCAATTCCGAACTTGGTACTTATACATGCGTAGGTGCATGATTAAACAATGTGCGATATAATTAATTGTGCTTAAGTTCGCAGGTAACTGACTGGAAGGTGATATTTTGGTAAGACGGACTAAAGAAGATGCCATGGAAACGCGGGCTAAATTGCTCGATGCAGCCGAACTTCTGTTCGGTAAAAATGGTGTCGCCCACACGTCTATGGCCCAGGTTGCAGAGCAAGCAGGAGTAACTCGCGGCGCCATCTACCACCACTTTCGTCATAAACAGGATTTGATCGAGTCACTGATGGATCGAGTTCGGTTACCCATAGACGAGATGCGCGAGCACATCGCTGAACTCAAAGACTACGACGCCTTAAAGGAAATCCGTAAACGCACCATTGAGTTTCTTACCCGAATTCAAAGTAATGAGCGGGTACAGGCGCTAGCCAGTATTTTACTGCACAAGTGTGAATACGTTGATGAAGTCAACCCCATAAAATTGCGTCATGTCAGTGGTCGGAATGAATGCATAGAAGACTTCGAAACGTTGTTCGAGAAAGCATTGCAGGATCAGCAATTAAAACCCGAGACTGACCCCAGAATGGCGGTGATTGGCCTTTTCGGTATGGTTGATGGATTAATTTACAACTGGTTACTCGACAGCAACTATTTTGATTTAAGTGAGTATGGCAGTAAGGCCATCGAAACTTATCTCGACGGCCTTAGCCAGAGAGACTAATCACCCTGCTCCAGAAAGCTTTTCAGAAATGACTCGTCCATATTTGCAATGGTTTCGTCATTGGCGTTTGGGCAGATAGCGAAATTAGGCGCAGTCCAGGCCTGCACATTGCCCAAAATGTCGCGCAAGTGCATCAAACCACGAATTCCGCCTAAACCACCCGGTGACGCCGCGCCTAAGAGCACCTTTTTGTTTTGCCATGCCTGGCTCTCAACTCGAGAAACCCAGTCGATAGCATTTTTTATTAACGGCGACACAGACGAGTTATATTCCGGGCTGATTAAAACAACTTTGGACGCAGCTTTTATTTCCCGCGCCAACGTTTGCATTGACTCCGGCACGCCTTCAGCTGCTTCATAATCACCGTGATAAATCGGTGCATCAAGTGCATCGGCATCAAGTAACTTGTAGTGAATACCGTATTTATCAGCGACCTCTGCAATACGATGTTTAACTTTTGTATTAAGTGAGTCTTTGCGGCGACTGCCGCCAATTAATAAAATTGACATTCAAAGCTATCCTTTATTTGCTGTGACTAGGTATTGCATACGTAACGAGCGAGCCGCTTAGTTCATCGACGCAATAAACTTATCCGATTCAGCAATCGCCGTTTCCATTTCCTTGATCAGATCGCGGATGTCTACCTGTAAATTATCAAACTCGCCTCGAATGGCACTAATTGCCTGTGCATTGAGGTTATGTTTAAGATACAGAACGTTATCCTGTAACTTCGCCAACACCGGATCCATCTTGCTCGCAGCTCGTTCCATGGTACGAATCAGGTCGGCGTAACGGCGCTCTGTTTCGCGCAGTTGGCGTTCACTTTGGCGACGCATCGAATCATTAGAATATTGTTCTAACTCCTCACTCCACTCATCAAATAAGTCTTGAGCGACATCATCTACGGCATCAATACGTTCACGCACGCGCTCAGCTGCCGATTTACTGGCTTCGTAGTCGTCATTCAGGGCATTGTACTGCTCTTCCAGCTCGCCACCATCAATGTTAAGCATGGTATCCAGACGCTCTAAAGCGGAACGAAACTCTTCCTGTGCCTCGCCTTGAGAATCTTTAGCCTCGTCAACACGGTCAACCAATATATCGCGTTTTTCGATACCCAGTTTTTCCATTGTCGAGTAATAAGCCGTCTGGCACCCCGTTAACAATAAAACTGCCGTAACTGCGGCTAATAGCCTCATTTTTTATCCCCCCGCACTGCACGCACTAACCGTTCGTCACGTTTTTCCTGGCGGTGTCCATGCACAATGATGATCGCGTGAATGATAGCGAGAATATAGATTAAACCGAACGCGCCCAGCGTGACCACGGCTAAAATCACACCGACAGCCGCCAAAATAAGATTAAAAATAAACTGAAATATTTTACCGGTGAATAACACCGCCAACGGCGGCAATAAGATCGCGAGGATGTATAACATGTGATGCTCCTTGGTTTTTTACCAATTTAGAACCATTTGCAGACTAAATGCAATAATGACAGCTAGTAAGGTAATTTTACTCCATCCCAGTGAAACAGTCCTCCTGACTTATCAGGGGTTAATCCTTTTATCACGTTCACAATACGCTCAGCGGACAATGAAGCAGAATAGAGCTTGCCCTCCGGTACACGCTTTTGAAAAGGCTTCGATAACCGTGTATCCGTTGTACCAGGATGAATCGCCGCAACAACCAGCTTCTTATGACTGCGTTTTAACTCAATCGAGGCTGTTTTTAACTGCATGTTGAGTGCGGCTTTTGACGCTCGATAAGCGTACCAGCCACCCAGGTAGTTGTCCTCTATACTACCCACTTTAGCCGATAACTGAACAAAAAATGCCTCATTTTTCTTATCAAATAACGGCTGGCAATACTTGAGGACCAGCATCGGAGCAACCGCGTTAACGGCAAACAATTTTTCCAGATTATCCGCTGTGATATCTGCGAGTTGTTTCTCCGGAGATGTTTCTTCATCGTGCAGCATACCGATGGTGGACACCACGCCATCAAGTTGCGCTCCGGTTTTTTTAAATTCTGCAGACCATTGAGCCAATGCTTGTTCATTGTAGGCATCCAGCGCAATATATTGAACGCCGGCGATACGACGCTTAGTTGGCTGACGAGAAATAGCAATTACCTGTTGCTCCGGGAACTCATGAACCAAACGCTCCGTTATCGCACAGCCTAGTCCGCCTGCTGCTCCGAACACCACCATTGCCATAAATGATAAACTCCCACATGATATAGTACGTATTGATACGTATCTTAATCACAAATTGGCTCAGGACTCACGCTTGAAAACAACGATGGATTGGCAGCAAAAGCTACAACAGGGTGCGCAGTTCTTTAAGTATTTCGGACAACGCTGCTCTGCTGATAAAATCAACGTCACGGCAGGTCATCTTACCTACGTCAGTCTGCTGTCGTTGGTGCCGCTGATTGTTGTTATGTTTACTATTTTTTCGGCGTTTCCGGTATTCGAACAATTACAGCGCAATATTGAAGACGCTTTGATCGCTAATTTACTGCCGACATCAGGCGAACAACTCAAACAGTATATCGACGAGTTTGTCGCTAACGCCTCACGAATGACAGCTGTAGGCATTGGCTTTTTATTTGTGGTCGCGGTGATGCTGATTTCAGCCATCGACTCGACGCTGAATAACATCTGGCGAGACACCAGTAAAAGACGTTTTATTGTGTCCTTGGCCATTTACTGGATGATTCTCACACTCGGACCTGTACTTATTGGTTCAGGGTTAGCTGCAACCTCTTATCTCATTTCTCTGACGCAGTTTGCGGAAGAATATGTATCCGGTGTGCGCAGTTTTATGTTGTGGTTTGTTCCCGTTGTAACCAGTTTTGTGGCATTTGTTCTGCTTTATCAGCTGGTACCTAATCGTACCGTTAAGTTCCGTTATGCCGCTTTTGGTGCCGTCATTGCCGCTATTTTGTTTGAACTTAGTAAACAAATCTTCTCGTTATATATCACGCACTTTCCCACTTATCAGGCCATTTATGGTGCGTTAGCGACGGTTCCCATTTTGCTTATCTGGATTTATTTATCCTGGAACATAGTGTTAGTTGGTGCAGAGCTGACTGTCAGCCTGGAAGAATATCAATACCTGAACCGTAGATCGAAGGACAAGGACGAATGATTGGACTACTGCAACGTGTCTCACAAGCAAAAGTAGAGGTTGAACAACAGACCATTGGCGAGATTGGTCCGGGTTTACTGATACTGCTGGGTGTAGAGCATGCAGATAACGAAGATAAAGCCAAAAAATTAGCCGCACGCATTGCCGGTTACCGTATATTTAGTGACGCCGACGGCAAAATGAACGAAAGCCTGCTAGACCAGAAACTATCAGCACTGGTTGTTTCTCAGTTTACACTTGCCGCCGATACCCGAAAAGGTCGCCGGCCCTCGTTTTCGTCAGCTGCAACCCCGGAGCAAGCCAAACAGCTCTACGAAGTATTTTGCGACGCACTAAAGCAACAAGGTATTGCTGTAGAAACCGGTCAGTTCGCCGCCGACATGCAAGTGTCTTTGGTTAACGATGGACCAGTCACGTTTGAGTTAAGGGTCGATTAATGTACAAAGTTATTACCCCGGAAACGCCGCACCAACTTGAGCAATATTACGATTTGCGCTGGCGAGTTTTACGTGAGCCATTTCAGCGGCCACGGGGCTCTGAACAAGACGAGTATGATCAGGTTGGCCAACACCGCATGGTCGTCAATGCAGCCGGTGAAGCTGTGGCGGTGGGCCGTGTGCACTTTAACAGTCCTGAGGAAGCTCAGATTCGTTTTATGGCTGTAGCGCCCGAATATCGGGGCGAAGGGCACGGCGTCGCTATTATTTACGCACTCGAATTAGCGGCCAGAAATGAAGGCGCACAACACGTCGTGATTAACTCACGCGACAATACCATTGGTTTTTATAAAAAATGCGGTTACTACATTGCTGAAGAAGGCAATACCGTAAATAATCCCATGGCTGAACACCAGTTACGTAAATCGTTTAGCGAGCAAAACCGCATAATCTACCGGCCTGAATGGTGTGCCGAGCTGCAACAGACCTGGCAAAACGATATCCCTATATCTGATGCAATGGGTATTAAGATACACCAGTACACTGGCCGCCTATTTGAAACCCGGGCCGTATTATCGCGCAACATTAACGTCCACGGCACTATGTTTGCCGGCAGTATTTATTCGCTGGGCACGCTCACCTGCTGGGGTTTATTGCACTTACAACTGTTGGAACGGGGATTAGAGGGCTCAGTGGTGCTGGGAGACGGAAATATCCATTATCACAAACCGGTCACACAAGAACCACGTTCAGTTGCACGCTTAAGTGACGTAACCGGAGATTTTTCGGCTCTTAAAGAGGGCAAAAATGCCCGCCTGACGATGAAGTCTCAAATTTTAGATGACGATCGGCCGGTGGCAGAATTCACCGGCCGCTTCGTGATTTTAGCTAAACGGTAAAGTCTGCCAATGTCATGCCTAAAGCACCCGCTTTGATTAAGTCACTGGCGGCTTTAATATCCGGCGCGAAGTAGCGGTCCTGATCATAAAAAGGTACCTGGTCACGTAAACAGCTGTAAGCCACTTCAATTTTGTCAGACGCTTTTAACGGCCGTCTAAAGTCCAGTCCTTGTGCCGCTTCGAGCCATTCGATGGCAACAATATCAGCAATATTATCGGCGATATCGCCGAGGCGACGGGCCGCATAGGTAGCCATCGATACGTGATCCTCCTGGTTAGCCGATGTCGGAATACTGTCTACCGAAGCAGGATGCGCCAGACTCTTGTTTTCGGATGCCAGCGCTGCTGCGGTCACTTGCGCCATCATAAACCCGGAATTAACGCCACCGTCATTAACCAGAAACGGCGGCAAGTTACTCAGGTGTTTATCGATCAACAAAGCACCCCGGCGTTCAGAAATAGAACCGACCTCACTGGCAGCAATAGCAATAATATCCGCAGCCATTGCGACCGGCTCAGCATGGAAGTTGCCGCCGGATAAAATATCCTGTTGCTCGCTAAATACCAGCGGATTATCAGTTACCCCGTTAGCCTCGCGCTCCAGAATGGTCGCCGCATGTTTGAGGTTGTCATAGGCGGCTCCCATCACTTGCGGTTGGCAACGCAGTGAATAGGGATCCTGTACTTTCTCACAGTTCTCATGATCTTTAGCGATAGCAGAGCTATCGGTGAGAATATCCCTGAAGGCAGCTGCAACCTGTTGTTGTCCATGCTGTCCACGAACCTGATGAATACGCGCATCAAAAGGCGACCGAGAGCCCATCGCCGCTTCCACCGACATGGCTCCAATGGTAATAGCGCTATGAAAAACCCGCTCGATTTTAAACAGTCCTGCCAATGCCAGAGCTGTTGAAGCCTGAGTACCATTCAACAAAGCTAAACCTTCTTTCGGAGCCAACTCAAGCGGCTCCAGCCCGGCTTTTTTAAGCCCTTCAGTAGCTGGCAATATCTTGCCCTGGAATCGCACTTCGCCCTCGCCTAATAGCGGCAATACCATGTGAGCAAGCGGTGCCAGATCGCCTGACGCTCCCACCGAACCCTTGCTGGGAATACATGGGTACACCTGGTTATTAAGCAGTGCAATTAAGGCATCAATGACCCTTAAACGAATGCCGGAAAATCCCCGTGACAAGGAATTAACCTTAAGCAATAGCATCAGCCGCACCACATCGTCAGCCAGTAATTCGCCCGTTCCCACGGAGTGCGATAATACGATCCTGCGTTGTAAGTCAGTCAAGCGTTCTGGCGGTATCCGGGTGTTGGCCAATAAACCAAACCCGGTGTTGATACCATAAACCGTTTGCCCGCGCTCCAGTACGTTAGCTACGGTCTCTGCTGATTGATTAATGTCAGTAACAGCCGCTTCACTGAGCTTCAGCGTATGCGAAGCAAAGTACCACTGGCGCAGATCTGCCAGTGTCAGCTGGCCCGGATTTAACGGAAAACTACTCATAACAATTCCTTTTACGTAATGCTAAACGCTACGATGTTTGATTCTCGAGCATTGGCAAATCTAAGCCCTGCTCCCTGGCGCAGTCTTTGGCGATATCATATCCCGCATCGGCATGACGCATAACACCGGTACCTGGATCATTCCACAATACACGACCCAGACGTTTTTCTGCTGCATCCGTGCCGTCGGCAACAATAACAACTCCGGCATGCTGCGAATAACCCATACCAACGCCACCACCATGGTGTAAACTTACCCAGGTTGCGCCGCCAGCGGTATTTAATAACGCATTGAGCAACGGCCAGTCAGACACTGCATCTGAGCCATCTTTCATGCTTTCGGTTTCACGATTGGGGCTAGCCACAGAGCCTGAATCCAGATGATCACGCCCTATTACAATCGGCGCTTTTAATTCACCATTTTTGACCATTTGGTTGAACGCCTTAGCAATACGCGCGCGGTCTTTTAAACCAATCCAACAAATTCTTGCCGGCAACCCCTGAAACGAAATGCGCTCTTTAGCCATATCCAGCCAGTTGTGCAGATGTGGGTTGTCCGGGATTAGCTCTTTAACCTTTTCGTCGGTTTTATAGATATCCTCAGGATCTCCCGATAGTGCGACCCACCGAAAAGGCCCTATCCCCTCACAGAACAACGGCCTAATGTAGGCTGGTACAAAGCCCGGGAAGTCAAATGCATGCTCAACACCGACATCTTTTGCCATTTGCCGAATATTATTACCGTAATCCAGCACAGCAGCACCCTGTTGCTGAAAATGCAGCATGGCCTTAACCTGCACTGCCATCGATTGCTTAGCAGCGCTCACCGTACCCTGTGGGTCTTGCTGTTGTTGCTGATGATACTGTTGCAGCGTCCATCCTTGCGGTAAGTAGCCATGCAGCGGGTCGTGAGCCGACGTTTGGTCGGTAACCACGTCAGGTAACACACCTTGCTCCTGCATCTCGCTATAAACGTCGGCGGCATTACCCAGTAACCCAACCGAGATAGCATCGCCCTTGTTTAACGCGCTTTTTATTAGCGTCATTGCCTCATCGAGAGAGGTTGCTTTATGGTCAACGTAGCCTGTACGCAATCTAAAATCGATACGGCTCTCGTCACATTCTACCGCCAGCATACAAAAACCAGCCATGGTCGCCGCCAGTGGCTGCGCGCCACCCATGCCACCGAGCCCGCCAGTAAGTATCCACTTACCTTTAGCATCGCCATTAAAGTGTTGTCGAGCTACCGCACCGAAGGTTTCGTAGGTACCTTGCACAATGCCTTGTGAGCCAATGTAAATCCAGGAGCCTGCAGTCATTTGCCCGTACATCATCAAGCCCTTTTTATCGAGCTCGTTAAAATGCTCCCAGTTAGCCCACTCAGGCACTAAGTTTGAATTTGCAATGAGCACGCGCGGCGCATCCTCATGTGTTGGAAATACACCCACCGGTTTACCTGACTGAATCAGTAGTGATTCATCTGGTTTAAGCCGCTCCAGGGTTTCTATAATTTTGTCATAACAAGGCCAGTTACGGGCAGCTCGACCTATGCCACCATATACGACTAGCGCCTGAGGATGCTCCGCCACCTCGTCATCGAGATTGTTCATCAACATGCGTTTCGCCGCTTCGATCTGCCAATTAGCGCAGGATATTTCAGTACCGGTATCGGCTTTAATTGTTCTTGATGTATCAAGTCGTGGTTGACTCATGACGTACTCCTAAGAATTCGAAAAATTCAAATGCCCACCCAACTTAAAGCGGGAGCCTGGGTGGGTCAGAATGGCGTAGCTCACTACACCGCCCGAGCTCCAGGTGCGGCGAATGATGCGCAAGCAGGGCTCGTGCCGATCAATACTTAGGTATTGGCATACTGCAGAGATAGGCAGAATAGCTTCTATTTGGTGGCTCGCTTCCGTTAGTGGTGTCACAACACACAAATACTCATGTGGGGTCACTTTGCTAAAATCTTGCTTTAAATAGTCGGGCACCAAGTTGGGATTAACATACCTTTCCTCGAGCTGAACCGGTTTGTCGTTTTCGTAATGCACAATAGTTGAATGCAGCACGTCTACGCCGGGTTCAAGTGCTAACGCTTCCGCAACCTGACTTGAGGCTTGTTGCACGCGCATATGATGCACCTTGGCGCGATAATCGTGGCCTCTGCTGCGCACCTCATCGGCGATATTTCGGATAGCCATGAAAGACGTTTGTGACTTAATTGGGGCGACGAACGTTCCGGCACCCTGAGTTCGGATAACTAGTCCCTCATCAGCAAGCTCCTGCAGTGCTCGGCGGGCTGTCATACGACTTACTGAAAACTCCTCGGCAAGCGCATTTTCTGAGCTGACGGGGTGATTTTCCGGCCATTCACCGGATTCGATTTTTTGGTAGATGTGCTGCTTTATTGTCGAAAATTTTGCCATGAGGCACCCTTGCATGTGACCAGTGTTGGTGAAAGCCCATGCAACAAAGTTTAGTTCAATTGAATTGTCTATACAAGACCTAAGCAGGTTGCTATTCTTATAACAAAGCCACAAAACGAAGTTAAATAATAGCCATGCAACGTATACAAAACATCGTTTTAGCAACGCTATCCGACAACTCTGACGATTACGGTATTATCGAAGACGGGGTCGTGATTATTGACGGTGAATCAATTTATTGGTCGGGGCCTGCTGTCGAAGCACCAGCCACGCCAGCGGCAACAGTTATTGACGGGCAGGGCATGTGCCTGACGCCGGCACTAATTGACTGCCATACCCACTTAGTTTGGGCTGGTTCTCGCGCTGACGAATTCGCGCAAAGATTACATGGTAAAAGCTACGCTGAAATCGCTGAACAGGGCGGGGGGATAGCCAGTACGGTCCAGGCTACCCGTGCTGCCGATTTTGATGAGTTACTGCGTTTGGCCAGCAAACGTGCATCTGCATTAATGCAACAAGGCGTCGGTACCATTGAAGTTAAGTCCGGTTACGGTTTGGATCTGCAAAACGAACGCAAACAATTACAAGTAGCACGCGCTTTGGGCGAGCAATTACCCATTAACATCAAAACTACGCTGCTTGCGGCGCATGCCCTGCCGCCGGAATATAAAAACAATGCCGATGGCTATATCGAGTTAATAATTAATGAGATTTTACCGACACTTGCTGCTGAAGGGCTAGTCGATGCGGTTGACGCTTTCTGCGAACGTATCGGTTTTAGTCTTGAGCAGACCGAACGCGTTTTTAAAGCAGCTAAGGCCTATGAATTACCCATCAAACTTCATGCCGAGCAGATCACCAATCAAAACGGAGCTGCATTAGCAGCACGTTACCACGCATTATCCGCTGATCATCTGGAGCAACTGGACGAGAACGGCGTAAAAGCGATGGCTGAAAACGGCACAGTTGCGGTACTTCTGCCTGGTGCATTTTACTTTCTGCGTGATGACACTGTGCCGCCCATCAAGCTACTGCGGCAATACGGAGTGCCGATTGCGCTGGCTACCGATGCCAATCCGGGCTCTTCGCCTATTCACAACTTACCCCTGATGTTGCAAATGGGTGCAACGTTATTTCGGTTAACGCCGGAGGAGTGTTTGCGCGGTGTTACCGTAAATGCTGCAAAAGCGCTGGGCATTGAAAAAGAATACGGCCAAATAAAGGCTGGAATGAAAGCACATCTGGCGCTGTGGGATATACATAACCCCGCCGAATTGACCTATCAATTCGGCGTTAACCCGCTAAAAACGTTATGGCTTAACGGCGTCGCTCACGACCGTGAAGATACGCTGTAGTTAACTCACAAAGCACCTGTCCTGTGACCTTTAAACCCTCTTCAGGACCGGCGCTACAAAGGCTTGGGGCTGCCTCCGCCAAATGCACATACCTGGCATCGGGAAGCTCAGCCAGGCGTTTTACAAACTGGAAGCCCTGCGCCAGTGACAAGCCACTATAATTTATCGCGCTAGCCGGAACACCTGTTAGCGCATCCACGTCTAGCTCAATACCCAGCGGGCGTTGCCATGAGTCAGCTTTAGCGACAACTTCATCCATCACTTCGTTAAAAGACCGCTCGAATAAGCGATGGATAGAGTGATAGCGCATACCCGCATCGCTGAGGTTGCGTAGACTACTCGCTGAATTTTTACCCGGATGCAAACCCACAACGTGATAGTACTCGAGGATGCCCTCGACATACGCATAACTAAACCCGTTACCGCTATGCCGCCCCTCAGTCGCACGGAAGTCTGCGTGCGGATCCAAATTAACGGCGCCCACGGTCTGGTCTGTCACTTGATGCAGTGATTTCAACAGCGGATAGGCGTTATTGTGACCGCCACCAATGACAACCACGTCAAAACCTTGCGCAAAAATAGGATCTAACACGCGACTGACTCGCGCATCGATCATCGCAGTCAGACGCCGCAACTCGGCAAGTTCTTGCTCGTCTTCGATACTCAGTGACTCAGCTTGTTGCATCAAGTCGCTACATTCAATCGAGCCAACGAGTAATAATTCGTGCGTTGAAACCAAGCCAGTTTTTTGTAGGTTTAAAAAGTTTTGCAGAAATGCCTGCCAGCCACCTTCTGCCCCCGGACGGCCCAGGTTCGCTTTAATCCCGATGCTTTCCGGAATACCAACAATCGCGACACGTTGGCCGCCCTCCCAGGCGCTGGCTAAGCTTTGTTCAAAGCTTCCCTCCAGCGCCAGAGAATGAATTGCCTGGCCAATCTTGGTTTCGTGTTCGCGAACTCGAACCCAATGGCTGGGCTCAACTAACTTTAAAAACGACAGATCAGACATTACTCAATATCAAGCGGCTCGGGTGACAAGATAACCCCGGTACTATCCACATAGATATGATCCTCCGGTAGAAACGTAACGCCACCGAAGTTAACCGGAATTTCCATTTCGCCGGTACCTTCGCTAGGTGCCGCGACCGGAATAGAAGCAACGCCGAGAATGCCAATATCTAACTCTTCTAATGCGTCGACATCCCTGACAGAGCCATAGCAAATAATGCCTTCCCAGTCATTATCCATGGCTTGTTCAGCAATAGCTAAGTCAATTAATGCCCGGCGTACTGAGCCACCACCATCGATAAGTAGTACTTTACCGCCGCCATCCTGATTCAGGGTTTCTTCGATCAAGCCCTTATCTTCATAGCTTTTAATAATCACCAACTGACCGCCGAACGACGAACGGCCACCGTAACTCTCGAACATGGGTTCAACCACATCCACCATATCCGGGTAGAGATCGCATAGCTCTGAGGTATTGTATTCCATGTCTTTGTCCGCGTAGTTAGGGTTAACTCTCTGAGTATAACGGGTATTGCCTAATTCAAAAACCCAAATCAAAGATTGGCGTCAAATTACCTACTTTGACGTTAACTAGCACTTGAACTTACCCATTAAAGTGCATTAATTTAGGTGAAAATAATAATAATAAAGAAATGTGGCATGCCTACGCTTGATTTGATCACCGGATTGGCGATCGAAACGATAACCCATTCAGTTCAAACACTCCTGTTACTAGGGTTTGCGGGACTACTGCGCTTTTATTTCGCATCATACGACTATGCCTATTTGCGCTATTGGTCATTCGCTTGTTTCTCGTACGGCTTCAGCGAACTGATTCGCGTCACGCTCGGCGCACTGGGCATGGGTGAAATTCAAATCAGCGCAACCAGTGTCCAGCTTGCGCAAGCTGTTGCGCTGGCTCTGCAATATTTGGCTATCGTATACATTGCGCTGGGGACGCTCGATGCAATTGACAAACGCCAACCCTCACGTCTTATCCGCTACTCAGGATACGCTACAGCGGGTCTTGGGGGCGTTATTGCCTGGCTGTCTTCTAACAGTTTGTCGGTAGCCATAAGTAACCCTAATCAAAGCTTTTTACAATTTCTGGTTCCGGCATTGCTGTTTTTCGCCATTGGTATACCCATGTGGAGCAAAATTAAGGCGGGTATTGGTCCTCGTTTAGTCGCATGCGGCTTTCTATTTGTGGCATTTAAAAACCTTGTCGTGGTGGCAGCTATTCAGACACTTAGCGACCATCCGCTTGACTGGGTAATCGCGGTACAAGGTGTGTTTACGGTGATTTTTCTGGCCATAGTCATGGTCGGTATCATTATCTGGTTACTCGAATCAGAGCGCAACACATCAGTACGAGCCATACAACGTGCCGAATATCTGCATACACATGACGCGCTCACCGGCGTGTCTAATCGTGCGCAGCTGGTATTAAAAATTCCTCATCTTATTGACTTTTGCCGTTCCAATAACCGCCAGCTAACCGTTTGCCTCATCGGAATTTCCCGTTTTAAGTCAATTAACGAAAGCTTGGGTATTAAAGGTGGTGATAAAGTTTTAAAAGAAGTGGCCAGTCGCTTGCGACACTTCCACAAAACACCATTGGCGGTCGCCCGCATTAGCGGAGACGTTTTTGCTATTGTTTTTGACCATTTAAAAAGCCGACATTTGCTTAAAGATCTTGGCAATGAGCTACAACAAAGCTTGAGTATGCCAATAACTGTTGGCGAAAAATCAGTCGCCATCAGTGTCGGAGTTGGTATTTCCCGATATCCGCAACACGGAACCAATGCGGAGATTTTGTTAAATAAAGCCACTATCGCGCTAACCGAGTCCAAACGCCACCATCAACCCGGTGTGGTGTTTTTTGAACGGGGTATGGATGACATGTTCAGCCAATTGCTGGATATGGAGCCTGTTCTTAAACGGGCATTTAAAAACAACGAATTTTTGCTGTATTTACAGCCTCAGTTTGATTTCGATCATCAACAACTTTGTGGTTTCGAAGCGTTAATACGCTGGCAGCATCCCGAGCGAGGACTGTTATCCCCGGCAGAGTTTTTACCTTACATCGAGCAATTGGGGATGACCGATACATTAGACAGTTGGGTACTTGAAAAAGCAGCGGCCACCCTCAAGCGTTGGCATCAAAAGTTCGATCACTGTTGGCCGATTGCCGTTAATTTATCAGCCCAGCAATTTCAACATTTTCAACTCATCGATCAGTTACAAGCGGTTGTCGATAAATATCAGATTGCACCTGCGGCACTTGAGTTGGAGATTACCGAAACCGTTGCCATGTCTGACCTGCACAATGGCATGAGTGTGATTAATAAATTAAGAGCAATGGGTTTTAACGTGGCCATTGATGATTTTGGCACGGGTCACTCTTCTCTGGCATACCTGCGTTCTTTACCCATAAGTAAAATAAAAATCGATCGGAGTTTTGTCAGTGAGCTACAAGTTAATCGTACCGACGCAACTATATTAAAAGCAATGATACGCTTGGCTCACGGCCTGGGTAAGCGAGTTATTGCCGAGGGCATAGAAACCGAAGATCAACAAATGATTTTACAACAGCTCGGTTGTGACATGATGCAGGGTTATTACTACTCACCGCCAATGCGGCTGGAATTCGCCGAACAGCTGATTGAACGAGAACTCGAAGAAGGAAGAGAGCCGCTGCCTGCGCCTTTTGCAGCAGCGGCTATTTAAGTCACCCGTTACAGAATAAAACGGCTGAGATCTTCATCTTTTGACAGCTCACCGATATGTTTATCAACATAGGCCGCGTCAACAGAAATCGTATCGCCACTATGATCGGTGGCATTGAAGGAGACTTCCTCCATTAACCGTTCAAGTACGGTATGTAAACGGCGCGCGCCGATATTTTCGGTCGTTTCGTTTACATGAAAGGCAATTTCAGCGATTCGCTGGATACCGTCATCCGTGAACTCAACGGTTACCCCTTCAGTATTTAACAAGGCACGATACTGTGTTGTTAATGACGCATTAGGTTCAGTCAAAATGCGCACAAAGTCATGGCTTGTCAGCGCATCAAGCTCTACCCGAATCGGCAATCTACCCTGCAATTCAGGAATCAGGTCAGATGGCTTGCTCATCTGAAACGCACCGGACGCAATAAATAGAATATGGTCGGTGCGGATCATGCCATGCTTAGTATTAACCGTAGTACCTTCGACTAATGGCAACAGGTCGCGTTGCACACCTTCCCGTGACACATCCGGACCCGAGCTATCTCCGCGTTTACAAATCTTGTCGACTTCATCCAGAAAGACGATACCGTTTTGCTCAACAGAATGAATGGCCGCCTCTTTTACGTCATCCGGGTTGAGCATTTTAGCCGCTTCTTCGTCGACCAGCTGTTTAAACGCATCTTTAATCTTCATCTTGCGTTTTTTGGTCTTATCGCTACCCATGTTCTGGAACATGTTCTGTAGCTGTGAAGTCATTTCTTCCATACCCGGTGGCGCCATGATCTCTACACCCATTTGCGCCGCCGCCAGGTCAATTTCTATTTCTTTATCATCGAGCTGGCCTTCCCGTAGCTTTTTACGAAATACCTGGCGCGATTTACGTTCTTCCTCAGTTGGCGCTTCTTCTTGCTGGGCTCCCCAGCCGGAGCCTGCTGAACGGGCCGGTGGTAACAACACATCAAGGATACGATCTTCAGCGGCTTCTTCGGCGCGATAACGGACTTTTTGCATCATCTCTTCACGCTTCTGCTTAACCGCTGCATCGGTCAAATCTTTAATAATCGACTCGATCTCTTTGCCAACGTAGCCTACTTCCGTAAACTTCGTTGCTTCAACCTTAATAAACGGCGCATTGGCTAACTTCGCCAGACGGCGAGCAATTTCTGTTTTACCAACACCCGTTGGACCAATCATCAAAATATTTTTAGGTGTTACTTCGGGCCGCAACTCGTCATCCAGTTGCATGCGGCGCCAACGATTTCGTAATGCTACCGCGACGGCTCGCTTCGCTTTGTCTTGCCCTATAATGTGACGATTCAGTTCGTCAACTATCTCTCTGGGGGTCATATCAGACATCAGGTTGTGTCCCCTTAAGTTATTGGTTCTTAGCAGCAGCGATAGACTCCTGCTCTTCGATGGTTTGATTGCCATTGGTGTAAACACAAATGTCGCCGGCAATTGTCAGTGATTTTTCGACAATCATGCGGGCATCAAGCTCAGTATTTTCCAGCAGTGCGCGCGCAGCTGACTGCGCATAAGGCCCACCTGAGCCAATAGCAATAAGATCATTTTCTGGCTGAACAACGTCGCCGTTACCAGTAATAATTAGGGAAGTTTCTTTATCGGCAACAGCGAGTAAGGCTTCCAGCCTGCGCAGTGCACGATCTGTGCGCCAGTCTTTGGCGAGTTCTACCGCAGCACGCATTAGATTACCCTGGTGCTGCTCTAGTTTTGATTCGAATCGCTCAAATAATGTGAATGCGTCAGCAGTACCTCCGGCAAAGCCAGCCAGCACTTGGTCGTGATATAGGCGACGCACTTTGCGCGCATTAGATTTCATTACCGTATTGCCCAGTGATACCTGGCCATCACCGCCAATGACGACTTTGTCACCCCGTCGAACTGATACTATCGTGGTCAAAACCTCATCCTCTCTCGTAGTTTGGTGATGTCGCATTAGCGACAGCAATGACAACTATCTGAGGGTATGCCGTTTAAATTTCAAGGTCAGCAAGGGGCTAATCGATATTCCAGTTCCAGATGGCACAGCCGTAGATTTGTGCGCGCTGCAGTTTATGCCGGTCTCGCTCTGCATCTCGTTTGGTTTCGTATGGACCCAGAATAACCCGATACCATAGGCCGTTTTTACCGGTAGTACCGCGTATCTGGCTTTCTAAACCAGCCATAGCAATTTGCGCACGAAGCCGCTGCGCATCAGCTTCTTGCCTGAACGAGCCGCACTGCATTAATTTTGGCGGGCCGACTTCGCGTTCCGGCACGTCGACTTCGACCTCTTTGCTTTCCAGCTCTTCAATATATTGCCAGCGCTCTTCCGGCTTTTCAGGCAACAAATTTTCCGGAGGAGGCTGAATTACGGGCTGTTGTGCGGAGCTTTCTGAGCTACCGTTGATCTTGACCAAGCCATAAGCAAACGCAACGATCAACACAATTGCTATGATAACAATCAGCCAGGGCACATTGCGCGTCTCCGATTTTCTTCGGGTCGCGCCACTAGCCGACTTGCGCGCAGCAGACTTCTTTTTACCGCCTCGTTTAGGCTGCTTATTAGGCTTGCGATTGGCGTAATCCAAACTTACATTTTCTCCAGTGTCGGAATACCCAGCAGATCCAGACCTTGACTGAGTGTATTGGCAGTAAGGCGGGCCAGTTTCAGACGGCTATTGCGCAACGCTTCATTATCTTGATTCAAGATAGGGCAGGCTTCATAAAAGCTTGAGAATCGACCCGCAAGTTCAAATAAATAGCCACACAGAAAATGCGGCATGGCTTTATCGTAAACCTGATGCACTACCTCATTAAACCTGACCAACTGGTTAGCCAACGCAACTTCGCGCGGGTCATCCAAAATAAAGTCGGCTGTTTGATCAAAACCGGTTTCCCCCAAGCGAGAGAAAATACTGTTGACTCGTGTGAAGGCGTAGAGCAGATAAGGCGCAGTGTTGCCCTCAAAGGTGAGCATCAAGTCCCAGTCAAAAATGTAATCACTGGTCCGGTTTTTCGATAAGTCAGCATATTTAACTGAGCTAATGCCCACGACCTTTGCAATTTCCTGCTGTTGTGATTCCGTCAAATCAGACGACTTTTGTTGTAGCAACGAAAGCGCACGGCGCTCTGCTTCATCTAACAAGTCAGCTAACTTCGTCACACCGCCATCGCGACTCTTATAGGGCTTGCCATCTTTACCCATTACGGTACCAAAGCCATAGTGCTGGGTGCGAATATCGCCCTCAATAAATCCTGCTTTACGCGCCAACGTAAAAATTTGCTCAAAATGCAGCGCTTGACGTGCATCGACAAAATACATCAGATAATCGCCGCCGAGTTCTTGCTGCCGATATTGAATAGCCGCTAAATCAGTCGTGGCATACAGATAGCCGCCGCCTTTCTTTTGCACGATAATGGGTAACGGATCGCCTTCCTTACCTTTAAACTCATCCAAAAAGACACACTGAGCCCCCTGATCTTCAACCAACAGGTTCTTTTCTTTTAAATGCTCGATAACTCCCGGTAAACGGTCGTTGTATGCACTTTCCGCCATCACGTCAGCGCGCGTTAATTTAACACCTAAGCGGTCGTAGACCTCCTGACAGTGGCTTAACGACACATCAATAAACTGGTTCCAGAGTTTTAAGCAGTACTCATCTCCAGACTGTAATTTAACGACCAGCTCGCGCGCTCGCTCAGCAAACTCAGGGCTTTCGTCAAAACGCTGTTTCGCCGCTTTATAAAACGTTTCCAAATTGCTCAGCTCGTATTCCGCTTCCTGGTTATCAAGCGCTTCCATGTAAGCCAACAACATGCCGAACTGAGTACCCCAGTCACCCACGTGATTCTGACGAATGACCGTGTGACCCAGGAACTCACTAACGCGGGACACTGCATCACCGATAATGGCAGAACGTAAATGTCCGACGTGCATTTCCTTGGCTAAGTTCGGCGACGAGTAGTCAATAACAATAGTGCGCTTATCCTGCGAGGGCTCTACTGCCAGACGATCACTGGTCATCATCGCTTCAAGTTGTTGCTTGAGCTGATCCTGGGCGATAGTAAAGTTTATGAAACCCGGTCCGGCGATATCAGTTTTCGCTAACAGCGTATTTTGCGGAATCGCTGCAACAATCGTTTCGGCTAGCTGACGAGGGTTTGTTTTTGCCGGCTTTGCCAGCATCAAGGCCAAATTAGTTGCAAAGTCGCCGTGTGATTTATCTCGTGGTCGGTCGAGCTGAATATTTACCGTTTGATCTGCGGGTAAAACACCATCGGCTTTTATTTGGCCAATAGCATCAGCAAGTAACTGTTCCAGTTGTTCTTTCATCGACTCGACTACCTGTGCATAGATTAAAAAAGAAGGAATGATAAGGGTGTTAGTTTACTCGCTTTATAGCCCTTATGTGAAGTCCTGTGGGTCAACATCTAACGACCAGCGCACTTTGCGCCAACTCGGCAGTTTGTCTATTAGCGGTAGCATGTGTTCGAGTAGCTGATAACGTAATTTACGTGTTTGGCAGTGTACCAACAGCTGATAACGGTAACGCCCCGCTTTGCGCTCCATTAATGCCGGCATTGGACCCAGTATTTGCGCTCCCTGAACAACGGGTAATTGCTGCACCAGCTGATCAAGTGCTGTCGTGATAGCAAGACGGTCGGTACTCTCTACCCGAAATAGCCCCATGTGCCCATAAGGTGGAAGTTGAGCAGCCTGGCGCTCTGCAAGCGCCGTTAAGGCAAAATCCTGATAGCCATTATTTAACAGATCCTGGATCAAGTCATGTTCAGGGTGGTGAGTTTGCAAGACCACTTTGCCTGCTTTTTTCGCCCGCCCGGCACGCCCGGCAACTTGAGTAAACAGTTGTGCCAAACGCTCGGCAGCGCGAAAATCGGCACTGTAGAGTGCACCATCAACGTCTAATAAAGCGACCAGCGTAACATTGGGAAAGTGATGCCCTTTCGCCAGCATTTGGGTACCGACCAAAATCTGATAACGACTATCAGCTGCTGCCTGTAACTGCTTGCCTAGTTCACCCTTACGACGGGTAGAATCACGATCGATACGTAACACGCCATAATCGGGAAAACGTTGCTGCAATGCATTTTCTAGTTGTTCCGTGCCAACACCATGAGTCATCAGATGAGAAGAGCCACAGTCATTACATTGTTTAGCAATTGGCCTTTGTGAGCCACAGTGATGACAATGTAGCTGGTAGAGGCTTTTGTGTACCGTATAGTAGGCATCACAACGCTGGCATTGCGCTATCCAGCCACACTCGTGACACATAAGTGCGGGTGCAAAGCCACGCCGGTTTAAAAACAAAAGAACTTGGTTGCCCTTACTCAGCTCATCAGCAATTTGCTGCTCGAGCGGCTCAGAAATACCGGCTACAACTTTCTGCCCTTTGATATCCAGCAGCTGGTGTTTTACCTGCTCTGCGCCACCAGCTCGTTGATCCAGCTTTAACCAATGAAAACGCTGGCTTACCGCGTTGTTCAGCGTTTCCAGAGAGGGCGTTGCAGTACCCATAACAATCGGGATATCCAGCAATTGAGCCCGTTTAATTGCAATATCTCTGGCATGGTAACGAAAACCGTCCTGCTGTTTAAAGGACAAGTCATGTTCCTCATCGATAATAATCAAGCCAAGATCTTTACACGGGGTGAATACCGCAGAACGGGTGCCGATTATGATAGCGGCCTTACCAGTTTGGCTATCCAACCATGCTTGTAAGCGTTCACTATCATTCAATGCTGAATGCAGCATAACAATCGGTACGTCAAAGCGCTGCTGAAAACGACGCAGCGTTTGTGGCGTTAAACCAATCTCTGGAACCAAAACCAACACTTGCTGGCCGCGTTTAAGCACAGGTGTCATTGCCTGCAAATAAACTTCTGTTTTACCGCTACCGGTAATGCCCTGCAGTAACATTGCGGCATGTTTCTGTTGCTGGTTGATCGTTGTCACCGCAATGGCTTGCTGTTGGTTCAACGTCAGTGGCTGGTTATCTGAGTCCAGCTGCCAGGGGGTCTCGTCTATTGCGGGAACGCGTTGTTGCCGCTCTACCCAACCTTTTTCTTCTGCAGCCTTTATCACGGTGGAACTAATATCTGCTGCCTTTACAACACTTCGCGGCTGCGGACCCGGCTGCAGCAAGTGAATTAACGCTTGTTGCTTTTGTGCGCGCTTCATTTGCTCGCTGTCGAGCTCGGCGCCCACCTTCGTCAAGGCAATATATTCAACCGGCGGATAGCTGGCAGCCGCGCCTTTGCGCAACAGTGTCGGCAACGCATTAGCGGCAACTTCACCAAGGCTGTGGTGATAGTAGTCAGCTGCCCAACAAATTAACTGCCAAATATCATCAGCCCACAACGGTTGCTGATCGAGCACCTCGTTGACATCTTTCAGGGCATAGTCTGTAATCTTCGCGTTCGCTAACGGTGCTAAATAAAAACCTATCAACGTTCGACGACCAAACGGCACTTTAACCCGCGAGCCTACAACAGGGAGAGGCTCGGTCATTTGGTAAGTGAAGGATTTACGCAGTGGCACCGGCAGTGCAACTTCTACCTGACGTTGTGTATGGGGCTTTTCAATCGGCATTTTGCTATTTTGTGGCGCTACTCAAGATAATACAAGCGCTGATATTTTACTTGATCAGTAAGCTGTTATCACATAGAATGCCGCGCTCCAAACGATTGATGTTTTTTTGCGCATGGTGTCCGGCATAACGATGACCGGATAGCGATGCGGCCCATTATTGAGGTTATCCCATGAAAAAAGGTATTCATCCTAAGTATGAAGCAATTACCGTCACCTGCTCGTGCGGTAATAAATTTGAAACACGCTCTACCCGCACTGAAGATCTGCTGGTTGACGTATGTTCAGAGTGCCACCCGTTCTACACTGGTAAACAGCGTGTAATGGACACTGGTGGTCGCGTTGACAAATTTAAGAAGCGTTTTGGTACGTTGGGCAAAAAATAAGCCCGGACGATTAAAACCGCTGAAAACAACGCTTTGTTATCAGTTTTAAAAAAAAGGCGCTATTAAGCGCCTTTTTTGTTGCCCGCCTTCTGCGTAGCCCCTTTTGTTAAAGAAAAGTTACCCGGTGTATTTTTAGACACGATAAAAGTTATCTTGCTCCAACAAGTCTCTGTATAGCAGGTAAGATTTGTTCCTGCACGAAAAGCCGTTAAACTAAGAGCTCGATATTATCACAGATAAAAGGCCGGCTTTTATGTCTGACTTTCGCCAACAAGCGTTAGATTATCATCAGTATCCCACTCCGGGAAAAATCTCAGTCGAGTTAACCAAACCTGCAAATTCCAGTAAAGACTTAGCACTGGCCTACAGCCCCGGCGTTGCCGAACCCGTTCGGGAAATTGCCGACGATCCAGATAACGCCTATAAATATACTGCCAAAGGAAACCTTGTCGCCGTTATCAGTAATGGCACTGCGATTCTGGGGTTGGGTAATTTGGGGCCGCTGGCATCAAAACCGGTAATGGAAGGTAAAGCATTATTGTTTAAGCGCTTTGCCGGACTCGACGCTATCGACATTGAAGTTACCCACAGAACAACTCAGGACTTTATCAATACGGTTGCCAATATCGCGGACTCTTTTGGCGGCATTAACCTTGAAGACATAAAGGCACCAGAGTGCTTTGAGATCGAGCAAGCGTTAATCGAAAAGTGTAGCGTGCCCATCTTTCATGATGATCAGCATGGCACGGCAATAGTTACCGCTGCAGGCATGCTAAATGCACTGGAGATTCAGGGTAAAGAATTGCGCAGCGCACGTATCGTATGCATGGGAGCAGGCGCCGCGGCTATTGCGTGCATGGAACTGTTGATCAAGTGCGGCGCTCAGCGCGAACACATTTATATGCTGGACTCAAAAGGTGTCATTCATACCCGCCGCGACGATCTAAACGAATATAAAATGCTGTTTGCGAATAACACCGATAAACGCTCGTTAGAGGAAGTCATTGAGGGAGCTGATTTATTCCTGGGGGTTTCGGGTCCTGACTTGCTATCACCGGAAACACTTAAGCTGATGGCTGAAAAGCCCGTCGTATTTGCTTGCTCCAACCCCGATCCGGAAATTAAGCCAGAACTCGCAAAACAGGCGCGTAACGATGTCATTATTGGTACCGGCCGCTCTGACTATCCCAATCAGGTCAACAATGTGCTCTGCTTCCCGTTCATGTTCCGGGGCGCACTTGATGTTCGGGCAACCGCTATCACTGACGAAATGAAAGTTGCAGCTGTCGAAGCGATTCGCCAGTTAGCTAAAGAGGAAGTTCCCGATTCGGTACTCGAGGCTTCAGGCGAATCCAGCCTTACCTTTGGCTCTGATTACATCATTCCTAAGCCCATGGACCCGCGGCTGTGTCAGCGCGTGGCCCGGGCTGTAGCGGAAGCCGCCGTCAAATCAGGGGCGGCAAAAATCGACATGCCCAAAAACTATATGCTGGATCAGGACTGATCCAGCTCGTCGTCCGTTGGAATAGGTAACCCGCGTGCTTCGAGTTCCTCACGCACAGCGCTTGGAATTTTGTGCGGGTTAGACTTTTCCAGGTCTTCATCCGTTGGTAGTGGTTGCCCTGTAAACGCATGTAAAAACGCTTCACACAGAAGTTCACTGTTCGTAGCATGGCGTAAATTCTTTACTTGGCGGCGAGTTCGTTCATCAGTCAGTACTTTCAGTACACGGGTTGGTATCGATACCGTAACCTTTTTGACTTGTTGACTTTTACGCCCATGTTCTGCGTACGGGTAAATATACTCACCGTTCCACTTCATCGCATTCTCTCGCTGTATGAAAAACCCTTATAAGATATAATGAATTGTACTCACAGGATTGGCCACGTCAAATTTTATCCGTCTAGATGGCTAAAAGTTGCTGACATTTGCGCCACAATATTTTAGCCTTACAGCATAACGACCAATTATTTGTAGTTTAGAGGACGTAGTTGATGGCAATAGAAGGGCTAACTCAAGAGCAAGTGCAGGCCGCTGCTGATACCGTACAAGTTCATAAATTTGGCGGCAGTAGTCTTGCCGATGCCTTCTGTTACCGCCGCGTCGCTCGAATTGTGACCGAATACGCTGGTGCCAGCGACGTTGTTGTCGTTTCTGCTGCCGGCGACACTACCAACCGCATTTTAGCTATTATTGCGGCCGCTAAAAAGCCCGGCGATACTGCCGCAATCCTGCTCGAACAACTGGAAAAATTTCAGTTAGGACTTATCAATGAACTTCTTGGTAGCGATTTAGCACAATCCCTGTGCCAACTATCTAATGCAGACTTTGAACGTTTTCGACGCTTTATTCGCGGCGAGGAAAGCATTAGCCGTGATGCGGAATTATTAGCGTACGGCGAGTTATGGTCAGCTCGCTTACTCGCTGCACTCCTCAGAAAGCAAGGCACCCGCGCTGAACACATCGATGCCCGGGATTTTCTCTGTGCCGAAGACGCACCCGAGCCATTAATCCAGGAGCAAGTGTCGCGTGAAGGTCTGCTGCAACGGGTTGCTCCCTACCCAGGCACTCGGTTTATCGTCACTGGTTTTATAGCCCGTGGGTTAAATAGTGAAAGCCTGACCCTGGGTCGAAATGGCAGTGATTACTCAGCGACTCTGGTTGGTAGCCTGCTCGACGCAAAACAAGTAACCATCTGGAAGGATGTAGCTGGGGTTTACTCCGCGGATCCCCGCAAAATTGAGCGGGTCGTCAGCTTGCCAGCGTTAGACTGGTCTGAAGCTGAAGAGTTAGCTCGCCTGGGCAGTCCGGTACTGCATCCGCGAACATTTCAGCCGGTTAACCGCGAGCGCATGGTTATTTCCGTTCGTTCAAGCCTTAAAGTCGAGAACCAGCAAACCCGAATTGGTCAGTTTGAGCATGCTGAGCCCCGCGGCAAGGTATTTACCTCGTTATCTGAGGTGGTGCTTTTTAAAATTGAGTTAAACGATAAACGTCTGGTGGATCAATTGGATGAGCTCGACCTTGAGCCAATATTTAGCTGGACCGAGCCGGAAAAGCATCATCAGTACTTAGTCTTTCACCAAAACCACCTTGACTATATAAGTCGTTGGTTAGAGCAGATTGATAATGACAATGCCGTGACCCAAATACGTGGCTACTCAATGGTCGCACTGGTCGGTGACCGCATACAGGAGACCGATCAATATACCACCTTCAAGCTTCAGCTAAGCGAGCAAAAAGTCCGTCGGTTTGGGCTGGGAGAACATGGCAATTCGGCTATCGCTATTCTTGAACAGCAGCTCGATAGTCGTTTTTTAAATCGTTTACACAGCCAGTTATTCAATTATCGCCGCAGTCTAGGTGTGCTGGTGTTGGGACGCGGAAATATTGGTAGTGCCTGGTTAGAACTGTTTAAACAGCAACGCGATCGAATCAACCAGGTGATGGACGTGCGGATCATAGGCATTGCTAACTCTAAGCGCCTGTGGCTAGACTACGGAGGTGTTGAGTTAAATGCGTGGTCTGCTGATTTTGATCGGCTGGCACGACCCTACGTACTGACCGAATTATTACGTGAATTACCTAATGCGCCATACGATGAACTGGTGATACTTGATTTAACCGATGCCAAACCGATAGCACAATTGTATCCCAGCTTGTTTGCTAACGGACTGCATATCATCAGTGCTAACAAACGCGCGGGCTCTGCCCATGAATCTCTGTACCATGAGATACGCACAATCCAGCACGAGTACAAACGTGAATGGTTGTACAACACTACGGTTGGGGCTGGCTTACCACTTAATTACGCCATTAACGATTTGCGCGCTCAAGGCGATGAAATTCGAAGTATTTCAGGAATTTTTTCGGGCACCATGTCATGGCTGTTCGAAAACTTCAGTGCCGACACAGCATTTAGCGATTTAGTTGCCGAGGCAAAAGAACGCGGCTACACCGAGCCCGATCCCCGTGAAGACCTGTCGTGTCAGGATTTGGTTCGTAAACTTCTAATCCTGGCTCGCGAGATTGGGCTGAAACTTGACTGGCAGGATATCGAGGTTAATAGTCTGGTTCCTGAACATCTGCGTGATATTTCAGTTGCTGAATTTATGCAACGGCGTAGCGAGCTCGATGAGCCAATGAATGAAATGCTTGAATCAGCTGCTAAAGATGGCAAAGTCCCGCGCTTGCTCGCCAGCTTTTCAGTATCGGAAGAACGACGGGTTAAAGCAAAAGTCGGTATCGAATATATACCCGCGGGAGACATGTTAGCGAACCTGATCCCGGGTGAAAACATTTTTGTGATCTATACAGATTGGTACTCAGAAATGCCACTGGTAATAAGTGGCCCGGGGGCCGGCAAGCAAGTGACTGCAGGCGGAGTGCAATCCGACCTCAACCAATTACTGGGGCGTCTTAGCGCCATCAGCTGATCACCTGCGCAGTAAACGACAGCGAGCTTAAAAGAGCTCGCTATCGTCTTCCTTAAAAATGTCGCCGTTGTCTTTTTGAGTATCTGCATACTCGGTAGGTTCGGTACCATCTATAAAGTATTCAAACCGAGTCGTGTGGTCAGTTAAATGTGACAACTTGCCGGTTTCCAGGTCGATTCGCACGTTGACCACACCCGGCGGTATCATCATGTTGCCTGACTCATACCGGGGCAATGCTTTCTCCATAAACAAAATCCACCCCGGCAACGCGGTTTTAGCGCCGGCTTCACCGCCCGAAATAGCTTGTTGTTTGCTATCAAGCAATGGATTCATGGTGGTTCTGCCAAGCTGCCGCGATACATCATCAAAGCCGACCCAGGTCGTTGTCACCAGGCCGGTAGTAAAGCCTGAGAACCAAGTATCGCGAACATCATTGGTGGTACCTGTCTTACCAGCGATAGAGCGACCGACTTCATTAACAATCGGCTTTGAGCGCTGTATGCGCCAGGACGTTCCATTCCAGCCGGTATTGTGGGCCCAACTGCCACCGCCCCAAACCGCCGAGTTCATAGCCTGAGCGACCAGAAACGCATTCTGCTCCGAAATAATTTGTGGCGCAGGATTGTCACAATCCACGCAAGCCAGCTTAGGCTCAGCATTAAAAATCACTTCGCCATTGCGGTCTTCTATTCGCTCGATAACATAGGGGTCAACCAAGAAACCGCCATTTGCAAATGCCGCATAAGCTCGCGCAACTTGCATCGGCGTCATCGAAAGCGAACCCAGCGAAATTGATTCATTTTCAGGAACTTCACTTCGATCAAGTCCGAACTTAGCAATATGATCAGCGGTTTGCTTTACACCCACTTCGCGAATTAAACGCACCGAAACCACGTTTTTAGATTTTGCCAGTGCCTTACGTAAACGAATCGGCCCTTCATAAACATCAGGCGAGTTTTTCGGCCGCCAGGCGATGCCGGAGCCGGGGTTCCACTGATTTATCGGCGCGTCATTCACTAACGTTGCCAGCGTTAAGTCCTGCTCAAAAGCAGCCGAATAAATCAGCGGTTTGATATTAGAACCAACCTGCCGCTCGGCTTGCAACGCCCGATTATACTGACTTAATGCAAAACTATAACCACCCACAACAGCCGCCACTGCGCCATCTGATGGTCGCAATGACGCTATGGCTGAACTGGGCTCAGGTAGTTGGGCTAAACGCCAGACAGCGTTGTTTTCATCTTTTGCTGCAACGCGACGCAACCAAATAACATGCCCCGCGGCCATAATGTCGGCGGCCGACTCCGGCGGAGGCCCCTGGCGCTCCTCGTTAAGGTATTCGCGTGCCCAGTGCATTGATTCCCATGGCAAGGTAACCCTACCGACATCTTTTGCCATAACAGTAGCGGTTTGTCCCTCCACTTCGACAACAACCGCGGGGATTACTGCACCAACCGATTTTAACTTCTCAAGATAACGAGTAATTTCATTTGACGATAATGCGGCTCTGCCGTCTGCTTCAGACCACAACACACTGACGGGACCACGGTAACCATGACGCTCATCATAGGCATGAAGGTTATCCCACACAGCCTGACGCGCGGCTAGTTGCACATCACTCTTAACGGTCGTATAGACGTTGTAACCCCCATTATATGCCTCTTCCTCACCGTAACGATCGATCATTTGTTGCCGAACCATTTCGGCAAGGTAAGGCGCATTCACTGTAACTTCGGCGCCATGGCGGCGGGCAGTAACCGGCGCATCAGCAGCCTGATCAAATTGTTCTCGGGTGATTTTTTTCTCATCCAGCATGCGCAACAAGACCACTCGTCGACGAGCTTTGGAAGCATCAGGATTGCTAATAGGATTAAGATTAGAAGGTGCTTTAGGAAGGCCCGCTATAGTTGCTATTTGCGCCAGAGTCAGTTCATCCAATGACTTACCATAATAAACCTGCGCTGCTGCGCCAACCCCAAAAGCCCGGTGGCCAAAGGTTATCTTATTAAGATACAACTCTAAAATTTCGTCTTTATCCAGTAACTGTTCAATATGAAGCGCGATAAATGTTTCTTTAATTTTACGCATCCACGCACGGTCAAACGATAAAAAGAAGTTTCGCGCTAACTGCATGGTGATAGTACTTGCGCCTTCTTTTATCTCCCCCGTTGTTACCAGCACCCAAACAGCACGCATAACGCCAATCGGATCGACCCCTATATGTTGATAGAACCGACTGTCTTCCGTTGCCAGAAATGCATCTACCATCGACTGGGGCACGTCTTCCAAATCAACGGGAATACGCCTTTTTTCGCCAAACTGAGAAATGAGTTCACCGTCTTGGGTAAACACTTGCATTGGCGTTTGCAACTCCACATCACGCAACGTCGCAACACTCGGGAGTTCTGGCTTAACATATAAATAAAGCGCACCAACAGCGGCAACTCCAAGCACCGCAAGTACCAACAAGGCAAGTATAAAACGTTTAAAAAACTTCAATCGTTAGCTCCATTTAGGACAACGGTTTCCATGTATTTCGTACAGTATTTCGCGACTGTGCATTATGGCTGATTTTTATCCGAAAAACTAACCTTTGAAGCTATTTTAAAAACCTTTACAAAGAGAACCGCATGCCTCGAACAAAAGCCGCTTTAGCCGCTGTCGACATAATTGACAACGAGCTAATTTATTTACAGTTAAGCACCGAACGAGGAAATGTTTTTATCCATCAGTGGCACAAACAGAAAGCTAACACCGCCTGGAATAAAGGCTTAGATTGTCGCGAGCTTATGACCGTGATGGAGCACCGAGCGTCTCACTACCAGCGGCTTACACAACCGAGTGCTACGGACAATGTAACTAGTTTCGTACATGAAACCTACGGTGGAACTGCTGACTATACACAAGACATAGTACTCGATTATCAGTACGACCCTACTTCAGCACACGTAATTTCTGCTCACAGCTCACAGGTCAAAAAGCGCCAACAGTTATTTGCTCAACTCGCGGGTCCCTTGAGCATTGTCGAGCCCGCTTTTCAGGCCATCCTAAGAGCTACCAATTTTTTATTAGGGCAAGGCGAATTAATTACTAGTCGCCCTTGCGAACAGTGGCTCATAGTTGAACTCAGCCATCCCTTATCCACCTGTTTGTTTTGTCATCACGGTTGTTTAGACAGGTTGCAGTTTGTTGCAGAGTCGGAACTTCATGAGGTTATAACTAACTCACCCTTAACCCTTTATTTTGGCGACGAGACAAAGTTTTCCGAGACAACACAAAATCTTTTGAACACTGCTATCGAGTTGCAGCTACCCAAGTCGATGGGCGATTTTAGTTCTGCAGTCGGCTCAACCGCAGCCATCAGCTTATTTGGCAACGCATTAAGGGGCTTCAGCTCTTGGCATCATTAAATTTAGCCGATTGGCGCCGCCCCGGTATTCAGCTTGTGTTGCGCAGGCAGTATCGGCGTGTGCTGACAGTAGCTACTGTCTGTGCACTTTTAGTGGCGGCCTATTACCTAACATTTAATTCGCGCCTGATAAAACTAGAACAACAGCTGGCAACGCTAAACGTTGAATTAAACGACTTTGAGCTAGTCGCAAAACAAGTGAGTGAACTTCAACAAGACACCACCGCAGCCACAAACCAGCGGTCTGCGCAACAAACTCATGCGCAGGTAATAGCTGAGTTCATTAAGTTACTCGACTTGACACAACAGGGAATTCAGATTTCTTCAATTCACCGATTAAAACGTGAAGTAAAAATAAGCGGCAGTTTTTTACGAACAGAAAGTGTCAAGTTACTCGAAAACCAACTAACAAATCTTCTCAATAACTCATCCATTTCCGTTCAGTTTTCGGCGCCAAGGCAGTTTGTTATTCGGGCGATAATCGAGCACGCGTCATGACCACACCCTGGCTGCGAACATCACACATTGTTTATGGCATGTTCTGTACTATTGTCATTATTGCTGTATCTGCTGCTTACATGATGACTCATGCCACTGAAAAAAGCCTTTTAAGCGAGCTTAAAAGCCGGCGCCAGCAACTCACGCAGCATCACCAAAATTTGCGCATGATAAGATCTCATACGCCCCCTGACGGCCCCCAAACGGAGTTTATCTGGCAGCTAAGTCAATGGGTTGATGAGCTTGGCCTCACGCTTACTTTACAGCCGCTTAATAATACTAAGTTTACTTATTCGGTAGTTGTTACCGGTGCAGCCGCTAAATTACGACAGCTGTTGTTGCTTACATCAGAACAGTCGCTAAAAGGTGTCTGGAAGCGAGCGCTTCACTCTCAGTTTATCAGTTTTTCTGAAACGCCGGGACAAGATGGCCGACTTAACTGGCAGCTTACAAGAACTAATCAGGAGCAAGCGTTAGAGCCCATCATGGCAAACCTTTCGATTACGGAAGTGAGCTGCCCTGAAGCACCGGTAACACAGCAGCAAGCCGAGCTGAACCTGGCTGACTTAAGGCTAGCAGCAACCGTTACCTCTAAGCACGCTGCATCATTCGCATACTGGCAGTCCGACACTGGCGTGTACATCAAAACAACAGTTGGCCAACGGTTCTATAACCCGACCTCGGTTATCACTACCATTGCTGACGAACACGTCGAGCTTGACCAGCTGTTGCCGACAGAAGACTGCAATGTCACCACAAAAAAAATCATTCAACTATAGAGGATATTATGGCAATACTGAGGACGGTAGCTCCTATCACCTTGTTACTGGGCGGTATTTTTGCAACAACAGTAAGTATTGCTAAGGATAATGCTTGGTACTCCTTGCTCAGCGAACAACAACGCCAACAAAAAGTGAACCTTAATCTTACTCGTGTTGGTTTAAGCGAGGCGCTACAGATTCTTGCCGATCAGCTTCAGTTAAACCTTATTGTCGCAGACGATATAACAGGTTCAACCAACTTAAAACTGAAGGACGTCAGCTGGCTGGACGCTATGACTAGCTTGTCGAAAACCCACGGAATCTTCATCCACCTGCAAAACAATGTACTGTGGGTTTCTAAAAGCGGTGACAACCCTTCGGAATCGGAAGAACGAAAGCTGGAACTTGTTAGCGTTAACTTTGCTGCGGCTAATGAGCTAGCTGAGCTAATAACTCAAAATGGACAAAATCTAAGTTCTCATCAGGGCTCTATTACCGTTGATGAACGAACTAATACCCTGATTATTAACGATACTGAGAAACACCGGCAGGCAATAAAACAGTTGGTTGCTGAGCTCGACCGGCCAGTAAGGCAAGTCATGATCGAAGCCAGAATGGTAAGCTTAAAAACTAACCTGGCAAAAGAGTTCGGCGTTCGCTGGGGCGCTTCATCCTCGGGGCTAGAAGCCACAACAGTTGATGACACGAATTTTATTCATGGCATGCAAATTAGTGCACCGGTTGTTCAACCTCACGCAACAGTTGGTCTTAACGTTGCGCGCCTGAGTGACGATCTGCTTCTGGATTTAGAGCTCACCGCACTAGAGCACGAGAATAAAGGTGAGATCATAGCGAGCCCGAAGATTTTCACGGCTAATCAACAACCTGCCTTTATAGAACAAGGGACCGAAATTCCTTATGTTGAGAGCGCTGCATCAGGGGCAACCGCCGTACAATTTAAAAAAGCGGTAATGGGCTTACGGGTTACTCCTAAAATCACACCCAATAACCACGTTCTACTTGACTTGACTATTACCCAAAACACCCGCGGCGATACTGTTAGCACACCGACCGGACCAGCTGTAGCCATTGATACCCAGGAGATGGGGACACAAGTGTTGGTAAAAAACGGCGAAACCATCGTGCTCGGCGGGATTTTTCAAACACTGGAGTTGAAGGACGACTCCGGCGTCCCAATTTTATCCTCGTTGCCGCTAGTCGGCAGCTTGTTCAAACACCAGCGTCAACAACAGCAGAAGCGTGAGCTTGTTATCTTCGTAACACCCACAATTTTAGAGGGCTCCGAATAGAGTTGCTAAAACGCTGGTGAATTGCGATAATCGCGCTTCTTTTCGTTGGGTTGGGGGACGTCTCTAGACACTCCGGATTCGTGAGTTACAGCTAATTTAAACAGTGATGTAAGCAGGAATATGGCTGAGAAACGTAATATTTTTCTTGTCGGCCCTATGGGCGCCGGCAAAAGTACTATTGGTCGTCAAATTGCCAGACAACTCCATCTAGATTTCTATGATTCTGACACAGAAATTGAACGCCGAACCGGTGCAGACATCAGCTGGGTATTTGAGCTGGAGGGGGAAGAAGGCTTTCGTGTAAGAGAAGAGAAAGTCATCGAGGACCTAACTGAGCACATGGGCATTGTCCTGGCAACCGGTGGTGGCTCCATCATGAGCAAAGAGAGTCGTAATCGATTATCGGCTCGCGGCGTGGTGGTTTATCTTGAAACGACAATAGAAAAACAACTGGCCCGTACGCAGCGCGATAAACGACGCCCGCTTATCGCCGAGGCGGATGACCCGCGCAAGGTATTGGAAGAGCTGGCCGAAGTTCGCAATCCTCTTTACGAAGAAATCGCTGACATCACCGTTCGAACTGATGAGCAAAGCGCGAAAGTCGTCGTCAACGAGATTGTCGAAAAACTTGGTGTTAACGGCTTAGGTTAAAACCATCAAACGGAGCTGCGCATGGCAAAAGTAACCGTCAAGCTCGCAGAGCGCAGCTACCCAATTGATATTAGCCCGAAGGCGCTGAGATCAGCAGCAAACCTTTTTCCCGGCAGCCCGCGCCAAATACTTATCGTCACCAACCCCACGGTCGCAGAACACTATTTGCAGCCTCTTTTGAGCGTGTTGCATTCGCATCATGTCGAAGTGTTTAACATGCAGGATGGGGAAGAGTACAAAAGCCTCACAACCTACGCCGACATCATGCAACAGTTAATCAGTGCCGGCTTTAATCGCGATTGTGCGATCATTGCCCTTGGGGGCGGGGTTGTCGGTGACTTAGCCGGCTTTGTTGCATCAACCTATCAGCGCGGGGTGGATTTTTATCAAATACCAACCACTCTGTTAGCACAGGTCGACTCTTCCGTTGGTGGTAAAACGGCCATCAATCATCCGCTGGGTAAAAATCTTATTGGCGCCTTTTACCAACCGCTGGCAGTGCTCATTGACACTGACTGCTTACAAACCCTCAGCGCACGAAATTATCGCAGCGGCTTGGCCGAGGTGGTCAAGTACGGCGTCATCTACGACGCGGAGTTCTTTCATTGGCTGGAAGACCATGTAGCTGAGTTGCGCAACCGGGACACCGCTGCATTAACCTACGCAATCGAGCGTTCCTGCGCCATAAAAGCGGAAGTTGTGGCTGCCGATGAACGCGAATCTGGCATAAGAGCGCTGCTGAATCTGGGTCATACCTTTGGTCACGCAATAGAGGCGGCAACTCACTATGGCGAATGGACTCATGGCGAAGCTGTTGCAGCTGGCACTGTTATTGCATCTAAACTGTCGGAAGTGACACAAAAGCTATCGTCGTCAGATTTCCGTCGCGTAGTCGACCTGCTCAACCAGCTGGGCTTGCCAATAAAAGCGCCGCAGATGCCCTGGCAAGACTGGTTAAGCTATATGCAGCGTGACAAAAAAGTTAAAGACGGAAAACTGCACTTTATCCTGCCAACAGCGATTGGTTCCGCTGAGGTAGTCAGTAACATCGAACACGAAACGGTAGCTGCTGTGATCACTGAATGTTGCTAACGCATCAGACAGGAAAACAGTTATGCAAGCTTTGGCTCAACAACAGATTGTTGCCGCTCCGGTAAAAGTTAAAACATCTCAACAGCAGATTATTGACCAGATACATCATCACTGTCAGCAAACTGACACGGTGATTATGCTGCATGGCAGTGATGGTTCGGGTAAGACAACCATAGCGGAACTGTTCCTGGAACAAGCATCTAACTATGCTGAGTGCGCGTTTATTACTGTCAACGAACGCTCTACACCCGACCGTCTCCGCGCGCAAATATTAAACCAATTATTTGGCACTATCAGCTTAAGTGACGAAACGCTGAGTCGACAAATCCAACGCCAAACACCGTTAAAACACGCCGTCATTGTGATCGATAACGGCGAACAACTCAGCGAGAGCTTTTTAGCCGAATGCGTTGCTGCCATTAACCAACTGTCCGCAGTCGGTCAAAAAGTCAGTATTGTTATCGCTGCCGACAGCCGTTGGGCGTATCAACAAAAGCCTGCGCCTCACCTGCGGTTACAAGGCCCGGTTATGGTTGAGGTACAACCGCTGAATAAAGATGAGCAGGTGCGGTTTGTCCAGGTCTTGCTGCCCGAAAGACTTCAGCGGCTATGGAATTTTGATCGTATTCATCAGTTCCTGAGCACCATTAACGGTTATCCGGGCGAAATCCAGCAACGATTGCAACTGGCGCTGGCAACCCAAGCCCAACGCTACAAAGAAGATACTGCACCGGCAGATTCTGCTATTGACGAACCAGATGATGACCACGTCAAGTTAAGCCAAACGCGCGTGCAAAATAAAGGCCGCGGAATAAGGCTTCGCTACATAATTGCGATTGCCATGTTAATCAGTGTGGCCGTTGCCGGATTCATTAATAAAGAACAATTGTCTGACTGGTTTAGCCAGGCGCAGTCAGGCCCTGCAACTGCGGAAACGCCTGAGTCGGCTCCAGAGCCAGTTAAAGCTGAGGCTCAGCAAGCACCAGTTGAGCTCCCTAGTTTCGAGCCGTTGGCTGAGCAGTCATTAGCGCTAATGCCCGAAGATCTTGCTATCTCTTACCGGGAAGCGCTTGATGATCTTAACCGGGTTGCTGCAGCTGATAATGACCCGCGAGAACTTGAGCTTGGGCTGTTCAAAGAACCCAAGCTAGCCAAAGCAGAAACAGTTGAACCGGCTGCCGCTCCCCCTCAGCGAGCGCTACAAACAGATCAAGTGATGGCCGCCGATCCGCAACATTTTGCATTGCAAATTGCCATCATCACAACGGAGCAGTTATTAACAGAGTTTCGCAATGATTATGGCCTGACCGACAACACCTCGGTTTATCAACGCGAAGATGGTCGTTACGTCATTATTTTCGGAGATTATGCATCGCTGCAACAAGCACGCGATGCCACCTCCGAGCTGCCACAAGCCGTTCAACAGATGGAGCCCTGGGCCAAATCCTTTGCCGCTATGCAAACGGAAATTGCAGCACCAGTGCAACAGTAATTTTCATCACCCGGCCTTTGGGGTACACTAGCGTTAAGATTCACCAAAGGCCGGCAAATGAAAAAGAACAGGGCTTTTTTAAAATGGGCGGGCGGTAAGTACTCTCTTATCAATCCCATAAAAAATCAGTTGCCGCACGGTAAAAAGCTCATCGAACCCTTTGTCGGTGCAGGATCTGTATTTTTGAATACGGACTACGAAAGTTATCTGCTGAACGACATAAATGCCGATCTCATTACCCTGTACCAGTTTGTAAAACGCCGTCCCAAAACCTTTATTCAGGACGCCAAAAAGCTGTTTACTGCGCGTAACAACCAAGCCGATGTTTATTACGCACTGCGCGCAGAGTTTAATGCCAGTGCCGATCCTTATTACCGTTCGCTGTTGTTCTTATATATGAATCGCCATGGTTATAACGGACTTTGCCGCTATAACAGCAAAGGTATATTTAATGTGCCATTTGGCGATTACCGTAAGCCCTATTTTCCCGAAGCCGAATTAGAGTTTTTTGCTGAAAAAGCAAAGCGAGCCAAATTTATTTGTCACTCATTTGAGCATGTTTTTCGCCGCGCCCGCAAAGGTGATGTGATTTATTGCGATCCGCCCTATGCACCGCTGGTTCAGGCATCAAACTTTACCAGTTATGCAACCGGTGGTTTTGGACTGGGTGACCAAAGCGAGTTAGCTCGGCATGCACTGCGAGCGGCTTGTAAAAGACAAATACCTGTACTAATAAGTAATCACGACACGCCGTTGACGCGAGCGCTGTATGAGCCGGCAACGATAAGCCAATTATCCGTTGCCCGGAGTATTAGCCAGAAGGCTGATGGCAGGAAGCCGGTAAAAGAGTTGTTAGCATTGTATTCAGGCACCCTAACAGCCTCCACAGCAGGAAAGGTTATTCCAATTTCTAAACAGATTAAGAAAGTGGGCACATGAATTGGTTTTTACGTACCTTTGACGAACTATCTTTGCGGCAGCTATACCAATTGCTGAAGTTACGCCAGGACGTCTTTGTTGTTGAACAAAACTGTCCGTATTTAGATGCAGACGGTGAAGACGAGCAAGCCGAGCACTTATTTGCACGCTCTGATGATGGCCAGATGATAGCCTATGCGAGGTTATACCAAGCTAACGATAGCCAGAGCTACTCCCGCATCGGACGGGTGTTGACCGCACAGTCTGTGCGCCGCACAGGGCTCGGCCGCGAACTCATGCAACGCGCCATTGATTATCTTGAGCAGCGCGGTAGCAATGCGCCAATACGGGTTGGCGCGCAAGTCTATTTACTGCAATTTTATAAAGACTTCGGGTTTAAGCCCATCGGCGACGAATATCTTGAAGACGGCATTCCTCATATTGATATGGAGCGTTAATGAGCGTTGGCTTTGAGCTACAACAAACCGATAATGGTCTTGCCCTTGTTTGGTTAGATGAGCCCAGGTTTCAGCCATTAATTATTGATTTTCATAAGGGTAAAAGTGCCTATCGCGCACAGCATAGTGCGTTAAAATCAGAGGCCATTGCCCGCGCTATAGGAATCACCGGTAAGCGTCAACCGTCTGTTATCGATGCTACCGCCGGCTTGGCACGAGATGCTATGGTGATGGCTGGTTTTGGCTGTCAGGTATCGCTGATTGAACGCCAGCCATACGTACGGGCTTTGCTTAATGACGCGCTGGCCCGCGCACAAGCAAAGTCTGACGCTATTGGCGAAGCAGCAAAGCGGCTAAACCTTCTGGACGTATCGAGTATTAACGAAGTTGAGCACAATGCGGCGGATGTGGTTTATCTGGATCCGATGTATCCAAAAACCGGTAAACGCAAGGCGCAGGTTAAAAAAGATATGCAGATGTTTCAGCAACTGGTTGGCAGTGACCTGGATGCCGATGACCTGTTGCAGCCGGCTTTAAGCGTTGCGCGTTACCGTGTAGTCGTAAAACGCCCTAATTCAGCACCGTTTTTGAATGGTAATGAACCAAACCAGCAGTTAACCAGTAAAAAGCATCGTTTCGATATTTATATCAATCAAGGATTCGACAAATGATTAAAGAAAATGACCAAATTCCGAACGGCGCGCTTACCAGTAAAGGTGACTTAGGTATTCAGCATTATGACCCGCGCGAGATTTTTGCCAAAGGACGTCACGTACTGTTCGCCGTACCCGGCGCATTTACTCCGACCTGTTCGGAGAAGCATCTGCCAGGCTATGTCGAAAATGCCGAAGCCCTTAAAAAAGCTGGGGTTCAGAGCATTAACTGCCTGGCTGTAAACGATGCTTTTGTAATGAAAGCCTGGGGTGATTCCTTGGGGATCGGAGATCAGGTTCGGTTATTATCTGATGGTAACGGTGCTTTTAGCGAAGCCTTAGGTTTAGCCACAGAAACAGGCGCGTTTGGCGGTATCCGCTCTAAACGATATGCCATGGTTATTGAGGATGGCGTCGTTGAGCACTTGTTTGTAGAAGATGACAAGCAATTCGAAGTCAGCAAAGCTGAATACGTATTAGAAAAACTGAAATAAACCCGATGCAGCAGTACGACACGATTATTATTGGCGCAGGTGCCGCCGGCCTGCATTGCGCAGCAAACGCGGCCCGCCGTGGCAAAAACGTACTGCTGCTTGATCACGCTAAACAAGCGGGAAAAAAAATACTTATTTCCGGAGGCGGACGCTGCAACTTCACGAATTTATACGCAAGCCCCGAAAATTATCTATCCAGCAATCCGCATTTTTGTAAATCAGCCCTGAGTCGTTACACCCAGTGGGACTTTATCGCACTGGTCGATCGCTACAAAATTCCGTATCACGAAAAAACCTTAGGCCAGTTATTCTGTGATAACTCCGCCAAAGACATCGTCAGGATGCTGTTGGATGAATGCGCAGAGCACGGTGCCAAAGTACAGTTACGAACCGACATAGCAGCTGTTGAATACGATCAGTGCTATAAATTAACAACCAGCGCCGGCGATTATAATGCCAAACAATTAGTGGTAGCTTGCGGTGGTCTATCCATGCCGAAACTTGGCGCAACGCCATTTGGTTATCAGATTGCCGAACAGTTCGGCCACTCGATTATTCCTGTGCACGCAGGGCTGGTTCCATTCACCCTCCATGAAGAACAAAAACAACGGTTCGGTGAAGTTTCTGGTATCTCCGTACCTGTTACTGCGGCCAGTGGTGATGGCTACTTCCGAGAGGCTATGTTGTTTACGCATCGTGGCGTAAGTGGCCCTGCGGTGCTACAAATTTCCTCTTACTGGCAACCGGGCGAGCCGGTCAGTATTAATTTAATGCCCGACACTGATGCGCTGGACTGGCTGCAGTCGAGTCAACACAATAACCCCAAAATGCAATTATCAACGTTATTGCAAAATGCATTTCCTAAACGATTAGCGATCGCTCTCATTGATGAGTTTAACTGGCCGGGCGACAAACGTCTGACAGATATCAACAAAGCAACGTTCAACGCAATTGCGAGCCAGCTGAACAATTGGCAGTTAAAACCCAACGGCACCGAGGGCTACCGCACTGCAGAGGTCACTCTGGGCGGTGTCAATGTCGACGAAGTAAGCTCTAAAACGATGGAGAGCAAGTTACAGCCCGGGCTGTACTTTATTGGCGAAGTAGTAGACGTTACCGGCTGGCTCGGTGGCTATAACTTTCAATGGGCCTGGGCCAGTGCCTATGCCGCAGCGGAAGCGCTTTAAAAACGCCAGGCCTGTGGGCACTCCCATTTATTTACCCAATCGTGTACATCCGTTGCCGGCATAGGCCTGGCAATGCCGTAGCCCTGGCCTATATCGCAGCCCAAAGCGACCAGAAGACGACCCTGGTCGGGGGTTTCCACACCCTCTGCAATCACGTTAAAGCCAAAAGCATCCGCTAAACCCATGATACCTTTTACAATAGTCATGTCGGTATCGTCGCCCTGCATATCGCGCACAAAGCTTTGATCAATTTTTAATGTTTGCGCAGGTAATCTTTTTAGGTAGTCCAGAGCGGCATATCCGGTACCAAAATCGTCTAATGAAACACTCACGCCAAGCGCTTTACAGCGTTCAATTACTTTTGCAGCTTCGTTGATCTTGCCAATAGCCGCACTTTCAAGAATTTCTATTTCAAAGTCAGCGGGCTCGACCTTGGGATGATTGCGTAAATGTGTCACTAACGCTTCAACAAACCGCTGGTCTAGTAACTGCAACGCACTGACATTAACGCTTACCGGCAGCTTCAAGCCGGCCTTACGCCATGCTTCCATTTGCGTTAATGCTTGTTCAATCACGAAGTCACCAACCTCTATCGAAAAAGGATGCTGCTCTATGTGAGGTAAAAAGTCGCCCGGCGGTACCAGTGTGCCATCCGCTTTCTGCCAACGCAGCAGGGCTTCAACGCCAACAACTTGACACCGTTTCATATCAACCTTGGGTTGGTAATACAAAATCAGTTCTTTGTGTTCCATTGCACGACGGAGCTTTTTGATCAGTTGAGTTAACTGAGTTTGTTCACGCTCGCGCTCCGCATCAAACCAATTAACCTGGTCACGACCTTTACGCTTAGCCATATGCAGGGCCTGAGTCGCATGGCGAATCAAAGTGTCCGCATCGTGTTTGTCATTAGGATAAGCGGTCGCGCCAATACTCGCGGTAATTTGCAAAGTTCGACCATCAATAGACATTGGCGCTGAAGTTTCCTCACGGATACGCTCAAGCAAATTATTGATTACTGAAGTATCGGAGTGGCCCTCCAGAATGAAGATAAATTCATCGCCGGTGACTCGCCCCAGAGTGTCCCCGCTGCGTAGCAAATGATTAAGCCGACTAGCCATACACTCGATTGTTTTATCACCGATGACATGACCAAAACGGGCATTAATTGCTTTAAAGTTATCAATATCCAGCGACGCCACAACCACCGATTTGGTATCTCGGTTAGCTAAATTAATTGCATGCTCCAGGCGGTCCCGCACCAGCATGAGATTCGGTAGTCCGGTCAAAGCATCATGATAGGCCTGATGTTCTAGTTCTCGCTGATGAGCTTCAGCGCGCTCGGTAACATCTGAAGAAACCGAAATGAAGTTCTGTATCGTGCCATGCTCATTACGAATGGCGCTAATTGACGATTGTTCCGCGTATAGTTCGCCGTCCTTGCGACGGTTCCACAGCTCTCCCTGCCAATAGCCCTCACGCAGGATACGATCCCACATAGCTTTGTAGAACGCCTTGTCCTGGCGTCCGGATTGTAAAAATCGCGGGTTTTTCCCCAGCACTTCTTGCTTGCTGTAACCGGTCATTCGCGAAAAAGCAGGGTTAACGTCAACGATACGTCCGTCTGCATCACTTACGGTTATACGATCATGACTGTGGTTAAACACCTTGTCTGACAGCACTAGACGACGTTTTACAAAGCGCAAAATAAGTAAAGCGAGGAACAGACTGACAACTAATGCAAGTGGCGAAATAACAGCATAACGCCACAACTCGCCTTTTGCTGCAGTATACTGTGCCGCTGATTGTTGCTCTAAGTTAGCGATAATCTGCTTTTCTACTTGCTTCACTTGCGCGATCAGTTGCGATTGGCGTTGATACCAGTTCTCTAAGTTGGTCTGGCTTAATAATGCTTGCGGATTTTCCGACTCCAGTATCTGCTCTCGCAAGTTTGTTGCCACTGACTGTAAATTGATCACGTCTGCCAGCTGTGTCTGATTTTGTAGCCCTACCAATAAACTCTTTTGTCGACCTGCCAAATAAACAAGATCGCGCAAATCAATCGAATTTAATTGTTGCTCAGCGATAGCGACACCAAGCAAAGCGCGCTCCTGACCAAGTAACTCGCGTAACCGGTTGAGGATAAAATACGCATTCAATTGCCGCGCAAACCGGGGAGCTGAAACATCCCGTGATAATCGACTAATTTGGTCATTAAAAGCGGCTATCGGCTTGCTGTAAAACGCGATGACTTCGTTGCTGTTTATCGTCGCTGTAGTGATCTGACTACGTATTTCTTTTAGTTGTGACAGGTCGCGCAGAATTTCAGATAAGTTTTTGTAGGTGGCGCTTTGTCGATGCGCCGGGGTGGTACTTTCAAGACGTTGTTCTAAAGCGGCTAAAACAGTATCAGTGCGCTGTTGGCTCTGTTGTAAACGCTGCCCGAAGGCAGCAGCTCCCGTTTTTAGCCGCAGAACACTATAGCCTCGCTCATCCTGCAAGTTGCCAACTAACTGCCCTGCATCAACAGTCAACGCGAGGTTGCTTTTCAAGCGGTCAATTTGACTCACCGACGTGCTTAATTGGAGAATGTTACTGGCAGTAACCCAGGCAATGACTAATACGGGCAATAGAAAAGCCAACCCAAAGCGCACGTAAAGCGGTAACTGGTCAAATAAACGAATCATCGTAGTTTTGATTTGCCGGATGTTCAGCAACGCGTTACCTACCTTATCTTTTGTACCGTTCAATTAATCGCGGAGCATAGCATAACGTTAAAGTAAAACTTACGTAAAATGATCACAATGCGTTTACCGCAACGTATTAGTCGATAGACACCAAGCTTAGGCTTGGTAAACTTATTACTTAACTGCACCGATTTGCTACAAGGATGACTTAATGAGCCTAACCCGTCTTTACCTCTCCGCCGTTCTAGGGACACTCGCATTAGTCTCTTCAAATGTTTACGCCCAACAAAACGAACAACAGCAGTGTTTGCTTGAACGGCTCCAAAGTGCCGATGAGGATGTTACCGTAGCGGAGATTAAAGCCTGGTGCGAAAAATCGCTCGCTCGAGTCGAGAACTCTACAGACAGCGAAGAGGTAGTTCAGGTCGATGCGGTGGAAGATAAGCCGGGGGCACTAACCGAGCGAATGCGCAGTGAGCAACTGACTGAATTCGATCCCTATGTACTAACGCCTCATCGACGTAATTACATACTGCCAGTGCTAACAAGCAACAACATTAACCGTCTGCAATACGCAGACGTTGAAGGTTACGAACAAAATCTTGAAGATCTCGAAGCTAAAGTTCAGTTAAGCTTTAAAGTACCGCTAATTAAAGACAGTTTATTATTTGAAAATGACCGCCTCTTTTTTGGCTTCACAGTACAATCCTGGTGGCAGGTATACTCTGATGAAATTTCTAAGCCTTTCCGGGAAACCAATTATATGCCCGAGTTTGTGTACGCAACACCGACCGGGTGGCATCCTTTTGGCACCAATACAGCAATAGCATTTGGTGCGGAACATCTCTCTAACGGACGCAGCCAGCCTTTATCGCGCAGCTGGAACCGGTTTTACGCTCAATTTGTAGTAGAAAACGGTGATTGGGTATTTTCACTCAAACCCTGGGTGCGTTTACAAGAGGACGCAAAAGAAGACCCCTTGCAGTCTAGTGGTGACGACAACCCAAATATTGAGGATTACGTCGGCAATTACGAATTCTCCACCGCATATAATGACGGTGACTTTGAATATATTTTCCGCATCCGGCATGCCATAGACACGGGCCGCGGGTCGGCAGAAATTAACTGGACCTTCCCGCTGTGGGGTAAATTTACCGGCTACACCAGCTTATTCACCGGATACGGCGAGAGCCTGATTGACTACAACCACAAGCAAACTCGCTTTGGTGTAGGCATTGCGCTAAACAATATCCTTTAAAATAGCCTCAAAGAATTGTGCGCCTTTACGACGTGCGAACTCAATATTACGCTCGGGGATTGCCTCAGGGCTATCGGTTTGCGCAAGCGCCTGTGCCATCGATTCTTCTCGCAGAACGTGCAAGGTTGGATGCGGTGACCGGTTAGTGTAATTGGCAGGGTCGTCAACCGCTTCACCTTCAAAACAGTAGTCAGGGTGGAAGTGCGCCAGCTGGTAAACGCCTTCATAGCCGCTCATGGCTAATAGCCGCTCCGCTACCGCAATTAAATCAAGAAAATCGTCGAAATTTTTAAACGTTGGCAGTATTAGCAAGGTGGTTTCTGTGCCCGGGTTCTCATCCAGGTAACGGCATTCGTTAATCAATTTATCCAGTGTCGCTTCGAACTGCGTATCGTTAAAAACAACATAACGGACGGTTTGCTGCTCTAATTCCTTGCGTGCAAACGGACAGATATTGTATTTAACAATCAGCCGTTGCACCCAAGCCTCGGTTTGGCTAATAATCACAGCATCGCTCAACACAAAAGACTCCTAAATGATGAAAGCGCTCGAGCTCAAAATACCACCGGTGATTATCGTCGTGCTAGTCGCCGGCTTGATGTTATTAGTCGCGCCATTGTTCCCGCAAGTGCAGTTTGGGCCTCTACCCAATTGGATCTCGCTTGCTGTAGCGATACTGGGTGTCATTCTGCCACTGGTAGCGGCGATTAGTTTTCGGCGGGCCCAAACAACGGTACATCCATCTAACCCCGAAAAAACCTCTACCATCGTAACCACCGGCATCTATCGTGTCACCCGCAACCCGATGTACCTGGGTTTTGCATTTATGCTACTGGGCTGGGGATTGTATCTGGGCAACATGGCGGCCTTGTTTGGCTTACCGGCTTACATGTTCTATATGAATGCGTTTCAGATAAAACCCGAAGAGCGCATTTTAACCGAGAAATTCGGCCAAGCCTACCAAGACTACCGCAGCAAAGCGAACCGATGGCTTTAGTCGTGGACGGACTCAACTATTTGCCAGTAGCGCGGTTAGCTCATCTAAGTGAGTTATCGTGTGATTAGCTTCGATATTGCTGTTATCAGCATCATCGCCGCGTTTAAACCAGCACGTATGCCAGCCGGCGTTGATACCGCCGAGAATATCGGAGTGCGGATTGTCACCGACCATCAGAATTCGCTCGGCTGGGACTGACTCGTTAATGTGGTTTCTGTGGGTATGGTGGAAGATTTCCGGATCGGGTTTAGCCATTCCAACTTCTTCTGAAACCACCAAAAACTCAAAGTACTTATCTGTTTGTGTTTTTTGCAGGCGTTCTTGTTGCAGCTCGGTGAAGCCATTGGTGATAATACCCATGCGAGTATTGCCGTGCAGGGTATCCAGCAACCTGCGTGTGCCTTCAATGGTTTCGCTAACGTCGGCCATGCACTGCATAAATTCCAAATTTATTGCTTCTGAGGGCTTACCAAAGTGAGGTTCCCAGGGCACAAAACGTCGTTGCTTGATGTCTTTAGCTTGTAGCTTACCTTGCTGAAAGCCTTGCCATAGCGGCGCGTTGACGGTTTTAAATTGGCTAAAAACAGCATCATTAAAGTCTAATTCATAACGCCCAAACAGGGTTTCCAGACCTTTTCGTGCATCAAAGCTAAACAAGGTTTCGTCGGCGTCAAAGACAACCCAATCGTATGGCATAACTACTCCTTTTTTGCCTCAGCCAATGCGGCTTCCATAAATTTATCCATGTTGTTCTCCCGTTTGCTTCTTTCGCAGAGGTAATAACAGTAAACGCAGCAAAGATTCCATTATCACAGCCACGAGAAGCCCTAAAATCAAACCAATGGCCATCGCATGCGGTGTCAGCTGAATGGCATAAGTGTAACTTGTCACCACTTCGCTTCGAATATCCGTTTGCGGACCAACGAAGGTTTGCCAGTAGGCGGACCGCAGTCCCTGTTGATAGTTAGATAACGCTTGTTGTAACTGCTGATGACGTTGGTAAATAGCATCTATGCTATCACCACCCTCGCTAAACACCTGATCATCTGATTCTCGGTAATAGGCTATTAGCTGTTCGATATCGCCATTAAAATAACGGTCTGCTTCTTGCTGAAATTCATCAAGTGCTTGCTGTGACTCGATTGCATGCGACTGAAGTGCTTTACCATATTGGTCGACAAAGTGCGGAACCTGCACACCAATAAGCACGCCAGAAATAAAAGTAATCAGGCGCAGATAAGAATAGAACACCCGCATAGTGTCACCTCAATTGCGCAATGCGCTGCTTAAGTTCGGGCAAAACCTCGACTTCAAACCAGGGGTTTTTACGTAACCATAGATTATTACGCGGGCTGGGGTGTGGCAATGGCAAAACTCCCTGTTCCAGGTGCATTTGCCAATCTTTTACGCGCTGGGTTAATGTTTGCCTGGTCGTTGTCTTTACATGCCATTGCTGGGCGTATTGGCCTATAGCTAAAATAAGCTCAAGATTTGGCAGCTCAGCGAGTATGGACGCACGCCAGGTATCCGCACATTCCTTACGCGGCGGTAAGTCACCGGATTTGCCGGTACCAGGATAGCAAAAGCCCATGGGCACAATAGCCAACTGCTGAGGATCGTAAAAGTCGGCTTTATCTACACCCATCCAGTCGCGCAATCGGTCGCCGCTCGGATCATCAAATGGCTTACCTGACTCATGTACCCGGCGGCCTGGTGCCTGTCCGGCAATCAGAATGCGCGCATTAGGATGAAATTGAACAACCGGCCGGGCACCCAACGGCAGGTGTTTATCACAGAGCTGACAAGCTCGAATGTCGGTCAGTAATTGGTGCCAGCTGATAGTGCATCCCCGAGTGTCTGTTATTTTTCCAAAAAGGCTTGTTCAATCACATAGTCACCTTGTTTGCGTGAGGTGGCTTTGGTAAATCCGCGGGCATTTAGTATCGCCATAATATCATCCAGCATAGCGTTGTTTCCGCACAGCATAAAGCGGTCGCTGGCTGGGTCGATCGCCGGCAAGCCAAGTTGCTGCGTTAACGTGTCTGTTTCCAGAAGCGTGGTAATGCGTTGTTGGTGCGCCTCATCCATAAACGCCTCACGGGTTACTGTCGGGTAATAAATCAGTTTTTCACGTACCCAGTCGCCAAAGAACTCATTGTTTGGCAATTGCTGCTGAATTTCTTCCTGATAGGCTAATTCCGATACATAACGTACCCCATGTACTAGCACAATGTTGTCGAAGCGCTCGTACATATCAGGATCTTTTATCACACTCATAAACGGCGCCAGTCCAGTGCCGGTCGCGAGCAAGTATAAATTCTTGCCGGGTAGCAGATGGCCCGGCACCAGTGTTCCGGTAGGGCGGGTCGATAAAACTACTTCATCTCCCACCTGAATATGTTGTAAGCGCGACGTGAGTGCTCCGTCCGGCACTTTGATACTAAAAAACTCCAGCTCGTCTTCGTAATTAGCGCTGGCAATGCTGTAGGCACGCAACAACGGCTTATCTTCCAGCTGCAAACCCATCATCACAAATTGACCATTTTCGAAGGTAAACGTCGGCTTGCGCGTGGTTTTAAAGCTAAACAGGGTATCGTTCCAATGACGTACAGCTGTGACCGTTTCCGAAATAATACTTCTCATAACACCTGCTCTTAACTTTTACTAAAGAATGCATCCACGATTACTATATTGTAAATGCGAATTGTTTGCATATAGAGTAACACCAAATCGTCTTGTCACCAAATAGTTGTTGTTACTTCGTTATGCGCGCTAAAACCATTAAAGACTGGCACTGGATCAGCTCGGCAATTTGCCTAATCGGCATGCTGCTGTTTTCGGTTACCGGTATTACGTTAAACCACGCCGGCTGGATTGAATCAAGCCCGGATGTGGAGGTGTTCGAAACGTCTCTGCCTAAAAACACTCTGGACCAGTTATTGAGTGCATCCGGTAGCGACGCGCTACCCTTAGCATTTGAACAATGGTATGCGGAACAGGCCGGTTATGCACTAAGCAACAACGCGCAAATTGAATGGAGCGACTACGAGCTTTACGTCGGCATGCCGCAACCCGGTGGCGACCGTTGGTTTAGTGTCGATTTAACCAGCGGTGAGATTTACGGAGAAAATACCGATCGTGGCTGGATTGCTTATTTAAATGATCTGCATAAAGCCCGCAATACCGGCTTTATCTGGAGTGTGTTTATCGATGTTTTTGCCATCGCCAGCATAATTTTTACCATGACGGGGTTATTACTTTTGAATAAATACAGTAAAGGTCGAAAGTCGACCTGGCCACTGATCCTGGCCGGTTTCATGATTCCCTTGTTTGCCATTATCGGATCAGCCCATGCCGCCGATAAGCCCTTACAAAAGGCGACCCTCAGTATCGAAATACCACGGCTTAATGTCGCAGAATATCATCCACCGTATATTGCCGTATGGCTGGCTAACGAGCGTCAGCAACGAGTCGCTGATATTGCCGTATGGTATGACTTACGCTTAGCCGACAATGAGGGTGAAAAGTGGCTTAAAGATCTGCGTCAATGGTGGCGCCGCAGCGGTCGCATGGCTGATATGCCTATCGATGGTGTGTCAGGAGCCACCCGCAGGCCCGGCACACAGACTGTAGAGCTAACTCCGCTGTTAAAACAGCTGCCACAACTGCAACCCGGCAACTATTACCTGTATATCGAAGCCGCCCGGGAAGTCGGTGGCCGCGAGCTACTGCGTTTACCTCTCACACTACCGTTAACCAATGCCTTGTCAGTCACTGAGTCTGGTGAACACGAATTGGGCACGGTGACACTTAACCTAATTCCTTAACATTGATTGCCAATACCTGGAGCATTATTTATGAAATTATCTTCTGTATTAACCACTAGCCTGGCCGTACTCACGTTATTTGCCAGCACCAGCTCGAATGCTCACCGTGTCTGGATAAAACCAAGCCATACCGTTGTTTCCGGCGAAGCCGAATGGGTGACCTTTGACGCCGCCATCGCCAATGGCCTGTTTTATCCTGATCACTTTCCTCTAGCGTTAGATCGCGTCAACGCCATGGGTCCTGATGGTAACGCCGTCACGCTGGAGAATGGTCATAAGGGTAAGTACCGTTCGGTATTCGATATCGAGCTTGAAAAAGAAGGAACCTACACCATTTATTCAGCCAGTTCCGGGTTAACGGCGCGCTGGGTTGATGACAATGGCCAGCGGCAATTCTGGCCGCCCCGTGGCAGTCAAAAAAGTAATGAGGACTTTTATAACGAGGTCCCCAAAAACGCCAAACAGTTAGAAGTTAGTGAGCGTTCACGTCGAGTAGAAACGTTTGTGACTGCGGGTATGCCGACCTACGACACGCTGGGCGCGACAGGCAAAGGCCTTGAGTTGGAACCCGGCACACATCCTAACGATCTGTACATCGGTGAAACCATCAGCTTTACCTTTATGATGGACGGAAAACCTGCTGCGGGGACTAACATTTTGTTAGTCAAAGGTGCAGAGCGCTATCGTGACCAAGCTGACGAAGTGTCGCTAACCACGAATAACAAAGGCGAAGTCAGCTTTAGCGTGGACGAGCCTGGCATGTACTGGTTAGAAGCTGAATACCAGGACAATAACGCAGAAGCCCCAGCGACCCAACGCCAGGGCTCCTATGTGGCCGTTTTAGAGGTTTTACCGCTGTGACTTAAGGCGTTAAGCGCACAACACCCACGGTATCGACATCGGTACCAAACCAAATCGAATCGGTCGATTCGTCATAATACATATGGCGAATCGTACCGCCACCACTGGGGATTTCCATCGGTTCAGAAAAGGTTTTTGATTCGGTATCAAAACCCACCAAGCGGTTAGGCTGCATACCGGTTTCGACAAACCACACGTCATCGCGTTTATCGATAGCCATGCCATAGGGCCGTGAGTTTATTTTACCGGGAGCACGCCAGTCATTATTCTCGCCGGACTCCGGATCATAAACACCGACATACCCCTGGTTATAGTCGACGTACCAAATATGGCCATCACTGGTCATGCCGAGGCGGCGCGGCCGGTTATCGTCACGATTCAGCTCGATTTCCTTTAGTTGACCCTTTTCGATTGTCGCCAACTTGTTGGTGCCAAACAGCGTCGCCCAGGGTTTGTCATTTTCTACGATTAAGCCATAAGGACGAGCACTATCAGTCGGCACATCCCACAACATGATTTGCTCGCTATCGGTGTCTAAAAAACCCAACTGATTGCCATTTTGTACGGTAAAGTAAATATCACCGTTACTGGTAAAATCCATGGTGTGACTATCTTTGGTGCCCCCGCCCGGCAACGGAAATTGCTTAACGCTGCCGTCATTCGGGTTAACCAGACCAATATGCTCATCCAGATTACCGGCGTACCATGCACCTCGGTCATCAACAATCACCGTATGCGGGTGTGCACCCTCGGGGATTTCATAGCGTTTAAAATCGCCACTGTCGGGGTTAAGCGTAGCGACATAGTTACCGGACTGTCCAACAAACCAAACCGTACCGTTATGCACCCAGGGGTCTCGGGGGCGCGTATCTTCCCATGGCACATCCCACTCCTGAATTTCTGCGGTTGCCAATCCGTTGGCAGACTTGTGGTGGTCAGCACTTGCATCGCCGATAAAAAACAACGCAGAAAGTGTCGCTGCTATCATCGTATAAGGCAGTTTCATCGTATTAACTCCTTGGTAACTAATACACTAGGTATAGTTAAGTTCAGCCGCTAGTACAACTCGTCGCTTGCGTGTAAGGTATCTAAAATTATAACGAGGCACGCGATATGCTGGATCAGTGGCTAATTGGTATTATCCTACTGGCGATGTTGGTGCTACTGGTCATAGACAAGTGGCGCTACGACTTAGTCGCAATGATGGCGCTGCTGACGGCCGCCGTGCTTGGACTAGTGCCCACCACGGAGTTTTTTTCAGGCTTTGGTAATGCGGCAGTTATAACCGTTGCGGCAGTGTTGGTTATAAGCCAGGCGCTTTGGCGTTCTGGTGTTGTAGACGCGCTGGCCGGGTGGATGAAAAACATCGGCGATAACCCATTACTGCAGTTAGCAGTTTCGCCGTAAACCCTCGCCCGATGAGGGCGGGGATATAAGGCGTAGGTTTTATAGTCAGTCTGCGACCTTGACTCAGATAAAGGCGCGTGTAATTATACTGTATATAAATACAGCCTCTACTTACTATGTTAAAAGCAACGAAAGTACGCATCTATCCAACGCCCGAACAAGCTGAGTTTTTGATTGCTCAGTTTGGTGCCGTGCGTTTTGCGTATAACAAAGCGTTGTATTTAAAGTCTCACATGTATCGCAAGCATGGTGTCACACTGAGTCCAAAAAAGGATATAAAACCACTGCTTGCTGTTGCTAAAAAATCACGAAAATACCATTGGCTGAAGCAATATGACGCCATTGCTTTGCAACAATCCGTGATCAATCTGCATCGAGCCTTCGATAACTTCTTTAACCCGAAGCTAAAGGCGAGATACCCACAATTCAAACGCAGACATGGCAAGCAGTCGAGCTATCACTGTGTGGGTGTAAAAGTGCTAGATGACGCAATCAAACTCCCGAAAATGAAGCCTGTAAAAGCGAATATCCATCGTGAAATTTCGGGAACAGTTAAAAGCATTACAGTGAGCCTGAGTAAAACTGGCAAATTCTACGCCTCTATCCTTGTGGATGATGGAGTGAAAGCACCTAAACCACTTCAAACGGTGAGTAAGGTAACAGGCATTGACCTGGGGTTATCTCACTTTGCAATTGAGTCAAATGGTAGAAAAAGAGCCAACCCAAGATTTGTAAAGCGTGCTGAAAGGAATCTCAGGCGTAAGCAGCGTCAGTTATCCAGAAAAGCAAAAGGCAGTGCTAATCGAGCGAAAGCTCGTTTGCTTGTGGCGAAATGCCATGAAAGGGTCACTAACGCTCGCGCTGATTTTCAACACAAACTCTCTCGAACTCTCGTTGACGAAAACCAAGCGGTGATAGTTGAGACATTGAAATCAGCAAATATGATGAAAAACCGCAAACTGGCAAAACACATAGCGGATGCCGCATGGCACAGCTTTGTCAATAAACTGGAGTACAAACTGAAAGAGCAAGGTAAATACCTAGTCAAGCTCGACCAGTGGTACGCCAGCTCAAAGACTTGCCATTGTTGCGGTCATAAAATGGAAGAAATGCCGTTATCGGTTCGCACATGGGATTGCCCCTCTTGCGGAACGACGGATATAGATCGGGATTTAAATGCCGCACTCAATATCCGTGATAAAGGTGCTCTGGAATTAAAGGCGGCTGGACAGTCGTTTCTGCTTATGGAAGCTGCGTAAGTCTCGATACTATCGAGCAACGGCTAACGAAATAAGAAGCATCGCCTGATAAGGCGGTGAGTAGTCACGACTGCCGTTATCGGTGTTGGTCTGTGCCGTAGCAATGGTGTTAATTACCTGGTTCTGGCCGCTTTACTAGGCCTTATTCTTAAAAGGAACCACACCCCCTAATGTACTGATATGCTCTTGTATGGCCGCTCGTTCCTGACCACAGAACTGCGCTACTGCTTCATTAAGCGGTGATGGCATAAAGCGGTAAAAACCTTCGCGCAGTACCGGCTCAAAGCCACGGTGGAGTTTATGCTCACCTTGTGCTCCCGCATCAAAATAGGCAAGCCCATGCGCTATGCAATACTCAATTCCCTGGTAATAACAGGCTTCAAAGTGCAGGAATTCGAGCTCTTCAACACAACCCCAGTAGCGTCCGTATAAGGTATCCTTGCTTTTAAAGCATAACGACGCCGCGACTAGCTGCTGTTCCCGATAAGCGGCAAAAACAACAATGCTGTCAGCCAGGTGTTTACCCCATAGCTTGAGCGTTTCCGACGTTAAATAACCACCATGACCCGATCGCTTTAAATAGGTTCGCTGGTAAAAACGGGTGAACTGCTGCCAAAATGCATCGTCCAGCTCGTCGCCAGCTAACACCTTCATGGTAACGCCTTGTTCAGTTACCTGACGCCGCTCTTTACGAATACTTTTGCGTTTGCGCGAAACCAGAGCCGCTAAAAAGTCCTGGAAACTACGGTAATCACGATTCTGCCATAAAAACTGAATATCAAATCGCTGCCACCAGCCGTCATTGGCTAACGTTTTGCTTAATTCGGGCGTCACGTACAGGCACTGTAGGTTGCTGACATCGTGTTGTTTAGTCAGTTCGGCTTCGATTAACGGCACGACGTCGCTAGCGCGGTAGTCGTCTGCCAGCCCAATGCGTGGCCCCGAGCAGGGAGTAAAAGGAATCGCATTAATTAACTTAGGATAGTACTGAAAACCATAGCGTTCGTAAGCCTCGGCAAATGCCCAATCAAAGAAATACTCGCCATAAGAGTGCGTTTTTTTGAACCATGGCATAATGGCAACGATCACGTTATCGGTGTCGCGCGCAACCGCATACTGCGGTACCCAGCCACGCTGCGGCCCCAGGCTTCCGCCTTGCTCTAATGCCAGTAAAAAATCATAGCGGGTAAAAGGGTAGTTACGACCAAACAGGTTGTCCCAATCATCTCGCGAAACAGCGGTTACCGAGGAGGTTAACTCTATTTTTATCAAGGGTTTAATAACCCTGAAACACTTATATCTTCATCAAGAGTTGGCCAATGGATACCTTGCCCATCACCCAAAAGCTGCCATTTCTCCCGATCGTATTTACTCGCTTTTTGAAGCCTCGGAAACCAAACAATAGGGACAGAAATTTTTCTGCCGTCTGCCAGGTCAACGCTTAAGTTCGACTCAGTCACGCATACATCAATTGCAACAGGATGGCTTTCAACCTTCAAAGTACTCATTCCAAGCCTCCAAGAATATGTTTCTATGCTTAACCACCAACTTGCTTAAGTTGGCTTAACTTTACTACCGATTACAGAAACTCCGCAACCATACATCGACTGTAACGTCTAACGTTGTTAGCACTTCCGCCCGCTCTCGCCCCGCCTGGCTGCTACGGTAAAGGTGAGGAGTCATGACTAATAAGTCGCGAATGGTATCGTTATCGGGCAGCGTCACGGTATAGCTAACACGTTGCTCTTGGGTCAGAGACCACCGGCTGTCATTAACCGGTAGTTGCTCCGGTTTGGCTTTTACTTCGGGGTAAATAATTTGTTTAAGCTCATTCAGGTGGTTTGATGCAGGATCAACCATAATAAGGCGCCCGCCGGGCTTTAACACGCGCTCGAATTCAGCTTCTGCGGGAAATCCAAACAAGCACAGAAGCGTATCGACACTATTGTCCGCCAACGGCATGGCGCGATTAGAAGCCACCATCCAGGTTGCCCGTTTGTTCTGCTTTGCAGCCGCCTGCACCGCCCATTTAGAAATATCCAAGCCCGCCACTTGTAATGACTTACCTTGCCGTTCGGCTGCCTGAATCAACTGTTGCAGATAGTAACCCTCACCACAGCCGGCATCTAACACCGATGAAGCGTTATCGGTCAATGTCAGAGCCGCCACTTGCTCGGCTAGCGGTTGGTAAAAGCCTTGCGACAAAAAGCGTCGCCGCGCTTGTATCATCGCTTTACTATCACCCGGATCTTTGGAGCGCTTTTTTTGCACCGGCAACAGATTCACATACCCCTGCTTTGCGATGTCATAACTATGGCCGCTATTACAGCGCCAGCTCATGTCATGCTGTTGCAACGGCTGTTGGTCAAGCGGACAAATCAAATTGGTAACAGGCTCTATCACGCAAAACTCTCTGGGCTGATTAATTAAATGCAGACACCAGTTTACGGACTTTTTTGCCAAAATTCAGGAACAAAAAAAGCAGCCCGTAGGCTGCTCTTCATAATTTGGTTCGCTTAAAGCGACTCCAAGGGCGTTAATCGCAAGGATTACAGCGCTTGAATGTTCTCAGCTTGAGGGCCTTTCGGGCCTTGGGTCACTGAGAAAGAAACGCGTTGGCCTTCAGTTAAGGTTTTGAAACCGTCACTAACAATCGCGCTAAAGTGAGCAAATACGTCTGCGCCACCTTGTTGCTCGATAAAACCAAAACCTTTTGCTTCGTTAAACCACTTAACAACACCGTTTACTGTATTAGACATAATCATATCCTGAAATTTTTAAAACTATAAAAGTACCGGACCGAGACAACCTCGATGCCGATGATCGTGCGGGGTAAAAAATGTGAAACTTAAAACTACAGGACGAGACGATTACTTCTAATAATGTGACGTAGAGGAGTGTTTAACTATCTGTTTCTTATCCAACGCCGCCCACAATACGCCTTATAAATATAAAGTCAAATAATATTTTAAATTAATTTTATAAAACCGGTTTATGTTGGTTTAAACACCTGCGCCAGCATGCAGCGAATGGAGCCACCGCCTAATTCTATGGTGGGAACTGACATTGGCACTAACTTAACCCACTGCGCTAAATGAATTTTTTGTTCTTCGGTCAGCGCCGCAAAAGCCGTGGCTGATAACGCCAGCAACTTGCCCTTTTTGGAATCTAGTTCCAGCGTATTACCGGCAAACTGCGCAATCTGTGTTTCACTCAGCTCAATCAACGCTTTCCCACTTTGCTGAATCGCAGTAATAACTCGTTGCCGTGCTTTTTCCTCAATCATATCAAGTGCCATCATGACAAATTCGGTACCCACCGCCATGATAACATTGGTGTGGTAAACCGGCGTGCCGGCGCTGTTACTTGCATCAAAAACCACAGGCTCGTAACCCAATCGTTCGCACAGCGAATTTAGCGCTGCTTCATGCATTCGTTTAGAACGCGCCACATAAGCCAATTTAGCCTGATGGTCGAAGACAATCGCCCCCGTTCCCTCTAAAAACTGTTCTTTTTGCTCTAAACCAGAGAGATCTAGGGTGGTTGAGTAGTTATAGTGGCCTTGCAGAAACTCAATAATATCCGCGCGCCGCTCTTTGCGACGGTTATTACTAAACATCGGGTATAGCACCAATTCACCCGACGCATGAGTAGTAAGCCAATTATTTGGGAATACCGAATCCGGCGTTTGGGTCGTTTCATCCTCAAACAAATGCACCGTGACGCCTTGCTGCCGCAGCGTATTGGCCGCCTCAGTCACTTCGTCATAAGCTTTTTGCGCCACATCATTTGCCTGCGACACCGACTGAAAGGTGTTATCAGCTAATGTTTCCGGGTTCGACGTAAAGTGGTGCGGACGCACCATAATAACGGTATCTGACGACTGCTTCATAAGATTTTCGGGCTAATAAATTTGCGCGCAGTTATAGCAATTTGATGAGTCGCCCGCAACGTTCAAATGGTATTGCAACTGTTAAAATAATAAACTATATTAAGTATATACTATTTGGATATACTTTTCTTATGACCAAAACAACCCTATTTAAAAATAATAAGACCCAAGCTGTTCGGCTACCCAAGGACGTTGCTTTTTCTGACGAAGTAAAGGAAGTAGAAGTGTTAGTCGTGGGAGAGAGCAGAATTATTACCCCGGCCAAAACCAGTTGGGCTTCATGGTTTAGTGGTGAACCAGCCAGCGAAGACTTTATGGTAGAACGAGAGCAACCTGGCGATCAGGAACGCGAGTCACTATGAATTTACGCTATATGCTCGATACTAATATCTGTATTTATATTATGAAAAACAAACCGGCCTATTTAGCGCCAATTTTTGACGAGCACGCACGCGAACTTTGTATCAGTTCCGTTACCGTCATGGAGCTTCAATACGGTGTTGAGAACTCGCAGCACCGAGTTAGCAATGCCGAAAGGCTCCACAGCTTTTTAGCGCGGTTAAACATTCTGAGTTACGATTCCGACGCGGCATATCACACTGCTCTGATTCGCCATCAATTAAAACAAAAAGGCACGCCGATCGGCCCTTATGACCAAATGATAGCCGGACATGCTCGATCTCATGGATTAACCGTTGTGACTAACAACACAGCCGAATTTGAACGCGTACCCGGTTTAATTACAGAAAATTGGCTGACGCAACCGCCGCAAAGTTCAGTGAACGAACCAAGCCCGGCTTACCGTTAACTTTTCTCGGCTGTTATATAAGCTTTGTGCAGTTCATACATTCGGGGTAGCAAGTCATCGACTGGGCCCTCGACTTCAACTTTCGGTGCGATCTCCCTAATCGGAAGCTGACTCACACGCGATTCTCCTAAACCAAATTCCTTATGCCACTGGGTCAGCTGTACAGTCGAATGAATATAAACCACTTTGCCTAACTCCGCCCAACCATGGGCGGCAGAACACATAGGACAATGCTCACCAGAGGTATACATGGTGGTATTTCGACGCTGCTCTCGTGTCAGGTTTTTAGCCGCCCAACGCGCCAACTCAATCTCGGGATGGTAGGTTTTATCCACACTGTTCACGCGATTTCGGTCTTCTTTTAGCACATTACCGTTTTCATCGACCAACACCGAGCCAAACGGCGCATCGCCGGCTGCAAGCGCTTCTTCCGCCAGCGCAACGCAACGTAGAAGATGTGGATTAATCACGGCTTTAACTCCTGTTTATCCCAATAGGCGACGATGTAGTCGGCGCGCGTAGTGGTCTGTCATACCCGATATATAGTCACAGATCACCCGTTTTGGATTGCTGGCTTGGTGGTACTTTTGCAATGTTGACGGTTGTAGTAATTGTTCCGGCGCATCAGCTAATGCCTCAAATAGCGCCATGATAATTCGCTGGCCTTTGAACTCCATGGCTTTAACCTCGGCGCTACGAATCACATGCTTGAAGACAAAGCTTTTTAGTAGGTCTAGCGTGTGCTCCGCTTCTGCAGGGAGTGCTGCCTGTAAGTCCAGTTGCGGGTGTTCAAACTGCTGCTGCCGCTCGACCGATATTTGCGGCACCAGGTAGCCAATTAATTTACTAATAGCATGTTTGCGATCGCGGCTGTCAGGCGAGAAGAGTTTGTCGTTGTAGAACTCTGCATCGGTTACAAGCGGGCTGTCCTCATGCGCCAATTGCAACACATCTTCGCGCCACTGCCTTTCTGTAACCAAGCCCAGCGCCAGCGCATCCTCTAAATCATGCACGCCGTAAGAAATATCGTCGGCTAGTTCCATAATCGAGGTATCAAAGGCTTTAAACCGCGAGCGTCGCTTGCCGTCTGCATCCAATACGGTGCGAAACGTGTCGCGATCGTGCTGCGAAAACTCTTCTAAAATCCAATGTAGAACGTCTTCTTCGTCGTCATGAATCGATTTAGGCGGTTTAAATGCGTTTAGCGGAGAGCCCTTGGTTAAACCCGCTTGTTGTACTTCGCTGTGCAGCACCGGATATTTCAAAACACCCAACAAGGTGCGGCGGGTTACGTCCAGACCGTGCTGTTCAGAATACTCGCCCAACTTGCTTAAAATGCGTAACGTCTGTCCGTTACCCTCAAAGCCGCCGTGACCTAGCATGTGATAGTTAAGCGCGACTTCACCACCATGCCCAAATGGCGGATGCCCTAAATCATGTGCCAAACAAGTGGCTTCAATTTGAAAAAACGACGGTATCTGCTGCGAAATATCACCATTGTCAGCATAAGTTCGCTTTAAATGCTCGCAAATACCCGAACCAATTTGCGCCACTTCCATCGAATGGGTTAGCCGCGTGCGATAAAAGTCATTGTCGCCCACACCCAGCACCTGGGTTTTCGACTGCAGACGGCGAAACGCCGAAGAGTGAATGATTCGTGCACGATCACGCTGCGCATCACTGTCTGGCGTTGCGGCATTAAACGGTTTGTTTTCACCTGAGCGTCGTTGAAGCATGGTTTTATTCATAGTGGCAATACGTTGAAAATAACTACCTCACAGCAAAACAAATTTTCACTCGTTTGCCCAGTGAAAGATTAGTAAACCCGCTGCTTTTGGTGTTCATAGTTTAGTAACATAGCCGCTTTTGCCACTTCCATGTCGTTTTCCGAAATAGCCTTGCGCTTTTCCTGCTTAAAATACTCCAGCAAATGATACAAATGCCACAAAGACGGATTACCCTCATGCATTGGCAGGGGAAATTTGGCTAATTCTTTGTCGCGAACTTTGCGCAGATACTGGCGACTCATCTTAAGTTGCTCGCCGGCATCGGACAGTCCAACTAAATCTGGCCCTATCTCAACCAAAACCGCTTGAGGAAGTGACTTTTGCACATCGGAAATTGCACTTTTTATAGCTTCTTTTGCGGAAGCTGCTTCACGCATAAAGTTGAGCGCCAGTCTTCCTGGTACACCCACTCCTATAATCGCATCGTCGCAAGCGCCACCATATAGACTGTCGGTAATTTCGTCAGAAGAGATAGTGGCAGACACGACAAATTTTAAGGTGAAATCGTAATTATTCATTGTCGTTACCTCCTGGCCCGGTGTCTCGGCCTACTCATTGCTCCCCCAACACGAATAAAAATAAACTAACACAACAATGTTGTCAAGTGACAACCATAGTCATATTTAAGCTTTATTATGAGGGATAAAAGAAGGTATCAGGCTCAAGGCTGTAATTGGCTTACATAGATATACGCGCCTATTGCACTGCTAACTGGCACACCCCTTGCTCTGTTAACACATATTTACCTAATGCCCGATAATTTCGGCAAGCCATTGCCGTTTTTGCCGCTAAAGGACTAGGAGGGGATATGAACGTCAGCACATTACTTAATACAGCCACGAGCCAGGCAGGTTCTTCGCAACAGAGCCGTCAGACCGAGCAGCCGCCAGCACCCGAGGCGAAACAAGCGACACCAGACAATGATGAAACCTTTATCGATAAAGCCTACCGCAGCTTGGTGCTTAACCGCATGGGTGTCGACACCGAACAACTTGAAGAAATTGAGCAGAAAATTGAAGAGCTGGAGAGTAAGTCTAGCCTGACAAAAGACGAAAAAGACAAGCTTGAAAGCCTGATTAAAGCCCGTGATCAATTGTTTGAAGAAGCCATGCGCCGTCAGGCTGAAGAAGGCAATTCTAGTCAGCCTTCCGTTAACAGCAATGGCATTCCCACGGAAATCGCCAATAAATATGACCCTCGGGCAATCTCCCCCGATGACATGAGTTTGTTAGCAAAAGACCTCCACGAAGCAGGCGTAATATCATGGGAACAACGCAGCCGCATGAGCTTTCAGTTCGTGAAAACACACTTCTACAAAACCCATACCCCCGAGTCACAACAAGTCGACCCCAGCGAGCCAATGGACTTTGTAAAAGTTTGGGAAGAGCGGGTAAAAGCTAACGAATACTTTAACGTACCGGCCGCTCAAAAAGCCCGAGACCAGGGGATACTGGATGTACTGCGGCGGGTTTAGTACTTATTTCTGAACTGCAAAGTCATCCAGGTCAGATTTTTTGGCCTCGGCTAAAAGCTTCTCTCCCTCAGCACTAATTGCTTTCAACCGTGCCGCTGTCGGACGGAAAAGAGACTCGACCTTAGGGTTACAGGCTTCCAACTGGCGCACCATAGCTTCAAATAATTCGGCACCCACCATGTAGCCAGCTGTTTTATTATGGGAAAGTACCGCCACAGGTTCAGCTTTAAAATACTGGCAGGGATGCTTGCGTACATCGCTGGCAGATACTGTTTTTTCAGCCAATATTGTTTGCGTGTTCATGGTTTTCCTCGCCACATTTACTAGACTGATTAAATTATAGTCATAAAATGCACTTAATTACAAACAGAATAATATACATAATTATGTACAATTTAGCCCTCCTGTTTTTGAGCTAAACCAAGGGATACCGGATCTACTCTGGCGGGCTTGAATCCAATATCAGTAAATATCTTACGCTTTTATAAATACTTAACTAATAGACCGGCTTTAAGCCTAACTCTATATTAGATGCATTCACTTGACGCACAATGTTGTTGTGCATAAAATATCTGGTAGTTAGGTAACGATGGCGGTTAAATTCAGAGATTCATGGCTCGAGCGCTTTTATGAAGATGACACTAGCCACAAGAAAATTCCTAAAAACATCGAAACAGCTCTCTTTAGAAAGATCCAAATACTTGATGCGGCAAATAAAGAGTCCGATTTAAGAGCCCCTCCAGGTAACCGCTATGAACGTTTAAGTGGAAAGCTTCACGGCTGGAGTTCTGTGAGAGTTAACAAACAATATCGGCTCATTTTCTGTTGGGAAGAAAGTATCGCCAAAAATACATATCTTGACCCACATGTTTACAAGGGCTAAAAGGAGTCAGTACCAATGAGAACAACACAACGCCGCCCAATTACTGTTGGGCAGATGCTCATCACTGAGTTTCTCGAGCCAATGAACGTTAGTATTCGCGAACTGGCAGAAGCAATGGGCGTTCACCGTAACACGCTGAGTCGGATAGCTCATGACAAAGGAGTCCTGACAGCACCGATGGCCATTAAACTAGCCGCCGCTTTCGGAAACACACCGGAGTTTTGGTTAAATATTCAGCATGCCGTTGAGCTATGGGATGTTCGCCACAAAGCCTATGAACAAGAGGCTAAAAACGTTAAACGTCTGAAACCTCATGATAGCTCTTATCAAAAGGCCTAAATTAAAGTCATTGCTCTCGCGCTAGTCCGTAGTCAGCTCACTATTCTGCGCTTCTATCTCACTGAGGTATTTGGACTGATGCTGGCGAGCCAGTTCTAACGCTTTATTCGATGCCTGAAGCGCACTTCCCGTGTCATCATTCATTGAATACACGGTAGCCAGGCTGTCCCAGAGGATTTCTGACTGACCGAACACCTCGACACCTTTTTCGAGTATCCCGATGCCCCATTCAAGCTCGCCTTCGTAGGCGGCTTTCAAACCATAAACATTGTACTGATGCACCGACATGGGAAAGTTGTAACCCATCGTCTTTGCGTAATTGCCATAGTAAGCCTGTAACTGTTCCAGCGACTTAATTTCGATATTCGGCACAGCGCTATAGCCGCGAAAAATTGATTTAAGCCCTTCGACGTTAGCAATCAATGGTGTACTGTCATGGGTTTCCTCAGGAAACTGCTGGGACTCCCAATCAAAAACACTTTCCGATTTTTCCTCTAGCACCTTAATAAAACGCTTATAGCCCTCAGCCATTTCATTGGGCTCATTCGCCATGCTGACAAACCAACGCACCGGCGACTTTTCTGCTTGTTGTTTCGCCGCCTTTATGTCGTTGATAAGCGCAAAATCATCCCACCATAAGCTTGGACTGACCGATATTGACGCATTGATAAAATCCGCATGATGAGTCGCCAGGTAACTGGTATAAAGCCCCGACAGCGAATGCCCGGTAACCAGCGTATACGACGAAATGCGATACTGCTTTTTTAGCTCAGGCAACAGTTCGTCTTTCAAGAACTGTGTGTACGCCTCAGCACCACCAGAACGCCCCTCATAGCCTTCTAGTTCGGTATGAGTAAAGTGCTTTATGCGGTTCTTGGCACTCACCCCAACCACAATCATTTCCGGCACTATCGAAAACGTGCTTAAGAAATTAACGTTACCCGCAATGTGCTCAAACTGCGTCGAGCCGTCCATGACTAGCATTACCGGATACTCAAAACTGTCGGAGTGGTGATAGCTTTCCGGGAGTACTATGCGGGCAGTGACGGTTTCGTTAATGAGTTTGGAGTCGATTCGGAAGGTTTCTGCGGCTTGGGTTGAGGTGCAGAATAAAAAGACACATAAGAAGCTGAGGGCTTTCAGATAAATAGGCATTAGATCAGAGGGTTATGAAGTATTGTGGAAATTTTAGCACCATTTTAAATACTAAAGCTAACCCTCTGGTCTTGTTTCACTAAAGCTTATCGCAAAATATTAAACGACTGATAAAGTCTGGTTGGCAATTTGCTCCCCAGTTTCCAAGTCACATTCATAGGCCGTTCACCATGGCTGCTAATAAAAGTCACTGGCCCGCAGGCTTTATAAGCTGATTGCTTGTTTTTTCTAACAAAAAGCTGGAACTGCCAACCATTGGTGTTGCTCTCGATATAGCGACGCCCGGTAGGCGTATTTGGGGAAGCCGTATTCTGTGATTGCCAATGGAACTTCTCTCGACTGATCGCGTAGTCATTGTAGGCAACACCTTCGTGTACTGCGTCAGCTTTATCCAGCGTCACGAACAATAACTCAAGCTTCTTATCTTGAAAACGGAGCACGCCCTCTCGAAATACTCGACGTTCCTGCTCATTCAAAAAACCAACTGCAGTCAAAATTTCACGTATTTGATAAGACGCATGAAGTTTCAAAGGTGTATCTTCGAGCCCAGGCAAAGGCTCAAAAACATAATTTGTTTTAGCATCTAATAAACGCGCAAGTTCATTGAGCTCAGTGAGTGCTTCAGGTTCCTGCTTCAAGGCTTCAATAAACTCAACACCGCTACCCACACGCTCGTTCTGATGGTCAATTTGATACGCCAACATTTGCGCATATTGCTTATCACTCATCGTCCAAGCGTCACTTAAATCGCCACTTGTCGCTTTTTGAATGAGTTGCAGATAATCAGAATCATCAATATGCAGTAGGCTCATAAAGCGCTTGCTTAGGTAGGTTTCCTGTTCCGTCGCATCACCAGCAATCAACTGAGCTGCACGCTTTAAATTGGTCCAGCCGGTGTTATTACCATTTCCACGGTAAACATCCGTCAGTTCCAGTTGCTGTTCACTAATAAACTCTGACAACGAGACGTTATTGTTACCTTTTATTCGAGCGAAGTGATTCAACTCATTGCGCAGTTGATCCCAGCGTTGATTGATCGCCTGTTGTAGACTTCCCAGTATCGACTCGCGGGCTTCCTTTTGAAGCTGCAAGTAGCAACCACTCGGTAACTTGCCAAAACCATTATTCACACCGTCGTAAACTTCTTTACGGGTTAATCCTGTTATTGCACTGTACAGCACATCAAAACGAAAACCTGCACGATGTTGGCCGATAAAATCGAGTACTAAACAACTTTCCTTTTCTGGATGTAGGCGCAGACCTCGACCAATTTGTTGCTGAAACAGCGTGACGCTTTGCGTTGGTCTTAATAGCAACAGTGTGTCGACAAAAGGCAAATCAACACCTTCGTTGTATAGGTCGACCGTAACTAGCACGTTAATTTCTTTATTCGCTAACTGTCTCGGCAGAGACTCCCGTTCCTCACGTGAGCTTTCTCCGTAAATCAATGCCGCTGGAATATTCGCTTCGTTAAACTTTTTGGTCATAAAACGCGCGTGATCAACATCGACACAGAAAGCCAGTGCGCGAGATTCTTTTATATTGTTAACGACTTCATCCCAAGCCCTCACCACGTTACGTGCACGAGCATCATTCGCAGAGAGAATGTCGTGAAGGTCGCTACGGCCATCGCCATTTTTCCAATTAACTTTCCGGTAATCCTGGCCGTCGTCACACGCATAGTATTCAAAGGGTGCAAGTAATTGCTGGTCAAGTGCATTCCATAAACGCATTTGTACCGATGGCGAACCATCGGGGCGAGTGTCAAAATAGGCTAGAACGTTTTTATTATCTGATCGTTCAGGTGTGGCCGTCAGACCCAGCAAGTATTTAGGCTCTGCACGTGAAACAACCTCATCAAAACTTTGCGCCGCTATGTGGTGGCATTCATCAACCACCACAACTTGCCAGTGATTTGCCGGGTAACGCTCAAGCAGCCTTTGTGAGCAAACACTTTGCACCGTCGCAAACACATGATCATATTGCTTAGGTTCGTGACGCCCTGTCAGCAAGTCACCAAAGTTTGCGTCTTTTAGAATCTGTCGATATGTATTCAGCGACTGACTTAAAATTTCCTCGCGGTGTGCGATAAAAAGTAGTCGCGGCTGTCCTTTTTCCCGCTCACAAATACGTCGGTAGTCAAAGGCTGCCATAACGGTTTTCCCGGTGCCCGTTGCCGCTACCAGTAGATTTTTAAAGCGTCCGTGGGCTCGCTCATTATCTAGCTGTTCAAGAATGTCCGCCTGAAACGGTTTGGGTGTTATATCGAAGAAGGTTGTGGTGACATGCTCAGGTAAAGCTTTCCCGCCAGATTCCCTGCTTAGCGCATCTCTCAATGCCGCGACATGTTGACTGTCGTTCGGATCATACGGCTGGAACTCACCGTCTTCCCACAGCGTTTCAAAATGTGCTTTGGCACGTGCATACAGGTTTTGTTGCCCGTGTTCGGTGAACTTAACCGTCCACTCTAAGCCTCCCATTAAAGCGGCACCCGATAAATTCGCACTACCAACATAAGCGCTGCCGAACCCAGTTTTTCGCTCAAACATCCAAGCTTTTGCGTGCAGTCTCGTTCGACGCCCATCTAATGATACGCGCACCTCACAATTCGGGAGTCGGGCTAGCATATCCAACGCATTTTTCTCTGTTGCGCCAATGTAGGTTGTCGTCAGCACTCGAATGGATGTTTTACTATGGCCTTCAGCATCGGCTGCGGTAATTTGCTTAAGCACGTCGTGAATTTTCCGAACACCAGAAACCGTGATAAAACTCACTAAAATATCGACGTGATCGCAGCTAGAGAGCTCTGAAATTAATTCGTTGAGTAACGCAGGCGAGTCTTTACCCGCAGTAAATAGCCACGGCTGCGATAAGCCAATTTGAGGCAAGTCGGGCTGCTCGCCTTGGCGATAAATCGAGCGTAACACTCGTGGTGGTGCAGCGATTTCGTCGATAAGTGCTTCTGCTGTATTCTCTTTTAGCTGCTGCCGAGCGTGCTTGAGTAAATTATTCAATAAGTCGACTTGAGCCAAAAGCTTATCGTTATCTGAAAGCCGTTCACCCTCACCAACGGCTGCTAGTAACTGAGATAACTGCTCGGTTAACGCATCCACTAATCGTTCATGACTACTTTCAACACTTAGGTTTTCTAGATCAGCAACGAGATTTTCATCCTGCGTTGAAAGCTCTTGTTGAACTGCTGAGGTTTGCAGCAAATCATAGAGGCCTCTGTGCAAGTTAGACACGCTTACCTCCCTGACTGAACAGTTTATTACCCACCAAACTCAACCGCTCTTTAGCCCGCGTAATGCCGGTGTACAGAAGCTCTTTGCTCATTACCGGGCTGTCGTGTTCGGGCAGTATCATGACGGTGTGTTTGAACTCGGAGCCTTGGGATTTGTGCACGGTCATGGCGTACACGGTTTCTATATGAGTGAGACGGCTGGGGAGTATCCAGCGTACGCCATGCTCTTGGTCCGGGAAGGCGACGCGCAGGTGTCCGTGTTCCGGGTCTTTTAGAGCGATGCCAATGTCGCCGTTATTAAGCTTTAGTCCGTAGTCGTTTTTAGTGACCATGACGGGGCGACCTTCATACCAGGTATTGGCGTTTACGCCGAGTATGTCGCCGACTTTTTGATTAACGGCTTTCATGCCCCAGGGTCCTTCGCGCAGGGCGGTTAGGATTTGGAAGTTGCTTAGGTTTTGCAGGGCTTCGTGGGCGATTTCGTTGATGTTGTTGGCATCGGTAGTTGTATCGGCATTGTTCCTGACGTGTAACGTCAGGCTACCCCTGATAAGAGCTTCGAAGGCTGGGTCGTCTAAGCTGCTGACTTCGTACAGGTTAACCGGGTAGTCTTCTTCGGCGGCTTTGGCCTTTTCAATTTCCTGTTGTGTGGCGGCATCATCCTGACGGTTAATGGCGTTGGCCAGGTCGGCAATAGGGCCTTTAAAGCGATAACTTTTGCGGAATTTGACTACGTGTTGCAGGCGCTGCTCACCCTTGTCATCGATAAGCTCTGACGGAAATGTTGGTGTGTCAGCAATGTTTTGAAGCCACTTAGCGGTCTCGCTGTGATAATGCCCTTCGTCGGCGCCGGCGCATAAGTTACCGAGCACGGCACCGGCCTCGACCGATGCCAGTTGGTCTTTGTCGCCAATGAGTACCAACCGCGCGTGTTTCGGTGTTGCTTTCAGCAATGCAGTCATCATTTCTATGTCTATCATTGAGGCTTCGTCGACAATAACTACATCCGTTCGCAACGGGTTTTCTGCATTGTGTTTAAAGGCGCGGGAATTGGGTTTCACACCCAATAGTCGATGCAGCGTTTTCCCTTCGGGCTGAATCGAAAGTAATGCGTCCTTCAGACTGGATAGTTTGTCATTCTGAACCAATTGCTCCAGCTCATTTTCAATAGACTCAGTCAGGCGCGCTGCAGCTTTGCCGGTCGGTGCCGCCAGTGAAACCCGCAGCGGCGGCAAACCGAGCGTTAACGCCTGATGCTGCAATGCCGTCAACAAGCGCACTACGGTATAGGTTTTACCGGTACCAGGCCCCCCCGTAATGACACTAAACCGATTCCGCACGGTATTGGCACAAGCGACACGCTGCCAGTTAATATCGCCATTTTCGGTCGGCGCAAACAGCTTAGCCAGCGTACTCTTTAGTAGCTCGTCGTTAATAACCGGCCGGTCTTGCATGCGCGCCTGAACACTTTGCTCAATAAAGGTTTCGTACTGCCAATAGCGGCGTAAATACAAGGTGTGTTCGCTGAGCACCAACGGCTCGGTTCCATGGCCATTCAGATCGACGCATTGACTGGCTGCCAGTGCGTCGTTCAGGTCTAATCCGTATTGCTTAAAAAGCTCACTTGGTAAGGCGCAGTCCGCGGCATGACGGTTCTCCGGTGGCAGGTTCAGCAGCGTTTCCGGGGCATCCATCAAAGCCTTTAGATCAACTTGCGTATGCCCACGCCCGGCTTGATGCGACACACAGCAGGCGGCGAGTAACACCGCATCGCTACGCTCGCCCGCTTGCTGCAAAAACTCGACAAACGCCAAATCAATAGAGCGTACCCAGCCGGCATCCCGCCACTGACTCAGAGCTTCGAACAGGGTGTGGGTAGTTACATTGCTCATACTGACTCCTTGTCTTTGACGCTTTCTCCGGCAAACAGGCTGTCCAGCTGCTCTATCAGCTCTTTCGGTGGCCTGTCACAAAATGCGCCGCCAGTGTCGGCTCTGTGCCCGCGTAAAAAGAGATAAACTGCGCCGCCAACGTGGGTATCGTAATCGTATTCATCGCCGAGCCGAGCTTTTAGCAGACGATGCAATGCCAGCGTATAAATCACGTATTGCAGGTCATAACGGCTGTGCAGTATTTTCTCGCGCATGGCCTCCTCGCTGTAGGCGTGGTCATCCTCACCCAGCCAGTTCGACTTGTAGTCGGCCACATAATATTTTCCGTTATGCTCAAAGACCAAGTCGATAAAACCTTTTAGCATGCCGTTCAGCAAGTTAGGCTCTAGTGCAGGGCGCTCGTAACCGGGTAATATGTGTTGTTGCACCAGACTGTCCAGCGTTTGTGCGTTAACGCCACTGGCACCAAACCAAAACTCAGGTTCGGCTTTGTACTGCTGCAACTGACCCAGGCTGACAGTCTCGCCGTCCGCATTAATCACAAACTCTGTCCGTAAGTAGGCATTTAACCAACGCTCAATGCTCTGCTCATGCTCCTGCCACGAAGGGCTGACACAAAAACGTTGCACCAGGGCGTTACGCTCAGCGTCATCCTGTGTAATTAACGCGAAGCCCTGATTCGCCGACTCTTCCAGTACGTTGTGCAAAAAGGTGCCCGGACCAGCGCCTTTAGGTAAGTGGTGAATGCTGTCCGCACTCGGCTCTGCCGCACTGGCGACTTGCTCGTCCTCGTCTTCTCGCTCATCCAGCAAGTTCATTTCGTCGGGCGACTGCGGTGCCTGTGCACTTTTCGTGACCGCGCCTTCATACTTAAGCGCGCTATAACTAGCCACCCACCAACGTTCAAGTTTTCGGCCTGCTGGCATCGTTTTAGGCGTCAACTTAGGCGTTTGCTGCTCCTGCTCGAGCGCACGGACTAGGGGCTCATCATCTTCCAGGCGTGTCACCTGCGTATGCGCGCTCTGCTGCCAGCGCTCATTAACGACCTTGTAAAGCTCGTCAGACAACGCCTCACCGCCGTTCAACAAGTAAAACAACGGATTATTACGATGCTCGCTCATGGCCTCCAGCGCAATGAAGGTGGCGTACTGTGCACGGGTCACTGCGACGTACATTTTGCGTAAATCTTCTGCGAGAATTTCGTCGCTTAAACGCTGTTTGTTGTCGTCGTCTTTGGACCAGAGCACTTGCAGCTCGCCATTTTCATCGTGATAAACCGCTGGTGGCTTTATGCGGTGGGTCTCCGACTGGGTATAAGCCACAAAGGGCATGAACACCAGCGGATACTGCAAACCTTTAGACTTATGAATGGTGATAATTTTTATCAGTTCATCGTCACTTTCCAGGCGTAGCTGCTGCTCGTCACTTTGCGTGCGGCTGTTGCTACCAAAGCCGTGCCGTTCATTCACTTGTTCCGCAAAATGGTTCACTAACGCCGGAATACCATCTAAAGCCAGACTTTGTTGTTGCAGTAATTCGGCAATATGAAGCACGTCTGACAGCTGTCGTTCGCCATGAATGCGGTCTTCCAGCAACGTCGCCGGTACCTGATGGTCGTGCAACACATTGTGCAGCATAGTCAATACGCCCAGGCGCAACCATTGGTCGTGATAACTTAAAAACTGCTCTACGCACGCTTCCCAGGCTTGTTCGTTACTGTGAATATGCTCCAGTTCAGCAAACGGCAGCCCTAACAGCCTCGTTGCAAGTGCGCTGCGAATAAGCGACGGGTCACGTGGTTCCGCACAAGCGCTGACCAGTGCCAGCAAGTCTTTCGCGACACGCTGCGCAAATACCGACTCTCGGTCTGACAAATAAACGCTTTTAAGACCGCGGTCACTCAGTGCTTTTTTTATGGCATTGGCTTCGCTGAAGTTATTCACCAGCACGGCAATGTCGCTGGTTTTCACGCGCTGCTCCAGCACGTCGTCTTCATTGTAATAACCGGCTTGCGGATCATTCAGTAACGACGCTATTAGGTTGGCATGATGGTTCGCCGCTGCCCTGAATACGGTATCTTTATTGCGTTTTTCTGCATTCGATACCGACCACAGAAGCGCCGGCGCGGTTTTTAAGTGACTCGATAACAAACAGTGTTTAAAGGTTCGTTTTAGCCCGTTAGCAGCTACACGGTTAAAAGGTAGTTGGTTGTCATCTTCGGTTTTAAACAAAAAAGCGCCGCGCGGTAGCTCTTCCGCGCGCTCAAACAGTGCATTTACGCTGTCCACCATGGTCTGCGACGAGCGGAAGTTTTTCGCCAGGTTATAGTGCCGTCCTTCGGTATCTCGCCGGGCTTTTAAATAGGTATAAATATCGGCATTTCGGAAGCTGTATATGGCCTGCTTCGGGTCGCCAATCAGGAAAATACCGGTGCCGGTGTGCGGCTCTGCCAGATTATAAATGCGATTGAATATCTCATACTGAACAGGATCGGTGTCCTGAAACTCGTCCACCATGGCGATGGGGTATTGCTTACGAATAGCCGCCGCCAACGCTTCGCCGCTAGGGCCTTTTAACGCATCGCGTAAGCGCGTGAGCATGTCGTCATGCCCCATTTCTGCACGCTGATTTTGCAGCTCGGCAAAGCGTTTATTCACCCAAAACGCGGCATGTTGTTTTACTTTAGCCAGTTCTTGCGTTTGCTGGACTTTGCTTTGTTTTAGGCGTTCTGAAAGTTGCGTTAACACATACCAGCGCTCGTCCATGCCACCGAGTTTGTCGTTAGCGAATTTTTCTAGTTCATCACTACGAATACTTTTCGAATTTGCGGGGCTGGCTTTTAACTCAATTGCTTCAGGGTCATCACACCAGTCAGCAAATACCTGGAAATGATTCAGTTGTCGTTTGACCGATTTCGCCGCCGATGTCTTTTCGATTAAATCTCGTAAAATAGGCGCAACTTCTTGCTTTATCGCGGCTATTCGTTGCTTATGCCCATTTTCCGCCTCAATTAATAGAGTTTGCAGGTCCCCCTCAACCGGTGCCTGCCCGCTTTTACTTAAGCTGTAGGTCAAACCTAATAAGGCTTCAGGCGAGGTAAAGTCTGCCAGCAATTTTTCACTCAACTCGGCATCGGCCGGGTAGATAAAGCGGCGGAAGTAGTCCTCGGCTGCCTGCAAGCGCAGCTCTTCATTATCGGTTTCGACGTCCTGACTGAATAAACTGCCGCTGGCAAAAGCGTGCTCTTTTAGCATCGACTGACACCAGCCGTGAATGGTTTTGACCGCGGCTTCGTCCATCGACTGGGAGGCTAAATCCAGTAATCGCGCTAAGTGTTTTAAGTTCTGCTCTTTCGCTACGCAGTCTTCGCGCAAACTGGCTAAGAACGGGTCACTGTCGACCGAGTCCGGGTCACGAAAATAAGCCGCGGCTTCGGCTAAGCGTGCGCGAATACGGTCACTCAGCTCTTCTGTCGCGGCTTTGGTAAAAGTCATGACCAGAATATTTTTGGGTACAAGCTCGCGCTCAAAGGCGGTGTCCTGCGTGCCGTGACCAATGACCAAACGAACATACAGCGCTGCAATAGTGTAGGTTTTACCGGTACCGGCGCTCGCTTCAATCAAGCGGCTGCCGTTCAGCGGAAAGTCGAGCGGGTTATCCAGAATATGCGTCGTCGATTGGCTCATGACTTCTCCTCCGGCACCATAGTTAAACGCAGCGGGTCGTACAGTTCATTCAGAAACCGGCGGAAATGAGGCGACGTCATAATGGCCTCGTAAGTGTCGGCGACCCGGCCGCAGTAATCATTTTTTGTCACTATCGCCGGTGCATTAAAGCCGCCTTCTTCGTATTTCTGCTGGGCTGCCTCATGCGCAAGCGCTTCGTCGTTGTCGTTTTTATCCAAGGTATTTAGCCAGGTTAAGGCAATATCCAAATGCATGGGTTGTGGTTGCTGCACCGACAATGCCACCAGTTCAAGCAGTTGTTCGAGCTGTTGCAGCGCCAGCTCTGCTGGTATCGCCGCGACCGGCAACTGGCAACCGCCTTTGGAAACTATGAGTAAACGGGTGGGTTGCTGCAAATTCAACAGCATTAAGCCGATGTAATACGCACTGATATGTTTCCAGCCACCGTCTTCAACACCGCCCTTTTTAGTATTTTTTGCGATTTTACTCGCTGAAGTTACCACCCACAGCCGCTCGCCCTGTTCATTGGTGTGTAAGCCGGTAATGGTGTCGTCGATAATCAGGCCGTTATGCTCGAAGCCCACTTCAATGGGGAACTCGTTAAACTGGCTGTAACCGGTAATACCCTGCTGATAAGAGCCCAGTATTTTGTCGGCTTGTTCAAGCAGTTCCAGACCATTTTGCTCGGCAATAGCGCCTATACCTAGCGCGCCCTCGCGATTGATTCGATTCAGCTCTTTTAACAAGGCCGCTTCCGTGCCCCCGCCTTGCAACAAGGCACGCTTACCACAGTCCACCAAACGCGTAATGAGCGTCCAGCTTTGCAGGTTATCCATCACGAAGGCTTCGCTGTCGTCCAGATCTTCGCTGTCGCTGCCAAAATAGGTATCGAGGTGCCAGTTAAAATAAAGCCGTGCGGGCTCCTCGATAAAGCGTTTAATGTCATTAATGCTGAGGATGCGTTCGACACTTTCCGGTCTATGCTGAGACGCTGTTGAGTGGTTGTTTTTAGCACCGCCATGCGCCAGCGCCCACTCTCTTGCGTAAGTGAAATACTTTGACTGTTCCTGGCTAAAATAAGCCGTGTTAAAGGGTTGCAGCTTATGTTCTACGGTCAGGTTGTTAACGTCAACACCCCAGCCTTGCTGAATATGGTCGCGCAACTGTGCGACTAATACCGACGGAGTGCGCTCGCTGTTATCTTTGGCACTGTAACCCACCCAGCTCAGATAGAAGCAGTCCCGCGCCGACAGCATCGCTTCCAAAAACAAATATCGATCATCGTCACGGCGGGAGCGGTCGCCCGGACGATAACGATCCGTCATCAAATCAAAGTCCACGCGCGGCACCGAGCGCGGGTAGTCACTTTCGTTCATTCCCAACACACAGACGTATTTAAAGGGAATGGCACGCATGGGCATGAGCGTGGCGAAGTTCACTGCACCGGCTAAAAACCGCTGGTTAAGGTTTTGCTGGTCAACACGCTCCAGCCACGCGTCTTTAAATATCGGTAACCGCAACAGCGATTCGTTGTCGGCTTCAACACCAATATCCCGTAACTGATACAGTTCATCACTAAGCTTGGCTAACAGTAAGTGATCACTATCGTCGTCGGTCTCGAAGAATTGCTGTAACAGCCATTCGCCATGCTGCACCCAGTCCGTCAATGGCTGCGCAGTTTGGGTACGCTGCCACCATGACTCGAGCGCGCGCACAACATCGGCCAGACAACCAACGAGAGCAGCGCTCAGGCCCGATACTTCCGGATAGGGCTCAACCTCAGCCCAGGGGGATGAATGATCTGCTTCAAGCTCGCCAATGGCATAGCCTGCAATCATGCGTTTAAGCGCAAACCACCAGCTGTTTCTTTCCTCCGCCGGAGGCATATAAAACTGTTCACGCTGCTGACTGTTCAGGCCCCATCGCGCACCGGCCTCTCTGACCCAGCGTTTCAACTGCGGCAGGTCATCGTCATGAATGTCGAAGCGCTGCTGTACAGCGGGCACCGACAATAAATTGAACAAATCGGTTTGGGTAAAGCGCAGCTGATCCGCCTGCAACAACAATTCCAGTGCTATCATTAACGGTCGCTGATGACGCTCCCCCTGATCTGCAATGGTATAAGGAATGGCACGCGGGTCACGCTCGCCGTCGCGATGATGATAACGCCCAAAGACGGCGTCGATATAGGGCGCGTAGGTGTTCACATCGGGCAGCATGACCATCACATCGCGCGATTTTAACTCCGGATCGCGAGCGAACGCCTCCAGTAGCTGGTCATGCAGTACTTCGAGCTCTCGCTGAGGACTATGGCAGACATGAAACTGCAACGACTTGTCCGTTTTGGCCGGTGTCGACCAGTGCTCTCGCGTTTCCTGAACCGGCCGCAAGTTTAAAATATCATCCTGTAGCTGAGACAGTAAGTGATCGGTGTCGTGAGGCTCAAACAGCTCAAGTTTTACTGTATTAAAGGCTTCCTGCTTGGCGAGCGTTTCGTCGTATAAATCGAGCAGACGAATATAGTCTCGACCTTGCTTGCCCCAGGACGCTAGTAGCGGGTGCGCCAGCTGATGCAATTCATCATCGTCTGGCTGCTCAGGCAGATCAGGCTTATGTTTAAGTCGAGAAGAAGCTTTAACCGCCTCTCGCAGCGCTTCTTTGCCGTCAACAATGTCGGCCCAGTGAAATTGCGACGGGTTGTGCACACATAACAAAATCTGCGTGTAGCCTTTTATGGCATCTAGCACTTGCAACATTTGCTGCGGCAGCGACGATATACCGAACACAACAACTCTGGGCGGCAAGCCTGCAGGGCGGCTCTGCAATGCCTTTGCAGTATCAATAAAACGCTGGTGCAGCTCAGCCCGGTTGTTCCAGTAGTCATCAATGCCAATGTCGTTACTGACAGCGCGCCAGAGTTCCGGCTGCCACAATTGCTCGGCTTCAAGCGGCTCATTGTTTTCCAAAACGTCATGACCTTTAACCCAGTTGTCGAGCCAGTCAGCGCGATACACCGCGTATTGGTCAAACAAATCGGCTAAACGCCCACTGAGCTGATAGAGCTTGCGCCCGTCATTATCGTCCGAAGTGTAGTGCTTCAGCGGCGCAAAGTGTGGGTTTTCGGCAATAAGCTCGGGTAATAAACGCATTAACCGCCAGGTCAGACGGTCTTTATCGAATGGCGAGGTTTTCGGGATATCGTCGCCCAACACGGCTCGATAGGCTTGCCACTGAAAGCGCGCGGGCAAGGTCACATCGACCATGGCAGCAATGCCGCTGGCTTGCGCTAGGTTAATTTTAAGCCACTGAGCAATACCATTGCTCTGTACCAGAACCGTTTCCTGCTCCAGCGGCGCCAGCGGATAATTTTGCGTGAACTTAACAGCAACTTCCGTCAGATCTTCCAGACGGTGCCCGTGGGCTACGATAAAACCGGGTGTTAACTCTCTCACGCAGACGACTCCTTGTTACTTTGTGCGGGGCAATCGATTAATGCTATATCCATTTTACTGTTGTCTGCGACAATTTGTGTCGCAATGCTATCTGCTATCACATAATAACATTAATCAAATTTTTGGTTGGTTGTTAGCTATTAGGCTGATTTTATTTACGACATTAATCATATGTGTTTAAATAATAACCAATAATGATAGCTATAAAGAATTCATGTGACTCCACGGCAGCCTGATACCTCATTTGATCAACTTTTATCTCAGCTTTCGACTCGCTTAATCAACAGTGAGCATGCTGAGACGCAGACATGTATTGCCGAAGCTATTGCTGCATTTGGTGCTTATGTCGATGCAGACCGTTGCTACGTGTTTGAGTTTTCTGACGACATCAGCAGCATGGGTAACACTCACGAGTGGGTTCGGGATGGGCAGTCTGCTCACATTGATGATCTCCAGGATGTAACGTCAGGTGAGCTTCCCTATTTCTTTGACCAGATGCGAAGCTCACATCAGTTTGTTATTAATGACGTCAGTCAGTTGCCCGCTACGGCCGAAAATGAAAAAGCTGAATTTCAACGAGAGTCGATTAAGTCGGTTATTTGTATAGGCCTTGTCGCAAATAACAAACTGCTCGGTTTTGTTGGTTGCGACATGGTGCACGGCACTTACCAATGGTCAGAAGAGGACATCCGTCACCTAAGCCTGGTCGCTAATATGATTGCCAATACGCTCGAGCGCGAGCAGACCTATCAAAAGCTCATCGAAACGCAGCACCAACTTGAAGAAGCCAACAGCAAACTACAGGCACTCGCAACGATTGACGGACTTACCGGCATCGCCAATAGACGCGCCCTGGATGAAGCGTTAGAGAAAGAAGTAAAAAGGGCAAAACGGCAACGCACCGGTATTGCCGTTTTACTCATCGATATTGATCATTTCAAATCATTTAACGATGCCTACGGCCACTTAAAGGGTGATGAGGCCCTAAAACAAGTTGCCAGTGCGCTAGCGACGATTATGCAGCGCAGCACAGACTTTGTAGCACGCTACGGCGGTGAAGAATTTGCCGTCATTATATCTACAGACTCAGCCTGGCAAGCCCTGCGCAAAGCCAACGAAATACTTGATGCGGTCGAAAACCTCGATATCACTCATGAGCGTTCAGATACTGACCCCTACCTTACCGTCAGCATTGGTGGTTACTTTGAAATCCCTAAGGCCGACGCCGAAGTCACCAGCACCATACGACAGCTTTTGAACAATGCCGATATGGGTCTTTACCAGGCTAAAGATGACGGCCGTAACTGCATCCGCTTTTATTAGGCCTGCTGTGAGACAATCCACTGATCAACCCGGCGCTCCAATATATGCAATGGTAAAGCGCCACCGCCTAGTACTGTGTCGTGGAACCCTCGAATATCGAACTTATCGCCCAATGCCTGTTTGGCTTTTTCCCGTAACTCCAGAATTTTTATCATACCAATTTTGTAGGCTGTCGCCTGCCCCGGCATAACCAGGTAACGACGTACCTCTGATCGCACTGCGCCTTCGGCAATCGGCGTGTATTCTTCAAAATATTTTACCGCATCCTCTTCGGTCCAGCCTTTCGCATGCATACCGGTATCAACAACAAGCCTAACAGCACGCCAAATTTCCGTGATCAGACGACCAAAATCAGAATAGGGGTTCTGGTAAGCGCCCATTTCCTTAGCCAATTGCTCGGAATAAAGCCCCCAGCCTTCGCTGTAAACGGTGAATCCGGCTTGGGTACGAAACTCAGGCACCGACTCAAGCTCTTGTGCAATAGAAATTTGCATGTGGTGACCTGGGTTGCCCTCATGATATGCGATAGCTTCCATTTCATTTTTTGGCATCGCGGTCATGTCAGACAGATGTGCATAATAAATCCCCGGGCGCGATCCATCCGGTGTGCCCGGATAATAATGCTGTGCAGCACCATCTTGTTCGCGGAATGATTCCACCCGTTTTACGACCAAATCTGCTTTTGGCAGGATGCCGAAATAGTCTGGCAGGCGCTCGTTTATAAAAGCGAGATACTTTTTAGAGTCCTCGATATACATCTGTGCGCCTTCGTCGTTATCGGGATAGAAAAACTGTTCGTCTGTGCGAATAAAAGTAAAGAACTCCTGCAAATCACCATCAAAATCCACTTGATCCTTGATTTTCAGCATCTCATTGTTAAGACGCTCTACTTCAGTCAGGCCCAGTTGATGGATTTCGTCGGCGGTCATATCGGTGGTAGTGTAGTTCTTCAACATCGCATTGTAGAACTCGATACCGCCGTCAAACCGATGCACACCGGTCGCTACTTCCGGCGTATTCTCCATATCACGTTCAAAAAAGCCGATTATTTGCTCATACACTGGCATCACGCGTTTATACAGGACGTCAGCGGCTTCGGTCCGAAGTGCCTCTGCTGTTTGCTGATCAATTAACTCTTGCGCCAACAGGCCATCAATTTTTTTATTGGCATCCGCCATAAACGCAGAGTCCTCACCCTCCGTGAACGGCGCACCAGTGATAACCTTTTCCGATTCTTCAATAATTAACTCGTAGGCAAAGCGCGGGGCACGGATCCCCTGTTCAACCTGCTTTTCTGCCCTTACCAATAACTGTTCCAGCGCTCGTGCGCCCTCACCCAAACGACTAATGTAGGCGTCCATGTCGGCTTTTGTATCGACGCGGTGGAAGTTAAGTAAAAACTGCGGCATGAAGGTATGCGCGCCACGCATTTGATCAAATACATAATCGTACTGACGGAACTCAGCATTACGCTTAGCTTGCTCGTACTGATACACCCAAACATCGTACGACGTTTTTGCCTCGTTACTGAGCTTGTCATAATCGAAGCTGGACTTTAACTCATCGACCGTACCTTTTAGCCAGGCAAGCTGCTCTTGCTCGGCTTCGATACTCATGTCGTCAACTTCGCCATAGCGGTCTTTACGACCCAAAAAGGTCATTTGCATGGGGCTTTGCTGTAGTTGTTGCTGGTACTTTTCTTCAAACCACGCATTAAGACGCTGCGTCTCTGACTGCTCGGTTTGTGTTACCGGTTGCTCAGCAGCTGCTTGTTGATTTTGTGACTGGGTGTCTGCCGGCTGACCACAACCAGCCAGAATACCCGCTAATGCAAGTGCGACAATTGAGTGTTTCATGTTTCGGCCTTTTAATTTTTATTCTTGTCATGCAGTTTTCCTGCAGGGGAAGAAAAACTATAGCGCGCTTGGTACACTGGTTGGAATAGCAAAGAACAAATTTTAATCAATTTATTGTTTAAGGACTTTTCTCGTTATGGCAAAGCCGAACAAAAAAGGTCCCAAACGCACCGTACAGATATCCTGTTTGCAGTGTAAAACGCCTATTTTCAAATATCGTAAGGGTGGTAAAGGTGCATTGGTCAAATGCTTTATAGAACGTATTGTCGAAGATCATACAACCCAGCCCTGCCACTGCCCGGGTTGTGGTCAGGAGTTTGCCCGCGAGACCATGATCCGTGGAGCGCCCGCTTATAAAATGATCGGCGGCAAAGTACATATGAAATAGCTTAGTAAACGGTGAAACCACTCATGATAGATGCCCAAGTTCGCGACCAGTATTTAAACGCCTGTGAACAAGCGAGTTACTCATTGCTGCGGCACCCGCAGCACCCCATGGCTGAGCAGCTTAAACATCTAGCAGCCAGTGTCGATGCCGGAGACAAGCCCGATACTTACGGCCGGGGTGGTATAATCGAAGCTTTCGAGCAAGATGTCGCGCAGTTGCTGGGAAAACAAAATGGGCTGTTTTTACCCACCGGAACGTTAGCCCAACCTGTCGCCCTAAAATTGCATAGCTTAAAGCGCAACAAATTTAGCATCGCTATGCACCCAAGCTCGCATTTATTACTGCACGAACACCGCGGGATTGAGCAGTTGTGGGGCTTAAAAGTACAACAGGTTGGTTTGCCATCGGCGCCATTTACGCTGACCGAATTAAAGGCAGAATGCGACAGCGATACAGCTGCTCTCGTTTTTGAGCTGCCGATGCGTGAGATTGGCGGCGAACTGCCTCACTGGGAAGTACTTGATGAACAGATTGCCTGGGCAAAATCGCAGGGCATTGCTTGCCACCTCGACGGCGCCCGATTATGGCAAGTGGGTGCCTACTACAACCGCAGCCTTGCGGAGATTTGTGCCTTGTTTGATTCAGTTTATGTCAGCTTTTACAAAGATTTAGGCGGTATTAGCGGCGCGATGTTATTGGCAAACAAACCGTTAATTGATGAGGCTAGAATTTGGGCGCGCCGCGCTGGCGGCAACCCGATATCGCTTTACCCTGAAGTGCTCGCCGCACGTTTAGGCCTAAAAGAAAACTTACCTATAATGCCCGAGGCGGTGAGTTATGCTCATGAGTTGGGTAAAATGATCGCACCATTCCAGGATGTTCAGGTTACACCGCAACCTCCTAAGGCCGCCATGTTTCACTTAAGGTTTCCACTGTCACCCAACCAATTGGCGCGTAAAATTGCCGACTATGTCAGGGAGCAAGGGGTCATCATATTACCGTTACCGCGCTCTGGCGATGATAATCACAGCATTTGCGAAATACCGGTAGGCCGCAATGCAATGTCGCAACCACAGGATTTTTGGTTGCGACACTTTAAAGCATTTATCGAAACACTTAATGCTTAGTCGTTATCGTGATGCGCTTTATGTTCGCCAAGCAAGTGATTTAAGGTTTTTAAATAATCTTTGCCGAATCCCTTAACCCGTTGCTTATTCATTTGCTCTGAACCTAAGTGCACTTCTTCCAGCGAATTAGCGGCGACATCCAGTTCTTTGCTTAACCGCGCCAGCGCGACTTCGAGGGTGTACGTCAGTTCATGTACTTTCGCCATATCCTCGGCACTCAAGTCACCGTTTACGATTTCATCCAACATGGCGTTATATTTGTTCAAGTTCATAATCGCTTGCTGAAGATTTTCTGCCGGCTCAGGTTTAAAGTGCTGATATTGACGCTCGTCGTCATCAGCAATCACAGAGGTCGAAACTAAAGGCGTTGCAGATAACAACGTAGCAGTTAGAAAACTAACCCAAAACTTTTTCATAAGAGCTCCTTAATAATAACTATTCTCATTCTCTATTCAGCACCACTTCAAGTCAACGCTTTTTCGTTAAAGCTGATACTATAGTTTTGATAACAATCAAATTACCGCTGTAACAGGGAGTACGCAATGCACTATCGCTTGGTTTTTCTCATTAACTGCTTGCTAGCCTCAGTTTTTATCAACAGCGCGCTTGCGCAACAAGTTAACGATCAACCATTAAAAGTTGCGGTACGCGTTAACGCACCCTTCGTTATCGATAAGCAAGGCGAATATCAGGGGCTCGCTATAAAATTATGGCAAGACATAGCAGCCGATATGAATCGGCCATACGAGTTGCACCCCATGCCGCTGGATGCATTGTTACGTGAAATTGAACAGGGTAACTATGACATTGGCATTGGCGCTCTTACTATCACTGCGGAGCGCGAGTCGCGCCTGGACTTTTCCCAGCCGTTCCATAATGGTGGCTTGGCCATTGCAGTACCTGCCAATAACACAGCAACCTGGTGGGCGGTTACCAAACGATTTGTATCGATAGAGTTTTTAAAAGTTGTTCTTGTGTTAGGCGGCGTTCTTTTTATTGCAGGCGCACTGGTATGGCTGTTTGAGCGACGTAAAAACCCGGATGAGTTCTCTGATAAACCCTTGCAGGGTCTGGGTTCTGGTTTTTGGTGGGCTGCAGTGACGATGACCACCGTCGGTTACGGTGATAAATCGCCGCGTAGTCTTGGCGGGCGTGTTGTCAGCCTTATATGGATGTTTACCTGCGTGATTATTATTTCAAGCTTTACTGCATCTATCGCATCGTCGTTAACGGTGTCGCAATTTCAGTCTAAAGTATCGAGTGTTGCCGACCTGCCAAGTTCACGCGTCGCTACATTGGCTAATTCAGCTACCGCAAGCTGGTTGGAGCAACAAAATATTGGCTACCAAGGCTTTACTAATTTAGATAACGCATTGGCAAAACTTAATAACGGCGAGCTCGACGCAGTGATTTATGACGAGCCTATTTTACGTTACTCCATGCGAACCCAGTCGCTGAATAATCTACGCCTTTTGCCAGAACGGGTATTGCCACAAGATTATGGCTTTGTCATGCCGCAAGGCAGTAAACTACGCGAACCGGTGAACCGCGAATTACTGCAAGCCATACAGACCCAAAATTGGCGTGACTCGGTCGCACAATATTTAGGTAATTAGATAAGCCATCAAGTTAACAGCAAGTAAAGGAAATAAATGATGTTTTCCTGGTTTGAACGACGTTTGAATCCATTCCCGGCGGAGGAACCAACACAGCCGCCGCGGAGCTTTTTTGCTTTTTGTTGGCATTTTACCCGTGGCGCAACACCGTATATTGCCATGACAGCTGTGCTGATGGCCTGTATTGCCATTGCAGAAGTCTGGCTGTTTGGTTTTTTAGGGCAAATCGTAGACTGGTTGGCCCAACAAAACCGGGAGACCTTCTTTGAGGATCAATTCTGGCCGTTAGTGGGCATGGGTATTCTGGTATTAGTCGGACTGCCGCTACTTGTTTGGTTTCACTCGCTGTTAACCCATCAAACCTTGCTGGGCAACTTTCCCATGCGTATTCGCTGGCTCGGCCACCGTTATCTAATGAAGCAGTCGATGGCCTATTACCAGGACGAGTTTGCCGGACGCGTTGCTACTAAGCTTATGCAGACCTCGCTTGCCGTTCGGCAATGCATTATGACGTTTATCGAAATAGTGAACTACGTGGTGGTCTACTTTTTAGGGATGTTTGTCATTATTGGCAGTGCTGACTGGCGCATGATGCTACCGCTCGCATCATGGCTGGTGTTATACGCAGTATTACTACGCTATTTTGTTCCCCGGCTAGGCAAGGTTTCGGCACGACAAGCCGATGCACGGTCTGTAATGACCGGACGGATAGTCGATTCCTATACCAACATTCAAACAGTTAAGCTCTTCTCTCATTCGCAACGCGAGGCTTCCTTTGCGAAAGAGGGCATGGACAAGTTTTTGCGGACTGTGCATGAGCAAATGCGCCTGGTTACTAAGCTTTATGGTTTTTTATACTTTATCAACTGCGCTTTACTGTTTAGTTCGGCTGCCACTGCTATATGGCTTTGGCGCGGCGATCTAGTCAGTCTGGGTGCCGTTGCTGTCGTTATTGGTTTGGTGCTGCGCTTATTCGGTATGTCGCAGATGGTCATGTGGCAAATGTCGACGCTGTTCGAGAGCATCGGTACCGTACAAGATGGCATCGGTTCATTGTCGGTGCCTCAACGAATTACTGATAAGCCTAACGCTAAACCGCTTAAGGTCGACAGCGGCGAAATTCAATTTGATCACGTTGGCTTCCACTACGGTAAAGGCAGCGGCGTGATGGACGACTTTAACTTACAGCTACAACCGGGAGAAAAGGTTGGTATTGTGGGCCGTTCGGGTGCCGGAAAATCAACTTTAGTTAACCTTATACTGCGCTTTTATGACGTTGAAACGGGCGCCATCCGAATTGATGACCAAGTCATCAGCGACGTACAACAGGATAGCTTGCGCGCCCAAATTGGTATGGTCACGCAAGATACCTCGTTATTGCACCGCTCGGTCAGAGATAACATCCTTTATGGCCGACCCGATGCAACTGAAGCAGAGTTACAGCAAGCCATCAAGAGGGCGCACTGCGAAGAGTTTATTGCCGAGCTTTCGGATAGCAAGGGACGCACAGGACTGGACGCTCATGTTGGTGAAAGAGGTGTAAAATTATCCGGTGGCCAGCGTCAACGCATTGCCATTGCCCGGGTCATGCTTAAGGATGCGCCTATCCTGATTCTGGACGAAGCCACCTCCGCACTGGACTCTGAGGTAGAAAACGCAATTCAGGACAATCTTTATCATCTGATGCAGGGTAAAACGGTTATTGCGATCGCACATCGGCTATCAACCATTGCCGCTATGGATCGTCTGGTGGTGATGGACAAAGGACAGATAATCGAGCAGGGTAGTCATGAGCAGTTACTCGCTCAGAATGGCTTATACGCTAAGCTCTGGCGCCATCAGTCAGGTGGCTTCCTAGCTGAAGAAGTCATTGATTAATGAGCTTGCGTGGTTTCCACTTCAGAAAACGTCACGCCAAGCTCCAATAAACGCTGTTTCCCGCGCGCCGTCAGATCGGTGACAAACTGAAACTGCTGACGAGGGTCGATGGGGTACGCTTTTAATCGATAACGTGTACCCCATGGCTCTTCATTCAATGTCACTGTTACGGGCTTAGCCAATTGTAAAAAAGGACTGGTTAGCGCAATGTCTTCCAGCGCGTCACGAATAATAAAAGCATCATGCTGCGGGCGAATATAAAACTCGGCCACGCACATTAAACTGGGGCCGCCATTATTGGCGTTATGAATTAAATTATCCCAAAGCTTTAGGTGCGGTACCCAAATAACCGTATCATCATTGGTTACCAGCTCCACGGTTCGCATCCCAATATGTTTGACCTCACCGTACACCCCGTCAACTTCTACCCAGTCACCCGGGCGATAGGGCATCTCGTGTATTGCGACAATGCCGGCAATTAGGCTGCTAACATAATCCTTAAGGGCAAAGCCTATCGCTAAACCCGCGGCTCCCATCACCGCCACCATGTTCTGCAACGTCGGTTCGATGATTAGTGGAACAATGAGCAATAGTGCGATGACCAGAATAGCGATACGCAGCATGGGTACCAAAGCCAGCGTGTAGAGACGTCGCTTGCCGTGTAAATGGTTAGCAAGCCAGGGTATAACCCGTTGTGATAACCAAACAGCTAACCACGCCAGCACGGCAATAACAGCAATTTCGATTAAGGTCGTTGCGGTAATTTCCTTAAACAAACCGGCGACATTTTTTACTGATTCTGTATCCATTGCGTTCTCACACGTTTGCTAAAAGCGATCAAGCCATAAACCGCGCGACTTTAATGCCTGTCGAACGGTTGGGTAGCCAATGGCGGTAACGCGCCAAACCTCGTCGGTTAACGCAACAAGCCCGCTAGACCTTAAACTATAAAGCTCGACATCTAATTGCGACGGCGAAATAATCGGCAGAACCTGGCGCAATTGACGCAAGCTTAAGCCCTGATGAATTAACAGCATGTGCAATACAAATGCCGTGTAATCAGTAGCCTCTGCGGGCATTGACGGCATTTCGAACCGCGACTGCTGTGCGCCGGGGTGGCTTGCCTGACGTCGAAACCGGCGTTCTGCATAGGCACTGACGATACCCAGATTGCCTCGCGATAACGATGCCAAGTGCTGAAGGTGTTCCTGTTCTTTTTCGAACCCCAATTGTGTCAACTGCTGTGCGCTGAAGGCCTGTAATGTCAGCGTATCAAGATGGCCGGTTGGCCAAAGCGTTTGTAAAAAACTCCATGCCCAGCTATCACAAATTACAACGCCTTTACCCAACTCTCCGCTCATTGCTTTGGCAAAAAAATGGCGTACCCAACGCAGTCCTTTAGATTGACGAATAAAGCCGTGCGCCAGTTCAGGTATATACCAACCTGTTGTCGAATTTTCTTCACCAAGCGTCAAGTCTAGTGCGTCCAATGTCAATTCATCACGTGGCGGAGGGGAAAGCACTTGTAAACTATGTTGCTGACAAAAATCCCGGGCGATAACGTCTACACCGGCATGGGGAGGGCAAATAATCCACTTAATGCTACTGTCATCGGTATCGTCTAACCAGGCAGATAAACGCTTATCTAAGGCCACAAGACCTTTTTGCATATTCACGTTAACAGCATCGGAAGATTGCGGAGCTTCAGCCTCCTCATCATCTGCTGATTGTAGTTTAGCCTGCAGCGATAGCCACCAGCGCTTAATGGCAATCGTGGTTGGCGTTGGGGGAACTTCAAACTGACTTTCCGGCACCCATTGCCATGCTGTTGGCTGTTCAGATGATTCAGGCATGTCTGGCAGTCCCTGCTTTTCCTTGTTGCATTTAGTGTAACCCTGTTCGTTAACAAGTCGATAGTAACCGGTAAAATTTTTAATCGCTCACTTGAAAAGTAAATCAAACAGCCACATATAGTGAAGTAAGGCAGGCGTCTCTTAGAGAGTCTGCCCCAAACGGCACACGCTGTGCCAACTTTTAAAATTTATCAGTTATTGCTTCTTAGGAGAATGACTATGGCTACTATAGATTTAAGTCCTCTTTATCGCAGCAGCGTTGGGTTTGACCGTATGGCGTCGTTACTTGATGCGGCACTTCGTTCTGACACTGGCGCAACCGGTTACCCGCCCTACAACATTGAGCTTATTGCAGAAAACCAATATGCAATTACGCTAGCGGTTGCAGGCTTTGAGGAATCGGATCTTGAGATTGAGGTTGAAAATGGCGTGTTACGGGTATCCGGTAAAAAGCCTGAAGAAGGCGAGCAGCGAGAATTCCTGCACCGTGGTATCGCAAATCGCGCGTTTGAACGTAAGTTTAGCTTGGCCGAGCACATTGAAATAACCGGTGCGGCTCTTAAAAATGGGCTCTTGACCGTTGGTCTGATTAAGCGCATTCCAGAGGCAATGAAGCCAAAGCGCATCAGCATTGGCGCGTCGCCTAAAGAGCTTTTGGAAAACCGGACAACCAAGGCAGCTGAATAAACGTTAAATTGACCTCCCTGGATATTTAACCTAAGCGATTAAGAGGCGGGCTTCCGCCTCTTTTTTATTGCCAGGCGCTACGCCCCACTAAAATTCCAACGAACAGGGCGCCCACAGACATAGCCCTGAATATAGTCAACTTTTTCGTTTAATAGTGCGGTACGTGTATCGTCATTTTCTACGCCGACAGCACTGACTTCTACACCCGCGGCTCTGGCTAAACGGATACACGACATAACCAGCTCTGCCTCGACCGCATCGAGCAACATATTCTGCACCCAAAAACGATTAATCTTTATCTGTGTCAGCGGCATTTGCCGTAACAGCCTAAACGAGTTAAACCCGGTACCGAACTGATCGATTACCGTAATACAGCCCAACTCGCGGAGTTGCTTAAATAATCGATAGGCTCGCTCAAAATTATCTGACACCACTGGCTCGGCAATTTCAAAGGCCAACTGCTCAGGCCGTAAGTTCGATTGCTCGATTTCTTGTGCGATAAAATTAATTAACTCATCATCTTCAAGGCTTTGAATAGAGAGATTAATGTGGCAGCGCCAAAGCCGTGTTGCAGCAAACGGATTTTCCGAAAAAGTGTCTACTACGTGGCGCAATAACCAGCGATCGGCTTTACCCATTATGCCTGCTTTCAATGCCGCAGTTAAAAATTGCTGTGGCGCTAATGCTTCATCAGGGTCAGTATTGTTCGATTCCGGCAACCGCAACAGTATCTCGAAACAATGTTTGTCATGGGCTCGATTGCCGCTAACCATAGGCTGCTGGAACAACAACCATTCTTCATTCACCAACGCCTGACGCAGTCGCTGCTCCCAGTTCCTTTCCACCTGACCTTGCAAGCGGCGCTGATCATCGTCTGTCGCGCTGTGCACGCTAAATTCGCCGCTTTGCTCTGCAAGCTTTAACGCATCCTCAACACGGTGTAAAAGACTACTGACATTAATTGTACTTGGCGTGGCAACAGCCACCCCTGCATGCGCACTCAATTGGAAAACACGGTGACTGGTGGTAAATCGAAACTCCCGGCACACCTGAACCAACTGGTAGCCCAAGGTAAAACCCGCTTGCTCGGTATCGTTTAAAAAGATACCGAGTTTATATTCATCAACACGAGCAACCCGAGTGCCGGACGGCAGTTTTTCACGCAAGCTTAATACTAGCTGTAACAGGGCCTGGTCACGCGTTGCAGGATCGCTTTGGTCCTTTACCACTTGTAGCCCGCCAATTTTTAACGTAATCAAAGCAAGTGGCTTTTGTCGCTCTATCTGGCGCTGTAACAGCCGATGAAATTCGCGTTCATTTAACAGCCCGGTTAACGCATCATGTTTTACTAAAAAGTTTAGATGCATCTCGGCTTCGACTTGCTGGGTTACTTCTAGAATCCGTCCGCGGCCATCGTTAAAAATTTCAATCTGTAGCCAAATGGTTTTTCCATCCAGTCGCTCTACCGAAGTTAAATGTTCCCAGCTCTCAGTTCGGTTTTTGTCATTCCAGGTTTTTGCCTGCTCGCCAAATAAGGTATCGACAGTTGACCAGTGCCTGCGTAAAACGTCGGCGTGGTTGATTCCCATAATCTTCAAAAACTGGCGGCTAACGCGGCGCCATTGTTGTTTTTCGTTTAACTCAAACCAGCCCTCATTGCTGCGCGTCAAAAAACGCCAGTAACCATCTCGGTAAAAGTTCTTCATTGCCTTCAGGCTATTGATGCGGCGTTCGAGTCGAGCCAGCGTTTTATCCAGTTGTGCCAATATTAGCGCCAGCACGTTGGCAGTTAATATGCTGTATAACACGATACCGGATAGCCCCTGCCAAATCGTATTAACACGAGGTAAAACTAATAGCCAGGCAATAAATGACAAGGGAATTAATAACAACACGAACCAACGGGTTATGCGATCAGTCGTTAATTTTACAGTCCTGGCGCAGATGAAGGTTGCAATGACTAACCACACCGACGCCTGGACCGAGAGCCACGCGTCACTGTGCAAAGCCGACCACCAGGGTTGTGCGACCAACACCAACAACTCAAACCCCAACAGGAAGTTAATGAGTGACAACCAGCGTGTTGTTTTTAAGTCGCGTTTTATGCCTTCACGAACCAGCCAAACCAGGGAAAGTAACAACCATTGCTTAGCATAAGGCACAAGGTAAGCAGCAACCTCGGGAGTGTATGGCGAAAAATAAGTTATCCAGATTCCACTATGCAGCAACATCACCAAGATAAACCCGGTGGTGGCAACCCCCAAGCTGATTTGCAGTAAGCGTCGAGAACCCCGGGCCAAGCTAAATGCAGCTACCGCCAGCAATAACAGTACGCCCGCGTTAACACCCAATGCCGTTTGCTTTTGTTGAGTATGCAACTGCAAAGCCTGAGGCGCCCACAGCGAGATGGTATTAAGTTGTTGCGGCCACTGCTTTGCTGCAATCACAATCCAGGCTGTCTGACTAGCCGGCAGATCAAGCGGCAACATAATTTGATCGTGAATATAGGCTCGGTTTAACAGCGGCTCATCAAAGCTGACAGACGCCGAATCCAGAATACGGCCCCGGCCATCCAGGACGTAAGCACTCGCATTTTCGATATACGCATCACCAAAGTCGATAATATAACGCTGTACCGACCGGCTCCGGTTGTAAACCCGTAATGCCCCCCATACAACTGGCTTATCCGCGCCGCTTTGATGCGAGCGCAGTGCATTAAAGTCTTGCCACCGTTCACGGTTGTCGAGCCCTAACCGCTTAATCGAAAAATTGTCGTGTGTTACCCGAAAGGTGAGCTGCTCATTAAGTTTTACCCGTTCGGTTTGTGCCGAAACGGTTAATACCGAGTCGCTTTGCGCATATGCACCACTGATAACGGCGTTTAGCGCTAACAGCATCAACAGCAGACTAACCCGCCCCATCATCCGAGATAACCCTTACAGCGCAGTTTCTCGACAACTTCAGCCGGACTACTTTCGAGTGGCTGTAGCCAGGCTGACTCACAAATTGCTGAGTAATTTAGCAACCAGTGCTGATGATTGATGGACAGGCGCCAGCAATATTGATCGGCGGCAACTTCTGTCTCGCGCACGCTCGCACCGATAGCGTTAACTATTTCGCTAGCCCAGTCGTCTAACTCCGCTTCATCGTTGGGCAGATGATTTAATACAATTGTAGTGTCAGCCATTGAATAACTGTCGCTCGCTTGCTCCGTTTAAAAATGCCTGTATTGCCGCAATAAAATCTGCGCCGTAGCGTTCCAGTTTAACTTGTCCGACACCTGTTATAGTCAACATATCGGCACTGGACGTTGGGTACTCAATACACATCTCGACTAAGCTGGCATCACTGAAAACCACGAATGGCGGGACTGAATCCCGGTCGGCAATATCCTTGCGAAGTTTTCTTAGTCGCCTAAACAATATCTTATTATAGTCACCACGGTCAGTAATGCTGTTGCGTGTTGCAGTCAGATTAATCCGCGGCTTCGCCAATTCAATGGTAACTTCACCTCTCAACACGGCTCGTGCCGCTTCGGTCAACTGTAATGCCGCAAAGCGTCGAATGTCCTGCACAATAAAACCACGATGAATCAGTTGTCGTAATACCGAAAACCAATATTCATGGGTTTCGTCCTTTCCGATCCCATAGGTGCTAAGTTGATCGTGCTTCAAGTCTAGCACTCGCTGGTTTTTAGAGCCCCTCAACACTTCGACAATGTGACCGATGCCAAATTGTTGCCCCACGCGGTAGACACAACTCAGGGCTTTTTGTGCGTCTTCCAGCGCGTCAAAGCGCTTCGGCGGATCAAGACATAAATCACAGTTACCACATTCTTTATCGGTGAATTCGTTAAAATAATTAAGTAACACCAACCGTCGGCAGGTTTGTGCCTCTGCCATGGCTTGCATTGCTGAAAATTTTTGTTTTTCTACCAACCGCCGATGTTCGTTATCCTGTTCGTCTATCATACGCTGAATCCATTGCGCATCCCGCGGGTCAAACAGCATGACGGCTTCGGCAGGCAAACCGTCGCGCCCCGCGCGTCCCGTTTCCTGATAATAGGACTCGATACTGCGAGGTATGTCAAAATGCACAACGTACCGAATGTTAGGTTTATTGATGCCCATACCAAACGCGATGGTCGCGACTACAACATCAATGTCATCGCGCAAAAACTGACGCAACGTAGATTCTTTCAGTTGATGCTCAAGTCGCGCATGATAAGGAGCTGCTTTTATCCCTGACTGCTGCAGGCTTTCTGCAATTTCCTCAGTTTTTTTGCGAGAGCCGCAATAAATGATACCTGCAGCACCTTTTTGCTTCTTTACGTAATCTTTTACTTGCTTTAACGGTTTGTACTTTTCTTGTACCACATAACGAATATTAGGGCGGTCGAAAGAACTACGATGGCAATGCGGGTTATGTAATTGCAGTCGCTCTAAAATATCGTGCTGTGTCGCGGCGTCAGCTGTTGCCGTTAACGCCATAAAAGGTACATTAGGCAGGTACTGCCTCAATTGGCCGAGCTGCCCATATTCCGGCCTGAAGTCATGACCCCATTGGCTTATGCAGTGAGCTTCGTCAATGGCAATAAAAGATAATGAATAGCCTTGCAAGCGTTCAATAAAGCTCGGTTGCAACGCTCGTTCCGGACTCACATAAAGAATTTTTATTTGTTGTTGCTGCAACTGCTGCAGGGTTTGCATACTGGCTTCCGAGCTTAACCCGGAGTGTAACGTCGCCGCCGGAATACCCATAGCCAACATGGCTTCGACTTGATCCTGCATCAGCGACAATAGCGGCGAAATAACGACGGTTAGGCCGTCGCTGCTTATCGCAGGTAACTGATAACACAGTGACTTACCGGCTCCCGTTGGCATCAGCACCAGCGAATCACGACCATGCAAAGCGGACATCATCACGTCCAGCTGACCCTCGCGGAAGCTGGAATAACCAAACACTTTTTGTAATTGTTGCTTAAGTTGCTTAACTACCGCTTGATCGTGCGGCGATTTTTCATCAACGTCGTAATTTTCTGCTACCATGAGCACCTTAAACCGGCGAGTATTGACTTGCGAAACCTCATGGCTCTATTGTAAGCGTCCTATTCTCTGATCACCATGATAAAAATGGATACACAATCAATACTGACAAAAGTTTCCGACTTTATGAACGACCGGGTGCCATTTCAACGCATGCTAGGCTTTGAAATAACCGAATTTACACCTGAACGGGGAGAGGTTCGGTTTAAATGGCGCGAAGATTTAATGGGCAACGTACCCCAACGCATACTACATGGTGGCGTAACATCCACCGCGCTGGACACAGCCGGTGGCTTAGTTGCCATCGCCGGCATGGTCGCACGGCTGGATAACCCATCCGAAGCACAGTTGATGGAGCGTCTGACTCGCTGTGGTACTATTGATCTTCGGGTTGATTACCTGCGCCCTGGGCGAGGCGACGAATTTATCGCAAGTGCCACTATTATACGTTCAGGTAACAAAGTCGCAGTGGCGCGTATGGAATTACATAATCAAGACGGCACCCACATTGCATTCGGCACCGGGACTTACCTCGTGGGGTGATATTTAAATTCGAAGTGTTTAAGGGATACTGATGACCGATGATGCTGTTCGGGCAAAGCAAGGAGTGCTATTCGCACTTGCCGCCTACACCTTCTGGGGGATTGCCCCGATATATTTTAAGTTGGTAAAGCAGGTTCCTGCCTTCGAAATTTTAGCCCATCGAATTATCTGGGCTTTCGTATTGGTGCTTATTCTTATCATCGCGATGCGACGTATGGATCGGATTTTACCCATTGTGCGCAGCCCCAAGCTTATTATCCGCCTGACTATCGCCACCTTTTTATTGGGCGGTAACTGGTTTTTATTCATTTGGGCGATAAATACTGACCACCTGTTAGATGCCAGTTTGGGGTATTATATTAATCCGCTGTTAAACGTCGCTATTGGTATGGCGTTTTTTGGCGAGAAAATGCGCCGACTACAACTAGTCGCTATTGCACTGGCAGTAACCGGGGTTGCTATTCAAGTGATTACCTTTGGCGCTGTCCCGTGGGTTGCCCTGGCTTTAGCATCGAGCTTTGCAACTTATGGTGCGATACGAAAACGTCTACCGGTAGACTCCATTAGTGGCTTATGGCTGGAGACCGCTATCCTGACGCCAATAATGCTAAGTTATCTGGTGTTTTTTGCAGACTCATCGGCCTCTGATCTTACTGCCAACGCCTGGCAGCTTAATGCGCTACTGGTAGCAGCCGGCCTGGTAACAACCATCCCATTATTATGCTTTACTGCGGCCGCACAACGCATTCGTTACTCAACCCTGGGCTTTTTCCAGTACATTGCTCCCAGCCTTATGTTTTTGCTAGCAGTATTAGCTTATGGAGAGCCGCTCGAGGAAAGCAAGCTGATAACCTTTGTTATCATTTGGAGTGCACTGGCACTGTACACGATCGATTCTGTTATACAGCGCCAGCGAAATCGTAGAACAATTGTTCAGGAGCCGCTAAGTTAACTCAGGCTGGCATCCAACGAAATATCGGCATTAAGAACCTTGCTAACCGGGCATCCGTCTTTTGCCTGGTTGGCAATTTTTTGGAACTCTTCACTGTCTATTCCGTCGATGTCGGCTTTAACCGTGAGTGCGATAGCGTCGATTTTGAAGCCGCCATCCGCTTCGACTAGTGATACCTCTGCTTTTGCGTCAATGCTATTGGGCTCGTATCCAGCCTCTCCCAGCATCAGCGAAAACGCCATGGCATAACAGCCTGCATGTGCCGCACCAATCAACTCCTCGGGGTTGGTGCCCTGGCCATCTTCAAAGCGGCTCTTAAACGAGTACTGCGTATCATCTAAAATCCCACTTTGAGTCGAGACAACACCTGAACCTTCTTTTATGCTGCCTTTCCATACTGCATTTGCACTGCGTTTCATAAACACCTCCATTGATCAGTGTGTCTATAGTTATAGTGCGGAATGGCAAATTCTGTTCAATTTGTATTTAGTTAAATTAACAAGGTTCCAGCCGGGCATAAGAAACTACCAGCCATTTACTACCAACTTGGTCAAAGTTAATTTGGATTCGGCTTTGGGGTCCCGTACCTTCATAATTAAGAACCGTTCCATCACCAAATTTAGGGTGTCTAACCCGCTGCCCCAGCTGATATCCGGTTTGCTCGAACGCTTCGTGACTCGCTGCATTATTAAATCGGCTATAGCTTGAAGGTTTTTGTACCTGAGTCTGTAAGCGCACTTCATGTAATGTATCGGCGGGTATCTCAGCAACAAAACGACTGACCTTATGAAAAAACTCTTGCCCGTATATTCTTCTTTGCTCAGCGTAAGTAAGCACTAGCTTTTGCATTGCCCGGGTCATACCAACGTAACACAAGCGGCGCTCTTCCTCTAAGCGTCCGGGCTCATCCATAGACTGTTGCGACGGGAATACACCTTCCTCTACCCCTGTCATAAATACTAATGGGAACTCAAGGCCTTTAGCACTATGCAGCGTCATCAACTGCACAGCATCCTGGTATTCATCCGCTTGTTCTTCGCCTGCCTCTAATGCGGCATGAGCGAGAAAAGCATTGAGCGGACTCATCTGTTCCTCGTTTTCATCCAGATTAAAGTTTTGGCAGGCGTTCACCAACTCCTTTAAGTTCTCGACGCGCGTTTCTGCTTTTTCGCCTTTTTCAGCTTCATACATGGCCAGCAGCCCTGAACGACGGATCACCTCATCGCTAAGCCGCCCGAGGGTAAATTCTTCTGTTTCGTTGTCTAAGTTTTCTACAAATTCAATAAACGCCGCAACAGCATTTCGTGCTCTTCCCGCCAACGACTTTTGCGATACCATCGCATTAGCTGCTTGCCATAATGACTGCTGATTTTCGCGCGCTGTTTGCCGCACCATATCGAGAGTGCGATTGCCTATCCCTCGAGTTGGGGTATTTATAACACGCTCCAACGCAGCATCGTCATCACGATTGGCTAATATTCTTAAGTAGGCCAATGCATCTTTAATCTCCTGACGCTCGAAGAAACGTAGTCCACCGTAAATACGGTAGGGCATTCGCGCATGCAGTAACGCTTCCTCAAGCACCCGCGACTGCGCATTGCTGCGATAAAGCAGTGCCACATCCTGTAATGCATTGCCTTGATCACGCCACTCTTCGATACGACCAACAATATAACGCGCCTCATCCATCTCGTTGAATGCGGCGTACAAGCTGACCGGTTCACCATCGTTGCCATCAGTCCATAAATCCTTACCCAGCCGCTCAGCATTATTAGCAATAACGGCATTCGCTGCACGTAGAATAGTCCCGGTAGAGCGGTAATTCTGCTCTAAACGAATGGTCGTGACCGCGGGGTAGTCATCCATGAACTGTTGAATGTTTTCCACTCGTGCACCGCGCCAACCATAAATAGACTGGTCATCATCACCAACTATGGTGACGTAATTCTGCGCCCCCGATAACAACCGGATCCACGCATACTGAATCGAGTTGGTATCCTGAAACTCGTCCACCAGAATATGACGAAACCGGCGTTGATAGTGCTCCCGAACTGACGTGTTATTACGAAGTAATTCATGTGCACGCAGTAGTAATTCAGCAAAATCAACTAATCCCGCGCGATCACAACTTTCCTGATAGGCTTCGTAAATTGATTTTAAGGTTTGCTCATTAGGGTCATAGGTTTCTATATGATGAGCACGCAAACCTTCATCTTTTTTACCATTGATATACCACTGCGCCTGCTTTGCAGGCCAACGCTTATCATCTAAGTTCATTGATTTGATCAACCGCTTAATCAAGCGCTGTTGATCATCACTGTCGAGTATTTGGAAGTTTTGCGGTAAGCCAACATCCATATAATGCGCCCGCAGCAGGCGGTGGGCTAAACCGTGAAAGGTACCAATCCACATGTTCCGTACTGAGCTGCCCAGCAACTGCTCCACGCGGCCGCGCATTTCGGATGCGGCCTTATTAGTAAATGTCACGGCAAGAATGCTAAAGGGCGAGTAGTGGCACTGTTGAATCAACCACGCTATTCGATGCACTAATACGCGAGTTTTACCACTCCCGGCACCAGCTAACACCAACATATGGCCATCTTCGGCACTGACCGCCTGACGTTGCTTATCGTTAAGTCCTGCAATCAATGGGTGGCTATCGCTCATGTTGGCTCCTTGCGGGTAACTACTGATTATATTCGTTGCAAGTGTAATCGTCAGATACTGTATGTGCAACCAGTGTTTAAGCTAGCTCACAGAGGTTGCATAGTTGGCTGAGATCATCAAAGCTGAAACTCGGTACAACAGTGAGCTGATGTGACCCGCCAAGCCCGCCGGTAAACCACCCACTGTGGCAGCCCGCTCGATGAGCCCCGAGAATATCAGAAATAGGATGATCACCTATGTGAAGCATTTGCGCGGGTGAAATTTGGTAGTAATTTAACGCCTTGCTAAACATGTCCGGATAGGGCTTACCTTTTAATTCAGCTTCGGGCTGAATAACAATATCAAAGTAATTAGCAATACCAATACGTTGACAATTAACGTTGCCATTACTAATCGCACAAAGCTTAAAATGTTGCTTTAGCTCAGTCAGAACTGAATGCGCCGCGTCGGGCACCCGGAAATTACTACGGTGATGATGGAATTGCTCCATCACTTTTTCGGCAGCTCTATCAGCACCTTCGACCCCGGCTTCTGAAAAACCTTGTTGTAACGTTGCTAAACGTAACGCCGTCATATCGGATGACAGGCGCGCATCAGCTTGCATCAGCTCAAACCGTCGCTGTCGCCAGTGCTCGAGATCCCAGTCACGAGTTTGTGGATAGTTCAGCGCTATATAATCTTGCACGTTAGTTTCAGCTTCACGCATTATAGGAACATTATCGTACAATGTATCGTCAAGATCGAAGCTAATAACTTTAACGCCTGCGATTCGGCGATGAAACTTCAGTGTCATTTTTTTACCGTTCGATTTGCCCTTGGGTGTGCACTGTCGTACACCTCAGCTAAGCGTTTAAAATCAAGATGCGTATATATTTGAGTGGTCGACAGATTAGCATGGCCCAGTAATTCCTGCACAGCACGCAAGTCTCCGCTGGCCTCGAGCATATGAGAGGCAAAGGAGTGGCGCAATTTATGCGGGTGAAGATCGCCAATAATACCTTGCTGCTGCCCCCAAAAATTTAGTCGCTGCTGCACGGTACGCGGGCTTATTCTCGATAATCGTTTGCTAATAAAAAGTGCCAGCTCGGGTTTAGCTCCCAGCCAGTTGGCACGAACTTTTAGCCATTCCTTTATCGCGCCAATAGCATGACGTCCGACAGGTACAATTCGCGTTTTACTTCCTTTTCCGACGACGCGTAATTGACCAATGCGCAGATCAATTGAGTCTCGATCCAAGCTCACCAGTTCAGCCAAGCGTAAGCCACTCGAATAGAGTAGTTCCATAATCGCAGCATCTCGGATTGCCAGCTCATCTGATTTGGGTAAGTCAAGTAAGTGAGAGATGCTGTCAACATCGAGGTTTTTAGGCAGTCTTTTAGGTATTTTCGGCGCTTTTACATTAAGTGCCGGGTTGTCCTGTAAGGCGCCGGAATGCAGTAAAAAATCACAGAAAGTGCGCCAGGCAGATAATTTCAGAGCAATGCTTCTCTCTCCAAGACCCTCACGACGCCAGTTAACCAAACAGCGCTCTAATAGCGCTGTTGTCAGTTGTTGTGGCTTACTAACGCCCTGATCTGCAAGATAGGTAATATCGAGTAAAATGAGCCGCTGATAACTCTTTAAGGTAAGCTCAGCCAGACCGCGTTCACCACGCAAGTGATCAAGCCAGCAACTTTGCCATTCAACCAGCGTCATCATTAGCTAATAGCGTAGGCAACAACGCGGTTAATAGTGCTTGCAACTGATTTATCAGCAGCTTGTCCATCGCTGGTTCAAAGTGACCGGGTTTCGAGCTTCCAACGGCCAGCATCCCAATTTCTCCACTATCACCTAACAGTAACAGCGCGACAGAAGCGACGCTTTCGTCTTCAAACAATAAATTATGTTCTTGCTCAGTCAGTCGACCTAAATAAATAGGCCCCTCGCTAAAGCGTTTACTTAACAGTTGCTTGTGAGTTTCTGATGTAAAACGGTATTGCTCAGTCAGCTCATTGGTATTATTGAAGAACTTTAACGACAACGCCGGCATTTTTAATTGTTGTTCAAATGTCACCTGCAGTTCGTCAAGCACTTGCTCAACACTCTTGCAGCGCAATAACTTAACGTAGAGCTCGCTGTAGGCGTTAAAAATTTCCTCATTACGCCTGGCGTTAACTAATAACTCGGTAATTTCTTCTTGTAATGCTTTGACCTGATCACGTAGTTTCTGCTGCTGTCTCTCTACCAGCGACACTGCGCCTTTTTCCTCATGGCGAAACTGCAACTGAGCGAGCAAATCATCATTACGGATAAAGAAATCCGGATTCTCGGTCAAATATTCGCGAATTAACGTGTCATCAATCCGTTGCCCGTCAAGGTTATCCAATTCTGTACTCATAACACCATTTGTCCATCAAAAATAAGTTCTGCAGGGCCTGTCATTTTCACCGGTTGCCCTTGTTGCCACCGGATAGTCAATGGTCCGCCGGGTAACTCCACTTTTACCTGCCCATTGAGTTTTTCTTGCTGCATTCCAATCACAGCAGCAGCGCAGGCACCGCTGCCGCAAGCCTGGGTTTCGCCGACACCACGCTCAAACACCCGTAATTTTACGTGGTCGCGGTTAATCACTTGCATAAAACCCACGTTGACGCCTTCTGGGAAGCGTTCGTGTTGGCCTATAATAGAACCCAATCGTTCAACAGGCGCGCTATCCACTTCATCTACAATGATAACGCAATGGGGATTGCCCAGGCCGAGCACGCCACACAAAACAGTTTCTTCGTTAGCTCTCAAAACATAGGTTTGCTCAACTTTTTGTGCTTTAAAAGGCACACTGGCCGGCTCAAATTGAGGGGCGCCCATTTCGACGGTAACTTGACCGTCTTTTTCCATGTGAAGAACAAGTTTACCCGCTTTAGTGCTCACTTTTAGGTGATTTTTATTGGTCAAACCTTTTAAGCGAACGAATTTAGCAAAGCAGCGGGCACCATTACCGCACTGCGAAACCTCGCTGCCATCAGCGTTAAAAATTCGGTAATGAAAGTCCAGGTCGGGGTCGTAAGGCGGTTCGACTAATAGCAATTGATCAAAGCCGATACCCGTGTGCCGATTGGCCCACTGTCTGATTTGTTCAGGGTTAACGTAAAGATTCTGCGTTACGTTATCGACCACGACAAAGTCGTTACCCAGGCCGTGCATTTTAGAGAACTGCAATAACATCTGCCGTCTACGTCCTTTTTAGTAATCTTTCGCCGCGGACCATGTCATCGAAGGTTTCGCGCTCTCTGATAATATAACTCGAGCCTTGATCAATTAATACTTCCGCTGGTTTTGCGCGTGTATTGTAGTTAGAACTCATGGTAAAACCATAAGCGCCGGCATGTTTAACAGCCAGTAAATCTCCTGATTTAACCGTCAAATGTCGTGCATGCCCCAGAAAACAACCGGTTTCACATACGGGACCAACCACATCAACCAATTGGTCTCGTGCGTTCTGGGTTTCTTGTACTGCAACGATATCATGCCAGGCTTGGTATAACGATGGTCGCAATAAGTCGTTCATACCCGCATCAATTAAGGCAAATCGTTTGTCATCCGTTGCTTTTATGTACTCGACCCGGGTTATTAAAATACCTGCGTCAGCGACAATTGCACGCCCCGGCTCCAACATTAGTGTCAGTTCAGGGTAATTGTTTGCTAATTCGAGTACACCCTTTAAATAATTTTCCAGATCAAGCCGATCTGTTTCTTCGTAACTGATTCCAAAACCACCGCCAAGGTCAAGGTGTGACAGCTTAATCCCCTCAGAAGCAAGTTCTTCCACCAACTTGAACATTCTCTTCGCTGCATCAAGAAATGGCTCGGAGCTCATGATTTGAGAACCAATATGGCAATCAGCGCCCAACAGATTAATGTTCGGTAGCGCTGCCGCACGTTTAAATATCGGCATCGCATCAGCCATAGCAATACCAAATTTATTCGCCTTCATTCCGGTCGCAATGTAGGGGTGTGTTTTGGCGTCAACATCAGGGTTAACGCGCAATGACACAGGAGCGCTTTGTGACAGCTCTGCAGCAACCTGCTGGATACGTTCTAATTCCGCCGCCGATTCCACATTGATGCAGCCGATGCCCTGCTGTAAAGCAAATCTTAGTTCGTCTTCTGATTTAGCTACGCCCGAAAATACAACGCTCGCAGGATCACCTCCCGCTTTTAAAACACGCTTTAACTCACCAGCCGAGACAATATCAAAACCCGCGCCCTGTTCAGCTAGTAACTGCAGGATCGCTAAGTTGCTATTAGCTTTTACTGCGTAGCAAAGCCTATGTGGTTTTGGCCAATGCTGTTTAAATAATTGCCAGTTTTTAATTATCTGGCTTTTTGAGTAAACGTATAACGGAGTTCCGTACTGCTCTGCCAACTGACTCGCAGGCACTTGCTCTACGTGTAGCTGACCCTGTTTAAAGTCAATATAGTTCATTCGCTTCTTGCACCTGCCACCGGCTCAGTCTGTGGCTGCTCTGTTGGTTGATTCTGTTCAGGCATAGGTTGCGGCTGTAACGGACCTTTTTGCCCGCATCCGGCAACTACAAATAGCAACATACATGTTAAAATGGCGCGCATTGAATTGATTACAATTTGTTTAATCATCGCTAAACTACTAATCATGTTTAAATACAAGTAGTGCGTATCATCGCACTGCACGTAACAAAAGTCATTATGCTGTAGGGGAAGGATATGAGTAAAACTGTCAGAATTGCGACACGGAAAAGTAAGTTAGCCATGTGGCAGGCTGAACATATACAAGCTCGCCTACAGCAGCTCTATCCGGAGTTAACGATAGAGCTTGTACCGATGTCGACTCGCGGCGACGTTATTCTGGACACCCCACTTGCAAAAATTGGTGGCAAAGGTCTTTTTGTAAAAGAACTTGAAGCAGCAATGCTAGACGGCCGTGCCGACTTGGCTGTGCACTCGATGAAAGACTTACCGGTCGAGTTCCCGCCAGGACTCGAATTACATACCATCTGCGAGGGCGAGGATCCACGCGACGCATTTGTTTCTAACAACTACAAAAACCTTAACGAACTGCCTCATGGCGCTGTTGTAGGAACCTGTAGCTTGCGCCGTCGTTGTCAGGTAAAAGAAGCGTTTCCCCATCTACAAATTCACGACTTACGGGGTAATGTTCAAACGCGCCTCAGAAAGCTCGACGAGGGGCAATTCGACGCAATTATTTTGGCGGCATCAGGATTAATCCGCTTAGAACTAGGCGAGCGCATCACCTCGTTTATTCCGGTAGAACAGTCATTACCTGCCAACGGGCAAGGCGCTCTTGGTATCGAAGTTAGAAGCGATGATGAGCAAACCAAAGCGCTACTTGAGCCGTTACAGTGTCAGCAAACGCGGTTCCGGGTAACTGCCGAGCGAGCGATGAATCGACGCCTACAGGGTGGGTGTCAGGTGCCTATTGGTGCGTTCGCTGAGTTAGACGGAGAGTCCTTGTTTTTACGCGGCCTCGTCGGTGATCCCGAAGGCGTTAACGTTATCCGCGATGAGGTAAGAGGGTCTGTGCATGATGCCGAGGCGCTCGGCATACAACTTGCCGAAAAATTGCTCGCACAAGGTGCCGGCGAGATTCTAGACGCAGTCTATCGGCAAGCGGATGAATAAATTATTACTAATTCAGCCGCCACGAAGCCGTGAAAAACTAACTGCTGCGCTTGAATTAGCAGGGGTATCTTACACGCAACATAGCTTTATTCAGATAACAGAGGTGGCGTCGTCAATAACTGACCTGACAACGGCTGATGCAATAATTTGGGTAAGCAAAAATGCCGTCATGTTTGCCAAAGCTCAGCGGTTACAATTGCCTGATAAGGTTGCGATGTATGCTGTTGGACCGTCCACTGCTCGTTTAGCGTCCAAACAATTTAATAAACCCTGTGAATGCCCGACCTTTGTTCATTCCTCAGAAGCATTACTTAAACTGCCTGAATTACAACAGCTAACTAATCAACAATGGTTTATCGTAAAAGGGATTGGCGGCAGGACTTTATTGCCTGACACCCTCACGGCAAGAGGCGCTAACATCACCGACGTGATGGTTTACCAACGCACCAAAAAGCCTTTAAAAGACACAGCGATTGTGCAAGATTGGAAACAGCACATTGATACCATAGCGATAAGTAGTGCTGAACAGCTCGCATTTTTTATATCCGAACTGGATCATAATGCGCTGGCTTGGCTCGAACGATGTCACTGGATTGTACCCAGTGAACGACTTGCGGCTCTTCTGCCTTTCTGTAAAGCAGATAATATAACAATTACGCAAAGTGCATCTGAAAACGCTATGATTAATGCATTGATTAACAATGGAAGTAATTATGACTAACGATAATAAAACCCCGGAAACGAAAACCCCGGAAGCCGAAGAGTCGGTTAATGAGTCAAACGCTGATGACGGGCAGAAAACGAAACCAAAGCCTAAAAAAGGCAGTTCATTAAAGCGTATTTTTTGGTATCTGGTACTGGTCATAATTATTGCTACAGTCGCGTGGATTATTGTTGAAAAACCTTACCAACAACTCGACCTGGACTTATCTCAATTTAGTCAGGTCAAAACAGAGCCTCAAGTCGATAGCAAAACAGTCTCTGAAACCGATAATGCGATTAATGCATTAGAGCAAAATGTTAATGCGTTACGACAGCAGCTTGAGCAACTTAGTACCGATGTGGAGTCAAATGATGACTCGCAACTGGCTACTAAGTTTGAGCGTAAAATAAACCAGCTGGAAACGGAACTGAGCGAGCAGCGCAGAGAACTGAACCAGCTAACGCGCCAGTTGCCGCAACAACAAGCGCAGCAAATAACTCAATGGCGTTTGTTTGAAGCCAAACAAACCGTAAGTTCTGCGGCACGTTTACTATGGGGCAGTGAAGATTATGCTGCGGCATTAAAGCTACTGCAAATCGCTGATACGCAACTTGCCGGTATTGAAACGGGTAGTGCAATGCAGATTCGTCGCTTACTGGCAGCTGATATTGCACGTGTCGAAAATGTTGTAAATAATCAAAGTGACCAGCTTGCCCTGTCTCTATCCGGATTGCATCAACGAATTGCTGACTTACCCAACCGCGTCGAAGATCGTCAACTAACCAATCAAAACCAAGCCGGGCAGGTATCATCTGATGCCAGTGACTGGCGTAATAATTTACGCGCTAATTGGGACGACTTCCTTAATACGTTTATTCGTATTCAGCCATCGACAACAGATGCAGAACCGTTGTTAACGGCTACACAGCGCGATGCCATGACCATGCGTTTGGACTTATTATTAACCATGGCCCAGAACGCAGCCATCAAAAACAATAGCACGTTATGGCGAAGATACATTGATAACGCTATTCCACTAATATCAGAGTTGAAAGGCGAAACTGAGGCTACCAAGGACGTAATTTCCCGGTTAAGAGATTTACGTAATGGTCAAGTTGGCGCCGCGCAAGTGACAACTCTTGAGTCACTAGATGCACTGAGCCAAACAGTTAGCCAGGGGGGCCTGCAATGAAGTGGCTAATTGTTGTCTTTATACTACTTGTTGCAGGCGCAATTCTCGGGCCTGTTTCGTCAGGTAATGCAGGCTATGTGCTGCTCCAGTTCGCGGGCTGGTCGGTAGAGACCTCGGTTATTGCACTGTTTATTATTACGGTAACAACGGTTGTTGTCGTCAGCTTAGTTGTTAGTTTAATCCGTTTTGTTTTAAGACGTGGAAAAAGCGGTGGTCGCTGGTTTGGCAAACGTCGAAATGCTAAAGCAAGCCGGGCGTTTAAAGAAGGTCAATTAGCACTGCTGGATCTCAATTACTTAACTGCCTTGCAATGTTTTGAGAAAGCCTACAAACGCAACAAAGAACCAGCCTTTGCTGCCCTGGCTAGTTATTCAGCGCAACAACAGGGGGAACTGGGTAAAGCGGAGTTTTGGCGCTCACAAGCAGGTAAAGAATTCGAACAAGCCGATCAGGCCTTAACATTAAAATACATCGACTCGATCAAAACAAGTCACCCGACTAAGGCGCTGAGTTTATTGGAAGCTGTATTAAACCAGAAGCCGAGCAGTGCGTATCCGTGGTTGCTGGCTATTGATTTGTTTAAAGCCAATGAGCTGTGGCAACGCCTGATTGATGTATTACCGGCACTAAAGTCCAACACTGAGCTTTCCGATACCGCAATCAATGAGATTAAATTTGAGGCTTTTCGGCGACAGTTCCTTGCTGAACGGAAAGTCAGTGCTGACGCGCTATACAATTATTGGCGGGCTCTGGATAAATCGAGTCGAGCAGATTCTACGATACGTTTAGCTTATGCAGCTGCATTAAAACAAGTTGGAGACAAGCAAGCTTGTGCAAAAGTAATTTATAAAGGACTTAAACGGGGAGATGTATCCATTGAAGAAGCCACTAACTCTGATGTTTTGTGTGCGAATTACCCGAAACTCGTTGAGTTTGTGCAAGAAGCATTAAAGCGTAACGCGCAACATAGTGGCTATATCCGTGCGCTCGCTATGCTTGCCTATGATAGTAAAGACTATTCTCTGGCTCAACGTGCGCTTAAAAAGCTCGTTGATAAAGATGCAACCGCGTCAGACTATCAGTTGCTGGGGGACATTTACCAATCTCTGGGTGATAGTCAACTGGCTGCCAATGCCTATAAGAAGGCTTTGGCAGCAGTTTAAACCGAGTTTCTACTGACGGACGCCCTCAATAGAGAAGTATAATTCTACTTCTCTGGCGGCCGGTCCAAGGTTGTAGTCAATATTGTAATCAGCTAAGGTCAGGTCAACTTCACCTTCAAAGCCGCGACGGAAACCGCCCCATGGGTCTTCACCGGCGCCAATGTGTTCTACATCAATAGCAATCTCTTTAGTCACGCCATTCAAGGTGAAGTTACCATACATGGTGCCTTCGTCAGCATCATCTTCATCGGGTACATAACGCGTACTTTCAAAACGTGCCGTAGGAAATTCCGATACATTCAGAAAGTCATCACTGCGCAAGTGTTTATCTCGCTCGGCATGATTTGTATCGATACTTGCAGTCTCAATCGTCACGTTGATGGATGCGTCCTCAGGTGCGTTTTCGTCATAATTGAACGAACCATCGAACTCGTTAAAACGTCCCAGTAACCAGCTGTAACCCAGGTGATTAATCTTAAATTGAATAAAGGCGTGTTGACCTTCGATGTCAATTTTATACTCTTCAGCCTGCGCGGTTCCTGCAAATAAAGCGGTGCTGGCAATTGCCGCAGCGATAATTGTCTTTTTCATAACTTACCTCTCTAAGTTTTGTAAAACATTTTCCTGAGTGTATTGTCTTTGTTAATGACATGGTGCTTAACCGCCATTAACGCGTGTCCCGCCGCCAGGATCATGAGTGTTAGTGCCGCGTACCAATGAACAATGCCCGCTATATCTTCTTGATTCTCGATACCTAATGGGTAACCAGGCACATCAAACCAATCAAATACACTAATACTGCTTCCATCGGCTGTTGAGATCAGATAACCGCTGATCATGACAACAAACAGCAGGGTGTATAGCACTCCATGCCCTAGCTTTGCGCCTTTTTGCTCGAGCGGCGTCCCTTCGATGGCAGGTGACGGATTTACTTGCTTCCAAAATAACCGCAACACGGTTAACACAAAAAGTGCGATACCAATTGATTTGTGCCACCAAGGGCCTAATCGATACCACTCGTCATAATAAGTTAGTGTTAACATCCACCAACCCAGAATAAACATACCAACCACTAAAATCGCAGACAGCCAGTGAAACGAGACGCTTACGTTACCGTACTGTTTGTTGGTGTTTTTAAGCATGATTTCTCCTTATCAATACAGGTAACTATAGTCTTATTATTTAGAAATAAAATTGGTATTAATTGGATTAAACATTCGATTAATAAGAAAGTTAAAGAGTGTGGCTTATGAGAATAGTAAGGATATTTGACGTCAGGAAAGGGTTATAGGAGGTATTTTAAGGTTACTCATATCATAAATAACCACCGGCTTAGCGGCGTAGCCGCGCGAAGGGTGAGGTAAGAAAAGCCAACGGCTGAGCGATAGGTATAAAAAAACCCCAGCCGATTGGCTGGGGTTGTTTTATTTGAAGTCTGGCGGTGTCCTACTCTCACATGGGGAAGCCCCACACTACCATCGGCGCTGGTATGTTTCACTGCTGGGTTCGGAATGGAGCCAGGTGGTGCCATACCGCTATGGCCGCCAGACAAAAACTGTTGTAACAACTGAAAGGCTGATTGTGATGCCACTCTTGTCGCGTCAGGACGCGACCTACCTTGGTAAAGGTTATCAACTTGTGCTTAACGTTACCAAACACCTTGGGTGTTGTATGGTTAAGTCTCACGGGCAATTAGTACGGGTTAGCTCAACGCATTACTACGCTTCCACATCCCGCCTATCAACGTTGTCGTCTTCAACAACCCTTCAGAGCACTTAAAGTGCTAGTGAGAGCTTATCTTGAGGCTCGCTTCCCGCTTAGATGCTTTCAGCGGTTATCGATTCCGAACGTAGCTACCGGGCAGTGCCATTGGCATGACAACCCGAACACCAGCGGTTCGTCCACTCCGGTCCTCTCGTACTAGGAGCAGCCCCTCTCAACTCTCAAACGCCCACGGCAGATAGGGACCGAACTGTCTCACGACGTTCTAAACCCAGCTCGCGTACCACTTTAAATGGCGAACAGCCATACCCTTGGTACCGACTTCAGCCCCACGATGTGATGAGCCGACATCGAGGTGCCAAACACCGCCGTCGATATGAACTCTTGGGCGGTATCAGCCTGTTATCCCCGGAGTACTTTTATCCGTTGAGCGATGGCCCTTCCATACAGAACCACCGGATCACTATGACCTACTTTCGTATCTGCTCGACGTGTCTGTCTCGCAGTTAAGCTGGCTTATGCCATTACACTAACCGTACGATGTCCGACCGTACTTAGCCAACCTTCGTGCTCCTCCGTTACTCTTTGGGAGGAGACCGCCCCAGTCAAACTACCCACCAGGCACTGTCCACAATCCCGATAAGGGACCTATGTTAGAACATCAAACATACAAGGGTGGTATTTCAAGGACGGCTCCACACAATCTAGCGACTGTGCTTCAAAGCCTCCCACCTATCCTACACATGTAGGTTCAATGTTCAGTGCCAAGCTGTAGTAAAGGTTCACGGGGTCTTTCCGTCTAGGTGCGGGTACACAGCATCTTCACTGCGATTTCAATTTCACTGAGTCTCGGGTGGAGACAGCGTGGCCATGGTTACACCATTCGTGCAGGTCGGAACTTACCCGACAAGGAATTTCGCTACCTTAGGACCGTTATAGTTACGGCCGCCGTTTACCGGGGCTTCGATCAAGAGCTTCGTCCGAAAACTAACCCCATCAATTAACCTTCCGGCACCGGGCAGGTGTCACACCCTATACGTCCTCTTTCGAGTTAGCAGAGTGCTGTGTTTTTAATAAACAGTCCCAGCCACCTGGTCACTGCGACCGCCAACAGCTTACGACGCGAAGTCTTCACCGTCAGCGGCGTACCTTCTCCCGAAGTTACGGTACTATTTTGCCTAGTTCCTTCACCCGAGTTCTCTCAAGCGCCTTAGTATTCTCTACCTGACCACCTGTGTCGGTTTCGGGTACGGTCGATGTCTATCTGAAGCTTAGAGGCTTTTCCCGGAAGCATGGCACCAACAGCTTCGCACCCTTAGGTGCTCGTCTCGTGTCTCGGCCTTAAGATGGTCCGGATTTACCTAAACCATCAGCCTACGCACTTTCACCAGGACTACCAACGCCTGGCCTGCCTAGCCTTCTCCGTCCCCCCATCGCAATATACATCGGTACAGGAATATTAACCTGTTTCCCATCGACTACGCGTTTCCGCCTCGCCTTAGGGGCCGACTTACCCTACCCTGATTAGCATGGGATAGGAAACCTTGGTCTTCCGGCGTGCGGGTTTTTCACCCGCATTATCGTTACTCATGTCAGCATTCGCACTTCTGATACGTCCAGCATGCTTCTCAACACACCTTCATCCGCTTACAGAACGCTCCCCTACCCAGTGTATGTATCCCGCAATCTACTCCGTTTCCTCAACTATTGTTGGGACGCTTTCGCACATTCTGTGCGTAAGCGGAATAGGCTCCGGTGATACACACTGCCGCAGCTTCGGTGTATGGCTTAGCCCCGTTACATCTTCCGCAGGCCGACTCGACTAGTGAGCTATTACGCTTTCTTTAAAGGATGGCTGCTTCTAAGCCAACCTCCTAGCTGTCTGTGCCTTCCCACATCGTTTCCCACTGAGCCATAACTTTGGGACCTTAGCTGGCGGTCTGGGTTTGTTTCTCCTCCACGACGGACGTTAGCACCCGCCGTGTGTCTCCGGATAGTACTCTGCGGTATTCGGAGTTTGCATGGGGTTGGTAAGTCGGGATGACCCCCTAGCCCAAACAGTGCTCTACCCCCGCAGGTATTCGTCCGAGGCTCTACCTAAATAGATTTCGGGGAGAACCAGCTATCTCCGGGCTTGATTAGCCTTTCACTCCTAGCCACAAGTCATCCCCTAATTTTTCAACATTAGTGGGTTCGGTCCTCCAGTTGATGTTACTCAACCTTCAACCTGCTCATGGTTAGATCGCCCGGTTTCGGGTCTATACCCTGCAACTAAACGCCCAGTTAAGACTCGGTTTCCCTACGGCTACCCTATACGGTTAACCTTGCTACAAAATATAAGTCGCTGACCCATTATACAAAAGGTACGCAGTCACGGAACAAGTCCGCTCCTACTGCTTGTACGTACACGGTTTCAGGTTCTATTTCACTCCCCTCGCCGGGGTTCTTTTCGCCTTTCCCTCACGGTACTGGTTCACTATCGGTCAGTTGGGAGTATTTAGCCTTGGAGGATGGTCCCCCCATGTTCAGTCAGGATAACACGTGTCCCGACCTACTCGTTTTCACATTTCATGCACCTTCACATACCGGGCTATCACCGTCTATGGCTCTGCTTCCCAACAGATTCTGTTAGCACATGTAACGCTTAAGGGCTGCTTCCCGTTCGCTCGCCGCTACTAGGGAAATCTCGGTTGATTTCTTTTCCTCCGGGTACTTAGATGTTTCAGTTCTCCGGGTTCGCTTCCTGGCACCTATGTATTCAGTGCCGGATACTCTGTAAACAGAGTGGGTTTCCCCATTCGGAAATCCATGACTGATAATGGCTCTTACTGCCTCGTCATGGCTTATCGCAAGTTAGTACGTCCTTCATCGCCTCCAACTGCCTAGGCATCCACCGTGTACGCTTAGTCACTTAACCATACAACCCGAAGGTGTCTGGATTACATGACCAAGATTGTTTGTTCTCGCTGTACACAAGTTCGATACGCCTCTACCAAAAGGTTCAAGTAGAGTGGCATTTCAAATCTTTTTACAATCAGCTTTCCAAGTTGTTAAAGAGCATGTAACGCAAAGTTACCGGTAAGAAGCCTTTTTAAGCTGCTTAACGCTAACATCGCATCTTGCGTCAGGACGCAAGCTACATTAAAGAGAAGAAGTGGTGGAGCCAAGCGGGATCGAACCGCTGACCTCCTGCGTGCAAGGCAGGCGCTCTCCCAGCTGAGCTATGGCCCCGGATAAAGCTTCAGTTTTGAGTGACTGACAAGGCGGAAAAAGCCGAAGCATGGACTACCATGCGAGGTTTTTTTCCAACGCGGTCAGGCGCTCAAAATGGTGGGTCTGAGTAGACTTGAACTACCGACCTCACCCTTATCAGGGGTGCGCTCTAACCAGCTGAGCTACAGACCCAGTAACCTTCAGCAATGTCGCGCAAAATGCGCGACCTACCGAATTCTTCTCTGTATCTATCAAACCAAACAATCTGTGTGAGCACTCACGTCCGATAAGCTTAATGTAAGGAGGTGATCCAGCCGCAGGTTCCCCTACGGCTACCTTGTTACGACTTCACCCCAGTCATGAACCACACCGTGGTGATCGTTCTCCCGAAGGTTAAACTAACCACTTCTGGTGCAGCCCACTCCCATGGTGTGACGGGCGGTGTGTACAAGGCCCGGGAACGTATTCACCGTGGCATTCTGATCCACGATTACTAGCGATTCCGACTTCATGGAGTCGAGTTGCAGACTCCAATCCGGACTACGACGCGCTTTATGAGATTCGCTTACCTTCGCAGGTTCGCTGCCCTTTGTACGCGCCATTGTAGCACGTGTGTAGCCCATCCCGTAAGGGCCATGATGACTTGACGTCGTCCCCACCTTCCTCCGGTTTATCACCGGCAGTCTCCCCAGAGGTCTCCCTAAAGTTCCCACCATTACGTGCTGGCAAATAAGGATAAGGGTTGCGCTCGTTGCGGGACTTAACCCAACATTTCACAACACGAGCTGACGACAGCCATGCAGTGTTCCCGAAGGCACCAATCTATCTCTGGAAAATTCACTGGATGTCAAGGGATGGTAAGGTTCTTCGCGTTGCATCGAATTAAACCACATGCTCCACCGCTTGTGCGGGCCCCCGTCAATTCATTTGAGTTTTAACCTTGCGGCCGTACTCCCCAGGCGGTCAACTTAGTGCGTTAGCTGCGTTACTCACGTCTTAAAGACACGAACAACTAGTTGACATCGTTTACGGCGTGGACTACCAGGGTATCTAATCCTGTTTGCTCCCCACGCTTTCGTACCTCAGCGTCAGTCTCTGACCAGGTGGCCGCCTTCGCCACCGGTATTCCTTCCAATATCTACGCATTTCACCGCTACACTGGAAATTCTACCACCCTCTTCAGGACTCTAGCGTGCCAGTTCAAAATGCCATTCCCAGGTTGAGCCCGGGGCTTTCACATCTTGCTTAACACACCGCCTACGTACGCTTTACGCCCAGTAATTCCGATTAACGCTTGCACCCTCCGTATTACCGCGGCTGCTGGCACGGAGTTAGCCGGTGCTTCTTCTGTGGCTAACGTCAACTGTAACCGCTATTAACGATTACCCTTTCCTCACCACTGAAAGTGCTTTACAACCCGAAGGCCTTCTTCACACACGCGGCATGGCTGGATCAGGGTTGCCCCCATTGTCCAATATTCCCCACTGCTGCCTCCCGTAGGAGTCTGGGCCGTGTCTCAGTCCCAGTGTGGCTGATCATCCTCTCAGAACAGCTAGGGATCGTCGCCTTGGTGAGCCTTTACCTCACCAACTAGCTAATCCCGCTTGGGCCCATCTCTAGGTGTGAGGCCCGAAGGTCCCCCACTTTGGTCCGTAGACATTATGCGGTATTAGCCACCGTTTCCAGTGGTTGTCCCCCGCCTAGAGGCAAGTTCCCAAGTATTACTCACCCGTCCGCCGCTCGTCAGCAAAGAAGCAAGCTTCTCTCTGTTACCGCTCGACTTGCATGTGTTAGGCCTGCCGCCAGCGTTCAATCTGAGCCATGATCAAACTCTTCAATTAAAAGCAGTTCAATCAACTCAATGAATTACGCGTTTTTGCTTGGCTTCTTTCGAAACCTTGCTGAACACTCATTCAAAAGTTGCAATACATATTTCGTTTTGCTTAACTTCTGCAAGTGCCCACACAGTTTGCTTGGCTTGATATATTGTTAAAGAGCGTTTCTCAGCAGCCTCGCTGCGAGAGGTGCGTATTCTACACACCTGAAGTTTTCCGTCAATACTTTTTTAAAAAAATATGTTTTTGAAAACTTCTGTTTTCGGCGGCTTCGTTGCCTGCCTCGAACGTGGAGCGCATTTTAGAGATTTAACTGCAACCGTCAAGGCCTTTTTTGCAATTTTAATTGTTTTTTCTGTCAACTGCATAAAGTTGCATCAACCTGCTGTCTTTATGAACGTTTTTAGCTGGGTTAGGCACCTTTAGCGAAGATCTGTTATAACGTTGTTAGTGGAAATGACGCTTATTTATCATTCTGAGGGCAGGGGAGTAACAATGGCAGATATTCGAGCTTTTCATGATACGCAGCCAGTTTTGCAAGAACGCGTTTATGTAGACCCAAGTTCCGTTCTCGTTGGCGACATCCAGGTGGGAGATGACAGTAGTATCTGGCCCCTTGTTGCTGCACGGGGCGATGTCAACTTTATACGCATTGGCCAACGTACCAACATTCAAGACGGTACCATTCTTCATGTCACCCGGCGTTCCCCGGGCAATCCAGATGGTCACCCTCTGATCATTGGCAATGACGTTACGGTTGGACACCACTGTATGTTGCACGGGTGTCAGTTAGGAAACCGTATCTTAGTTGGCATGTCAGCAGTGGTTATGGACGATGTCATTGTGGAAGATGATGTCATTATTGGTGCAGGTAGCGTAGTTCCTCCGGGTAAGCGTTTAGAAAGTGGCTTTCTTTATGTTGGTAGCCCGGTACAAAAAAAACGCCCGTTAAACGAAAGCGAGCAAAGCTTTTTAAGTCAATCAGCGCAAAACTATGTCGATCTTAAAAATGACTACTTAATGGATGTACATCCGGTTTCCTGAAATCTTCAGTGGAAACGCCGTTCGTGATGCTTATCTATATTGAGTAACTCGGTTTGGTCATCAAGGTGTCCTGCTACCACATGCGTAACGCCTTGGTGACTCTCTAATACGCCTTTGACCTTTAACAGACGGCTACTTAAAAATGCTTTGCGAAACTTACGCGCTGTCTTTGCCCAAATAACTACATTAATGTTTCCGGTTTCGTCTTCTAAGGTAAAAAATGTTACCCCGGTTTTAGTCCCCGGCCGTTGCCGACAGGTAATTAACCCTATTACCTCGACCAGTTTTCCCGAGCGTTGATGACATAACTGCTCGGCAGTGAGGCATTTTGCCAATACAGGGTTGTTACGAATAAGCGCTAATGGATGGCGCCTAAGGGATAGACCTGTACTGGCATAATCAAAACGGATGTCTTCCTGCTCGTCCGGTGCGAACGGCGTTTTATCGTAAGTTTCCTGTACCGAAGAAAATAATGGTAACTGCTCATCGCTTATCATCAATGCATCCCAGCTCGCTTGATAACGATGACCCGATATAGATTGCAGAGCATCCGCTTTTGCTAAAGCTTCTATATCTGACTCATACAAACCTGCCTGGCGCAGTGACTCAATATGGCTAAAACCATCGTCCCGACATTGCAACGCATTAATTAATCGCTCTTTACTTAAGCCGCTAATTTGACGTAAGCCGAGGCGGATCACACTCCCTTGATCTGATAACCACTGATAGTCCCAGTCACTTTTATTGATATCTAACGGTAAAAATCGAACACCATGACGTTTTGCATCCTGAATTAATTGAGAAGGCGAGTAAAACCCCATTGGCAAACTATTTAAAAGGCCCGTATAAAAAGCACTAGGATAATGTGTTTTTAACCAGGCTGAGGCATAGGCAAGGTTAGCAAAGCTTGCTGAATGAGATTCCGGAAAACCATACTGACCAAAACCACAGATTTGATGAAATAGCCGCTGGGCAAACTCTTCGTTATAGCCCCGCTTAAGCATCCCGCTAATGAGCTTTTCTTCGAACTGCTTAAGTTTACCTGTACTACGCCAGGCAGCCATGGCTCGACGTAGTTGATCTGCCTCGCCACCACTAAACCCCGCCGCCACCATAGCAAGCTTAATTGCTTGCTCCTGAAAAATAGGCACGCCTAAAGTTCGCTGCAAAACCGACTTTACCTCGTCACTTGGGTAATCTATGGGCTCTAACCCAGAACGCCGGCGTAAATACGGGTGTACCATGTCGCCCTGAATAGGGCCAGGCCGAACGATCGCTATTTGAATAACCAAGTCATAAAAGGTGGACGGTTTTAGGCGAGGCAACATATTCATTTGCGCACGCGATTCAATTTGGAATACACCCACTGAATCGGCTTTTTGCAACGCCTGATAAACCGTCGGATCTTCCTGCGGAATATCCGCCAGCGTCAGACTAATATTTTGCGCTTTCAGTAGCTGCATAGTTTTTCGAAGCGCCGTCAACATACCTAGCGCCAGCACATCAACCTTCAACAGCTTTAACGCTTCCAGGTCATCCTTATCCCACTGAATAACAGTTCGCTCTGGCATACTGGCGTTTTCGATGGGCACTAAGTCTGACAGCTTGCCCGCGGCAATAACAAAGCCCCCTACGTGCTGTGATAAGTGACGAGGAAAGCCTATCAGTTGTTCTGTGTAATAAATTAATTGCTGCCCCCGGCGACTTTCGGCAAGTTTAGGGTGCTGATCAGCAAGCTGTTGTTTCCAGTCAATGTCCTTATCTCGGCGATCAAGGTTTTGCCGGTAATATTGCAGCTGCTGTTCACTAAAGCCCAGCGCCTTTCCGACATCTCGGAATGCACTACGAAAACGATAACGAATAACGGTAGCCGCCAATGCGGCTCTTGCTCGACCGTATTTTCGATAAATATATTGAATGATCTCTTCCCGGCGTTCGTGCTCAAAATCAACGTCAATATCGGGAGGTTCATCACGTTCCTTAGAAATAAACCGTTCGAACAAGACGTCGATTTGTGCCGGGTTAACCGCTGTAATTTCAAGGCAATAACAAACCACAGAATTGGCAGCAGAGCCTCGGCCTTGATATAAGATCCCCTGTTGTTGCGCAAAACAGACAAGGTCATGAATGGTCAAGAAAAAGTATTCATACTGCTGCTCGCGGATAAGTTCGAGCTCTTTTTTATATTGCGCGACGACTTTTTCAGGCACTCCGCCAGGATAACGCTTTGTCGCCCCACGCTCGGTTAATTGCCGTAAATACTGACTAGCAGAAAGTCCCGCAGGCACCAGCTCTGCCGGATATTCATAGCGTAGCTCTGCCATTGAAAAATGACACTGGTCGGCAATAGTTACGGTTTCAGTTAACCATTGCTGTGGGTAGCAACGCTGTAATTCACTTAAGTCCCGAAGTCGCCGCTCTGCGTTAGCGCTCGCACACTCGGGATACAATGATAGTGGTTTGCCTGCAGCTATCGCGGAAACAATATCTAACAACGGCTGCCGGTTAACGTCATGCAAAACACAGCCACCGGCAGCCACAACTCGAAGATGTAGTTGCTGACTTAAGCGCTGAATAAAGTTAAACGTGGATTTGTCATCACTCTGATAATGTCGCTCGTATAGTAGCCACAAGCGGGACTGCCAGTGCCTTTTTAAGCGATGACCTAAATTAATCGCTTTGGCATAATGGCTACCTGAACAGGGGGCTGCCGGCAGCCAAAGTAAAAAGCACTCTTCAAACCCTGTTAAAAAATCCTCTGTTGTCGCTTCATAACTGCCTTTTTGCATACGTTGGCGAAACGTCGTTATTTTGTGGCATAACTGGGCATATGCCTTGCGAGTTGGGCACAGCACGACCATTTTACCCACCCCGTCCACATTGAATTCGCTACCGATAATTAATTTTATCGAGTGCTGCTTAGCAGCCTGATAAGCTCTCACGGCTCCGGCTACCGAGCACTCATCGGTTAGTGCAATCGCGCTATAGCCTAGTTCAACGGCTCTATCAACAAGCTCGCCCGGTGCGGCAGCTGAGCGCAGAAAGCTAAAGTAACTTAGGCAATGGAGTTCTGCGTAGCGCATTAGCTAAACCACCCCTGCAGATACCATTTTTTTTCAAAGAACAGCCATCCAAGACGTTGCATCGGGTCAGACGCAATCCAATAGTCCCGAGCCATCGGTTTGTCATCCCACCAACCACTGCTTATCCGCTCTGGACCTTCAATTAATCGCCATTGAGCTATATCAACCGGCTCCGGCTGAGGTAATAACCATAAAGGTCGTTTCACATTTTTTATCGGTATATTGGTGACACTACCAGCTGATTTTTTCTGCTCATTAAACAGTGGTCTAAAATCATTCGTTACAGCAGGAGAGTAAATCGCTTTTTCACCCAGTTTTGCCTGCAGGCGTGCTAATAACTCATGCAAATCTCCCTTGTGCTGCGCACTATCGTTAAGTAACTGTCCACTATGTCGGTCAAGTTCATATAAATGCTCAACGGTTAGACTAATCGCTATAACAGGTTGCCGTAGAGGATAGCGATCCACTTGTAACTGAATAAGCTGAAGAAATTGAGATGCGCGCCAGCTATCAACAGCCAGCTTCAATGGAACCCTTGTACTGGAGTTATCGCGATGATGCAGCCTGATATCGAGCAACCGGGTAACTTTCTGGCGTTGATAAAGAAACGTTTCAAGCTCTCGTAAAGCGCGTTTTAACGGAAAAAGTAATCCTTGCCAGTGGCTAATTTCCGTTACTAAATCGAACGATAACGAAAAGGTTTGCGCGGGCTGATAAAAGCTAACTGCTGCTGATTCCGCGGTGTGCGTACTTTTTAATGTAAATAGCTCTTCGACCAGCTCCAGCCCAAAACGCTTACCTACTTGAGCCGCAGGAAGCTGCCAAAGGTCATGTAATGTTTTTATACCCGACTTGTTGAGTTTCTCCACACGGCTTTCTGACCCATTTAATGTGCTAACGGGTAAACAAGCCAGGGCGTCATGGATCGCGTTTTTATCAGCCGATAACTGCTCACATCCTGCCTGAGACAAACATCGCGCAGCTTCAGGACTGTAAGCCAAGCTCATATAAAACCGTAAATCAAACGCCTGTAGCTGTTCTTTGATATGGCAAAGTAGGGGATTTAACCCCTGATATAGCCGTAATAAACTGTCAACAGCAATGGCAATGCCTTTAGGGGCAAACAGCACTTGCTTATCAATCGTTTGGTAAAGCCCATCTGCCAACTGACGTAGTGCCTGAGCTTCTTTCTCCGCATTATATCGGTGGCACACAAGCCCACTAACCAAGCCTTGCGCCAACGTTTGCGGCTGCCCCAACTCTACTCCCGCATCTAAAGCCAATTGATTACATTGTACAATAGGTTCCCTATGCGCTTTACCTTGTCGCTCGCGAGACATATCAGCGGGCAAATAATAGACTAACGGAACTGTATTAGCAGCCGCATGGATACGACACACCGTATCCAGTAGTAACTGTGGGAAATGGCAATATAACCACAGACTCATAGGTCAACATTCATTACCGGCCAACCATAGCGGCGCTTAACCACATCAGCGCGAGCTGCAGCCTGATGGAGCTGTATTCGGTTGGTGTAAGCTTTGGCTTCAGGCTGTTTTGCGATATTGGTTAAAACAAAAGCTGCCTGCCTACCTGTTTGTACCGCTTTGTACCAACGCCTTACCGTTGAGGCATTAATGTGTTGTTGCTGCTGCCATAAGAGTGCAATGCCGGTTCCCGTTTGCAGTACCTGTTCAAAAGCCCAGGCAGCTTCTTGGTCTGTCGCTTTTATTACCACATGAAGTGACTGTTGTGATAATTGCCAGGCAAGCCCTGATGCCGAGACCAACGCCGGAGGATTAATCCAGAATACTGTCTGCTGTTGCACCAACGCCTGTTTTAAAAGAGGAGTTAATAGTCTTTGTTCGACAAAGTGACACTGTCGTTGCAACTCATGAAGGCCACTTAACTGCCAACCGCCACCCAGAACGTTATCCAGTTTATCTGACCCACTGGATAAGTAAGATTGGTGCTGACTCGAATGACTCTTACCTTGCCAGAGTAGACCTTGGTCAACCAGTTTCTTTAATTTTGGTTGCATATGACCTCCAACAATGTGCTGTACATATATACAGTATATTAACTAGGCCATTTTAGCAACAGACAATAAGCACTTGTTTCGTTATGATTAAAATGTAGCGATCGCGTTTTATCAGACAGGAATACTGCATGCTGACGACCTTACTCATTCCATTTCGTGTCCTCATTAATTTTCTATGGGCACTTACAACAACCGCAGCAATTGGTGCAAGCATTGTTTTTATTGGCATTTTTAAATTATTGCTGCCAATTGCCCCGGTACAGCGACTACTGTCTACCCTGGCAAATAGCTTATTCCGGCTCTGGGCCTATGCGATGTCTTTGTTATTTCAATTAACACAAAAGATGACTTGGCACATCGAAGGCGACTTAGCCCTGCATAAAAACGGTTGGTATATGATTATGGGTAATCACCGTAGCTGGGTTGATGTGTTTGTATTAATGCATCTGGCGCGACGCAATATGCCGATGCCGCGCTTCTTTCTAAAGCGTCAGCTATTGTGGATACCTATTGTTGGTTGGGGTTGCTGGGTACTTGATATGCCTTTTATGCGTCGCTATAGCAAAGATATGATTGCTAAAAAGCCGCATTTGAAAGGGCGTGATATCGTTACAACGCAACGTTCGTGTAAAAAGTTTAAGCATATACCGACCACTGTTGTTAACTTTTGTGAGGGAACGCGTTTCACCCCACAAAAACACAAGAACAAAAACAGTCCTTATCGTTATTTATTACCCCCCAAGGCTGGCGGCACGGCATTCTCTTTACAGATAATGGGTGATCAATTCGAAGGTATTGTCGATATAACTATTGCATACCCGGGCAAAGACGATCGTCCAGTGGTATGGCATTTACTCAGTGGCCAGTTGCGTAATGTTTACGTTCATATCCGCACCTTGCCTATTACCGATGATTTGATCGGCGACTACGCGAACGACCCAGAATTTAAAACGCACTTTCAAAAATGGCTTAATCAACGCTGGCACGAAAAAGACGCTATTATTGAAGACTTACACGAAAAAATGGATCTTGCTCACCAACGAAGGTAACGACTATGGATTTGTTGTTCGTCACAGAGTGGCTAGAAAAAACAGGATTTAAACCCGCGGTTATCGAGTATTTAGCACTAGCCATTAAAGCCGCAATCATTATTGTTGTCAGCTATATTACCTACGCGATTGCACGTCTTGTCATAAACCGCGCAATACACCGGCTGTTAAAAAAAGCGCCTGAGCGTTGGTATAACTCGCTGGTAAATAGTGGCTTTTTTAAACGCTGTGCGAACTTAGCCCCGATATTGGTCATCAACGCGTTTATTCCTGTCATATTTACTGAAAATTTTGAAGCCTGGCAGGGCCCTTTACAAACAGCCATTGCTATCTACCTGACTTGGATCATAACCAGTATCCTGACAGCTCTGGCTAACGTGATTCACATCGCCTACGAATACTCCAATAAAGCCAAAGAAGTTCCTATTACCGGCGTTATTCAAGTAATTAAGTTAGTGCTGGTGTTAATGGCCATTATCATCACCGTTGCCATCATCATGGATAAATCACCGATGTATCTTTTGAGCGGTTTTGGCGCGATGACAGCTATTTTAATGGTGGTATTTAAAGATACATTAATGGGATTTGTCGCCGGCGTTCAATTGGCGACCAACCGCATGGTGGCAATTGATGATTGGATCCAGGTTCCTGACTCAAATGTTGACGGTGTGGTCAAAGAAGTTGGTCTTATCACCCTAAAAGTAGAAAACTGGGATAAGACAACGGTTTTTCTACCGACCTATGTTCTGATCAATCAGTCATTTAAAAACTGGCAAGGCATGGTAAATTCAGGCGGCCGTCGCATGATGCGATCGATAATGATTGATTTAGACAGCACCAAAAGCCTTAATGAGGATCAGCTTAACAACATTGCTTCTGAGTTTTTCGATACCGATAGCGACGCTTGGCTAAAAGAAAATGAGTTAGTAACACCGGTGAGTAACTTAACAGCCTTTCGCTTGTATGCTGAGCACTACCTGGCGAATCACCCGAAGGTTCGTCAAGACATGACATTTATGGCCCGGTTACTGCAACCCACACCAGCCGGCATTCCATTGGAAATATACGCCTTCTCGGAAGAAACCGAATGGACAAAGTACGAAACTGTTCAGTCATCAATTGTTGAGCATCTGTACACCGCGATGCCTTCGTTCGGATTAAAACACTACCAGTATTTTAATAAAGAGTTGCCAACCACTGAAGATAAACGCTCGGGGGAGTAGTACGTCCATGTACTGCAATCTGTCCATGTGCTACGAACCTTAACAGAGCTATTTAAAAACTGCAAGTTTATTATTTACACATATATATGACGATAGTCATATTAAAGCAACAAAAAACCCCCAAATATCTGGGGGTTAACTGATTAAATTTTTTTGAATTTATTTATCAACCAAGTAGCTTGCCAACGCAGTGAAGTCGGCAACAAAATCTTCGCTGTCACGGAACCCTTGCGGTAGCATTTTATACTTACCATTTACAATAAATGTTGGTGTCGCATTAACGCCCAAATTCGTCGCCCGGCGATCCATCTTGCTTGCTGACGCACGCACAGCAAAACTAGCCAGAGCTTTGTCAAATTCATCACCTGCAACATCGTTAACCACGAACACGTTACGAATGTCCTGTTTGCTGGTTAACATACTATTTTTGTTAAAGTTATAATCAAAGATTGCATCGCTTATTTTTTCTTCAACGCCCAGTTTCTGCGCTGCAGCAAATGCTTTCGTCATTGTCTCACCAACATCACCTCGTGGGCTAATGAAAGACACATGTGCTTTTTCAAATGCATCCGGGTGAGCTTCCTTTATTGATTTAGCGATAGGTTCAAAGCGATAACAATGCACACAATAAAAAGAGAAAAACTCTACAATTTCAGGTTTACTGGTTGCTTCGTCAGCAACCACCTCATAATGAACACCTTCTTCAAACTGCTGCGCTTGCACGGCGCCAACGAACATAAATGCCGCGCTTAATAGCCCTAAAAGCCATTTACTCATAATTACACCTTCATTTTTAAGTCAATTAGAATCCAAGTTTTAACGGCTCTTCATCCAGCGCCGCTAGTTGTTCTTTTAACGCTAACACTTGGTTTTCCCAGTATCGCTCTTCTGCAAACCAGGGAAAAGCTCGCTGAAAGGCGCTATCTTGCCAGCGTTTTGACAACCATGCCATATATTGAATAATTCTGAACCCTCTTAACGGCTCAATCAACAACAACTGCGCCTTATCAAAAGAGCAGAATTCTTCATATCCTTCGATTAGAGCGTCCAGTTGCACCGTTTGTTCCGCACGCGATCCATTTAACATCATCCAAAGATCCTGGACTGCAGGTCCCATGCGACAGTCGTCAAAATCAACAAAGGTTAATTTGTCATCCCATTGCAAAATATTACCGATGTGACAATCGCCATGCAGACGCTGCACCGGAAAGTTAGCCAGAGGCGTTCCCGCTAAACGTTCAGCGAGAGGCTCGAGAATAGCGAAAAACGCCGTTTTCAGACCGTCAGGGATTAACTCACTGCGCCGCAATTCGACTACAGAGTCAGTCACAAAGCCGTTATAAGATATGGTTTCCCGATAGTTAAAAGACGCAGTTTGAGCAACCGCATGTAAGCGACCAATTTGTCGCCCCAAACGTTCTAACTGGTCCAAATCATCGGGTTCGAATGCCCGTCCGCCCACACTGGGAAACAAGCAAAAGTGATAGCCCTCAAACTCATGTAGCGTGCGGCCATTAATCTGCAAAGGAGCAACGGCCGGAATTTCTTCGGCTTGCAGGTCTAATGTAAATTGATGTTCTTCAACAATTTGTTCTATCGACCAACGCCCGGGTCGATAGAACTTAACGACGTAGCGCCTGCGATTATCGTCACTAAACTGATAAACGCGATTTTCGTAACTATTCAGCGCCAGCAAACCACTATCGGGATATATCCCCAGAGTTTCTATCGCTTTGATCAGAGTATCGGGACCAAGCCCCTGAAAAGCGAAATCATTTTGTGGCATAAACTCACTCGTAGATGAAACGTGTCTCGTGCGTTAACTTAACGCTTGAATCATCATTGGACTGTACCACAAAACTGAAGTCTGTTACTTGCTCTGTCAATAATTGCGGAGGAATTGCCACGGTTATAGGTAAACTTCCCACTTCTCCGGCTTCTACTTGCTTTGTCGTTTCACCCACCAGACGATAGGTATCAAATCCCTCTAGAGTGACAGTATAGGTATGATCTTGCTGTGATTTATTCACTATTTTTAAGGTGTAAACATTCTCGATTTCGCCGTCGAAGTTCTCTCGGTATAACGCATTTCGATCGCGCAAAACGTCTACTTCTAATGGTATTCGTGTCGCTATATCCAGAACCAATACTGCTGTCACTGCCAGCATTAAGATGAAATAACCAATACTCTTCATGCGCCATGGATTGGTTTTCTCAGACTTTTGCTTGGCTGATAAATTACGCTCGGTAGTGAAGCGAATTAAACCACGTGGATATTTCATTTTATCCATGACTTCATTACATGCATCGATGCAGGCGCCGCAATCTATACACTCGTACTGTAAGCCATTACGAATATCGATACCGGTAGGGCATACCTGAACACACATATAGCAATCGATACAGTCGCCCAAACCTTGTTCTTTTGGATCGGATTTACGTGCTCGAGGCCCTCTCGGCTCACCGCGGTTCACGTCATAACTTACAGTAAACGTGTCTTTATCAAACATTGCCGACTGAAAACGCGCATAGGGACACATGTGAGTACACATTATTTCGCGCATGTAGGCGGCGTTGCCATAGGTACAAAACGTAAAGAACAACACACTGAAGGTGGCCCAGAACCCGGCTTCTAACGTGAAGAAGTTCACAAACAAAGCGCGTACATCGGTAAAGTAACCAACAAAAATCATCGCGGTTAGCAGAGCCACTAAAACCCAACTGACTTGCTTACCCGTTTTACGCCAGAGCTTATCGAAATCCATTTTTCGTTGGTCTAGCTTGATACGTTTATTGCGGGGGCCTTCGAATTTCTTTTCGAACCACATAAATATGGCAGTCCAGGTGGTCTGAGGACACATAAAGCCGCACCATACTCGACCCCATATGGTGGTAACGAAGAACAGAGCGACAGCAGCAACAATCGCAAATAGAGCAACAACAGTAAAATCCTGCGGCCACAGGGTTAGTCCAAAAATACGAAAGCGCTGTTCCATGATATCAAGCAGAATTGCTTGTTCGCCTTGATACGTGAGCCACGGCAACAAAGCAAAAACAGCCAGTAAAATGAAGCCGAATATTCGCCGAAAATACTCCATCCCGCCTTTAATATCGCGCACATAGATGCGACTGCGAGGGGCGTAATCGTTGTTCTTTTGGGTGTTTTTCGGACGCTGGATTTTGACCTTATCCGCTGACTGAACCTCTACTTTCTGTTCCATTTAGCTACCACTTGATATCGGTCATATATCACCGAGTATATCGAACATACTGTTGATTCGCATTAATTAACTAGCCGACTCAACAATACAATCCAATAGCACGTTAGTGCCGGCCTCAACATCATGCCAATGTGACCATTCATCGGGGGCATGACTGACCCCATTCACCGATGGAATAAAAATTAATCCCGCTTCCGTAATTTGTGCTAAAAACTGTGTATCGTGACCGGCGCCGCTGGGCATTTTCAAACAAGATAGCTTACGCTGCTTGGCTTTGTTTTCTATGATCTGTGTCAAAGTATCCGAGCAAGCTTGCGGTTTAAGCCAACTAACCTGTTCATATTCAAACATTAAGCGGTGCTTACGAGCGATCGCAGACAACGCTTTGCGGCATGAGTCTGCCAGTTCCTGCATCACATCGTTGCTCATATCACGACCAACAATGGTAAAAACAGCCTCACCCGGAACGGTATGTGGACTGCCAGGTTTTAGGTCAACTTTACCCACGGTGATACGGGTTTTATCAGTACCATCTTCAGCAATAATACGTTCAATTTCATGGGCAAAATCCGCTAACCCCATAAACGCATCGCTACGCATATTCATTGGTGCCGTACCGGCATGATCTGCTTTACCTTTCAAGTGCACTATCCACTTAAAAACGCCCGATATCCCCTCTACCGCGCCAATACAAATATCTTCATTGAACAGCACAGGCCCCTGTTCAATGTGCAGTTCATAAAATGCCTTCAAGCGCTCGGCAGGCCAGGCTGCGTCTAAAACATTCATAACGTCCAGACCGTGTTCAGCCATAGCGTCTTTTAAATAGACGTTATCTGCATCATGTGCAGACATAAGCCAATCCATGTTAACGACACCGGCAATTGCCTGAGAGCCCATCATGCCACCAAATCGGCCTTCTTCTTCTGCCGTTGCTACAACCCATACAGGATGCTTAAGCTTTACGTCATTTTCTTTTAGCGTGCGCAAAACTTCCAGGCCGGATAACACACCGAGCGCCCCATCAAATATACCGCCGGCCGGCACGGTATCTAAATGGGAGCCGGTCAATACCGCTGGCTTCTTATGGTAGTCTCCAATACCAAAGAATACGTTTCCGGCGCCGTCCATATGCGCATCAAAGCCTTCATTTTTAACTAAATCCAGTAGCCAGTGCCTGGCTCTCATGTCGGCGTCAGTGAAGCCCCAACGATAGACACCATGATCTTCATCGTTGTAGCCAATTTTTGATAAATCCCGGATAGAATCTTTCAAGCGTTCGATATTGATACTAACCATCGTACCTCCTCGTTAATTCTTATTATTAACTGTAGGACATGTAGCTGAAAGTGAAAGAAAAAAAGCCCGCACAAGGCGGGCTAAAGCGTTGCGAGCAGTTTACGACTGCTCTAGACAGGGATCGGAGCCATGCGCTCCTGGGGGATTACGACAGTTTACGCGCAGTCGCTGCTGCGTTAAGTACCGCCGCCAACTTAATACTGGTTTGAACAGCTTGTGCCGAAACATCATGCTGTAACAGTGTTTTCACATGAGAGTCTATGCAAAGCCCACAACCATTCAACGCCGACACTGCCAGCGAGTACAATTCGAAGTCCGCTTTCTCGACGCCGGGGTTAGCCATCGCGTTCATACGCAATCCAGCAGGTAATTTGCTGAACTGTTTATCGGTTGATAAGTGTAAAAACCGATAGTAAACGTTATTCATTGCCATCAAGGTTGCAGCTAACTTAGCTGCATTTACGACATTGTCAGCGACTTTGTCGCTAGCTTCTGCTTCAACTGCTGCAGTTAACTCTGCATCACCGATACTGTATGCCAGCGATAATGCTGTGCCGTAAAATTGGTCGTTAGTAAGACCTGATGTATCGACATTAGTAAATAGGCTCGACAAGTTGAGCTTAGTATCTTTACCGTGGTCGCCAAGTAACTGTTTATAGTCTGCTATTGTCATGAACTACTCCTAAACTTTTAAAGGTACCCGGGAGAACCATCCGGGTACCTTGTCACTCAATAGTTTGCCGACGCTTTAAAGCGTGTCACCACCAACGGCACGGTTACATGGACAAAGTTCATCTGTCTGTAGACCATCCAAAATACGCAGGATTTCGGTCGGGTTACGGCCAACGTTCAGGTTGTTTACTGAAACGTGTTGAATAACGTTGTGAGGATCGACAACGAAAGTTGCACGTAAAGCGACATTTTCTGCTTTGTCACGCACGCCAAGACCATCAACAAGCGAACCGTTATCGGCAAACGAGTATTGGTTCAAACCTTTTAGGTCAGGGTGCTCACGGCGCCATGCTAATTTTACAAACTCGTTATCAGTGCTGCCGCCCATAACGATTGCATCGCGGTCTGCAAACTCTTCATTTAATTTCGCAAATTCTACGATCTCGGTGGGGCACACAAAGGTGAAATCCTTCGGGTAAAAGAAGATAATTTTCCATTTACCGCTAAAGCTTTCATTGTTGATAGTTTCAAACGCGCTTTCGCCATTTTCTTCAGGCATGTTGAAGCCCGGCTTTGCAGCTACTACGCTAAACTCTGGTAATTTATCGCCAACTGTTAACATATTTCTCTCTCCAAACAAGTCGTTAATTAAAAGTGTGCTGTAACGTTTCGATGTGGATATTACGCCGAACGACTTATTGGATAAAACGAATAAAAACTATTATGATAATCGGTAAATTAAATTAGTGGTTTAAATCATGGGCAAGCTACCAAGTCTTAAAAATCTCAGCTATTTGCTGGCGCTACACCAACAGCAAAACTTTAACCGTGCGGCAACGGCCTGTAACGTGAGCCAATCTACATTAAGTAGCGGCATTCAAAACTTAGAAGAACAATTAGGCTGTCAACTAATTGAACGAGACCACAAATCCTTTTTGTTTACAGCTATCGGCGAAGAAATTGTCGAGCAGGCGCGTAAAATTATCACCTCAACTGAAGAGCTTATGCATTATGCTCAGGGGCACGGCAATATTTTGGAGGGGCCTGTTCGGCTCGGGATCATACCAACTATAGCCCCGTTCGTTGTTGGCGATTTGAGCGAACGAATACAGCAGAAGTATCCAAAGTTATCATTACAATTAGCTGAAGATACAACGCATAATTTACTCAATGCGCTTCGCGACGGTGACTTGGACATTTTGTTGCTGGCTTTACCTATGGATATTCAGGGCAACCAAAAATGGATCCTTGGTCGTGACCCTTTCAAGCTTGTTGCGCATAAATCCATCGCCGATAAATTAGGTGAGCCGGTTAATTACGACATGCTCCCCGACGGCAGTATTTTTTTACTGGAAAAAGAACACTGCCTGACAGGTCATGCTGTTTCTGCATGTCAGTTAACTGATACCGTAAAAGTGAATCCATTTACTGCTACCAGTATGCACAGCTTGGTACAAATGGCTAACGCACGTAAGGGCGCTACCTTTATGTCACAAATGGCCATTGACCGAGGCATTTTGGAACACACTGACTTGACGCCGCTAAAGCCTTCCGGGCAAGAAGCGGCGCGCGATATCGGATTGGTTTACCGGGCCACAACCAGCCGCCGACAAACATTTCGCAAAATTGCTGAAGAAGCAGCAGCGTTATTACCAATAAATACACTTTCGTAAAGGTTAACGCCGACGCGCCGGCGGCAACGGGTAGCGGTCTGCCAGACTGATGCTTTCGCCGTCCGGTTTTATTACTCGCGCATGACGCCGGTTTAGCTGGCGCGGATCGGTCACACCGCACGAATGAGCAATAATGTTAACGCCGTACTCTAAATACTTATGGTAATTAGCTACTCGCTCGGCTTTATCCGTCGGATCAAGTCCTTTCTGGAGCTTCGGATTGTCGGTTGTAACTCCTGTGGGGCAGGTGTTTTTATTACATTGCATGGCCTGAATACAACCTAAAGAAAACATGAAACCTCGTGCCGAAACGACAAAGTCTGCACCCATTGCTATGGCCCAGGCTACATCAGCAGGCGAAATCATCTTGCCCGAGCAAATCACTTTAACACGATCTTTTAATCCCGCTTCCGTGAGTTTGTCTATCAGTATGGGCAGACTCTCCGAAAGCTTTAAACCAACGTAATCAATTAACGGTTGAGGTGCTGCACCGGTGCCACCATCAGCACTATCAAGCGTTATAAAGTCGGGAGCTGCTTGTTCACCACGATTTAGAATTGCGTCTGTTAGTTCATCAATCCAACTCGGGTCACCCATAACAAATTTAAAACCCGTCGGCTTACCCGTGACATCTCTAACCCGAGCGATAAAATCCAGTAACTCTTCGTTGTTGCTAATTTCGAGGTGGCGATTAGGGCTAATTGCGTCTTTACCCTCTTCGATACCACGAATTTGTGCTATTTCGGCATTAACTTTGAGGCCCGGTAAAATTCCGCCTTTGCCGGGTTTTGCACCCTGACTAAGTTTTATCTCAAACATTCGTACATTATCGTGCCGACCAAGTTCAGCAAGGCGTGACTCATCAAGTTTGCCGTCTTTCGTTCGTACGCCAAATTTTGCAGTACCCATCTGAAAAACAATGTCGCAATGGCCACTCAAATGATAGGGCGATAAGCCCCCCTCGCCGGTATTCAGCCAGCAACCTGCTTTAGCAGCACCATTAGAGAGCGCTTTTATGGCAACAGGTGATAAAGCCCCATAACTCATCCCGGAAATATGAAAATATGAACGGGGATAATAGGGCGTATTGCAATAGGGCCCGATTTCAACAGGTTCGGGTTTGACCGATTGTTCAGCTAGTGGCGGATAGGGCGCGTTGCTAAAAATAATCGTCCCGGTTCGGGTTAAGTCTCGTGTCGAACCGAACGCCACATTTCGATCAGCATTTTTTGCCGCGCGATAGACCCAACTGCGTTGAGCCCTGTTAAATGGCATTTCCTCGCGATCCATAGCAAAGAAATACTGCCGCATGAATTCGCCCATACGCTCAAATATATAGCGGAAACGCCCTACGACTGGATAGTTTCTGCGTATGGTGTGGCGAACCTGAATTTTATCCACCACATACATAACGCCAATGCTGACTAACGCGACAATGATTAGCAGTACAAACGCGGCTGCTAACCATTGCCCGAATATCAACAGCGAGTGGCTATTAAACCATGCTGATTCTGCCATTACTTAGCCGCTTGTTGCAGCTGAGCAGCGTTTTTACTTTGTTTTATTTTCATGATTTTGAGCTCCTTGCGTTAAGTAACACCTCTATTAATGCTGATAACAATAAACAGATCAAGTTAGCAGTCATCAAAATACCGATTTTTACCGTATACTAACTACAATTGATAAAGAAGAACGAGAGGAAAACTGATGAAAGCCAGTAAGATCGCCCTATTAACTGCGGTTGCGCTTGGATTCTCAGCATCTGCTTTAGCTGATGAATACAGCACCGAGCGTCACACCGTAGAAATGACTACCTTAACTGAAAACCTATCTCACCCATGGGGTATGACCTTTTTGCCCGATGGCAGCCTGCTCGTTACCGAACGTGACGGGATTTTAAACCATATCTCGGCTGACGGTTCTGAACGAAAAGAAATAAAAGGCACACCTGAGGTTGTTGCACGCAGCCAGGGTGGCTTGCTTGATGTTAATATCGATCCAAATTTTGAGGATAATGGTTGGGTTTATATTAGCTACTCTGAGCCTGACCCCGAAGGTGGTGACGGCAATAGCACTGCGGTGATGCGAGGCAAAATTGACGGCGGCCAATGGATTGACGGAGAAGTCGTATTCCGCCAGGCACCAAAATATGAAAGCGGCGCGCACTTTGGTTCTCGATTAATATTTTCACCTGAAGGACACCTATTTATCACCTTGGGCGACCGTTATTCACGAATGGAAGATGCCCAAACATTGGATAATCATCACGGCAAAATAGTGCGCATTTGGCCTGATGGTAGTATCCCTGAAGACAATCCATTTGTTAATGACGATAAGGCCCTGGATGAGATTTGGTCATACGGTCACCGCAACGTGCAGGGTGCCGATATTCATCCTGAAACCGGTGAACTATGGACTATCGAACATGGCCCTCAGGGTGGTGACGAAGTTAATATCCCGGAAGCGGGTAAGAACTATGGTTGGCCAACCGTTACTTATGGTGAAGATTACGGTGGTGGAGAAATCGGCATCGGCACTCATAAAGAGGGTATGGAGCAGCCGTTTTACTATTGGCTGCCATCAATTGCTACAGCCGGCTCCATATTTTATACCGGAGAACCCTTCAAGCATTGGCAGGGCGATCTGTTGGTCACAGCGCTACGCGGCCAAATGATATCGCGTCTGGATTTACAAAACGGTCGTATGATCCATGAAGAACGGCTGTTTGATGGTGACATTGATTTTCGTATCCGGGATATCGAACAAGGGCCTGATGGCATGCTTTATATCCTGACTGATGAAGACAATGGTCGTTTAGTAAAACTAACTCCTGCAGATTAAATTTTATTATGAAGTATTTTAAACCATTGGGGTTGCCGTTATTGGCAACCCCATTTTATTGCATACCCGTCAGTCATGCCCAAATGGCGTCGGCGACAGACAAAATCGATGAACGGGTCGTCGTGACTGCAACACAAACGCAGCAGTCCTGGTTAACAACGCCTGCCTCAGTTACTCGTGTTTCACGTGATCGCCAACTACCAACACTCAACATTGATGCAGGCGACTTACTTGAGGGAATTCCCGGCATACAGGCTGACAGCCGCTACAATTATGCGCAGGATACGCGCATCGTTATTCGTGGCTTTGGATCGCGCGCTGCATTCGGTGTTCGCGGTCTACAACTTAATATCGATGGTATTCCGTTATCAATGCCGGACGGACAAGCCCAGACTAGTAGTATTATGCTGGATGATGCGCACAGTGTTGAAGTGTTGCGTGGTCCTCTAGCCGTGTTATATGGCAATTCAGGCGGAGGCGTCGTTGAATGGCAAAGCCTGGCACCACAGCTATCTTCTATTAGTTTTGCAACACAGCAGTCAGCAGATAATCTACAGCGCTATACCGCTGATCTGCAGTACGTCGGGGACACACACCAGTTCAAGTTAATGGCTTCAGATTTTCAAACTGATGGTCCTCGTCCTCATAACAGTGCCGAACGTGAACAGCAGGCATTTCGTTGGTACATGGATATTTCCGATTCTCAGCGCCTTATCGTTCGCTACGATAATAATTACGCGCCTCTATTGCAGGATCCCAGCGCATTGACACCTTCCGCGTGGCGTGAAGATCCTGAGCAAACGGTGCAACGCGCTATCGATTTTAATACCCGAAAAAGTATTCATCATCGCCAGGGCTCATTAAGTTGGGAGCTTGAGCGCAATAATGCAACTTATCGTGTATCAGCATGGCAGGGTGATCGCGATATCGTCCAGTTTTTACCGTTCTCCGGCGCTGACGCAACGAGTTCAGGTGCTGTGATTGACCTGTCTCGCCAGTTTGAGGGGCTTCATGCTTTTGCTAACTGGTCACTAAACAACCATGTTGATGTTAGTGCCGGCTGGATAGACGAAAGACAGCAGGATCATCGCTTTGGTTTGGTCAACGATAGCGGAGAACGAGGAGATCTTAGACGTGATGAATTTAATCATATCGACAGCCGCAGTCTATATGGCCGCATAGCCTGGCAGTTGGCACCTAATTGGCAACTTGACGGTGGGTTGCGCTATAACGATATTGATTACCGCGTTACTGATAGCTACATTACCGCAGAAAACCCTGATGACAGCGGTAGCAGAACATTTGATGAACTCTCGAGTGCGGCGGCGCTAACGTGGCAGGCAACTGAAAAAGTCAGTGCCTATGTCAGTTATGGCGAAGGCTTTGAAACGCCCACGTTAACAGAGCTGGCTTATAGAAATGAAGGCTCAGGCCTTAATCGAAATCTAGCCCCTTCAACCAATAGTCAATATGAAGCAGGCTTAAAAGCGATATTAGCTGATGACTGGCGACTTGGCTTGTCATACTTTGACATTCAAAGCAACAACGAAATTCTTGTTGATCAGTCAAATGATGGCCGCACGACGTATCGAAATGCCGCACAAACATCACGCGATGGTTTTGAGCTATCGCTCGAAGGGGATATCACGGAGCGTCTTAATGCATGGGTGTCTTACACCGATATTAGCGCTGTGTTTGACTCGGGGTCGCTTCGTGGTAATACGCTTCCCGGCGTTGCGGAGCAACAGGCCTTTGCCCGTTTAAATTACGATTTAGCACAACAATGGCAGCTACAATTATCCGCGCGTTATAGAGGTAACACGTTCACCGCTGATGAAAATACCGTGTCAGCTCCCAGTTATACTGTTTTTGATGCCGCATTGCGCAAATCCTGGCAAATTGGAGAGCATCAACTAAAGGGCTGGCTTTTAGTCGATAACATAAGCGATAAAAGCTATGTGGGTGCCGTAGTGGTTAATCAGGGCAGTGGGCGAGCCTTTGAGCCAGCCGTAGGTCGGCAGCTTAGCGTCGGGTTAAAGTGGACCCGACGCTTTTAGATTTTGTCAGTTAAATAGATTTAAGAGCAATGGTTAAACCATTGCTCTTAATACATCCAGCAGTCGCTCTGCTGTCTGCTCTGACGACGCAGGATTTTGCCCGGTAATCAACATACCGTCCTGCACAGCGTAAGCCTGCCAATCATCAACTTTTCGATAATGGCCGCCTTTATTACCAAGTTCGTCCTCTAACAAGAAAGGAACAACGCTTGTTAAACCTACCGCTTCCTCTTCGCTGTTACTAAAACCTGTTACGGTACGGCCCTGAACAATTGGATCCCCTGATGGGGTTTTGGCATTAAGCAGTACCGCTGGCGCATGGCACACAGCAGAAACAGGTTTACCCTTACTCCAAAACTGTTCAATCAAATGAATCGACTGTTGATCGTTGGTTAAGTCCCACAACGGTCCGTGTCCGCCGGGATAAAAGATGGCATCAAAATCGTCTACCTGTACTTCGTCCAATTTGCACGTTGTCGCAAGTTTATGTTGCGCCTTATCGTCTTTATCAAAACGGTGAGTTGCTTCGGTTTGCGCATCTTCTCCCTGGCTGTTTGGATCAATTGGCGGCTGCCCGCCTTTAGGTGATGCCAGTGTGACTTCAGCGCCAGCATCAGTGAATACGTAATAAGGGGCGGCAAATTCCTCTATCCAAAAACCGGTTTTATTGTCGGTATCGCCGAGTTTATCGTGCGATGTAAGTACCATTAAAATTTTCACTACTGTCTCCTTTACTACCGCTCTGTGTCATCAAACTTACGAATTTAGTCCGCTTCCCGATCACCTGAATCTTCAAGCCAACGGTAGAGTGTCCGGCGGGTAACACCTAAAACTTCGGCAGCTTTTGATTTGTTTCCCTGCACATGCGCCAACACCTTTTTAATATAATCTTCCTGCATTTCGTTGAGGGTTGGCCATCGGCTCGCCGGAGTCACCGATTCAGCTTCATTTTCGGCTTCAAATTCAGTGATACGCTGCGGCAAATTCTCGGCATGGACTTCACCATCCTGACTAAACGCAACAGCTCGCTCTATCGCGTTTTGCAACTCCCGAACATTGCCGGGGAACGGGTATCGATAAAGTAGCTCAAGCGCATCGCTGTCAATATCATTAGCAAAATGCCTGACCAACCGTTCGATATCTTCACCACGCTCTCTCAATGCCGGAACTCGGATAGAAAATGTCTCTAACCGATAAAATAAGTCTTGTCTAAAACTACCATTTTCAACTTTTTTCTCTAAGTCCTGATGCGTGGCTGCAAGAATTCGTACGTTAACATGCTCCTCTTTGTCACTTCCTACCGCTCTGAGGGTTCCTTCCTGAAGGACACGAAGCAGTTTAGCCTGTAACGCCATTGGCATTTCACCAATTTCGTCTAACAACAACGTGCCACCGTCGGCCTGTTTCAATAAACCGTTACGCTTACCTTTTGCACCGGTAAACGAACCCGCTTCATGACCAAAAAACTCACTTTCCATCAGCTCAGCTGGAATTCCTGCACAATTTACTGCCTGAAAAGGTTTGTCCGATCTATCGCTTAGCTGATGAATAGCGTTCGCCACAAGCTCTTTACCCGTGCCGCTCTCGCCCAAAATAAGCACACTGCCGTCAACTTTAGCAATCTGCTCTATTTGACTGTAGAGTTTGCGCATGGCCGGACTCTGACCAATCATCCCGCCCGGACCCGTCTGTTCTGACTTAAATCGCTTGAGCTGTTGCTTTAAGTTTCGGTGTTCAAGAATGCGTTGCACGCTTAAAAGTAAATGCTCGACGTCCAAAGGCTTAGTTAAGAAGTCCGCCGCTCCATGCTTTAACGCGTCCACAGCTTGGTCCACCGTACCAAAGGCGGTAATCAGTAATACTGCCGGGGGCGTACTTTGCTGTTGAACCGTCTCTAGCAAAGATAAGCCTGACGCTCCGGGAAGGCGAATATCACTGACCACGACATCACAATCTAGACTCGCCAGCAGAAAATCCTCTACCGTACCAAAGTGGCTCACTTGATACCCTTCCGCCGCGAGCTCCTCGACTAACAATTCATTTAGCGCCGGATCGTCTTCAACTACCGCAACATGGGCCTTACCTCTGCTCATTTTTATTTCCCTCAGACTTAGGCAACAACAAACGCACACAACAACCACCCTGAGACGAGTTATCAAGCTTCATTGAACCACTATGGTCATTCATTACATGACTGACAATTGTAAGTCCTAAGCCCGTTCCCTTGCCTTGTGGCTTGGTACTTTTAAATGGTTGCGTAGCATCATTTTTTATTGACTCATCTATACCGGCTCCGTCATCCAGTATATTGATCTCCACCATCTCATTAACTTCTACAGTTACGCGGATTTCATTGATGGCGGCTTGCAATGCATTACGTAAGACGTTGACCAAAGCCAGTTCAAATCGTTTTATGTCGACTGCAACGTTCGCCTGTTCAGTGGAATCTATTACTATATTTATACCATCGCTATCGCGCTCGTAGCTCAAGGCTTTTATTGCTCGCTGTAGTATTTCATTTATTTCTACTGAAACCCTTTCTGATACCGGGGTTCTGGAGAACGCAAGCAGCTGATTAACCAGACCCGTTAGACGCTGAACTTGCCCTCTAACGGCTTCTAGTTGACGCCGGTCATCTTCATCAGGCATCCGCTTAAGTAGACGTTTTGCGCGAGCATCAATAACAGTTAAGGGTGCGCCAAGCTCGTGCGCAACGCCGCTGGCTACACTCCCTATTGCAGCCATTTTTTCCTGTTCCCGCAGCGCTTGTTGTAAACGTTCTTCCTCTTTACGTCGGCTTTCAAGCTCTTGTTCTGCCAGTGAAATGCTATCCAGCATACGATTCAAACCGATACCTATTTCAGCAATTTCACTGGGCCCATTGGGCGCAACTCGAATTGCTCTATCACCCTCCGCAACCTTTCGCATCGCATTTTTTAACTCAACGACATGGCGCCCAACACCTCTAAAGTGCCCAAATATTAATACCGCAAAAGTAATTGCCCCAAACGCAGCCCAACTGAGCCAGGCAACCTGACTCAGCTGCTCAAACCGGTCATCAAAATCACTGGCTTTTCGGTTAATTTGCAGCAAGCCTATGATGCGACCACCTCGATCAATAATTGGCATAAATTGGGAGAATACGTCTTTACCTTCGACCCGCCGGTAATCATCCTGAGTGACTCCCGTTTTAACCGTTTGTTGTGCCAAAAAACTGTTAGACAAATCTGTTTCGGTGATTCCAGCTTCAGCAACCTGCTGACCCTTTACGTTGTATACGGATGCACCATAGACGCGTCCGATAGAAAAAACAGAATCCAGATTGGCTTTAACCGTCCTGAGGTCGTTAGTTAATAGTGCATCACTTATCGGTAAACTAATTGCGCGCCCCAATAATTCCAGGTCAGCTTTTAATCGTTTTTCTTCCTGATCCGCAATTAACTGTAACCCAAAGCTAATTGCGAGACCTGAGATCACGACCATCGGCACAACAACATAAATAAGTAATCGCTTTTGCAGGCTAGACAGATTAAAACTGTATCTTTTTGTCATTAACAACTCCCAGAGTGTATCAAAACGATACACTTATTTAGTCGAGTAACCAAACATAATGCCTAGATATAATTAAAACTCTTATTTTTCAAAAGCTTAATAAGTTGGCATGGTCTTCGCTACAGTGTAGATGAGCAAAATTAATTCCAGAAAATAAATCTAGGAGCTTATTATGAAAAAGACACTATTAGCATTAGCAACCGTAATGATCTTTGGTTCAACAGCCGCTATCGCTCAGCAGCAGGGCCAAGCTCAGGGCCAGGCGCAACAACAAATGCAACAGCAAGTTGAAGTGACAGAAGGTATGCTGGTCAAGTTTGTTGCGGCAATGGAAGAAGTACAAGGCGTTACTCAAAAATACCGTGAAAAATTCCAGAATGCTGAAAACCAAGAGCAAGCACGCACAATTCAACAATCTGCACAGGAAGAAATGATTGCTGCTGTTGAAGATGCAGGCCTGACGCCGCAAGAATACAACTCTATCATTCAACAAGCTCAGAATGACGAAGAATTGCGCAACCGCCTTCAGGAAATGACAGGTGACGGCAACTCGTAACTAGTGCTTTGCGACAGAGAACAAAAGGCGGCTCTTAGCCGCCTTTTTTGATCATATAGCCTATGCTTTACGTACGCTGTTAATACATATCTTTTATACGCAAGGAGAAAGCGACGTGAAAGCATCGGATCTGATGGTAAAAGCGCTTGAAAATGAAGGCGTAGAATATATTTTTGGTATTCCCGGTGAGGAAAATCTCGACTTGCTCGAGTCACTATCAAAGTCGTCAATAAAACTTATTATAACCCGTCATGAACAAGCTGCCGGATTTATGGCTGCAACCTATGGTCGCTTAACCGGCAAACCTGGCGTTTGTCTATCAACGCTTGGGCCGGGCGCCACCAACCTTGTTACTCCGGTTGCTTACGCTCAACTCGGAGCTATGCCGATGGTTGTTATTACCGGTCAGAAGCCCATCAAAGAACGGCAGCAAGGACAGTTCCAAATTATTGACGTGGTCGACATGATGACCCCTATCACTAAATATACACAACCCATCATCAGCGCGAAGAGTATTCCTGCGCATGTTCGCGAAGCCTTTCGTCGAGCTGAAGAGGAACGTCCCGGAGCTTCACACCTGGAACTTTCCGACGATGTCGCTAGCGAAGATGTTGATTCATTTCCAATCGAGCCGAGCTACTCTCGCAGACCTATTGCTGAAGATAAGGCCGTTCGTCACGTTTTGTCTTTACTTAAAGAGTCAAAACATCCTTTGCTACTTATCGGCGCAGCCGCTAACCGAAAAATAACCGCTAAAATGCTACGCGCATTTGTCGACAAAACAGGAATCCCCTTTATCACCACACAAATGGGTAAGGGCGTGATTAACGAAGACCATCCAGGCTGGCTAGGTAATGCTGCTGTTTCGGATGGAGATTATCCTCACCGAGCAATAGAACAAGCCGACCTGATTCTTAATGTTGGCCATGACGTTGTTGAGAAACCACCCTTTATGATGCGTTCACAGGCCAATGACAAGCGCAAAGTGGTTCACATCAACTTCCAGAGCGCTCAAGTCGACTCTGTTTATTTCCCTCATGCCAGTATGATTGGTGATATCGGTAATAGTATTTGGCAATTAAAAGAAGGAATTGAGCCGCAGCCACATTGGAATTTTGACTTTATGTTGAAAGTGCGTGATCACATGCTAGACCACACCGACGAGGGGGCCAACGACGATAGATTCCCAATGTTACCCCAGCGTTTGGTCGAAGAGGTGCGAGAAGTTATGCCTGATGATGGCATCATAGCGCTAGACAACGGTATCTATAAAATCTGGTTTGCTCGCAATTATCCGGCTCGTCAGCCTAATACCGTTTTGCTCGACAACGCTCTTGCTTCAATGGGCGCAGGGTTACCATCAGCAATGGCAGCCAAACTCGTGTTTCCGGAAAAACAGGTTATATCCATCTGCGGCGATGGCGGATTTATGATGAACTCGCAAGAAATCGAAACTGCGGTTCGGTTAAAACAAGATCTTATTGTACTGCTACTGAACGATAGCGCTTACGGCATGATCAAGTGGAAACAACAACACATGGGACTCAGTGACTTTGGTCTGGATTTTAACAACCCCGACTTTATCAAGTACGCCGATGCCTACGGTGCTAAAGGCTACCGATTGTCGGCAACAGACGAATTACAACCGCTGATTAAGCAATGCATGGAGCAGGGCGGTGTGCACCTTATCGATGTGCCCGTCGACTACTCCATGAATAATCAATTATTAAACGAAGAAATCCCGGAAAAATCAGCCAAACTTATTCCGTAACAGACGGCCGTACCTCGGGGTGTGTGTCTGCGAATAGCGGGTAATCGTTGAGTTTATCAACGAATGCCTGCAATTGCGGATACTCACCCAGACTGATGCGGTTACGAAAGAGTCCCCAACTTAAAAAACAGCCCAATCGTAATTCTCCGTCACTAAACGGGTGCGGCCCTTCATAAGCCACCGCGTGTTTTTTACTCTCCATTAGCTGAAGAATTTCCTCAACCCGCGATTTTTGTCGCTGCATGTAGGTATTGTTATCAGGTGTAACACCTTGCTGTTCAAGTAGAAAAAGATTAATACCCGCATCAAGTGCAGTATTAACCAAACAATACTGATCATAATCTTTTACGTCTGGAAAATAGCGCTCTCCGGCTTTTTCCCGTACATATTTTAAAATACTACTTGAATCATGTAGTCGCGTTTCTTTGTGATGCAAAAAAGGCACTTTTTTGGCCGGATTTAATTTTGCACTCATTTCGTGATCAGTTTCCGTTAACGAAAACTCCGTCTTTGTTTCCGCCATAGCAATACGTATATGGCGCACAAATGGGGAGGTGTAACTACCAAAAAGTTCCATGCTATTTGCCTCATTGTTGAAAGCTCTGCCTACTTGATATTACAAAGATAACAAAAAAATCACAAAGTCACTTGGATTATCTTTTACATACACTAGTGTACCTTTATAACATCATGTTTTTTAATGCAAAGCAGAGGTAATTATGACGCGTTCAATGTTAATTACAGCCGTAATCGGAGCATCTATGTTAAGTGCTTGCACTAGCGTTCCTGTGACTACTTCACCTGATGATTCGCAGTGGCGCCTTAGAAATTTTCTCGATAACGGGTTAGCGCAAACCGTCCGTGTTTACAATTTTTGCTATAACGGCAAAGAAAGTGACTTTGTGGCAGCAAGAGACTTTGCCCCAGGTGAGCACACCGTGGTAACTAAAGTCACGCAGACATTCAACAATATCGAATCTAAGCCTAAAGAGGCCTATGCGACGCTAAAAGGTGATTTCGAAGCCGGCAATACCTATGTTTTCCAGAAAGACATTGAAGAAAACCAGGCCACACTCTGGATTGCTGACGTTGAAACAGGCAAGGCTGTTAGTGAGCAGGTGGAAGTTACTCTTGCTATTGGTGAAGTTGTAGATAATGAACAACGCCAGCGTCGCAGATGTATGGCAAGCACCTTGTAAGGTTTAAATACTTAGGTATAGAGAATAAAAAAGGGCCGCAAGGCCCCTTTTTATTCTACAGTGACTGACTTAGCCAGATTTCTGGGCTGGTCAACATCTGTGCCTTTAATAATGGCAACATAGTAAGACAATAACTGCAACGGAATGGTATAGACGATTGGTGCAACGATCTCGTCGCAATGGCATACATTAAGCACGTTTAGCGTGTCATCGCTCTTAAAGCGCGCATTTTTATCGGCAAAAACATACATCAAGCCGCCACGGGCACGAACTTCTTCGACGTTAGATTTTAGCTTTTCTAACAGCTCGTTATTAGGCGCTACTACAATCACCGGCATCTCTTCATCGATCAATGCCAACGGCCCGTGCTTTAACTCCCCGGCAGCATAGGCTTCGGCATGTATATAAGAAATTTCCTTAAGCTTCAGCGCTCCTTCCATGGCAATCGGGTACTGGTTACCGCGTCCAAGGAACAAACTATGGTTTTTATTGGCAAAATCAGGGGCCAACGCTTCTATTTCGTCCGCTAACGCAACGGCCTCCTCTAGTTTAGCGGGAAGTGCCTGTAACGCTTTTACGATAGCCGCTTGTTGCTGTTCAGCCATACCACGGTATTTACCCAAGGCGACGGTTAACATCAACAAACCTGTTAATTGAGTCGTAAACGCTTTTGTCGATGCAACGCCAATTTCTGCACCAGCCCGGGTCATAAAGGCAAGATCAGATTCACGTACCATCGACGACGTTGCGACGTTACAAATGGTCAAACTGCCGGTGTAACCCAGCTCTTTGGACAAACGCAGCGCGGCCAGGGTATCTGCGGTTTCGCCACTTTGCGAAATCGTCACTAACAGGCTGTTCGGGTGAACGTAGGATTTGCGATAGCGGAACTCAGAGGCTATTTCGACGCTACAAGAGACATTGGCCAACGCTTCTAACCAATAGCGCGCGACCATACCCGCGTGGTAACTGGTACCGCAGGCAATAATTTGCACATGCTCGACAGTTTTAAATAATTCGCTGGCGCCTTTACCAAAGGCATCATCAAGTACTGTTGAATCGGACAAGCGGCCTTCAAGCGCATTACGCACAGCAATAGGCTGTTCGTGTATTTCTTTCAACATGAAGTGACGATAATGTCCTTTTCCGCCGGCATCATAGGTACTATCAGACTCAACGACCTCACGCTCGACCGGCTGATCAGCCTCGTCAAAAACAGTCACACTGGTGCGAGTAATATCAGCGACATCACCTTCTTCTAAGTAAATAAACTTACGTGTTACCGGCAATAACGCCAGCTGATCTGACGCAACAAAGTTCTCACCAATACCCAGACCGATTACCAGCGGGCTACCAGAGCGGGCAACAACAAGACGCTCAGGATCTTTTGTATCCATCACGACGGTGCCATAAGCACCTTCCAGTTGACGTACGGCAGCTTTTACTGCCGCCAATAAATCCGGATTTTGTTTACGTTCGTGGTGAATTAAGTGAGCAATTACTTCGGTATCCGTCTGGCTATTAAAAACATAACCCAAACTTTGTAATTGCTCTCGGAGGCTTTCATGATTTTCTATAATACCGTTATGGACGACGGCTATTTCTCCCTCAGACAGATGAGGATGAGCGTTCGCCTCAGTAACGCCGCCATGTGTCGCCCAGCGGGTGTGTGCGATACCAATGGTTCCATCCAGTGGTTGCTGCTCCATAGCATCAGCGAGTTCCTGGACTTTACCGGTACGGCGGGTGCTTTGTAATTGATTATCCGCATCGATAACCGCAACACCGGCTGAATCATAACCACGGTACTCTAGCCGCTTAAGTCCTTCCAACAAGATACCACTTACGCGACGCTCTGAGGTCGCTCCTACAATACCGCACATAGATTAACTTCCTTTTTTCTGAGGGCGTTGCCAGCCACTGATGTTTCGTTGTTTGCCGCGTGCTACAGCAAGTTCTTCATTTGCTACTTCCCGGGTAATTACAGATCCTGCCCCCACTGTGGCCTGTTTTCCAATTTTTACCGGCGCAACTAATGAGCTGTTTGAACCGATAAATGCGCCATCGCCAATTTCTGTCGTTGATTTATTCACACCATCATAATTGCAAGTGATGGTTCCGGCGCCGATATTTGCGTATTCGCCTACCTGTGTGTCACCCAAATAAGTTAAATGACTGGCTTTAGAGCCTTTACCCAGACGGCTTTTTTTCATTTCGACAAAATTTCCAACCTGGGCTTCGTCAGCTAATTCGGCGCCCGGCCGTAAACGGGCAAAAGGACCAACCTTACAATTGGAAGCTACTTTAGCACCTTCAATATGACTATTAGCGCGGACAACGGTTCCATCACCTATCTCGGCATCTTTAATGACACAATTAGGTTCAACAACAACACCATTACCCAACCTAACTTCGCCCTCGAATACAGCGTTCACGTCGATAACCACGTCCGAGCCGACATTAAGTGAACCACGGCAATCAAAACGCGCAGGATCAATGAGGGTTGCGCCGGCCGCCATGACTTGCTCGGCTAAACGCCATTGGTAAGCTCGCTCTAACGTAGCCAACTGTTGACGATTATTGGCGCCTTCGACTTCGCCCGTATCATCCGGCTGCGCAGAGGCAATTTGGACGCCTTGTTCTGCTGCCATAGCAACAACATCTGTTAAATAATATTCTTTCTGTGCGTTGTCATTACTTAAATCCTGCAGCCACTGCTTCAATTTAGCACCATCGGCGGCCATGATGCCTGTATTAACTTCGTTAATGCGCAACTGGTCCAGTGTCGCATCTTTTTGTTCGACAATACCCTGAATGAGTTCATCTTCGTCACGAATGATGCGGCCGTAGCCCATAGGATTATTCAGGTACATCGTCAACAAACCTAACGCCTTGTCAGCTGACGCGTCGAGTAAACGTTGTGCAGTTTCTGCTGTCAATAAAGGCACATCCCCATAAAGCACTAAAACATTTTCATCGTCCTGAATAAATGGAATAACCTGTTGAACGGCGTGGCCTGTTCCAAGTTGTTCCGCTTGTTCAACCCAATTTAGATCGTCACCGACGATTTGGCTTTTTAACTGATCGCCTCCATGCCCATAAATCAAGTCGATGGCCGCTGGGTTTAGCGCTCTTGCGCAGTCGATAACGTGCTGCACCATGGGCTTTTTAGCAACCTGATGCAAGACTTTTGGCAGGTCCGAACGCATCCGTGTTCCTTTACCTGCAGCCAAAATAACGACGCGGAGTTTCATGGGGATATGTCCTTATTATCTAACTTCGTTAAATACGATTGATGTCTATAGTTTACAGACAAAAAAGGCCCTGTTGTAGACACAACAAGGCCTTTTAAACTTTATTACAAACTTAACGTCTAAGTTTGCGAATAACTTCAAGTTGAGCCATAGCCCGAGATAGTTCAGCAATAGCCTCTGCATAAGTAACGTCGTGACTTTGGTCGGCAATAGCTTCTTCAGCGCGCTTACGCGCTGCTTCTGCTGCCTGCTCGTCCAATTCGTCGCCGCGTACCGCAACATCCGCCAGAACGATAACCTCACCTGGCTGAACTTCTAATACACCACCGGCAACGTACATGAGCTCTTCATCACCCGCTTCACTAACAAAACGCACCATACCTGGCTTAATTTTTGTCAGCAGTGGCGCGTGACCCGGGTAAATACCCAGCTCACCTTCGCTACCAGAAACCTGAACTGTTTGTACTGCACCAGAGAATAATTTCTCTTCAGCACTGACAACGCTCAAGTTTAATGTTTGTGTTGCCATTCAAACCTCCCGGTCGGTTACAGGTTTTTGGCTTTTTCTACCGCTTCTTCGATGGTACCAACCATGTAGAAAGCTTGCTCTGGCATATCGTCATACTCGCCGTCCAAGATGCCTTTAAAGCCGGCAATGGTATCTTTCAACGATACATATTTACCTGGCGCACCAGTAAATACTTCAGCAACGAAGAATGGCTGCGACAAGAAGCGTTGAATCTTACGCGCACGAGATACTGACAACTTGTCTTCTTCAGACAGTTCGTCCATACCCAAAATCGCGATGATGTCTTTCAGTTCTTTATAACGCTGAAGTACTTCCTGAACACCCATTGCCGTATCGTAGTGCTCATCACCAATAACCTGTGGGTCCAACTGACGTGAGGTTGAATCCAACGGGTCAACCGCAGGGTAGATACCCAACGACGCGATGTCACGGTTCAATACAACAGTCGCATCCAAGTGAGCAAAGGTTGTCGCTGGAGATGGGTCAGTCAAGTCATCCGCAGGTACGTATACCGCTTGGATTGAAGTGATTGAACCAGTCTTCGTTGACGTAATACGTTCCTGAAGTACACCCATCTCTTCTGCAAGAGTAGGCTGATAACCAACCGCTGAAGGCATACGACCTAACAGTGCTGATACCTCAGTACCTGCCAGTGTGTAACGGTAGATGTTATCGACGAAGAATAGTACGTCGCGACCTTCGTCACGGAATTTCTCTGCGATAGTCAAACCAGTCAGAGCAACACGTAAACGGTTACCCGGTGGCTCGTTCATCTGACCATAAACCAGGGATACTTTATCCAGAACGTTTGAATCGTTCATCTCGTGATAGAAGTCGTTACCTTCACGAGTACGCTCACCAACACCCGCGAATACTGAGTAGCCGCTGTGCTCGATAGCGATGTTACGAATAAGCTCCATCATGTTAACGGTTTTACCAACACCAGCACCACCAAACAGACCAACTTTACCACCTTTAGCAAACGGGCAAATCAAGTCGATGACTTTGATACCGGTTTCTAATAGCTCGTTGGTGTTCGATTGTTCTTCATAGCTTGGCGCGGCACGGTGAATAGACATTTTCTCTTCTTCACCAATTGGGCCCGCTTCATCGATTGGATTACCCAACACATCCATAATACGGCCGAGGGTTTTCTTACCCACTGGCACCATAATTGGCTCACCTGAGTTTTTCGCGGTGATACCACGACGCAAACCGTCAGTTGTACCCATTGCGATGGCTCGGACAATTCCGCCGCCCAGCTGTTGCTGAACTTCCAGAACTAATCCTTCCAAACCACCTTCGGTCACTTTCAGTGCGTCGTATACTTTTGGTACAGCGTCTTGTGGAAATTCTAAATCCACAACGGCGCCGATAATTTGTACGACCTTACCTTGACTCATGACGTTTCCTCTAACTCTTCAATTCTGTTTACCGTTGCCGCGTTATACCGCTTCGGCGCCGGACACGATTTCCGAAATTTCTTGCGTAATTGCTGCCTGACGCGCCTTGTTATACTGCAACTGCAGCTGGTCAATAATATCTTCGGCGTTGTCAGTTGCGGCTTTCATCGCAATCATCCGAGCGGCTTGCTCGCTAGCGAAGTTATCTACCACCCCTTGGTACACCTGCATTTCTACAAAGCGACGAATAAGGGTGTCTAGGATACTTTCTGGATTCGGCTCATACAGATAGTCCCAGCTACCTGTTTGTACTTCTTCTTCCGAACCTGCTTGCGGCAATGGCAACAATTGATGAATGGTCGGCTCTTGGGTCATCGTGTTCACAAATTTGTTAAACACAACATACAAGCGGTCGATTTTGCCTTCTTCGAAAGCATCCAGCATAACCTGGATAGAACCGGTGATTTCATTCAGTTCGGGTTTATCGCCCATACCTGAAAATTGCGCTTTTAATGGTCCAAAACGCTTAAAGAAACCGGTTGCTTTACTGCCTATAGCAGCAAAATCCGCTTCAACATCTTGCTCTTTCCATTCGTTTGCGTGCTTAACGACTTTCTTGAACTCATTACCGTTCAAGCCGCCACACAAACCACGGTCGGTAGAAACAATGATGTAACCCACACGTTTAACCTGACGTTCTTCCATAAATGGATGACGATATTCAAGGTTACCGCGCGCCACATGACCAATCACCTTGCGAATGGTATCCGCATAGGGGCGACTTGCCTCCATACGTTCCTGCGCCTTTTTCATCTTAGACGCAGCGACCATTTCCATAGCACTGGTGATCTTCTGAGTATTACCGATACTCGAGATCTGAGTTTTTATCTCTTTACCGCTGGCCATGACGATTCTCCTGTTAACTCAACGACAAATGGCCGCTTGCGCGGCCAACTGCGATTACCATGATTGCGTTTGCTTGAATTTCTCAAGCGCGGCTTTCAATTGCGCATCGATGTCGTCGTTATAGTTGCCAGTTTTATCAATCTCAGCCATTAGCTCAGCGTATTCGCTTGCCATGAAAGATTGCAGCGACTCTTCAAAATCCATGATTTTGTCGATTGCGACATCTTTCAAAAAGCCTTTTTCAACGGCATAAATTGATACAGCCATTTGAGACACGCTCATAGGCTTGTACTGTTTCTGTTTCATCAGTTCGGTTACACGCTGACCGTGCTCTAACTGTGAACGAGTCGACTCATCAAGGTCAGATGCGAACTGAGCGAACGCCGCCAATTCACGATACTGAGCCAGGGCAAGACGGATACCGCCACCCAATTTCTTGATGATTTTCGTTTGTGCTGAACCACCAACTCGAGAAACCGAGACACCGGCGTTAACAGCAGGACGAATACCTGAGTTAAACAAGTCAGTTTCCAGGAAGATCTGACCATCGGTGATTGAGATAACGTTAGTCGGTACGAACGCCGATACGTCACCTGCCTGAGTTTCAATGATAGGTAAGGCAGTTAAAGAACCGGTCTGGCCTTTCACTTTACCGTCAGTGAATTTTTCTACGTAGTCAGCGTTAACACGCGCTGCACGCTCTAGTAGACGTGAGTGAAGGTAGAAAACGTCACCAGGGAATGCTTCACGACCTGGCGGACGACGCAGCAACAATGAAATTTGACGGTATGCAACAGCCTGCTTAGACAGGTCATCGTAAACAATCAAAGCGTCTTCACCGCGGTCACGGAAGTATTCACCCATCGTACAACCGGAGTAAGCTGCCAAATATTGCAATGCTGCAGATTCAGAAGCAGAAGCCGCAACTACAATGGTGTTTTCCAATGCGCCGTGCTCTTCCAGCTTACGTACAACAGCAGAGATGGTTGAGTTTTTCTGACCGATAGCAACGTAAACACACTTAATACCAGAGTCTTTCTGGTTAATGATAGCGTCAACAGCTAACGCGGTTTTACCCGTCTGACGGTCACCGATGATCAGCTCACGCTGGCCACGACCTACCGGAATCATCGAGTCAATTGATTTGTAACCTGTTTGTACTGGCTGATCAACTGATTGACGTTCGATAACCCCAGGTGCGATTTTCTCAACGGGTTCATAGCCGTCAGCTTCAATTGGACCTTTACCGTCAATTGGTTGACCCAGTGTGTTAACCACACGGCCTAACAACTTTTCGCCAACCGGAACTTCTAAGATACGACCGGTAGATTTTACCTTGGTGCCTTCCTGCAAGTCTGCATAAGGGCCCATAACAACCGCACCGACTGAATCTCGTTCAAGGTTCAATGCGATAGCGTAACGATTACCAGGTAGCTCAATCATTTCACCTTGCAGACAGTCTGCAAGGCCGTGAACGCGAATGATACCGTCTTGTACAGACATGATGGTACCTTCGTTGCGAGCTTCGCTGGTGACTTCGAACTTCTCAATTCGCTGTTTGATCAGTTCTGCGATTTCATTTGAATTCAATTGCATGCTCAAGTCCCCAATTAGGATTGCAGTGCGTAAGCAAGTCTATCCAACTTGCCGCGCAAGGTGCCATCTATAACAACGTCACCTGCTTCAATAACCAGTCCACCAATGATGGACTTATCGACACTGCAGTTCAGCTTAATTTTGCGTTGCAGACGCTGTTCCAATGCTTTACTCAGTTCGGTTTGTTGCGCTTTTAACAACTTAACCGCAGAAGTCACGTCAACTTCGACTTCCTTTTCGTATTCCGCACGGAACGTCTGATAGAGCTCACTGACTGCTGATAGGGCAGGTAAACGTTCGTTTTCTGCCAACACTTTGACAAAGTTCTTTGCATTGTCGTCGAGCTCATCGCCACAAACGCCAATAAAAACTTCGGCTGTCTTACCAACAGTAGCGGAGCTGCTCAAAAATGATGCCACCGTCTCGTCTTTTGCTACCACTGCAGCAAATTCGAGCATATCGGCCCACTTATCGAGCGCTCCCTGTTCTAAAGCAAAATCAAAAGCTGCTTTTGCGTAAGGGCGAGCGACCGTAGTCAGTTCTGACATAAGCTCTAACCCCTTAATTAAAGTTCAGCGACCAGTTTTTCAACGATGTCACTGTGAGCGTCTTTATCAATTTCACGCTCGATGATTTTTTGTGCCCCGGTAACGGCTAACACAGCGACTTGCTTACGCAATTCTTCGCGTGCACGGTTACGCTCAGAGGCGACTTCTTCATGACCAGCAGCAACGATTTTCTCGCGCTCTTCATGGCCTCGTTGAGTTTCTTCCTCAACGATTTTAGCGCCACGTTTTTTAGACTGTTCAATGATTTCAGCCGCTTGCTGTTTCGCTTCTTTCAGCTGCTCAGCAATTTCTTCCTGGGCTTTTTCTAAATCTTTTTGAGCGCGTTCGCCCGCATTTAGACCGTCAGCAATTTTCTTCTGACGTTCTTCGATAGCATTTATGATCGGTGGCCACACGAATTTCATGCAGAACCACACGAACACGATGAACGCGATCGTTTGTCCAATTAGAGTTGCGTTGATATTCACAACGGACCTCCTTTATCTGGTGACCGTCGAATCGCGCTTAGCCTGCAACCTGAGTTAAGAACGGGTTTGCGAAAGTGAACAGTAATGCAACTGCTACACCGATCATCGCGATAGCATCGATAAGACCCGCTACGATGAACATTTTAACTTGCAGCTGAGGCGCCAGTTCAGGTTGACGAGCAGCAGCTTCCAGGAATTTACCACCCAGCATACCAAAGCCAAGTGCTGTACCTAGTGCAGCCAAACCGATCATGATTGATACAGCGATAGCAGTAAAAGCAACTACAGTTTCCATTGATTTCTCCAGTTTTTCAGTAGATTTAAAGTTAAAACAAAAACTTAGTGTTCAGATGATGCCATGCTTAAGTAAACAATGGTCAACATCATAAAGATAAATGCTTGCAAAGTAATAACCAGGATATGGAACACAGCCCATGCAAAGTGTGCAGGTAGCTGGAACAATCCAATCATTGCAATCAGAATAAAGATCAATTCACCGGCATATAAGTTACCGAACAAACGTAGCGCCAATGACGCCGGTTTTGCCAGTAAGGTAATGCTTTCCAGGACAAAGTTAACCGGCATTAATGCCCAGTGGTTAAACGGTGTCAGCGTCATTTCTTTCGCGAAACCCTTAACGCCTTTGTACTTAATTGAGTAGATAATAATTAGTGCGAAAACGCTTAAACTCAATGCAAAAGTGGTATTGAGATCCGTCGTTGGAACAACCTTCATATAAACATCGTGCGGATCGTCAACAAAGCCTAACCAGTAGCCGCCATACATTGCTGCAGTAGGCAACCAGTCAACCGGAATCAAATCCATGAGGTTCATCAGGAAAATCCAGACGAAGATAGTTAAGGCCAAAGGTGCTATGAGTTTATCTTTACCGTGAAAGGATTCTTTGACGCTGTTATCGACAAACTCGACAATCATTTCGACAAAGCATTGCCATTTACCAGGTACCCCTGCCGAGGATTTTTTAGCTACTCTGCGGAAGCTCCACAGAAACAGCACACCCAGTAACACGGACCAGAAGATAGTATCGACATTTACCGCCCAGAATCCTTCACCAACCGTCCAGTTTTGGAGGTGATGCTGAATATACTGAGTCGGAGTTTGCTCTCCACTTACCATGTTGTTTCCCAGTTACGTTGATTTTAAAAATAAAATTGGCGCAACCCATTGTGAAATAACAGCGAAAACAAAACCGCTCATTAACCACAACGGATTAAAATCTGTCAGTAGAAAAAGTAGGCTGATTAACACCGCCGTTAGCATCAATTTGACGCCTTCTCCTACAAAAAAACTTTTAACAACTTTCTGGTTTGCCCGGGCGCCCGCATGCATAAATGCGATTAAGCCAAACAGGGCATTAGGAATAATTGCGGCTAAACCGCCCGCGATAACGGGCCACGCATTATTCCATTGTGTGCTCAATGCGACCATAATTGTCAGCAGAGCAACGACGACGAGTTGGTACAGCACGGTTTTAAAAGCGAGTTGTCTACCCACCCGACCTAAGGACTGAACCACACGCGATACCTTTAGTTTTCAAGCGTCGTTAATTGGTGGCCTTTTAAACAGCCACTATGAAACTCGCGCTAGTATAAAGATCTGCCCGTTAATTGCAAACAAATTTGGCTACAGCCGTTATTTTTCATGCCATTTAACAAAAGTTCTACAATTATGACAGGGACTTAGCTGACCCGGTTATTTGATGTGAGAAAGGATGCCGTCTAACTCATCCAAACTAGTGTAATTGATAACGACTTTACCCTTGCCTTTGCGACCGTGATTTATCGCAACTTTAGCACCGAGTTTTTCACCCAACTGTGTTTGTAATCGTTCGATGTCTGGGTCGGTTTGCGGTTGTTCAGGTTCTTTTGGTGGTTCTAATGTTTTGCGAACCAATTTTTCGGATTCGCGAACGGTCAGATCTTTAGCAACAATTTGTTGGGCGACATCGGTTTGTTGTTCACCTTGCAATGCCAGCAACAATTTAGCATGGCCCAAATCGATATCACCTCGTTCAAGTAGTGTTTTTACGCCGCTTTCGAGGTTATTCAGCCGTAATAAATTAGTTACTGTGGTGCGTGATTTACCAACCGCCTGAGCCACATCCTGGTGGGTCATCTGAAATTCATCGAGCAGACGCTGCAATGCCGTTGCTTCTTCCATGGCATTAAGGTCTTCGCGTTGAATATTTTCAATTAAAGCAATAGCGACAGCTGCTTCATCGGCAACGTCTTTTATCAAGCATGGGACCAGTTCAAGTTTTGCCAGTTGCGCTGCTCGCCAGCGACGTTCACCAGCAATTATTTCGTATTCGTCGTCAGCAACAGGTCTTACAACAATTGGCTGAATTATTCCCTGCGCCTTCACCGATGCAGCTAGGTCTTCCAACGCTTCGGGTGACATATCTTTACGCGGCTGATAACGACCCGGCTTCAATTGCTCAATAGGTAATTTTTGTAACTCACCTTTTTCAGCAATGGCTACGGTAGGCTCCACAGTTTGCTCTGTTTGTTTTTGCTGACTTGCCGTGTTGCTGGTGAGCAGCGCATCGAGTCCGCGACCGAGTCCTCGTTTTTTAGCCGACATAAGTTACTTTCTTCCCTTTTTTATTAATCAACTTCTGCGTTTGCACGCTGTTCCGAGCGACGAATTAATTCACCAGCAAGCGATAGGTAAGCTTTTGCACCTGTCGACGATTTATCATAGTACATCGCCGGGGCACCAAAAGAAGGAGCCTCTGCCAACCGCACATTTCTCGGTATAACAGTACGATAAACCTTGTCTCCGAAATGCTGTTTTAGCTGTTCAGATACGTCATTAGCGAGCCTGTTTCGCGGATCATACATGGTACGCAATATGCCTTCGATAGATAACCCTGGATTAACAACGTCTGCCAATTGACGAATGGTTTCCATCAGCGCAGTCAATCCCTCAAGCGCGTAATATTCGCACTGCATAGGTACTAACACAGAATCGGCTGCAGCCATCGCATTTACCGTCAGTAAGTTTAATGACGGCGGACAATCGATAAAAATAAAATCATAATCGTCTTGCACGGCTTTTAGTGAGTTACGCAACCGCACCTCGCGGGCAAAAAATTCCATCAATTTGATTTCGGCAGCGGTCACATCAGAATTTGCTGCTATCAGATGATATTTGCCGTTGGTATCCGTTTCTACGACGTCTTTTACCGGTTTCTCATCAACGAGTAATTCATAGACGGTATTTTCTACATCGTATTTGTCGACACCACTGCCCATGGTCGCATTACCCTGAGGATCCAAGTCAATGAGTAATACTTTGCGTCGCGTCGCGGCCATTGAAGCGGCGAGATTAACTGCAGTCGTTGTTTTACCAACACCGCCTTTTTGATTTGCTATCGCAATGGTAGTTGCCACGGGTGTTTAACCTCTTATCATTATCGCTTTATAACTGCGTGTTTTGGCGAGCGCAGTGCGCTACTGGGCTGAGATAACGACGATATGACGGTCACCGTCAACACCAGGAACATTTAACGAACTAATTTGTTCAATCTTATACTGCTCAGATAATTCGTCCAGTTCTTGCTGTGGGTATTGTCCCTTAAGCGCAAGAAATTTACCGTTATTTTTAGGTAAATGTTTGCACCAGGTCAGCATATCATCAAGTGAGGCAAAGGCTCTACTTAATACACCATCAAAGCTATTATTTTGCTCGGTATAGTACTCAACGCGGCTCTGAACTGCCTGCACGTTTTTAATGCCTAGCTGATGACATACCTGACGAATAAAACGAATACGTTTGCCAAGACTATCGAGCAGCACAAAAGATTTATCAGGATTGGCAATAGCGAGAGGTAAACCCGGTAAACCAGGACCGGTACCAACATCGATAAACCGGTCTCCGGTTAAAAACGGACTAATGATCAGACTGTCGACAATGTGCCGGCTCACCATTTGCTTTGGATCGCGGACACTGGTTAAATTATATGCTTTATTCCATTTATCCAGTTGCTCGACTAGCTGAACCAACTGATCCAGCTGGTTTTCATCAAGCATCAGCAATGATTCAATCTTTGTCTGACTGAGTAATGACTTCAGTGATTCTTTCAGCATGTCGTTTAGGCGCTCTTACGCAACAATCCTTGTTTTTTTAAATGCACCAACAACATAGAAATTGCTGCAGGTGTAATCCCCGAAATACGTGAGGCTTTTCCTACAGTTTCTGGTTGATGTTGATTCAATTTAGCGATCACTTCGTTAGATAACCCCTTGATCGAGGCGTAATCAAAGCTTGCCGGCAATAATGTATTTTCGTGCCGTTGTTGTTTCGCAATTTCATCTTGTTGACGGGTTATATAACCCGCGTATTTTGTCTGAATTTCGACTTGTTCTGCTGCTGCAGGATCACTCAAACCTGGTGCAAAAAATGGCGTCTTGACCAAATCAACATAATGAATTTCCGGACGACGCAATAATTCTTCACCATTAACCTCTTTGGTTATCGGACTTTTCACTAATTGATTGATGGAATCAACCGCTTCATGATCCTTGTGAACCCACGTTTCTCGCAAGCGTTGTTTTTCTTGCTCGATGGATTCTACTTTGGTGTTAAACGATGCCCAGCGTTCATCATCGACAAGTCCAAGTTCGCGACCCTTTTCAGTTAGTCGCATATCGGCATTGTCTTCGCGCAGTAACAAACGATACTCAGCCCGCGATGTGAACATGCGGTAAGGTTCTTGCGTACCGAGTGTTGAAAGATCATCGATCAAAACACCGGTATAAGCTTGATCGCGACGCGGAGCCCAGCTTTCTTTTCCTTGAGCACGGAGTGATGCATTAAGGCCCGCTATCAACCCTTGAGCTCCCGCTTCTTCGTAACCGGTTGTGCCATTAATTTGACCCGCAAAAAACAGCCCTTCAATAACCTTGGTTTCAAGTGATTGTTTCAGATCGCGGGGATCGAAATAGTCGTACTCGATCGCATAACCCGGACGTGTGATAACCGCATTTTCAAAGCCATGAATGGATCGAACCAATTGCTCCTGAATGTCATAAGGCAAACTGGTGGAAATGCCATTAGGGTAAAGCTCAAACGTATCAAGCCCCTCTGGCTCAACAAAAATTTGATGAGACTGCTTATCAGCAAACCGTACAATCTTGTCTTCAATTGAAGGACAATAACGCGGTCCAACTCCCTCAATGACACCTGAATACATGGGCGAACGATCAAGCCCGGAGCGAATAATGTCGTGTGTCTTTTCGTTAGTATGGGTTATGTAGCATGATATTTGGCGTGGATGATCAGCGCGTGAACCCATATACGAAAAAACCGGCGTTGGATTGTCACCCGGTTGCTCCTGCATGACTGAAAAGTCTACTGAGCTGCTGGCTATACGCGGTGGTGTACCTGTTTTCAATCGTTCTACACGCAACGGTAACGCTCTTAAACGTTTAGCCAACGCATTTGCCGGAGGATCACCGGCACGTCCGCCTTGATAGTTATCTAAGCCGATATGAATTTGACCGCCAAGGAAGGTACCTACCGTTAACACCACGTTTTTGGCGTGAAATTGTAAACCCATTTGGGTAACAACGCCGCAAACGCGATCATTCTCAACGATCAGATCATCACACCCCTGTTGAAACAAGGTTAAATTGGGTTGTGTTTCCAATGCATAGCGGATCGCTTGTTTATACAGCTGCCTATCTGCTTGAGCTCGAGTTGCTCTAACTGCAGGGCCCTTAGACGAGTTGAGTGTTCTAAATTGGATGCCTGCACGATCAGCTGCTTTTGCCATGATACCGCCAAGGGCATCAATTTCCTTAACCAGGTGTCCTTTGCCGATCCCGCCAATTGCCGGATTACAGGACATTTGTCCGAGTGTATCTATATTGTGGGTTAATAGTAGGGTGCGACTACCCATCCTTGCAGAGGCAAGTGCTGCCTCAGTACCCGCATGGCCTCCACCGACAACGATGACATCAAATTGTTGACTTGAGGTGTGTGACATTCAGTAAAGCCTTTGTGGTTAAGGGAATCAAAAGAGCCAGTTATTTTAACGCGAATTGACCTGGATCGAAAAGGTTAATTTTTGTGCAAACAGTTTTTTTACGAATTCTGTAAAGATCTAAATAAGATCAGTATTTGATCTTTATAGATCTTTTATTATTACTTCTTTTAGTTAGCAAAAATCTGTGAATAGATCGCTAAGACCCTTATTTTAAAAGATGTTCGTTAAGATCACTAGCTGTTAATAAGATCCCTTAAGCCCGGATCATAGATCGTGGATAACTAGGGTGTTTATGCACAGCCTTAGTTATCCCCAGGGATATACCCAATTCGATGACAGCCCTTATGTGATCTTATACAGGATCCAATCACATGCTGATTTATTTGTGTATAAAGCAGTGGATATAAATGATGATCGGCCGTGAATACGTTATTTTTAATGATCATGATTGTGTACAGGATCGCAATGCACTAATCCATCCGCCATACCATTGTTCAAATGCTGCTTCTGGATCATCTTCAAGCATATCGATTTCTAAACGCGTATATATTCGTTCAGCACCGAGTTGTTGTAATCGTTGATCAATATCGCGTCCGGCGGAGCAGTACGTGTCATAACAGGATTCACCAATGGCGATAACGGCGTACGGAAACGGCTGAACTGCCTCGACAGCTGTTAGCTGATCATAAAAGTCGAGCATCGAATCACCGTAATCGCCGGCACCGTGACTTGCTAAAAAAATTAGCCAAGGCTGCGTCTGGTCTAGCGTGTCAAAACTTGGCTCGTAATGCATTGCGATATCGATATCAAGTCGTGCTTTGATCAAATCGGCAGCGTGGTCTGCCAAATGTTCTGTGTTACCGGAAGTGGTACCGACTAAAATTTGAAGTTGTGTCATTTTCAATAATCTGTTTTATGCTTAAATAGGTAAGTATAGAGTTAATAGTTTACAGGAGTTTAAGTATGATTCGTTTGTTAGTTTCGGCTGTTTTAAGTACAGCATTATTATTACCTTCCGTCAGCTTAGCGCAGGGTATAGATAGCCCTAAACAGACATCTGATAACATCTGGGTTATGGGGGTTCCTGATAAAGAAGATATCGCTACCTTTGCCCAAAGTGGTGGTGATGTCGTCATAAGTTTATTGTCGGTTGAAGAAATGTCGGGTAGCGAGGAAACATCATGGACGAGCCAGCAGGGACTCGCATTTTTCCATGTTCCGGTAAACGGTGCTACAGGTGTTACTTTTGAGAATGCTCGAGCACTAGACCGTCTTTTGCTAACCCATGCTGACAAAAATATTATGGTGCATTGTGCCTCGTCAAACCGCGTTGGCGCGTTGTTTGCGCTCCGTGCGGCTTGGCTCGATGGGCTAAGCACCGAGCAAGCGCTTGAAGTGGGTCGCCAACATGGTATGACATCACTTGAAGACAAAGTATCAAAGATGCTGGCTAAGTAGTTTAGGGAGTTTTTCCGGCGTAAAAATTTCGATCCAGTAACCATCCGGATCCTTGATAAATGCGATACCCTTCATGTTGCCGTCTTGCGGGCGTTTTTGAAACTCTACGCCATGTTGTTCAAAACGCTCGCAGGCGGCTTCCAGGTCAGGCACTGCAAAACCAATGTGGCCGAAACCCTTAGGTTCGCTATTGCCACTGTGAAAGTCGACATCCTCGTTATCTTCGTCGCCCCAGTTATGGGTCAATTCTAGCATTGCCGGACGGGAGAAGGTCTGTTTGATGCGTTCGTCGTGATCTGTTGACCATTGTTGTCGTTGTTCAGGTGATAACGCGGCCATAAAGTATAATGTGAACTTCATTTCCGGAAAATCGAGTCGTTTTACCAGCGTCATACCCATGACTTCACTGTAAAATTTCAAAGAGCGCTGCGGATCTTTAATGCGCATCATGGTTTGATTAAAAACAAAATCATGTGTTTGAGGATCGTGGTTTTCTGCTAACCCTTTTGCTTGATCAAAATGTCTGCTCATAAGTAATCCTGCTAAGTATTTGTGATATCTTTTACGCGTAAATAATAGGATTGGGTTTTATCAAGGGTGTTTCAAGTGAGTCGATGGACAGTGTATTTAATGCAGTGCGCTGATAACAGCCTTTATTGTGGCGTTACTACCGATATCGAACGGCGCCTGCGGCAGCATAACGGTGAATTAAAAGGCGGCGCCAGATATACTCAAACGCGGCGGCCGGTCAGGGTAGTTTATCAGGAGGATGGCTATGACAGATCATCGGCAGCCAAACGAGAATATGTGATAAAACAACTTAGCTCGGCGGCTAAAAAAGCACTTTTCCGCAGTTCCAACACACCTCGAAATTAGTAAAGTTTTGCTCTTTACAATGGGAACAGTAGATCGTTTGTTGCTCGCTATTTTCGTAATTATCAAGTAATTTGCGCGCTTCTGTATACTGTTGGGTGGGAACTTTAAGTGCAGTTTCTATTGCATCGGCGGGTAGTTCTCCAACACCGCCAATCATCGAATTTTCATTCATGCTAACGTTAATATTTTCGCTTTCGAGCATGCCCTTCAATAATTGTGCCTCAATAGGATTTGCGGCGTAATATACGATTTGCCATTCATCACTCATGTTGGGATACCTGATGTTGTACACGCAATAAATATTGCGCGCTGGTGACTTGTGCAGTAGTGCCTAGTTTGTCAGCCATTTGATAAAGCTTAAAGAGGCGATGATAAAGCCGTGCCTTATAACGCTGTAGTTGTTGCGTCGAAACAGTGCGTGAGGTTAGTTCTTTTAAGTCGCTTTCTAATGCACCAATTAGTTGTTTTTGTCGACTTAGAAGATTGGTTGGGAAAACCAGTCGATAACTCACTAATGACAATATAGGCGCGGCAATAACTGCTATAGCAATAGAAATGGCCTGTAATGGTTCAAACTGATAATGCAGTACCGGCTGCATTAATAGTAAGAAAACTAACGTGAAATCCATGCTGCCATTAGTGGTTTTATTGTGCGATAAGGGAATTCCTACCAATAACATGATCGGCATAATACTAACCAACATAGTTAATATTGAATCCATATGAGGCCAGACGAAGGCTTGCATCAGCAATGCAAGTGTGGCGCCTGCCGATTGCCCTAAAAATACGTAAACCATCGTTTTAGCGGGATTTTCTGCGGTTGAAAAGAGTGTAAGCATTACTGAGGCGCCGAGTAGCAAATAAGCTATTTGAAACCATTCAGTATAGGCCCAGGCCATACTGATTAATGTCATTACAGTGACGGTTCGTATTGCAGCCTGGCGAGCGCCGCGCCAGTCCCGGTGTAAAAGAATTGATAGCAGAGGTACTGATTGAGCCGCCTTGCCACTATCCCTAAATTGCAATCGTTGCAGCGATGCATCGACGAATTCTTTAAAATATGGCAATACCGAGGCATGTTCGAATGTTTGCAAAGCTTGCTTTAGGCTATTAATAATTTCCGACGAATTGTTTTTTATTAACGCATTAGATAAAGAATGTAAGTGTTCACTTATTACTGCTGATTTGATAATTCCTTTAGTCTCGAGCTGTGCGAATAGACCAAGCTGCGCGTTTAATACACGACGGATCGTTTTAGCTGACTGATGAGCGGCCGGTGAACCTGAACCGTGGTCGACTAATTGTGCTTCCAGGTGGGCTAATTTTGATAACCGGTCATGACTATTCAGTGCTTTTAGCGAGCCACTATTATATGCATCTGCCAGCAACTTTAAGTTTTCTGCTGACTGTCTGCGAAATTGGTTTACAAGTGATTGCTCGGCTCGTTTATAGGTAAATAACCAGCCAACGAATAGTGCGGTCAGTACGCCAACAAATACTGTCAGTAGACGGTCAATACCCAAGGGGAGGAGCGCGTCCGGTGTGCGTGTTAACAACGCAACCATCGATGCCGAGTAGCCGGCTAAAATGGCACCGTAGGAAATTAAGCCGTGTAATAAGTTTCCGGTGTAAACACATAAACCAACCCAAAGCGTAAGGCCGGTGGCTAATAAAATAATGCTATCGCCAGCGGTAACCACGAGGATCATGCCGACGACGGTACCCAAAAGCGTACCCAATGTACGGTAAGCGGCCTTTTCTAGTAGTAGCCCCCGGGTTGGTTGCGATACTGCCCATACGGTCATTGCTGACCATTGAGGATGTTCCAACCCTAATGCCCAGGCGATAATAAGAGAGAGGCAGGCTGCGATGCCGGTGCGTAAACCGAACCGGTATCGCGTGTAATCAAAACCTAACTGTGCAAATCTAGCCTTTACTGCTGTCATCTATTAGCACCGCTATAGCACCATCGCCGGTAATGTTACAGGCGGTGCCAAAGCTATCTTGTGCCATATACAGGGCAATCATTAGCGCAATTGCGGTCTCACCAAAACCGAGCATCGACCCCAGCAGGCCAACGGCTGACATTACCGCTCCGCCCGGAACACCCGGAGCGGCCAGCATCACAACACCTAACATCATGATAAAGGGTAACACCGTAAAGAAAGATGGAATTGCCAAAGCGTTGTGTAAGACCATGACAGCGACCGTACAGCTGACGATGGTAATAGTGGAACCTGCCAGGTGAACCGTAGCGCATAACGGCACTGAAAAATTTGCCACATTATCGTCAACGTTATTATTTTTAACACTGCGCAAAGTGACAGGAATGGTTGCGGCACTGGACATGGTACCAAGAGCGGTAAAGTAGGCCGGTAGCATGTTTTTGATGAGTTTTAGCGGTGATTGCTGGCTTTTGATACCAGCCATAATAAACATGGTGGTAATGTAGACCCAATGCAATACGACCGCCATCACCAGAATAATACCGAAGGTCTTCAGTGTTTCAAAAACCGTACCGGCTACCGCCATTTCGGTAAATACGCCCGCAATATAAACAGGCAGCAAGGGAATGATCAATTTCCCTAACAGTAACTCGATAATATCGCGACCTTGGTCAGAGAGTGATTTAAGCTGTTGTGCCTTTGTACTGGCGATTCCCAAACCAAATATGAACGCTAAAGCGAGGGCTGACATAACACTCATCAGTGGGGGGATATCCAGCGTGATAAAAGGTTCTAACGTAGCACTGGCTGACCCATTAACTGATTGGGCATCTGCGCTGAGCATCGGAACGACAATGCTGGCGACGAAAAAGGCGATGATACCGGCAGTGATTGTTGATAGGTAAGCAACCCCCAGTGTTTTACTCAATAGGCGTCCCGAATTACTGGGTAAGCTGGCGATACCGCTGGTAATGAAGAATAAAATCAATAACGGAATGGTAAAAAATAAAAGCTGACCAAATAGGCCTTTGAAGGTTAGCAATAATCGGCTTACCCAGTCAGGTGCAAATAAACCAATACAAATACCCGCAATAATGCCGGCAATAAGCTTGATGATCAGCTTCATGAAAAAATCCTTTTGAAAAAGTGGCGGATAACGGCGTTAACCATTACTTTCCGATACAGAATGTATAAAATACTTTAAAAACATAAGTTTATGAAACTCGTGGAGCACTATTGGAGTGCTGAAATTTGCGAAAAAAGTGTAAATATTGGCAAATTTCCTCTGCGTCGGCTCCTGACGACCCATTTTAAACTGGGATAAGTGGGAAACTGGGAGCCTTGTATACGCTTTTATCTCTATGAAATCAGCGCCTTGAAGTTGCTCGATAGTCCCTTTCTGTCAGACAAAATTATAGTAACATCGTTTTCTAAGCGGATCCGCTCTCATTTTGAACGGACTTGACGCACAACGTTGTTGTGCATAGAATGAGTAAAAAGTGATCAGGTAACTATGGCGGTTGAATTCAGGGATATATGGCTAGAGGCTTTCTACGACGAAGACCAAAGCCACAAGAAAATACCCAGTACTATTGAAGGCGCTCTGTTCAGAAAAATTCAGATTCTGGATGCCGCAACGCAGGAGTCAGACTTGAGGATTCCACCGGGTAATCGTTTTGAACATCTGCAAGGAAATCTGTCTGGATGGTGTTCTATTCGGGTTAACAAGCAGTATCGCCTGATTTTTCGCTGGGTAGATGGCACCGCCCAAGATACATATCTAGACCCGCATGTTTACAAGGGCTAGAGGAGGTTATGGTAATGAGGAATACAAAACGTCGGCCAGTGACTGTTGGCGAAATGCTCGTCACCGAGTTTCTGGAGCCGATGAACATCGAAATTAGTGAACTTGCCGAAGCAATGGGTGTGCACAGAAATACACTCAGTCGGATTGCGCATGACAAAGGCACGCTGACAGCACCCATGGCAATCAAACTCGCAGCGGCTTTGGGGAATACGCCGGAGTTCTGGCTGAATATTCAGCACGCGGTTGAGTTATGGGATGTTCGTCATCGTGCCTATGAACAAGAAGCTAAGAACGTGAGACGCGTAAAGCCCCACGAGTTACCTCTGAAGCAGGCCTGAAGCACATTTCGTTTCAGCCATGTTTCTCCTTTCTTTGGAAAGTTTACAGTAGCCGTGTTTGCGGCTCGGATTGGGCAAACTGGTATCCCATCGCCTTGTAACCTTTCTCGCGCTTTCGGAACATGCGTTCAAGCATTGGCAGGCTGTTGTCTAGGTAGTCGTAGACAGTAACTTCCTGCTTACCGTCGGCATCCCGGTGAATCCTGCCAGCATACTGCGACAGTGTTCCTTTCCAGGCGATGGGCAGAGCCAGAAACAAAGTGTCCAGCCGAGGCAAGTCAAAACCTTCACCAATGTATTTCCCGGTTGCAACAATAACTTGAGCTTCGTGCAACTGCGACTCGGCAGCCCGGCGTTCCTTGACGCGCATCCCGCCGCGCAAAACAACCCAAGATATAGACTCAGCTTCCAACAATGTTGCCAGCGTCTCAGCATGCTCTCTTCGTTCGGTCAGCAAAAGACAGTTGGCCTCGTTTTGAACGCAGCGTACGACATCCCGAACTATATCCTGATTCCGGGCAGTGCTATGGGAGAGCCAACGGTAGACGGATGCTATGTGTGGTCGTTCACCGTTATTCTGAAAGATGTCCGTCGGTGGCGTTTCATGACGTTCTCGAACGATGACACGCTGGACAAACTTAGACCCATGTTCAGCCCTGACTTTGTGACGAACGGGTCCTGCGACCATAAACATGATTTTTTGGTGGCCATCCTGACGGTCAGGCGTTGCGGTGAGGCCTACAATATATCGGGCGCTGACTTCGTTAAGCAGCATTTCATAACGGGGAGCTGAAATGTGATGGCATTCATCGATGATGACCTGCCCGTATTCCCGGACTTTACTTGAGACCGTATTATCTTTCTTGTTGATCAGGCTTTGATAGGTGGCAACGTCGATCTGACCGGTAGGTTTCTTTTTGCCGCCGCCAATCACACCCACGGATGCACCCTCAATGAAGGTTTCCAGACGCTCCTTCCATTGATCCAGTAACTGACGACTGTGAGTGAGGATCAGCGTGTTTACCTGCCGCTTGGCCACAATGCCAATAGCGGTTACGGTTTTGCCGAAAGCGGTCGGAGCATGAAGTATTCCGGTATCGTGATCGGCAAGCGCCGTCACAGCCTTTTTCTGATCACGACGCAGCGTTGCTTTCAGGCTGACTTCCGGCAGCAACTGGCCGGGCATTCTGCGGTCATCGATTTCTACCGTTATTCCCTGTTCGCGCAACAATGCCTGAAGATCATCAAAACAGCCTCTCGGTACCGAGATATAACCTTGCTCAATCCGGGCACAGGATATGTAACGAGGGATGCCATGAGTTGAAAATCGAAGTGCCTGGGTTTTGAAAAATACTGGATTGGCAAAGCTCGCCATGCGCTTTATTCGTGCCGCCAGTGTCCCTGGTATGTCTGACAACTTCATATAAATGTGATTGGCCAGGGTAAGCGTGATGCTCTCGGGACATCCTGAAATTATCCCTGTATCGACCGGTAAAGCTTGTTCCCACGGCAACGCAACTTCTGCTATCGCATCGGAATCAGGCTCATTTCCAACCATATCTCGAAGCTGAGCCGGTGAAACGGTCTTTTGCTGACTAAGTAGCGCCCACTGATCCGGATACGGAGTTAGCTTATCGTCGACGAATACAGTACATCCACGACTTCGCGCCTCATGCTGAAGCGGAAGGGCAATCAAATTGCCAAATCCACCATCGGGCATCGTATCCTGGTTAGGGAATAGCCGGTCATAAGAATCGAAGGACAGGCCCGGGTGGCGTTCCATGGCTTTGTCCAGCAGCTTGAACCCCAAAGCTCTGGCGGACCAGGCTGGAACGGCGTCCGAAAAAAAGACCCATAGGTGGGCACCCGCACCGGACCGGGAGATCTCTATAAGATAAGGGACATCTTTATCACGACAAGCTTGGGCCAGCGCACGAACATCTGCTCTCCAGTCCTCCTTATCAAAATCTACAGCCAGCAGATAACAGGAACTGTCCGGCAACAATGGGTATAACCCTGCTACATGCTTGCCGGACAGGTGGTCATACACTGCATTGAAATCCAGAGGTTTGAACTTTCTGTGAGGGCACTCGCCGCACTTGATCCGGGGTTTCTGACAGATGCCCTGTACCCACTCATTTGCACAGGCGACAGCATAACCGGAACGTCCATTCGAGCTACTTTCCCAGCGAACCGCATAGACATCCTGTCGGCCGCGAAAGAGGCCCCGGAATAACTCTGCTTTTTGGTTGGGAGTCAATTGCATTGATGTGGGTGATTGTGCAGCTCGCTGAAGCTCGTTCCTCCGGGAAAGTAAGGCTACTTTTTCCTTCTCAAGCTCAGATAACCTCAATGCAATGGCTGTAAGCTCTTCTTCTACTTGGATAAATGCCTCCTACCGCCAAATCAGTCAACCACAATGAACCATTTTTTTTAATTTAACTGATCCTATCAGATATAGCTTCCTAATCAGCAAAACAAATGAGCGCGTTTTCTTACCAGTAAACAGCGGGATCAATAAGAATGGCCCCGCGACCTTGGTTCCGGGTCATCCAGAATAGCACCCGCCACCGCTGTCAGAGTAATTGCGGCGACGCTTTCCATAGGTAACCTCTGCTGATCAAAAGTGCCATTTTCTTTTATAGCCAAAGATATGCCTGCCCCGCCAATTTTTCGCTACGTCCGGTTTTGAACTTTGTTATTTAGTACAAACCATTGATTTAAAAGAATTATTTTTAGTTTTCCTCTTGCATATTCTCAACCTCATGAGAATATTTAATGAAAGCAGGAGGACATAATGAAAAGATTAGCACCCTTAACTACAGCAATACTGGCCGCTGCCCTTGTTGGCTGCGCGGCCACCCCACGAGCCTACAATCCAGAAGAGTCTCGGGCTTTAAACCTGGCGAGAGCCGGTGGCATCTACGATATGGACCTGCGGGATTCTAGGGATGGTACCCGCTCCTACAGTAAAGGCATGTTGGTGCCATTACTGGATCTCGTCAGCCTGGCGACTTCATTCGATGCACCGCTTCGACATCTATCGGGTAGCCAGACGTTTTTGTTCAACGCTACAGACATCATGATGACACCGGATAATCCGTCAGCGAGACCAAGCCTGATGGGATGGATGCCTGCGTCCATGGCCACTTCGGAGGCTCAGGCCTATGAGCAGTATGTGGATCTGGTGGACCAGGCCATCCGGCTAGCTGCCAATGATATGGCGCTGAGTGCTACCAAGCTCAGTAACGTGGAGACGCCCGAAATTGACGGCCATCCACTGGTGCTTTGGTCGATTGAAAGCGCTGAGCATGGATGTGGTGTGGGTCAATGTGTGGTTGCCTACAACATCCAAACTCCAAATCGCTGGAAGTCACCGCCCTATGTGGAAGGTACTGAGCCCGAAAGCTACAACATCGCGGCTAATCATCCAGAGAATTATTCTCGCCTCGTTTTCCGGCAGTCAGGTGAGCAACTCAGCTTCCCTGTGGACGAGTTATACCGCACGGTCAGTGGTGCCTTACCATCCTGGATGGTGGTGTATTTTCCTCCCGGCACCATCATCCAGGATGGAGAACCGCTGCCGTACCCTGTGCTGTACGAGCAGGGGCAGCGACTGATGTTCAAGGAGCCAGATCATGAGTGACTGGCATGATGAACTTGAGTTCGCTCTGTTGCCGCTTGAAGACGCCAAAATCGATAGCGACTGCATGACCTCTGTGATCAGCAATGCCCTGAGAGAGCAAGGCATCTTCCATCAATGCCGTATCGGATACGCAGAGGACCGACTGAGCCGAATGGTCACTGCTCCCCATTGTTGGATCGAGCTCGAACAGGGCTGGTGTATCGATATCCGGCTCAGACAATGGCTGGGCGATGAGGACGACCTCCCTCATGGCGTATTCCTGCCACCCAACTACCCGCGAGTTCGATATCAAGGCAGTGCGTGGCTGGTTCCACGCCTAGACGCGGGAGATTTGAGGGCGATGACGAACGATGTCTACGACAAAGTGAAACTGCCATTTCTGGCTGGACGAGCCAGAGCGGCCTGACGCCGGGCAAAACTTGCATTTTCTCAGGTTCTGGTAGCTTCGAAGTAAAGAACTATCGGGGACTGAGGCCATGGTAAGAGTGGCAAAAAATGGTAACAGTGGGGCTCGCCGGGATCGGCGTTGTCGAGGTCGCCTTTAGGGGTACCGATTCAGCGCTTTACACATGGTATCTATTGTTCGTGCTCTGGGTGGCCACACTGTTCATTCGCTTCGCAATGGCCGCAGTCAATGCTTACAAGACGGTTTTCGCCAAAGGGCCCGGTGGGGAAATGACGTTTCCTGAATTCGAGAAAAAGATGGCGTCGTTTGGTCGAGGCAGTGGTAGGGGAGAAAACGGTCCAAGCCGCACGACAACCTCCGGCACCGGGAGTAAAGACGGCACTGGCGACCCGTTCGATGACTTCAGAGTCAATCCGATCCTCCGAGAAGATGATCCGTTCGGGGAGTTTTTCGACTCTTGAGGTGGTTCCTGATGGGTACACATCAGGGGAACCAACTATTCAGGCCGCTCAACATGACAAGGAACCATTTAAAACAGACCGGCCAAGCGGAACCACTTATAACAGACTGAGGAGGCCTTAATGTTTATACGCGCCTATTTGAGAGCATCGACCCAGGAACAAAATGCCGATCGGGCCAAATCATCGCTAATCCAGTTTGCCGAGCAACACGGTCAGCGCATTGCTGCCTTTTATACCGAGAACGTCTCCGGTGCCACATTGCATCGCCCCGAACTGATGCGACTGATTGCCGAATCTGGTGAAGGTGACATTGTGCTAGTAGAACAGATAGACCGGCTTGCCCGCCTGAAACAGCAGGACTGGGATACGCTGAAGCAGAGGCTGGCAGCCAAGCGATTGGCGATTGTTTCGCCCGAGTTACCAACGAGTTGGCTGGCACTGGACAAGAAAGACAACACCGGCTTTACCGACTCTATCTTGCAGGCTGTCAACAGCATGATGCTCGACATGTTGGCAGCGGTAGCTCGCAAAGATTACGAGGATAGGCGTCGACGCCAGAACCAGGGAATCAACAAGGCCCGCAGCGAGGGTAAGTATCAGGGGCGTCAACCCGATCTGAAGAGGCGACAACACATCGCCAGTTTACTGCGCACCGGCCATAGCTATAGCGAAATCCAGGACATCCTGGGTTGTTCGCGCCATCTGATTGCCTCTGTCGCAAAGGAACAAAAGCAGTCAGATGCAGCATAGGCTGCTATTTGCAATCACAGAACGAAAAAAGGAGAACTCACATGATCGATATGTCCGTCACACTCATTGCTTTCCTAGGCTTTGTCGCCGTTATCCTGGCGATCTGCGGCATCACATACCTGAATGCTGACAAGCTGGAAGCATTTCTCAACCGGAAGTTTAAAGCACGCCGCCAGGTCGATAAAAATTCCAGATAATCTGGGGGTAAACGGCTACTTTTGCCCAAATTGGCAAATTACAGACCCGTGGGTTTGTCTCTGCGGCCAGTAGCATTTCTCTTGAACATCAACCAACAGGAGAATGCTCATGAGCAAACCCAAAACCATTCAGGAAATCACCGATAAGTGGCATGAGGTGGCGCGCGCCGGGGAGTTTGACCATCACCAGGGGCGCCGAATGGCGCTTGATCAATGCAGACAGTATCTACAATCGCTATCCAAAAGCCTGGATATGGAGAGAGCACGCCTACGCTACCTCGCTCAGCGACTGTCAGACCATTTTTGGGCACATAATGAGGCTCATCGAACCAAGGAAACGAGAGGCTACCCTGGCCATCACGGCTGCCGGGTGAGAATGCTGCACGGCAGCTTGGAGATGCATTGGTACTACAACACCTTCGTAAGAGTGAAAAACGGTAAAGGGCATGCGGTTTTCAGTGAGCACATCCGCCGAGCCCTGAAACACCGGTATTCAAAACCGGCGTTTAACCGCGCTCACGACTGGGAAAGGCCGATCATTGAGGAGACCGAAGCCGGGTTTGAGATAGTGCGTATCATGAATGCAAACCTCACTAACATGCGCCGTCTCGTCAGGGCAAACCTGAAGCAGTTGGACAGTTTGGAGGCGCACTTCGATGGCCTTCAGCCCCCGGAATCCTAAACAAAAAACCATTCAGGCCCGTCCCCTTTCGGCGGGCTTTATGCACCCATTTTTCCATCTGGAAAGGAGCCAAATCTTTCACATGTGAAAGTTCTATAGGACAAATCAAAATGATTGCATGATATAGGTTTGTGTAATAAGGTGGCTAACCATATTTAGTCAAAAAAGGTGCGAACGTGCCGGGAAACGCCGCCTTAAAGCTCGAAAATCACTCACACGCCCAGCGCGAGCGCTTGGCGTTCATTGATTTTTGCCTGCAATACCACGGCTCAGTGGGCCGAAGTGAGCTAATGGCGCACTTCGGCACCGCAGTCGCCTCCAGCACCCGGGACTTCACTCTCTACCGTGAGCTAGCCCACGAGAACCTGATCCTCCGTCACGAAAACAAGCGCTACTACCGTACCGACAACTATCAGCCTCTGTTCCACCATGAGCCCCATGCCGCCTTGAAAACCCTGGCTCACGGCTTTGGCGACGGGCTATCGGTGACGCCTGGCCAGTCTGGTTTCTGTGAGGATGCACCAGATTTGATCGCGCCACCACAGGATGTGCTGGCGACAGTGAGCCGGGCCATCAGCCAACAACAGGCTGTGCGGATAACCTACCAGTCCCTCAGTTCAGGCGCTAACGAGCGTGTGGTTGTGCCGCACAGCATCGTCAACAACGGCCAGCGTTGGCACATGCGCGGCTACTGCCGGAAACGAGGTGCATTCCGAGATTTTGTCTGCAATCGCATCACCAGCGTGATTATCGACAAAGCGGATATCGCAGAGCATGAGCATCAAACGTCGGATTCCGAATGGAACGAGCAACTGACCTTAGAGCTCATCCCGCACCCGTATCACAGCCACCCGGAGGCTATTGCGCTGGACTATGGCATGCAAGTGACGAATATGTCCCGGCAGAACAACCAGCCGGTCCGACAGATCAGCATCCGTGCCGCTCGTGCTGGCTACCTGCTACGCCATTGGAACGTGGACTGTAGCCCCGATCATCGGTTGCCAGAGCAGGAATATCACCTGTGGCTGCGTAACCACAACATTCTTGAACACTGCGCTAACGCTGTCCTGGCACCTGGCTATGCCGGCACCGGTGACGAGGCAGCGCCAAGTAGTTAACAACAGATATTAAATAGCGAGAACAGCATGCAACAAAACCATCATCAAAACCTTGTCGGCTTCATCTGGAACATCGCTAACAAACTGCGAGGCCCGTATCGGCCACCCCAGTACCGGCGGGTAATGCTACCAATGATCGTCCTGCGTCGGTTTGACCTGGTATTGGCGGAAAACCAGAAAAAGGTACTGGCTGAGAAGGAACGCCTGGAAGCCCGCGGCATAACCGGCCCTGCACTGGAAAAGGCGCTTTCACGCATTGCCACCAGTGGCCGCAAACAGGAACTGTTCAATACCAGCGGCTTCACTTTCGATAAGCTGCTGGCTGATCCGCCGAACATTGCGGGCAACATGATTGCCTACATCCAGGGTTTCTCACCCCGCGCGCGGGACATCTTTGACAAGTTCGATTTCGAGGCGGAAATCGCCAAGCTGGATGAGGCCAACCGCCTTTTCTTGATTCTCAAAGAGTTCTGTAGCAACGAAATTGACCTATCACCCAAGACCATCAGCAACCTGCAAATGGGCTATCTGTTTGAAGAGCTGGTCAGAAAGTTTAACGAACAGGCCAACGAAGAAGCCGGGGACCACTTTACCCCCCGTGAAGTCATCCGGCTGATGGTGCAGTTGTTGTTTACCGATGAGGAAGGCATCTTCGCGCCAGGCATTTACCGGAGTATCTACGACCCCACAGCCGGTACCGGTGGCATGCTCTCGGAAGCTGAAAAGTACATTTGCGGTGACGGTAACCATGAAGGGTTGAACCCTGATGCCCACATCGAGTTGTTTGGCCAGGAGTACAACCCGGAATCCTACGCCATTTGTTGCTCAGACCTCCTGATCAAAGACGAACCCATCGATAATCTCATCTATGGGGACACGCTGGGCGTGAAAGACGCCAAGAACAAAAACAACGGCTTCGTACCGCACGATGGCCACCCGGAGAAGAAATTCCACTACATGCTTTCCAACCCGCCTTTTGGGGTTGAATGGAAGCCGGAAGAAGATTTCGTTCGTGAAGAGTACGACGACCAGGGCTTTTCCGGGCGCTTTGGTGCGGGTCTGCCCCGAATCAATGATGGCTCGCTACTATTCCTGCAACACATGATTTCCAAGATGCACAACCCGCCGAAACTGGTGGATGGGCTTCCTCTTGATAATAACAGCGAAGGTGGTGACGGCTCGAAAATTGCCGTGGTTTTCAACGGCTCCCCGTTATTCACCGGTGATGCCGGAAGTGGTGAAAGCAATATTCGCCGCTGGATTATCGAAAACGACCTGCTCGATGCCATTGTGGCCCTGCCAGACCAGATGTTCTACAACACCGGCATCTACACCTACGTCTGGATTGTCAGTAACCGTAAGCCCGAACACCGCCGTGGCAAAGTGCAGTTGATCGACGGCACCCGCCATTACAAAAAGATGGACAAAAGCCTGGGTAACAAGCGAAATGAGTTGGCCGAGGAGCATATCCGCGAGCTGGTTCGCCTCTACGCCGAACATCAGCATGACGCGACTTCCGCAGCGCCGGTACATACCAAAGGATCATCAAGACCGACAGGAACCGAAACCCGTACCGTCAGCAAGATCTTTGATAACCACGAGTTTGGCTATCTGAAAATCACAGTGGAACGCCCTCTAAGGCTGAATTTCCAGGTCAGTCCCCAGAGAGTTGCTCGACTCGACGATCAGCGGGCCTTTGCCAATCTGGCCACCAGTAAAAAGCGTAAGGACCAAACGGCCTATCAGGCAGAAATTGAGGCGGGCAAACAGACTCAAGATGCCATTAAAGACCTGCTAGAAGAGCTGGATGGCAACATTCTTTATCAGAACCGGGACGAATTCGAAGCCGTTTTGAATAAGGCTTTTAAGAAGGCCGACCTCAAGGTAGGTGCTCCGGTGAAGAAGGCGATATTGGCGGCGCTGTCAGAGCGGGACCCAGAGGCTAACATTTGCCGTGACAAGAAGGGCAACCCAGAGCCAGATCCGGAGTTGCGCGATACCGAAAATGTAACTCTGCCCGACGATATCAGCCTGCCCTTGCCGCTGAAATACGACAACGAAACCGGGCATGACAAGCTGCTTGCGTTGGTAAAGGACCATTGCGAGACCTATTTGGCTGCTGAGGTATTGCCCCATGTGCCGGATGCCTGGATTGACCACAGTAAAACCAAGGTTGGTTACGAGATTCCGCTGAATCGCCATTTCTATGCGTATGAACAGCCTCGTCCATTGGACGAAATCGCCAGTGAAATAAGTCAATTGGAGAGAGAAATTGTCGATATGCTTTCGGAGGTACTTTAATGAGCACCTACGAAAGATATCCGGAATATAAAAAGTCTCCAAATAGCTGGATAGGAAGTATCCCCACGCATTGGAATATTATGCGGGCTGATTTCTTAGTTCAAACCAATAGACGACAAGTGTCGGCCGAATCTTTGAATGGATTGGAGCTTATTCATTACTCCATACCAAACGTGCAAGAGTTCGGGACCGGGAAACTGGAAGACGGTGATCGAATTGACTCGGCAAAGCTTCTAATTTCAGAGCAACAACTTCTTGTTTCTAAATTGAATCCCAGAAAGTCAACGCTGTGCATAGCAGCACCCGACGATCAATACACCGTTGTTGCTTCATCTGAGTTTGTGCCATTGATTGCTGGGAAAACTCACCTTGATTACTCCTACTATGTTTGGGGGTCAGATAAAGTTAACAAGCTTTTATCGAGCATGGTTCAATCGGTTACACGTAGTCACCAACGTGTAAACCCTAGCGATGTTCTAAAGATATATTGGGCATGGCCGCCTTCACATGAGCAGAAAGCTATTGCTCAGTTTCTTGACCATAAAACTGCGCAGATTGATGCACTGATTGCCAAAAAGCAGTCTCTTTTGGACAAGCTGGCTGAGCAGCGTGGCTCTTTAATTAGTCAGGCCGTTACCAAAGGCCTTAATGATGCTGTTCCCATGAAAAAATCTGACGTCGCCTGGCTCGGTGAGATTCCACGGCACTGGGAAACGAAGCGACTTAGATTTCTTATGACCATGAGCGGGGGGCTTACTCCAAGAACATCCGAACCAAGATATTGGGGAGGTGACATTCCATGGGTCAGCCCAAAGGATATGAAAAGTGAGCGGCTATCAAGCTCAATCGACACGCTTACTGAAGACGCGCTCAACGAAACAACGCTTCGTCTTTACCCGCCAGGCAAAGTTCTTATTGTTGTCAGGGGCATGATTCTTGCGCACACCTTCCCTGTAGCCGTGAATGAAGTGCCCGTAACTGTAAACCAGGATATGAAAGTTCTGGAAACAACGATGAACCCCGAATATCTAGCGGTCCTCTTGCGAGGTATACAGAGCTTGGTGCTCAGCATCGTCGAAGAATCCGCACACGGTACGAAAGTGTTACGCACCGATCTTTTGAAAAATATGGTTTTGCCGGTACCTCCGCGTGTGGAGCAAGACGAAATTGTTAGTGAGGTGGGCAGAATTTCTTCAAGGATTGACAAAATGGTGAGCACGGTTACGGCCGCAATCACCAAGCTTCAGGAATACCGCTCTGCCCTGATCACCAACGCCGTCACCGGCAAAATCGACGTGCGGGACTTCTGCATACCCACAACCACTGAGCAAAGGGAGGTTGCCCATGGCTGAACCTTGTCTCCACCATTGCGAGCATTCCCTCGTCATGGTCTTCAACCCGATTTTGATTTGGACCGGCGACCATTTTGCTGAGGTCAGCAAAATGGTTTGGGAGGCCAATTCATGAAGCTGGAAGACTTTAAAGCAGGCCATTGGCAACAGCGCTATCAGTACAAGAGCTTCGAGCCGGAACCCATTAACCATGACTGGGTGTGGGAAGATGCTTCTATCAACGTGCTGCTGGAGAAAGCCAACAGAGCGCTCGGTGAGCTGAATGCCTTCTCCCTGATTGTGCCGGATATCGACCTGTTTATTCAGATGCACGTGGTCAAGGAAGCACAAAGCTCCAGCCGTATTGAGGGTACACAGACCGCCATTGATGAAGCGTTGCTGCCGGCCGAGCAGATTTCTCCGGAAAAACGCGATGACTGGCAGGAAGTTCGCAATTACATCGAGGCTGTGAACTCGGCTATTTCCCAGTTGGCTAGCACACCGCTGTCTAACCGCTTGCTCAAGCACACCCACGAACTCTTAATGCAGGGGGTGCGCGGTGAGCATAAATTACCCGGGGAGTTCCGTAGCAGTCAGAATTGGATCGGTGGTTCCAGCCTCGCTGATGCGAGTTTCATCCCGCCTCACCATGATGGTGTCGTAGCCATGATGGGGGACCTGGAGTTGTTCTGGCACAACGATCAGATTCAGGTACCGCACCTGGTCCGTATCGGCCTGAGCCACTACCAGTTTGAAACTATCCACCCGTTTCTGGATGGTAATGGCCGTATCGGCCGGTTGCTCATTCCGCTTTACCTGGTCAGCCATGGATTGCTGAATAAGCCGTCGCTATATCTGTCGGACTTTTTTGAACGCAATCGTGCCAGTTACTACGACGCGCTGATGCAGGTACGGACCAATAATAATGTCATCCATTGGCTACGGTTCTTCCTCAATGGTGTGGCGGAGACGGCGACTCGTGGACGAGACCTGTTCCGGGAGATCCTGGCTCTGCGTGCGAAGGTGGAGCAGGACGTGTTGGGTTTGGGAAAACGCGCCCCACTGGCTCGCGAAGCGTTGAACGTGCTGTACCGTCAGCCAATCGTGAACGCAAAGCAGCTTGAAACTGCCTTGGATATCACCACCCCCACGGCTAACGCGCTTATTAAAGCATTGATGGGAAAAGGTATTTTGGTCGAGATGACAGGGCAACAGCGCTGGCGAAGCTATGTATTCGATCCTTACCTTAAGCTGTTTTTAAGTTAAAGTAATTTGGTTACCTTTAACTTAGAGAAAGGGTAAGTTAAAGCTGCCGTGTAGCCAGAACAAGAGTAACAGGATAACAACATGCACAAAGAAATCGACTTTGAGAACGCCATAGAGCAGGCGCTGATCACCCAGGGTGGCTATCAAAAGGGGGATCCCACCAGTTTCGATGCTGAAATAGCCTTGTTCCCGGCGGATGTCGTGAGCTTTGTGCAGAAGACACAACCCAAGATCTGGGAGCGGTTGAACAACCTGGATGCGAGCAAGGCCGAGAGCATGCTGCTGGATGCCCTAACCAAGGAACTGGCCGCAAAAGGTGCCCTGACCGTGCTGCGTGAGGGTTTCAAATGCGTCGGCAAGTCGGTGAAGCTGGCTTATTTTGCTCCCAATACCAGTATTGATTCCGGCGCGGCTGAACGCTACACCGCGAACAGGCTTAGCGTGGTTCGTCAGGTACATACCAAGACGGGCGCAATTCCTGACATGGTGCTGGCTGTGAATGGTCTCCCAGTTGCCACATTGGAGCTGAAAAATGCCATGTCGGCGACTGGATGGACGGTAGAAAATGCCAAGTCTCAATACCGCTTCGAGCGGAACCCCAAAGACCCGCTATTCGCCTTCAAAAATCGCTGCCTGGTGCATTTTGCAGTAGATACCGAGCAAGCGTTTATGACGACCCACCTGGAGGGTAAGGATACCTTTTTCCTGCCTTTCAACCGGGGTTTTAATCACGGCGCTGGCAACCCGCCGATGAAAGGTGATGTTCGTACCGCCTACCTCTGGGAAGAGGTGCTGGAGCGGGACAGCCTTATGGATATCCTCGCCCGTTTTCTGCACCTTCAGGTAGAAGAGAAAACAGTCGTAACCGAAAAGGGAATCAAGCGCCACCGCAAGGAAACATTGATCTTCCCACGGTACCACCAGCTGGATGCCGTAAGGTCTCTGACCCAGCACGCAAAATCCAAGGGCTCCGGCCATAACTATCTGGTACAGCACTCTGCGGGTTCCGGTAAATCCAACTCTATTGCCTGGTTGGCTCATCGTTTGTCCAGTCTGCACGATGCTAACAACGAGAAGGTATTCCATTCCGTGGTGGTGATTACTGACCGCCGGGTACTCGACCAGCAATTGCAGAACACCATCTTCCAGTTCGAGCACAAGTTGGGCGTCGTCCAGAAGATCGACGAGAATACTCAGCAACTGGCCAAGGCGCTGGCTGACGGGGTGCCAATCATCATCTCGACTATCCAGAAGTTCCCCTTCATCAGTCAGGCCATCCGCACGCTGGAGCAGAAAGGCAAAGGCATTTCAATTTCGACGGAAGGCAAACGCTTCGCGGTGATTGTTGATGAGGCTCACAGCTCGCAGAGTGGCGAAACGGCTATGGAGCTGCGGAAGATCCTGAACAAGGATGGCATCGAATCAGCCATTGCTGAGCAATTACTGGACATGGAGGACGAAAGCCTTAGCGAAGAGGCTAAAAAGGAGCTCATCCGTGAGCAGCTCAAACGTGCTAAACAGCCTAACCTGAGCTTTTTTGCGTTCACAGCTACCCCCAAGTTCAAGACCATGGCCGTGTTCAACGAGCCGGGACGAAACGGCGAAGCTCCGTTCCATCACTACAGTATGCGGCAGGCCATTGAAGAGGGTTTTATCCATGACGTTTTGGCCCACTACACCTGCTACAAGCGTTATTACAAGCTGATCCAGAAGGTGGAGGATGACCCTGAAGTGCCGCGCCGCAAGGCAGCGCGGGCGTTGGCTCGCTTTGTTTCCTTCCACGACCATGAGATAGCACAGAAGGTTGAGGTGATCGTTGAGCACTTCCGCACCCATACCCGCCACAAGATCGGTGGCCGGGCAAAGGCCATGGTAGTGACCAGCTCTCGTGAACATGCGGTGCGCTACAAGCTGGGCTTCGACAAGTACATCAAATCTAAAGGCTATACCGATGTGAAGTCCCTTGTAGCCTTCTCGGGAGAAATCGCTCTCAAGGAATATGCTGACAAGACATTTACCGAAGTCGGTATGAACGAGGGCATCAAGGAGTCTGAGCTACCGGATAAATTCAACACCGAGGAATATCAGGTGTTACTGGTCGCTGAAAAATACCAAACCGGCTTTGACCAGCCACTGCTTCATAGCATGTATGTGGATAAGAAGCTGTCAGGCATTCAGGCGGTGCAAACGCTGTCACGGCTTAACCGAACGGCTAGGGGCAAGACAGATACCTTTGTCCTCGACTTCGTGAATGAGCCGGATGAAATCTACAAGGCGTTCAAACCCTATTACGAGGTGACCACCAAGGAAGAGGATACCGACCCTCAGCAGCTCAATAACCTGGCCCACACCCTGTCCACCTGGCAGATTTTTACGGAGGGTGAGGTGAGCGCGTGGTGCGAGATCTGGTTCCGCAACCGACTGAACCCGACGGGCGGCGAACACAAGAAGCTGAACAGTCTGATTGACCTGGCTGTCGAGCGTTTCAAGAAATTGAGCGAGGAAGACCAAGCCCTGTTCAAGGGGCAATTGGTCAGCTTCCGTAACCTGTACGGCTTCGTTGCCCAGATTATTCCTTATCAGGACTCGGACCACGAGAAGCTGTACACCTATTCCCGCTTCCTGCTCACCAAGCTGCCTTACACCACCGATACGCGCACGGTGCAGGTTGATGACGAGGTAGAGCTGAAGTACTACCGACTTCAGAAAATCAGTGAAGGCGCCATCGACCTGAAAGTAGGCGAGCCGGAAGCCCTCTATGGCCCGACCGAGGTCGGTACCGGCCAGGCAGAGGAAGAGGTGCAGTTATCGACACTGGTCGACAAGCTCAATGAGCGATTTGGTACAGAGTTTACCCCGGCGGACCAGCTGTTCTTCGATCAGGTGAAGGAAACCGCCGTTGCCAACGAACAGCTTCGTCAGGCCGTCATGGCTAACAGCCTGGAGAACTTCGAGCCAGTATTTAACAAGCAGCTTGAGAACTTGTTTGTAGAGCGCATGGACGGCAACGAGGACATCTTCATACGCCTGATGAACGACGAGTCCTTCCGCAATATCGCTTCTCAGTACCTGATGCGGGCTGTGTATAACCAGGTCAAAACCAGCGTTGAGACGGGATACCCAAGTTCCGCAGTTAATCACATAAGTGATTGATTTGTTTTCGCTGAGACAAGCGAAAATGACACAACATGGCTGATCAGGCGGGTTTTTCTATCCCGAGGGCGGCGAACAATTCGAGTTGCTGCGGGGTGGGGGTGCCGGTGCCGGTGAGATGTTGGTTGCCGAGCTGGACTCGGTGCTTTTGCAGTCTGCGTAGCAGTTCAAGAGTGGTCTTCGGGCTGTGCGTGCTGCCGTGGTCCTTGAGGCGCATGCGCATGACGCGATAGAGCACCAGTGCCAGAAAGCAGATCAGTGCGTGTGCACGGATGCGATCCGGCAGGCGATGGAATACCGGGGCGATTTCGATATCACTCTTGAGCACCCGGAAACCCCGCTCAATGTCGGCAAGGCTCTTGTAACGGCTGACGATCTGCTCGGCGCTCAAGTCACTGACGTTGGTCAGTAGCGCGAGCTTGCCGTCGAAGCGTTCGGCATCTTGGATCGCAGCCTCGTTGAGCTCGTAGCTGAAAAGGTCGGCGCGGTAGTCGGCCTGGATATAGCGCGTCAACTCGGCATCGGCCACGGCACTTTGGAAGCGGCTGTAGGCGCCGCGATCACTGGCTTTGCGGCCACGCGCAGTCTCGCCCTTGTCTTGCGTGTCGAGCTTGATCACCAGCTTTTCAGCGAAAGCCTCGAGCTCGGCGATTTTCTCGCGACGTTTCTCCGACTGCTCGGCAGCACGCACGGGATCGTGGGCAACCACCAGCCGATGGCCAGCAAATTCGCCTTCAGCCAGACTCGCCTGATCATGATCGAAGCTCAGCGCCTCCAGTGTGCCGCCAAGCTCGCGGTAGCGCCGCGCCGGTACGGCCAAGATGAATTGCAGTTGGCGCTGAGTCTGCGTCGCCAGCGCGCTCAATTCAGCCACATTGTCGAGGCTCAGCAGGCCACGGTCCGCCACCACAATCACCCGCTCGATCGCAAAGCGTTCGAGCACGCAGGCCAGCATGGCCTTCAGTGTTTTGGTCTCCGACACATTGCCCGCGTGGACGGTATGCATCAGCGGCAAACCCTCGGCCGATTGCACTACGCCAAGCACGCATTGCCGGGCGATGCCGCCGGTTTCCTTGTTCATGCCGAAGGCGCGCAGATCACCGACGACCTTGCCCTCGCCGTGAATACGGATTGTGGTCAGGTCGTAGAACACCACCGACAACTGTTGATCGAGCATCGGTCGCAGTTGTGCGCCGATGCGAGCCTCCACCGCATCGGCGCGCTCCATCAGCGCATCCATCGTGCGTAACAACTGGTCGTGCGTGACCTGGCGCGGCATGCCCGGAATCGACACCGTCTCCAGCCAGTCCAGACACCCCAGCTTTGAGTCCGCCGCACACAAGCGGTTGAACACCATGGCCCGCACCAGTGCCTCTGCATCGAAGGCGCGCCGTGAGGAGCGCAACGCTCGGCGGATGACCTCGCCAAACCCCAGGCTCGCCCAGAGTTCGTTCAAGGCATAGACGTCACCAAAGGCCAGCGCCGAATCGTACTGCGGTACCGGCGCGGCAGCAGGCACTCGCCCGAGCGCGCGTTGCAAGCCATGGATCAACGGATCCAGCTTCTTGTCGTCCAGATGGTCCACACGCCCGAGATTGGCAATCACGCGCTGACGCACGCCAGCTTCGGTTCGGAAGCCTTCGACGATCTGCAGATAGCTCCGGCCACCGGAGCGCGTGATGCGAGTGTACATGTGCCAACGGTAGCAGGCTTATACATACCTGTGAAGATAGATACCTAACACGGCGTGACACAACAGCATGTTTCCAATTCGGGCTGAACCCGCCTTATTCACGAGGGCGCTGATTGAGCGGTCTGAAGGTACTGGCTGTTGGCATTGCTTATCAGGATTCGCCTCTTCAGCGCGAGTGGCTGTTGAGTAATGCCAGAACGCAGCCCTTTTCCTACTTACTTATAGCTCTTTGGAATCAATGGCGGCCGTCCAAGCAGCCGTGATCGCCTACCGCCGCTCCGGTCGCTCGCTTTCTGATGCTGTGGTGGTCTCGCAGGAGCGTCAGCTCAGTGCGGTCAGCTTCGGCAGCCCCTTCAGCAGCGTCGGCCACCACTTGTCGGCGGCGGCACCCAGATGAACGGTGATTCGCCGAGCGTGCAGCCTCAGCGTGGCGGCGACCTTCAGCACCTGCTCGCGCATCCGGCTGAGGCTCCAGCCTTGCCGGGTCTGCCGCTCCAGCAGGCAGCGCAGGCCATGCAGGACCTGGTAGGCGTAGAGGCTGAGCAGCAGGCTCACCTCGTTGCGTGCCATCACGTCCTGAACGGTGGAGGCGCCGCGATCGGTCGACGAGAGGTGCACGTCGAGCGCCGACTTCACCTCGCCCATGTGCGCCTCGGCGCTGCCGCGCTTGCGGTAGAGCGCCAGGACCTTCTCCGGCGGCCAGTCGAACTTTCCGAGGTTGGTGACCAGGAAGAAGGCATGCAGCAGCAGGTCATCGGGGCGTTCCTGCACCACCAGCACGACGCGACGCGGTGCCGACCAAGAGCCCGCTTGATACTCCAGATCGTGGCACCACTCGCGAGGCTGCTCGGGTGGCCGGCCGGGTGGCCGCTTCAGGTGCGGTGCCGCCAGCTTCTGCAGACCGGTGTGACTGCGCAGCCGGCCCAGGTACTCGATGTCACGCTCTTCCAGGGCCGCCAGCGTCGCGTTGTCGGTGAAACCGGCGTCGATGCGCACCCGAACCTGGGCGCCGGTGCTCTCGTTGAGTCGCCGCACCAGATGCGGGATCCAGGTGTCGGCGTTCTCGGCCGGGCCGGCGTTGCCCTCGCGCAGCAGGCCGCCCACCATGTCGCCGGTTTCTGCCAGCGAGGCGACCAGCGGTGAATAGATCCGCGCGCCGTACAGGCCATGATAGGCCGAGCCGCCCTGGTGGCCGTGGACCTCGATCGGCAGGCCGTCGATGTCCAGCGTCAGCTGCTTGGGGCGCTCGCCGTTCTTCAGCGCGGTCAGGCGCCAGATCACCAGTCGCAGCAGGCCTTCGTGCACGGCATCGATATTGTCGCAGCGCCCGAGGCAGGTCAGCAGCCGCGACAGCGTGGCTTGAGAGGGCCGGTCCTGGGCCAGGGGCGTTGTCCCGCGCGCATCGCTGCAGGCCAGCTGCCAGAGCGGATCACGGCGCAGCGTGTCGGTATCGCTGAGGTCGATCCAGCCCATCGCACGCTGCAGCACCAGGGTACGCAACTGGCTGGCCAGCGAATGAAGGATGCGCAGCGGGTGGCGTCGATCGACCAGATTGTCTTCCAGCGCCTCAATCACGCCGCTGTTGTCGAGGGCCTCACGCAACAGCAGAGCGCCGCTGTCGCTGGTAGTGCGCTGGCCGCTCAGCTCAACACGGACAGAGCCGTTGCATGAGGGCGTCCAGGTGGATAGGCTTTCACCCATGGCGAGTGGTCCTCTTGAATCGTGTTCTGGCAGGAACATCCTGATTCTACAAGAGAAAACCACTCGCCATCTTCGTTTTCAGACCGACCTCATGAATAAGCCGGGTTACACGGAGTCCATCAACCGACTGGCCAAGGACAAGAACCGTGAAGGGCGCGGTTACTCCTTCGAGGTGATGCGGGCACGAATGCTCTACACCACGAAGCACAAGAAGAAGGCACCGACTGCGAAGGTCTCTCCTTTCTACAAGAAAACCATCGGTTACGGACTGCCGGACTTCGCAGAGGAACTCAACTACGGAGTCGATCTATCAACCATCTGAGGGTGGTATCAGATTGATGGGGTGAAGGTGCCCCATCAACCATTAAATCCGTATACCCCTTTTTTGATACGTACCATAGGGCATATCAACAACGACGCAGGCTTTCTGGCTGCCACGCACCACCGCACCACCGCCCCACCATGGTTAATCATCATATCCAGCGTAACGGGCAATGTAGAATCTTATCCGTAGGCCACCATCCCCGTGGAATCCCCCACGATGATCAGATCGACAAAAGGATCCATGAGTTCTGCCATGGGCTTCATGTATTCCGTGAGGCAAACAATGTTACCTCGTCCTTTCATGGCCTGAATCTTAGAGGTTGTTATCTTCTGGCTGGAAGTATGAGTACTCATATTCACTCCGATCCTTGATCAGTTAAATCACAACGAAATTGAGAAACCGCACCACACCAAACGCCACAACGCCCCAAACGACCGGCCATCCCAGGGACTTTGTTTTCCACCAGACCAGCAGGGTTACGCACCCCCCAACAGCCGTTGCAACCCAGGCATTCAGGGTGCCGGCTGCGGGAACCAGCGAAGCCCCCAGCATGGCCGCGATCATCACCGGGCCGAGCACTCCGAGCCACCTGGGCATGGCCGCTGTAGCGCCCTGGCTGTCTTCCCGGGCCAAACGCCTCTGCATCCACACCAGTGGCAACAGACGCATCAACAATGTACCCGCTGCGGCAACCATCACCGCAACCCACAGTTCACCAGCCATGCGTTAAACCTCCGCCCGTGTATTGGATTGCATCACAAAGAACACCGCAGCGCCCAGAAGCGCCGCAACCGGTATCGCCATATTGGGCAGGCCATTAGCCGCAAACAACAACGCTACGACAATGGCACACCCCAGCGCTGCAGCCCATAACGAGGAAGTGAATCTCGGGGCCAGCAGCACCACGAACAGAGCCGGTAGCGCAAAGGGCATAACGTCATTCAGCAATGGCCAGCGCCCGGTCAGCTCCTGCCCCGCGAAAGCTCCCAGGGCCGTGCCCCCTACCCAACTGAACCAGGCCAACAGCATGGCGCCAGTGAACCACCCCAGGCGTTCCGATGACGGCAACGCCGGCAGGCGGGTGTGCGCCAACGCGAAGACCTGATCCGTCAGCCCGTGCATCAACCAGAACCACCACCGATTTCCGGTGAGCCAGGGGGCCAGGTTCGGGGCATAAACCAGATGCCGGGCATTGATCAGCAGCGTCATCACCACCACAAGCCACAAGGGAGCTCCCGAGGCCACCATGCCAACAAACAGGAACTGGGAAGCACCCGCATAGATAACCAGGGAGATGATGATGGCTTCCCAGCTGCTGAAACCGGCCTGATTGGCGATCAGGCCAAACGAAATCGCCACCGGAATGTAGCCCCCGAGCAGCGGAATCGCATCCCGTACCCCTCTTACCCAAGCGCGCCCGCCCGCGCTGATTGCCTGATCACTCATGATCCCTCACCTTCTTTTTGATACACGATGGTGACCAGTAACGTGGCCCAGGCTTCCCGGGTACGATATAAGTGTGGCTGATCAGCATCGAAGGTGTGGCTCTCGCCAGCCCGCAAATGCTGGCTGTGGCCAGTGACACCGACTTCCAGTTGACCACTGATAACGGTAACGGACTCCACCGTCCCTGGCGTATGCCCCTCCGCCATACGCGTCGTGTTGGGGGCACAGGACATCCAGTAGGCGTCTACCCGGGGATTGTCTCCCCCCTGATCCACAAGCCGGACCTGCACCCCTTCCTCACCAACCGGTACACGGATAGGGGCAACCAGGTTGCCGAAGGGGACATTGAGCTGAACCGCCAGTCGCCAGATGGTATCCAAGGTCGGATTCCCATTGCCCTGTTCCAGGCGTGAAAGGTTCGACTTGGCAACACCGGCTGCCGCAGCTAACCCGGAAAGCGACCATCCGCGGGCAACACGCAAAGCTTGTAGGTGTCGCCCGAGCGTTTCTAGTGAGATCTGATCCAATTGTTCCATTCTCCTCCCGTTCTATTTATAGAACGTTCTACAAAAGGAACAACTGGGTGTCAAGCGTGGAAAACAGAATTACAACCAGTGCGTCGGATAGCGATGCCCGGAAATAAGCCGGTGATACAGCACCCCAAATACCACAATGAGAACGGCACCTGCCCCCACAGGCATGAGCAAAAAATCCCAGTGTTCACCGGCCACCATAACAACTAACGGATTGGCTCCAGCCGGTGGGTGCGTTGTTTTGGTCAACAACATCAGGCATACAGCTAGCCCTACCGCCAGCCCCATAGACCAAGGTATAACTCCCACAAAGGTAGCCACAAGAAGGCCAATTGCGGTCGTTAATAAATGACCAACGATGATGTTTCTTGGCTGTGCCAGCGGGCTTTCCGGCAACCCGAACAGGATTACCATCGTTGCACCAAAGGGCGCCATCAACCAGACAGAAGACTGAAAAGCGATGCCCAGGCTTCCGAGGGTGGTAATACACAGCATGGCTCCCAGGCCGGCCAGCAGAGGAACAAAATATCGCGAGGTGGTCAGGCGTTGATACATCAGAAAATCCTCAGTAGACAGATTGGTCTACACAGGGTAGACAGTATTGTCTACCTATGTCAATATGCGAGTGTCTGGTCTAACTGAGTTTCTGTATTTATGGACAAGCAAGAACAGCTGGTTCGTACAGCCTTTCAATTGTTCTACACCCGGGGCATCCATGCTGTGGGTGTGAATCTTGTACTGGCAGAATCCGGCATAGCCAAGAAAACGCTTTACCATCACTTTCCCAGTAAAGAGCATCTGATAGAAGCCACGGTCCATTACCGTGACCGCAATTACAGGGCTTGGCTGACATCACGGCTGGAACAGGTCCCTGCAGGCAAGGCTGCTATCTTGGAGTTATTTAACGCCCTGGATGATTGGTTTCATGATCGTGTGCCGGAGATCGACCACTTCAATGGTTGTTTCTTCATTAATGCCTGTGCTGAATTTGGTGATCGAGACAATGCCATCCATCAGGCTTGTGCAGGACACAAAGCCGATATGACGGCATTGATTAGACGGCATGTCCACGAATTGTCTCTATCAATGGGATTAACAATCGAGTTCACAAACCTGATTGTTTTGCTCAAGGAAGGGGCTATATCCATGGCTCATGTTCAGGGGAACCGAAACGCAGCCATGGAAGCCAAAGATATACTGGAAAATATCCTGCGAGACCGAGTGGGTGATGTGTAACTTGCTCGATTTCTAAACGAGGTGAGTGGACCAAGATGTGCGGAACCTCGAGCGAGGGACAGATTAGGCTGACTGAGAGATATCCAACAATGATCGGCGAGTCTCCTGGAGGACTTTCCAATCGCTTCACATACCTATCTGATTTGGATAATTCCCGGCTCTTTCCATGCGTTTAAGAGGGCGCCTCTTGGAGATATGAGCAGCACATACGCTATTAATCTGGATAAGTTGTCGTCGGAATCCCAGTGTGTGAGTTTTCCAAATCAGATGGAATCGATGGGCTTTCAGTCAGTAACCTCCCTGCCAGTGCTTCTTCGGCTGGTGCGTCTTAAGCGCCTCAAAAAAGACTCGCTGAGCACTTGTTGATGTTTTCCAGACTCGACGTTTACTGATATGGCGTAAATGGGCCTCTGAAAGGGCCTTCATGAGGCTATTTGGGTTAGCGAGCACCTGGTGCTATTCAGCCTAGCTCGAAACGGCCTCACAAAGGCCTTTTTTAAAGAAGAATGTGTGGTTCGAACTCGTACAGCCATCAGTGAATCAAAATATGATTCTGAGACCGGAAAATGACTTTCACATGTGAAAGTCATGCAGCTAACTTGATCATTAAATGCACAAAATCCACTCATGTAAGCCCTAATTTTGCGATTATGACGTTCTTTTTCTGGTTTCTTGTGATTTTTATCTTTTAATAATCAATGGCTTATTAGCCGGCCTCGCCTTTGCGCCCTTTATGGGCAATTCCGCGGTTCTCCCCCAAGACGAATATTTCCGATGATTGCTCCGAACGATTCACAACCCGACTGGAGTAGTCATGAAGAAACAATCAAATACCTCGACTGAGCGCTTGCTGACCTATGAAGAAGTCTGCACTGTTCTGAAAACATCACAGGCAACATTGCGCCGCTATGTAAAACAGGGTCGGTTCCCGGCACCAGTGAAGCCAAACCCCAATGGCCGAGCCGTTCGCTTTCGCTATCAGGATGTAAAAGCCTGGCTGGACAAGCTGTGAGGGGGCGGAGCTGATGCAATACAAACTTCAAGAAGATGGGCTCTATGTATTGTCAGGTGACCACTGGCAACGTATCGGTGGCTGGATTCAGGTGATGGCTCGCACCAGATTAACTGACAAACGTCACGGGCATGGAGCGTTGCTGGAATGGCAGAATTTCGATGGTGTGAAGCTACGCGAGGTCATCTACGCCCGAGATCTCAACAGCGATAATGCCCGGCAGGTGCGGGATATGCTGGTTGATACCGGTTATCCACTTACGCCCGGCCAAGCAAGCTGGAACCGGCTTCAGCACTATCTGTTGGAACAGATGGCTCTGGCCGAACCGGCGACAGTGGTTAATCGAACGGGTTGGCACGGTGGAGTATTTGCTACCAGTAACTGGACGATCGGCTCCGCTGACGAGCCGCACCATTTCGTAGGCCAATTATCAGGCTCTGCGACGTTAGAGGAGTCTGGAAGTCTCAGCGACTGGCAGACTTATGTCGGTCAGCTATGCCGAGGCAACCCGTTAGCAATATTCAGTATTGGCACGGCGCTGGCTGCGCCATTGATTGCGTCTGCTGGGATGGAAAATGGCGCCATCCACTTGGTTGGAGCATCGTCGACCGGAAAGACCACCTTGTTGCAGTTGGCGGCTAGCGTGTATGGGGGAAACCGCTATGTTCGCAGTTGGATCTCAACCAGTAACGGGTTAGCGGCAGTCTCATCAGAGCACAACGACATGTTGTTGCCGTTAGATGAGATCGGCATGGCTCGCCCAGAAGACATCGATACGGCGATCTATCAGATCATGAACGGATCAGGAAAGTTACGGGCTAACGTTTCCGGCGAGCTGGCTGCAACCTCCCATTGGCGAACGCTGGTGTTGAGTAGCGGAGAAGTCTGGATTGCTGAGCTACTTCAACAGATCGGTAAACCGTTACGCGCAGGCCAGCAGATACGACTGGTGGAAATTCCTGTATTTGGAGCCCATGGGGCGTTCGATGAACTACACGGTCATAAGCACCCTCAGCAGTTTGTGGACGAGCTGAAATCGTCTTGTCAGCGCTACCACGGCACCATAATTCGCGAGTGGATCTCTTTACTGACCGAGCGTCATGACGAGCTGAACAGCTACCTGAGTCACGAAATTGGTCGCCTAAGCGGTATTTGGACAAGAGACCAGATGGCATCGCAGGTGCAACGGGTCATCAGGCGGTTTGCGCTCATAGGGGCGGCACTTTGTCTCGGTAGTAGGAATTTCATTCTCCCTTGGAGCGAGGAAGAGTCCTTGGCAGCCGTCCACCGAACCTTGAAGGCTTGGCTGGATAATAGAGGCCACTCCAGAAATTCTGAGGAATTCCGGCTTCTCAAAGCGCTGGAGCGGGCCATAAAAATCTGGGAGCGCAGTCTCAGTGATATTGAACAAGCGAGTGGCCAGGGGGGAGCTGGTTTTCGGCGCTCACACGAGGGGCGCGAGTTGTGGTTGATCTATAAATCGCATTTCCTGAAGCGGCTCGGACTGCCGACTCATTACATGAGGGAAGTGGAGGTGCTGTTACAGCGTGACTGCCTGGTGAGTAATGAGCGCTCCCGGGGGACCTACAAAACCAGAGTCAATGGAGGTTTGCAGCGGTTTTTCGCGCTCAGGCCTGACCAAGTTAGGCGGCAACTTGAAGAACTGGAGAGGATTGAGCATGAGGACTGACACGGTGTTCCCAATTTCCCAGTTTTCCCACTTTGGTTATGGCGGTTTAGGGGTAGAGCGATGACAGAAAAAGAGATGTTACAGCGAGTATTGCAGGACATGATGGTCCTCAAAAAAATCATTCTGGACCATATTAATGGTAGCAAGGCCCCGGAGGCCGACAAGGAGATCATGAGCCTTGAGGAGTGTGCGGAATACACTGGGCTGAAGAAAAGCACCCTGTACCAGTTAACCTCCCAAAAGAAGGTCCCTCATTTCAAGCCAAATGGTCACCGGATTTTCTTTCGCCGCGCAGACATCTTGAAGTGGCTCCAGTCCAACCGGATCGCGACGGCGGACGAGATCGAGCAGTCGGCTGCTCAGCACCTGGTGAGCCACCGAAGACCAGGACGGCGGAGTGTTTGATGTGGGGCAGGAGGAAAGAGGGGCTGTGAAAGCCCCTCTCGTCACTTAGGCTGCACATTCCCCAACTCCGTCCAGTGTCTCCTCAAATATGTCAGGAAAACTCCTCATGGCCTCTGTGCGGCGAGTTTCGAGTATGTCCGCATAGATTTCGGTGGTTCGCAGCTCACTATGGCCCAGAAGCCGGGACAGCGAGTAGATATCTACACCCCTAGCCAGTTGATTCACTGCAAATGTGTGCCGACCGGCATGGAAAGTCACACTCTTGGTGATACCCGCCCGCATGACCCATTGTGCCAACGCAACGTTGGTATAAGAGTCATACTTGAGACCCTTGAATACGCGATCACCTGTCTTTCCGCGATTCTCCAGATTCAACAGTCTCACCGCTGAATCTGGAAGATCCAGGTATTGCAATGAGTTTCCGGCATTCACCAGCTTCTTCTGCCGGAAAATAATGCGGTAGTGGCCATCGGCGAATTCCTCTATCTCACCCCAGACCAGCTTGTGGATATCTGACCAGCGAAGGCCGGTAGTGCAGGAAAACAGGAAAGCCCGCCTCAGCACGTCATACCGGCACTCGGCTTTGGTCAGAGCCCGGACCTCTTCGAGGGTCAAATACGTTCGTTTGGTGTTCTCCGGTTTGATGGACTTGACCTGTTGAACCGGGTTGTCGCGGACAATGCCGTCCCGATAGGCCTGGTTGAGCGCAGCGCGAACCTTGTTGAAGTAACTGCTGGTCGTGTTCTTGGCCAGTTTGGTACCGGATTTGGTGGTGGCCTCATGCAGAAGGTAGTGCCGAAACCCCTCCAGGAATCGCTTATCGACTTGCTCAAAGGACAGTTCAGACAAGCCATGGTAGCGGTGCAGGTGGTGACGGGTGGAGATCCAGATCGAATGGTTGGATTTGCTTCCAGAAGCCTTCTCGTCAGTCAGCTGGTCGAAGTAATCGAAGAAGCTGGCAGAAAGCTTGGTCCGATCATCCAATCCATGTCGTGACGACTCGATTTCCAGCAGCCGTTTTGCCCGGATGGCCTCAGCCTTCTGATTTACGGTCTTGTTGTGCTCGCGCTCCGCCGGAAGTCGAGGTTTGTCGTATAAGAACAGGTTCAGGGGCTCATACGAGCGCTTCTGCGCCCGAGAACCGTTCTGGCTTGTCTTGGAACCGTGGTAGTAGACCAGTCGCAAGGCACGGTGGCCGTTCTTGTCTGGTTCGCGTTTCTGGATAGTGATTTTCATGTTTTGCTCCTTTTGTGCTCCGAGTGCTCCGAAAACTTATACTCGGAGCACACACGGAGCAAGAGGGGGCAAAACGGATCAAATGGCCTGCAAAGAAATAGAATAAATTTATTTATAAAACAATTGGTTATTTGTATTTGATTGGATGCTTTTCGATCTTTTTGGCCGTTTCACTTCCCGATACAGAATGACCCGAAAATTTGACCGAGTAAATCATCAGACGTGAATTCACCGGTTATTTCATTTAGGTGTTGCTGAGCTAAGCGAAGTTCTTCTGCCAATAACTCTCCGGCTAAACTCATTTCTAATTGTTCCTGGCCTTGTAATAAATGATCTTTAGCTTTTGCTAACGCGTCTAAATGACGACGCCGTGCCATAAAACTACCTTCTGCGCTCGTCGAATAACCAACGCAGTGCTTAAGGTGCTCGCGCAGTAATTCAATGCCATGACCTGTTTTCGCCGATAAATGAACAACCGGGATGCCGTTATGCTCATCCATGCCTGTCGACTCTTTAGTCAAGTCGACCTTATTTCGAACAACGGTATATGGCATATCTTCGGGTAATTGAGCGAAAAACTCGGGCCAAATATCATCAGGATGGACAGCATTGGTCTCCTGGCTATCAACCATAAACAATACACGGTCGGCTTGGCGTATTTCTTCCCAGGCCCGCTCGATACCGATCTGTTCCACTTGGTCGGGAGATTCACGTAGCCCGGCGGTATCGATAATATGTAATGGCATACCATCGATTTGGATATGTTCGCGTAATACGTCGCGCGTCGTTCCGGCAATTTCTGTGACGATTGCTGATTCGCGTCCGGCTAACGCGTTGAGTAAGCTGGACTTACCCGCATTGGGTCGGCCTGCGATGACAATACGCATGCCTTCGCGCATTAAAGTACCTTGGCGAGCCTGTTGTTCTATATGGAACAATTGTTCGATGATGTTGGTTAAGTCGCCGGCAACTTTACCATCCGAAAGAAAGTCGATTTCTTCGTCAGGAAAATCAATAGCGGCCTCAACGTACATTCGCAAGTGGATAACAGCGTCGACGAGTTGGTCGATTTTATGTGAGAACTCGCCTTTTAAACTCTGTAGTGCCGCTTTAGCTGCTTGTTCAGAGTTGGTATCGATAAGGTCTGCAATTGCTTCCGCTTGAGTCAAATCTAACTTGTCGTTAAGAAATGCTCGTTCGCTGAATTCGCCAGGGCGGGCAGGGCGTATGTCGGGAATTTCCAGAATGGCTTTGATGATCATATCAATCAAAATTGGACCACCATGCCCCTGAAGTTCTAAGACATCTTCACCGGTAAAGGAATTAGGACCCGGGAAGTAAATAGCGATACCTTCGTCAAGTAATTCACCGGCGCTATTATAAAATGGCAGGTATTCCGCCTTGCGAGGTTTAGGACATTGGCGAAGCAATATTTCTGCAACGTTTTTGCAGGCTTTACCGCTGACCCGAACAATACCAACACCACCGCGCCCAGGCGGGGTAGCCTGGGCAACAATGGTGTCGTGGGTAAAGTCATTATCGTGCATGGCGATTACTTACCGCGAACGTTAATGCCTTTTTTCTCGAGGCCTTTGTAAATAATTAACATCTGCGCAATGGTAATCAAGTTACTAACCAACCAGTATAGTACCAGCCCTGATGGGAACCACAGGAAAAATACTGTAAAGATAACCGGCATGTACTGGAACAGTTTCTGTTGCATTGGATCCGCAGTCGGTGTCGGCTGCAGTTTTTGCATCAGGAACATGCTGGCGCCCATTAGGATAGGTAAGATGTAATACGGGTCTTTAGTTGACAGATCCTGAATCCAGAATACGAATTCTGAGTGACGCAGTTCCACACTCTCCAGTAATACCCAGTATAACGCCAGGAATATTGGAAGTTGTAACAACATCGGTAGGCAACCACCCAGAGGATTAACTTTTTCCTCTTTGTAGAGCTTCATCATTGCCTGAGACATTTTCTGACGGTCAGAACCATAACGCTCGCGCATTGCCGTCATTTTAGGCTGCAGCATCCGCATTTTTGCCATTGACACATATTGTGCCTTGGTCAGTGGGAATAGCGCTGCTTTTACCACAACGGTCGTTAGGATAATTGCCAGACCCCAGTTTAAGACCAGGCTTTGTAAGAACTGAAGCAGTTTGAAAATGGGCTGCGCCAGCCACCACAAGAAACCATAATCAACTGTTAAATCAAGATTCTCGACTAAAGCAGCCATTGAGTCTTGATCTTTAGGGCCAAGATAAACGGTTGATTCAATCACCGCCGTTTCACCGGCATTGATTTGCTCCATTGGGTAGATGACACCAATGATAGCTTGCGAGTTATCGGCTACACGGGAGAATAAGCGGTTATCTTGCTGCTGCGTCGGAATCCACGCAGATACAAAATAATGCTCGAGCATACTAACCCAACCAGTCTGAGTCGAAACATTCAGACGTTGGTCTTGCATGTCCTCAAAATCGTATTTTTCAAACTTATCGTCATCGTGTGAGTAGGCAGCACCAAAGTATGTCGGCATGATCATGCTGCCGCCTTCGCCTGCTGTCATTGTTTGCTGCAGTTGACCATAAAATTGTAGTTGTTGTGCCTCGTTTGCGTTGTTTGAAATTTCGTAACGCACGCCAACGTCATACTGGCCTTGTTTGAACGAAAATATCTTTTTAACAACCGTGCCATCTGCTTTTTGATAGGTTAGGGGAACTTCTAAGGTTCCGTTTTCCATCACATATTCAGTTTTCTCGACAGAGAATTCAGCCCGGCCGCCACTTGAGTCAATACCATCTGGACCAATCAGACCAGATTGAGCGATATAAAGGTTACCTGGCTCTCGCTGCAGTAATTGAAAACGTTGTTCTGAATCCAGCGATTGAGCAAATTCGAGCAATTTTGCCGAAACGATATCGCCGCCTTTTGCGTCAATAACAATATCAAGAACATCGGTTTTAACTTCGACTAGCTCACCGGTATTTGTTTTAGCAACCGGACTATCACCATCAGGAACTGATGAATCACCGGGCACACTACCTTGAGGTTCTGGTACTGTGGAGTCGCTATTACTCGTTGTTGACGTGCTTGTCGTGTTGCTTGGTGCCTGAGTTCCCGGCGCTGTATCGACCATCCAGGTCTGAAACAGGAAAAAGGACACCACTAAAAAAGCAATAAAAAGTATCGATCGTGGCGAATTCATAGTGATTTCGTCTCTAAGTTGCTACTGTTCTTGTGAATGAAAAGCGTCTTTGTTGTCACGGGTAGGTTCGGGAACCGGATCAAATCCGCCCTCGCTACCCGGGTGGCAGCGAGCTATGCGCTTAGCCGCCAATCCAACGCCCTTAATTGTACCGTGTTTCTCTATCGCCTCACAGGCATAATGTGAACAACTCGGGTAAAAACGACAGCGTGGACCTAATAGTGGCGAAATAACCCACTGATAGATCTTGATTACTGCGATTGGTATTGCTTGCAGCGCTTTGCCAGTTTTCGCCATAAATAGTTCAACGTGTCATTGAGTTCGGTATTGTCGAGGTCTACGATACCTTGTTTGGCAATAACCACAATGTCGAAATTAGGGATTTTGTGTTGCTTTAAGCGAAAGGTTTCGCGAACTCTGCGTTTAATGCGATTACGCTGCACCGCTGTTTTAGCGCGTTTTTTACTGACCGTTACGCCAATTCTTGGATTATCTAGCGTATTTGGGGTTGCGAGCATTGTAATATGCGCAGTGACTGCTTTTACAGGGGGGCTTGAGAAAACAGTTTGAAACTGAGAGGGAGTTAGCAGGCGCAACTCCCTTCCATAAGCGAGAGTGTTATTATGCACTCAGTACTTTACGACCACGTGCACGACGACGTGCAATGACTTTACGGCCGTTTTTTGTTGCCATGCGAGCACGGAAACCGTGACTACGCTTGCGTTTTAATACGCTGGGTTGAAAAGTTCTTTTCATAACAGTTATTCCATCGGTCAAAGCTAAAATTTTAGAGCGCGGATCTTACCGATCTTTTTGGCAGTAGTCAACAAGTGAATGGTCTCCGGGTGATTATATTTTGTATTTTTTAATCCACATTTTAAGAGTCCATAACTATGATTTATGTGGATAATAGTATGGGTTACTCACAATTATGCTCATGACTAAAGCGTTAAATTTATTCGTTATTTATCGTTTATAGGTGGCGTGATAAAACGCGCTGAAGTACAATCATTGTAACGAATAATTATAAAGAAGATGGAGATGTTAGTGTGAATAATTCGCTTTGGCAGCAGTGTTCAGAACGACTGCAATCTGATCTACCCTTGCAGCAGTTCAACACATGGATTCGCCCGATTCAGGCAGAACAGTCAAGCGACACACTAAGCTTATACGCGCCGAATATTTACTCAGTGGATTGGGTCCGTGATAAGTACTTAAAGACGATCAACACGATCCTCAATGAATTGACGGATAACAAAGCGCCAAAGGTCATCATAAAGGTTGGTAATGTAAGCAGTAGTAGTGAATCCAAGACGGCTCCAGCCCGCTCGCGACAAGCGCCCAGACGAACGGGCCCTACCTTTGGTCAGCTGGCAACCGATGAAAATGAAGTGTTTGAAAGCAATATTCACCCGGAATACACCTTTGATAATTTCGTCGAGGGTAAGTCGAATCAATTAGCGCGAGCAGCAGCCATTCAAGTCGCTGAAAATCCAGGTGGCGTTTATAACCCATTATTTGTGTATGGTGGTACAGGTCTGGGTAAAACTCACTTGTTACATGCGGTTGGCAACGGGATCATGGAACACAAGAAGGGTGCAAAGGTTTTTTATATCCGCGCTGAGCGTTTTGTTCAGGACATGGTTAACTCAATTCGCAACAGTTCGACCAATGAGTTCAAACGCTATTATCGCTCTGTCGATGCGTTACTTATCGATGACATTCATTTCTTCGCGAATAAAAAAGGTTCTCAAGAGGAGTTTTTCCATACCTTTAACGCTTTGCTTGAGGGTAATCAGCAGATCATAATGACAAGCGATCTTTACCCTAAAGAGATCGATGGGGTGGAAGACAGGTTAAAGTCTCGTTTTGGCTGGGGATTGACTATAGCTATTGAACCACCTGAACTTGAAACACGTGTTGCGATTCTTATGCGTAAGGCAGAAGAGCGCGGTTTGCACATGCCGCATGAAGTTGCTTTTTTCATTGCCAAACGTCTGCGCTCGAATGTACGCGAACTTGAAGGGGCGCTAAACCGTGTGGTGGCAAATGTGTCTTTAACAGGACGTGCGATTACGATAGATTTTGTCAGAGAGGCGTTACGCGATCTTATTGCAGCGCAGGAAAAGCTCGTTACGATAGATAATATCCAAAAAACTGTGGCCGAGTATTACAATATAAAGTTGGCAGATATTTTATCGAAGAGGCGCAGTCGCAGTGTTGCCCGGCCGAGGCAGTTAGCTATGGCGTTAGCAAAAGAGTTGACCAACCATAGCTTACCGGAGATTGGCGATGCATTCGGAGGTCGCGATCATACAACGGTTTTGCACGCATGTCGGCAAATACAAAAGTTGAAAGACGAACAACACGATATAAAAGAAGACTATAGAAACCTTATTCGCACCTTGTCGTCGTAGTGCGGACCGGGATAGCCAGGGGAAGAACAATGAAATTTAACGTAAGTCGGGATGCGTTTTTAAAACCGTTGCAGGTAGTAAGCGGAGCAGTAGAGCGTCGTCATACTTTACCTATTCTTTCGAATTTGCTGTTACAAATTGAAGGCGATCGTCTACGATTAACGGGCACTGATCTCGAAGTAGAGTTAGTTTCTTCGGTTGCTGTAAATGCCGCTGGCGGCGATGGTGCGGTTACGGTGCCCGCAAAAAAGCTTGTCGATATCGTTAGGAGCTTGCCGGAAGACTCGAACATTGAATTTTCTGCAGAGGAAGATAAAGCGTTCGTTCGCTCGGGGCGGTCGAAATTCAAACTTAGCACACTTCCCGCTGATGACTTTCCCAATATCGACGACTGGACTAGCGATATAAATTTCGTTAGCGACCAAGTCGTATTAAAACGATTGATGGAAAAAACCCACTTTTCGATGGCGAACCAAGATGTTCGCTATTACCTCAATGGCATGTTATTTGAAACAGATAATGGCATGCTTCGCTCGGTAGCAACTGACGGGCATCGTTTAGCGATGAGTAGCTGCGCAGTAGAGCAACCTGGCTTGGCACAAAAACAGGTGATTGTCCCACGTAAAGGCGTAGTTGAACTTCTGCGTCTGCTCGGCGAAGAGGAAGCCGAGGTGTCCGTGGCTATTGGTAACAATCATATTCGAATTGAGAACGAAACGATTGTGTTTACCAGTAAATTGGTAGATGGTCGCTTCCCTGATTACCGACGTGTACTTCCTAGCGGTGGCGATAAAATCGTGGTTGCTGATCGCGATTTGCTGCGGCAAGCGTTCGGACGCGCGTCTATTCTGTCTAATGAGAAATTCCGGGGCGTGCGCTTAAATCTTGCTTCGGGCGAGTTATGTATTACTGCGACTAACCCTGAACAGGAACAGGCTGAAGAAGTTATTGAAGTTGATTACCAGGGTGAGGAATTGGAGATAGGGTTCAACGTGAGTTATCTTCTGGATGTTTTAAATAACGTGGACGATAACGAAATTCGTTTTACTTTAGCAGACTCCAATAGCAGTGCGTTGATTGAACCAAATCATGACGACTCCTGTTGTTATGTTGTTATGCCAATGAGGTTGTAACTCAATAATGCGGGTTGTTCGTTTTATGGGGGAGGATTTTCGTAATTTTAAACGGTTTGAATTCTCTCCCCATAACAACGTAAATATTATTTTTGGCGATAATGGCTCCGGTAAAACGAGTTTATTGGAAGCACTATATTTGTTTGGCTTCGGGCGTAGCTTTCGGCCTGGAGGATTCCGTCCCTTAATTAATTCGCAAGCGGATAAGTTTACGTTGTTTATTGAGGCAAAATCGGATTTTGGTGATGCCTTGAATAAATTCGGAATGGCTCGCTACCAGGGCGGTGATAACCAAATCCGTATTAATGGTGGAGGCAACACCAAGCTTTCTGAACTTGCGAGTTATTTTCCAGTCCAGTTGTTTACTCCCGAATCGGTAGACGTAGTTTATGGCGGGCCGAGTGGAAGGCGTCAATTAATTGATTGGGGTGTGTTCCACGTGGAACATTCTTTTTTTGAAGTTTGGTCGAATTACAATAAAGTACTTCAACACCGAAACAAACTACTAAAACGGAATCGTAGTAATTATAGCCTTTCACAAGACAAGTTTTGGCTCGACCAACTTAAAAAGTATGGTGAAAAAATCACTTTGCTTAGAAAACAGTACCTTTCAAACCTACGTAAATATTTCCTGGATACGACGAAATTATTCTTACCAAATGTTACACTGGACGTTTCGCTAAAGCTTGGTTGGGATCAGAATAAGACTTTCGAAGAAGCGCTTACTAGTGCTCTTGATAGTGACCTAAAATACGGCCATACGACAGTGGGGCCTCATAAAGCAGATCTAACCATAACTGCGGATGGTGTTTCTGCACGAGAATACCTATCGAGAGGACAGATGAAAGTTCTCGTCGCAAGTTTAAAATTGAGCCAAGCACAACTTCTGCGAGAGACCACAGGTAAGTCGTGTATAATAATTGTAGATGATTTAACCTCAGAGCTTGACCGAGAAAATCAAAAGAAGTTTTGCACAGTACTAGAGAATAGTGGATCACAAGTTTTTTTAAGTACGGTGAGCATTAATAATCTTACCGAAAATTTCAAAGAACGACCCGAAATGTTCCACGTGGAACAGGGAATTCTAAAACGTCATATTGAGAAATAACTATGGAAGAGAATAACTACGGATCATCCAGTATTAAGGTCTTAAAAGGGCTTGATGCGGTGCGTAAACGTCCAGGCATGTACATCGGGGATACTGATGATGGAACGGGTCTTCACCATATGGTTTTTGAAGTGGTGGATAACTCGATAGATGAAGCGTTGGCTGGGCATTGTTCTGAAATTCTGGTTACCATTCACTCGGACGGCTCAGTGTCAGTACGAGATGACGGACGGGGAATTCCCGTAGATATCCACGAGGAAGAGGGTGTATCTGCAGCTCAGGTCATCATGACGGTATTGCATGCCGGCGGTAAGTTCGATGATAACTCCTATAAAGTTTCCGGTGGTCTTCATGGTGTTGGGGTTTCAGTTGTTAACGCCTTATCAGATAAGCTGACGTTAACCATCCGACGTCAGGGGCATATCTACGAGCAGACCTACCATCTAGGCGAACCAGAGTCTGATGTACAACAGGTTGGAGATACTGAGGGAACAGGAACCGAACTTCGTTTTTGGCCTAGCAACGAAATTTTCACTGATACGCTATTCCATTACGATATTCTGGCAAAACGCTTACGCGAATTATCATTTCTGAATTCGGGTGTAGCTATCAGATTACGTGATGAAAGAGATGAGCGTGAAGATTTATTTAAATACGAGGGTGGCATCGCGGCTTTTGTTAATTATTTGAATAAAGCAAAAACGCCGATTCACCCAGAGGCATTTCATTTCTCGCTTGAAAGAGAAGACGGTATTGCCGTTGAAGTGAGTATGCAATGGAACGATTCATTTCAGGAAAATATCTACTGTTATACTAACAATATTCCGCAACGTGATGGCGGCACCCACTTAGCCGGCTTTAGAGCCGCGTTGACTCGTACTTTAAATAGCTTTATGGAAAAAGAAGGCTTTGCCAAAAAAGCTAAAACCAGTGCGACGGGTGATGATGCTCGTGAAGGTCTAACTGCTGTAATTTCAGTTAAAGTACCGGATCCTAAATTTTCTTCACAGACCAAAGATAAATTGGTGTCATCAGAAGTTAAAACAGCGGTTGAGCAGGCGATGAATGAACGTTTGTCAGACTTTTTGCTCGAACGTCCACAAGACGCCAAACTGATCGTTAATAAGATTATTGATGCGGCTCGTGCGCGAGAAGCAGCCCGTAAAGCGCGCGAAATGACACGTCGCAAAGGGGCTCTGGACATCGCCGGCTTACCTGGGAAATTGGCAGATTGCCAGGAAAAAGATCCTGCACTATCTGAACTTTATATTGTGGAGGGTGACTCTGCGGGCGGTTCAGCGAAGCAAGGACGTAACAGAAAGAACCAAGCCATTTTGCCACTAAAAGGTAAAATCCTTAACGTAGAAAAGGCTCGGTTTGACAAGATGCTATCGTCGCAAGAGGTCGGAACATTAATTACCGCAATGGGTTGTGGTATCGGCCGTGACGAATACGATCCCGATAAAACGCGTTATCACCGAATTATTATCATGACGGATGCCGACGTAGATGGTTCTCACATTCGGACACTATTGCTAACGTTTTTCTATAGACAAATGCCTGAAATTATTGAACGCGGCTATATTTATATTGCACAGCCACCGCTTTATAAGGTTAAAAAAGGTAAGCAGGAAACCTACATAAAAGACGATCCAGCTTTAATTCGCTATTTAACCAGTCTCGCATTGGACAACGCTTCGTTGCATGTGAATGCCGACGCACCCGGTATTGCTGGTGAGCGCCTGGAATACTTAGTCAATGGCTATCAATTAGCTCAAGAAACAATTAAGCGTCTTAGTCGCAGAATTCCTGAGAAGTTTCTTCAACGTCTTTTCTATGCCGAACAGTTAACAGATGAGCGTTTAAAAGATAGAAGCTTTATGGAAGGCTGGGTAAAAGCGCTTAATGAAGATCTAACAGCGCGTGAGGTTGATTCCGCAACTTACACTATCAGTCTAAAAGAAGACGCTGAGCGCAACATGTGGCTTCCGTCGACGAACATTCGCCAACACGGCGTTGATACTGAATACCCTTTAAGTTACGAATTTCTGATGTCTAAAGATTATGAACAGATAGTAACGGTAGGGTGGGAAATTGACTCGCTAATAGAAGAGGGTGGTTACGTAACACGTGGCGACAAGAAGCAGCCGATTGACCATTTTGTTGAAGCTGTTGAATGGCTTATTGGTGAATCAAAGCGCGGTTTGTACGTGCAGCGTTATAAAGGGTTAGGTGAGATGAACCCTGAACAACTTTGGGAAACAACTATGGATCCTGAAACACGCCGTATGTTGCAAGTAACCATTGAAGATGCGATTGGCGCGGACCAACTATTTACTACCTTAATGGGTGACGATGTTGAGCCACGTCGAGCATTCATTGAAAGTAACGCGTTAAAAGTAGCAAACTTGGATGTCTAATTAAATTAGATGACCGGGAATAAAAAAAGGCCTCGAGTATCGAGGCCTTTTTTTTAATTGATGTATTACTGTAATAACGAGATATCAGCGACTTTTAAAAATAGTTGTCGCAACTGATGTAATAGATTCAAACGGTTGGTTTTGATTTTATCATCTTCGGCATTAACCATAACGTTATCAAAAAATGCATCGATATCGTCTTTGAGCAAGGCCATACGGTTAAGTGCTCCTTCGTAATTGCCGCTCTCAATTTCCGGGGCACTGGAGGTTTCCGTTTCACTGAGTTTAGCCGCGAGAGTCTTTTCTTCCGCTTCAACAAGCAGGCTGTGATTAACCAAACCGTCTAATTCGACTTCATTCTTAGCAAGAATATTGCCCACCCGCTTATTAGCTTCTGCAAGGCTTGTGGCTGCGTCGAGATGCTTAAACGCTGTTATGGCCTTTATTCGTGCATCAAAGTCCGCAGGGCGAGACGGTGCGCGTGCAATAACCGCCTGTATTACATCGACGTCTACGCCTTGTTCCTGGTACCAGGGACGGAACCGACCCATAACAAAGCTAAATACGTCATCGACTACGGCTTTATTTGTTAAAAGACCACCAAACTGCTGTTGTGCTAGTTCAATTATATTCTTGAGATCAAGCGGCAAATTGCCCTCGACTAATATGCGAATAAGACCTAGTGCTGCACGGCGCAGAGCAAAAGGATCCCGGTCGCCCTTAGGAGTCTGTCCAATACCAAAAATACCCACCAAGGTATCAAGCTTATCGGCAAGCGCGACGGCTGCGGCTACATCTGATTGAGGTAAGGTATCCCCCGAAAAACGTGGCCAATAGTGTTGTTCGATTGCATCGGCCACGGAGGTGGGTTCGCCATCGTTAAGCGCATAATGTTTGCCCATCACGCCTTGCGTTTCCGGGAATTCAAGCACCATTTCGGTCACTAAGTCGGCTTTACATAATAAGCCGGCTCTAGCAGCGTTATCAGCTGACGCGTTTAATTGTGTTGCCAATTTACCCGCTAACGCACTGATGCGTTTTACTTTGTCTTCGACGGTACCCAGTTGTTTTTGGAAAAGTACCGCAGCAAGTTTAGATAATCTAGATTCGAGGGTTAGCTTTTTATCAGCTTCAAAAAAGAATTGTGCATCTGCCAGGCGAGGTCGAACAACTTTTTCGTTGCCGCTAATAATTTGTTGCGGGTCTTTACTCTCGATATTGGTGATAAAAATAAAGGCAGGCAGGAGATTGCCTTGTTTATCCTCTACCGGGAAGTACCGCTGGTCATCTTTCATGGTGACTATGAGTGGCTCTTTCGGCACTGATAAGAACTCTTTATCAAAGCTCGCGTGCAGCGCAACAGGCCACTCAACAAGAGCCGAGACTTCCTCGACTAACTCATCGTCATTAACTACATTGCCACCAAGCTGTTCGGCTAGGCGAGCCACTTCTTGTTGAATGATACTTATACGGCGCTGCTGATCGGCTATAACATGATGTTGCTCTAGTAGAGGCTCGTACTCATCAGCTGATTGAAGTTCAAAGCCAGCCGGCGAATGAAAACGATGGCCACTTACATGACGGCTACTGGCCGTTTCAAGCACTTCGCCCTCAATCAAACGTTGCCCGTAGACCATGGTTAGATTGTGTACCGGGCGTATAAATTGTGCGTCACTATCCCCCCAGCGCATTGGCTTGGGAATAGGCAGCTGCTTTAACGCTGACTCAACAATTCCCGGCAATAACGTTTCGATAGATTGTCCTTTGACTTCGGCTTTGTGTAACAGCCATTCACCCTTGTCCGTTTTCAGTCGTTGTGCTTGAGAAACTTCAATGCCGTTAGAACGAGCCCAACCTTGTGCGGCTTTGGTTGGGTTGCCATCTGCATCAAACGCTACATCAACTGACGGGCCTCGCTTTTCTACCACCTTATCGGCTTGTTGTGCCTGCAATCCCTCTACCGAAACCGCTAAGCGACGCGGTGTGGCCAATGCACGTAAGTTATTGTACTGCAACTCGTTCTGCTGCAGACCCTGCATAATACCTTGCGCAAAAGCCTCGCTCAGGTTTTTTAATGCCTTGGGTGGTAACTCTTCGGTGCCAAGTTCAACAATTAGGTTATCCGTGTTCACGAGTTAGCTCCTTCTGGTTGTGATTGGCACATAGGAAAGCCCAACGCTTCTCTGGATTCGTAATAGACACTAGCAACAGCTTTGGCCATAGTACGCACGCGAAGGATATAGCGCTGGCGCTCAGTGACTGAGATGGCATGTCGGGCGTCGAGTAAGTTAAATGCATGCGAAGCACGCATTACCTGTTCATAAGCAGGCAGTGCCAAGCGTTTTTCAATAAGCAACTCACACTCTTTCTCGCAATCCTCAAAACGTTGGAATAACACGTCCACATCTGCGTACTCAAAATTGTAGGTCGATTGTTCAACCTCGTTTTGATGAAACACATCGCGATAATAAATCTTACCGCGAGGGCCGTCTGTCCAGACCAAGTCGTAAATACTGTCAACACCCTGGATGTACATGGCTAAACGCTCTAGCCCATAGGTTATTTCGCCGGCAACAGGTTTGCACTCAATACCGCCTACTTGTTGGAAGTAGGTAAACTGCGTTACCTCCATTCCATTAAGCCAAACTTCCCAGCCAAGACCCCAGGCGCCGAGTGTCGGCGACTCCCAGTTGTCTTCTACAAACCGAATATCATGGATCAACGTATCAAAACCGAGCATCTCAAGTGAGCCTAGATAGAGTTGTTGAATATCTTTAGGCGAGGGCTTCATGATGACCTGAAATTGGTAGTAATGTTGCAGCCGGTTCGGGTTTTCGCCGTAGCGACCATCAGTAGGACGGCGACACGGTTGAACATAGGCAAAGCTCGCTGGCTCAGGCCCAATGGAACGAATGAACGTCATTGGATGAAAGGTTCCTGCTCCGACTTCCATATCAAGTGGCTGTACCACGGCACAGCCTTGCTGCGCCCAATAATCTTGTAGCGCCAGGATCAATCCCTGAAAGGTTTTAACATCGTATTTAGACATAAGACTTCTCTTATTGCGAGATGGCGGTTGACCATTGACTAAAAAATATGCCTAGATTATACCCTTTGATGCGCCTTGGTTATAGGGGAGCAAATGACAAAACTGACGCAAAAACGATGCTCATGGTGTGAACAAGCGGATGATTATAGGCGATATCACGACGAACAGTGGGGACGACCCGTTACTGATCCGGTTGAGCTGTTCGCTAAGCTTTGCCTTGACGGGCAACAGGCAGGTTTAAGCTGGTTGACGATTTTACGAAAACAAGCTGGTTACGAGGCCGCGTTTTACGGTCTGGATCCGGAAAAAATTGTAGAGATGCCGGATAATGAACGGGAAAAATTGTACAGCAATCCTGCAATTATACGCAGTAAAGCAAAAATCGACGCAATTTTTGTTAATGCTCAAGCGTATATGACAATGCGTAACCAAGGCCTTAACTTCAGTCGCTGGTTATGGCAGTTTATAGGTGGTAAGCCGCAAATTAATAGCTATCGCACGTTAAACGAGGTGCCTACAGAGTCGGAAGCTTCACGAGCCATGGCAAAGGCGCTGAAACAACAAGGATTCAAGTTTGTTGGCCCGACAATTTGTTATGCTTTTATGCAAGCTGTCGGTATGATGAACGACCACTTGGTGGATTGTCACTGTTATCAACCCGTGTGTGAGCAGATGCGTCAGTTCACCCCATTGGACACTTAAACGGTTAATGGATCGATAATGATAGAAATTACTCTAGCGGATTACTCTAACCCCGCTCATGCACAAGCAGTTATCGCAATGCTTGATGCCTATGCAAAAGACCCTATGGGGGGCAGTGAAGGTATCAGCGACGAGGTAAAAGAAAACCTCATCAAAGAAATGGACAAGCGTGAACATGTATTTTCGCTGCTTGCCTTTGATGGCGATCAGCCTGTTGGCGTTGCCAACTGTGTTGAAGGGTTTTCAACTTTTGCGGCTAAGCCTTTGATGAATATCCACGATATTGCCGTAATTCCCGAGTATCGCGGAGAGGGCGTTGCACAGAAGTTACTCGAAGAGGTCAAAACACTGGCGCAATTTCGGGGTTGTGTGAAGTTAACGTTAGAAGTTTTGGACAAGAATGACCGCGCCAAAAAAGCCTACGAAAAGTTTGGCTTTAAACCTTACGAGCTAGGTGATGTTGGCCAGGCTGAGTTTTGGGAGATGTACCTTTAGCGAGAACTGCTGAAGTTCGGGTTAGTCGTGTATTTTTTTAACCCAATAACGATAGGGCGTTGTTTCAACGTCCTGCGCGACTAATTCGTGCTCCATAAACTCACAGAAGCCGGGAATATCCCGGGTGGTTGCCGGATCATCCGCAATCACTAACAGGATCTCTCCAATCGACATCTTTCGAATACTTGCACGTACCATCATTACCGGCTCAGGGCATCGCAACCCGAGGGTATCCAGTGACTTATCTTCCTGCATATTCTGACATCACCAATAATCAGTAAAACACCAACAAAAAACGGCTAAAACGCTATCCAAGCGCTTTAGCCGCTTTCATAACTCGCGATTTATTATAAAACCTAAACGCGCTCAAATACAGTCGCAATACCCTGACCTAAACCAATACACATGGTTGCTAAGCCAAGCTTCGCGTCTTTCTCTTCCATTAAGTTGATTAGCGTCGTTGAGATACGTGCGCCAGAGCAGCCTAATGGGTGGCCTAAAGCGATAGCACCACCGTTCAGGTTCACTTTCTCTTCCATCTTGTCGAACAGTTTTAAGCCTTTAAGTACAGGCAGTGACTGCGCGGCAAAGGCTTCGTTGAGTTCAACCACGTCGATGTCGTCCATGCTGACACCAGCACGTTTCAGCGCTTTTTCTGTGGCTGGTACAGGACCATAGCCCATAATAGAAGGATCGCAGCCTGCAACGGCCATTGAGCGAATCTTAACGCGTGGCGTCAGACCCAGAGCTTTGGCTTTTTCAGCAGACATAACCAGCATAGCAGCTGCACCGTCAGACAAGGCTGACGAGGTACCCGCGGTTACCGTGCCGTTGGCCGGGTCAAACACAGGACGAAGCTGTGACAGGCCTTCTGCGGTAGTTTCCGGACGAATAACTTCGTCTTCTGTCACGCGTACCAGTTCGCCGTCGGCATTATGGCCGTTAATTGGGTAAATCTCTTTGGCAAAACGGCCTTCAACTGTCGCTTCGTGCGCTTTCTTATGTGAGCGCGCGCCGAATTCGTCTTGTTGTTCACGGGTAATACCGAACTTGCGAGATAACAATTCAGCGGTCATACCCATGCTGCCAGAAGCTTTTGCAACAGACTTATTCATGCCCGGGTGAAAATCGATGCCGTGAGTCATTGGTACGTGACCCATGTGCTCAACACCACCGGCCATAAAGATTTCGCCGTCGCCGTTCATGATAGCGCGTGCTGCGTCGTGCAATGCCTGCATGGATGAGCCACACAGACGGTTAACGGTAACACCGGCCACCTTATGAGGAATGCCGGCAATTAACGCTGAGTTACGCGCAATGTTGAAACCTTGCTCGAGGGTTTGCTGCACACAACCCCAGTAGATATCTTCCAGTTCTTCAACATCCACTTCCGGATTACGCTCAAGCAATCCCTTCATCAGCGCAGCTGAGAGGTCTTCGGCACGAGTATGGCGGAAAACACCATTTTTTGAACGCCCCATTGGCGTACGAATACAATCTACAATGACGATGTCTTTCATTTTAATAACCTCCTCAAGCCTTACTTCGCGCTGGTTGTGTCAAAGTAAGATTTACCGGCTTTAGCCATTTCGCGCATGCCGTCGGTAACCTGATAAATTTCACCCAGGTGCGCGTACTTGTCTGCCAGTTGAATAAAGTTGTCGATACCTACAGTTTCCAGGTAACGGAACGGGCCGCCACGGAATGGAGGGAAGCCCAGGCCGTAAAGCAGTGCTATGTCCGCCTCTGCGGCAGAACCCACGATGTCTTCTTCCAGACAACGAACCACTTCGTTCACCATTGGGATCATGCAGCGAGCAATCACTTCGTCTGCATCAAGCTTTTTGCCTTGCTCACAGCCGAGTAATTCATAAGTCGCCGGATCAGCTTCTTTGGTTGGCTTACCTTTTTTGTCGGTGCCGTATACGTAGAATCCTTTACCGTTTTTCTGACCGTAACGCTCAGCAGCTGCCAGTTTGGCAATAGCGCTTGAGGTGTCACGTTTCATGCGGGTAGGGAAACCGTCTTCCATAACGACCGTACAATGATCGGCGGTGTCGATGCCGACAACGTCGCTCAAGTACGCAGGACCCATAGGCCAGCCGAACTGCTTCTCCATTACCTTGTCGATACCAACAAAGTCTACGCCTTCATCAACCATACCGGCAAAGCCTGCGAGGTAAGGGAAGAGCACGCGGTTTACTAAGAACCCAGGGCAGTCATTGACAACGATAGGGGTTTTACCCAGTTTTAGTGCGTAAGCCACAACGGCGTTAACGGTTTCGTCTGAGGTTTTCTCACCACGAATAATCTCAACCAGCGGCATCTTATGTACCGGGTTAAAGAAGTGCATGCCGCAGAATTTCTCGGGGCGCTTCAGGTTCTTCGCCAGCTCTGTAATAGAAATGGTCGAGGTGTTTGACGTTAAAATAGCATCGTCACCGATAACGCCTTCAATTTCAGCCAGCACTGAGCCTTTAACTTTTGGGTTCTCAACAACGGCTTCAACAACAATATCGACGTCTTTAACCGCGTCGTTTAGCAAGGTCGGAGTAATAGACGACAAGACTTTAATCATCTTATCGTTGCTCACTTTACCGCGCTCAACGCCTTTTTTCAGGATCTTGCCAGCTTCTTTCATGCCTAAGTCTAAGGCGTCTTGCTTGATGTCTTTCATCACGGCTGGCACGCCTTTCGACGCAGACTGGTAAGCGATGCCGCCGCCCATAATACCCGCGCCTAAAACACCCGCTGTTTTGATTTCTTTGGTTGCGGCTTTAGCGTACTTCTTCGACTTACCTTTAACGGCCTGATCGGCCAGGAAGATACCAACTTGTGCCTGGCACGCGTCAGTTTGAGTCAGGTCGAAAAATGCGTTGTTTTCCGCTTTCAATGCGCCTTCGCGATGCTCGCGAGCGCCGTTTTCAATGGCTTCTAACGCCTTGTGCGGTGCCGGGTAGTGTTTACCAGCTTTGGCTGCAATTAAACCTTTAGCGGTAACCAGAGTCATCATTAACTCGGTGTCGTTAGCTTTCAGCGGCTCTAACTTAGGCTGACGTTTCGCTTTCCAGTCTTGTTCGCCGGCAGCGGCTGCTTTGGCCAGGTTTAATGCGGCTTCGGTTAATTTTTCCGGTGCAACTACGGCATCAATAGCACCCACTTTTAGTGCATCTTCTGCTTTATTATTTTTACCTGTTGTTATCCATTCGAGTGCGTTGTCCGGACCAATAACGCGTGGTAAACGCATGGTACCGCCAAAGCCCGGGATAAGGCCTAGTTTAACTTCCGGCAGGCCGATAGTTGCTGTGGTGTCGGCTACACGGTAGTCGCATGCTAATAGTGCTTCACAACCACCGCCTAACGCGAAACCTTTAACCGCACCAACAGTAGGCACTGGCAGATCTTCGAGTTGGTCAAATACCCGCGATGCTTTAGCCACCCACGAGCGTGTTTTTTCCTGATCAGAGAAAAGAGTCAGGAACTCGGTGATGTCAGCACCAACGATAAACGTTGATTTGCTGCTGGTGACGATGACGCCGCGTAAATCTTTAGTATTTTGTAAAGTTGTCAGTGCTTCACTGAATTCTTCCAATGTTGCTTGGTCGAATTTATTAACCGAGCCTTTCGCGTCGAATTGCAATTCGGCAAAACCGGGTTCAATAAAGTCGACCCGAATGCTTTCACCTTGGTAAATCATGTTGGGTCTCCCACGACATCCATAAATTTAGTGCTATAAAGAGACTGACTCTAAAATAGCTTTAAGTTAAGGTAGAGAGAGTTTGGCGCGAATAAGCCAATTTTTCAACGGTTATTTAAACATGCGTTTGAATTAATGAAAAAGCAGTCGTTTATCATTCGTTACAGTCGCTACATAGCGACTGCCACATTTGCCTTGGCAACAGTCTTATCTGTTAACGCTAAGCCGCAAGCTGTGCCTGACGAGCGTTTGGCAGAACAACGAGAGTTATTTGTTAAGGCTGAATACGCCGCTAAGCGCGGCAGGTTAGCCGAATACCGACAATTGCGGGCTCAACTAACCGATTATCCGCTGTTGCCATATCTTGAATTAGAACGTCTCCAGCAAGTTGGTTATTTAGCTAATGAGGAACGTGTTTTAACGTTTTTGCAGCAGTACGAAGGCACCCCTCTTGATTGGCAGTTGCGACGCCCCTGGCTTGACTATTTGGCAGGGCAAAAAGAAGAGGAACGGTTTATTCGCGACTTTCGTTATCCCGGCACACTAACGCATCGATGTCAGTTAATTAGTGCCGAGCGTAATCAAGGGCTTGAAAATGAACCCTTTATCAAGAAGGTCGATGGCGTTTGGTTACATGGTTTTTCAGTGCCGACAGCGTGTGATGGGATACTAAACGAATGGGCTGAACTAGGTGCCCGAACAACGGAAAAAGTCTGGCAGCGCATTAAACTTGCGGCAGATGGAGGCAACGCCACGTTAATACCTTATTTAACAGGACTTATGCCTGATAATATCCAGTATCTTGGCGAGCTTTTCCACAAAGTCCGTTATTCCCCCGCAGCTATCCATTCTGACAACCGTTGGTTAGGCCGTGATCCAAAACGCGAAGCAGAAATTGCGACTTACGCGCTTAAAAAGCTAATTTGGCGAGAAGAGAGCCTGGCGCTTTCTTCCTACGACAAACTCATTAAGCGGTTGCCGTTTAGTGCGGAGCAAAGAGAGACGATTGCAGAAGAGTTTGCCGTAGCACTTAGTTTAAAAGACCACCCTGAGGCTAGGATATGGCATCAACGCGTGCCATTAACCGGGCTTGATGAACGCACCTTACAATGGCGCCTGGCCTCGTACTTGAAAGACCGTGATTTCGCTAGTTTGAGGCAAACCATTTCAAGTTTGCCGGCGGCGATTGGCGGCGGCGCTCAATGGCGTTATTGGCTTGCCCGTGCAAGTGAAATTACCGGTAATGAACTGGCGGCTAATGAGATCTATACCGAACTGGCAAAAGAACGAAACTATTATGGTTTTATGGCGGCCGCACGTTTAGGTCAGCCGGTTAATTTAGAGCGTGAACCGGTCGATGTTAGTGTGGTGGAGTTAGAATCGGTTAGAAATCATCCCAGTGCGCGCCGTGCTTACGAATTTATTCAACTTGAACGGTTTGTTGATGCCAGACGGGAATGGAACCATTTATTAACGCAACTGGATGGTAGCGAGCACAAAGCGGCTGCATTGTTGGCGAGTGAATGGGAGTGGCATGACCAGGCCATTTGGACTCTAGCTCAAATTGGCTATTTTGATGCGGTAAGTATTCGTTTCCCGATGGCTTATGGGGAGCTGTTGTCGTCCGCCTCAGACAAAGTAGGCATCGATCCGTCGTGGGCGATGGCGATTACAAGGCGCGAGAGTGCCTTCAGAGCTGATGCATATTCTAGCGCCGGGGCGCGTGGTTTGATGCAGATTTTGCCGAGTACCGCGCGACGGTTAAAAAATGACAATATTAGCTACAGACAGCTGCATCGCCCGGAAGTGAATGTTGAGCTTGGTACTTATTACTTAAGTCGTTTAAATAACCGCTTTGATAATAATCACTTACTGGCTACGGCATCTTATAATGCCGGCTATTATAAAGTTCTGGATTGGTTACCGGACTCACCGACGCCTGCCGATGAGTGGATTGAACAAATCCCTTATTACGAGACTCGTGATTATGTCAAAGCGGTGATGACGTATCAGCAAATCTATTTCATGCTGCACGAGGGGCAGGGCAATCTTTTTGAACGCCTGGAATCGATGATGATACAGCCAGATTATGACTAAAGATTATCAACGCCCGGTAGCTTGCAGCGTACATGAAATTGAAATAAAAAATAGCCGGTTTATTGCCATTATTGCGCCGGCTTTTCGTGCTGAGGACTGCGCTGAGCTGCTGAACCGAGCGCAAACCGAGTGGCCCAAAGCGAGTCATTACTGCACCGCAAGCATCGTTGGTTCGCCAACTAACCAACCGGCTCTTGCGTCTAGTGATGATGGGGAGCCTTCCGGCACCGCCGGGCGCCCGATGTTGATGGTGCTGCAGAATGCCGGGCTTGGTGATATTGCTGCGGTGGTAGTTCGCTACTTTGGCGGAACAAAATTGGGTACCGGCGGTTTACAACGCGCTTATAGTCAGTCCGTTGCTGAGGCTCTCGAAACGTTAAAAACAGAACTGGTTGTTTATCGCTGTAACTACCAGCTATCCTATCCGTATGAATTACAGGGCAACATTGAATCGCTGTGGAAGCAGTTTGATATTCGTGTAGTGCAAAGTGATTTTGCGGAGCGAGTAAAGCAAACGGTTGGCGTTATACCTGAACAGCTAGACGCGCTGCAGGCAAAGCTGGATGCGGTATCTCAGGGACAAGTCAAATTAACCTTGGTTGATTAAAAGAACATCGCGCTGGGTTCAAATAAACGCTCGACCTCATCGATATATTTTTTATCCAATAAAAACATGATGACGTGATCATCCGACTGTATGATGGTTTCACTGTGTGCCATCAATACTTCGGTGCCTCTGACAATGGCGCCAATTGTGGTACCGGGAGGTAACTTCACCTCTTTAATTGCCTTACCGACAACTTTAGACGTTTTTTCGTCACCGTGAGCAATTGCTTCAATTGCTTCAGCTGCACCTTTACGAAGTGAGTAAACGTTAACAATGTCGCCGCGACGAACATGTGTTAATAGGGCAGAAATGGTTGCGCGCTGGGGCGATATTGCAATATCAATCTCACCACCCTGAACAAGGTCAACGTAAGCACTTCGTTGAATCAAGACCATCGTTTTGCGGGCGCCCATGCGTTTAGCCAACATTGCCGACATGATGTTTGCTTCATCATCGTTGGTAACGGCGATAAAAACATCGATGTCCTCGACATGTTCTTCCTCTAACAGCTTTTGATCGGATGCATCGCCCCTAAATATCAGGGTATGCTCCAATCGTTGAGAGAGCTCTTCGGCACGGGCTTCGTCGCGTTCGATTAACTTGACGCGATGGTCACTTTCCAGTTGCTGTGCTAAGCCGGCACCAATATTACCGCCGCCAACAATCATGATGCGTCGGTACTTGGTTTCCAACTTTTGTAGCTCTTCCATTACCGTGCTGATATGGCGTGTATCAGCAATAAAGAAAACCTCATCATCAGCTTCGATAATGGTCGTGCCGGTAGGGCGAATAGGGTGCCCCTGACGGTAGATAGCCGCGACGCGAGTGTCGATATTGGGTATGTGCTCGCGCAACGTCGAAATCGCGTGACCAACCAGTTTACCGCCATAATAAGCTTTTACTGCTACCAGGCTAGCTCGGCCGTTTGCAAACTCCATTACCTGCAATGCACCGGGGTAGTCGATAAGCTTCTTAATATAATTAGTGACCAGTTGTTCGGGAGAGATGATGTAGTCGACCGGAGCATCATTCTTATGAAACAGCTGGTCTCTGTAACGGATATACTCTTCGGACCGGATGCGTGCAATTTTGGTCGGCGTATTGAATATAGAATAGGCGACCTGGCAGGCAATCATATTAGTTTCGTCGCTGTTTGTTACAGCAATGAGCAGGTCGGCATCGTCAGCTCCTGCACGCCGAAGCGTATCGGGATGAGCACCATTACCAACGACAACTTGTAAATCATATTTGTCCTGAAGCGCTTCGAGTAAGTCCATGTCAGTATCAACAACGGTTATATCGTTGCGCTCACCAACTAAGTTTTCAGCTAGCGTACCGCCAACCTGACCTACACCCAGGATAATAATTTTCATGGTCGTTTTTTTAGCCTTGCATAAAAGAATCCGTCGCCGCCTTCTGGCTCTGGAAGCTTTTGCAGCATCTCTGCATGTTCATTAATAGGAATTAGACTAGCATCATCGTGGGAAGCTAGAAAGGCGTTAATTTGTTGTTCGTTCTCGCGCGCCAAAACCGAGCATGTGGCGTAAAGTAACTCGCCGCCAGCGGCCAGCGCTTGCCAAACGGTTGTTAGAATATCTGCCTGCAGCACGACCAATTTATCAATATCGCTGTTACGGCGTAGCCATTTAATGTCCGGATGCCGCCTGATGACGCCGGTTCCTGAACAGGGCGCATCCAGTAAGATACGATCAAAGGGGTGGCCATCCCACCAGGAGTCAAGGTTACTAACATCGGCACAAATAACCTCAGCCGGTTGGTTTTGGCGTGCTAAATTTTCCGTGACGCGCTGCAACCGTTTTGCATCGACGTCTATGGCGGTTAATGGGGTTTTGAAGGAGTGCGTTTCAAGCAGGTGCAGCGTTTTACCGCCGGGTGCCGCACAACAGTCCAATACACGATGACTATCGTCAGCCTGTAATAACACGCCGGCAAGTTGAGCTGACTTATCCTGCACCGATACCGTACCTTCTTCAAAGCCCGGTAACGAGTTCACCAGGCAAGGCTTTTCTAATCGTATCGCCGAGGCAACCTCATTATCGATGTAACCGTTGATACCTTCTGCCGCTAATGCGTTGCTATAGTCATGAGCATTAGTTTTGGTCAGGTTTACCCGCAGCCACATCGGTGGATGTTGATTGTTGGCTAGCAGAATTTGTTGCCAGTGATCCGGATAATCATGTTTTACTGCATCAACAAACCATCGAGGATGGTTAAACAACTCATCTTCTGGCAACGTTCGTTGATCGGTAGCATCTCTATCAGGTGCCTCACGCAGCAGCTGTCGTAATACACCATTGACAAGACCGGTATGGTTCTTACGTTTTAGTCGTTTTGCTGCTTCGACGGTAGCACTGACTGCGGCATGATCTTTAGTTCGCAAACAATAAAGTTGGTAAGCGCCCACTAACAACAAGGAGTTTAATATAGCCAGCTTGCCCTTTAGAGGCTGTTTGAGTTTGGCGGCGACGAGTCGGTTAAGTGCTGGTAAAAATCTGAGTACGCCATAGCTGATGGCTTGTGCCAGGCGTTTGTCACTTTCAGCTAACGCAGCAGTTTCAGCCGGGAACGCTGTATTCAGGCTCTCACCATCATTCAAAATTCGGTGCAGTACTCGTGCTGCTGCTGCACGACTATCCGCGCCTGATGCCTTACTGTTTTTGTTGTCCATTAAGCGAGCGTCTTACCCTTACAGAAAATAGTTGCGTAGCCATTAACGAGTGTTGCTGCGGGCTGAGGCTTTTTACCGGGTACTTGAGCTTCAAGGATTCTCAAAGTGCCTTGGCCACAGGCAATATCAAGCCCTTCGTTTGATGCGCGCACGATGGTGCCTGCTGGCGCGTCTGCGGACTGTTTTAATTCCTCTGCAGCCAGTACTTTTACCATCGACTGTCCACCTTTGAACCCTTCAATATCAAACCACGCTGTTGGCCAGGGGAAAAACGCGCGCACGTTACGTGCTAACTGCTCTGCGCTTGCTTGCCAGTCGATGCGGCCCTCTTCCTTACTCAGCTTGCGAGCGTAGGTTGCTTGCGATTCGTCTTGTGGTTTAGCGTTATCGATAAAGGTGGGTAGATCATCGAGTACCGATATGAGCGCCTGCGGTCCGAGTTGTTCAAGTTTAGCGTAGAGCGTTGCAGAAGTTTCTGCTGCGCTGATCTGGCAACTGACTTCATGTAAAACGGGACCAGTATCTAAACCCGCTTCCATTTGCATGACGGCAACACCTGATTGGGTGTCACCAGCCCATATGGCGCGCTGAATCGGCGCTGCGCCACGCCAGCGAGGTAACAGCGAGCCGTGCACGTTGACGCAACCGTAACGAGGAATGTCTAAAATCGCTTGTGGCAATAACAGACCGTAGGCCACGACAACCATGACATCTGCATCAAGCTGCTCTAGCTCGGATCGGGCATCAGCCGTTTTGAGCGACTCAGGCTGATAGATCGGGAGCTGATGTTCAATGGCGACTTGCTTAACCGCTGACGGCTGCATTTTCTTACCGCGCCCGGCAGGCCTGTCCGGCTGAGTATATACACCAACTACGTTATGCTCAGTTTGTAGTAATTGACGTAAATGCTGTGCCGCAAAATCCGGGGTGCCTGCGAAAACAACGCGAAGAGATTGACTCATTATTCGGCATCCGCCGTCATTTTTTGCTGTATTCGTTGTTCTTTTTCGAGCTTCTTGCGGATACGGTTCTGTTTTAAAGGCGATAAATAATCCACAAATAACTTACCGTTCAAATGATCCAGCTCGTGCTGAATACAAATCGCCAATAGGCCTTCCGCGTCCAAACTGAACTTTTCACCATTGCGATCCAAAGCTTCGACCGTAATGCGTTCTGCGCGTTCTACCTTCGCATACACACCAGGGAAAGACAGGCAACCCTCGTCGTTGGTGAAATGGCCCTCAGCTTTTGTAATCTCAGGGTTAATAAACACCAACGGCTCGTTCTGATCTTCGCTACAGTCAGCGACAAATAAGCGCTTATGAACGTCTACCTGAGTGGCGGCCAGGCCGACACCCTGAGACTCATACATGGTCTCAAACATATCGTCTACGGTGGCGCGCAGCGCATCATCAACGGTCGCTACCGGTTCTGCAACCTTGCGCAAACGCTCATCCGGATATTTTAGAACCGTTAACTGAGACATAAAAATACTCCATTGCTTTGACTACCCTTAGTTTAACGCATTTTAGGGGGATAAGGACAGTCCATGAATCAACAGGATGTATGTATATTATTGGGGCTTAATCGTGCAAACCAAGAGATAAGAAAGGCTGCGAGGGAGCTGAAAAGTACCAGCGAGGTAATTGACCGATGGGGGCAATCGCTAAAACCGGTAGACGCAAAGTGGGTTAAGGCTACGTTGGCTTGGCAGGAATTCAGCAATCAGGGAGTGATAGGTTTTTATGATCATGAATATCCTGACCGTTTAAGGCAAATAGATGATCCGCCCTGGCTATTGTTTTATCAGGGACGAGCAGAGCTGATTAACGCTACTGGTATAGCTATCGTAGGTTCACGTAAAGCATCACATAGTGGCTTGCATGCCACCGATTGGTTTGCCGGTGAATGCGCCGAAAACGGCTTGGTGGTGGTCAGTGGGCTTGCTATGGGTATCGATGCGCAAGCGCATAAATCAGCAATCGAAAGTGGACGCACAATTGCGGTGTTAGGCACCGGGATTGATCAAATCTATCCTGCGCGGAACCGACAATTACATCGATTGATATCCCATCAAGGCGTACTGATTTCTGAATTCCCACCGGGGATTCAAGCCCGAATGGATCATTTTCCACGACGCAACCGTATTATTAGTGGCATAAGTCATGGTGTGGTGGTGATGGAAGCAGCGCTGCGCAGCGGCTCTATTTCGACTGCGCTTGCTGCAATAAATCAAGGTCGCCATGTCGGAGCGGTTCCCGGACCTTTGTTTGCGTCGGAGCATGAGGGCTGCCACTGGTTAATTCGGCAGGGTGCGGAGTTGCTTTACCACCCTCAGCAAGTTGCCGAATGGGTCGGAGTTGATTTTAAACAAGGCCCTGCCAAGACTCAGCCTCAGCCAATCACAGAAAGCTTGGCAAACGATAAATTGTTAGCTAATGTGGGGCTAGAGGTCACTAGTGTCGATAAGTTAATCGAACGTAGTGGTCTTTCTGCAGCCAAAGTAACGGAACAATTATTATTACTCGAATTACAGGGCGCTGTAGCAGCAGTACCGGGTGGTTATATCAGAGTGGGGAGGCGCTAAACTATGTTTGATATCCTCATGTACTTGTTCGAGAACTACATTCACTCGGAACAAGAGGTCGTTGTCGACCATGATGAGCTAACTGATGAGCTTGCCCGGGCAGGTTTTCATCGACAAGAGATCCAAAAAGCACTGGCTTGGCTGGAGCGTTTAGCCGATTTGCAGGACAGTGAGGGAAAATCTTTCTTAACCTCTCAACCGTCGCAGTCGGTTCGGATTTTTACCGAGCAGGAAGTTTCCCGGCTCGATTGTCAGTGCCGGGGTTTTTTGATTTATCTCGAAAATCTCGGTGTGTTAGACTTTGCAACGCGAGAAATGGTCATCGACCGGGTAATGGAGCTTGAAACTGCAAACTTTAACCTTGATGACCTTAAGTGGGTTGTGTTGATGGTACTGTTTAATCTGCCAGGTCATGAAGCGGCTTACGATCAAATGGAAGGTTTACTATTTGAGGAGCCAGACGGGCCATTGCACTAAACAGGCGTCAGTAATGACGGAGGTAGTCAGGTTTAATGCAGCGTTGTCCGGAATGTGGTAGTGAATTGCAGGTAAAGCATAAAGGGCATAACAGCTTTTTAGCGTGTTCTGCATTTCCTGCCTGCGAGTATACCCAGGGGTTGCGTGACCAAGCCGATATCGAGCCTGAAGGGCTAGGTGTTGAGTGCCCTGAGTGTGGACGTGAGCTACAGTTAAAAAGTGGCCGTTATGGCTTGTTCGTCGGCTGTAGTGGTTATCCTGGCTGCGATTTTGTTGCAGAGCCCGACCAAAACTCATCGCAACAACCGACTGTTGCCTGCCCTGAGTGCCAACGCGAAAGCCGTGACGGCAAACTGATCCAGAAAACAACGCGAACAGGGCGGAGCTTTTACGCCTGCGATAAATACCCACAATGCGAGTTTTCAGTAAATCTCCCGCCAATACAAGCAACCTGTCCGTTATGTCAGTATCCATTGCTGTTGCGTAAAAAGCAGCATGGTGTCGAGCGCCACGTATGTGCGCAAAAATCCTGTGATTACAAGTCTGACGCGTTATAATTTTGACTAACTTTTATATGTTGGAGAACTAAGCGTTGACCCCAGATGATATTACTTCGGCGCGAGAAGCGTTGCTCGAGGGCGTAATTGCCTATCCAACGGAAGCTGTTTTTGGTTTGGGCTGTGATCCCACTAACGATATTGCGATTCAAAAAATACTGGATCTAAAACAGCGTCCCGTCGACAAGGGACTGATTTTAATCGCAGCGGATTACAGCCAGCTATTACCTTATGTTGATGATCAGGCCATAGGTCAGGATAAACGCTTTTCGGTGTTCTCTCATTGGCCCGGACCAACAACATTAATTTTGCCCGCGCGCAAATCCGTATCTAATTTACTAACCGGTGGCCGAGAGACCATAGCAGTGCGCGTCACGGCTTTCGAGCCGGCACGGGAACTGTGTCGAAAGCTGGGAACGCCGCTAGTCTCAACCAGTGCAAACCCAGCCGGTGAAGAGCCTGCTCGCACAGCCGATGAAGTTCGAGCGTATTTTGGTGATGCACTAAACTGGATTATGGATGCAGATGTCGGCGGGGCTGCTGCGCCGAGTCAAATTATCGATCCCTTGACTAAAAAGGTATTTAGACAGTCATGAATGAACAAAAACTGAAGCCCGTACTCGCTTACCTGATGCACTTGCAAGATCAAATCTGTGAGCGTATTGAAAGTCTAGATGGCGAGGGTCAGTTTCAGCAGGACCAATGGCAGCGGGAGCAGGGCGGTGGTGGCCGTTCGCGGGTAATGAAAGAGGGCAAAATTTTTGAGCAGGCTGGTATCGGCTTTTCCCATGTTTATGGCGAGCAATTACCCAAAAGTGCGACCGCTCATCGTCCTGAATTAGAGGGACGAGACTTTAATGCGTGTGGCGTCTCGTTAGTGTTTCATCCCAAAAATCCGCATGTGCCAACGGTGCATATGAATGTTCGTTTTTTTATTGCCGAAAAACCAGGCGAAGAGCCGGTGTGGTGGTTCGGTGGAGGATTTGACCTGACACCTTTTTATGCTGTTGAAGAAGACGTCATTTATTGGCATCAACATGCGAAAAAGACCCTGGATGCCGTCGACGATACCTTGTACTCAAAATATAAAACCTGGTGTGATGATTACTTTTATCTAAAGCATCGCAACGAAGCGCGAGGTGTTGGAGGGGTTTTTTTTGATGACTTAAATGATCGTTCTTTCGATGATGCATTTGCTGTCATTAAAGCAGTTGGTGACGCGTTTTGCGATGGCTATGAACCGATTGTACAAAAACGTAAAGATACTAATTACACAGACCAACAGCGGCAGTTTCAACTATACCGCCGCGGGCGTTATGTAGAATTTAATCTAGTCTGGGACCGCGGAACCCTTTTCGGTTTGCAGACCGGAGGCCGCACTGAGTCAATTCTTATGTCGATGCCGCCGATGGTGCGGTGGGAATACGACTGGGCACCAGAGCCAGGTTCTCCGGAAGCTGCGCTTACTGAGTATTTCTTATTACCCAAAGACTGGGCAAACATGAGCCCCGGCCAAGGCGGTTAGTTATGCGTCGTTTTTGCGTCTTCGGCAATCCGATAAGTCATAGTCGCTCGCCGGATATTCACGCTCTGTTTGCAAAGCAATACGGACATGAAATCAGCTATAAAAAGCAGCTTGTTTCCCTGCATGGTTTTGCGCGCACTATCGCAACGGAATTTAATCAGGGATTAGCTGGCGCTAATGTTACCGTGCCGTTTAAACAACAGGCCTGGCAGCAGGCGACAAAATTGACCGAGGAAGCGCGCGCCAGTGGTGCGGTTAATACGTTAATTCCATTACCAGCCGGAGGGCTGTTAGGCGCAAACACGGATGGCGCGGGACTACTCCGCGATATAAGAAGACAGGGCATCGATATTGCTGGCCGTAGAGTTCTTATTTTAGGGGCCGGCGGCGCAACACGAGGTGTTTTAAAGAATATCCTGGACGCAAACCCCGAGACTGTGTGGATCGCTAATCGTACGGCAATTAAAGCACAGCAACTCGGCGATGGACATGCAAATGTTCGGGCAGTAACAACTTGGCAGACGGTTAGTGGCGTCGATATTGTTATTAATGCAACGAGCGCCTCCCTATCCGGCAAGCTGCCTGATGTACCTACCACCGTGCTTGGTGGCGCGCAGTTTGTGTATGACATGGTTTATGGTCCCGGCAGAACATCGTTTTTAGCCCACACAGCCGCGGTCAGCGAAGCTCAGCTTAGTGATGGCTTAGGCATGCTGGTCGGGCAGGCTGCAGAGAGCTATCGACTGTGGTGGCAGTGTGAGCTTCCTCAAATAGCGCCGGTTATTGAGCATTTAAGGCATTCAATGGATTAACGTTCAATACGATTACATTGACATCATTCTGGGTTAAGTGTCGTAACCACCGCTGTTGGTTGAGCCGCAGCGAATCGCCCGGAGCTTTAACTTCAACTAATTTAACCTCGCCCTGCTTATACAACCAGAGATCAGGAAAGCCACTACGATTGTTCTTTACGTCGAACGCAAGGCGCTCGAAAATATTGCACCACACGGGAATAGGTATTCGGTCTAACCAAACAATAACATCGTCAAGCTGCTGCCACTTCCATGGAATAAATGGGTTTGCCAATCCTTGCTTGGTCTGCAATTGGTGTCTAATCCGTGACTTAACGACATCGGGATGCTTTGCCAGCGATGTTAGCCGACGTTGAATCTTGGCCTTACGCTTACGGTAAAAACCGGGTGAATTAAGATCGCGGGGACCGCGCTGAAACGGATGAATAAATGCACCATCGACGTCGGCGAAGATGATATCCCAGAAAATGAGCCCAAATAACGACTGCACAATTATATTCTCAGCGTGAAGGCCACTCCAGCCCTGTGCTACGTAATAGGCGAGCGCGGCCTGTTCGACCTGTCGGGGCTTGAAGTCTAATGCTGCTGCTGCGCTGGGTATAGCGAATTCAGCATTGCCATTATGCTGTTTAAACCAACGTTTGAGTAACTGTGATGCAACGTTGCGTTCTGGCTCATCCCATGGTCGTTCGACCATGTCCAGCAGCAATGAATAGCAAGTATCAGAGTCTAATTTATATAACAGCCTTGCCTGACGTTCGCGACTCGGCGGCCTTTCAGCGTATCGATAAAGCCGTAAAGCTAAGTCAATCTGCTTGGCTCGCTCGCAATCACGGGCTATCCGGTTTATTAATTGGTTAGTTTTGTTTTTCAGACGCTCCGGAACGTATTTTATCAGAGGGTTATTAATTAAACCTTGCGCCAGTGCAATGACTTCATCGTGGCTACTCAGTTCCCGGTAGTAGCGTCGTATAGATTCTAACTGGCAAAAATAGTGGAACGTCTCCTGATCAGGAAATACCGCGTGCGGACGAATGTGATAGTTCTCGTAGCGAACATGGCCTAGTGCAGCAACAACAAACTCAGAAATTTGCTGGTGGCTATTGCCAAAGAACAGCATCGATAGCTCATTAAAGCAGTCATTTTGTCGCAGCCGAACAAGCTCGCCCGGCAGCGTAGAAACCGCAGTTGAAAGCTCCTCCACCAATGACTTTTTATCGGTTTTAGTTGTTCGTTTTAGATTATAAAAGTTACTGAGTTCAGCTATCGTAAAAATGAGCAAACTGTCTTTATCAGGCTCTTTAACGGATTCAATCCAACCGCGGTTGTTAAGTGTTTTTAATGCAATAGGTATATTAATTTCGCCATACGACAAGCGATCGACCCGGAATAACTCGCCCTTACGCATAAACAGCCTCAACCAAAGACATTGAGCATCTTTGGGTAAGGCAAGGTACTCAGCTAATATCGTGCGCTGCCTAACTGACAATAATTTGTCGTGATAAGTTAAGACCCAGCGCCGGACGACATCAAAATTATGCCAGTAGTAAAAGGGATCGTTGGCGTCAGCTAGTTGCCAATGCATTGAAATACCGAATAAAAAAATGATTGTTTATAAGGAATACGTGAATGTCTTACAAAAAGGTCTAAGAAAATATCACATAGTCCTAGATCACTAAAAAATTTGTGTTAATCTAACTGACCGTTTTGCACTGAAGTCTCGTTGTGCATCAAACGGATAAAAAATATTTCCACACGGGAATATAAAAATAAAAAGATGGGCACAATGGGATGCCTGCTGTATTAAACCCCTTCAAAAACAAGCCTTTGCAGTCGAAAGCGACACGGAAGAAAATTATTTTCTTGCTGTGGAAGAACTAATTGTCAACAGAGTTATCCACAAGATATACAGTTGCTGTCGCTAGCCTTGCTGGTCGACCTATGGCATCCTTTGCCAACTATGCAAAAGCGATACGACAGGCTCAATTAATGACCAAATCAGTACCCGAAAATCCCTTTGTTCTTGTTGATGGTTCCTCTTATTTATTTCGTGCGTTCCACGCTCCGCCACACCTGACCAATTCTAAAGGTGAACCGACCGGTGCCATATACGGCGTTGTTAACATGTTGCGCAGTTTACTTAAGCGCTATAAGCCAGAAAATATGGCCGTAGTATTTGATGCAAAAGGGAAAACGTTTCGTAGCGATATTTATGCGGAATATAAGGCACACCGGCCACCGATGCCAGATGACCTGCGTAGCCAAATCGAGCCGTTGCACGATATTGTAAGAGCAATGGGATTGCCTCTGTTATGCATAGACGGGGTGGAAGCTGACGATGTTATTGGTACCCTGGCCACGCAGGCAGGCGAGGAAGGGCGCTTTACGCTGATTAGCACCGGCGATAAAGATATGGCGCAGCTGGTCAATGAGCACGTCATGCTGATCAATACCATGACCGATACCTTGCTGGATGAGGCGGGTGTAAAGCAAAAGTTTGGTGTTGAGCCAAACCAAATTATTGATTACCTCGCACTGATGGGTGATAGCTCGGACAACATTCCGGGGTTGCCGAAAGTTGGTGAGAAGACTGCACAAGCTATGCTGCAAGGCATTCCATCGATTGACGCGATTTATGAGGATATTGACGCGGTAACGCAGTTAAGTTTTCGGGGCGCAAAATCAATGCCGGCCAAGTTAACCGAGTTTCGTGATCAACTACTGATGTCACGCGAACTGGCCACGATTAAATGTGATGTGGAGCTGGAGTTTAGCCCGCAACAACTGGCGATTGAGACTGCTGATAATAAGAAATTAGCCGAGTTATACGGGCAATGTGAATTCCGCCGCTGGCTGGGCGAGTTACATGAAAGTGGTGCAGCTACAGACCAGGCACTAGGTATTGAAGCTGGTGAATCTGACGGACCAGAAACCAGCATCTCACATGACGATTATAAAACCCTGTTCACCGAGCAGGAGGTTCGTGACTACCTCGAAACATTGCAACAGGCTGAATACTTTGCATTCGATACCGAGACTACCAGCCTTAAGTACATGGAAGCCGAACTGGTTGGTGTTTCGCTGGCAGTGAAGGCTGGCGAGGGCGTTTATATACCGGTGGCACATGATTACATGGAAGCACCGGATCAAGTCGACCGTGCGTGGTTGCTGGAGCAGTTAAAACCGCTTCTTGAAGCTGAAACACCACAAAAAGTAGGGCAGAACCTTAAGTACGACGCACATATATTGCGTCGTTATGGTATTCGTCTTGGCGGCATAAAAAACGACACCATGCTGGCTTCCTACGTATTTAACAGTGTGGGTTCGCGACACGATATGGATACCCTGAGCCTGCAATATTTAAATCATAAGCCGGTGAAGTTCGAAGATATTGCCGGCAAAGGCGCGAAGCAGCTGACATTTAATCAAATTGCGTTAGACCAGGCTGCTCCGTATGCAGCAGAAGATGCGGATGTGACACTACGGCTGCATGACGTGCTCTGGAACAAAGTAAAAGACACCAGCGATGAGCTCATGTCGGTACTTTGTGACATCGAAGTGCCGTTGATACCGGTGCTTACAGACATGGAAGAGTATGGCGTAAAAATTGACGCTGATATGCTGGCGCAGCAGAGCCACGATATCGAGCAGCTATTAACGGAATATGAACGTAAAGCGTTTGATATCGCTGGTGAGGAGTTTAATCTGGGCTCAACCAAGCAGTTGCAGCAGATTTTATTCGAAAAACTTGAGCTGCCGGTTATAAAGAAAACGCCAAAAGGTGCTCCCTCGACCGCAGAAGATGTGTTACACGAGCTTGCGCATGACTATCCTTTGCCGGACGTGATTCTGCGCCATCGTAGCTTGTCAAAATTAAAATCAACGTACACCGATAAGTTACCGAAAATGATTAACCCTGGTACTGGCAGAGTGCATACGTCATATCAGCAAGCGGTCGCTGCAACGGGTCGACTTTCATCGACTGATCCTAACCTGCAGAACATACCGATCCGTACCGAAGAGGGTCGTCGTGTTCGCAAGGCGTTTATCGCGGAAAGCGGTTATAAAGTGGTAGCTATCGACTATAGCCAAATTGAATTGCGGATTATGGCGCACTTATCCCAAGACAAGGCGCTGCTTACTGCGTTCGCTGAAGGTAAAGATATTCACCGTGCAACAGCGGCTGAAGTCTTTTCGTGTTCGTTGGACGAGGTTACCGATGAACAACGGCGTCGAGCTAAGGCCGTCAACTTTGGTCTAATCTATGGTATGTCGGCTTTCGGCCTGGCTCGCCAATTGGATATTCCGCGGTACGAGGCGCAACATTACATGGACCGTTATTTTGAGCGCTTCCCAGGGGTGCTCAACTACATGGAAGAGACACGCAAACTCGCGAAAGAACAAGGGTATGTGAAAACACTTTACGGCCGTCGTCTGCCGCTACCTGACATCAAGGCGTCTAATGGTGCCCGACGCAAAGCTGCGGAGCGTGCTGCAATAAACGCCCCTATGCAGGGGACTGCTGCTGACATCATTAAGCGCGCAATGCTCGCGGTTGATGAGTGGATAGCGAAGCAGCAATGCCAGGATGACGTACGAATGTTAATGCAGGTACATGATGAACTGGTTTTCGAGATTGCTGAGCAAAAAATTGATACCTATGTGAAAAAACTTAGTGATGTCATGGAGCAGGCAGCGAGCCTGGATGTGCCGTTAATTGCAGAGGCCGGTGTCGGTATAAATTGGGACGAAGCACATTAAAAAATTTGCATCATTATGAACTTTTTTTAAGCGACTTAGTCGGAGTAAGTGAGGGCAAGTTATTGGACTGAACAAACCAGCCCTCAAAAATTGTTCTCCCTGGATTGTAGTTTTCGCCCGACTCATTGAGTCGGGCTTTTTTATGGCTGTTTGTCTTGCTTCGGAATACCAGCCATTCCTGAACGGCCTCGACGGTTAGCAAACCAAACACCAACTAAAATGGCCAGCATGCCTAACCCGTGTTGGAACAAAAATACTTCACCGTCAAAAATTCCCAATAGCATTGCAACAATTGGAATTAGGTAGGTCACTGAACTGGTAAATACCGTATTGGTAAGCTGAACTACGTGGTTAAATATAATTAATGCGCCGGCTGTACCTACCACACCAAGCACGAGCACGGCAGCCAGGGACAGCATCGCATTGGGTTGTTGTACTTGCTGAATAAAATCGGTGCCGGTAAATAAATAAATCGTTGCTGGCACACTGGCCATTAACAAACTAACGCCGGTAATCGTTAAAGGGCTAAGGTCCGCAATCTTATGTTTTATCAGGTTAAGGTTCATGCCGTAGCAAATGGTAGCGACTAAAATAAGCAGCGCATAAGCATTAAAATGCCAACCGCCGTCAGCACTTGCTGTCATTAAAAGCAGGGTACCCAAAAGGCCAACCATAACGCCGATTATTTGAGTCAGCTTGGCGCGTTGATGGAACAATGTTACGCCGATAATCAAGGTTGCAATGGGTGTTAATGCATTTAGGACGCCGGTTATACCACTGGCTATCTGTGTTTGCGCAATCGCAAACATAAAAGCAGGGCCAAGACTTCCTACCAGCCCGACACTGGCAAGCTTAGCCCAATGCTTTGGTGTGATTTTATTCAGTCTCTTTGCTACCAACGGAAGTAACACAAGGCCTGCAGAGGAGATACGTAGTGCACCGACTTCCATTGGACCGAAGGCGATTAGACCTTTTTTAATGAGTAAAAAAGAACTTCCCCAAATTAGCGCAAGTAAACCTAAAAGCAACCAAGCTTGAGCCGGAGCAGAATCATTCGTCTGCGTCATAACCAAACCATTGATTCAATTTAGCCTCGACTTTATCGACACCAAACTTTTTCAGCGAGGAGAACGCTTCAACTTGCACGTCGCCATTAAAAGCGATGGCGGCCTGGCGAGCTTTTAATACGATATTTTTTCTTGCCCCCTGCTTAAGCTTATCCGCTTTAGTGAGTAAGGCTAAAACCGGGATGTCGCAGCTAACCGCCCAGTAAATAAGTTCCTGATCAGTCTCTTTAAACGGATGGCGTATATCCATAAGCACAACAATACCTTTAAGTGACTCACGTTTTTGTAAGTACTCGGAAAGGGCTTGTTGCCATTGCTCTTTAACAGCCATTGGGACCTTAGCAAAGCCATAGCCGGGTAAGTCTATAAGCCGCTCGCCGGTATCCAGTTCAAACACATTAATTAGTTGTGTGCGGCCAGGCGTTTTACTGGTTCGCGCAAGCGACTTTTGCCGTGTTAGTGTATTGAGTGCACTCGACTTGCCGGCATTAGAACGTCCCGCAAACGCGATCTCGATACCGGTATCATCGGGAAGCTTGCGAATATTCGGTGCGCTGGTAATAAATTTTGCGGTTTGATAATTAATCGCTTTGGATTCCGACACGGTTTGGTTAACTCTTGGTTGGGACTTAGTGTATATTTCAGCCGCCATTATGACGGATCTAAACACTGCCGCCAATGATCAAATCGTGATCGAATGCGTTTTAATCGTTTAATCCACACGAGTTTTGTGTAAAATAGCAATCTATCGAATCGAACGCGATGTATGTCGGCGACCTCCGCCTCCAGAGATACAAGAGAAGCAAACATGAAAAAATTCGCAATCATTTTGGGGTTATTTCTTGGCTCAACCGGTGTTGCCCTGGCACAGCAAGGTGACCCGGAAGCTGGAAAGAATAAGTCACAAGTCTGCGCCGCGTGTCACGGCCCTCAGGGACAGTCGCCAACCGATATGTACCCGCACCTTGCCGGACAGCATGAGAAGTACTTGTTTAAACAGCTGATGGACTTTAAAGCTGCAGCTGAGAGTGGCGGTGAAGAAGGTCGTAATAACGCCATCATGATGGGCCAGGTTGCCAGCCTGTCACAACAAGATATGGCTGATTTGGCGGCGTTCTATGCGTCACAGGATGAACCTAAGGGCGATACGCCTGAAGAGCTAATTGCATCCGGAGCTGACTTATACCGTCGCGGCAACCCTGAATCTATGGTTCCATCTTGTGCAGGTTGTCATGGACCAAAAGGTAACGGTATGGGCTTAGCAGCGTTCCCGGATATTTCAGGTCAATACCCGGCATACATTAAGTCGCAATTAAAAATGTTCCGCAGCGGCGAGCGCGCTAATGACCCGAACGGCATGATGCGTGGTGTGGCCGAGAAGATGACTGACGAAGAAATTGAACTGATGGCGGAGTATTTGCACGGACTTTACTAAGGCCGGGTTCGATAACGTAAAAAGGCGACAGTGATGTCGCCTTTTTAGTTTCTGTAGTAGAAGAGTTTGATTATAACAAAAATTATATTATGTAACTGTTTTGGCTACACAAAAACAAAAAGTTATAAAAAAGTTGATTTTTAGACCAATAAAATCATTGATTAAAAAAATCAATCAAGTAGTCTGTACAACGTCTGCAGGGCAATTGCGCTAAATAATAAAAACAAGCTCGCAGATAATAACAACAAGATCGTTTTTAAAACGGCTTAACTCGACACATAAAAATAACAAGAGGTCGAGGTTGATTATCGAAAATCAGAACAACAATGAATCGATAATCCAGGGAGTAAAATTGTCACGAGCAATGGAACTCCTACTCTATAAAAACAATAACAAAACTAGGTTACGGAAGACCGCAATAACAACTCGGAAGCAGTGACAACCATTCTCATAATCGCAGTGCGCTGCCAAATATGAGAAAGACAGGCGATGCGAAAGCATCGCCTTTTTTCTTTCTCATTCAATACTCACTGACTAAACTACCCTCTATACGTTACAATACCCGTTATTGTCAGTTTTAGGAGTGAGTATGACTCGCCAGAAAAAATCCAGAAAGCCAGGTCCGCTAGCGCCCGCCAAGAAACCCAAAGACCATAATGATGGTGTAAGTTCGACGCAGGGCAAGAAAAAAGGCAAAGGCCAAAAGCCGGGACAGCGGCATAACGTATCAACCGCTAAAACTGCGTCTAAAAGCGGAACTGAAGGTCAGAAGACTGACCCTCGTAAAGGTAGTCGTCGCAAAATTCCGTTAGTGAACCCTGTTGAAAAGCCCGAGGTCAAAGCGCTTACCCCAGCAGAAGAACTACATCAGCTTGAGCAAGACCAACGGCTGCAGGCTTTGGTTGAACGGTTTGAGCAGGGCGAGACGTTATCGGAGCAGGAACAAGCTTATCTGGACGAAAAATCCGATCGCTATGAACAATTAGCAGAACAATTGGGTATTGATCTAGATGACGACGATGAGTGGGACGACGAGGAGTACTAATGTCTGCTACAGCGATTATTGTAATTCTAATTGGTATTGCCATCATTATGGCTCTGGCATTTTACGCAACCAAACTGGTGCGACGGCTAAAATACCAAAACCAGTTACGCGATGCAGCCGTGCAGAAGCGTGTGGACCGAATTGACGAAAGCATCATCACGATAGCGAAAGCTATGCAGCAGGAGCAATGTCCTTTGTCAGAAGGCTGTTTGAGAATCGTTGTATTGCTGGATCACAGACCCGAATCTGTAGAATACGATTACGCCAAAGATTATCCGGCGATGCATGAGATGTATGACAAAATCAAACACATGCCAACACATGAAAACCGTAAGAAGTTTCCGAAAAAGAAAATTCGTGAAATGGATAAAGAGCGTGAAGGTTACGAAGTCAGTATGAAAGAGACCATTCAAGCTGACGTCGAACGCTTGCTAAACCGGTTTGTTCAGTGACGGGCCAGTACGGCTCAATGAGGGGAGTGTGCCATGGCATTTTTTAGTGGTATCAGGGAAGACATCAACAGCGTTTTTGACCGGGATCCGGCGGCCAGAAATACCTTTGAGGTGCTATTTAATTACCCCGGGCTTCATGCGATTTGGTTTCATCGGTTTAGCCATAAATTGTGGTGCTGGCGTTTATATTGGTTGGCACGCTTTGTGTCGAACATCGCGCGGTGGCTAACAGGTGTTGAAATACACCCGGGCGCCACGATAGGGCGTCGGTTCTTTATTGATCATGGCATGGGCGTCGTTATTGGCGAAACTGCGGAAATTGGTGATGATGTTACGCTTTACCATGGCGTGACATTGGGTGGAACCAGCTGGAATAAAGGCAAGCGACATCCAACACTAAAAAATGGCGTTGTGATAGGTGCGGGAGCCAAGGTTCTTGGCCCGTTAACCGTCGGCGAGCAAGCGCGTATTGGCTCAAATGCTGTTGTGGTTAGAGATGTTCCTGCTAAAGCGACCATGGTAGGTATCCCCGCGAGAGTTGCAAAATCGGGCGTTGATAAGGAAACCTCTGAGCGTAGAGAGAAAATGGCCAAAGCATATGGCTTTGATGCTTATGCGATAGCCGCAGATAATCCAGATCCGGTTGCCACTGCTATTGGACGCATGCTGGACCATGTGGACGTGCTTGATCAAAAGGTTTCTGACCTATGTAATGCGGTGAACAAGTTAGGTGGTGATGTCTGCGGTGAAATTCCTAAAGTGGATGTGCAGGACGTTGAGTTTTTAGAGGAAACAGCCCGCGCAGCGGAGCGACGCGAGCATTCACAAAAAGCCGAGATCAATTCTTCAGATTAAAGCGCTCGATGAGCTCATAAAGTTGTTTGACGGTGTCCTGGAGTTGTTGGCTTGAGGACTCCGTCTGTTCAGACGTATGTTGAGTCTGCTTCGCTATGTCAGAGATGTTCGTTACCTGTTCGCTAATGTGCTCTGCAACACCGCTTTGCTCCTCGACAGCTGACGCCATCTGTGTGGACATATCGGCAATTTGTTCAATCGAACGTGCTATCTCTTGTAACGCCTCATCGGCTTTACGTACTTTTTCTACGCCATCTGCTGCGGTCTGTTCGCCCTGTTTTGATACATCAACGGCATCCTTGGCACGTTCGCGTAATTTAGCGATTACTTGGTGAATACTATCGGTAGAGTCTGTCGTACGGGACGCGAGATTACGAACTTCGTCAGCAACGACTGAAAAGCCGCGACCATGCTCGCCAGCACGAGCCGCTTCAATCGCGGCATTCAGTGCTAATAAGTTAGTCTGATCTGCTATCGATGAAATTAGGTCAGCTGCTTCGCCGATGGCGCCAGTGGACTGGTCAAGCGCTTGTACCGTCATTGCAATCTGCTCAACGGCGTGGTGTAGACCTTCTATCACTTCACTTGCTTCGCGAGCTAAGGCAACACTGCGATCCACATTTTGGCGCGCAAAGTCGGCCTGGCTCGCATTTTGTTCTACGGTACCGGCGACTTCTTGAATTGCCGTTGCCATTTCATTCATGGCCGTTGCGGTTTGGTCGGTTGCTTCGGTTTGTCGGTCGACCTGGGCATGACTTTCTCTTGCCTGTTTTTGCGTATCTTCCGCAACTTTTAAAATACCACCAACAGCATCTTTTATGCGCGTCAGAGCGGTATAATTTCGGGCTGCTTCGCTGTGTAACAGCATGGACAACTGTGCTTCACGCCCGTGTGTAGCAAAATAAGTCATGCCGACAAGCTCGGAATCAAATGCTTCAGGGCGACTATCTAAAAGCCGCTGCATCATAGAACTAACATAGCGGCCATACAGTGCAGAAGACAAAGCGGTACCTGCGAGAGTAACCATAGCTGGCGTCAGGCCTGCCAGAGTGCCGACTACCGCGGTTGCGATAAGGCCGGGCACGGCAACGGGAGATAAGTCGCGAGTACTATAGGCAAGGCGTTTAAGCCAGGGTAAAGGCGCCTGACCATTGTTGATGCGCTCATAAATTGCCATGGCTCGCTGCTTACGTTCATCTGTGGTTGGTACACGAACCGACTCAAAACCTCTGGGCTTACCGTTTTCCATAATCGGTGTTACGTAGGCACTTACCCAGTAATGGTCACCATTTTTAGCACGGTTTTTGACTAAGCCCATCCAGGGCTTGCCGCGCTTGATGGTTTTCCACATATTTTCGAATACGGGCCCCGGCACATCGGGATGACGCAGGATGTTATGTGGCGAGCCAATTAGTTCTTCCTGCGAATAGCCACTAATATCCACGAAATCTTGGTTACAGTGCGTTATAACCCCTTTTAGGTCAGTTGATGATACTAACCGGTAGTGTGCGGGAATTTGTTTTTCTTTTTGTGTAACCGGACCGTTATCTTTCATAGCTACTCGTTAAGGCAATGCCGATAGATTTATTTGAATCAATACTGCTTATTATCGGCTAAAACCTTACAAAGTTTAAGTCTATTAGGCATAAAAAAACGCCGCACTGAAATCAGCGCGGCGTTTTTTAGAATTCTTTATTACGCGTTCTTACATAGGAACAACGTTTTCAGCCTGAGGACCTTTAGGACCTTGTGCTACGGTGAAAGAAACTTGTTGGCCTTCAGCCAAAGTTTTGAAACCGTCAGCTTGGATAGCGCTGAAGTGAACGAATACGTCCGCGCCATTTTCTTGCTCGATGAAACCGAAGCCTTTTGCTTCGTTAAAGAATTTTACTTTACCAGTAGTAGTAGACATGCTGATATTTCCTCGTAGTGCATGTTAAAAATCAATTGCTCAGAAACTTAGGTATTACTTGGACTTACAAAACGAGGTACAGCATAGGAGGACTTCGTACACAAATCTCAAATCAATAGCCGAATTTTCTCAGCCCCCCGAGTATATACCCTGTGTTAAGCGTGTCAATGAAAAGTCAAATTATTTCAACCAGTTTCGACTAATATGCCGGAATGTGTCGGTACCTGACTTGTGCAACCACTCAAAAGCTGCCATTTCGGAGGTGATAATTTCGACGTTATTGTCGCGCATACGAGTAATCGCAGAGTCTTTATCGTTTGGCCGGCGCGACCCGACACAGTCCGACGGCAAGAAAACCTGGTAGCCTTCCTGTTTCATTTCAATCGCTGTTTGTAACACACAAACATGGGTTTCCATGCCCATTACCACAACTTGTTTTTTGTCGTAGTCACTTAATACATCGCGAAAACTTTGTTCTTGCATCGCACTGAAGTTTGTCTTCTCGACAACCCGGGCGGACTCAATAATTTCCTGCAGCGCAGAAACGGTATAGCCCAGCCCCTTTGGATACTGTTCCGTTATTAATACCGGGATATCCAATTGCAGTGCGATCTCTGCCAACCAACGCATACGTGACGTGACGTTATCGCGCTGGTGAATCGCTGGTAACAGTTTTTCCTGCGCATCGACAATCAATAAAATGGAATCTTTAGATGAGAGTAACATCGCGACCTCAGCGTTTTTAATCGTATTATCGATACCATACCTAAAATTACCAGTGAGTCTATAAGCGCTTAGTATTAATCACTGGATATCACATATGGTCAAAAATCCTGCAATTGATTTGCAGTTTAGCGCTCCTGTGGCTACAATTCCGTGCTTTTCAGACCTACGCAAACCGTACAATCTAAAAGGTGCTTCATGGCTTCTGTTCTTATTCTGATGGGCTCACAATCTGATTGGCCGACAATGCAAAAAGCGGCCTTGATGCTGGAAGAGCTTGGTGTTGACTGGGAGGCGAAAGTGGCATCTGCTCACCGTACGCCTGATTTGCTCAAGTTCCACATGGAACAGGCGGAAGCTACTGATACTAAAGTCGTTATCGCAGGCGCTGGCGGCGCCGCGCATTTGCCGGGCATGCTCGCAGCACATACCGCATTACCGGTTCTTGGGGTGCCCGTGTCGAGTAAACAGCTCAAAGGCCTGGACAGCCTATTGTCTATTGTGCAAATGCCGAAAGGAGTAGCGGTTGGTACTCTGGCTATTGGTGATGCCGGCGCTGCTAATGCGGGACTGCTTGCAGCACAGATAATTGGCTCATTTGATCAAAAAGTTCGTGATGCGGTGACTGCGTTCCGCGCTAAACAGCGCGACAAGGTTATGGCTAATGCCGACCTGGAGCTACCTAAATGAATATTTTAATTTTGGGCAATGGCCAACTCGGACAAATGCTCGGCAAAGCGGTCATTCAGCAAGGTCATCAGTGCATCTTATACAGCGATCGACAGCAACAGGTTATGCCATTAGCCAGCGACCAACCATTGCCGATGTCGCTGGATGAAGCAAAAGCTTGGGCTGATGTGGTGACATGGGAACACGAGCACCTGGGTGAAGCGCTGGTCGAGCAGACCCATGATAAATTTTTGATCAAGGCTGAACGATTTAATCAACTGACTGACCGGCGAACGCAAAAGTCATTGTGCGATGAGCTTGGAGTGCCAACATCACCCTGGCAAGCCTATCAGACAACTGATGAACTTAGAGATATTCTATCAAACTGCGATAAAGCGGTAGTCATCAAGTCAGCCCGGGGAGGCTATGACGGTAAAGGTCAGTGGCGCTGGAAGCCCGGGCAAGATGCCGACCCAATCATTCAGGAAGCCGGCCAACGTCCCGGAATTGTCGAAGACATGATTCCGTTTAGCCACGAGGTATCTGTGGTTGCGGCGCGTGACCACCATGGCGAGCAGCGCGGTTATCCATTAACGCTAAACGTACATAATGATGGCATCCTGGCTTACAGCATGGCCGGCGCACAACAGTTCACCGATGAACTTGAGGCATTAGCACAGCAATACCATCAAAAACTAACCGATCATATCGATTATATTGGTGTATTAGCGATTGAGTTTTTTGTGGTGGGAGAGGGTGAGAAACAACAACTGTTGGTAAACGAGATAGCGCCTCGCGTACACAACTCTGGTCACTGGACCATGAGCGGTGCTAATTGCGACCAATTTAACCTGCATATTCGTTGTATCACCGGACTGCCACTGCCCGAGTTTTTAGTCGCTCCCACATTAATGATTAACGCCATTGGCGTGGACGGATTGCCTGAAGTGTTATGGGAAGCATCAGCGGCTGACTGCCATTGGTACGGGAAAGCGCCTCGCCCGGGGCGTAAAGTCGGTCATGTTAACTTTATGATTGATACCTTTGAACGAGGAGAAAAGCTCGCCTCACAATGGTGTGACGAGCTGATTAAGTTGGCTTAAGCGAAGCGGTCAGCGAGCCAACGCTTCATATCTTCAACCTGCTCGAGACACAGAGAATGTGGCATCGGGTAGGTTTGATAGGTGACCGGGTAACCTCGCTGCGTTAATTCATCTACCGCTTTGCGTCCCAGAGACTCGGGCACGACCGGATCCTGGGTTCCGTGTTGTATCAATAACGGTAACTTGGCATTTGCCTTTGCCGGCTCTATGTCTGAGGCAGTGGCAAAGTAAGTGGAGTGAGCCATCAATCCGCCCAGCGCCTTAGGATACGTCAACGCAGCTTCGTAACCTACCGCTCCGCCCTGCGAAAAGCCCGCGATAATGATCCGCTGACTGTCGATACCTTTTTCTATTTGCTCATCTATTAATGCGTGGACTTCAGCAGCTGATTGCCGAAGTTGCTTGCTATCAATGGTTCGGTCGATGGATATGTCGGTAATGTCGTACCATGCCGGCATTACCATTCCCTGGTTTATAGTGACCGGTAACTGAGGGGCATTGGGAAATAGAAAACGGATGTTGGCACTGTCAAAACGCAAATGCTCAGTCATCGGTACAAAATCGTTGCCCGATGCACCCAGACCATGAAGCCAAATAATAACTGCATCGGCAGTTTGCGACGGCTCATGTTTAATGACATTTAACGGCATAGATACTCCTCTGGTTTGTGTTAGGCCGCTTTATAGCTTCCAAGCCAACGAATTTGATTCAATTTTGCTAGTTGTTCGAGCGCCTGTTTTACGTGGGGTTGTTCAGAATGACCATCAAAGTCTATAAAAAAGTGGTACTGACCAAATTTGCCGCCGGTGGGGCGCGAAACGATAGAGGTCAGGTTGATACCGCGGCTCGCAAATACCGAGAGGCTGTCAACGAGAAGGCCGGGATGGTCGTTGTCATCGACTAAAATAACACTACTTTTCCACTTGATATTAGCTTCGTAGTTGGCGTTAGCTTGTGAAGCGGATAACAAAATAAACCGGGTTTCGTTGTGCTCGATATCGGCTGCCGTCTTATGTAGCACTTTTAGCGACGTAGGACAGTCAATATGCGCCGGAACAATGGCTGCGGCGGGTGATTTACAGCGCAGTAGTTTATACAACGAGTCACTATTGCTGTTAGTGTGAATGACCGGTAGTGACATTGACTGAATGCACTGACGACATTGACCTGCAGCTACAAACTGCGCCCATAAATGCTCGGGTGAGTCATGGTTTGCAACTATTTTAAATGCGACAGGGAGTTTAGTTTCCGCAATAATTTGCAGAGGATGTCTAACCAGATGGTCAACCACCGGAGAGACAAAACCTTCGCTAAGGTTTTCGATAGGAACCAAGCCTAGCGTTCCTGGCGTAACTTGTTCAATGACGCTGAAAAGGTCATCCGCAAGTGAAATACTGCTCGTTAATCCCTTATTTTTAATGAGATCCTGCGCGGCAAGTTCAGAGAACGTGCCGGCAGGGCCTAATGTTACAATATCCATTGTAGCTGAGTTCATTAATCCTTTTTATACCTCTCAAACCACGCCAGCGCATGCTCGATTTTCGCGATCATATTCGATGGACGATAGGTTACACCATGTGACGCACCAGGTACACGCACCATTGCAGCATCCACCTTGCGCAGTTTTAACGCCTGGTAAAATTGTTCAGTTTCTGAAATCGGCGTACGGCGGTCATTTTCACCTGTGAATAGCATCACGGGCGTTTTCACGTTACCCACCAGCGATAGTGGTGAACGTTCCCAATAGTGTTCTAGCTCTTCCCATGGCATGCCCGGGAACTGGTTGTGAATTTGGCCCATGGAGCTGTCCGCAGTAAGCACTTTGCTAACCCAGTTAATTACCGGATTTGTCGCTGCAGCGGCGTTAAAGCGATCCGTCATGCCAACCGCATAAGCGGTAGCGATACCACCGGCGGAGCCCCCGGCAATGAAGAGGTTGTCTGCGTCAATAAATCCTTTATCGATCAGAGCATCGATGCCGCTCATGTGGTCTGCAAAGTCGTACGGAGATGAGTAGTTTCCATCAAGCAGCATGGCAAACTCTTTACCGTATGATGTGCTACCACGATGATTGACATATAAAACGACATACCCCTCTGCTGCATAACGCTGGTGTTCCGCCGCAAAGTGAGGGCCGTAAGACAGGTGCGGGCCACCATGGATCTCAAGTAATAGCGGGTACTCCTTGGTGCTATCGAAATTAGGCGGCGTAATGTACCAACCCTGAATTTTTGCGCCGTCATAACGGGACTCAAACTCAATTTTGTTGACTTTACCCAGCTCCCTGTAGGCCAGTAAATCTTCGTTCAGCGCGGTCAGGGACTTGCTGTTTTCGCCATCTTTCTGAAAACCGACATCGGCTGGTCGGTAGGCAGTTCCGCGAGTGTACGCGATAGCGCCATTTAAGGATGCACTAAAAGATCCCATGGTATAAGGCCGACTAACGTAGGTACCGCCGACATCATCAACCCGTCGATTAAGCTCATCATCCAGGCTTACTGATGCAATGACGTTTTTACCGCGATCAGCAAATTGAACCGCAATCTGGTCGTCACTGTTCCATTGTGGACTTGCGAAAGACCGGTCGAAATCCGCCTGTAGCTCGCGACTGGAGCGATCATCCCAATCCATTACCCATAATTGGTTTTTATGGTAGGGAACGGGCTCATTATTGCTGTGTAAATAGACCAGCTGTTCGCCACCGGGTGAGAACTGCGCTGAATGTTCTTCGCCGGGGATATCGGTAATTTGAGTAATAGACTTGTCGGCGAGCGCCACAGCATACAAGTCACTTTCATTAATTTGGTATGCCCAGTTTTCGCTACGATTACCGGAAAAAACGATATGCTGATTATCCTGCGTCCAGCTAAGCGGTCCCCGATGACTATATTCACCCTCGGTTAACTGGCGTGCAGAACCTCCGGTTGCCGGTACCACAAAGACCTGGCGATGGGCAGGGTCTAACACGCCTGCGCCATCACGCTGGTAATAAGCTTCTTCAACGATGATTGCTTTGTCGGCCCAATTAGCACCTTCTGGTCGTGTCGGCATTTTTACAGACTTAGCAAAGTCGGTCGCTGGGGCCTTTACGGACATCATAAAAGCGATGTGCTGATCATCATTCGACCAGCTAAGGCTTGAGGGTGATTCGTGAACATTGGTTACCTTGGCGACTTTTTGCTCGTCAAGCCAGTAAACATGGATCTGATTTTTTTCATTACGGTTTGATGTAAATGCCAGGCGACTACTATCGTTTGACCAACTCAAGCCGCTATAACTATGCCCGTCGTCAAAAATCGGTAATGATTCGCCGGTGCGCGTATCGACGACCCACAACGAGCGACGGGTGGAGTCTTTCATATCATCAAAACTATTGCGGATATAGGCGACATAGTTACCGTCAGGAGAAACGCTCACTTGATTGGCGTACTCCAACTGAAATATGTCTTCTGATTTAAATGTATCAGCACTGACTTGAGGTGCAACAACCCCCAAACTTACGGCGATTGCAGAAGCTTTTAGCCACATAATTAATCCCTCGTTTTTAACGTAAAGTTAGGGTTAACGTTACTCAAGCACGTGTCTAAGTGCAAAGACTTCCGTTAAACTCGGGGAAAATTGCGGTAAACTCATCGTTAACTGATAAAAAAGAACAGTAAAAATGAATTTCAGAACAACTCGCGCAGAGATCGATGTCGACGCCTTAAGTACAAATGCCAACTGGGTAAGACAACAAATTGGAACGGGTAAACTACTCGGTATCGTCAAGGCTGATGGTTACGGCCATGGCGTGGGCGCTGTTTGCGATGTGTTAGCACCCTGTGTTGATGCGTTTGGTGTGGGCTTTACCGATGAGGCCTTAGCGTTGAGAGACGCGCACACGAGTTCGGATAAACCTGTGCTGATTCTGGAAGGCTGTCAGAGTATCGCTGAGCTGGAAGTCGCTGCCGAGAATAATTTCTGGGTCGTAATTCATTCGCTCTATCAATTAGAGCTGTTGGAGCAAGCCAAGCTGGCGCGTCCACTGTGTGTTTGGTTAAAAATTGATACCGGCATGCACCGCCTTGGTTTAGAGCTGGCGGCAGTAGAAGGCTTTTTAGTGCGTCTGCGAAAGTGCAATAACGTCGCAGATACGGTGCTGATGTCGCACTTGGCAAATGCAGATTCAGGTATGCCGCTTAACCATTATCAACGCCAGCAGTTTGAGAAGATAAAACGGCAGAACAGTGGGTTTCAATTTTCTCTGCATAATTCTGCCGCACTACTCAACCCGCAATTACGCGGTGAAATTGGCGAAAACGATTGGGTGAGGGCGGGGTTACTCTTATATGGCGTTAACCCCTCCGCCGTGACCGAAGTTCAATCTGAGTTAAAGCCGGCTATGTCGTTAAAAGCTCCGATCATCGCCATTCATGAGCTTAAAAAAGGTGATTCAGTCGGCTATGGTAGTTCCTGGATAGCAGAAAAACCGTCCCGTATAGCGACTGTCGCTATTGGTTATGCCGATGGTTACCCCCGACAGTGTGGTAATGGCACGCCAACTGCGGTATGCAATAAGATTGCGCCTTTGGTTGGGCGGGTATCGATGGATATGATTACTATCGATATTACCGATATACCGGAGGCCTGCGTTGGAGATGACGTAGAGCTGTGGGGGGCGCGAATTGACGTGCGCGAAGTCGCCAATTACGCCGATACCATCTCTTGGCACCTTTTAACGGGGACTAGTGTTCGTGTCCCACGCGTCTATCGTGCTTAGCGTCTTGTGCTTCGAGAAAGTCATGAATGCGCGGAAGATTCCGTGCTACTGTTGCTTTAGTAGTGCTGGGGATATGTTGTTGCAGCGCCTCAGCTCGGTCTAACACTGTATTCCAGAGGGTGCCTCCGAGGTTATATTGTTGAATTGTTATTAGAGCACTCACCGCAAACATTAATGAGGCGGCCTGTGAGAACTGCTCGATATTATCAAAGCCCGCGTAGTCCAACTGTGAGCGTATCAAGCGGCCATGGTGGTTATCTGAGTGGTAGAACTCTAAAAATTTGTGATGTATTTTGCGGTAATCAAATTGACCTAACATTAGCTCCATAACCTCCTCTTGTGAGGGGATATGATAGGTTTCGCCTGGCTTAACTGAGTTGTCATAGAAGTCTGTTGGTAGCTGTACCCGATCATAGGCAGCAAGAATATTTTCGATATCCTCATCGCTCAGAGTTAAGTTTTGTTCGCCAAATGCGAACGGACTAATGACGAGAAAAATGATTAAGGTGATTACTTTTTTCACGATGGACTCCCCCAAAAAGCCACTAACATTAGTTGCCAAACTGACCCAAGTCGATGACACTCAGCGTATTAATTTGTCAGATATATATTAGGTAAGTGAAAGAAAAAATAATGAGGAAAGGTGGGAGTCGGTGAGAGGGTGTTGCGCGGCCTATAATTAATCAAGGCCGCGCAGTATAACCGGTTATTTATTGAGCTGATGTACCCATTCAGTCAATAACCGCACACCAAAACCCGTCGGTCCTGCCGGGTGAATACCGGTAGGGCTGCTGACCATAGCATCAGCGGCCATATCGATATGGATCCAAGGCGTGTCGCCGGCGAAGTGTTTAAGGAAGGCCGCGCCTGCCTGCGTTCCCGGAGAGCCAATATTACGGATGTCTGCCAGCGGGCTGTCGATAATTCCGGGATAACCGTCTAGAGGTAGTTCCCAAACCTTCTCATCGGTCACTTTTCCGGCTTCGATAATCGCCTGGCGTAAATCGTCTTCGCTGGCAAACATTGCCGCATAGCCTGTGCCCAAAGCGCCAACTTTAGAACCCGTTAGCGTGGCGATATTGGCGATAGCGCGTGGCTTAAATTTATCGTTCGCATACCAGTTACCATCACCAAGAATGAGTCGACCTTCGGCATCGGTATTAGCGATTTCGACTAAGGTCCCGTCACCGGCTTTTACCACATCACCGGGTAGCGTGGCAGAGCCGGAAATTAAGTTATGTGATAACGGCGCAATAGCAACGACATTGACCGGCGCTTGTTGTTTAGCTAATGCCATGACAGCACCGATAACCGCTCCAGCACCCGCTTTATCGGTTTGCATACGCAGTATTGAAGAGGAGCTGGTTTTTAAGTTATAGCCACCGGTGTCAAACGTATTGCCCTTACCGACTAATGCGATTGGCGCGTCGTCACTACCTTTATAATGGGCAGCTAAAAGATAAGAGCCATGTTGGCTACCTGCACTGACACTCTCCAGCAAGCCCATTCCCATTTCATTGACTTGTTCGGGGGTAACGACGGTAACGTCAATATCTAAGCCCTGCATCGCTTTTTGAGCGAGTTGAACGATAGCCTCGGGATAACCGTCACTGCCAGGCAATGCTGTTATGTCACGTGCTACAAAGACGCCTTCAGCAATAGCTCGATAGTCCTCGTAATGTTTCTCAGCAATGTCCGCTGACGCAGTTACAAAATGGTAATTGGTTTGTGGGCGAGCTTCGGCTTCTGATTGATAGCGATCGAAGCGGTAGTTACGTAAATCAATACCATGTGCCACTTGCGCACTAATTTCAGCAGCGATGCCCGGGTTTTTGATTAGACGGGTATCAAAAACAACATCGTCTAACTCCGGCTTTAATGCGGCAGCAATTGATGCGCCCAGGTTTTCAGCTTTAAAGCGTGATAACTCTGCTGGGTTACCAACACCGGCAAGCAATAAATGGTTAGCTTTAGTGCCGTCAGGCGCAACAAGTGTGATTAGCTGAGCTGCCGACCCGTCAAATGCTTCGATCTCAGCTGCGCGAGCGACCTGCTTGTTTTGCGCATCAGACCAGCCTTCTACAGCGATGGTGGTATTTTCAGGCACAAACAGAACGCGTGTAGCAGCGTCAGCGTTGTCGTCGGTAAAGCGTGTAGTTGTCGACAGGTAGTCGCTGGCAACAGCAGGTAATGCCAGCGCTGCTGACAAGGCAATACCCGAGAGTGTGCGTTGTATCGTCATCGTATTTTCCTTTAGTAATACACCGTTTAAATAAAAACTACTATAGCGCTGGCAAGCGTATCGACCAAGCAAATAAGGCTAACCGCAAAATTTTAGCGATACTTATCAGGTTTTTTAACTAACGAATGGTGGAGCGCTTTGAAAATCGTTTAACGTAAAACCAGATACCGGTGGTGGGCAACAGTATTAATGCGACTCCCGAGAGCAAAACGACAATTAAATAAAAGGATCCGCCAACCGCAGCGACGTGCGTAGGGTAAATCATATTAGATACTTGATTACCCAGCGGTGTAGCCCGTTCATCAATTACGTTGCTGACAGTGTTTTGTTCGGAGAATTGAATGTAGTTGCGGCCATTGGGGTGCCACTCGGCGTCGTGCTTCGCCCGTATTTGTGGATTTTCTAGGTAGAGTAAGCGTGCTTCGGCAGCAGGTAATACGTCCGACACAATGGCAAGCCGTTGTGTCCAGTTGTTAAGCGGCTGCCGCGGTAGGCTTTGTTCCTTAACCTGGGGTTGAAAAGGCAAAAGATAAGTTAGCGCTGACTTAACGGGGGCGGCATACATAACCGCAGTGCCGGTAACTAAAACGATAACAATCGGAATGAATAGCAGAGCGCCAACACAACGATGAAGTTGCCACAGGGTCTGCATGCCACGTCGAGAGAATGGATTAGCCCAGCGTATGGCCAACGCACGTCTGAAGGAACCGCGCCTGGGCCACCACCGGATAAGACCGGTAAAAACAAGCAGCAAGCTCGACAATCCCAGGACACCTAAAATATCCTTGCCGAGGTCATTAAGCGCCAAATGGTGATGTAATTCGACCAGCCAGCTGACAAAGTCGCCCAAATAAGGACGCTCAAGTAGGAGTTCACCAGTGGCACTATAGTAAAAATGCGATTTGTCAGCGTTGACGACCTCAAACCAGGGCCGGTCGGCGGTTGGCATTAAGGCGTAACCTGACGAGAAGCCGTCAGCAATATGTGCCGCCTCCGTTACTGAAACAGGCTGCTGCAGATCAAGTTGCGGATAGAATAACGTCAGCAGCTCGTTTTTGAATAACAATAACGAGCCGCTGATTGCCATCAACAGCATCCACAAGCTGAGAGTTAAACCCAGCCAGCGGTGCCACTGTGTCAGGTTCGGTTTTACCAACGGTAATTCCAGTTAAAGCTTACTGTGCGACCGCGGCCGGCAAAGTTGCGGCTGTCGGGACCAACGGTCTGCGCATAGTAGGTAAAGTAGAATTCATCCAGCAGGTTCTCAACACCGACCGAGAAATTACCTAAGTCTCGGGTTTCTATTAGTACTGATGCATCGATGGTGTCGTAACCGTCAAAGTTATTAATGGATTGATCACCGCTGTAAATTTCACGGTCAAATAACTTATTCCACTGCACTTGTGAGCTGATCATGCCACTCCACTGTTGCGACCAGTACAAATTAGCGCGCTTTGGCGCAATGTTATTGCCGCCCAGCTGGGTATCCACTGAGCCATCGGCGTTGCTATCGTATTCACCATCCGTTTCGGCATAGTTAAGGCCGAAAGCGGTGTCACTGGATAACGCGTACTCAGCACTTAACTCAAACCCGTCAATTTCGGTTTTTTCGCGCATAACGCTGTAAATACCATCGGCATCCGCTTGCAAGCGGGCACCGAGGTCAGATCCGGAACGAAAGTAACTCACGGATGCACTTACAGCATTGCCCCGGTATTCAACGCCAACCTCCTCGTTATCAGCAATCACTGGCTGTAGGTTTAAAAAGCTGTCAATATTCAACCCCGGAGTAGAAATGCCGCGTAACACACGACCGACATCGGGCATGCTGAAACCTTCTGAGTAGCTTGCGTAAACTCGCCATTGATCGGTTAATGCGTAAACGGCACCGACATTGGGCAGCAACTCATTAAAACTTGGTTCGCCGCCTTCGACAAAGGTTGAGCCATAGGCAGCTAGCGAGGTAAAGTCATCAACATTGAGTTTGCCATACTCGTAACGTAAACCACCGCTTAAGGTTAGGCCATTAGCTTGATAGCGAAGTTGAGCGTAAGGAGCCCAGTTCTTAAACTCTGTTTCGGGAACCCACTTACGGCCTGTCTGAGCAAGTTCCTGGAAGGTCGTATCATTAAGGTAATCAAGGCCAGCTGACACAGAGTAGGGCGATTGCTGAATATTGTCCCAGTTTAGGGTGATGCGAGAGCCATATTTGCGCGAGTCGTTGCGGGACTGGTCAAATAAGTTATCGCCGTAAGCTGGAGCCTGAAACACACCATAGGTTCCGCCACCGTATAGCGCCGAAAAGTCTTGCAGGAACAGTTGCCAATTAAGCTCCGCGTTTAAAAAGTTACTATGGTTATAGGTTAGACTTGAGGTGGTAACCTCGTTTTCCGGCGCATCGCCCGGGTACTCACCCTCTACCGATACCGTCGGAATACCTTCGGCGCGGTCGCCGCCGACCGAGTAGTAATCGCCATTACCCGACATATCAAACCGATTAATCATGAACTCTAGCGATTGCTGTTCATCAATGTCGTACCCCAGCTTGGCGAAAACATCGTAGCTTTTCGAATCCATAGTATCGCCCTGCGTGGTGTCTACGCCGATGAGCATGCCGTTGCCATCAACATACATGCCGGTATCGCGATACTGGATACCACCAACAAAGCGCCAGTCGCCAGTTGCGTGGCGGACTAAATAGCCGGCTTGGTAGCTCAACCCCTCAGAAAATTCGGAATCCGGCGCCATAAAACCGGCGTTAAGCTCGTGTGATGTGCCTTGCTCGGCTTGTTTGGTAACAATGTTAATAATACCACCACTGGCACCCATGCCTTGAATGGCGCTGGCGCCGTGGATAACTTCAACACGTTCAATCATAAAGGGGTCGATGGTCATGGCTGCACGAGACCCGTTACGCAATGGATTTGACTGAGGTACGCCATCAATTAAGTAAAGGGGCTGGCGGCCACGCAGCGTTTCGCCCGCACTGGTCAACTTCTGCCGAGAGGGAGAGAAAGCAGGAATAAGGTTGCCCAAAATATCAGATAAGGATTGCGACACGGTCAACTGCTGGCGCAGCTCTTCTCCATCAATGACCGAAACGGTTGCCGGAATAGCACTTTGCGGGGTGCTGGTGCGCGTTGCGCTAATTTGGATAGTTTCGTCGATATTAATGGTATCGTTTTGTTGAGCAACAGCTCCGCAGGACATCGCGGTTAGCACCGCTAAGGAAAGTGACTTCTTAAACATGAGAATCTTTATCATTTACAAAACTTTAGCTAATGATAACTATTCGTATTTTTGAGTCAATGTTTACTTCATAGTTTTTTAAGTGACTTTATTGTTTGCTTGATTTCGATGAAGTTTCCGGCGGCTGTGGTAGGCTTAAAAAAAACAATAAGGAAATTCAGTTTATGAAAAGCGTCTCTCAACTATTGCTGGCAAGTGCATTAACGCTGGGCGTTACGGCCTGCTCAGATAAACCTGAAACCGCCCCTGATCTGGAACAAAAAATTCGCGACACCGCGGAGCAATCGTTAAAAGCTTTTAATATTCCCGGTATCGCCGTCGTTGCGGTAAAAGATGGCGAAGTCGTTTTAGCTGAAGGGTTTGGTGTGCGCGATATTGAATCCAATGAACCGGTGACTGCGACTACCTTGTTTGGCATTGCGTCGCACACCAAAGCCTTTACAGCAGCAGCCATTGCAACCCTGGTCGAGCAGGATAAACTGAGCTGGGACGATAAAGTTATCGAGCATATCCCGGAATTTAAACTGGCGGATCCTTACATCACACGCGAGCTTACCGTGCGAGACTTGCTGAGCCATCGTTCAGGCCTTGGTTTGGGCGCCGGTGATTTAATGATTTGGCCGAACACCAATAAAACCACTGATGAAGTGCTTGCCGGGCTGGCGCATGTTCCTATTAAGCATGGATTTCGTGAGCGTTTTGACTACAACAACTTGATGTTTGTCACTGCCGGAGAGGTGATTTCGCGGGTGTCCGGCATGCCTTACCACCAATATGTTGAACAAACACTTTTTCAAGCAATGCAAATGAATGAAAGCACGATTGGTTTTTCACGCATTGACGCAGACAATGAGAATGTTGCCGTTGGTACTATCGAGATGGATGGCGAGTTACACCGCTTCCCGCTGGACTTTCTGGAAGATTTTGCTGCTGCAGGTGCAACAGCGGCCAGTGTTGATGATATGAGTCGCTGGCTACTAACATTGCTTAACGAAGGTAAAACCCCGAACGGCTCACAGCTATTCAGCGGAGACTCATTAAATGCCATGTGGCAACTCGAAACGCCGTTGCCGGTTGCCGCCAGTGCAGCGGAGCAGGGCACGTACTTCCGTGGTTATGGCCTGGGCTGGTTTGTGAAGGATTACTATGGCGTTAAACACATCTCCCACAGCGGCGGTATTCTTGGCATGTTATCTTTCACAACAGTGATACCTGAAGAAGAATTTGCGATAACGGTTTTAAGTAATCAGCAAGCCTTTGGCGCGCTAACGGCCATTGTTGAGGAATCCCTGGAGGTGGTGTTAGACACGCCGGATAAAGATTGGGTTGCGCAACAAAGCGAAAAATACCGCGAGTTTATACAGGAAAAAGCGGACTTCAGTGTTGAGCCGGCCGACGATATCCAACCTCCTCTGGTATTGGAGCAGTACGTCGGTGAATATAACGACGCCTGGTACGGCGACGTGCTCATCTCCAGTAATAATGGTGAGTTACGCATAGACTTTACCCATACGGAGATGCTTAAAGGTCGGTTAGAGCATTACAACGGCAATACATTTATTGTGCGTTGGGACCAGCCATTACTGGAAGCTGACGCATTTATTGATTTTGATGTGGATCGCGGCAACCAAGTCAAAACCGCGACAATGGAAGCTGTAGCTGACTTTACTGATTTCAGCTTCGACTTCCACAACCTAAAATTACAAAAGCAATAAGCTTGCTAACGCTGGACAGCGCGGGGGCAAATCCCTATAATGCCCTCGCTTTCCATAAGCATGCGCACCCTTAGCTCAGCTGGATAGAGCGTTGCCCTCCGGAGGTAAAGGTCGGACGGCAAAAAGGGTTCGAAGGTAAAGGTCAAAATTTAGTAGATGCGCCCGTAGCTCAGCTGGATAGAGCGCTGCCCTCCGGAGGCAGAGGCCGCAGGTTCGACTCCTGCCGGGCGCGCCAATCATTATATTTTTCCGTTATTTTCATATCATTTCTTTCACTAAAACTGACCGCTACTCAAAATACTGGAATAAAGGCGTAAAAATAAATGTGTCCATAATGTGTCCATTTTGTGGCCAACAATTCTTGCTAATAATTTGTTCTTCAAAAATACGACCTTTACCTGAAACTAGTGCTTGATGAAATTAACTTGGTTGGTTTCAATCTTCTCTTCATACTTGATTTGAGAGTCAGCCTCCGACTGTTTCGCTTTAGCCTTCAGACGATCAATCTCAGCTTTCATCTCTTCAATTTTCGCTTCGTGCTTCTTTTCAAATGCTTCTTTATTGTCCATTTCCACCTCCAGGTCTTCCTTTTTAGTCACTTGCTTACTAATGGGTATGGTTTAAAAAGCCAAAACGATCAAAGTCCTCTGTGTTCTAAAGCAATGTATGAACGATATTGCTTACATTCCTAACGGCCGCTTATTTCTTCCGGGAATGCTCGCGCCAGATCCGAAAGCGCGTCACTATGTACCAGACAAGACCACCGATAAACATGATAAGAGGAACAATATTAACTTCCTTGCTCTGCTGGTAATCATCAGGGGTATTCGGATTAGCTGGTTGATTTTCTCTTTGGCGTGCAATCACAGATTACACTTTCCCAACGGAAAAACTGGTTGGCGAGGCCTGGAACAAATGCGTAAGGATTGTGGTACTAGAGAATTCATCGCGCATCCTTCTGTCTACCTCGAACGCTCCCTTAGCGCGAATTTGTCCGATGTGCCACTGACTGCTGACAACACTCGTATGGAGTTTTCAACCTAAACCCGGATTCGATGTTCCCGTAAGTACTGGGTGTGGTAACTATGCATCAGGAAATTTAGCGCTTGACCTTCCCACAATAGGAAGGTTTATCTTTCTGGAATATCATCAGGAGATGCTTGTGGAGAAGACGAATGATGCATACTCAAGACAAATTGAATCCGTCGGCTGTGACGGTGACAAGCTTTCCCATCGAAGGTATGAGTTGCGCTTCCTGCGTCGGGCGCGTGGAGGCTGAACTCAAGAAGGTCGAGGGCGTTGACACTGTTACGGTGAACCTGGTGACCGAACGTGCCGATATCCAGTCCGCTTCGCCACTCGACCGCGGATCACTCATCAACGCTATCGAGAAAGCTGGCTATTCGGTGCCTGCTGAGACCACAGAGCTTTCCATCGAAGGTATGACCTGCGCGTCCTGTGTCGGTCGCGTCGAAAAGGCGCTCAAGGCTGTGCCCGGCGTCACCAGTGCCGTTGTCAACCTTGCGACTGAAAGAGCCACGATCCAGGGCAGCGCCGATGCGACCGCCTTGGTGACGGCTATCGAGAACGCGGGATATGATGCCAGGGTAATCGCGGCTGCTACGGGTAGCAGTCGGGGCGAGACCGATGAGCGCACCGAGAAGAAGGACGCGGAACGCCGTGGACTGACACGTGATTTCACGATTGCAGCGGTGTTGACCGTGCCTGTCTTCATTCTGGAGATGGGCTCACACCTCATTCCTGGCATGCACGACCTGATTGCCTCAACGATCGGCATGGAGACGAATTGGTATCTCCAGTTCGTGTTGACAACCATCGTTCTGTTCGTGCCGGGCATCCGCTTTTACCACAAGGGGTTTCCGGCCCTCGGGCGGCTTGCCCCCGACATGAACTCCCTGGTCGCGGTCGGCACCATGGCAGCCTATGGCTATTCGCTCGTGGCGACCTTCGCGCCGGGGTTCCTGCCCGACGGAGCCGTCAACGTCTACTTTGAGGCCGCCGCTGTTATCGTCACTCTCATCCTGCTCGGCCGGTTGCTGGAGGCTCGCGCCAAGGGACGCACCTCCGAGGCGATCAAGCGCCTGGTCGGCCTTCAGGCCAAGATGGCCCGTGTGCGCAGGGACGGAAAGACGGTCGAGTTGCCGATCGATTCCGTCCTGTCGGGAGATATCGTCGAGGTTCGTCCCGGCGATCGCATCCCGGTGGATGGCGAACTCATCGAAGGCGAAAGCTATGTCGATGAATCGATGATCACCGGCGAGCCGATCCCCGTCTCCAAGACGAACGGCAGCGAGGTCGTGGCCGGAACGGTGAACCAGAAAGGCGCGTTCGCCATCCGTGCGACGGCTGTCGGCGGCAACACCGTTCTGTCGCAGATCATCCGCATGGTGGAAGAAGCGCAGGGGTCGAAGCTGCCGATTCAGGCGCTGGTCGACAAGGTGACGATGTATTTCGTGCCGGCGGTCTTCGCCGTGGCCGCGCTCACCTTCGCTGCATGGCTTTATTTCGGCCCGTCGCCCGCGCTCACTTTCGCGCTGGTCAACGCCGTTGCGGTCCTGATCATCGCCTGCCCTTGCGCCATGGGGCTGGCCACACCGACCTCGATCATGGTGGGCACCGGCCGCGGTGCCGAGCTGGGCGTGCTCTTCCGCAAGGGCGAAGCGCTGCAACTGCTCAAGGACGCCAAGGTCGTCGCCGTTGACAAGACGGGCACGTTGACGGAAGGCAAACCCGCCTTGACCGACCTGGAACTGGCTGCTGGATTCGAACGTGCAAACGTCCTGGGTCTGATCGCGGCCGTCGAGGCCAAGTCCGAACACCCGATCGCCCGTGCGATCGTGAACGCCGCCGCGGAGAACATCTCACTGCCGGACGTGTCGAACTTCGAATCGGTGACGGGTTTTGGCGTGAAGGCTGAGGCCGGTGGCAAGCGGGTCGAGATAGGTGCTGACCGCTACATGAGCGAACTCGGTCACGACGTGGCGGCGTTCTCCAAGGTCGCCAAACGCCTCGGCGACGAGGGTAAGTCTCCGCTCTATGCTGCGATAGAGGGCAAGCTTGCGGCGATTATCGCCGTTGCCGACCCGATCAAGGAAACGACGCCTGCTGCCATCAAGGCCCTGCACGATCTCGGGCTCAAGGTCGCGATGATCACCGGCGACAACGCCCACACGGCCAAGGCCATCGCGGCGCGACTCGGGATCGACGAGGTGGTGGCGGAAGTGCTACCGGACGGCAAGGTCGACGCGGTGCGCCGCCTTAAGGGAGAGCACGGCAAGGTGGCGTTCGTCGGTGATGGCATCAACGACGCTCCCGCTCTGGCCGAAGCGGATGTAGGTCTTGCCATTGGCACAGGTACGGACATTGCCATTGAAGCGGCTGATGTGGTGCTGATGTCGGGTAACCTGCAAGGTGTGCCAAAGGCGATCGCCTTGTCGAAGGCAACCATCGACAACATCCGACAAAATCTGTTCTGGGCGTTTGCCTACAACACGGCTTTGATTCCGGTCGCGGCAGGTGTGCTCTATCCGGCCTACGACATCCTGCTTTCGCCCGTCTTCGCTGCCGGCGCCATGGCACTGTCGTCGGTGTTTGTACTCGGCAATGCACTGAGATTGCGTCATTTCCGCTCACCCATGGGGACGGACGACAACGACGTGTCGCAGAGACAGGTGGAATTTGCACAAGCGAAATAAGGACAACCGAGCCTGCCACAGTGCAGGCTTGATGTTATCTGGAGAGGCATGGCTATGAATATTGGAAAGGCAGCGGAGGCATCGGGTGTATCGGCGAAGATGATCCGCTACTACGAATCGATCGGCTTGATTCCGGAAGCGTTGCGAACTGAAGCTGGATACAGGGATTACTCGGACAAGGATGTGCAAACCCTGCGCTTCATCCGGCGCGCACGGGATCTCGGGTTTTCGGTGGCGCAGATGAATAAACTGGTTGCGCTCTGGCGCGACCGGGGTCGTGCGAGCGCCGACGTCAAACGTCTTGCGCTTGAGCATGTCGCGGAGCTTGAGCTCAAGGCGCGCGAACTCCAGGAAATGAGCCGTGCACTCAAGCACCTGGCGGAAAACTGCCAGGGCGACGCTCGGCCGGACTGCCCGATTATCAGCGGTCTGGCCGGGGATGGCGTAGTGAAAGGAACGCCTAAGGGTGAGCGAGAACTTAATTCCACGCGCTTCGGGGCTATCGGGATTGAACCCAATTGCACGCAACGTCGCGGGAAAGAGAAGCGCTGACGCGTCTACTTCAGAAGCGGCGTCCTTGCCCTGACCTGAATGATTACCCGGCAAGGTGCTGATTATCGTACCCAGCCTCGCGGATGGCATCACTGATACGCGCCTCATTGACCTGGCTGCGCACGGTGACCTCGGCGTGTTCTATATCTGTAGATACTTCCGCCTGTGGGTCGATACTTTTAATGGCTTTTTCGACGGCGGATGTGCAGTGGCCACAGGTCATGCCGTTAACGTTGAATCGATACATATCGAACTCCTTCACAGAATCAGAGAATTGAGGAACCTGATCGTCCCAGCGACCAATCTAGTCTTTCCAACGCTGGTAAGGTCAACTGCGGAGCCTCAGACTTTGATTTGTCGAGTGCTCTGTGCCGACGGGCTGCCAAATGCACGGCTATTGATAAGACCTGGCCGATGCCGACAGTCTCTCTGTGCAAGGCATGCAAACGCAGCCTTGACCTTCCAACCATTGGAACGATTACCCTTTTGTGAAAAGTCAGCGCAACCGGTGTTCGGTAATCGCACTAAACACAAAGGAGTTAATCGATATCCACAGAGTCCCCTTCTCACTCAGGCAGACCAGAGCGCCCACTCGGTCTGGCCTTGGCCGTTATCGCCACCGCCCAGCTCATGGTGGTGCTTGACGATACGATCGCAAATATTGCGGGGTATACGGATTTAATGGTTGATGGGGTGAAGGTGCCCCATCAACCATTAAATCCGTATACCCTTAATTTTTAGATAATAAGGACACAATCAGCAATGTTAACGTTGAATTTACATTTATTTAACCACTTTTTTGGAACAGACACGATGAAAGCTAAAATAAAAAATACGGCTACAGCAGTAGCGCTGTGCCTAGCAGCATCTACCGGTGCAGCACAAGCAGCAACAATCGGCGACACAAGTGTGAAATTCACAGGCTACATTAAAGTCGACGCTATGGTCAGTGACTACTCAGATGGCACCATTGCATCGGGTAGCGTAGGTCGCGATTTCTATATTCCTTCACTAACACCTGTTGGTGGCGTTGACGAAGATCCACAATTTGATGCCCACATCAGAACCTCACGATTCCGCTTTGCAACGTCAACGCCTACGGCTGAAGGCGATACCATAAACGGTGTATTCGAACTCGACTTCCTTGTAACTAGCGGCGGTGATGAGCGAATCAGTAACTCCTACACTCCGCGAGTACGCCACGCGTACTTAACTTACAAGAATTGGTTGGTGGGCCAAACATGGACGACCTTTATGGACGTAGGTTCATTACCAGAATCACTTGATTTTATTGGTACCACTGACGGCATCACCTTTGCCCGTCAAGTTATGGTGAGATATACCAACGGCGGCCTACAGCTTGCGCTTGAAAACCCAGAATCAACCATTACGCCATTTGGCGGTGGTAGCCGAATTACGAGTGACGACAGCAGCGTTCCAGACTTTGTAGCTGCCTATACGTCAAAGTATGACTGGGGTTATGTAAAAGTAGCGGGCTTATTAAGACAGTTGTCTTACGATAATGCCGCTGGCATTGATGCGGACGAAACCAGCTTTGGTGTATCGGTAACCGGTAAATACAATTTGTCTAATGGCGACGATATTCGCTTCACGTTCAACACGGGTAAAGGTTTAGGCAGATACTCTGCGCTAAACGCAGTTAATGGTGCAGTACTTACCGAAAGCGGCGACCTTGAAGCCATAGACTCAACAGGTTACGGCGTTGCGTATCGTCACAAGTGGAGCGAAAAAGCGCGCAGTAGCATCATGTTCTCGGCGTTTGAAGCAGACAATGACGTATCATTAACGGGTTTAGCTACCACTGAAAGCACTTATAGCACACGTGTAAACTACTTGTACTCGCCAACTAAAGCGCTAACCGTTGGCGCTGAATACGCTTTCGCAAAGCGTGAAATTGAAGCCGGCCTTGAAGGCGACATGAACCGCTTCCAAGTTTCAGCAAAATACGCATTCTAATACATGCACTAAGTTAAAAAAGAGAAACGGCACTGAGCTCATCAGCGCCGTTTTTTTGTGCATACAGAAAAATAGAATGGCGCGCTACATTAGCTACATAGTAGTGAAGATAATACCCAAAGGCATAATAAAGAATAAGCCACCGATATAAGCTGCGCCGTACATTTTCCGCTCTGCCGCTATCACTGATAATTGATAAGACAAATTGAGCGGAATATTGCGCAATAAAGGCAGCCCGTAAATAAGCGTAACGCCCAGAACGTTATAAATCAGGTGCACAAGCGCTATTTGTAGTGCAAATCCACTATTAACCCCCACTACACCCAACGCTGCGATAAGCGCAGTGATACATGTGCCTATATTTGCGCCCAATGTGAACGGATAGATATCCTTAGCTTTTAAAAATAAGCGAAGCAAAAAGCCACGTAAAGCGGCTTAATTAGAGTATGGGAAACACCTATGTTAAGAAAGCTATTTTTGTCCTCTTTTGCGTTCACTCTATCTTTTTCTGTATGGGCGAACGACGCGTTCTTTGAAGGCGCATCAGCGCTCGACAAGGGCGATATACAATCTGCAATCACGCTTTTTAAGCAGGCTGCTAGTGAAGGGCATGATATTGCGCCTTATACGCTCGGTGTGTTGTATGAAAAAGGTGAGGGCGTTAAACAAGATTTTTATCAGGCAAAAATCTGGTATTCAAAAGCTGTCGATAAAGGACACAGAGGTGCCAGGGCGAGATTGCCGATCATAGAATCAAAAATCGCTGCCCTTGAAGAAGGCAATTAGTGTCCATGCGCATTCCTGTTCAGCAAGGAATGCGTTTTGATGAGAGTGTAAAAATATCTGTGTAAATGGCATTCTTAGCAATATCGAAGAAGGATATCAGAATGCCAATATCAGACAAACTCATCGATCAGCTGCTTGATGGCTGTGACTCACCCGACGACATTTTAGGTGAAGCTGGGCTGCTCAAGCAGCTTACCAAGAAGGTCGCTGAACGCGCTTTAGAAGCCGAGATGCAAGCCCATTTAGGCTACGCCCCAAATGATGCGGCCGGCAATAACAGCGGTAACTCCCGCAACGGTAAAACCAAGAAGGCTGTTCGTAGCACCAACGGTGACGTCGAGCTGGATATTCCCCGTGATCGCAACGGTAGCTTTGAGCCTAAACTGGTTCGCAAAGGTGAACGTCAGCTTAACGGATTCGATGAGCGCATCGTCGCGCTCTATGCCAGAGGCATGACTACCCGGGATATCCAGGCTTACCTTGAAGAAGCCTACGGTGTTGAAGTATCTCCCACATTCATATCTCAGGTTACAAACGAGGTGATGGACGAAGTAAAGGCCTGGCAACATCGACCACTGGCAAAGCTTTACCCGGTCGTTTACCTTGATTGCCTGGTGGTTCGCAGCCGTGACTCTGGCGTTGTTCAAAATAAGTCAGTCTACCTGGCGCTTGGTATTAACACCGACGGTGAAAAAGAGCTCCTTGGCCTGTGGATGGCGCAAACCGAAGGCGCTAAATTCTGGTTATCTGTGATGAACGAGCTTAAAAATCGCGGCGTCGATGATATCTTTATCGCCTGTTGCGATGGCCTGAAGGGCTTCCCCGAAGCCATTGAAGCGGTTTACCCGAAGACTCAGGTACAGCTGTGCATCGTGCATCAAATTCGTCACTCTCTGCGTTACGTAAACTGGAAGCAACGCAAGATCATCGCAGCTGACTTAAAGCTAATTTATGGTGCTGCCACCCGCGCTGCAGCAGAGCAGGCGCTGGAAGAGTTCGCTGAAAAGTGGGATGAAGAGCATCCGACCATAAGCCGCTCATGGCGGGCAAACTGGGAACGCTTAAGCGTATTCTTCGAATACCCGGCGGAGATACGTAAGGCTATCTACACCACTAACGCCATCGAATCGCTGAACGCGTCATTGCGTAAAATTACCAAGACTCGCCGGTCGTTCCCGAATGATGAGGCCATCATGAAGGTATTGTACTTAGCCTTGCATCAGGCATCGAAAAAGTGGACGATGCCCATACGCAACTGGAAACCGGCCATGGCGCAATTCGAGATCATGTATCAGGATCGGATTTAACAGTGCAAACAGCCATTTACACAAAATTTTTTACAGTCTCGTTTTGATATCTTTAGGTCTTCATTTTTTATGGAATCGAATGACTTTTCTGTCTAACTCCTCCTTCATTCTTTCTGCTTGCAGTGCGTTGTAGTAACGGTTAAGCAGGTTATCATTCACCATTTTCAATGTTCTGCTATAACATGACACCTCTACTTCCTTAGGGTTGTTCGGGTCAAACTCTTTAACTTGGTTCGAGCCTTCCATGCTGTCTACCATGATGTCGTTTATGTATTTATGGATCTCGTCTATGAAAGACGCGATATCAACACCTGCACTCTTTAATTCCTGATTTACTTTGCTAATAGCCAACGACAACACAGCGAATTCTAAATGGTACGCCCCCGTACTCATAAATATGTCAAATTTAGAATTATGTTTTATTTGACGCTTTGTATCTAATTCTCTCATATAGATTTGAAGTAATGCTTCTTCTGCGTTCATGTATGCATCTATCCTTTCTGTTAAACGATGATTGCATTTTGCATGCTTTCTGAAGCCTGCCGCGTCATTAAGAGCCCTTTTTTCTGCCGTTAATTCATTTTGCTGTGTTCTCAGTGAAAAACATTTGCCTTAAAAATAAAGGGTATACGGATTTAATGGTTGATGGGGCACCTTCACCCCATCAACCATTAAATCCGTATACCCATCATCAGAAGTTAGGAAAAACCAGAGCACGCCAATAATCAGAATAACGATTGCCAGTACCCCTTGCACCTGCAAGCTTTTCGATGTGTTTTCAGTGGTAATTTTGCTTTCTCCAGGCTGATCGTTTTCACCCGGTTGCTCTTTTTGTTCTGAATTTTCGGACTTCACGTAGCCACAAGCCGGACAGCTGTATTTATTATCCAGAACCTCATCTTCACACTTTGGACATTTCTCAAATGCCATTGAAGCACCTCTCTGTTTTCTTGCGGAATGTTCACTCTTCAGTGTAGTCAAAAGACGAGAAAACAGCGGTACTATCTCGCATCGCTGTTCGCCCCCTGACCAAAACCTGTTGCTGATAATTTTTCAGATAAAGACACCCTCCTGCGGGCGAGCATTGTTTAATTTCAATCGGCTTATGTGCGTAACTCTTTGGGTATTGATTTCTGAGGTAAGCGGAAGCCTGCACACAGGCCGAGCCCGTAGCTGCATCTTCAGCCTCTCCGTACTGCGGCGCAAAGTAACGCAGTTGTACCGCACCTGACAGCAACCGGTAAATGACAATTAGAGCTCGCTGGCTAAACTGGCATAATACACCGCTATTTACACTCAATTGTGTCAACGGCTGGCTAAGTTCCAGCAAAACATAATCATTACGACCACCACAGTAGCAGCCATTAATAACTGGCTGACTTATAAATCGTCGCCAAAACCTAAAGTTACGCAACGGTCTCTGCGTTAAAGGTTTATCAAAGTAATAAGCCGATTCATGGTCAAACCCTAGCTGTATTTCACCTGAGGGCGTCAATAAAAGATCGTTGGTGGGTTTCGTCTTTAGTTTCCCGTTTATGTACGCAGCAACCGCGAGGTTACCCGACCCACAGCGACGCACCTGTCTGTCATAATTTAAAAACTGAGCCTGAAACGCTCCTGAGCCGCCACTCATCAGAATTAGATTTGGAACTCTTTGATATTCGAAGGCGTTTCGGACCAAGCGGGGGCCGGGCGATAAGCTATATGATGCTGATTGCCCAACGCCTGCGAACCATAAAAGACATCGACAGTAAAAAGTTTTGGCATAGCAGACACCGATTAGTCTCGAACTTTGTCAGCATTGTGTAATAGCATAATCGCGAAGATTCCGTCAGGCGCCAGCCATATCTTTTCGCGCTTTCAGCCTGCCGAGCTTGCTAACCGATCAAACTCTTCGGGGTAATATTTATAGGAGTTTTCGGTGTGAATGGTTTCACCCTCCTTAAACTGAAAACTTTCACCGGCAACTTCAACCTCCTGCCGGATACAACTGCGCAAATGCATTTCTATACGGCCCAGCTTCTGATTGTAAATGGCCAGGTGCTCAAACTGATCGGGATGAAAATTAGCATCGAGTTCTCGGTTCATTCGGGTCAGAATATTCTTATTAAAACGTGCGGTAATGTCTTTGCTGTCGTTGTATGCACGCTCAAGCATTTGCTCGTCTTTTTTGGTGTCTACCCCCATCAGCATATAGCTTTCTTTACCAAGGGTTGTGCGAGCGCTACGCAGAAACTCGCAGGCCTCTTCAGGCTCAAAGTTGCCTATGGTAGAGCCTGGAAAAAAGCCCATTGAAGTCGCCTGAGAAAGCGCCAGTTCTATTGGTTGGGTAAAATCCCCTTGAGCAACTTTAATCTGTAATTTGGGGAAGGACTCGGCAAGGTCGGCTGAGGCTTTTTTGAGATGTTCACCCGAAATATCAATCGCGACAAACTCCGTTATCACAGGTAACTTTTTTAGCAATGGTTTTACTTTATGCAGCGACCCCGCACCAAACTCAACCAGTTGAATGTTATCGAGAGATTTTCCCGAAAAGTACTGTTTTAATTCCCCGGCGACATCGGGCAACATTCCAAGCTCAGTGCGGTAGGGGTAGTACTCATCCAGCTGACAAATTTGGTCAAAGTACTCTGACCCCTTTGCGTCATAAAAATATTTGGGTGGTAGCGTTTTTTGAGGCAAGCGTAGCCCCGCCAGAACATCCTGCAAAAACCCATGGTTCATAAAACATCCCGATTTTTGATTTTATTTGGCCAGACGCAGACTGCTAAATTGCCAACGCTGATGCGCGTAAAAGAAGTTCCGGTAGGTTAAGCGTATTTGTTGCTCGGCAGTAGCGCATGAACCGCCACGCAGAACCCACTGGTTAGCCATGAACTTCCCGTTGTACTCAGCCAACGCCCCTTCCGGCGTTTTGAATCCCGGATAAGGAATAAACGGACTCTGCGTCCACTCCCAGGCATCGCCGAACATTTGCTTGAGGCCTTTATTATCGGCGACTACCGGCTGCGGCAGTAACTGGTTTTGCTCCAGAAAGTTACCGCAACATTCAACCGACTGAGCCGCATGCTCCCATTCAAACTCTGTTGGCAAACGGCAACCGCACCAGCGCGCAAAAGCGTCTGCCTCGTAATAGCTAATATGGCAAACCGGAGCATTTAGATCTAAAGGCACACGGTTACGGCCCGTCACAGTAAACCACTGCTCACCTTCACGATGCCAGTATAAAGGCGCTCGCCAACCTTCCTGTTGCGCTGTTGCCCAGCCGTCCGAAAGCCAGAGTTTTGGCCGCTTATAGCCGTCGTCAGCCATAAACTCTAACCATTCTGCGTTAGTCACCAAGCGCTCACACAGACTAAACTCCGGCACAAATACCTGATGCCGGGGTTGTTCGCAGCCATAGGCAAAGGATGACTCCGCATCGGTACCGATAAAAGATAAGCCACCTTCAAAATGGACAAATTCAGGGTTTCCTGTGCTACCGGAATCAGGGGAAGATTCTGCCGCATTGGTATCCGGCCCCAGCGCATACGGATTAAGTGACAACGCATGTTTAATATCGGTTTGTATCAGTTCCTGATGCTGCATCTCGTGATGCAAGCCAATGGTAACAGCCGCCTTAATTTCAGCAGAGTATGACTCCAGCAATGCCTTCATGGCGTTATCAACATGCTTCCGATAATTCACCACTTCTTCTAACGGCGGCCGTGACAACAAGCCTCGTTGCGGTCGCGGATGGCGCTCGCCTACCGTTTCATAATAAGAATTGAATAAGTATTGATAGGCATTGTTGTACGTTCGATAACCCGCTAAATGAGGTTGCAGTAAAAAAGTTTCAAAAAACCAGGTGGTATGCGCGAGATGCCATTTCGCCGGGCTGGCATCGGGCATCGACTGTAGCATCATATCTTCTGCACTTAAGGCTTCCGTCAACCTCATTGTTTGCGCACGCACCCGCTCATACTCCGCTATTAACTTGTCTTTCGGCAAGCTCTCATTGTCGAAGGGCTGCGCAATACTCGGCATTAGCTTGGCCTCCTGTACTTCAAATAGGTCCGAGAGGTGTCGACCTCTGTGCTATGAATTTCAGTATGGCAGTTTTGATTTCGGTTGCCAGTACGGATAACGCAAACCTGCCTAAGGCGCTATAGCAATACTCAGCTGCCGCTTTCGGACATAGCTAAAAATTTATAAGGTTGCTACTATCATTCGAGCTAAAAACAATCATCAATGTGAGCCTAATATGCTAAAAGCCCTTTCCTTTTGTACTGCCCTGTTAAGTATGGTGTTATTGCAGGCCTGTTCTCCGGCAACTCAGGACACCGAACGCATGGCTTCACACCATTTAACACTATCCGAAGCAAATAAACTGGTAGAGCTGCCATTACATTGTGTTGAAACACCTTACCCATACAAAACCGGAGCGGTACTGGGCAGTGCTGACGATTTAAAGGAGCCGTCAGTTCTTCATCCCGTTTTTTACGGCTGTTTTGACTGGCACAGTGCCGTTCATGGCTACTGGTCAATGGTCACCCTGTTACAGCAGTACCCCGATCTGGAACAGGCTGACGAGGTAAAAGCCGTTCTTAAACGCAACTTAACTGCAGAAAAAGTCGCGCGTGAAGTGGACTTTTTCAGCAAAGACATTAATGACTCGTTTGAGCGCACTTACGGTTGGGCGTGGTTGTTAAAACTGTCTGACGAGCTTCACTCATGGAAAGACCCTATGGCCAAAGAGCTGGCCGCTAACTTACAACCATTAGCCGATTTAATCGTTGAACGCTATATCAACTTCTTACCTCGGCTGGTCTACCCGGTGCGAGTGGGCGAGCATACCAACACAGCCTTTGGCTTAAGTTTTGCCTACGACTACGCTGTGAATCACGAACATACAGAGCTACAGCAATTAATTACTAAGCGCGCTAAAGATTACTTTTCAGAAGATAAAAACTGCCCGATAAGCTGGGAGCCAAGTGGCTATGACTTTCTGTCACCCTGTCTGGAAGAAATTGGCCTAATGCAGCGCGTCCTGCCAAAACAGCAGTTTTTAACCTGGTTAGATGATTTTATGCCACAACTCGCTGATCCGGACTACAGCCTGACGGTAGGTAAAGTCAGCGACAGAACCGACGGCAAACTGGTGCATCTGGACGGTTTAAACTTCAGCCGCGCCTGGAACCTGTATGCGCTGGCTAACCAATACCCACAGTATGCGCATTTACGCGAAGTTGCCGATAAACATATGGCGCACTCCTACCCTAATCTAGTTGGCGATAGCTACGAAGGTGGTCACTGGCTGGGCAGCTTTGCTATTCAGGCGTTGAATCAGGCGCAGCAGTAATTGTCAGAAAAAAGCCTTGGCTGCAGCCGCGCAATAAAGCGCGGCTGTTTGTCTGTCTTTCCCCATCAACTGCGGATCAACCGACGTACATCACGGACAATTTCATAGGTTGCTATTAATGCAGCAGCCACCAGAACTGTCTGAGTACTTCGTTCGATAATGGCTATGCCCAGTTCTTCCCTCAAAACTTCGACATTAATTTGTAACACAGGCGATAACATCAGCAACCCTGCCGAAACCAGTAAAAACGCAGCACTAACGGCAATGTTAAGCATCAACATATTGCGGGTCCATAGCCTTGTCCGTAACTGCCACAAACTATGTGCCGTAGCAATTGCAATAACCGGCGTAAACCAGCGTAAAATAGTCAGCGCTTGCTCAGTAAAAATACTCTGCGTACCACTGTCGGGCTGCCATAACGGATACCAAATCAACATCACTAAAAATAGTAATGTGGCTAGATCGGAAAATATATTCTGTAAACTAATATGCTGCCAACTTTTACCTGCGGCCGGGAGCTTCTCAGGGCTCCATTTGCAGGTGCCTGCAACCTCTGCAGTTTCCTTTTTCCGAGAGCGGCTCATAACTGCAAAACCGATGGTAATTGTCGTAAACGCAAAGTAACCACTGGCCAGAAAATCGCTTGCTATGCCCTTCATGAATAGCAGCAAGCTCATTTCAGCACCACCAAGCCAGCGGCCCGTAATTTCAACGGTTGAAATCACAAACAACACGCCGAGCACCATATACAGCGTGTGCAAATACAAAGGCATAAGCTCCGCGGTTACCAGTGGCGTGGGCGGACAAAACTGAAGCGCCACCTTGCGCGGATGCCCCATCGCTTTTAACAGTCCAGCTACCTCAGCGTCAGACACACTCCCTTGCTGCGATTCTAATGCGTCTATCTGATCAAGAATATTCGCCTTTAACTCGCGGCTAATATCATCGCGTTTCTTTTCTGGCAGCTCTCGCTGAACAGCGGCAATATAACGTTCTACCATATCCATTAGTGTTGCTCCTCATTGGTGTTCCGCAACAGTAGGGGGCCAATCGCGCTGTTGAGCGAGGTCCACTCCTGGGTTAATTGTTCTAATAGCTCTACACCCAGCGTTGATAACTGGTAATAACGTCGTTCACGCCCTTCTCCCTGCTTCCATTCACTATCGAGCAACCCTTGATCGGCCAGTCTTCTAATAAGTGGGTATAACGTACCTTCATCAATATCGACGCCGGCACCTTGCAGTTGCTTACGTAACGAATAGCCATAATGAGGCTCGCGCAGAGATGCGAGTACCGCTAAAACCAAAACGCCACGGCGCAGTTCTAGCTTGAGTTTATCGAGTGGTGCAGTAGCCATAGTGAGTCCTTATTTATGCTGTATTACGCACACTGTGTGAAACACAGTAAAATGAATACTAGGTGACATACAGTAACAATGCAAATAATAATGACACTCGGGATATAGTCAGTGCTTGATACAAGCATTCGTATCTAGCAGCGTGATTAAAAAAAAGAGCAAGCTTCGGGTCGTTGTCGGATAAACTGTTTTTTATGATGGTGGTATCTCAATTAATCGCGTGTAAGGGTGATGGTTATGTCTGATTATATCCGTATTGAAAAAGCCATGGCCTATATGTCAGAGCATGTATCGAGCCAGCCCACCCTGGAAGACGTTGCTGCTCATGTTCATCTCAGTCCGTTCCATTTTCATCGGGTATTTTGTAAATGGGCAGGCACCACACCAAAGCGTTTTTTGCAGGCTCTTACCCTGGAACGCAGCAAGCGAATGCTGAAAGAAGAAGGCTCTCTTATGGATGTTTCTCTCAGCATGGGTCTAAGCGGGGGCTCCCGACTGTATGACTACTTTGTAAAGCTAGAAGCCGTAACGCCGGGGGAATACAGGAACGAAGGTCAGGGAGTTACTATTCAATACGGCGTAAATGAAACGCCTTTTGGTAAGATATTTGTCGCAATTACCCCTCGAGGCGTATGCCGCATTGAGTTTTTGGGCTCCAGAGCTGTTGACGAGATACTTGCCAGTGTGCATAAAGACTGGCCCAGAGCCTCGCTCGTAAGAAACGACAACGCGACCAACTATGTGGCTAACGTACTGTTTAGTCGATTAAAAGACGGGCAGTCTAACCCCTTGTCATTGCACGTAATGGGTACAAATTTTCAAGTAGCCGTGTGGCGAGCTTTATTGAGGATACCATCGGGAAAGCTGGCGAGTTACTCACAAATTGCCAATGCATTAGGTTACCCTAAAGCGTCTCGGGCGGTTGGTAATGCTGTTGGCGCAAACCCTGTTGCCATGCTAATTCCGTGTCACCGTGTTATTCAGAAAAGCGGCGCTTTGGGCGGCTACCGCTGGGGCTCAACGAAGAAAGAAATGCTTCAGGCATGGGAGTCCCTGCACGAAGAGCCCGTAGAGCAGTAGCATCGTTCGGTAACCGCGTTATTGCTCTTATTTAAGAAGAATGCGAACGCCAAATTCGAAAGCGCGTCACTATGTACCAGATAAGACCGCCGATAAACATAATCAGAGGTATCACATTGATTTCGTTACTTTGCTGAGATTCCTCGGAGGTTAGAAAAAACCAAAGCACACCCACGATAAGAATAATGAGCGATAACACGCCTTGTATCTGCAAGCTTTTCGATGTGTTCTCAGAGGTAATCGTGCTGTTTTCGCCCGGTTGGTTCTCTTGTTCCGGTTTTTCACTCTTCACAAAACCACAGGCCGGGCAACTGTAGTTATTATCCAGTACCTGATCTTCACACTTCGGACACTTTTCGAATGCCATTGAGGTACCTCTCTGTTTTATTGATGAGTGTTCATTATTTAGTGTAGTCAAAAATTACGCAAAAGCAGTAAAACTTAATCCCACATAAGCGACATAACCGGCCAACAAAACACCGCCTTCCATTCGGCTGAGGCGACGACCGGTGTACAGAAACAGTAATAGAATAGCGGCTGTACCCAGCATCACCCACTGATCGAACTGCAAAATACGCTCGGGCACCGGAAGTGGCTGAAGTAGCGCGGAAATGCCCAGAATACCGAGCAGGTTGAATATATTACTGCCAAGAATATTGCCCACAGCAACGTCAGCATGGCGGCGGAGAGCAGCCATTACCGACACAGCGAGCTCCGGTAAGGATGTACCAACAGCAACCAGCGTTAAACCAATAACGGCTTCGGAAACGCCAAAGGATTCCGCCAGTCCAATAGCCCCTGAAAGCATCACACGCGAGCCACCGATTAGAAAAACCAGCCCAATCAGAACGGCCATAACTATCCACAGCGAGGTTTTGGGAACTGCCGTTAACTCCTCAGCTTCTGCTTTATGCATGTCGGCAGATGGCCCGGCATGCAGGCGTTCAGTTCGGTACGCCCAGATCAAATAAGCAACCAAAGCAATCAGAAGAATAAAAGCATCGGTGCGTCCGAGGGCACTGCCAGCTACTAACACCAAAAATAGTACCGATGCACCGACCACAGTAACCGCGTCGCGGCGCAGCGCCAAAGGCTGAACGGCCATTGGCATAATGACCGCACAAACACCCAGAATAAGAAGAATATTACCGATATTGCTGCCGACCACGTTACCAATGGCGATATCAGGCTGACCCGTCATAGCGGCGTCAATAGAAACCACCAACTCCGGAGAAGAGGTGCCAAAACCAACAATGACCAGGCCGCTGAGCAGCGGCGAAATGCCGAAGCGCCTGGCTGCAGCCAACGAACCTCGAATGAGCGCTTCACCACCGAAAGTTAACAGCACCACACCTAAAAGCAGTAACAGCAGATCAATAACCATAACGATTACCTTCAGTAAACGAACCGACTAAGTACATCAGTTTACGGCAGATTTTAAATTTTTATAGCCAATAATAGGTGAAATTCATTTATGAACACCTTATTTCCAGTACGCTGATGACATCCGTTATAAGTTGTGCCGCGTAATAGGGGTTTATGTACTTAAGTATATTTCTGACAGCGTTTCTGGCGGCCACAATACTGCCAGCTCAATCTGAGTTTGTGGTCGTGGCAGCCCAGCGCATGGATTACGATGTCTGGATAATCTGGTGGCTGGCCTCAATCGGTAATACGCTGGGGTCCGTGGTCAACTATGTTCTGGGCCGTTTTTTGGTCCGGTATCAGGATCGCCGCTGGTTCCCGTTCAAACCAAAATCTCTTGCCCGTGGTCATCGCTGGTTTGAACGCTTTGGTAAGTGGTCGTTGCTGATGGCCTGGGCTCCCTTCATTGGTGACCCACTCACCTTTATAGCCGGTATGCTGCGATTAACCTTCTGGCAATTTTTGATTCTGGTTTTTATTAGTAAAGCTGGCCGCTACGCTATTTTGCTGGGTATTACGCAGTTGTTTTGATGCGCTGTAACGACCCCGATGCAATCCCGTCATATTATTGCCAAAATATCAAAAGGTCTTGTCGAGTCGGCATTATCTTGGTCAACAATTCGATCACGAATCTCTCGCAAACCTTCTGGTAAAAGATTATCAAAGTACTCAGACCGTTGAGCATTGAAATAAAAAATGATGACGTCTCTCTTACTAGATGAAAACTGAATTGACAGTGTAAAACGATCACTTTACACTTTGAGGTATCAATCCAGAATGAAGGCTGCATATGAACATAAAAAACAAACTTATTTCCGCCGCAGAATCCCTTTTCGATCGAAATGGTTTCACAGCCACTGGAATGGATCGACTCACTCAAGCTGCCGGAATATCGAGCAGAACGCTTTATAAGCATGCAGGCAGTAAGAGCGCACTCATAGCCAAGGTGCTAACTGAGCGGGATAAACGTTTCTTACGGCGACTAGAAGTTCGCAGCGTAGATGCACTATTTAAAGCGCTCGAAGACTGGGTCCGGGTAGAGGGTTGCCGAGGATGTCTGTTTTTGCGCGCTTATGGCGAAACTGGGGGCGATATTCCGGAAATTGCCGAAGTAATGTCGGCTCATAAAGAAGGACTGTGGAATAAAATACAGGAAATTGTGGCGATAGAAACCGGCGGTCTTGATGACCCGGGGCTGGCCGAGCAAGTCCTCATTCTATTCGAAGGCGCGACGTCAGTAGCCGTCTATCGCGGTGCGGAAGCTGTGGAGAAGGCGCGTAACGCGGCTGTAGCAATTGTCTCACGGGCAAAATGATGAACCCAAGCTTGTATCTAAGCGCGACGGGGTTCGGTCTGATAGCCGTCTGTTACGGCTTCGCCCGTTTCGCTTTCGGACTGTTTCTGCCCCAGGTCGACGCAGACCTCTCCCTATCCCCTACATTGAGCGGGTTGATATCTGGCGGGTCTTTTCTGGGCTACTGTATTGCTATTATCCTATCGGCACACTTAACCGAACGGATCGGTGCCCGCGCCGTTGCAACAGGCGCTGCACTAGTAGCGGCAGTAGGCATGACTGGAATCGCAACGGCACCTGACTCCCTTTGGCTCGCAAGTGCGGTGATGCTCGCTGGATCCAGCACCGGGTTAGCCTCACCGCCCATGGCAGCTGCTGTAGCCAAAGTCGTCCACCCGGATCGACAAAGCAACACCAATACTATCATTAACGCCGGTACTGGTGCAGGTGTGGTGCTCTCAGGGCCGGTGGCATTGATGATCGGAGGGCAATGGCGATTAGCGTTTGCAATTTTTTCCGCGGTCGCTTTCCTCATCGCGGTAGCAACGGCACTGAGCGTACCCAAAAAAGCTAATATGGCCATTAAAAACGCCTCTGGCCTACCACCCTTCGATAAAGCGCTTACACATCTGATCGTCGCTTCTTTCCTGATGGGCGCGTCCAGCACCGCTCTATGGTCTTTCGGCAGCCAGCTTGTAGGTCTCCGATTAGGCTGGAGCCATTCCGGCGCCGGACTTCTATGGATCGCAATTGGCGCAGCTGGCATTGTCGGTGCGGCTGCAGGGTCTTTAGTAACACGGTTTGGAATTGAGCGAATACATTGGACGTTCTTAAGTACAATGGCAGCAAGTATCCTTCTAATAGGACTTGAAAGCACCACGCCCGCCTTGACTTTGATCGGTGGTATTCTTTTTGGCATGGCCTATATAATGCTGACTGGTGTATATCTAGTTTGGGGAGTTGCGGCTCTACCCGACCGACCAGCAACGGGTCTGATGATTGGTTTCCTTACCATCGCTATCGGCCAGACTGTAGGAGCCCCAATCTTCGGGCTTTTAATGGAGCAGTTTACAGCAGGTTACGCCGTTACAGTCTTCGCCTGTCTCACCTTGACAGCCGGACTGGCTAAGTCGAAAAGTGTTGGGTGAACGCAATGCCCTCAAGCTGATACCCTTATCCGACAACACACCAAAATTAAGTTGAGTTTGTTTTCTCATTCTTAATACTCGAATGTATGAAAAACAGAGCAACGCCCAGGCAAAGCACGGCACCAACTCGAGAGGCCGAGAGAGTAACTTCTGAGTTATCAAACCAACCAAGCGTATCAATTAAGATGCTCATTGCGAGTTGACCAAAAATAACCGCCACAGTCGCGACCGCGGTTCCTATCTTCTGTACAGCAATCACCATAATGACAATGTAAGGAACGCCACATAAAGCACCTAATAATTGCCATTTCGGAACATCTGCTAGCGTTATCGCGTAGCTGGGCTCGAAATAGAAAATGAGCAAACCGGTAATAATGGCACCCAGCAAGAACGTCAAAAAAGCACTTTTAAAAACACCAACTTTACTGCCAAGCTCGCCGTTTACGGCAGCCTGAATACTTAGTGCGGCGCCACCCACAATAGCGATAATAATCATTAATAATGTCATAATACTTCCTTAATCAAGCGCCATGAGAACGAGTGCGACGACAATAAAAAAAAGTGCAATGAAGCGCCTGCCATCGACTTTACGTGATGGCGTACCGAACAAACCATAATGGTCGATAATAAAGCTCTTGGTAATTTGCCCGACCAGGATTCCGATCATAGTCATGGCAATGCCAATGACCGGAACAGTTAGAGTCAGTGCAACGATATACACCGGACCTAATAGCCCCCCTGTAAGTGTCCACGCGGGTTGTGATGAGAACGAAGGACTATTGCGAGGACTGAAAAACAGCATGAGAAGGAAGGTCAGCGCAGCGCCGACTCCAAAAATGCTTAACGTTGCCCAGAGCTTTCCAACCTGTGAGCCAAGCGGTCCAAGCAGACCGGCCTCAACTGAGAGGCCCATGCCAGCAAGTACCGTTAATAAAACCATAATAATTTGCATAAGCTACCTCTTACTTTTCAAGAACAGCAGCCTACCCTAGACTCAGCAACCGAAAAATGGGAAAGTTAACTAAACTCCTTTGCAAATTCTGCACAAATGAACTCAGTTAACGCAATAAACCTCAGAGCACTGCAGTTTTTTATCGACGTATATGACAGCAAAAGTTTTTCAGTCGTGGCTCGGCGGGAAGGTGTGTCACCCTCTATGGTTTCGCGGGTAATTCAGCAGTTAGAAGATGCGTTAGGCCAGCAGCTGTTTTATCGAAATACCCGGGCGATTATGCCAACCGAGTCAGCTCGCATATTCATTGAGTTTGCTCGCGAAACCAGGGAACAATTTCTTGATGTGCGCAATAAACTGCAAGATAGAAAGGATGAGCCGGAAGGCATAGTCAGAATAAATGCGCCGGTTTATTTTGGGCAACGACATATTGCGCCCTGGTTACCAGAACTGTTTCTGCGCCATCCTAAACTTCGTGTTGAACTCACTCTAACCGATGACTACGTTGACCCGCACCTGGAACCTGCGGATGTTATTTTTCGAATTGATACTCTGAATGATTCGTCACTACATGCGCGAGTTTTAGGGAACCAGACTTATCATCTGGCAGCCAGTCCGGAATATGTGAAAACACACGGTGAACCTCAAAACCCAGAAGATCTAACTCAACATAATTGTTTGGTCTATAGCGGAACATCAGGACCAAACCGCTGGCTTTTCAAAGAACCGGATGGCAACTGGCACCAACAGGCAATCACCCCTATTTTAGCTTCTAATAACGCAGATACTCTGCTCACCTCTGCATTAAATAGTACAGGTATCGTGCTTTTCCCGGACTGGCTAATTGGCGACTACCTGAAAAATGGCAGACTAGTGAAACTACTTAAAGACCGCCCTACAGCCATAAGAACAACACCACAATATATTGCAGCTATTTATCCTGATTCCCGGCACCCACCTCTTAATGTGAGGGCCGTAATTGACTACTTCGTGGAAGTTTTTGGCTCACCACCGTATTGGCATTACGGTGAGTAGAACTAAGCAATTCACACCTATTGCAGTCAAAGTGCAGTGGCTAACTAATTTTGTCACCTAATTAGAGGTGCTATCATGCACCATAAGGCAATTAGGTGACAAAATGAAAAAAATAGAAGAAATCCTAAATTTGTATCAAAAAGTCTAAGTCGTAAAAGCCGTCGTATTCGTCAACCTTAACAGCTTGGTTCGGCTCCACATTTTTATATGTATAGCGCGACTTGCTCGCCAAGCATAATGCCTCATCATCAACCGTTTGCATCCCTCCGTGTCTCACCGATATTTCATCAATAGTTTCAGTGGAAGAGTTCACTAGATACAGCTCTTCCCCATGACGGCAGAGCCATAGCCAAGGTATCGGCCCGTCCTGTCGCAGGTTTGAGCCGGGAAACTTACTTGCAACCCAGTAAAAGGCTTAGATGTACCACTTCCTTCACTACAAGAACAAGCCCACATCGTCCGCCGCGTCGAAGAACTATTTGCCCTTGCCGACAACATTGAGCAAAAAACCAATGTTGCATTCGAGCGGATCAATAAACTAACTCAATCAGTCTTAGACAAAGCCTTTCGCGGCGAACTCACCGCTGACTGGCGAGCCGCGAACGCTGACCTCATTAATGGTGAAAACTCTGCCGAGTCATTACTTAAAAAAATAACGACTGAGCAGAAAAATTTGCTTGCTAACAAACCAAGGAGGCGCAAGCGGTGCGATGGTTGAAAAAACTATTTAAAATAACACCTAAATATGAGAGTGAGCCGACAAGCGACGCATTTAGTTTAAATGATGACTCCTTCAGACCTAACCAAGATATCATCAAAGGTGTTCAGTTTACTGCAAACTTGCAGATTAGAACCCCAAAGAAGCGGACTCGGTTATGTCTAGAAAGAGAATATCAATGCGTAAACTTCGTGAAATTTTACGGTTGCGCCTGCATGCCGGGCTGTCTATCCGGCAAGTGCGAAACAGCCTAAGAATTAGCATCGGCGCCATACAGAAAATCAGTACATTGGCAGAGCAAACCGGTATCAACGGGGAGCAGGTCTGCCAGATAAATGATACGGAATTAGCCCGGCATTTTTATCCCAAAGCTGACACCCGTTCGTCTCCGCGTCTGGAATTGCCGGACTTGTCATAAATAGCTAGAGACTATAAAAACAAGTTGGGGAATGTTAAATAAGCTCAAGAAACTCACCAACTTCACAATCAAAGTAGCGACATAACTTTTCTAGTATATCGAAGTCTATCCGTGTCGCAGTCTCATGGTAGAGCCGTGTGATGGTACCTCTGTTAATGCCAGTATCCCGAACGACATCAATGAGCTTCAGTTTCCTCTCTCCCATCATCTTAGCTAGATTGCACTTAATCATTTTCCCACCTAAAACCTAAAAAGGTACAAAAAGCCCCTTTAAAGATACAAAAAAACATTGACAAGTATCTTTATGAGGGTTTAATGTACCTGTAGAGTTACAAAAAAGACTTGTTTGGAACCATGGAGATTAGCATGAATTATACTTACTTGACCACCGATCAATTAGCTAACCGCATTCAGTATGATGCCCGCACGATTCGAGAGCGACTGAAAGATTCAGTTTTGCTTGAAGGAGTGCATTACATTCGTCCCTTTGAGGGTCGCAAAATTTTATTTATTTGGGAGGTCATCGAAAAAGACATGATGAAGTTTTCCAAGTCTTCTTCGTCAATTCCTTTCACGAGCGGAGGTGTTTTAAATGGGTAGCGTTTCCACTCGTAAAGAGTCGGGCAACTTATTTATCGATTTTCGATATAAAGGCACACGGTGCCGCGAGCAAACAGCATTGCCCGATACTAAGGCGAACCGCAAAAAAGTTGAGAAACTGCTTGAGCGAATAGAGGCTGAAATAACGCTAGGCGTTTTTGACTACGCGAAGTATTTCCCGAACAGCCCTCGAGCAGAGAAATTTAAAAAGCTGGATATGGGGCAGGGTGATACGCCGTTATTTAAAGCGTTTGCTAACACCTGGTTTGAGGAAATGCTTATTCAATGGCGTAAGTCGCACCAGTCAAAAATTCGCATGACGTTAAATAACTATCTTATTCCCCGGTTTGGAGAAGAAGAGGTTGGCCGCGTCACCAAAGCCAGTATTCTTGAGTTTCGAGCGTCCCTCGCCAAAGTGACCACTCGAGCTCAAAAGCCATTATCGGCATCACGTATCAATCAAATTATGAATACGCTGCGGATGATATTGGATGAGGCAGCCAACCGATTCAATTTTAGCTCACCTTATCAGGGAATTAAATCGCTAAAAATTCCACGCTCTTCGGTGGAGCCGTTCAGTCTCGAGGAAGTGCAGCTTATCTTAAACAACGTGCGCCCGGATTTTCGGAATTATTACACCGTCCGGTTCTTCACCGGCATGCGTACAGGAGAGATTGATGGGCTGCAATGGGATGCCGTTGACTTTGAGCGCCGTCAAATCGCTGTTAAGCGGGCATTGGTGATGGGCGAGATTGAGCAAACCAAAAACGACAGCTCGTATCGCATCATCGACATGAACGATATGACGCTGAAGGCGCTTAAAGCTCAGCATGAGGTAACGGGTGATGGTGACTTTGTGTTCTGCACACGTACCGGAACGCCGCTTAGCCACAACAACGTGACGAAGCGTGTCTGGTACCCACTATTGCGTTACCTGGGCTTACCTAAACGTACGCCCTATCAAACGCGCCATACCGCCGCAACACTCTGGCTGGCTTCGGGTGAGAACCCAGAATGGATAGCTCGCCAGATGGGGCACACAACGACGGAAATGTTGTTCCGTGTGTACTCCCGGTATGTCCCGAACTTAACCCGTCAGGACGGCTCTGCATTTGAGCGTCTTTTAGCACAGAATTTTTAACCCATAAGGTGGATACGATGAGCCCATTTAACCGATACATTGAAAAAAGTCGCCGCGAGCAGAAACTCCGTCGAGAGCTCTCTGGTTACCTGGCCAATAAGCTCGTTGGTGCGCTTGGAATAAAAGAGGGCAGTGAGCTGGTGCCATTTATTGGCTTAGGGACGGAAAAAAACAACCAGGAAGCGGTCGAGACCTGGGTCTATTACGTTTGCTCTGACATGAAGCTGTCGTTCGGCGATAAGCACTTCAATACACTGCTTTGCATTTTGGAGCCGGTTGTTGACCGCCTGAGTACCGATTTAAAACTTCCTATCACCATCAGTAAACAAGCTGATATCAATTCATAACAGGAGGATGCTATGCATCACTATATTGGAATGGCGCCGAGCCAACCGGCTCTGCCTATACTGAATGGAGTTATCGTTGATACTTCTTTTGTAGCAATGAACTTATTGCGCTATTGTCAGCCGCATTTTTTAGAGCTTCTGGAAGCGCACTATCAGCCAAAGCAAGAGAACGACACTGGTCTTTCGGTGGCTTACTTGGCTTTTGAGTGCTGGGTGCGCGAGCTTTACTGCTATAGCCCGGATGCCTTTAAAAATGAGCCGCAGCTTGTCGACCATTTAATGGCTCGACAAGAAGGCGTCAAAGGCATGCTGGAGTTAAAGCATTGTTACAGCCTGTACGCACTACAAGGCATGAAAAGCATCGAGATGATAGTCGATGCCGCTCAGCGCCTGCAAAAATCTTATCCGATTGTGCCTGAGCAGACCGACCTGGTTGAGCGCTTAGGCACCGGTAATGAGAAATCCAATGCGATGGCTCTTATTACGTGGGTTGAGCGCCAGTTGTCGACACGCGTGTTAAAAGGCGAAAGCTGCCATATTGATAACCTCATCATTCCTTACTGGAATGTAGTGGGTTACCAGGATGAATATCAGTATGTGCTGCCTGTCGAATAAGTCGCTATGAAAAAAATGACGCATGAAATGACACTGACTGACGCAGCCCGGTACGCCAATGTGTCGTACCGGACGCTTCAGCGGTGGGTAAGCAAAGGGCGCGTTAAATCGCGCCTTTTTCATGGTCGCCGCTATATCGATACGACAACACTGCCAGGCTGTCGTACGACAATGTCAGGTGACACGATGTCGTATAAGGTACTGACAGAGCTTTTGCAGATTGTTCAGTCACTGATTGATATGCAGCCGGTGAGTGATATACAAAGTATTAACCGGCGCCGTGAACTACGAGCTCAGGTTGATGCACTCCTCGTGCTACTCGATGATACGAACCGAGATTAGCGCCTGAGAGCCAAATGCTCTTGGGATATGAATGACCCGATGAATGGCAAGCGTTTCGTTGTTAAAAAAGATGTATTCGCCAATGGTGGGAATTCGGGATAATGTGATGGGTTGTGTGGCGCTATCATCCGCCAATAAAGTAACTTTAGGCACAGGAAACTCCTTTTCTTTAAAAGAAAAAGTGTAGCGTAAGGGCGGCGTCAACGACTATCCGCAAAAGGATGACAGTGCCGTACGACAATAACGACAAAGGGACGACATGACGGACAGTAATATCGTTAATAAATACACAGAAGGGCTGGAGTTCACGCCGGAGAAAACCGAGAAGGCGCTCAATGTTGCCTTCAATATACTGGATAAGTGGTCGTTCAATGATGCTGAGAAGCGAGCGACACTTGGCTTATCAGATACAGTCTCTTTGGATGATAAGTCGGTGATTGCGGAAGCTTCGGATATCAAACTGCAATTTCGCTTGTCCATTATAATTGGCTTATATGCCGATCTAAAAATACTGAGCTCATCGCATGAGCCAATGATTGCATGGTTACAGCGTCCGCTTCCAAACGGCAAGGTACCTATTGATGTGCTGATGTCTGATAATTACCCGGAAATGCTCAACCTTCGTCGGACGGCGAAAAGTCTACGATAACCGCTTAAGTCCCGTATGAATGACAGGTTTTATTTTGCGCAAAGCTTTTGTCGGAGGTTGCGAACCTTATCTTGATAGCTTTTCTCCAGTTCGTAAGTTATCAATACTCGCAAATACCGGGTCACATAGTTGCAATGGTAGGCTTCGTTGGGTGGTAGCCATTCGAGTACTGATTTAGCGCCCTTTGATTGATTGGTACCATCATCGACTACAAGTAAATTGATAGGGTCATTCGCAAAACGCTCCCGCTTTTCATCGCTCCAGGACGATGCACCGGTATCCCAGGCACGTTTCAGAGCCACAACATGGTCGACGTCCACATCGGAGCTGTTAAAGAATATTCTACCGGTGTAAGGGTCATTCCAGCGGCCACGGACTACCCGACAGTTATCATCTGAGTAATGAACCGGACCGGTGGATAGTTTTTCCAGTAATTCATGGCGCTCGTTTAAACAGTCGCCGTCTTTATCAACCCAGTGGTTAAAAGCGCTACGCTGATAGCCTGTGGGCTGTGAGTTTGTCTTTCGATATTTATAGCCTTTGGGTAATCGTCCACCGCTTTTGAGACAAGCATCAAGTGTGTCGTAAGGCGTGAAGTTTTTGGTTCTCGAATACCAGCGACTGTCTTCAGCATGACAAATCCCGCTGTTACTTTTCTTTATAACGTTGTCGCTTGCCTGTATCGGTAACGCAAAACAGGCTGTGATAACTAGCCAAATTGCCGTGACAGATGCTTGTTGCAAGAAGCGAATTTTCATCATTGTTAATGAACCCGTAGATACCTAAAGAAAAGCGAAAACAAAAATAATAATTTTTGGCGCAGTTGCGTTGCCGACATAGTCATCGTCTTTTTGCATACTCAATCTTGCTCAATGCAGAGCAAAAACAAAGGAGATATGCAATGTTAATGAAAGTATACGGTAAGACACAGGCAAGTAAAGGTGATGCAGGCTGGCCTAGCAAAACCGGAGGTAAGTCCGGTGGTGGTCGCAGAAATGCATGATAATCTGGTAGTTAACCTTAAGCGCCTGCGGGCGCTTTTGGAGGTCGGTCATGCAATTTAGTAAAGACAAAAGCATTAACCGAATGGTGCAAGAGCTGATAAGACATAAAGGGTGGTGGTTAAAAAAGGGGAAGCGGCATCTGGCGGTTGTCTCGCCAGCAGGCGCGAAGCTCCCCGTCCCTAGTACTCCGAGTGACTGGCGAGCATCGCGAAACTTTAAAAGTGAAATGAACAAGTTAAAGCATGGAGGCTTACATGAATGATATAGAGCGCCCTGAATTTGCAAATCCCCTGGATGTATTAAAAGTTTGGATACACGGCTTGGGTATTACTTTGAACAATAAAGAAAAAAAGGAACTGAACAATCAATTTCTCGCTTACAACCGCTACCACTATATTGTTGATGAGCTTATCGTGAGCCGATTAAAAGGCGTGGTTAGCCACGAGTACCTTTCAGTATTAAAAAGCGCAGCTGAGTCAGCCATAAATTACCGACTAGAAGACTGTGCTACGGTTGTGTTTGAGAGGCTCACCTGTTCAGAGGCTGAGCAACTGATTGTTGAGGAGCTTTTACCGAGCATTTTCGCTGAGTTTTTGCTCCACATTCAGTCCAGCCAACCAGAGCTTGTCAGCCCATTAACACTGCTCGCTGAAGATGATAACCACCGGTCAGTGGCCAGAGCGCTGCAGGCACTCAAAAAAGATGCGCACTGGTCTGCATTTTATGAGTCGTTACCGAAAGAGGATAAAGACAAATTAGTCCGCTGGGGTAACACCGAACTACCGTCACTTAATAAAATTAACGAGATGTTTGCAAGCGACATGCTCACAACAGGAGTTCAAGCCTACTATAAGACGGCTTTATTGCACGCAAGGATCATCGACACAATGAAGGTGAAGCCACGGTATAAGCAACTACTGGCGGCAACACGGCTGAAGTTATTTAATCAGGATAGTCGTCCGGTTTTGGATATCTGGCGAAATCACTTTACGAAAGGGCGCGAAACGTATCATCGTGACGTGCAGTCTCTTATTAACCAGTTTTCATCGGGGCGCGACCCATTAAACGACAACACTTATTTGAATGACCTTAATCGCCTCAGGACAAAACTCATGAGCGATGAGCGCGGGTGGTCTTATGTATTTCACTGTGACTGGCTAATAGCGCGTTACTTAACAATGAACGGCGACTTAAAAGGTGCCTGTCACACTTACGTAAAAATTCTCGACTCGGTTGCGTTTCTTATAGGACCATTACATGCTGACTTGTTGACAGATGCGCTGACCGCGGCATCGATGTTTGGCACCCAAGGTCATTCAGTGCTACTGAAAAAAGCCAAGAACCTGGCAATTTTGTTGAATTTAGATTTGCCTCATGACCACCCTGACGAATGGCCGCGCACTGCGCTAACAACGATCGCAGACTTTGTTAAACCTTATGAAATTGAAACCTTACAAAGCCAATTAAAGCATGACTTTCCCGAAGCCAAAATTAATTGGAAGAGCCATCCGGATCCATTTGTTGTAGCCGGTGACATCAGCTTTACCGAGCCGAATCGGTATTCACGTTTTGGAGATTCGGATATTCGCATTGAACAGATTTGCCAAGCGGTTATGTTACGTGATTATGATGCGTTTGAAACGCTTTTAGATGAGGCGTCCATCTCAATAGGCAGAAAGTTGAACCGTGGGCATAATCCTTTGGTCATTGCGCTACAAAATTTTGCACAGTCCTCAACTCAAGAAGACCGAGGTGTGGTGCTAAACCTTCTTGCAAAGCTTCGAGAAGAAAGAGCCAGCAACAAGCCGGCGGTACCTAAGTTATTGGCAATGCGAACAGATAAGAAGAAACTAACATGTCTGGGGCTTGCTATAGCCACCGGTGATAGCGAGATTGTCGCTGAGCTATTAGAGCTTGGCGTACCTCCATCTCAGCGTCACTTAGAGCAGTTAGAAAGCCCGCTTTTGACAGCTTTGAAACGTCTATTTGATGCTAAGATGTCTTCAGTGCGTTCAGAAGAAAAAGAGCAGCATGCACGGGATATTATTATGATGTTACTGGATAAGGGAGCGGATCCAAATGCAAAACATAACTTGCCAGGACCAGGCTACACAGCGTTAGCACTTGCTGCTGAAATGAATGAAGTCGATATCCTCGAGGTGATGTTCAAAAAAGGGGGCGATCCTAACGCCACTTACTTAGATCCGATTGAAAAACGGTTAATAAACCTCAAAACAGTGGCGCAATATTATCAGTCAAACGGCGCGTTTGCGTTGCTAGAATCTTTGACTTAGTCATCAGCAGCATACACCGCTCGATACGATCTTGTATCGTGCGGTGTATGCTCTTGCCATTTTTGCGCGCCTCTACTTTAATAATAGTCAGTACCGCGTACGCACAGGCTGAATCTATTCATGCTCATGAATAAGCTCGGTACTTAAGCAAAGGAGTAGCAATATGGAGAGTCAGAACCAACCCGCGAAGCGAAAAAACGACGACAGTCAGCAAGTGCCTGCAAGCGACTACAGTCTCGAGGAGCTTCTGGCTAATAGCTCCCGTGAAGATTTTTTATTGAGTGCTGAAGATGAGCTCTGGCTAGACGGCCCGTTGATCGAAAAAAGCAACGGTTAACTTTATTGTTCAGAAGAAAGTATGAAAAATTATTTAATTGATGTGCGTTTCCGCAATGCTGACGGTTTTGAAGAAACTAGTACTGAGCGGATAAAAGACGGCGATAGTCAAGAGCAGGCTAAGGCAATTGCTCAAGCAAGGGTTGCGTCTCAAATTCAGAATTCGATGGTGGCATATAGTTTTCTATTATTCTTTGCTGAGGCTGATCGCCCATGGCATCTTTCATAAAGGCATTTTTTCTCCAGTCGACAGCATGGCCGTTTTTTAAACGTGACTACAAGCTTATCCGATGCGATTCAATCTTTGTTTTTCGGCCTCTTTGGGAAAACGTAAAGTGTTAGCGCATCTACTGAATCGCCACTGCTGAGCATTATCAATTACACCCAATAGCGCATTTATCCCAAAATCTTGAACCATCCCGCCCTGCGTGTTTCACGACATTTGGAACTACCGCAACATCAGTCTATTTCTTAGCAGTTGACTTGGATTCATCACAAACGTAAGTCTCGTTAGTTTCTTGTTTAAAATTGATTAGCCAGACAAAAATTTTGGTGAATAAAACTTACTCAAACAAATAGTTTTCCACTATTGGACAGCAGAAAAAAGGTCTCTCTGCGAAAGTTTCATCTGTGATTTATGCGTTAAATTCATCAGGTCAAATTTTTATTGAGCTAAGTTTTGTTAATTCTTAGGAACTTTAAGAATTTTTAGGAATAAACCGAGCGATTATTATGATTTTAAGTAATTAATAGATAATTCAAACGGTTAAGTGGGTTTAAAGTCTCTCTCTAGGTTTCTACACGATACCTGCGCATCGTGTAAAAACTATAGTTTTAAGGGTTTATTGGTGAAATTAACGTTTAGCTCCAAGAAGATCATGTTTAAGGTGCTTGATCCCCGTTGTGGCTCCTGCTAACTCTTTATTTAGACTGGGATAAAAGAGGTGAACGAATGAAAGAATCGATCGAAAAACTTGAAGTTAGCAATATCAACTGCATACCGCTACCTACTCTTACACTCGTCGAGTCACGAATGAAACGTTTAGTCGACTATGTTTTGCAAGCAAACAAGCTATCGCTTCTGCTTGAGCACATCGACTTCGCTCGAGTCTATCGCATTCGCGACAAATACTACTTTGTTCAGCATTATTTTTTATTTGCCGAGCTCGCATCACGCTCGTTGTCTATTGAGCTTGAGTTTGTCGTAGTTCCGCTGAAGCGGTCGGTAACGCTCGCGCAATTGCGGGAAAAAATACTTCACCAAATAGAAGCAGAATCACTGATAACGACGGACGCGAAAGTCGCTTATGCGCTGTCCTACTCAATTGACCGTAGTGCGACGCTATTTCGCCAAGTGGATTACACAAAAATCTTGAAATGCCATCGTCGTGCTCTGCGACAAAAAGATAAGCTATTTGAAAAAACAGATGTGGCGACAGAAACGCAACCTTCATCAGTTGATGTAGACGCGCTTTTAAACGATGTGCCGTTCCTCAAGGAGCAGCGCAATGGATGAGCTCATCAATCAGTATTTCAATCTACCGACGGGTTTAGTTATTGAAGAGTATGCGAGCCGGCTGTCGTTAGTGTGCGACACGATACTTGATATCGATGAGTCTTCGATGCAGCAGCGCAGCGAAATCAGCAAGATAGCGGATTATTTAAAGCAATTTTCTGATGCGGGCATAGTGAACTACGAGCGAAACGACTTCGTGGGTGAACTCGAAACACACGCATTTTCAACAACCTTAATGCTTATACGCGAGGTTGAAGAAAAGAGTGAATCTTTTGAAAGCTTTGCGCTGCAATGCGCGCTGATTGCGCGAATGTGGCTGACGCGCGGACCGGAGGATTACAATGCTTTTCTGCAGTTTTATAAAACACTAATAAAGATAGAAAAGCCACTCCCTTTCACAAAGAATTTTGTCGCACGAGCGAGTGTGTATGAGCTCCAGGTAGAGCTAAAAAAAGTGGCCAAAAATCGTGACGATAAGGCACTCGCCGACTTAGCCTCTTTTTATCAACCAGCGCGTGAGCGAGAAGCAACGAAAACTGGTAAGAGTTTTTATGCAGCAGCAAGCTTCATAAAGCGCAGTACGCTACTGAGTGAAAACGTCGCTGTTGAGCAAGTCGATGCGGTCGATGAATATGGCGAGCACATTGACAGTAGGCTGCATGTCACTCCAAATCTTACAAAACTCAGTCATCAAGAATATGCACTGTATAACAAGAAAAGAGTGGGGTTACAGCGCGCGTTGTATAACGCAGAACTAGCTCTTGTGTGGAGCCTGAAAGCGGCAACACATGCTGAATTGGTGGTGTTATTAAACTCAATTGACAGAAATCTTCTGAGCGGGCGAATTAGTCAAATAGATGAACAGACATCAATGTACTTATTCTGTTTTTTTGCGAAGCTGTTTGGCTTGGCCGATCCCTTCTCATTAACACTTGTGAACGTGCTCTCGCCACAATTTAGTGAACGAGACATAATACCCGGCTCACTAACTTACAAAAGAAGCGGAAAAAAGCAGGCGGAAAATGAAATTAGCGAAGCCAGCTTAACGTTAAACACACGGCTTGTAGATGTTGCTGGACCGTTAGGAATAGCCGAGCGACATCATTATTACACAAGAGCCTCTATTACACTTAAGTTATTAGAGCCACTATTCTCACTGTTTGAAAAAGCCTTATCTGTAGTCGAGCCTGATAACCGCAATCACAAATCACTTGCACATGCATTCAAACTAACTTCAACGGATTATTCGCGCTGGCTAAATCGTAAAATTAACGAGTGTGGTCTTAAAAAGTTTGGGTTGACCCCCCTCGCTTTCGAAGGTGCTTTTTTACACAGTGTTCGCGAGGAACTGCCAGAGGTAACGTTGAACTTACTGCGGCAACAAAGCTCTGTCCAGCAGCATTATGTACACCAGTCGCACAAAGAAATTGTAGCGCAAATAAATCACTCGTGGAGTCGTTTTCTACTGAAGCTTGACTTTACCCGCATCACACGAGGTGACGCCGCATCTCACTCTAAACATCTTGACCATGCGGGCTCCGAGTTAACCTTAAGAGGCGGCCTGTTAAAAGCAGTTTTACAACAAACCGCGGAAAAGGCGGCTTTGATGATGAAAGCGTCAAAACCAGGTTCGCACGCTCAAGCATTTAATGAGCTAGCTTTTTACGCTTATTTGCGAGTAGCGATGACAGTAGGCCTGCGACCCGTTACAGAGCCACTTCCTTCTCGCGAGCATTTTTCTGCAAAATTAAACCTGATTTCAGTCAAAGACAAAGCTGTGCACCACAAACATGAGCGCCGGCTCATTGTTCTGACGTCGCAATTGTGCTTGTTGATTGAAAGGCAATTGGAAGCAGCGGATGGGATGGCAGAAAAGCTCGCAATTAGCAGCCCTTCGATGGTTATATCGAGATTAACAGCTGAAAGTAAATGGGAGCACTTTTCTAGTGCGTTTGTTGAGAAAAAGTTGAGCACACTCTTGAGCGCTCCGGTAAAAACACACTCGCTCCGTCATACGGCAGCACAAAGCTTTCTCAAACAGTCAGTAAATAAACGCAATTACTCGCAGAGTGCAATGAATCTTTTCATGAATCACGCGCGTGCCAACGCTTACGCGCTGAGCAACCACAGCATAAATTCAATTAGTGAATATTCGAAGTGCCAACAACAACTGTTAGAGCAAGCTGACGATGCTGAGCTTGATGAGGTTGACGCGCAAGCTCTCGAGCTATTAAACAAATTGAATAGTGGGGTGAGGGCATGACAATCGAGCTTGATTTTTTTGTTGAGGTGCTCAACACAGAGCAAAAAACTGTTCGTGGGTGCGCCGGCTTTGCCTATCAAGTCATAACTTCTCAGTGCGAAAAAGCGCTAGTAACGCCCCATAAGCTGCCAAAACGCTACTTCGTAGAGCGTGCGAGAACGGTTTATAGAAAAGCGAATAGAGCTCAGGAAGAAGACGCGCTTCGCTTATGTTTTGGAGCGCTTTTCGAGTATTGCGCTCAGTTCAATGATGCTCTCATTCCGCCGCCTTTAACGCTGTCGGTCGAACAGAAGATAACGGTCATTAACGATAACTCCCCGGCGTTAGGGCTTGTCGATGCGCTTGAGGAGATGCTTGAAGTTGAGTTATCTAAAAAGCAATCAGCGACGACGCGCGCAATGCTTTTATCGCTATTGCTTGCCAGGCATGCAGCCATATGCTCAAAGCAACAGCTAAACACATTTTTGAGCGCAGATGTTGCTGATTTAACAATTTTTAAAGATGCACAATTTGCCGCGCTTTCGTTAAAAAAAGACAGAGTCATCTTTGATGCGGTTGCTTTGCGCACTTTCACGCTTTTGAAGTCGTTGCCGGCACAGGCAACTGCAACTAAGTCGATATCTGAAGCGTTATCGAGTGTATTTCAGCGTTATGCGTTAGAGCGACATTTGAGCACACAGCTAACGCTAACGCAGGCGCTCGAAGCACTTTCATTTACGACGCAGAGTATCGCCGCAGAAAGCTTCTCCAAGCTATATACACCGCTCAGCGATGCAAGTTTTGCACGCGCAATTACCGGCGCCGGGGCGGTTGACGGTGAAATAAAAACAAATCAACGAGCACAGCGGAGAAGAAACAAGCGAACAGTAAAAGAGCTTATGTCGCTAGAAAAGCTGACAGAGCTTTTTGATGAGCATAGCCAACGACAGTTGAGCTTCGACGCACGTACTCAGTCAGCCGACTCTGAGCTGATTCATGTAGTCCGAAAAAGCGTTCAAGCTTATGCAGACGCAGATGAAAAACAGCAGCGCAACTCGTCAGCGTTTAATCAACTTAAAAAGAGCCTTGTTGATTTACTCAATGTGGCTTACACAAGTTCTAGAAAAGTCAGCTTTGTCGCTGTAGCGATAGCAACATACATAACTGACTTAATGCTGCATGGCGGCAACATAAAAGAAAAGCTTGCTGTAAGCACGATTGAAACGTACCTATCGACGCTTAGTGTATTTGCTTGCGATGCATGGTCTGATGAAGCGCTTCTGGCTGAGGCTCAGGAATCGCACGAAGCACTTGAGGAGCTGAGTGAGGACGTTGCAGACACGCTCAGCGAATTAGCAGATGCCAGTAAACAAAGCACTGCCCTTGGCTTTTTGCAGTATTTATCTCAAACAACGCGTATTAAATTATTCGATGCAAACGAGTTAGAGTATCTCGGAGCTGGCACTTGTGAAACACGTGCGCATTACATCCCGTCGCAGGACTTAAACGGGGCTTGCGAGAGTTTTCTTTCAAAAGCCAATACTCCTGAACGTTGGCAGTTTGTTATTTTTGCGCAACTTGCGTATTGCGCAGGGCTGCGGCGAAAAGAAGCGAGTTTGCTTGAAACAAGTGACGTCAGTATTGAGTTAAAAGCACTCTATGTTACCCGTCTTATAAAACGAAAAACATTAAAAGCCGTTCGGCGGTTTCCGCTGTGTTTGCTCCCTTTAGATTTGGTTGAGCGACTGGAAAGTTATATCGGTGAGCGAGAAAGAATAGGGCGAGATACGCTTTTTGATGACTACGTTTTAAGTGCACTCAACGATGACTTTATGCAGGCGCTGCGAACGAAATGTGCTAATGAAAACCTGGTCTTTCACTCGCTGCGCCACAGCGCTGCTAATAACCTTGTATTTCAGTTGTCGCTTTGCTGCTCACCGCAGTTAAAAGCGTATCGAGATAGCGTATTCTTTCTCAAAGCAGACATTCTTTCGGATAAGCAACTTGAGCGAGTTACACAAGAACTCGAAGCGCTTGGCCGGCCACCTAATAATTTCTTCGCAACGTTAGATACAGTCGCGCAAATGATGGGGCACGTTAGTCCGGTCGTCACCGCGACAAGCTACTTGCATTTGCTCGATGTTTTGTTCTTCATGAAAAATAGCCTGCGAAGTCAATCGCTCAGCACTGATTCCATGGCCTCGCTCTTACCAGACACTAACTACCGATTCGATTTCAAAAAACGATACGAAGCGACTAGGGGTTTACGTGAGGCTGAAAAGCTGTTGTTTAAAACCTTCACAAGAGGGCTACCGGAAGCGCATGTTTTCGAGACACAAGAGGTGCTACCAGAACAACGGGTTAAGCAATCATCTCCTACGTTCAGTGATTATTTGACCGAGTTAACGCACTATAAAACCGTATCAAATATACATTTTGATAACGCTTTGCGGGAGCATTTTGAAGAATGTGCAGCGTCCATCGACATCTGTTTTCTACAAGAAAAACCGTTCACGTCAAAAATCTGGGTAAGCCTAGTCGACACGCTATCGATGGCAACATGGAGTGCGAGAAATACCAAGGCAATTAGCACGTTATCTAAGACATCAAGTCAGGGAGTTATAACCAGACTACGCGATGCTGAACGTCATTTGCGAGCGCTAAATCTGATCGGGCTGAGCCAGTCGAAAGTAACGCTGTACCTGCCAGATGAAAGCCGGTCTGAACAAGCTAAAAAATGGGCAGTGATGATCAAAAAACTTGGGTTCACCGTGCTGCCTGTCACTGATGATAACCAAAAGGGCGCATCGATAGCCTCGAAACCCCACGGCCTGCGATGGCCGCTTTGGCGCTACCTTCCCGGCATTTTATGTATTTTAACTTCATATCTTAACTTTCAACAAAATGTGTCACCTGTGGAGCAATCATGACAATAAAAGTTATCGTGTCTCATGACGAATTTTGCAGAGCCGCAAAGCTGCTTGCGACGGCTGTGTCGCTACAAAATAATGACAATGAGCAACGGGCTAATGTTATTACGCTTATTTGCGATGCCAGTGCTGAAACAATTGAGCTGAAAACCCAAGCTCAGGAGCTCATTGCGTCTGCTGTTTTAGATATTAGTGATGGCAATATCGAAGACGATTTGTGGTTAGAGCTTGACGCGGTCTTTCTCTCTACGTTGCTCGAAAAAACGAAGCGCGACCGGCATGTTCAAATCGATATTGATACGCAATGTATGTCGATGAGCATTTCTTCCGGCAAGTTGCTCGAGTGTAACTTATTCTCACCGATAGAATTTATCCGTATCGACGATAGCGCCACGTTTAATCAAAATATTCGTTTGATAAATTCGCTCGCTGATTATGATTTTGAGCCTAGTATGGACGAAAAGGCTTTCAGTGCCTCGGTATCAAAGGGGAGTTGTAAGCTATTGAAAGCCGTTGATGAGTTTAATACGGCACAACATGCAACGGTTGCTGACCATGTCAGCGTTATGTTTTCAAAAGATAAGGCATTTGTTGATTCGACTAACTTTCATGCAAGCTTTGAACTTCTTCAAAGTGAGGAAGAGCAGTGCGCGGTTCTGAATGCCGCGTCATTTAAAGCATTTCAGAAAGTGATTAATCTAATGCATATATCTCGAGATGCGAAGCTGTCGATGCAGTTAACTGACCAGCGCATAATACTTGAAACTGAAAAAAGCTTTGCATCAATAACAACGAAAGATTTAAGTCACCGCCCCGAATCTATCTCCCCGCCACACGCGAGCGAGCAACGTATTTGTCTCAATGTGTTTGAGACGATTGAGGCGTTAAAGAAACTCGATGCGAAGCAAAAAAAGAGTGAAGACTTCGTGTTTGTGTCGCCTGTCGTTCGAAACGAAACTTCTCAAGTTTTGTTTGAATCAGAGCCGGAGTCCGGACAACTCACATCACGTGTTAATCATGTCGCAGACTTGCCAGATTTCGATGAAATAAAGACGCTTCGACAGCCGCTTTTAGCAGCAATTAAAATGCTCATTGACGACGAGTTCGTGTATCTCCAAGCGCTTGAGGCTGATTCAACTGAAATTATTGTTGTTAACAAGTTACAGACTAAATATGCCGCAATACAAAAACTACCCCATCAAGCGGGTAGCGTAGATTGAATAGCTTTGGAGTAAAAAAATGGCAAAACACAATGTGTGGTCGAAATCCATGGGCCGTTACTTAAAAGCAAATTATTACAAACGAACAGCACGGCAAATAGCAGGGCGGCTGGAGGTTTCCAAAGCCGCCGTTATGCGACGGGCAAAAAGACTAAGTCTTGGCTCAAAAGCATACGCGGCGACATCGGAGCGCCGTGCTTATAATGATGATGAACTCAGGTTCATACAAGAAAGTGCAGGAAAGCTCAGTATTGAAAAGGTTGCTGAGCATCTTAATCGTTCGTCAGATGCTGTCCGGCAAAAGGCGAATCGGATGAATTTGTTGACTGCGACAAAAGTAAGGCCGTTCACGGAAGAGGAGCTTAATTTTATAAGAGACAATATTGCGTCGATGTCTTATCGCGAGATTGCTACTATGCTCAATAGAGGTGAAGAGCAGACGCGTTGGTATGCCCGCAAACTTGGTTTAAAGCGCCCTCGCTCTTAAGTCAAAATCTCATCATCGTACTTTAGGTATATCAGTCCAGCGAGTGGTGTAGGCGGGCGATAACCGCTCGCGCTTCACCTGCCAGTCCTTCGTTTTCTTCTGGGATGCAAAATACACGCTACCGGTTTTGGCCCGGTTGAGCTTATCAAGCACGTCCATCAGTGCCTTACTGTTTGGTTTTGACTTATTGGTTTCAAACAACGAGGGCTGAAACACGCCGGGGGCATAAAAATCACCGATCATGACACCGGCTTTGGCGTAATAAAAGCCGGGGCGATAAATGCGCTCGGACAGGTCGCGGGTGAGCGCCAAAAGCTCCCGGCTGTCCTGTGTCGGTACCGATAATGTGTGCGTTGCGCTGTTGCCGTATTGCGGGTTGTTTTGACGAAACGGGTTGGTGCGCATAAACACCGTCAGTTGCCGGGCGCACTGCTTCTCGCTGCGTAATTTTTCAGCGGCGCGGGTAATAAAATTGCTGAGCGCGCTTTGAACGGCATCAAGTGTCAGTACCGGCTGCCCGAAGCTGCGCGATACAACGATTTGTTTTTTCTGTGACGGCACTTGCTCAAGCGACAGGCACGACTCCCCGCGAAGCTCGCGGGCGGTGCGCTCGAGTACTACCGAGAACTGTTTGCGCAGCGTTTTTAAGTCACACTCAGCGAGCTGTAATGCGGTTGTGATACCCATGGTGTTAAGTCGGGCAGCAATACGGCGCCCAACACCCCACACCTCATCAACCGGTGTGATAGCAAGCAGGCGGCGCTGCCGTGCTCTCTCACTTAAATCGACCACACCGCCGGTTTTCGGGTATTGCTTGGCGCCGTAATTCGCCAGTTTTGCGAGCGTTTTTGTCGGCGCAATACCGACACAGGTCGGCATGCCCACCCAGCGCAGAATTCTGTTTTTTAATTCATGACCAAAGGTATCAAGCGATACCGCGCGCTCGACCCCAGTCAACTCAGCAAAGGCTTCGTCAATGGAGTAAACCTCTAAGCTCGGCACTATCTGCTCAATGGTTGTCATCACACGGTTGGAGATATCGGCATACAGTGCATAATTGGATGAGAATACTTCAATACGGTGCTCGCGGATGAGCTCGTCGATTTTAAACAGCGGCGCCCCCATTTTGATACCCAGCGCCTTGGCCTCCGCCGAGCGGGCAATGGCGCAGCCATCGTTGTTTGAGGCGACAATGACCGGCCGCTCCCGTAAGTCGGGTCGAAATAACCGCTCGCAGGAGACATAAAAATTGTTGCAATCAATCAGCGCAAAACATGGCTTTCGCTTAGCGGCAGCGGTGGATGACATGACTGACGACCCCGAAAACATCAAGCTCGGCATCACTGCCTAAACGAATGGGCGGATAATCCGAGTTATGGGACAAAAGCGCAGGATAGGGTTTAAGCTGAAGCGCTTTAACGGTGAGCTCGCCATTTAAACAGGCAATAATGATATCACCAGCCTGAGCACTCAGCGCGCGGTCGACCACCAGAATGTCGTTATCGTGAATACCTGCGCCTATCATTGACTCACCGCTCGCCCGCACAAAATAGGTAGCTGCGGGATGTTTAATGCAAAGCTCATTCAAATCAAGCTGCTGCTCCACGTAATCCTGCGCAGGCGAGGGAAAACCGGCTTGCACCGTTTCCAGTAAGTACGGAATTTGCACGCGCGGGAACACGCCCGAACGACTGATGATATCAACTTTCATACGACCTCAAGCACTGTATGTATAGACAGTATATTTGTTCGTGCAAAATTCGCAACTGCTGTTTTTATCTTGGCTGAGGCTGTCTCTCTTATTAAGCTGAAATCAGGATTTCTTTAGTCAAATAAAGCGTCGTGGTCCTGACTTTTTCGAAGTTTAGCAGGCGGTATTTCATGACATTGAAATGATTTATAACCCAACCCGAGGTATACGGAAATAGAAGGGTGTCGCTCAGCAACGTTTAGCGTCAACACGGCTGGAGGTAGATGGTGTGGAAGTTTCAGGCTTGAACAATTAGGCTTAAACTATGACAGAAACGGCGAAATGAGCCGAAAAATAAAGGGGCTACCTTTCCAGGCAGCCCCTTCCAGAACTCATTGCATCTTGGTCACCGCCGGGTTGACTTAAAAGTGAACGTCGACAGATAAAAGGCCCAAGTGCTTACCAGAAAAAGCATAAGCAAGAGGCTTTAAAATTGCAACCAGATTTAACGCCTATTGGTGGAGTGAGGGCACAATATCAGTGTTTGCTTTTTATGTTGAGTGGCACTTCGGCCGAGAGCCGATTGGGTGAAGTGAATTAGTTCCTAAATTGTCACGGTTTAATAAGGGGGACGGATTTAATGGTTATCAGAGTCGGACTTCCTATTCTTTGAGCCGTCACGTTTGCCTTTATTGTTGCCAATGAAGATAGTTGCAGTGCCGGCAAGAAGAACGAGTGGCGCAACGCCAATCAGAATGGCTTCCCATGTAGTGAGCTCCATAAGTTGTTAACTCCTATTCCAGTATGGCATTGCAATTCTGATGTCTCTGGTATCATAAGAGACTGTTAGTCACGGTCAGTTATTTACTAGTTTAGCCAGTAAACAAACGAAATTTCAATATTGCTAAATGAGCTCAACGAACCTGGTTTGCATCTATCCGTTAGCTACGAAGACTTACCTTTTGGCTCATTGTACGGATTAAGCGTCCGTGATAATCAAGTAGCGAAGCCGCTCTTTTGCAGACTAACGCATAAGGTAAACGTTATTCCGAATCGAGCTTTCGGCATTTTTTGAAAGCGGTTAGCGTCAGGTTGGCGCTAACCGCTTTTATTCTTGCGTGCTATTTACCTTGGGCTCTTAACCTCTTGGGAAGTCGGCAGCCCAATATTGGGTGTAGAGGCTACCTTTGAGTCAAGGCTATTCATATTTCAACAGCTCCGCCAACCCCTGATCATTGTCATTGGCGTTTAGCCAATCCAGGGCCTCGTCATGCGTTTTACATTCAGCCGCTTTGCACTCCGGATCCCAGTCACGGTAATTAGAGAAAAAACGTTTCACTACCACGAAACGTCCACTCTCCGTTTTAAAAATTTTGGCAGAATGAAAAAGATTGGTATCAGGTACGGTTGCCGTGTCATAAAATGTCATATCGACCTGGTTTCCCGTTTGAGCGATTAATACGCCACGAAACTCGAAAGCTCCGGCATCAGTCGTTTGAATGCGGTATTGATTCATTATCGTTCCTCATTTTCAACGTTGTAAATAAGTCAACTAAAGCAAGGCGTGGTTAGCGAGTCATAACCACGTTTTGCCGAAGGGTTAATCGGTTTGCAATTCACTGGGCTAATGTAGTTTGCGAGCTTCTTGGAAGCTGCATCGCAATAGTGAACCGGCAATGCCTCAACTGGTATGTGCACGTGAGGAAGTCATAAATGACGCGCTTTTGAACCGGAGTGAAAGCCTTTCGAAATAAGCGGGCACTGATTTGGTCACTGATTTTTCCATACATTGAAAACCCCCAATTAGGCAGGTTCGGATTTAGCCGTCCCGCTTGTACTTTGGCTGGTAAATCGAACGCATCGAGATCCTGAATAAACAAATCAGGGTTTGAAATAAAAACAGACTCTTGAAACTCCTCATCAAGGCTTTGTCTATAAACAGGTGTATCGACTAACGAACGTTTAATCAAACCGTCATAAGTACAGTTTTCCAGTGAGTTGTGTGCGCTGTTAGCAATATGACTGGTGTCGGTGGCGGCGTTAAAAAGCCGCTCCCAAAGTGCTAAAGCGCCGAGCGAAAGCTCAGACGTATCGGCGCAAGTCATCAGATTGGGACTGAGTGTTGCCAGTGCGTATAAGTAAATGCTGTAGCCATACCCTTTTTTGCTTTGCAATGAAGCCGACTCTTGCACTCGGGCTATTGCCTCCTGTTCGATATGATAGCCGAGAGCAGCAAGGATATTGCCCGCTCGGTCAATCATCACGAACAGCCTGGCATCTTCATCGAAAAAGCAACCAACATCATCGCAAAAGACGTGGCTTGCTGTAATAATTTCATCAAATTTTGTGCTCATACGCTAATTCCTTCATTTACTATTGCGAGGTGAGTGAACAAGCTATCAAAATATGAAATTACCGCTACTTCACGCGGTGCAAATGAAGTATCGATGTAAAACAGTAACTTACAAATCTCCGGCGCGTATAAATAAAACCCGGTCAGCTAGATGCCTGATGAGTTGCACGAAGTACGCTGCTCTATTCCGTTTAGAATTAATGTCAGATAAGCTAGAGCTATTGCAACAAGGAAGAAAATGATAGAAACAAGGAGTTTAGCCATGAACAAAAAAGTCTTAGTCGGTCTATTGTCAGCAGTACTTGTCTCTGGATGCGTTTCGATGAGTGATGACCCTTACATACGCTCTTTGGGGAATGACCCGCAATCAACGGAGCTAAATGATGAGCTGACCAACAAACGCCTTTCATATATTGGCCGCTACTTAGTTGAAACAGAGACTCGCCGGGAAATTGTTGCCAATACGTATAACAAGGAATTTATAGAGTCATGGTCATCTGCTGACTACGGAACCATGACATCGATGGTGACCGATTTAGCGGTCGGGGATTTAGGCTCATCACTTGGCAGTGACTTAGGGGCGGCCGTATCGATAGGAGGTATGGTACTGGGTGCAGCTTTCTCATCGGATTACGATATCGTCGGGCAGGCCTGGTTACCGGATGACTTTAATGGCGCTTCCATCGACTCGAGCGATGAGGCTCATCAAGTCTTTTCGCAGTTCATCAATAAAAAAATAGGAGATGTTGCAGCACAATTTAATTATGAGGCAACGTGTCTTGGTCACTGTGGTGAACGCAGTAAAGCATTTCTCTTACAACGAAAAGATGCAGTCGAAGACCATCCTCAATGGGGCTATCAACCTGAGCAAATCGTGGCGCTTATTCACATCCCGGTAGAATTCGAGGCCGTTGAGGAAAATGATATTTTACCCGTCATTATCGGTGAGCCAGTGCGCTGGAAGTTACCCCCGTATTTTACGTTAAAAATGGGGTTTTATTCAGCAATCCAAACCGATGAAAATGGCGATGTCGTTGTACAGGCTACGCCCACTGAGAAGGGATACACCATCGAGACAGTCAGTACGCGCAGAGACTTATTGAAGGTTCCGCTGGGACGAATGATGATGCAATCGTTTCACGACACGCCCTATACATTTTATGCTACTGATGACGAATACCCATCTCAGCTCTATTTCAATGGTAAAGCTTACCGCTTCTTTGATGGCTCTCAACCACAGATTATTGAAGAGGAAATTACAAAACAGTGGGGCGGCTGATGCAATCGAGCGCCTTGAAAGGGAACCGGCGTTCTTGCGTATTTCGGGGTCATCCGGACATTGATTTCGGTCTGAGCCGGACAACCATTTCGGTATCATCCGGACAAGTTTTTCTTCCCTCGCTTTTCGAGTTTCGGCATAACAGAGTTTTTATCTGTGAGCCGAGGCAACCATGACTAAAGCAAAGAAAAAAGCGAGGACGGATATGCGGACTTATCTGGACATTTTTCGTTTGAAGTTTGAGCGGCGGATGACTGATCGGCAAATAGCATTAACGCTGAACATCGGTCGCTCAACCGTCAACAACATCTTGACCCGGTTCCGAAGTTTACAGCTCGAGTGGCCGCTTCCTGATGAAGTGTCACTTGAGAAGCTCGATAATTTATTGATGCCCGGTCGCAATTATCAACCGCAACGCGTGCTGCCGGACTGGCTGAAGGTACACAAGGAGCTTACCAGCCCACTCGTGACCAAGCAGTTGTTGTGGCAGGAATACCAGGCCGAATATGGTAATCAGGCTCTGGGATACACTCAGTTCTGTGAGCATTATCGCCGCTGGTTGGGTAAGCAACGTCGCTCTATGCGTCAATTACATAAAGCCGGTGAGAAGCTCTTTATTGACTTCTGCGGACCAACCGTACGCATCGTTAACCCACTCACCGGAGAATACCGCAAGGCAGCCATCTTCGTTGCCTCAATGGGCGCGTCAAATTACACCTACATCGAAGCGTGCGAAGGACAGGACTTAGAGTCCTGGCTGCTCGCCAATCGCCGCTGTCTGGAGTTTTTAGGCGGTGTGCCGCAGTTGCTCATCCCGGATAATTTAAAATCCGGTGTTAATCAGGCCGACCGCTACGAGCCGCACCTCAACGACAGCTACCGGGCGTTCAGTCAACATTATGGCTGTCCTGTCATCCCCGCACGCCCCCGCAAGCCTCAGGATAAAGGCAAAGTAGAATCCGCTGTGTTAGTGGTTGAACGCTGGGTGTTAGCGCGGCTGAGGCATACGACCTTCCACAGTATGGCGGCGTTAAATCAGGCGATAAGGTCGCTGAACAAAGAGCTCAACGAGCGACCGATGAAAAGCTATAACGGTCTGAGCCGGGCGGAGTTGTTTAAACAAATCGACGCACCCGCATTAGCACCGTTACCTGAAATGCCTTACGAGTACGCGCAGTTCAAGTTGGCAAAAGTCGGTAAAGACTACCATGTGGCCTTCGATAACCACTGGTACTCGGTGCCTCATGCGCTGGTCGGTGAGCGGGTAGAGTTAATGGTCACCCAGCGACTGGTACAAATCCATTACCGCGGTAATGTGGTCGCGACTCACATCCGAAGCAAAAAGCGTTACCAACACACCACCGAGGCATCACATATGCCCGTGGCACATGCCGTTTATAAAGACTGGACACCGGAGCGTATCCACCGCTGGGCGGCCAGCATTGGCAAAAATACCGCATTAGTGATTGAGCATATTGAGCGCTCAAAAGCCCACGTCGAGCAAGCCCAACGCAGTTGCCTGGGCCTTCTATCGCTGCAAAAGCGTTATAGCTCAGAGCGCTTAGAGCGAGCCTGCGGTATTGCTCTTGAGCAACAACACTACGCCATCCGGTTTATCCGCAACATCCTCGCCAACGGCCGGGACAGTCAATCCACTCCGGAGCCGGCTACGACTCCGACTCATCACATCAATGTGCGTGGCGCACATTATTACCAATAAGGAGCGGTAATGGATAACTTACTCAGCCAGCTGCGCCAGTTACGATTACCGGCTATGGCATCAGCACTTGAACGACAACGTGAAACACCGGGTACTTATGACGAGCTTGCCTTCGAAGAACGATTACTGCTGCTTGTTGAACAGGAGCATTTAAGCCGGGAAAACAACCGTATTACACGCCTGCGTAAACAAGCTAACCTGCGTCTGCAGGCGCAGCCTGAGCAACTCAAATACCCGGCAGCGAGGGGCCTTAGAAAAGAGCAGCTCATCCCCCTGCTTGAAGGTCATCACTTACGCTATCAGCAAAACATCCTTATCACCGGCCCAACCGGCAGTGGCAAAACGTTCCTTGCCTGCTGTTTAGGCGAGCAGGCCTGTCGGCAAAACTATCGGGTACAATATTACCGGCTTGGGCACTTGCTTGAAGCCCTGAAACTGGGTCACGTTGATGGCTCTTATCTAAAAGTGCTCAGCAAGTTACAAAAGGTCGATTTACTTATCCTGGACGACTGGGGGCTGGAAGGCTTTAAGGGAAAACAAATCACCGATCTGCTGGATGTCATTGAAGATCGCTACGAGCGACGCAGTACCATTATCGTCAGCCAGCTACCGGTATCACAATGGTATGAACTGATGGATAACCCGACCGTGGCAGACGCATTGCTTGATCGACTTATCCATAATGCGCATCGGTTGGAATTACAAGGTGAATCGCAACGCAAAAAAACACTAGCAGGTGACGCCTAAATCACGTAAAAAGAAAATCATGCGAGGTGAAATTAACTTGTCCGGATGACACCGGAACGCTTGTCCGAATGATGCCGGAATCGCTGTCCGGATAGACCGAAATACGCACCAGGAAACGTAAAAGATGAAAGACCAAAGTTTGCTTATGCTTCGTGTAATGGTTTTTCAGACTTCAAGTTAATGACCTCAACACAAGAACCATACAAATTGTGGCATAAAATGAGAGAGGAGCACGAGGCCCAGCCATTTTCTCTTATGCTATTGGGAGGAGATCAGGTCTATGCTGATTCACTCTGGACCAAAGTGAATTTACTAAAAGACTGGAATGAGCTTGGAAGTAAGGAAAAAGTAAAAAGAAAGTTCACAAATAAAATGGCAGACGCAGTTGATAGGTTTTTTTATGAACTTTACGTCGAGCGTTGGAATCGCGAGCCTTTCGCACGAATGTTAGCTGAAGTTCCGTCAATAATGATGTGGGATGATCATGATATTTTTGACGGGTGGGGAAGCTATCCCGAAGATATTCAAACATGTGACGTCTATGAGGGCATATTTAGAATAGCAAAGAAGTATTTTTCATTACTTCAAATACGTGGAGAAAACTCAACATTGCTAAGTCCAGATGGTGATCATTTTGCGATGGCAACTCAGTTCCGAGGTTATAATATTCTGAGCCTTGACCATCGTTCTGAGAGAACCAGAAGTCAAGTGATGAGCCAGACACAATGGAAGAGTATCAACGACTATTTAGCGAAAAGCTGTAATGAGGGTGACCTTCTAGTATTAAGTGCCGTGCCAGTTGTTTATAGAGACTTTTCTCTAGCTGAGAAAGCATTTGAGGCAACCCCATGGGAAGAGGAACTTACCGATGATCTCAAGGATCATTGGCGCGCCAAAGAGCATCAAGGTGAACGTTTACGCTTAGTGATGAGATTACTTGAAAACGCTAAGAGACGAAATGGTAAAACTGTAGTTCTATCAGGGGATGTCCATATAGGTTGTATGGGAGTAATTAGAGACGATATTGATACAACGCAGATTAGAATTCATCAGGTCGTATCTTCAGGAATCGTTCATCCCGCACCCTCATATATGCAGTGGTTAGGTATTTTAGCAGTAACAAATGATGATGTTGAGTATTTGGAAGAAACAAGAGCGATTACCGCAACCATGATTTCCCCTCATGGCTCGGATAAATATATTCGTGAAAGAAATTTTGTATCCTTTTCTGAAGGAACTGACCAAAAGCTTTGGATAAATTGGATATGCGACAGTAACAATAAACCTGTCTATCCTCTGCGCTAATTACCAAGCAACATCTTGAGCTTCCATGGGCAACTGTAGTGATCAATGGAACCCAAACGCGTTTACAGCTGATTTCTCGACCTTTGCCGATAGTAGGCCATAGTTAAATTGATGCGGCCGCTCACAATTGGAGTAGTTCATCAAGAAGTAGCGCGCATACCTCTGTGCTTCACTTGTTGAATGGTAACTAGTTGGCGGTGTAAGTCTCTATTCAAACGGACAGACCTCTAGAAATGCGTGATACTGCTCAGCGGATGTTTATCTTTTGTCTTTATTTTTCGATTCAACACTAACTATTATGGAGCGCTATGGATATAACGTCGGTTCTTAAAAAAAATAAATCTGAACTTGCTCTTGTTGTTGGTAACGGAATTCATCGATATAGCGGGATGGGTAATTCCTGGGAAGGACTTTTGCAAGGATTAGCTAACAAATACAAACCGGGAGTTAAGATCTATCCCCGAGGCATTTCACTCACAGAATACTACGATGTGCTTGAACTAAGCTCATCCAGACAGTCACTTCAAAGAGAATTCTGCGATCTTTTGGATAAGTGGGAACCTGCCGAGCACCATCGTAGAGTTGTAAATTGGGCACTACGTAACAGTTCTCCAATTCTTACAACAAATTTCGATAAAGTTCTTGCTGATTGTGGAGGCTTTAAAAAACGCCGAACGAAGAAAGAAAAATTTACAGCCTACTACCCGTGGGATACATACTTTGGTCAGGACAAAATAACAAACCCTTGCAAGTCGTTCGGAATATGGCATATCAATGGCATGCAAGAATACAGACAAAGCATACGACTTGGTTTAAGTCATTACATGGGATCAGTCCAGCGAGCGAGAGAATGGCTTCATCGCTATGGTAACAGACTATTCTCGGGGAAAAGCCATAATACTTGGCGGGGAGCTGATACTTGGTTACAGGTTATTTTTAGTTCCCAGTTGTTAATATTTGGCTTAGGACTCGAGGAAAATGAAGTATTTCTGCGCTGGTTACTAATTGAACGTGCTCGGTATTTTAGGGAGTACCCGAAAATGCGCAAACAGGCTTGGTTTGTGCACGTCACTAATGGCGGTCGGACTAAGCTGGAAGAAGGTAAGCAGTTTTTTCTTGAAGGCATTGGCATTAAAGTTATTACCGTTGATACATATGACGAACTCTACAGTAATGAAATATGGGGTAATAGCCAAGAAGTGGTTTAAGCCCAAATTATGGGGCTGTGTAGTGGCAGACCAAACTCGACCGCCAAGAAACAACAATTGGTTAAGCTTCCAACGGCTCATTGTATGGACAAATCATTCTGATATCGAAGTTCAAATGCTTAGAAATATTGAGATCTCAAAGGAAAACATCAGGGGCAGTTTCGAGCTTCTTAAGCGGATGACATACGTCAATTGAGGTAGAATTTTTTCCACCTCAAGACTCAGATTTTTGTCTCGGTTTCGCAAATTTTTGTTCTAAGGCAGAGGTCAAAAATCGTCGGTTTTGGGGATGGTGCTCTGTGACCAATTTTGTCGTTAATTGGTCTCAAAAGTGCGAAATTTTTAGAACGATCTAGAACAGCAACACCGTTTAATACCTTGCTAAGCCTAACTTTAACGATTTACCACCGAACCCGTGACTGCCCTCCGGAGGCAAAGGTCATTCGGAAATTAGGCACAGGTGCCAAAGGTCAAAAGCAGGAAATCCGCCCGTAGCTCAGCTGGATAGAGCGCAGCCCTCCGGAGGCTGAGGTCATAGGTTCGAATCCTATCGGGCGGGCCATTTCCTTGGCCTGTAGCGATTTTCTTCCTTCTGTATCTACTCTAAATTCTTTTCTTTGATGTCTTTTCGGTTTGACCGTTAGCTTTTGTGGCTGATTTTTAGCTGTAGCAAGGCTGTGACAAATTTGTGACAGATTTGTGCCATTAGAAATTGCGGATTTTTACTCGAACCTTAAATGTGACCTTTAACTTAAATAGGCTTTCACTTTGCTACAAACAGCTTTTGTAAACTAATTGATCAGCGTGTTCGTGGCATTCCCCATGCCTTCAAAGTGTGTATTGAATTACTTGAAATTTCCTTACTGTTCTTCCGTTTGAACTCGGTTTATAAGGCTGCTTCCATGTTTCTACCCAAAATTTGCTGCGAAGAGGGCCTGGTTCCATTTCCGCTTTTGGGCTGAGAATTGGGGATTCTACTAGTTAAGAAATCTGATTTAATCACGCTTACTTGTTTGTGTTTTAAAAGCTAACTTTGAGCGCACTTAACTTATCGCGAATTTATCAACTTTAGATCTGGCGCTTTGACGTAAGCTAAGCATTGATTGGAACTAGTGCATCATTTATGGTGTTAAGTAAGTAAGTAAGTAAGTAAGTAAGTAAGGCGTATCTTTTGGAGATACGTCACGAACTCATGGAACGGGATTCGTTTTTATACGCTACAAACTAGGACTCATTATCGATGACAACCACAAAAAAGCGGCTAGAAAAATTATCCCCTGTTTTCTTCCCTAGCGAGAAGAATATTGTTTCATCGTTATTTCTTCCTGTTGCCGAATGTTCAACAAGCTTTGATTGTTTGTCAGCGTATTTCTCGTCAAGAGTACTCGCTGAGTTGGCGGAACCTTTATCAACTTTATATCAGAATCCTCAGTCTAAAGGGCGATTTTTAATTGGTCCAAGCCTAAGTGACGAGGATAAAGAAGCGTTGCTTCAAGCCTATGACGAAGATAAATCAATATATAAATATCTTATTGGAGATATAGATATAACCAAAAACACAGTCGCTGAGTGCACTCTTGACGTGATGAAATACCTGATTTGGACAGAGCGCCTTGATATTCGACTTGTACTGATGAGACAAGGCATCATGCATGCCAAAATTTGGCTTTTCGACACCCTTTCAGGAAAAGTTGCTATTCACGGATCTGGAAATGCAACTAAATCTGGCCTAATGTCAAATTTCGAGCAACTTGTGCTAAATAGAGAATGGGAGTCAGATAGTAGCAATAAAATAGTAGAGGCATATCAATCTAGATTTAATAGCTTTTGGGAAGATGAAAGGCCCGATTCTTATACGCTGTGTTTAAATGACAAAACAATATCGGACGTAATGGGCTCAACTAGATTGCAAGTTTCAGAAAGCGAATTGCCAAAGTTAATGGATAGACTCCGAAAAAAACTAGAAGAAAAAATGGATAGAAAAAAATTAAAGGTACCAAATTGGCTAGTTTATCGGGATGGAGACTTTAAACATCAAGGTGAGGCCGTAGACTCATGGTTTTCAGCTGGAAAGCGAGGAACGCTTGAAATTGCGACAGGTGGAGGAAAAACTCTAACTTCACTTGTATGCGCTACGTTAGCGTTAGAAAAGGAGCTTTCAGCACTCTTAATTGTATCGGTTCCTAATAAGCCACTTATTAAACAGTGGGCAGAAGATGTAAGAAATTTTTCTATTGAACCAATTAGCACTGAAGGTTTGGGAACCAAAAATATTACAAGAACAATAAGGCAACTAATAAAAGAGCATGATGTTTTACCACAACAAAGTGTGATAATACTTACTCACGATGCGTTAAAAACACCTGAGATAAAAGACGTATTATCGAAATATAAAAATAAAATGATGCTAATTGGTGATGAGGCGCACAATTTAGGTACTGCATCTTTTGCAGACGACCCTCCAGAATTTATAGATTTTAGGTTAGCATTGTCAGCAACACCGGAACGGCAATATGATCAAGACGGTACTGATAAGCTGTTTCAATACTTCGGTCCGATTGTATATCGATTTCCCTTAGAAGAAGCGATTGGGAACTGTCTTGTCCCATTTCAATACGTAGCTCATAAAGTGTACTTAAACCAAGAAGAGGCTGCTCTTTGGAGAGAATATACGGAAAAGATTAACAGGCTTTCTTGGAGCGACGACAAAGAAACCAAAAAAATTGTTGAACAATTACAGATACGGCGACGAGCTATTTCAGAGAGCGCAAAGGGAAAAATATCAGCTTTTCAAAACGAGGCCAAAAATCTAAAGGATAGAGTTCACTCATTAGCATTTTGTACGGATAAAGGGCCTGAACAGTTAATTGATGTAAATGAGGTGCTTCGAAGAACGCGTTTTATTTTTCACCAAATAACGGGCGAAGAAACCTCGAATAAGAAGCTAATGGATGATCTAGTAAGAAGTTATAAAGTAGGGGACATTGAGATACTAACGTCTAAAAAAGTTCTAGACGAGGGATTTAATATCCCTCCAATTAAAACGGCATTTTTCTTAGCTAGCAGTGGAACGAAAAGAACTTGGGTTCAAAGGCTAGGTAGAGTTTTGCGTAAAAGTGAATCAACAGGAAAGACTAAGGCCATAATACACGACTTTATCGTTTTTCCTCCGGAAAATAGAAGTGATTATAATGCTCTTGTAAGCAGTGAATTGAGCAGGATTCAATGGTTCATGTCTTTAGCGTTGAAAGATAAATCGTTGAATTCTGCAATAAATATATCCAATGAACTAATTTCGGTTAAGGAATCATTATGAGTATGTCAAGAAAGCTTGTCGAGAGCTTGGTTGAAAAAGAGATTAAAAATTCCCCAGAGGCATATCAAGATCTTGATATAGAAAAGTTAACTGAATTAGCTAATCAAGCCTTTTTGATACAGGCAACACAAACAGATGATAAGTCCGTTAGAAAAAGTTTGCAAGAAAAGATAGAGCATTACAACAGCATAATGTCAGTTTCATAGGTGGATCTAATGAAATTAATCAGTGCAAAGTTTAAGAACGTTAGGTTATTACGAGATGTTTTTATAAATTTCTCTCGAGATTCCGAGAAGAAGTTAACTGTTATTCGCGCCGAGAATGGTACCGGAAAGACAACCGCAATGAGCGGATTAATTTGGGGTCTTTATGGCTCTAAAGTAATCGAAGAAAAATTATATCCTGTCTCATTGGCAGAGGACGGACAACGAGAAATTGATATTGAAGTCCAAATCGAGTTTGAAACTGAAGAAGTTATTAGTCGAAAAGGTAGAACAGCTATTAATTCTAAGGTTTATCGGCTAATAAGGAAATGCACAGAGTATGTATCTACCGATGGAAAGAAATTTGAGCGTAGTCAAGATGATGTAAGACTATACGAAAACACGGAAGAAGGGTTCAAGCCGGTAATTCAGTCAGAGATAAGTTCACGAATTGAGCGGGCTCTTCCTGAGACTTTAAAAGATATCTATTTCACTGACGGTGATAAAGCTCTTACGTTCATTGAGAGCACTGCGACTGGGAGTGAGAAAAGGTTAAGAGTGCAGAAGGCTATTGAATCTCTCCTATCTATGAAGGATTTGGAGGCTTTAATAGCCAATTTGAAAAGTGTAAAACTTGGGTTTCTGAGAAATATAGATAAGTCAGATTACGGTCAGAAGCTCATTGAAGTAGAAACGAAGATAAACGATAACGATGACTGGATTCGCGGGAGCGATATTGAATTAAAAGAACTATTAACTGAAAAAACTAAGTCTGAAGATGATTTGGTTAAACTGAAGAAGGCAATAGAAGAGCAGTTAAAACTCGGGAATAAAACTGCTTTGGGGAATGAGGTCAACACTATTAAACGGCAAATCGAATCAGCACAGGAACTTAAAAGTAATTCGATCAAATCTTTATGTACATTATTAAATAGTCAAAGCTTACATATTAACTTGATTGAGAAAAAGTTAGGTAAGGCATCAAGAATACTAGTCGATATGAAGGCAAGAGATAACTTTCCTAAGCAATTCATTCCCGTCCTTAACGATATATTAGAAAGAGGGGAGTGTCTTTGTGGCGCGGCTCTGACTAATGAGACCAATATAGGGGAAGAAAAGAGAAGCTACATAGTTAACGTTATAGAAGAAAGTAGAGAAGTGGACTTACTGAATAATAGAGCTTCAAATTTGTATTTTTCATCTTCAATGTATTCAAGTGAGCAGCTGAATGGTGGCTGGAAAACTGAATACGATGCGCATACTAAAAATTATTTTAATTCGGACTCATCATTAAGGTCATCAATGGAGCTTTTAAGAAAAAAGCAGGCGATGATTGATGAAATTAATGATGAACTTTTGATAGAGCTCAGAGATCAGGAAAAGATTGTAACCGAAAAATTGAGAGAGATAACTAAATCTATTGTAATTACACAAGATGAGATGCAGAGACTAAAAGAAAACAATTCCTTATTAAAAAAGGATGCGGAAGTTTATTCTAGTAAATTAAACAAGAAAAATACCGCCGATGGAAAGCATAGGCTTACCGAAGCATTGACTAGAGTTTATGAAAATATCTTTCAAGAAATAAAGACAACTGAACTAAATAATGTGAGCGCGGAAATGAATAGAATATTTCTGTCAATGATCGGTGCAGAAAGCGGAATGAATCCAAATGGCGTCATCAGGCGAGCTGAGTTGAGTCAGGATTTTGATATCAAAGTGTATGGTCCAAGTGATCAACCTTTAAATCCGGATACAGAACTTAATGGGGCTTCACGTAGGGCTATATCGTTATCTTTTATCCTTGCTCTAACAAAAGTTAGCAACGTACAAGCCCCTAATATTATAGATACGCCATTAGGAATGACGTCAGGCTTGGTCAAGGCTTCTCTTCTTGAAAATTTAGTTAAAGAAGGCTCTCAAGTCGTAATGTTTTTGACTTTCGATGAGATAAAGGGAGTTGAGTCATTATTGGATGAATATGCTGGGGAATCTGTGACACTGTCTTTTTCTGGGCATTATCCAAGAATGCTTCGAAATGAACCTGAGGAATATGGCGTTACTTCAATTTGTGAATGTAACCATAGGCAGTTCTGTAATATTTGTGAACGAACAGATCAAACAAATCTTGTTTCTAGGAGAAGTTAATGGAGAATATTTTTGCGCAGTACCAAATAGAAATGCCTAAGGCCTACCAGGAACAAATAAGAAACTTTGTATCGACGGGTAGCCAAAATCAATCTCGTGAGAATTCTCCGTTCGATAGGCAAATAGACTTTTGGTTTATGGCATTATGTCTTGCCTTCAATAAGGGACTAACTCCAATGAAGGAAAAAAATACTTATAACGCTATAACAGCTGAAATTCTAAATCGTAACCCTCATCGAGTAGCCCAAATGCAGATGATTGCTTTAGCTGAAACGGAAGATCCTAATATTTTGTTAGATCCCAAAAGAATGCTTGATCTATGCGTGGGCTTAGCAAATGCCGGTATTCCAATGTTGTTAAAGATTCTATCTGAGACTGAGGCTACCCCTCTGTGGAATATCTACTATGAGCTTGAGGAGTTAGCTTAAACGCATTGCCAATTTATATAAAATGTCGGATTTTATGCTGCGTGGTAAGTTGGTTTCATAATAGCAGCAAAATTTTTATCATAAAAAACAAAGAGTTACTCTGTTTTTTTCTTCGGTTTTATGCTTTATTTTTGCCGGTGCACCATGCACTTAGTGATTTGAAAATTTAAGGTCATATGCTATTTTGGAGAGGCTCTCCAAAAAGGGAATGGATATGAAACCTAAGTTTTCAGGGCACGATACCTTCGCGCTACGGTACGGTTGGTTATATAAAGCTGTTAACCTACTGATAAATAATAGTAAAAAATCTATCACATCAGATGACTTTGTACGTGACGCCATTGTAACCCTCGGTGTAGGGAAAAACATGGTCAACGCCATTCGTTACTGGGCTGAAATGACGGGTGTAATGACTTCTTCACTAGTTAAGTCGCGCAGTCAGTTAGCGGTAGCTGATTTAGGTAGATTTCTTTTTGAAGAAGGGGCTAGTAAAGGCGGTGCGGATCCCTACCTTGAAAAAACAGCATCGATTTGGTTGCTTCACTATCGTTTAAATGCCTCGACAGATTTACTCACTTCCTATCGCTACTTTTTTAACTACTGCAATTTTCAAAGCTTTGAGAAACCTAAGTTGGTCGATGAAATTATATCGAGCACTATTAGTTTAACCAATATGGAAGCAGGAAAGAAATCTACCGTGAAAAAAGATGTAGATTGCTTTTTGCACACCTACAGTAAAAAAACACGGCAATCAAAAGCCGTTGATGAAGATCATTTTGCATCACCACTTTCTGAGCTGGGGCTTATTAAGGAGGTTTCTGGCGGGTTTTGCGTTAGCGAGTTTACAGAGCGACCATCGTTGCCTACAGAGATTTTCGCCTATGCTCTTTGTCGTTTTGTTGGCAATGAGACGGCTGAGTCAGGTGTTAACACCATTGATTTTGACTCCTTGCTCTCTAAACCGTGTTCTCCTGGTAGAATTTTTCGCCTATCTGAGCAAGGGTTATCGAATAAGCTAGATGATCTAGCTTCCATTTCAAACGGAAAAGTATCTTGGACCGATTCTCTTGGGCTGAGACAAATTATGGTCGACTCGTTTCTGAAGAAGTACCCTGCCCAATTTTTAGATGATTATTACGGTGACGGCTATGTCTACTAGTGTCTATATTAATGATAAGTACAAGAGTTCGGTTCGAATCGATGCGGTTGCTGATAATTTCGATGAGTTTTTAAACGCAGTTATCATTCATGGGACGTTGAAATCAACAATATCTACTGTAGCGCGCGAGATTCACGGAAGTTCACAAAGAGCATTCACTGTTACGGGGCCTTACGGTTCGGGTAAGTCAACTCTTGCGGCTCTGATATCGGGTGCGTTAGGGCGTAATAGCAACCACCGACAATCTACTCTAGATAAATTTAAAAATGCAGACTCATTAGATGAAACTATTGAAAGAGCATTTCCTTACAAAAATGGCTGGGGCGTCATAAAACATGTGTGTGGTTTAAATAACCCTGCACACTCTATAGCAGAATCAGTTTGCAGTCAGTTGGACTGTGAGATTAGTCGTCTCAACGCTGCTATGTCTGATGCCGATTGTTTAAAGGCGATTAGTAATTCGACTCAAGAAGCCTTGAAGAACTTAGATGGAGTGGTCATTCTACTCGATGAACTCGGAAAGGCGCTGGATTATCAGTCGAGTCATGATGGAGATTTGTATTTCTTTCAAGAACTCGCTGACTTGGCACAAAAGTCAGAAAAACCAGTTATCATCATTGGTTTTCTACACCAAGCATTTAATCAGTACGCAAAAGGCAAAGCTGCACTTACTCAGCAAGAATGGGCAAAAGTTCAAGGTCGCTATCGCGATTTGAGCTATAACCCAACCGTGGATGAGTCTCTTATTTTGATAGCCGATTCTATAAGGGTCGAGCCTGAAGTAGAGAAACGGCTATTTAATAAATACACAGGGTTAGTTGACGCGATTTCGACTGAGTTACCTCCGGCAATATCTGCAACTACTCCGTTGCTCAACGCGTTACCTATCGACCCAATAGTTAGCCTGTTATTGGGACCAATTTCTAGGCGGCGATTTTCACAAAATGAGCGAAGCATTTTTGGCTTTTTATCTTCCAGTGAAAGATATGGCTTCCGTTGGTTTCTGGAAAATGAATGGTCGACGGATTCATTATCCCTCTATGGTCCAGATCTCCTGTGGGACTATCTTGAGACTAATTTAGGACACCTCATTAATAGCTCTCCGGATGGGAAAGCCTGGCTAGAAGCAAATGATGCGATTTATAGAGCTGGGGCGAAAGATGGAAAGCTGTACCATAAACTCACTTCTCTGGTTGCTTTACTAACAGTTTTTGGTCAATCCTTCCACTTATATGCAACTCGCGAGCTGCTAATTAAATATTACGAGGGTTGCGGCTTTGAGAGGCGAGAGGTTGAAGGCGTAATAGATGAACTAGAAAAATCGTCGGTTCTTATTTTTAGAAAAAAACATAATGCACTATTTGTTTTCCAAGGAAGTGACGTTGATGTAAATGAGCTTGTTGCTAGCGAAGTTGAGTCGATTAAGGACGGGGTAAATTGGGCGAATGAATGCAACTCTGCAACTCACATACTAGCATCCTCACACTACCACAGAACTGGTGCCATGAGGTGGACAGAGACTACCTTTGTGGAGTACGCAGAAGCGATCTCCCAGGTTGATTCGAAAGAGCAACCGAAGGCAGGAGAGCCGTTTAGTACCTTTGTTCTAATCGGCGAGTCACTAAACCACAATGAATTGAAAAAGTTATCTAAGGAATACCCTCGTTTACTATTAGGCTCTCCGAAGAGTACAAGTAAACTAAAAGCATCAGCGATTGAGTCAATTGCTATTAATAACGTATTTAAACGAGAAGATAGGTTAGCGCACGACCACGTAGCAAAAAAGGAATTAAACAATCGCTTATCAGATGTTCGTCATCGTCTTTCCAACGAGCTTGAAGCGTTGTTTTCCAGTGCGAAATGGTTCTATCAGGGAGAGTCAAAAGGTATTGCTCCGTTGTCACAGTTGGCCTCTCTGGCTGCTGACTCAATATACAACCGCTCTCCTACAGTTATTAACGAACTGGTAAATCGTTCAAAGCCATCCGGTAACGCCAATTCAGCTACGAACAAGTTGATGCTCGCAATGCTGAATAGCGAGCATGAGTCTGATCTTGGTTTTGATGAGAACACTTTCCCGCCGGAAAAAGGTGTTTATCTATCAGTATTGAAAAGCAAAGGTTGGCACCAGAAGACTCCTTGTGGGTATGCGTTTGTATCTGACTGGAGTCCTGAATTAAATGCAGAATTCGAAGATGCTTACAGACTATGGGAAAGTGGCTTTAACTTTATCAAATCTGCAGACAAGATGGTTACCTTGTCAGAGCTTTATGAAATGTGGATGCGCCCGCCTTTCGGTTTGACAGCTGGCCTTTGCCGTATTTATGCCTTAGCTCTACTAAAATCTTTAGAGGGAAAGGTAGCTTTCTACGATAAGGATTCAACTCAAAGCTTTATATTCATACCTCAGCTTGATGAAGTTATTGTTGAGAAGTTACATAAGCATTCTCACGAGGTAGCAGTAAGGTATTTTGAGATTGACTCGATCCAAACCAACGTAGTTCGCAGCATTGCAACAGCTGCAGAGCTTCAGTCAACGGAGGATTCCAATCTTCTAGAATTAGCAAAGCATATTGTTAGGCTAATTCACACTCTGCCTCCGTGGGTGAAGAAAACTTCAGGCCATCTGTTTGATGGTGAAGACAAGAGCGTTGAGCTGTCTAGAGAAGCTAAAGCACTACGAAATAGTGTGCTGAGAGCAAACGATCCATACAAGCTTGTGCTTGAAGATATTCCTGAAATTTTTAATATCCCCAAGAAGGGAGAGGGCTCTAAAGAATCTATTGATGAATTATCTGTACGCTTAAAGTCAGCAATAGACGAATTAACATCACAGCACACACTTCTAGTTGATGCATTTAAACAGATTGTCATGCAAGAGCTGAGTGGGAGCTTTGACCAGACACTTGCTAAAAGAAGTGAGCGGGTCGCAAAGGCTGCTCATAGGCCGTCGATAAAGGAATTCGCAAGTCGTTTGACTGGATATATAAACGATAAAAACTCATTCGAATGGGTTGTATCAACAGCTCTTGGAGCGGCTGAGCGGAGCTGGACTGATAAACATATCAATAACGGCTTGCATGAAGTTTATAACTTGTGTCGTCAGTTTAGGCGAGAGGAGACCTTCACAAAACTAACGTCGAAAACTTCAGCAATACCTGTTGGACTAATAACAACTGATGAACAGGGTAGTTTGGTTGAGCTTGAGGGACACATATCTAAGACCTCAGAAAATGCTCCTGAATTAGAGAGGCTCGTGAAATCCTTTAGTAAGGAACTTACACCACTTTCTAATGATCAAAAAAGAGAGGTTTTAGTTAAGTTGCTTAGTGAATTTATGCATCCTGTCGAAGCTTTGGAGGGAACTAATGAGTGAAAAAATAAAGCATGTTCTTGGGCTCTCAGGAGGAAAGGATAGCAGTGCTCTGGCTCTGTACATGAAGGAGACTCGACCGGACTTAGATATCGACTATTTCTTTACTGATACCGGGTATGAACTTCCTGAAACTAATGATTTCATTGACAAGCTCGAAGAGCGTCTAGGATTTATTCACAGGTTGAATGCTCGTTCACTAAATGACATAGATGGAAGAGGGGAGCTAGATTTTAAATCATTGCTTAAGAAGCATCAGAATTTTCTTCCGTCTCAGCGAGATCGTTGGTGTACTGTTCAGCTTAAATTAAAACCTTTTGAGCAGTGGGCTGACAACTTCATCAAAGAAGGGTATCGCATTGTAAATTATGTTGGCATCCGAGCTGATGAACCGAGCAGAACAGGGCTCTTAACTATTGATAAACCGATTACTACCGTTATGCCGTTTAGAGAGGACGGTATAGTAAAGTCGGATATTGAAAATATTCTCCAACGAAATGGACTAGACCTACCCGATTACTACAGTTGGCGCTCCCGTTCCGGTTGTTCGTTTTGCTTCTATCAAAAAAAGATAGAGTGGATTCGTTTAAAAGAAAACCACCCCGATCTGTTTGAGCAAGCAAAAGAATTCGAGAAAGGCGAGGATAATAACGTCACTGGTGAAAGATTTTACTGGATGGGGAAGGGTGAGCCGTTGGAAACTCTGGAAGATCCCGAGAGACGTGCTCAGATTATTGAGAATCATGAGAAGAAAGTTGAACGATTTAAGAAAAAGAAAAGGCGGAACGCGCTTTTAGGTGATATCGAAGGGGTATATGAGTCTAGCGATATTGATGAAATTTATGACGATATTGAAGGTGGGGGGGCTTGCATAACGTGCTATAAATAGTCTAATTCAATTAAGGATTATTTGAGAGCACTCTTAGTGCTCCCTCAGCATTCCGTATACTTGGCTAGTTCATTAAGTAATGCTTGTATATCTTCAGCCGTATTTAAATGGCTGAAGCTGATTCTTAGCGTTTTAGATGCCTCGTCTCTATTAAAATGTAGTGATGTTAGAACGTGTGAAGGTTCAATTGAGCCTGCTGAACATGCCGAACCTTGTGATAGCGCTAGTGATTGGTGGCTTCCGCGGAGAAGCCCCTCGATATTACTGCAAGGCAACGTAAGGCTAATACAAGATGGTAAGATCTCTTCCCCACCGTTCACTCTGTATTTTACTCCAAGTTTTTCAAGCCCGATGAGCAGTTGCTGTTTTAGCTCCATATTTTGCTGTAACGAGTAGTAATTCCTGAATACACCAACAGCTGTGCCAAAAGCAGCAATTAATGGTGTTGGTAAAGTACCGCCTCTCACACCAAACTCTTGGCCTGCTCCATGTACGAGAGGGCTGATATCTAAATCCTTGAGGTCTCTTATATAGGCAGCACCCACTCCTTTAGGTCCACCTATCTTATGGGCAGATAGGGACATAAAGTCTACGTTAAGGTCGTCGACATCTGTTTGGATTTTCATGTAACTTTGCGCCGCATCAGTATGTAGAGGGACTTTTGCATTCGTGCAGATCTGGCCAATTTCATTGATAGGGTTGATGGTTCCTAGCTCATTATTTACATGCATTAACGACACTAGTGCGGTATTTTCTCTTAAAGCATTTTTTACCTGTTCTGGCTTAATTTCACCCTTTGAGTTAGGCCTCAGATATGTTACTCCACAGCCTAATGATTCAAGATAATTGCTTATCGACAATATGCATTTGTGCTCTAATACAGAGGTTATTAAGTGCGGCTTCTTACCCTTTAAAAGTAAAGGTAAAATCACCCCCTTTATAATCAGGTTATTAGTTTCAGTTGCGCCGCTAGTAAAAATAATCTCGCTCGCGAAGGCTCCTAACGATTCGGCTAGCGACTCACGCGTGTTCTCAATCAACTCTTTTCCTTGCTCCCCCAGCATGTGAGAAGCGGAAGGGTTTGCGTAATGGTCCTGCATCGTTAACCGCAGATTCTCTGTGACCTCGGGGAGCATTGGATACGATGCTAAGCTGTCGAAGTAAATCATTAAGCGTTTCCTCGTCCCATTTCTCGTAACGAAATATTAGTCATCAATCACCTCAAGTAATTGACCAACATCACACTCCAAGTATCGACAAAGCGTTTCCAGCGTCTCGAAGTCAATTCGTGACGTTGTTTCGTGATACAGGCGAGTCAAGGTACTGCGATTAATTCCGGTATCCCTGACGACATCTGCGACCTTCAGTTTTCGCGCGCCTAGTAACTCTGCAAAGTTGCATTTTATCATTTTAGCGACCCATTTTAATCCTCTAGAGATACAAAAAGCGTTGACAAGTTATCAATAGGCGTATAATGTGTCTCTAGAGCATCATTATTGCTCTCTTAAGATACTAGGAGAATAGCATGAACGAAACATACCTGACCACTGAAGAATTATCTGAGCGTATTAAATACGATCCCAGAACGATCAGAGAGCAGTTGAAAGACTCTGTTTTGTTGGAAGGGGTTCATTACGTTCGTCCTTTCGGAGGCCGAAAACTCCTCTTCATTTGGGAGGCTATTCAGCGGGACATGATGGGGGCTTCCTCAAACTCATTGGCTATCCCAATGGCGCGTGGAGGTCTTGCTCATGGCTAGAATGTACGCACGGAAGGAAAATAACCGTTTGGTTATTGACTTCAGTTACCGCGGCAAAAGATGTCGCGAACAAACTTCTCTCGAAGACACGCGAGAAAATCGTAAGCGGGTGCAGAAGCTCCTTGATCGGATTGAAGCGGAGATTACGTTAGGCACGTTTGATTATGCCAGACACTTTCCGGGCAGCCCTAAGGCGCAGCAATTCAAGGAAATGCAGGTGCGCAGTCAGCATTTAGACACGCCGCTCTTCAGTGATTTCGCGGAAACTTGGTTTGCTGAAATGCGTATTCAGTGGCGGACATCTCACGCAGATACGGTTAGAAGAACGCTGAATGGCTATTTGCTTCCAGCGTTTGGAGATAAAGAGGTTGGCTGCATCACCAAAGCCGACATCTTGGAGTTTCGAGCATCCCTCGCCAAAGTGACGACTCGAAGCAACAAGCAGCTATCGCCGTCGCGGATAAACCACATCATGACGCCATTGCGCATGATTTTGAATGAAGCAGCCAACCGCTACAATTTTAGCTCACCTTACCAGGGAATTAAATCGCTTAAAGTTCCGCGTACGGATGTTGCGTATTTCGGTGATTCCGAACAGCGATTCCGGAGTTATCCGATCACCTGTTAGCCGTTCTTTTTCATAACCCTCTTTTTACGCTAAGTGATCGGATTGGTCTAGTTTTCTCATGGATTCTCCTGTCAGTTCGATTCGGTGACTGTTGTGCAATAAGCGGTCAAGTAAGGCGTCGGCAATGGTGGGACTGGGTATCAGCTTGTACCACTCGCTGGTGGGGATTTGACTGGCGATAATGGTACTGGATTGTTGGTAGCGTATTTCCATCACATCAAGCAGGTCATTCGCCTGACGAGCACTTAACTTCTCCATGCCCCAGTCATCAAGGATAAGCAGTTTACGCTTCGCTAAGGTATTCAACTGCTGTCGGTAAGAGCCGTCAGCATGTCCAACGTGTAACTCATCCAGCAGCTCTCCGAGGCGGTAATAACGAGCACTGTGATGTTGTTCACAGGCCTGCGTTGCCAGCGCACAAGCCAGGTGGGTTTTACCACAGCCTGTTGCCCCGGTGATGATAATGTTCTGGTTGTAGTGCAGATATTGCCCGCTTAGTAGCACCGCTATTTTTTCTTTCTTAAGCCCACGCCCACTGCGGTAATCGATACCGCTCGGGCGGGCATCGAGCAGCTTTGCCTGGCGGGTCAGACGTTTTACTTTGGTGTTGTCACGGCACAGTATTTCGTGGGTGGCAAGCAGACCGAGACGCTCTTCGAAGCTCATGTCGGTATAGGTATCCGGTTGCTCTTGCTGCTGTTGTAACGCCTGAGAGAAGTGCCCCAGCCGTAATGCACGCAGTTGTTCATGGAGTGATGATAAACTCATAATGATCGTCCTTATTGGTAGTAGTGTTGTCCACGGATGTTGGGATGGTTAACCGCCGGCGAGTCGTCGGCTTCGGTATGCGTGAGGTCTTGCTCTTTATTATTTGCCAGCAGGTTCAGAATGACCTTGCGGTGTGGTTGCTCGAGCACTAGCGCTTTCTGACAGGCGGCTTCAAGCCGCTCCTGTCCGTATTTACTGCCCAGGTTAAGGATAGCGAGGCAGCTTTTTATTGCCTGCTCCGGATGTTGTCGACGAGCCAGTTGGGCTGCGATAACCGCACGAGTGCCGCTGCCGATGGTTTCAGCCCAGCCAAGCAGGCGCTCAACACCCCAGCGCTGTTTTACGTGAGCATCCGGCATATGCTCTTTAATCGTACTAAACGCGCCGGGCTGATGTTTTCTGGGGTGCTGTGCCACGACCTTACCCTGATAGTAAAAGCAGATGATTTGCGCTGTTGCTTCCAGTGTAACGGTCTGTCCGACCAGGTTGTGGGGTACAGAGTAAGCGTGCTTAGCGTACAGAACATGGTAGTCCGGTCCGACCCGGGCTTGTTTACTGTCGATGTATTGATAGCCATACGCAGGCAACGGCATTAGCGCTGGTTTATCAAGACGGATATAAAGTTCGTGCCGTGAGCCCGGGTGAACGCGTTGCTGACGGTGATTAAGCTCAACCAGCAGCTCCCGGATCCGCTGATTAAGGCTGGATAGCGTATAAAAGTGATCATGTCGCAGACGCATTAAGATCCACCGCTCTACGATAAGAACGGCGTTTTCTGCTTTTGATTTGTCTTTGGGTTTATAAGGTCGGGCAGGCATGATGGCGGTGTTGTAATGACGCGCCATGCGCGCATAGTTTTCATTTAACACCGGTGCGTAGCGGTTTGCCCTGGTGACCGCCGAGCGCAGATTATCCGGCACCAGTAGCTGTGGTACGCCACCGAAGAACTCAAAGGCGCGTACGTGCGCCATGATCCAGTCTTCCAGTTGCTGTGAACGCCCGGCTTCAACATAGGTGTAATTTGAAGCACCTAAGGTTGCCACGAAGACTTGTGCGTTATAGCGAACGTCACCGGTATCGGGATTGAGGATAGGCACTGTCGGGCCGCAGTAATCGATAAACAGTTTATCGCCGGCAAGGTGTAATTGTCGCATGCTGCGCTTTTGGGTCTTGCGCCAACTGCGATAGTGCTCACAGAACTGCGTGTAACCATAGGCAGTGGCTGAGTCCTTTTCCCGGTACTCGCGCCACAACAGTAGCTTTGTCATCCCTTTACGCTTGAGCTCTTGATGCATTTCATAAAAATCTGGCTGGCGTTGCGCGCGGGACACATTCCGGCCTCTATATACAGCAGCCTCAAGCTCAGTGTCACTGAACTCCTCAGGCAGCGGCCAGGTGAGTTCACTGGCAGCAAAGCGCGATAAAATCTCGCTAACGGTGGCGGGGCCGACAGATAAGCATTTACTGATGTCTCTCTAACTGAGCCCGGCATCAAACCGAAGTCTCAGGATGTCTTTTATCTTACTCATTTGGGTTCTCTTTCTAGCCATGGTCAGCCATTCCTCAATGCAGTTGCGTTGAGTTGAGCTTACCAGTTGATTTAGTTAGAAAAAGAACGGTATTTCGGCATTCCGATCACCGATTTCGGCAATCCGAACAGTGATTTCGGAAAAAGGCTAAAAGTGATCGGATAAAACCGAAACAGGTGATCGGTTTAAACCGAAATGGGTGATCGGATTGAACCGAAATGAGTGTTCGGATTCATCCGAAACATGCACAAATCAAATTTCAATGACTTTAAGACAGTTGGTGAGTAAGCGCAGCGCTTCGCTCCCATCACGTTAACGATTTAATATTTCTTGGAGAATGACTATGAATACAACAACTCATGAAACTGTACAGCCGCTTTTGATTGATGCTAGCACTTACCGCCGTTTTATCGGACGTTATTATCTTTCGGCTTTAAAGGCGGTTTCGCCTGAGCGAGACAATGACGTGTTTGAACTGACGCTTTCTGATAGCTCTTGCGACCTTACAGTTATTGCACGACATGACCAAATTGCAGATGAGGTGATTCTTGAGCACACCATGATCCATGTTGAAGTTGCAGCGCTACCAACCCGCGTTGGAACAGTTCGGGTATGTAAGAATTTAACTTGCGCTGCAGCCAGCAAGCGTCTGGGTAATAGCTTGTCGGCTCTCCCAATTTCTCAATGCCCTCGGCCCGCGGTGTTTCAAGCCTTTCTGGTGCTATATGCTCGCATCCAATCAACGTTAATGCGGCGCTTTATCGATGATGTGTTGCTCCAGCCCAAAATCGGGATCTCATTCCTGCAATGCCCGGCAAGCCTTAGGTCGCATCACGCATATGTCGGAGGCCTAATTGAGCATGCTGTTGAGGTTGCCTGGAATGTGTCAGGTGTTCATGCGCTGACTGATATTGAGCGTGATGTTGCGGTTGTCGCTGCGCTACTGCATGGCGTTGGTAAAACACGAACGCTGAGTGCTGGTGCTACGAAAACCGCTCTGGGTACTCTGGTCGAGCCTGAGCTGCTGACCCTCGAGGTATGTGCTGATGCGTTACATAACCTTGAAAGCCACTCACCATCTTTGGCTAATCAGCTGCGTCATATCTGGACGTCTGGCGTTTTTCGAGAGCACACATGCAGTCAAAACCATGCCTTGCTCTATGACGTCCTGGCTCGCTCAGTCAAGAGTAGTGTGGTCAGTCAGCAATCGATGGCATTTCTTGCTGAGGCCGAGATTGATAGGCCTACTTTCGCATAGACGCTTTGCGAAACTTTAATTTCATTAATTAAATTAATTTCGTTAAAAAGGAGATTGCGATGGCTCGTCACGCGGAAGTCACGGAGCAGGAAATTATCGACGCTGGCTTAGCGCTGGAAAAACGAGGAAGGCGCCCGAATCCGGGCGCTCTTCGCAAAGAGCTGGGCGACCGTGGCGGGCTCGCTCGCATTAAGAGTATCTGGGAGACGTACAGCGACAACCGAGATGACCCGCTTTATGAATCCAGCAAAGAGAGTCTAACGTTCGATTCACTCCCTACTCATTACGCTGATAACGCTCAAACCTTGATTGATAAAGTCGTCCATGCAATGAAGCAGATGGCGATTGCCGGCTACATTGATGCTCAGAAGCTCTTTGAGCGACGCCTAAAAAGTCTTGAAGCGGCTCATGAACAGGCATTAGAGCATTATAAGGAAAGTGAACGCTCTGCAGATGAGTGCTTACAAAAGCTCGAGGGTGAGCTTGATGAACTGCAAACGGAGCTAGATAGCCTTGCACAGCAAAACGCAAAACTGTTAATCGAAAACGCGGAACTGCGGGGCAAGCTTGAAGCAGTGAAAGGCTGAAGTTCTAATACCAATCAATACTTCATCTGTCAGGTCATTTCCACACCACGAAATTAAAAAGGACCCACTATGAAACCGGAATATATGAGCTTTTTCATGCTTGCACCGGCTAGCCTTTTGGAAGCTGCTGAAAATCAGGTACAAGTTGAACTCGATAGAACCGACGGCGAACTCTTCCATTACCAGCCACAGACGTTTCGAGGATATAATCTTGGATGGCCGCATGGCGATGTTCAGGGTCTATTGCAGTTCTTTTCGGATGTCGGGTGTGTTTTCTCTCAGTATCGCCTCGCGTATTCACTGCTACCCGACAACCTCGAGGAGTGGGTTTAAAATCGGAGTATTTATCTTTTTATTATGCCCTGAGTGCAACTGAAATCCGGCTGAATTTACGTCACGATGATCGAGTAAATGGCGCGTTGCGGGAGTTCGAATGCAGTAATGAATTTGTTCGCTATCGATTTATGATGAATGAGTTCATTGAACGATATGTGGAGTCGCACTCAATTTCAGCGGATATTATTGAGCATTTCAAGATGCTATCGTAGCGAGAACGTAACAATTCATTGCTCTAGTGGGCCGAGATGCCTACTAAGTGGGTTTAGATTGCCGATTTTGTCTCCAGAATTTAAGATTAAATCTTGGACCCAACCGCAAAGTAAAAATGCCAATCAGCGATTTATGTCATTGAGGTGCTGCAATGCTGCCATACTGTTGAAAAATCAGATACAGTTGTTTCAGTGCTGGTAAGTTGTTAGATTGTTGTAACTATTCGCCGAGTGTGCTAATAAATAAAACTTTTATGTACGTGATGCTAAGGAAAACTTACTCAGAGCGGCGTTTTAAATGCTGTTGAAAATGCTTCTTTTGCCGGCAAAAAACTCATGGCCTGAAAGTGAAAATTGCTGACTAGCTTTATTGATTCTGGAACGGGAGTTTGCAATGGCTTTTGACGCGTCACCCTCATGGAGTGGCTTCAACTATCAAGGAAAGGTGGCGTTATATTGTGCGTTAAAAGCCATAAATAAAGAGCCAGTAGAGTCAGATCTTTCTAACTACCATTTGATGCTCGAAAATACTGAGGACTTTGAACTTTGGCACGACGAAGCTCCCATATCTGTCCACCAGGTTAAAGCATACAACTCGAGTAGCTATAGTAAATATACCAATGCTCTTGTCGCGATAACACTTGAGTTATATAAACAGGATGGCGTTAAGGGTTGGGTACACACATGGAAACCAATTAATTCCAAAACTGGTACTGCCAGTCTGGCTGCGTCGGTAAAGGATGATTTTAGGGCTATCATAGAAGAATATGATAATACAAATCCGAAAGACGGGAGCTCAATACTGGAAAAAGCAACATCCGGTGAAAAAAACATTCCAAAGTTGGCGGCTATTTTAAGAACAGCGTTTGAGGGCTTTACTTCCAAAGAGCTTTATAAGGTAATAGATTCCATACTTCATGAGCAAAACGATGCTATTGCTAGACTGGCTTCTTATCGGTATGAGGATAACAATGAATTTTGCGATTTAAATGAAATCGATAACAAAATCAAGTCAGAAATTGCTGAGGCCATGCAAGCTAGAGAGTTAACTGTTACAGAAGAGCAAAAGAAAAAAACCTTCTTCTATTTTTTAGGAATGATGGATCGCTACATTATTCAACGACACAAAAGAAAACAAAGTTCTGAAAAAATACCGATAGCGTTCAACGAAATTATACATGGTCTAGAAATAGATCACGAAGATATAGGAACTGAGTATTTGACATGTAAGTTCAAAGAGCAATTTGCGCGTTTGATTGATGAATACACAACAGGTCCAGACTATCACGATGAGCCGGTTGACCAGCTCTGTAACCTCAAAGAAGCAAAAAAAGCTCTGTTAAGTTTAAGCCCAAAAGAGCTGTGGTCACACTACCGAAATTTCAGCCCTCACATCTACTTAGAATACGATAACAACCTTGATAATGCTATTTCTACGGATAGGCTTGGTATTCGTTATGTGTTGATTAAAGCTTTTCACCAAATGAACATTGAGCGGGCATCACATGATGCATCAAAAAACAGGTTTACTTATCGAGCAAGTACACCACCGTACCAGAATTATCTCCCAACGACTATTACGAGCTTGCCTAGCGTCAGAGAAATTGAAAGGGAAATTATATCAAACCGCAGCATGAGTGAAGTTTTATTCGAGATTGAGAATCTTATCTATGGCGGTTCAGATGTGCACACGCTCTATCCAGGCTCTGTGGAACATACAGAAGCACCGCCATCTGAAGATGAAGATCCCCGTTCTAAAAGGGACGAAATACTAAAGCATATTACACTTGTTCCAATTCCGGCCGCTAAGGATGCATTAGCCTAATGATCAGTATCATAAATAATGTACTCTCCAATAATGGTTATGAGTTAGTAAGTATAGAACTTTCGGAAGATATAGCTGCTAAGGTCTGTCTTTTCTCCGCGTCCAAACCATGTAATCGGGAAGAATATTTCGTAACTTTAGAACTGAATGACCAATCCGACGAGATGGCAATAATTTTGCTGGAAAAGAAAGCACAGGAGTTATTTGGAGAAATAAGTGACTCAGGAGTCGTTGACAAAACATTTGAGAAAAATTGCACTATGATCGTCTGTCATGAGGAAGCAAGAATCAGCCTGCGAACTGTACTGGCATTAGAGGAGGACCAGTATAACTTTAAGAAAAATGTTATTGCTTATGATCCCCAGGAAGTTCATGCGATAGAAGAATTTTTGGCTAAGGAAAGCATCGAAAGGATTACCAATAGTTTGATAAATAATATAATCACCGCAGAGGGAGGGAAGAATTTTTTAGAATTTAAGAAGAGTCATAAAAGTAAAAAGGACCACTTTTCTCTGATATTAAAGATTGCTCTTAAGTTGCCCTTTATCACCTACATTCCAAGGGAACAGGAACTTATTAACCTCGATCAGGAAGTTGAAAGCTCACTCTCCGAAGAACAGTCTTTAATATATGATCAGTTGGTAAACTCTGATAAAGGTTGGGATGAAGAAAATACCGAACATCAAGTCGTAGCGATTTGGGGAAGTCTTCAGTGATCAGTCTAAGTAAAATTACGATATCGAATTTTAAGGTATTTGGCGCTGAACCATATACCCTGAATTTTAATGGTGATCGTCTAGTTTTACTTGATGGGCCGAATGGATATGGAGACTGTAAAAAATTTTGTGTAAATGGCTGTTTGCACTGTTAAATCCGATCCTGATACATGATCTCGAATTGCGCCATGGCCGGTTTCCAGTTGCGTATGGGCATCGTCCACTTTTTCGATGCCTGATGCAAGGCTAAGTACAATACCTTCATGATGGCCTCATCATTCGGGAACGACCGGCGAGTCTTGGTAATTTTACGCAATGACGCGTTCAGCGATTCGATGGCGTTAGTGGTGTAGATAGCCTTACGTATCTCCGCCGGGTATTCGAAGAATACGCTTAAGCGTTCCCAGTTTGCCCGCCATGAGCGGCTTATGGTCGGATGCTCTTCATCCCACTTTTCAGCGAACTCTTCCAGCGCCTGCTCTGCTGCAGCGCGGGTGGCAGCACCATAAATTAGCTTTAAGTCAGCTGCGATGATCTTGCGTTGCTTCCAGTTTACGTAACGCAGAGAGTGACGAATTTGATGCACGATGCACAGCTGTACCTGAGTCTTCGGGTAAACCGCTTCAATGGCTTCGGGGAAGCCCTTCAGGCCATCGCAACAGGCGATAAAGATATCATCGACGCCGCGATTTTTAAGCTCGTTCATCACAGATAACCAGAATTTAGCGCCTTCGGTTTGCGCCATCCACAGGCCAAGGAGCTCTTTTTCACCGTCGGTGTTAATACCAAGCGCCAGGTAGACTGACTTATTTTGAACAACGCCAGAGTCACGGCTGCGAACCACCAGGCAATCAAGGTAAACGACCGGGTAAAGCTTTGCCAGTGGTCGATGTTGCCAGGCCTTTACTTCGTCCATCACCTCGTTTGTAACCTGAGATATGAATGTGGGAGATACTTCAACACCGTAGGCTTCTTCAAGGTAAGCCTGGATATCCCGGGTAGTCATGCCTCTGGCATAGAGCGCGACGATGCGCTCATCGAATCCGTTAAGCTGACGTTCACCTTTGCGAACCAGTTTAGGCTCAAAGCTACCGTTGCGATCACGGGGAATATCCAGCTCGACGTCACCGTTGGTGCTACGAACAGCCTTCTTGGTTTTACCGTTGCGGGAGTTACCGCTGTTATTGCCGGCCGCATCATTTGGGGCGTAGCCTAAATGGGCTTGCATCTCGGCTTCTAAAGCGCGTTCAGCGACCTTCTTGGTAAGCTGCTTGAGCAGCCCAGCTTCACCTAAAATGTCGTCGGGTGAGTCACAGCCATCAAGCAGCTGATCGATGAGTTTGTCTGATATTGGCATTCTGATATCCTTCTTCGATATTGCTAAGAATGCCATTTACACAGATATTTTTACACTCTCGGATATGGCAAAACATCAGTCTTTGATGCTATTGAGTTGGGAATAACGGGGAATATTAGCCGTTTAATATCCTTGGAGGCTCGGCAGAATCCAGCTGACGTTGTCGTTGCTCATCAAGGTAACGAAAATGTTGAGGTCATACTGGAGTTTGTAGATTCAGAGTCCAATGTAAAAGTATTTCAGCGGAAGATGAAAGGCCGTGTTCCCGATAGCCACAAGAAAATATCTAAGTTTAAAGAGCTTTGGGAGCTGAATGAAATTGTGGATGGAAGAGCTGAACCGTCAAGTCAGGATAAGCTCAATCAATATTTTGGTTCGACTGATCTTGCACGGGATTTTTTACTTTTCCATTACGTACAACAAGAAGAGACATCACGATTTTTAAAGACGAAAAACGAAACGCAAAGAGCTGAAGAGCTTGCTCAGCTATTCGGCAACACACGTGAGTCTGATGAGAAGCTAAAGAAACTCATCGATATTTCCCGAAATATCAACAATACCAAACGAAAGATCAGCTCCCGAATTTTAGAAATAAAACAGCTATACAAAATTGACGACTTTAATAACATTAAAACTGAGGCCAATCAGCCACATGTTTATGCTCTACCATGGCTTGCTGAAACCAATATGAGCCCTTTTTGGGATTTGGTTGCAATCCCTGAGTTGGACCAAGAAAAGTTCAATAGCTCATTGGCAGAAATTACTCATGTTAAGAACCTTCTTCGCCATCAATTCTATTTTCTTAGAAATCGCCGTTTTGAGAACGCCATTCGGCAGCGGGAAATTCTTGAGCTGTATGTTGGCTATTTTAACTCTATTGCTGACTACGATGCACATGTGAAACAGAGTCAGAGGCATCGACTGATCGAGAGTTGCTACATAGCGCTTAAGAGCCGGGACCTAAAAAAAATTCGCAAAATACAGAGTTTTGAAACTCTTTTTAATGCGCTTAACCTGGAGGATAGTGTGGTTTTTGAAAGCTCACTCCAGCACCTTATTGACGAGGAGAAAAAATCGGTAGGCCTGAACTCAATTTACTCCGAACTCCTTAAACATCACAATTCTCTGTCAGCAGATCTCGATAGAATGCCAGATGAGTCTGCTTGCTTACTCTGCGGACAGGGCTACGAATCGCACGACGCATTGAACCACGCGATAATTAAACATGGGCATCTACTTCGTTCAGAGCTATCAGGGCAAGAGAAGGTGTTAGTCACTACTCGTGATAGCTTTGATAAAACACATTTAAGCCCTTTAATTGACGCATGTGCAGCCTATTTAAATGAGACGCAAGCTCCTTCTCAAGAGGAGCTGCTTGCTCTTTCTAAGGCTTTAAATATGAAAGAGCGTTTTGCAAAACTAAGAGATTGGCTGTTTTCTGAACACATCGAGCATGATGACTTACTTTTGAGTATGTTCCCGGCAACTGACGTTGTTAATAGCATTTCGGAGGCTACAGATTTTCTTTGCGAACGAATAAGAGCCGCAATAGGAGAAGGTCCAGATGGCTATCATGAAGCCAACCTTTCAAATGTGTTTGACAGAATTTATCGAGATTACTTCAACAGTCAGCATGATAGGTTGGCTCAGCTTGATGTTGGTTTGCTGGATAGGAAAGAACGTTACGTTAAGGATCTCTATTTCGCTTCCTTGAAAGAAGTCTCGTCGGAACTTGTCGAATTATCTAAACGACATGAGATAATGGTACGCGCCGCAAATGACGTAGATAAGCTTGCAGGTATTTTAAAAGGCAAAATAAAGCAGTATAGGAAAAAACTTATTACTGATATTGAGATCCCGTTCTACATATACTCCGGTAAAATTCTGCAATCTCACCAAGCTGGACTTGGACACGGGATATTTATTAAGGACCCTACTGGCCTAGACGAGCTTAAAAATGTGCGGCTTGTTTCAAATTGGGAAAGCGATCATGATATTCTTAATACCATGAGTTCTGGCCAAATATCAGCCGTTGTTATTGCTTTAACTTTGGCTTTGCATAAAGTCTATGCTAATCGGTTTTCTAGTATTTTTATTGACGATCCAGTTCAGACTATGGACGACATCAATATGTCATCTTTGGTTGAAGTGTTGCGGAACGATTTCCGTGAGAAATATATAATTTTATCGACGCACGAAGACAAAGTAGTAAGGTACTTTACATATAAATATCTTAAGCATCATGAAGAAGTAAAAATCATAAACTTGATGCAGCGAAAGGAATGGATTCCTAGGGATAAGTTTCTCTATAGGGAAGGAAGTGGTGGCTAGAATCGTTTGATAATAAATCTGAAAAATCGGATGCGCCAATAGATTCACGCTTGAATCATAGAACTTTATAAGGGGCTTCGAATCTTTCGACTCAAAGCTCCCTCAGCAAATTTAAAGTCGTCGGCAGCGTGATACCGTCGCTTGAAGTTGCAGCATTGACTTCCAAGCACACTCTAAGCATTCGATAGCTCAGAATGTTCTGCGTCTTCGTATAGCTTTAATGACAAATTATAAATTGCCAGACTGTGAAGTGCAGCTTGCATCGCTCGCGAGGAGTATCGGCTGTATTTTTGCTCTTTCATCCATTGTTGGGTTTTCTCACTTAAACCTTCGGCTAGGAAAAATAGTCGGCCTATTCCATGGTAAGCGTAACGCGAACCACACAACCGGCCAAGATAATTGACGCTAGGATGTGAGTTCGATATTCCAGGGCAGTAAGTGGTCGATATTATCGCTGTCGTTAATGAGTGGCCACTGCTTGAACAGGCTCATCAGGTAGTCAATCGGTTGCAGTCCGTTGGCTTTGGCGGTTTCTACCAAGCTGTACAGCATCGCACTGGCATCCGCTCCACCGTAGGTATTGGCAAACAGCCAAGCTTTGCGACCAATCACGAACGGTTTGATAGCGCGCTCAGCGCGGTTGTTATCGATATTAATGCGTCCGTCGGTTAAATACACTTGCAACTTCGACCATTGGTTCAATGTATATTGCACGGCTTTGCCTATCACGCTCGTCGGTGGCACTTGGTTTAACTGCATGTTTCGGATGAATCCGAACACTCATTTCGGTTCAATCCGATCACCCATTTCGGTTTAAACCGATCACCTGTTTCGGTTTTATCCGATCACTTTTAGCCTTTTTCCGAAATCACTGTTCGGATTGCCGAAATCGGTGATCGGAATGCCGAAATACCGTTCTTTTTCTAACTAAATCAACTGGTAAGCTCAACTCAACGCAACTGCATTGAGGAATGGCTGACCATGGCTAGAAAGAGAACCCAAATGAGTAAGATAAAAGACATCCTGAGACTTCGGTTTGATGCCGGGCTCAGTTAGAGAGACATCAGTAAATGCTTATCTGTCGGCCCCGCCACCGTTAGCGAGATTTTATCGCGCTTTGCTGCCAGTGAACTCACCTGGCCGCTGCCTGAGGAGTTCAGTGACACTGAGCTTGAGGCTGCTGTATATAGAGGCCGGAATGTGTCCCGCGCCAAACGCCAGCCAGATTTTTATGAAATGCATCAAGAGCTCAAGCGTAAAGGGATGACAAAGCTACTGTTGTGGCGCGAGTACCGGGAAAAGGACTCAGCCACTGCCTATGGTTACACGCAGTTCTGTGAGCACTATCGCAGTTGGCGCAAGACCCAAAAGCGCAGCATGCGACAATTACACCTTGCCGGCGATAAACTGTTTATCGATTACTGCGGCCCGACAGTGCCTATCCTCAATCCCGATACCGGTGACGTTCGCTATAACGCACAAGTCTTCGTGGCAACCTTAGGTGCTTCAAATTACACCTATGTTGAAGCCGGGCGTTCACAGCAACTGGAAGACTGGATCATGGCGCACGTACGCGCCTTTGAGTTCTTCGGTGGCGTACCACAGCTACTGGTGCCGGATAATCTGCGCTCGGCGGTCACCAGGGCAAACCGCTACGCACCGGTGTTAAATGAAAACTATGCGCGCATGGCGCGTCATTACAACACCGCCATCATGCCTGCCCGACCTTATAAACCCAAAGACAAATCAAAAGCAGAAAACGCCGTTCTTATCGTAGAGCGGTGGATCTTAATGCGTCTGCGACATGATCACTTTTATACGCTATCCAGCCTTAATCAGCGGATCCGGGAGCTGCTGGTTGAGCTTAATCACCGTCAGCAACGCGTTCACCCGGGCTCACGGCACGAACTTTATATCCGTCTTGATAAACCAGCGCTAATGCCGTTGCCTGCGTATGGCTATCAATACATCGACAGTAAACAAGCCCGGGTCGGACCGGACTACCATGTTCTGTACGCTAAGCACGCTTACTCTGTACCCCACAACCTGGTCGGACAGACCGTTACACTGGAAGCAACAGCGCAAATCATCTGCTTTTACTATCAGGGTAAGGTCGTGGCACAGCACCCCAGAAAACATCAGCCCGGCGCGTTTAGTACGATTAAAGAGCATATGCCGGATGCTCACGTAAAACAGCGCTGGGGTGTTGAGCGCCTGCTTGGCTGGGCTGAAACCATCGGCAGCGGCACTCGTGCGGTTATCGCAGCCCAACTGGCTCGTCGACAACATCCGGAGCAGGCAATAAAAAGCTGCCTCGCTATCCTTAACCTGGGCAGTAAATACGGACAGGAGCGGCTTGAAGCCGCCTGTCAGAAAGCGCTAGTGCTCGAGCAACCACACCGCAAGGTCATTCTGAACCTGCTGGCAAATAATAAAGAGCAAGACCTCACGCATACCGAAGCCGACGACTCGCCGGCGGTTAACCATCCCAACATCCGTGGACAACACTACTACCAATAAGGACGATCATTATGAGTTTATCATCACTCCATGAACAACTGCGTGCATTACGGCTGGGGCACTTCTCTCAGGCGTTACAACAGCAGCAAGAGCAACCGGATACCTATACCGACATGAGCTTCGAAGAGCGTCTCGGTCTGCTTGCCACCCACGAAATACTGTGCCGTGACAACACCAAAGTAAAACGTCTGACCCGCCAGGCAAAGCTGCGCTTCGATGCCCGCCCGAGCGGTATCGATTACCGCAGTGGGCGTGGGCTTAAGAAAGAAAAAATAGCGGTGCTACTAAGCGGGCAATATCTGCACTACAACCAGAACATTATCATCACCGGGGCAACAGGCTGTGGTAAAACCCACCTGGCTAGTGCGCTGGCAACGCAGGCCAGTGAACAACATCACAGTGCTCGTTATTACCGCCTCGGAGAGCTGCTGGATGAGTTACACGTTGGACATGCTGACGGCTCTTACCGACAGCAGTTGAATATTAGCGAAGCGAAAACTGCTTATCCTTGATGACTGGGGCATGGAGAAGTTAAGTGCTCGTCAGGCGAATGACCTGCTTGATGTGATGGAAATACGCTACCAACAATCCAGTACCATTATCGCCAGTCAAATCCCCACCAGCGAGTGGTACAAGCTGATACCCAGTCCCACCATTGCCGACGCCTTACTTGACCGCTTATTGCACAACAGTCACCGAATCGAACTGACAGGAGAATCCATGAGAAAACTAGACCAATCCGATCACTTAGCGTAAAAAGAGGGTTATGAAAAAGAACGGCTAACAGGTGATCGGATAACTCCGGAATCGCTGTTCGGAATCACCGAAATACGCAGTTTAACTGCGTATCAAGCCACTCTTTCAAGTCGCTCATTACAGCTGCGGATTCGCTTTGCCGTGCATGCAAACGCTCATCCGCTGACTTATCAGCCATCAGCCGTTCAACACGGTACAGCTTTTGAATAAACGCAATCGCAACATCTGCTTTACCGGTTTTCTTTTTCCCCTGCACGGTTTTGGCGTCCACGAACTTACGTCTGGCATGTGCCCAGCAACCGGCAAGGATAGCATCAGTTTGCTCGTAACCTTGATAGCCGTCCACTTGCAATGGCCCACGGTAACCCTGCAGGAAGTCCTTCGGATGTGACCCGCCGCGACCATCCTGGTAGTCATACAGTACGATGTTGGGTGGTGATGAGGTATTACCGGGCGGCGGCTTATCTGTGCCGCAACCATACACCCACATGTAGGATTTTCTTTTCTCAGACTGGATGACTTTTATTGTTGTCTCGTCCGCCCACAGCACAGGCTGTTGCACGAGAAGGTCATGCATGCGCTGGTACAGTGGCTCAAGTTTTTGACTCACCGCTACCAACCAACGGCTCATGGTCTGGCGACTGATATCGGCGCCGAACTGCTTGAACATGGCTTCCTGGCGATACAGCGGCAGGCCATACTGGAACTTCGCTGTAATGATTTGGGCCAGTAAGCTTGGCGTAGTGATGCTTTTTGGCAGCATGCTTGCCGGCACCGGTGCCTGCTTTATCCTGGTTTCAGTGCCTTGCTGCTCACAAGTGCGGCAGCTGTATTTAGGTCGAATATGTCGAGTCACCTGCATCTTAGCCGGGATGAAGTCGAGCTTCTCGCTGACATCCTCGCCCATGCGATGCATGTCCGTGCCACAGCATTCGCAGGTTTTATCGTCATCGCTGATATCGTGAATGACTTCTTTACGCGGCAATGATGCATCGAGTCTGGCACGGCGCGGTAGTTTTCGGGTGTAGGCAACGTGTTGTTCGACAGCGACCTCTTCCTCATCAGGATTGAGGATGTCTTCCACTTCGTTGAACAAGTCGCCTTGACCCGGAAGACCTTCAGCACTGGCCGCAAAACGCTTTTTCAGCTCAAGCTGCCATTTTTCAAATAACTGATAGAAGTCACGCTTCCAGCGCTCACTTTCTTGTTGCAGGCGAGCCTTCTCAGCCTGCTGCTCAAGCAGCATAGCTTTGAGTGCTTCAACATCGTCTGGAAGTGTGTTTGCATCAATCTTTTTCATGCGGACATTATACCGCATAAATCGGCGCTAAACCGCAACAGATAAAGGCTTTCTTAGACCGATTAGTGATCGAAAAATCATGGTTTATGCTTGATCCCTATATGAAAAAAACGATCATGTTATCGAGCTAAAATGCAGTGGTTGATGGCCTTTCATCAGGGTAATATCCAGACCATCCAAAAGCCATGCCCATTGCTGCTCAGTCAGGGAAATGGTGCTGCCTGACATCTTTTTCGGCCATTTGAACCTGGCTTTCTCAAGACGCTTGTACCACAAGCAAAAGCCTGTTTTATCCCAATACAGAGCCTTGAGCTTATCGCGTTGGCGATTGCAAAAAATAAATAGCGCACCACTGAACGGTGAGAGCGCCATTTCACTCTCTACAATGGCACTCAAGCCATTAATGCTTTTACGAAAGTCGACCGGCGCCTTGTGTAAGTAAATTGCCGGTGGCTCAACGAACATCTTCATGCGCTGAGCTCTTTGACCAATTGCGCGACCCAACGCGGTGATACCGACAACGGCAACACCAATTCGGTTTGGCCAAGACGAAGCTGCAAGGTTTGCTGCGCGGTGACCGACTGAGGCACCGCTAGAGCAAAGCTCGTGTCATTATCTTCAGCTTCGCGCTTAAGCTCTGCTCGACGTTGACTGAAGTAGGCAGAATTTATGCCGCGTGGCTCACAAAAGTCTTTCTGACTCAGGTTGCTTTGTTCAAATTCAGCAATGAGCTCACGCCATTGCTCGCGAGTTCGGTATGCTCGGCTCATGATGCTACCACCTTATTGGTTAAACTTGATGGTAGCCTATGGCTTTAAACTATGACTGAATAGGTGTGGTTCGAGTTACGCTTACATTCCATGTAAGTATTTTTGTGAAACACCGCTCTTTCTTCGCATCTTTATTTTACCTACTCGGGACTGCGCTTCGTCCCATGACTGTTGTACTTTTTCTCTAGTCATACTGTCGCTAACTTCTATCACAAGGAGCCACCTATTTGATTTTACTGCAACTTGAAGGGGGTCGAGTATTAGCTTTAGCTGCTCTGGCGTAGATAAAGAGACGTAACGATGTGCATGTGTGGTCATCTTAAGAAACTCATGAATTGCTCGTTTAAGCTCTGCACTTAAAGGCTCCCCTGATGGTGGAGATAATTTGTGCAGTATCCGAGCAGACTCCAGCACTTCGCCAGTTATTGCTGGCATAGGCACGCTGAGACTTCTAGACTCACTACTGTATAGGCGGGGGCAAGACTTTGTTGTAACGTAGGTCTTAGCAATTCGCTGAGCGGCCTGAATGACACTATGAACTCGCCTTAAGTCCACATTATAGACGTCGGAAATTTCAGTTACGTCTATTCCCCTGTCGAATGCAGTTAAGATTTGGCTTATCCTATCAACGGAAAAAGTTGCTGGGCGTTCAAGTTATGTAGCGTCAATTACCTTGGCCGGTTTTCCGGCAATTATCCTGGCCGGTTGATACCGATTTTTAACTACCGTTGCTCATTGCCATTTTGCGCCGGTAACTTTCACCTTCGCAATGAAGGATTGTCGCATGATGCACCAGCCGATCGATGGCGGCGATGGTCATCGTTGAGTCATCGAACAGTTCATCCCATTGCTCGAACGACTTGTTTGATGTGATGATCATGCTGTGTCTTTCGTATCGATGTGCGATTAGCTCGAACAGCACACTGGTTTCCTGCTCGGTTTTGCGAACGTAACCTACGTCGTCCACGATAAGCAGATTGTATTTATCCAGTTTCAGCAGCTCATCCTGCAATCGAAGATGTTGTTTAGCCTGCTGTAGCTGTTGCACGATGGCTGACGCCGCGATGAACTTAACTTTATAGCCCTGCTCGATAAGCCCGTAACCGATGCCACTGGCGATATGGGTTTTACCCAGTCCGCTGGCTCCGAACAGTAAGACGTTAGAGCCGAGTTTCAGCCACCCGGGTTGGTTAACCAGGTCGATGACTTGGTGTTTTGAGATACCGTCGACCAGATTAAAATCGAAGTTGCCAAGGTTTTTTCCAGCCGGTAACTTGGCGTCTTTCAGCAACCGCTGTAAGCGTTTATCTTCGCGGTTTGCCAGCTCGATATGGCAGAGCTCCGATAAGTACTGCTGAGGGCTCCATTGCTCTTTAACGGCTTTATTGCCCAGCGCATCCCACTCTTTAACCATGGTGGCTAGCTTAAGCTGTTTGAGCATGAGTGATAATGAGGCCGTTGCGTTATCCATGCAGGCCTCCCGGTATCATGCTGGCATACGAGCTTAAGCTGTGTTGCTTGATGGTTAGTGATGGTGCTTTCGGCTCGATAACTAAAAAGCGCTCTTCGCATTCCCGGATGGCCGGTAATTGTCGCTGGGTAATTGACGCGGCAATAAAGCGCCCTAATTGACGCTCACAACCACTTTGTTTGGCTAAATGAAGCAGTTTTACCATGTAATAGCTGGCTTTATCGGCCGTTAGCGTGTCGTCGACATAGTCCCAGATGGCCTTGTAATTGTCGTCCGGTAATAGGTCATCGCGCAACTGTGAATGGCGGAAGGCGCGTGGCTTTTTCACCAGCGCATCAATCACATGCCGGTAATTGACGCTGCGGGCGCGACCACCTTTGTCGGCATAGACTCGCTCAAGCTCCATCACAAAGTCGGTGCCGTAAAATAGCGCTAACCGGTCATCATAAAGTCGTACCAGTAATCGACTGTCAATAAGCCGTGATGGCACCGTGTAGGTGACGCGCTTGAGGCAAATCGTGCTTGTCCGCGACACCGTGACATAATGCTCGGTGTAATTGACGCTCATTGCCCGGGGCAGCGGCTGTAATTGCCGCTGCTCGAGTTGGTATTTGTCGCTGACGCGACGATTACGCCGTTCTACCACATTGGCGACAAAGACTTCATACGCATCACGGCTGTCGAAGTCGTAACTACCGCGGATTTTTAGTGCTTGCTCGACTTGGGACTTGGTGTGCCCGTGCGGACTTTCGATAGCACCGTTCTCATGAGCAACACCCGGATTATTGCGTGTTGCTTTAAAACCGTAATGCTTCACAAGGTCGTTGAAGCGTTCGGTTAAGTCATCAACCGATGAGTGGTTTTTATAAGCGGCACTCAGGCTGTCGGTACGGGCTTCCCGAGGCACTCCCCCGGCGGCGTGTAGCGCATTTTGTAATCCGTCAGAGAAAGCCGCAAAGCTTTCACCACCGTAGATGACCTGCACAAACGCCCAGCCGCTGGCCGGCATCCGGTAATGAAACAGCATGTGCTTTAATGGCTCGCCGGCAATGGTGACCGGTGACTTCACATGAGTAAAATCGGTAATACCGAGCGCACCATATTCATGCGTTTGTATAAACACAACGTCTTTAGCTGGCCCGTGTAACGATCGCCATTTACGGATGCGGCGCTCAAGTGTACGACGCGAGCCGGGACTGAATTTATCGGTGTGATATTCGCAAAGGTGATCAAAAACGCCCACTGGCGTAATGTCATTATCCTGCTTGAGTATGGGAACAACAACGCTATCCCATACCGCTTCAAGCGGATCTTTGCGGGTGCGCCACTGGCGCTTACCGTCGTTCGTTTGTTGATTGGCTTTATCAAGGCGCCGGGCTGATCGCTCTGAAATGCCTGCCTTAGCAGCAGCGACAACTTGGCTATTTCGTGTTCTGTGTTTCATATAGATCATGACCTGTTGATCCGTGATTCGTGTTCCCGGCACAGTGAACTCCCTCCGTTCTGCTGTGCCGAACCTTATCAGATCAACCGGCCAAGATAATTGCCGCTAGACCGGCCACCGTAATTGTCGCTCAATATTCAAGTACATGATGATTCATTTTGATACTCCTTAAGAGCGTTTTGGTTTGAGGTTGTTTGTCCAACGGGTTCGCTCCTGTTGCAAAGCTAATTTGGCCAGCTGTAGCAGTTCAGGATTGTTCATCCGCTGTGTTTGGACCTGGGTTTGTTCAGCCAGTGATTTGAGCTTGGCTGACTGAATTCGGGAGAGCTTTTGTATTACTGAAAAGTCGATTGAAGCTTCTGTGCGGAGCACTGCTTCATGCAGCAATAAATCGGTGCAATGGCAGTAAGTTGATAATGCGGTGTCTGGTGTCAGATGGCCTGCAACTGATGCGATTTTATACAATATATTGAATGAATCGGAGGGCTGAAAGTATCGCCTGATTCTTTCAATTTCATCAACTGAGTATGAGCTAAAGTGACGAACTCGCTCAGTTGAGGCGAAGCAAATCAATTGGAACATCGTTAATGCATAATGGCGCAACTGGTAGAGCGGTGTTCTTACTCCAGAGTATTGGCTAAGCAACGCTGTTACATGGGTACTGACCTCGCGCATGTCAAATGGTACGTTACGCCCAGGGTGCGTTGTAAAAAGCAGCGCTGATTTTACTTGCCGCTGCTTAACGTCGCTTACTTCGTCCTGCCGGCGCCTGATAAATCGACGAATAAATTCACGCTCCTGCTGTTTTAGTAAGGTATCAATTTGAATTTGACGCGGCGAAGAAGCGCTTTTTGGTTTGTAATGTGGATTTCTACGAACAAATATATGTCCAGTGCCGTTGAGAGTTGCGTCTTTGATTTCAAGGTTGGCGATTTCGTGTGGCCTAAGCCCTATCCGCATCATGATAATCAGCATTGCTAGTAGGGAATCGCGAATATGCGCAGTTGTGTTGGAATAGATCTTGTCTACATCAACGAGTAACTGTTCGAGGTGGGCAGATGAGGGAAGAGCTGAACGGACAAATTCTGACTTTTTCGCATCGGTTTTTTGCAACGGGGTCGGTAGCTCAATATCGTGCACTTTATGCAGGTATTCCATTAAGTTTTCCAACATATCTGGAAAGCTTGAGTCAGAATTCTGCCCCATTCGTTGCAGCTCGGAGTAGAGTTCATCGATCTCGTCAGGTTCGAGGCCAGAAACAGCAATTCGCTCTGTTAGGTGCAACCAGATGGTTCCCATCGCACTCAGATATCTCGCGCCAGATCCAAATCTGCGAAGCGTACCGTGAGTGAACTGGTGGAGTAGCCATTCGAGTAAAAGATATTCAGGCTCAGACAGACTGTTTACTTCGCGTCGCTTGAGGGCTTGAAGCGCTGCTATCACTTCTTTGCGGCAGGCTTCGTCGATATTAGGTGTTGAATGCTCTTGTTTGAACAGTTCCCTGAGCTGACGGTTGATTTCAAAGTTATACGAGTTCAATTTTCGCTTTTTGAGTGATGATTTTTGCACGCGTGGTAATAGGGCGCGTTGTTCCAGTTTAGTGCCGCTATTGTGGTTAACATGCTGCGCGTGCATGGCCAGTAACGATTCATCAAATGTTGATGTGCTGCACACTTTACCTGACGCATAGTGCATCAAAAAACTTGGCATTTGCGCGCCTACTCGTTGACTGATGGACATTGCCACTGCTTGTAGCAGCAATGCAGTACTGACGTTATTTAAGGTTCCATGTGATACGTGAGCCTCGATTTTTTTTCGTAATCGTTGTGTGGCTGTTTGCTCGACACATAAAAGTGGCCTAGATTTTAAGAAGCCTGTAACCGCTAGCAGAGTGAGCCCCACTGGAAAAAACTTTCGCTCTGTGTATGAAACTCCAGCAGTTCGACGATTATGCTTATGATTATGACGCTCGTAGCACAAGTTAAAAAATATGTCGTCGCTTATACTCGTCGGTGGCTTCTGATAGGTCAAAACTGCAGTTTGAAAAGCTTCTAACCCCTCTTCAAAACACAAGCCTGATTCGAAAGCAGCAAAAAATAAGGCGCTATCAAGATGATCTGTCGGACTGAGCCCTTCTTTTTGAGTTTTTAGGCGTTCGATTTCTTTCTCATAAACGCCGGATATCAGGTTGGTGGCTCGCGAAACTTTCGGATTCATGAGGGGAGGCTTTTTAACGCTACGGTAAATACCAACGTTGAATAGAGTGCGGTGCAGTGAATCCAGCATGTATTTTACAAAGGTGCTAGTGACATCAGCCTTTTTTGCGACATTTTTTGTTTCGAGAAACAGTAATTCGCGCAACCCTGTGTCGACTGTTTCTAGTCCTACCCCATTCAGCCAAACAGATATTATTGCTGCCGCGCACGAGTCGGCATTTTTCTTTTTATCCTGCTGAGTAGAATTTCCAAATTTCTTTATGAGTTCTTTGGTGATGTCCATACGTGCCCCCTAAATTTGCTTGTAGAGTCCGGAAATAGTCCGAACTTTGTATAGGTCAAATAGCGCATCTATTGCGCGACTTACTTGTTGTAGATCGGAAAGGTTAAAAGCCGAAAAGTCAGAGAGAGGCGTGTCGAACTTCTGTCGGTGTCCCATGAAAGCAGATAAAAGATCGCGATCGATGCCACGACTGATCAGCTCTGATGAAATAGTGTGTCGATGCCAATTACTTCTTAGTAAAAACGGATCTTCAGCGTCTTCCGTTGATGCTGAGAAGTCGGCTAAGAAACTGTTAGTTGTGAGTCTCCTGAAAAGAGCGGATTTCCCCTCCAGCATCTCGCAAATACACGCATATTCATTAGGCTGCTGAAAGCGAAGTCGAACTTTTGCCGCTTCCAAGACTTTGCAATATTCACGTATCGAGTTGCGCGCGAATTTACATAGAGGAACAACCCTAAAGGACTCCGGTCCTTTATCTTCGATCTCAACGTGAGAGAAATCCCCGTAAAAATCATTAATCGTTCCAAACGGTCTTTTGGTCGGACGGTGAAGCGTTGCGAGAGACAAAACCTGAATTGTGTATGTTGCACAAGCGTTCAAAATCGTCTTCAACTCGTTCGAACTCAGCGCGGAACCGACGGCGTCTGTGATCAATTCAAAAATGGTTTGAACGCCGGAAGCGTTGAGTCTGCGGTTAGAACCGATTAATAAACCGCTAGTTTCGACTTCGAAATCGTATCCATTCAAGTACTCAGGTAATAGAAATAACTGCCCGAATCGGCGCAATGACTGGTGGAGGCTATCTAAGGGAAATGATGCATAAAAATTTTGCATGTGATCGTCGATGGGTCGGTTTGCAACATAATCGCGCTCGTAGCGGCTCATCCCGACTGTGCAATGTTCATAATCGATTGCTTTTTGCAGCCGCACACGAGTGACCAGTTGCTCGCCTGGTCCACGAAACTCAGATAGGAAGTTATCAAGAAGCTTTTCCCAAGCCTGAACACCTTTTTTCTGTTGCCGTATGACATCAATTGCCTTGGCTAATTCGGTGGGAACCAGAATATATGGATCAGCCTCAACTGCTTCCTTTGCAAAGGTAACAAGCAAAGATGATTCCGGACGACCAAATCGTAACTTCCAACTCAGGCCTAATCGACCCAACCCACTGGGAGTCAAAGAAAAGGAAACGTTCTCACCTACGATGTCGGCGACGGTTCGACCTGTGAACAATACTGTTAAAGCCAGACTGGCTACAAGTTCATCAGAATGAGCCTCGCAATGTTCAACGACTTTTTTGAGAGTGGGGATCGTTAGTCTATTTAGGGAAGCATTGCCATATTTTATATTGCGCCTAGCATGTTCAAATGCATACCGTTTCGCTAAACGTTTCTTATGTCGGTCTGAGGGTGGCAAAATCATTTTAAAACTCCCCCTACAATCCCGGTTCGGTATTGCTCTAGGTTTCGAATGTGTCGCATCGCACTTTTGTAATCAGCATTGGCAAGATTATAAGCTCGGGCCAAGGCAGTCTTTCCCTCGGTGGAGGTAAGCTGACTCAGAATCTCAACGGGGCACATCTCCATAAACTTTTTAAGCTGGGCGAGGTAAGTGTTACTTTTGAGTTGTGAGCTCATATCGAGATATACGTATCTCCATGCGTGTAAAGATATCTCGGTCACCGGTAGAGCTGAAAAGCAAATCAGTTCAATACTTTTATCTGCATCCCGCAACTCTTTCCAGCCGGAAAACACGCCAAAATTATTTTCTGATTTCACCGCAATCGGGTATTCAGTTTGTATCAATCTTGATTCAACTAAACTGGACGAGTTGCTGTCACATTGTCTAAGCAGTTGACACGAAAGGTCGAAGGGCAATCGTGCTTCAGATAAGATAAATACCCTCTCGATTTCTACTTCTGTAAGGCGTCCTTTTATTGCGTTCATATCCGATCCCTAATATTTGAAACATTGCTTCAGCAGCGCCAAAAAGCGATGTATGTTATGAAGTTATAATATCGGATCTGATCAGGAGAAAACCTTGGGGAGCACGGTATAAAAGGACTTTCACGAATCATTTGAAATTTTTTCTCTAAAAATAGAGAAAAAATGGTGCATGGAATTTGTGTGTTTTTTTCAAACAGCTGGGATTTTTTAGGCTTGAGAGGCTATTTTTTGGAAAGTTATTGGGTACAAGGGTGTTAATCGCACTACTTTTTAACTAGCAATAGACGCCTGAACAAGACCATGTGGGTCGTCAATTATCGACTTAAACTACTCCTTCCGGCTTCACTATGACCATGCTATTAGGGTCCTTATTTTCCCTGACGAAAAGCCGTGGCGTTTCAGACTCAGGAATCCCCTCCAGCATCAACGCTGCTTTGGCTTGCTCAAAAGCCAAAGCAATTGAGAGTCCAAAGCCGATAGACGAATAAAATTGAGAAGAAAAAATTCTTGCTGCGTCATCGGAAATGCTGTCTGACATACCTATAGCCGCGTCAACATGCTGGACAATAGCTTCTGCCTGGCCTTCTGAAAAACAAGTATTGAATAACACAAGGCGAATATTGCTTTCTGTTGCGACCATGGTTTGAACTATAGCTTCCTTGGTTATCAGTTTTGTATCGCCTTTATTATCTTGGAGTACGAGTTCATCTCTATCCGAACCATGACCGCTAAAATGCACTACCGTCGGGTTGGTCTCGTTGAGCGACTGAAGAATGTCAATGGAGCGAGTCGCCCAAAATGAATGAAACGTAATGGAGTCCCTATGTAGCGACTTTCTCAGCATTTCTTGAATAGAGCGAACTTCCTCATCTAAGCGCAGCAAGTCTTGATCAAGCGGGTTAGCGGCGAAAAAGGCTATTGCAATCTTCTCTGGTAGCTTCGTCAGTTGCTCGAGTTCGATGATTGTAGATTGGTGAAGGCGATCATGCTCTGATAAGGTGAGAGTGTAAAAATATCTGTGTAAATGGCATTCTTAGCAATATCGAAGAAGGATATCAGAATGCCAATATCAGACAAACTCATCGATCAGCTGCTTGATGGCTGTGACTCACCCGACGACATTTTAGGTGAAGCTGGGCTGCTCAAGCAGCTTACCAAGAAGGTCGCTGAACGCGCTTTAGAAGCCGAGATGCAAGCCCATTTAGGCTACGCCCCAAATGATGCGGCCGGCAATAACAGCGGTAACTCCCGCAACGGTAAAACCAAGAAGGCTGTTCGTAGCACCAACGGTGACGTCGAGCTGGATATTCCCCGTGATCGCAACGGTAGCTTTGAGCCTAAACTGGTTCGCAAAGGTGAACGTCAGCTTAACGGATTCGATGAGCGCATCGTCGCGCTCTATGCCAGAGGCATGACTACCCGGGATATCCAGGCTTACCTTGAAGAAGCCTACGGTGTTGAAGTATCTCCCACATTCATATCTCAGGTTACAAACGAGGTGATGGACGAAGTAAAGGCCTGGCAACATCGACCACTGGCAAAGCTTTACCCGGTCGTTTACCTTGATTGCCTGGTGGTTCGCAGCCGTGACTCTGGCGTTGTTCAAAATAAGTCAGTCTACCTGGCGCTTGGTATTAACACCGACGGTGAAAAAGAGCTCCTTGGCCTGTGGATGGCGCAAACCGAAGGCGCTAAATTCTGGTTATCTGTGATGAACGAGCTTAAAAATCGCGGCGTCGATGATATCTTTATCGCCTGTTGCGATGGCCTGAAGGGCTTCCCCGAAGCCATTGAAGCGGTTTACCCGAAGACTCAGGTACAGCTGTGCATCGTGCATCAAATTCGTCACTCTCTGCGTTACGTAAACTGGAAGCAACGCAAGATCATCGCAGCTGACTTAAAGCTAATTTATGGTGCTGCCACCCGCGCTGCAGCAGAGCAGGCGCTGGAAGAGTTCGCTGAAAAGTGGGATGAAGAGCATCCGACCATAAAGCCGCTCATGGCGGGCAAACTGGGAACGCTTAAGCGTATTCTTCGAATACCCGGCGGAGATACGTAAGGCTATCTACACCACTAACGCCATCGAATCGCTGAACGCGTCATTGCGTAAAATTACCAAGACTCGCCGGTCGTTCCCGAATGATGAGGCCATCATGAAGGTATTGTACTTAGCCTTGCATCAGGCATCGAAAAAGTGGACGATGCCCATACGCAACTGGAAACCGGCCATGGCGCAATTCGAGATCATGTATCAGGATCGGATTTAACAGTGCAAACAGCCATTTACACAAAATTTTTTACAGTCTCGATAAGGTTCTTTTTACTTGCTCAAACCTTTTTTCCTGCTCTTTACTTTGTTTTTTGCTTTGCTTTTCTTCTAAGTCATTAACTTGACGAAGGGCTCTGTCTACTTCTTTCTGCTTACTAGAGATTTTCGCTTCAATTTTTGCCAAATTCTCTGCTTCCTTGCTGGCGTTTTTGCTGAAACGCTCAGCCTCTCTTAATTTAGTTTTTATCGTAGAGGATGATTTGGATTTGTTAGCTGCCTCGGAAGCTTTTTGTGCTTTAACTGAGTATTCAGCATATTTTTTATGTATTTTGGCCTTGCTGGCAGTTAACTTGGCTACTTCCTCTCGTTTTCGTTGAAGGGTATTTCTGTAGCTATCAATTAATGACACTGTTTTGCTTCCTTATATAAAGCAGGTATCTAAGCCGATTTCTTAATACCCTGCTAAAAATCAGTTCCCAAGAGCAGCCAATGTTTTGAGAAGTAAGTTTGAATGCCTTGCCCCGGATTATATCGCGGATATAGCTTTTCAAATGCTGCTCTTGCTGCCTCATAAGAAGTGTCGGGAATGGAGCCAATGCTCTTCGCTAAGAAGAGCATTGCGAGTGAAGGTGCTCTTGATTCGCCCTGATTACAATGTATGAGTATGGTTTGCCCTTGCTCCCAATGATTTTTAGCAAAATCCAAAAACGTGATAAAGAGAGCCGGCTTGAACAGCGGTACCGGAGGATCGATTATATTGAGAAATAAGTCGTTCTCTTTTTCGAGTACCAAGTAATTAGGATGGGTATTTGGTAGGTTGCCGCGGTAACCAATCTCTCCCTGATGGCATGGACTTTTGCAGGCATGTACGACAGCCGTTTTAGCGTTACCAGAAGTACATGACTGGTCGTTAGCGACAATTACTCTCTCATAGATCTCCAACATAACTCTCCTTGACGTTGGTAGCGGATTGATGCACATCCATTTTGGATTCGTTTCTATTTAGGACGATACAAGAGTTAATTGATCTCAACAAGCACAAAAATCATACAGCTACATGATTACTATTTATGGTGGCTGCACGATGTTATTGAGCTTAAATGGTTTGATAAGTAACAAATATACGTTGTTTATCGGCGTGTTTAGTTTTATTATCAAACCAAGTCAGTTTGACTAATATTAAATCCACGTCAATAATCAACGTAGATAGATGACATTGCAAACCCAAAAGAGCATCACATGCTAAATCACGAAGCAGGCAAAACGCTAAAGCAAAAACTTCCGCTTGGTATGGTCGCAACGAAACGCTGGCTACAAGAGCAGGGGTTAAGTTTGCATTACATCGACAATTCCGTTCGAAGAGGGGCCTTAGTCGTAGCCGTTCCCGGTGTTTATTACCGAGATGAAGCCCGTCCGACTTGGCAGGGCGTGGTCGCTTCACTGCAGCGAATGGCGACGTTCGCAGTCAATGTGGGGGGGCTGACCGCTCTAGAGTTAAATGGTGTAAGCCATTACGTAAATCAAAGTGGAAAACGCACGATTGGTCTATATTGCCCTGAGAAGCTTCCTGGATGGGTTGATAAAATTGGTGTGAAAGCTACTTTCGAATGGCATGGAACGAAGCGATTGTGGCCTGAGTCACTCATGCACGACCAGCGCGTTCTACGTCCTTATGAATGGTCAAAAGGTCTTCCGGAAATAACGTATTCGTGCGTTGAAAAAGCCTATCTGGAAGTACTCAACGAGGTGCCTAAGCACGTCAGTTTCGAGCATGCTGACGTGCTTCTTCAGGGGTTACATAACTTGTCACCTCGTAAGTTGGATACGCTGTTAAAAGGCTGTCTTAATGTAAAAGTGAAACGGTTATTTTTTTGGTTAGCGGAGCGTAATCAACAGCCTTGGTTTAAATACTTGAAGTCAGAGGATTACGACTTAGGAGCAGGTAAGAGAGTCGTAGCGGTAAATGGTCGCCTGGAAAACAAATGGCAAATTACGGTTCCCAAGGAGATGTAAATTATCATGGATAGAAATAGCGTTTATTATCGCCAGGTTCAGCTGCTTATGCAGGTGCTACCATTTGTTGCGGCTCATCACTGTTTTGCGCTCAAAGGCGGTACAGCGATTAACCTATTTGTCAGAGATTTTCCAAGGCTGTCGGTTGATATTGACCTCGTCTTTTTACCTATGATGGATCGGGGTGAGGCACTTCAAATGATCACAAGTCACCTGGAGCAAATAGCAAAGAGCCTTACCGCAGCGCTGCAAGATGTGACTGTCATACGCTCATTTGAAGTTAAAAAGGACGCGCTCCGTTTATTGGTGGAGCGTGATGTTGGTGGTAGAAAGGTTCAGATAAAGATAGAGCTGTCACCTGTTCTTCGAGGAACGGTCTACGAATCAAACGCTTTAAGTGTTACTGAAGCGGTTGAAAATGAATTCGGATTCGCAGAAATTTCAGTAGTCAGTTTTGCCGACCTCTATGCTGGTAAAATTTGCGCTGCTCTCGATCGGCAACATCCTAGGGACTTATTTGACGTCAAACTACTCTTGGATAATGAAGGCCTCACTGATGATATTCGTAAAGCGTTAATTGTTTATATGATCAGCCACCCGCGTCCTATTTCGGAATTATTACGACCCAATTTCAAAGATATTGCTGCCCTTTATGAGGGGGAATTTAAGTCGATGGCGGACATTGATGTCCCGCTGGTGGAGCTTATGGCTGCGCGTGAGGAAATTGTAAAACGTATGCATGCGACATTTACTGACGAGGAAAGGTCGTTTCTTTTGACGTTTAAGTCACGCAAACCGGATTGGTCATTACTCGGAATTGCGAATATTGAGCAGTTGCCTGCTGTTCGTTGGAAACTGAGTAACCTTGAAAAAATGAGTGAGGAAAGGCATCGGATAGCTTATAACAAACTTAAGGTAGCTCTCAGTTCATAACGCGCATTGCGTTCTTCCCAAACCACTTTACCCCGTATCCCTTGCCTTAAGCCCTATGGGCTTAAGGTAGCACATTCACTCAGTTTTATTTCAAATTTGGCGCAGTTTTTATATTCTTTTTCATGTGCTATTTGTTCGGAGTTACCTCCGAAAACTTTCGTTGGCCTTAAATCCGATGCATTTCTGGCTAAGTGTCCTTTTTGGCATAGTTCGATGTGTCATGTTTTGCAGCTTGTTGGCCTCACTAGTTGAAATACCTGGCTAAATGGCCTCATCAAAAATCGTCTGTAAGCCTCGCCACACCTGATAAAACCACTTTCGTAGGTATGGTACCACTTAACCACTTTTCGTTGGGGTATACTCCGGAGGCAAAGGTTATAGGGTGCGCCACATTTAAAGGCCTACAGCGTTAGTTTCCACTGACTCACTCCAGATTTATCAAAAAGTCCCACAGTTAGTCCCACACACGCAAATTTTGTCCTAGATTTGATTTAAGTCCTTATAAGAGCTTGGCGTCCTGTCCTGGGACTAAGACAGCGACCAGGACAAAGACAGATCTCAAATTGTTAAGCTCAATAATGGCTTCTTCCACTTATGCCCGGAAGCTTTCTCACCTTTAAATTTTATTTTCATAAATATATTTTATCGAAGGAATATTTTTGAGCAATGACGCAAACTCAGTTTCATCGATATTACACGTGAAAAAATTTCGATAAATATATTCCTGACCGCTAACCAAGACTAGTTCCATCCCTATAAAACCAAACTTTGAGTGCACTAGCCCTATCTCCAGCTCATCAAAATTAATAGTCAAGGCCCCACCAAGAAAAATACGTTCTTTTTCAAAATCGAAAGTTATCCGTGATGGATAAGTTCTCGTAGAAAAAATAATACCAACAGCTAAGGCGATAGCAATTGGACCAAAAGCTATCAAGAATAAAGACTTAAATAGCAAGTCTTTAGTCGTTGTCTCTAGTGTTAGGTATGCAATTAAACTAATTAATGACACCATAACTAGCACAACAGTTTGAGGGTTATACCACTTCTTTATCCATGAAACCTGATTCAAATTTTCTACCACTTCTAACCTAAAATTATCGTGCTAAACGGCACCTTTGCATACGCACTACTCGGACTTTACAAAGAAAATCATCCTGAATTCAGATAATAACCGCAACACTCATGTAATGGGATAGGTCGAAGGGAGGTCAGCTACCAACATGTGGTAGTCTTACTTTTCGACCAAAAAAAGTGAGTTCCAACATGAGTTATCGGCAGCTGATCGAGGGACAACGATACCAGATTTCTGCGTTGCTCTCAGAAGAATTTTCACAACGAGAGATTGCAAGAAAGCTGAACATTGCGCCCTCGACCGTCCATCGAGAGTGCGACGTAACAACAATTTGTGTGGGTCTTATGACCCTCAAAAAGCTCAAGAGCGCATGTTAAAACGGCGCTCCAAGCCAAAGCCCAAAAGGGTTTGCGAGAATACTCGCAACGCTGTAGAGCTTATGCTCAAGATGGACTGGAGTCCCGAGCAGATATCAGCTATCTGTACGCGGATAGGTTATCCAGTCAGTCACGAGTGGATTTACAATTTTGTACTGGCTGATTTTTATGACGGTGGTAGTTTATTTACTCACCTACGCCATCGGTTAAGACGCTATAAAAAACGATTGCATAAGCAACGTGGTCGCATATTAGGCCGTCGCTCGATACACGTTCGGCCTGCAATTATTGATGACCGGGAACGCTACGGCGACTGGGAAATCGACACCGTTATCGGCAAGCGCGGAACCGGGGCTATCGTCACTCTACTAGAGCGTAAAAGCCGTTTTTATCTTGTGAAAAAAGTCACAAGCAAACATGCTGATGCCGTTGCCGATGCGACTATTGAAATGCTGCAGCCTTTTAAGGCGTTGGTTCACAGCATCACGGCCGACAACGGTTTAGAATTCGCAGACCATGAGCGAATTGCAGAAGAATTAGATACAGACGTTTATTTTGCTGATCCGTATGCTTCGTATCAGCGCGGCGCGAACGAAAATGCGAACGGGTTATTGCGTCAATATGTGCCAAAAGGTACTGATTTGCGCACTGTAACAAACGAGCTGATGGCTAAATATCAGCAACGCCTGAATTTACGGCCCAGGAAAACTCTGGGGTTTATTCAGCCAATTCCGGCCGCATTGGCGTAATAATAGTTTTAGTCCGAATCAGGAAGAGCAAAATATTGGATGCGCTATAAACCGGTAGCCAGTTTTCTTGACCACTACAGCTCAGCCACGAAATTAGCGGCCTCATACCTGAACTCAGGAGTAAATGATCGACGTTGTCTTCTTGCCATTGAACACTTCTTCGTTAAGGGTAATACTACCACTTAAAAGAGCGTTCGGGTTTAGTCTGTCACTACATACACGAGAGCGTTGTGTTATTTCAATTTTTAAGCTTACCCCCAACAGATGACTCCCAACTTAATGAGCAACCAGGCTGCTGCATACGCCAGAAGGAAGCTCACGACAATCTCCGGGTGAAACATCAGCGTCACGACACCAAACAGTAATAAGAGCAGAAAATAGACAAACCCACGTCTCGTTTTACTTCGTTTTTCTTTGGACAGCCACCGGCGATGCCAACCTATGAATAAAGCCATGATTGGCACCAACCCAACAGCGCGCAAAAAAAATGCGCATCTGCGTAGGCAGACAACCCTTCCTTCATAAGGTATGCACCCATCTGGTAAATATAAACACCCCCCGCGAGTACTGACGCCAAGAGCAATAAGACAACAACTGTAGTGGTTAATAAAACCTGGCCAACTATTTATGGTCAATTTAACTTCTGCGCTTCAGAGATCATTAAAAATGGTTGTCGGGAGGAGTCAGGACTTAGCACAAACTACTGTTTTACTCTGTAGCGTATTTATATTTAATATACGGTATAGAGTATACTTGCTAGTATTACGCTTTACCGTATACTTAGAGTCTAATCTGAACGGCGACTATACGGGTAAATATCATGAATATCACAAGACCTGAGCAGCTTAGTGCGTTTATCAAGGACTACCGCAGTAAAAGCGGCCTCACTCAGTCTGATATTGCAAAGCTTGTGGGCATTCGTGTTGCCACAGTGTCGGATTTCGAAAATAAACCCCAATCCTGCAAACTAGAGACCTTCTTTAAGATTCTGGCCGCGCTTAATTTAAAAATAGATATAAATACGCGAGACGCCGGAAGCCAGGGCGATTCATCAGAATGGACTGAAGAGTGGTAAACAATGGATAAGCTTGGTGTTTACATGAACGGTTTAAAAGTGGGGGAGTACAGCCGTAGCCGCAGTGGGGTAAATACATTTAGTTATGATGATAGCTGGCTGGCGTCGCCGGGGCGACGCAGTATATCGCTGTCACTGCCGCTTCGGAGCAAGGCCTATGCGGGGCCGGAAGTCTATAATTATTTTGACAACTTACTTCCCGACTCCCGGGAAATTCGCGAGCGAATCGTTGCACGTTTTCAGGCTGACTCTACTGAGCCATTTGATATTTTAACGCAAATCGGGCGGGACTGTGTTGGCGCTATACAGCTCTTACCTCATAAGACACAGCCACCCAATGTGAAGCGCATTGACCTGAGCCCTCTACCTGAAAAGCAGCTAGCGAAAATCTTGAAGGGGTATCAATCTAAAACCCCGCTGGGTATGTTAAGAGATGAGGCTGATTTTCGTATTTCTCTTGCAGGGGCCCAGGAGAAAACCGCTTTATTATTTCATAACGACCAGTGGTGCTTGCCGCGCAACGCGACACCAACGACTCACATAATCAAGCTACCCATCGGTGAGATACAGTCTCATGACCGAGTTATTGACATGAGACATAGCGTTGAGAACGAATACTTATGTCTGCAAATTGCAAAAGCGTATGGGTTTAAAGCCGCAAATTGCGAAATCATTACGCCTGATGGTATGAAAGCGCTTGCCGTAGAGCGTTTTGACCGTAAGCAAAGCGCAGACGGGGCATGGATAATACGTCTTCCGCAAGAGGATTTTTGCCAGGTGACTGGTACATCACCGGCAAGAAAATATGAAACCGATGGTGGTCCGGCCATTTCGCACATTATGAAGGAGCTGCTAGGGTCGATTACACCCATTGAGGATCGTTATACCTTCATGCGAGCCCAAGTCTTATTTTGGCTGTTAGGTGCGACAGACGGCCATGCCAAAAACTTTTCGGTTTTTATAGAGCGTGAAAACCAATATCGATTAACGCCACTCTACGATATCTTGTCGGCGTTTCCAGCTATTAATAAAAAGGGTTTGCACGAAAAAGATCTGAAGCTTGCCATGTCGCTTAAGGGCAGTCACGGAAGAAAGTATGAATGTCGAATGATCCGTCGAGAGCACTTCCTGGCAACCGCTAAAGAGGTTGGCTTCAGCCAAGACGCCATGAATGAGATATTAGATGATATGGCTGCACGTACCGAGAGTGTCATAGTGCAAGTTACTCGCGACTTGCCTGGGTGGTTTCCCAGTTTTATTGCCGAGTCAATTTTCAATGGTATGCGCAGGTACAGCCAAAGACTTTAGAGAACACTCGATAAAACCATCGATGCCAAGATAACGTACTAAAGGTTGGTTATTAACGAGGCGGGCGTGTGCTTAAACCCAAAGTTTTATTTCCTCAGCAGTTTATTCACAAACACCCTATTCATCATGGGGAAGAGTTTGGCGTGCTGTGCTGGAATACGCAAAAACTGACTGAAAAGCCGGCGTTTCAGCGTACCTTAGCAGACGTTTTAACAGATTATCCGAGTTTGTTTTTGTTGCTCCAGGAGGTGAAGCTGAGTGCAAAAAATAATTGGCTGCTGCCGAACTGGTCTTATGCGGTGGCGCCGAATATGCAAACCCGGCGCTCTGTCTATGGTGTTCTCACGGCAAGCGGTTATGCGTTTAAAGAAGCTCAGGCTCGGCTGAGCAGCAAGCGCGAAGGCATGTTCGCAACTCATAAAAGTTACATGCTCTCTCATCACTCGTTGGCAGAGGGCGGCTCACTGCTGGTCGTCAATGTTCACGCGATTAACTTTGTTCGTGCGCGCCAATTTTCTCAAGAAATAGAGCTCATCAAAGAAGAAATACTAGAACATAAAGGACCGCTTATTGTGGCGGGTGATTTTAACGTGTGGAGTCGCCAGCGCCGGCTAAGCTTGTTGCAGTTCTGTCGAAGTGTGGGTCTTCGGCAAGCAATTATGGTCGACCCACATCATGTTAAGACTTACCGACAGCATCCTCTTGATTTCATCTTTTACCGGGATCTCACACTGCAAGAGACACTAGCTATTGATACCAGTAACGTGTCCGATCACAACCCGCTTTATGCACGATTCAGACTATAGCGACTCAGAACTAACGTTTTACCACAAAAAAAGTGAGCCCCTGCGACAGAGCTCACTTTCCCTCTTTACCTCTCAATAAAACGCTCTACAGAGTTTTCAATAACTCATCAACCGCACGTTTTAACTGCGGATCCACGTTTTTGGCTTTATAAGCCGGCGGGTTGAATACCTCGATATCGGGCTGTGCCGGGGTAAAGTCCATATTGGCGTCGGATTCCTTAACCCACCAGCCTCTAAATGGCATCCTGATAATAGACCCATCAACAAGACGTTCAGCGCCGGTACTGATTACCGCACCAAAGGTGGGGCGACCAACCAATTTGCCGATGCCTAAGGCTTTATAGGCATGAGAGAAAATCTCAGCATTTGAATAGCTGTTTTCGTTACTCATGGCAATAGATGGCTTGGTCCACGCCGCCAATGGTAAGCGCTCAGAGTAGGGGTATTTGTCTCTGAATTTCTTCTGGTCTTTGTCCAGGTCGTCTGTGGCACCACGAGGGATCGTATAAGCGTGTTGCTCAACGTTTAATACGGCCATCAGGTAGTCGGTTGTCCAGCCGCCGCCGTTATAACGCACGTCAATGACGATACCGTCTTTGCCGTAACCGGCAGCCATCAATTCGCGCTCAAAACGCTCAAAGCTGGTCCAGTTCATACCGCGAATATGCAAGTAACCTAAGCGTCCGTCGGAGTACTCTTCGGTCATTGCACGGCGCGTCTCGACCCAGTTGTCGTACTTCTCATCGCTCAAGCTGGTGGTTGGCCACAACACGACTTCGGTGTCCTCATTGGCGCGTTTGATGTTGAGCAACACCCGTTGGTTTGCGTAGCCATTCAGCAACTCATAGAAGTTGGCGTCTTTGACCGATTGTTGATTGACTTGAGTAATGACATCACCGACTTGCAAGCGGCTGTCATCGCGTGCTGCAGGGCTTTTGTTAAGAACAGAAGTTATCTCTAAGCCTGCATCGGTTGGTATAACCTCAACACCCACTAAGCCGGTTTGGGTTTTTTGGGTCTGTTTTTGGTTTTCGCCATGGTATAAACCCATATGGCTGGCGTTAACCTGACCCAGCATCAAGTTGAAGATATACTGAAAATCTTCTTTGGTTGACGCTTTTAATGCTAATGGACGGTACTTTTCTTTTAGCTCCTGCCAGTCATTGTCATGGAATTCAGGATCGTAAAAACCGGCATTAAGTGCTTGCCAGGCTTCATCAAAGATCTGTGCACGCTCGGCCATATGCTCGATGTTCTGTTGAGACACGGTCGATAAGGTTTCAGGCTCATCTTTTTTGGTGTCCACTTTGACTAACTGGCCTTTACCGGTTAACGCAAACAAGTGCTTGCCGTCGTTACTCAACGATAAGCTACGTGGGCTTTTGTTACCCTCAATGACCTGCTTTTTGTCCTCACCGTTCCACTTAATCTTGAACAGATCCTGGTCCATTTTAAAGTTCTGACGCCCAGCACCACCAATGGTGTAATAAACGTGCTCGCCTTCTTTGTCGAACGCTAAGCCCGATTCATTACCGGCAAAACGCGTGACCTGAACCAGTCGTTCATAGATGCGATCTAAATCAATTTGCATCGGCTCGACTGCTTTTTCATCAACTTCCGAGTCGTCTTCGTCTTTTTTGGCATCAGCCGTTTCGTCTACAAACTCATCGCGCTTCCACTCTTCTTTTGAGCGTTGCCAATCGCTTTTTGTTAACCAGGCAAACCAAATGTCGTAATCACCGTTATTACGCATGGACGTAAAGCCTAGTTTGCTGCCATCGGGCGACCAAACTGGGCTGTAATCGCCTTTCGGATGCATACTGACATTAACAGGCTCTTGTGAGCTATCGGCAGCATGAATAAAGACTTCGCTGTTAAACGAAAGATCCGATTTAGCGTAAGCTAACCAGTTACTGTCTGGTGACCAACTTACGCCGCTGGGTGTTGCCCAGCCGTCTAACAAGGTAACTCTATTGGTTAATGACTTGTCTGCAGTAATGTCAGCGACAATCAATTTACCGCGCCCTTCACGATAGGCCACTTTTTTGCCATCCGGAGAGACCAGAGGCTGGCGTTCTTGCGCATCGGTGCGTGTGACAGGTGTTACTGAATGCTTCAGCGATTTAAACAAGTTTGGCTCTTCAGAGTCAGCCGATGTCAGCGCAAATATATCGTTTTGTCTATCGCGGTCGGACACAAACAACAAGGTGTTGTCGTCAAGCCAGGTAACATCTCTGTCTCGTGCGGCACCTGTTGTTAGTCTGACTGACCGTTTATCTTCTTTATCGTTGCGTTTTACAAACAAATCGCCACGCACGACATAAGAAATTAATTTACCGTCAGGGGATACACTGTATTCATCCAGTGAGTCCGTGGTTGATTTTTTGGTGACGGGGTCAAAACGAAAGTCCGTAGGAATTGACAGGTCGAGCGATGAGCTCTTACCATCAGCGACAAGTTTAACTTTATCAGCTGCCTGATAAACAAGATGGTTTGCTTGTTTATCAATACTAAAGTGCTCTACACCAAACTCGCTTTCATCGGTGACTTGTGTTGCACGCCTCGAACCTAGCTTCTGCTTGAACACGTTGTATTTACCGGCGCGAGCAGAAATAAAGTACAACTCGTTATTGCTCGACCATTTAGGCATAAAGTCATTGCCATCAAAGTCGGTTAGCTGTTCGTATTCACTGGTTTCGGTGTCATAAATCCAGATATTGCGATTGGCAGGGCCACGGTAATCCTCACGTGATACTCTGGCGGTACTGCGTACAAAAGCAATCTTTGTGCCGTCCGGAGAAACCACTGCATCAAAGCCCAGAGCGTCCATATACCGCGATTCGGTAGCGTCATCTGTCGGAGCTACACCATAGACTTCCCACTCGCGTTCAACTTCAGCGTATAAACGGCGAGTATTAAAGAGTACTTGGTTATCGTTGCTAAACCCTAAAACACGATCGGGGGCACTGTGATAGGTTAAGCGATCGGGACGGCCGCCCTCGCTTGGCATGATAAACACGTCATCATTACCAAAGCGGTCACTACTGAATGCTATGGAACTGCCGTCTTTTGACCATTTCGGTGAGCTTTCATAGCCTTCGTGGATGGTTAAACGGTTTGGATTGGTGCCCGATGTCGACATTGTCCAAATATCGCCCTGGTAACTGAAGGCGATTCGCGTCCCATCAGGACTAATTTCGGGTTGCATAATCAAAGGTCGTTCTGAGCTACCATCAGACGCGGACGCCCCCAGCGCCGCAGATACAAGCAAGCTTGTAAGCAGTCGTTTCATAGTTTTGTTGCCTATTTTAGTTAGATTTATTCATTATCGCGGAATGATACATCTCACTATCATTCCGCGAAGTGCGAGGGGTTGCACGTCTTACTCGGTAGGCCGCGCATTTTGCGCGACTAGAAGATGTAAATGAAACCTATACCGACCTCTGCTTCGTAGTTGCTACGAGCAATCGGACTATCCCGAACATCACTACTGTAATATTCAAACAAAGCCTCACCGTAGAGCTGCCAATTCTCATTGATGTATTGGCGGTAATTAAAATCAACGCCTATCGAGCGCAATCCGCCACTCATTGATGTCTGTGGCAAACCGGACGCAGCAGCCTGGCCCGCGTCTATGCCAAATCCCTTGGTCGCATACTCACTGTCGTGGAACGTCGCTACTAAATTAACTTCTGAACCCGTACCGTCAACTTGGTCGCCAAAACGACGGCCGATACCAAACAGGGCAAGATTTCCCTCGTCACTGGCTACCACACGGCTCACCAACCAGTAGCGCCAGTCGGCATCGAGCGCACGACGCGCTTGCAGTACCAGTTCAGCGCCTTCCTCCTGGTCACCAAGTCCGTCCAAATAGCCGTCCTCGGAATCATTCTCTTCACGGCCCTCATCAAAGCCAATGGCCGCCTCTAAAAGCCAGTGCTCGGCGCGCAAACCTCGCCAGCCGAGTGCTTCTCCCGCAAAGTAGAAAATGTTGTCACCGCTGCGCCATTGCACAGCACCCGCTGGCTGAGGCTCAAACTCAAATTCGTCCGAACCTTCGTAGGCGGTTTCATATTCCACCGTTAATCCCAGGCCGAAGCTCCAGCCATCCTCACCTTTAGAGAAGTCGTCTTGCGAGGGCAGCGGCACCATCGCCGTTTCTTCAGCTTGTGCAAAAGCCGGTTGGACGATAAAGCTATTGAGGCACAACAGGGCGGCAAAACCAGTCATCTTTTTCATTTTAAAACCACGCAGTAATAGTGTTGCTGATTAAATTTTTAGTAGTAAAGAGCTAAAACGTAAAGCCTCTGTAATTGGTTCATTGGCCGGTGACTTTGATCTTATTGATATGTTTTTTCGGTAATACCCAATACACATTCAAAAACTAAAGGTGATAGTCGCTATGCGAGTCGCTGTAGTCGGTGCAAATGGAAAAATTGGTCAACGGTTGGTTGGATTACTTCAGCAAGAAAATGAACATGAAGCATTAGCGCTGGTTAGAAAGCAAGAGCAATTGGAGCAATGGCAACGGCAGGGTGTTGAGGCGCGGTTACTGGATCTTGAGGGCCCGGTGGTGGATTTGAAAAGTCGGTTAACCGGTGTCGATGCTATTGTCTTTGCCGCCGGATCAGGTGGTTCGAGTGGTGATGACAAAACCTTGCTGGTGGATCTGGATGGCGCCATAAAGACAATGGAAGCCGCACAAGAGTCTGGTATAAAGCGCTTTATCATGGTCAGCGCCTGGCAGGCGAACAACCGGGAGAACTGGGCAGACGAGCTTAAGCCCTATTATGCTGCTAAGCATTACGCCGACCGGGAATTGATGCGCAGCGATTTGTCGTGGACCGTGGTTCGGCCTGGGGCCCTGACTGATGAAAAAGGGACTGGTCGAGTCGACATTGGTGAACATCTGCCCGCGGGTTCGATACCGCGAGAAGATGTCGCTCATGTGTTATTGGGCTGCCTGAAGAACAATGACATGGTTGGCAAAGCCTTTGACGTGATGTCGGCTGACTAAAGTCACAGTCGTGTATTAACCGCTTTTCCGATTATTTTTGCGACCACGAGCACCGCCCGGCTTTGGCTTGCGCGGTGGTCGTTGAGTTTTCTTCGGTGGTGGCGTTTTGCCGTTCAGTTCAACGTCAGCGAAGCCTTCCAGTTGATCGCGTTTTATCGGTTGGCCAATCAACTTTTCAATCGCCTTCAGGGTTTTAAATTCTTCATCCATTACCAATGAAATAGCATGGCCCACCTGACCAGCACGACCGGTGCGGCCGATGCGATGAACGTAGTCTTCAGCCACCTGTGGCAGATCATAATTTATCACATAGGGCAGCTTTTCGATGTCGAGTCCACGCGCGGCAATATCGGTGGCGACCAGTACTTGTACCTTACCGGCTTTAAAGTCGCCCAAGGCCTTTGTGCGCGCGCCTTGGCTTTTGTTGCCGTGAATAGCTGCAGCCGAGAAACCACCCGCATCGAGCTGTTTAACCAGTCGGTTTGCGCCGTGCTTAGTGCGCGAAAACACCAGTACTTGAGGTAAGTTAAGGTTGCGTAGAATTTGCATCAGCATGCGAGGCTTTTCGCTCTTTTGCGCTGCATACAAGGTTTGTTCGATGCGCTCTGCGGTAGAATTAGGTGGCGCCACAGACACTTCTACCGGGCTGTTGACTAAACTTTTGGCCAGTGTACGGATTTCATCAGAAAACGTTGCCGAAAACATCAGTGTCTGGCGTTTTGCCGGTAATAACTTGATGATCTTCTTGATGTCATGAATAAAGCCCATGTCCAGCATACGGTCGGCTTCGTCCAGCACTAATACGTCGAGTTTAGGGAAGCGAACGGCGTTTTGTTGGTACAGATCGAGCAGTCGTCCGGGTGTGGCGACAAGAATGTCGACGCCTTTACGCAGCTTCATCATTTGTGGGTTAATTTTAACGCCACCGAAGACCACTGCATAGTTTAGTGGTAAGCCTGCGCCGTAGGTGGCGACACTTTCACCCACCTGGGCTGCAAGTTCACGCGTCGGGGTCAAGATAAGAACCCGTGCTGTATTCGACTTAGCGCGCTCACCATCTTTCAACATCTGTAAAATCGGCAGGGTAAATCCTGCGGTTTTCCCGGTACCGGTTTGAGCCGCAGCCATAACGTCATTGCCGTTAAGTACAGGAGGAATTGCTTGCGCTTGAATCGGAGTGGGCTTGGTATAGCCCTGACGAGTCAGGGCAGAAAGGATTTCCGGACACAGTCCGAGATCAGAAAAAGTCATGTATAAATGTGCAACTTAATAGTGATAATTGACGCCATTCTACATCACCGCGGCAGTTAACGCATTGACAAGTGCATGGTAAAAAGCGATGCTGGCTAACATGAATATTACACAACAGAGCCTAACCCTAATTACAACCACAAGCCTGCGGGCCTGTGGCGAGCTTTGTTGACTTAAATAAAATTAAGAAAACAAAAAGCCCACGGCCTAAAAACCGTGGGTTTTTTTTTGCCTAAAAGTGGAGATAAGACAATGCAGGTACTGAAATTTGGCGGTTCGTCATTAGCATCGATGGCACACATGCGACGCGTGAGTGACCTTATCACTGAGCGTGCAAACAACACGCAGCTAACCGTTATTTTATCAGCACCTAAAGGCGTCACGAATTTACTTGAACAGATGATCTCACAGGCGCTTACAGGCAAGCCTAATTATGAACTATTAGCTCAATGGCGACAGCGCTGCATGGAATTCATTATTAAAGATCAACCGGGTCTTGAGGCGTTTATTAACGACTTAACTCAACGACTGGAACAGCAACTACAGGGAATAGCGCTGCTGCAAGAATGCACATCGAGAACGCGGGCAAAATTGATGGCTATTGGCGAACTGATAAGCGTTAAGGTGATGCAGGTGTTAGTTGATAACAGAACACAAGCCAAGACGCCGCTGTTACCGGTCGAACAGTGCATAAGTGCGTCTGGCGACTATCTGAATGCGCAGGTCAATATTAGAGAAACAGCAAAGTTAATACAGCTTTGGCTCAAACAAAGTCAGCCTGGCCTGGTACTGGTGCCAGGTTTCCAGGCAAGCCATGAAGATGGGGGACTGTGCTTACTGGGTCGGAATGGCTCGGATTATTCTGCTGCGGTGATCGCTGCGGCGATAAATGCTGAAAGTTGTGAAATATGGACCGATGTGGATGGCGTTTTTACCGCAGATCCCAGGGCGGTAGACGATGCCAGGCTTATCACCCGATTGAATTACGAAGAAGCGATGGAGTTATCGCACTTTGGAGCCCGTATTTTACATCCTAAAACTATTGCCCCCTTGGCCCAGTTTGGTGTCCCTTGCCGGATTAAAAATAGTGATAACCCAGACGCTCCGGGGACGTTGATCGATGCGCAAGGTGATATCAGCTTGCCTGTAAAGGGCCTGTCAAGTTTACAAGACATGGCGTTAGTGACTGTTTCGGGACCCGGCTTAAAAGGCGTAGCGGGTATTTCCGCTCGGGTGTTTTCGAGTCTGGCGAATTGTAATATTTCAATCAACCTGATTACTCAGTCGTCCTCAGAGTTCAGCATTAGTTTTTGTATTGAGCAACGGTGTGTTGCACAGACTAAAAAGGCGTTAAAAAGCGAGTTTGAATTAGAGTTAGCCTCTGGCTTAATAAAGCCGCTGCAGGTGCAAAAGAATATGGCGATCGTATCCCTTATAGGTGATGGAATGCGTCAGCAGGTGGGGCTCGCTGCACGATTTTTTGCCTCGCTTGCGCAAGCGCATGTCAATGTTTGTGCAATGGCGCAAGATAGTAACGAACGAGCTGTTTCTGCAGTTATTAACGATTCTGAAGCGCCTGATGCGATTACTGTATGTCATGAAAACTTCTTTACTCATATGCCCAGTATCGATTTGTTTTTGGTGGGCTGCGGCACGGTGGGGCGTCAATTGCTGGAACAGCTTGAGCGTCAACAGCAGTTCTTGCAAAAACGTAACGTGAAACTGCGGGTATTTGGTATCGCGAATAGCCGTCAGTTATTACTCAGTAAAAAGGGCATTGATTTAGGCCAGTGGCAGGCAAAACTCGATAACGCTAAACAGGCATACAGCGTAGAGGCCGTAAAGCAGTTCGTTAAACGCCAGCATTTGGTCAACCCTGTGCTCGTGGATTGCACCAGTTCGGTCGAAATTGCGTCAAGCTATCAAGAGTTTTTGAATAATGGCTTCCATGTGGTCACGCCGAACAAAAAAGCCAACACCATGGGGTGGGATTATTACCAGCAGTTACGAGAAACAGCCCGGGCCAAACACAGGCGCTATCTTTACGAAACGACAGTTGGCGCGGGGCTGCCGATTATTGACGCTGTACAGGGGTTGCAGCATGCCGGTGACCAGTTACGCCAGTTCGGCGGTATTTTGTCGGGTTCATTGTCGTACTTATTTGGCTTGCTGGAAGAAGGTGAAAGCTTTTCGCAAGCCATAATTCAGGCGAAGCAAAAAGGCTATACCGAGCCGGATCCCAGGGATGATTTATCAGGCATGGACGTGGCGCGAAAACTATTGATTATGGCACGTGAAATAGGCTTGCCGCTGGAGCTTAATGACATAACTATCGAACCTTTATTGCCGCCGGGTTTTACCGACGATAGCGACAGTATTGACGATTTTATGGCAAAACTCCCGCAGTTGGATGCCTATTATCAACAACGTTATCAGCAGGCAAATAAGCAAGGAAAGGTGTTGCGTTACGTTGCCGAAATCCACGATAACCGCTGCCAGGTACAAATCTTAGAGCTGGAACCTGATCACCCTCTGGCAACGATTAAAAATGGTGAAAATGCATTAGTGATTCATAGTGACTATTACCAGCCTATTCCATTTGTGCTGCGCGGCTATGGCGCAGGAGCAACGGTGACAGCAGCTGGCATTTTTAGCGATATCATGCGCACGCTGGCTTGGCAGCAACAGGCTTGAACGACTGTTCGAATAGGGAGTTAAGTGATGGAAAAAACCTATTATGCGCCCGCCTCCATCGGCAATTTTTCAGTCGGATTTGATACCCTCGGGCTGGCACTATCACCGGTTAATGGTGAGCTGCTAGGTGATCGACTCGTTATAGCGACCGCGGCTGAACATTCAGCAAAATCTAAACTGGTAGTAGCGGGCCGCTATCGGCATCAGTTGCCGACTAAATCGCAAGATAACTTGGTGCTGCGCTGTTGGGCGGCTTTTCGACGCTTAGTAGCCAAGCCATTGCCGGAACTTAACTTTACGCTACAAAAAGAGTTGCCGGTAGGTAGTGGTTTAGGCTCAAGCGCGTGTTCGGTGGTAGTGACCTGTTATGGGCTCAATCACTTTTTTGCAGAGCCACTAACGACGATGGAATTACTCAATCTTATGGCAGAAATCGAGGGTGGCGTAAGCGGTTCGGTGCATCTTGATAACGTTGCGCCGGCGTTTTTAGGAGGTATGCAGTTGATGACACCAAGCCCGGAAGAACCGACGCTTAAACTGCCTTGGTTCAGTCATTGGTCGGTTGTGGTGAGTTACCCAGGCACTGTGATCAACACGGCCATGGCTAGGCAGGTTTTGCCGGCAACCATTGCATTGCCAACAACCGTCCGCGCGGCAAAAAACTTAGCAAGTTTTGTTAGTGGGTTGTATACCGCGAATGAAGCTTTGGCGCTGAATGCGCTCGAGGATATTATTGCAGAGCCGTACCGCCAGCCGTTGATTCCAAAGCTTGCATCATTGCGTGAGCAGGCGCATCGCTTAGGTATTCATCATTTGGGTATTTCAGGCGCCGGACCAACATTATTTGCATTGTGTACCGATGACGAACAGGCTCGGCAAGCACAACAGCTGTTTGAAAACCACTACCACACGAATGCGGATGCGATGACTCATCATTGTCGGGTAGATTTATCGGGAGCGCGTTTATTAGTATCGGAGGAGGCACCAAATGCCATTAGTTAATCTCGCTGATGAGAGTCAATGTGTCAGTTTTTATGACGCGGTCCGTATCGGTTTGGGGCGCAGTCAGGGCCTTTTTTTTCCAAAGGTTGAAGAGCTGCCAAAGCTCCCTGTTGATGAACTGCTGGCCATGCCTTTTGCGCAACGCAGCGGCGTGATTTTGTCGGCGCTGGCAGGTGGCGATATCAGTATTGAAGATGCCACGGAGATGGCACAACAGGCGTTTAACTTTGCTGCCCCTGTGGTTGCGGTAAACGAAGCGGTCAGTTGCCTTGAGTTATTTCATGGACCAACGCTGGCCTTTAAAGATTTTGGTGCACGTTTTATGGCGTTGGCGCTGGCAAAGGCAAAAGAGGTTAATGGTGATAATCGACCGTCGACCATTGTCACTGCAACATCGGGGGATACCGGCGCTGCAGTTGCTGCCGCGTTTTATCGTCAATCAAGTGCCCGGGTTGTAGTGCTGTATCCTCAGAATAAAGTGAGTCCGCTTCAAGCGCGGTTATTTACGACCTTGGGCGATAACGTGCAGAGTATTGCTGTTAATGGTGACTTTGATCAGTGTCAGGCACTAGTAAAACAACTGTTTAATGACGCAGAGGCAGTAAATCATCTAAATTTAAACTCTGCCAACTCGATTAACATTAGTCGTTTATTTGCGCAGGTATGTTATTACTTTGAAGCGTGGGCACAGTTGTCGACTGACAAACAAAACCGCACGACCATAGTGGTTCCAAGTGGCAATTTCGGTAACGTATGTGCCGCACTTTTGGCTATGCAACTCGGTTTACCGATAAAGCGGGTGATTGCCGCTACCAACAGTAATGATACGGTGCCGAGGTATTTACAGAGTCGGCAATGGCAGCCATCACCAACCAAGCAAACGCTATCTAATGCGATGGATATTAGTGCACCTAATAATTGGCCTAGAGTGGAAGCATTGTTAGCACATAATCCTGAGCTTGGTGGCCGCTTTGAATCGGTTTCGGTTTCTGAGCAGGATACAGTAGAGGCGCTTCAAGCATTGCATTCGCAGGGTTACTTAAGTGAGCCCCACACGGCAGTAGCATTTTCTGCATTTAAAAAGCAACAGCAACAGGGTGAGCATGGTCTTATCGTGGGAACTGCGCACCCGGCCAAGTTTGCTGAGCTTGTTGAACAGATATTGGGTGCATCGATAGAACTGCCAAAACGATTACAGCATGTTATCGGAAAAGCAGAGCTTAACCAAACCATGGAGCCCGATTATCAACAACTTAGAGAATTTTTGTTCGACTACCAATAAAAACGGTTGCATGACAAGTTTTAGCGTGATACCAATAAATAAAGTTGAATAAATAACAGCCAAAAGAAGACTAATGTTTAAAATTATGTTCGTTCAAATTATTAACCTACTACTCATCGTGCGTCTAATCAGCCGCGCGGGAGCTTTTATGCGTTAATAGAAAAAAAACGAACAAAAAAAGCCCCGCCTTCAGGTCGGGGCTTTTTTTTTGCCTCGACGGCAGGTAGCAACAGAGCCGAAGAGGAAACGCAATGACACCTACAGCAGATAATAGAGTTTGGATTTTTGACACAACTTTACGAGACGGTGAACAGGCATTACGCGCTAGTCTCAGTAAAAAGCAAAAAATTCAGCTCGCCGACGCGATTAGCCGCTTGGGGGTCGACGTGATGGAGCTTGGATTTCCAGCCTCTTCACCGGGTGATTTTTCTGCCGTTGCGGAAATTGCTCAGACAATTAAGGGCCCTGTGATGTGTGGATTAGCGCGGGCAATTCCTGATGATATTCGTGCCTGCGGAGAGGCGTTAAAAGGAGCCGAACGTGCTCGAATCCACATGTTTATTGCAAGCTCGCCCTTACATTTGCAGTACAAACTTAGAAAGTCATTACAACAGGCGACCGAGCAAGCAGAAGCCAGTATCCGGTTAGCAAGGCAATATACTGACGACGTTGAATTCTCTTGCGAGGATGCCGGGCGCACACCCATTGATGACTTATGTTATATGGTTGAACGCGCCATCGCGGCAGGTGCCACCACGATTAATATTCCCGATACCGTTGGTTATACCGTCCCCACTGAATTTGCTCATATCATCACAGCTTTAAAAGAGCGAGTGAATAACATTGATCAAGCTCGATTAAGTGTTCATTGCCACAATGATTTAGGGTTGGCCGTTGCTAATAGCTTAGCTGCTATCGAAGCTGGCGCCAGGCAAGTTGAGTGCACGGTAAATGGTATTGGTGAGCGCGCAGGTAACTGTGCGCTTGAAGAAATAGCTATGATACTGAATACCCGAGCTGACACCTTACCCTGGCATACTGGTATTCAAGGTCACGAAATATATCGAACCTCACAAGTGGTGAGTCAAGTTTGTAATATGCCAATTCAGGCAAATAAAGCCATTGTTGGCAGCAACGCGTTCGCTCATTCCTCCGGCATCCATCAGGATGGTGTACTAAAAGCACAAAACACGTATGAGATCATGCGTCCCGAGTCGATAGGTATGCGTGCTAACTGCTTTAACCTAACGTCGCGCAGTGGCAAGCATGTCATTAAACATCGTTTACATGAACTTGGATATCGCGATCAGGACTACGATTTAAACGAGGTATATAGCAGCTTTTTAGAGCTGGCTGATAAAAAAGGCCAAGTCTTTGACTACGATTTGGAGGCTTTGGTTTTTGCGCAATCCCTGCAGGCCCAGGACGATCCTTACAGCCTGGCTGAATTAACGACACAGACAGACACTGATGGCAAAGCCTCAGCGACGGTAAAGCTAGGTTGCCACGGTCGTTTGGCGACTCAAACACGAGAGGGCAATGGACCCGTTGATGCTGCGTATGACGCGCTGCAAGCCATTATAGAGCAACCGATTTCGCTAGAGAGCTATCAACTCAGCGCCAAGGGGTGTGGAGCGGATGCGCTTGGGCAAGTTGATATTACTGCGAATTTTGATGGGCAACACATCCATGGTGTCGGTTTAGATACTGATATCGTCAAGGCATCGGTGCAAGCTTATATCCATGTGCTGAACACGGCTGCGCGGGCTATTCAGGTGCGTGCTCTCAAGACTGATTTACAAACAGAGTCGAAGGAGAAAGCATCATGAACACTTACTATATTGCTGTGTTAGCCGGCGATGGTATTGGCCCTGAAGTGGTCAATGAGGCGACCAAGGTATTAGATGCTTGTGCGCAACGATTTGATTTTTCGTGTTGCTATCGTTATGCCGAGGTTGGTGGTGCGGCTATCGACAGCTCCGGCAACGCACTTCCCGCAGCCACCTTAACGGCATGCGAAACCAGTGATGCTATTTTGTTCGGTTCAGTCGGTGGACCTAAATGGGCTAATTTGCCGCCTCAGCAGCAGCCCGAGCGAGCCGCCTTATTGAAGCTTCGTCAACACTTTGATCTGTTTTGCAATATTCGCCCCGCGCGCTGGTACGACGGCTTTGAAGTACTAAGTCCACTGCGCGCTGACATAACCGCTAAGGGAATGGATATTGTCTGTTTTCGCGAGCTCACCAGTGGTATTTACTTTGGCGCCAAAGAGCGTTCAGCAGAGCAGGCGACTGACACTCAGACCTATCGTTACAACGAAGTCTATAGTATCGCAACCAAGGCATTCGAAGCCGCCGCAAACCGTAAAGGCAAAGTGACCTCAATCGATAAGGCTAATGTGATGGCGACCGGGGTCTTGTGGCGACAAGTTGTCGATGACGTCGCTAAGCAGTATCCGCACATAAAGCTTGAACACATGTATGTGGACAATGCTGCGATGCAATTGATTCGGGACCCAAGTCAGTTTGACGTAATGCTTTGCGATAACTTGTTTGGCGACATCCTTTCGGACGAACTCGCGGCAATCGCTGGCTCGCTTGGGCTGTTGCCATCAGCGAGCATTAACACCCGGGGATTTGGTCTTTACGAACCTGCAGGCGGCAGTGCACCCGATATCGCCGGTCTGGGTATTGCTAACCCAATCGCGCAAATTTTAAGTGCAGCACTGATGCTGCGATACAGCTTTGCTAACGACGATGCCGCCTGTGCAATTGAGGCAGGTGTCGCACAGACATTAAAACAACATCAAGTAACTGCAGATTTAACCAGCAATAACGCGGTTTCTACCGCCAGCGTCGGTGACGCGGTAGCACGATTCATTAGTGAGGAAGCAACATCATGGGCATGACATTATACGAAAAAATCTATCAGCAGCATAAAGTAGCGACTATGAATGACAGTACTGATCTGCTTTATATTGATTTTCATTTTATCCATGAGGTGACTTCGCCACAGGCCTTCGCAGGATTAAAACAAGCAGGGCGAGACGTACGTAACCCCGTAGCAACACTGGCTACGATGGACCATAATATTTCTACCCAAAACCGGCGTATCGATGGTGCCGGTGACGTTTCCAGACAACAGTTAACGGCTTTAAAACAGCATTGCGATGAGTTCCGAATCCCGTTGCTTGATATCACCCATCGTGATCAGGGAATTGTGCACGTAATTGGTCCGGAACAAGGTATTACCCAGCCGGGAATGACAATTGTCTGCGGCGACTCGCATACATCAACGCATGGCGCATTCGGCGCTCTGGCTTTTGGCATTGGCACCAGCGAGGTCGAACACGTTTTGGCTACGCAAACGTTACCCCAGCAACGTGCAAAAAGCATGAAAGTGCAAGTAGACGGGCAATTGCCTGCCGGCGTTACTGCAAAAGACGTTATTTTAGCGGTGATTGGCAAAGTTGGCACTGCCGGAGGTAGTGGTTACGTTGTTGAGTATTGCGGTGAAGCAATCGAGTCGATGGACATGGAAGAACGCATGACGATTTGTAACATGACCATCGAAATGGGCGCTAAAGCCGGCTTGATCGCGCCGGATGAAGTGACCTTTAGTTACCTGGAAGGACGTCCTCGAGCGCCCAGCGCACAACAATGGCATCGAGCTAAAGCGCGTTGGAAAACATTGAAGTCAGATGCCGATGCCACCTTTGATAAAACAGTGGTACTGGATGCTGGTAGCATCCGCCCTCAAATCACCTGGGGTACGTCACCAGAGCAGGTTATGGCGCTTACCGACCGGGTTCCTGACCCGACTCAGTTCGACACCAGCGACTTACAGCGCAGTGTCGCCGACGCATTGCATTATATGGGCTTAACACCTGGCTCAGCCCTGCAGGATTACCCGGTAGATGTCGTGTTTATCGGATCGTGTACGAACAGTCGGCTGGTTGATTTGCGCCAAGCAGCTGCGGTAGTAAAAGGCGGGCGAGTGGCACCGCATGTAAGAGCTCTGGTGGTGCCGGGTTCAGCACAAGTGAAACGCGAAGCCGAAGCCGAGGGACTTGCCGATATTTTTAAAGCCGCTGGTTTTGAATGGCGTGAACCCGGCTGTTCAATGTGTCTTGCGATGAACGATGACATCGTGCCCGCCGGTAAACGCTGTGTGTCAACCAGTAATCGTAATTTTGAGGGGCGACAAGGGCGTATGGCAAGAACGCACTTAGCTAGCCCGGCGGTAGCTGTAAGCGCTGCAATACATGGTTATTTATCAAGTACTCCGTTAGTGAGTGGGGAGGGGTTAATATGAGCAATTACTTTCACCAGGGAGCTGCGTGTCCGTTAGCTGTAGATAATGTCGACACTGATCAAATTATTCCTAAACAGTTTTTGACTGGGGTGTCGCGGGAAGGTTTTGGTGAAGCGCTGTTTTACGATTGGCGTTACCGTGAAGATGGCACTAAAAATCCAGACTTCGTTTTGAATAAACCCCAGTTTAACGAGGCAAGCGTATTGGTTGCTGGCCATAATTTTGGCTGCGGTTCGAGCCGCGAGCATGCGCCGTGGGCATTAGCACAATTTGGCTTTAAAGTTATTGTTGCGAGTAGTTTTGCTGATATTTTTTACCGCAACTGCATTAACAATAAACTCTTGCCTGCGCGCGTGACAGCCAATGCGCTTGAATCGATTCAGCAGTCTATTAGCGACTCTGCAGATAGCCAACAGGCACGGCAGATAAGTGTTGACCTAAAGAATCAGGAACTGATTTTGGCTAACGGTGAGGTTTTCAGCTTTGAATTAGCGTTTAGTGATCGCGAACAATTGCTAAACGATAATGACTTTATTGGTATGGCTGAACAGTATGCCGATGCGATTGACCGTTATGAAGATTCGCGGGCAAACGATGCGCCATGGTTTATGCCGCAGTCGTTTGCCGTGTGATAAGAGGCTAGTTTGGGGCAGCAACGTGTTTAGCGCTGCTGCCCAGGAAGAATTGATAGCTGGGTTGTTTTGTCACATCGATAAATGGATAGCCAAGTTCATGTAGCAATTGGTTAAGCGCTTGCTCAGAAGCATCGGTAAAGCCCACCAACACATCACCATAGGCTGCGCCGTGATTGCGATAGTGAAACAAGCTAATATTGGCGTGATCGCCCAGCGCACTCAGAAAGTCACTCAACGCCCGGGGATGCTCCGGAAAGGTCACTTGATACAAACGCTCCTGCAACACCTGTTGAGGGCGTCCCCCGACCATATGTCTAAGATGTTGTTTGGCTAGTTCATCCTGAGACAAATCGACAAACGGATACCCGGCAGTGGCTAATGTGTGTTTAACATCAATTAGTTCGTTATCACCGCCGGTCAGTTTTATACCGACAAAAATATGTGCTTGTGAATCATCGGCATAGCGATAATTAAACTCGGTAATAACGCGGCCATCGAGCAATTCGCTAAAGCGCCGGAAGCTACCCACCTCTTCGGTAATGGTTACAGCCAGTAACGCTTCACGTAGCTCGCCAATCTCACTTCGTTCTACGATATAACGGAGCCTGTCAAAGTTCAGGTTAGCCCCCGACAACACTGTTGCCAAGCGCAGGTTTTGCTGTTGTTCATGTGTGCGCGAAAACTTTTTTAAGCCGGCTAACGCCAGCGCTCCGGCGGGTTCGGCTATAGCTCTGGCATCATCAAAAATATCTTTTATAGCTGCACAAATCTCGTCGGAACTAACCGTAATTACTTCATCACAAAGGGCACTAGCAATTTTGTAAGGCAGCTTTCCTACTTGTTTGACAGCGGTGCCGTCAGCAAATAGTCCAACTTGAGATAACCGCATAGGATAGTGAGCAGCAAGCGCGGCGCTGAGTGATGCCGCATCTGCCGGCTCCACGCCAATCACTTTTATATGTGGTTGGATACTTTTAATATAAGCTGCCATACCGGCGAGTAAGCCGCCACCACCGACAGGAACAAAGACCACATCAAGATTGGGCTGCTGTGCGAGCATTTCTTTGGCGACAGTACCCTGACCGGCAATAACAGCCTCGTCATCAAAGGGTGGTACATAATGTAGCTGACGAGTTTGAGCCAGCTGCAGCGCGTGATCACTTGCGCTATCGAAATTAACACCGTGCAGAATAACTTCTGCGCCCATATCACGAACGGCCATCACCTTAATTTCGGCCGTGGTTACCGGCATCACCACCACGGCGTGCATGTCGAGTTTGGCGGCTGAATAGGCAACCCCCTGAGCATGATTACCGGCTGAGGCACAAATTACACCGTGGTGACCTTGCTGCCGGAGCTGATAAAGTTTATTAAACGCTCCCCGCAACTTAAACGAATAGATAGGTTGCTGATCTTCGCGTTTTAAAAACACCTGATGTTTCAGTCGATGGCTTAATTTCGGCATGCGTTGCAACGGCGTTTCTACCGCTGCCTGATAGACAGGAGCGAGTAGAATTTGCTGTAAAAAATAGTGCCGTAACTCGTTGGTATCCAGTGATTCAATCATCATAACTCCCGGCCAGGGTTCGCTGACGGCAAGACACGCACAGCACCTTTGTCGGCACTGCTGGTAAATGCAGCATAAGCGCGCAGAGCGGTGCTGACAGCGCGTTGTCGCGGCATAGGTTGCCAGCTATCACAGCCGCGTTCATTCATAGCCTGGCGGCGCGTCGCTAACAGCGTTTCCGAGATGTTTAATGTTATTGAGCGACGAGTAATGTCAATGGTGATGGTGTCTCCATCTTCAACCAGACCGATGGCGCCACCCGCAGCAGCTTCAGGGGACACATGACCAATTGACAAGCCAGACGTGCCGCCGGAAAAGCGACCATCGGTAATTAGTGCACACTGACTATCAAGGCCAACCGACTTTAAATAGCTGGTGGGATAAAGCATTTCTTGCATTCCCGGGCCGCCGGCAGGTCCCTCGTAGCGTATTACAACTACCTCACCGGCTTGAACATCGCCATTTAAAATGCCTTCTACCGCACTATCCTGACTGTCAAAAACCCGCGCGGGGCCAGTAAAGTCATACATCGATTCGTTAACCGCTGCGGTTTTTACGACACAGCCGTTGACTGCAATATTACCGTGTAAAATAGCCAGCCCGCCCTCCTGCGAGTAAGCATAGTCGCCGGAGTGAATGCAGCCGTGTTCGCGATCAATGTCAAGACTGGGGTAATAGCAATCTTGGGAAAAGGCCTTAGTGGTGCGAATACCCGCCGGACCCGCCCGGTAAAAGGTTAATACGTGTTCTTCTTGCGTGCGGCGTATATCCCATTTTGCAAGCCAGCTCTCCAAGGACTTGAAGGCGACGTGCGCAACATCGCGGTTTAGCAGGTTCATGCGCTCGAGCTCACCCAGGATGGCTACTACGCCACCTGCGCGATGCACGTCCTCCATGTGAAACTTCGGTGTTGCAGGAGCTACTTTGCATAAGTTGGGAACTTGCCGTGACAACGCATCGATTTCTGCCATGGAAAAGTCAATTTCGCCCTCATAAGCCCCGGCCAGCAAGTGCAAAATTGTGTTGGTCGATCCGCCCATGGCGATATCCAGCATCATCGCATTCTCAAAAGCTGAGCGGTTAGCAATTTGACGTGGTAGCGCGCTGTCATCGTCATTTTGATAATAGCGTTGGCATAAATCCATGACTGTTTTGCCGGCATCAACAAAGAGTTGTTTACGCAATTGATGGGTGGCCAATAACGAGCCATTTCCAGGCAATGCCAGCCCTAGCGCTTCGAGTAAGCAGTTCATCGAATTAGCGGTAAACATGCCCGAACAGGAACCGCAGGTAGGACAGGCGCTTTGTTCAATCGACTCGCTATCGCTGTCGGATACCGTCGGGTTGCCACCAGCGACCATAGCATCGACCAAGTCGAGTTTGATAATTTGGTCAGAAAGCTGCGTTTTGCCTGCTTCCATGGGACCACCCGAAACAAAAACGACAGGAATATTAAGCCGCATAGCGGCCATAAACATGCCCGGGGTGATCTTGTCGCAGTTTGAAATGCACACCATTGCATCGGCACAGTGGGCGTTTACAACATACTCGACCGAGTCAGCAATCAAATCGCGCGAAGGCAGGCTATAAAGCATCCCGTCATGACCCATGGCGATACCGTCATCAATGGCAATACTGTTAAATTCTTTTGCGATACCACCACTGGCGCTGATGCTGTCAGCAACCAGTTGGCCCACTTCGCGTAAGTGAACATGACCGGGTACAAACTCGCTAAACGAGTTGACCACTGCCACAATGGGCTTACCAAAATCAGTATCTTTTACGCCTGTTGCACGCCATAAAGCGCGAGCTCCAGCACGATTTCTTCCTTGTGTGACCGTTGATGATCGTAACTTGGGCATAACTAACCTCGTTGACTGCTCAGTTGTAATGGGTTCAATGCGCTATGGCTTGCTGCATAGCCGGTTCGGCTTGGTTTATATCCAAACTGGCACCGACTTTTAGCTCCATCACGTGATAGACTTTTGCTAATTGATTGATGAGTAGCTCTATATTTCGGTCGCTGGCAATTTCCAGTGTTACGTTTTGTTGACATGTGTCCTCGCGGCTCAGCTTAAGTCCGGTAACGGTAAAGCCGCGATAGCGTGTGACCTGTAAGATGCGTTCAATAGCGATGGGGTGATGATCAACGAGTAAGGTAACTATGGTATGCATTAGTTATTCTCCGTCAGCATTTGGTGGTTGGCAGCGCCCGGCGGTACGAGTGGCCAAACATTTTCGGCGGCATCGATGCGGACATGTAATAGGAAAGGCCCCTGACTGCTGAGCAGTTGGTCAATGGCGTCAGGCACCTGCTCGGCACGATCGATATAAGCAGATGGAATTTCAAACGCTTTTGCCAGGGTACAAAACTCAGGGTTATCGCTAAGGTCTGTTTCGCTGTAGCAACCATCAAAGAACAGTTGTTGCCATTGTCGAACCATTCCCAAGCGTTGATTATCGATGATGATTATTTTTACCGGCAGGCTAAAGCGCTTTATGGTGCCAAGCTCTTGTACGTTCATCATAAAAGAACCATCGCCGCTAATAGCAAACACGCTGTCACTAGGGCGAGCGATCTGCGCGCCAATTGCGGCGGGCAGGCTAAACCCCATAGTCCCTAAACCACCGCTACTTAAGTGATTGTTGGGCTGAGCGAAGCGCATATGTTGCGCAACCCACATTTGGTGCTGACCAACATCCGGGCAAATGACTGAATTGGCCGGCATACTGTCGCTGATAAGGCGAAGTAATTTAGGCGCATAAATACCCTTTTCCGGGTTGCGGTACTGCAGTGGATACTGGTGGTTCAAATCCTGACAGTATTGGCGCCAGTCGTCACACTGCGTAGTAACCTGCAACGATGGCAATACCTCGCGTAGGTTACCGTGTATACCGCATAGCGCGCGTCGTCTTTTATTGAGTTCGGCCGGGTCAATGTCGATGTGAATGACTTTAGCGTGGGGCGCAAAGTCAGCTAACTTACCGGTAACACGGTCATCAAAACGCGCGCCAAGGTTAATTAGCAAGTCGCACTCCTGAACCGCCAGGTTAGCGCATTGCCGTCCATGCATACCAATCATGCCTAAATCATGTGGATAGTCGCCGGCAACACTGCCCAAGGCTTTTAGCGTCGATACGGTAGGTAACTGGGTTGTTGCAAGAAACTCCCGCAGTTGCGGCACGGCATTTGCCATGGTCACACCACCACCGATATAGGCCACCGGACGCTTCGCCTGCGATATCAAGTGACGAGCCAAAGCAACCGCTGCCGCATTACTTATCGTGTGGGAGGGCTGAGGTGGCGGCATTGGACTGTGATCAGCTGCTGTCTTTTTGGTCGTGCTGGCAGCGCCCAGCTGGATGTTTTTAGGAATGTCGATGATGACAGGCCCCGGCCGTCCCTCGCTGGCAATTCGAAAAGCTTGTCGCAAGGCTTCCTGAAGTTCGCTGGCTTCATTAACCAATATACTGTGTTTGGTAACGGCTAAGCTTAGTCCGAGTACATCGATTTCCTGAAATGCGTCAGTACCCATCACGGCTTGATCCACCTGGCCGGTAATAGCAACGATGGGCACTGAGTCAAGTTTGGCATCGGCTAAAGCCGTTAGGAGATTGGTCGCTCCTGGTCCTGAGGTTGCCATACAAACGCCGGTTTTGCCGCTGGCTCTCGCATAGCCGATAGCTGCAAACGCAGCGCCTTGCTCGTGCCGGCATAAGAAATGTTGCACCGGCGATCTATAGAGCGCGTCGTAAATCGGCATGATAGCGCCGCCGGGATATCCAAAAACGTGCTCAACGTGCTGGCTTTCTAAAAATTCGATGATGGATTCGGCGCCTGTCATTACTTTTTAGCCTTTTTTTGCCCTTAAACGAAAAAACCCCCGCTTGTTGAAGCGGGGGTTTTTGGATTTTGCTTTTTGTCTGTTGCTTTACAAATTCCAACACCTGCCCGCGCAGCGATTAATAATCACCACGAGTAGGACTAGAATGTTAATGTTTGCAACAGCAACTAAACGCATTGTAAAAATCTCTTTCTCTAACTAAACGGTCTGTTTTTGTTCGTGTCTATTTATTGTTCTAACATTCGTGAGGTTAATGTCAACGCTTTTTTTGTTTTGGTTGCATATCCTTCATATAACGTCGAAGTTTTCGGCCGATTTGCTCGATAGGGTGCTGATAAATCGCTTCGTTGATTGTATTTAAGACTGGGTAGTCAAACGTTGCCGATTCAGCAGTTAGTCCCAACCCGATATCACTGCTACTGATATGAGCAAAAAGCTCTTTTTGCAGAAGCGGATAAGCGGCGTTAGCAAACAAATAATTTCCATATTCAGCGGTATCAGAGATAACAACATTCATTTCATAGAGCCGTTTTCTGGCTATCGTGTTAGCGATCAAGGGTAACTCGTGTAACGACTCATAGTAGGCTGATTCAGAACGAATACCGGCATTCACCATGGTTTCGAATGCGAGTTCTACACCGGCTTTAACCAGTGCCACCATCACCACTCCGCGCGCGAAGAAATCGTTACAGTTGCGTTGCTGATCAGAATCAGGAGCTTGCTCGAATGCACTTTGTCGCGTGTTTTCTCGCCAGCTCAGCAAGTCATGGTCATTATTCTGCCAGTCTTGCATCATCTGCTTAGAAAACGCACCACTTAAAATGTCATCTTGATGTTTATTAAATAACGGGGTTAGCGCCTCTTTTGCCTGCTCTGCAAGCTGGTATGCCCGAACCCTTGAAGCACTGTCGAGGTTGCTCATCATCAGGGTGATACCGCCAAATTTTAGCGCTTCGGTAATTTCTTCCCACCCATACTGGACTAAGTGCGCTGCTTCAGCGGCTTCAATGCCGTTACTGACCATATGTTCAAAACACAGCAGCGAGCCCACCTGTAACATACCGCACAGGATAGTTTGTTCGCCCATGAGGTCCGATTTGACCTCTGCCACAAACGAGCTTTCCAGTACGCCCGCTCTGTGACCACCGGTGGCTGCTGCCCACGCCTTGGCCCAGGCAAGACCGTGGCCGGTTGGGTCATTCTCAGGGTGGACTGCGATTAATGTCGGCACACCAAAGCCGCGCAGATATTCCTCGCGAACTTCGGTGCCGGGACACTTAGGCGCCACCATAATGACGGTGATATCGTCACGTATCTTTTGTCCTACTTCGACGATATTAAAGCCATGCGAGTAACCCAGCGTTGCGCCTTTTTTCATCAATGGCATCACCGCTTCAACGACCGCGCTGTGCTGCTTATCCGGGGTTAAGTTAATGACCAGATCAGCGCTTGGAATAAGCTCTTCATAGCTACCTACAGAAAACTTTTCTCGTGACGCGGATTGCCATGAGGGCCGTTTTTCGTCGATCGCAGCAGGTCGCAGTGCGTAGCTTACATCAAGGCCTGAGTCACGCATATTAAGCCCTTGGTTAAGTCCCTGGGCACCGCAGCCGACAATTACAACCTTCTTACCAACAAGTTCCTGGCAACCTGCTTCAAACTCGTTAGCCTGCATAAATCGACACTGTTGCAATTGCGCTAATTGGCGCCGAAAGGGAAGTTGATTAAAGTAATTCTCAGCCATAGGTTTCTCCTTAAATTTAAGATTACCTTACGGCAAAGCAATTGTTGCGTATAATGAATTATTTGCATTATTGTATTGCGATTCCCGCAACAAACAGTCGCAACAACTCGCAACAATAAGGAAGGTCATGGATTTACGTTCTCTGGAGTTATTCATTTCACTGGCCGGGACATTGCATTTTGGCCGCACCAGTGAGGAACAGCATGTCAGCCCATCTGCTTTATCACGGCACATTCAGCGCTTAGAAAATGCCCTGGGTACTCGTTTGTTCGTCCGTAATAACCGCTCCGTAACATTGACCCAACAGGGCCAACAAGCTTTGCAGAGCTGTCAATCCATTCTCGCGGAATGGCAGCAGCTGCAAATGCAATTAGCAGATGACGGCGAACTAAAAGGCAAGCTACGATTGTTTTGCTCGGTAACAGCAGCGCAGACTTTTATGCGTCAGTTTATCGAAGGCTTTCGACCAAATTATCCCCACGTTGCGTTAAGCGTTGATACCGGAGATCCTGCGCTGGCTCTTGAACACGTGTTACGGCAGCAGACGGATATTGCCATTGCCACACGCCCTGAGCAGGTACCGGATGGTGTGCTTATGCATCAGTTATACACCTCGCCGCTAGTGATGATTAGGCCGAAAACGACATGCGCAGTGCGGGAAAAAACCCTGGCCGGGAAGATTGACTGGAACGACATGCCAATAGTGGTGGCACAGATGGGGCTATCGCGTGAGCGATTATTTACATGGTTTGAGGCGCACCGTCAGCAACCGCGCGTTTATGCCGAAGTGGCAGGGCACGAAGCCATTGTTGCTATGGTCGGTTTAGGGCTGGCTGTTGGATTGGTGCCTGAAGTTGTGGTGGAGCAAAGTTCGATTCGCGAGCAAATCGAGGTATTTCTGCGGCCCCGGGACATTGAGCCGTATCACGTCAGTCTATGTTGTCTAAAAAAGCGACTACAAGACCCCGTGATAGCGGCGTTTTGGCATAGTGCTGTTGGCTAGAATTGCACTTGGCTCACATCAATTGTTTAAGATAGTCATCGTAACTTCCCGAAAAGTTACGCATTCCCTGGTCGGTTAATTCGATAATTCGTGACGCCAGTGACGACACAAACTCGCGGTCATGACTGACAAATAACAGCGTGCCGTCGTATTGTTCCAAAGCCAGATTTAATGCTTCGATAGACTCCATATCTAAGTGGTTAGTGGGCTCATCCATAATCAGCACGTTAGGGCGCTGGAGAATCAACTTACCGAATATCATGCGACCCTTTTCGCCACCGGATAAAATCGTAACGGGTTTATTAATGTCATCCTGCGAAAACAACATGCGACCCAGTACGCCACGTATCGCCTGGTCATCATGGTAGGGTTTTTTCCACTGACTCATCCATTCAAAAACGGTTATTTTGTCTTTAAACCAATCTGCGTGATCCTGGGCGTAGTAGCCAATATTGACGTTCTCAGACCACTTAATCAGGCCGCTATCGATATCGTACTGTTCCATTAGGCACTTCAATAGCGTGGTTTTTCCAATACCGTTAGCACCTAAAATAGCGACTTTTTCGCCGACCTCGATAATACCGCTTAAACCTTTCAGCACATGATTGTCGTCAAAGGACTTATTTAATCCCTCCATCTCCAACGCTAAGCGATACAGTTTTTTCTCTTGCTCGAAACGGATGTACGGGTTAACGCGGCTCGATGTTTTCACTTCGGCCAACTCTATTTTTTCTATTTGCTTAGCGCGTGACGTTGCCTGCTTGGCTTTTGACGCATTGGCAGAGAAACGGCTGACAAACTGTTGTAATTCAGCGATTTTTTCTTTCTTTTTGGCGTTATCATTTAATAGCTGTTCACGCGCCTGGGTTGCAGCAAACATATACTGATCATAATTCCCCGGATACACGCGCAGCTCGCCATAATCAATGTCCGCCATATTGGTGCAAACGCTGTTTAAAAAGTGGCGGTCGTGGGAAATAATGACCATAGTGGCATCGCGTTCATTAAGCGTATCTTCCAGCCAACGAATGGTATTGATATCGAGGTTGTTGGTAGGTTCATCCAGCAGCATGATATCTGGTTCGGCAAACAGTACTTGGGCCAGCAATACACGCAGCTTTAAGCCGGGAGCAATTTCGCTCATGGGACCAAAATGCGACTCCAGCGGAATTCCCACGCCGAGCAGTAGATCACCGGCCCGTGATTCGGCGGTATAACCGTCAAGCTCGGCAAACTCTGTCTCTAAGTCGGCGACCCGCATCCCATCTGCTTCGCTCATCTCGGCTAAACCATAAATTCGGTCGCGTTCCGTTTTGATCTCCCACAGTTGCTCGTGACCCATAATAACGGTATCAATCACGCTATACTGTTCGTAGGCAAACTGCTCTTGGCGTAGTTTGCCAACCCGCATATCGGGATCTACCGAGACATTACCCACAGACGGCTCGAGCTCGCCACTCAGAATTTTCATAAACGTGGACTTGCCACAGCCGTTGGCGCCAATCAGACCGTAGCGATTGCCGTTAGCAAATTTTACAGAGATATTTTCAAACAGAGGTTTTGCACCAAACTGCATGGTGACATTAGAAGCAGCAATCACAATTTACACCCGAACAAAAAATAGGCGCGTAATCTACGTGTTTTAGCCGTAAATTACAAAAAAGATTGTGCGTTAGTCAGATAAATAATACTCAACCGTGGTCACTACCCGAACCTTCTTTAAATGTGGGTTATGTTGATCACGGGCTTGTATGCTAAATAACCCTTGGCGCGCAAATTTTATTTTGCCCAACTCACTATTGCTGTCCTGGGCAAATTTTTCAGCCACTTCACGTGCATTTTTAGTCGCTTCCTCAATCATCTCTGGCTTAACATCGTTAAGTCGAGTAAATAGATATTGAGGTTGAGCTTGATAGTCGTCGCTGGATAAAACAATCCCTTGTTTACCGAGCTCTGACAACGCACTCATCATGTTGCGTATTTCCGTGACCCGACTTGAATAGACCGTGATGGTTTGTGTCGCAGTATAACGAAACGCTGCCGCTTGAGCCGAGCCGTATCGTTGGGCCGATTTGTCGGTTATCGAAGGGGCACCCATGGAAATCTCATGAGTTTGAATGCCTTTAGTCGTTAGAAAATCCACTACTTGTTGCTTACCAGTTTCTATGGATTGATAGATGTCCTCGAGACTGTTGCTGGCCGAAACAAACTGAATAGGCCAAATTACGGTATCTGCCACAAACTCACGCTCGGATAATCCTTTTACAGTCACACTGCGTTCCATGGCACGAAAATCGGTCAACCCTTTAACGAAAAAGCTACCCAATATGGCACAGCTAATAATAACAGCGAATGCAATGATCAGGCTTTGCGATGTTTTAAACATAATGATGCTCATCGTGGGCAGATAGTGAGGATATAGACCAGCATAGATAAGTAGAGTTCAAATGATAAGCCTACCCTAGGTAGACTTTAGTCGTAGCCTAACCTCATCTGAGTGTTTTAGGCGTACAATAAACGTTCTACCTGCATCCCTGTCCCGCAAAGAATGCAGTCTTGTGAGTTAACAATACAGGTAATGTTATGTCTAAGCAGTCTCGAATTCTAAATCCAGAGTTACAAAAGCGAGTGGCTTCCGCAGAAGCTGCGGCTGAACTTATTCCTGCCGGAGCGACCGTAGGAATGAGTGGTTTTACCGGCGCTGGCTATCCGAAAGCCGTGCCGGGTGCGCTGGCTGATCGTATTCGTCGCCATAATGCATTGGGTGGCACACCGTTTCGTATCAATGTATTAACTGGTGCTTCAACGGCTCCCGAACTGGATGGTAAGTTAGCTGAAGTTGATGGTATCGAAATGCGCTTGCCATTTCAGAGTGACCCTATTTGTCGGGAACGAATTAATAACGGCACCATGAGCTACGCAGATTACCATTTGTCTGAGGTTTCCCAATACGCCTGGTCTGGTTTTTTTGGAAAAATGGATATTGCCATTATCGAAGTAGTGGGGATTCGTGAGGATGGTTCGCTGATTCCTTCTTCGTCACTGGGTAATAACAAAACCTGGATTGAGCAGGCGGACAAAATCATTCTGGAAGTCAATCATAAGCAGCAAGCTTTGCTCGAAGGCATGCATGATGTTTATTACGGCGTTGCGTTACCACCCCATCGAAAACCCATTATGCTGACGGAACCTAACCAGCGTATTGGCGAGCAATACTTGCGTTGCCCGATAGAAAAGGTGGTTGCAGTTGTCGAAACTAATGCGCCGGACCGCAATACTCCGTTTAAACAGCCTGATGACAACTCACGTAAAATTGCTGAGCATATTTTAGCTTTTTTTGAACGGGAAATCGCTATTGGTCGATTACCGAAAGAATTATTGCCCCTTCAATCAGGGGTTGGCAATATCCCAAATGCGGTACTTGAAGCACTGGACAGTGGCCCCTATAAAAACTTAACGGCCTATACCGAAGTCATACAGGATGGCATGCTGAAAATGTTAAAGTCGGGTACCCTGGAGATGGCTTCGGCGACAGCATTTTCTTTAAGTCCTGAAGGGTTGGCCGAATTCGATGAGAATATTGAGTTTTACCGCGATAAAATACTCCTGCGTTCACAAGATATAAGTAATCACCCTGAAGTTGCTCGGCGACTCGGTATCATTGCGACCAATGGCATGATTGAGGCGGATATCTATGGCAACATCAACTCGACCCACATTATGGGTACTCGTATGATGAATGGCATTGGGGGGTCAGGTGATTTTGCACGAAACGGCTACTTATCTATTTTTATGTCGCCATCGACAGCAAAAAATGGAAAAATTTCATCCATAGTGCCGATGGTTTCACATGTTGATCATACCGAGCATGATGTCAAAGTCATTGTAACTGAACAAGGTCTAGCGGATTTGCGAGGGTTATCACCACGTCAGCGAGCGCGGGCAATTATTGAAAACTGCGCCCACCCGGACTTTAAAGACCAGTTATCAGACTATTTTGAACGCTCTTGTGCGACTGGGCGAGGAATGCATACTCCACACATCCTCGGCGAAGCGTTGAGCTGGCATGAGCGTTTTGAAGAAACAGGGACAATGAAGTAAGTCATTGACTGTTAAAAAAGCCTGCGTTTAAAGCAGGCTTTTTTAATCACATGTCAGGCACCGCTGGCCGACAATTACAACTCTTGTTTGGTTGGGCGAATGATCATTTCATTCACGTCAACCTCGCCAGGTTGCTCAATGGCAAAGGTGATGGCGCGTGCAATAGCATCTGAGTCAATCGCATCGTTATACAAATCGTCTGCCATTTCTTTTGAGTCTTTATGACTAATATGGTCGGTTAATTCTGTAGCGACCGCTCCCGGCGAAATATTGGTTGAGCGAATCTCGCCGTTAGATTCCTGACGAATCCCTTCGCTGATCGCTTTAACCGCATATTTGGTCGCACAGTAAACTGCCGCACCTGGGAATACCACGTGACCGGCCACTGACGATAAATTGATAATGTGTCCGGCATGCTGCTCGCGCATCGTCGGCAGTACAGCACCAACACCATACATAACACCCTTGATGTTGACGTCAATCATCTGATCCCATTCATCGACTTTTAACTCATCAAGCGGGGCTAGCGGCATAAGGCCGGCGTTGTTAACTAACACGTCAATGCGTCCAAACTTATCTTTCGCGGCTTTTGCCAGTGCTTCAACCTGGTCACGATGCGTTACATCGACCGTTTGATAGATGGCTTCGCCGCCAGCCTGGGTAATTTCATCGGCTAATTGCTTTAGCCGTTCTTCACGGCGAGCGCCGAGTACCAGCTTGGCTCCCTTAGCTGCCAGCATTTTTGCTGCCGCCTCGCCTAACCCACTACTTGCACCGGTAATAATGACTACTTTCCCGTTAACTTCAGACATTGTGTACTCCATAACGTCAAATATGTGGTTATTACTACGGACAGACTGTGATTTAGATTACTGCCTTTCATTGATCGAGATGTCATACTGATCAGTATTCCATATCACGTTAAAAAGTAAGTGGAGGATTTATGTCCAAAGTATTGTTAATTACCGGTGCATCGAGTGGCATTGGTAAAGCAACAGCTAAAAAAGCCGTAACTGAAGGAATAAAAGTCATATTGACCGCACGGCGTAAAGAGTTACTTGAAGAGCTAGTGGGTGAACTGGGTGCTGATAATGCCGTTGGCGTTGCAGCAGATGCAGCCGACTACGAGCAACTCAAGCAGGTTGTCGATAAGGGCGTAGCTCACTTCGGTAAGCTAGATGCTGTGTTTGCCAATGCAGGCACTGGTGTCAATACAACAGGTACCGAAGGCGGTGATCCAGACGAGTGGAAGTCAATGATTGACGTCAACATCAATGGTTTGCTCTACACCGCCAAACTGACCTTGCCCCATTTGCGTGAATCAACCGGACATTTTTTAATGACCGGCTCAGCAGCCGGGCGCATTACCCTAAAAGGGTCAGTTTATGGTGCGACCAAATGGTTTGTGCACGGCTTTGCCCAAAACCTTGCCGAAGAAATGAAAGAATGGAATGGCCGCTGTACCACCATCGCGCCAGGCATGGTTAATACACCGTTTTTTGATGAACCTAAGCCTGATAAGTTAGATCCCGATGACGTTGCAGATGCAGTACTGTATGCTTTAAACGCGCATCCTCGTAATTGCGTAAGGGAAGTATTTTTAATGCCCGCTTATAACTAACAGCGTCATGTTCGAGCACTTGTTCGCACAAAGGAGTGTCAGTGAAAAAACAAAAGCAGCCTGTTTCATGGAAGCGACTCAGTATTTTTGCTGCGCTGTTTGTGGCATTAACACTGGCAGGCTTTTTCACGGTATTTGAGCACTTCTCGGGGCGTAGTCTTACGTTTGACTGGCAGCTGCTGCGCCCCGAATTTATTCTCGCCAGCCTCGCTTTATTGACGGTCTATTTTGTCAGTGATGGGCTTCGCTTTTACTACACCCTAGTGGCGCTGGGTATAAAGGTTAGCCCCAAAGTTATGACAAAGCTGGTGTTTATTAATATCTTTTTCTCCAATATTACGCCAATGGCGACCGGTGGTGGGTTTGCGCAAGTATGGTTTTTGCACGAACACGGGGTGTCTGTGGGTAAAGCGATGGCCGGTAGTACGATTAGAACCGTATTAGCAGTGCTTTTTATTTTCTCATTGTCGCCCATTTTTCTGCTGACCCTTCCACCGTTGCAAGAGTCGTCCTTAAGTAACAGTATCAGCTCGGCCTTAGCTGTGTTTACCGTTATCTATTTAGCATTTTTTATCGTACTGCTGTGGCGTGCGGTGTGGTTGGTCACGCCTATGACGGGAGTGGTTAAAGGCCTCTATCGGCTTAACCTGATCTCGCAGGAAAAAATGCGTCGTTGGAATTTTACCTTAATGCGCGAGTTATTTAAGTTTTCAAAAAGTTTTTCGGACTATGTGCGCGGTCCAAAAAAAGCCATTATCTTGTCGGTGTTACATACTGCACTATTTTTACTCGCGTTGTTTAGTTTCCCCGCGTTGATCATGTGGGGACTGGGCTATGACGTGCCTTACTTGTTATCAGTCGGTTTGTTGGTGGTGACAACGTTCATCATGTACTTTTCCCCCACGCCGGGGGCTTCGGGCATTTCAGAAGGCGTGTTCGGCAATTTCTTTAATACCTTATTAGAGCAGCATCATCTGTTATTGGTAACCTTTAGCTGGCGCACGCTAACCATATACCTGGGCATGGTCATCGGCTTATTTATTTTGCAGCACTATTTAATTAGCCGTTCTAAACAGTCTGTGCAGGTGGGTTATGAATAAACGCCAGTGGTTAAAGCTGCTTTTTTACTTCAATATCGCGATACTCCTGGCGATGGTGGCTTACAAGCTGTATTTAAACTTCGCGAGTGTAGATTACTCTGCGGTTCATAGTGAGCAGCTATCGTCTATTAGTGCTCGGATCGAGGGCCAACCCCAGTATAGCTTTGCCGTTGTAGGTAATATTAATAATTCGGTGGGTATCTTTGAGCGCCGCATCATTCCTGAGCTCAATAATAGCGATATTGATTTTGTTATTTCTGCCGGCAATGCGGTCAGTAGTGGTGGAGAGGACAAATACCGGGCGTTAAAGGGAACGCTGTCGCACTTGAACAAGCCGTACCTGTTAACTTTTGGCGAAAACGAGTACGAGGAATTTGGCAGCTTCCGTTTTTATGATCATTACGGGCCACACTTTTTCAGTTTTAGTGCCGGTGACAGTCGTTTTATCTTTCTGGATAGTACGGGAAAAACGCCTTGGCAGTGGCAGATTCGGTGGTTAACGGATATTTTAAGAGCCGATCAATCTGAGCATCGGTTTGTGTTTATTGGACACCCCTTGTTTGAACCGAAAGAAGAGTTTTTGCTTGCTGACGAAGAAGACTTTCTGCAACCCGAAACATTTCGCCAGGCGCTATTATCAACTTTTGAACAGTTTGATGTTGATCGCGTATTTTCCGCCAATATCTCCGTATTTTCGGAGCATACAGAAGCGGGAGTTCCCTATGTAATAACCGGCGGCGGTGGTGGCTTAGTTCTAAACCAGGATGATAGCTTTTATCACTATGTAAAAGTGACCGTCGATGCCAATGATGGCATTTCTCAGCAGGTGGTCGAGTTGCCGGTCGGGCAACACCCAATATTGAAGCAATTAGAGAGCTTTTGGTTTTTTATCTATTCGTTATTCTACACGGGCTTTGTTAATTTTTTCTTATTGTTAGCGCTGTTCCTGGCGGTCAGCATTAAACTGTATAACGCGGTATTTGTGGGTAAGAATTATTATCCTAACTATGATATTGATGCCGGACCATGGCTTAAAAAGTCGTTAAAAGTAGCGATGTTTACCAACAACTACTTGCCGTTTATAGGTGGGGTACCCATTTCTATCGAACGCCTGCGCTACGGCCTAACCAAGGTAAAAGACACCGTTTTAATTGTCGCACCTCGTTATCGAGATAAACTCAAAAAGGAAAACAACGTCATTCGCATGCCATCGTTGTTTTCGTTTGGCGATAAGAGTGAGTTCCGTTTTGCCAACATATTTTCTGGCTATGTGCGTAAAAAAGTCCGCGAGTTTAAGCCCGATATTATCCACTCCCACCACCCGTTCTGGATTGGTTCGGTTGGCGTATTTATGGCTCGCCGCTTAAAAATACCGGTCGTCTACACCTATCACACGCGGCTAGAGCATTACGCACATTTTGTATTTTTACCCGGAAGCCTATTCCGCAATATTATCGCGCACTTTTTGGTCAGGCGGTTTGCCAATAAGTGTGACAGCGTGATCGTGCCCACTCAGTCGACTGAAGAGTACCTGCGTTTAATTGGTGTGAAAAGTACCATCTATGTGCAGCCAACGGGCATTGAATTTGATCGTTTTCAACAGCGCGACGAGGCAGTTATAAAGCAACTTAAAACACAACAAAATATCAATGACGAAACGGTATTTGTTAGCGTGGCGCGCTTGTCCAACGAGAAGAATATCGACTTTATGTTAGAGGCGCTGGCGCAGCTAAAAACGCAAACAGATAAACCGTTTCGTTTTTTAATGATTGGCGATGGCCATCAGCGCCAGCGCTTACAGCAAAAGTCCAACGATCTTGGTTTGGCCGAGCAGGTGTCGTTCGTTGGCGCCGTGCCGCCGGAAGAAATGCCGCAATGGTACCAACTCGGGGATGTGTTTTTATTTGCCTCACAGTCCGAGACTCAGGGCATGGTTATTCTAGAAGCCATGGCGGCGGGACTGCCGGTCGTGGCAGTGCGCTCAAGCGGTATTGACGATGTCGTGGCCGATGGGGTTAACGGCTATAAAACCCCGGCGCAACAAGCGTTGTGGTTGGAAAAGGTCAAATACCTACTCGAAGATAAAACACAATGCCAATCACTGGCAAAACAAGCGGTTGAATGTGCTGCGGCGTATTCAGTTGAGAACTTTACCCAGGAAGTTCGCTATGTTTATGCGGAAACGTTGGCGCGCTATGCGCAAAAGCGACGGGATAATTAAGACTATGACGACAGCAAACGTTTGTTTTGGCGAACAGCCGGTCACCATAAAGGATGTTGTAGCGCTTGCTAACAATGAGGTGACAGCAACCTTGAGTAAAGCGCCGGAATTTGTTGCCCGAATTGACGCTGGTGTTCGTTTCCTCGATGACCTGTTAGAGCAGGATGGCGTGATTTACGGCGTGACCACGGGCTATGGTGACAGCTGTACCGTTTCTGTGCCTGATAACCTGGTTTCAGAGCTGCCTATTCATTTAACACGCTTCCACGGCTGTGGGTTGGGCGACTACTTTAACGAGCAGGAAACGCGCGCTATTTTGGCGGTGCGCCTGGCATCACTGACTCAGGGTTATTCAGGGGTGAGTTGGCCGCTGTTAGAACGTTTGGTACTGATGCTGAATGAAAATATGCTGCCACTAATTCCGAAAGAGGGCAGTGTTGGCGCCAGTGGTGACTTAACACCGCTGTCTTATATTGCTGGCGCTTTAATTGGCGAGCGGGATGTTCGCTTTAACGGTGAAATTATGACAAGTGCGGAAGCCTTCAAGGCTCTGGGTGTCGAACTTCACACACAGCGTCCCAAAGAAGGTTTAGCGATAATGAATGGCACAGCGGTGATGACCGCACTGGCTTGTCTGGCCTGGGATCGTGCCGACTATTTAACGCGCCTGTCCAGCCGCATTACTGCGTTAGCCAGCATTGCATTAGACGGTAATTCAAACCATTTTGACGAACTGCTGTTTGCCGTTAAACCGCATAAAGGCCAGCAACAAGTCGCCAAGTGGATACGTGACGACTTGAATCATCATGAGCATCCGCGTAATTCCTCCCGGTTGCAGGATCGCTACTCCATTCGCTGTGCGCCGCACATCATTGGTGTGTTGAAAGACGCTTTGCCGTGGTTCAAAGACACCATTGAAAACGAGCTGAACAGTGCTAACGATAACCCGATTATTGATGGTATTGGCGAGCATGTTTTGCATGGAGGCCACTTCTACGGCGGCCACATTGCGATGGTCATGGACTCGATGAAAGCCGCTATAGCGAACCTGGCCGATTTGCATGACCGGCAAATGGCGTTGTTGCTTGATACGAAAATGAATCATGACTTGCCATCGAATTTATCGGCGGCTGAAGGCGAGCGAAAAGCGATTAACCATGGTTTTAAAGCGGTGCAAATTGGTTGTTCTGCCTGGACAGCAGAAGCATTGAAGCTGACTATGCCAGCGAGTGTTTTTTCACGCTCTACTGAATGTCATAACCAGGATAAAGTCAGTATGGGAACCATTGCCGCTCGCGATTGTATGCGGGTACTCGAGCTCACGGAGCAAGTGACAGTGGCCACCTTGTTAGCGTCCTATCAGGGTAGTGTTCTGCGTGAACGTATGGCAGGGAAGCTGCGTGAAACCGGGCCAGAGTTGGCGGCAATGCGAGCGTCGCTAGCCGCTGAATTCGAACTGCTAGTAGAAGATAGACCGCTGGAACACGAACTTCGTCACTGGTTAGAAAAAGTTCGAGGCAAGCCATGGAGCTTATACGCGGAGTCTAAGTAGTTCAAACAACCCAAACCCTGTTTCGACGGTTTACCTGAATATCAAACGGGGTTTGTTTCATTCGGTTGACTCCTTGTTAACTTTCGAAGGGTTGAACGTACACTCACCTCGCGATGCACCAAGTTGTTGGATTAGCTGCGGTATACCCTCTTTATTGAACTCGACATAACCAATGCCAGACTGGTTCCACAAGCGCTCCCCGGCGTCGCGTTCGCTCGGCAGGCGAGGTGTTACACGAAAGCGTCGGCGTTTAGTGAACCAGTTTAGCGGTGAATAGGGCGCAAACAGCCAACGGTTTAATCGATCAAGCCACTCCAATAGTTTATCCGGGAACTCATTTTTGATGCCACTGCTGGTTATTTGATATATGCGAGGGGATCGCTTGCGGTGCTTTAAATGCACATCGTAAGCAAAAGAATAATGCACATCGCCTGATAAAATAGTGAAATGTTCAGGTGTTTTCCGGTGCGCAAAAATATTCAACATGACTTCGGCAGCGCTGGGTGCGGGTATCGAGCACAATAATTGCGGGTTGGCTATTAATGTCATAATCCCAATGCTCAAAATACAGTAGCTTATCGATAAGGGCATCTTGCATGGATTGTGGCCAGATAGAGCCAGATGGGGTGCCCTCTTGTAGGTGATTTATCAACGGCTGAAATTGGTCACGATGATTGCCCCAGCTTTGGCATAATAAGTAGCCAATTAAAGCATTACCAACGACGCGTTTGGAGAAGGGGTGTTCATAGGCTGTTTCCTCCCATAGTGCCGATAAGTTCCAGTCATCGGTTACGTCATGGTCATCGAAAATCATATAGTTTGGAATATTGGCCATTGCTCGAGCAGCTTTTGGCAGATTGGCACTGAATTCATTTAGCGCCTGTAACTCGGTGTTGAAGCGTTGTTTATTTTGCTCACTGAGTGACGTTGGCGTCTCGATATTTACCCAGCGCCATGGTTGTGGAGACCAGCACAACAAATACATGGCAATGACTTCGCTCAACGATATCAGGTGATTGGCTGCGTTACTGGAAGTAAAAATAGGTTTGCGAACGCCACCAAAAAACTTCTCGGTGATGGCCTCGTTTGATTCAGTATCCGGCAATAGCGAGTCGCGTGCGTAGTAATGTCTGTCCGACTGATAGAGTTCCTGCAACGAGCTGAACGGAGCGCCGTCAAACTGTTCATCATAAAGTCCGAGTTGTTCAATAACCTGTTTTATAGCCACCAGCATCGGCCCGGCTGCATCATCAACGTAAATTTGGTCACCCGAGTGGAGTAGTAGCGCTGGCCTATCTGCCGGGCTATTGACGGATGCTTCGAGCTTTTGGTCTACACGAATTAAGCCGTCGGTAGCGGCATGATGGGGGCGACGGCAAGAGCCGTGTAGTAACTTATCGATATTGCTTTTAAATACAAAACCGGGGCTTTGCTGGTCGGCGTAAAGCAAGTGCGGCGTTGTTTGCTGTAACCCCAGCCCATTCAATAATACGTCGTACTCAATGTACTGCTGATCGTTGAGGGGTGTTTTAGGTGTGATGCAGAGTCGACGAATCCAGGCGTATCGACCGACCCTCACTAATTGCTCATCGCAGCGTTCAATATCGACAGTTAGTCGCACATCTGCTGGATTATCATGAGATGTCACTAGCCATAGAATAATGGCGTCAGGTTCGACCGAACGTAAAATAGGTCCGCAAATGATCTGGGGTAAATCAGCCACTGGTCGCTCTTTTTTTGCTGACAGTCGTTACCTTTCTAGCAAAGATTCCTCTTGCTGCCTAGTTCTGCTAACGTATTGCAATAAATAGACATAGGAGAATAACAATGAGAATGGTCTTAACCGCGGTTGCCGCGAGTGTATTAATGGCATGTTCGCCACAACAATCTGCAGAGCAAGCGCAAGAACCACAAACAGAGCAACAAGCACAACAAGAGAGCGCGAAAATGCAGTACCCCGAAACGCGGAAAGGAGATGTTGTTGATACTTACTTTGAGACCGAAATTGCCGATCCCTATCGCTGGTTAGAAGATGATCGGAGCGAAGAGACGGAAAACTGGGTAAAAGCGCAAAATGAAGTAACTTTTGATCATCTCGAAAATATTCCGTTTCGTGAAAAAATCGAAGCACGTCTGACGGAGCTTTGGAATTACGAAAAAGTTAGCGCCCCGCGTTTTGAAGGCGACTATATCTATTTTTATAAAAATGATGGTTTGCAGAACCAGTATGTCGTTTATCGTAAAAAAAGTGAGGATGCCGAAGCTGAGGTCTTTTTAGATCCGAATACCTTTAGCGAAGACGGTACCACCTCGTTGGCGCAATTAACTTTTAGCGAGGACGGCTCGATTGCCGCTTACTCTATTTCTGAAGGCGGTAGTGACTGGCGAAAAATCATTGTTATTGATGCCGAAACCGGTGAGCAACTGGAAGAGCCGCTCGTTGACGTCAAGTTCAGCGGTATTTCCTGGAAAGGTAATGACGGATTTTATTATTCCAGCTATGACAAGCCCGAAGGCAGTGAGCTGTCGGCGAAAACTGACCAACATAAATTGTATTACCATGAGTTAGGCACAGCGCAGTCTGACGATCAGTTAATTTTTGGTGGTACGGAAGAAGAAAAACATCGCTATGTTGGCGGCTACGTTACCGAAGATGACCATTTCCTGGTGGTATCTGCAGCGAACTCGACATCAGGCAACACGCTTTACATTAAAGACCTGAGTGACCCGGATGCTGACCTGGTTTTAGTTGACGGCAACATGGACTACGACACATCGGTATTAACCAGTCGCGATAATATGTTGTATCTGGAGACCAATATGGATGCTCCAAATGGTCGTGTGGTGACCGTTGATGCAAGCAATCCGCAGCCGGAGAACTGGCAGGATTTTATTGCCCACAGCGATAATGTATTGAACCCGTCTACCGGCGCCGGCTATATCTTTGCCGAGTACATGGTTGATGCCGTGTCTAAAGTGGAGCAATACGACTACGATGGTAACAAAGTACGTGATATCGAGTTACCAGGCGTTGGCAGTGCCAGCGGCTTTAGCGAGAAACAAGACGCTGAAAGAGTTTTCTATAGCTTTACTAACTACAGCACGCCACAAACGATTTATGAAATGAATCCGGATACCGGCGAATCAGTGGTATACGAAGAGTCGGGTGCTGATTTTGACTCCAGTCAGTATGTCAGCAAGCAAGTATTTTATACCTCTAAAGATGGTACCAAGGTACCGATGATTATCACGCACAAAAAAGGTATGGCGCTGGACGGCAGCAACCCCACGATTCTGTATGGTTACGGTGGCTTTAATATTAGCCTGACCCCAAGCTTTAGTATTGCTAACGCAGCCTGGTTGGAAATGGGTGGTGTTTATGCCGTGGCTAACTTGCGCGGTGGCGGCGAGTACGGCAAAGAGTGGCACAAAGCCGGTACTAAGATGCAAAAGCAAAACGTGTTTGATGATTTTATCGCTGCGGGTGAGTACTTAATTGATGAGGACTACACATCATCTGAGCGACTTGCTGTACGAGGCGGCTCTAATGGCGGTTTGTTAGTTGGTGCAGTGATGACACAACGGCCTGAACTATTCGCTGTTGCGTTACCGGCAGTTGGGGTACTGGACATGTTGCGTTACCACACCTTTACCGCTGGTGCTGGCTGGGCTTACGATTACGGTACCGCAGAAGATAGCTCGGAAATGTTCGAGTACTTGTTAAACTACTCACCAGTACACAACGTAGAAGAAGGGGTGGCTTATCCGGCAACATTGATCACGACGGGTGACCATGACGACCGCGTTGTGCCGGCTCATTCGTTTAAATTTGCTGCAGAACTGCAAGAAAAGGCGGGTGGAGATAACCCACAGCTCATTCGTATAGAAACGAATGCGGGGCATGGCGCCGGGACACCCGTTTCAAAAACGATTGAACAGTATTCCGATATTTTTGGTTTCACCCTCTACCACATGGGTTACGAATCATTACCACAGGAGTAATTGAATAATGCAAAACGCCTTGCGGAAATGATGCAACAAAAGGAGCACAAGATGAACATGATTAAGTTAGCAACCTCAGCTGCTGTAGTTTCGTTATTAGCAGCCTGTAGCGCCGAAGAAAGTGTTACCCAATGTACGACCGCAGCAAGCACGGAATGGATGAACGAGGGCGACTTTCAAGCAGGCCTTGAGCAACAGGGTTACCAAATTAACGAGTTTAAGGTGACACCCGGTAACTGTTATGAAATCTATGGCCAAAGTCCCGCTGGCGATAAAGTTGAAATTTACTTTAACCCTGTTGACGGCAGTATCGTAAAACAAGAAATGGAGTAATACGGTGAGTGCGGCAAGGTTAATTTGGGATCCTTTTATTAGGCTTTACCATGTTCTAATTATTGTCGCATTTACATTGAATTACTTTATCCTGGAGCCCGGCGAAACGATTCATCAATGGGTCGGTTACAGCGCCGTGGCTCTGGTTTTTTTGCGAATTGGGTGGGGCTTTATTGGCCCACAAACCGCACGAATCGCTGACTTTTTTCCTACCCCGTTACGCTTACGGCGACACCTTGACCACTTACGTATGCGGCGACTGCCGCAGCGACAAGGCCATAATGCGTTGGGTGGCATGCTAATATTGGTGTTTTGGTTACTGTTTCTGGGGCAGGGGTTAACCGGCTTTTTACTTGAAGAAACTGACCGATTTTTTGGCAGTAGTTTAGTGGAGAATATTCACGAGCTGATTGCTCACGCGTTATATGCAGGTGCTTTACTGCATATTGCAGCGGTGTTGATGATTGGCTGGTGGGGTCGTATCGCATTAATACGACCCATGATCACAGGATGGCGAAAGCCGAGCGACTAACTGGCTTTGGCAATATCCTGAATCTTACCAACGATGGCACGGAGACCATTTCCCCGAGTGGGCGTGATGTGATTTTCTAAATCCAACCGATTAAAATAGCCATCGATATCAAATTCGAGTATTTGCGCCGGGGTTTTATCATCATAAGCCGCCATCACTAGCGTTAAGAGACCTTGTACGATAACTGCGTCGCTATCGACATGAAACAATAGCTTACCGTCTTTTTGTTCGCTGATTAACCAGACGTTGCTCTGGCATCCACGTACCCGGTATTCGTCTCGATGCTGCTCTTCCGGCAAGCCAGGCAGTGCCTTGCCCAGGTCGATAATATACTGATAGCGTTGTTCCCAGTCGTCCAGAAACTCCAGGTCGTCAATGATTTCTTCAGTGCTGGGTAGGTTACTCATGATTAGAAAAACACTCCTGCTTCTAGTTGCGCTTCTTCGCTCATCATTTCGCGTGACCATGGTGGATCGAATACCAGGTTAACCTTTACATTGTTCACGAAAGGAACCAGTGAAACACGGTACTCAACATCACCAACGAGCACAGGACCCATGCCGCAACCCGGGGCGGTCAGGGTCATGTCGATATTTACCTGATTGGCGTCTTGGTCAACGTCCACCTTGTAGATTAGCCCAAGCGATACCAGGTTAATAGGAATTTCCGGATCGTAAATCGTCTCTAACGCGTCCCAAACTTGTTGTTCCGAGATTTTCCCGTCAGCGGGCGCTTCGAAATCAAGCTTTTCCGGTTTGCGACCAATGGCGTCACCGTCAGTACCGTCTATACGCAGCATATTACCTTGCCACGTTACCGTGTAGTTGCCGCCGAGATCCTGAGTGATATTAACAAATTCACCCTTAGGAATAACCTTGGGTTCGCCTGAAGGGACCTTGCGCGCTTTTACTTCGCGCAAGGTATTGACCATTTTCAGTTGCATAGGGTTACGGCAGCCTTTTAACTAACGCTGAAGCTTTCGCCGCAGCCACACTCGTTAACAACGTTGGGGTTGTTAAACTTCACAATGCCGTTAATGCCTTCTTTGACGTAGTCAATTTCGGTGTTACGCAGCAGTTCGATGGCGTTGGCTGCAACAGCAACGGTGATGTTGTCGTTGATCTTAACTAACTCATCGCCTTCCTGTGCATTATCAACCGAATCCAGGACATAGGCATAACCGGTGCAACCACTGGCTTTAGTCGATAACCTCACGAGGTTGCCTGGTTGATCCTCCAGGCGCGATTCGAAATATCGAATCGCGCTGTCAGTCATCGAGACTAACGCGGTTGATGGGACAAAAGATTCGACAGACATATTTCCTCCCGTCGTTAAGCCAACATCATGCGGGCTTTATTGATCGCTTTAAACAGCGCATCAACATCGTCCATGGTGTTGTAAATAGTAAAAGAAGCTCGAGCCGTACCGGGCACACCCAATCTTTTCATCAATGGCTGTGCGCAGTGATCGCCGGTACGAATGGCGACGCCTTGCTTATCGAGTATAAAGCCAATATCGGCCGGGTGCGTACCCTCGATAATAAAACTAAGCACGCCGATTTTGTTGCTGGCCGTGCCAATGATACGCATACCGTCGGTCTTTTCCGCGAGCTCGGTGGCGCGTTTAAGCAATGCCTGCTCATGAGCCCAGATATCATCGGCATTGAATCCCTGTAACCAGGTAATGGCGGCAGCTAAACCGATTGCTCCTGCGATATTCGGGGTACCGGCCTCTAGGCGATTGGGTAATTCGCCCCAGGTCGAGTCCTGATAGGTCACTGTTGCAATCATTTCACCACCAACGAGCCACACCGGCCAGTCGGCGAGTACGTCATAACGACCCCACAAAACACCAATACCGGTCGGACCAAATAGTTTGTGACCCGAAAACACGTAAAAATCGCAGCCAATATCCTGTACGTTGATAGCACCATGAGCAACACCCTGTGCACCATCAATCAAGACTAATGCGCCTTTAGCCTTAGCCGCGGCGGTCAGTTCTTTAATCGGATTAATGGTACCTAACGCGTTCGAGATATGCGGCATTGCGACGAATGCCGTGTTGTCACTCAACAAATCATAAAACGCATCGCTATTCAGTTCGCCGTTATCATGAATAGGTACAATCTTTAACGTCGCGCCTGAGCGTTTACACGCCTGCTGCCAGGTAACTAAGTCTGCATGGTGTTCCATTTCGGTCACCATGACTTCGTCGCCTGCTTTTAAACGTTGCGCCATACCATTAGCGACAAGGTTAATACCCTCGGTGGTACCGCTGGTCCAAATGACTTCCTCTGGGCGGCCCGCGTTAATGTAGTGAGCAACGGTTTTGCGGGCGGCTTCATAACGCTTAGTCGCCTCATCTGACAAGTAGTGAGCGCCGCGATGCACATTCGAGTTGCACTGTGTGTAGTAGTCAACCAGCGCATCGATAACCGCCTGCGGCTTCTGCGTTGTTGCCGCATTGTCCAGATAAACTAACGGCTGACCATTAACCTGACGCGCCAGGATCGGAAACTGCTCACGAATTTGTGCAACGTTCAGAGTCATTTTTGCTCCATCATGCGCTCAAAACGCTGCCGTAAAATCGGCTGCAACCAATCCGCCAATGCTTTATTCGGCATTTGAAACAGTAGCTCCTGCACAAAACCAAAGTTGAGCATAACCAATGCCTGTTGCTTATCGATGCCGCGTGTCAGCATATAATAAAGCGCTTCTTCGTCAATCTCGGCGACTGTAGCGCCGTGAGCGCACTGCACGTCGTCGGCATAGATCTCAAGCTCGGGCTTGGTATTGATCTGTGCTCCGCGCGACAGCAACAAGTTGCGATTATTCAGTTCCGCCAACGTCTTTTGGGCGTCACGGTGAATATGAATACGACCGTTGAATACCGCTTTAGCTTTGTCGCCGATTATGCCACGAGCATTTTCTTCGGTGGTACCATTGGGTTGTGCGTGCTCAATCGTGCTGTGCAGGTCGAAATGCTCATGCGGTGCCAGCAAATAGATATTATTGAACTTGGCAAAGGCGTGTTCACCGGCATGCTCGATATCAACATCCAGGCGTGTTAACTGTGAGCCATAACCAACCAGTGTACTGTTTAATTTCGACTCATTGTGCAGACGGAAGTGACTACCGCCAACATGAATCGCCTGGTCTTCTTGCAACGCTAAGCGGTAATGTTCGAGTTTTGCGTTGTCAGCAATGTCATACTCGGCAAACACCGTGTTTAGGCTTTGCTCGTTGCCGGCCCCGTGTTCAATGATGGTTGCGCGAGCGCCTTTACCCACACGAACCAGTGTGCGTTGGTGTGATTCAACGCCGTTGGTAGCAACATTCACGATACGAATGGGCTGTTCGACCTGTGAGCCTTCAGCTACATCAATAACAATGCCTTGTTGCGCAAGCACATCGTTGATCAGTCCAAATAAATGGTGCGCAGGCTTAACTTTTGCGAATAATGCATCGGCAGCCTCACTTTTAGCATCTAAGGCTGTAATGCTGATACCTGCGGGCAGCTGCAACTGAGCAATATCAGTCGTCAGGCGGCCATCAACAAATACCAGATCGATGCTGTTTAAACCATTAACCTGAGGAGCTTCTGCACTCGCCTGACTGCCGGCTTGCAGGTTCAAATCGGCGACTTTGTGCAGTGACGTATAGCGCCATGCCTCGGTGCGACGTCCCGGCCATTCTTTTTGCTTTAGCTCGGCAAGCGCGTTAGCGCGTACCGGAGACAGCCAGTCGTCAACGTTGGCAGCACGCTCAATAACGTGGGCTAACCATTGACTCATGCGCTTTCTCCCTCTTTCAACCACGCGTAACCCGAGGCTTCAACTTCTTTAGCAAGCTCAGGGCCACCGCTCTTAACAATTTTGCCTTGCGATAAGATGTGCACGTAGTCGGGTTCAATGTAGTCCAACAGCCGCTGATAGTGGGTAACCACGATAAAACTGCGTTTACCGTCGCGTTGGCTGTTTACGCCTTTTGCAACCACTTGCAGGGCATCAACGTCTAAGCCTGAATCAGACTCATCGAGAATCGCCAGCTTAGGTTCAAGCATGATCATTTGCATGATCTCATTGCGTTTTTTCTCGCCACCGGAAAAACCTTCGTTAACGCCTCGTTTTAAGAAGTCCAACGGCAACTCAACTTGCTTGCATGCTTCTTTCGCTTTTTTCAGGAACTCGGCCGAGCTTAATGCATCTTCCCCACGAGCTTCGCGCATCGCGTTGACTGATTCTTTCATGAATTCCATGTTGCTTACGCCGGGAATTTCTACCGGGTATTGGAAAGCAAGAAAAACGCCGGCTTGCGCGCGCTCTTCTACTTCCATATCAAATAAATCCTTACCATCGAGTTCAGCGCTGCCACTTTCGACTTCATAACCTTCGCGACCGGACAATACATAGCCAAGCGTACTTTTACCGGCACCATTTAGGGCCCATGATGGCGTGTACTTCACCCGGTTTCACTTCCAGGTTAAGGCCTTTAAGAATGGTAGTTTCTTCTACACGTGCGTGTAGGTCTTTAATCGTTAACATGTTTTACCCCACTGAACCTTCAAGACTGATTTCGAGCAACTTACCGGCTTCTACCGCAAACTCCATTGGCAATTCGCGGAATACTTCTTTACAGAAGCCATTTACAATCATTGAGACTGCTTTTTCAGGGTCAAGGCCTCGTTGCTGGCATAAGAATAACTGATCATCACTGACTTTTGAGGTGGTTGCCTCGTGCTCAACAATCGCCGTTGGATTGCTGCTTTCGATATATGGGAAGGTATGCGCACCACACTTATCACCAATTAACAGCGAGTCACACTCGGTAAAGTTTCGTGCTCCCTCGGCGCCCGGTCCCATGCGTACTAAGCCACGATAGGCGTTGTTGCTGTAACCGGCAGAAATACCTTTGGAGATAATGGTCGACTTGGTGTTTTTGCCCAAGTGAATCATTTTGGTACCCGTATCAGCTTGCTGTTTACCACGGGTCAGAGCGACTGAGTAAAACTCGCCGACACTATTGTCACCTTTAAGGATACAGCTCGGATACTTCCAGGTTACCGCTGAACCTGTTTCTACCTGAGTCCAGGAAATCTTCGCGTTCTTTTCACACAGGCCGCGTTTAGTCACGAAATTATAAATACCGCCTTTACCGTTTTCGTCACCCGGATACCAGTTCTGTACGGTTGAATATTTGATTTCGGCGTCATCTAACGCTACTAACTCGACCACCGCCGCGTGTAACTGATTCTCATCACGTTGAGGTGCGGTACAACCTTCGAGATAGCTGACGTAACTGCCTTCTTCGGCAACGATTAAGGTGCGTTCGAACTGGCCGGTATTCTGTTCATTAATACGGAAATAGGTCGACAATTCCATTGGGCAACGTACGCCTTTTGGAATGTAAACAAACGAGCCGTCAGTAAATACAGCGCTGTTCAATGCCGCAAAGTAGTTGTCGCCTTTAGGCACCACAGTACCCAGATACTTTTTAACCAGCTCTGGGTATTTGTGTAGCGCTTCGGAAATTGGGCAAAAAATAACGCCTGCTTCTTCAAGCTTCTCGCGGAAGGTGGTGACCACAGAAACTGAATCAAATACCGCATCCACGGCAACGCCGGCTAGCATTTCTTGCTCATGCAGAGGAATGCCCAGCTTCTCGTAGGTGCGCAGCAGTTCAGGATCGACCTCATCGAGCGATTTAGGCTTATCTTTCATGCTTTTTGGCGCTGAATAATACGAGATAGATTGATAGTCAATCTTCGGGTAATCAACGTGCGCCCACTCGGGTTCTTCCATCTTCAGCCACTTCCGATAGGCCTGCAAACGCCACTCCGTCATCCACTCAGGTTCTTCTTTCATTGCGGATAAACGGCGGATAACATCTTCGTCCAACCCCGGCGGGAAAGTTTCTGATTCTATTTCAGAAACAAAACCAGCATCGTATTTGCGCTCTAGCGCTTGATCAATTTGTTCGCTCATGATGACCACCTTACTAACTTGCGAATGCCCATATTATAAAATACCTGACTAAAACACTCAACTTTATCTGGTGCTTGCAGACTATGCTCGGGCAATTGGTCGCGTATTATACGCTGTTGTGCGTTAAAAGTCGCTTTCGTCCGGTGCGAAACCGCTAACTCTAAATGGGTAGGTGACCGGTTTTTACCCAGATAATAGTTTCGTGTTCAACAAAGGGATGATGGGTACTCATGTGAGGACTACGTAACCACGTGCCCTGAGGATAGCGGCCGTGTTCATCGCAGAACTCACCCTGTAGTACAAAGATTTCTTCGCCGCCCATGTGGCGGTGCGGTTTGAAAACTTCATTGGCCGGCCATTTGACCAGTGCAACGTGTTCTGTATTGTGGCTGTGCAGTGGCATGACTTGCAGTCCACCCTGTCCCGGTAGCCACTCGGCGTTGTTGGTATCAATACGCACAGTGTTGCGGTCATCAGCATCAAACTGGTGAAGTTTTACCAGTAATTTGCAGCCTTTTTCGCTGAAAGGAGCGTGCGAACTGCCGGGAGGGTTGCGTAGATAAGTGCCAGCGGGATAGTCTCCATTTTCATCAGAGAATACACCCTCAAGTACCAAAATTTCCTCACCCAGAGGGTGATGATGGGTCTTGAATGACGCGCCGGGCTTGTATTCGACAATACTGGTAGCACGGCCGCGTTCTGCTTCTTCGCGCTCGAGCTGTTTGCGCCGGACACCTGCTGCGGGACTATCAATCCAATCTTGTTCAGCGGTATTTATGACAACGCGTTGAGTAAAATCTAAATTTAGCATGATATTAATCTTTCATCCGATTAAAACAGTACTACACTTACGAAAAAGGCAGACTATTTAGTTCATTAGGCGTAACTAAGAAGGTGGTTATTATGGCAAACGTTGGTGGTATTGATCGTATTTTAAGAGCGATTGTAGGAATCGCTATTATCGTTTGGTCGTTACAAGCGGGTAACTTATGGTGGATTCTGGGCGCAGTAGTGTTAGGTACTGCCATATTCAAATTCTGTCTGCTGTATAAACTTATCGGGATGACAACGGATAAATCGACAGGAACAAAAGAATGAGCGAGAAGAAGGTTGTGGCATGCCCCGCATGCCACAAAAAGAACCGTGTTGCTTGGGAAAGAAAGCAAGAAAATGCTGTGTGTGGGCATTGCAAAGCGGCGCTGTTCGGTGGTCAGGTTATCAAGGTGAACAGCGACGAGTTTCGTGCTCATCAAAGTGCCGACTTGCCATTAGTGGTCGATTTTTGGGCTAGTTGGTGTGGGCCTTGTCAGCAATATGGACCGCACTTCGAACAAGCAGCAAAACAATTGCCTTATGACGTGCAGTTTTTAAAAATCAGTACAGAAACAGAGCCCCACCTAGCTCAACATTACGCGGTACGCAGTATCCCGACAACCTTGCTGATAAAAAATGGCCAGGAAGTTGCCCGCCAGGCAGGGGTCATGTCAGCGGCTCAGATTCAACAATGGCTCGCGAAATTTTCGTGATATTGCCGGTGTTGTTTGGCATAGTTAATGGAAAAACAGTGTAAAGGATAGTCCAGTGCCTTACGGGAAATACCAGAATTTACCACTCAGCGATCGCTTGATGATGATGCTCGAGGCAACACAGGCGGGTACCTGGGAGTGGAACGTGCAGACCGGGGAAGCGCACTTTAACGAGCGCTGGGCGGAAATTATCGGGTACACGCTGGATGAGCTGCAGCCGATTAATATCCAGACCTGGTTGAAGTTCGTCCATCCTGATGATGGAAGCGAGTCTGATAAACGGCTGACTGAACATTTCGATGGCAAGCGCAGCTTTTACGAGTGTGAAGCACGTATGCGTCATAAAGATGGGCGCTGGGTGTGGGTTCGTGATTACGGTAAATTACTGTCGCGTACTGCGGATGGCCAGCCTGAATGGATCGTCGGCACCCATATCGATATCAACGGACTTAAAGATCTCAGCGAGCGCTTTGAGGCTTTTGCTGACCTACTCCCCGGTGTGATTTACCAATACGAACAACGGCCTGACGGGCAGTCATGTTTTCCTTTTGCCAGCCAGGGAATGCGACGAATATACGGCGTTGCACCTGAGGAATTGCAAGAGGACGGCAGCACGGTTTTTAAGGCGATACATCCGGATGACTTGCAGCGTGTTGCCGAAACGATAGCGCAATCCGCAGAGAAAGACGAAGACTGGATTTGTGAGTATCGGGTAATACACACCGGAGAGCCTCGTTGGGTGTTTGGTCATGCGCGTCCTCAATCAGGTTTTGATGGTTCGGTATTGTGGTATGGCATGATCATTGACATTACCGAACGTAAACTACTCGAGCTTGAGCTAGAAAAAAGCCAAGCTAACCTCAAGCTAGCGCAGCGTATTGCGCGCACCGGGCATTGGGAAGCTAATATCGCCACGGGCGATGTCTATTGGTCAGACATGGTGTATAAAATATTGGGCTATAAACGAGGTGAGGTGGAACCCTCGGTGGAGTTTTTAATAGCTTGGTTCCGGAGCAAGACTTAGCAGCCATTCGTGCTAGTGAACTTAAAGCACAACAGACGGGTATTCACGATGTTCAGCATCGCATGATGACAAGCCGAGGTGACACAATCTGGGTGCATGAACTTGCTGAGTTGCAAGAGGATGGCGTTACGCTCATTGGGACAGTTCGCGATATCACCGAGCAGAAGCAACTCGAATTACAATTGCAACGGCAGGCGGTGATAGACCCGCTAACTCAAATCGGTAACCGTCGGTTTTTTGAACGGGCCATACAACGGGAGTTTGCCCGCTTTCAACGACATGGCACGCCTTTTTGTCTAATTACCTTCGATCTCGACCACTTTAAGCGCATCAACGATACCTATGGTCACGCCGTAGGAGACAAAGTATTAACAACGATCTCGGAAATAGTTGCTTCGCAGCTAAGAACTGAGGATAAGTTTGCCCGCGTCGGTGGCGAGGAGTTCGCTATTATTTTACCGGAGTGTAATGCCGAGAGTGGCAAGCAAGTGGCAGAAAAGTTACGCCAATCCATCGAACGGAAAGCAGTCACCGCAGCAGATGACGAACTCAATGTGACGGCTACGTTTGGGCTGGTGGTTGTTGCAGCGCAAACAACTAGCGAAGAGCATTTGTTGCAAATTGCTGACCGTGCACTCTACCAAGGCAAACAACGGGGCCGTAATCAAGTGGTTCTTGCAGATAGCACACTCTATTGATTTCCGTAGACCCTGACGCAGAGGGCGTGTAAAATTCGCACTCTTTGTTAAAAATAATAGAATAGAGAATCACGTTATGGGTCGCGCATTCCAAAACCGAAAAGAATCTATCGCCAAAACGGCAGCCGCTAAAAGTAAGGTCTATAGCCGTTACGGCCGTGAAATTTATGTCTGTGGCAAGCAGGGTGGAACAGATCCAGAGGCTAACCTGGCGTTACGCAGCCTGATTGACCGGGCGAAAAAAGATCAAGTGCCCTCGCATGTTATCGATAAAGCCATTGAAAAGGCACAAGGCGGTGCGGGCGAAGATTTTTCACCTGCCCGTTACGAGGGCTATGGTCCGAGTAATTGCATGGTTATCGTGGAATGCTTAACAGATAACCCAAACCGCACCTTTGGTGAAGTCCGCAACTGCTTTACTAAAAGCAAATGTAAAATTGGCGAACAGGGTAGCGTAATGCACTCGTTTGAGCATTGTGCGATTTTCTCGTTTAAACACGATAGCGAAGACGAGGTTCTGGAAGCCTTGATGGAAGCCGACGTCGATGTTACCGACGTAGAATTTGCAGACGGTGTTGTGACCGTTTTTGCTCCCCACACAGAATATGCTGCAGCACGTCAGGCATTAACGTCTGCTTTTGCTGATATCGACTTTGATACTGACGAAATTCAGTTTGTTCCGCACGTAACCACAGCAATCAGCGACGACGACATGCCAATGTACGAGCGCTTGATGGATATGTTGAATGACTGCGATGACGTGCAAAACATTTATCACAATGCTGAAGTTTAGCCAGTCAAAAACCTGATCCAGATCAAATTGATTTAACGCAAAACCTTTTAAACTTCATGGGTATTCTACAAAAGGAGTTACCCATGAAGCGTTCAGTTTTGTCAGTTGGTATTTTGTTCGGGTTGTTAAGCGGTGCCGCACAGGCTAACGATTTTTCAGTCAATATCGGTGCAATCAGTGTTATGCCTGACGACAGCAGCGGTTCACTAAACGTTGTTGAAAGCGTTGCGGGTTTGGATGCGGACAGCACCGGCGTTGGCGTTAACACCAATACGCAACTTGGCCTGACATTCGACTATGCGCTTGATAATCACTGGGTTATTGAGTTGGTCGCTGCGACTCCCTTTAGTCATGATATCACCGGTACCGGTGCTTTAGCGGGCGTTAAAATCGGTGATACCAAACATTTACCCCCAACCTTATTAGCCCAGTACCACTTTGATATCGGCAGCGATATGTTTAAGCCGTTTGTTGGTGTCGGTGCTAACTATACAGCGTTTTTTGACGACCAGGTGTCACCGGCAGTAAAAGACCTATTAGTCAGCACCGGTGTTGCAACAACGAGTGACGCAGTAGATCTTGCTTTAGAAAACAGCTGGGGTGTTGCATTGCAAGCCGGTGTTAACGTCAGTCTAAGCAAAGACTGGGGGATGCACGTTATGGTCAGCAAAATGGATATTGATACCACGGGTGATGTGCGTCTGAATGGTGCAACGATAGAAAGTGTCGACGTACAAATCGACCCATACGTGGCAATGGTTGGTTTACGTTATTCGTTCTAGCGTTTTAGGGGCCTGAATTAGGGAAGATGCCCTCGCCGCCACAGGTTTTCTGATGGCGGCTTTTTTATGGCGCTTTTTTAGCGAGTTTGCGTTGCAGTGTGCGTCGATGCATACCCAACTCTCGTGCTGTTTTAGAAATATTACCCTGGTTTTCCAGCAATACCCGGTGAATATACTCCCACTCTACCTGAGCCGGTGATAATGGCTGGGCTTGTTCAAGGTTGGTTGGAGCCTCGCCATTTAAGCGTTTAATAATATCCTGACTGCTGACCGGCTTAGCTAAATAGTCATCAGCCCCGCGTTTTATCGCCTCAACCGTGGTTGCAACACTGGCATAACCGGTTAATACAATCAGTTGGTCGGGCGTATACCGCTTAATCAGGGGTTGAATAAGCTCTATGCCATTATCGGAGCCAATCATCATGTCGAGCAAGATCACGTCATAGTGGACAGGCTGCTGTTCCAAAGCAGACAAGCTGTCAAAACTAACATCAACGTTAAAACCATGATACTGAAGACGACGGCTCATGACGTGGCAAAAGCTTTTATCATCGTCAATGAGTAATACCGACAGACTCATACTGCTTAACCTATATTGTTAGCGGGTGATAGCGGCAGTCGTATTTTGGTTATAGCGATGCCGTTGTGCCAATTCCAGCTTACCTGACCATGATGTCGCTCTATCGTAGCATGGCTAATGACTGCGCCTGCGCCACTGCCTTTATCACTTTTTTGTAAGCTAAAACCCAGGTTATTGGCTAGCGAATCAACGTGCTGGGTTTGATTTGTTATGTGCCAGTATAAAAAGTTATTTTTAGTCGTAATTTTCACGTCAATTTCGCGCTCTGGTGAAGCTTCGTGTGCATTGATAATGAGATTAGCGATCGCAGGTATTAACGTCCGATCACAGACCAGAGACTGTTTAAGCGTTGCGTTATCAAGCTGCCACTGGGCAAGCGTTTGTGGGCTTACAACTCGCAATAACTGCCGAATTTGTTGACTTAGCTGTTCAACACTCAAGCGATGGCGACGGCCGCTACGAACATCATCAGCAGTTTGCCGCCATTGCGCGAGTGAGTGGCCGATTTTCGTTAGCTCAGTGTCCAGAGTTTGCCAGTCAGCATACGGGGCTTGCTCAATAAGCTCTTCATGCAACAGTTGCATGGTTTGGATGGGTGTCGCTAAGTCATGCGCTAGTTGTGCCGCCGCAGAACCGATGGTGAGTAGCTGTTCATCGCGCAGCTGGCGTTCACGCAGGGCTTGAGCAACCTGTTGTGAGCGCTGCCAGCGTTGCTTTAACCAAAGGCTTGATACCCAAATGATCATTGCTGCGATAACAAAACTAATGACCATACCCTGCGCGTGGGCGGTAAACTCCGGCCCCATGGCATGGCCGCTGTGGTCAGCTACACTGAGCCACTGATGCCCCCACAGTTGCGCGATTTGCCCTGAAATACTGGCAACTAAAATGATTAATGCAGGTAACCAGTTAAGGAGCAAGACGGCAACCACAACAAATAGCAATAAGATCGTCGAAAAGGGGTTACTGATACCACCAGTAAAGGCAATAACCACGTTGGCGATGCTGATATCAATCAACATGACTAAGACTAATAACAAGGTATTTTCACGGCCGTATATCGTTGCTAAGAGGGTCAACATTCAGATGCTCCGAGGCGCCTAAAAATACAGGTTACTTTGTAACCAAAAGACCCGTCCGGGTTCGTTAACGCGATCAACCTGTTCATAGCCTGCAATAGTGGCTCCGCTGCTACTAATGTGCTCAGCATACGTTTTATCTAACAGGTTATCGACACCTATTGCTAACTTCCAGCTTTTATCGAGTTGCCAGTTCATGTTAGCTGACAGCACGCCATAGCCTGGCGTTTCGGCAAAGTCATAACCAATGACGTTGCCACGCCCGATGTCCACCTTGTTTTGCTGCTTAACGACCCGCCATAGCAGTGAGTAGGTAAGGTCGTTATGTGTATAGTCGCTGGCAAGTCGTAGCTCATCCGCCGGTTGTTGTGGCAGATAGCGAATATCGGTGTCGTTGCTACCTCGGGTAAAAGCAAAGCTGGCTGAAAGTTTCCAGGCTGTCGTTACATTCCAACGACTGGTGAGCTCTCCACCCCAGGTGGTTGCATCGATATTGCGGACGCTGTCTGCCATCCTCCCTGAGCTTTGTTCCAGCAGAATAAAGTCATCGATATTGCCGAAAAATACTGAGGCTTCTAATTGCAGGGCGTCGTTTTGGTATTGCCAGCCTACGTCCAACTGTTGATTTTGTTCGGGTCGCAGATAAAGTGCCGAGGGCGAGCTCTGATAGGTTTTATTGTTGCCAATGGCTTCCCAATAGTCCGGAAAGCGCTCTGCCTGGCCCAAGCCAGCATACCAAGTGCCCAAGTCGGTTTGCTGCTCATAACGAATAAAGCCACTAAACAAATCATCGTAGTGTGTTTGATTTAATGTTGGATTCGGCTGACTATTCATCATGTTACCCAGACTCTCGCGGCGATCAGTCAGCTTCCAGTGGTCAAAACGAACTCCTGTGATGAGCCGCTGGTCGGCTGTTAATGACATACTGTGTTCTGCGAACAGTCCAAACTGGGAACTTTCAGCATCGGCTTTGCGTGGCAGCGATTGATAAGGGCTCATTTCTTGATTGCGGCTAATGCGATCACGGTGCTTGTTATCATGATATTCGATACCAAGCTCAGTGGTATGTTGCGAGTGTAGCTGCCATGTCGACTCGATCCGTGCGCCACGCGAATAACGGTCAGGATTGCGCGCGGTCTTATTTGGCATCATCATTGATGGCGTAAAGTTACGTAAGGAATAATTATCCATCACGTGATCGATATAATTGAAATAACTATTGGCGGTAAGTGATTGCAAGGTACCGGCGCCCTCATAATCATAGGTTAATGCGGTGCTGGTGCGCTCGAACTTAGCACCGTCCATGGCGCGATCGGCGTAGGCCGCTTCGCCATCGCTGGCGCCCAGGCTCAGTTTAAATGAGTGATTTAGCGACGGAGTCCAGCCCAGATCGATGTCACCGCTCCAACGTTGGTACTGGCTGTTGATTTCAGTTCCATCGCCATCTTCGTAATTATCTGCAGTGGCTGCGCTAAGGTTAGTTTTGACATAGCCGGTTGCATTACCGGCAATGAGCTCGGCGGTACCATTTATCCGCCCAAAGCTTGCCGCGGTGAGGTTGGCATAACCGTCCAAAATGGGCTCAGAATAGCGCAGCGTATCGCGTTCGAACTCGATGGTTGCGGCACTGCCTGCATAGCGGACGCTTTGCGGACCTTTAACAATGCGAACAGTATCGTAACTTTGTGGCGTGATATAGGCGGTTGGCGGATCCATGCGGCTACTGCATCCGCCCTGCAACATTTGCCCGTCATTAACGATGGTCAGCCGCGAAGCGCCCATTCCCCGGAACATAGGATCTGATGAAGCGCCGCCTTTGCGCGTCGCACTAAAACCTGTAATGGTCTTTAAAAAGTCACCGCCATCGTGTGCAGGTAAGGGCTGCCTGGGTTGCTTCGCGTTTAATTCATAGACACTGGGTGACAACATCGAGTCACCGATTATGGTGATATGTTCTTCAGGCTGTTGAGTCGACTCATTAGCGTCTTGGGCAATGGCTGAAAAACTACTTAATACAGCTATGTAACAAACCGACTTTTTCATTACAGGCACCTTTATTAAAAAATAAGGTGCCTATTATCTGTGTAACCGCTACGTTTGGGGATGTGACAAAAGGTAGCACATAGCTATTTTTGCGGTTATTTTGCCAGCTCTTTTTCAGTCTTAAGTCCAAACACTTTTTTCATGACCATGCTGGCAGGGCAAAAACCGGTAAAAGATTGTTGGAACAAGTTTGCGCCCACAAATACGGTTAGCCAGACAAAATTAGGATGAACCCAATAGGTCAGGGCAACAGACAGCATCACCATAAAACCGGCAAAGGCCATTAATGCTTTTTCTACGCTCATGTTTATTACTCCAATAGAGATACTGCAAAATAGTCCAGCCCGCTAATTAATGACAGCGACTGGATTGATATGCGTCAATCGTCAATACTGCTAATTCGGTTAAATTGAATCGCATCAAAACAATTAAGTTAAAAGCATAATATATGACGACACCACATATTCAAGCAAAATCTGAGCAATTTGCAGAAACCTGTTTATTGCCCGGCGATCCACTGCGCGCAAAGTTCATTGCTGAGAACTATTTGCAGCGTGCAGAATGCATAACCAGCACGCGCAATATGTTGGGTTATACGGGCTTTTATAACCAACAGCCGGTATCAGTAATGGGTACCGGAATGGGGATGCCAAGTTGTATACTCTATGCCGAGGAGCTGATAAAAGAATATGGTGTAAAACGCCTGATCAGAGTGGGATCGTGTGGTTCCACTGACCCAGAGATTAGTCTTAATGATATTGTTCTCGCCGCTGGCGCATCAACTGACTCCAATGCCAACCGGCATCAGTTTAATGGCTATGATTATGCTGCTATTGCAGACTTTGATTTATTGAGTAGAGCGGTGGATGTTGCGAAGCAACAAAAGAAGACGGTAAAAGTCGGTAACGTATTTTCAACCGATAGCTTTTATCACCCGAACCGAAAGTTAACTGCCATGCTCAACCGGTTGCATATACTCGCGGTCGAAATGGAGGCTGCCGGGCTCTATAGCGTGGCAGCACGGCACCGTGCCCAGGCACTGGCTATCTTAACGGTGTCTGACGACCTGATTACCCAACAGCACCTGTCAGGTGATGAGCGCGAGCGCTCTTTTGATACCATGATCACGCTCGCGCTGACAGTCGCTACCGATAGCGATGGTTAAGTTAAACCCAGGCTGATGACAGCAGCGTCATCACGCGCTTGTTGCTGAGCGAAGCTCTGTTTGTCGTGAATGTTGCGCCAATTCATCATCGCCAGCGTTTGCCCAACAGCGCCGCCAAGGCTGTTGCCAGGCCCTAACAGCAAAAGCTTGTCTGGCGCAAATTCACGCACGGCAACCTCAAGCGCGCGAGTGAAATTATAGGTTTGCGCCACTTGATGATTAAAGGTGTAGTCACGCAGGTCCTTTAAATCAACAGCAGGGCGTTGCCAAATATGACCTCGCCCATCAATCAGCGGCAGCGTCGGTTGGTTAAAGTGTTCGACTGACCAATTGGCTAACGCTCGTTGACTCGCCTGTTGCATCAGTGGCGAATGAAAAGCCGCGTGCCCCGGCAGTATTAACGGAAACCTGTCGTCAACCTTGGGTAACTTCCCGGCAGCTTGTTTTATTGCACGCTCGGTGCCCGATAACAAGATATAGCCACCATAATAAATGGATTCAAATAACTCGCCGCGTAACTTATTGAGAATATCTGTAATGGCAGCGTGAAATTCAGGCTGAGGAGTCCAGTTTGCATCTGTTAAGGGAAAAATAAGCTGGGCGCCCTGAGCATCAGCGGTATTACGGGCCATGTCGGTGACGATATCCATGGCATTGACGGGGTCCCAAACACCGGCACAGCTCAATGCGGTATACCAACCCATGGAATTACCCGTAACGGCGACAATATCGTAGTCGTTTTTGACCGCCTGATAATCCAGATAACCGGCTGCGTATATCAGTGCGGCGGAGTTTTCGGCGTGTAGGTGTCGTTTAAAGTCAAACTTTTGTGCTTGATCGAGTTCAGTAACGGTTGCTGCACCCAGGCTATGACGACGCTCATTCCAGGCGTCAAGCCAGTGCTTTTTTTTGCCATGCTTGCGGCTAATAGAGCCCAGTTCAGGTTTGTTATAACCGCCACGGCCGGGGCAGACAACAATGGCGGTTGGCTTTTGCTGACTCATCGATTGGTCACTCCCATTGCCGTTAATGCGGATTCAATATCTGCTGCCGAGGGCAGTACGTCATACGCTGCGGAACCTAACGGAATAAAACAGTCGTCTGCGGTTATCCGCTGTACTGGTCGGCGTTGGGAATCATGCTCTGCCAGATAGGTTATGATTTCTTCACTGAGCGAACCGCGCTGGCGGCACTCGTCAACGATCAGTAGCTGCTCACAATCGTCGATCGCCTGCATAACCTGACCCATATCCAGGGGCACTAAGTAGCGCAAATCAATGACTTTAATTTGCTGTTCTGCGTTTAATCTGGCACACGCCTGGCGGCTTAAGTAATAACCATTACCGTAGCTGATTACACCCACTTTTTTGCCGTTGCCATACACACTGGGTTGACCCAATTTAGGCAACGGTTGGTCAGCGTTAGGGTAGTCACCGACCCAGCCATTATCAGCTTCTGTGAGTAAATCGCGGGTCATATAGAGTGCAATGGGCTCTAACATGATTACCACCCGACGTTCACGTTGCGCCAGTTCAATGGCGTGGCGCATGAGTAGAGCGCCGTCGCGGCCATTGCTGGGGCACATCACGATAACGCCGGGGATATCGCGGAATACGGCAAATGAGTTGTCGTTGTGGAAGTGTCCGCCAAACCCCTTCTGGTAGGCCAGTCCGGCAATTCGAATAACCATCGGGTTATCGTATTGGCCATTAGAGAAAAACGGTAGTGTCGCGGCCTCACCTCGAATTTGGTCTTCCGCGTTATGCACGTAGGCGAGGAACTGGATTTCCGGAATCGGTAAGAAGCCCTGTTGTGTGGCACCGATGGCTAAACCTAAAATACTTTGTTCGTCGAGCACCGTATTCATTACCCGGTTGGGTCCAAAACGGTCTCTTAACGCATGGGTAACGTGGTAAACGCCGCCTTTTTTGCCGACATCTTCGCCAAATAACAGCGTATTCGGATAATCCTGCATGGCCTCATGCAAAGCCCAGTTCAGCATTTTGCCTAACGGTTGCGGTTGTCCGGCATTACGTTTATCGAAAGAAAGCGCTGCGGCAATACTCTGTTCGCTACGAGCAGGCAAAGTCTGCGTCTTAGCTTGCGGAACAATCGATGCTTTGATGGCGGTTGCCGTTTTTAAGCGCGGTCGAGTAGCCGCTTCAGCAGCCACGCGCTGAATGCGGGCTTTAGTGTCCTTTGCGTGTTGTGCCAGCTCGGCACCATCGAATACTCCCCTTTCAACGAGTTGCGCCGCCGTGTGCAGCAAAATATCCTCTTCAAAGTCAGCCGCGATACTGTTTTTATCGCGATAAGCTACCTCTGCATCGGCGCCCGCGTGGCCAAAATAGCGAATGGTTTTTAAATGCAAAATAGCCGGCTTACCGGTTTTGCGGATGTAGGCCTGTGCTGATTGAGTGACTAAGTAAGTCTGTTGCGCATCGCGACCGTCTGCATAAAAGTATTTTAACGGGTGGATAGTCTGTAACCGTTGACCGATCCAACCGTTGGGAGAGCGGGTCGAAATACCGATGCCATTGTCCTCGCAAACATACAGCACCGGCATCGGAATCCCCTGATAGGCAGCCCAGGCGGTGGCATTAAGCGCACCTAACAGCGTTGAATGATTGGCTGAGGCATCGCCGAAACTACACAGCACAATACTGTCGTGTGGCCAATTGCCATTAAGCTTTAAGCGCTTACTCATGGCGATGGCATGCGCTGCCCCCATGGCTTTGGGCAAGTGAGAGGCTATGGTTGATGTTTGCGGCGGAATGTTGAGTTCGAGACTACCCAGTACTTTGTGACGACCGCCAGAAATGGGATCGTCGGCTGAGGCGCAAAAGGACAACATCAGGTCATAGAGTGCATGGCAGCCGGGCTGTTGCTTCGCGCGTTGTAAAAAAAAGGCGCCGCTGCGGTAGTGCAGAAACGCCGGGTCGGTTACGCGTAAGGCCGCAGCAACACAAGCATTAGCCTCGTGGCCGGCGCTGCCTATGGTATAAAAACTCAGTCCCTGCTTTTGCAGTCGTCGGGACTCTAAGTCGGCAAAGCGGCTGGTCAGTTGGCTATTATACCACTCACTAAGCATGGCATCGGATACTGCGGGCTCTGATACCTCGGCTGCAGGTAAATCAGCTACGGCCAAACGCTGAATAAAGTCTGCCTGCCAACCTTCAAAATCGGTTCGCATCATGATGACGACTCCTTGTCAGCAATTAAAACGCAGCAATACCTGTCTGCGCGCGTCCTAAAATTAAGGCATGAACGTCGTGAGTGCCTTCGTAGGTATTAACGGCTTCCAGATTCATCACGTGGCGGATAACGTGATACTCGTCAGCGATACCATTACCACCGTGCATATCTCGAGCGGTGCGCGCGATGTCCAGCGCCTTGCCACAGTTATTACGTTTAATCAGCGAAATAGCCGCAGGGTTTAGGCTACCATTGTCGAGTTCTCGTCCGGCTTGCAGCGCAGCCAGCAAACTCATACTGATTTCGGTTTGCATGTCGGCGAGTTTTTTCTGAATCAGCTGATTAGCCGCTAGCGGGCGACCGAATTGTTCGCGATCTAAGGTGTACTGGCGCGCAGCATGCCAGCAGAATTCTGCTGCCCCCATGGAGCCCCAGGCAATGCCATAACGGGCCTTGTTAAGGCAGCTGAATGGACCTTTCAGGCCTTTCACTTCAGGGAAGATATTTTCTTCGGGTACCTCGACGCCATCCATGACAATTTCGCCGGTGATCGATGCACGTAGTGAGAATTTGCCATCAATTTTGGGTGCGCTCAGACCCGGCATGTCTTTTTCCAGCACAAAACCGCGGATTTCGCCATCGAGTTTTGCCCACACCACAAACACGTCGGCAATGGGTGAGTTAGTAATCCACATTTTACTGCCGCTTAATACATAACCATTGTCGGTTTTTTTGGCCACTGTCCGCATACTGGCGGGATCTGAGCCGGCGTCAGGTTCGGTTAAGCCAAAGCAGCCAACCCATTCGCCCGACGCCAATTTGGGCAAATATTTTTTGCGTTGTGCTTCTGTGCCAAAGGTATAAATCGGGTGCATCACCAATGATGACTGCACACTCATCGCACTACGGTAGCCACTGTCGACACGTTCAATTTCGCGTGCAATCAGACCATAACAAACATGATTAACACCGGCGCCACCGTATTCTTCCGGGAGTGTCGAGCCAAGTAATCCCATTTCACCCAATTCATTCATGATTTCACGGTGAAAAATTTCTTCGCGGTTGGCTTGTAACACGCGCGGCATTAACTTTTCTTGTGCGTACTGACGCGCACTTTCGTGCACCATACGCTCTTCCTCGCTTAGTAGCGAAGTCATGTTTAAAGGATCTTCCCAGTTAAATGCCGGCTGTGACATAGAATGCCTCCGTTGTTATGAGTTGTTAGGCCGCTATTTTTTGCAGTTCCTGTAAATTTTTAATGGTCAATATAGACTGTTGTGTCGCGATTAACCCCTGGTTTTTAAAGGAGGTGAAAATGCGACTGACGGTTTCTACCGCTAAACCCAGGTAATTGGCAATATCGGTACGCGTCATGGGTAAACGAAATTCTTGTCGCGAGAACCCGTGCTCGTGCAAATGATCGCCCATCGCCATTAAAAACGAGGCGACGCGTTGTTCAGCGGTGGTGTTGACGACGTTAAGGTAATGCACATTACGCTGACCGATACGCTTACTGAGTAATTGCAATAAATTCTTATCGACACCATTAAAGTTTTGCGCGAACAGGCGGCTAAGCTTTATTTCACACAGCATCGACGTTTCTAGTGCTTCACAATAGGTTATCGCAGCGCCTTTAGCGATAGATTCCATGCCGATGATATCGCCGGCTAAATGGAAACTGGTAATCTGCTGCTTGCCTTCACTGTCGATGGTATAGCACTTAACCGAACCCGATTTAATGGCAAATAAAGAGTGCATTGGTTGATCGGGGCTATAAACCATCGCTCGCTTGTTATAGACATGGGGTTCGCGACTACTTTTGTCGAGCAACTCAACGTCGCTAGAAACTAGGCCGGCGGGTACGCAAATGGATTGCATACTGCATTGATTACATTGAATAGGATTGCGCATGGCCACCTCGTGTTGTGATTTTGCTGCGTGTTGCATGTGAGTTACCTTTATTCTTGAATGCGTTAGTCTTGCGTAATATCTACAGCATCAACAGGGCAGACGGCATAACAGCTCGGTTGAGCATAATAGCCTTCGCATTCGACACACAGTGCTTGATTGATTTCGTAATGCTCTGCTCCCATGTCGATTGCCTCTACCGGACACTCGGGCACGCACATATCACAGTTAATACAATCTTCGTTAATCACTATCATATCGACTTGCTCACTGTTTAACCAATAGGCTATAAGGGATATCTCGTTCGGCTAAGGGTAAAGTTGTCTGTACAATTACCTTGTAACCTGAACCCGGGGCGCGAATAATCGCTTCGCCTTGCTCGCTTTCAAGGGTTTCTAAATTAAAGCTTTGATTACCGGATGGAGACATCAACAGCACGGTATCGCCGACGTTAAAACCATTTTTTACGTCAACCAGATAACGGTTACTGCCGACTTGCTCAATAAACTGACCGATTAACAGTTGCTCACCTTCGCTATGCGAGCGTTGATAATTTTGTAGATCTTGTGGTGAGTGGCGCTGTAAAAAGCCATGCGTAAAACCACGGTTCGCCATGCCGTTCAGGTCATCTAACAATTGCGGGTCAAAAGGTTTACCGGCTGCCGCATCGTCGATAGCACGGCGATAGACTTGCGCGGTGCGGGCGACATAATAATCGGATTTAGTACGTCCTTCGATCTTAAGCGAATGCACGCCGATACTGACAAGATCAGGAACCAGGTCAATGGCTCTTAAATCTTTAGAGTTCATGATGTAACTGCCACGTAAATCTTCATCCAGTAACATCAGGTCGTCAGGTTGTTTGGGGTCACCCAATAACACCGGATCGGGGTGATAGGCGGGTACATATTGGCCCACCGCGTCTTCTTTGGCCTCGTGAACCTGATACCCCCAACGGCAGGCATTAGTACAGGCGCCTTGGTTGGGGTCGCGCTTGTTCATATAGCCCGATAGCAAACAGCGGCCGGAATAGGCCATGCATAGTGCGCCATGCACGAAAACCTCGAGCTGTAAATCGGGTACCTGTTGGCGCATTTCTTTAATTTCTTTTAACGAAAGTTCGCGCGACAAAATAACACGCTCGATACCTTGTTGTTGCCAGAACTTTAATGCGGCCCAGTTAATGGTATTAGCTTGCACAGAGAGATGTAGCGCCTGTTCCGGGAAGTGCTCGCGCAACAGCATGATAACGCCGGGGTCGGATACGATCAGAGCATCCGGCTTTAAAGCTACTATCTGCGCCATATGCTCAACAAAGTGAGTGAGCTTAGCATTATGAGGGGCAATGTTTACGACCACGTAAAAGCGTTTGTTGTGGCTGTGAGCATAAGCAATTGCCTCACCCATATTCTGTAACGTAAAGCTATTGTTGCGTACTCGTAGGCTGTAACGCGGTTCGCCTGCGTAAACCGCATCGGCGCCGTAGGCAAAGGCTATTTTCATCGCGTTAGGGTTGCCGGCAGGGCAGAGTAATTCTGGTTTATTGACCATGGACAGCTTGACCTAGATCAGGATTGTGGAAAATTTGCGCTGAGATTAGCAGAGTAGCGGTAGCAAAAACTTGATGGGGATCAAAACTTCGCTAACTAGGCTTATGATTGAAGTGTGAGAGACATTGGGTTAAGCAGTTGGAAGAAAATTCCATAGTCGGTAGATTTTTTCTTTATTTACAGGCAGTCTTTCCACCATATTGATTACCGCTGTGTGGTTTGAGAATTAGGGAAACTTAATGGAAGCGAGTTTTTGGCACGAAAGATGGGAAAAGCAACAAATAGGTTTTCATCGTCTAGAGTTTCATGAAATGTTGCGGCGATACTTTAAGACGGTAGCCAAGCCCGGTGCGAGGGTGCTTGTTCCGCTGTGTGGCAAATCGAAGGATATGCTGTGGTTGCTAGATACTGGCTACAAAGTTTTTGGGGTAGAACTGAGCGAAATTGCTGTTAAGCAATTTTTTCAAGATAACGATTTAACGCCTGCAGTCACCATAAAGGGGGACTTCAAAGAATACGCTGTAGACAAGTTAGTTATTTGGGTTGGCGATTTTTTTAAATTAACGAAGAAAGATTTACTTGTTATTGATGCATGGTATGACAGAGCGGCAATGGTGGCATTACCACCTGAGATGCGCAGCCAATATGTGAGTCAGTTGAGTCAGCAGTTACCGCAGCATGCATGTGGCCTGTTGATCACGCTCAACTACCCACCAAGCATGCGCAAAGGGCCCCCATTTTCTATTAATGAGGGCGAAATAGAGGCAAGTTTTGGGCAGCGTTTTAGCATTGAACAATTAGAGTCTGGTGAAGGAAACATAAACGGAGAGAGCTCCGCAGATGAGCCGGTATTAGAGCAAGTTTATAAATTGACTTAATCAGCAGCGATAAAAAGTACATCGAGTGGTTTGCTCAAACGACTTTAGAGTAGCGATTTTGGCCGTGATCCAGGTATTCGTCGAAACAAGCGCAGATGCTGCGTACCCAAAGGCGGCCTAATTCGGTAACACGAAGTTTTTTGTCGGATACGTCGACTAAACCATCTTCAATGAACGGTTTTAATAGCGGTATGGACTCGGCAAAGTGAGCCCAGAAATCGTCGATGTTCCATTGTTCTTTGAAGGCTTCGACATCCAGCTCGAAGTGGCAAATCACCTGCGAAATCAACGCCGCACGCATTTTATCTTCATCGGTTAGTGCCATGCCTTTAATGATGGGTCGGTGACCCTCATCGATTATTTTATAGTAAGCCGGCAGCTCTTTTTCGTGTTGCCAAAGCATACCGTTTACCTGGCTGATGGATGACACACCCAAGCCCAGTAATGCGTCCTGACCGTCTGTGGTATAGCCCTGGAAGTTACGTTGTAAACGTCCTTCGCGTTGCGCAACGGCCAGGCCATCGTCTTGCTTGGCAAAGTGGTCCATGCCAATAAACTGATAACCCGCTTCGCTTAATTGGGTAATCGCCTGTTCTAATAAGCTGAGCTTAACGGATGGCTGCGGAATAGACTCTTCCGGAATTTTACGCTGGCCGGCAAAACGCTGCGGTAAATGCGCATAACTGAATACCGAAATACGATCCGGATCCATCTCGATTACTTGTTCAATCGACTTTTTAAAGGTCTCAGGTTGCTGGTAAGGCAAGCCATAAATTAAGTCCAGGTTGATTGAATCAAAGCTCAGCTCTTTACTGAGTTTGAGCTGATGACGAATTAAGTCGACATCTTGCACTCGATTTATTGCAATTTGTACCTTGGTATCAAAGTCTTGTACGCCATAACTTACGCGATTGAAACCCAGCGCGCGCAGGTGGCGTAACTTGTCATCACTGCAACTGCGCGGGTCAATCTCGATACTGACTTCAGCGTTTTCAACAAAACTGAAATGTTGATGTACCAGCTCCATCAAGCGAGTTAATTGTTGTTCCGTCAAGAAGGTCGGCGTGCCGCCGCCTAAATGAATTTGCCGGATTCGTTTGTCTGCAACCATTGGCTGATACATCGCCATTTCTTTTGCCAAATAGTCCAGGTATTTGTCGGCTTTGTGCTGGTGGCGGGTAATGACTTTATTGCAACCACAGTAGTAACAGAGCTTATGACAAAAGGGCAGATGCAGGTATAAGCACAGCTCATTGCCCGCAGTTCTAAGTGCCTGATTAATGCGTTGATGGTCAAACTGTTCAGAGAGCATCAATGCGGTTGGATAAGACGTATAACGGGGCCCGCTAATATTGTACTTATCGATTAATTTTTTATCCCATTGAATGACTGACATATCGACCTCTTGACGGGTGTCAACTAACGCGTTTTAAGATGCCGTTATTATTCCATCTTTTTGGCGCTGTAAATAGGACGCCAGTTTATCACCGAGCTTGAAAATTGGCTGTGGCAGCTTTTGATCTACCTCAATAGTGTCAAGAAAATTCTTAAGTGATAAGCCCAGCTCTGTATTACCTTCAACCCGAAGTTGGCGTCTGAAAAACAGTGTGTCCGGGTCGACCTTATTGTGGATTAACAGCAAAAAGTCGGTGCTTTTCGCGCTCATGCTGGCATCGCTGCTTTGCCGGGGCGGACTCACCTTAATGCGCTTAGTTTCAAGGCTTACTGCAAAGCTTAAGTCGATATCAGAAAACGTGATTAGTACGTTTTTGTCGGTTAAAAACGCCAGTTCATCGTCGGTTATTTCTTGTCTGAACAAACGGTTTAACATCTGCTCAAGGGGTTTAAATTTAGCGTTTTCAGGTAGCCAGCGATGCGCCTTAGCGCATTGGTTAAGCAAGCGCATTACCCCGTTGTTGGTATCCATTAAAATCTCTCCCCTTTTAAATAAATATTTAAAATGTGCCTTTATAATAATCGCTATTGAATGGGTAATTCTTAACTTAAGTAAAAAACACAGCAGAAACTGAGGCGATTATGGAGCTATTGTGCCCAGCGGGCAGTATTCCGGCATTAAAAGCGGCGATAGAAAACGGTGCTGATGCCGTTTATGTCGGCTTAAAAGACGAAACCAACGCGCGCCATTTTGCCGGGCTAAACTTGAACGCGATGAAGCTTGCCGAGGCAGCCGATTATGTTCATCGCCATGGCAAAAAGATGCATGTCGCGATTAACACATTTGCGCATGCCAACCAATGGCATAAATGGCGGGATGCCGTTGATGGCGCCGTTGCTGCCGGTGCGGATGTGCTGATTATATCGGATATCGCAGTACTGGGCTATGCCGCTGAGCGTTATCCCCGGATCGAACGTCACCTTAGTGTTCAGGCCTCGGCGACTAACGCCGGAGCGATAGAGTTTTACCGACAATATGGAGTTTCGAGAGTGGTGTTGCCCAGGGTTCTGTCGATGCAACAAGTCAGAGCATTGGCAAGAACTACCGACATCGAACTGGAAGTGTTTGCGTTTGGTAGTTTGTGCATCATGGCTGAGGGACGTTGCTACCTGAGTTCTTATATGACCGGTGAATCACCTAACACGGCGGGTGCGTGTTCGCCCGCAGCCTATGTTGAATGGGAGCATCAGGGTAGCCGTTTAGAAAGCCGTTTAAATGGTGTTGTTATTGACCGTTTTGGCGACGGCGAAAATGCCGGGTATCCAACCTTGTGTAAGGGGCGTTTTAGCGTCGATGACGAACTCTACAACGTGCTAGAGGAGCCCACCAGCTTAAATACCCTTAGCCTGCTACCGCAACTGTATAAAGAAGGTATCGCATCTTTAAAAATTGAAGGGCGACAGCGAAGCCCCGCCTACGTAGCGCAGATCACTAAAGTTTGGCGCCAGGCGATCGATCGCGTCATGCAGGAGCCCGAAAACTTTAGCGTTGAACAAGAGTGGGATCGAGTGCTGGCCTCGTTATCTGAAGGAAGCCAAACCACCCTTGGCGCTTATCACCGGAAGTGGAAATAAATTATGCAAATCGCATTAGGACCTATTTTATACTTTTGGCCAAAGGCAAAGGTCAAAGCGTTCTACCGCCAGGTTGCCGAGTCGGATACTATCGACCGTGTATATCTGGGCGAAACTGTCTGTAGTAAGCGTCGAGAGTTGGGCTTGGAAGATTACCTGCAAATAGCACATGAACTGCGTGAGTCAGGTAAACAAGTCTGTCTGTCTACGATGACGCTATTAGAAGCGCCGGCGGAGCTGGCGCAAATGACAAAGTATTGTGACAACGGTGAGTTCGAGGTAGAGGCCAATGACGTTGGCGCCATTCCTTACTTACGCGAACACGGAGTCAACTTTACTGTTGGCTCAGCGATTAATATATACAATCACGAGGCGCTGAGGCGTTTTGTGGATATGGGAATGAATCATTGGGTAACGCCCTATGAATTATCACAACAGTGGCTGACAGATATTTTAAAGCAGCCCCGGATAAGCAGTGTGCGCAGTTTGTTCCAAACTGAAGTTTTTGCGTTTGGACATATGCCGCTAGCATGGTCCGGGCGGTGTTTTACCGCTCGTTCTGAAAATCGTCCGAAGGATCAGTGTGAACTTTGTTGTATTAAATACCCGCAAGGTCGCACCGTTAAAAGCCAGGACGGTAAACAAGTGTTTGTATTGAATGGTATTCAAACGCAATCAGGTTCGCGTTACAACTTAATTAATCAACTGCCCACCATGAAAGGATTAGTCGACCGCATTCGTATTAGCCCGCAACCCGAGGGTACGCTGCAATGGGTAGACCGTTTTAAAGCGAATATGAGCGGCGACAACCCGATTGCGCTAACACAGGGTGAGAGCAATGGCTATTGGTTACAGCTTGCTGGTATGGTAAAAGCAGGCTAATCAGCGTTAACGATAAGGGAGCTTATGCAAACAACACGGATTGGAATTATTACAGTCAGTGACCGCGCCAGTCGGGGTCAATATGAGGATATCTCAGGTCCGGCAATTGAGGCGACACTAAACGACTATTTAACGTCTTCGTGGAAGCCGGTGTACCGGGTTATTGAAGATGAACAATCGCTTATTGAGCAAACTATAAAAGAGCTGGTGGACAAAGAAGGTTGTTGTCTGGTGGTGACTACCGGTGGTACTGGCCCGGCTAAACGCGATGTAACTCCCGAGGCAACTGAAGCGGTTTGCGACCGCATGATGCCGGGCTTTGGCGAGCTAATGCGACAAGAATCGTTAAAATACGTACCAACCGCAATTCTCTCACGCCAAACTGCGGGCTTAAGAGGGTCTTCATTGATTATTAATTTACCCGGTAAACCTAAAGCCATTCGTCAGTGCTTAGACGCGGTATTCCCGGCAGTGCCTTATTGTATAGATTTGATGGAAGGCCCTTATCTGGAGTGCGATGAAACGGTGATTAAACCCTTCCGTCCTAAGAATAAGTAGTTATGTGCCATGCCGGAGTCGTAGCAGGCTTCGGCATAATCCGATAAAGGTTACCGTCCAGGCACATAAAGCTATATAGAAGAAGGTTGTCGGTAAGGCGTCCAAAAACGAAAATTGCATGGCTTTTAACATGACATAAGTGCAAGCTGAATACATACCTAATGGGAACACAGCTCCCCAATAAAGTGGGTCATAGGCAAACGGGAAACGCCGAATGACGTGTCGCCACACACCCAAAATAAGCAGCATGGGTATCCACCAACTGCCAGTCGCCCAATAGAAAATGGTAAAGCCTTTAATGAAGGGGACCAGACTTTCCAGAAAGGGGGCTTTCGGTGAGTTAATAATTAGCAAGGAACCCGCTAACGTTGAAATAGCCATTGCACCCATGTTTATCCAATACGGTGGCGCCAGATCACTGGGCACGAATTGGAAAAACGTATAGCGATAAAAAATCAGCGACATCATCCAGATGTACAGCATGCCACCCCAAAGCCACATAGAAAGTGCCAGAAAGTTAAGTTCGAGTTTCCAGGGTTGTGCAGTTTGTGTCGCTAAATAAGCGCTGAGTACGGCAACTGCCTGTGTTGCAACTACAGCCAATAACCAAGCACCGCTAATGCCTTTGTCTAGTGACGGTTTGTTACGGCGAATCGTCAATGCGGTAAAAACTGTATAGGTTAGAATAATCCAGAGCAGTAATGCGATTACCCAGGCGCTAAAAGCTAGCCAGTAATTGTCATAAAGAATAAGCAACTGACTGCCGACCAAGGTGGTTCCGGCAACGGCAGTAAAAAATGCTGGGCCTTTGTTGTGACTGACTAAATCACTGAAGAACTCGTTGGAAAAACGGATGGCGCGGTAGCTGTATAGAAAAGTTAAAATTGCCCAGCTGAGTGTAGAAACGAAAAAAAGAAGTTTGGCAATAAAAGGCCATTGCTGCTGGTGTGCAGCAATGGCGATAATTCCTGTGGCCATCACCAGCCCAAAGTAGGCTGGTGACAAGTCTTTTGATTTATCAAGTAGGCTCATAACGTCTCCGCCTGAGCCTTGCTTCACTTAGCAAGGATCAGGTGCATTTTTACGAGAGTAGAACCACCAAGTTATCACACCACATATTGCGTAAAAGATGATAAAGCTCACCAAAGCGGCAGAAACTCCGCCGGTTAGACTAATTGAGCTACCGTAAGCTTTCGGGATAAAGAAGCCGCCGTATGCTGCAATGGCTGATATAAAGCCGATAACCGCAGCGGATTCTTTGTTGCCTTCTTTTATTGCTTGGTCAGTATCGCCTAACTCACGTTTGCGCTGGTTCAGGAAGATGACCGGTACCATACGGAAAGTGGAACCGTTACCAATACCAGTGGCAATAAACAACACCATAAAGGCGGAGAAGAAGCCCCAGAAATTACCTTCGGTACCCGCTATCGGCAAGAAGTAAATAACACCGATAACACCGACAATCATCAACAGGAAGTTCCAGAAGGTCACTCGTGCACCGCCCAGTTTGTCGGCAACAATGCCACCTAGTGGTCGTGCTAAGGCTCCAACCAATGGCCCTAAGAAGGCATAAGCGGTTGGGTCAACTTGCGGGAACAGCATACCGGATAACAGTGGGAAGCCAGCGGCAAAGCCGATAAAGCTACCGAAAGTTCCCAGGTACAAGATACACATTATCCAGTTGTGGAAGCGTTTGAAGATGACCGCCTGGTCGCTGAATGAGGCTTTCGCAGACGAAATGTCGTTCATGCCGAACCAGGCCGCAACAGAACCGATAATGATCAAAGGCACCCATAAGAAAGCTGCGTTTTGCAGCCAGATTTCCTGACCAGCATTGGCGCCCTCCTGAATGACCAGCGGGTCGCCTTCAATACCACCGAATACGCTCGCAGCAATAACTAATGGCGCCAGTAACTGCATACCGGATACACCCAGGTTGCCCAAGCCGGCGTTCATGCCTAATGCACCGCCTTTTTCTTTTTGTGGATAGAAAAAGCTGATGTTCGACATACTGGATGAAAAGTTACCGCCACCGAAGCCACACAATAATGCTAAAATCAGCATGATCATGTACGGGGTATCGGTGTCTTGAACGGCGAAGCCAATCCAAATACACGGTAGCAATAAAGACGCGGTGGATATCGCGGTCCAGCGTCGCCCACCGAATATCGGCACCATGAAGCTATAGAATATCCGCAGAGTCGCACCGGAAAGCGCGGGCAGGGCGGCTAACCAGAACAGTTCGTTTTGACTATACGGGAAGCCCAGCGCAGGCATTTTAACCACCAGAATACTCCAGATGGTCCACACCGCGAACGCTAAAAATAGGTTGGGTATGGAAATCCATAGGTTACGGCTGGCAATTCGTTTCCCTTTTTCTTCCCAGAATGTTTTATCTTCCGGGCGCCAGTCATCCAGTACCATCGAGTTTGGTGTGGAAAGTTCCGGCAGATCACGTTCTTCGCGATCTTCTTTGTACTCAACGCGTTCGGCTTTAACAATGGCAGCATTCATCCACAGCAGCGAAACGGTCGCAATCACAAACAGCAACATAAAGCTACTTTGCCATACACCAATAACGTCATTGAGCATACCGAAGGTCAGTGGCAGCAAGAAGCCGCCTAAACCACCGATCATGCCGACAACACCACCGACGGCACCGACGCTTTTCGGATAGTAAACCGGAATGTGCTTAAACACGGCCGCTTTACCCAGTGACATAAAGAAGCCAAGCACGAAGGTTAAAAACACAAAACCGACTAAGGTAACTTCAAACTGGAAATTATAAGTCTGGTTGATGCCTTTAACCGCGTACTCAGTGCTGGGGTAACTGAGCAGGAACGTACAAATAATGGAGGCAATGAAGGTCCAATACATGACTCGACGCGCACCGTATTTGTCAGACATCCAACCGCCCAAAATACGGAACAGTGACGCCGGAATGGTGTACAGCGCAGCAATCATACCGGCGGTTTTTACGTCCAGTTCATACACACCAATCAGGTAATGCGGCAGCCATAAGGCCAATGCTACAAACGCACCGAATACGAAGAAGTAGTAAAGCGAGAAGCGCCAAACACGCAAATCGCTTAACGGCGATAACTGCTCCCAGAAGCCTTGTTGTTGCTTTGCAGCTCGGTCGTTCTTAAGCGGGTCTTCTTTGGCGAGGACGAAGAATGAGATACCAGCAATAGCCAATACGGTCGCATAAATTTGCGCTGTACCTTGCCAACCCAATGCAATCAATAAAAACGGCGCGCCGAAGTTGGTTACCGCCGAACCCACGTTGCCCGCACCAAAAATACCCAGCGCAGTGCCTTGCTTCTCTTTGACGTCGTTAAACCAGGCGGCGGTGTACGTCACACCGACAATAAACGAGCCACCGGCTAAACCGACACCGAGTGCCGCGATTAGCAACATAATGTAGCTGTTGGCAAAGGTCAGTAAGTAAACACATGCTGAGGTTAGCAGCATTAAAACGGCAAAGACTTTTTTACCGCCCAAACGGTCAGTCCATATCCCCAGAAACATGCGGCTAATAGAGCCGGTCAGTACCGGGGTTGCCATGAGCAAACCAAGTTGAGTATCGGTCAGGTTAAAGTCTTCTTTTATCTGAATACCGATAATGGAAAAAATTGTCCATACGGCAAAAGACAACGTAAATGCTAACGTCGAAAGCATTAGCGCATAGTTGCGTTGGCCCGGGGACGTGGTGACGGACTGGTTCATAAAGAAACCTCCTAAATAGCCCTATATTCGATGGCATTACTTTACGAGGTTTTTAAATAAAATACTTTATTATCAAATAGCTATAGACAGTTCGCGGATAATCAACAGTACCTAAAAAAGGGTGTCGGGGTTATGGATACAAGCCGCGAATTTTGGCGTTTTCTTAACTCTTTGTGGGTATTTTTAAAAAACAAAGCCAAGGAGGCATAAACTTTGGGGTACTTCACTATATTTGCTAGTATGCTCTTTCAATAATATGCATTATAAATGTACTATAAAGCAAGATTAAATAATCAGAGCGTTGACTATGCAAGTAACACAGCACGAAAAAGAAATGGCGATGGCGCCCATCCTACGGCAAGCCTATCGGCCGATGTTTTTGTTGGGCGCGATTTTTAGTGCGTTAGCTATTTTATTGTGGGGGCTGGTGCTTATTGGCGCTATCCAGTTGCCGGTGTACGGTAATGTGCTGTTTTGGCACAGCCACGAAATGCTTTATGGGTTTGTCGTCGCTATCGTTCTGGGCTTTTTGTTAACAGCCGTGCAAAACTGGACCGGGATGCGAGCAACACACGGGCCGACGTTATTGATTTTAGCGCTATTATGGAGTGCGGGTAGGTTGCTGATGTTGTTTGGGCAAGGCTTGCCTTGGTGGCTGGTTGCTGCTGTAGACGTAGCGTTATTGCCTGTGGCTGCGATTTTATTTGCGCGTCTGGTATTAGCGGTTAATCAAACACGAAACCTATTCTTTATTCCGATTTTGCTATTGCTCGCTGTATCAAGCGGGTTAATGCACGTGGGTTATGCTTTTAATCAGTACGAGTGGCAAACCATTGGTGCGTATAATGGCGTGTTTTTGGCCACCTTATTGATGGCGATTATTGGCGGCCGCGTCATGCCGATGTTTACCGCTAACGGCACAATGACTAAAAAAGTTATGCCCATTGCCTGGTTGGAAAAGACCGCCCTGGGGCTACTTTGGGTGCTGTTTGCGGTTCACTTTTTTAACCTGACGCTGTATATAGCCGATGTTTGGCTTGGTGCTCTATTTGCGTTAACGGCGCTTGCTCACACCCTTAGAGTGTTGCGCTGGAAGACATGGATTACCTTTAAAGTGCCTCTGCTGTGGTCTATTCACTTGGCTTATTGGTTCATTCCTCTTGGTTTGGCACTGCTTGCGGCACACTATTGGGGTGTTGAAATCACGCGCAGCACGGCAATGCATGCGTTAACCGCTGGCGCAATGGGTAACATGATCCTGGCGATGATGGCGCGGGTTTCGCTAGGCCATAGCGGCCGACCGCTAAAGCCAAAACCAATAATGTCAGTGGCGTTTGCATTAATGTTTATTTCTGCATTAATGCGGGTAGTCGGCGTTAGTTTATTTCCGCAATGGACGACAGACTGGATTCTTATTAGCACATTAGCCTGGACGTTTGCGCTGGTTATCTTTATTGCGATTTATTTGAAAGTATTTTTAACACCGCGAGCAGACGGCAACCCTGGTTAAGGATGGATTGCCGAACATGCAGGACAGTGTGGATGCCGGGCAATTTTAAAGCGCTGCCAGTCCGCACTGAGTCCGTCAAACATTAATAACTGACCATACAGCGGTGCGCCGGCACCGCTGAGAATTTTAATCACCTCTAATGCTTGCATACTCCCTACAACACCGACTAATGGAGCAGCCACGCCGGACTCAGCGCAGCTTAAACTTTGTTCGCCAAACAGGCTGCTTAAACACTGATAACACGGTGACTTGCCATCCATTTTAAAGGCGGCCACTTGCCCCTCAAACCGGATGGCGGACCCTGATACCAAAGGTGTTGCTGTGGCAAGACATTGCTGGTTGATTAAATTGCGGGTAGCGAGGTTATCACAACAGTCGACGACTAAATCACAAGCATCGACGTGTTTACCTAACACGGCTTCATCAGCCCATTGGTTGAGGGCCGTTAACTGACATTCACTGTTCAATTGCTTAAGACGTTTGACGGCAACTTCAGCCTTTTTGTTACCTATGTCTTGCTCAGTAAACAGGGGCTGGCGCTGTAAATTACTGGCTTCAATAATATCAGCATCTATAACCGTGATTTTGCCCACACCGGAACTGACCAGGTAAGGCAGAGCGGCGCAGCCGAGGCCGCCGGCACCAATAACTAATACGTGGCTATCAAGTAACTGCTCCTGGCCCTCTAAATCGATAGCGGGCAGCACGATATGGCGGTTGTAGCGAATAAGTTGTTCACGAGTCAGCGTTTTCATTAGTCAGACTTGTTTCGTTAAAGAGTTCAGGGCGGGTCCAGATAAATACGCCGACAATGAGTAAAACAGCGCCAACGGTTAACTTAGCCCATACCGGCGGGGTGGGAATAAACCACAGAATAATATAGCCGCCGAGCATCATCAGGCTAGCGGCCCACTTGGCGTTGCGTCGAATACTGCGTGTTTCGCGCCAGGCACGAATATCAGGGCCGTATTTGGGGTGGTTTAATAACTTTTCTTCCAATGATGGCCAGCCCTTACTGGCCGCCCACAACGCGGCGATTAAAAATGGTACCGTCGGCATAACCGGCAGTAATAAGCCGACAAATCCTACGGCGACAAATACAAGCGCTAAGCAGCGCCAAAACATGGTGGTCATTAACTCCATGACTACTTGATACCTAATCGACCCGCTAATTTATGTAAGTTACTCGAGTCTACACCCAAACGCTTGGCGGCTCGACTCCATTTACCGTCTTCTAACGCCAATGCTCGCTGTATCATTTGCTTTTGAGTAAAGTCGACAGCATCGCGTAAGCTTATTGCTTCACTTGCCGGTATGGCTGTTTGTTCAAGCACCTGTCGCTCGGCGCTGGCATGACTTGGCAGGTTTAGGTCGAGTTCCTGTTCGGTAATGGTGGCGATGCTGCTGTGTTCAACTCCGGCACTCAGTAACTTAATCGCAGCCCGGCTGATCACGTGTTCCAATTCCCGAATATTGCCAGGCCAACGATACTGTTTTAACGCAATTTCTGCTGTCGCCGATAAGCGTATTGCTCGAAGGCCCAGACGGCTGCGGTTTAATTCTAAAAAATGGCCTGCCAGCAACAGGATATCGTCTTCTCTATCCCGCAGTGGCGGAATGGGGAGCGGATAAACTGAAAGGCGATGATAAAGATCGGCACGGAACTGTTCGTCGCGAACTTGTTGTTGCAGGTTGCGGTTGGTTGCGGCAACAATGCGCACGTCAACTTTACGGTGCCTGTCGGAACCCAGGCGTTGTACCTCACCGTTTTGCAGCACACGCAAGAGCTTCGCCTGAATCGACAGAGGCAATTCACCCACTTCGTCTAAAAACAAGGTACCACCGTGGGCGGCTTCAAAACGCCCGCCGCGTTCACTAGTGGCCCCCGAGAATGCCCCCTTACTATGACCAAACAGTTCCGACTCCGCCAGCGATTCCGGCAGTGCGGCGCAGTTAACGTATATCATCGGCTTAGCAGCACGTTTCGAATAACGATGTAGCTCGCGTGCGAATAACTCTTTACCAACACCGGTTTCGCCTAATAGCAGAACCGGCAGTTCAGCTTTGGCAACAGTATGGAGCTCAGAAATAACCTGCCTCAATGCTGAGCTTTTGCCGATGATCTCATTGTCCAGGTTATTGGGCGAGGGATTGCCGCTACCTGAAGTCGGTTGATTTTGCCTTAAAGCCCGAACCTGTTGCTCCAGCGAACCAACGCGAATTGCCGCTTCAACGATAAGGCTAAAGCGTTGCAGTTCAATGGTAGACTGGTCATTGAATGTACCCGGTTGCAATGCATCCAACGTCAGCACGCCCCAGCACTGCCCCTCAATATAAAGGCTGATCCCCATACAATCATGAACCGGCAATGCGTCCCCGGGTTGATCCGACAGCAAGCCATCGTATGGGTCGGGTAAACTCGAGCTGGGTTCAAACAACACCGGGTTGCGTGAAGCAAGCAAGGTAGCCAGCCGCGGGTGTTCAGCGACAACAAAACGCCGGCCTAAGGCCTCATCAACTAAGCCATGCATGGCAATGGGGCGGAGCGCGTCACTGTCGCGTTTTAGCAATACAACAGCCCCACAATGAAAGTGTTGGCGTAATGTTTTTACCAGATTTTGTAACCTGACCGGTGCCGGCACATCGGTGACCAGATCGGCTAATAAGCTCTGCTGAAGCATGGTTATTTTTACACTCAGTTCGGATTTTAGGGTTTTTTATACCCGCTAACGATAGGTTGATTTTACCGTTACGCTTCGCAAGCTCAATATCCATAAGGGGGTAGGAGTTGGCTTAAATCGTGCAAATGAAGATGGATAGCAACGTTTATTCATTAAAAGCTTGAGGCAGTTATGACCAATACAATTATTGAGCAATGGCAAGACAAACCAAATCTTGAATTAGTGGAGTTTATTGTTGAGCGGTTTCATCAAGTTCACCGGCAACAATTACCAGAGCTGAAACAACTGGCATTAAAAGTCGAAGACGTGCACGGAGACCATCCACAAGCACCGCAGGGTCTGGGTGAACACCTCGATAACATGTTGCACGAATTAGAAAGTCACATGATGAAAGAGGAACAAATATTATTCCCCATGTTGGCTCGCGATATTTATCCTAGCGGACCAATTTCGGTCATGGAAGAGGAGCATGAGCAACACGATCAGGATATTCAAAAAATTCGTATGCTAACCAATGACTTAACTTTGCCAGAGGGCGCCTGTGGCAGCTGGCAAGCGCTCTACCGGGGCTTAGCTGAGCTCATCCAGGATTTAAACGATCATATCGAATTAGAAAATACCGTTTTGTTTGTTGAGCAACAGCCTGTGCCAACTCACGGAAAAGACTTTTGCTGCGGGTCCTGTCAATAACTACCTGGTAATAACAAAGGGTATCGAAAGAAAAAGGCTACCGTGTTAAGTAGCCTTTTGTTCTATTTAAAAAATGGAATGGCCAGTGGGTATTGATTGGCCTGCCCATTTTTAGCATTGACGGCCGCGAGTATGATAAAAACGATCGATGCCAACGCGAGCAGCACGAGTAACGGGATGGTTAAAAATGGTACTAGCATAGTCAGTACCAGCAAGCCAACGCTATAAATGATGGCACTGAGCATCCAGTTAAATATAATTTTCCCATGCTGATCGACTATCGCTTGCTCACGTTTTATGGCCCACATAATGATTGGTGCACACCAACCAATGAACGGCACTACATAGGCTGCGAACTGAGATAAATGCATTAGCATGGTGTAAGTAGCGGTATCTTCAAGCGGATTGCTTTGGTATAAGGGATCTGAGTTCATTGACAATTCCTTGTCTATTTGACGTTAACGACTTCACATCGGGTTAAACTGCTCGTACATTAGGCATATTGTTAAAAAAATAATAGGCCGTTTATGCGCACACTAAAAAAACTTTTAATAAGCCTGAGTATTGCCACAGCCTCGACTGCGACTATGGCGGATTCATTAAGTGGGGCTGCGTCCCTGCTACCCGAAGCCAACTATAGCAACCAAAAAGTGTCTGTCGAGGACGTTCTCGGCTACCCGATAGGTACGAAAATAACCTCTCCTGAGGCGATGAGCTTGTATTTCGAGGCATTGGCTGAAGCATTCCCCGATCAAGTAAAACTTTTGGATTACGGTAAAAGTTGGGAAGGTCGTACGCTTTACTATGTGGTTATCTCAAGTCCTGAAAATCTACAAAATTTTGATCAGTTTGTGCAGAACATGCAGCAGCTTGCCGATCCGCGCAGTACGGATGAGGACGATGCCGAGCGATTAATCAATGAAACACCGGCGAGTATTTGGCTTTCTTACGGCGTGCATGGCAATGAAATATCATCTCCCGAAGCGGCAATGATGACGGCGTATCATTTGCTTAACGATAACCGTGAACAAACCGAGCAATGGCTCGAGAATACGGTGATTTTTATCGATCCGTTACAGAATCCTGACGGCCGTGCAAGATTTGTGCAGCGCTATTACATGACAGCAGGACTGGAACACTCCGCTGACCGTCGCAGTGCAGAGCATAACGAGCCCTGGCCTAGTGGCCGCACTAATCACTATATGTTTGATATGAACCGTGATTGGATTGCGCTGACACAACCTGAAATCAAAGGTCAGGTTGACGCGCTACTAAAATACTACCCGCTAGTGTTTGTCGACCTACACGAGATGGGCGGAGATTCTACTTATTATTTTACCCCTGAAGCGCGGCCCTACAACCCGTTGATTACTGACTCACAGCGCGAAACGCTAAACTGGATAGGGAAGAACAATGCTTCGTGGTTTGACGACAAGGGCTTTGATTACTTTACCCGTGAAATTTTTGATGCGTTTTATCCTGGTTACGGAGCCAGCTGGCCGCTATACCATGGTGCGGTAGCCATGACCTACGAGATGGCGTCTGCGCGAGGACATAAGTTTGAGCGCACCGATGGCGACGTTCTAACCTATGCTGACGGTGTACAACAGCATTTTGTTGCATCAATCTCTACCATTCAGACCGTATCGGAACGCCGCGAGGCATTATTGGAAAAATTCTGGAGTTATAGGAAATCGGCGATAGAAGCCGGCGAAGATGACGAGCAGCGTGCGCTGATTATTCCAGGTAAAGATGATCCCGCTGGAGCACGAAAACTGGCGTCGTTATTGGTAGAGCAAGGCGCTGAAGTGCAGCAGGCGCAGCAGTCGTTTCGTGTTTGTGGTAATGACTATGCTGCCGGGAGCTTTATTATCGATAAGGCGCAACCAGCATATCGGATGATTCGAACGCTGATGGATAAACAGGTCGATATGGCGCCTGAATTTTTGCAAGAACAAGAGCAACGTCGCGGTAATAATTTACCTGATCAAATCTATGACGTAACCGGCTGGTCTTTACCGCTGATGTTTAATGTTGATGTCGATGGCTGTGACGATTTGCCACGAGTGGACACTATTGCAGTCAATGAGGGGCGAATCGCAGCGGGCGAACTCATTAATCCTGCTGCCAAGGTTGGTTATTTGGTGCGCTGGGGCAACATGAACAGCGGTCGATTTTTAACGGCAGCGTTGCGTGAGGGGCTTACTATTAAGCAAAGTGAGTTAGCATTTACTCACGAAACAGCAGGCCGTTTCCCAAGTGGTTCACTGATTGTCACGCACGCAGACAACGCGGAGAAAGAGCTTGCAAATACCCTGGCACGGCTGGCAAAACAGACGGGAGCAACCATTTACGGAGTTGATACGAGCTGGATTACTGACGGACCTAACTTTGGCTCCGAGAATGTGCATGGGTTGTTTGCACCGAAAATCGCTATGGCCTGGGATGAACCGGTGAGTCAATACAATGCAGGCCACACTCGCTTTGTGATTGAACGTCAAATGAACTACCCCGTTACCGCTATCCGTACGGGCGAACTGAGAGCTGGTGATCTGGACGGTTTTGACGTCTTTATTTTGCCGGCAAGTTATGGCTATGACCGCGTATTCAGTGAGCAGACGGTAGCTGAGTTCAAAGACTGGATTAACGACGGTGGTGTTCTTGTCACTCTGGGTAATGCCTCGGGTTGGGCAGTGGAAGCGGGTTTATTGGCAACCAAAGTGGAACGGGCAATTCCCAAAGAGGGTGTCGAGGAACCTGCCGAGGAGACTAAGATTGATGGTCAGGCGATCGTATCACGCGACCAGTTCATGACTGAAATTCAGGCTCATGGTGTCGATCCAGACTGGGTCTCTGGTGCTTTAGTCCACGCCGACGTTGATCAGGATCATTGGTTAGCTGCCGGATTAAAAGACAAGTTGGTTAGCCTGTTTAACGGCAATACAATTCTAGCACCGATAGATATTGATAAAGGTCGCAATATTGCTTGGTTTAGCAATAAAGACGAACTACTCGCCAGTGGCTTTTTGTGGGATGAAACTGCCGAGCAACTGCCTTATAAGCCATTGCTTATTTGGCAGCCTAACGGTGACGGTATGGTAATTAGCTTCACCCAGGAACCGACCTATAGGGCTTATATGGACGGGTTAAATACGGCCCTGATGAACGCGCTGTTTTTGGCGCCGGCTACCACCCGTTAGTATGCTGACAGGAACGTAGATGGACGCTACGCAAAAGCAAAAACAGCAGCCGATCAATGCACAGAGTACGACAGAGGATGTCGTCTCTTTGTTTACCCGCAAAGTAGCAAACCGCACGCAATGGGGAGCGTTTGCTGTTGTACTTCCGTTAGCCATCGTGCAGGGCTACGCGGAAAACTGGCTCATGACTGCCTGGTTAACGGCGTTTTGCTGTTATTCGTTATCGCTTGCTTTAATTTCCAGACATCGAAACCTCAGACAAATACAGTTGCTTGCATTTGTCACCTTACTTGCAATAGCCGCGTGCTATTCAACCTTTATTAACGGTATCAATGGTTTTGTCTGGTCGTTTCCTGTGATGGCGTCGATCGTGTTTTTGTTGCGCCGCAGGCTGGCTATTATTACCGCTTTTTGTTTTTATGCGCTAATAACTGGCGTGGCGGTTATCGCGATGCCATTGGATTTAGTGTGGCGGGGTAGTTTATCACTCGGCGCTGTACTGGTACTGACGCTTACTTTACTGGTTTTACTGGAGCGCATGCAGACGAGCTTTACTCAGCTCGCTACGACAGACACGCTAACAGGTTTATACAACCGAAAACGGCTAACCAGTGAGCTTGATTCTGCGTTGGCACGTTATCGACGTAACCAGCAGCCGGTATCTTTGGTTATCTGTGATATTGACTGGTTTAAGCCGTTAAATGATAAATTCGGTCATTTGCAAGGCGACCGGCTATTGGTTCAGGCTGCGCAATTGATTCAAGATTCGGTGCGAAACACTGATACAGTTTACCGTGTAGGTGGTGAAGAGTTCCTGGTGTTGATGTCAGACACTGACCGCGCCGGAGCCGCTGTTGCGGCGGAAAAGCTCCGTCATCAGTTTGCGGCTCAGGACTTTAAATTGAAGGGGGCGGAAACGAGAATGACGTTATCAGCCGGGGTGGCACAATTGAAAAATGACGAACACTGGACTGATTGGCTGGAACGTGCCGATCAGCGTTTATATCAGGCTAAAGCAGCCGGACGAAACAAAGTCGTTAGTGACTAAGAGGCAATTATGGCGCAGTTTGGAGTTATTGGATTAGGTCGCTTTGGTGCGCGTACCTCATTAGAACTGTTGGATCTTGGCCATGAAGTGATTGGTGTTGATTCGGATGAGAAACACGTCGATGCATTGGCCGAATATCTTACCCACGCAGCGATAGCTGATGTTACTGATGAAAAGGCCTTAAAGGAACTTAGTTTAGAAGAATGTGACGTGGTTCTGGTTGCTATCGGTGAAGATTTACAGGCCAGTTTGTTGTGCGTATTGCACCTGAAAAGTATTGGGGTGAAGGAAGTTTGGGCTAAAGCGACATCAAAGGAGCATCACCAAATTTTATCTAAGCTCGGTGTGAAACGAATTATTCATCCCGAAGAAGAGATGGGAATTAGGGTTGCGCAGGCGTTAAATTACCCTATGGTCAATGAATATATGTCGTTAGGGCACAATTGGTACTGTGTTGAGATTGATGTAAATGAGGATCTCAATGGCAAATCCATAGAAGACATTTTACCGGATGACTTAGAGCACTTTCATTTGTTGTTGTTAAAGCGCCGCGATGAGGTAACCGCAAACCCTTCAACATCGGTAAAGCTTGAGGGCAATGAAACCTTAGTGATCGCCGGCAGTCTTAAAGCCCTTAAATCGATGGCCCCAAAACTACAATGATTCACGAATTCAAATGAAACAGTGGCTACCTTCGTTCAGCTTCTTATACCGTAAGCGGCCGCGAACTAATCGACGTGCAATAAGTTTAAGCCCACCGGCGATTCTGGCCGGCGGGTTTTTGGGACTAATTGTGCTGGGCACGTTGTTACTAAAGTTACCGATAGCTACCGTTGATGATATTAGCTGGTTGGAAAGCCTGTTCACTGCCACGTCGGCAGTCACAGTTACCGGGCTCGTTGTCGTCGATACCGGAGCGACCTTCTCAGGGTTTGGCCTTACCGTTATAGCATTATTGATCCAGGCCGGCGGCTTGGGCTTTATGACCTTTGCTGTGCTCGCGGCTATTTCATTGGGTGGTCAGGTAGGCCTACGTCAACAAATGCTGGCAAAAGAAGCCATGCAACAGACCAGTCTGGCAAGTATTAAGAAGACGGCCATTGCGGTTGTCACCCTGGCGTTGTTGGCGGAAGCGGTCGCGGTTGTCATCATGACGCTGTATTGGTTGCAAGACAAAGGATTCGCTACGGCGCTGGCAGAATCAACTTTTTACGCAATTTCAGCCTTTAACAGTGCAGGGTTTGTGTTAACTCCAAATGGTTTAGTTGATTACCAGGCAGAACGCACAGTAACGCTGCTCATTTCAGTGTTATTTGTTATTGGCGGGTTGGGCTTTTCTGTCATTAATAATATCTATGAGCAGCGGCGCTGGTACAGGTTTTCGGTGTATACCAAAGCAATTTTAATTGCCACGTTACTGATCAACGCGGCGGCGATGGCAATCATTTGGTTATTGGAGAGTAATAACCCGGCAACCCTGGGTAGCCTACCGTGGTACGATCAGGCGGTTAATGCGTGGTTTCAGGCAACCACACCACGCTCGGCAGGCTTTAACACTGTCGATACCGGAGCTATGACCGAGGCGAGTGCGGTATTTACCTTATTGCTAATGTTTATAGGCGGCGGTTCAATGAGTACCGCGGGGGGAATAAAGTTAGGTACCTTTATTATTTTGATTCTGGGCACCTACGCTTTTTTGCGCCGGCGAGAGGCAGTCACTTTGTTTGACCGTACGATACCACAAAACCTTGTGATGAAAGCCTTAGCGGTCACCGTGGTCTACCTGGGGTTAATCTTTGTCGGTATATTTGCGCTAATGATTTTGAATTCGCTGCCGTTTATAGATATAGCCTTTGAAGTTTTGTCAGCATCGGCGACGGTGGGTTTATCGCGGGGTATCACTGCCGACATAACCAGCACCAGTCAGCTGATTTTGATTTTTCTTATGTTCGCCGGGCGTCTTGGCCCGTTGACGCTTGGTTATTTTGTCGCGACGCCGAAAAAGCGGCATGTGCGCTACCCCGATACCGATATTCAGGTGGGATAACGCGTTAAAATTATAATAATGAGTAACAATAACTATGTTGAAGTCTCTAAGGTTTAATCAAAAAGTTATTCTGGCCGCATCGTTGATACTGGTGTTGGTACTTGGCATTTTTACTTTGACTAACTTTTATCAAATGTCGAGCCAGATACGTACTGATTTACAAGCGCAGATGCGGGCGCTGTCCGGCTCCGTTTCCAGCAACATTTCGCAGTGGCTAAACGACCGTATGCGCATTGTGCGGGCGACAGCCAGCGCGTATTCAGCGGATGACACATTTGCCGATGCCTTGGGCAAAGTACAGCAAAGCAAGGCGGCTGGCGACTTCAAAAACGTCTATTATGGCTTGACTGATGGCACATTTATCCTTGATGACACCAGTATCAATCTGCCTGACGATTACGATGCCCGCTCCAGACCCTGGTATCAGTTGGCACTGGAGCAGGATCAGCCGACCTATACAAAGCCTTATATCGACGTCACCACCAATGAACTAACCATCTCGGCTGTGGTTCCGATGAAGGAAAACGGGCGTCTGTTAGGCGTCGCCGGCGGAGATATGATGCTGGATACCATCTCTGCTATCGTTAATGATGTCGACTTTATGGGGCTTGGATTTGCTTTTCTAGTCGACCAGCAAGGAAGTATTCTCAGCCATCCAGATACTGACAGAGTGGATTCCTCGTTAACGGATTACCTGGGTAATGATGCAGCGATAAAAAACGAATTTGTTAACTACGATGTCGACGGCATATCACGTTTGGTTTCGTTTAGGAAAATAGACGGTATTGACGGAGTTAACTGGTACCTGGCGGTTGCGATTGACGAAGAGAAAGCGTATGCGGGGGTCTCCTCGTTTGCCTGGACGGCGCTGGTTTATATGGTTATCGGCATCATTGCGGTGGTGTTGTTGCTGAGCTGGCTATTGAATTTGTTACTAAAACCGCTGCAGCGTTTGCGTCACGCGGTAACCGATATGGCGCGGGGAGAGGGCGATCTGACACAACGCCTGCCGGTTGAATCTAACGATGAATTTGGACGTTTGTCACAGCGCATGAATGAGTTTATTGCCAAAATTCACGGTGCTATCAGCGATGTGCAACAGGCGTCCTCGCAATTAGAGAAGAACGTAACGGCAATGGCTGCAGCTAATCGTGACTCGGTTAATTTAGGCGATGAGCAAGCCAGTCGTACACAAACCATTGCAACCGCAATTAATCAATTGGGAGCCAGCGCTAATGATATTTCTGGTAGTGCGGCTACAGCTTCGGAACGTGCCTCAGAAGCGAATCATAAATCGACAGAGGCGCGGCAGGCTTTGACCGAAAATCGCCAACAAATTGAAACCCTGTCACAACGGATGCAGGAATCTGCTGAAGCAATCCATGAACTGGATGAAAATACGCAAAATATTGGCCAGATACTGGAAGTCATTAAAGGCATTACCGAGCAAACTAACCTTTTGGCACTGAATGCGGCGATAGAGGCTGCACGTGCAGGAGAGGCCGGCCGAGGCTTTGCTGTAGTTGCTGATGAGGTAAGAAGCTTAGCGCAGCGTACGGCAGACTCGGCCGGCGAAATTGAGGCGATGATTGAGCGTGTTCGCAAAGGCACACAAACGGTTGTCGGTGTAATTAAAGAAAGCGAGGCGACCAGCGATGCTTGTGTTACGTCAGCTGAGCAATCGTCGACTCATATGGCAGAAATCGACCATATTATTGGTCAGATCGACGACGTAAACCACACGGTCGCGTCAGCAACTGAACAGCAGAACTCGGTTATTAAGTCGTTAGATCAGGACGTCTCTGATATCAGTCAACTTAACGAAAAAACACAGCAAAACTTGCGCCGCAGTAACGACGCGTGCGAGCAGTTACAAAAAGAATTTGATCGTTTAGAATCCTTAGTCAGTAAGTTTAAATTACAATAATTGATGTAGGAGATTGATATGAAGGGTGCATTACTAGTTGGCGCATTAGCCATGCTGGGTGGTCCGGTATTAGCGACCGCCGAAGCGCAGGAAATGTCACGTTCAGCGTCAGCTGAAGGTGCGCAGGCATACATTATTTCGCCGCAGGACGGCGAAGTGGTTAGCAAGACATTTAAGGTTAAGTTTGGCCTGACGGGAATGGGTGTCGCGCCTGCTGGCGTTGATATGAAACACACCGGACACCACCATCTGTTAATTGATAAGGACGAGATGCCCGCACTAGGACAGCCTATGGGTTCAGATGTAATTCATTTCGGCGGCGGTCAGACCGAAACAACCGTTACACTGGAACCCGGCGAGCATACCCTACAGCTTATTTTGGGTGATAAAAATCACGTGCCACATGAACCTGTAGTGATGTCTAAAAAGATAACCATTACGGTAAAAGAGGACTAATCTAAATCAAGTTCTAACTGTTGCTGCTGCTCGGGGTCGGGCAGCGCAACACTGACACCAACCAAACGAACCCCTTTGTTATTCCCACGAGTCCAGGCTTGCTCCAACAATTGATAAAAGGCGCTTGGCGAGACGCGTTGGGTCGCTTTAGAGACTGTCGTTTGGGTAAAGTCCGAAAATTTTAATTTTACGGTTTGCGAGCGAATTGGCTGTTCACGCCAGTGCGTAATCTGGAGACGCTTTTTCAGCTTAGGCAGCAATTGTTGCTGGCAGTAATCCTGTGCAGTCACCAGGTGTGTCATGTCAGCCGAGAGCGTCTGCTCAACCCCAACACTTTTCCGCACACGTTCGGTAACAACCTCGCGTTTATCGATACCCTGACAGCGTTGATGTAATAAATAACCTGCTTTCTCGCCAAGAATCTCTTGTAACCGCGTTACAGTCACTGCTTGTATATCCAAACCCTTAATTAAGCCATGTTGTGCTAATAGCTTTTGGCTTTTAGGGCCAACGCCGGGAATTCGTTTCAGATCAAGTTGAGAAATGTATTCGTATATCTGCTCCGGTGTTACCAAAAACTGACCGTCAGGTTTGCGTTCGTCACTGGCAATTTTGGCGACCATTTTTTGATTTGATATACCCGCCGAGCCGGTAATACCTAACTGACTAATTTTTTGTCGTAAGGCTTGCATGGTTAGCGAGGCGCTGCCTTTAAATAAGGTGTTTTCGGTTAAGTCCAGATAAAACTCATCTATAGAAGCGGGCTCAATAATATCTGTGACTTCAGAAAGCAATTGTAAAACTTGCCGTGATACGTCGCGATAGCGGGCATGATCGGGCTTTACAAAAATCAGTTGCGGGCATAGACGGCGCGCCTGGCTGCCGGGCATGGCACTGCTAACACCATAGCGCCGGGCCAGGTAGTTCGCGGTCGCAACGACCCCACGATCGCCGCCTCCGCCCACCGCAAAGGGCTTGTGCCTGAGGCTGGGATCACGTAACACTTCGACAGAAGCAAAGAACGCATCTAAATCAAGTAGTGCTATTTTTCGGGTTACTTCAGCCAAGTGTTTATCCTGTGCACATTTGTGGTTATAATCAGACCACAAACTGGGTAAGATGATCACCAGCCACTTTAGGAGAAACCAGTGAAACGTATTAAATCTCTAGCATCTAAAGGCCTTATTGCCTCAATCGCTGCAGTATTTGCAGTAGCTGCCGGTGCCGCGTCGGTACAGGACAAAATGTCGAAAGAAGCGATCGAAAAGCGTATAGAACCTGCTGCACAACATTATGTGGCTGGAGAGCAAAGCGATCAACAAGCATCATCAGGCGGCGGTGCGCGTTCGGGTGAGCAAGTTTACAATACCTTCTGCGCCGCGTGCCATACCTCGGGCGTGATGGGTGCACCGAAAATAAATAACGCGGAAGATTGGGAGCCTCGCTTAGCTCAAGGTATGGATACCGTATTGAAGCATGCGATTGAAGGTTACAACGCCATGCCGCCAAAAGGCACCTGTTCAGATTGCTCGGATGATGAGATTCAGGCTGCGATTGATTACATGATTGCAGACATCTAATTCAAGCAGCATTACGATTACTTAGAGAAGCCACCTACGGGTGGCTTTTTTAGTTTTATTGACGTCATAATAAGCGACTTGAACAAATCTTCATCACAGATCTTGCTTCTTTTAAACAGGTGTTTATACTTTACGTTTGTTACAAATCATAACATAAAGATAAAAGTCTCTATGATGCCTATATTAGATAAGCTTTAGGGAAGTGTAAGCGAGTGCAAGGGTCTGATATTAATAACGAATCCGCAAAGCTTGAGGTCGAAAACCTCAAGCTCAGGAAAGTCGTGTCCCGGCTCAAGCAATTAACGCATAAATATCGCTCCGCTGAAGTTATTCAGAATGCACTCTTCCAAATTTCCGAGTTAGCCGCTCAAGTGCGTGATATGGACAATTTTTATTGTTCAGTACACGAGATTATTGGCAAACTCATGTTTGCCAAAAACTTCTACATCTGCCTTTATGACGCGCAGCAGGAAGTCGTCAAGTTTGTCTATTTTGTGGACGAAGTCGATCAAGACACCCTTTTTGAGCAATTGCCGGTCGAAAAACTTAGCTCTGGTTTAACCGGCTATATATTGCGAACCGGAAAACCACTCCTTTGCCCGCCGGAGGTCTACCAAAAGCTGATTGAAGAGGGCGAAGTAAAAGAGATGGGAGCGACTCATGTCGACTGGTTAGGCGTTCCTTTAAAAAGCCAGGACTCGGTGATCGGTGTAATGGTGGTGCAGAGTTATGATGAATCTTTTCGCTATGATGAAAAGGACGAGGACCTGCTAACCTTCGTGTCTCAGCATGTGGTTAACGCACTCGAACGTCTGAAGCAACGAGAATTGATGCAGAATGAAATTGAGCATCAGACGGCGGAACTGCGTCATGCAAACGAGAGCTTGATGCGCGAAATTACCGAGCGCGAAAAAGCTGAACAACAAACCGCCGTGTTGTTTGCGATATCTGAGTTGACCAACACCTCGGATAATATGGCAACCTTTTATAAAAGCCTACATAACGAGATCGGAACGCTTATTCATGCGGATAACTTTTACGTCGCATTGCTCTCGCCCGATAAAAAGTTTTTGCATTTTCCGTATCATGTGGACGAAACCGGTACGGCTGCAGAACGTCGTCGCGTAAGCCGAGGTTTAACGGAGTATGTGATAAGGCAGCAGCGGCCGGTATTTATTAATGGCCGCCATCGACAACAACTGATCGAAGATGGCGAAGTTACGCCAGGCACTGGTGGCGACAAGTTAGCCAAACAATGGCTTGGTTCGCCGTTGATGCTTAAAGGTGAGGTTTTTGGTGTGATCGCGGTGCAAACTTACGATAGTGAGTTTTTGTATCGCAATGATGACCTTGAACTACTTAACTTTGTTTCGCAACACGTCGCTGTAGCTATCGACCGGAAACGTTCGGCAGAAGAGATTCAACGGGTAAACTCGTTCCTGGAGAAAAAGGTCACCGAACGCACAGAAGAACTTGTGTCGGAGATAGAGCGCCGTAAAAAAATCGAAGCACGACTATTTCATGACGCTCATCATGACAGCCTGACGGGGCTGCCAAACCGGGCTCTTTTCACGGAAAGGCTGCAACAGGCAGTAGCGCATAAGCGCCGCCACCCGGAGCATCATTTTGCGGTGTTGTTTTTAGACCTTGATCGCTTCAAGAATATCAATGATACGTTAGGCCATTCAGCCGGTGATGAATTCTTACTCGATGTATCTAAGCGTATTAGCGACTGCGTTAGAGATAACGACATGGTCGCGCGCTTAGGCGGCGATGAATTTGTCGTGTTGCTAGATACGATGACGTCTATAGAGGATGCTAAAGACGTTGCAAAACGGATGATTCGTAGCCTGAGCGAACCGTTTATGCTGAACGGACAGGAGCATTACTCGGGTGCCAGTGTCGGTATCGCGCTATGCAGAGAAGACAGTGACTCGGTTGAACGCCTATTGCGTGATGCGGATGCTGCTATGTATCAGGCAAAAAGTCAGGGTCGTGGCCGTTATGTGCTGTTTGACGAGCAGATGCATCAGTCGCTGGTTGATTCAGTAAAACGTGAAACTGCCTTGCGACATGCAAAAATCGAAGAAGACTTTGATGTAGAGTATCAGGATATTGTCGAGTTGGCGTCGAACCGCGTTATTGGTGTCGAGTTGCAGATTCGTTGGAATGATCCACGACAAACTTTGTCTGCAGATGAGTTTTTGCCGTTAGCCGAAAAGACAGGTTTAATCATAAAACTAGACCGTTATGTGCTTAAGCGCTGTTGCGAGCGGATTAAAGAATCTCGCGGAAAGTCCATGCCCAGGCAGCATGTTAACTTGTCGGCCAGACACTTACTTAAAGCGGGTTACATTAATCAGCTGATTGAGCTTGTCGAACGCTATAATGTAGACCCCTCTGCTATCGCGCTGGAATTCTCCGAGACCGCGTTAACACAGAATGACCGGCGTTCGTTAGCCAGTTTACGTCGGCTGTCTGAACTTGGCTTTACCTTAGTCATTGATCACTTTGGCCGTGGGGCAGGTCCGTTGCAGTACCTATATAATTATCCGTTTTCGATTTTAAAACTCGATCATAATTATGTTGCACGGTTAAAAAGTAACGAACGTGCCAGGGCAATGCTTAAACACGTTGTAACGCTCTGTGACGAACTTAATATCGCGCTGTTTGCGGCGGGTATTAACACTGAAGAAGAATATGCCCATATTACCCGCCTTGGCGTTGATTTTGCGCAAGGTCGGTATTTAGATGAGCATAGCGATACGCGTGTTAGCCAACAATCAGCAAGTTAAAAAGTTACTTTTTTAACGCATTCTTAAGCATTTCAAGACCCCGACTACGTTGTTCTTCGTGTTCGGCCTCCGACCTTTGTTTTTTCTGGTGCTCCCACTCCAGATCATCTTGTGGTAACTCATGCAGGAAGCGACTTGCTTGCGGTTGTGTTACCTCGCCAAACTGACGGCGCTCACGGGCCATAGTAAAAATTAACTGATGCTGAGCGCGGGTAATCCCGACATAGGCAAGACGGCGTTCTTCCTCGACGTCATCGAGATCGATACTACTTTGATGAGGTAATAATCCCTCTTCCATACCGACTAAAAACACTTGCGGAAATTCCAGCCCCTTAGAAGCATGCAGTGTCATTAACTGAACCTGGTCAAAGCTTTCGTCTTCTTCATTACGTGACATCATGTCACGCAAACATAGCCGGCTAACGACCTGATCTAACGACATGGGCTCATTCTCGTCGTTGCCTTCGATCATCTCGCTTACCCAACGATGTAGCTCATAGATATTTTTTATTCGCATCTCAGCGGCTTTGGCGCTTGGGCTTTGTTCAAATAACCAATCTTCATAGCCAATATCGCTTAATAACTGGCGTACCGCATTTTTTGCGTCGGCCTGATGGTCAGCCTGGCGCGCCAGGGTCGACATCATGGTGACAAAGGTATCCAGGGCATTAAACACACTGGTGCCAAGTAGCGTTTTAACATGTGGAGATTGCGCGGCCTCGAATAAACTACACCCAAGCTCTTTAGACAGTTGGCCAATCCGTTCTGTGGTTTGCGGACCAATACCACGTCGTGGCACGTTGATAATGCGTAAAAATGCAGTATCGTCAGTTGGATTTACCAGCAATCGCAGGTAGGCCATGATGTCTTTGACCTCAGCACGTGCAAAAAATGACTGACCACCTGTTATTTTGTATGGGATGCGGTTATTCATCAGCGCCTTTTCGAATAAGCGCGCTTGGTGGTTACCGCGGTATAAAATGGCGAACTCGTGATAGTGTGTCTTTTTTAAGAACCGCTGCTTTACAATTTCAGCCACCACACGTTCAGCTTCATGCTCTTCGTTGCGGCCGTAAATCACCCGCATGGGTAAACCGTATTCCATGTCAGAAAATAGCTTTTTATCGAATACGTGCGGGTTATTCTCTATTAATATATTCGCCGCTTTTAAGATCCTCCCGTGAGAACGATAGTTTTGCTCCAGCTTAACGACCTTGAGTTGCGGAAAGTCTTTTTGAAGCAAAGCCAGGTTTTGCGGCTGGGCGCCGCGCCAGGAATAAATCGATTGATCATCGTCGCCGACGACGGTAAATCGTGAACGTTCACCGACAAGTAATTTTACCAGTTGGTATTGACTGGTATTGGTGTCCTGGTATTCGTCTACCAGTAAATATTGGAACTTAGTTTGCCAGCGCTTAAGGCTGGCTTCGTTAGTCGCCAATAACATTGTTGGTAAACGAATCAGGTCATCAAAATCAACCGCGTTACAGGCGGTAAGGTTGCGTTGGTAATCGGTGTATACCGTGGCGAACTCGCGCTCTGACTCAGACACTGCGCGCTGAGCGGCAAGTTCCGGCGTCAGCATATCATTCTTCCAGTTGCTGATTTGGTGAACACACTGTTGAATGAGTTGCTTGTCGCCATCCCAGCTATCTTCAGTAAGCGCTTTTATCAACGCAAAGCTATCTTGATCATCGAACAGTGAAAAGCCGGGTTTTAATCCAAGCGCGGATAGCTCTCGACGAATGATATTAAGGCCAAGGGTGTGAAATGTTGAAACGGTCAGGCCGCGAGTGTTTTGTTTGCCCATGGTCTGTGCAACACGCTCTTTCATTTCTCGAGCCGCTTTATTGGTAAAGGTAACGGCGGCAATGTGACGAGCTTTATAGATATTATTGCGTATTAAGTAGGCGATTTTTTCGGTAATGACGCGTGTTTTACCACTGCCGGCACCAGCCAGAACCAATAAAGGCCCCTGGATATAGTGAACTGCTTGTTGCTGGCGCTCGTTTAACATTAAACAGACCCTTAAAGGAGTGGTAGACTAATGAAGCAACGGATTTTACCGAAAGGAAAAGACAATGGACAATAAAACCATCGAAAACATTGCAAAGCAAATTAGTGAGAGTATGCCGGCAGGCGTAAAAGAAATGGCGGGTAATGTTGAGCAGCGCGTAAAACAAACGCTGCAGCAACAATTATCTAAGCTCGATTTAGTCACGCGCGAAGAGATGGACGTGCAACAGCAGATGCTGTTACGCCTGCGGGAGCGGGTCGAGCAGTTAGAAGCACAGCTAGCAGAGCAAAATTCATCGAACCATAAGGACTAGTTTGCGTGGTGCAGTTTATTAGTGCAAAAGTGGTGGAGAACTACCGCTGGAGCGAGAGTGTGTTCAGTTTACGCGTGATCGCTGAGCCTTTTGACTTTAAAGCGGGTCAGTTCGTGCGTATCGGTCTGCCGGGCGCTGACTTAAAGTCACTGCGAGCCTATTCACTCGCTAGTGCGCCGGGCGCGACCGTTACTGACTTTGTCATAGCACACGTTGATGGCGGCATGGTGAGCCCTCAACTAAACGCATTAAAGCCGGGTGACTCGATTAATATTACCCAGCCTGCAAGTGGCTTTTTTACTCTAGATGAAGTCCCTGATGGGGATGATTTATGGTTATTGTCTACCGGCACAGGTATCGGGCCGTTTTTGTCGATGCTGCATACTGAAAAGCCATGGCAGCGATTTAAGCAGATTAACTTGGTTCATGGCGTAAGAGTAGCGGAAGACTTAGTCTATCAAGACCAAATTCAGCAATGGCAGCGTCAATATCCTGAACAATTACGTTATCAGCCGGTGGTTACCCGGGAAACTATCCCCGGTGCTCTAACCGAACGCATACCACAGCTATTGGAAAGCGGGGCGCTGGAAGCGGCATTAGCAACGCAATTATCGATTAATAGTCAGGTTATGTTGTGTGGTAACCCTGACATGATCAGCGAGTGTCGACAGGTTCTCGCCGATAAAGGCTTGCAAAAGAATACGCGCCGTAAACCAGGTAATGTGACCTCAGAAAACTACTGGTAAAAGCGTCAATTAGGCAGCGGAGGGATCCTCGTCAGCTTTTTTATTGGCCGGCTTAGGAGATTTTTTCTTAGCCGGTCTTTTGGCCCCCAGAGCGATAACAACCTGTTCACGCTCACGCGCCAGAAAAAATGCCAAATCTTCTAGCTTTTGCTCATCGTCAATGGTGTCGCTGCGTTTTAGTAAGGGTACCAACTCGTCCACCATATCCAGCATTTTGTCGTGGGCATCTGCTTCCGCTTTACTATTAAAGGTCATTTTCTCTTCTCCGTCTCGCACAACAACGTACTGAGTTACTACAGGCATGGTTATTCCTCGTCGGTGGCATAATACTGTTTATTTATACAGTTAATTGTTAATGGTTGCAACCTTTGTGGTCTATACCTGATTACATCAGGATCAGTGGTTTTACTCTGGGCTAAATAAGGATGATGACTATACTCCGCTGTTTTGGGAGATGATTATGGCCTTAGCAACGGTGTTTACCCGGGCAAGCCTCGGCATTGATGCACCGGAAATAAGGGTGGAAGTCGATTTAGCGCGTGGGTTACCCGGGTTTGCAATTGTGGGTTTGCCAACCGCTACTATCCGGGAGGCTAAAGATAGGGTAAAAGCCGCCTTGTTGAACGCGGGTCTGGAGTTCCCGGCGGCAACAAAAATCACGGTCAATTTATCACCGGCGGATATTCCGAAACAGGGAGCTCGCTATGAACTCGCTATCGCAATTGGTATTTTAGTTGCGTCAGGCCAAATCCCCGATAACGCCATTCGAGACACCGAGTTTTATGGCGAGTTGGCTTTAAATGCCGAGCTTCTGCCCGTAGCGGGGCTGGTACCGTCGTTGTTGGCTTGCCGCAATGCTAAGCGAACCGCTGTGATACCGTTAAAAAATGAACCTGATGCGTCGCTAATAAAAAACCAAACCTCGTTCTTAGTTCCTGATTTAGTCAGTATTTTTGAGCACCTGCACCAACATAATGAACTAAGAAAAGCGTGTCCCGTCGATTGGCAAAAAACGGAGACAACGCACTATGGTGACATAGCTGAAGTGATGGGGCAGGAGCAGGCTAAACGCGCACTGTTGCTGGCTGCCGCCGGACGTCATCATATTCTTTTTGTGGGGCCGCCCGGTACAGGCAAAACAATGTTGGCACAACGGTTGATGAGCCTAATGCCCGGCTTAACAGAACAGCAGGCGCTCGAACTCGCATCAATTCGCTCTATTGCGCAACGAGCGGGTAGCGTCGAAGATTGGCGGGTACGTGAATTTCGTGCCCCTCATCATTCGTGTTCTGCAGCTGCGCTTGTGGGAGGAGGCTCACCACCAAGACCTGGCGAGATTAGCCTGGCGCACCACTCGATTTTGTTCTTAGATGAATTACCCGAGTTCTCGCGTCACGTTTTGGATTCGTTGCGTGAACCCTTAGAAAGCGGACACGTGACCATCAGCCGCGCCGCTCACCAAGTGCAATTCCCGGCAAATTTCCAGCTGATTTGTGCGCTAAACCCTTCGCCATGCGGGCAGTTCGATGGCTGTCTCGGGAGTTGCCGTTCAACACCAGACCAGATACTAAATTATCTTAACAAGCTATCGGGGCCATTGTTAGATCGTATCGACATTCAGGTGGCGGTACCCCGCGAAACATCAAGCCTGCGGTTAGATGGAACTCAGGTTACGGGAGAGACTAGCGAACAAATGAAGCAACGGGTTATTGCAGCAAGGCAGCAGCAATATCGACGCCAGGGATGTCTTAACAGCGAGCTAAAAGCAAGCGAAGTTGTGTCTCATTGTATGCTAACTGACGCTGACCACGAGTTTCTTATCACTGCGATTGAAAAACTAAAACTGTCGCACCGGGCGTATCACCGAACATTGCGGTTGGCACGCAGTATTGCCGATCTGGATAATCAAAAAAAGGTGCAAAAACCTCATTTAGCCGAAGCGATGGGCTATAGAGCATTGGATCAGCTAATTGATCAAGTGCGTTCGTTATGAGCACCCAAAATGGCGCCCCATTCGAACAGTTCCTGTAGCGCTTGCTGTGCGTGGTGATGGAAACTGGTATCAGCGTTTATACCAAGCTGCATGGCCAATTGCTCGATGGCATCCTGCCCTGAACTAATGTCTTTTTGCTGTAATTGCTGCCAAAGCAGACCAAATATGGGGGTCATGAGACGAAAGCCGATGCTCAGATCAGGCTTACGATAAACCAGTACCAGTGTATCCTTTTTTTCCTGCAAAGTGGGCTGCCGTTCAATACTGATCTCATACACCGGGTATTCGTAACTTAACAGCCAGGCGGCGTCGGATAACACCGGTTTACCATTAACAAGGTCATCGCTAAGCTGTTGTCGCACCGCTAAGGTATCTTGTGGAATGTTGTCTAGTGCCAACTCTACCCATTCGTAATGCATCAGTTCGAGCAGAAAGTCGGGCTCGGTGGTGGTAACTGCGTCACTTTCTCTTAGAAAAGACAAAAACTCGGCGGCAATCTCATTAAAATAAGGGGACTGGCTGCGGTAGTGAATTAAAAACTGGCGCACAGCATGCTGCCACCAATCACTACTCATAATTGAGCATGCGACTGGAAAAGCGGACCGGGTAAAATTGATGAGATTATTAAAAACCAGTTCCTGGTACACGCTCATCCGTCGTGGTTCAATACCAAGCGTGTTATGGTCACTTGGGTTTCTGACCGCGGCAGTAAACTGTTGCTGGATATTACGAAACGATGGCATGCTGCGTTGCCTGCGTCTTGCGAATAGTTGCAAGTTCGTTGCTAAGCGTATCAAGCGATGGAATATTAAAATCGCGCTCAAGCAACGTCGGATGACATCCAGCGTATTGATAACTGGTCTTTAATAATTGCCAGACCGGATCGATAACATCGGCGCCATGGGTATCTATAATTAAATCCGCTTGCTGCTGATAGTGTCCGGCAATATGCATATAGCGTATCCGTTCAGCGGGCAGTCCAGTAATAAACTGAACCGGGTCATAGCGATGGTTGATGCTGTTAACATACACATTGTTTACGTCTAGCAACAAATCACAGTCGGCTTCAGTCAATACCGCATTAATAAACTCAAGCTCGTTCATATCTCCGTCGGGCATCGCATAAAAAGAGACATTTTCAAGCACCAAAGGGCGTTCCAATACGTCGCTGACGGTGCGGATACGCTCGCTCACGTGTCCGATTGCATCGGCTGTAAACGGGATTGGCATAAGGTCGTACAAATGCCCCTCGTCCGAACAGTAGCTTAAGTGTTCGGAATACAGTTCTATGTCGTAATCATCCAGAAAGGCTTTCAGGCGCCTCAAAAAAGGAAGATCGAGCGGCGCGAAACCGCCGATAGATAACGATAGGCCATGCGTAGTGAACGGCACGCGCTCACGTAGCGCCCTTAATTGGTGTTGTAAGCGCGGTCCACTGTTCATCCAGTTTTCGGGCGCAATCTCGAGAAAGTCGAAGGGGAACTGATCACACTGGATCAGCTCCTGATACATCGAACGACGATAGCCTAAACCAACAGTATCGCTGTTAAGCGGCACCGCACTTGCCTTCTTTGGACTTCTCTTTTGCTTCTTTGGCTTTATCTGACATTTTTTCCTTTGCTTTGTCAGCCATCATGGCTTCACCGCACTTGCCTTCACCGCATTTTCCTTCTTTGGCTTTTTCCGCCATTTTTTCTTTTGCTTTGTCAGACATCATGGCTTCACCGCACTTGCCTTTGCCGCACTTGCCTTCGCCACACTTACCTTCTTCCATCATCTTTTCTTTGGCCTTATCCTTGGCCTTGTCTGACTGTTTATTACCACCACTGTTACCCTCTTGCTGTGCGGTAAACGCATAGCCGGAGGTTAACTCTGTGGAAGCAAAAGGATTTTCCGCACTGGTTGCGGGTAAGGATGCACCCAGCGCCATAGCAGCGCCCACAGATGCAATTAGGGTTTTATTTGCGTAACTCATGTTGTTAATTCCTCTTTGGCAATAGCTACAATTGTTGTTAATTCCTCTTTGGCAATAGCTACAATGGCTATTCACTCAATTAGCTTAGCAAATAGCAGCGTGCTTGACCTAATTGTTTGCGTAAAATTTTTGCAAATGTGTCACGAATTTTTCTAGTTCGGCGCGTTCGACATCCATATGTGTTACTAATCGCAGCGTCTTGCCGGCCGGCACAATGATATTTTCTGCGGCCATATAGCGTTGTAATGAAGCGCCGACTTCTGCAGAGGGCAAATCAAGATAAACCATGTTGGTTTGCACCGGCCGCACCGAAAAGTCGTGAGCCTGGCCAATTTCCGCGAGAGCTGCCGCAAGCCAGGCAGCATTATCATGGTCGACCTTAATACGTTCAATGTGATTATTCAGCGCATGGTCAATAGCAGCTGCGATAACGCCCGCCTGACGCATACCTCCGCCCAACATTTTGCGCCAGCGTCTTGCCTTTGCTATCAATGCGTTCGATCCGACCAGTAGCGACCCAACTGGTGCACCAAGACCTTTAGAACAACAGATTGAGACACTATCGAATGGCGCAGCAAGTTCACTAAAGCTACGATCGGACGCTACCACTGCGTTAACCAAGCGAGCGCCGTCTAAGTGCATCGACAAGCCATGTTGATCAGCGATGCGGCGCGCCTTATTCAAGTAGTCCTGGTCGATGACCTGACCGGCATGGGTATTCTCAAATGCCAATAACCGTGTGATGGGAAAGTGCGGGTCGTCGGGTTTGATGCGACTAACTAATAAGTCTAGATCCAGCGTCCCCGTTGCCTGTACTTCCAGTGGTTGTGGCACGATACCGCCGACAACGGCAGCTCCGCCGCCCTCATAACGATAAGTATGGTACTCCTGACCAACAATATATTCTTCGCCGTTACGGCAGTGTGCCAGCAAACCACATAAGTTACTTTGTGTTCCCGAGGCGCAGAGTAATGCCGATTCTTTGCCCAGCATTTCAGCAACCCGTCGTTCGAGTGCATTGATAGACGGATCTTCTCCATAGACATCGTCACCAACCGGGGCATTGGCCATAGCCTCCCGCATTGCGGATGTCGGCTGGGTTACGGTATCACTGCGTAAATCGAGGCGCTTCACTCTGTCTCTCCATTAGTCTATTCGTTATAACCTCAAGCAAAGCATTCTAAGCCTGTGGTTGTTATGCAAGCCAAGTATAGGGATAATGAGCACAATTCAAACAGACACTCAATAAAAAAGCGACCGCATATGAAAGTTTTCGATAACGTTTTGGAAATGATTGGCAACACGCCACTAGTGCGTGTGAATAATTTAGACACCGGCCCGTGTGAGTTGTATTTAAAATTAGAGCTACAAAACCCGGGTGGCTCGATAAAAGATCGTATCGCGGTGGAGATGATAAACGCTGCTGAGCGCGACGGTAAATTAAAAGCCGGCGATACCATCATCGAAGCGACGGCTGGCAATACCGGACTTGGGTTGGCGCTGGTAGCGGCCAGCAAAGGTTATCCGTTAAAAATTGTGATGCCCGACAAAATGAGCCAGGAGAAAGTCAACAATCTGCGCGCGATGGGCGCCGAAGTGGTACAGACGCGATCTGACGTGCAAAAAGGCCATCCGGAATATTATCAGGACATGGCAGCGCGTATGGCTGAAGAAAACGGCTGGTACTACGTAAACCAGTTCGAAAATGATGCCAACGTCGAAGCACATTACAAAACAACCGGGCCGGAAATCTGGCAGCAAATGAATGGCGATATCGATGCCTTTGTTTGCGGTGTTGGCTCTGGCGGCACGTTAACTGGTATTGGACGTTATCTGCGCGAGCAAAAGGCTGATGTCGATATGGTGCTGGCTGATCCGGCAGGCTCGATTCTGGAACCCCTGGTTAATCGTGGTGAAGAAGTCGAAGCCGGTAGCTGGTTAGCTGAGGGCATAGGGGAAGACTTTGTACCGACAATCTGTGATATCTCTATTGCTAATAAAGCGTATGCGATTAGCGATAAAGAAGGCATGCAAACGGCCCGAAAAGTGCTCGAAAAAGAGGGTGTCATGGTGGGCTCCTCGAGTGGCACGCTGATTGCTGCTGCACTGCGTTACTGTCAGGAGCAAACCGAGAAGAAACGTGTCGTGACACTAGCTTGTGACACTGGTAACCGTTATCTATCCAAGTTATTTAATGATGACTGGATGCGTGAAAATAATTTGCTGTAAGCGAGGTTGAACATGGCAAACGATAAAACGATGAAGTTCGCAACCAAAGCCATTCATGGCGGGCAAAGCCCCGAGCCAGTGACGGGTGCGGTGATGCCACCAATTTTTACCAGCTCAACCTATGCGCAGGAAAGCCCGGGACAACACAAAGGGTTTGAATATTCGCGCTCGCACAACCCGACACGCTTTGCCTGGGAACGCGCAGTTGCTAGTTTGGAGAGTGGTAGTCAGGGACTAGCCTTTGCGTCGGGCATGGCGGCAACGTCAACGATTCTGGAACTGCTGGATAGTGGTGACCATATTGTGGCGATGGACGATCTTTACGGCGGTAGCTTCCGCCTGTTTGATAAGGTGCGCGGGCGCTCGGCAGGTCTGCAGTTTAGTTATGTTGATTTGGCGGATCTTGAACAGGTTGCCAAGGCCATCAAACCGGAAACCCGGATGATTTGGGTTGAGACCCCAAGTAACCCGATGCTGAAACTGGTCGATATAAAAGGCATTGTAGAACTTGCTAAACAGCAAAACCCGGACATCATTGTGGTGGTTGATAACACCTTTGCGACGCCGTTTAATCAACGTCCGATTGAGCAGGGTGCAGATATTGTGATGCACTCGGCGACTAAATATTTAAACGGTCACTCGGATATGGTCGGTGGTATTGCCGTGGTGGGTGACAATGAAGACCTGGTTGAGCGCATGCTGTTTTTACAAAACTCAGTGGGTGCGGTTGCGGGCCCATTCGATTCTTATCTTGCTCTGCGCGGTGTAAAGACCTTAGCCCTGCGTATGCGTCATCATAATCAGGCAGCGTTGGAATTGGCAGAATGGCTGGAGCAACATCCAAAAGTTGAGAAAGTCATTTACCCGGGATTACAAAGTCACCCGCAGCATGAACTGGCCAAACAGCAAATGGATGGTTTTGGCGGTATGATTTCAATCTTGCTGAAGGGTGATCTGGAAGCCGCGCGCAAGTTCCTTGAATCAGTAGAGGTGTTTGCGCTTGCGGAGAGTCTGGGCGGCGTTGAGTCGTTAATTGAACATCCGGCAATAATGACCCATGCCTCAGTACCGAAAGAAAACCGTGAGAAGCTTGGCATATTGGATAATTTTGTGCGGATTTCTGTCGGTATCGAAGATCTTGATGATCTTAAGGCCGATCTGGAACATGCGCTTAACGCGTTTTAATCGAAACCAGCGATTAAAAATATTCTTCAAAATCGTAAAAGCCGGCTAGAAAGTCGGCTTTTTTCTTTAAAAATCATAAATTTATACAAAATTTTACAGTTTCGTCATAATTAAGTAGTCTTACTGCATCAGCAAACGCTGACGTTGAATAACGAAAATAACAAAGCAAACAGACACAGAAAGAAGGAAAAAATTATGCTATTGAGCCTACTGGTACTACAGGGACTCGTAGCTGCGTTGTTGTTCTACGGATTAGTAGGGCAGTATCAGCAAAAACCACTTTGGAATCTGTTAGCCGTATTAACTGCGGGTTTTGTACCGCCGTTAAATTGGATTATGTTGATGGCAGCGATTGGCGTCAGAATGTGGAAGCGCTCTGCGCAGACTGCAACTGCACGTTCAACCTCCGCAACAAACCTTAGTCACTAATTAAAGAGGACGGTATGAACGCAGTACGTCCCTTCCATTTAGCTATCCCCGTAAAATCACTGGATAATGCACGCCGTTTTTATGGCGAGGTTTTGGGCTTGCAGCAAGGTCGTAGCAGTGACCACTGGATTGACTGGAACTTCTATGGTCACCAGTTTGTGACGCACGTGGCTGAAGATGTTGCCGGCATGAAAAATCATAACGGCGTGGACGGGCATTCGGTGCCGGTACCTCATTTTGGCGTAGTCTTATTACGTGATGACTGGGAAGCACTTGCCCAACGGGTCACCGCTGCTGGTATTGAGTTTGTAATTGAACCATACATCCGCTTTAAAGGGCAGCCTGGTGAACAGGGCACCATGTTCTTCTATGATTATTGTGGTAACGCATTAGAATTTAAAACCTTCAACAGCGACGACGATATTTTTGCCACCTAGGAACCCCTCTTGGCCGAATTAAATACTTTCCAGCGAATTCGCGATTTAAACTGGTCGCATAGCGTGGTGCTGGCGCTTTACCTTTGCGAGCGAATGGTGCCTAATTACGAGTTCTTCTGTCACATCACCCAATTTGGTGATGCTAAGCCGCTGCGTGGAGCACTTAATGCGTGTTGGGATTACATAGCAAACCCCAAGCAAACTAAGGTCAACTTCAGCCGCTGGCAGGAGAAGGTCGATGAGGTGACTCCCAGTGAGCACGGTCATGACATGTTGGGGGTCTATCCGGCCATGGATGCGTGCACGGCTATCAGTGTTTTGTTACAAGGCTTGATGGATAAAAATGCGGGTAACCTGTTGGACGTTGCGAAAGTTTCTCAGGCGAGCGTGGTTAAGTTTATCGAGTTAAATGACGCCGAGCAGGTAAGTCCGGATGAGTTAAGGCAGCATGTCGAGGAACACGAACTGTATCAATACGAAATTGCCATGCAACAGGCGATGGTAGACTTTTTAGAAAGTCAGCCTCAAGTTAATGCCGCATTGATCAAACAAATGCGGCAGATGGTGCTTGATGAAGGTGTGTCTAACCTTGGTCTTCAATTAGACGACGATTGATCAGCGTTGTTAGCGTGCTCGTTGGTGCGCTTAAAAATCGCCAACCAGGCAAAAATGCCAAACGCTAGTATCTGCCAGCTATCGCCCTTTTTCCAAAGCATTTGTGGCTTCATAATTGCGACAAATGTGCCTAGCAGTAATAGATGCATAATGATCATCACCGCAAGCAGCAGTGCAACCAGCGCAAAGGTTTGTTGACCCACCTCTCCGGCAAAACCTGCAAGCACAGAAAATAGCGCCAGCCAGATAGCGGCAAATACGCATTTACCCATAATAATAGCGATTTTCATGCTAATCCTTCTTTTGTAATAATCTGAAACACACTGCGCCGTGGCGTTTTTCTTTTAGTGTATGCCACTGAGTCAGTTGAGGAAGTGTTAATGTGGCTTCTGTTTCCAGGTAAACCAGCGTTTCGGGAGATAGTTGTGGCAACTGGCTTAACTGCTCCAGCGATTGACTTGCTAAACCGAGATTAAAGGGGGGATCGATAAAGACGATGTCCCACTGGTTTGGTAATGACAATGGTGATTGCATTAATTGCAATACATCAGTGGTCACAATAGTGATGTTATCGGCATTTAGCAAAGCGACATTTTGCTGCAACTGGTTGGCAACACGGTGGTCTTTCTCCACCATGACAACCTGACGAGCACCACGCGACGCCGCTTCGAATCCAAGCCCGCCACTACCGGCAAACAGATCGATAACTACTGCCCCTGCAATATCAAACTGCAGCCAGTTAAACAGTGTTTCGCGCACGCGATCGGTAGTCGGGCGCAGCCCCTCGCTGTTAAGGATGGGAAGTTTGCGACTTTTCCATTGGCCGCCAATGATTCGTAGTTGACCTTGATTTTTGCGCAAATTGACCTCAAAAACAGCAGAGCATGGTAAACTTAGGAAATAGATTTCGTATAGTTTACTCGTTCCCGCGTTTGAGTTCCAAGATAAGGTTGCAAGGTAAAGCGATTATGGCAAAAGGTTCGTTGTTCTCAATTTTTAAAAAGAAGAAAAAGTCGCCTGTTGATGATGCCGTTGTGGAGGACACCGCTACTGGGGCTAGTCAAGCCGAGGTAGAGTCAGCAGAACCTGAGCCAGAGCCTGAACATGAACCAAAATCTGAGCCAGAAACAGAATCGGAACCAGAGGCTGAAAAGTACTCATCACCATCAGCCGTTGACGACTGCGCGTCGGTAACTGCTGACTCAGCTGCGGGTAAACCGCTGCCCGAGGTAACACCTGAGCCAGAACCTGAACCAGAGCCTACCCCAAATCCAACCCCGGAAACTAATCCTGAGCCAGATGCCAAGCCGGAACAACCAAAAGCTGAAAAGAAAGGCTTTTGGCAGCGTTTAACCCAAGGACTAAAAAAGACCTCAGGCTCCATTGGCTCCGGTCTTTTTGGGATTTTTCGCGGCAAAAAAATCGACGACGAATTATTTGAGGAATTAGAAACTCAATTGTTGATGGCGGATTTAGGTGTTGCGACAACGACCAAAATCATCGACAACTTAACCCAGCAGGCCAATCGCAAGCAGTTGAATGATGCCGAAGCGCTTTATGAACTTTTGCAACAACAGCTTGCTGATATTTTAGCGCCTGTCGATAAACCATTGGAAATACCTGAAGCAGACAGCCCCTATGTTATTTTGATGACCGGTGTTAATGGTGTGGGCAAAACCACAACCATTGGTAAACTGGCGAAACAGTTTAAAAACGAAGGCAAGTCGGTCATGCTCGCGGCTGGCGATACGTTCCGCGCAGCAGCCGTAGAGCAGCTTGAGATATGGGGCGAGCGCAACGATATACCGGTGATCGCACAGCAAACAGGTTCAGATAGTGCGTCGGTTTTATTTGATGCTTTGCAAGCGGCTAAGGCAAGAAATATCGATGTATTAATTGCCGATACAGCGGGTCGTTTGCAAAACAAAGCGAACCTGATGGAAGAGTTGAAAAAAATTGTTCGGGTCATGAAAAAAGTGGATCCGGATGCGCCGCATGAAGTGATGCTAACGCTGGATGCAGGAACCGGACAAAATGCGATAAGCCAGGCAAAGTTATTCACTGACGCGGTAGGCGTTTCAGGTATCGTGATGACCAAGCTGGATGGTACCGCAAAAGGTGGGGTTATCTTCGCGGTTGCAGACCAGTTCGCAATTCCGATTCGTTACATTGGCGTCGGCGAGCAGCTAGACGATTTACGGCCATTTGTGGCGAAGGACTTTATCGGCGCGTTGTTTGACCGTAAGCTAGAAGCAGAATCCAATAATACTTAACAGCGGCGACTGAATGATTCGTTTTGAGCAAGTCAGTAAAACCTATCCTGGCGGGCATCAAGCCCTCAGCCATGTAGATTTTCATATTCAGCCAGGCGAAATGGCCTTTTTAACAGGTCATTCGGGGGCGGGTAAAAGCACGTTATTAAAGTTGATTAGCATCATGGAGCGGCCTACTGCGGGTCGGGTAATGATCAACGGTAACGACTTGCGGAAAATCAAATCATCGCAAGTCCCCTATGTACGGCGTGATATCGGCATGATTTTTCAGGATCATCGCTTGCTGATGGACAAAAGTGTCTTTGATAATGTTGCGTTACCTTTGATTATAGAAGGTTACAGCGTTCAGGAAGCACGTAAGCGGGTGCTGGCTGCGCTGGAAAAAGTCGGCTTGGCGGACAAGTATCGCCACTACCCACAGATGTTATCGGGTGGTGAACAACAACGCGTGGGGATTGCCCGGGCTATCGTTAATAAACCGCCGTTACTGCTTGCCGATGAGCCAACAGGTAACCTCGATCCCAAATTATCGATGGAAATCATTCGTCTATTCGAGTCCTTCAACAAAGTGGGCGTGGCAGTCTTAATCGCTACCCACGATTTAGGCCTGATAGCGCGGTTAAAGTATCGAACCCTGACGTTAAAAGACGGGCGTTTGATCAATGATGGCTTAAGTGAGGAGTCGTCAGTATGAGCCTACTTTTCCGTAATCGTGATGTGCCGGGGGGAGCAGCGAAGCGACAGAAGTTGGCCTGGTACAGACGCGCACTGATGTGGCCAGTGCACCACCTGCAACAGGCTGTAGCCAGCCTGGGGGAACTTTGGCGCAACCCGTTTGCATCATTGTTAACGATGGCGGTATTAGGTTTAAGTTTAACCTTGCCATCAACGCTCTACGTACTGGTAAAAAATACGTCGGCTGTTTCCGGTGACTGGCAGCAAGCGTCACAAATGTCGCTATTTTTACGAAAAGAGATCGATACCAAGGCGATAGAAACGTTAAAAACGCAGTGGTCGCTTAATCCTAAAATTGAATCAGTAGAGCTCATTAGCAAAGAACAGGGACTTGCTGACTTTAGGCAACAGTCGGGTTTTGGCGAGACATTAGATTACCTCGAATCTAATCCGTTGCCTGATGTATTGCTGGTTATCCCTGCAGACGCATTCCGCACACCAGAAAAAGCCAGGGAGTTACTGGCCGAGTTAGAGCGCGCGCGCGAGGTTGATTTTGGTAAGTTGGATGTGCAATGGCTGGAACGCTTGCAGGCGCTATTAAATCTCGCTGAAGATATCCTCGGTGGTTTGGGCATTTTGCTGTGTCTATCGGTTGTCTTGATCGTCGGTAACACCATTCGCCTGAATATTCTGAGTCAACGCGAGGAGATCGTTGTAATGAAGCTGGTGGGTGCAACCAATGCCTTTATTCAACGGCCGTTTCTGTACACCGGTTTATGGTATGGATTTATTGGCGGCATCTTAGCCTGGTTGGCCACTGCGGTGTTGATTTGGTGGGTCGAGGGCTCGGTGCTAAGTGTGACCGAACTTTATGAAACACAGTTCCAGTTAGCGGGCCTGAACTTTAATGAAATGCTGATTGTGTGGTTAATTGCTATTGTGCTGGGGTTGGCGGGCTCGTACCTGGCAGTGCGTCGACATATCAGAAGTATTGAACCGCAATAGGGTTGCGATCGTATAGATCTTAGATATACTAATTTTTTGGCTGGCACCGTGTAGGTGCGCTCCAAAAAGGAACTTTTCTGTCAAAAAAGGGTCATAGAGAGTAGGTAAAATCACCGTTATTGGTTGTAAACCGAATCTTTATACCGACATTTTATAGCATAGAGGTAGTCGATGAGCACTGAATTACAAACCATGGCGTTGTCTGTTCCCCAAGGGGGCGGTCTAGACGGTTACATTCAGGCTGTTAACCGCATTCCAATGCTGTCTGCGGAAAAAGAAAAGGAACTCGCCACTAATCTATATGAAGATGGCGATCTGGACTCTGCGCGTGAGTTGATCATGTCGCACTTGCGCTTTGTCGTGCACATCGCGCGGGGCTACTCAGGCTATGGACTACCGCAAGCTGACCTTATTCAGGAAGGTAATATCGGTCTGATGAAAGCGGTTAAACGCTTCAATCCAGAGGTCGGTGTACGTCTTGTATCCTTTGCAGTGCACTGGATAAAGGCCGAAATTCACGAGTATGTGCTGAAAAACTGGCGTGTGGTGAAAGTTGCTACAACCAAAGCTCAGCGTAAGTTGTTCTTTAACCTGCGTAAGATGAAAAAACGTCTTGGCTGGTTCAGTCAGAAAGAAGTTGAGACGGTTGCAGAAGAGCTGGGTGTTTCGACCAAAGAGGTTATGGAAATGGAAGCGCGCATGAGTGCGCATGACCAAGCCTTCGAACTCAGTTCCGATGACGATGACAGTAAAGAGGGTAATAATTACTCTCCGGCAATGTATCTCGAAGATAAACGCTCGGATCTGGCTGAAGAAATTGAAGCCGAAGACTACGAAGCGCATACCCAGCAAAAACTATTAACTGCAATGGGTCAGTTGGACGAACGTAGTCAGGATATCGTGCAGTCACGGTGGTTAACTGATAACAAATCAACATTGCATGACTTGGCGGCAAAATACCAAGTATCTGCTGAGCGTGTTCGCCAGTTAGAGCAAAATGCCATGAAGAAACTACGTACAGCGATGGCGTAACGCTGTCGGGACTTCCGAAAAAGGCGTTGCGTATGCAACGCCTTTTTTATTTCTCCAGCGAGGTGTTTTTATGGAGTGCCGTGTAGGCTGTGGTGCTTGCTGTATCGCACCTTCGATTAGCTCCCCAATTCCCGGTATGCCAAATGGTAAAAAAGCCGGTGAGCGGTGTGTACAGTTGGACGACAATAATCTCTGTAAACTTTTTGGCGATCCACGCAGACCGGCAGTCTGTGAACAGTTCAGCGCCGACCGAGATGTTTGCGGCACCTCACGCGAGCAAGCGTTACTATTACTCACTAGCCTCGAGCAGTCGACGGGATAGAGGCTTTTTGGAAGGCTTCGCTAACTCACTTGCGAAGACGAGAGTTATCCCCTGAGCTTCGAGCTTGGGTATTTCTTGTTTAAGGAAGGCTAGAGTTTCAGGGTAAGGGTGGCCAATACCAATGGCTTCGCCTGTTGCTAATGCCTGGTCAATGAGTTGCTGCCATTGTTGCTGCAAATAGGTTAGCTCAACGTCATTATCCAAAAATACGTGGCGGTGATTGGTTGCTACCTGTAATTCTTCTGCTAGTTGTTCGGCCACGCTAAATTCCGAGGTTCGACTGTCAATAAAATACAGTTGCTTATACTGCAATGTTTCTAACACCGCCCGCATCGAACTCTCAACTTGGGTAAAATAACTACCCATGTGATTATTTACGCCGACTACATAAGGCACATCGTCGAGTGCGCGTTGTAATTCGAGCTTGATTTCGGCGCTGCTCATCTCGGTAGTGAGAGCTCCCGGGCCCAGGCGATTACCTCTCACCGCCTGCATCGGCGCATGCAACATTATTTGTTTGCCCTGATGATGGGCTCTAAGTGCAAACGAACGTGCGTGAGGGGTAAATGGCAGTACAGCGAAAGTCACATTGCCCGGCAGTAAAGCCGCGTTAAGGTCACTGCGATTATTACCAATATCGTCAATAATTATTGCAACTCTGGCGTTAGCTGATAGCGCCGTTGGGGCGGTTAAAAAAGCACTGACGAAGACGAAAATAGTGACGATTAGGGCGCGCATTTAATCTATCCATCGGGTTGGGTTTTGCGCATCGCCACGATAACGTATTTCAAAATATAAGGCAGCGTCTGAGCGGCCACCGGATTGCCCCATGAGTGCGATTTCTTCGCCCATTTTAACTTCGTCGCCTACGTCTTTTAGTAGTGATTGATTATGACCATAGAGGCTCATGTAACCTTCCCCATGATCGATAACGGTAACTAGCCCGAAGCCTCTCAACCAATCAGCAAAAAGAATACGACCGTCTGCTATCGTCCGCACTGGTTGACCATTTCGGCCTTCAATCATAACACCTTTCCAGCGCAACGGCCCTTCCCGGGACTGACCAAATAACTTTCTTACACGTCCTTCCGCCGGCCAGGTTAGGCGAGACTTTACCGGTGTAAGCCCAATTAACTGTACGTCAGCTTGTAATGCCGATTCAATAGCGCTAATGACTTGCTCCAGCTGCTCGCGGCTTTGCTCCAATGCTTGCAACCGCTGCTGATCAGAACGCTGTCGTTGTTGCAGCTCGGCAATCAGTTCTTCCTGCGCACGTTGCTGCTGAGCGAGTGCATTTTGTTGCTGCTTCTGTTGCGTTGCTAACGCAGCGAGTTCGTCTTGTTGCCTAACAAGCGTCTCTTGTACTTGGGTAAGTTGCGCTGTGGTTTTCTTGAGTGCTTCAATTTCTGCAATTCGGGCTTGGTTAAAGTAATGGTAGTAACTCAGCATGCGTTCTATAGTCGCAGGATCTTGCTGGTTAAGTAATAACTTTAAAAAATCGTGATCGCCATTAGCATAGGCGTTGGCGATTTGCTGCTCCAGCGCTTTGGCTTGCTGTCGCTGTTGTTGTTGCAACTGACGTTGTTGTTGTTCATTACTACTAATCCGTTGCTCGAGTTGCCGGATTTCTGCGCGAGTCGCTTGCAAACGCCCGGCAACACTAGCCGTATCACGTTCCAGCGTTTGCAGTTTCTGCTCGGTATCAGTTAACTTCTGTTGCCGTGATTCTAAAGTCGCTAAACGCGATGCAATTTCCTCCTGTACAGCTTCAAGCTCGGCTTCTTTGCGTGCCTTTTCGGCTTCACTGACGTCAGCTTGCGCAAACGCAAAAGTAGGCGCTATCAGCGTTACAGTCAGGGTCAACAAAAGAGGCGGCATTAGCCGCCGAAAACTGCGCATCATGACTACTTAGTCTTAAGAGTCATCAGCGTCTTACCGGTCATTTCATGTGGCTGCTCCAGCCCCATGAGGTGCAACATGGTCGGTGCAACGTCCGAGAGAATACCATTACGCGGCGATGCGTCACGACCGACATAAATAAAGGGTACTAACTCGCTGGTGTGCGCGGTGTGCGCCTGGCCGGTGCTGGCATCACTCATTTGTTCAGCGTTACCATGATCCGCTGTAATTAACGCCTCACCCCCAATCGCTTGCAACGCCTTTATAACGCGACCGACAGAGTGGTCAACGGCTTCACAGGCTTTAACCGCAGCTTCGAAGTCACCGGTATGCCCAACCATATCGCCGTTTGGATAATTACAAATAATGGCGTCAAATTCGCCGCTTTCTATTGCCGCAATCAACTCATCGGTTAACTGCTCGGAACTCATTTCCGGCTGCAGATCATAGGTTTTAACTTGCGGCGAAGGAATCAATACGCGCTTCTCACCGTCGAACTCTTGTTCGCGCCCCCCGCTAAAGAAGAAGGTGACATGTGCATATTTCTCAGTTTCTGAGATACGTAACTGAGTCTTGCCTTGTTTTGCTAACCATTCGCCAAATACATTATTCAGCGGCTCTGGCGGGAATGCACAAGCGGCATCCAGATCATCTGCATATTGAGTTAGCATGACAAAAGCGCTGAGTGGCTGTTGAGTGCCGCGTTCAAAAGTGTCCAGCTCACTATCAGTAAATGCACGGGTCATTTCACGTGCGCGGTCTGCACGAAAGTTCATAAATACCACGGCATCGTTTGCCGCAATACTAACCGGCTGACCAATAGTCACTGGCGCGACGAATTCATCACTTTGACCACGCTCGTAAGCGGCATCCAGTGCTTCTAACGCATTGACGGCGCTGTGTTGTCCGCGACCGTGATAAATTGCATTATAAGCCTGCTCAATACGTTCCCAACGGTTATCACGATCCATTGCATAAAAGCGACCGCTTAGTGAGGCGAAGCGGCCTACACCAAGGCGCTCAAACAGGGCTTCAAAACGCTCAATGGACGGTTTTGCTGAACGAGGAGGCGTATCACGGCCATCTAAAAATGCGTGTAGGTAAATGTTTTTAGCACCTTTTTGCGCGGCAAGCTCTACCATTGCCACAATATGATCTTCGTGGCTGTGCACGCCGCCCGGGGATAGTAATCCCATGATATGCACGGCGCCGTCTTTATCAACGGCTGCCTGAACGCTGTCACACAGCACCGGATTGTTAAAAAACTCGCCGTCCTGGATGCTTTTTGAGATGCGGGTGAAGTCCTGAAATACGACACGGCCGGCGCCGAGGTTAACGTGACCTACCTCCGAGTTGCCCATCTGACCTTTTGGCAAGCCCACGGCATCACCCGAGCCATCAACCAATGAATGTGGGTAATTTTCCCAAAGTTCATCCATTACCGGTGTATTTGCCGTTGCGATTGCGTTATCCGGCGCGGGCTCTCGATAACCCCAACCATCTAAAATCATCAAAACTAACGGTTTTTTACCTTGGCTCATGCGCATTGCCTTTTCAGTTGCTGTGCAAAATTAAATATCCCCAGTTTACGTGATTTTGCCTTAGTTCGCATCCATTTGAGATTTTGCTGGCAACTGAATTTTGTACAGGTATACTTTGTGCCCTTAAATACCCAATCACTCGATAATCTAAAGTAGTCAAAACCATGCAAGAGATACTAGAATTCGCGCGTCAAAATGCTTTTATGAGCGGCCTCTGGGTAGTTCTTTTGGTTGCATTGATTGTGACCTGGATCCGTTCGAAATCTTCTCCGGTAAAGGATATGTCGACTCATCAAGCGACCGTTTGGGTCAATAAAGAAAATGGCGTTTTTGTTGATATCCGTAACCAGGACGACTTTCGTAAGGCACATATACACGGCGCAAAATCTTTGCCGCTAACACAAATTAAACAAAAAAACGTGTCAGCGATTGAAAAGTATAAAGATGCCCCCATTGTTGTTGTATGCAACTCCGGAGCAACCGCTCGTGGCGCGGCAATGCAACTAACGCAGCAAGGCTTTGCTAACGTTGCGGTATTAGCAGGTGGTATGAACGCTTGGCGTAACGAGAAGCTGCCAGTAGCATCAGGAAAGTAGTTTTTAGTTCAAAAATTCGGTACAGTCGTGCAACGTTTTTACCGACTTTAATTATTAGTTCAATATAAGTAATAGGAAGTATCATTATGGCTGAAGAACAGCAAGCAAATGGCGCAGCTGCCCAAAACGAACAACAATCACAAGTGCAGTTCGCTATTCAACGCATTTTTACTAAAGACGTTTCGTTTGAAGCGCCAAACTCACCAGCGATTTTCCGCAAAGAGTGGAAGCCTGACCTGAAACTGGACTTAAACGTAAAACACGAAAAAATTGAAGACCGCGTATATGAAGTCGTGTTGACGCTGACTGCGACTAACAAAGTCGAAGAGGAAGTGGCGTTTTTATGTGAAGTACATCAAGCCGGTATCTTTACTATTGGTGAAGAAGTACAAGAAGGCCAATTGGCGCATATGTTGGGTTCTTTCTGCCCTAACATTTTGTTCCCGTATGCACGTGAGTGCGTTGCGAGCCTGGTAAACCGTGCAACTTTCCCACAATTGAACCTGGCGCCGGTTAACTTTGACGCAATCTTTGCACGTCATATGCAACAGCAAGCGGAACAAGCAGGTCAAACACAGCAGGCAGACGCTTAAGCGTCGACGCTCATCAAACTGATGAAAACTGCAAATGTTGCAATACTAGGGGCGGGCTCTTACGGGACCGCCCTTGCTATTTGTTTTGCCCGTAAAGGCATAGCCACCACGCTTTGGGGGCGTGACAAAACGCAAGTCGCTGCAATGCGCGAAGCGCACGAAAATGCACACTATTTGCCGGACTGCCCGTTTCCCGAAACATTGCAGGTTACAGACGACTTAGCGGCAGCCGTAAAAGACGTAAAAAACGTGTTGGTGGTAGTGCCCAGCCATGCATTTGCTGACCTACTACGTGCGGTAAAACCAAGCTTGAGCGCAGATGCCCGTGTTGCATGGGCGACCAAAGGTCTGGAACCCGAAACCGGTCGTTTGTTGTACGAAGTTGCTGAAGAAGAACTCGGCAACCAGCACCCGTTAGCCGTGTTGTCAGGCCCAACGTTTGCCATAGAGATGGCAAAAGGTCTGCCAACCGCTATTTCGATGTCGTCGACTGATCAGGCATTTGTCGATGAACTGTCCGAAATGCTTCATTGTGAGCGTTCATTCCGGGTTTATACTAACGATGATTTTATCGGTATTCAGCTGGGCGGGGCGGTTAAAAACGTCATAGCGATTGGTGCCGGAATGGCTGATGGTATCGGCTTTGGCGCAAATGCACGAACTGCATTAATCACCCGGGGGCTGGCAGAGTTAACGCGTTTAGGCCTAACGCTGGGTGCGAAGAGCGAAACATTTACCGGCATGGCAGGTCTCGGTGACTTGATCCTGACTTGTACGGATAACCAATCGCGCAATCGGCGTTTCGGTCTGGCATTGGGAGAGGGTAAAGACGTAGAGCAGGCGCTGGCATCAATTGGGCAGGCGGTAGAAGGTTATCGCAATACCCGAGAGGTGGTGGCGTTAGCAAAGCGTAACGGCGTAGAAATGCCCATTTGTGAGCAAATATACGCCGTGCTTTATCAAGGTAAACCACCTCGTCAGGCGGCTATCGACTTACTTAGCCGCAGCCGTAAAACCGAAACCGACTAACTGGCTGATAGTTGGTCAGCAAGCGACTGCCACTGAGTACCGAAGTGCTCGGTGGGCAGGCGTTTGAAATTGGAGCGCACAAACTGAGAAATCTTGCCGTCGGCATAACTCAATAACAAATTGGCTAATATTCCCTCGTCGACCGTAAATTTCTGCTGTTCACGCAACGCCTGTTCACGCAAAACCTGCTTGAGTTGAGCCTCGATGCGGTTAAATAAGTCCTCGATACGAGCGCGTAACCGATCATGTTCGCCCATCAACGCATCGCCGGTAATGACCCGGCTAATACCCGGATTGCGTTCAGCAAAGGTCAGAATCAAATGAAGGATCGCCTGACAACGGCCCAACGTTTGTTTTTCTTTTTCTAAGATCAAATTGATACTGGTTAGCAGGGTGTCTTCGACAAACTCGATTAACCCCTCAAACATTCGTGCTTTAGATGGAAAGTGGCGATATAGCGCCGCTTCTGAGACACCTAAGTTGGCGGCTAATTTAGCCGTGGTAATACGTTGGCCGGGACTGGTTTCCAACATTGCGGCAAGCGCCTGTAAGATCTCTTCACGACGATTACGCTTTTGTTGAGCCATGGATTATCCTCTTAATTCAAAATAATGCTGTGCAAACAGCTGATTTAATTCCGATGCAAGCAGCGCTTTTGATTGCGGTGCAAAGTCTTGTTCGCCGTTTTGCCAATACACGGTGACGGCATTGTCATTGCTATTAAAACCAATGCGCGAATCACTCACGTTATTAGCAACAATCAACTTAAGTTGTTTACGCTTCAGTTTATCCAGGGCATGCGCCTTGACGTTCTCTGTTTCTGCTGCAAAGCCAATACAAAACGGCGGTTGAGCGCTAACTGCGATGGTTTTTAAAATATCCGGGTTTTTAACCAATGCTAATTGTGATTCCTCGCCATTGGCTTCTTTTTTTATTTTTTGCTCGGCAACCGTTGCCGGTCGGTAGTCAGCTACAGCAGCACAGCTGATAAAAACATGCATTGAAGAGGCCTGTACCGCGGCCAGCATTTGCTCAGCGGTTACTACGTCAATGCGCGTTACACCAGTCGGCGTAGGCAGGCTTACCGGGCCTGCAATTAGCGTGACTTCGGCACCCATTTTCCGGGCCGCTGCGGCCAGTTCAAACCCCATCTTGCCGGAACTGTGGTTACTAATGTAGCGCACCGGGTCTATAGCCTCTCGTGTCGGGCCTGCAGTAATGGTAATGCGGGTGCCTTGCCAGATATTTTCAGTGCTGGCTTGAGTGGACAGTAAGTCAGCACTTAATTGACGTAATTCAACCGGCTCTAACATTCGTCCCGCCCCAGTGTCCCCGCAAGCCTGCGAACCGCTACCCGGTCCGAAAATAGCCAACCCGCGTTGTTGCAGGCGCGTCATGTTTTCCTGTACTGCCGGTGCCGCCCACATCTGTTGATTCATGGCGGGGGCGATAGCAACGGGGGCGGTACTGGCTAATACTAACGTGGTAAGCAAATCATCAGCCATGCCATTGGCCAAGCGAGCGATAACATTGGCACTGGCGGGCGCGATTAAAATTAGATCAGCCCATTTCGCTAATTCGATATGACCCATAGCGGCTTCCGCAGTAGGATCTAACAGATCCGTACTGACAGGGTTTGCAGACACAGCTTGTAAGCTTAATGGCGTCACGAAAGCCTCGCCACCGCGGGTAAGAACAACCCGTACGTTAGCGCCCACTTCTTTTAAACGCCGCACTAAATCGGGTGTTTTGTAAGCCGCGATGCCACCGGAAATACCCAGCAGAATGTTTTTATCCTGTAATGCCTGCATGGTCAAAAACCACTTAAGTTGTCATACGTAAAGAGTTGTAAAGATAACACGCTCAATGCTAACAGGGTAGATCGGAACTACACTGCGAGATCCGTTAAGTTAAGGAGAGCAGGTGATGGGGATCAAGGAATGGCCGGAAATGGAACGACCGCGAGAGAAATTGCAACAGCAGGGCGCGGCTGCGCTGAGTGACGCAGAGTTGTTGGCGATACTACTGGGCAGTGGCCAGCGGGGTGTTGATGTCGTTGCGTTCTCGCGTAATTTACTGCAGTCCTTTGAGGGTATTGGCCCGCTACTTAGCGCCCCGGCGGACAAGTTATTGCAATACCATGGTATCGGTCCTGCCAGAGTTAACCAGTTGCAAGTAGTGCTGGAACTGTCCCGACGGTACTTAAAATGGCAGTTGCAACGCGAGGATGGATTCACCGAACCGGCAATGGTAAAAGATTACCTAACATCTCAATTACGGCATCAATGTCGGGAAGTTTTCGTGGTTCTCCTGCTCGACAGTCAACACCGGTTGTTGCGCTACGAAGAAATGTTTCACGGCACCATCAACGCCGCCCCCGTGTATCCGCGAGAAGTCCTCAAAATGGTCATGCAACACAACGCCGCAGCTGTAATCCTTGCCCACAATCACCCATCCGGCATCGCCGAACCCAGCCAAGCCGATCAACGCGTCACTGAGCGCTTAAAAAAAGCCCTTAACCTCGTCGACGTCGCCCTCCTCGATCACTTCATCATCGGCGCCGGCGATCCCGTCTCATTCGCCGAACGCGGGCTGTTGTAGGAGATTCAGGCAGTTCGGTTGTGCTTTGTTCTGAACTCTGGGGGCTTTTGTAAAGCGGGGGAATGGGAAAATGCTTTTTGTCGGGCTGTGGGGGTCTGAGGCAGGAATGTGGGAGGGCATGGATGCCCGGACACAAGCCACACGGATGTGCTTGGAGCGGTTCCTGACTCAGACCCCCTTCAAGCTGATAAAAGCGTTACTGCTCCACCACCGTGGTTAAACAATAACAAAAGAAAGCGCTGGAAGATTGAGCGGATTTAGCGTAGAATTCGCCGCGAATGATCGGAAAGGATCAAAAAACCGCCGTTTAAGCTTGATTAGCGGGCCTGTTTGCTGTATAAAATGCGCCCTCGGATTTCTAGGCAAGGTCAAATTGGGCGACAGGCGAGCTTGCAGCAATTTTGGAGTAAAGACATGTCACAAGTATGCCAAGTTACAGGTAAGCGTCCGGTAGTCGGTAACAACCGCTCGCACGCACGCAATGCGACTAAGCGTCGCTTTTTACCAAACTTACAATCTCACCGCTTCTGGGTTGAAAGCGAGAAGCGTTGGGTTAAATTGCGTATTTCTACTAAAGGTATGCGCATCATCGATAAAAACGGTATCGACTCGGTATTAGCGGATCTCCGCGGCCGTGGTATCAAGGTGTAAGGAAAAGATATTATGCGCGATAAGATTCGTTTGGTGTCGTCTGCGGGTACTGGTTACTTCTACACCACAGACAAAAATAAACGCACCATGCCAGAAAAAATGGAAATCAAAAAGTTCGATCCAGTGGTTCGTAAACACGTGATTTTCAAAGAAGCTAAAATCAAGTAATTGATTTAGAGCTTAAAAAAACCCAGCTTCGGCTGGGTTTTTTATTGTCTGTGATTTAATTAACCCTTAACGGGGTGGATCGACGATACCAGAGACGCTGGCATTAATGCGGAACCAACCGGTTATACTAAGCCGGTCGCGGTTAGAGCGCAGGACTTCGTGGACAAACTTTTCGCTTAAAAAGACCACCAACGTGCCGCGCTCAGGTTTGACGGTCTCTAACACTTTACCGCGTTCGCCATAAATTACTAACTGCCCGCCATCACTATCAGTCCAGTTTTCGTTCAAATACATGACGGTTGTCAGTCGTCGGTTACTACGACCTTTAAACGCATCCAGATGCTTTTTATAGAATGCACCTTTGGGGTAGTGGGCAAAGTGGCATTCGTAATCGAATAGACCCAAAAACAGATCGCGATTAATAGCAACCCGCAACTCATCCATCAGCTTAAGGTAATCTTGCTCGGGTTGTGGCTCTTTGCGTAACCACAAGATTCGGTCGGTGCGTACCAGAGTATTAATTGTCTGCTGCTCCGCCCGGCCAATTGCAGCCGTGTTCCAGTGTTGCGCGGGTATGGCGTTAGCGTGATCAAACAATTGCCCGGCCATATCTTTAGGCAGGAAGTTTGGTACGATGCAGTAGCCTTTATCGCTCAAACTATCGAGAATATGATCAATATGCGTTAACGCGGTCACTGCAATTTTATCCAGACGGAGTTATAACGGGAGCGAAATATAGGTTATTCTAAAGTCATCGACAAGCGCTTTGTGAGCCTGCTATGAAATACAACCAAAAGCGAACTATTTTCGGTATTACCTTAACTAAACGGGCCTGGAATAACATCCTCATTTATGCGGTTCTGCTGCTGATGTTCTTACTTTATTATGCATCGCCTCGCGATAACGGTAGTACACCGGAACAGACCAACACCGAGGTTATGGGGTTGATACCCGGACACCTGGATTTGCAGCAAATTATTATTGATGATCAGACGTTAGAGCACAGCAATAACGATTGGCGTTGTCGCCAGCCATGCTCGCTATCTAAACAGCAGTCTGAAAATGTGGCGCGTACCTGGCTTTCACTGCGGATGCAGCCGACTGAGCTGGAGCCTGCGGCAAAAGTGGTCGATGTGTATTTGTATTTTGGGGGCGATCAAACGGCAACTGTGGAGATCTATACGGAGCCGCGTCTGTTGCTACGCTTGCCTCAACAGCAGCGGGTGTTTGAGCCCATGGATGTTACGATAGAGTCGTTGTTAGGTCGATAGTGGTACGAAAAATGAGGGAAGGAAGTACTGATGCCTGAATTACCAGAAGTCGAAGTAAGTCGGTTGGGGATTAGCCCTCATATCGAAAACAAGTTAATCACGGCAATCAGAGTGCATGACGCGCGTTTACGCTGGCCCGTGCCTGAAGCGGTGCAGCAAGTGACGCAACAACGACTCATCAGCGTTAAACGACGGGCGAAATACCTGCTGCTGGAAACTGCCGCAGGGACGTTAATTCTGCATTTGGGGATGTCGGGTAAATTGCGCGTGGTACCGGCTTCAACGACATTGAAAAAACATGACCACATCGAAATTGAGTTTGAACATGGCCAGGTATTGCGACTGAACGATCCGCGCCGCTTTGGGGCACTACTGTTTCATGACCAGAGCCAATCGCCAATAAATGCCCATGAGCTGTTAGCTCGTTTAGGGCCGGAGCCGTTAACTGACGAATTTACGGCTAATTATCTGTTTAATTGCTCAAGAGGCCGTAAGCAAGCCATTAAGACGTTTATTATGGATAACCATGTGGTGGTGGGGGTCGGTAATATTTATGCCAATGAGGCGCTATTTAAAGCCGGCATTAACCCAAAACGTCAGGCTGGCAAGGTCAGCAAGGCACGCTATCAGCAATTAGTCCCGTTGATAAAGCAAACATTGCAAGAAGCCATCGCACAAGGGGGGACCACCCTGCGAGACTTTACCAATGTTGACGGCAGCCCTGGCTATTTTGCCCAGCAGCTTATGGTTTATGGTCGTGGCGGCAAACGATGCATGCAGTGTCAAAGTGAGCTAAAGGAAATCCGGCTCGGTCAACGCAGCACCGTTTACTGTACCCAATGTCAACGCTGATGCTGTTTATACAGCAGACAAAAACCGTCGATAGCGAGTGGCGAGGTCGTGGGTTTGCGAGATAAACGGCATATGCGCGCAATGAGGGAATACCTCACACTCAGAGTCGGGGGCAAGTTCATCAATCAAGTTAATGGCGGCTGCCGGCACAAGTGAGTCGAGTCGTCCATAAAAACGTATGAATGGTTGATTTATTTCACCTAGTTTGGCTCGAAAATCGGTCTCTTCCAGTAATTTAAGCCCTGCCAGTAGGCTTTTTGGGTTTGCCATAGGCTTGGCAAACACCCATTCCCGAACTTGTTTAATCAACGCTTTGGCATGCGGACTACCCATTGCCTGTACGGCCATGAAGCGCTCGATGGTTTTGCCGAAGTCCTGATCCAATTGTTGATAAAACTGTTGCATCAAAGAGGCTTTAATGCCGGGCCAACTGGACTCTTCAATAAAAAAGGGTGATGAACCAACTGTAGCGAGTGACAGAACGCGTTGCTGCTGGCTTAATGCAAGCTCTGTGGCAATTAAGCCACCCATAGACCAGCCCAAAATATGAAATGACTCAGGTAGCGCCGGTAAAAGTTGTTCGCATACGGCGGCTACTGAGTCGGCCAATTGTTGGTCATTGCTATCGCCAAAACCTGGCAAATCAACCGAGGTAACGCGAAACGAGTCGCTTAACTCGGGGATTAAGGTTTGCCAGACATTACTATTCATCCCCCAGCCGTGGATTACAACAATATCAGCGCCGGCGCCGTGTACGGATTTGCTAATGGTCACTACAGTTCTCTTTTTTGGCCCTTTGAAAGATGCCTATGCTAGCTTTAATTCAGACACTCGCCAATAGGGTGGGAGCCAATAGTTGTTTGGTGTGCGGCCTTGTAAAAGTCTCAGAATATGGACTCTGCGGTGATTGTGAATGGGTTATCTCGCGCTGGTATCCGCGATGTCTTAAACACCTTGCAGAGCAACCCCCAACCAGCACATTGGCAACGGCTGATTACTGGTTTGCAGCGCTGCGCTGGACACCGATAACGCAACAACTCATTCATCGCTATAAAACCTCCGGGCAGCAATACCTGGCAAGGCCGATGGGACTATGGCTGGCAGCACATCTCGTCCATTGTTACTCGAATCAAGGCATAGCTTGGCCGGACTTAATTATTGCTATGCCGACAACGCAGGCAACCTGGCGGGACAGAGGCTTTCACCATACCGGGCTTTTGATGTTAGAGGTATCAAAACACCTGCAGCTGGCAAATCAACCCGGATTACTGCGGGTTATCCGCAATGTCCCCAAACAAAAGCAGTTGAACCGTGTCGCACGTTGGCAAAAAGCTCGTGGTAGTCAGTTCTGTACAGCAGATGTGTCAGGAAAAACGATAGCGGTGATTGATGATTTGATTAGTTCAGGAGCAACGCTGTCGGCAGCGGCTCAAGCGCTTAGGAAGCAGGGAGCTAAACAGGTACATGGCTGGGCGCTAATCTACAACGCCGGTGACTAGCCAGCGGCTTGCTATTACGATAAACTATACCCTAGTAAATTACTCAGGTATAGAAGAGGCGAGCAGTATGATTCGTATTACCGAAGCGGCGCAAAAACATTTTGGCAAACTCCTTTCCGAACAGCCCGATGGCACCGGAATTCGTGTTTTTGTGGTTAATCCGGGCTCACCTAACGCTGAATGTGGCGTATCCTATTGCCCGCCGGATTCAGTCGAAGCAGATGACGAACGTTTGCCGTTTAATGGGTTCGATGCAATAGTTGACTCAGGAAGTGCACCCTTTTTAGAAGATGCGGTGATTGACTTTGAAGAACAAGAACTGGGTTCGCAGTTAACGCTTAAAGCGCCCAACGCAAAGGCGCGCAAAGTTGCAGATGATGCGCCATTAATTGAACGCGTGGAATATGTTATCCAGGCCGAAATTAACCCGCAGTTAGCCAATCATGGTGGCCATGTCATGGTCAATGATATTACCGATGACGGCTTGGCAATTTTGCAGTTTGGTGGCGGTTGTAACGGTTGTAGCATGATTGATGTAACGGTTAAAAATGGCATCGAAAAAGAGCTTAAAGAACGCTTCCCTGAGGAGATAACCGGGGTTCGTGATATTACTGAACATGAGCGTGGCGAACACTCTTACTACTAGGGTAAGGGGTTATACAAGTTGAAAGAAATTAGCAGGAATCGTTCGATTTTTTAATGTTAAGATAATGTGATCCCTCGCAAGTGTACCTAGCGTAGTGATATTTGCCCTAATCATTACGAGGAAATCACTATGCGAGGAATCACTAAACTCAGTGTACTCTCTTTATCCCTTGTTGTCTTGTCCGGTTGTTGGCTGGATGACGATGATAATGACCAAACCACGGTTACTCCACCACCTGAACCCGAAGTGCAATCAACTTATGTGCGGGTTCACCATACTTCGGCTGATGCGCCTAACGTTAATGTGTTAGCTGACGGTTCGGCTGTACTTGAGGATGTTCCTTATCATGCCTCTTCAAACGTACTTGAACTAGACGAAGGCACCTACTCAATCACTGTCCAGGGTATTTTACCTGACGGCACTACTGCCGACGTTATCGGACCGGCTGATCTGGAATTTTCCGGAGAAACGCGTTACGAGGTATTTGCCCTGGGTCAGGTCGCAGATGAATCATTGGAACCGTTGATCTTGTCGAACCCGGTATCTGCGGTCGCTGACGGTGAAAGCCGAATTCAGGTTGTTCACGCTGCCTACGGAGCACCAACGGTTGACGTTTATTTAACCGCGCCAGAGGACGAGCTAGCCAGCGCATCGCCGGCGGTAACTCTGGAATATGCAGCAGACAGTGGTCAGGTAGAGGTTCCTGCCGGTGACTATCGTGTGCGTTTAACACCAGCGGGCGAAACTACCGTCGTTTATGACTCAGGTACTTTACCGTTGGCTGACGGTGGTGACTATATTGTCGCGGCAACCAACAATGTAACTACAGGTGAATCACCAGTCACGTTACAGATTTCGACAACAGCCACCGGCACCAAAGATGCGGCTATCGGTCCGGTAGCGTTAACATTAGACGCCTCGGGCATTTATACCATTGTGGCAACTGATAGCAATGGCGGTGGTTTACCACCTCAGGTCATTCTGTTAGACGACTTGGCGCCAGCGCAACCTTAACCATAGCGCCTGAAACAGACCGCGCATAAGCAAAAAGCCGCTCAGAGCCAGCCATAAACCATGGTTCTGTAGCGGCATCCCGGCCCACCACAAGGGTAAAAAGCCAAATCCGGCCGCAAGTATCATGGTATTGCGCATGCCCTTGCTCAACGATAAGCCGATATAAACCCCATCAAACCAGTAACTCCAGTGACCGACCAGTGGTAATAGGATTATCCAGGGTAAGTAATTCTCGGCTTTATTGATGATTTCGGGTAAATCAGTAATCAGACCTATGATTTGCGCACCGAAAATCCAGAATATCAGGCTGTAAAATACGGCGAAGATACACGACCAAACCAAGGTAAGCTTACACCAATAGCGAATACGGTCAGGTTGTTTTTGTCCTTTGGCAGCGCCCGCCAGCGCCTCAACCGAATAGGCAATGCCATCGAGGCCGAGCGAAATTAGCATCAAAAACTGCATCAGTACCGCGTTTACAGCAACGATATCCGAACCATAGCGCGCCGCATAGCCGGTCATTGTCGCCATGCATAACTGCAATACCAGACTGCGAATGAAAATATTACCGTTTACATTGAGGTATTGGCTCAGTTTATCGGGGATTATTTTTAATAATGCAGGTGTCCAGTTCAATGCTTTTGCACACCAGTAAATACCCACTAACGCAGTGACGTAATCAGCAATCAGGGACGCCCAGGCGGCGCCGGCAACGTTTAAGTCCAGGCCTATGATCAGTACGAGATCCATCATCACGTTAACGGCATTGGTAATAATCGCCAGCCACATAGCGCGGCCACTTTGCTGCCGGCCTAGCAAAACACCTAATGCGATTAAGATGGTAAGTGCTGCCGGCGCTGACCATAGGCGGATGCCAATATAAGTGCTGGCATAGGGAATAAGTGCGGCGTCCGGCTGTACGACCCACAGTGAGAAGTCAATAATCCATGGGGAAGCTATAGCGATAGCGATACCTAATCCGATGGCAAGCGTCAAACCATGGTTAAAATGCTGCCGTTGCTCGGCCAGATTATTAGCACCAAAGGACTGTGCAATATAACCGGTTGTGGCCATGCGTAAAAATACGGCTAACAAATAAATAAAGCTAACCACCATGGCACCAATAGCGACCGCTGATAAGTAGATAGCATCGGGTAAATGCCCTATGATGGCGGTATCAACTAAGCCCAGCATGGGGGCTGCGATATTGGATAAGATCATCGGCAGCGCAATCGCAAAGACTTTTTTGTGGTCAGTGATGCTAAAACCAAATAAAGTCGATGGCACGATGTTGTCCTTAGCGTTGTCCAATGTCAGAAAAAGTGGCTATCTGCAGAAAATGGGAGTGTAGCATGAAACTGAAATCACTGGGGCTCGCGTCAATACTGCTGGTGGCCTGCGGCGACAGTAGTTCGCAGGAAGCCTCGTCTGTGGAAACGGCTAAAAAGCAGCCAGACAACAGTATCGCTGTCTTGCAATACCACCATGTGTCGGAGACGACCCCGGCAGTTACATCCATTACGCCAAAGCAGTTTAAACAACATCTCGATTACCTCGAAGAAAACGAGTTTTCGGTATTGTCTATTGAGCAAGCGCATCAACGCATAGAGAACGACGAAGGCTTTCCGGATAAAGCGGTGGTAATCACTTTTGACGACGGTTACGACAATGTCTTCGAACATGCTGCTCCGTTATTGGCTGACTACGATATGCCTTACGCGGTATTTGTTAACCCCGACTTGATGAAAGAGAGTCCATCTGCCTATATGAGCTGGGAACAACTCAAACAAATACAGCAGCAGGGCGCAACTATTGTTAACCATGGTCAAACGCATGCGCACTTAATCCGCCGTCGGGCAAACGAAACCGAGGAACAATGGCGGGAGCGGATGCATTATGACGTTATATCTGCCCAGCAGGTTATCGATGCAAAACTCGGCGAGCAACCTAAGTATTTTGCTTATCCTTATGGCGAATATGATGCAGAGCTACAGAATTTGCTCGATGAGTGGGGCTTTTTAGGCTTTGCTCAACACAGCGGACCATGGAGTCCTTACAGTGATAAAACGGCAATTACGCGTTTCCCCGCCTCGGGTATTTATGCCAATTTAAAAACGCTGGATGCTAAGCTAAAGAGTCGCGCATTGCCGGTAGCGGACTATAAACCCAGTGAGCCATTGATCGCTTATGACGATGAACGACCAACCCTGCGGGTGACGCTTGCGCATGCGGACGGTCTGCAACAAAAGGCCTTGAGATGTTTTCAGGGGACAGATGTGTTACAGCCTACCTGGCAGGATGAACTCACGTTTAGCGTTAAACCTAAAGAAAACTTACCGATAGGGCGTTCACGCATTAACTGCACAGCGCCGGCAGATGCCGGCACTCCTTACTACTGGTTTTCAGCAGCATTTATTCGTCCGGATGCCGAGGGGAGCTGGCCGGATTAGCCGGCTATAATCGCAAAATCACGTTTAAGCTGTTCCATGTCGACCACCGGAATTTCACCAGCCTGGTGGTCGGCATTAAATATCGCAATGCGGTTGCCATCAGGATTAACCAAAATAATAGCTGCACTGTGGTTCACCAGATAATTTTCCTCGCCTTCTTCCGGAACCGAATACATCAATCCTAAATCCCTGACAAACGGAAATAACTGCGGATGTTCTGCACGGATACCGACAAATGCATCGCCAAAATAGCCGGTATACTCTTTTAAACGCTCCATCGAGTCGCGTTTAGGATCAACCGAAATCATCCACACTTTTACCGGTGTGTCAGTATGCTGCTGTAAGTTGGGTAGCGCGTTTTTCAAATCGGACATGGTAGTTGGGCATATATCCGGGCAAAACGTGTAGCCGGTAAAGAGTAACGTCCACTGGCCTTTAAGAGCCTGGTTATTTATGGCGTCAGGACTCTCTGTTGACTGCAGCTGGAAGGGGGCAGGTGCCCTTGGCGGTTGATAGACCAAGGCCTCAGGCTCGGCCTTTGGCCAAAGCTGATAACTGGCAACGCTGATAGCAGCCGCAATAACGGCGGCTAACACGATCATTAACTTTTGCATCGATTGTTACCTCAGGCCTTATACGTAGTGATCGACCAGTAATATGACGAACAGCAACATCAGGTGCCAAATTGAAAACGCAAACATGTTAAACGCGGTTTTTTTCTTGGGCGCATATTTGAGCTTCCAGGCATAGGCCAGGAAAATGGCATTCAATACCGTAACACCGACAAGATAGATTGCGCCTGACATGCCCACCAGGTAGGGCAAAAAGCAAACTACCGTCAATAACACCGTGTAAAGCAGAATACAGGTTTTGGTAAAGTCGATACCGTGTGTAACCGGTAACATGGGTACTTTGGCTCGCGCGTAGTCTTTTTCGCGGTGTACTGCCAACGCCCAAAAATGGGGTGGTGTCCAGGTGAATATAATCATCACCAATAAAATGGCATGGGCGTGAATATCGTTAGTGACAGCAGTCCATCCTAACAGTGGCGGTGCTGCCCCAGCCAGACCGCCAATGACGATGTTTTGTGGCGTCGCGCGTTTTAGAAACATGGTATAAACCACCGCATAACCGACCATACTGGCGAAAGTTAGCCATGCCGTTAGTGCATTGACCCATACATACAATGTCGCAAAGCCTAACAGACCAATTGTAGCCGCAAAGGTACTGACCTTTAACGGCGATAAATTGCCTTGCGGCAGGGGGCGACGCAGCGTACGTGCCATTTTTGCATCGATATGACGATCGACCAGGTGGTTAATGGCGGCAGCGGCAGCCGACATTAAGCCAATGCCGGCCAGAGCAGGTATTAACACATCAAGCGCTACCCACTCCGTTTGTGCTAATGCCATGCCGACAACGGCTGTAAGCAATAGCAGGGCAACCACGCGAGGCTTAGTTAATTCGAGATAATCCCGCCAGTGAGCGCTGCGTTGTTGTAATTTTTTTGATGCAACGGTAGTTGGCATATCAAACTCCTTTATGCCTTTCTGGACAAGTTATAGTTCAAGGCGACCAGAGACAGCAGTAATAATGCTCCCACGGCATTATGAGAGACTGCGACCCATAACGGCAGGCCGAAGACTACGTTACTAATACCGAGTGCAATTTGCAAAACTAATAACAAGCCTATAACAAATAGCGAGCTACGGAAGAAACCGGATACAGCTTTACGCCAACACTTAAATAAAAGCCAGCCGACCACCAGCGTGGTAATAATTGCGCCAACACGATGCACAATATGCATGGTCATGCGGTCGTTGTAGTCGTGAGCGCCGTATTGATAGGTTTCGGCTTCTGGAATGCTAAAGGCACCAGCGAAATCGAGGTTAGCAGTCCAGTTCCCTTCACAAAACGGGAGTTCAGTACAGGCAACAGCAGCATAGTTAGCAGCAACCCAACCACCAAGGGCAATTTGGAAGAGTACTGTTAACAACGCAAATAATGCCAGCCCCCGGTAACGCCGCAATTCCGGATCGCCGCCGCCAACCCGATAAGGCGCCAAGCGCAGATTGAGTAGTAATAACAGTGATATGATCGAAAACCCACCCAATAAGTGCCCCATCACAATAAGCGGCTGTAGGTTTAGGGTAACGGTCCACATCCCCAATGCAGCCTGGAAAATAACAAGAGCTAAAATAAAAGTGGGTAATTTAATCGGTGTTGGCTTTTGGCTTGGCTGGCGCTTTTTAAACCATGCGCTAACAGCAATAGCTAAAATTAACAGTCCCAGAGTCCCTGCGAAATAACGGTGAATCATCTCATACCAGGCTTTATCGGCTTCAACGGGCGCACCGGGGAATAATGCCTCAGCTTGCGCAATATGCTCAGCTTTTGACGGAACGGTTAAAAAACCATAACAGCCCGGCCAGTCGGGGCAACCTAATCCGGCTTCTGTTAGACGCGTAAAAGCGCCCAGGACGATAACGCAAAACGCCAGCACAATACTAATTTTAACGAGAGTACGCATTGCCTTATCCTATTCTTGATAATTTAAGTAGCTTACGCAGATCAGCCAGCACGTTTTTACCCTCCAACACCATGGCTTCTTTATCTGCATGGGTGGGGTAGTAAAGCATGACATTATTCAGCGGGTCGATAATGAAGAGTGTATTAATCGGTAACTCATCAAGCTGTGCCAAAAGGTCTGCGGAGACAACATCCTGGAAGTCAAATTGTTGATGGTATTGCGCAATATCGTCACGCTGAGCTGCCGTCAATACAATGGGAGTTACCCGGTCCGTATCTTTGCCAACAGCAACATCAATTTGATTCATAACGAATAACGCGTTTTGGCATGCCTGCTGGCATTCCTTTGGGGGTACGTAGGCAAGCTTCCAACCTTCCGGTAGTGCTTCGGCTTGCTCTAATGCCACTGGATTAGCCATTAAGGTACCCTTGTTAGTACCTGCCTGGTACCAATGTTGATCGAGGATGACCCAGGCAATGATGACCGGTAGTAAAAAGGCGATTAGAACAATGATCAATGTACGTCGTGAGCGATTGAGGGAGCTCATCGTTACTCCTCTTGTTTTTGTTTATTTATTTTTATAACAGCAAAAGCAAAAATCACCAATGCCGCAATTGCCAACGAAAACCACTGCAATGCATAGGCCTGATGTTTTTCGGGTGGCATGACGTTCGGTTGCCATTGGCGAGAGTAGCCAAATGCTACTTGTTCAGATAGCAGCGCAACATAGGGAAGCATGGGTATTTGATAAACATCGGCAATTTTTCCTGGTAAAAACTCGGGTACACGCTGAGGCCATATTCCGACTTGTTGCTCCTGCTCACTGCTAATAAAAACATTTTCTTCGGGGTGCTGAATGAGCCCGGTCAATGTCACCTCTTCTTCTGGTAGTTCTATTTGAGGCAGCTCGCTACGTAACCTGGGGGCCTTGATCCAGCCAAGATTAACGGGCAGATAGCGCTGCTTTGTACTGAGCTTAAGTAAACCGACAACGTGATAACCAGGGGTACCATCTTGTATTTGGTTATCGATAAAAAAGAATCGTTTCTGGTCGAAGGTGCCGGATGCCGTAACGGCTTCGAAGCGCTTAGGTTGTCGCTTAATAAGATTAAGGTTCACTGGGTTGTTAGTGGAGTCGGAGGCATGCTGTTGATAGTCATCGAATAAGGCTTGTTTTTGGGCGGCGCGATCGAGCTGCCAAAATCCTAACTTGACCATCACCACGACAGCGAGCAAAGTAATAATACCAGCCACAATCGGTATTTTTATGTTAGTTATTTTTAAGCTCATTATCGTCGCGTTACTACTCTATATGGTGTTTAACCTGTTCCGGGCACTTTTTGTGATGCTACGAAACGACCCCAACAAACCACCAATGACACGCTATCTTGGAAAACGCGTGGGAATTGCTGCCCTGGTTTTGTTATTGCTAATTATTGCAGCTTCCAGCGGACTTATGCCGCTCAATCCGCGCCCCTATTAAGAGGCGCGGATTTTTCGGTTTAAAGGATGTAGACAACCACAAACAAGCAAACCCAGACCACATCGACAAAGTGCCAATACCAACTGGTCGCCTGAAAGGCAAAATGATTATCCGGTGTAAAATGACCCTTAACTACGCGCAGGAACATGATGATGAGCATCAGCGTACCCAGCGTCACATGCATGCCGTGGAAGCCGGTCAGCATGTAAAAAGTATTGCCGTAGATGCCTGAATCAAGCGTTAAGCCCAACTGCTCGTATGCATGAACGTACTCAGCCCCTTGCAGGTAAAGGAAAATACAACCCAGGATAATGGTAAGACCTAACCAAGCAGTCAATTGCTTGCGGTTATCTTTTTCCAGCCCTACGTGAGCAAAATGACAGGTAACCGAACTAACCACCAGAATCACGGTATTAATTAACGGAAGTCCATACCAACCCATGGCTTGAGTTTCGGTTCCACCCGGTGTTTTGGTCAACGGCCACTGCGCAACGAACTCAGGCCACAATACTTCAGCAGTCATTACATTGTTGCTGGCGCCGTCAAGCCAGGGAACAGCTATAACCCGCGCGTAAAACAAGGCGCCGAAGAATGCTGCGAAGAACATGACTTCCGAAAAGATAAACCAACTCATGCCTTGTTTATAAGAGTTGCCAAGTTGGTCATTGTACAAACCCTGCATGGATTCGTTGATTTGATCGCGAAACCAGCCAAACAGCATGACGGCCATTACGATGATACCGATAGTTAATACGGTGCTACCGTAACCGTCCTGATTGTTGGTCATGTCTATTACTGTGTTACCGGCTCCCCAGGCAATCAGGCCCAAACCAATGGCGCCTATAATCGGCCAAGGGCTGGAAGCAGGAACGTAATAACTTTGATTCTCTGCCATGACGACGTTTTCCTTATTCTGTAGTTTGTAGCTGAGCTAATGTCTCAGCCGTCGCATCGGCTGTCATATCATACAGCGTGTATGACAGTGTCAGTGTAGTAATATGATCCGGTATTTCCGGATCTAAATAGAACTGCATCGGCATTTCGGTATTATCACCGGCTTTTAACGGTTGCTGATTAAAACAAAAGCATTCCACCTTGTTTAAATAAAGCGAGGCTTCAGCTGGAGCAACCGACGGAATTGCCTGCGCGACCATATCGCCCGACGTCGGGTTCCCGGCTAAAAAGTTAACCACTCGCACTTCGCCAGGGTGCACCCGAACCTGCTTAACCGATGGTTCGAATTTCCAGGGAATCCCTTTTGCATTGCGGGTGATAAACTGAACGTTAACGGTACGCGACTTATCAACCGTCTGATGAGTCGCCGCTACCGCTTCGTTCTTGGTTCTGCCGTTAAAGCCGGTGACCTCGCAAAACACGTCGTACAAAGGTACCAGGGCAAAACCGAAAGCAAACATACCAGCGACTGTTAATAGCAGTCGCTTAACGATTTTACTGTTATCTGGCCGTTGTGATTGTTGCGAGTCAGCCATGACGTTACTCCACTTTAGGTGGTTTTTCGAAGGTGTGGTATGGCGCCGGCGACGGCACGGTCCACTCTAAACCTTCAGCACCTTCCCACGGTTTCGCAGCAGCTTTTTCGCCACCGCGTACACATTTAATGCATAGCCATAAGAAGATCAGTTGTGATAAGCCGAACGCAAACCCACCAATACTGGTAATTTGGTTAACATCAGCGAACTGGATCGAGTAGTCGGGTATGCGTCGTGGCATGCCCGCAAGGCCGGCAAAGTGCATGGGGAAGAACAACACGTTGACCGAAATTAACGAGGTCCAGAAATGTAATTTAGCCAGCGTCTCGTCATACATATGGCCTGTCCATTTGGGCAGCCAATAATAAGCTGCAGCCATAATTGAGAAGACTGCGCCGGTCACCAATACATAGTGGAAGTGGGCAACCACAAAGTAGGTATCATGATATTGGAAGTCGACGGGGGTTATTGCCAGCATCAGGCCGGAAAAACCACCGATAGTAAACAAAATCACAAACGCCAGCGCGAATAACATTGGTGTTTCGAATGTCATTGCGCCACGCCACATGGTTGCAACCCAGTTAAAGACTTTTACCCCGGTAGGCACCGCAATCAGCATGGTGCAGTACATAAAGAACAGTTCTGCAAATACCGGCATACCCGTAGTAAACATGTGGTGTGCCCATACCAGGAACGACAGGATGGCAATGGATGCCGTGGCATAAACCATCGATGCATAACCAAACAACTGTTTACGTGTAAATGCCGGAATAATCGCCGATATAATACCAAACGATGGCAAAATCATGATGTACACTTCGGGGTGGCCAAAGAACCAGAAAATATGCTGGAACATGACCGGATCACCACCACCGGCTGCATCAAAGAAGCTGGTGCCAAAGTACTTATCAGTCAATACCATGGTTACAGCACCCGCTAACACCGGCATAACCGCAATGAGCAAGAAAGCGGTGATTAGCCATGTCCACACAAACAATGGCATTTTCATGTAATTCATGCCCGGAGCACGCATGTTCATAATGGTTACGATGACGTTAATCGCACCCATAATCGATGAGATACCCAAGATATGCATGGAGAACACAAACAGTGCTGTGGAGTCGTTACTGTAAGTTGTTGATAGCGGCGCATAGAATGTCCAGCCGAAGTTAGGGCCACCGCCTTCGAGGAACAACGATGAGAGCAAAATGGCAAAGCCGAACGGCAAAATCCAGAAGCTCCAGTTATTCATTCGTGGCAGAGCCATGTCCGGCGCGCCGATCATCATCGGTATCATCCAGTTGGCTAAACCGGTAAAGGCGGGCATAACCGCACCAAAAACCATGATTAGACCATGTACGGTCGTCATCTGGTTAAAGAAGTTAGGCTCTACTAACTGTAAGCCAGGCTGAAATAACTCGGCGCGGATGACCATTGCCATCGCACCACCGATAAAAAACATAATCAAACTAAACCACAGATAAAGCGAGCCAATATCTTTATGGTTTGTCGTGAACAACCAACGGGTAATGCCTGACGGCTTGTGATCGTGGTGTTCTTCGTGATGGATATCGTCCACAACTGTACTCATCACCGTCTCCTTATTGATTCATTACTGCGTTGATGTCCGCGGCTTGCACGGTATCACCGGTATCATTACCCCAGGCATTTCGCTCGTAGGTAATCACTGCGGCAAGCTCTTGCATGGTAAGTTGAGCACCAAAGGCCTGCATGGCCGTACCCTGAACACCATTAACGACAATATCGATATGCTGGTCGCGCGCTTCAGGGTCAATTGATACACCTTCTCCTGCTAATGCAGGGAATGTACCCGGAATACCTTGACCATTTGCCTGGTGACACGCTGCACAAGTACTGTTGTAGATTTTTTCACCCATCGCCATGAGCTCGTCCATCGACATTTCCATGTCGAGAAGTTCTTGCTCGCGTTCGCGCGCAGCAATTTGCTCGGCCTCAGTGTCTTCTATCCATTTCTGATAGTCGGCAGGCTCTTTGGCAATGACCACGATAGGCATAAACCCATGGTCTTTACCACAGAGTTCTGCGCACTGACCGCGATAGATACCGGGCTCTTCAACACGGGTCCAGGCTTCGTTTATAAAACCCGGGTTAGCGTCTTTCTTAACAGCGAAGTCGGGTACCCACCAGCTGTGAATGACATCATCAGAGGTGACGAGAAAACGAACTTTTTGTCCGGTAGGGATAACTAACGGGTTATCGACCTCCAACAAATAGTTTTCGCTCTTTTCAAACTTGTTCTGTATTTGTTCTTGTTGGGTAGCTAAGCGGCTGAAAAACTCAACTTCGTGCTCGAAGTATTTGTAATGCCACTTCCATTGCGACCCGGTAACCTGCACGGTTACGTCGGCATCACTGGTGTCTTCCATCGCAATAAGTGTCGAAGTAGCAGGGATCGCCATACCAACAAGAATTAGAAAGGGGATAATGGTCCAGGCAACTTCCACTTTGACGCTTTCGTGGAACTTGGCCGGCTCGCGACCCTTAGATTTTCGGTGTCGGATCATAGAAATGAACATCAGGCCGAACACAACAACCCCGATAACACAACAGATATAAAATATCGTCATGTGGAGGTCATAGACACGGTTACTGACGTCAGTGACACCTTGCGTCAGGTTAAGGCGGTTTTGGGCTTGCGCAGAAAACCCAAATAAAGCCATAAGTGCCAACAGCGGCTTCATTTTCACGTGACTTCTCCTCTTATTCTTCTACTCGCCAGACTTCTATTTCGCACCTACGCGAAACCAAAACCTGATCGTATGTTGAAGAACAAAGAGGTAAGCAGAAAAAGGAACTACATCTCCCCAGAAATCACTTTCTCTACCAACTCTTTGTTGTAGTTTCGTTGTTATATTAATTTATATAGTTGGGTAGTATCATTTATTAACGAATTTATGCACAAAGATCCAGATCAAATGTGCTGTTTGCTGGAAAAATAACCAAAAGTGTTAAAAAAAAGGGCTGCACCAGCAGCCCAGACACATTATTAGATTGTGGGGTACTGAGGTAGGGGCTCAGTGGAGGTGAGATAATAATGTGTCTTCTTCAAACAAAAAGCATTGTGTTTGGCTTAAGCGGCTTGCCATCTTTACCCGCTGATTAAAGCGACTGTCGAGTGAACCTAACCAGCCAATGATCACGCCGCTGGTTCCCGTCAAAAGAGCTTGTTCTAATGCCCATTCGCGCTGCGCCTGGCTTTGTGTCCGTAGCCAACGAATTCTTTGGCTGGGCACGCCTGCGGCGACCAGCTGCGCGACAAACTCCCTTTGCCCGCCAACAACCGTAACCCATTGCTCCGACGCACAATCTGCTGCAGCAGCAAGCGCTTGTGTCACTGATGTATCAGCTGCAACACCTTGAGATGACTGAGTGATACCCGAGTTGCTTTGCCATAAACCGGGGTGAGATTGTTTGGTTGATTGCTGAAACTTCATAATGATGCTCCGTTACGAATAACACCGACGGCTAAGCCTTCGATGGCAAATACTTGTTCTGATAAGTCCACAACAATGGTAGAAAACTCTTCGTTTTCAGGATGAAGCAGCACTTTGCGGCCTTTTTGTTCAAACCGTTTTACCGTGACTTCATCTTCGACCCGGGCGACAACCACCTGCCCGTTTCGTGCTTGTTCAGTTTTGTGTACAGCGAGAAGGTCACCATCTAAGATGCCGATATCGCGCATACTCATACCATTAACTTTCAATAGAAAGCTCGCCGCAGGATAAAAAAGGCCCTCGTCAACTTTGAAATGTCCTTCAATATGCTCTTGCGCTAGAATGGGCGAACCCGCTGCAACCTGACCTATCAGCGGTAAACCTTCTTCTATGTCAAAGTCATCACCAATCAGCCGAATACCACGTGACATACCCGGGAGAATTTCAATCACGCCTTTTCTGGCCAGTGCTTTTAAATGTTCTTCTGCGGCATTGGCAGACCGAAACCCTAATTTACTGGCTATTTCGGCACGCGTGGGCGGCATACCGGTCGCCTGCAGATTATCTTTAATCAGTGCTAAAATTTCTGATTGTCTTGGAGTTAACGGTCGCATGAGCTTTCCTGTTTATTTATACAGTAACTGTGAGTATATACAGGTATTTTGCATTCGCAAGTATTTTTTGTCGCAACTTAATATCCTGTATACTGTCGACTAAGTAATTGTTTTAAACGCATTCTGTGCAGGGTTCTAATGGCAAGTCAGGGTTGGTTTTATTCGGTAATTAAGCATCCGCTACGTTGGTTGACGCGTTTTATTGCGATAGCTGATGATGCAGAGTCAGGTGACGCAAGTGTTGCCGACAAGCCGGTCGTGTACGTTATGCGTTCAACGTCGCGTGCCGATTATTCCATATTACAGCGGGCAGCCCGGCAAAAACAGTTGCCGGATCCGTCGATGCCACTGGTCGTAAATGGGAAATCGTTCACGCGGGTTATGTATTTGGAACAAGCAGAATCCGATTCTTCTCAGCAAGCGATAGAAGACTTCCATCAGTTACTCGAAGCCCACCATGCTGACCAACAGTTGGACATTCAATTGCTGCCTGTTGGCGTCTTCTGGGGCAGAAAACCTGGTCAGGAGGCTCGCGACGGCGCCACCATGACAGGTGACCTGGACAACCCTGGCCACTTGCGTAAGTTCTGGCTGGTACTTTTCTCGGGTCGGCAGGTGCTGTGTCGTTTTTCGCGCTCGGTTAGCTTAGGCACCATGGCCCGACAAAGTGGTAGCGACATAAAAATTGCGCACAAACTTGCGCGGGTTGCTCGGGTCCACTTTGTACGCATGCGTCACGCGGTGGCGGGGCCGAAGTTAAGTGACCGCAACGAGCTGATGCATGATTTAATTAGTTTGCCAGCGCTCAAAAAAGCGATAGCCGATGAACAGCGCAGTAATAAAGTGTCTGAACAGGAAGCTCGTAAAAAGGCGCTTAGCTACGTTAACGAAATTGCAGCTAATTATAGCGAGACGCTGGTAAGGGTTCTGGATCGCTTTATGACCTGGATGTGGAGTCGAATCTATAATGGCATCGACGTGCGCGGAGGCGACAGAATTCGCAAACTCGCGCAACAGGGCCATGAAATTATCTACGTTCCCTGCCATCGCAGTCACATGGATTACCTGTTATTGAGCTACGTGATATACAAGCAAGGCCTGGTACCGCCGCATATTGCCGCCGGCGTGAACCTTAACTTTTTTCCGGTGGGCTCAATTTTTCGCCGCGGTGGGGCGTTTTTTATTCGCCGTAGCTTTCGCGGCAATAAACTGTATTCGGCCGTGTTTCGCGAATACCTTTGTTGGTTATTTCAGAAAGGCTATCCGGTAGAGTATTTTAGCGAAGGTGGTCGCTCCCGAACCGGGCGTTTGCTACCGCCGAAAACGGGAATGTTAGCGATGACAGTGCAAGGTATGTTGCGCGGCCAGCAGCGTCCTATCTCGTTGGTACCGGTTTACCTTGGCTACGAGCATATAATGGAAGTAGCGACCTACCTGAAAGAACTAAAAGGTAAGAACAAAGAAAAAGAATCGATGTGGCAGGTGCTGGGTAGCCTCCGCAAGTTAAAAAACTTCGGTCAGGGTTACGTTACTTTTGGTAAGCCAATTAACCTTAAAGACTTTCTCGATCGTCAGGTAGAGGACTGGCAGTCATCGGTTACCCGCGGTGCTGAAGAACCCGAACGGCCGCAGTGGCTAACACCTGCCGTTAACCGGTTAGCAGAAACGGTCATGCGTGGCATTAATGACGCTGCTGCAGCCAACAGTGTTAATTTAACCGCCTTGGCTATTCTGAGCTCAGAGCATCATGCGTTAACGCGGGAAGAGTTACTGGCGCAGTTACGCGTTTATCAGGGGTTACTAAAAGAAGTCCCCTATACGCAGGACGTTAATGTACCGACCGCGACGGCTGAAGAACTTTGGAGCCAGGCTAAACGTACCGATAAATTTACTATCAACGAAGATACCATGGGTCAGGTCATTGGCTTAGAGAATGCTAATGCAATAGCCATGACTTACTATCGTAATAACATTTTGCACCTGATGATTGTTCCGGGGATTGTTGCCACTGCGTTGGTCGCTAAAAAGCAGCAAACCCTGACTCAGCTAATTGAACAGGTTCAACAAGTCTATCCCATGTTGCAAGCCGAGCTATTCCTCTCGCACGAGGTTGACGAAGTACCGCTTTGGGTTGAGGCAATCGTTGAAGAACTGCAACGACAAGGCTTAGTTAGCTTTAGCGGCGGAGTCTATCACATGGTGTCACGGGAGTCGGCGCAGTGGTTACAACTGCAACTACTAGCCCGTAGTGCCAGCGAAACCCTGCAGCGTTATAGTATTGTATTAGAGCTTTTACAGCAGGCTCAGCCAATTCAGCGAGCCGAGTTGGAGAGGCACTCAATTACGCTGGCAGAGCGATTAAGTGCGATTCACGGTATTAACGCACCAGAGTTTTACGATAAAAAAGTCATGTCGACGTTTATTGCAAGCTTAAAAGGTCAGGACTTATTAAACGTCAACGATGACGGCCAGCAAATTGCGGCTCCGGCAATTGGCGCATTAAGTGACCGTATTGATGCGTTGATCGATCCACCGGTACTGCAAACAATCCGCCAATCGGTGCAACAGCTGTTAGTCGAAATGCAGAAGAAGGCCGACAACTCAGGTTAAAGAAACCAGTAATGCCAGGCCAGGCCAGTGGCAAATGTCATCCCCACATAGTGATTGTGAAGGAAGGCTTTAAAGCATTGGCTTGGCTCACGTTCACGAATTAATAATTGCTGGTATACAAATAATCCCACAATAGCCGCGAGCGCCAATAGCAGAGGCCAGCTCCAGTCAAACCAATACGCTACATAAGTCAGCAAGGCGACCGTGATAAGCTGCAGTAAACCAATGATAAGCCGATCATGTCGGCCAAATAAAATCGCGGTACTGCGGATACCAACTTGTAAGTCATCTTCGCGGTCAGCCATGGCATACTCGGTGTCGTACATCACTGTCCAGATAACGTTAGTCACAAATAACACACCGGCAATAAACCACTGAGTTGAGTTTTGGGCGCTAAAGGCCATCAAAATACCGAAGCTAAACGCGACCCCCAAAACCACTTGTGGCAAATGTGTCCAGCGTTTGCAAAAAGGGTAGAGTGCAGCAACACCTGCGGCGGCGAAGCTTAACATCACGGTCTGGGTATTGAACTGCAGTACCACAATGAAGGCGGCAAACAATAACAGCCCAAATACCACTACCGCTTCGGTGGCTGTAACCTCACCCGCCGGCATAGGCCGTTGATGAGTGCGGCTGACGTGGCCATCAAGGTTGCGGTCGGCAAAGTCGTTGATCACACAACCGGCAGAACGCATTAAGAATGTTCCCAACATAAACAGCACAAACAGTTTTAACGAGGGCTCGCCGTTGCCGCCAATGAGCAGAGCCCAAATGGTAGGCCAGGCTAATAGGTAAGTGCCAATAGGCCGATCGGCACGCATTAAGCGCCAGTACGCGTTAAGCTTACTCATGTCCTTTCTCCTCAGGGTTAAGCGAATGTGATGCGCGGGATTCATAAAAGGGTAGTGGCGAAAGAAATATTTCGCTAACTAGAACGCGCTGTCCGCCGGTTAAAAATAAGCTACGACGCCCCCACAAATTTTGTGAATGCCCAAAAAGCTGATGGTTTAGCCTTGCAACAGCATGATTGTCGGGTAATTGTGCGACCTCAAAAGGGCTGCGCAATAAGTCAGGCTGACCGAATAGTGATTGCCCCAAAGATGAGTCGCCGAGGCCAGATAAATTCAGGTTTTTATGCCGTAGTGCCGATAACGGGAATAAGCTGCGTGCAAAAACCCAGGGCTTGTCGTCGCAATACAGCAGTACTTCCCGCACGCTGGCTTCAAATGGAACGCGGGTATGATGGCGTTTAAACAGGTCGAATTCGCTGTCAAAAATCGGCGCGGGTCGCTGACCAATCAGTTGTACACGGAATTGGCGGCAATGTTGTTTTAATTTTTTTGTTAATGACCCTTCAGCTAATAGCCAGTTGCGCTGGGATGATGTAAGCGAATAATGTTCAGGCGGTTGCCATTGGCAAGGTTCAGAAACAGGAAAATTTAGTTGCATATCAACTTTCGGCTAACGGCTACTGTCGTTATCATAGCAAAGCGAGTAGCGCTTGGCAGTAAATCGGGAACAACAGATGAAGATAATAACGTTAAAAAGTATGCTGGCTATTGCGTTGTTGGTATTAGCCATGCCGGCTAAAACCATGCAAAGCTCGGTTTCTTATTATGGCTTTGAACCAGACATAACCACTAACTTCATTAAAGATGGCAACGACTACCGACTAGGGTTTATTCGAGTGACTATCGAAGTGATGGTGCCAAACCCCCAATATGTTGGGGTGGTCGAGCATCACGCACCGTTGTTACGTGATGCATTTATTCATATTCTGAGTTCTGCCCCGGAGCGTCAAATTAAGACCATGACAGGACGTGATCAGTTGCGAATGAAATGCCAAGAAAGGGCGCAGGAATTAATGCGACAGGAAACCGGCAACCCTGTTATCCGTGAACTTATATTTACTAACTTTATTTATCAATAAGGTAGTCAGCGTAGGTTTTTGCGTGGTGTTGGGTTTAGCAGCCGTACCACAACGCCGGCAAGACAACCGGAAAGCAGACCAGCCAAGTGGGCTTCGTTGGCAATATTAACCCAAAGTACACCGGTGTAACCTAAAATTAACCAGCCGACCATAAATACGATGAGGCCGGGAGGCAACCACAATGGCGTGCGCCGGCCAAAGCTATAAAGCCAGCAAAAGCCTAACAAGCCGTAAACAACACCCGATAAACCACCAAAGTTGGGTCCACTGACGACGTATTGTGCGACATTAGCGGTGATGCCGCTGAATAAAAAGACGGCAATTAACCATGAGCCGCCCAAATAACGTTCAATTCGTCCGCCCAGATACCACCACCAGAACACATTAAACACCAGATGCATGACGGAAAAATGCAGTACTACCGGCGAGATAAACCGCCAGGGCTGAGCAACTGGGTAGCTATCGTAGTAGTTACTGATCCTAAGCGCGCCAAGTATTGATTCGGGCGCCATTTGCAGCAGCAAGTAAACAAACACGGCAATAACTGCAATGATACGGGTAAGCCAACCGGTATTGCGCAGCAGGTCGTTCAGTAATGACGAGCGTGCGCTTCGGCTTGGTTTGGTATCCATGACTTGAGGATTATTTTTAAAATCCTGAATGAGCTGTTTGGCCGCCGCCTCGTAACTGCTTTGGTGCAACCAGAGCTCGAGGTTGTTGCCTTGTTCGGTAACGCTAACCGGAATACCATGCTGACGCAGATACTGATAAACCTGACCTATGAAGTCACTATCGGTGCTAGTCAGTAATCTGCGCATGATGATTAATTGGCCTCGACATCGTCCGGAAACTGCATTTGCCAGGCGGTGAAACCGCCTTGCATGCTAACCGCGTTAGTTAATCCATTTTGTTGTAACACGCTGGCGGCTTGCTGACTACTGATACCGTGATAACAAACAACGATAACTTGAGCACCACCGTCAGTGTTGCTAATAAATTCAGCGACATTGTCGTTGTTTAACTGCAGCGAACCGGGGATATGGCCCTGTGCAAACGACTGCGCATCACGAATATCGACAATGATGGGAGCAGCGTCAGACGCCCATTGCTGATGGGCGTCCAGAAGCGTAATTTCCTGAGTCACGTGATTAATCCCAGTTTAAAATGACTTTACCGGACTGACCACTGATCATGGTCTCAAAGCCCTGTTCATAGTCATCGACATGCATTTGGTGTGTCAGGATTGGAGATATATCTAGCCCTGATTGCAGTAAACTTGCCATCTTATACCAAGTCTCGAACATCTCGCGTCCATAAATGCCTTTGATGACCAGACCTTTAAAGATAACTTCATTCCAGTCAATGGCTACATTCTCGGGAGGAATGCCTAACATGGCGATTTTACCGCCGTGGTTCATGGTCGCCAGCATTTGCGAAAAGGCTGACGGCACGCCGGACATTTCCAGCCCGACATCGAAGCCTTCCTTCATGCCAAGTTCGGCCATGACGTCGGTAAGTTTTTGCTCAGCCACGTTAACCGCGCGGGTCACACCCATTTTACGTGCTAAATCCAAACGAAACTCATTGACGTCGGTGATCACCACGTGTCGCGCACCAACGTGCCGAGCAACGGCTGCTGCCATAATACCAATAGGTCCTGCGCCGGTAATCAGTACGTCTTCACCAACCAGATCAAATGCCAGGGCGGTGTGAACGGCATTACCGAAAGGGTCCATAATCGATGCCATGTCATCACTGACGTCGTCAGGTAATTTGAATGCGTTATCTGCGGGTATCGCCAGATACTCAGCAAATGCGCCGGGCCGGTTTACACCCACGCCGTAGGTATTACGGCAAAGATGGCGGCGTCCGGCACGACAATTACGGCAGTGACCACAAGTGATATGACCCTCACCAGAAACGCGGTCGCCAATTTCAAAGCCGCGAACACCGTCACCCATGGCGGCAACTTCACCGACATATTCATGGCCTACAACCATGGGTACCGGGATAGTTTTCTGAGACCATTCGTCCCACTTATAAATATGTACATCGGTGCCGCAAATAGCGGTCTTTTTAATTTTAATTAAGATGTCGTTGTAGCCGTATTCGGGTTGTTCGACATCGGTCATCCAAATGCCGGGCTTACTATGTAGCTTAGCTAATGCTTTCATGCTTCTCTCCCTAATCCTGGGCGCTTATATAATGCCAAGATCTTTGCCGATTCGTGTAAAGGCTTCGATGGTGCGATCCAACTGTTCACGTGTGTGAGCAGCGGACATTTGTGTGCGGATACGCGCTTTGCCTTTAGGTACTACCGGGAATGAGAAGCCGATCACATAAATACCTTCCTGTAACAAACGATCAGCCATTTCAGAGGCCATGCGGGCATCGCCAATCATCACCGGAATAATCGCGTGATCGGCGCCGCTTAAGGTAAAGCCGGCGGCGGTCATTTGCTCACGGAAGTACTTAGCGTTATCCCACAGTTGCTGGCGTAACTCATGGCCATCACTCAGCATATCTAACACCTTGATGGACGCCTGCACGATAGCAGGGGCAACGGAGTTAGAGAACAAATAGGGGCGCGAACGTTGGCGTAACCAGTCGATCACTTCTTTCTTACCGGAGGTATAACCACCTGAAGCACCGCCGAGCGCTTTGCCCAGCGTACCGGTAATGATGTCGACGCGGCCAAGCACATCACAGTATTCGTGGGTGCCTTTGCCATTTTCGCCCAGGAAGCCGGTCGCGTGACAATCGTCCATCATCACTAAGGCGTCATATTTATCGGCTAAGTCGCAAATACCTTTTAGATCAGCGATTACACCGTCCATCGAGAACACCCCGTCGGTAGCAATTAGTTTGAAGCGCGCGCCATCGGCGTCGGCTTGTTTTAATTGCTCTTCGAGGCTGCCCAGGTCATTATTTTTATACCGATAACGTTTAGATTTACTCAGACGGATGCCATCGATGATACTGGCGTGGTTAAGCTCATCACTAATAATCGCATCTTCGGGGCCCATGATAGTCTCAAATAAGCCGCCATTGGCATCAAAGCAAGAGGAGTACAAAATGGTGTCTTCGGTGCCCAGGAAGTCACTCAGTTTTTGCTCCAGCTCTTTGTGAATATCCTGCGTACCACAAATAAAACGAACCGAGGCGGTACCAAAGCCATGCTCGTCCAGGCCTTTTTTTGCCGCTGCAATCAGATCAGGGTGGTTAGCCAGGCCCAGGTAGTTATTGGCACAAAAGTTAAGTACTTGCTGGCCATTAACGGTGATTTCCGAGCCTTGATCAGAAGTAATAATCCGTTCTTTTTTGTATAAACCTTCGCTGCGTGTAGTTTCGAGTTGTTCGCCCAGTTGCTTGTAAAATGCAGAATTCATGGCTGCTCCATCTTGTTTGATAGTGGCAAATTTATGCGCCATTTTACTGATGTTATAGTCGCTTCGCACCCTTAATTTTGATTTAGCGTTTGAGTCAGCCGTTCAATAAGGTGTACTCTTTAGCAAAATTTAGCGAAACGAGGCCGCCATGCATAGTAAAGCAATTTATCCGGGTACCTTCGATCCCATTACTAACGGTCATTACGACCTGATTGAACGTGCTGCAAACTTATTTCAGCAGGTCGTTGTGGGGATTGCCGAAAGTCCGAGTAAGAAACCTTTGTTTTCATTGCAGGAGCGCGTGATCCTGGCGCAACAGGTCACTGAGAATTTACCGAATGTCTCGGTGGTGGGCTTTTCTGGTTTACTGGTTAACTTTGCTAAAGAGCATGATGCGACTGTACTGGTGCGGGGGCTGCGTGCAGTGTCAGATTTTGAATACGAGTTTCAGCTGGCAAACATGAACCGCCGTTTGTTCCCCGAGTTAGAAAGCGTATTTTTGACACCGGCCGAAGAAAACTCATTTATTTCCTCGACCTTAGTCAAAGAAGTCGCGCTACACGGCGGTGATGTAACCGGCTTTGTCGACAACCGAGTCGCCGACGCGCTGCAACAGAAGTTTGCTAACCGTAGTTAAGAAAAAGCTATTTGTGGCTTCGCCACGGCTTTTTGCTGCGCTGCAGCGGCTGTTGCAACCTGCCTGCGGCGGTTGCTGCTGTTTAGTGAGTAGTGATTTAATGCTCTCAAGAGCCGCCGACAAGCGAAGCGAGTCGGCAAACAGCCGTGGCGAAGCCACTAACAGCCAGCGCCGATAGGCGCTAAAAAGCTGTATTTATAAACACCAGCGTCATCAAAACAGGGCAGATATAGCGCAAATGCCAGCGCAATGCTGTCAGCCAGAAGCTGCCCTGTGCGATAGTATGTAAGTGGTTACTTTTACGCCATAACCAGCCCACAACCAGCAAGTAAAATATGCCCGAAATTGGCAACTGGAACTGCGTGACGGCGGTGACAACCCAGCCGAACAGGGGCTCAAAGAAGATCACCAGACTGAAAGCCAGAATGGCAATCGTTGCCAGTGCTAACAGCGTGGCCTTTTTGCGGTCCAGGTTCATTTCTTCGATAAGGTAAGAAACCGGCACTTCGGCCTGCGCTATGGTAGAAGTAAGCGCGGCGATACTCAGTAGCGTAAAGAAGGCAAAGCCAACAAAAGGACCGACCGCACCCATACTGGCGAAAAGTTGTGGCAGCACCGCAAAAATCAGCTGGCCTTCTCCAATCAGCTCATCACCGTTAGTGACGTTAACCCCCAGTTCGATGCCGGCATATAAGGCCGGGATGATCAATAAACCTGCCAGGAATGCGATAAGCGTATCTAAACCGGCAACGGAAAGACTGAGCTTTCCTAGCTTTGCGCCAGGCAGCAAATAAGAGCCGTAGATCATCATGCCGCCGAGACCGATAGATAATGAGAAAAACGCCTGCCCCATGGCGGCAAGGTAGATCGCCGGGTCGGTCAGTTGGCTGAAGTCTGGTACCAGATATACCTGAAAGCCATCACTAGCACCTGCCAGTGTGCCCATATAAACAATTAAGCCGACCAAGAGTACGACCAATGTCGGCATTAAACGCTTAGACCAACGCTCAATACCATTCTCGATGCCTTGTAGCACCACCCACCCGGTTGTACATAAGAACAGCGCAGTAAATAGTAAGTCGCGGGTCAGTGAGCCCGTCATTAAAAAGTCGGCAACGACGTTAAGACCTAACCAGCTGGCAACATAGCCCAGCGCATGAACGACCATCCAACCTGCTACGATATGATAAAAACTCAGCATCAAACACGAGCCGATGACGTTCAGGAAGCCCATTGTGGCGCCAACGGGCTGCGCCTTGCCTTCACTAAGCTTGGCGAGTGAGCGCACCGGGTTGGCGCGGCCGTGGTGACCAATTAGCATTTCACTATACAAGGCGGGTATGGCGAGCACAAAAATGACGACCAGGTAGACCAGTAAAAACGCTCCGCCCCCGTGGTTAGCAACTTGGGTAGGAAACCCCCAAATATTGCCAAGGCCAACTGCCGAGCCGGCAGCGGCTAAAATAAAACCTAAACGGGTGTGGAAGGATTCGCGCATAGTGCTCACTTACAACTTGTATAAAAATTTAAAGTTAGAGCGCGCATTCTAACGAACTGAGAAAATTTTGCCCTATCTTTTTTGACCAATAAACGGTAACATTCGCGACCAATTCTGTAACTCATGCAGTTCTGCCAGGACGGCACGCTGCAACGCCAGTTAACGTTAATGCAAAGACCGTAATTCTCAGGAGCCTTACGTCATGCCGAATTTGGATTTGAGCCGCTATGGCATCACCAACGTCCAGGAAATTGTCCACAACCCATCGTATGATGTGTTATTTGCTGAAGAAACACGCGATGACCTGCACGGTTTTGAAAAAGGAACCGTGACCAATTTGGGCGCAGTTGCTGTTGATACCGGAATCTTCACCGGACGCTCACCTAAAGACAAATATATTGTGCGTGATGATACGACCCGCGATACGGTGTGGTGGTCTGATCAAGGCAAAAACGACAACAAACCGATGTCGCAGGAAACCTGGGATAGCCTGAAAGGCCTGGTAACCGAGCAGTTATCGAGTAAGCGCCTATTCGTAGTTGATACCTATTGCGGTGCTAACGAAGATACCCGCTTGGCTGTTCGTTTTATTACTGAAGTAGCGTGGCAGGCTCACTTCGTCAAGAACATGTTTATTCGCCCAAGTGGTGAAGAACTGGAGACGTTCGAACCCGACTTTGTGGTCATGAACGGTGCAAAATGCATTAATCCTAACTGGCAAGAGCAAGAACTCAATTCAGAAAACTTTGTTGCTTTTAACCTAACCGAGAAAATTCAGCTGATCGGTGGTACCTGGTACGGTGGCGAAATGAAGAAGGGCATGTTCTCGATGATGAACTACTTCTTGCCATTGCAGGGTATCGCGTCAATGCATTGCTCGGCGAACGTTGGTAAAGACGGCGATGTAGCGGTTTTCTTTGGTCTTTCAGGTACGGGTAAAACGACATTATCTACCGATCCTAAGCGCGCGTTAATTGGTGATGACGAGCATGGCTGGGACGACGATGGTGTCTTTAACTTTGAAGGTGGTTGTTATGCCAAAACCATCAACTTGTCGAAAGAAGCAGAACCTGATATTTACAATGCCATTCGCCGCGACGCTTTATTAGAAAACGTAACAGTACGCGAAGATGGTACAGTCGACTTTGACGACAATTCAAAAACTGAGAATACCCGCGTTTCGTACCCCATTTATCACATCGATAACATCGTTAAGCCTGTTTCAAAAGCCGGCCATGCGAAAAAAGTTATCTTTTTGACCGCGGATGCATTCGGCGTATTGCCGCCGGTCTCTAAGTTGACCAAAGAGCAGGCACAGTATCACTTTTTATCTGGCTTTACCGCCAAACTGGCAGGCACCGAGCGTGGTGTAACCGAGCCAACGCCGACGTTCTCTAGTTGTTTTGGTGCGGCGTTCCTGAGCCTTCACCCAACGCAATACGCGGAAGTGTTAGTTAAGCGTATGGAAGCTGCCGGTGCCGAAGCTTATCTGGTCAATACCGGCTGGAATGGCACGGGGAAACGTATATCGATAAAAGCGACTCGTGCGATTATTGACGCGATACTGGATGGCTCTATCGAAGACGCAGAGTTTAGCCAGTTGCCTTATTTTAATCTTGCTATGCCTACAACCTTACCGGGCGTTGAAGACAGTAATATTCTGGACCCGCGCAATACCTACGAAGACAAGCAAGAGTGGGATATTCGGGCGCAGGATTTGGCCAAGCGTTTTGTCGCTAACTTTGAGAAATTTACTGACACCGAAAATGGCCAGGCGTTGGTCGCAGCGGGCCCTAAATTATAAGCGGTCAGAACAACTCCTAACATTTTGAAACAATTAAAAGGCCTGTAACAGACTGTTACAGGCCTTTTTCGTTGCTATCATAGCGCCAGGCTGACTAACAGACTGGTAACATGAATATAACAATAGACACGGTAACCAAGCGCTATAAGACTGTGACCGCGGTCGATGCGATTTCTCTTAACGTTCAATCGGGCCAAATTTACGCGTTACTCGGTCCTAATGGTGCGGGTAAATCGTCGTTGGTACGGATGTTGGTTGGGTTAACCGAGCCTGACAGCGGCACCATTACCATTAGTGACAATGAGGGAGCAGCAGTGGATCTGCAACCTGGCCATTTTGCTTACCTTCCGGAAGATCGTGGTCTTTATCAGGATCGCACGATACTCGATAACCTAACCTATGTGGCAAAGCTGCGGGGACTGGATAAGTCGGTTTATCAGCCACGCATCGACGATTGGCTGGAGCACTTCGAACTAACCGATCGAAAGAGCGAGCCCATGCGTCAATTATCCAAGGGTAATCAGCAGAAGGTTCAGTTAATCTCTACGTTACTTCACGATCCGGATTTAGTGATTCTGGATGAGCCCTTTTCTGGATTAGATCCCGTTAATCAAGAACACGTACTTAACGTGCTTAGCGACTTAAAGGCCAAGGGTAAGACAGTTTTATTGAGTGCTCACCAAATGGCACTGGTCGAACGATTAGCTGACAAAATGCTATTGATGTCACACGGTAAAGCGCTGGCCCAGGGGACATTGGAGCAAATTCGTGATGCGCTGCAGCCAGAACGACTTTATCGCGTTAGTTGTGACGCAATGTCGGCACAAACTGCGTGGGCAGATTTTGATGCAATTGAGCATTTACTGCCGATAAGCGCGGACCAAGTTGAGCTGACGATAAAACCAGAGGTTGATGTCAGTGAGCTTTGGCCACAACTGGCAGCGCGTTGCGCTATCGAGTCTTTTGCGGCGCGCAAGCCGGGTTTGCATGAACTCTATCTTGATACGATTGGACGTTCAAAAGGTCAGTCGCAGGGAGACGCTAATGAGCACGTCTAAGCAGCAGTTAAAAACCATTGCATGGTGGGAATTCAAACGCTTCTTTAAATGGAAGCAGGAACTTATTTCGATAGCTCTACTGGCGATAATTTTTATTGTCAGCGCCGGCTGGGGTGTAATCACCGAAATTTTTTCGGAGCAGCATCAGGGCGCGATTTATTATGAAAATAAAGCCGAGCAGAGCTGGCGCTTTGACGAGAGTGATAAAGTCCCACTGCGCGATGCGGGTTCAATGGAAGTACAGCAGTGGCAGCAACAGTTACCTGAAGGCCTCGATGTTCTGGTTGTCATTTCATCAAACTTAGACGCTGAAATTGTCGTGCGCGAGAAGGACGACTGGCAGGCTGACTTGATCGATGAGTTGCAACAGCAGCTGCAGCAGGAACGTATTGCTCGGCTCTCTTTGAGCGAAGAACAACGCACGATTATCGAGCAACCGCCCGAGATAGCACGCACCATTCAAAATACTGATGTCGACGTGAGCTCAGCGGAAGAGGATGAGGGCTTTAAAGAAGCGCTACCGATGTTGGTGACGATTTCGATTACGGTCGGTGTGTTTACTGGCTTTGGGTTGATGATGATGTCCATTACAGCCGAAAAGCAACAGCGGGTAACCGAGCAGTTATTAACCATTATCAGTCCGCGGCAATGGATGGATGGAAAGATTCTCGGTATAACGCTGCATAGTATTAAATCGATGGTGTTTTTGGGGTTATTCTTTACTGGTATCGGACTGGTCGCCTCAATGTTTGCCGGAGAAAGTGGCGGTGGAGCAAGTTTTGATCGCTATTATGGTGCGGTTTTATCGCTGATTTTTGTGGTGCTGGGATTGGTTCTGATTAATGCCATGCTGGCTGGGTTTTCCGCAACCATCGATGACCCTAATCACTCGTCGCGAAGTTCGGTCATGCTGTTGCCGTTATTGCCGGTGTTTTTATCATTCAGCATCATTGATAACCCCGATGGCGGATTGGCTCAGGTAATGAGTATTTTACCGATTTCGTCCTTTGTGATGATGCCGGTGCGATTACTACAAACGGATGTAAGCTGGTGGCAGCAGTTATTAAGCCTCGCGTTGCTTATTGTATTTGTTATCTGGATGCGCAATGTCGCCGCTCGTTTGTTTGCGATGGGTATTCAGTTTTACGGTAAAGAGCCGACCTGGAAGGATATTTGGAACGCTATTAAAGGTTAATCAAAGCTTATAAAAAAGCCGGCCAGCATGGTTTTGCAGGCCGGCTTTTTTGTTTAGCCGATTACTCTTCGCTCATGTTCTCGGCATGAGGAAGCTCAAACGGTGGTTTTGTTTCTGCTTTTTCTACCAGGAAGGTATTCATCCAGCGCATCATGCGCATACCATAATCTAACTGTGCAGCCATTTTACGGTTGCCATGACCTTCACCGGGATAAAGAACTAACCGGACCGGAACCTTGCCGTGTGTTTTAAGATAGCGGTACAGTTCCATCGATTGTGACGGATGCACGCGAGTATCTTCTTTACCATGCATAATTAAAATCGGCGTGCGCGCCTGTTCAGCATAATAAATAGGGCTGCGCTCTAAATACCATTGCCATTTTTCCCATGGGTAACTGCGTGCATGTACCGCGTGCATTTCTTTGGCGATGTCAGTAGTACCAAACTTAGAGATGTTGTCGCTGATACCGACAAACATGACACTGGCTGCAAAATGCTCGGTTTGTTTGGTGGCGCCCCAGGCCGATGCATAGCCGCCATATGAGCCACCTGTAATACCCACGCGTTCAGCGTCAGTAATGCCCATTTCGACTAAATGCTGTTTAGCATCAACAATGTCGTCGAATTCTTTACCCGCGTAGTCGTTCTGGCTCAGCATCGAGAATTCAACACCGCGACCGGTACTACCCCGGTAGTTTGGAAAGAACAACGCATAACCATTAGCGGCGGCATGTTTAACCGGCGCCGAATAGCGATCTAACCAGCCGTTACTGTAATGCGACTCCGGGCCACCATGAATGACCATGACGGTCGGGTAGCTTTGCCCTTCCTGGTAATCGGTTGGATAAACTAAAATACCTTCTAACTCCAGCCCGTCGCGAGCCTCATAGGTAATCGTTTGTTGGCGAGGCATGGTGATATCATCTAACCAAGGGTTAGACACTGTCAGGCGTTCGAGTCCCTGGTTATCGAGTAAAAATGCCTCGTTAGGATGCTCAGGGCGGTTACCGCGAAGTGCGACTTGACCGATACCGGCTTCTCCATCGAGACTGGTAAAGATGGCCTCGCCGAGTTCAACCAGCACACGATTTTCAAGGAACTTGAGCGTTAACGCCTGTACCTCAGACTCGGTGCCGCGATGACCTAACCAGACTAACTCTTCGTCAGTGCGCCAGGCGAAGTCGCGAATAGAACCCTCGTAATCGGGCAGAACATTACGCATTTCTTCGTTCTGAGTATCCCATACAAACAGTGTGCCTGCCGACGGGTCGTTATAATTTGCGGCCGATATCATGGCCAAGTAACGGCCGTTTGGCGAGAAGCTGGCCTGACCGAGTTTTCCGGCAGTCTCGAAGCTTTGTTGAACATTACCTTCAGTATTAAGTAACTGATATTGGCTGCTCATATAATTATCATCAACAAGCGGCGTAGGCGCGCTACGCACCAAAATATGGGTATTGTCCGGATGAAACTCTGCCGACAGGATGTGCTGCTCGGCGCCAGAAATTTGGGTCGCTTCTGACTGTTCTGCGGTTAAGTCCACATGATACAGGTGAGTGTAGTTGAGGTCTTCTTCGTAGACCTCCGCTTTAAAGCCCTTTTTCGCAAGCTCTTTGTCGTCTGCATCGGGCTTACCGCGCGAAGTGAAAATTAACGACTCGCCGTCACCACTCAGATCATAGGAGCCGATGTTTCCCTCAAACTCATAAAACGGTTGTACGGCACCGCCGCTAATCGGCAGGCGATAAAGCTCGTTATACTCGTCATCACCGCGCTTAGCAGTAAAGTATAAATACTGACTATTCGGGCCAAATGACACCCGAGAGAATTTGTCGTCACGGTTAAAATAGGTGGTCTCGTTACCCTGCGCATCGATTAATACGAGCTCGGTATAGCCGCTACCGTCATCATCTTTATAGGGTGTCCGGGGAATATACTTTAGTACTGCGGTGTATTGCCCGTTGGGCGATAGATCGACGCTGGCAACGGATTGTGCAGTAACCGTCTCCATTAGCGTCATTTCACGCGCCTGACCGGTTACCGCTAATGTTAGCAGGCTAACGGTGCCAAGGGTTCTGAATAACATCATAATCTCCTGGTTTTATTGTGTTTATAATGAGTTAGTTTGGATTAGCCGGCGTGTTGCTTCAGCACCACGGGCAACAAGTCTCACCTGTTGAATTGTTGCTTCGGTAATATGCGAACGTTGTTCGTCATTAACATCAAAGCAATCAGCTCCAGCGCTAAATACGATTTTTACGATGGTATCGGATTGCAATGCCGCCAGTTGTGATGAGAAGCCCTGCTCTGCCACCAGATATTCTTCTAACTCAGCTTTGAAGTGTTCAAGTTCTCTTTCCACCGCATTCCGGAATTCTCGTGAACAACCGGTGCGTTCTTGCAACAGTAATCGGAAAATAGCGGTATTACTGGCGACGTACTGCATAAAGGTTTCGATAGAAACGCGAATAATCGAGCCGCCTTTATCGATGCGCTGGCGCGCCTGGCGTAGCAACTGACGTAGCGTTAAACCACACTCATCCACTAACGTCAGACCGAGCTCATCCATATTACGGAAATGGCGATAAAAGGAGGTAGGGGCGATATTGGCTTCGCGAGCAACTTCGCGCAGGCTCAAGCTGGAAAAGCCGGTCTCCGCGCTTAATTGATTCATGGCGGCCGCAATTAATGCTCGCCGGGTTTTTTCTTTCTGCTGGGCTCTTATCCCGCGGACAGGGCTGTCGCTAGACGCTGTATTTGCCACGCTATACTCTCAGGTTCTGGTCTTGCTTTTGTTTACTAACCGAACATCTTAACACAGGAATTTACACAAATATCGCTTGTATTTTTGGGCAAAAACACGTAGATTCAGCGAACACGTGTACGCTATTTTATAGCCGACACTTTATCGACGTACTTTCGACGTACTTTCGATGTATTTTCGAAGCAATAATGGCAAGACGCTTAATGAATGAAATGACAGAAAAACCCCCGATTATCTGGCTTAATGCCACTGTATTTCTCACCACTTTTTTAATTGCGGCCGTCGGCGTACCTTTATACGCATATCATGTCGGTATTGACTCGTCGCTTTGGTGGATAATGCTGGCAACGCTTTGTTACGCCGGCATTTCGATCACGGCGGGCTATCACCGCTTGTGGTCACATAAAACCTACGATGCGCATCCGGTAGTGCGTTTTATCTTTGCTATTGGCGGAGCGCTGGCGCTGCAAAATAGTGCCTTGCATTGGTCATCTGATCACCGCGTGCACCATACTCACGTGGATGACAACGACAAAGACCCGTATTCGGCAAAACGTGGTTTCTGGTACTCGCATATCGGCTGGATGCTGCGTGAATATCAAGCCAGTCGTTATTCAGATTACAACAACGTTAAGGATCTACAAAAAGATCCGATTGTTATGTGGCAGCATCGTCACTACTTGGCGCTGACGCTGGGTATTAATTTTGGCTGGCCGATTGTGGTCGGCTTAATTACCGGCGACGTTTGGGCAGCCCTGTTGGTTGTAGGCGTTTTACGATTGGTATTGAACCACCACACCACGTTCTTCATTAACTCGCTAGCGCACGTCTGGGGCAAGCAGCCCTACACCGATAAGAATACGGCGCGCGATAACGGTGTGCTGGCATTCCTGACGTTTGGTGAAGGCTACCATAACTATCACCACATCTTTTCAGCCGATTATCGCAATGGCATTCGTTGGTATCAGTTTGATCCGACCAAATGGCTGATTCGTGCATTTTCTTGGGTGGGCTTAGCCTCAGGCCTTAAACGTAGTTCAGGTTACCAGGTGGAAAAGGCACGTTTGCAAATGCAGTTGCAACGCATGCAACAAAAAGCTCAAGCTGCGCCAAAAACATTGCTGGAAACTGCGCAACAACACTATGACGAAATGGCAGTGCAGTTGCGTCACTATTATCAGGCGCGTAAAAAGCTGTTAGACACGAAAGCGAAAAAATTGCGCGAGCAGGTGAATATGGATGCACTGCATGCGCAAGTTGAAGAGCTTAAGCAGGCGGTTGAAGATCAGCGCCGTCACTGGAAGCAGCTGATGAACCAATTAAAACAGCACGCTTAAATTGACTTCTGCGTCGCAGAACTAACTTGCAATTGCGTGCTTTTTATACAATACTGGTGGCAAGTTTTTGCCGCAGTCATTGGAGGCACGTATGGAAATTAACGGAGCAATGAACGCTGGTTTGCAGGGCTTACAGCGCGCTAGCCAGCAAGTTAACGAAGCGAGTGCAGAAATTGCTAATGCCGGCGCCCGTAACGAGGTGCAACAGCAGGGCAACGCACAAGCTAATGGCGTTAACGCTGCAACCGAATCTGCCAGCGAAACCGGCCAATCGGTAAGCGCAAATAACGCAACTGATGGGCTAGTATCGCTACAGCAGGGCGAGACAAATTTTGAAGCCAATACGCGCACTGTCGAAACTGCCGATGAAATGCTCGGCACGATGATCGACACAAGTGCATAGGTTTCTCAGTTAACTCGCGTATGTAACAGGCATGAATATAACAACCGCACTTCCGACGATTCCTCCGGCTCCCATGCCTGCGTCGGATGGTGTTGGCCGCGAAAACCTTCAACGTACGGCAATCAAAGAGCCCGCATCTTCTCCGCAAAACGGCACAGCTACTGACGCACCAGCAAGCCAGCAAGCGCGTAAATCCGGTGATAATACCGATAAAAGTAAATCGAGAGATGAAAGTTCGCGCTCAGAGGAAGCGAAGTCTGATGGCCGCAAAGCCGAAGATAAACGCGAATCCGAGCGCACCCCCGAAGAACAACGCGAAGTTCAACAGGAAGTTCAGGAGCTCAAGAATCGTGATGCCGAGGTGCGAACACACGAGCAGGCACACGCCGCCGTAGGCGGACAGTATGCCGGTAGCCCCAGTTACGAATACGAGCGCGGACCCGACGGTAAATCCTATGCTGTTGGTGGCGAAGTGCCTATTGACGTGAGTGTGGTTCCTGGTGACCCACAAGCGACAATCCAAAAAATGCAGGTTGTCCGCCGCGCGGCATTAGCCCCGGCAGAACCGTCATCTGCAGATCGGTCGATTGCCGCAGAAGCGTCTGTTAAAGCAGCCGAGGCACGTGCCGAGTTGGCTCAGACGAACTCGCCAAATGCTACCGGTAAGTCGAGTGAAACTGAGGGCGGCAACAAGGTTAACGCCAATAGTGAGGCGACTGGCGAAGCGAGTAATGATGGCCGCATCCAGGGCCCGGTGCGTAAGTCGTTAGAGGGTGAAGCCGCTGGTCGTTCCGAAACTGAAAGTACTGCTAACCCATACGCCGCTGAAGCAAGCAAAACACTGTCGTCGGCTGAACGCGGCAATATGATAGCTGACTTTTACAGTCGCCGCGTCAGCCCGTCAGAGACAGGCTTCAGCGCGACAGCTTAACTGCTTTAAGCTATTTCTTTTTGGCTTTAGCAAAGGCGTCCGCCAGCGCGTTGCCCATCGCCGAGTTACCCGGCTGAGGGCGCGGATTTGATTTTCCTCCACCCGATTTAGCCTTAGGTTTGTTACTCTTAGTTGAGTTCGATGGTTTAGCCTTGGTGGTTGTTGCGCTCACTTCGTCATCCAGCCGCATGGTTAAGCCGATACGGTTACGCTCCAGATCCACTTCAACGACTTTTACCTTTACAATCTGACCGGCTTTTACAACCTCGCGCGGGTCACTGACAAAGCTATTAGATAGCGCCGAGATATGTACCAAACCATCTTGATGTACTCCGACATCGACGAACGCACCAAAGTTAGCCACATTGGTGACCACGCCTTCCAGCGTCATTCCCGGTTTAAGATCACTGACTTTATCTACACCTTCTTTAAAGTTAGCGGTTTTAAACTCAGGACGAGGGTCACGACCCGGCTTCTCAAGCTCAGACAAAATATCCGTTACTGTTGGCAAACCAAAGCGCTCGTCGGTGTAGTTGGCAGCGTTCAGGCTTTTAACCAATGAGTGGTTGCCAATAAGCTCTTGTACCGGCAAATCATTCGCTTTTGCCATGCGCTCGACCACTGAATAAGCTTCCGGGTGAACCGCTGAAGCATCTAACGGTTGCTCGCCATTGTTAATACGCAGGAAGCCCGCTGCCTGTTCAAAAGCTTTTGGCCCCATGCGTGGCACATCGAGTAACTGCTTACGGTTAGCAAAGGCACCGTTGGCGTCGCGGTAGTCGACAATGTTTTTCGCCAGTGTTTTCGACAAACCCGACACGCGCTGAAGCAATGCCGCTGAGGCCATGTTGGCATCCACACCCACGGCGTTTACACAGTCCTCGACTACTGCGTCCAGGCTTTGGGCCAGTTGTGACTGGCTAACGTCGTGCTGATACTGGCCCACACCAATAGACTTAGGCTCAATTTTAACCAATTCGGCGAGTGGATCCTGCAAGCGGCGGGCGATAGATACCGCGCCACGCAGTGACACGTCCATATCCGGAAACTCCTGCGCTGCCTGCTCAGAAGCGGAGTAAACCGATGCACCGGCCTCGTTGACTATAACCTTGGTTGCTTTAATTTCGCTGTGCTGCTTGAGCATGTCACCGACCATTTTGTCGGTCTCGCGCGAGTGAGTGCCGTTGCCAATGCTGATAAGCTCAACCTTGTACTGTTTGCACAAAGTCGCTAGCGTACGCATGGCTTTATCCATTTGGTTCTGCGGCTGAAACGGGAATACCGTGTTGGTGGCAACCGCTTTACCGGTTTCGTCGACCACCGCAACCTTAACACCGGTACGAACGCCCGGGTCTAACCCCATAGTGGTTTTAGCACCTGCGGGCGCCGCCATCAGCAAGTCTTTTAAGTTGCTGGCAAACACCTGAATGGCGGCTTCTTCGGCGCGCTCACGCACGCGCGCCATAAGTTCAGTTTCCATATGTAGTGATAACTTCACCCGCCAGGTCCACTGAATAACCTGACGCAGCCAGTCATCGGCAGCGCGGGCTTTATGCTCGAAATTCAGGAAGTCGGCAATAATGACTTCGCAGTGCGAGCCGGAGGTTTTGTCTTCACTACCCGGGTCAGCGTCCATAGACAGCTGCAAAAAGCCTTCGTTACGGCCACGCAGCAACGCGAGCGTACGGTGCGACGGAATGGTTTTAAACAGCTCAGAAAACTCAAAGTAGTCGCGGAACTTAGCGCCTTCTTTTTCTTTGCCCGGCGCAACGTTGCTGGTTAAGTGCGCGTTCTGCCACAAGTGTGAACGCAAACGCTTCAGCAATTCGGCCTGCTCGGCAAAGCGCTCCATTAAAATAGCGCGAGCGCCGTCTAATACCGCTTTGGCGTCAGCAAAACCTTTGTCAGCGTCAACGTAGTCAGCGGCAGCTTGTTCCGGGTTCTGCGTTGGGTCTTTCCACAGTAGATCTGCCAGCGGCTCAATGCCCGCTTCAATAGCAATTTGGCCTTTAGTGCGGCGCTTAGGTTTGTAGGGCAGGTATAAATCTTCCAACTCGGTTTTCGAGTCGGCGGTTTTAATGCTTTGAGCCAGTTCGTCGGTTAACTTGCCTTGCTCGTCAATCGACTTCAGTATCACCTGACGGCGGTCGTCCAGCTCGCGTAGGTAGTTCAGGCGCTGATGCAGCTGACGTAATTGCGTGTCGTCTAAACCGCCGGTTACCTCTTTACGGTAACGGGCAATAAAAGGCACCGTCGAGCCTTCGTCCAGCAACTGGATAACAGCGGCAATCTGACGCTCGTCGACCTTCAGTTCATTAGCAAGTAATTGCGGTATCTGGCTCATAGTACATCTCTTGGTTTTAAAACGTTACGACAAATAATGGGGACGAATACTATCACGAATTGACTAAGCGGGCTGTTGGTAACTTATCTTATTAATGAACCAGGTCTTAGTACCCTGTGGCGTGTTTACCTCCGCCTCATCGTCCACCTGCTTTTTCAGCAGAGCGCGCGCCATGGGGGAATCAATAGACACCGCGTCTTTGCGATCATAAATCTCGTCCGGCCCAACAATTTGAAAGGCGCGAACGTTCTCGTCCTCGTCCTCAATTTCCACCCAGGCACCAAAAAACACCTTACCGTCCTGCTGTGGCGAATAATACACCACCTTCAACTGCTCCAGACGCTTGGTTAAATAGCGAATACGGCCATCAATTTTACGTAGCTTTTGTTTGTTATATTTGTAGTCTGCGTTCTCCGACCGGTCGCCGAGGCTCGCCGCCCACGATACCTTATCCACGGTCTCCCGCCGCTCTACCCGCCAAAGGTGTTCAAGCTCCTGCTGCAACTTTTCATAACCGCCAAGGGTAATTAAATTGGTTTTCATACGCTGATTCGTTGTGCCTGCGTTGAATGATTAGGGGGATTTTACTGGGTTATGAAGGGGAGGGGAACGATAGATTGTCTAACGGGCTAGACGTACCAGCGTAATATTGACTACCGCGTTGGGCGATAAAACAACTGGCAATTGTCTCTGCTTGGTTGCTAGGCTGAAATTTAAATCCCCTAGCGTTATACCTAGCGCTTTCTGATAGAGGTAGACCAAAGCATTAAGCGCCGTTTTCTGAGTATTTATGGCGACATGGCGTTCGTTAGCTAGCCAACTTAGAAATTCTCGAACTTCATTACTACCCAGCTTTTTAGGATGTTGCTTTTTATGAAAGAAAATGTACTGACGGACCCAGCCTAAGTATGATTTTTCAGTCTTTAAACTGTAACCACGTAAGCGCATATCAGCGCGTAATTGCTCAATAAATGGGCTAGACATCAATTACCATCCTCGATTTTTGAATTGAGTGATTTACTTTAGCTTAACTTGTGGCTTAGTTTTGTAAGCAATAATGCATAGTTTGTTGTTGTATTACGTATTTAACTCGTTTAATGTCAATGACATAATAAAAACGTAAAGTTAGATACCGTGCACTCGTTAGAATGGAAATGAGCATGCTCGGATTGTTTTTGTTGTTTTAGTGAGCTTTTTGATAGAAATAGCTTGCTTTATCAGTTAGTTGCTCGCTCGTAGTTAATAATTGAGGGACGGACGAAGTGAGCATGCACAATATATAAATGTTAGGCAAATGGAGAACCGAGTGCTGCCAAAGGCGATTGAAGCTAAGGCCATAGAAGCTATCCAACGGATGGAGCGAGGCTGTTTCTCTGAAGACGATATTGAATTACTTCTAATTCGTTTGCGTGAGTATTCAAACGCTAAAAGTATATTTAGAGAAATCTCCCATTTTATTGCTCATCATAAGAGGGATTCTGGTCTTACGTTCCTCTCGCTCTATAGAGTGTACTGTCGGATGCGGGCGTATGGTGAGTTCCAATACCATAAAAAGCCACTGGACTTAAGTTCGCCAATCGATAAATGGTTTTACGATTTTGTCCTCTTTCAACTGGATGAGATCGAAAGTCACGTGTTGAAGAAGAAGTATGGGTTTAGTAGAAAGCAAGCTAAGAGGATATTTAAAGAATTTTTTTCAGAAGAAAGAAATGGCTATAGCTATACCAAATCGCCAAGCAAAGATCTTGTAAATATCGTCAATGAGGCGTCAAGCTTCATAAAAATAAAACCTCTGTTCAGCCCCAGTGAAATTGTGTCCAGCTTCACCGAAACTTTTAAGAGTCTTGGGCTACTGCAAGACACGAAGAGCTTCGAAGCCCAATCGGATAAACTCATTCTTGGGCTTTTGGTGCTTATGCATAAACGTGAGTTCCATATCGGTAAAGATGTTTTCGGGAAAACAGAGCTAGACTTTCCTGCGGATGGTTTTGGGAAACTTAAGAAACTTGAGCTGAAAGGAACTATTCAAGTTCCTGATTTGGCAGCCATAGGAGTTACTTTAATCGAGACGTCGTTAGATTTCGATACGTGGTGTGAACCTGACCTTCTTGTACAAAAAGAAACCAACATAAAAGGCCATTACTGGACCGTGTTTGACGAAACGTCTGATTTTACTATCGGAGAAAACGACAAGTTACAGAGGTTATAATGCCTAACCAAGCGCTGCTGTCGGACAATTTTTCCGCTGCGCTCCAAAATTGCCGCAGAGCGCGGCGTTAAATGCCAAGAGGAATCATGCAGAAGTCAGCAATAATTTCCGAATGCGGAATGTACAGGTATGAACTAAAACGGATTTGGGATGATTCAAAGCCTTGGGTTCTTTTTATTTGTCTCAATCCGTCAACAGCAGACCATGAAGAAGAGGATAATACTTCTCGGGTGTGTATAAATTACGCTAAGCGCTGGGGCTATGGCGGGCTGGTTATAGCAAATCTATTTGCATATAGGTCTACTGACAAATCAGTGCTCTATCAAGTTTCTGATCCAGTAGGCCCAGAAAATGATCAGCACTTGCAGAGACTCAGCGAAGAGGCTGTCGAAACAGTGTGTGCATGGACAGATGATGGCGCATTTATGAAGCGCGACTTGGCTGTTTTACCAATCTTAAAATCACCAAAGTGCTTAACTAAACTAAAAAGCGGCAGGCCGGGCCATCCTTTGTATAAAAGCAAAGAACTAAAGCCTACGCCTCTGCTATAAGCATTTAACAAGCGCGTGTTGTCGGACTGGTTTTCCGCTGCGCTCCAAACCAGCCGCAAATGCGGGCGTTATGCATAAGGAGCCAATGTGGTCAAAAAGTTGTCGCTGATTTTGGCTGTTGCCTTGATTCCTGCATTAGCTTGGTCGTTCGCAAAGCCGACTAGATTGTTTCTGCCGCATTTAAACGGGATGCAATGTAACGGATCAGTTTGCGTCGAGGACACAAAAGAAATGGAAAAGGCCATTGAGTTGTATGGCTCCGCCATAAAGGCAATCTCTACTTCTGGCGTCCCACTTCGGTCCAGACCCACATTTGTTTACTGCTCTACTATGGAGTGTTATCAGTCGTTCGGAGGAGGCAATGAACGGGCCGTTTCATATCCTTTTCTCGGTACCGTGATAGCTCCCGCATCGTGGCAAAGATACATCACTCAGCATGAATTGATTCATTGGTTTCAGTTTTACGAAATTGGTGCGGTTTCGACCATGATGAAACCGGAATGGTTTAGAGAAGGCATGGCCTATGTGTACAGCGGAGCGCCGGAATCAGATATTCCTGAGCATTACCTGCCCATGATGAAAAGATATAGTGACTGGCATTCAGAGAAATCTTGGCCAAAAGTCATTGAACAGGCGGGACATCTCTGACATGCATAACCAAGCCATAAAATTCGCTCCCTTCGGTCGCCGGACCTCGTTTCACTCGACCGTTTATGGCGGGCGTTAAAAGCTTTGAGGTATAGATGAACCTTGCTCTCTTCGATTTCGATGGAACAATCACGACGCGGGATACATATACTAAGTTTGTCTTTTCCTCGACGAAATTGGCTCGTCTAGTTATTGGTGCTTGTCTTCTTTCTCCGGCAATCATCTTACACAAAGCTAGGCTTCTTTCTGCTCCTAAAGTTCGACCTCTCATATCACGAGTTGCTTTCATGGGCGTTTCTGAAAAACAACTTGATGCTAGTGCTGAACGTTATGTTTCTGAATATTTACCCTCCGTGATTCGGAGCGATATGCTGCAGAAAATAGCTGAACATAAAGAGAACGGCGATCACGTGGTCATTGTGTCTGCATCTATCTCTCCTTATTTAAAAATTTGGTGTAAACGCCACGAGGTAGATTTAATTTGCAGTGAACTTGAAGTGCGTAATGGTCGATTTACCGGCGCTTACCTGAATGGTGATTGCAGTAACGAGAGAAAGGTCGAGCGCATAAAAGAACGCATCGATTTATCTCTTTATAGCGAAGTTTTTGCGTATGGAGATTCAGAAGAGGATTACCCTATGCTAAACCTAGCCAATACGAGTTTTTATCGGGGCGAGCTCTTTGAAGTTTGAATCGCCACTAGTTCACTAGACACTCAGTAGCGGTTGCTGTCGCGACAGCTCACTCGCGAGCTCGTTCACTGCCGCACAACCGAGCGTTACAACCTTAGAAAATTCGTTTCACATCACGATAAAAGTTTTCATGGCTGCCCAAAGTCATAAGTTCTAAAGCAAAAACTCCGTCATCATAACTATAGCCAAGTAAAGTGAGCTGCTTATTCATTTTAAATTTGTGAACCCGTAAAAAACTTAAATCCCCCTTTTTCTGCTGGCCTATAAATGGATCACTCATCAACTCCCTGATTGCACTGTCGAGATCTTTCTTTTGGTTAGGCTTTAACTTTTTAACGGCCTTCTTAAAAGTTGGCGTTTGTAATACTGTTTTAACTTTAGTCAAAATCGTAACTCTCGAGCTTACCCGCATCTTTTTCAGCTTGCGCAATAATAGCTTGTTTCACAAACTCATAGGGTAGCTCTGGGTTATCTTCCATAATTTCACCAATCCTAGCCCAGTGCTCAATTTGTTTAGGCGGCGTTCTGTTATAAGCCTTGGCTATAATAGTAGCTTTTTCTACAAGTTCTTGGTCTAATCTTATGCTGTTTGTAGCCATAATTAGAGCTCCTGTGTCATTTTGCATCAAATGTGGCATATTACCACAAAATAGCAGTTGTAACAAGCGCGTGCACCAAGGACTTAATTTCCGTTACACCTTTTAGCATTGCTGCGCAATTATATGCCAAAAGGCTCCATTCCAATGAAGCCTGTGACGCGGGCGTCATATAAACAGGAATCACACCGGTGAAAATTAAAAGTAGCTGTATCGTTTTCGCGTTAGCTTTATTCGTATCAGCTTGCACATCGGGGCGTTTGGCGTATTTCACCGCCTATTTAGATCTCGGTCATGATAGTGATTGAGAGTGAGCGGCAACCACCAGCATGATAAAAATTAGAAAATATAACGAATCAGACGCGCGTGATTTATGGGCTATTTTTTATCACACCATTCGCAATGTGAACTCACGTGACTACACACAAGCGCAAGTCGAAGCATGGGCGCCGGATGATTTCTCTCCTGAGCTATGGCAGCAAAAAATGAATGCTATCTCTCCTTTTGTTGCGGAAATTGACGGAGAAATTGTCGGCTATACCGACCTTCAGGAAGATGGGTTAATTGATCACTTCTTTTGTCACCATGAGCATAAGGGGAAAGGTGTCGGGCGTCACTTGATGGAGCACGTATTAAGCGTGGGTGAGTTACAAGGAATTACCCGGTTTTACTCTGAGGTAAGCATTACGGCTCGTCCGTTTTATAAGAAATTTGGTTTTAAAGTCGCAAAAGAGCAAACGATAGAAATTCGAGGACAGAAGCTGCGTAACTTTGTGATGGAAAAACTCAGCTAAACCTGTTTGCTATTCTCAAAACTTGAGGATGTCGTATTGGGCGCAGTGGCTAACCAAGCACCAATTGATAGGCGGGTTTATTTAACAGGTAATGTCATGGTGAATAAATATTACGGTTCGTGTCTTTGCGGTCGTGTCAGCTACGAGGTCAGTGGTGACTTTGACGCATTTTATTTATGTCATTGTAGCCGCTGCCAGAAAGACACCGGCTCTGCTCATGCGGCTAACTTGTTTGCAAAAGCAGGGCGGTTGGTTTGGTTAAAAGGTGAGACGGACGTAACCCATTATCAACACCCTGGCTCGCTGCATACTAAGAGTTTTTGTCAGTGTTGCGGCTCCGCACTGCCCTCATTCGCTGAGTCCATTAATTGTGTTGTGGTGCCTGCCGGTAGCCTCGATACGCAGATATCAGTTAAGCCTACGGCTAAAATCTTTGTTGCTGACTGCGCTGCCTGGTCAGCTGATTTGAGTAATGTGCCGAGTTTTGATGCGTTACCTGGGCAAGCAAAGCGAGATCCGAAGTGAGGACGACCTCACCGCTCAACTTTCATTCGGGGACGGCCCCAAAGTCATTAAGAGGTGTTTATGAGTTGGGTCATTTTATTTATCGCCGGCCTGTTGGAAGTCGCTTGGGCTTTGGGGCTTAAGTACACCGACGGCTTCACTAAGCTTTGGCCAACCGTTGGCACCACTGTTGCGTTGGTGGGTAGCTTTGTCTTATTAGGCCTGGCATTGAAAACTTTACCCGTCGGCACAGCGTACGCTATTTGGGTAGGCATTGGTGCCGTAGGTACAGCGGTAATGGGTATGTTTTTGTTCGGCGAGTCAGCGGACGTTCCTAAACTGGTCAGTTTAGGGTTAATTTGTGCGGGTATTGTTGGTCTCAAATTGGCTCATAGCTGAAGGTCTTGCGCATTCGGGCTTGCTATGGGTATTAATTATAAGTTCACAGCTCGGAAGGATAACTTGTCTGAGTGGCATAAACTCTTAAGCTAACCCAAGTGTTTCTGGGGCAGTTGTGACTGGCTTAGTACAGCAACGAAAAGGATAAATCCGTTTTCTTTAGTGAAGTAAGCCGTGTGTTTACCGACAGGAAAGTAAAAGCCGTTATCATAAATGTCTGCACAACTTTTTCCTAACTCGGGATTATCTGCGAGCATTTGAAAACGAGATAAGACTGTTGCTCTGTATTTATGCCACTGTAATTCGGAGAAGTTAATAATTGTGTAGTCTTTAATTGCACGAGTATGATCTTGAGCTAGCTTGCTCAGTTTGTATTGGCTTCCTGCCATAACTTCTAGTCCGTTTAGAGTGAGTTCAAGAAGCTATCGCCGTCAACTAAGTTACCTTTGCTACGGTCCGCCTTGGCGGATTCGAAACAGTGTTTAAGGTAATCGGCTTTCATAGCCTCAAGCTCTTCAAAGTCCTTTACGGACATAACAACAACAGCGTCTTTACTGTTTTTGCTAATCTTCACAGGCGCGCGCTGCGCGTTTAAAAGTAGTTCGCCAAAATGGCGCTTGGCATCATTGGCTGTCAACGTTTGCATAAATATAACCTCACCGTAGAGAGTACTTTTAAAGTATAGCTCTGAGCACGAAATAATTAAACTGATTAAATCGTGCGATTTAATCAGTTTAATTATGGGGCGTAAAGATTAAATGTTTACGAGAGTTAAGCATGTTCAAATATTTTAATTTCAAGTTTCTTTTGACGAAAAGCAGAGATTAGGAACACACTTACTAACGCCCCTCTTATCACAGGAATAGAACCATGAGAGAAACACTGCAACGAAAAACCGCCTTTGCCTGGGTCTTACTTATTACTTGCGGGCTGCTACTTATCCCATTGGTTGGCATGCAGTATAGCAACGATATTCACTGGGCTCTCTCAGATTTCATAACGATGGGAGCTTTGCTATTAGTCGTCGGCGCTTTACTGATACTCTTAGCCCGGAAGTTGCCCAAAAGACAGTTTCAAATGGCTGCTATAGTCGTTTTTCTGGGGTTCATCTATGTTTGGGCCGAGCTTGCTGTCGGTGTCTTTTTCTCATTCGACAGCTGATATTTAGGAAAACTCCGCGTAAACCCTCGCCCAATCGGGCGGGGACAGTGTGCCCTTTGGGTATACAAGCGGGAACCGCGTAGCGGTTCTATTCTGGTGTACTCTGACTCTGCACATACTCTCTCAGTGTTTCGATAGTTGCGCCGCCTGCACTACAGGCAAAGTAAGAGCGTGACCAGAGCGCTGCGCTTTTGCTTTGCCGGGGTATGTGGGCATTGAGTATTCGTATCCGGCGTGATGAAACCGATTTACTGGATTATAATAACTGAATCATACCAATGAGCGCTGAAATGTTAAAGGCCACGAAGGTACGCATATATCCGACACCTGAACAGGCGGAATTTCTCAACCGCCAGTTCGGTGCTATGCGGTTCGTGTACAACAAGGCGTTGCATATCATCAGCTCACAGTACAAACGTCACGGCCTGAAGCTCAAAGCCAAGAAAGACCTTAAGCCGCTGTTGGCGGTGGCGAAAAAATCTCGCAAGTATCATTGGCTCAAGGATTTTGATTCGATTGCACTCCAGCAAGCGTGCATCAACCTTGATAAAGCCTTCCAGAACTTTTTTGACCCGAAGCTTCCCGCCCGTTACCCGAGGTTCAAGCGCAAACACGGTAAACAATCCAGCTACCACTGCACGAGTGTGAGTGCTGGCGAGAACTGGATAAAAGTGCCGAAGATGAAGCCGCTTAAGGCGCGGGTTCACCGTGAGCTGAACGGAAAGCTCAAGAGCGTAACGCTGTCGCGCTCAGTAACAGGGAAGTACTACGCCTCGCTGTTGGTTGAAGATGGCTTGCAAACACCGGCCCCATTGCATAGCGTTGATACCGTGCTGGGCGTTGATATGGGGCTAACCCATCTTGCTATCGACTCCGAAGGAAACAAGACGGCGAATCCCCGTTTCCTGAAACGCGCCCAATCTAATTTGCGACGCAAGCAGAAAGCCTTATCCCGTTGCCAGAAAGGTAGCAAAGGACGTACGAAAGCACGCTTGAAACTGGCTAAGGCGCATGAGCGCCTAGCGAATACCCGTGCGGATTTTCAGCACAACCTGTCCCGACAACTCATTGACGAAAACCAAGCGGTGGTGGTCGAGACATTGAAAGTGAAGAACCTGCTGAAGAACCGGAAGCTATCCAAGCACATCGCAGACGCAAGCTGGTCCGGCCTGATTCAGAAACTGGAGAAACTGGAATACAAAGCGAAGGAGCAGGGCAAACATCTGGTCAAAATCGACCAGTGGTTCGCCAGCTCCAAGACCTGCTCCTGCTGTGGGCACAAGGTGGACACCCTGCCGTTGTCGGTGCGTAACTGGTCGTGCCCTGCTTGTACAGCAGAGCTTGAACGCGACGTAAACGCCGCGATCAATATCCGCCAGCAGGGTGTTATTAAACTACGGGCCGAAGGACTGTCGGTTCCTGCCAATGGAGGCTTGCGTAAATCCAGCCACGCGCTGGTTGCTGCCTGAGAAGTTGGAAGGGAGCAGTCACGAAACTGAGTATGTACTTCGCACAAAAAAATTACTGCAAAGTGACGAAGAAAAGGTCAAAATCAGGGCGGTTGGTTAATAATCAACATAGTTTTAACAGGGAAAGCATTTGTCACAACAACAAAAACAAAACGACATACATTGGCTGACGGGTCAGTTTAGTGACCGCCAAAAGGAATTAAGTTACCGGCGCTCTATAGAGTCAAACGTTCGCTCGGATGCTCGGTTGGCGTTAATTCTGGCGTCCGTTATTTTCGCTATGTTCGGCATTACCGACTATAACCTGCTCGGACTCACTCATGAATACTATCTATTGCTGACGATGCGCATTGTGGTGGTGAGCTCGTGTTTGACGTTAGCTTTTATTATTGGCAAAACAGGGGGTTATGCTGAAAAAGCCTGGTTACACGCACTTCCGCTCTGGATTTTTGCCATCGGTATTATTCTTATTGTGCCGTTGCGCCCCGAGAGCCTTTCTACTCAGGTTACTTCTATTGCCATCGCGATAGTCGCGTTCTACTTACTGATTCCTAACTTATTGACGGTAGCGGCGCTGGCCAGTGCGTTTGTCAGTATTACCTTTTTAGCCGCAGCAATGATCTATGCCGGAGTGACTGCAGAAGGCGCTGTTCGCATTGGATTATTAATCGCGATGGCCAATATTGTCGGTTACTCGTCTCTCCGCCGCCTGGAGCGTTTGCAGCGTCAACAACATGCCTTGCTTAATGATGAACGAGACCAAAATCGTGAATTACTACAGGAAATAAAGCACCGTAAATCATTAGAGGCGCAACTACGTATGGTCGCCGAACATGATGCGCTAACGGGTGTCGACAGCCGCAGCCATTTTATGAAACGAGCTGAAGCATTGCTGCAGCGCGCTCGTCTAGATGACACGCCATTTTGTTTGTTCATGATCGATGTCGATCACTTCAAAAAAATTAACGATACCTGGGGTCATACTCAAGGTGACGTGATATTGACTAAAATAGTAGAATTTTGTCAGCACTCACTTCGGCCAACCGACATTATTGGCCGTTTTGGTGGAGAAGAGTTTGTCGTTGGCTTACCACACACTAGCCCTGATGATGCCACGGCCGTAGCCGAACGATTAAAACAAAACGTAGAAACACTCCGTTTGGGCGATGAATTTAAAGACCTGAAACTGAGCGTCACCATAGGCGTTGCGGTTGCCTCGACAGAAGATGACCTCGACACACTCATTACCCGCGCGGATAATAGATTGTATGAGGGGAAGCGTAATGGGAGAAATAAAGTGGTGGCGTGTTAGCTCACATAATGGATTTAAAACAATAAAAAGGAGCCGAATATGAACATCAATTTTAAAGCAAGCGTTGCTGCACTGGGCATACTTGCATCGTTGCCATCACTGGCTGCAGAAACGTTTCAGTTTTCTAGCTCGATTTACCGAAACGGCGAACTTGTTAAATCACCCGTGATGATCGTTGAAGCCGATAAAAAGGCGTATATGACGATAGGTGATGACTTTCGTTATGAGCTCACTGTGTCTTCAAAATCCGGAGATACGGTTAAAGTCCAAACTGCAATGAATGTTGGCAGCGCCACTATGAACCCGTCGTTAACCGTGTTTTATGACAAGGAAGCATCTGTTGAGGTTGGTGACACCAAGCTTACGGTTTTAGTTAGCAAGCATGAAAGCCCCTAAAACTCTTCGTGAGAAAATAAAAAACATTGATATCTAAGCTACCTAAATGGATTGAGTATGGTGCGTTTGTACTGGCATTTGTTGCCGGGTGCATCAACGCCATTGGTTTGCTCGGTTTTGAACATCAGGCGGTGTCTCATGTTTCAGGCACTGCAACTTTGTTTGGTACCAGCATGTTGACCAACTCATTCGGGGATATTTTGCATTTAGCGGGAGTGCTGTTCTCGTTTTTTGTTGGTGCAGGCCTTTCTGGTTTTTTGCTTCACGGCACACGATTAAAGCTGGGCCGGCATTACGATACGGCGCTGGCGATAGAGTCACTGTTAATATTAGCATCTTTTTACTTGTTGTCCGAAGGGTCTATTTATGGGCATTACACCGCGTCGTTAGCTTGTGGGATGCAGAATGCGCTGGCAACGACGTACAGTGGCGCCATTGTACGAACCACGCACCTGACCGGTATATTTACTGACTTAGGCATCATGTTTGGCGCAATAATGCGTGGTGAAGTCTTTGATAAAAGAAAAGCGATATTGTTTGGGCTTATTATTGCTCGCTTTATCAGTGGCGGAACTTCTGGCGCCTATATGTTTACTCAATTACAGTTTCAGGCCCTGCTGATTCCCGCAATTATCTGCCTGATGTTGGCTATTCTGTATCGTTTGCACTACAAAAAAACGGCTTAATCGAAACCTTAATTGCTTAAACCCAAATTAGGTCGACACTTCCCATACTGCGCCGGCACAGAAATTTAGCATTCAGCCCCTCGACCCGCTATAGTGATCTTTGCGGATATTAATTAAACAACAGGGATCACAAAAACGTGCTAAATCAACGGCTTTCGCTTATTGCCTTTGCCTTTTTTCTGTTTTGCGCGATACCGGTGGTGGCTCAGCAACAGGTGATTACGGTGGGGGTTTACAATAACCCGCCTAAATTACTGCTCGATGATGGCGAATTAACCGGGATTCATGGCGATTTGCTGCTTGAAATTGCTCAACAGCATAACTGGCGGCTGGTGCTTAAGGCTTGCCAATGGCAGCAGTGCCTGCAATGGCTGGACGAGGGCGAGATTGATTTGTTGCCCGATGTTGCGAAAACCGATTTACGTAGCCAGCGTTTTCGGTTTCACCAGGAACCCGCATTACTTAGCTGGTCGCAAATCTACGCTGACCGCCAGCAGCAAATAGCCAGCCTATTGGACTTAAATGGTAAGCGAGTTGCCGTGTTGAGCGACTCAGTGCAACAGGATTACCTGCGCAACCTGGCGCAACGCTTTAATCTTAACGTGGATTTTTTGCCCGTAGCCAGTTTTGACGATGGTTTTGATGCACTGCAACGCAACTATGTTGACGCGGTAGCAACCAATCAGTTTTTTGGCAACCAGAAAGTTGCTGAAGCTCAAGCGGCCATCACGCCCATCATGTTTTTGCCCAATGAACTCTATTTTGCTATCGGCAAGGATGCCAACCAGAGTTTGCTGACGGCTATTGACGAGTCCTTAACTGCACTAAAAGCCGATCCGGCCTCTGTTTACTATGCCATTATTGAGCGTTGGAGCGCGCAGTCTAGCGAATCGCGATTGCCGACGTGGTTATGGTGGCTGGTTATCGCGTTGTGCGCTGTCCTGATCATCAGTCTGGTTTTTGTCAGGTTGTTAAAATTGGCCGTTAATCGGCGCACGCGCGAGCTTCAGGACAGCGAGAAAAAGCTGGAGACGATTCTCGGTAGTGTTGATGCCTACATTTTTATAAAAGGTATCGACTTAACCTACCAGTACGTTAATGACCGCGTCGCGGATATGTTTAAGCGGGATGCTAAGGACGTAGTAGGCGTTACAGACTATGATCTGTTCGACTTAAAAACCGCGCAACAAATTACAGACAATGACAAAGAAGTGTTGCAAACCGGTCGGCGCCTTGCTCGCCACGAACTTAACCAGATCCCCGGCGAAAATAAGACCCGCGCCTATTGGTCAGTCAAGGTTCCGTTAAAAAACAGTGACGGTAAAATTGTCGGTCTGTGTGGTATTTCAACGGATGTCTCTGAATACGAAGAACTAAAACAACAGATCGAGCAACTGGCTTTTTATGACGTGTTAACAGGCTTAGCGAATCGTCGTATGTTGCTGGAAAAAGTAATGCACCACTATAAAAACTCAGAGCGTAACAGTGCGTTACTATTGATTGATGTCGATAAATTTAAAACGATTAATGACGCACTGGGCCATGAACAGGGCGATGAGTTGTTGCGCCAGCTCGCCAGTCGTATCGAAGCGTTAGTTGGGTCTAGCGAGCTTGGTGGACGCCTCGCATCTGACGAATTTTATATTCTATTTGATGACTTGCCGAATGACTCCGTCAGCGCGCAGGCTTTGGTTCAGACGAGGTTGCAACAACTTCAGCAAGAGCTGTCCACTCGCTATACCCTGGCGGATAAGCAGCAACTGATAACCTTGTGTTTCGCCGTGAGCTTTTTTGACGAGGCCGAAACCGCTGAACACTTATTAAAAGCCGTTGATTTAGCCATGACTCAGGCTAAGTTGGTGGGTCCGGGCTCGGTACAGTTTTATAGCAGCCAGCTGCAACAGGACTTTAACCGTCGCCAGCAAATCGAGTCAGGGTTGAGAGCTGCTGTGGCACACGATCGTCTGACGGTGTACTTGCAGCCGCAGTTTACCCGTAACGAGCAAGATGACGCGTTAACATGCGTGGGCTTCGAGGCCTTGCTGCGTTGGTATGATCCACAGTTGGGGCCGGTATCGCCGGGCGAATTTATTCCGGTAGCAGAAACCGCAGGCTTAATGCCGCAGCTACATCAGGTGGTGTTAGCTAAGGCGGTTGCCGCGATTGAACGTTTACATTCTCATCCCAATTATTCAGGTTGCTCAATTGCCATAAATATTAGTGCCAGCCAGTTTAACGACGCCGGCTTTTATCAGCAGTTTGAGCGTTTAGTGGAGCAAAATCCCGCAGCAAAATATCTCGAGTTGGAGTTAACTGAATCGATGCTAATTAGCGACGCCGACAGGGTTGCTGCAACAATGGACGAATTAACCCGTCTGGGGCTGTCCCTGTCACTGGACGATTTTGGCACAGGCTATTCCGCGCTCAGCTATTTAAAACGTTTACCGCTAAAACAGCTAAAAATCGACCAGTCTTTTGTACGTGATTTATTATCTGACCGGAACGATGAGGCCATCATCGCAACGATTGTTGCGCTGGCTAAGAGTTTGGGACTGCAGGTATTAGCAGAGGGCGTTGAAGAGCCGTCGCAATTAGAGCGCCTCAGGGAAATGGGGTGCACCCGATATCAGGGTTTTCTGCTGGGTCACCCGGAACCGCTGGAACACTGGTTAAAGCAGTGATATTATCAATTTAATTTAAAGTATAATGTTTTACTGATGCAGAATCTAAGCAGAAGGGCTATCGGGTGAAATCTAAGACTTCGATGTTAGCGGGATTCATCGCCGCAATGATGCTAAGCGTCGTAGGCTCAAAAACGGCTTATGCGCAACAACAGATAACGGTACAAAAACAGACCATAACTGACACAGTTAGTTTGGAAGGTCGAGTCGAGGCAATTAATCAGAGTACCGTTTCGGCGCAGACTTCAGGCACCATTATCGAGTTGCCTGTTGATGTTGATGATCCTGTCGCTGCTGATCAACTGATTATCCGTCTGGATGATACCGAGCAGCGCGCCAGGCTAAATCGAGCTAAGGCCAATATGGAGAGCGCGCAGTCGACTTTAGATGATGCGGAACGCCGCTACCGCCGTATTCGGGAGCTTTATCAACAAAATGTTGCCTCTGAGTCTGAGCGTGATGATGCACAGACGCAATTAGAAACAGCAAAAGCAAGGCTGGCAGAGACTAAGGCAGCGTTGGAAGAAGCCCAAAAACAACTGAGCTATACCCAGGTCCGGGCGCCGTACGCAGGTATTGTTACCGAACGCTTCGTCGAGCTCGGCGAATCGGTGCAACCGGGCCAGCCGTTGATGTCTGGTTTATCGCTTGAACAATTACGCGTAGTGACTGAATTACCACAGCAATACGCACAATACGTCAGAAACCAACGCGATGCTGAGATTGTCACCGATGACGGCCGTGAACTTAGCATTGCTTCAATGACCTTTTACCCCTATGCCGACGCCCAGTCACATACCTTTAGGTTACGTCTGAATTTAACCGATCCCGAAGGCGCTTTGTTTCCCGGCACGTTAGTAAAAGTGAACGTGTCAGTGGGGGAGCGTGATGCATTACTGGTTCCATCTTCTGCCGTGTTAGTTCGTGGCGAGCTACGGGCGGTCTATGTCGTGACAGACGGCAAACCTCAATTACGACAAGTAAAGGTTGGGCAAGCGCATGACGATCAGGTCGAAATTTTAGCCGGGCTGGCCACCGGCGAGAACATACTAGCGTCAGCGGAGGCTATGCTCAATGAGTAATGGCGATCATAAACTCGGCCCTTCGGGCATTATTGCGGCCGTTTTCCAACGCTCTGAACTGACCCCGCTAATCTGTCTATTAGGCATTGTGCTGGGTATTGTCGCTGTGCTGGTTACGCCGAAAGAAGAAGAGCCACAAATCGACGTAACCATGGCCGACGTGCTGGTTGGTTTTCCGGGGGCTTCGGCAAAAGAAGTCGAGCAGCTTATCGCGATTCCGGGTGAGCAAATTCTCAGTGAGATGTCAGAAATTGAGCATGTTTATTCGGTCTCACGTGCCGGGCAGGCCGTGTTGACCGTTCAGTTCAATGTCGGCGTTCCCCGTCAGGAAGCTCTGGTTCGACTCTATAATAAAATTCAATCGAATGCGGACTGGTTTCCGCAAGGTTTAGGTGTTTCTCAGCCTCTGGTAAAGCCGCGTAGCATCGATGATGTGCCGATCATGACGCTCACCCTTTATGACCGAGATAATGTTAAGAGTGCGGAACAGTTAACGGCGTTGGCACATCGCTTAGAAATCGCCTTAAAACAAATTCCCGGTACCCGCGATATAAAAACACACGGCGCGGCTCGTCAACACGTCAATGTCAGAGTTAATAGTAGCAAGCTCAGTGGCTATGGCTTAACCGTTGGGGATATTAAGCAGGCTATCGATGCCGCGAACAATGCCGCTCCGGAAGCGCGCATCACGCGTAATGGACTGGCGGTGCCGTTTCAGGCAGGCGACTTTCTACAGTCAGTAGAGCAAGTGGAATCGCTGGTAATAGCAACCTCTGGCGGTCGACCGATATATTTAGGCGATGTCGCATCAGTGCAAGATAGCGGCAGTGCCCCGAACCAAACGGTGCTGATGGGCGGGCTGGATAATGACAACGCCATTTACCCGGCAGTCACTATTGCTATTGCTAAAAAGCCTGGCCAAAACGCGATTGATATTACACAAGCCTTGCGGCAACGGCTTGCTGCGCTCGAAAACGAACTGTTACCAGCAGACATCGAGATATCGGTCACCCGTGATTACGGTAAGACGGCCACGGACAAGTTTGATCAACTGGTGTCGGATCTTATCTCGGCGACCATTTCTGTGATCATACTGGTGTTGTTAACCATGGGCTGGCGGCAGGCACTGATTGTGGGTGCTGCGGTAATGGTGACCTTGCTATTTACCTTAGTATTCAGCTGGGCATGGGGCTTTACCCTAAACCGTGTGTCGCTGTTTGCGTTAATTTTCTCGATTGGGATTTTAGTCGATGACGGTATTGTGATTACCGAAAATATCCATCGACGGGTACGTAATTCGACTAAGCCCTTGTTGGAAACGATTCCCAAGGCGGTGGATGAAGTGGGGTCACCGACCATTATGGCGACCTTAACGATCATGGCGGCGTTGATCCCTATGGCATTTGTCAGTGGCTTGATGGGCCCTTATATGAGCCCTATTCCCATTAATGCGTCGGCAGGCGTGGTATTTTCGCAGCTAATGGCCTTTATCGTCGCGCCATGGCTGGCGCTGCGTTTATTGAACCGCGAGCGCGGCAAAGATAGCAACGACGATAGTGACTCTGCGGCAGGAACCTCCGAAAAACTCAAAGCGGTGTTCGAAAAGCTACTGCGCCCGCTACTGGGTGACCATCATCGTGGCCGCCGGGCGCTGTTTGGTGCGGGGGTGTTTGCGTTGCTTATTTTGGTAATGCTATTCCCCGTTTATAAAGGGGTCATCCTAAAAATGCTGCCGTTTGACAATAAGTCCGAACTGCAAATTGTGGTGGATATGCCCGATGATACGGCAATGGAAGAAACCCAGCGCCTACAAGTGGCGTTAGGTAACTATTTGACCTCTGTGGATGAGGTTGAAAACTGGCAGGCGTACGCAGGTACTGCATCGCCAATTAATTTTAATGGGTTGGTACGGCAGTACTATTTACGCAGTCTACCAAACCAAGGTGATATCCAGGTTAACCTGAAGTCAAAAGAGCAACGTGAGCGTTCTTCACATGAAATTGCCCGCGCTATTCGCGCCGACTTAGTCGCTATTGCTGAGCCTTTTGATGCCGCAATTAAGGTGGTAGAAGTGCCACCGGGACCGCCGGTACTAGCACCCATTGTTGCTGAAATTCATGGTGGCAATGGTCAACAGCAAATCGAATTGGCAGAAACCATTTTAGCCAAGATGGCTGAGGTTAACGGGCTGGTCGATGAGGACTCCACCATAACCGACAACGTTGGGCGGTGGTTCTTAACGGTTGACAGGCAGCGTGCGGCGCAATTGGGGATCTCGCAGTCACAGGTCACTCAGGCACTAAGTTTACTCATCAATGCGCAACCTGCAGGCTATTTGCATAAGGATACGGCTAAGTATGCGGTGCCAATATTGGTGCAATTAGATGATGGCGATAAAGCTCAGCAACAGCGTATTTTGTCGTTGCGGGTACGGGCACAAAACGGCGCGATGATCCCACTATCGACCTTCGCCTCGATTCAGACGGATCAGTGGCCACGTAGTCGTTATCACAAAGATCTCAATCCGGTCACCTATGTCGAAGCCAACATGGCAGGCGAGACCGACTCGCCCATTTACGGCATGTTTGAGTTGGTAGCTTTGATTGATGAATTGGATAACCCACCTGAGCAATTTTATATTAACCAACCCTCGGCTAATGGTCCGGTGGCGATAAAATGGGATGGTGAATGGCAAATCACCTACGAAACCTTCCGCGATATGGGGATTGCCTACAGCGTGGGTATCTTCATGATTTTCGTGCTGCTGGTAGCGCAGTTCCGGTCTTACCTGATGCCGCTGATTATTATGTCGCCAATACCACTGACGTTGGTTGGTATCTTGCCCGGTCACTGGTTGATTGGTAAAGAGTTCACAGCGACTTCAATGATTGGCATGATTGCTTTGGCGGGGATTATCGTGCGTAACTCCATCTTGCTGGTAGTGTTTATTCGCCAACTGATCGACGAAGGCTACTCGTTAGAAGATGCCGTTGTGCTGGCGGGGGCTGTAAGGTTAAAACCGATAGCACTAACGGCCGTATCAGCGATGATCGGTGCATACTTTATTCTTGCCGATCCGATCTTTAACGGGCTAGCGATTTCGTTGATTTTCGGTTTTTTTGCCTCAACGTTATTGACGGTGCTGGTTGTTCCGCTATTGTATTACGGCTTATATGATTACTTAGCAGACAGTAAACGCACGTGATTATTTCGTTTTTAGCCAACACCCTGGTGGTGCTGATTGTCGTGGCGTTTCACTATGAAGCGCTGCGACAGATTGGTATATTTTTTCAAAAGTTTAAAGTGCTGGCGCAGTTCCGGATTGGTCTGGCTGTGCTGTTAAGCCTGGTTGCTCATAGTATCGAGGTGGCGATCTTCGCACTTGCTTATTATTGGATGCATCATTCCCCATATTTTGGCTCACTTCATGGTGCGTTCGACGGAAGCTATCTGGATAGCTTGTATTTTTCTTATACGGTCTATACTACGGTTGGCTTCGGTGACATTTTCCCGCACGGAGAACTGCGTTTTCTGACCGGTATTGAGAGCCTGACCGGACTCGTGCTAATTACCTGGACAGCCTCCTTTCTGTACGTAAGAATGACCCGCTACTGGACTGATTTATAAGCCTTAACAAGAAACATTTGTTAACACTCAAGGGCTTCTTAATTGCACACCAGCGGTGTATGTTATTAATTAAAAATACCACGACCGAGATAACACCATGACACAAGAAACCCTAAAGGTTTTGGTAGTAGACGATGATGCTCGCCTGCGTAGCTTGCTTGAGCGCTACCTGCAGGAACAAAGTTTTCAGGTTCGCGTAGCGCAGGATGCTGAACAAATGGATCGCCTGCTGACGCGAGAGAACTTTCACCTGATGGTACTGGATTTAATGTTGCCGGGTGAAGACGGCTTGTCTATTTGTAAGCGATTGCGTCAAAACAACAATAATATCCCGGTGATTATGCTGACCGCCAAAGGCGACGAAGTTGACCGTATTATTGGCCTGGAGCTGGGCGCTGATGACTATTTGGCAAAACCCTTTAATCCGCGTGAGTTGCTGGCGCGGATCCGGGCTGTGTTACGGCGTCGCGGCACGGAGGCGCCGGGTGCGCCGAGTCATGAGGATGAAGAGGTGACCTTTGGTACCTATCGTCTCAACCTAGGCACACGCGAGATGTTTGATGGTGATGAGCCGATGCCACTGACCAGTGGTGAATTTGCCGTGCTTAAAGCGCTGGTAACACATGCCCGCGAACCGCTGTCGCGCGATAAACTTATGAACCTGGCGCGAGGACGCGACTACAGCGCATTAGAACGTTCAATTGACGTGCAGGTATCACGCTTACGTCGTATGTTAGAGGTTGATCCGGCTAAGCCGCGCTACATTCAGACGGTATGGGGATTAGGTTATGTATTTGTACCTGATGGTAAATTAAAAAATTAGATGACCCTATTTCCTAAATCTGCATTTGCCCGCACCGTGGGATTATTAGCACTGGTGCTGTTACTTAATCAGGTGGTTTCGTACCTGATGGTGAGTAACTATGTGGTTAAACCGTCAGTTGAACAAATTACACAACTGGTGGCAAAGCAGATAAAAACCATGTTTATCCGCGAAAGCAGTTTGGCTGAACGTCAAAACGATCAGTCGCTGGCCATTGCCTTTTATGACGCGACCGGAATTCGTGTTTTTGACAATGAAAAAGCGTTGGAAGAAGGCCTTCAGCTTACCACCTACTACGGTTACTTATCCGAAATCATGTCGCAAGAACTGGATGGTGAGGCGCAGGTTCGGATTGCTCAGGGCGAACAATTTTTTGTCTGGGTTAAACCGCCGCAGGCGCCGGACTATTGGATTCGAGTGCCGTTAAATAGTCTTAGCTCCGGGCAGTTCTCACCATTGGTGGTTTATTTATTGGTCATTGGTTTGTTGAGTGTATTCGGCGGTATCCTATTTGCCAATTGGCTTAACCGGCCGCTTAAAAAGCGCTTGAAGAGTCGGCTCGTCTGGTTGGTCGCGGAGAATTTCCACCACAACTACCCGAAAAAGGCGCCAGTGAAATTGTCGCGGTAACGCGGGCTTTTAACCAGATGTCGCGTGGTATTCACGAGCTCGAAAACGATCGTAATTTATTAATGGCCGGCGTTTCTCATGATTTAAGAACGCCGTTGACGCGTATTCGGCTGGCTGCCGAAATGATGCCCGAATCCGAAGATTATCTGGCACAGGGCATTGCCGAAGATATTGATGATATGAACGATATCATCGACCAGTTTATTGATTACGTACGTCTGGATCAGCAGGAAAACGCCAGCAAGGAATCGTTGAACGAGTTACTGGAGCAAACTGTAGCCAATGTACCGGACTCCTGGCAGAAACAGTTTCATTTAGCACTGGATGACTGCCCACGGTTAAGTTTACGACCTCTGTCGATTAAACGAGTACTTATCAACTTACTGGAAAATGCCGAGCGTTATGGCCAACAGAATGTCTGGCTTGCCTCAGGCTATAATAAAAAGCAGCGTCGGGTTTGGTTTTCGGTTACTGATGATGGGCCGGGTATTCCCGAAGAGCAACAACAACAGCTGTTTCAGCCTTTTACCCAAGGCGATAAAGCGCGTGGCGGCGTTGGCTCAGGTCTTGGCCTGGCCATCATTAAACGTATCGTTGATCGTCATGATGGCCGCATTAATATGCAAAACATGGCTAACGCCGGTTTGCGCGTTACCGTCGAACTGCCGCTTCGCTAAAGCCGGTTTATGCCGTTAAGTGCTGCTACACGGTAGGCTTCGGCCATGGTCGGATAATTAAAGGTGGTATTAACGAAGTAATCAATCGTATTGCCTTCGCCTTTTTGTTCCATGATCGCCTGACCAATGTGGACAATCTCTGAAGCCCGCTCACCAAAGCAATGAAGCCCCAGTAGTTCGCGCGTTTCGCGGTGGAATAGTAGTTTTAAGCAACCCACGTTATTGCCGGAAATCTGCGCACGAGCCAGGTGTTTAAATTGAGCCCGGCCAACTTCATAAGGTACTTTAGCGGCCGTTAACTCTTCTTCGGTTTTACCTACTGAGCTGATTTCCGGGATGGTATAAATACCCGTTGGGATATCGCTAATAAGCGATTCGTCGGCACTACCGTTGAGCATGGCGGTGGCACAAATCCGGCCTTGATCGTAGGCCGCACTGGCTAAACTGGGATAGCCAATAATGTCGCCAACGGCATAGATATTGTCGACTTGTGTTTGGTAATTTTCGTCAACTTCTAGTTGCCCACGGTAATTCGGCTTAAGACCTACCGCGTCCACGTTTAAGGCTTCAATATTACCAGAGCGCCCGTTAGCAAATAGCAGGCAGTCGGCCTTCATGACTTTGCCTGACTTAGTTTTTAAGGTAACACCGTCATCGTGACCGGTAATACTCTCGTATTCCTCGTTATGACGAATAACCACGCCGTTGTTCCGCAAGTGATAACTGAGTGCGTCCGAAATTTCTGCGTCGAGGAAAGACAGTAAGCGGTCGCGTTGGTTAATTAAGTCGACTTTAACGCCCATGCCACGGAAAATGCTGGCATATTCACTGCCGATAACACCGGCACCATAAATCAAAATATTGCGCGGGTCTTTGTCTAACGACAAAACGGTGTCTGAATCGTAGATACGTGCATGTCCAAAGTCGATGTCTTTGGGGCGGTAGGGACGTGATCCAGTGGCGATAACAACCTGTTTAACATTGAGATAGTCAAACGAACCATCGTTTTTAGTTACCTTGATGCGGTTGGCATCAACAAACGAAGCTGCGCCATGGATAACGGTGACATTATTACGCTGGTAGAAAGAGCTACGCAATTTCACCTGTTTACGTATGACGCCCGAGGCATAATGCAGGATCTGCGAAAAAGTCATGCCACTTTGCCAGCCGGTGCCGGTAAACAGCGGATTATTGTTGTACTCAATTAAGCGGCTAACCGCATGACGTAATGCTTTAGAGGGAATCGTACCCCAGTGTGTGCAACCACCGCCGATGGACTGGTGGCGCTCTACCACTGCAACTTTTTTACCACTTTTTGCCAGCTGCATCGCGGCGCCCTCGCCACCGGGCCCGGTGCCAATAACCACGGCGTCAAAATTGGTTTCAGTCGATGGTTTTTTACCCGCGTTTTTAACCACTACGATTCTCCAGACTCTGTTAAAACTAGTTGCCTATAGATTAGCATTGCTGGCTGGCAACGTCATTCATGGCTCGACTTTTGTCTAACCCTCCTCCAATTGATGCTGGTTTCTGAGCGCTGACGCGTTATAGTAGAGGCAGACTTTCTTAAAGGTAGTAAAGGGTTATGGCTTCTCGACAAATTCCCAAAGTATTGGCGCGAAAAGTTGTTGCACAAAGTCGTTTGTTAAAGATCGAAGCGGTTGATTTACGCTTTAGCAATGGTGAGCAACGTCAGTTCGAGCGCATGCAGGGGAGTGGACGTGGAGCGGTGATGGTGGTGCCGTTTATCGATGCCGACACCATGATTTTAGTACGTGAATACGCAGCGGGTCTGCACGAGTATCAGCTGGGCTTTCCAAAAGGCTTAATTGATCCTGGTGAAACCCCTGAAGAGGCAGCACAGCGGGAGCTAAAAGAAGAAATTGGTTATGGCTGCCACACCCTAACCCGGTTAACCGAAGTGACCATGGCGCCGCAATTTTTCCAGGCGAAAATGACTCTGTTTGTGGCCGAGCAGTTGTACCCGGAAGAGCTACCCGGCGATGAACCAGAGCCATTAGAAAAAGTGACCTGGAAGCTTGACGACGTTGATGCGTTGCTGGAGCAACCGGACTTTAGCGAAGCCCGAAGCTTAACGGCGCTGCTGTTGATGTTGCGAAACAAAGGACGTTAAAACCATGCTGGATATTGTTGCCAGTATTGCCCGCGAAGCGGGAGAGCAAATCATGCGGCTTTATGAACGCCGCGACTATTCAACTTATGAAAAGCCGGACGAGTCGCCGGTAACCAGTGCCGACATTGCCGCCAGTGAACTCATTATTGAACGGCTACGTCAGGAGTTTCCGGATATCCCGGTACTGTCGGAAGAGAGCGAGCACGAAAACTTTCAACAACGCCGTCAATGGCAGCGTTATTTTCTCATTGATCCTATCGATGGCACGCAGGAGTTTATATCACGATCCGGTGATTTTGCTGTCAACATTGCTTTAGTTGAACACAATCAGCCGACTCTGGGGGTGATTTTCTGGCCAGCCGGTAATAGTCTGTATGCAGCCCGAAAGGGCGAGGGCGCATCCAAAACAACGGCTAGCGGCAGCGAACCAATTCGCGTCAGGGCCATGAGTGACCCGCAAAATGACCCCATTGTTATTGCCATCAGTCGCCGTCAGGCCCGTGGTCCGGTGTTAAAACGAATTCAAACACAGCGCGAATTACAACCACTGCCAGCCGGTAGCTGCTCACTCAAAGCGTGCTTTATCGCCGAGGGTAAAGCCGACTGCTTCTTGCGTTTAGGCCCGACCGGGGAATGGGACACCGCCGCCGCTGAAGTTATTGTCAGTGAAGCGGGCGGTTCGTTAGTAAACGAAAACTTCGAACCCATCACTTACAATAAAACCGTGAGCTTGCTAAACCCTAACTTTATGGTGTTAGGTGATCCCCGCGTTGACTGGGAGCAAGTTTTTATTGCTCGTCCGCCGCGCTTTCGCTAGCACTTACCTGGTCTGGTGCAACAATATCAACGCTTTCATGTAGCTCGGAATAAACGATAACGGCGTCGCCACGTTTAAGTCTTTCGCGCAGCTGTTCAACTTTTGCATTAAAGCTGAGTTCTTGCTCGCCATAATCGGTGCCTTCGCGCAGCACAACTGACTCTAACAAATTGTTCAGCGTTTCTGCATCGAGTTCTTGCCAGGGAATTCTCATTAACACGCTCCTTTGTGGTCATGGTAATGCAGTGTATTGCTTTGATAGCTTGCCAGGTGCTGTAAAAGCCGCTCCGGTAACCAGCTATGCCATTGGTTGCTGCGGCGTTGGATAAAGCCCATGTGGCCCCCGTGCGGGCTTAATTCATAGCGAATGAAAGCCGATAGCTGCATTTTGTCAGGCACCACCGCAGCCCCCATAAAGGGATCGTCCTCAGCATGAATAATAAGTGTTGGTACGCTAATATCGGCTAAAAATTGTTTACCGCTGGCGCGCTGATAGTAATCGTCTACACCAGTAAAACCGTGTAAGGGCGCGGTCACTTTATCGTCAAACTCAAAAAAGCTACGCATGGGCTTAACATCCAACGTGGCCAGAGGATGTTGCTCGTCGAGGATACCTTGCTCACGTTTTTGCTCAAATTTTTGCTTTAACGGGGTCAGCAGGTAACGTCTGTAAAGCTTCGAGAAGCCTTGGTCGATTCGCTCAGAACATGAGTGCAGATCAAGCGGCGCACAGGCGATAGCAGCGGCCTTGGCGGCTTTGCCTGCTGCGGTTGTTAATAATTGTGCGAGCATGTTACCACCAAGACTAAAGCCAGCCAGATATAACGGCGCGTCCGGGTAGGTCTGCTGTAGCCAGGTTAAGAACTCGGTTGCATCAGTGGTGTCGCCGGAATGATAAGCGCGCGGTAGTCGATTAATACCACTTATTCCGCAACCGCGAAAATGCATTACCACGGTAGTCCAACCTAACGCATGTGCCTGCTCCATGGTCTGCCATACATAGGGAGAGTCAACAGAACCCTCCAGCCCGTGGAAAATCACCAGTAGAGGCCGTTTCGACCCCTTTTCGGGACGCTTTCGCCAGCACAAGTCGACGAAGTCTCCGTCCGCTAACTCGAACATTTGCCAATCACCTGACCAGGGCCGTTTAGGCAAAACCGCACGGGGCCAGAGTGTTTGCAAATGCGGGTTGCTTAATCCCAATGGTGGAATGAAGTTAGCTATATTCATGCGTTATTCGCCTGCTCAAATTCTTGCTGGTGCTGGCTGAGTTCCTCTTCGGCTTCCATCCAATCGCTCTCAGCTAGTTCGAGCGACTGTTTTAATTCGGTTTGAGTTGTCAGTAGCTGCTGTAGTTTGTCTTTGTTGCTATCGTCGTACAGTGAACTGTCACTGAGTTGAGCGTGCAGGTCGGACAGTTGTTGTTCGAGCTTACTGATTTCGGTTTCGCGTTGTTGAATACGCTTTTTGAGCGGTGCAACTTGCTGACGGAATGTAGCTTCAAGACGTTTCTGTTCTTTGCGGTCGCGTTTTTTATCATCGCTGTTATCGGTTTGCTTGGCTTCACTGCGCTGCGCGGCAGCCTGATTTTGCAACCAACGGTGGTAATCATCCAAATCACCGTCAAACGGATTAACCTCGCCATTGGCAACTAAACAAAACTCATCAACCGTTGTACGTAGCAAGTGTCTATCGTGCGCGACGACAATGAGTGCGCCCTCGTACTCCTGCAGAGCGTCAACCAGCGTGTCGCGTAAGCTCAAGTCTAAATGGTTGGTCGGCTCATCCAGTAGCAGTAGATTCGGCTTTTGATAAATAATAATTGCCAGTGCCAGGCGCGCTTTCTCGCCACCAGACATTGGTTCAACCGAACGTGTTGCCTGATCGCCGGAAAAGCCGAAACTGCCCAGAAAATCCCTTAATGCCTGTTCGCTGGCTTGTGGATCCAGTCGTTGCAGGTGTAGCAGGGCAGAAGCCTGTAAATCGAGAGTTTCCAATTGATGCTGAGCAAAATAACCGATGCGCAAGCCGGGGGATACCGTGCGTTCGCCATCTAACGGTGGCAACTCACCTGCCAATAATTTAATTAAGGTTGATTTACCCGCGCCATTGCGGCCCAACAGCCCTAACCGCGTTCCGGGCACCAGGTTCAGCTTAATGTGCCGGAGTATGGTGGTATCACCGTACCCCGCGCGCGTGTCACGCAACGTCATTAGCGGATTAGGCAGTTGCGGTGGGGTTAAAAAACTAAACCGAATATCTGCCTGCGCGCGCACCGGAGCCTGAGTCGGTAATTTTTCAATGGCCTTTAACCGGCTTTGTGCCTGCTTCGCTTTACTCGCCTTATAGCGAAAACGGTCGACGTATTTTTGCAGGTGTTCACGCATAACCTGCGCTTTTTCGTATTGGCTTTGTTGTTGCGCAATTTGCTCGGCGCGCTGCGCTTCAAACTGACTGTAATTGCCGCGATACTGTGTGATCCGTTGGTGTTCGATATGCAAAATATCGGTACAAACCGAATCCAGAAAATCACGATCGTGAGAAATTAAAATCAGGGTGCCGTCAAACTGCCTCAGGTAATCCTCCAGCCAGAAAATCGCATCAACATCCAGGTGGTTAGTTGGTTCATCGAGCAACAATAAATCGGCACGAGCCATCAGCGCCTGGGCAAGGTTCAGGCGCATACGCCAACCGCCGGAAAATGATTTTACCGGATTCCCCAGTTGTGATTGTTCAAATCCGAGTCCGGCCAGCATAGCGCTGGCGCGCGCTTCAATATCAAATGAACCAATAGCGGCAAGCTGGTCGTGGATTTCTGCTATGCGATGGCCGTCGTTTGCTGATTCAGCCTGGTCAAGCTCCGACTGCAGTTGGCGGTAGGGCTTATCGCCGTCAATGACATAGTTTAACGCGCTTTGCTCTAATGCCGGCGTATCCTGCGCAACGCTGGCAATGCGCCATTTGGCGGGGAATGTTGAGTTGCCCTTCGTCCGCTTGTAATTCGTTGCGGCATAACGAGAACAGTGACGACTTACCACAGCCGTTTTTACCCACCAGTCCGACCCGGTGTTGAGGGAAAACCTGGAAGTTACTGTCATCAAATAATGTTTGTCCGCCGCGTAGTAGGGCAAGTTTTTCGGCTGTGATCATGGTCTGTTTATCGCTGCCTGCCGTTAAGTTACAATAGTGAAAGTCTACCATTTTAGCCGTTGTCAGGCACAGGAGTGATTGTGGCCAAACAGAAAAAGCGTTTTATAGCCGGGGCAACCTGCCCCAAGTGTGGCGACATGGATACGCTGATGTTGTTTTTTGAAAATGATATCGAGCAGGTAGAATGCGTTGCTTGTAAGCATCGGTTTAGTGAGCCTAAATCACAGGGTGGCGGCAGTGAACGCGAATTCGATCAGGTAATCGGGGTGTTTAAACCCGAGTAACTCAATGCAGCAATGCTAGGCATCCCGGGGCAGGCCTTTTTCGACCACGCGCACCAGACGCTTAAGTTGTTGGGTGACTTTGGCGGCTCCGGAACGTTGCCGTTCTAATGCCCAATCTATATGCTCCTGCACCATGTCAGAAACCTCACCACTGCGCCACTCGAGTGCTGCAATGATTTCCGCATCTGCATCTGCATTACCCAGCGCGACGGCAAGGTTGCGCAACCAACATTCAAAACCGATACGGCGAATGGGTGACCCTTCTAAACGGCTTTTAAAGGTTTCCTCATCCCACTGCCATAACGCAAGTAATTGAGGGCTATGCAGGTACTGGCGGGGATTAAAATCCGCCTCGTCGGTTAGCTGCGCGTAACGGTTCCACGGACAGATAAGCTGACAGTCGTCGCAGCCGTAAATGCGGTTACCCATCAGTGGGCGCAATTCTTCCGGTATAGAGCCCCGCAGCTCGATAGTTAAATAGGAAATGCAGCGCCGTGCATCGAGTTCGTAAGGGCCAACAATGGCCTGAGTTGGACAAATCGTCATACAGGCGGTACAACTGCCACAGCCCTCTTCGACCGGCTGATCGACGGGCAATGGCAGGTTTATTAGTAGTTCGCCAAGGAAAAACCAGGAGCCACTGTCCCGGTCCAGTATCAACGTGTGTTTACCGGTCCAGCCTAAGCCTGCTTTTTCTGCTAAAGGTCGCTCCATTATTGGGGCCGAATCCACAAACGGGCGAAAGTCAGTGTCGTCAAATTGGGCTTTTATTTTATCGCCGAGCTGTTTAAGCCGCTTCCGCAGTAACTTATGATAGTCACGGCCGAGCGCATAACGTGAAATAAATGCTTTATTGGAATCATTTAGCGTTTTTGCAAAACCGGCTTCAACCGGTAAGTAGTTCATTCGCACTGATATTGCGCGGACAGAGCCAGGGTGCAGTTCAGCGGGGCGCGCACGCAACATGCCATGACGTTCCATAAAACCCATTTCGCCGTGATAGCCTTTATCTAACCACTCTTGTAAGCTAGCTTCATGACGGCTGAGATCAAGGTCGGCGATGCCAACTTTTTGAAAGCCAAGTTCATGCCCCCAGCGCTTAATATCGCTGGCTAGCTGTTGTAATTGTGGCTCGCTTAATGGTGTGTCCGGCATGATAAAAACCCGAGTTGAGGCGATGATGTCAGAATCTACTGAAGAATCGAATAAAAAAAGCTTATCACAAAGTTTGTATCGTGCAGAACAGGTTCGTAGCGGCGAACAACAAGCCGCCGAAAAATCAGGCCTGAGCATGAGGGCGCTGATGGCCGGGGCAGGACGAGCTGTGTTTGAACAGCTCCAGCAAATGGTACCGAGTGGTGCCAGCGTTGCAGTATTCTGTGGCGAGGGAAACAACGGCGGGGATGGTTATGTAATAGCGCGGCTGGCGTCGCAACAGGGTTACCGAGTGACCGTATACGCCCTGAACCCGGGTAAGTCGCTGCAACATAGCGACGATAATGATGCTGAGCATGCGCGCCAGGCATGGCGTGAACTAGGTGGAACTGAGCAGGAATTTGATGACTTTACTGCAGATAGATTCGATCTGATCGTCGATGCTGTTTTTGGTATTGGCTTAAACAGACCGTTGGAAGGGAAGTTGGAGCGTTGGGTTCAATGCGTTAACCAAAGCCAGTTGCCGGTGCTTGCGGTGGATGTGCCGTCCGGCTTAGACGCCGATACAGGCAAGCAGCTGGGGGCCACGATAATGGCGACTAATACCGTAACCATGGTGGCCAGGAAACGCGGTTTATATAGCGCAAAAGGTCCCGCGCTTTGTGGTGATATCATATTAGCTGATTTAGGCGTTGGGGACGCCTTTAGCCAGGCGAATGCGTCATCATGGCAGCTACTTGATAAGGATGTTTACTATCCATGGCTGGGCGCAAGGCGAAGAGATGCCCATAAAGGCGACTTTGGTCATGTATTGGTTATCGGTGGTAATGCTGGTATGTCGGGTGCAGCAACGTTAGCTATGCTGGCTGCGCTTCGCAGTGGTGCGGGTAAGGTATCCGTTGCCTGTCATCCACAATCGGCACCGATTATTGCTGTCGCGCAACCCGAGGCCATGGTGCATGGAATACAGCACGCTGAAGAACTTGAGCCGTTACTGGAGCAAGCATCGATTATTGTGCTGGGACCGGGGTTGGGGCAAACCGACTGGTCATTGCAATTGTTCAACCAGGTGATGAAAAAAACGGCACGCATTACTGTGATTGACGCTGATGGACTTAATTTAATGGCAAAACAGCCTGATAAGTCAGATCGGTTTATTATAACGCCGCACCCCGGTGAGGCAGCTCGGCTATTACAGTGTTCTGGCAATGAAGTGGAACAGGATCGTTTTGCTGCGGTCAAATTATTACGCCAGCGCTTTGGTGGCCAGGCGCTGCTGAAAGGTGCGGGTAGCCTGATTGCCTCTGATCGTGGTAATTTTGTCATCGGTCGAGGTAGTCCAGCACTTGCTAGTGGGGGCATGGGGGATTGTCTGGCAGGGTTAATCGGTGGCTTGCTGGGGCAACAGCTAGCGCCGGCGCAAGCTTTGATCGCGGCATCTTTCTGGCATGCCGTAGCAGGCGAACATTGTGCAAAAAGCGGCGAGCGAGGCACCTTAGCTTCGGATTTATTGGTGCCGATACGACGCCTGGTAAATGGTTTACCTATTGAGTGAATGAGCAGTAAAAATGACAGAAAATCAAACAGCGTTGAGCGTGCGCAGCGAGTTTTTAGAGAACGAATCAGCAACCTTGGCGATGGCGACACGCCTGGCTGCTAAACTATCCACGCCGTTGGTGATTTATTTACACGGCGAACTCGGTGCCGGCAAAACAGCATTTTGCCGTGGCATTATCACGGCCCTCGGTCATCAGGGAGCGGTCAAAAGCCCCACTTATACCTTAGTTGAACCATACCAATTGAAGGGCTGGCGCATTCATCACTTTGATTTGTATCGACTTGCCGACCCGGAAGAACTTGAATATATGGGAATCAGAGATTACTTTGCCGCGGATACCCTGAACTTAATAGAGTGGCCTGAACGAGGCGAGGGTTGGTTGCCCGCGGCCGATCTTGATATAACATTAAGCTATCAGGATGAGGGTAGAATGATCGAATTAAAAGCAAAAACAACAACAGCACAGGCGCTAATAAAATCATTATGAATACATCGGGGTCAAGTAGGTGGCTAGCGATACTCACCGGCGTTTTGCTATGGCTGACGTCGACGGTAGCGGCTGCGCAAAATAGTATTGAAAGCGTGCGGGCATGGCCGTCTCCCGACAAAACCCGAATTGTTTTCGACTTAGGTCAGCAAGCCGACTATAGCTACTTTACGTTGTATGGGAGTGATCCGTTACGGCTGGTTATAGACTTTAACAATACCGCTCTTAATGCGAATCTCAGCGAACTGGGGGACGCGTCTTTACTGGTTAATCTAGTGCGCACCAGCTCCCCCAAAAAAGCGGGTGATACCCGTATTGTCATCGAGCTTGCAGAAAAAAGTGACCCACAAATATTCACGCTTCCGGCAAATGAGTCCTATCCGGATCGCTTAGTTGTCGACTTACCAGGTAAGTCAGTGGAACGCAGCGGGCCGGCTAAATCGATAGCTGAACTAAAAGACCGCAAAGTCACCATAGCGATTGATGCCGGTCACGGCGGTGATGACCCCGGGTCGATTGGGCCTCGTGGTACATACGAGAAAAATGTAGTGCTTAAAATAGCCCGAGCACTGGCCAGCATGATTAATGATGACCCTGGAATGCAGGCTTATTTAATACGCTCGGGCGACTATTATGTCGATTTGAATGAGCGGCCACAAAAGGCATGGCAAGCGAAAGCTGATTTTTTTGTTTCTATTCATGCCGATGCGTTTCGAACGCCACAACCCCGCGGCGGCTCGGTATGGGTTTTGTCAAAGCGCCGTGCCGACTCGGAAGTGGGTCGTTGGCTGGAGGGAACTGAGCGTAAGTCTGCGTTACTCGGTGGTGCCGAGAGTATTATTCGAGACACCGGGCATGAGCCCTTTTTAGCACAAACTCTGCTAGATATGTCGATGGATAGCTCTATCGCTGGCGCATATTCAGCGTCGCGGCATATCATCAGCGAGATGTCTCGCATTACCAAAATGCACAAGACTGAACCGCAAGCAGCCAGTTTTGCGGTACTGAAATCTCCCGACAAACCGTCAATTTTAGTCGAGACAGGTTTTATCTCAAACCCTGAAGAGGAAAGGCTTTTAAACAGCAACGGGCATCAGCAAAAGTTGGCGCGAGCAATTTATAACGGCGTACGGCAATATTTTATTAATAATCCGTTGGATAATACGCTGTTGGCTAATCAGGAGAGTATTGAGTACGTTGTTAAGTCTGGTGACTCTTTATCGGTGCTGGCTGAACGTTATGGCACCACAGTAAATGCCATTAAGCGCACAAATAATTTAACCAGTTCGATGTTACGTATTGGTCAAAAACTGACGATACCGCGCTAATGCCTATTCGCCAATTACCCATAGAATTAGCAAACCAGATTGCTGCCGGAGAAGTGGTTGAACGCCCTGCGTCAGTGGTTAAAGAGTTGGTAGAAAATGCACTTGATGCGGGTGCTGATGAACTAAGTATTGACATCGAGAACGGCGGTATCAAACGCATTCGTATCCGTGACAACGGTTGTGGTATCGCAAAAGATGAACTGGCGCTAGCGCTGACGCGTCATGCAACCAGCAAAATCGCAACCCTGGATGATCTGGAAGCAATACAAAGTTTAGGATTCAGAGGTGAGGCGCTTGCCAGTATAAGTTCAGTTTCGCGGTTACGATTAACGTCTAAACCAGCGTCACAAAGCGAAGCCTGGCAAGCTTGGACGGAAGGGCGCGATATGGGCGTCAGAATTGAGCCCGCAGCTCACCCCGATGGCACCAGCATCGATATTCAGGATATATTTTTTAATACGCCGGCGCGGCGTAAATTCCTGCGTACCGAGAAGACTGAATTTGCCCATATTGACGAGACGGTAAAACGTATCGCCTTGAGTCGTTTTGATGTTGCCGTGACCCTTAATCATCAAGGTAAAAGGGTTCGCCATTACCCGCGTTTACGTGACCTGAGCGAAGCGCAGCAAAGGCGTCGGGTGGCTAAAGTATGTGGTGAACAATTTGCTGAGCAGGCTCTTTACATCGAACGTGAAGCAGCGCCCTATAGCGTGACTGGTTGGATCGCTCCAGCACAAGCGTGTCGTCACCAGGCTGACATTCAGTATTGCTTTGTTAATGGTCGCATGATGCGTGACAAATTATTAAACCATGCTATCCGGCAAGCCTATGAGCGCTATTTACTGCCAGAGCGAGTGCCGACTTATGTGCTGTATTTTTGGCTGCCGTCACAACAGGTTGACGTTAATGTTCATCCGGCCAAACACGAGGTGCGTTTTCACCAACAACGCCAGGTGCATGACTTTATTTTACAAGCAGTGACCGATGCATTGCGACAGCAGCATGCACTAGCGGAGCAAGAGACTAGCACACCACAGCTTGCTGAAGCACCGACGGTTGATGAGCCGGCGACACCGAGCCAAACTCAGGGACATAAGAGCCATAGTTACAGTCAGTCGACACCTCAGTTGAATGAGTCGATGACGGGCTATCGGGCCGGTGCGAGTATTCTGCCTAATGCAGTTAATACACAAAGTCTGCCTGGTAAAAATATCAGCTGGCGCGCCTTGACTGTGGTGCAACAAAAATGGCTGTTGATGCGTAGAGAGGAAAGCGTAGCCTGGCTTGACTTGTGCGCGGTACAGCGTTCGATCATGGGTAAGCAATTAGAAAGTCAACTACAGCATGGCTTAGCGGGGCAACCACTGTTAGTTGAAGTCAGCTGCGACTTAAAACAGTTTGCTATAAGTCCGGCTGAGTTAATGCAACAAAGTCCGCGCTTGAACCAATGTGGGATGAACTTTAGGGTTAACGGGTCGCGATTAGTAATAGATACCATGCCGTCGATGTTGCGTCAGGGTAATGTTGCCCATCACGCGATGGGTCTTATTCGACAGGTACTTCAGCACGATAGCTGGACCGAAGTGGCTGGTTGGCTTGCTACTAAAGCACTCAATAGTGATTACTCCTTAGTGCAGGCAGAGCACTGGTTGCAGCAGTGGCAACAGCAACTGCAGGAAGATAACGCAATGCGCTATAATGTAAAGCCGCCGCAAACTGAAAGTGAATCACCCGCTAATGAATAAACCGCCCTTCGTCATTTGCCTTTATGGCCCCACTGCCGCAGGAAAAACAGCGCTGGCGTTAGAGCTAGCTCAACAGCTACCCTGCGAGATTGTGTCTGTGGATTCCGCACTAATTTATAAAGGTATGGATATTGGTACCGCCAAGCCAAGTCAGCAAGAGCAAGCGCAGGTACCACATCACTTAATTGACATTCGAGACCCTGCCGAGAGTTATTCAGCTGCTGAATTTCAGCACGATGCCCGGCAATGTATCGAAGATATATTGGCACGTGACAAAGTGCCGCTACTAGTGGGCGGCACCATGCTTTATTTTAAAGCCTTGCTGGAGGGGATGTCAGTGCTGCCTGAGTCGGACCAGCAGGTTCGCCAGCAATTGACGGACGAGCTACAACAACACGGCTTGGCCGCGCTGCATGCACAATTGAGCAACATAGATCCCGTTAGTGCTGCCCGTATTCACGAAAATGATCCACAACGCACATTGCGTGCGTTAGAGGTTTTTAGGATCAGCGGCAAAACATTAACGGAACTGACACAGTCACGTCGTGGTCAACTCAGTTACCCGGTTTATCAATTTGCAATAGCACCAAAGCAACGCGACGTTTTACATCAGCGCATCGAGCAACGTTTTGACCAAATGCTGGCACAACCTTTTGAAGAGGAAGTGCGTGCTTTATATGAACGGGGCGATTTACATCCGGACTTACCTTCTATTCGGTGTGTTGGCTACCGCCAAATGTGGGCGTATATCGCCGGCGACTATGATTACCAGACGATGCGTGAACGTGGCATTATTGCAACTCGGCAGCTAGCTAAACGCCAACTAACCTGGTTACGTAACTGGCAGGGCGTGCAGTGGTTCGAAACTGATGCCGGGCAATTGAGCGAACAGGTGCAACAGGCGTTGTCACTGCCGGCAAAAAGATTTTCGCAATACGATTGAAATTTTAATCAAAGCCCATAGATCAAATGAGGGCAGCGCAACGTAAAGAATAATCGTTCGGTTTTTTGCATGCGAAGATCCAAATTATGTTGCAAAAAATAATGACTGGTCTAGGGTAGATAACTATCGTAGTTACTTGTATTACGATAAATTTTTACCGTGGATATAAATAACGAGAATAAGGAATCCAGCATGGCGAAGGGGCAAACTTTACAAGACCCATTTTTGAACGCTTTACGTCGTGAGCGTATACCAGTGTCAATTTACCTGGTAAACGGTATCAAGCTGCAAGGCCAAATTGAATCATTCGATCAGTTTGTTGTTTTACTGAAGAACACGGTCAGTCAGATGGTATATAAGCACGCGATTTCAACCGTCGTGCCTGCGCGAATACCGCAGAACTATTTGCCACAGCAGAATCCGCAAGATCTCGCTGACGCACCAGAATAAATCCTATAGGAGGTCATTAAAACTTGTTCGACAGATATGAAGGTGGCGATTACGCTGTACTGGTCCACATGGACTTACCCGCCGAAGTCGACCGTGAAGACCTCTCGGAATTACAATTACTTGCTGACTCCGCTGGTGTTAAAACACTCGGTGTAGTCACTGCTAGCCGCAGTTCACCAAATCCAAAGTACTTTGTCGGTAGTGGTAAGGCAGAAGAAATAGCAGAGCTGGTTAAAGAACGACAGGCCAGCATTGTTATATTTAATCATGCCCTATCGCCAACTCAGGAACGGAACCTCGAAAAAATTTGTCAGTGTCGCGTATTAGACCGTACCGGGTTGATTCTGGATATTTTTGCGCAACGGGCTCGTACTCACGAAGGTAAGTTGCAAGTAGAGCTGGCGCAGTTGCGACACATCTCGACGCGGCTTGTACGAGGCTGGACCCACCTTGAGCGTCAAAAAGGTGGTATCGGCTTGCGTGGCCCCGGCGAAACACAGCTTGAAACTGACCGTCGTTTGATTCGCGGGCGCATTAAAAACATCCTGAAGCGCCTGGAGAAAGTACAAAAGCAGCGCGAGCAGGGGCGCCGAGCCCGGAAGAGAGCGGAAATACCAACGGTTAGTTTAGTTGGCTATACTAACGCAGGTAAGTCGACACTGTTTAATCAACTGAGTACCGCAGACGTTTATGCGGCAGACCAGTTATTTGCGACACTGGACCCAACCTTACGTAAAATTGAGGTTGACGAAGTCGGTACCGTAATTTTGGCTGATACCGTAGGTTTTATTCGCCATTTGCCGCATGATTTAGTGGCCGCTTTTAAAGCGACGTTGCAAGAGACTCAAGACGCAACTTTACTGTTACATGTGGTGGATATAGCCGACGAGCACTATCAAGATAACGTCGATCAGGTCACCGAGGTGTTAGAGGAAATTGACGCTGGTGATGTGCCGCAGTTAATGATTTGCAACAAAATTGATAAACTCGACGATGTTGACGCAAAAATCGATCGTGACGATGAGGGAAATCCAATCCGTGTCTGGGTTTCGGCGCAGCAGGGTATCGGTCTTTCACTGATTTATGACGCCCTGCATGAGCGGCTGGGGCGACAGATGGTCAACTTGCAGCTGAAAATACCGCCCTCAATGGGTAAACTTCGTGGTACATTGTACAGTCTTAACAGTGTTGCCGAAGAGCAGGTAGATGATAGCGGACAGTTCAACCTAGCGGTTAGAATGTCGGCAGTTGACTGGCAAAAACTGCAAAAACAATTTGATCATCAACTGCAGCAGTTTGTACAGAGCACGAGTTAATTTACACTGTAGCGTTGCTAACTTTTTAGAACGCTACATTTTAAACTAGAGATTTAAAACTAAAGTGGAGTAGTCCATGGCTTGGAACCAACCGGGTAATGGCGGCAACAATGACCGCGACCCATGGAAAAACCAGGGGGGTAAAGATCAGGGTCCCCCCGATCTCGATGAGGCACTACGTAAACTGTTTGCCAAGTTTGGCTTTGGCGGTGGTAACAAACGTGGTGGTTCAGGCGGTAGTTCTGGCATTCCGGCAAAAGGTGTCGGGCTGATTGCCATTATTGCTGTCATTGTTTGGTTTATTGCAGGTTTCTATACCGTTAAAGAAGCTGATCGTGGTGTCGTACTGCGGTTTGGTAATTTCCACACATTGGTTGAGTCAGGCCTGCACTGGCGCCCGGTATTTATTGATACCGTTGAGCATGTGGACGTTAACAATATCCGCTCAGACAGTACTGAAGGTTTTATGTTAACCCAGGACGAGAACGTGGTTGTGGTACAGCTTGACGTACAGTATCGCGTTGTTGATCCACGCAGTTATTTATTCAACGTGGTAAATGCAGACTCAGTGCTGTCAAAGGCAACAGACAGTGCGTTACGTTATGTTGTCGGTCACACGACTATGGATGAAGTTTTGACCCGTGGTCGTGAAGACGTGCGTGCGCGTACACTCGAATTACTGGAGTCAACGGTGCAACCCTATACGATGGGTCTGCAAATCGTTGACATCAACTTACTGCCTGCGCGTCCGCCGGAAGCAGTAAAAGACGCGTTTGACGATGCCATTGCCGCACAAGAGGATGAAGAGCGCTTCATCCGCGAAGCTGAAGCCTATGCGCGTGAAGTGGAACCACTGGCGCGTGGTCAAGTTCGTCGTATGTTGCAAGAAGCGCAAGCTTATAAAGAGCAGATTATTCTTGAAGCACAGGGTGAAGTCGCGCGCTTTAATGAATTATTGCCTGAGTATAATGCAGCGCCGGAAGTGACACGCGAGCGTATCTACCTGGATACGTTGCAAGACTTGTACAGCAAAACACCAAAAGTATTGGTGGATGTTGAAGGCAGCAATAACATGATGTACTTGCCGCTGGATAAGATTTTGGAAAAGCAGGGGCGTAATGTGACATCGTTCTCGCCAGCGAGGGTACCAACCGATATGTCGAGTGGCTCAAACAGCAGTAACTCGAATAATTCGAGCCCGGTGCGTTCGAGCAGCCGTAGTGGAGGTCGAGAATAATGAAAAATTTAATCGCAATTATCGTTGTCGTTCTGGTTGCGCTCGGCCTGTCATCTATTTACGTGGTTAAAGAAGGCGAACGCGCAATCTTAATCCAGTTTGGTAAGGTTGAGCGCAATGCCGAAACCGGTGAAGCTATGGTTTTCGAACCTGGTTTGCACTTTAAGATCCCGTTTATCGAAACGGTTAAACGTTTAGATGCACGTTTGCAAACGCTTGATGGCGACCCGGATCGTTTTGTGACCAGTGAGAAAAAAGATTTGATTGTTGATACCTATGTGATGTGGCGTATTAACGACTTTTCGACTTTTTACCTAAGCACCAACGGCGGTAATATCTTACAGGCTGAAGCCTTGCTTACACGTCGTATCAACAGTGGCTTACGCAGTGAGTTTGGTAGCCGCACGATTTCTGATATTGTCTCGGGTGAGCGTGATGAGTTAATGCGCGAAGCACTGATTAAAGGTGCTCAGAGTGCAAGTGATCTGGGTGTCGAAGTTATCGACGTGCGGGTTATGCAGATTAACTTACCGAACGAAGTAAGTCAGTCAATTTATCAGCGTATGCGAGCAGAGCGTCAGGCCGTAGCAACTGAGCATCGCTCCGAAGGTCGTGAACAAGCTGAATTTATTCGCGCCGACGTCGATGCACGGGTGACCGTCATGTTGGCAGATGCTAAGCGTCAATCGCGTGAGTTGCGTGGTGAAGGTGATGCGCAGGCAGCAAAAATATACGCTGATGCCTACTCACAGGATGCCGAGTTCTTCTCGTTCATTCGTAGCATGGAAGCGTATACTGAATCATTCGGCTCAGGTAGCGATGTGTTAGTGCTTGATGGTAAGAGTGACTTCTTCAAGTACTTGCAAGATATGCAAGGCCAAATCGAAGATTAATCGGTTGGCTCGTTGTATAACTTAGTAAAGCCCCTGTCGGTGTTTAAAAAATCGACAGGGGCTTTTTTAATGTCCGTGTACAAAAGCGCCGCAAAAGGTTAGAATTGCCGCGCTTTTTTTTTACGCGGGGCAAACATGAGTCAGAACGTCGCAATTCTCGGCACCCAATGGGGTGACGAAGGTAAAGGTAAAATAGTTGATCTGTTAACCGATAAGGCAACGCTTGTCGTTCGTTATCAAGGCGGCCATAACGCGGGCCATACATTGGTAATTGACGGTGAAAAAACGGTTTTACATTTAATTCCTTCCGGTATTTTGCGCTCAAACGTGCAATGCATCATCGGCAACGGTGTGGTGTTGTCACCGGAAGCCCTGATGGAAGAAATGGCGATGCTGGAAGCGCGCGATGTTCCGGTGAAGGAGCGCCTTCGTATCAGCGAAGCTTGCCCGTTAATCCTGCCGTTTCATATTGCCCTTGATCAGGCGCGTGAAAAAGCGCTTGGCAAAGAAGCCATTGGCACTACGGGCCGTGGTATTGGTCCCGCATACGAAGACAAAGTAGCACGCCGAGGTCTGCGTGTGGGTGACTTGTTTAATGCAGAGCGCTTTGAAACAAAGCTGAAAGAATTGGTTGAGTACCATAACTTTGCATTAACCGAATACTATAAAACTGACGCGATAAAATTTGATGACGTACTAGCCCAGTGCCGCGAGTTTGCCAAAGTACTTAAACCGATGGTAGCCGACGTTCCCGCGCTATTGGATGTAGCTCGCAAAAATGGCGACAAAATCATGTTTGAAGGTGCACAAGGCACCTTGCTGGATATCGATCACGGCACCTATCCGTATGTAACCTCGTCCAACACTACCGCAGGAGGCGTGGCCACCGGAGCAGGCTTTGGACCGCGATATCTTGATTACGTGTTGGGCATTGTAAAAGCCTACACGACACGCGTCGGTAGTGGCCCTTTCCCTACTGAGCTGGATTGCGATGTCGGTGAACACCTGGGTGTAAAAGGCCATGAGTTTGGTGCTACGACCGGGCGTAAACGTCGCACCGGCTGGTTAGATGCCGTAGCAATGCGCCGCGCGGTACAAATTAACTCAATCAGTGGCTTCTGTTTAACTAAGTTAGACGTACTTGATGGCCTCGACGAGTTGAAAATATGCATCGGCTACAAGAAAGCTGATGGCAGCATCAGCGAGTATCCGCCGATGGCCGCAGAAGACTATGACGTGGTTGAGCCTGTTTACGAGACAATGAAGGGCTGGCAGCAAAGCACAGTCGGTTTAACACAGCACAGTGAATTACCACCAGAGGCGTTGGCTTATATTGCCCGCATCGAGGCATTGACCGGCGTGCCTGTTGATATTATCTCAACGGGCCCTGATCGTGCTGAGACTATCGTATTGCGGCACCCGTTCGATTAACGCTGGTGTTTTAGGCTCGCTTCGCTCGCGGTTTGGGTTACTGACGCAACGGTATGGGAAAGCGCGCTTCGCTTGCTTTCGGTTTAAGGTAGACTGTTTGCCAACGTTAAACCTGCGCGAGCGTAGCAAGCGAACTAACCCGTCGCGTTAGCGACCTAAACCGCGAGCACAGCGAGCCCAAACCGTTCGAGAAAGTTCAGTTTTTGCTCGAACAAGTCAAAAACTGACCAACCGAACACAAAATATCAATTTTTTTGCGCAAAGCTATTGCACTATCAAATTTAGTACCATAGAATGCGCTCCACCTAACCGGGGTGCCGGCATAGCTCAGCTGGTAGAGCAACTGACTTGTAATCAGTAGGTCGGGAGTTCGACTCTCTCTGCCGGCACCAATTCAAATTGCATTTGGGAGGGGTTCCCGAGTGGCCAAAGGGATCAGACTGTAAATCTGACGGCTCAGCCTTCGCAGGTTCGAATCCTGCCCCCTCCACCACGCAATTCTTGGTTTTTGAGGTGGCCCAAATAGTTTCAGCGGGTGTCGTATAGTGGCTATTACCTCAGCCTTCCAAGCTGATGACGCGGGTTCGATTCCCGCCACCCGCTCCAAGCTACAATCCGTGCTGATATAGCTCAGTTGGTAGAGCGCACCCTTGGTAAGGGTGAGGTCGGCGGTTCGAATCCGCCTATCAGCACCAATCCTATTTGGCCCATCTAACAAACCAACGGTATACGGTAAAAGGTAATCACCGAAAGAATTTTGTTAGAGAGGCTGCAATGTCTAAAGAAAAATTTGAACGTTCGAAGCCGCACGTAAACGTCGGCACCATTGGTCACGTTGACCACGGTAAAACTACTCTTACTGCTGCTATTACAACTGTATTGGCAAAAGTTTATGGTGGTGCGGCGAAAGACTTCGCAGCCATCGATAACGCGCCAGAAGAGAAAGAGCGTGGTATCACTATCTCGACTTCTCACGTTGAGTATGACACGCCAACTCGCCACTACGCACACGTAGACTGCCCAGGGCACGCTGACTATGTTAAAAACATGATCACCGGTGCAGCGCAGATGGACGGCGCAATCCTGGTAGTAGCGGCAACTGACGGCCCAATGCCACAAACACGTGAGCACATCTTGTTGTCACGTCAGGTAGGCGTCCCTTACATCGTTGTATTCATGAACAAATGTGACATGGTAGACGATGAAGAGTTGTTAGAGCTGGTAGAAATGGAAGTTCGTGAACTGTTATCAGAATACGAATTCCCAGGCGACGATCTGCCGGTAATCCAGGGTTCAGCCCTGAAAGCACTGGAAGGCGATGAAGAGTGGTCTAAGAAGATTGTTGAACTGGCAGACGCGCTAGATTCATACATTCCGGAGCCAGAGCGTGACATCGATAAGCCATTCATCATGCCAATCGAAGACGTATTCTCGATTTCAGGTCGTGGTACCGTTGTAACGGGTCGTGTAGAGCGCGGTATCGTGCGTACAGGCGACGAGTGTGAAATCGTTGGTATGAAAGACACCACGAAGACTACCGTTACTGGTGTTGAAATGTTCCGTAAGCTGCTAGACGAAGGTCGTGCAGGTGAGAACATCGGTGCCTTGTTGCGTGGTACTAAGCGTGACGAAGTAGAGCGTGGTCAGGTATTGGCGAAGCCAGGTACAATCACGCCGCATACTAAGTTCGAAGCAGAAGTCTACGTACTGAGCAAAGACGAAGGTGGCCGTCACACGCCATTCTTTAAAGGCTACCGTCCACAGTTCTACTTCCGTACAACTGACGTAACGGGCGCAGTAGAATTGCCGGAAGGCGTAGAAATGGTTATGCCGGGCGACAACCTGAAGTTTGTTGTAGAGCTGATTGCTCCAATCGCAATGGACGAAGGTTTGCGTTTCGCAATCCGTGAAGGTGGTCGTACTGTAGGTGCAGGTGTTGTATCTAAGATCATCGACTAATCAACACACGTGTTGATAAAAACCCGGCTTCGGCCGGGTTTTTTTATGGCTTTTTGCCCGTTCCGGGCGGCCTTTTATCGCCTGCGGCGATGGCTGTTTGTAACCTGCCTTCGGCGGTTACGGCTGTTTGCCGCCTGCGGCGGCGGTAAAACCAAAAACAAGGTTGTTTAGGTTTTAGTATTTATGTTTTCCCGCGCCGCAGGCGCAAAAGGCCGTGCGCAAGCGAAGCGAGCGCATAAACAGCCGTTGCGTAGCAACAAACAGCCGTGCCGCAGGCACAAACGGCCGCCCCGCAGGGGCAAAGCGCCGCGAACGAAGTGAGTGTTGCGCTTCGCGCAGTCTTAGGTATAATACCGCGTCCAATCCTGAGCCCGTAACTCGTGCCAGGGAAAATACAGGGGCGTAGTTCCAACGGCAGAACAGCGGTCTCCAAAACCGACGGTTGGGGGTTCGAATCCCTCCGCCCCTGCCAGATTTTATATCAGTTCGTTGAGCGAAACGGCAGTCGCAATTAGGATTTTAGAATGAGCGCAAATAACGACACGCAAAGCAGTTCCTTAAATAGCGTTAAGTGGATTATAACCATCGCCTTGTTGGTCGTTGCTATCGGCGGCAACCACTATTACACAGAAACAGTTTCTGTATTATACCGCGCTATTGCGGTGGTCATTTTAGTTGGCTTGGCAGGTTTTACTGCAGCAATGACCAGCAAAGGTCGTCAATTTTTAGCGTTTGCTAAAGAGAGCCGTACCGAAGTGCGCAAAGTCGTTTGGCCTTCACGCCAGGAAGCGACTCAGACAACCCTAATCGTGGTTGTTGCGACGGTTATCGTAGCATTAATCTTATGGGGCCTGGACGGTATCTTAGTGCGTGTTGTTGGCTTCCTAACCGGTTTGGAGATTTAATATGAGCGATAATAAACGTTGGTACGTTGTACAAGCTTTTTCCGGTTTTGAGGCGCGCGTAGCCGAATCTCTAAAAGAACACATCAAAATGCACGGCTTGGAAGACAAGTTTGGGGAAGTTTTAGTACCTAAAGAAGAAGTTGTCGAAATGAAAGCTGGTGTACGTCGTAAAAGCGAACGTAAATTCTTTCCCGGCTACGTGTTAGTCGAGATGGAAATGGACGACGAGACCTGGCACTTAGTAAAAAGTGTCCCTCGCGTATTGGGCTTTATTGGCGGTAAAGCAGAGCGTCCTACACCTATTTCTAAGCGTGAAGCTGACGCAATTCTTGACCGTCTGCAAGACTCTCAAGACAAGCCTAAGCCGAAAACGTTATTTGAACCGGGCGAAGTAGTGCGTGTTAATGACGGTCCATTTGCCGATTTCAACGGCACGGTCGAAGAAGTGGATTACGAGAAAAGTCGCGTAACGGTATCGGTATCAATTTTTGGTCGCGCAACGCCAGTTGATCTGGAGTTCGGACAGATAGAAAAAGCGTGATCAAAAAATAACCACGCAAGCATTGATCATGGGTGCGAATTATCCTATAATTCGCGTCCTTTTTTAACGGGAAGCCGATTGAGTAATTTGACTCTGACAAATTACGAGGCGCTAAACCCACAACAGAGGTGATAATCATGGCGAAAAAAGTATCAGCCATCATCAAATTACAGGTAGCTGCTGGTTCAGCTAACCCGTCACCGCCAGTTGGTCCAGCATTGGGTCAGCACGGTGTGAACATCATGGAATTCTGTAAAGCGTTCAACGCGCAAACCGATAACCTGGAAAAGGGTGCACCGGTTCCTGTTGAAATCACAGTATTCGAAGACCGTTCATTCACATTCATTACCAAGACACCTCCTGCGTCTTTCTTGTTGAAGAAAGCGGCTGGTATCAAAAGTGGTTCAGGCGAGCCAAACACCAAGAAAGTTGGTACGGTAACTCGCGCGCAATTAGAAGAAATTGCTAAGACAAAAGAACCTGATTTGACTGCTGCCGACATGGACGCAGCTGTACGCACTATCGCCGGCTCTGCTCGTGCGATGGGCTTGAACGTGGAGGGCTAATCAATGGCTAAATTAACAAAACGCGCTCGAATGATCGCAGAGAAAGTTGAAGCCCGTGATTACGATGTGAATGAAGCTATCACTCTGTTAAAAGAGTTAGCAACAGCAAAATTCACAGAAAGTGTTGATGTCGCAGTAAACTTAGGCATCGATGCTCGTAAATCTGACCAAAACGTTCGTGGTGCTACTGTACTGCCAAACGGTACTGGTCGTGACGTTCGCGTCGCTGTATTCACTTCAGGTGACAATGCAGAGAAAGCGAAAGAAGCCGGTGCTGACATCGTTGGTATGGAAGATCTGGCAGAGCAAGTTAAGAAGGGCGAGATGAACTTCGACGTAGTTGTCGCTTCGCCTGATGCAATGCGTGTTGTCGGTCAATTAGGTCAAATCTTAGGTCCACGCGGCCTGATGCCTAACCCGAAAACAGGTACGGTAACTCCTGACGTAGCAACAGCAGTTAAAAATGCTAAAGCAGGTCAGGTTCGCTATCGCAACGACAAAAACGGTATTGTTCACGCAACAATCGGCCGTGTTGATTTCGATAACGACAAATTGAAAGAAAACCTTGAAGCATTGTTAGGCGCGCTTAAAAAAGCGAAGCCTTCATCAGCTAAAGGTGTTTATGTAAAACGCATCAGCTTGTCCACCACAATGGGCGCTGGCGTAAGCATTGACCAGGCAACTGTAGCAGCTGTTTAATTCGCTTCAGTTAGGTTAATGTAATGGTTTATGGGTTGGAGCTGCCGTGGCGTTGTTAATAGCAACAAAGCAAGGCTCCCGTCCAAGACCGTAGGTGTACCGCGAGTATCCCGGAATATTGGGTAGTGGCACTTAATTTCCTACGCAGATGGTGATATCCGACTCAGGCTCTCTGGGTAGAGAATCACCGTGACAACGCGGTGGGTTTTGTCCCACCTAATTGTAACGAGGGACTTCGGTCCCAAATTGAAAACGAGGTGATATCAGTGGCAATTGGTTTAGCCGGAAAGAAAGCCATCGTTAAGGAAGTTAACGAAGTTGCTTCAAATGCGCTAGCCGTCACCGTTGCTGAATATCGAGGCATCGAAGTAGCCGATATGACTGCGTTGCGCAAGAAAGCTCGCGAGCAGGGTATTTTCGTTAAAGTTGTACGAAATACACTGGCAAAACGCGCTTTTGAAGGCACTCAGTTTGAAGACATGGGCGATGCACTTAAAGGACCTCTTGTTTATGGGTTTTCATTGGACGCACCGGGCGCATCAGCTCGTTTGTTCAAAGACTTCTCAAAAGAAAACAAGAACTTGCAAGTGACAGCTCTGTCAATCGGTAATGGCATCATGGGTCCAGAAAAACTGGATGCAGTTGCTTCACTTCCGACTCGTGACGAAGCATTGGCTAAATTGCTCGCCACCTTCAAAGAACCTGTTAGCAAATTCGTTAAGACTGTTAACGAAGTACCTAGCAAGTTCGTTAGAACGTTGGCTGCAATTAAAGACGCTAAATAATACGTTGGTTTTTTAACCATTTTTTGTAATTATCAACCCAGGAGTTTAGAGTAATGGCTCTGACTAAAGACGATATCTTAAACGCGATCGCTGAAATGCCAGTTATGGAACTGGTTGAACTGATCGAAGCAGCTGAAGAAAAATTCGGCGTTGACGCATCTGCGGCAGTAGCAGTAGCTGCTCCAGCAGCTGGCGGCGAAGCAGCAGCTGAAGAGAAAACTGAATTTGACGTAGTACTGAAAGGCGCAGGCAGCAACAAAGTTGCAGCGATCAAAGCAGTACGCGGCGCAACTGGCCTTGGCTTGAAAGAAGCTAAAGCTATGGTTGAGTCTGCTCCAGTAGCAGTCAAAGAAGGCGTAAGCAAAGACGAAGCTGAAGAGCTGAAAAAGCAGCTTGAAGAAGCTGGTGCGGAAGTTGAAGTTAAGTAATTTAACTTTAGCTCTACATCTGGCCTAGCGGCCTTAGGCTGGTGGTTAATTGACCACCAGCCTTTTCGCGCTTTAACGCTTGTATCATTTTTGCCCGTCGTTGGGATACAAGTTAGCGGTAAATAGAACAACGGGAACAACAGATTAACACTCTGTATTTAACCATCGAACCACTCGTTGGTTAGGGTCATCAATCAGCTAGCTGAGGAACCCCATGGCGTACTCCTACTCAGAGAAAAAACGTATTCGTAAGGACTTTGGTAAACGGCCACAAGTGCTGGAAGTGCCTTACTTGCTGTCAATGCAGCTTGATTCATTTAAGAAATTTATTGAAGTTGATCCAGAGGCAAACAATGGTCTGGAAGCAGCTTTTCGTTCGGTTTTTCCGATTGCCAGCTACTCAGGTAATGCGGAACTGCAGTACGTCAGTTACCACATGGGTGAGCCTGCGTTTGACGTTGAAGAATGTCAAATTCGCGGAATTACTTATTCTGCGCCACTGCGTGTGAAGCTGCGTCTGGTTCTGTTTGACAAAGAAGCAGCCGCTGGAACAGTTAAAGACATCAAAGAACAAGAAGTGTACATGGGCGAAATCCCATTAATGACTGAGAACGGAACGTTCGTCATTAATGGTACCGAACGCGTCATTGTGTCACAGCTTCACCGTTCGCCAGGTGTGTTCTTTGATCACGACAAAGGGAAGTCACACTCCTCAGGTAAAGTGTTGTATAACGCGCGCGTTATCCCTTACCGTGGCTCCTGGCTGGATTTTGAATTTGATCCTAAAGACAACGTGTTCGTGCGTATTGATCGTCGCCGTAAACTACCTGCGTCAATCATTTTACGTGCGCTTGAATACAGCACCGAAGAAATCCTCGGGATGTTCTTCGAGACCACGTATTTCGAGATTCTGAAGACCAAAGTAAAAATGCAATTGGTGCCAGAACGCTTGCGTGGTGAAACGGCTAAATTCGATATCAAGTCACCGGATGGTGAAATGATTGTCGAGAAAGGCCGTCGTATTACTGCACGTCATATTCGCCAACTTGAGAAGCTTGAGTTGTCAGAACTTGAAGTGCCGGTTGAATATATGGTCGGCAAAGTGTTAGCCAAGGATTACGCAGATAAAAAGACTGGCGAAATCGTTGCTAACGCGAATGATGAATTAACGCTTGAACTCATTGCTAAATTGAGCGAAGCCGGTATCAAAAAGGTCGAAACATTGTTTGTTAACGACCTTGATCACGGTCCATATATGAGTGAGACCCTGCGTGTTGATGGCACCACCAATCGCTTAGAAGCATTGGTTGAGATTTACCGGATGATGCGTCCGGGTGAGCCGCCAACGCGGGAAGCAGCCGAAGCTTTGTTCGACAATCTTTTCTTCAGTGAAGATCGTTATGACTTGTCGACTGTTGGCCGGATGAAGTTTAACCGACGTTTAGGTCGTGAAGACCTGACCGGTACTAACACCTTGACCAACGACGACATTATCGAAGTAATGAAGAAGCTCATTGAGATTCGTAACGGTCTTGATGAAGTTGACGATATTGATCACTTGGGCAACCGTCGCATCCGCTCTGTCGGCGAGATGGCGGAAAACCAGTTCCGTGTCGGTTTGGTTCGTGTAGAGCGTGCAGTTAAAGAACGTTTATCGCTGGGCGACCTGGATAATACGATGCCGCAGGACCTGATCAACGCTAAACCGATTAGTGCCGCGGTAAAAGAATTCTTTGGCTCGAGCCAATTGTCGCAGTTTATGGACCAAAACAACCCGCTGTCAGAAGTCACGCATAAGCGTCGTATTTCTGCATTAGGTCCGGGTGGTTTGACCCGTGAGCGCGCCGGCTTCGAAGTTCGAGACGTTCACCCGACTCACTATGGTCGTCTGTGTCCAATCGAAACGCCGGAAGGTCCGAACATCGGTTTGATTAACTCGTTGTCGACCTTTGCCCGTACTAACGAATATGGCTTCCTGGAGACGCCGTATCGTCGTATCGAAAATGGCCAGGTAACCGACGACGTTGTTTATTTGTCAGCAATCGAAGAAGGCAACTATGTTATCGCCCAGGCCAACGTTGCGCTGGACGACAACGGCGAACTTGTCGAAGACTTGATTCCCTGCCGCCACAAAAATGAATTCACCCTGGTCAGTAAAGAACAGGTTGAATATATGGATGTTGCACCGCAGCAAATCGTATCGATTGCAGCGAGTATGATCCCGTTCCTTGAGCACGATGACGCCAACCGTGCATTGATGGGTTCAAACATGCAACGTCAGGCAGTACCAACATTACGCGCTGACAAGCCGTTAGTGGGTACAGGTATTGAACGCACCATCGCGGTTGATTCCGGTGTTTGTGTGGTAGCGAAACGTGGTGGTGTAGTCGATTACGTGGATGCCAGCCGTATCGTTGTAAAAGTCAACGAAGAAGAAATGGTACCTGGCGAAGCCGGTATCGACATCTACAACTTGACTAAGTACACGCGCTCTAACCAGAACACCTGTATTAACCAAAAGCCAACGGTTAATCCGGGCGAACCGGTTACCCGTGGCGATGTACTGGCTGATGGACCGTCTACAGACCTGGGTGAATTAGCCCTGGGTCAAAACATGCGCGTCGCATTTATGCCGTGGAACGGTTATAACTTCGAGGATTCTATCCTGATTTCTGAGCGTGTTGCTCAGGAAGACCGCATGACAACCATCCACATTCAGGAATTGAACTGTGTGGCTCGTGATACCAAGTTGGGCGCTGAAGAAATTACTTCAGATATTCCAAATGTAGGTGAGTCTGCGCTGAGCAAGCTGGATGAAGCGGGTGTTGTATACGTTGGGGCGGAAGTTAACGGTGGCGACATTCTGGTTGGTAAAGTAACGCCTAAAGGTGAAACTCAGTTAACGCCAGAAGAGAAACTGTTGCGAGCCATCTTCGGTGAGAAAGCATCAGACGTTAAAGATAGCTCACTGCGCGTGCCTAACGGTGTGAACGGTACTGTTATTGATGTTCAGGTGTTTACTCGCGATGGCGTAGAAAAAGACAAACGCGCGATTGCAATCGAAGAGATGCAACTGGCCAAGGTTAAGAAAGATTTAACCGAAGAGTTCAAGATCCTTGAAGAAGGTATCTACAACCGTGCACGCAACCTGTTACTGGCTAATGGCTTCGATGAAGCTAAATTGGCGAGCATGGACCGTAGCAATTGGTTAACTCAGGGCTTAAGTGATGAAAGTGCCCAAGAACAGTTAGAGCAGATTGCAGAGCAATACCAGCAAATCCGTGAAGACTTTGATCAGAAGTTCGAAACTAAGCGTCGTAAAATCACCCAGGGTGATGATCTGGCGCCTGGCGTACTGAAGATTGTCAAGGTTTACCTTGCTGTGAAACGTCGTATTCAGCCTGGCGATAAACTTGCCGGCCGTCACGGTAACAAAGGTGTTATCTCAACTATTATTCCGGTTGAAGATATGCCGCACGACGAAGAAGGTAATCCAGTCGACATCGTACTAAACCCGCTGGGTGTACCGTCGCGGATGAACATTGGTCAGGTATTGGAAACGCACCTGGGTATGGCCGCGCGTGGTATCGGCATCAAGATCGATAAGATGCTGAAACAGCAACAGGCGATGCAAGATTTGCGTGACTTCCTGCAACAAGTCTATGCGCTGGGCGAATGCCGTCAGCAAGTAGATATCAGTGAGTTTAGCGATGACGAAGTATTGCGTCTTGCACACAACTTGCGTGGCGGTTTGCCGACTGCAACGCCGGTATTTGACGGTGCGGTAGAAGCCGAAATCAAGGAACTGCTGAAACTGGCAGATATCCCTGAGTCGGGCCAGATTACTTTGTATGACGGCCGTACCGGTGACCGCTTTGAGCGTGACGTAACCGTGGGTTACATGTACATGCTTAAGCTTAACCACTTGGTTGACGACAAGATGCACGCCCGTTCTACTGGTTCGTACAGCTTGGTTACTCAGCAGCCACTGGGCGGTAAGGCACAGTTTGGTGGTCAGCGCTTCGGTGAGATGGAAGTCTGGGCATTAGAGGCTTATGGTGCAGCTTACACCTTGCAGGAAATGCTGACGGTGAAATCGGACGACGTCAATGGTCGTACCAAGATGTACAAAAACATCGTCGACAACAACTTGCAGATGGATGCAGGCATCCCTGAGTCGTTCAACGTATTGTTGAAAGAGATTCGCTCACTGGGTATTAATATCGAGCTGGAACAGAGCTAAAACGCTGTTGCGGAATGAATTCGGGGAGTGCTTGCGCTCCCCAGAGGTTTGAACTCCGACAGGAGATAAATCGTGAAAGACTTGCTTAAGTTTTTAAAACCGGCCAATCAGACAGAAGAATTCGATGGTATTCGAATCCAGCTGTCATCGCCTGACATGATCCGTAGTTGGTCATATGGTGAAGTGAAGAAGCCGGAGACAATCAACTACCGTACTTTTAAACCAGAGCGTGACGGTTTGTTCTGTGCACGTATCTTTGGTCCGGTAAAAGATTATGAATGCTTGTGTGGTAAATACAAGCGTTTGAAGCACCGTGGTGTTATCTGTGAGAAGTGTGGCGTCGAAGTGACACTGACCAAAGTGCGTCGCGAACGTATGGGTCACATCGAATTGGCTAGCCCGGTTGCGCATATCTGGTTCCTTAAGTCGTTGCCGTCGCGCATCGGTTTGATGCTGGATATGACTTTGCGTGACATTGAACGTGTACTTTACTTTGAATCTTATGTCGTTACCGAAGGTGGTTTAACGTCATTAGAGCAAGGTCAGATTCTGACCGAAGAAGAGTATCTGGACGCGTTGGAAGAACACGGCGACGAATTTGATGCGAAGATGGGTGCCGAAGCGGTACTGGATCTGTTGCGCGTTATTGACATCGATGCCGAAGTTCAGCAGTTACGTGAAGAATTACCAGAAACCAACTCTGAAACCAAGCGTAAGAAAATTAGTAAACGCCTGAAGCTACTTGAATCGTTCCAAATGTCGGGTAACAAACCTGAGTGGATGATTCTAAAAGTACTGCCGGTTTTACCACCGGATCTGCGTCCATTGGTACCATTGGACGGTGGTCGTTTTGCGACCTCGGATCTTAACGATCTGTACCGTCGTGTTATCAACCGTAACAACCGCCTTAAGCGCCTGCTTGATTTAGCAGCACCTGACATCATCGTCCGTAACGAAAAACGGATGTTGCAGGAAGCGGTTGATGCGTTGTTAGACAACGGTCGTCGTGGTCGTGCCATCACCGGTTCTAATAAGCGACCGCTTAAATCTTTGGCCGATATGATCAAAGGTAAGCAAGGTCGTTTCCGTCAAAACCTGTTGGGTAAACGTGTAGACTACTCAGGCCGTTCGGTTATCACCGTAGGTCCTAAATTGCGGTTGCATCAGTGTGGTTTACCGAAAAAAATGGCACTGGAACTGTTCAAACCGTTTATCTATGGCAAGCTTGAGCGTCGTGGTTTAGCGACCACAATCAAAGCCGCGAAGAAGATGGTTGAGCGTGAAACCGCTGAGGTTTGGGACGTTCTTGATGAAGTGATCAAAGAGCACCCGGTACTATTGAACCGTGCGCCAACATTGCACCGTTTGGGTATTCAGGCATTTGAACCGGTACTAATCGAAGGTAAAGCGATTCAGCTGCACCCATTGGTTTGTGCTGCTTACAACGCCGACTTCGACGGTGACCAAATGGCGGTTCACTTGCCATTGACGTTGGAAGCTCAGTTAGAAGCTCGTGCGCTGATGATGTCGACCAATAACGTGCTGTCACCAGCAAGCGGCGACCCTATCATTGTTCCTTCGCAAGACGTTGTTTTGGGTCTGTATTACATGACCAAAGAAAAAATCAACGCCAAAGGCGAGGGCATGGTATTTAAGAGCCCGTCAGAAGCTGAAAAAGCTTACCGCAATGGCTTGGTTGAGCTTCACAGCCGCGTGAAAGTGCGTATCACTGATACGGTAATCCATGAAGACGGTAACAGCGAAACCCGCACGCAACTGCGTGAAACCACAGTTGGTCGTGCGTTATTGTCGCTAATTATGCCAAAAGGCTTGCCGTTTGAGCTAATCGACCAGCCAATGGGCAAAAAGCCAATTGCGCGTATGCTAAACCAGGCTTACCGTGATTTAGGCCTTAAAGACACCGTTATTTTCGCTGACCAGGTGATGTATACCGGTTTCCACTATGCGATGGTCTCTGGTGCCTCTGTCGGTATTAACGACATGGTCATCCCGGATGCGAAGAAAGAGATTGTTGAAGCCGCGGAAGAAGAAGTTGCCGAGATTCAGGAACAGTTTGAATCAGGTTTGGTAACCGCTGGTGAGAAATACAACAAAGTCATCGATATTTGGTCAACCGCCAACGAGAAAGTCTCGAAAGCGATGATGGAAAACCTCTCTAAAGAAGTTGTCACTAACAAAGATGGCAAAGAAGAGGAACAAGCATCATTTAACTCAATCTTTATGATGGCCGACTCAGGTGCTCGTGGTAGCCCCGCACAGATTCGTCAGTTGGCGGGTATGCGTGGTCTGATGGCTAAGCCAGATGGCTCAATCATCGAAACACCAATCGTCGCAAACTTCCGCGAAGGTTTGAACGTACTTCAGTACTTCATCTCAACGCACGGTGCGCGTAAAGGTTTGGCTGATACGGCACTGAAAACAGCGAACTCAGGTTACCTGACACGTCGTCTGGTTGACGTATCACAAGACGTCGTAATCATGGAAGAAGATTGCGGCACGTTTGAAGGCCTGACAATGAAACCGCTTATCGAAGGTGGTGACGTTGTAGAGCCATTGCGCGAACGCGTATTGGGTCGTGTGGTATGTGAAGACGTAATGAAGCCAGGCTCAGAAGATGTGTTGTTACCGCGTAACACTTTATTGGATGAGAAGAACTGCGACATCCTTGAAGAAAACTCAATTGATGAAGTAAAAGTTCGCTCGGTTATCACCTGTGACACAGACTTCGGTGTTTGTGCGCACTGTTACGGTCGTGACCTGGCTCGTGGCCATATGGTTAACCAAGGCGAAGCAGTTGGTGTTATTGCTGCACAGTCAATCGGTGAGCCAGGTACACAGCTTACCATGCGTACCTTCCACATCGGTGGTGCTGCATCACGGGCAACAGCAGAGAACAGTGTTCAGGTTAAAAACCCGGGTACGATCAAACTGCACAATGCCAAGTGGGTTGTTAACAGCGATAAACAGCACGTTATTACGTCACGTTCTACTGAACTGACGTTAATCGACGAGTTCGGCCGTGAGCGTGAACGTTATAAAGTACCTTACGGTGCAGCCTTGAAAAAAGGCGAAGGCGACTCAGTTGAAGGCGGCGAAACCGTTGCTAACTGGGACCCGCACACGCACCCAATCATTACCGAGGTAGAAGGTCGCATCAAGTTTGTTGACTTGATTGATGGTGTCACCATGACCCGTCAAACCGACGAACTGACCGGTCTATCCAGCGTGGTAGTGTTGGAAACAGGTCAACGTACCAGTGCCGGTAAAGACATGCGTCCGATGGTTAAGTTGGTGGATAATAAAGGTAACGACGTTAATATCGTCGGCACTGATATCCCTGCGCAGTACTTCCTGCCAGGCAACGCCATCATCAACCTGGAAGATAATGCCGAAGTTAAAGTCGGTGATACCCTGGCGCGTATTCCGCAAGAAGGTTCGAAGACCCGCGATATTACCGGTGGTTTGCCACGGGTTGCGGACTTGTTCGAAGCACGTCGTCCGAAAGAGCCGGCGATTCTTGCAGAGAAGACAGGTACTGTGTCGTTTGGTAAAGAAACCAAAGGCAAGCGTCGCCTGATCATCACGCCGACTGACGGTGCTGAACAACACGAAGAGATGATTCCGAAGTGGCGTCAGCTTAACGTGTTTGAAGGTGAACACGTCGAAAAAGGTGAGGTAATCGCCGACGGTCCTGAGGCTCCACATGACATTCTGCGTTTGCGTGGCGTTAGTGCGGTAGCTAACTACATCGTCAACGAAGTACAGGAAGTTTACCGTCTGCAGGGCGTTAAGATTAACGATAAGCATATAGAAACTATCGTTCGTCAGATGCTGCGCAAAGCGCTTATCTTACGTGCCAATGACACCAATCTGCTGGAAGGCGAAATGGTTGAAATGGCCGAAGTACTGGCGGCTAACGCAAAAGCAGAAGCTGAAGGCAAACAACCGGCAAGCTTCGAACGTCAGTTGCTGGGTATTACCAAAGCTTCACTGTCGACCGAGTCGTTTATCTCAGCAGCCTCGTTCCAGGAAACTACACGTGTCCTGACCGAAGCAGCTGTTGGCGGCAAGAAAGACAGTCTGCGTGGACTGAAAGAAAACGTTATCGTAGGTCGTTTGATTCCTGCCGGTACCGGTTACTCTTATCATAAAGAGCGCATGGACCGCCGTATGGAAGAGTTAGCGGTTGAACCGGAAGCGCCTAAGATGACCGCGGAAGAAGCAGAACAGCAATTGGCTGATGCCCTAAATGCGGGTGGCCAAAGCGACGATAGTGCAGAATAACGCACGCTCTGCTTAGTCAGCGTACAGAAGCCGGTACTGATTTCAGTGCCGGCTTCTTTTATATAACCTTGACAGGTGAAATTATGACCATTAAAATTCCCGCTCCCGAATTTCGGGATCTGGCGTTTAATGGTCAGAGTTAGCGATTTTTCACGCACATTGTGCGCGCTAAAAAGCGACATCAACTAAACTAGGAGTAATGAATGGCAACAGTTAACCAGCTGGTGCGTAAAGGCCGTCAAAAGCCGGTTGTGAAAAGCAACGTTCCGGCTCTTGAAGCGTGCCCTCAAAAACGCGGTGTATGTACCCGTGTTTACACCACAACCCCGAAAAAGCCAAACTCTGCAATGCGCAAAGTTTGTCGTGTTCGCTTGACCAACGGTTATGAAGTTTCTTCATACATCGGTGGTGAAGGTCACAACCTACAAGAACACTCAGTCGTACTGATCCGTGGCGGTCGTGTAAAAGACTTGCCAGGTGTTCGCTACCACACCGTTCGTGGTGCACTTGACTGTTCAGGTGTTAACGATCGTAAACAAGGCCGTTCTAAGTACGGCGCGAAGCGGCCTAAGTCTTAACGGTTCTCCGTTAGTAAGGCCAAACTTTGTACGTTTTGGGTAATACCCTGAATTAATCGGAGAATATTGAGATGCCAAGAAGACGCGTCATAGGTCAACGTAAAATCCTTCCAGATCCTAAGTTCGGATCGGAGTTGTTGGCTAAGTTTATTAATGTCGTCATGGTTGACGGCAAAAAAGCAGTCGCTGAAAAGATTATCTACGGTGCACTGGACATCCTGGCAGACAAGTCAGGTAAAGATCATTTGGAAATTTTCGACGCTGCGTTAGACAACGTGCGTCCGACAGTCGAGGTTAAATCTCGTCGTGTGGGTGGTTCAACCTACCAAGTTCCAGTTGAAGTTCGTCCGGTACGTCGTAACGCACTGGCTATGCGCTGGTTAGTTGATGCAGCGCGCACCCGTGGTGAAAAATCAATGTCGCAGCGTCTGGCAGCTGAAATGCTAGATGCATCAGAAAACAAAGGGTCAGCTGTGAAGAAACGTGAAGACGTTCACCGCATGGCTGAAGCAAACAAAGCGTTTGCTCACTATCGCTGGTAAATTCACAGTTAACCGAGTAAGGAGTTTATTGTGGCTCGTAAAACTTCCATTGAGCGTTATCGTAACATCGGTATTTGCGCTCACGTAGACGCCGGTAAGACAACCACAACCGAACGTGTGTTGTTCTACACTGGTCTGTCTCACAAACTTGGTGAGGTGCACGATGGTGCAGCTACCATGGACTGGATGGAGCAAGAACAAGAACGTGGTATTACCATTACCTCTGCAGCAACTACATGTTTCTGGCAAGGTATGGATAAGCAGTTCCCAGAACACCGCGTAAACATCATCGACACCCCTGGACACGTTGATTTCACCATCGAAGTAGAACGTTCTCTGCGGGTACTTGATGGCGCTGTTGTCGTTCTTTGTGCTTCTTCTGGTGTTCAGCCGCAAACGGAAACCGTTTGGCGTCAGGCGAATAAATATGAAGTTCCACGCATGGTATTCGTCAACAAGATGGACCGTGCAGGCGCTGACTTCTTGTCTGTTGTTGAACAGATGAAAACTCGCTTGAATGCAGTTGCTGTACCAATGCAATTGCCAGTGGGTTCAGAAGAAAACTTCCGTGGTGTTGTTGACCTGATCAAGATGAAGTTCATCAACTGGAACGACGAAGACATGGGCACCTCTTTCACTTATGAAGAGATCCCTGCTGATATGGTCGACCAGTGTGAAGAATATCACGCTGAATTGGTAGAAGCTGCGGCTGAAGCCAACGAAGAGTTGATGGAAAAATACCTGGAAGAAGGCGAACTGACAGAAGCAGAAATCAAACTAGGTCTTCGTGCGCGTACACTAGCAAACGAAATCTGCCTGGTTGCTGCTGGTTCTGCATTCAAAAACAAAGGCGTTCAAGCGGTACTTGACGCGGTTATTGAATACTTGCCTTCACCAACTGAAGTTAAAGCAATTACTGGTATCTTAGACGATGAGTCTGAAGGTGTTCGTAAGTCTGATGACAACGAACCATTTTCGGCATTGGCGTTTAAAATCGCAACTGACCCGTTCGTTGGTACGCTAACGTTCGTGCGCGTATACTCAGGTGTTCTTAACCAGGGCGACGGTGTCGTCAACCCGGTTAAAAACAAGAAAGAACGCGTGGGCCGTATGGTTCAGATGCACTCTAACAGCCGTGAAGAAATCAAAGAAGTACGCGCGGGTGACATTGCTGCATTGATCGGTCTTAAAGACGTAACTACAGGTGATACGCTGTGTGATCCAAACAACAAGATTATTCTTGAGCGTATGGAATTCCCAGAGCCGGTTATCTCTGTTGCGGTAGAGCCGAAAACTAAAGCTGACCAGGAAAAAATGGGTATTGCTTTAGGTAAGTTGGCTGCAGAAGATCCGTCGTTCCGTGTTAAGACTGACGAAGAATCTGGCCAAACCATTATCTCTGGTATGGGTGAGTTGCACCTGGATATCATCGTTGACCGTATGAAGCGTGAATTCAAAGTTGAATGTAACGTAGGTCAGCCTCAGGTTGCATACCGTGAAGCTATCCGTAAGCCGGTTGAAGTCGAAGGTAAATTCGTACGTCAATCAGGTGGTCGTGGTCAGTTCGGTCACGTTTGGCTTAAATTGGAGCCAATGGTTATCGAAGAAGACGAAGATGGCGAAGACATCACGTACAAATTCGTTAACGAAATTGTTGGTGGTGTGGTACCAAAAGAGTACATCCCGGCTGTTGATAAAGGTATTCAAGAGCAGATGGAACAGGGCGTATTAGCCGGTTACCAAGTACTGGGTGTTAAAGCAACCCTGTATGATGGCTCTTACCATGACGTCGACTCATCAGAAATGGCATTTAAAATCGCCGGTAGCATGGCTTTCAAAAAAGGCGCAATGCAAGCCGATCCGGTATTACTTGAGCCGTTGATGAAAGTTGAAGTTATCACGCCAGAAGAATCTATGGGTGATGTGGTTGGTGACTTAAACCGTCGCCGCGGTCTTATCGAAGGTATGGAAGAAGCGCCAGGTGGCTTGAAAGCTGTCAACGCTGTTGTTCCATTGTCTGAGATGTTTGGTTACGCAACTGACTTGCGTTCACAAACCCAAGGTCGTGCATCATACTCAATGGAATTCTTGAAGTACGGTGAAGCACCAAACAACATCGCTGAAAAAGTGATGGCTGAGCGTAACGCTAAATAAGTAAGGTCTGGTCCGGTTTTTTACGAGACCGGGCTTTTAACTTAAGTTTGAGGAACTATCATGTCTAAAGAAAAATTTGAACGTTCGAAGCCGCACGTAAACGTCGGCACCATTGGTCACGTTGACCACGGTAAAACTACTCTTACTGCTGCTATTACTACCGTTTTGGCAAAAGTTTATGGTGGTGCGGCGAAAGACTTCGCAGCCATCGATAACGCGCCAGAAGAGAAAGAGCGTGGTATCACTATCTCGACTTCTCACGTTGAGTACGACACGCCAACTCGCCACTACGCACACGTAGACTGCCCTGGACACGCTGACTATGTTAAAAACATGATCACCGGTGCAGCACAGATGGACGGTGCAATCCTGGTAGTAGCGGCCACTGACGGCCCAATGCCACAAACACGTGAGCACATCTTGTTGTCACGTCAGGTAGGCGTCCCTTACATCGTTGTATTCATGAACAAATGTGACATGGTTGACGATGAAGAGCTGCTAGAGCTGGTAGAAATGGAAGTTCGTGAACTGTTATCAGAATACGAATTCCCGGGCGACGACCTGCCGGTAATCCAGGGTTCAGCACTGAAAGCACTGGAAGGCGACGAAGACTGGGCTAAGAAGATTGTTGAGCTTGCAGACGCGCTGGATTCATACATTCCGGAGCCAGAGCGTGACATCGATAAGCCATTCATCATGCCAATCGAAGACGTATTCTCGATTTCAGGTCGTGGTACGGTTGTAACTGGTCGTGTAGAGCGCGGTATCGTGCGTACAGGCGACGAGTGTGAAATCGTTGGTATGAAAGACACCACGAAGACTACCGTTACTGGTGTTGAAATGTTCCGTAAGCTGCTTGACGAAGGTCGTGCAGGTGAGAACATCGGTGCCTTGTTGCGTGGTACTAAGCGTGACGAAGTAGAGCGTGGTCAGGTATTGGCGAAGCCAGGTACAATCACTCCGCATACTAAGTTCGAAGCAGAAGTCTACGTACTGAGCAAAGACGAAGGTGGCCGTCACACGCCATTCTTTAAAGGCTACCGTCCACAGTTCTACTTCCGTACAACTGACGTAACGGGCGCAGTAGAATTGCCGGAAGGCGTAGAAATGGTTATGCCGGGCGACAACCTGAAGTTTGTTGTAGAGCTGATTGCTCCAATCGCAATGGACGAAGGTTTGCGTTTCGCAATCCGTGAAGGTGGTCGTACTGTAGGTGCAGGTGTTGTATCTAAGATCATCGACTAATCAACACACGTGTTGATAAAAACCCGGCTTCGGCCGGGTTTTTTTATGGCTTTTTTGCCCCTGCGGGGCGGTCGTTTGTGCCTGCGGCACGGCTGTTTGTTGCTACGCAACGGCTGTTTGTGCGCTCGCTTCGCTTGCGCACGGCCGTTTGCGCCTACGGCGCGGGAAAACATAAATACTGAAACCTAGACAGCCTTGTTTTTGGTTTTACCGCCGCCGGAGGGGGCAAATAGCCGTAACCGCCGAAGGCAGGTTACAAACAGCTGTGCCGCAGGCACAAACGGCCGCCCCGCAGGGGCAAAAGCCGCGAACGAAGTGAGCATCCACGCTTGCGCTTCACGCTGGCTTAAGTATTATGGGTGCGTGTTTGCAATTCATTGATGTATCGTGAAACGACTTTTCTTAACAGTAACATTATTATTATCAGTGGCATCAGGAGCTGCCGCTGCGCAGCAGCCGGTGTACGTTGCTGCTTATGATTTCCCTCCATTTTTCTCAGACACGCTAGAGACTGACGTAACTACTGAGTTAGTAGACTTATTAAATACGTCCCAAAGTAGCTACGAGTTTATTATTCAGGCTATTCCGCCCAATGGCCGTTATCAGGCTCTTTCCGAAAATGGTTGTTGCGATGTGATCCTATTCGAATCTCCCATATGGGGTTGGCAAGAGCGTGCGCTTGATATCGCTTCTACTTTGCCGTTACTCAAAGGTAGAGAGAGATTGGTCACCAAAAAGGTTGCTGGCCGTACCCAGGCCTTTTTTGACAACTTAAAAGGTAAAACACTAGGTGGTGTTCGCGGCTATCATTATCTTATGGCGGGCGAAATATTGGACTCGGCGGAGGTTGCAGAGCGCTACGATATCTATTTGGCTGACTCGCGCATTACTAATGTGCGTATGTTGTTGGGAGGCCGTATTGATGCCGCGGTGTTAAACGACGAACTACTAAGTGCCTTGCGCAATGCATCGGTAAATTACCTCGATCAGTTATTCGTATCTGAGCAGATCGAACACGAGTACGAGATGAGCGTCTTAATCGCGCCTAACAAGAATATTAGTCGGGACGAGATGCAGCGGTTATTAAGGGATTTGGCCAGAGATGGGCGCCTTGATACGTTATTCGCCCGCTTTAATTTGCAAAGATTCCAAATTTATCGACGTTAGTTAGTACACACTCAGGCCGAGACGGTTAGCTAGTTCGCGCACCATAAACATACCCCGCGCGCTGTTACCATAATCATTCAGGCGTGGGCTCCACGCAGATATCACGCCAAAATCCGGTACTATCGCAACAATACCGCCGCCCACGCCGCTTTTGGCAGGAACCCCAACGGTAAAGGCAAACTCACCACTTTGGTCGTACATACCACTGGTCGATAACAGTGCGTTAATACGCTGCGAGTCGCGCTTAGACATGATTTCTTTTTTTGAGAAAGGACAAACACCGTCGTTTGCCAAAAAAGTGAACGAGCGGGCGAGGTTCTCTCCAGTCATGGTTATCGCACACTGCCAAAAATAATGATCCAGTAACTCATCGACATCAGACTCGATGTTACCGAAACTTTTCATCAGGTGAGCCAGTGCTGCATTGCGGTGCCCGTGTTCCTTTTCTGACAGGTGGACATCGTGATCCGCATAGATCTTGTCGTTACCGCATAAGCTACGAACCAGACTCAAAACAGCGTTTTTACTGGCCGAGTAATGGCTGACCAACACATCGCTGACGAGGATCGCCCCGGCATTGATCATTGGATTACGCGGAATACCCTGTTCCCATTCCAGCTGTACAATAGAGTTGAAGGCTTGACCAGACGGCTCCATTTTAACCCGTTGCCAGAGGTCGTCCCCGAGTCGGTCCATCGCCAACATTAGGCCAAAAATCTTAGACACGGACTGAATCGAGAAGTGTTCTTTGGTATCACCGACATTAAATACCTCGCCGTCCAGCGTTGCCAGAGTTAAAGCGCAGTAGTCAGGGTTAACTTCAGCCAGCGCCGGGATATAGTCAGCGACCTTACCCGACGTTATCGTCATGGCCTCGTCATAAATGTCCTGTAACAACCGGTTAAGATCGTCAGGTGCATGGATGTGTTGACCACCACTGACTAATTCACGCGTCAAGAGGATGCTCCGGATGTGTGAGTGTTACTAAACGGCTACGCAGGCCGTCAGTTAACGGTATAGACTTTTGCTCTTTAAAGTCAAAATAAACCAAAATAGTTTTGCCTTTCGCGCACAGCTCGTCTTTTTGCCAAATCTCTGTTGAGATATCAAATGATGAACCACCTAAGCGGCTAACGTAGGTTTTAACGGTTACATTACTACCAAAAAATATAGGCCGTGCGTAATCAACTTCAAGCCGCGCGACGATCAAACTTTGTGTTTCGGGTGACATCTCGCCAAAAAACTCAAAAATCGGCAGGCGACCCGTTTCTATCCACATGGGCACTACCGTATTATTAACGTGGCCTAAGGCGTCTGTTTCATAAAAACGTACTTTAAACTGCTCTTCTAACATCGTCGTCTCTGTCAGTTAGGTTTTAGATAACATCGGTTTTAAAAAACGTGCGGTGTGCGAACGTTCTACCTCGCAAATTTGCTCTGGTGTTCCCTGTGCAATGATTTCGCCACCACCTGAGCCACCTTCCGGGCCTAAGTCGATAATCCAGTCGGCGGTTTTAATGACGTCCAGGTTGTGTTCGATAACAACCACCGTATTACCGTGGTCACGCAAGCGATGAATCACCGCCAGTAGCTGCTTAATGTCATGAAAGTGCAGGCCGGTAGTTGGCTCGTCTAGTATATACAATGTTTTGCCGGTATCCCGCTTAGACAGCTCACGTGACAACTTGACTCGTTGCGCCTCACCGCCTGACAGTGTTGTCGCCGACTGACCAAGTCGCACGTAAGATAAACCAACATCCATAAGCGTTTGCAGCTTGCGCGCAATAGCAGGGATAGGGTCGAAGAATTCCCGTGCTTCTTCGATGGTCATATCCAGCACTTCGTTAATATTCTTACCCTTATACTGAATATCCAGCGTCTCGCGGTTGTAGCGTTTGCCCTTACAAATATCACAAGGCACGTAGACATCCGGTAAAAAGTGCATCTCGACTTTGATAACGCCATCGCCCTGACAGGCTTCACAGCGCCCGCCGCGCACGTTAAAGCTAAAGCGACCAGGTTTGTAACCACGAGCACGCGCCTCGGGCACGCCGGCAAATAATTCACGGATTGGTGTAAAAATACCGGTATAGGTCGCCGGATTAGAACGTGGCGTACGGCCGATGGGGCTTTGGTCTATGTCGACTACTTTGTCCAAATACTGTAAACCGTCGACGCTTTGGTAAGGCGCTGGCTCGCCGGTTGTTGCCTTATTTAATTCGTGATGGGCAATATGGAACAGTGTGTCATTTACTAATGTCGACTTGCCTGAACCGGACACGCCGGTAACACAGGTCATGACGCCAATGGGTAGCTCAAAATCAACGCCCTTAAGGTTATTACCGGTGGCATTTTTTATCGTCAATCGACGCTTATCGACTTTAAAGCGCTCAGCAGGCACTTCAATTTCTTTTTTACCTGACAAATAATCGCCGGTAAGTGAGTTCTCACTGGCGATAATGTCGTCAACGTTACCCTGAGCAATGATTTCGCCGCCGTGTACGCCCGCACCCGGACCAATATCGATAACATGATCGGCCTGACGAATCGCATCTTCGTCGTGTTCAACCACAATTACCGTATTCCCTAGGTCGCGCAGATGAGTCAGGGTATTCAGTAAGCGCTCGTTATCGCGTTGGTGCAGGCCAATACTCGGCTCATCCAACACATACATTACACCAACTAACCCTGCACCGATTTGGCTGGCCAGCCGAATACGCTGGGCTTCACCACCTGACAGTGTTTCTGCACTACGGGACAGACTCAGGTAGTTAAGGCCCACGTTAACCAGAAAGCGCAGACGGTCGTTAATTTCTTTTAAAATCTTTTCTGCAATTTGTGCCCGCTGACCTTCCAGGCTCAGCGATTGGAAAAATTCCAACGCATCGCCAATGGAGCGCTCGGCAACCTGGGGCAGCGTGGTGTTTTCTACAAAGACGTGGCGAGCTTCCGGACGCAAGCGAGTGCCATGGCAGCTTTTGCATGGCTGCATGGCGATGTATTTGGCTAAGTCTTCGCGAACTGCTTGTGACTCTGTTTCACGATAGCGGCGCTGCATGTTGGGGATAATTCCCTCGAACGGGTGTTCGCGCACCACCTTGTCACCACGATCATTAACATAGGTGAATTTGATTTGTTCCTGGCCACTACCAAAGAGTATTTTATGCTGCAGCTGTTCGGATAAATCCTGGAACGCCGTTGCCAGCTTAAAATCGTAATGTTTGGCTAACGACTGCAGCATTTGATAGTAGTAGAAGTTACGTTTGTCCCAACCACGGATCGCGCCGCCCGATAGCGATAGCTCCGCATTGGTAATAACTTTTGCCGGATCAAAAAACTGTTCTACACCTAAACCGTCACAGGTATTACATGCGCCGGCAGGGTTGTTAAACGAGAACAAGCGTGGCTCAAGCTCCTGCATACTAAAACCGCAATGTGGGCAGGCGAAGTTAGCCGAAAATACCATCTCTTCGTCATCGCCTTCCATCGGTGCGACTAATGCGGTACCGCCGCTTAATTCCAGCGCGGTCTCGAATGACTCCGCCAGACGTTGTTCCAGGCCTTCACGTACTTTAAAGCGGTCAACAACCACTTCTATGGTGTGCTTTTTCTGCAGCTCTAACGGCGGCGGATCGCTTAAGTCGCAAATTTCACCATCGATACGGGCGCGAATGAACCCTTGCAACGCGAGGTTCTCCAGTACCTTAATATGTTCGCCCTTACGGTTTTGGATAATTGGTGCCAGCAGCATAAGTTTGGCACCTTCCGGAGCTGACAACACGTTATCCACCATCTGCGACACGGTTTGTGCTGCTAATGGTACGTCGTGAGTAGGGCAACGGGGTTCACCAACCCGGGCAAACAATAGTCGCAGGTAGTCGTAAATCTCGGTAATGGTGCCGACCGTTGAACGGGGATTATGTGACGTCGACTTTTGTTCAATCGAGATCGCAGGTGATAACCCTTCAATTGAGTCGACATCGGGCTTTTCCATTAGTGACAGAAACTGCCGCGCATATGCTGACAACGACTCAACATACCGGCGTTGACCTTCAGCGTACAAGGTATCAAATGCCAGCGACGACTTACCCGAACCGGACAAACCAGTGATCACAACCAGCTTGTCGCGTGGAATAGAAAGGTTAAAGTTCTTTAAATTGTGCGTTCTTGCTCCGCGTACTTCTATACTATCCATTCATCGCTTCCTGTTGGCTTTCTGACATCATTATCGCACACCCGACCGCTTCTGGTACAATGTCATCATTGAAGAATTTAGTAACTGTGGTTCATGTCACAACAAACACTTAATCATACCGAAAAAAGAGCGGCGCTGGCGCTGGCATCAGTATTTGGAATACGGATGCTGGGGCTGTTTTTGATCATGCCGGTGTTGGCGATCTACGCGCGCGAATACCCGGATTACAGTGCGGCACTTATGGGCTTTACGCTGGGGGCTTACGGGTTAACCCAGGCGCTATTGCAAATTCCAATGGGCATGTTGTCTGATCGCATCGGGCGCCGTCCGGTTATCGTTTTGGGCTTGTTGGTGTTTATTATGGGTAGCGTGGTAGCTGCTATGGCAGACACACTGGTGGGTATAGCGATTGGCCGGGCAATTCAGGGGCTGGGCGCAGTAGCTGCGGCAATTCTGGCATTAGCGGCAGATATATCGCGTGACCAACAGCGCACTAAGGTCATGGCGGTTATTGGCATGTGTATCGGACTTGCCTTTGCAACGGCAATGGTGGCAGGGCCGCTGTTAGGCGGCGCGTTGGGATTATCCGGATTGTTTTGGTTTACCGCCGGTACCGGCGTGCTGGGTATTGTGATTTTATTGCTCAGCGTACCTAAGGCGCAGACGCAAAGTGCAAGGCGTGACGCACTGCCGGTCGCGTCGGAACTAAAATCATTGCTAAAACATACGCAGTTATGGCAACTCAATATCGGGGTCTTTGTATTGCATGCAGTGCTTACGGCGTGGTTTATCACCTTACCCACGCAGCTGGAAAGTGCCGGTTTTGCGACCTCGACGCATGCCTGGTTTTATTTGCCGGCTATCGTGCTGTCTATTGCCGTGATGGTGCCGATGATTATTCGTAGTTCACGCACTGATAACCAGGTGTTCTGGTTTCGAATAGCATTAATTATGCTGTGCAGCGGCGTATTTGTTGGCGATGTCTTTGGCCACTCGGGTCTGAGTTTAGCGGTGGCACTACTGATATTTTTTGCCGGTTTTAATTATCTCGAGGCCTCGCTGCCGTCACTGTTAACGCGTGTCGCGCCGGCTGGTAGTAAAGGCAGTGCCAGTGGTATTTACGCAACCTGTCAGTTTTTGGGCGCTTTTGTTGGCGGTAGTGTTGGTGGCTGGGTCTTACAGTATTATCAGTCGCTGGGGTTAGGTATCTTTTCGCTGGCACTACTAGGCTTGTGGCTGTTTTCGACGTTATGGATGGCCAATCCTAAGCCGGTAACCAATGTCACGATTAATCTGCAGGCGGTTAACGGTAGCCAGCGAAATGGCCTTAATCAGGCGCTTGCCGAGGTTACTGGTGTCGAGGAAGTACGTTACGCGCCGGATGACGAAATTAGTTATTTAAAAGTCGATAAAAAGCAGTATGATGAGAAGACCGTGCAAGGTCTCTTGCAGCAGTATCAAACAACAAACTAAATTATAATTTTCAATACGTTACGGAATTAAACAGGAGTGCAACATGGCCAGTCGCGGTGTCAATAAAGTAATACTTATCGGTAACTTAGGTGCCGACCCGGAAATTCGTTATACCCAGAATAGTACCGCTATTGCCAACTTATCCATTGCAACCAGCGAAAGCTGGAAAGACAAGCAAACCGGCGAACCGCGTGAACAGACCGAATGGCACCGTTGTGTCGCCTATCGACGCCTGGCTGAAATTGCTGGTGAATACCTTAAAAAGGGCTCTAAAGTCTACGTCGAAGGCCGCTTGCAGACGCGTAAATGGCAAGGGCAGGACGGGCAAGACCGTTATACCACTGAAATCGTCATCAACGAAATGCAGATGCTGGATTCGCGTGGCGGCGGTGGCATGGGCCAAAACCAAAATCAAAACATGGGCCAGCCGATGAACCAGGGTGGCAACCAAGGCTTTAATCAGGGCTACCAACAGCCAGCGCAGCAGAATCAGCAACCGCAGCAGCCTCAACAGGGTAACCCGAATACCGGCGGTGGTCAGCCGAGTCCGCAGCAGCGCCCTCAACAACAGCCTCAGCAGCCGGCGCCGTTTGATCCCAGCTCGTCAGATTTTGACGATGATATACCATTCTAGGTTGGCAGGGAGCAGCTGACTATGTCACGCGCTGCTAAATCCATTAACAGTTGCTTAAGAAGCGGCTTTATCTGGGTTGTCAGCGCGTTTTTGCTTGCTTGTTCGCCACCGCACGAGCCGGTCAACTTGGCCGGCAACAATTGGCTCGGTTATCAACCTTTCTATGTTGCGAAAGAGCTCAACCCTCAAACAGTGAACGAGCTTGAATTTAGTATTCATTCGTTGCCATCCACTTCCAATCTATTACGTTTGATGTCTGAAGGACAACTCGATGGTGGTTTTCTGACTCTAGACGAGGCATTAATCTATCAGCAAGGCACTAACGAGCAATTGTGTGTCGCGGTGGTTACCGATGTCTCCCGGGGTGGTGATGGGTTAATTATGCGCCCCGACTGGCGTGAGCAGCCTGAACCATTACGAATCGCGCATGAAGCAACAGCCGTAGGCGGCTATATGTTAAAGCGGGCAAAGCAATTTGAGGTGTTTGAAGGTAAAGCCATACAGCCATCGGTTGCCACGCTAAACATGCACGCCTCACTCTTTGAGTCAGGGGCCGTTGATGGCGTCATAACCTTCCATCCAGTGCTTGGCAGGCTAGAACGAATGCCCAGCGAGGTTATATTCGACAGTTCCATGATTGCGGCCGAAATTGTCGACTTGTTAGTCATAAAAAAGTCAGTATGGGACAGGCATGGCGGCCATATTCGACCCAAATTAATGCAATTATGGCAAACGTCAGTCAGCGAATTTAAAGCACTAACCCCTGAAGTCACTCGTATTGTTTCAGTTAATACGGGCTTGTCACGCCGAGAATTAGTATTAGCGCTGGCGGATCTGGAGCTGGTAGGCGCTACAGACTCTGAAGCGTTTAACTTATCTGAAACGCTGAAATCGGTGCAACAATTTTTATTAGAAACCGGCCACCTGACTAAGCGCCAATCCTTGGATTATTGTGACAATGGGTGGGCAAACTAATGGCTGAAGCACGAGTTAATTTTTGGCGCAGTTTGTCGACCAGAATTACGCTATTGGTTTTTACGGTCAGTGTCGCGGTCTTTGTTTTTTTGGTTTGGCTAACGCTGTATTACCAGCAGTTAGAAAACCGTAACCTGGCAGAGCGCGAATTAAGAACACTGAATCTATCCTCGCAGGCTACGCTGAATAGAATTATTCGTTATGACTATCCGGAGCTTGCGCAAGAGGTTATAGCCGAGCTTGAAGTGCATCGCCGTGTCAGCCGTGCGTTGATATTTAATGAGCAGGGTTCGGTGGTTTTCAGTAACCTTAAAAGTGAAGTCGGGCGGCTGATTGAGCATGCACAGTTAGAGTTGCCTGAGGCATTCAGCTCACCAGCGGGTAAATTCTCATTAGTGGTCTATGAACCTGATTTAGACCGGTTTTATTCCAAAACACCCTTGGTTGGGCGTGCGAATCAGACTCAAGAGGTTGCAACCTGGACATTGCTAATGACGTATGAGTATGACACCAGCCTGAAGGCCGCGATTTATCAGCGCCGCTGGGCGCTTGCGGGTGAATTACTATTGGTGTTTATTCTTGCGTCGCTATTGAGAGTTTACTTGCAACATCGACTGACGCGACCATTGCAGCTATTACAACAGGGGGTTTTACAACTTCGGTTGACTAATAGCGACGTCGATATTGCGCTAACCGATAACGATGAATTGGGGCAAATGGCGCGCACTATAGAACAAATAGCCCGCGATCGATCGCAATACTTGAGCGATCTAAAGAACCTTAATACCGCCATCGAACAAAGCAACGAGTGTGTCATAATCACTAATATTGAGGGTGAAATCGAGTACGTAAACCGGGCGTTCAGTGACGTCACTGGTTACACTAAGGGCGAACTTATTGGCCAGAACCCACGCATTTTGCAGTCAGGTGCAACCGCTGAAACAACCTACGAAAGGTTATGGAACAAGCTTAAATTGGGTGAAACATGGCGCGGTGAATTGTTGAATAAACGCAAAGACGGCAGCAATTACGTGGTTTGGGCTACGATTACCCCGGTATTGGACGAAAATGACCGTATTACCCATTTTATCGGTGTCGAAGAGGATATTACCGAGCGTAAGGCTGACGAGGAAAAGCTCCATTTTCTGGCTTACTATGAACCGCTCACATCGCTGCCTAACCGTTTTCACCTAAGTGAACTGATGCAGCAGGTCTTGGCGGCTCATGACGGTAAACATTATGGTGCGTTACTGTTGGTTGATATGGATCGCTTACAGCATATCAATGATGCACGTGGCTATGAGTTTGGTAGTGAACTTATTAAGCGTTTTGCAGAGCGGCTGAAGCAGGAACTGAAAGGGCGTGAGCATACGCTGGCGCATTTGGGCGCCGATGCATTTGCGGTGTTATTACCGGAAGATGCCAGTAGCATTCAGGCGGCCAAAAATAAGGCGGAAGCCGTGGGACAGTTGTTATTAGCGACAACAGAGCAGCCGTTTCATGTAATGCGTGAAGAGCTGAAGATATCCGCCAGTATTGGTTGCGTCATTTACCCCGAAACCAATGTGATTATGCACAGCAAAATTGAGGCTGAACGTATCATTCGGTCGGCAGAAACGGCAATGCATCAGGCTAAACACAAAGGCGGCAATAGCTTCGAGTTTTACAAAGCTAAGTTTAGTCAGCAAGTGCAACAGCAGTTCGAGATCGAAAAACAATTACGCCATGCGATTAGTAAAGACGAGCTTGAGTTGCACCTGCAATCACAATGTCTTCACTCCGGTGAAGTTGTAAGTGCTGAAGCTTTGGTGCGTTGGAATCATTCCCGCGACGGCATGATTTCACCAGGGAAATTTATACCCGTAGCCGAGCAGTCAGACCTTATCGTTGACGTTGACCGCTGGATGTTAACGCGGGTTTGCCAACTATTAGCTGATCTGCAAAAACAAGGAAAGCACCTAAGCATCTCAGTCAATATTAGCGCGCGTCACTTTCGTAAGTCGGACTTTGAAGACTGGATTGATGCGTTAATAAAAGAGTATGAAATACCCCGTAAGTCGCTAGTTTTAGAGGTCACCGAAGGTGTCTTAATTGACGATGTCTCGGACGTGGTGGCCAAAATGCAAGGCCTGAGTCGGCAGGGGGTAGAGTTCTCCATCGATGACTTTGGTACCGGCTATTCGTCGTTGTCTTATATCAGCCAATTGCCGGTTCACGAGCTAAAAATAGACCAAAGCTTTGTACAGTCAATCGGTGATCGGAGAGCCGGGGACGGCGTAATTGAAACGGTAATATCTATTGCCAATCATATGAGTATGCGAGTTGTTGCTGAAGGCGTAGAGACTAAAAAGCAGGCAGAGTTCCTATTTAAAACCGATGCCAATGTCGTCATGCAGGGCTTTTACTATGCCCGCCCGGTCGAAGTGACGCAATGGCGGGCATCATTAACATAGCGGTTACTCTGATAAACCAAATTTAGTAACGAGCTTGTCAAAATAAGCCAGGTTACGCTTGGTGTAATCGCGTTTCTCGGTATAAGCCCCCGGATAAAAATTCTTTTTAAAGCTGTAAGCGACCAAGTCTTTTAACCGGTGCAGCGGGATATCAAAATTATCCACCGCTAACTGGTACTCATTACTGACCGTTGTCCTCGAAACCAGTCGATTATCGGTGCAAATGACGGTCGCTAAACGATTATCCAGCATGTGCTTAAAGTTATGGTCCTTAATATCACCAATGCTCGGATTGGTCTGCATATTCGACGTAAGACACACCTCTACCGCAATCCGCTGGTCAGCAATATAGGATGCTAACTTTTCACCGTAGGCCTTAGGGTCTTTAATTTTTGGGTCTTCTGTCATTTCCGGCGAGAACAATGAATAGCCATGACCCAAGCGGTCCGCATGGCACTGTGTTAACGCTTCAAAAATACTTTCGGCGCCATAAGCTTCACCGGCATGGACGGTTTTTAACAGGAAGTTCTCGTGTGCATATTCATACACGTCTTTGAACTTACTGGCGGGATAGCCAATTTCCTGACCCGCGATATCCAAACCAACAATTGGCAGACCTTCGTCATCGCGCATACGCACGCTGGCGCGCACTAACTCCATGGCCGCAGTGCGAATGACCTGCATTGGCTCGAAGTCGCGTAGTTGTTGGAATAGTTGGGTGTAGTAAGGGGAGAAACCTTTTTTACCAAACATACGCATCGCGCAGTTAATAATGCCGTAGTTAAATGGCGGCTTGTCACCATTTTTAACGTCTTCACGCTGATTGTATTCGGTTTTAGCACGTTTCAAGCCATCGTTTACCACGTGCATTATGGTGTCAAAGGTAACGCCTTTAGAAGGATCCATTAACAACTGCGGCGCAAATCGAACCTCGATATAGGTGACCCCTTCGTTTTGGTTATCAATCGCCAGTTCGTAAGAGGCCTGCTCGAGGTTTTCCAGATCCCGCAACACGGCGCAGGTATACTGAAAGCCGTTTAAATATTCACCGAGGTTATTGTAGTGAGACTTGAATACTTGCTCGAATAATCCTTCTTCGGTGTAGCTGGGTAACTCAACACCTGAGCGCTTAGCCATATCGACAAGGCTGCTGGCGCGAAGGCTACCGTCCAAATGTAAGTGCAAGTCGGCTTTAGGGATGGCTTGGATAAATTCGGCAGGGTATTGCATATCACTGGCTCCTCGGTAAGATTTGCTTTTTACCATGATGACATAAAAACAATAATATGGCTTCCTTGTATTTTACCTACTCGGCAATGAATGCCGGCAAAAGTACCTCGCTGCTGCAAGTGGCGCATAACTACGAAGAACGTGACCAACACGTGCTGTTGATGACGCCCGCGATCGATGATCGAGCGGGCGAGGGGAATATCGCGTCACGGTTGGGGATAAAGCGCAAAGCAGTGAGTTTTAAGAGCCACTGCGACCTTACCGAAAAGGTACTTGCACATCATAAAGCGGCAGCCATCGATTGCGTACTGATTGACGAGGCGCAGTTTTTAACGGAGCAACAAGTGTGGCAGCTGACTACCCTGTCCGACACGCATGATATTCCGGTGATGTGCTATGGAATCAGAACTGATGCTTTTGGCAACGCGTTTCCCGGCAGTGCGGTCTTGTTAGCCGTGGCAGATAAATTGGTCGAAATGAAAACCATCTGTCACTGTGGCCGCAAAGCAACCATGTCACTGCGGGTCGACGAAAATGGCGAGGCGATAAAAATGGGCGCCCAGGTGGCTATTGGTGGTAACGACCGCTATGTGTCCTGTTGCCGCAAACATTGGAAGCAAGCCATGGGCTTACGTTAGCTCAGGAAGTTAGACAGGTTGACAGCGACTCGCGTATAATTTGTGCATTCCGTAGTTTAGCCAAAGGCCACAAAATGCAGCAACTTACCCTTACCCGCCCAGACGACTGGCATCTTCATTTACGTGATGGCGCATTACTAAAAACCACCGTGGCGGCGTCCGCGCAGGTGTTTAATCGCGCCGTGGTGATGCCAAACTTAGTGCCGCCGGTGACTACGGTGGAAATGGCGTTGGCGTATCGGCAACGTATTCTTGCTGCCTTACCAGACGGATTGAGTTTTCAGCCATTAATGGCGCTTTACCTGACTGCAGAAACAACTGTCGAAGAAATTAAAGCCGCCGCTGAAAACCCGCATGTGATTGGCTTTAAACTCTATCCTTCAGGGGCGACAACTAACTCGGCAGCCGGTGTGAAATCTGTAGAAGCCCTGGCTCCGGTGTTAGAGGCGATGCAGCAAGAGCAAGTGCCGCTGCTAGTGCATGGGGAAGTTACTGACCACGATATCGATATATTTGACCGCGAAAAGGTATTTATAGATCGCCACTTAGTGCCGATTACCACCAGGTTTCCTCAGCTAAAGCTGGTGCTTGAGCACATTACTACCGGGGACGCAGTCGATTTTGTCATGGCTGCTAACGATAATGTCGCAGCAACCATGACGCCGCAGCACTTATTGATGAATCGTAACGACTTACTGGTTGGCGGCGTGCGCCCACACAACTACTGTTTGCCGATACTTAAACGACGCGAGCACCAACAGCGCCTGCAACAGGCGGCGTTATCGGGTAATGCTAAATTCTTTCTGGGTACTGATTCAGCGCCTCATGTACAAGCGAATAAAGAAACCGTCTGCGGCTGCGCCGGCTGTTACTCAGCGCCCGCTGCACTTGAGTTGTATGCAGAATTCTTTAGCCAGCACGACGCACTGGATAAACTGGAAAACTTTGCCTCGGTATTTGGTGCAGACTTTTATGGGTTTGAGCGAAATCAAGAAAAGGTCACGTTAGTACGCGACGAATGGCAACTTCCAGCGACACTGGATACCGCCGATGGAGCTATCGTGCCTTACTATGCAGGTAAAAAACTGCAGTGGCAGATTAAAAAATAGCTGTTGAGTAAAAGTTAAGTTTTACTGAAGAACTATCGTTATCTGTCGATAGTGAGTTTATAGTAAAACTAATTAGACCAGTTGGAACTTACTGCATGAAGCTAATACATAAACTGATCGTCGCTTTTGGCGTTATCGTCGTGGTGCTGGCGGGGCTTATCGGTACTGTGATTTACAGTGTGTCGAATATGGTACAGACCACCCAGCGAGCTGAACACACCTTTACGGTTATCAGCGAAGCGGAAGACTTGGTCAAACACTTTTTAAATATAGAAAGTGGCCAACGAGGTTATGTTATTAGCGGGGCAGAGGAATTCCAGCAGCCTTACCTTGATGGTAAAGAGGGGGTAGAACGTAATCTTAGATCGTTGCAACAACTCACATCCGATAATCCCGAGCAACAGCAACGTCTTGCTAAGGTCGAAGAAGTTTACCAACAATGGTTAGTTGAAGCTATTGATCCGCCCATCGATATTCGTACGCAATACGGCCCTGGTGCTATGGGGCTTGACCAGGCAGCATACCTGGTTAAGCAGGGGCGAGGAAAAGAAGGCATGGATCAACTGCGCCAATTAATGGATGCGTTTATTGCTGAGGAACAAGATTTATTAGTTCAACGAAGTCAAGCGGCCGATACCGCTGCCACTTTAGTGTATAGCATCGTGATAATCGGCGGGTTAATTGTAGCCTTAGTAGCTGTTGGCGCCGCCTTGTTGTTCCGCCGTCAGTTGGCCAGTCGCATAGACGAGGCCATGCGTGTCGCCACCGCCATTGCCGACGGTAACCTCAATGTTAACGTCGACGATGATGGCCGCGACGAAATCGCCGAACTCTTGTCAGCAATGGCAACGATGCAAACACAGTTGCGTGCGATGATGGGAGAAATTAAAACCGCTTCCACGGAGCTCGATACCGCAAGCCAGTCGGTGGCAAGCACCGCGGAGCAGTTGTCTGCCTCATCTAACGAGCAGACAAACGCGTCCGAAACCATTGCGACCTCGATACAAGAGCTCAGTACCAGCATTAATCACGTGTCAGAAAATGCGGCTGAAGCGCGCGAAATATCGGAAAGTTCCAGTCAAAATGCGCAGCAAAGTGCGGCAGTTATCGAGCAGATGATCAGTTCCATTAACCGCATTAGCGATGCAGCCAAACAGACCTCGCAGCAGCTGGTTGAACTGGAACAACAGTCGGAACAAATAACCTCTATCGTTAACGTCATTAAGTCTATTGCTGACCAAACTAATCTATTGGCGCTAAATGCGGCGATAGAGGCAGCGCGTGCGGGCGAGCAAGGGCGTGGCTTTTCGGTGGTCGCGGACGAAGTGCGAAGCCTGGCGCAACGTACCAGCGAGTCGACCGATGAAATCGAGACGATGGTGGCGAAGATTCAAAGCGGTACTCAGGCCAGCGTGAAACAAATGGAACGCGGTGCCAGTGAGGTCGAGGAGGGGGTTGAGCTCGCCTCTATGACCGGGCAGGCAATTACCGAAATTCGCGAAAGCTTTGACCGCGTGTTGCAAGTCGTGCAGGATATTAGCGACGCGTTAGGCGAGCAAAATGCGGCTAGTGATGAGGTTGCGCGCAATGTCGAGCGATTCTCTGACATGGCTGACCAAAATAAAGAAGCCACACAGCATACCAGCGCCACAGCACATCAGCTGCAAACCCTGGCGAGCAAGCTGGGCAAGGCAGTGAGCCAGTTTAAGTTTTAATCAAAGTCCCAAAACGCAGAACACCATCAGGGATTTATGAGTATGCTCATAAATCCCTCGCTTTTTTGTTGTTTTTTGTTCACTTATTCAATATGACTCTGATACCATATAACAAATCATAAAAATAAAGGTTTTTGCGCTAAGTGCTGGGTTTTAACCGGAAAAATTCGAGTCGTTATCGGTTGGCAGTCGCTGTCAGTCATACCAAGGCACGATTTTTTTTGGGGAAGTCCGCAGCAGAAGCTGAATCGACTTCCATCGAACCAATTCTTAACGACGTTTTGCCGTTACCTTCAGAGCAGCCTGAGCGTGTGGTCGCTGATTTCTTCAGTAAGTACAAAAAACTTAACCTCGAGTCGACCCCAACGACACTCGTATTGGCGCCACAGCTATACGAAAGTATTCAGGTGGAACCACCGTCGGTGCCGGCGGCAGAAATAGCAGATAGCCTCAAGTTCAGTTTAAAAGAGCTGATGAGTTATTCGCCGGACAATGCAGCCATTGATTACTACGAGCTCCCGTTTCATGCGGCCGGCTCCAAGAACATTGTCGCATTGGCAACGGCAAAAGATAGCCTGCAGCGATGGGTTGCCGCTATTGAGCAATACAAGTTAAAGCTACAGAGCATCACTGCCACCGAGACAGTTTTAGCCGCATTGATTGATAACAGTGCGCGTGGTCATTTGGTTATTTATGAAAATGACGAACAAGGTTACCTGATACAAATTTACCATAAAAAACGGTTAGCCTTTTCCCGACAGCTGCGCGCGTTAAGGCCGTTATCTGAATACAGCGGTGATGAAATCGAGGCCGGCGCGTTGGAACCTTTAGCAACTGAAGTTCAGCGGTCGATGGACTATTACGAGAGTCAACTGCGCCAGGCCCAGGTGGCTCAAGTCACTTGTGCTTTTGAGCACCGACAACTGGATAAAGTAACCGCCACGCTTAACGAGTTATTGGCAGTCGCCTGCGAAAAGTTTGCGTATCCGGCATGGGCGTATGAGTTGGCCGAAGGCGATTATACTGATCTGACGGCTATTGCTGCGTTGCAACAGATGCTTGATAGCGAGACGGAAGCTAATAAAAGTCGTAGCGAGGTTGCTTAATGAAGCAGACCGTTAACTGGTATAAGGGCGACGTAAAGCCGACTAAGCGCACGCTGACGTTAGCCAGAGCATTGACCGCTACTTCCGCGGTGATTGTGTTGTGTTTATTGGCGTGGTTATTGCTGAGCGTTACCGCAGGTTCAGATCGTTCGGCGTTAGATCAATTACAAGCCCGCAATAGTGAGTTAACCGAGCAACTGACAAGCTTACAAAGCCGACTTGAAAACCGACAACCAAGCCCGCGTTTACAGCAACAAAAACAGGAATTAGAGCAGCGAGTGAGTGATCGGCAAGCGTTACTTAAACTACTGCAAGGGTTTGATACCCGAGCAGTCAACACACCGGTTACGTTAATGCGTGAATTAGCAGAAATAACTCCGGAAGGTCTTTGGTTGACTCGTTTTGGTTTAACCGCGGAAGGCATTATTGAATTACAAGGCGCGGCGGGCCGTTCAAATCGTCTGGCATTATGGATGATGCGCTTTAGCGACACGGAGTTACTGTCGCGAACCGCTTTTGCGATGGTTGAGCTGGCAAGAGATGAGCAGGGACAGCAGCTTTTTACGTTGCGTAGCAAACGTGATAACGAATCAGTTTCTGAGGCTGCACAATGACGGTTAACTGGAATGAGTTACAAAAGCAGTTTGCGCAATGGCCAGCTTCAAGACGTTGGTTAGTTTTGCTGGCAGCTATTGTGGTGACTTGTTTACCCATTATTCGTTTTGCCGTGGCGCCATTAATCAATACCGATGCTAGTTTGCAACGCGAGCGGCTACAAGCGTTACAGCAGCAACGCAACTTGCAGGAATCTATTGCAATGACCGAGCAGGCTCTGGCAGTTGATATCGATCGCCCGCTACTGGAAAAGATTGATGGTTTGCGTGAGCAGCGTTCAGCAATCGAAGAACAATTACAACAACAGCAACAATTGATGAGTGTTAGCCAACGACAGGCGTTTTTGACGGGCCTGCTCAACACTCCCGATGCCATTGAATTATTGGATTTGGATACACAGAAACCCAAAGTGTTGCATCAACAACAATCCGTCGCTTTGTATGAACACAAAGTACAGGTGCGCTATCGTGGCGGATACTTCGACGTATTTGAGTTTTTACAAACCTTGCTGGAGTCATATCCTCAGGCACAATGGCAGACCTTTAAGTATGAGGTGCTGATGTACCCGCAAGCGGAGGTGACGTTATCCTGGTCATTGTTGAGTACTGATAAGGAGTTTATCAGTGCCTAAGCAGGTATTGAGTTATCGGGTTATGATTGCTTTGGCCGTTGCTGCCATTTCAACGGCACCTACCGTTGTCGCGCAGCAGTCGCAACAGGCTAAACCCCTGCGAGATCCAACCATGCCGATGGCCTGGCGCTCACAACAGCAAGTGAGTCAGCTTGATGCAGACGCGGGGCTCCACTTGACCCGCATTCGGTTTGGCGAAGATAGCCAATCAGCAGTAATAAACGGCAACACCGTTGCAGCCGGAGATAAAATAGGTAACTATCGAGTAGTGAAGATTTTGCCGAACCAGGTGGAGTTAATGAGTTCGACAGGAGAGCGCGTGCAATTGCAGCTATTTAAATCATTAAAACAAGTGATTAATGAGGGAAGTCAATGAAGTATGTGGTTTTGGCTCTAACAGCACTTGTAATGGCAGCTTGTGCCTATCAGCCGACGCACTCGCCAAAGGCTGCCAATGATGCGTTAACACCCGACACACCGAAACAGGCAAAGTCAGCCAGTCAACAGGGCATTCCGTCTGATGTTCAGGCCTTTTTGCAAGGTAGTACGACAGTTGATAACAGTGCCGCAGCGTTGTTGGACGAACCGCGTTTTGTGTTACAGGCAAAGCAGGTCGACGCACAAGAGTTCTTCCATAGTCTGGGCGTAGATTCGCCTTACAACATCGTGGTTCATCCTAATGTATCCGGTAAGATCTCTGTTAACTTAAAAGACGTGACAGTCGACGAAACACTAGACGTTATCGCTGATATGTATGGCTACGAGGTGCGTCGTGATAATCGTATGATTCAAATTTACCCGGCGGGGGTTCGTACCCAAACGTTCCAGCTCGACTATTTATCACTGCGTCGTTTTGGTTTATCGCAAACCGAAATATCTTCCGGTGGAGTAAGTCAGGAAAGAGATAACGGCAGTGGCCTGGGTAATAGTAATAGCAACTCGGGTAATCAAAACAGCGCTGCCGGGCTTAGCCCTTTGGGTGGTAATAACAACCAGCAGCAGTCCTCGCAATTTGGTCAAAACCAAATGCAGGGCAATGGCTCCAGCGTAATAACACAGTCACAAACCGCGCTGTGGGACGATCTGGAAGAGATGTTACAGGGCGTTGTTGGCAGTGATGGCAGTATTGTGCTGTCGCCGCAGGCCGGCTTGGTCAGCGTTACTGCACCGCCGAATAGACTGCGAGCGGTTGGCGATTTTATCCGCACGCTGGAAGACCGTTTGCAGCGACAGGTGATTCTGGAAGCCCGAATCATTGAAGTCACGCTCAACGACTCCTATCAGCAAGGAATTAATTGGTCTGAGCTGGACTCGGTCGGCAGTGGCTTTGACGTTACCTTTAATGGGGCAACGCCGGGAAACCAAACATCGGCGGCGATTGGCGGCTTGTTTGGGTTAAGTTTCAGAGACCAGAACTTTACCGGTGTGATTGAAATGCTGCAAACACAAGGTAGTGTTCAGGTGCTGTCTAATCCGCGCGTTAGTGCGGCCAATAATCAGAAGGCCGTGATTAAGATTGGTGAAGACGAATATTATGTGACTAACGTAACGTCATCGACTAATTTAAGTAACAGTGGCAGCAATGATTTTGCTAATTCTAACGTCGATTTGACACCGTTTTTCTCGGGTATTTCGTTAGACGTGACGCCGCAAATTAGTGACAACGGTGAAGTTATTTTGCACGTGCATCCATCCGTTGTCGAAACAAGGGAACAACAAAAGGTCATAACCCTTACCGAAGGAGAACTGGTACTGCCGTTAGCTCGCAGCAACATTCGCGAATCGGATACCATCGTTAAAGCGCGTAACGGCGAGATCGTGGTATTGGGCGGGTTAATGCAAACATCCACGTCTGAAGAGGTGGGGCAGGTACCGCTGTTAGGAGATTTACCACTAGTCGGGAACTTATTTAAAAATCGCCGTAATACCCAGGAAAAGAAGGAACTGGTTATTTTAATTAAACCCACGGTGATTGGGGTTGATACCTGGCGCAAAGAATTGCGTCGTTCACAGGAGTTGCTGGAAACCTGGTTTCCTGAACTGAACACTGCAGCGCAATAAGAAAAATCATGTACTTATATCACTACGGACTGACGCAGCTGCCTTTCACTATTACGCCAAATACGGCGTTTTATTGTGATTTAGATAGTCATCACGAAGCATTCGAGGTGGTATCGACTGCGCTAAAAACAGGTGAAGGGTTCATCAAAATTACCGGCGAGGTCGGCACCGGTAAAACCTTGCTCTGTCGGCGTTTGCTTAACGAAGTCCCTGACTTTTTCGAGACCGCCTATATTCCTGATTCCTATCTTAACCCTGGCGAGTTACGGTTAGCGATCGCAGAAGAGCTGGGGGTGTCGACCAAAGGGCTTTCCAACCAGCAAAAGCTTGCACGAGCATTGCAGCAAAAATTATTAGAAATTAGCGCAAAAGGTAAGTCGGTACTGATATTAATTGATGAAGCGCAGGCGCTGCCTGAAGAAAGCCTGGAAGCGCTGCGGTTATTATCGAACCTGGAAACAGAACAGCGTAAACTCGTTCACATTGTTCTTATCGGCCAGCCGGAATTAGATGAGCGCCTCAGCCTAAAAGCGTTTAGGCAGCTGCGTCAGCGTATCAGCTTTTCGCACTCACTTACCGCCATGAACGTAACTGAACTTAGTACCTATATCGCTCACCGTATGAGTGTCGCAGGGTACAAGGGGACGCCAATATTTCATCAGAAACTTGTCCGCCGGCTACATCAGGCAAGCCGTGGTATCCCTCGCTTGGTTAATATGTTGTGTCACAAGATGCTATTACTGGCCTACGGCGAAGGTCGGCATGCACTAACCCAAAAAGATTTAAAATTAGCAGTACGGGATACAGAAGACACGCGTGATGTTAGCCAGCCTATACGCTGGTGGTGGTTTGCTCTGCCGTTGATTGTTATTGGCGTCGCTGGCATTGCTTATTTCTGGCGTGGGGCCTGGTTACCGTGAGCGTAATCAATAAAGTCTTAAAGGATCTGGATCGACGCGGTCGCAAACCGTTTGATGCTGCCGACAGCAGCTCTGCTGTGGCGGCTGATAATGGCCGGCCTAAGCGCTGGTTGTGGTGGGTATCCGCGATTATTATCTCGGTAATAGTCGCGTTGTGGGGCTATCAATGGTTGACTACTGAATCAGCCGGTGAACCGGCAGCAGAATTGGTACAAGAATCGATACCAGAGCCGATTAAGCCCTACCGTCCGCAGTCTGCACAACAACAAGCTCAACCTGAGCCCGTTAAAACATCGACGACTGGACCGGCCGTTGAGATGGCAGAACAGCCGTTGCAATTACCGCCGCAACTAAAGTTGCCGAATGAACCGAATAGTAGGCCAGCCCAAGCGTCACCTGAGAACGAAGCAAACGATGTAGCCGATGCTAAAGCTGATGAGCCGCGGCAAAGCGAACCAGTTTTTGTTAAACAACCGGTTAACTTGTCGCCGCAGCAAGTTGCCGCGCAGCATGCGGAAAAAGCCGACAATGCTCAGCAGCAGGGACGTTTAAGTGATGCGGAATCGCATTGGCAGAATGCTGTCATGGTGCTGCCAACAAATTTAGATTACCGCCAAAAGCTTGCCGCGCTGCAGTACGGTCGTGGTCAAATTAGTCAGGCTCTGGTCACTCTTAATGACGGCCTTAAGCGTCAACCTGATGCGCACTCATTACGGCTGCTGAGTGCTAAAATTCTACAAAAAGAGGGTCAGCATCAGGCGGCGCTATTGTTACTGGGCAAGGCGGCTCCAAGGGTATCGGATAACCTTGAATACTATCAGTTGCAGGCGCAGTTAGCACAGCAGCTCGAACAATATGAGCTGGCGGCAGAAAGCTACGGCAGTTTGGCTCAGGCACAACCGGCTAATGGACGCTGGTATCTGGGTCAGGCGATTGCTTTAGAGCAGATTGACCCCGCGACCGCCATAACCGCGTATGAGCGTGCCCTGGAGCACCTCTCACATCAACCCAGTGTAGAGTTTGTACAAACGCGTCTGCAGCAGTTAGGCAGCTCACCGGAGGCTCCATGAAGCGACCTCGCCTGAAAATGCGCTTGGGTGACTTGCTTGTTCACGAACAAGTTATTACTGAAAGTCAGCTACAGTCAGCCTTAGAAAGACAGCGTGAAAGCGGCCGTAAACTGGGTAAAACACTGGTTGATTTAGGCTACCTGAGTGAGCATCAGTTACTGGAATTTTTGGCGCAGCAATTAAAAATTCCGATGCTTGATATCAGCGAGCGAAAAATTCCCGCGCAAACGTTTAAACTGTTACCCGAAGTACAGGCTCGCCGTCACAGGGCTCTGGTTATCGAGGCCGATGAGCAACGTGCGTTAGTGGGGATGAGTGATCCGGCTGACTTGTCAGCCATCGATACGATATCGCAACAGTTAGCACCGCGCGAGATTGAGATCGCGGTAGTGCCCGAAGCGCAACTGATGGAAGCCTTTGATACTTTGTACCGCCGCAGCAAAGAAATCGAGACGTTTGCCAGCCAACTACAAGACGAATACGAAGAAACCTCTGAGTTTGAGCTAGGTGCACTGAGCCTCGAAGAGGAAGGCGAAGAGGCTACGGTCGCCAAGCTGTTAAAAACACTGTTTGAGGATGCAGTTGACGTTCGCGCTTCGGATATTCATATCGAACCCGACGATAAAATGCTGCGCATCCGGCAGCGTATAGACGGCGTGCTACAGGAAAATATCCTGGAAGAAACCAATATTGCCAACGCCCTGGTGCTGCGATTAAAACTGATGGCCGGGATGGACATTTCTGAGCGTCGGCTGCCACAGGACGGACGCTTTAATATTCAGGTAAAAAAACACAGCATTGACGTGCGTGTATCGACTATGCCGACCCAGTATGGTGAATCCTGTGTTATGCGTTTACTGGACCAGTCCGATGGACTGTTGTCGCTTGATCAAACAGGCATGCCGGAGGATATTCTTAAGCGTATTCGGGCGCTAATTAACAGACCCCACGGTATGTTGTTGGTTACCGGACCGACCGGCTCCGGTAAAACCACCACGCTATATGGTGCGCTAAGTGAGTTAAATACCGAGGGCAAAAAAGTCATCACTGTCGAAGATCCGGTTGAGTATCGTTTGCCGCGTATCTCTCAGGTTCAGGTTAACAGTAAAATAGGCCTCGACTTTGCCCGCGTGCTGCGTACCACTTTGCGGCAGGATCCCGATATCATCATGGTCGGTGAGATGCGTGACCACGAAACCGTAGAAATTGGTCTGCGCGGCTCGATTACCGGTCACCTGGTGTTGTCGACTTTGCACACCAACGATGCGATAACCAGCGCCATGCGTTTGATGGATATGGGCGCACCGCCTTATTTGGTTGCTGCAGCGCTACGGGGTGTCCTGGCACAGCGCTTAGTGCGTCGCGTGTGTGAGAATTGTGCGCAGCCTTATCAGCCTGATGAGTCCGAGAAAGAAATTCTGGAGCACCTTGAGGTCGGCTCGGGCAGTGCCGATTATCGGCTTGGTAAAGGTTGCCAGTCGTGCAATCACACCGGGTATCGTGGTCGAATTGGTGTTTTTGAATTATTGGAAATGAATCGCGCTATGATGGATGCGCTGCGTGAAAACCAAACTCAGGCTTTTGCGCAGGCAGCACGAGAAGCCAAAGGTTTTCGTTCAATGGCCAATGTGGCACTGGATTATGCTAAACAGGGCATTACCTCGGTACCTGAGGTGTTGTTCCTGGCTGAAAGTGTCGAAGATACGCCTGCGGAGGTAAGCTAAATGGCTAACTTTCGCTACAAAGCGAGGACTAATCAGGGTGAACTTACCCAGGGTGTTATTGAAGCTTCAGACTCGCGTGGTGCTGCTGATGCGATTATGAAGCAAGGCCTGATTCCGGTGGATATCAGTAAAACTCGCCGTAATGCCAGTAACGCCGTCAGAAGCAGAAATTATGATGACAAGTCAGGTTCGTTGCCGAGCAGTCCCTGGACGAAAAAACTTACTGCCGCTTTACAACCCAAGGTCAGCCTGGATGAGTTGATTATTTTTTGTCGGCAAATGTACTCCTTAACCAACGCCGGTATTCCAATTTTGCGGGCTATCGAAGGGCTCAGTGATACTACTCAGAACCGGCGCTTAAAAAGCACGCTCAAAGACGTGCATAGTCAACTCGAGAAAGGTCGTAATTTGTCGTCAGCATTGGCGCAATATCCTGCGGTTTTTCCCAAGTTGATTATTGCCATCGTGCATGTTGGCGAGAATACCGGGCAACTGGAAGAGTCATTCCAGCAGTTGGCGCTATATCTGGAAAAGGAACAGGACACGCGCAAACGAATTAAGTCGGCTACCCGTTATCCGAATTTTGTTTTTATTGCGCTGATTATTGCGTTGTTCGTGCTGAATATTTTCGTTATACCGACCTTCGCGTCGATGTTTAGTCGCTTTAAAGTAGAGCTGCCCTGGGCGACGCAAGTACTGCTCGGCATGTCTGAGTTTTTTGTGCAGTTTTGGCCGTTAATGCTGGTGGCTATGGTCGGCGCGGTGATTGGTGTGCGGTTTTATGTGGCGACGCCGGCAGGCCGCCAACTGTGGGACGGACTCAAGTTAAAAGTACCTATTGTCGGCAGTATATTGGAGCGCTCTATGCTGGCGCGCTTTGCCCGTAGTTTTTCGGTAATGTTAAAGGCCGGCGTGCCACTCACTCAAGCTTTGTCACTGGTTGCTGAGGCGGTAGATAACGCGTGGATGGAAAAACGCGTGATTGATATGCGCCGCGGTATCGAGAAGGGTGACAATTTGTCGCGGGTAGCACGTCAGTCGGGACTCTTTACACCGCTCATCATGCAGATGATTATGGTGGGTGAAGAAACCGGCCGCATTGACGTATTGTTGCAGGAAGTTGCGGAATATTATGAGCGTGAAACTGATTACGATCTGAAAACCTTAACCGCGCGTATTGAGCCGGTAATGATTGCTATCGTTGCGGTTATGGTATTGATTCTGGCGTTGGGTATTTTCACGCCTATGTGGGATATGATGAGTGCATATCAGGGCCGCTAATGACGCGCGATGACCAGCAACAGCGCTCGGCTATGCGGTTGTTGCAAAACATCGTTGTAGTGATGGTTATTGGCATATTAACGGCGGTATTGCTGCGCTATTGGTTTAACTCCGATTCAGCGTCCTGGCAGCAGGCAGAGTTGAGTGTTGCACAGCAGCGCTTTAGCCAGAACGTGGGGCTAATCCGGGCCCGCTGGATGGCACAGGGCAAACCAAAGTCAGTGCTGCTGACCACGACTAACGATGAAACCGTTGCTATAAAGGTAAACGGACACGGCTGGCCTGACGTATCTGAAGGGTGCGACGCATTGTGGTTTAACTTAACCGGTCAAGGGTTAGAGCGTGGCTTGGTAGCCGTAGAGGAAAACTCGATCTGTAATTATCGGCTCGAGGGTAAAACAAGGTTTAGCTATAACGCGCGTACCGGACAGACAGTTCAGCATTAAAAATGTGGTCGCAGACGTTGAATGTTTGTTATACAATAACACTATACATAGTAAGGTTATAAAGTGGCTTTTAACGTGATAGTCCAGTTAAAAAAAGAATCAGCCAATTGCGTTACGGCAACTCGTCAGCGCGGCTTTACCATCATCGAGTTGATTATCGTGGTGGTTATCCTCGGCTTACTGGCAGCCTCTGCCTTGCCGCGCTTTACCGACGTGTCGGCAGACGCAGAAGATTCCGCTGTCGAGGGTGTTGCCGGTGGTTTTGCGAGTGCCGTGGGTATTGTCCGCGGTGAATGGGAGTTGCGTGGTAGACCACGCGGTAATGAAAGTACCGGCGCAGGCGCACAGGTTGAGCTCGACTCTATTCCTATTTATGTGGATGGTAATACCGGTTATCCAGTCACAGCGCTTGCTAATGCCGGCGCACATGACGAGAATCTGACTGCGGCGGACTGCGTGAGCTTGATGCAGAATATCCTGCAGGGGTCGCCTACTGTTACAGACAGCTACCCGAATCTAGGTGAGAACCGCTATTACGCTAATGTCGCGACCAGCCCGGTCAGCGGTGGTGGCAACCAAGTCTGTGTGTTTTATTTAGCCAACACCATAAAGAATTTAGAATCGACGCCAACCGACGACGATTTTCTGACAACCGGCAATAATTTTGTCTACAACCCGCGTAATGGCGGTGTGACAGTTTACAGCAGTAATAATTAAGGCATAATTACTGCTATACGCTAACGTAAGTTTTACAATTACTAACGAAAGAGAGTACAAAAATGCGCAATCAAAAAGGTTTTACCCTGATCGAACTGATCATTGTTATTGTCGTTCTGGGGATTTTGGCGGTAACTGCAGCGCCTCAGTTTGTAGATTTTTCAACGGACGCGAGATCATCTGCAGTTAAGGGTCTGAAAGGCTCACTTCAAGGTGCATCACAGACGATATACGCTAGAGCTGCTGTAGATGGCAGTCTCGATGGCACTAAAGCGGCCCCTGTTACGGTCGAAGGAATCGATACCGTATTTGGTTACCCAGCGGCAAGTCAGGCCGGCATTGTTGCTGCCTCACAACTTGAGGCGATCACTGGAGCTGCTGGTGCTGGCACTGACACTAGTCAATATGACTGGGTCTACACTGTTGAGTCAAACACAGATCCAGCCGCAAATGTTGTCTACATTTCGCCTATTGACGTTGTGACGTTGCCTGAGACTCTTGATGGAACTAATGAGTGCTATGTAAGTTATACAGAGGCAACCGATGGCACACGTCCAGAAATTGCGGTTGATACTTCAGGCTGCTAATCCCCAATGAGAGGCTTCACTCTCATCGAACTGGTCATCATTTTGGTGATCATTGGCATATTAGCGGCAGCGGCCGCACCGGTGTTTATTGGTGACGACGGCGTGCAAAGCAGAGCGGTGCGGGAACGCGCCGCTTCTGTTTTGCGTAACCTGCAAAATCAGGCGATGCAGAATACCGATCAGTGTGTTGGTGGGGTTATTGCTCAGAACAGGTTGGGTGCAGCGACATCCGGTGACTGCAATAGTGGCTTTGTTCTGGCTATTAACGCGGCAGAGCAACCGGATCGTCTTGTTGATACCGACGGTGTTGCGGTAACTCTTAACACGTCCGGTTTACCTGCATCCATCGCTTTTGATGGCTTTGGCCGCCCGGAGCTTGCCTGCGCAGGGGGCTGCCAATTAACATTTTCAGATAGCACCAGCAGTCGCGCTTTGTGTATAGAAAGCGAAGGCTACATTCACAGTTGCTGACATAACGAGCTAAACCATGCTAAAACGACAACCCCACGAGCAAGGTTTTACCCTGATCGAAGTCGTTATTGGCATTACCGTTATTGCCATAGTAACCCTGGTGGTAACGGCAGGTATGGGTCCGCTTTTTCAGCAAACCACAGACCCCTGGCATCAAGTGCGCGCTACCGAGTTAGCGCAAAGTATGCTTAACGAAATTAACGCCCGTCGTTTTGATGAAAACTCCCCGACCGGCAGTGCCGGCCTGCGCTGCGGTGATACCGGAGGCCCTGCTTGTACGACCCTGGTCAGCACCTGCGCCACTGTATTTCCTAATGCCGAAGAAGCCTCCCGTGAAGATTTTGACGACGTCGATGACTATCATTGTTTGTCATTATCCGGTGATCAGATTACCAACTCGCAGAATCAGGCGCTTACCGGTGTTTATCGTGGATATACGATCCAAGTGGAGGTGACTGCAACCGACGCTAGTGCCCAAGAAACCGAGCTTAAGCGGATACAAGTAGCAGTGTCAGCACCTAACCAAAGCCCAATTATCTTCAATAGCTGGCGGGGTAACTGGTGATGGCTGTTGCTCATTCAAAACAGTCAGCCAAGGGGTTTACCTTAGTTGAACTGGTTATCGTGATCGTACTACTGGGCATTGTAGCGACGTTCACATTTCGCTTCGTGGGTATTGGCGCGGAGATGTTTGCGCAGGGAAGTGAGCGCTTGCAAACTCTGGAGCAAGGTCGTTTTGCCGTGGAGCGTTTGAGCCGTGAACTAAAACAGGCCGTGCCCAACAGCGTGCGGACCATTACGCCGGGCGCGAGTGCGCTGCAGTGTGTGGAGTTCACTCCTACCCGGGCGGCCGGACGCTATCGGCGCGGCCCCGGCGGCAATACACTCACCTTAATCAGTTTTAGTCAGGGCTGGCAAACGCTGGCCAGCGACCGCGCCTTTATCTATGCTACGCAAACACCGCAGATCTATAGCGCTACAGCCGAGCGCTATGTAACCCTTGACGCAGGGCAAAGCCCGGATGCCGACTTCGTAACCGAGTTAACCTATAGCGGCAACATCCAGGGCAACTCTCCGCAACGACGGGTCTACATTGGAAAAACGCCCGTCAGCTACTGCCTGCAGAGCAATCAGTTATGGCGCTACGCCAACTATGGCTGGCTGGCAACTCAACCCACCCCGGGCAATGGCCTGAGCGGCGGCGTCTTAATGGCTGAACGGCTTAATAACAGTAACAGCGGTGCCTTGCCCTTTGCCGTCAATGCTGCCAATTTGCAGCGTACCAGTACCGTTATTTTATACTTGGAGTTTGTTAGTAACAGCACCGAACCGCTGTTCTTTAACTACGAGGTCAATATCGCCAATGCGCCTTAAGAACCAATCAGGCAGCGCGTTAGTGGTTGCCATTTTTGTTATCGTCGTACTGGGGCTGTTAGTAGCAACCCTGTCGCGACTGACCGTAAGCAGTTCTGATTCGGTGGTAACAGAAGTGCTGGGCGCCCGCGCCTATAATGCCGCACAAACGGGTTTGAATATTGCGATGATGGAGGTTTTTCCATTGGGACAGCCGAGTTTTGATGCGATTAGTGATTGTGATGACCTCACGCTTGCCAACCCGATAACCTTTTCTGCTGCGCAAGATCCGGGCTTAGCTCAGTGTACCGCAGTCATACAGTGCAACGACGTATCCTTTAGAGGTGACGTCTACTTTCAGTTGCAGGCTAATGGCGTATGCAGTGCTGGTGGCTCGCAAGCCTCACGCAGTCTGTCAATAGAGGTGACCGGGTTATGAGGTGGCTGTTAATCGCGATCAGTTTGACGTTGTTTCAATATCCGGTGTTAGCTGCGAAGCAAGATATTCTTTATCTTCCGGATGCGGCAGAAAATGGAGGAACTGGTCCTTTCCAGGGGTGTACGCTAGATACAGAGGTTATTAACTCGGTTTCAACATCAGTCGTTACCTGTGATTTTACTGTTGATCTGGACATTAATAAGTTAACTGTAGAGTTATCGCAGACACCGGTGGTCTTGAGGATAACCGGAGTCGGTAGCGATTTAGAGCTGGGTGGGGCAGATATCAATGCGACGGGAAACCAGAGCGATCTAACTATTGAAATTGACGGTGACCTCGTACTGGATGGAAGTGGTAACAGTAATAATATCATTAATGCAAACCTGATTATTGATGGGAGTATTACCGCAGGTAATAACACAGCCGTAAATGGTGGTTTGACGGTTGGTGGTAATGTAACCATCGGGAACAATAGTACGATCGAGGGTAATATAGACGTTGAAGGGGATCTGAGTGTCGGTAATAACGGCACAATTGTCGGTGATGTCTCCGCGAACGATATCACCTTTAACGGAAACCAGACTACTGTCACTGGCAATGTATACGCTGAGGGAGACTTAGTTAACGAAGGAACCATAACCGGCAACGTTAATGTCAACGGTAACCTGGATAACTCAGGCACCATCGAAGGCGGCTATGTTAACGCGCCCTGCACCGAAACTAATAGTTGTGGTGGGGGCACTATCGACGTTGACTTGACCTGTAATACCGACAATATCGACGAGAATACCAGTGCCTGTGAACCGGGCGGCGGTGGTACAGAAATTCATTCCTTTTTATTATCTCACTCTGGTACAGCGCTCACTTGCGAGTCATTCCCGGTTACCGTTACCGCCTGTGCAGATGCCGGTTGTACGCCCATCGCGTTGGACTCTGCGAGTGCTGACGTAAATTTGGGGAACCAGACAGCAACGGCAAGCTTTACTAGCACAGCTACAACAACCGTGAATTTTGACCTGACCACACCCGGCACTTATACCCTGTCACTGAGTAACCTGGTGGACGTAACCACCACCAATAACACACAATTTTCGCCATCCAGTCAGGTGACGGCTGTAGACACGGCGCTGCGCTTTAGTGGTGAGCAAACTCAACTCTCCGGTTCTGATTTTACGCTTGGCCTGGAAGCGATTAGGACGGATACCAATACGGGAGCTTGCGTTGCTGCGTTTAATACCAATAAATCGGTAAATTTCAGTTTAACCTGTGAAGATCCGACGCTGTGCTCAGAACCGATCGCAATTGAAGGTACGTCCGTCAATTCTACTACCGCGGTTGACGTGACTTTTGTTAACGGTAGTTCCTCTATTGCTGTTAATTACCCTGATGTCGGGCGTATTCGTTTAAATGCCAACGCACAGGGCGATACCGGCAATACACTTGCAGGCACTAGTCAGGCGTTTGTGGTAAAACCCTATGGCATTGGCTTTGGGATAAGCGGCGGTATCGACCCAAATACTGCGGGTAGCGCTGGCACTTATGCTGAAGATACTGTATTCGAAAAAGCAGGCGAACCCTTTACGGTAACATTAGCGGCAATTAATCAAGATGGAAGCTCCGCCCCGAGCTTTGGTGCGGAGTCCACTGCCGAGGGACTGGAAGTAAAATCGCATAATTTGCTGGCGCCTGCTAATGACGGCTCAAATACCGCAAATACTGGCAATATAGACGTCGTTGGCAATCAGGTAACTTTTAGTGAGGTTGGGGTTATTAACCTTGAAGCAGGCTTGCTTGATAATGACTACCTTGGTGCCGGCACTATTCCTAACCGAACCAGCCAGCCCATCGGTCGCTTTATTCCTGATCAATTCGTGCAAACCAATGGTGAGTTATTTGGCGCCTGCGACACAGGCACATTTTATTATATGGGTCAGCAGCAGACATTCACGGTGCAGTTAATGGCGGTGAATTCAGATGGTACCTGGACACAGAATTATTATGGTGGTTTTGCTAACGGTTTACCTGAATTCTATTCATTTTCCACCAGTGACACAGGGACTGCGCAGCAGTTAGGGCGTCTAGCTGATTTCAGCGGCTATCTCGACTGGCAGAATGGTATGAGTGAGTGGCTGGATTCGCCGGGAGGCTCGGCTACAGAACCCGTCATTACGATAACCCGCCAAGCCGATGGCAGTCCTGACGGCCACTATCCCGAATACACGCTGGCCTGGCAAATTGACGATGGCGAGCGCGATAACAGTAACAATGCCCGTTATCTGACCAAAATAGAAAACAGTGTATTCGCCGGCGTTGCGGGTTCCGCGGCAATTGATTCGATCGGGCTATACTACGGTCGTATGGTGCTGGAAAACACCTTTGGCAGCGAAGCCGAGCAGTTACCTGTTTTCGCCCGCACGGAATACTATTTTGATAATGACCCTGAAGACAGCCAGCCCGGGCGTTTCGTCGTGAATGAACAGGACACCTGTACAACACTGGTGTCGCAACAATTGTCGGACGCGGTCAGTAGCACTGATCTGCCGGCGGTTCGTGTACCTGCAGCCAACGATGTCGAACAAACCGTTAGTGCTGGACAACTGTTTGATGCTAACGAGCTGTTAACGGAGCAATTGGGCTGGACGCAGCCGGACGAATTGTCAGGTACCTTTGAATTTGAGTTGTTGCTTGATTTAACGGCTAACGAGTTGCTTTATCTGCAATATGACTGGAATGAGGATGGTAGTTACGACGATAACCCCACAGCCAGCGGCACCTTTGGCATTTACCGTGGTTCCGATCGTCAAATTTACTGGCAGGAAGTCTTTCAGTGACGTTAAACCGTCATTTTGTCGTCATTTCGACGATATTGCCTCTTGCGCTTTCGTTGACAAGCACATAGCATAAAGCGGTGTAATTACAAATGCGCGACGTTGACGAACGTTCAATAAAACTACAATAACAATAGCGCGGACGCAGCAACAGCTAACTGCCGCTGAGTTATTTTCAAGCTTGGAATGGGAACATGATGCGATTGGCTCGACTGGCCGTGATAATGGCCTCTACTTTGACATTCGCCTCGACAGCATTGGCTCAGCAGGAGTCAGACGCGACGCAGATGTCTGTCGAAGAAATATCAAACCAAATTGCGACATTGCAGACAGAGTATGACAACTTTTCTGACACTGTGGCGACCTTGCAGCGAGAAGAACAGCAGCTAAGAGAACAGCTTCAATCTTTGCGCGAGCGAAACCGTGAGCTCGAGCAGCAGCGCCAGGTTGCGCTGGAAGAAATGAATAACCGCTATCAACAGTTAGTTGATGATCCGTCCATCGATATTGCCGGCGCTCAGGAAGCTTACAAAGAAGCGGTCATGGCACATCAGCAGAATAAAGAAGATATAAAAACGCAGGTTCAGCTGGTTAGTGCAAAGAGTCGGGAAGTGGAAGAGGCGCGGGTTAGTAAACACAGCCTGTTAAACGAAATCGAGACCTTCAAAGATCAGCGTAACGTAGCACGTGTGGATCGGCTGCAGGAAGAATTTAATCGCACCGGCGAGCTGGAAGTTAGCCAGTCGATCGTTTGTGACCGCGAAGAAACTCTCAGCCAATGTGAAACTCGTGGCAAGTTACTGGCTAAGCAAAAAGCATCAAAACAATACCTCGACCAGACGTTAGCTGATTTATCTGAGTCAGAGTTAGCCCGCACCAACCTTGAGCGCGTTAGCCCCAATGTACAAATTCTGGGCTCAAAGACTGTAAGCGATGGTTTTAGTGGACAAGGTAATTATGGCGTTAAAATGGGCGTCGAACTGCGTGGTCAGCTGCCTCAGTCGCAGGCCTGTACCTTATTAGATATTGATGTCCGCTATTGTGCAGTAAAGCGTACCGCGTCTAATGAGCCGGCTGCTGATGAACCGGTCGACAGCTCGGTGATGCATCCACTATCGATTCGCTCTAACGTTTATGATGATGAAGTGATGATCGATGGCGTAAGCTACGGTTCTACGCCGATCGAGGTTATGCTGCCCGGTGGCGAGCACGAAGTCGAAGTTATCAAATATGGTTACACAGCCTTTAACCAAACGCTTAACCTTAAAGACGCACAGGTGATTCGTGCGGAGTTGGAAAAGTCAGAGTATTCATTTACTCGCGGCGAGAAAATTCAGGATATTCTATTCCGCGATGTGCGCGGGCCTGAGTTGGTGGTTATGCCATCGGGCAATTTTAAAATGGGCGACCTGACCGGTAACGGTATGGCCAATGAACGGCCGGCGACGACCGAGTCTATTGCTCGTCCATACGGTATTACCGATACTGAAATCACGGTCACTGACTTTCGTAAATTTGTTAATGACACGGCTTATGTGACCGAAGCAGAAAAGAACGGCAGTTGCGCTGTGTTACAAAACGGCATGCCAAAATTCAATGATAGCCTGAACTGGCGTAACCCAGGGTTTTCGCAGAGTGAGACCTCTCCTGTTGTCTGTGTAAGCCTTAATGATGCCCAAGCTTATACGCAGTGGTTAACACAAAAAAGTGGCTTTGATTATAACTTGCCTACCGAAGCACAGTGGGAATACGCGGCTCGTGCCGGTACCGAAACTGATTTCTGGTGGGGTAATGACGTAGGCTTTGGTAAAGCCAATTGCCGCAATTGTGGCTCGGACTGGTCAAATCAACGTACCGCGCCAGTTGGTAGCTTTCAGCGTAATCCCTGGGGTTTGTTTGATACCGTGGGTAACGTCTGGGAATGGACAACCTCAGAACAGAGCTCAGTGGTTCGTGGCGGCGCATGGAATTTTGCACCGAGTTTAGCGCGGGTGTCGACGCGGATGGAACTTCCTGCCGACTTCAGCTCTAATTATATTGGGTTTCGTGTAGTAAGGGCGCAGTAAGTACTAACTCGTGCTATCATTTATTGCAGTTTTTAGCTTTTTAAGTAGGGATTTACCGCTTCATGTTTAAGAAAATTCGCGGCATTTTTTCGAATGACCTATCGATCGATTTAGGTACCGCCAACACACTTATTTACGTAAAAGACGAAGGCATCGTTCTGAACGAGCCTTCAGTCGTTGCGATCCGTCAGGAGCGCTCGGGTGGGCCCAAAGCGATCGCCGCTGTGGGTGCTGCCGCAAAGCAAATGTTGGGGCGTACACCGGGTAATATAAAAGCCATTAGGCCAATGAAAGACGGTGTTATCGCAGACTTTTATGTCTGCGAAAAAATGCTGCAATTTTTTATCAAACAAGTTCACGATAGCCATTACTTCCGCCCGAGTCCGCGTGTGTTGGTTTGTGTGCCTTGCGGTTCGACCCAAGTCGAGCGTCGGGCAATTCGCGAATCTGCGCTTGGTGCAGGAGCACGTGAGGTTTACCTAATCGACGAACCTATGGCAGCAGCTATTGGTGCAGGCTTACCGGTTTCTGAAGCGACTGGCTCGATGGTGGTTGATATTGGTGGGGGCACCACCGAAGTTGCCATTATCTCGTTAAACGGTGTCGTTTACTCGTCTTCGGTACGCATCGGTGGTGATAAATTTGATGAAGCCATTATCAATTACGTACGTCGTAACTTTGGCGCCCTGATTGGCGATGCTACCGCAGAGCGTATCAAACATGAAATTGGCTCAGCCTTCCCGGGTGAAGAGCTAAAAGAGATTGAAGTACGCGGCCGTAACCTTGCCGAAGGCGTGCCACGTTCGTTTACCTTAAACAGCAACGAAATACTGGAAGCGCTGCAAGAGCCGTTAATGGGTATCGTCAGTGCGGTTATGGTAGCGCTTGAACAATCGCCGCCGGAGCTGGCCTCGGACATTTCAGAACGCGGCATGGTGTTAACCGGTGGTGGCGCGTTACTTAAAGATCTGGACCGCTTGCTGATGGAAGAAACCGGTATTCCGGTCATTATTGCTGATGATCCACTGACCTGTGTTGCACGCGGTGGCGGTAAAGCATTAGAAATGATCGATATGCACGGCGGTGACCTTTTTAGTTACGAGTAAAACGCAACCGCGAGGTGACCTAGCGCCAAAATGAAAACCTTATTCGTTCGCGGCCCATCACTATTATCCAGGCTAGTGCTTGCACTAGCCTGTTCGTTTTTATTGATCTTCATTGACCATCGCCTGCAAGCGATGCAGCCGGTTCGTTTGTTTCTAAACTCGTTGGTGACGCCGGTTCAGTATTTAGCCATTTTGCCTGAGCAAATTCTGGATAACTTCTCCGAAAGTGTAAAAAGCCAGGAAGCCCTGAGCGAAGAAAATGCGCAACTCAAACAGCAGTTGCTTGAGTTGCAGGGGCAGTTACAGCAATTTCAATTTATCTCCAACGAAAACAAACGGTTACGTGAGCTGTTAGGCTCGGAGCAGCGTATTCCTAATCGGCGCATGGTTGCTGAGGTGATAGCGGTAGCATCAGAACCGTTTAGCCAACAACTGGTGATCAATAAGGGGACCCTAAACGGCGTTTATGAAGGTCAGGCGGTGCTGGATGACCGGGGTATCATCGGCCAGGTTCAGGATGTCGGGAGTAATACCGCCCGTGTGTTGCTGATTTCAGACCAAAGCCATGCCATTCCATTGCGCTCAGAGCGCAATGATACACGTGTATTAGCGCAGGGTACCGGCGATATCGGAAGGCTCCAATTAATGTTTGTTCCTCACAGTACCACGCTAAAAGAGGGTGACTTGTTAGTTTCTTCAGGGTTAGGAGGTGTTTATCCCGAAGGCTATCCGGTTGCTACTATCAGTGAGATTGTGCGAGATGAGTCGTTACCCTTTGCGCAAGTACAGGCTGACCCGATTTCGCCTTTAGACCGCGTGCGCAATGTGCTGTTATTGTGGCGCAGTAACGATCAGCAACAGCCGATTTACGAGGAGCCGTCAGATGGTTAAGCATGGCACGTTAACGCTAATCCTGACGTACCTGGTCGCACTGGTGTTGATGATCATGCCGATGCCAACTGCGTTTGATACGTTTCGGCCCGACTGGGTAACCCTGGTATTGTTGTATTGGGTATTGGCGCTACCTCATCGCGTGAACATGGGCACGGCGCTGGTATTGGGTATTCTCAGTGACATTTTACTGGGTTCTGTACTTGGTGTTCATGCGCTGGGTATGGTGGTCGTAACCTACTTTGCAGCGCGACATTTTCAGCGTTTCAGGAACTTCTCATTGCCGCAACAGGCACTACTGATTGCTTTTCTTATCCTGCTTAAGCGCATGATTGTATTTCAGGCTAATGTCTTTATTCACGATGCTGAATTTACCGGCAGTTATTTTTGGCCGGCGTTGACTTCCGCGTTATTCTGGCTGTGGCTGTTTCCGTTATTACGCAAAATCAGACGTAATTTCGGGGTGGCTTAAATGACGCATGCAATTGCCCCCAGGCTGATACTGGCGTCTGCGTCGCCGCGCAGGGCTGAGCTACTAAAACAATTACACAACGACTTTCAGGTAATTCCCTCGACCATCGAGGAGCAACAGCAAGCGCAGGAAACACCGTCGGACTACGTTAAACGACTGGCATTGGATAAAGCGCTGGCTGTGGCAGAAACGATTGAGGGGCCTGCCTTAATCATTGGCAGTGACACCCTCATTGACTGTCAGGGGCAAGTGATGGAAAAGCCCCGTGACCAGCTGCATTTTACGCAGATGCTGACACAGCTTGCTAACGGAACTCATCAGGTGAGAACGGCGGTGGCGGTCGTGGCTATTGCTGATAATGGTAAGCGCTGGCAGCAGGTGCTGGAGCTGGTTACGGATGTCACTATGGGTGAGATTACCGCACAACAAATGCAAGATTATTGGGCTACCGGGGAACCCGCTGACAAAGCCGGTGGCTATGCAATACAGGGCGGCGCAGCGCGTTTTGTTCGTTCGATAAGTGGTAGCTATACTGCCGTAGTGGGGTTGCCGTTGTATGAGACTGGGCAACTGATTCAACAGGGTCGCCAGTGGCTGGAGAGTTTACGATGAGTGTTGAAGTATTAATGAACGTAACGCCAACCGAGAGCCGCGTGGTTTTGGTCGAAAACGGTATTTTGCAGGAAGTGCACATCGAGCGGCAGGTAAAGCGTGGCCTGGTAGGTAATATTTACATGGGTAAAATATCACGCGTTTTACCGGGCATGCAGGCGGCATTTGTTGATATTGGATTAGACAAAGCTGCATTCCTGCACGCCTCTGATATTGTTACCAGTATCGACGGTGACACCATTGAGCGTCACGAACGACCCGAGCCGAATATTACCTCGCTGGTGCATCAGGGTCAGCATATTATGGTGCAAGTGGTTAAAGATCCGTTAGGCACTAAGGGTGCGCGGCTGACCACGGATATCACCTTGCCCTCTCGTTATCTGGTATTTATGCCACAAAGCTCACACGTCGGTGTGTCGCAACGTATTGATGATAGTGAAGAGCGCGAGCGCTTGAAGCAGCTGGCGGAAAGCTTAAGTACTGAAGATGGTTACTTCATTGTTCGCACAGCAGCGGAGGGCACTGAGGAAGGCGCCTTAAAAGGCGACGCAGAGTTTTTAACGCGGCTGTGGCAGCAAATAAAAAAACGCAAAAAGAGTCAGCGTAAGGTCGGGGTGTTATACGAAGACCTGAATTTATGCTGTCGGGTATTACGTGATTTCGTTGGCGAAGAAATTGAGCGCATTCGAGTTGATTCACGGACGACGCTGGAACAGTTAAAAACCTTTACTGACGATTTTATTCCTGAACTTGGGCCGGTGCTGGAGTATTACACCGGTGATCGACCAATCTTTGATTTGTTTGATATCGAGAACGAAATTCAACGAGCGCTGGATCGACGCGTCGATCTCAAGTCCGGTGGCTCGTTAATTATTGATCAAACCGAGGCGATGACGACCATCGACATTAACACGGGTGCATTCGTGGGTCATCGTAATCTCGAGGAAACCATCTTTAATACCAATATCGAAGCAACTCAGGCCATTGCCCGGCAACTCAGGCTGCGCAACCTCGGTGGCATCATTATTATCGATTTTATCGATATGCAAAATGACGAACACAAACGGCGTGTCCTGCACAGTCTGGAACAGGCGTTGGCCAAAGATCGCGCAAAAACTTCCATTAATGGCTTTACCACCCTGGGCCTGGTCGAAATGACACGCAAGCGCACACGCGAAAGTCTGGAACACGTGCTGTGTGGTGAGTGCCCGGTTTGCCGGGGACGTGGCTCGATGAAAACAGTGGAAACAGTTTGCTACGAAATTATGCGCGAAATCGTCCGTGTGCATAAGGCGTACGAGGCGGATAAATTTGTGGTGTACGCATCTGCTGCCGTCAGAGAGGCCCTGCTAAACGAAGAATCTCACGCTCTGGCTGAACTTGAACTGTTTGTTTCGCGTCAAATAACCATACAAACCGAAACGCTCTATAACCAAGAGCAATTTGATGTGGTGATGATGTAGTGTCAATGAGTAAAGGGTTGCTGTGGCTGTTAAATAAATTGTGGTTGTCGCTAGCCCTTTTATTAGTGCTGGCGGCGGTTTTAATGAGTGTAATGCGCTACGCATTGCCGCATATTCCCGATGTTTCCGCGCAAGTAGAGGCAGAGTTAGAACAACGTCTGCAACAGCCCATTGAGATAGAAACCCTTGCTATGTCATGGCACCGTCAGGGGCCCGCACTTGATGTAACCGGCGTAACGCTAAAATCCGGCGAGGATGCGCCGGTACAATTCCAGGTCGATGAGATATCGGTGGTACTGGACTTCTGGCAGTCGTTGCTGCAACGGCAGTTGGTGGCTCAGGAGTTTATTCTTAACCAGGCAACTATTGCTATCGATTTACGCTCACTGCAGTCTGATAGCGACCAACCCGTCAGCTTCACACGCTTTGAGAACCTGTTTTTGCAACAGCTGGAGAGGTTTTCGTTAACTGACAGCGAACTTAATGTCATCAACCTGGCGGGTAATCGCCGCTCAGTAGTTATCGAAAAATTATCCTGGCTGAACCAGGGGAATCGACATCAGGGCGTCGGTCAGTTTAGGGTGCGTGATTTTACCCGCAATAGCCTCGATTTTATTATCCAGCTGGAAGGTAACCAACTTAGTACAGTGGATGGACAGATCTATGTCGATTCACGGCAGATCGATATCAGTCCCTGGCTGGAGCAACAACTAACCCGAGTCGATATTACCCAGTCGAATGTCAACTTTACCAGTTGGCTGACGCTGGTGGACGGAGATATCTCCAGTGGCTTGTTGCAACTGCGTGATAATCAGGTGACGGCTAGAGTAAACGAGCGCGATATTGCCTTACATATTGCCAAAGGTACTGTTGCTATCGAACCACAACAGCAGGGCTGGCTGTTAAATGTAAAACCGTTGACCGTAGAGATTAATCAACAGCCAATCAACTTGCCACTAATTAGCTGGCAAAGTCAGCCGAATTTGCAGCAACTGAGTGCTAAAAAGCTACCCATACCGAAACTATTGAGCGCCTTGCCGTTGCAAGACGACAGTTTAAGTACTTCGCTGGCAGGGCTTGCCGGCAGCATGGATGTGTGGCTGCAGCGCGATGCCGTAGGTGATGCATATTGGCAGGTTCACAGTGATGATTTAGCAAAGTCGAATGAGGACGGCAGCGCGGCCTTTTCACCGCTTTCGTTAACTATACAAGGGAAAAATGCGCAATTCGGTACTTGGTTAGTTGCCGCTGACTCATTGCAGTTAGAAAACACGGCATTAGCGGAGCAGCCCTGGGATTTTGATGATCTGCGATTAAATGGTCACTGGCAACGACAGGGCGAACAGTGGCAGACGAGTCTGCAACAAGGACAAATCACCTATGCGGACATGCCGCTGGCGCTATCCGGACGATTGCTTGGTGGTGGGAGTGATTTAGCCACCAATGAGGCACCACAGATCGAGTTAAAGGTAAGCAGCCAGGCTGAGTTCTCGGTTGCTACGGCACGACAACTGTTACCTTCTGTTATGGGGCGGGGCGTAAAGAATTATTTAACCGAGGCCCTTCAGGGAGGCGTCATTGCCGGACTGGAAGCGGTTTGGCGGGGACCAGTCAACGAGTTTCCTGATGCAGATATGAATGGCGTGTTTAATGCTCGAGTAGATTTTGCTGGGTTAGACTATCGCTTCCGGCCAGAGTGGCCGGCATTGCAGCAGACACCGATTCGACTCGACTTTTATCAAGCGGGTTTGTTTATGTTCACCGATGGCGGCAAGCTTATGGATGTTCAGATCGATGAAGTATCCGCCAGCATCCCGGAACTAACCAACGCGTCTACCGGGCTGCAGTTAACCAGTTCGGTGAGCGGGCCTGCTGCTAGTATAGAGCCTGTTTTTGCTGCTTCTCCGTTAACATCCGTGGCTGAAACCTTACGCCAGGTGCAACCCCGAAGCCGTGTTGCTGGTCAATTTAGTTTAGATATCCCATTTGATGGTTCGCGTGAAGTCGATGTCAGGGTTAACACTGACCTAACCGACCAATCGTTTTATGTGGCGGCGATAGATCAGACATTCAGGGCCCGAGAAGGTGAACTGGTCATTCATAATGCACAAGTGCAAAGCGAAGAACTCGTGCTGGAATGGTATGGCATGCCGATTACCACTGAAGTCGTCGGCAGTAGCGGTGACAGTGACTACTTACTTACCGTAGATACGTCGCTCGACTGGCAAGTTGAGCCTTTATTGGATGCATTACCCAGCCAGGGCTGGCAAAAATATTTTTACGGTGCGGTCAATGGCAGTGGTCAATTGCAACTGACACTGGGGGATACCATCGAGTCGCAATGGCGTTCGCAATATGATTTAACCGGCCTACAGTCAAATTTGCCGCAGCCATTGGCTAAAGAGTTTGGCGAAAACTGGCAATTAGGGATTAATTTGAGCGGCAATGATCAGCAGCTGCGGCTAAATGCTAACGTCGCCGATCGTTTAAGCTGGAACAGCCGTTGGCAGCCGGGTAGTAAGCAATGGCAATCTGCGCAGTTAGTCATAGGCAAGGAACCCACTCAACAAAAAGCCAAACTTGCGCAACGCAGTGATGCATTTGTGATATCCGCCCAGTTACCGCAGCTCAATGTCGGTGAGTGGTATGATCTAGTTTATTTCTTACAGCAGAATCAGAATGGTGAGTCGACAAATTCAGGGCCGTCGTTTACACCTGACTACATTCTTGCAAGCACGCCGCAATTAAACTGGGCCGGGCAAACATTTGTCGATGCCGAGTTAGAGGTCTGGCCGAGTAATCAGCAGTGGTTTGGCCGTGTCTTTGCCAACGATTTGGCATTAGATGTAGCGATACCCGAAGATTTTCTGCAACAGCCCATCGTGGTAAATGCCGACTTTATCCAGTTATCATCGTCGCTGGGCGTGAATTCGACTAATAATTTGCGCGAAAAAGAAGCTCAGTGGCAATGGGTTAAACGACTGCCGGCAATCGATATTAACTGCAAAACCTGTAAACTTGATGATAAAAGTTTTGTTGATCTTAATGCAGAAGTACGGCCCATAAACGGTGGTATTGAATTATCTAAGTTTTCCACCCAAAGCAATAATTCAAGCTTACAGGCGTCCGGTTATTGGCTGGTTGCTGACGGTAACCCGGTAACGCAAATCAGTGGTAACTTACAAAGTGAAGATTTTGGTGATCTGCTGCGTGAATACGGTTTAGAAACGGCCATACGAGACAGTTCCGCAACGCTTGAGTTTGGCTTAAATTGGCAGGGCCATCCGCATCAAGTTGACTTTACCAGCTTGGGCGGCTCTATGCAGTGGCAACTAGGGCAAGGCTACCTCGCCGAGGTAAGTGACGGCGGTGCGCGATTATTTTCGCTATTGAGCCTAGATGGCATTTTACGCAAGCTAACCCTCGATTTTCGTGACATCTTTTCGCAAGGCATGTTTTATACCGAGCTCAGCGGGAGCGTGCAGCTAGCTAATGGCATTGCAACCACCAACGATACCCAACTACTGGGCTCTGCCGGGAACATGGAGATTACCGGCACTACTAACCTGGTAACCAACGCATTAGATTATCATTTAACCTATGCACCAAAAGTGACCTCAAGTTTGCCGGTGATACTGGCGTGGATGGTTAACCCGCCCAGTGGACTTGCCGCCTTGTTGATTGATAAGGTGTTACAGGACGCAGAAGTTATTTCACAGTTGCGTTATCAAGTCACTGGTACTATCGATAACCCACAGGTAACAGAGGTTGAGCGTGATAGTCGACCAGTTGATATTCCGCAACTAGAATCAGAGCCGCAAAGCCAGCAGCTTGAGGAGGGCAACGATGCATCCCGTTCTAACGGCAATCCAGCTAACCAGCCTTAAAACGCCGGAGCAAAATCTGGCAAAAGTAGAAGCACTTGCGGCTGACTTACCTAAAAACCGGCCTCAGTTGGTCGTTTTACCTGAGGCATTTAGTTGTTTTGGTGCCGGTGACAAAGCGCAATTAGCGATGGCGGAACCGGATGGACAAGGCCCTGTGCAGGAGCGATTGGCTGCTATCGCGAAAAAGCATCAAATTACCTTGATTGCCGGGACTATCCCCCTGCAAGGCAGTGGTGCTGATGAGGGCAAGCGCTTTGCTGCAGCCTGTCTGGCATACGGACCCGACGGTGAGCGTTTAGGCCGTTACGACAAGATTCATTTATTTGATGTCGATGTTGCAGACAACACAAAGCAGTACCGCGAGTCTAAATGGACCCAGCCGGGCAATTCGATTGTAACCATCGATTGTGGCTTTGCTGTGGTGGGCTTGGCGGTATGTTATGATGTGCGCTTTCCTGAATTATTTAAAGCGTTGCGCCAGGCTGGTGCTGAGATCATCGTGTTACCGTCCGCGTTCACCCAAGTCACCGGGCGTGCGCACTGGCACACATTAGTTCGCTCGCGGGCTATCGAGCAGCAGGTTTATATGGTGGCTCCCGGTCAGGTCGGAGAACATGAGAATGGTCGTCGCACTTATGGCCATTCAATTATCGTTAATGCCTGGGGTGAGATCATTGCCGAACAAGCAGATGGCGAGGGAGTGATAAGTGCTGACTATAACGGCGACGCGGTAACCCAAATTCGGCAACAGATGCCCGTTGCGGAACAAAGCCGTATCGATGTTTCGCTAAAGAAGTAACAAAGAGGTTTCATGACACAACACAGTCAATCGCCACTAACATGGTTAAGCGAGTGGGATATTGATGAACAAGCGTTGCAACAAGCGCTTGCCACACTCTATAGCGGCGATATCGATTTCGCCGACATCTACCTTCAGAATAGCGTCAATGAATCTTGGGTTTTGGAGGACGGAATAATAAAAGATGGTGCGTACCACATCGAGACAGGGATGGGTGTGCGCGCCGTTCAGGGCGAAAAAACCGGCTTTGCCTACGCTGATGAAATTACATTATCGGCGCTGAAGCGGACATGCGAGGCTGCCCGAGGTATATCTCGACAGGGTCAAAGTAAAGTAGCTAAACCGTTGCAATCCAAACAGGTTACTGCGCGCTATCAAGCAATTAATCCGTTGTCGTCGATGACCGAGGGCGACAAAATAGCGTTATTGAAACAAGTTGATGCCCATGCGCGGGCTCAAGATGCCCGTGTGTCACAAGTGGTGGTAAGCCTGGCAGCGAGCTTTGATGATGTTGCAGTGGCTGCTACTGACGGTACTCTGGCGGCCGATACGCGACCGTTAGTGCGGCTAAACTGTAGCGTGATCGCCGAACATAATGGTCGTCGCGAACGCGGTACAGCCGGCGGTGGCGCCCGTGTTGGATACGACTACTTTTTATTGGTTGATGGTAAGCCCAGATGGCAGACCTTCGCTGAAGAAGCGGTACGCCAGGCGTTGGTTAATCTGGAGGCGATTCCTGCCCCGGCCGGGACGATGCCGGTGGTGCTGGGCTCAGGCTGGCCGGGAGTCTTGTTGCACGAGGCTGTGGGACACGGACTGGAAGGCGATTTTAATCGCAAAGGGTCGTCTGCGTACTCCGGTAAAATAGGTGAAAAAGTTGCCTCGGAGCTATGCACCATAGTCGATGACGGAACCCTGGGTGACCGCCGTGGCTCGATGAGTATTGATGACGAAGGCACTGAAAGTGGCTACAACGTGCTGATCGAAAAGGGCGTGCTAAAAGGGTATATGCAGGACAAAATGAATGCCCGCCTGATGGGAATGCCGGTAACCGGGAATGGCCGACGCGAGAGCTATGCGCATTTGCCAATGCCGCGCATGACCAATACCTACATGCTGGCCGGCGAACACCAGCCGGAAGAAATTATCGCCAGCGTTAAACGTGGTATTTATGCGCCTCATTTTGCTGGTGGACAGGTGGATATCACCTCCGGGCAGTTTGTGTTTTCAGCATCCGAAGCTTATTTGATTGAAGACGGTAAAATCACCACGCCGGTTAAGGGCGCAACCTTGATTGGTAATGGCCCGGAAGCGATGTCGCAGGTGTCTATGGTCGGTAATGATCTGGCCTTAGACGAGGGCGTTGGTGTGTGTGGCAAAGATGGGCAGAGCGTGCCGGTCGGGGTTGGACAGCCCACGTTAAAGCTTGATGCCATGACCGTGGGCGGTACTGAGTAAAGCGTAACTGAGCAACAGCTAGCGCATGATCTTACGCAATATAACGAAAACCCGGCGTGACGCCATCGGCGGTTTGTTATGCTCCTGCTGTTGTAGGTGTTCGCCATGCAAGCTTAACAATTCGTCGCGACTGGCTTGCGGATATTGCTGACAAAATTCGTCAATGGCCACTGCGCCTTCTTGAACGATTCGGTCACGCCACTGCTCTATCTCATGGAATTCGGCTACTTCTTTTTGATGGCGACCGTTGAGATCATCAAGTGCGGCTTGAACAGGAGCGGGATCACGCTGGCGCATGAGTTTACCGATAAATTGTAATTGACGGCGAAAGCCTTCGTGCTTTTTCTGAATACGGCGGGCCAGCAAAATGGCATCACGCAATTCGTCGTCCAACGGTATTTGCTTAAGTTGAGTGTCGGTTAGCTTAATTAAATCAGTACCGAGCTTTTGCAGTGCTTCAGCTTCGCGTTTAATTTGCGACTTGCTGATGTGCTGGTCATCATCGCTGGTGTAATCAGTATCGTTATCAGGTGCTGTCATAGTTTATCGTCTTACAAGTAATTAAGCGGTTATTTTAACAGTTTTTGCGGTTTAAGGAGTGCTTTTTGAAATTACAACGCGCAGAGTTGCAACAACAGATGCAACAGGTCGAAGATGCCGTAGCAGAGGCTTTAGCTATTGCAGGCAAGTTGGGCGCGACCAGTGCTGAGTGCTCAATTAGTAAAAGTAGCGGAATTTCCGTCGGTACTCGTATGGGCGAAGTCGAAACCGTCGAATTTAATCAAGACGGTGCTTTGGGCATTTCAGTCTATCGAGATCACCAAAAAGGTTCAGCGTCGACCACTGATTTGTCTTCTGAGGCAATTCATGCAGCAGTAAAAAAAGCCTGTGAAATTGCTAAGCACACATCGGCTGATGAATTTAACGGGCTCGCACCGCAAGCGTTAATGGCGGGCGATATTCCAGAGCTGGATTTATGTCATCCGGGCGACCAAAGTCCGGAATATGCCATTGAACAAGCACTGCGTTGCGAGCGCCACGCGCTATCACTGGATAAGCGTATTGTTAATTCTGATGGTGCGCAGTACGGCTCACATACCGGATTTAAAGTGTATGGCAACAGTCATGGCTTTCTGGGCGGTTATTTGCAGTCACGGCATAATTTAGGCTGTGTGTTAATTGCCGAGCAAGATGGCAAAATGCAGCGCGACATGAGTTATACCGTGGCGCGTAAAACCGATGAGCTGGAGCAAGCCGAAAAAGTCGCTGAGGATGCGGCCAGTGAGACGTTGTCGCGGTTGGGTGCTCGTAAAATTGATACCGCCAAAGTACCGGTCATTTTTAGGGCTGATGTCGCCGGTAGTCTGTTCGGCCATTTAGTGGCCGCGATTAGTGGTGGCAACCTTTATCGCAAGTCGAGCTTTTTACTGGATGCACTAGATACTCAAATTCTGCCGGAATGGCTGACTATTCACGAAGATCCACTGATTGTTGGCGGTTTAGCCAGCAGTCCCTTCGACAATGAAGGCTTAGCGACGCAGGCGCGCGATATTATTAAGGACGGCGTACTACAGACCTACTTACTGACTAGCTATGCGGCGCGCAAACTTAACCGCCAGCCAACCGGTCATGCGGGTGGTATTCATAATTGGCGCATGACGCACTCAGATAAGACCCTGCAGCAGTTGTGCCAGCAAATGGGTACCGGACTATTAGTAACTGAGCTCATGGGGCAGGGCGTTAACCTGGTCAACGGTGACTATTCGCGTGGTGCCGGCGGCTTCTGGGTCGAAAACGGCGAAATTCAGTACCCGGTAGAAGAGATAACCATCGCCGGTAATCTCAAAGACATGCTGGCAAATATCGTCGAAATTGGTGGCGATGTTGATAAACGTCACGCGTTACACACGGGGTCAGTGTTATTAGATGAGCTTCGTATTGCCGGTGTTTAGTTCACTAATAGCCTAAGCCGAAAGTAACAGGGTTGCTGTGCCAAGGAAGGCAAAAATACCTACCACGTCCGTGACTGTTGTCAGGATAACACCGCCTGCCAGCGCCGGATCAATGTCGAACTTCTTCAAAATCATCGGCACAGTAACACCTGCGAGTGCCGCTGCCAGTAGGTTGGCCATCATTGCAAACGCAATAATTGCCCCCACCAGCCAGCTTTGCATCCATAGTGCTACCACAGCGGCAATCAAAATAGACCAAATGACGCCGTTGAGGGCACCTATTGCAAGTTCTTTACCGATCAGCCAGCGCGAGTTGCTGGTGCCGATATGACCCAATGCCATACCACGAATGACCAGCGTTAACGTCTGGCTACCGGCAATACCGCCCATGCTGGGCACAATGGTGTTAAGAATGGCTAGTACGGCCATTTGCGCAAGAATGTCTTCGAACAGCGAGCTGACCATGGCAGCCAGTAAAGCCGTTACCAAATTAATCGCTAACCATACGGTGCGGCGGCGGGTACTTTTCAGAACCGGGGCAAAGGTGTCTTCATCATCTTCTAAACCCGCCATGCTCAGCATCGAGTGTTGAGCCTCTTCGCGGATAATATCGACCACGTCATCAATGGTAATACGACCAACAAGCTGTTGTTCGGAATCAACTACAGGTGCTGATACCCAGTCAAAGCGCTCGAATAATTTGGCGACTTCGGTTTCGTCCATATCAACCGGGACACTAACGACATCCGCCGACATGATATCGCTGACCAGCCGACTGGGATCGACGGTAACCAATCGGGCAAGCGAAATTTCACCGATCAGTTTGTCGTTGCGATCGGCGACATAAAGCATGTCAGTCGCTTCCGGCAGTTCGCCTTTAAGGCGTAAATAACGCAATACAACATCAACGGTAACGTCCGCACGAACTGTGATAGTGTCGGTATTCATAATACCGCCGGCACTATCTTCATCATACGAAAGCGCGGTCTCGGCGCGTTCGCGGTCGCGCTCGTCCATTGATTTTAATACTTCTTGATAAACCTGGTCGGGCAGGCCTCGCAGAACATAGGCAAGGTCATCGGTATCCATGCCCTCGGTTGCTGCAGCCAGTCGCTCCGGGGCCATCTGCCGGATTATCGACTTCTGAACTTCTTCAGATAGTTCTTCTAGAATTTCACCGTGTTCGTCAACATCAACCAGTTTCCAGACTATCGCCCGGTTCTTCGGCGGTGAAGACTCCAGCAGTAATGCCACGTCGCAGGCTGGCATATTGTGCAGCATACGCCGCGCAGCCACGTACATACCGTCCGCTAAGGCAGCATTAACCTCTTGAATACGCTGCATGGCATATTCTTTATCGGACAGCTCGGCGATCATGGTTATTGTTCTTCCTCAAAGCGCTGTGCAAATAGTCCGGTAATGGCAGCCAGGGCGGCTTCCGCATCCTCGCCGTCGGCGCATACCTCTACCTCCTTGCCTTGTTTGCCGGCTAATAGCATCAGGCACATAACGCTGGCAGCATCCACCTTCTGGCCATCTTGTTCTACGGTGATGGTCGCGTCAAAACGTTGTGTTAATTGTGCGAGTTTGGTGGCGGCTCGTGCATGCAACCCAAGTTTATTACGAATAATCAGGGTTTTACAATGTATTGTCATAGCTCACCTGTGCTATTTTTTGGTTTCGCGGTGTCGAACCTGAACATTTATCGCTGTTTGTTTAAACCGTTCAGCCAATTGCTCGGTGATATAGACCGAGCGATGTTGTCCGCCGGTACAGCCTGTTGCGATGGTTAAATAGCTGCGATTACTGCGCTGAAAATGCGGAATCCAGGTGGCAAGGAAGTTTTCGACTTGATGGATGTATTTCGCCACCAACGGTTGTTGCCGAAAGTAATGTTGTACGTCTTCGTCCAGTCCTGATAACAATTTGAGCTCGGGTTGCCAATGAGGATTTGGCAAAATACGGGCGTCAAATACAAAGTCAGCGTCTTTGGGTAAACCGTATTTAAAGCCAAACGACTGAAATACGATAATGAGTTTTTTCTCGGCTTTGCCTAACACCCTTTCAGTGACCTGCTCACTTAACTGATGTAACGACAAATTACTGCTGTCGATACGCCAGGTGGCACGCTCCATAATTGGCTCAAGCACTTTGTGCTCAAGCTGCAGAGCGTCAGTTAGCGGTAGCTCTTTTTGCGACAGCGGATGCAAGCGACGTGTTTCGCCGAAGCGTTGCAGTAGTGTTTGATCATCCGCGTCAATAAACAGAATTTCCGGCTCAACGTCTGAGGGTAAAAAGTCGAGCGATTCTAACAGTTCTTCTGAATTCTCTGGCAGGTTACGAACATCAATGCTAATAGCTATACGGTCATACTGAGCCATTACGGCATGAACCAGGGTAGGCAGCAGCGCAATCGGCAAATTATCAACGCAATAGTAACCTAAATCTTCAAGCACCCTTAGCGCGATAGTTTTGCCTGAGCCCGAACGGCCACTAACAATAATTAGCTGCATGATCCGTCGTTACTCTCGTCAACAAAGATGTCATAGAGATCTTTGTCAGATTCGGCTTGTCGTAGCGCGCGAGTACAGACTTTATCGTTCATACGGCGGGCAACCGCGGCAAGCGTTTGTAGGTGATTTTCGTGCTCTGATTCAGGCACCAGTAAGGCAAAAATAATATCCACGGGCTGATTGTCGATAGCATCAAATTCGATAGGTTTTTCTAACGTCAGTAACACAGCGACAGGTTGTGTGGCATTGGCAAGCCGACCGTGAGGAATGGCAATACCCAGCCCAATTCCGGTACTGCCTAAACGCTCCCGATTCAACAAGCTTTCGAAAATATCGTGGCGAGTAATGCCGACCAATTTGGGGGCCGCAATTTGGCTAATAGCCTCGAGTAAACGCTTTTTGCTGGCACCCTCGACTGCACACTTGGTGCAGTCGGGGCTTAATAGTTCAGACAGTTGCATGATTAATGCTTTTTGAGTTTCTCTTTGTGTTTAATAACCTGGCGATCGAGCTTATCAATTAAGCCATCAATTGCCGCATACATATCTTCGTGTTTGGCGTCGGCAAAAATTTCGCCGCCGTTAACGTGCAAATTCGCTTCGGCGATTTGATCCGTTTTCTCAACCTTAAGGATGACGTGCACATTGTTAATGTGGTCGAAATGTCGCTCTAACTTAGCGAACTTAGTATCTACATAGTCACGCAGTGCGTCAGTAATATCAATGTGATGACCGGTCAAATTTATTTGCATAACGTCTTCCTTCTTATAGCTACACGATTTAAAGCAGACTCTTGCGTTGGCTCGAGGACGCGATGTTAAGCGACTCCCGATACTTTGCAATGGTCCTCCTTGCCACTTTGATTCCCTGCTCCGCAATGAGTTCAGCAATTTTACTGTCACTCAATGGTTTGGCGCGATTTTCTGCCGCCACTAACTTCTTAATTAAAGCACGAATAGCAGTACTTGAACACTCACCTCCTGCCTCTGTGTTGACGTGACTGGAGAAAAAATATTTCAACTCAAAAACACCGCGGGGGCTATGCAAATACTTCTGTGTCGTCACCCGCGAAATTGTACTCTCATGCATCTCTACTGCTTCGGCGACATCGTTAAGAACCATGGGCTTCATAGCCTCTTCGCCGTACTCGAAAAAGCCTTGCTGGCGCTGCACGATACAGTTTGCAACTTTAAGTAGGGTATCGTTGCGACTTTCCAGACTTTTAATAAACCAGCGCGCCTCCTGGGTATGCGATTTTATGTAGTTGCAGTCAGCCTCGGATTTGGCCGCTTTGCTAAGCGCCGCGTATTCTTCATTAACCTTTAATTTAGGTACGCTGTCAGGATTTAATTCGACCACCCAGCGGCCTTGTTTTTTTACCACAGACACATCCGGAATAACGTACTCCACCGGTTTTTGCGCCACTTGTTCGCCGGGGTGAGGATGTAACTGTTGGATTAACTGCATACAAGCTTTTAGCTCTGCCTCAGACAGGCGCATTTTGCGCATAATCGTGCGGTAATCACGGTTGCCGAGTAATTCCATGTGTTGCTGAACGAGCTCTATCGTTTGTGTTCTTAACGGGCTTTCTTCTACTAGTTGCTGCAACTGTATAGTTAAACACTCAGCAACGTCGCGCGCGCCAACGCCCACGGGATCAAAATGCTGTATGCGTTTCAGCACCATACAGATTTCTTCCTGGCCAACCTCATCGAGACCGACCGCATCAACTAGCTCGTCGATACTTGAGGTGAGATAACCATTATCATTAATAGATTCGATGATCGCTTCGGCAATGGCGGTGTCTTCATCGCTGAAGTGCGACAGCTGCATTTGCCACAGTAAATGATCCTGCAGTGTTTCGCTGGTTTCGCCCTGGTACACGTCCATTTCGCCCTCAAAACTTTTTCCGTTACCGCTGGTCATCGATGCTGGCGTGGACGAGGTATAGGTATCATCCCAGCTGCTGTCGACCGGCAGGTCATCAGGCAACTGGTCTTTTTTTAATACGTCGGAGGTTTCTTGTTGGCTATCGTCACGGTCGCGTGATGACGCGTTATGTGCCTTACCATCTGCGCCGCCATCTGAGATATCCGATTCGACGTCCAGCAGTGGGTTGCTATCGAGTGCTTCCTGGATCTCCTGCTGCAAATCAAGCGATGACAATTGCAACAAGCGAATTGCTTGTTGTAACTGTGGGGTCATGGTTAATTGCTGACCCATTTTTAGCTGAAGACTTTGTCGCATACGTTAGGCTCCCGGCTCTCGCATCAGTCGTTACTGAATAGGCTTACAGCGTAAATTGTTCGCCGAGGTAAACATCTTTAACCTGTTGGTTTGATAATATACTGTCTGCGTCACCACTGGCAATCAACTGGCCGTGACTGACAATGTAAGCGTGTTCACAAACCGAGAGTGTTTCGCGCACGTTGTGATCAGTAATTAGCACGCCAATACCGCGATTTTTTAAATGTTCGATAATTTTTTTGATGTCTAAGACTGAAATCGGGTCGACACCGGCAAAGGGTTCATCCAGTAAAATAAAGGTGGGATCAGCTGCCAGCGCCCGTGCAATTTCTACCCGGCGACGCTCGCCTCCGGACAGGCTCATCCCCAGGCTGTTGGCGATATGGCCAATGTGGAATTCTTCCAGTAGCGCATCAACTTTTTCTTCACGCTCAACCGCGCTTAGCGATTTTCGAGTTTCTAAAATGGCCATCAGGTTGTCGCGTACTGACAGTTTGCGGAATATCGACGACTCCTGTGGCAAATAGCCAATCCCCCGGCGTGCTCGCTCGTGCATAGGCAACAGCGTTAGGTCAGTGTCATCCAGATAAATCTGGCCTTTATCACTATTAACCAAACCCACAATCATATAGAAGGTGGTCGTTTTACCTGCGCCGTTAGGGCCCAACAAGCCGATGATCTGGCCCTGACTAACCTCCAGGCTGACATCTTTAACCACTTGCCGACGTTTGTAACTTTTTGCTAAATGACGAACCGAAAGCGTAGCCATAAGTTAGCGATTGCCCCCGTTTTGGTCGTCGTTGTCGTCCTTTTTGGTGGGCGTAAAAATGGTTGTTACCCGGTTGTTCTCTGAGCCCTCGCCGCTGGCGCTTAAGGTTTGTTTGGCGAGGTCATAGGTAATAATCTGCGCACTAGAGCGGCTGGCACCCTGGGATACTTGCGCATCACCCACGAGTTCAAGCACTTCGCGCGCCTGATAGTAGGTAATACGTTGCGCTTGAGCGCTGATAGTTGAGCCGTCTTCTAGTTGCTGGGTATAGGTTGCAGGGTTTCCTTCGGCAATGAAGGTATCTGCTTGCTGCTCGTTATTACGCAGCGCTTCAAGGCGGTCGGCTTTTATGACAAGCGACCCCTGGGTTACTGTTACGTTATCGGTTAGCAACAACTTATTATTTTTGATATCCAGTTCTTCATGGCCGGCTGTCAGCTCAATCGCTTTAGAAAAGTCCGCTTCGCCCTGTGCAAATACGGCGCTACTGAACAGCACAACAAGGCCGCTAACGAGGCTCAAATACGGTCTTAACATGTCGATTTAACTCCATCTTTTCAGCATATAGGTCAGCTTTTAAACCATCTCCACGGATAGTTAATTGCGGACCAAATAACGTTACTGGATAGTCGGTACGCATACTTTCAGCTGCCATATCGATAACCAGGTATTCTGTAATTACCCTTTGTATTGCAGTATCAGGCTGTAGCGAAATGATTTCAACTCCGCGTTCCAGAATCAGCGTTTGGTCATCGTAAAATGTACCTTGCTCGGCGCTGATCTGCCATGTTGCTAAGTCATCCTGGGTGTATACCGTGTAGGTGGGCTGAGTCAGCTCGGTCAAGCCAATTTGGATATAATGCGCCATGCCTTCGGCATCTAGCTGGTGTGCTAAGTCACCGCCGGACTCAAATAAACGTGTCTGCAAGCCGCGTGCGGTGAAGTCGGGCTGCATGACTTGCGAGCGTCGCTCACTGCCTTCGCCGTCGCCACTGCTGAATGGGCGCCAGACCAATAGTACCCCGGCACCAAAAAGTAGCAGTAAGATTAGCGCGACACGTCTGTTCACAGACTAATTCCCTCGGCTTGACGTAATTGACCGTTAGCTAATAGCAGTAGGTCACAAACTTCTCGCACCGCACCGTGACCACCGACACAACGGGTAATGTAATCGGCTCCCTGCTGCACCGCTGGATGCGCGTCATTAACGGCGATACCCAGGCCGCAGCGTTGAATCAATGCTAAATCCGGAACATCGTCGCCAACATAAGCCACCTGACTGTCATGCAGCGAAAGCTGCTGTAATAACTGCTGGTAAGCGACTGTTTTGTCCGACTGGCCCTGAAAAATATGTCCGACACTTAAATGCTGCATGCGGCGTTCAACAATGTATGACTCGCGACCGGTAATAACAGCGGTCTCGAAGCCGGCATTGGCCAGCGCTTTCATGCCAAAGCCGTCACGGGTATGAAAGGCTTTGAATTCTTCGCCGTCGTTACCTAAGTAAATACGTCCATCCGAAAACACGCCATCGACGTCCAGGATAAGTAATCGTACCTGCCGGAATTTATCCAGTAACGATTGCTCAATGTCGCCGTACCAGGTGTTGATCATTTTCATTAGACCACTCCAGCCTGCAGTAAATCATGCATATTCATCGCGCCGACCGGTTTGCCGTCTTCGTCAATAATGATGAGGCCGTTGATTTTACGGTCCTGCATAAGCTTTAACGCTTGCGCGGCTAACATATCGGCATTGGCGGTGGTGCAGGAGCGCGTCATAACCTGGCTGATACCGGTACTATGCACATCAATGCGATTATCAAGAATACGGCGCAGGTCACCGTCAGTAAAAATCCCTGCCAACCGCTGGTTATCGTCAACGATAGCCGTCATGCCCAGGCCTTTGCGTGACATCTCTAACAGGGCTTCGCTAATCAATGCTGATTTATGCGTAACGGGAACTCGCTCACCTGTATGCATCACGTCTTGCAAGCGCAGTAGCAGGCGTTTACCCAGCGAGCCCCCCGGGTGTGATAAGGCAAAGTCGTCTGCGGTAAAGCCGCGGGCTTTAAGCAATGCAACAGCCAAGGCGTCACCCATAACCAGCGTAGCAGTGGTTGAAGCCGTTGGCGCCAAGCCCAACGGGCAGGCCTCCTGCTCGACTTTAATACACACATGAACGTCGGCAAGGCGGCTTAACGTCGACTCAGGATTGCCGGTCATGGCTACCAGTTTAACGCCCAGGCGTTTTATCACCGGAATAATGTTTAAGACCTCAGCCGTCTCGCCGCTATTGGATATTGCGATAACAACATCATGCTCGGTGACCATGCCCAAATCGCCGTGGCTCGCTTCGCCGGGGTGCACAAAAAACGATGGGGTTCCTGTCGATGCCAGGGTGGCAGCAATTTTGCCGCCGATATGACCTGATTTGCCCATCCCGATTACAATAACGCGTCCGCGACAGTCAAATAACGTCTGACAGGCACGGTCAAAATTGACATCGAGATACTGTTGTAGATCGTCGATAGCTTGCCGTTCAATTTCAAGCACTTCTTTACCGAGTGCTTTAAAATCTTCGGTGATTTGCTGCATGCTTTTTTTCCTAATTCTGTTGCTTAGCTTAATGATACGTTATTTGACCTATCTGTGCCTACCATGAAGTCAGTTCTGTGAACTTTCGGCTATTGCTTTTATGGCATATTTTAATTACTATACCATCCAGACGGTTTATAAAAGGTGGCTGAATTCTATGGCAGGTCGTCCAAGTAGTCGTGACGTGATTATCGGTGCAGCGGAAAAGCTTGTTGCCGAGCAGGGCGCAGCGCATTTGACGTTCGATGCCTTGTGCCAGGAAACCGGCATTAGCAAAGGCGGGTTACTTTACCACTTTGCCAATAAAGACGCGCTATTGGCTGCCATGTTAGAGCGTATGGTGGCGCAATTTGACCAGTTACGCGCGCATTTTCGTGATCAACTCAATGATGACCCGCGTAAAGAACTAAAAAGCATATTGCTGGCCTCGTTAAATAGTGACGCCGAGTGTGCACAGCTCAGTAGCGGTATGTTAGCCGTAGCTGCTAATAACCCTGAATTACTTGAGCCATTACAAAGCCACGTGCGACAAACGTTTGAGACGATAAAAAACGCCACAGCGGATTCGCAGTTGGCGGAATTATTGTTTTTCTCAGTTCACGGTGCGCGTTTATTTGAGCAATTGCAATTGTGCCAGCACTGCCAGGCCGATCGAGAGCAGTTTGCGCAAAAATTAATGGTTTTGGTTGATAGTATCGGCGACACCGATTGATTCGATTAACTGATACGTTTTGCAACATTTTTACAGTTATTGATTAGACGCTTACAGGCTAAACTACGTAAGCTTAATAGAAACTAAAAAACAGGAAGCACAGTGAGCAATTTTGTTGAGCTGAACAATGTGCATTTTGCCCATGGCGAGCGTTCAATATATGAAGGCTTGTCATTAACTGTGCCGAAAGGCAAAACAGTTGCTGTGATGGGCCCCAGTGGCATCGGTAAAACGACATTACTGCGCTTGATCGGTGGCCAGTTAAAACCAACCTCGGGCAGCATAAAGGTGGCTGGTGAGGAAGTACCGGCGTTGTCACGAAAGCCGTTGTATGAACTGCGCAAGCGCATGAGTATGTTATTCCAAAGCGGCGCATTGTTTACCGACATGAGTGTTTTTGACAACGTTGCGTTTCCGCTGCGTGAACATACCGACTTACCTGAAACACTCATTCGTAGCATTGTCATTATGAAGCTTGAAGCCGTCGGATTGCGCGGCGCACGTCATCTGATGCCGGCTGAGCTATCCGGTGGCATGGCGCGAAGGGCGGCGTTAGCACGTGCCATTGCGTTGGACCCGGATTTAATTATGTATGACGAACCTTTTGCCGGGCAGGACCCTATTTCAATGGGCGTTATAGTCAAACTAATTAAGTCACTCAATGACTCACTTGGCTTAACCTCGATTGTAGTAACACACGATGTCGATGAAGTGCTCAGTATTGCAGACTACGCTTATATTATTGCCGACAAACGCGTGGTTGCAGAAGGTGAGCCGAAAGCTCTGTTAAGCGACAGTACGGCTATTGTTAAACAGTTTTTGCATGGCGAAGCCGATGGACCGGTTGCGTTCCATTACAGTGACGACGACTTTGCAACGGATTTGCTAAAGGGGGCGCAATAATGGAAATGCTACGTCGTCTGGGTAAGAAGTCGTTGGATCAAGTTGCCGGAATTGGTTACGCACTGGCGATGCTGATGAATGCGCTTATTGGTAAGCCAAATCCACGTAAGTCATTGCCTCTTTTTATTCAGCAAATGTATGTGGTTGGCGTATTATCGCTGTTAATTATTATTGTCAGTGGCCTGTTTATCGGCATGGTACTGGGCTTACAAGGTTACACCATTTTGGTTGACTATGGCGCCGAACAGTCGTTGGGGCCCATGGTCGCTCTGTCGCTGTTGCGTGAGCTGGGGCCGGTTGTCACAGCGCTATTATTTGCGGGACGTGCAGGTTCTGCGCTTACAGCTGAAATTGGATTAATGAAAGCAACTGAGCAGTTGTCGAGCCTGGAAATGATGGCGGTTGATCCGCTGCGGCGCGTTGTTGCACCGCGTTTTTGGGCGGGCTTTGTCAGTATGCCGTTGTTAGCGCTGATATTCTCAGCAGTAGGTATTTACGGTGGCTATTTGGTTGGTTCAGGCTGGCTGGGAGTCGACGAAGGTGCCTTCTGGTCGGTTATGCAGTCGTCTGTCGATTGGTATGACGATCTGTTAAACGGGATACTTAAGTCCATCGTATTTGCTTTTGTTGTTACCTGGATTGCTCTTTATAAAGGATATCGCGCGGTGCCAACCTCTGCCGGTATCAGTACCGCAACAACGTCTACGGTAGTGACTGCATCGCTCACTATTTTAGGTCTTGATTTTATTCTTACAGCTTTGATGTTTGGTGGGTAGAAAACCATGGAATCACGTAAAACACAGATTTGGGTCGGTTTATTTGTCGTATTAGGTGTGCTGGCGCTGTCATTTATAGCACTGCGCGCTGCCAGCGGCAGTGCGGCAACGGCAGGAGAAACTTACACGCTGTATGCCAAGTTCGATAATATCGGCAGTTTAAAAGTTCGTTCACCGGTAAAGGTGGGTGGGGTTGTTGTTGGCCGGGTCAGTCAGATATCGCTAACTGGGGAATATTATGAACCCACAGTAGAAATGGAAATTAGCGCTGATTACAGCCAATTTTCAGAGACCAGTTCGTTATCAGTTTTGACCTCGGGCTTATTGGGTGAGCAATATCTTGGACTGCAGCCAGGCTTTATTGATGACACCGTGGGTATGCTGGAAGACGGCGATACCATTAGCGATACTAAGTCAGCATTGGTGTTGGAACAGTTAATTGGCCAATTCTTATTCAGCCAGGGCAACGACTAATTTAAGGAGTAGTAACATGAAAACCTTAGTGATTTGGGCAATTAGTGCATTGATGCTGGTGGCTCCCGCGTCGGCAGAGTTGATAAAAGACGATAATCCGTACCGTCTGCTTGAGAAGGTTGCCGAGCAGACGTTTCAACGTATCGCCAACGAACGCGATATGATTAATGAAAATCCAGATCACCTTAAAGTGATTGTAGAAGACGAGCTGATGCCCTACGTGGATAATATTTTTGCTTCGAAAAAGGTACTTGGACGTTACTTTAAGGATACCAGCAATGAACAGCGTCAGGCTTTTTACCAAGCTTTTACAGACTACATTGTTGCAACCTATGCCCGGGCTTTTACACAATATGACGAGACCAAACACGAGGTTGAATTTGTTAATCCTAAAAACGTCTCAGCCAGTGATCGGGACGTAACTGTAGAGACCCGGGTTGTCGAGACAGGACGCGACCCCATTCGGTTAAACTTTCGCGTACGCTACGATGCGGATAGCGAGATCTGGAAAGCATATGACTTAGTTGTCGAGGGTGTTAGCCTGCTTTCCAGCAAACAAAGCGAAATTAACGCGGTGATCCGCTCGCGCGGTATCGACAACACCATAGAGTTGTTGAATAACAAAGCGCAGCAACCGATTCGTCTTGATGATGAAGTTGATGTACCGGCCTAACAGGGGCAGCTAATGAGTGATATTACCTTTGCCATCGAGCAGCAGGTACTAACCATCAGTGGTTCGTTAACGCGGCATACAATTCCGTCCATCTGGACAACGTGGCGGCAGGCGATCAGTGCTGATAAGGTAACAAAAATCGATCTCAGTGACGTCTCTAATGTTGATACGGCCGGGGTTGCGCTGTTGCTGGACCTGGTTAAAGAACAGGGGCTTAGCGACATCAGCTGTGTTGGCGCCAACCAACAGTTACAACAAATTGCCGCAGTCAGTGGCGTTGAGGGCGTGCTTTCGTTAAGCTAGCGTCCTAAATGCTAACTGCCTGCAGTAACAAGGGTTAATATAATGGACGCAGAACAAATAGAAAATGTACTAAAGGAACAAATCGAACTGGCGGAAGTGCACGTTAAACTCGATGGTGCCAACGTTAACATCATCGCAGTGGGTGACGTTTTTGAGCCGTTATCCCGAGTCAAGCGTCAGCAATTGGTTTACGCGCCTCTCAAGCCTCTAATTGCTGACGGGACGTTGCACGCAGTATCCATAAAAACCTACCTTCCTGCCGACTGGGCGCGCGATAAAAAGCTCGTCATGCCACAGGGTTAACTGCACGCATGGACAAATTTCATATTAATGGTGGGCATCGCTTGGTTGGCGATGTCACCATATCCGGTGCCAAGAATGCAGCATTGCCAATCTTGCTAGCGACGGTTGCCGCAAGCGAACCCGTCACCATCAGCAATGTACCGCAGTTACATGACGTTAAAACGACACTTAAATTGTTACAGACGCTGGGCATTGATCACAGTGGCATTACACAAGGTCAGGTGACCATCTCGCCGGCGTCACTGCAGCAAACTATTGCACCATACGAGTTAGTCAAGACGATGCGCGCGTCGATTCTGGTATTAGGTCCGTTACTGGCTCGTACCGGTGAGGCGGAAGTATCTCTTCCCGGCGGCTGCGCTATCGGGGCTCGGCCAGTGAACCTGCATATTGAAGGACTGCGCCGAATGGGCGCACAGATCACGGTTGAAAATGGCTATATCAAGGCGCAGGTTGACGGGCGTCTGCAGGGCGCACAGATTTTGATGGATACGGTTAGTGTAACCGGCACTGAAAACCTAATGACAGCCGCAACCCTGGCTGACGGCAAGACGGTGATTGAGAACGCGGCAAGAGAGCCGGAAATTATCGATCTGGCCAACTTTCTAAATACGCTGGGCGCCGACATTAAAGGAGCCGGTACTGACACTATTACCATCAATGGGGTCGAACGACTTCACGGTGGTAGCTACTCCGTTATGCCCGATCGTATCGAAACCGGTACGTTTTTGGTGGCAGGGCTAGCAACTCAGGGTGACGTAACCTGTCGAAATACCGATCCGGACTGCCTTGATGCAGTGTTAAAGAAACTTGGCGAAGCTGGCGCGCAGATCGAAAAAGGGGACGACTGGATCCGGATACGTGCTGATAAGCGTCCGCAACCGGTTAACATTATTACCGCACCTCACCCGGCATTTCCAACCGATATGCAGGCACAGTTCTGCGCTTTAAACTGTATTGCGGAGGGCAGTGGATGGATTCGTGAGACGATTTTTGAAAATCGTTTCATGCATATTCCCGAACTACGCCGTATGGGGGCTCAGGTCGAATTAGAAGGTAATACCGCGATTAGTAAAGGCGTTCTTGAGCTAACCGGCGCGGAAGTTATGTGTACTGATTTACGCGCGTCGGCGTCACTGGTTATTGCGGGGCTGGTTGCAAAAGGCCAAACGGTCGTGGAGCGCATTTACCATATCGATCGGGGCTACGAGTCCATCGAAAACAAATTACGTCAGTTAGGCGCTGACATTGAACGCGTTAGCAGTTAACGCCCGGTACGTCTAACCACCCGGTGGTTCAGCGGTTGTAACGGTGAGTTGTTGTGGCTCGCCGTTACGATAAATCGTAATGTCTAAGGCTGAACCCGGTTTAGCATTAACCACTTCTCGCATACCTTCCGACGCGGAGCGAACCGGCTTTCCACCGATACGCGTAATAATATCTCCCTGGCGCATACCGGCGACAGCAGCAGGGCTGCCGGGATCAACGGCAGTCACCTGAATACCTTGCTGCGCAAGTTGGTCGCTGGAGTTGGGATCCACACTAATGCCAATCCAGCCCCGAACGACCTTACCTTCGGCGATAAGGGTTTGCATAATTTCGCGGGCATTACTGTATGGCACGGCAAAATAAATGCCTTCGATACCGTCACCAAAGGCGTTATTGAAACGGGCGTTATTAATGCCAATGAGCTCACCAGCGGTATTCACCAGCGCACCGCCTGATGCGCCTTGGTTAATAACGGCATCCATTTGAATTAAGTCGGAGTATGAACTGCGGCTAACGCCCACGCGTCCACCTGTTGCACTGATAATACCCTGGGTAATAGTTTGGCCGATGTTATAGGGGTTACCGATTGCCAATACAATATCTCCGACACGTGGCTGAGGCTTATCGGCGGTCGGTATGACGGGTAGGTTGTCGGCTTCAATTTTCAACACAGCCAGGTCGGTATAGTAGTCGCTGCCAATTAATTGCGCTCCGTATTGACGGCCGTCCTGCAGCGCCACCAATATTTGATCAACGTTGTCAACTACGTGTTGCGCCGTCAGGATATAACCGCGACTATCCATGATGACCCCTGAGCCCAGGCGCCATACACGTGATGTTTGAGGTTGATAGTAAGAACCTTCGATTTCGCCCAGACTGTAGATGTTGACGACGGCTGGTGCGGCGCGATCAACCGCGTAGTTAAAACTTAACGGACCGCTCTCGGGATTCAAAGTATTTTGCTGTGGCGAGATAAGCGGCATCATTAGCACCACAATTGCTGCCACAACAAGCCCCAGTCCGACGGACTGAATCAAAAAGCGAAACATGGACTGGGCTGAACTCATGGTATTATTCCTGCAAAAAAGGTGACATCAGCTTATCACTGCTGTCACCTTTTTGTAAGCGCTTGAAGTTACGTCAAATGATCTTAACCCGGGTTACGCAGGACTAAATATAACGAGCTGCTACCGCGTTGTATATTTAATGCCACGACACCGGTCGTGTCTTCAATGACACTGCGTAAATCGCCCATTGAACTGACTGCCCGGCGATTAACACCACGGATAATATCGCCCTCTTCAAGACCTACCCGAGCCGCTGCTGAACCGTCCTCAAGTTGCGTGATTTCGATGCCCGCAGGGTCACTGGATACAGCTAGTGTAGCGCCTTCCAGAGCCGGGTGTATTGAAGAAGCCGTAACCTCGACATCCTGTGAACCAAGCGTAACGTCAATTTCCATGCTTTCGCCGTCACGGACTACGCCCAGGGTGATTGTTTTGCCTTGTCCCATACTGCTAACAAGAGCACGCAATTCCGAGAAAGAGGCAATAGCCGAACCATTGACCGACAAAATAACATCACCGGATTTGATTCCGGCCTCGTCGGCTGAACCGCCCGGAATCGACTCGGCAACGAACGCACCGTTACTGGCGTCGATATTCAGAGCCTGAGCGATGTCGTGGGTTAAGTCGTGACCACGAATACCCAGTACGCCACGACGAACTTCGCCAAATTCAATTAGCTGAAGTACCAGGTTATTCATCATATCCGAAGGAATAGCAAAACCGATACCAATGTTGCCGCCATTTGGACCCAGGATGGCAGTATTAATACCGATCAACTGACCATCCAGGGTGACCAATGCGCCGCCTGAATTACCGCTGTTAATGGCTGCATCCGTTTGGATAAAGTTTTCTAACTCTTCAATACCCAGACCACTGCGTCCGAGCGCGCTGACAATGCCCGAGGTAACGGTTTGACCCAGCCCGAACGGGTTGCCAATCGCTACCACAAAATCACCAACGCGCAGATCAGACGACTGACCAATCTCGATATCAGTCAGGTTTTCACCATTCTTAATCTTAATTAATGCAATATCTGAGCGCTCGTCAGTGCCGATGACCTCGGCGTCAAACTCGCGCCCATCTTTTAATGTAACTAAAATTTCTGTGGCGTCGTCGATGACATGGTTATTGGTAACCACATAACCTTTTTCTGCATCAATAATGACACCGGAGCCCAAACCTTGAAAGGGGCGTTCACGTACTTGCTCGCGCGGGGCGTTGGGGCCGAAGAAAAAGCGCAACGCATCTGGCATTCGCTGACGTACTTCACGCTTGCCTTTAACCGAAATATTAACCACAGCCGGGGTCACTTCTTCCAGCATTGGAGCCAGGGTAGGAGTGTCATCACTGTTGCCGAAAAACGGAATGCTCACCTGTGCATTGGTTGCAGTACTGGTCAATACGAATAGGGAAGCAGCAAAAAGAGTCAACAATTTGTTCATATTACTTTTTTCTCCAAGTAACAGGGGATTACAACTTGCAGGTTCAGACTGTTAACTCTTTATATGAGTTCACCTTAAAAATGTTTCAAGATGTTTTTGAGCTATTATCCTCGTCCTGGCCCTTGTCGCTCTCAAAAAGCCCACTGCGCTGTTCGGTGTAATCACGCGGCGCCTGCTGCGAGGCGTCGTCAGTTTGCCCTGAACGGTAATCTTTATTCACGGTGTTGGCCACTCGCAGCTGCCGTAAAGTATCTTCGGAAAAAAACGGTAAGTCGTCCTGACCACCGTTTTGTTGCAGTAAGTCGGCGCTTTGTTGTAGGTAGTTGTGCAGTTTGTCCTGTGTGTCAGCAAGCTGCTCGACTAGTGCATTAGCTGTTGCGAAGTGCTCAGCAACTTCACGTTTGTAGTCTGCTAATTGCTTCTGGCTTTGTTCAACCTGACTTTCTAAATCACCTGAGGTGCCGCCGGACAGCCAAAATTTAGCCACAAAAAAGCCGAGTATTGCACCCGCTATTACTAACAGCACACCAATAATCCAACTCATTACTCACTCCTGAATGGTGACTTAACCACAACCGCATCGTATCAATAGCGGCTGATTGCTCAAACTTAGCATCATGATAAACTATCTGCACGTTTATGGGTAATCCGATCTGAGGGTAACAGGTAGTGACAACGCGTGGCTTAAGTCCCCAACAGCAGTATGAAAAAGACCTGCAACAAGCGGGTTTTAGTTATGACGAGGCGCAAGCGCATGCGGTTGAGCAATTAGAAACCCTCTACCAGCAACTCGTTGTATATCAACGTCAGTTGCAGCAGCCATTCTGGAAGCGGCTGTTTAGTTCAACGCCGAAGCCACCGAAAGGTTTGTATTTTTGGGGTGGTGTCGGTCGCGGTAAAACCTATCTGGTGGATACGTTTTTTGAGGCGTTGCCGCTTGAACACAAGTGGCGAGTGCATTTTCACCGTTTTATGCACCGCGTTCACGGCGAATTGAAAACCCTGAAAGACCAGTCAGACCCGCTAGAGATCATCGCTGAGCGGATCGCCAGGCAAGCGCAGATTATCTGTTTTGATGAATTTTTCGTGCAGGATATTACCGATGCTATGTTGCTGGGTAAGCTGTTTGAGTATTTATTTGAACGCAACGTGGTGCTGGTGGCAACGTCTAACATTGTACCTGATGATCTGTACAAAAATGGACTGCAACGTGAGCGTTTTATACCGGCGATTGAGCGGATTAAAGAAAATTGTCGTGTGATTAACGTCGATAGTGGTGTTGATTATCGCTTGCGCACCTTAAGTAAAGCCGAAATATTTCATTCGCCACTCGACCAACAGGCGGATAAAAATTTAATTGAGTATTTCGCGCAACTGGCCCCGGAAAATAAACAAGCCTATGACGAGACCACTATCGATATCCTCGGCAGAGATATTGCTGTGCGTGCTGTCAGTGATGACGTTGTGTTTTTTGATTTTAGTGCCATTTGCAAAACTGCACGGTCACAAAACGACTATATGGAAATCAGTCAACTTTATCATGCCGTTCTTATCAGTAACGTCGAACAGATGGGGCGCGGTAATGACGATATCGCACGGCGGTTTATTGCATTGGTTGATGAGTTTTACGAACGTAAAGTAAAGCTTATTCTGTCAGCAGCTGTGCCCATTGAACAGCTTTATACCGAAGGCCAGTTGAGTTTTGAATTTAAACGCTGTGTCAGTCGCTTACAAGAAATGCAAAGTCAGCAATATTTGGCGGAAGAGCACAAGGCGTAGGTTAAACTTTCTGCAAAAAAGACGTGATCTTTACTGCCATTTTTCCTATAATCCGCGCAGCCCACGTTACAGTCCATTGTGTTAATTTTGATTAGCCAATGGTTGCAGCAAGTAACTTAATGATTTTATTCGTTATTTTACTGTTGTGATTCGCGGGGAAGCCCGGAATTACTGTCCGTGAACTTTTTGATTTAGGTTTTAAACTCATGAAAACATTTGTAGCAAAGCCAGAAACGGTAAAACGCGACTGGTATGTAGTAGACGCAGAAGGTAAAACTTTAGGTCGTTTAGCTACCGAAATCGCTCGTCGCCTGCGCGGCAAGCATAAAGCTGAGTATACTCCGCACGTTGACACTGGCGATTACATCGTTGTTGTTAACGCCGAGAAAGTTGCCGTAACCGGTAATAAAGCTCAGGACAAGATGTACTACTCGCACACTGGATTTCCGGGTGGTATCAAATCAATCAGCTTTGAAAAGCTGATTGCTAAGAAACCAGAAATGGTCATTCAGAAAGCGGTTAAAGGTATGTTGCCTCGTGGACCACTAGGCCGTGCCATGTTCCGTAAACTGAAAGTGTACGCAGGTGCTGAGCATAACCATACTGCTCAACAACCGAAACAACTGGATATTTAACGGAGCAAGAATACTATGGCAGATAATCAATACTACGGTACTGGTCGCCGCAAAAACTCAACGGCTCGCGTTTTCTTGCGTCCGGGTAGCGGCAACATCCAAATCAATAACCGTGAACTAGGCGAATACTTTGGTCGTGAAACTGCACAAATGGTTGTTCGTCAACCACTTGAGTTAGTTGAGATGACTGAGAAATTCGACCTGTACATCACTGTAAGTGGTGGTGGTACTACCGGTCAGGCGGGCGCAATCCGTCACGGTATCACCCGTGCATTAATGCAGTATGACGAAGCATTCCGTGGCGCTCTGCGTAAAGAAGGCTACGTTACACGTGACGCACGTCAGGTTGAACGTAAGAAAATCGGCTTACACAAAGCACGTAAGCGTCCACAGTTCTCGAAGCGTTAATTCCTGCTTCCAAACTGTACCAAAAACCCGGCATCGCCGGGTTTTTTTATGGCTATCCGTCGCCGGGCCGATCACACCGTTGCCTTTTTGATGTAACGCTACCCCGTCAGTCGGGGGACGCCACAAGTACGTCCCTGTAGGCTTGTTTCCGGCCATCCATGGCCTCCAACACCCCCGCCTGACGGGGTAGCGTCACACCAAGCGGCACCGGTGTGACCGCACCACCAAACGCTGATAACTTTACACCAAAGGCATCGACAATTTTCGTTAGTATGATTAATGTACAAAAGTTTTAATGGGGTATGAGCTTTGCGTAACGAAGCGCCTGCAACAGGGAAACGCTATTTGGTCTCGAGGGGGTCTGGGGCAGGAATGTGGGAGGGCATGGATGCCCGGACACAAGCCACACGGACGTGCTTGGAGCGGTTCCTGACCCAGACCCCCTCGAGGCCGAATAAAAGCGTTTTCCTGTTGCAGGTGCTTCGTTGCGCTTAACGCAATCTATAAACAACGGCGTGCCCCGCCTTTTGTCTTGTAAATTTTGTGGGTTTTCTTTATCATTCTAAGGCATTTTTTGTAATCCGTATGGCGGATAACGCAGCAGCTAATTCCCGACTTCGCGGCGATGCACCGCGGAGCGTCCAAAACTGGAGAATAAATGGATGAGCAATGCGCCTGTAGATAAAGGCCGCCGTCGTTTTTTGACGGTCGCGACGGGGGTTGTCGGTGGAGCTGGAGCGGTGGCAGTTGCCGTTCCTTTTATTGCTTCCTGGAACCCTAGTGCGAGAGCCAAAAACGCCGGAGCGCCGGTTGAAGTAAACATCGCGAAGGCCGAGCCGGGTCAGATGATCCGTGTTAAATGGCGAGGCAAACCTGTTTGGGTCGTACGTCGTACGCCTGAGATGCTGAAAGAACTTGATGGCATCGCAGACCGCTTACGCGATCCTGATTCGCAAGAACCACAGCAGCCTTCATACGCTGCTAATAAATACCGTGCCATCAAAGAAGAATTCTTTGTTGCCGTCGGTATTTGTACGCACTTAGGTTGTTCGCCGACTTATTATCAAAGCGGTATGGGCGAGCACGTCGAAGGCGTTGCGTCAGGGTTCTTTTGCCCGTGTCATGGCTCCAAGTTCGATATCGCCGGCCGTGTATTCCAAAGCGTACCAGCACCATTGAACCTGGTGGTTCCGCCTCATTACTACGTAGATGACAACACCATCTTAGTTGGCGAAGAGAAGGGGCAAGCGTAATGGCTAACAAATTTATACAGTGGATGGACGAACGCATCCCGATGACCAAGACGTGGAATATCCACCTTGCTCAGTATCCTGCGCCGAAAAACTTCAACATGTGGTACATCTTTGGTGTGCTGGCGATGTTGGTGTTAGTAAACCAAATCCTGACAGGTGTTTGGCTTACCATGAACTACGTGCCAAGTGCTGAAGGCGCCTTTGCATCGGTAGAATACATCATGCGTGACGTTGAGTACGGTTGGTTACTCCGTTACATGCATTCCACCGGGGCGTCTGCGTTCTTCGTGGTGGTTTATCTGCACATGTTCCGCGGGATGATGTATGGCTCTTACCAGAAACCACGGGAGCTACTGTGGTTGTTCGGTATGTTTATCTTCCTGGTACTGATGGCAGAAGCCTTCATGGGTTACCTGTTGCCTTGGGGACAAATGTCTTACTGGGGTGCTCAGGTTATTATCTCCCTGTTCGGTGCGATTCCTGTTATTGGCGACGATCTGACGCTGTGGATTCGTGGTGACTATGTTATCTCGGGAGCGACTCTGAACCGCTTCTTCGCTCTACACGTTATTGCATTGCCGTTGGTTCTGGTTATTTTGGTATTTCTGCACATTATTGCGTTGCATGAGGTTGGTTCTAACAACCCTGATGGTGTCGCGATTAAAAAACCAAAAGGCTCGGTGCCGGACGAAGAAAAACCTAAATTTAAGTTCCACGAACGGTTTACCAAGAAGTACGACATCGTCGACGCGATTCCTTTCTATCCTTACTACATCGTTAAGGACCTGATCGGTATTGGTATCTTCCTGTTCTTCTTCTGCTACGTGATTTTCTTTAATCCGGAGATGGGCGGGTTCTTCCTTGAGCCGCCGAACTTTGAACCAGCGAATCCGTTGAAGACACCGGAGCTTATTGCACCTGTATGGTACTTCACGCCGTTCTATGCAATTCTGCGTGCGGTTCCGGACAAGCTGCTGGGCGTTATCCTGATGTTCGCGGCTATCGTGTTGCTTGCGTTACTACCATGGATTGACCGCGGCAAGGTACGTTCGATTCGTTATCGTTCGATGTTCCACAAATTGAACCTGGTTAACTTTGTGATCAGTTTTGTGGTGCTGGGATACTTAGGTACTCAACCAGCGACGCCGGTGGCAACGTTGTTTGCGCAAATCTTCACATTCCTGTATTTCGCGTTCTTTGTGTTCCTGTTCTTTTACAGTCGACGCGAGAAAACGAAACCGGTACCAGAAAGGGTGACGTCATAATGAAAAAACTGTTAATCGCTCTTATCACCTTGATTCCGTCGCTAACGTTTGCGGCGGGACCAACTGTACCGTTAGACGAAGCAAAAGTAGATTTGCACGATAAGGCTTCGCTTCAACGCGGTGCGCAGTTGTACATGAACTATTGCCTGGGCTGCCACTCACTGGAATATGCGCGTTATAACCGTATGTTTAGTGATTTGGAAATCCCGCAAGAGTTAGGCGAAAAGTATTTGCAGTTTACCGGAGACAAAGCGGGTGACTTGATCACTATTAATATGTCGCCGGAGGCTGCAGGCAACTGGTTTGGTAATCCACCACCGGATTTGACTAACGTCGCACGTGTGCGTGGCGAAGATTGGATCTACACCTATCTACGTTCGTTCTATAAAGATGATAGTCGTCCGTTTGGCGTTAATAATGCCGTTTTCCCTAACGTCGGTATGCCGCACGTGTTGGAAGAATTGCAGGGTATGCCGGAGCAGACTTACGAAGAACGCCGTATTGATGGTGAAATGAAAGAAGTGTACGCCGGCATACAGGCTGACGGCACGGGTCGATTAACTGAAAGCGAATACGATCAAGCGATGCTCGATCTGACTTCGTTCTTAGTTTATATGGGTGAACCGATGTTACTGGAGCAACGCCGTATGGGTTGGTTTGCTTTTGGTTTCCTATTGGTATTCACCATTTTAGCTTGGCTGTTGAAGAAAGAGTTCTGGCGAGATCTTAAGTAATTCGGCACGTTGAGTAATGGTTTATAAGGGTGGCTTGCCACCCTTTTGCCGTTGATATTATCTGGAGAAATAAATGGCGGTTGCAGCAAATAAACGTTCAGTGATGACGTTGTATTCAGGTCGGGACGACTTGAAAAGTCACCAAGTTCGCTTAGTTTTAGCAGAAAAAGGCGTGACAGTAGAAATTAGTTACGTTGAAGGAGACGAACGTCCCGAAGATTTGATTCAACTGAATCCATACTCCGATGCGACGCCGACGTTAGTTGATCGTGAATTGGTGCTTTACGATGCACATATCATCATGGAATATCTGGATGAGCGTTTCCCGCACCCGCCACTGATGCCAGTTTATCCGGTAGCGCGTGGAACAAGCCGTTTAATGATGCATCGTATCGAGCGTGACTGGTATTCGTTGGCCGATAAGATACTCGCAGGCGATAATGCTGCACGGCAGGAGCTAAAAGAGGGGTTATTATCTTTGGCACCTATTTTTGCTGATTCGCCGTACTTTATGAGCGAAGAGTTCAGCTTGGTTGACTGCTACTTAGCACCGCTGTTATGGCGTCTGCCGGCTTACGGTATTCAATTAGACGGTCAGGGTTCTAAGGATATCAAAGCCTATATGATCCGTGTTTTCGAGCGTAAAACATTCCAGGAATCGTTAACCGAAGCCGAGAAAGAATTGGCACGCTAAAACACTAATCGAGGTGATGATGAAAGTATCAGAAATGACACCTAAGAGGCCCTATTTACTTAGAGCGCTTTATGATTGGATCGTTGATAACCAGCTCACGCCTCATCTAGTTGTGGATGCAACCATTGTAGGTACCAAAGTACCTCAGCAGTTTGTCAAAGATGGTCAGATAACGCTTAACATCTCGCCATCGGCTGTTGTTGGCTTGCAGTTGTTGGATGATGCGATTCGCTTCAATGCACGCTTTAGTGGCCAGCCGATGGAAGTTATCGTGCCGATGACTGCTGCACTGGCGTTGTTTGCTCGCGAGAATGGTGCCGGCGCAATGTTTGAGGCTGAGCCGCAACTCGACAAAATGCCAGTCGACGAGACTCCTGAAGAGTCATCAGGCGGCACAGGCCAGAGCGAAGAAAAAACCAAGTCAAAAAGACCCAATCTAAAAGTCATTAAATAGCATAAGGCGCCATTTAACGTGGCGCTTTAAATGCCTTAACTACGCGGCTCACGCCTTTAACATTGCGGGCAATGTTTACAGCGATTTCGGCAGACTCGCGGCCGACGATTCCCAATAAAAACACTTCACTGTTTTCGGTGACAACTTTTATGTCGCTGGCACTGACCTGTTCGTTAGCAGCGAGTTTGAGCTTAACCTGACTGGTAATCCAGGCGTCGTTGCTTTGCACCGACAGTCCAGCTTGCGAACTAACCCGAACTTGATTAAAAATGCGTTCAATACCGTTAGTATCTGCGATAACTTCTTCTGCTCGTTGGCGCATGCCATCATTAGGAACCTGGCCAATTAATAAAACTTGTTGGTCATAACTGACAACGCGTAAACGGTAGTCACCAAGTTGTTCATCATTGCCTAATTTTGCATTGGCTTTCATTTCAATAGTTTGGTCATCTAACTGGCTACCGATAGTTCTGGGGTCAGTAACAGAGCTGATACCAACGGCTGCTGCGCCGGTTGCTACGACCGCGCAGCTGTTTAGCATAACCAACGCTGCAACCGCCATGAAGCCTGTCTTTAAAGGTTTAGTTAGCCACTTTGTCATCAGTCGTGCTCCTGTGGAAAAATTGTTTGTTCTATAAGTTCGCAAAGGCAATGACAGATCAGTAATTGATGCTCTAGTACGCGTGCAGGGTTTTGTGACGGTATTTGTATTTCTATATCGTCAGCGCCCAACAGACCCGACACCAGTTCATTATTCTGCCCGGTTAAGGCAACAATAATCATCTCGCGGCTTAGTGCTACTTCCATAGTTTCGAGCAGTGCCTTATCGTCGCCTTCTGCTGCTGCTATAACCACTAAAATATCATTGCGCTGACCCAAAGAGGCCACCTGCTGGTGACCATAGTTTTGCAGTGGGATAACCGGAAAAGCCGGCCGTTCCAAACGCATCCCGCTGTTCATCTGCTCGGCAAAGTGACGACTAATCCAGCGGCACGATGCATTCCCCTGAACGAACAGCCGCTGTCCGTTAAGCAGGCTGTTGACGAGTAAGCCGACCGTATCCTCAAGCATATCGGAAAGGCTTTCAACGGCAGAAATCTGCGTCTGTATGCTCTCGGTAAAAACTGTTTTCACTTGTTCTGACTGCATGATTAAAAAGCATCCTTGAGCCAATAAAGGTCCGCATTCGGCCCTGTTATCGTAATTACATCAAATCGTAATCTAAGTTGATGTTGGTTTAGACCGTGTTGTAATAAATAGTGCTGCGCGGTAAAGCGAATTCTTGTTGTCTGTGCAGGGCTGATTCGCTCCAGTGCATCAATATAGCTTCCTTCACTGCGGAACTTAACTTCAACGAATATAAACATTGCCGGGGACGTCGCGACAATATCGATCTCTCCGCCGTCAATACGAAAATTACGCGCGGCAATACGCAAACCATTTTCGACCAGGAAGGCTGCAGCTCTTTCCTCGCCTCGGTTGCCTTTGGCTTTTTTGGACATAGTTACTCGATAGCTTGAACGGTCTCTCGAGTAAAGGTAGCCCAATCTAACGTGCGTTGAACTCGCCCGAAGGGTACCTGAAGTGTGCCACTAACACCACGGTAGTGAACCCCCGGGAAGCGTATTAATGCCATTAAATGATTTAGTAGTGGAATGCTGTCGTAGCCCATCGCAAATAGTCGTGCTTCGTTGAGGTTGGCGTCTGAACGCAAGTTAAGCCATTGCGCAACGGTTTCACTGTCGTCGTTTTTGTTTAACAGTCCCGGTGTTTCGGTAAAAACTACGCCCTGTAAATCGGCATCGCCCAAGCGATTAGCACGTTGATGCACATCGGAATTGGCATAGACCGTTAGCGGTGGCGCAAAGGGTGACAAATTCACGTCGATAAATGGCTTAAGCAGTCTGACCTGTGCGAGGTTGCCGGGTAAATAAACTGCGTCGAGGTCGGCACGACTGCGCTCTTGCTCATCGACAATTATTTTACCGGCGGCGATTTTTACTTCTCTAATACGTTGTTTACTAGCTTCGATACCCAGCTTTTGTTCGACCACGGCTTGCATCTGGTCACGGCTTTGGTACCAACCCAGCTCGGCGGGCTGTTGATTTAATAACTCGCGTTGCTGCTGAAAAGCTTCCACCACACGCTCGCTACCGCGGCTGCTGGCAGCTAAAATTAGCGGTGTCAATTTACTCTGCCGGGTTAAGTAGCGGGCCGATTGTCGCGCTTCATCCTCAGGTGCCAGTGCAAACTCGATCAGTTCAGCACCGATGATCGAGGAAGGGAGCACCGTGGTTTCGTTGAGCAATAAATGATAAACCCCCGGTAACGGCTGATTTTTCCATTGCTCTACCTGCGATTTTAATAACGGTCCAACGATGTGTGTTGCTCCCGCCTCAATAACGGCAGATTGCTGCTCAGCGAGCGGAGTCGTTTGGGTGTCTATAAAGCTTACGGACAAATCGTTTTTGCTGGCCGCTGCCAGCAATCCATCGCGCACTGCAATGCCTTGTTTAGCGTAATCGCCGGTTAAAGGTAGCAGCGCTACTACATGATTAGCGTCTTGCCAGGGCTGTTGTAGCCAGGTTGCTACCATGTCAGCCGCCAGATGCTCCGGGTAACTCGACTGCCATTGTCGCAAAGACTCCGCTAACAGCGTTGGCTTACTCGCATGCTGGTGGAACAGCTTAGCTAACCGCCACCAGCCAGCTAGTTGATTTGCTAACGGTCGTGTGGCCGGCAGTTCGTCAGCCCGGGCCTGTCGTAAATAGGCCCAGATGGCTGTCCGACTCTGCTTCGGAGAAGCGCCACCATTATACTGCTCGGCTTCTATTTGTGCCTTGCTGGCCTGCCAATACTGTTCTAATGCGGCATGACTCTTGGCGAGTATCGAAAGACCCTGTAAGCGTCGTTCCCGGGTCTGAAAATATTGTACTTGCGGCTCAAGTTCACTAATAGCCGTTTGCCACTGTTGCTGGTATGCAAACCACCGCGCCTGCATCAATTTGAAGCGCGCGAAGTCCTGGCGAGTCAGCTGCACTGTCTCAATTTGACTAAGAATTGCTGCAGCGTGTTGCCACTGTTGCTGTTGTTGAAAGGCCTCGGCGGCGTTTAACAGGGAGCGCAGTTGGTCGGTGTTTGAGTCCGCTGCAGCAGCTTGTTGCAACCAGTCGCCCGCGGTTCTGTCAGATGTCTGAATGCTGTCTTCAACAGAGGCTGGTAGCTGCTGCTCTGGTGTTGGTTGCTCAGCGCGCTCAACGCTGGAGCATTTTGTCAGCAGAGGAACGCATAATACGGCCAGCGTTAACCGCATAATTTGGGTTGTTAATTTAGCCGTCACGGGATTGTCCTCTGCCAAAGTTTTAACCGGAATGATACTATAATGCTTAGGTTGATTGAAACAAACAAAGGCATCCATGTCCGCACAGCAGAGTGTAAAAGAAGCGCAAAACAATCCCGGCACCCTTTATGTTGTGCCAACACCTATCGGTAATTTAAGCGATATGACCGAGCGTGGCATACGAACACTGCTTGAAGTGGACTATGTGGCTGCCGAAGACACTCGCCATAGTAAGCCGTTGTTACAACAGGTTGGTTCTAAAGCTCGGCTTATTGCTTTACACGAACACAACGAAAAGCAAAAGACCGCAGCGGTCATGGAATTATTAAGCAACGGACTCAATGTTGCACTGATCAGTGATGCCGGCACACCATTAATTAGTGACCCCGGCTTATTTATTGTCAGCCGTTGTCGGCAGCAGGGGTTACCGGTTGTGAACCTGAACGCATAATACGGCCAGCGTTAACCGCATGATGTGGGTTGGTAATTTAGCCGTCACGGGATTGTCCTCTGCCAAAGTTTTAACCGGAATGATACTATAATGCTTAGGTTGATTGAAACAAACAAAGGTAAAAGAAGCGCAAAACAATCCCGGCACCCTTTATGTTGTGCCAACACCTATCGGTAATTTAAGCGATATGACCGAGCGTGGCATACGAACACTGCTTGAAGTGGACTATGTGGCTGCCGAAGACACTCGCCATAGTAAGCCGTTGTTACAACAGGTTGGTTCTAAAGCTCGGCTTATTGCTTTACACGAACACAACGAAAAGCAAAAGACCGCAGCGGTCATGGAATTATTAAGCAACGGACTCAATGTTGCACTGATCAGTGATGCCGGCACACCATTAATTAGTGACCCCGGCTATATTATTGTCAGCCGTTGTCGGCAGCAGGGGTTACCGGTTGTTGCCTTACCCGGGCCTTGCGCTATTACCACTGCCTTGAGTGGTGCGGGGGTCGCGACTGACCGTTTTAGCTTTGAGGGCTTTTTGGCTGCTAAGCCACAACAACGCAGAAAACAGCTGGCGACTCTGGCTGAAGAACCGCGCACCATGGTGTTTTATGAAACACCACATCGTATTATGCACACCCTTGAGGATATTCATGAGACGCTGGGTGATGGCCGCGAGCTAGTGTTAGCAAGAGAGCTGACAAAGCAATTCGAAACCTATTTATATGGTAACGCCTCACAACTCTTGCAACGCCTGACCGACGATCCTAACCAGCAGCGTGGCGAAATGGTGCTGATTATCAGTGGTTATGTGGCGCCGGCCGACGCTGACGATCAACCTGACCTGCAGGCGCAAAAAGCGTTGGCGATATTGGTACAGGAATTACCGTTAAAAAAAGCGGCAGCGATCGTAGCGCAGCTTTATGACGAGCGAAAAAATGCACTGTACCAGTGGGGACTTAAAAACCTCAATAATTGATTGAGCTCTGTCGCTACAGTGCGTATGATTGCGCGCTTGGGAAGCCTGCCAGACAATCGCTGCTCATGCATGCATGAGGGGAGGAAAGTCCGGGCTCCACAGGGCAGGGTGCCAGGTAACGCCTGGGCGGCGCAAGCCGACGACTAGTGCAACAGAGAGTATACCGCCGATGGCCGCTTGCGGCACAGGTAAGGGTGAAAGGGTGCGGTAAGAGCGCACCGCGTGGCTGGTAACAGTTCACGGCACGGTAAACTCCACCCGGAGCAAGGTCAAATAGGGGTTCATTGGCGCGGCCCGCGTTGAACCCGGGTAGACTGCTTGACGATCATGGCAACGTGATCGCTAGATGAATGATTGTCCACGACAGAACCCGGCTTATCGGCGGGCTTCCCTCCTTCTTCTTTTTTACTTCTTTAAAATGCCTTTACCCTTCAACCACTTGTCGTAAATGATTCGAAAAGCCCGCGAAAAGCCTGCTATTTGCGTGGTTTTTAACTTGACAGTGGGAACTTTAACTACCTAGACTGTAACATTGTGGGGATTTGTGGATAATAGTGGATCGTAATGATCAGGTGAGGATCATGTTCCGAGGGGCTACAACGATCAGTCTGGACAGCAAAGGCCGCTTAGCGATACCTGCTAAGTATCGAAATGCCTTGTCTATCGACTGCGAAGGTAAAATGGTATGCACGATTGATATTAAGCAACCGTGCCTATTGTTGTATCCGTTACCGGAATGGCAAATCATCGAGAAAAAACTGACGCAATTATCCAGTATGAACCCAGCAGAACGCCGGCTACAACGGCTTTTGCTCGGCCATGCAGACGACTGTGAAATGGATAAAAATGGTCGCCTGTTACTCTCTGCACCACTTCGCCAGCATGCAGGACTAGATAAAAAATTAATGCTGGTTGGGCAATTAAACAAATTTGAGATTTGGGACGAGGCCGCGTGGCACGACCAAATCGCGCAGGATATGGATGTCGAGCGCGACGGCGAATTTATCTTGAATGAGCGCTTGGAAGATTTTTCATTATAATGACAACAACGACACCGCAACATGTTTCGGTGCTACTGGAAGAATCCATCGCTGCACTAGTGATTGATCCACAAGGCACCTATATTGACGCCACGTTCGGACGCGGTGGCCACACCCGTGCGTTGTTACAAAAACTAGGCGAAAGCGGACGTGTTATTGCACTTGATCAAGATCCTCAAGCGATAGCCGCCGCTGAACACATAGATGATCCGCGGTTTAGCATTATTCACACGCCATTCTCCCGGTTAGCAGATGTCATAACTCAGCACCAGCTTGAGCATCAAGTGACAGGCATTTTGTTTGATTTAGGGGTGTCGTCACCACAGCTCGACGATGCCGAACGCGGTTTTAGCTTTATGCGTGACGGGCCACTGGATATGCGCATGGATACAAGTCGCGGAGAAACCGCAGCTGAGTGGCTGAATAAAGCGAGCTTCGACGACATTGTTTATGTCTTGAAAGTGTATGGGGAAGAGCGCTTTGCGCGTAAAATCGCCCGCGCGGTTGTGCACGACCGTGACCAAGAGCCTTTTACCCGGACCAAACAGCTGGCCGACCTAATCGGCCGCGTGGCACCGAACAAAGAGCGTCATAAACACCCGGCAACGCGTTCATTCCAGGCTATTCGGATTCATATTAATCGCGAACTAGAACAAATTGAACAAGCGCTTGATGCATCGCTGGGCGTTAAAAGAAGATGGCCGGCTAGTAGTGATAAGTTTTCATAGTCTTGAAGATCGCATTGTGAAGCGCTTTATGCGTCATCATAGTCAGGGCAAACAGGTTCCGGCAGGGTTACCCCTGACAGAGGCTGAATTAAATAAAGATCGCTCACTGCAATTAGTCGGTAAAGCAATCAAGCCAAGCGAAGCTGAACTTCAGCATAACCCGCGAGCACGCAGTTCGGTGTTGCGTATAGCGAGGAGACTAGCTCATGGCTAAGCAACGCTATCCAGCCTTACCGGTTATGCTATTGCAAGATTTGCGGCGCTATAAATATGTGATCGCATTAATGTTGTTGGTTATTGCAACCGCATTGACGGTCATTTATATCGCACATCAAAATCGTCAGTTAACGTCTGCCCGGGATCAATTACTATCTCAGCGAGATTTGCTTGACCGTGAATGGCGCCATTTAGTGATCGAACAGAATGCGTTGACTGAACACAGCCGTGTAGAACGTATTGCGCAAGAACAGCTGGGTATGGTTGAAGTTACGCCGGAACGCGAAGTGGTGGTACCATGGCAATGACACCGCGGCGCAAACCAGCGGTTAAACGTAACCGCAAAAATACCAAGCCTGTTGGCACCCAATGGCGCTTTTATGTGGCTGTCGGCGTGTTGTTTTCTGTTTTCAGCGTACTGATAGCGCGAGCGGCCTATATCCAGGTTATTAGCCCTGAACGTTACTCGATGCAGGGCGATATGCGCTCACTGAGATCAGCCAGCCTTAGTGTTCAGCGCGGTATGATCGTCGACCGCAATGGTCGTGAACTGGCCGTAAGTGTGCCGGTTGAGACAGTCTGGGCTGATCCGCAGCGTATTGCTGAACATAATGCTCTTGCTGATACCAGTCGCTGGCAAGCATTGGCAGAAACTTTCCGTATGAACCGTGATGAGCTTATCGGAAAAGTCTCGGATCCTGAGCGGCGTTTTGTCTACCTGCAACGTAAGGTTACTCCCAGCGAGGCTGAATACGTTCGCGACTTAAACATCCCCGGCGTGTACTTGAAAACCGAATCACGCCGTTATTATCCTACCGGCGAAATTAGTGCTCACTTACTGGGTATCACTAATATAGACGGGCAGGGTCAGGAAGGCCTTGAACTACTTTATGACGAACACTTAACCGGTACACCCGGTAAACGAGTTTATCGCAAGGATGCGCAAGGACGGGTTATTGAGGAGATCAGCCAGACTGAAGCCCAACAACCTAAACAATTAACCTTAAGTATCGATCAACGAATTCAGGCTACTGCTTACACCGAGTTGAAAAAAGCCGTGCGCTACAATCAGGCAACCTCGGGTAGTGCGGTGGTCATCGATGTCGATACCGGCGAAATTCTGGCCATGGTTAATAGCCCGTCCTTTAATCCTAACAATCGCGCGGATTTGCAAAGCTTTAAAATGCGAAACCGGGTGATTACCGATAGCTATGAGCCGGGCTCCACCGTTAAACCACTGGTGGTCTTGAGTGCGCTCGAAAACGGCCTTTATAAGGCCGGCGATAGCATCGATACCGCCCGGGTTGGCTGAGAATTGGCGGTCGCCGCGTCAGTGACCCACGCAACTATGGGGAGTTAAGTCTGGGCGGTATTTTAGAGCACTCCTCGAATGTCGGTGTCACTAATATTGCGCTGGAACTTGGCGTCGATAAATTACTACAGACTTATTTTGACGTCGGCTTTGGCAACGGTACCGGGGTGTCATTGCTGGGCGAGAGTATGGGGCTATTTGGTAATCGTCGTCGCTGGTCAGATTTTGAATTGGCGACCTTGTCCTACGGTTACGGTTTGTCGACCACCACGCTGCAACTGGCGCGCGCCTATACCACTATCGCCAGCGGCGGAATGTTGCGTCCGTTAACGATTTTCCGACAAGAGTCACCGCTTCCGGCTGAACAAGTATTTAGTCCGGATAATACTCGCGCTGTTTTGCGGATGATGGAGCGCGTGGTTAATGAAGGCACGGCCACGGAAGCGCAAGTGCCAGGTTACCGTATTGCCGGTAAAACGGGTACAACCCGGAAAATTCGAGCCGCAGGCGGTTACGGCGACGAATATGTTGCTTTATTTGCCGGTGTAGCGCCGGCATCGAACCCGGAAGTAGTAGTGGTTGTGACCATTAATGAGCCGGGTACCGATGATTATTATGGTGGTACGGCGGCAGCCCCGGTTTTTTCGGAAATTGTCGGCCAAACCATGCGCTTATTAAATGTTCCCCCCGATAACTTGCACAACGAGCCGATGAAGGCCGCCAGCATGGGAGGGTCGGCGCCATGATGTTGAGCCAACTACTAGAGATGATTCACAAGCCACTGCCGCAAGTGGCCGTCAGTGGTATTAAGTTAGATAGCCGACAAGTCGCCAATGGCGATTTGTTTGTTGCAGTACCCGGCTACTTATCCGATGGCCGTGACTTTATTCAACAGGCGATTGAAAGCGGTGCCGCCGCCGTGTTGGCAGAGGCAGAATCGGTTGCAATAGATTACCAACACGACGTACCGGTGATAAGAATGCCGGCCGTCAAAGAACAGCTATCGGCAATTGCAGGGCAATTTTTTAAGCACCCGTCGCAGCGAGCAAAGGTTATTGGGGTAACAGGCACTAATGGTAAAACATCAGTGACCCACCTGGTTGCGCAGCTAGCCAAACTTATTGGTTGCGAGGCAGCCGTTATAGGAACCACCGGCAGTGGCTTGATTGGCCATTTGTTGCCGGAAAAGCACACCACGCCTGATGCTGTTACCGTGCAGCAACGGCTGGCGACTCTGGTTGCTGAAGGTGCCCAGTGGATTGCCATGGAGGTATCTTCGCATGCGTTGGTGCAGCGTCGGGTAGAGGCACTGACCTTTAGTGCGGTAGCGGCCACCAACATTAGTCGTGACCACCTCGATTATCATGGCACCATGGATAATTATGTGCGCGCTAAATATCGTTTGTTTACTGATTTTGATTCGTACCAGCAAGTGCTTAATGTTGACGATGTGATGTTGCAGCAATGGCGTGACGATAATCCGAAAGCTATTGCAACCAGCCTTTTTAAAACGCCAGAGGGGACCTCGCTAGTCGCAACTAATATTCGTTACCATGCCGATGGCACCGCATTTGACGCCGTTTACACGCGCGCCGATGGTGAACAGGAAACGGCGGCAGTGCGCTCGCCATTGCTGGGCCAATTCAATGTTTATAACTTACTGACGGCGCTGGCGGTTGGCGTTAGCCAGGGCGAGGCATTAGCAAAACTTGCTGGCGCCTGTAGTCAGTTGCAGCCGGTCCCAGGCCGAATGGAAGCCTTTCAAAACAGCCAGTCTGCATTAATTGTTGTTGACTACGCCCACACGCCGGATGCTCTGCAACAAGTGCTGCAAGCACTGCGTAAGCACTGCCGCGGAAAGTTGTGGTGCGTGTTTGGTTGTGGCGGCGACCGCGATCGTGGCAAGCGACCACAAATGGGTCAGATTGCGGCGGAATATGCGGATGAGGTTGTGGTTACAGATGATAACCCCCGAACAGAACCACCAGAACAAATTATTGCCGACATTCTAACCGGTACCGGAAACCAAAAACGAACCCGTGTTTTACGCGGCAGACGCGAAGCTGTGTTAGACACGATTGCGCGCGCCGGCAGCGATGATGTGGTCTTATTGGCGGGCAAAGGGCATGAAGACTATCAAGTTATCGGTGACGAACAGGTTGACTATAACGAGCGTGCCATAGTAGCAGACTGGCTGCGGGGGGATTGCGCATGATCAATGTAAGCTTGCAGTGGATTGCAGAAAAAATTGATGCCCGGATTATTGGTACTGATAACGCGGTATCGATAGTTGTTGATACGGTCAGCACTGACACCCGAAAGTCGCTCCAGGGTGCGTTGTTTATTGCCTTGCGTGGGCATAACTTTGATGCACATGAATTTATTCAACAAGCCGCGGATCAGGGGGCTAAGGCAATTATTTGTGAAAAGCCCGCCGACGTTGATTTGCCGCAGCTCATTGTGGAAGACAGCCGCTATGCACTGGGGCAATTGGGTGCCGCCGTTAAAGCAGAAGTCGCGCCTAAAACAGTTGCTATAACTGGTAGTAACGGTAAAACAACGGTTAAAGAGATGCTCGCTTCGATTTTGTCGCAGCGCCACTCAGTGTTGGCAACTCAGGGTAATTTTAACAATGACATCGGGGTGCCATTAACGTTATTGCGTTTAACCCCCGAACATGAGTATGCCGTTATCGAACTCGGTGCGAATCATCCCGGTGAGATTGCCTACACCACGGCGCTGACCAAACCCGATGTGGCGATATTGAATAACGTGAGTGCAGCCCACGTTGAAGGGTTTGGCTCAATACAGGGTGTTGCAAGAGCAAAAACCGAGATATTCCGGGGCTTGCCGGAAGATGGTTTGGCAATAACAACAATACACTCTGAATTTTTGCCGTGTTGGCAACGCAATCGGGAAGGCAAGCGTTGGCATACGTTTGGACTGGATAACAATGCTGATGTTTATGCGACCGATGTGAAGCTGGACGACGAAGGCTGTGCATCGTTTAGTTTAAATCTATTTGAACACCACACCTCCATTAGCTTGCAGTTAAGCGGCCGGCACAATGTGCTTAATGCCCTTGCTGCAAGTGCAGCAGCCTATGAACTAGGAGTTAGTTTAGTGGATATCATCAACGGGCTTGAAGCCGTTCAACCCGTTGCCGGTCGTTTGACCACCAGTAAGTTAAGCGAGCAGGTGCGCTTGATTGATGACACCTACAACGCCAGTGTTGCATCAACTAAGGCCGCACTTGACTTACTCGGCGGCTATAAGGGTTACCGCATCATGGTGTTGGGTGATATGGGGGAACTGGGTCCTGATTCGCGTGCTTATCACGAGGAAATCGGTGACCACGCGCTGCAATGCGACATTGATAACTTATACACCTTAGGCGTGCTGAGTCAGAGTGCCAGTGAGGTCTTTAACGGTAAGGGCGGGCGTCATTTCTCGTCAGTCGATGAGTTGGTGGCAGCGATTTTACAGAACATTACACAACAGCATAGCGACCGAGTGGTCACAGTGTTGGTTAAAGGGTCGCGTTCGGCTCAAATGGAACGCGTAGTAAACGCGTTAAAACAACAAATAACCTTATCCGCACCGGAGGACCAACACGCATGTTAGTTTGGCTGGCTGAATACCTGACGCAATTCGAGAGCGCGTTTAACGTGTTTTCGTACCTGACCTTGCGAGCCATATTAAGCGTGTTAACAGCCCTAGTGCTGTCATTGTGGTTGGGGCCGTGGATGATTGCCCGTTTGCAACGTCTGCAGATAGGACAAACGGTACGTGATGATGGCCCGCAGAGCCATTTAAGTAAGACCGGTACACCAACCATGGGTGGCGTGCTCATTTTAGTTGCGATTGTGGGTTCAAGCTTATTGTGGGCTGATCTCGACAACCGTTACGTGTGGGTCGTTCTGTTTGTGGTTATGGGTTTCGGACTGATTGGTTTTGTTGATGATTATCGAAAAGTCGTTCGTAAAGACCCTAAAGGCCTAATTGCGAAGTGGAAGTACTTCTGGCAGTCGGTTATTGCCAGTGTCGCCATTGTCTACCTTTACTGGTCCAGTTCGATGGCCGCAGAAACCGCCTTGTTAGTGCCGTTTTTTAAAGACGTAGCACCACAGCTGGGGCTGATGTATTTGCTGTTAGGTTACTTCGTAATTGTCGGTACCAGTAACGCCGTAAATTTAACCGATGGCCTGGATGGCCTGGCCATTATGCCGACCATCATGGTGGCTGGCGCGTTGGGCATATTTGCATACGCATCGGGCAATATTAATTTTGCCGATTATTTGCAAATCCCTCACTTGCCTTTATCCGGCGAGTTGTTGGTGGTGTGTGCAGCGATCGTCGGTGCGGGCTTGGGCTTTTTGTGGTTCAACACCTATCCGGCGATGGTTTTTATGGGTGATGTGGGCTCGCTATCGCTGGGCGCAACCTTGGGCGTTGTGGCCATATTAGTCCGGCAGGAACTGGTGTTGTTTATCATGGGCGGTGTTTTTGTTATGGAAACCGTTTCGGTCATGTTGCAGGTCGGCTCATACAAGTTGCGTGGTAAGCGCATTTTCAGAATGGCACCCATACACCATCACTACGAATTAAAAGGCTGGCCTGAACCCCGGGTAATCGTGCGGTTTTGGATTTTATCATTGATTTTTGTACTGATTGGCTTAGCAACACTCAAACTGAGATAGCAATAAGGAACTCATAATGGCAGCGGCTAGCGGGCAACAACTCCCGCCTCGGATAGACTGGCAACAGATAGAGCAAGTAACCGTGCTGGGCTTAGGTAAGTCCGGTTGCTCGGTATTGCGCTTTTTATTGCGCCAGTTCAGCGGCCGTATCGAAGCAGGACAATTACAGGTCAATGTTTTTGATTCACGCACCGACGCCCCGGGTAAAGACGAAGCTATACAGTTACTTGGCAACGAGCAGGTCATCTGTGGTCCATGGGGACTTGAAGATACGCTGGCTGCTGATGTCATCGTGCTGAGTCCGGGCATCGATGCCCGCGATGAATCATTAGAGCTGGCGCGACAAGCGGGTGTTCGGGTTGTGGGTGATATTGAATTATTCGCACAGCAGGTTGATAAACCCGTCATCGCCATTACCGGTTCTAATGGCAAATCAACGGTTACCCGAATGGTTGAATTTATCGCCCAACAAGAGGGTATTAAGGCTATTGCTGCAGGCAATATCGGGTTGCCGGCGCTTGATGCGCTGGAGCAAGGCGCTGATCTTTATGTGCTGGAGCTTTCAAGTTTTCAGCTGGAAACGGTTGAAACCTTGGCACCCATAGCCGCGACTGTGCTTAACCTGAGCCCTGACCATTTAGACCGGTATGGCGACATGCAGGATTACGCTGCGGCAAAATTACGTATATACCAGCGCGCAGCGCAGCATGTCATTAATCGCCAACAACCTGATTGCCAGCCGGTAAATGCCGCTAGCGGCTGTGTTCAGCGATTTTTTGGTGCAGACGCAGCAGCGCAAGATTTTGGTTTGGTTCAGCATCAGCAAGAAACCTGGATAACCCATAACGGACGCTTGCTGCTGGGTGCGCATCAACTCGGCGTGCAGGGCATTCATAATTTGCTCAATGCACAGGCTGCCATTGCGTTAGCCATGGCCGCTGATATTGAGCCGAACGCAGCAGCTCGCCATTTAACCCGATTTAACGGGCTCGCGCACCGTTGTCAGTTAGTCAAAGAACGTGACGGCGTTAAGTGGGTCAATGATTCTAAAGCGACCAATATGGGCGCTACCGAAGCCGCGATTGAAGGCATGCGGCCCATAGTGCTCGGTAAGTTAATTGTTATTGCCGGGGGGGTTGGTAAAGGCGCTGACTTTACTGAGTTAACCACAGCCCTTAGCAAGGTTGATGTATTACTAACGATTGGCGAGGACGGACCTAAAATTGGTCGCTTGTTTAATGGCTCTCGTCAACTTAATGACCTGAGCGCAGCGGTAAGGCTGGCCAGTTCGTTAGCTGAAAGCGGTGATATGGTGCTGCTATCACCTGCGTGCGCTAGCTTTGATCAATTTGCCAACTTTGAACAGCGCGGTGAGCAGTTTGCGCAACTGGTGGAGGCCTGTTATGAGCAAAGCGCATGAGCAGCAGCTCGACCTTAACATGGCTGCCGCTGCGGGGCGTAACCCCTTACTGGCGTTGCGGGACTGGTTATGGCCGGGCTACTCCACCAGCCTGTATGACCGAGTTCTACTAACACTAGCGGTTACCATGCTGTTATTCGGTTTTGTGATGGTTGCCTCTGCGTCACTCCCTACAGCTGAAAAGCTAACCGGTAATCCGTTCCATTTTGCCCTACGTCATACGGTTTATGTCGTTGCCGGGCTAATTACGTTGTTAGTGACATTAGCGGTGCCGATGCAAACCTGGCAACAACATAGCGGCAAACTGTTGCTGGTGGGCCTGGCGCTGCTGGTGTTGGTACTTGTAGCGGGGCATTCGGTCAACGGCGCCCAGCGTTGGATAAAAATAGGTCCGATCACGATACAAGTGGCGGAGCTGGCCAAGCTGTTTTTCTATATCTACATGGCGAGTTATTTAGGGCGTCGCGAAGACGAGATCCGCGAAGCATTAAAAGGCTTTATTAAGCCGCTGGCGTTGCTGTTCATTGCTGCTGTGCTGCTGTTGATGCAACCTGACTTTGGTACTGTCGCAGTGATGTCGGCGACCACTATCGCGATGCTGTTTTTAGCCGGTGCCAAACTATGGCAGTTCTTTGGTGTATTCATTACGTTTATGCTGGCATTGATTCTGCTCATTATTGTCGAGCCCTACCGGATGCAGCGAATGCTGACATTCCTGGAGCCTGAGAAAGACCCATTTGGCGCAGGTTATCAATTAATGCAGTCGCTTATTGCCTTTGGCCAAGGGCAGTTTAGTGGTCTGGGGCTGGGCAATAGTATTCAAAAACTGCAGTACCTGCCCGAAGCGCATACCGATTTTATTATGTCAGTAGTTGCCGAAGAGCTTGGCTTTATTGGCGTTGTTGCTGTAATTAGCCTGGTGCTTATGCTGGTTAGTCGCGCGTTAGTCATCGGTCGCCGTTGCCTGGCTATAGAACAGCGGTACGGTGGCTACCTGGCGTACGGTATTGGGGTTTGGTTTAGTTTGCAGGCATTTGTCAATATTGGTGTTGCCTCCGGCGCTTTACCGACCAAGGGCTTAACCTTGCCGTTGATTAGTTACGGAGGCACCAGTTTGGTGGTGTCAGCGATGGCGGTAGGGATTCTGCTGCGTATTGATCACGAACGTCGTATGTCAGGGCGCAAAGTAACGCCGCGTGGAGGTGCTGAATGAAGCGCATCGTGATCGCGGCAGCAGGCACTGGCGGGCATGTGTTCCCGGCATTGGCGGTGGCTAAAAAGCTTATTGCTGAGGGCTGGCAGGTGGACTGGGTTGGTACCCGCGAAGCCAGGCTGGAAGCGAAAGTGGTGCCGGCCAACGGTATTGCTTTACATCAGATTAGTATGACCGGCGTGCGCGGTCATGGAGCCAAGCGCCTGCTTAAAGCTCCGTGGACGTTGCTGTCGGCCGTGCGTCAGTGCCGGGCATTGTTAAAGCAATTACAACCTGACGTGGTATTGACCTTTGGTGGTTATGTTTGTGCGCCAATGGGTATGGCCGCGCGCTGGGCCGGTGTGCCGCTGTTGGTACATGAGCAAAATGCGGTAGCAGGCATGACAACGCGGCTATTAGCGCCCATTGCGTCGGTAGTAATGCTGGGCTTGCCGCTTGCTAAAAAACCGTTACGGCAGGCACAGCAGGTTGGAAATCCGCTGCGCGAGGAGATTGAACGATTGGCCTTGCAAGCAGCAGAAAATAATAGCGAAACGGCAGACAAACTGTCGATTCTTGTGGTCGGCGGAAGTTTGGGCGCCAAGGTCTTAAATGACGTACTGCCCCAAGCTACAGCAAAACTGGCCATGCCCGTTAAGGTGGTACATCAGTGTGGTGAGGGGAATAGTCCTGCCGTGCGGAAGGGGTACGCTAGCCAGGCCGGAAATCAGCAACATAGCCTTTCGGTTAGCGACTTTATCGACGACATGGCAAGCGCATATTGCAACGCGGATTTGGTCATTTGCCGGGCCGGAGCACTTACTGTATCAGAGCTTGCAGCATTAGCTAAGCCGGCAATCTTTGTGCCGCTTCCACATGCAGTTGATGACCATCAAACAGCTAACGCACGCGTGTTAGTGGACGCTGGAGCCGCGCTTTTGCTGCCACAAGCCGAACTAACTGCAGAGCAACTTGCAAAGCAGTTGCAAAGTTTATTGCAAGACCCTGACCAACTGTGGAAAATGGCGCGCTTCGCGCGTCAGTGTGCAAGTCCGCAGGCGGCACTTAATGTGGCGCAAAAATGTATTGATAGCGCTCGGAACCGAGCGGCGTAGCAGGTGAAATAAAATGACAGTAACAGCACAACAGCAACCTTTTACCATAGTGAACGTGCCGGAAATGCGCCGGGTTAAACGTATTCACTTTATTGGTATTGGTGGGGCCGGTATGGCCGGTATTGCTGAGGTGTTATTAAATCAAGGCTACCGCATCTCGGGCTCTGATATTGCAACCAACGCCAATACCGAGCGGTTGCAATCGCTGGGAGCCAATGTGGTCATTGGCCATAGCCATCACAATATTGAAGAGGCCAGTGTGGTGGTAGTGTCCAGCGCGATTAACCCCAACAATGAGGAGCTGCAGGCGGCTAAAGAGCAGCGCTTACCGATTGTGCGTCGCGCCGAGATGCTAGCTGAATTGATGCGCTTTCGACACGGTATTGCAGTTGCCGGTACTCACGGTAAAACGACCACTACGTCGCTGTTAGCAAGCGTTTTTGCCGAAGCTGAGCTTGATCCAACCTTTGTCATCGGTGGCTTGTTGAACTCTGCTGGCGCTAATGCGCGGCTGGGTAATAGTAAATACCTGATTGCCGAAGCAGACGAAAGCGATGCCTCATTTTTGCATCTGCAACCCATGGTAGCAGTGGTAACCAATATCGAAGCAGACCATATGGACACCTACGAAGGTGACTTTAGCAAACTGCTGGATACCTACGTTGAATTCTTACATAACCTGCCTTTTTATGGGCTGGCCGTTATGTGTACTGATGATCCGGTGGTGGCCGAACTGATACCACGCATTGGTCGCCAGGCGATCACCTATGGCTTTAACGAACAAGCGGATGTAAGGGCGGTCGATTATCAACAGTCAGGCGGCCAAAGCCGCTTTACGGTATTGCGTGATGGCCACGAACCATTAGCTGTAGTGCTTAATTTGCCGGGGCGTCACAACGTTTTGAATGCGCTGGCTGCTGTTGCCGTAGCGACTGACGAGGGTGTACCTGATGCGGCGTTGCAGCGCGCACTGGATAAGTTTGAAGGGATAGGCCGTCGGTTTCAGCATTATGGACAATTTGTTGTGCCACAATGGCCGGCTGATAAAAAAGCACGCGGTAGTGTCATGTTAGTCGATGATTACGGTCATCATCCGTCGGAAGTGGAGGCCACGATAAAAGCGGCTCGTGAGGGCTGGCCGGAAAAACGCTTAGTGATGGCATTTCAGCCGCACCGTTATTCGCGTACACGTGATCTGTATGAAGATTTCGTTAACGTACTGTCACAGGTGGATTCACTGTTATTGCTGGAAGTTTATAGCGCCGGAGAGGCAGCTGTGACCGGTGCCGACAGCCGCTCGTTGAGTCGTAGTATTCGTCAGCGCGGGCAGGTTGAACCGGTTTATGTGAGCTCGCCCGATGAACTGGTTAACGTTATTGGCGATATGCTGGAACCTAATGACCTGCTGTTAACTCAGGGGGCAGGCAATATTGGTGCACTGGCCAAGCGTTTGGCGTTTGATGTACTGGAACAGGAGCGGCGCTGATGACTAAGGGCTTTGGTAAAGTAGCAGTGCTGATGGGCGGCAGTTCAGCCGAACGAGCGGTGTCGTTAAAATCCGGTGCTGCAGTGTTGGCGGCATTAACAGAGCGCGGTATCGATGCCAGCGCCTTTGACCCCGCTGAGCAGCCGGTGCAGCAATTGATTGAACAGGGCTTTGAGCGGGTGTTTATCGCCTTGCATGGTCGCGGTGGTGAAGATGGCAGTATGCAAGGTGCATTACAAACGCTGGGATTGCCTTATACCGGCAGCGGTATTCTTGGCTGTGCACTGGCCATGGACAAAGTTCGAACGAAGCAAATTTGGCAGGCGATGGGACTGCCGGTTGCCGCCAGCATTAGCGTTAAGCCCCAGCATACCGATATTGATTGTGCCCGGGTTATTCATCAGTTGGGCGGACGGGTGATTGTTAAGCCTGCGAACGAAGGTTCGTCGATTGGCATGAGCGTGGCGAACAATGCTGAGCAACTGGCGCAAGCGCTGTCACAAGCATTCAACTATGACCAGCAGGTGTTGATTGAGCGTTGGATTGTGGGCAAAGAATATACCGTTGGGCTATTAGGTGCAGAGGCACTGCCGGTGATTCGGCTACAGACACCGCATGAGTTTTACGATTTTGATGCTAAGTACCAAGCGACCGATACTCAGTACCACTGCCCGGCGGGTTTAAATGATAGTGACGAACAGCAGTTACAAACGCTGGCAGTACAAGCATTCGATGCCTTGGGGTGTCATGGCTGGGGTCGTATTGATGCCATGCGCGATGAGCAGGGCCAATGGTATTTGCTAGAGGCTAATGCCGTGCCGGGTATGACCGAAAAGAGTCTGGTTCCGATGGCGGCACAAGCCCGGGGCATGGACTTTCCAGCACTGGTTGAGGCGATTTTGGCGCAGACGCTGGAGGCCTGATGTCCGTCAAGGTCAATCGACGTGCATTACCGAGTTGGAATTTTTGGCTCGGTTTATTGACCTGCATAGTGACATTGGTCGCCTTTGGGCTGGGATTGGCGAAATTGATTACGGTGCTTAAGGATGAGCAACAGGTACCCTTGGCACGTTTAAACGTGCAGGGAGAATTGCAGCAGTTAAGTGAGCACGAAGTACGTGCGGCATTGACTCGACAACCGCTGGGCAGCTTTTTTACCGCGGATGTTAATGCCTTGCGGCAGCGGGTAGAACAGTTGCCCTGGGTAGCTAAAGCGTCGTTGCGTAAAGTTTGGCCGGACCGGCTTTCGGTATATATCACCGAGCGAGAACCGCTGGCCTATTGGAATAATGACCGTTTGGTCACGGCATCGGGTGATGTGTTTAAAGCAGCTTTGGACAGCGACAAACTGGCGCAACCATTGCCTCGGTTGTTTGGTCCGGAAACCGCGGTAGAAACGACGCTGGAACAGTTTAACCGAGTGCAGCAGATGCTAGAGGTTAATGGCATGTCGGTGACAGCGATGCGCCTGACCGAACGTTTTGCAGTGAGTGTGGTGCTTGGTAATGGTATCGAGTTAAAACTTGGACGTGAGGCAACGTTAGAACGAATTAAACGCTTTATTGATTTGCTACCGCAAATCGAGGCACATAAAAACAGTGAACAAAACGCGTTAGCAACGGTTGATTTGAGGTACGATACCGGCGCGGCAGTGAGTTGGCGCAAACAAGAGCAAAAAGAGAGCTAAATCAATATGTCGAAAGCAACAGAACGTCAAATGGTAGTAGGGCTGGATATCGGGACCAGTAAGGTTACCGCGCTCATCGGCGAACTGCTGCCGGATGATGAAATTAGCGTGGTTGGTGTAGGCGTGACGACTGCCCGGGGTATGGATAAAGGCGGGGTTAATGACCTTAACTTAGTGGTGCAGTCTATCCAGCGCGCGGTTGACGAAGCGGAACTGATGGCAGACTGCCGTGTTGCCTCGGTATTTTTAAATATCTCCGGGCGCCATATTTCCTGCCAGAACGAAAGTGGCATGGTGCCAATTAACGAAGCCGAAGTAACTCAGGATGACGTTGATAATGTTATCCATGCTGCACAGTCGGTACCGATTGCTAAAGAGCGGCGCATATTACATGTGTTACCACAAGAATATGTTATCGACTCGCAGGAAAGTATTCGCAGCCCCATTGGCATGTCAGGGGTGCGCATGGAGTCGAAAGTTCACATCATTACTTGTGCCAACGATATGGCAAAAAATATTACCAAAGCGGTTGAGCGTTGTGGACTGCAGGTAGATAAACTGATTTTTTCGGCGTTGGCGTCGAGTATCTCGGTGTTAACCGATGATGAGAAAGACCTTGGCGTGGCACTGGTGGATCTGGGCGGCGGAACTATTGATATTTGTATTTATGCCGGCGGCGTGTTGCGACACACGGCGGTTATCCCGGCTGCGGGTAATCAGGTCACCAGTGATATTGCTAAAATTTTCCGCACACCAACCAATCACGCGGAACAGATTAAAACACAGCATGCCTGTGCGTTGCGGCAAATGGTCAGTATGGAAGATACCATCGAAGTACCATCGGTAGGCGGCCGACCGGCACGCATGATGTCACGCCACACACTGGCGGAGGTGGTTGAACCTCGCTACCAGGAGTTATTTGAACTGGTGCGCGACGAAATCGTACAGAGCGGCTTAGACGAGCAAATTGCTGCCGGTGTGGTGATTACCGGTGGTAGCGCCAAAATGCAGGGTTGTGTCGAGTTTGCAGAAGAAATTTTTCAGATGCCGGTGCGCATTGGTAAGCCACTTAATGTTAAGGGCTTAAAAGATTATGTAGAGGATCCGGTTTATGCGACCGCGGTTGGCCTGTTACGCTATGGGCAGGAGAGTACGACGGCGGTGCAAAAGGAAAGCAGTAAAACTGACGTGATCGGTCTTTGGCAAAAAGTCCAAAGCTGGTTTAAAGGTGAGTTTTAACGCTGGGGTAGCACAATAAGAAAAGCAGGTAGGGAGAAATCTTATGTTTGAACTGATGGATAATTACGAAAGTGAAGCCGTCATAAAAGTCATCGGTGTTGGTGGTGGTGGCGGAAACGCCGTACAACACATGGTTAAAGAGTCTATCGAAGGTGTGCAGTTTATTGCTGCTAACACCGACGCACAGGCACTGCGTAACCATACTGCCGATGTCACCATTCAGTTAGGTGGTGAAATTACCAAGGGCTTGGGCGCAGGCGCAAACCCGGAAGTTGGTCGCCAGTCGGCTGAAGATGATCGCGAGGCCATTAAAGCACAATTAGAAGGTGCAGATATGGTCTTTATCGCCGCTGGCATGGGTGGTGGTACTGGAACAGGCGCGGCTCCGGTTGTCGCTGAAGTTGCTAAAGAACTGGGTATTCTGACCGTTGCGGTCGTCACCAAGCCGTTCCCGTTTGAGGGTAAAAAGCGCATGGCAGTTGCTGACGAGGGTATTAACGCCTTGTCGCAAAGTGTTGATTCGTTAATCACCATTCCAAACGAAAAATTGCTCAAAGTGATGGGTAAGGGTACGTCATTACTGGATGCCTTTAGTGCTGCTAACAATGTGTTATTGGGTGCGGTACAAGGTATTGCTGAGCTAATTACGCGTCCGGGTCTCATCAACGTCGACTTTGCCGACGTGCGTGCGGTGATGAAAGAAATGGGCACCGCGATGATGGGAACAGGTGTTGCCAGCGGTGAAGACCGTGCGCAGGAAGCGGCTGAAATGGCAATCAACAGTCCGCTGCTTGAGGACATCGATCTTTCTGGTGCGCGCGGCGTATTAGTTAACGTGACTGCCGGCATGGATATGAGCATTGACGAATTTGAAACCGTAGGTAATACGGTTAAAGCCTTTGCTTCTGATAATGCGACCGTCATTGTGGGTACTGTTATCGATACGGAAATGTCTGATGAGTTGCGTGTTACTGTAGTTGCCACAGGTATAGGTGCTGAGCGCAAACCTGATATCTCGCTGGTAAACAGCGGTCAGGCTACCAAGCGCGATGCGGCACCAAGTTACCGTGCAGACCTTGATCGCAGCGCTGCAGCACCGCGTTACGAAGAAGTCGAGGAGCAACAAGCGGAACCGCAGGCCGAGGCAGCTCGTAAAACTGCGCCTAAAAAACAGCAGGATAAAGAGCTGGATTATTTAGATATTCCGGCATTTTTGCGCAAACAAGTCGATTGATGCGTAAAAAATAAGCAAAATTTGCTTGCACCATGACAAATGTCGTATACTATGCGGCCGCGCTGGCATTGACGTTGAGTATAGCCAGTCGCTGTTTAAAGAGGTGAGTTTAGCTAATGGTAAAACAACGTACATTACAACAAGCGATCTCAACGACTGGTGTTGGGCTGCACAAGGGCAACAAAGTCAATTTGACGTTGCGCCCTGCGCCCGCTAACACTGGCTTGATATTTCGCCGTGTCGATTTGGATCCGGCGGTGGACATTCCTGCGCGAGCCGATTGGGTGCGGGACACACAGTTGTGTACGTGTTTGATAAACGAACAGAATGTTCGCATATCGACCGTTGAACACCTATTAGCTGCGCTTGCCGGCGTTGGTATTGATAACTGCATTATCGAAGTCGATTCACACGAAATTCCGATTATGGATGGCAGCTCACATCCCTTTGTCTACCTGCTACAAAGTGCGGGGATTGAAGAGCAGTCTGTGGCGAAGAAGTTTATTCGTATCAAGTCGCCAATTCGTGTTGAAGAGGAAGATGGCAAATGGGCGGAACTGCTACCCTACGATGGATTCCGCATTGATTTTGCCATCGACTTTGACCATCCGGCCATTGCTGAGACGGGTCAGGCAGTGTCAATGGACTTCAACAGCGGCGCTTTCATCAAAGAGATCAGCCGCGCGCGTACCTTTGGCTTTATGAAAGACATCGAGTATTTGCGTAAGAACAATCTTGCCTTGGGCGGGAGCTTCGATAATGCCGTGGTGTTAGACGAGTTCCGTGTGCTGAATACTGATGGCCTGCGTTACGACGACGAGTTTGTTAAGCATAAAATGCTCGATGCGATTGGCGACCTGTATATGGGTGGGCATAGTATTTTAGGTCACTTACGTGCATACAAATCGGGGCATGCGTTAAATAACCAGCTACTGCAAGCGTTGTTACAACAGCAGGAAGCCTGGGAATTTGTAACATTTGATGACGCTGAAGCCGAGTCTCCAATCACCTATTGGGCGCCAAGCCTAGCTTAATGTATTGACGGTAGCCTGCATTAGTCGGGCTACCACATCCTATCTGCCATCTTTAATAGTTCCGATTTTAATGGCTCCTGGCTGTTTTCCGCCAAACGTAAAATGCGTTCGCGACGCGACGCCTTCTCGCTGCTGGCTAGTGCACTGCGATCCAATTGCGGCTTCACCTTGATTTCGATTGTCTGAACAGCAACCGTCGCATCCTGTTGGAAATGCGTTATAATGCGCCCTTGTTGTAACTTTAATTGGGTTGCCCAAGTAGCCGAATCGGCCTCAACAATGAGTTTGTTATCGCGCACGTTAATCAGCTGACAGTGTTCGATAAGCGGTCGCTGTGCCGCTTCAGCAAACAATTGTTGCCATTGTTTCAGTTGAACGGCAAACTGTGCGTATCGTTGCAGTGTTTGCGATTGCGGCTCGACGTTGGAACGGAGCCATTGTTTGGGAGTTTTGGGTTTATGACTCATGGTGTTGTTTATACCTGGCGCTCGATTAAGAACCCTATAAAAGAGAGTATTCATGAGTTTATCAGTCTTTTACCGAGGCTCAAAAATACGATTTCGTTTTAGTCTGACGCGACGACGCTTGTTATCTTACACCGGTTTACTGAGTGTCGTACTGTTGGCTGCGTGGTCACCGTGGGAATACCAGGGGATCGATCCACAGCTGGCACAAGAGAAAATAACGGCTGAGCAGCGTAACTTAGCGGTCCAGCAGCAGGTTGTTGCCGAGATGCGCGAAAAGACCGAAAAAAAATTAGGCGCAATGACTGTTTATTTAGGCGAACTACGCGCGCAGGTGCGTCGCTTAGACGCGCTCGGTGAGCGTTTGGCAGAAAAAGCCAATCTCAGCAACGGAGAGTTTAACTTTAACAGTGACATTCCGCTGGGCGGCCCCGAAGCCGTCACCTCTGAGCTTCCCAAAGCGTCGGGCACCGATGTATTAGCCGAAATAGACCAGCTACTAAATCACATCTCGGATAAACAAAAACAGCTATCCCTCCTTGAATCTGTAATGATGAACCACAATGTCTCTAATGCGAGTTATATAGCTGGGCGTCCCATTAGCGAGGGGTGGCTATCATCGCAATACGGAGTAAGAAAAGATCCGTTTAACGGCACACCGGCAATGCATAAGGGCCTCGATTTTGCCAGTTATGCCGAGGACGTCAAAGTGGTGGCAACCGGTGCCGGCGTTGTAACCTGGGCCGGCGATAGATGGGGCTACGGTCAACTCATTGAAATCGACCATGGTGGCGGGCTAAAAACGCGCTATGGGCACAACGACACGTTGTTAGTTGAAGTCGGTGACGTGGTAACGCGCGGCCAGGCGATTGCCGAAATGGGTAACACGGGCCGTTCAACCGGACCGCACGTACATTATGAAGTGTTGCGCAATGACCAGCAAATTGACCCCAATCAGTTTGTTTATCGCAAGCTCGACGATGAATAAAAACAGATAAACGCGAGCGACGCCGGTACTGTAGGCGTCGCTTTTGTTGTAATTTTACAAGACAGGAAATTCCGTACTCATGTTAGGCAGTTTGTTTAGTAAAGTATTTGGCAGTCGTAACGACCGCATTCTGAAGGCGCTATCCAAAAAGGTTAACCAAATTAACCAGCTGGAGCCTGAATTCGAAGCGTTATCCGACGCAGAACTCAAAGACAAAACAGCGGAATTTCGAAAGCGCTTAGCCGATGGCGAGAGCCTGCAGAGTTTGTTAACGGAGGCATTCGCTACAGTGCGCGAAGCTAGTAAGCGTGTGTTTAAAATGCGCCACTTTGACGTGCAAATGGTCGGTGGTATGGTGCTGGATGAAAATCGCATCGCCGAAATGAAAACCGGTGAAGGTAAAACGTTAACCGCGACCCTGCCGGCTTATTTGAACGCGCTGGCGGGCAAAGGTGTTCACATCATCACCGTTAACGATTATCTGGCGCGCCGCGATGCTGAATTTAACCGCCCATTATTTGAATTTTTGGGCATGACGGTTGCTTTTAATATACCCGGATTGCCACCGCAACAGAAAAAAGAAGCCTACCAAGCCGACATCACCTACGGCACGAATAACGAATTTGGTTTTGACTATTTGCGCGACAACATGGCGTTTTCACCGGAAGATCGCGTGCAGCGCGAGCTTTACTACGCGCTAGTCGATGAAGTTGATTCGATCCTGATTGACGAAGCTCGTACACCGTTAATTATCTCCGGGCCGGCAGAAGACAGCTCCGAGATGTACACCAAAATGAATGAGCTGGTACCGCTATTAACCCGTCAGGAAAAAGAAGATACCGAAGAAGAAAAGGGTGACGGCGATTTTACTATTGATGAAAAGGCGAAACAGCTGCACTTGACCGAGCACGGTCAGGAGCACGTTGAGTCACTACTTAAAGAACGCGGCATGCTGGGTGAGGATGATTCGCTTTATTCTGCCGCCAATATTACGCTTTTGCATCATATTAATGCGGCGTTACGGGCGCATCACTTGTTCCAGAAAGATGTCGACTATATCGTCAAAGACGGCAAAATTGTCATTGTAGACGAACACACCGGCCGTACCATGGAAGGCCGACGTTGGTCAGAAGGCCTGCACCAGGCAGTAGAAGCTAAGGAAGGCGTAGAGATACAAAACGAGAACCAAACACTGGCCTCGATTACCTTCCAGAACTACTTCCGCTTGTATGACAAATTAGCCGGTATGACGGGTACAGCCGATACCGAAGCATTCGAATTCCAATCAATTTATGGTCTGGAAACCGTCGTCATTCCCACCAACAAGCCGATGGTGCGTGACGACCGCGCTGACCTCATCTACCTCACGACCAAAGAAAAGTACGAGGCGATAGCAGAAGATATTCATGAGTGTCGTAAGCAGGGTAGGCCGGTACTGGTTGGTACGGTGTCGATTGAAAACTCGGAATTATTATCGCAGCTACTGAAGAAGAAAAAGATACCGCATGCGGTACTTAACGCAAAATTCCATGCCCACGAAGCCGACATCATTGCGCAGGCCGGGCGTCCCGGCGCGGTGACCATTGCTACCAACATGGCCGGTCGTGGTACCGATATCGTGTTAGGTGGTAGCTGGATGGCTGAAGTCGAAAAGCTTGAAGAGCCGTCTAACGAAAAAATTGACGCAATAAAGCAAGAATGGCAAACCCTTCATGATCAAGTGATTGAAGCAGGGGGCCTGCATATTATTGGTACCGAGCGTCATGAGTCACGCCGTATCGATAATCAGCTACGCGGTCGTTCTGGTCGTCAGGGTGACCCGGGTTCGTCACGTTTCTATCTGTCGTTAGAAGATTCGCTGATGCGTATCTTTGCGTCCGATCGGATGGCTTCAATGATGAAACGACTGGGTATGAAAGAAGGCGAGGCGATTGAGCACCCCTGGGTGACGCGAGCGATAGAAAACGCACAGCGTAAAGTCGAAGGGCGTAACTTTGATATTCGTAAGCAACTGTTGGAATACGACGACGTCGCCAATGACCAGCGCCGTGTCGTCTACGAGCAGCGTAATGAATTGCTGGATGAAGGTGATATCTCGGAGACGATTCAGGTTATCCGTGAAGATGTCATCAATGCGGTGATTGACGAGTATGTTCCGCCGCAGTCTTTGGCCGAACTTTGGGATCTTGCCTCGCTTGAAGAGCGCTTGCGCGCAGACTTTGACGTGGAAGTTCCTCTACAGCAATGGCTGGAAGAGGATGACCACTTCCACGAGGAAGTACTACGCGAACGGGTGTTAGAGGCGCTTACCAAAGCGTATCAGGAAAAAGAAGACATGGTCGGTGCCGAGACGCTGCGCCGTTTTGAAAAGTCGATTATGCTGCAAAGCCTGGATCAGCATTGGAAAGAGCACCTTGCAGCGATGGACCACTTGCGTCAGGGTATCCATTTGCGTGGTTACGCTCAGAAAAATCCAAAACAGGAATACAAGCGCGAAGCGTTTGAGTTATTCAGTGAGATGCTGGAAAACCTGAAGCTTGACGTGGTTACCATTCTAAGCCGAGTTAAGGTTCGTGCGCCTGAAGACGTCGATGCGGTTGATCAGCAACGCAAAGCGGCAGATTCAGCACCACGGGAATTTAAGCACGAGCAAGCTAGTGCAACGGGCCAGGCTGAGCAACCTAATGCTAATGCCGGTGCACCGGCGCAGCGCGGTCCTAAAGTTGGACGTAACGATCCCTGCCCTTGTGGATCGGGTAAAAAATATAAACATTGCCACGGTAAACTATAACTCATGAGTGAAGCAGACAGTCAGCTCCCAACCGTGCATGTCGCGGTTGGGGTTATCGAAAACGATAATGGCGAGATCTTTATTGCCCAACGCCTGCCTGAGCAACACCAGGGTGGCAAATGGGAGTTTCCCGGCGGCAAAGTAGAGCCTGGTGAGTCTGTGCAACAAGCACTAGCTCGTGAGTTAAAAGAAGAATGCAATATAGAAGTTGAGGACTGTGCTCCACTGACCGTAGTAGAACACCAATACCAGGACAAGCGGGTGTTACTCGACGTTTGGTGGGTACTAAAATATCGTGGTGAAGCAAAACAACTGGAAGGCCAGCAATGGCTTTGGGTTGATATTGCGCAGCTGGACGCGTTTCAATTCCCTGACGCTAATCAACCCATCGTCGAACGCTTAGTCGACACCCTCAATAGTTATTAATAGATATCGTCGTTGCCCGGAACTTGTTCGGGAACAACGGCGGGTTCTCCCGGAATCGACTTTTCTTCGTTTGCCCACTCGCCTAAGTCGATCAATTTGCAACGTTCACTGCAAAAGGGTTTGTAAGGAGAATTGTCGCTCCATTCAACCTGTGTTTGGCAGGTCGGACAATCTACGGTTGTTGGCATAATATCCTCGCTTATCTTTATGGTTAGCTGGTGGTGGTACTTAACAGCGGACTGCGCGCCAGTTCGAAGGTGATGTCCTCGTTGGCGGCATCGGCATCGGTAGATGTCGGTATTGCCATAAACCGCAGCGTGAAACGTTGGCGGTGGCCACTAACAATCGGGTAATAAGGGCTGTCGGGAGGCATGCGAATGCGCAGTAGCGCGAGCGGGTCGCAACTTTCCTGCCAAAATCCGTTACGGGCAACCACCGTGTCAAATTCACCCTGTTGGCGGGTTAATTCCAATTGTAATTGAATAGCGGCAGCCAGTGGTTGCACTGCCTCATGCCAGTGTTGCCAATGCTGCAGTTGTAGTGCCAGCGGCTGACTTAACCAACGCTGTAATTGCGGTAACTCGAATAAGCCGGTTATTCCGGGCTGTATCAAGCGCGATCGAATACTTGCTAAAAACCGATCGTCTTTTAGTTGGCGCAATGCGCGACCGATATATTGCAGATTATCTGAGGCCATGGTGATGCTCTGCAGCGCGCCCTGTAACGCATTTTGATCGATCTGGGGGTGGTTCTGCCAGCGCTCCATCGTCGCTCGTTGCAGCTCCAGGTCTTTTGCCAGCTCAGTTTTGATATCGTTGCGTTCGATCAGCTCCTGGGTAGCAAATAGCGTATTAAAAAACGCCAACGGGGCGTGCTCAGCCAGTGCCAACGCATTGTTCAGTTCCGCGAAGCTATGTTCCAGCCGCAGATAGGTGCGAAAACGCTCCTGAAGTGGATACTCATAGACGCTGCTACTTTGTTGCTCGCTGCTCATTTGGTTGTCCCGGAACCCTGCTCTTTATTATTCCGAGTATGATAACTGAATAGTATCGGGGTGCAATGGCCGGACTGTTAACGAATGTAATCAATCATGCTGCCAACTACTTGCCTGTTGCTGATAGAGGCCGTGTAAGTGATTAATTTGTTGCTGCAGCTGTGCAAGGCTACCGTCGTTACGGACAACGTCATCGGCATGCGCCAGCCGTTGCTCGCGCGTTACCTGTGACGCCATTATGGCCTCTACCTGCTGCGCTGAGGTTTGGTCGCGTTCAAGGGTCCGCTGTACTTGCAACGATTCGGGTACGTCAATCACTAATACCCGCTGACAGAACCGGTCGAGGTTGTTCTCTAATAGCAATGGTGCCACCAGGATGACATAAGGCGAGCTAGCATGGCTTAATTGCTCGAGTATTCGCGTTCGAATAGCCGGATGCAATAAGTTATTTAACCATTGTTTATGCTCTTCGCTGTCAAACACGAGTTGCCGTAAAGCTTTGCGATTAAGCGCCCCCTGGTGATCCAGCAGATGATCACCAAAATGTTTTACGATTTCCTTCAGACAGGGGCTTCCGGGACTCACAACCTCACGGGCTATGACGTCGGCATCAACAATATCGATGCCGAGTGTCGCGAAATAATCCGAGGCGGCTGATTTGCCGCTGCCAATACCGCCGGTCAGTCCCACAATATAATTTGCCATCGTTAAAAGCCTATCCATTGCCAGTAACTAAGTAGTAGTTCATTACCGTAAAAATAACTGATTAAGCCGCCACCAATTAAAAAAGGTCCGAATGGAATTGGGGCTGAATAGCCGCGTTTAAGCATCGCGATAACACCGACAACGATCCCCACCAGCGAACTGGCCAGGATGGTTACCGGTAGCAAGGTTGCGCCGGTAAATGCGCCGATAGCGGCAAGCAATTTAAAATCGCCATAACCCAGGCCTTCCTTGCCGGTGAGCAATTTAAATGCCCAGTAGACTAGCCACAAGCTCAGGTATCCGGCTGCGGCACCAATTAGCGCGGTTGTTGGGGTAATGGCGGATTGCCCGCTGATTGACCACAATAAGCCCAGCCAAAGCAGGCAGTATGTTAATTGGTCAGGTAGCAGCTGATGGCGTGCATCGATAACCACCATTGCCACTAACAACGCGGTTGCGACTAACAGCACCAACCAGGGTAAGGTAATACCCAGCGTCCAGGCTGCATAACCTATTACTGCAGTCATGAGTAATTCTACCAGCCAGTAAACAACCGGAATGGTATCGCGGCAATGTCGACAGCGGCCCATCAATACGACATAACTTAGCAATGGAATATTGTCATACCATGCGATACGGTGCTGACATTGTGGACAGTGCGACGGCGGGTGTGCGAGGTTATAACGGTCCAATTCTTTAACGGGCTGTCCGTTAAGTTCCGCGCACTCGCGTTGCCACTGCTGCTGTAACTGCTTTGGCAGGCGTACAATGACGACGTTCAAAAAGCTACCGACGCAGGCGCCAAGCAGAATACCGATGAGTACAGCAGGCCATTGGCCGGCGGCGTAGAGAGTTTCCATTATGTCTTCCTGTTAAAACTGCTGCCCCAATGTAAAAATTGGTAGGTACATGGCGAGTAAAATCACGCCTATAATGCCGCCTAACGACAGCATCAGCAAGGGCTGTATCATGCCAACCAGTTGTTGACTGCGGCGACGTAAATCGTTACTGAGCTGTTGGGCTAGTTTGGTCATCATAAAGTCAATTCTGCCGGTTTGTTCACCGGTACTGATATAGGCAGTAATTAACGGATGATTGAGGCCGATATGATTAAGCGCCACCGACCAGGCATTGCCGTCCGAAACTAAGTCGGCCAACTTGTTACAATCATCGCGTGTTTTTAACCAGGCACTACTTTGAGCGCAAAGTTTTATGGCCGCAACTGCCGCCATACCTGAACGCTGCAATAGGGCCAGCCGCTGAAACATCTGTTGTTGACGTGCCTGCTCGGTCAGAGTTCCGATAACCGGCAAGTACAGTAAACTGCGTTGCCAGATACCCCGGTAATAGCGGCGGCTTAACCATGCGCCCAATGCTATTAGCAGGCAGGCGGTCAGTAACATGTTGCCGTAGTTGCTGAGCAACAACGAAAAGGCCAATAACTTTTGTGTCAGCAATGGCAGCTGGCCGGCACCAAATAAAGCGGTAAACTTCGGCAACACAAAAACTAACAGGCCGACGCTAATAACAATCGACAGGGCCAGAATGGCAAGCGGGTAACGCACGGCCGCTTTGATATGCTGACGCTGTGCATGGGCGTGGTTAAACTCATCCACCATGTGATTTAACACCGTAACAAACTGACCGCTTTGCTCAGCTAATTGCAGGTAACCAGTAAAGCTTACCGGAATTTTCGCCGGCAACTCGGGCGCGGCACGGTATAAGGGTAAACCCTGGTTAACCGTTTGCGAGAACCTTATCAATACCTGTCGCACCAGCTTATCTGTCGTTTGTGCGGTGGTAACCTGCAGCGCACTGCGCATCGGAAGACCGCTTTCCAGCAGCAGACCGAGCTGTTCAAATGCCGCCATTAATAACTGTTGGTGCTTATAACACATCGGTTTTCTACGCGCTGGCATGCTCTAATCTCGCTGCCTGTTGAGCCGATGTTTTACCCGCTTTGACCAGCTGGTTAGCGTGTTGTGCCAAAGTCGGAAGTTGCTGTGCGTTAAGCATTCCTGCCAGCGATTGAGTGCGGAGCTTAAGTAAGGTGTCGGCTTGCCAGGGAGTCACCTCAAAGCAGGGTAATTGACCCTGATACCCGCTGTGACAATGTGTGCAACCAACTCCCTTACAGCGTTTGCACAAGCGTCGTAGTAGCCGTTGGCTTACGATTAAGCTTAACGCGCTGGCTATTTCCGCTTCCGGAATCCCTAAAGCCTGTAAGCGCTGAAAGCTTGCCAGCGCGCCACTGGTGTGCAGCGAGGCGAGTACAAGGTGCCCGGTTTGAGCTGCCTGAAGTGCCACCCGGGCGGTTTCGCTGTCACGAATTTCACCCACCATCAGGACGTCCGGATCTTGCCGTAGCAAGGTTCGCAGAATCGTAGCAAAGTCCAGTTGCTGTTGTTGCCGCACCGGTACCTGGTTTATCCCCGGACAACGTATTTCGACAGGGTCTTCTACCGTGCAGATATTTAAGGCACGCTGATTAAGTCGCTGCAGGAGGCTGTATAGCGTGGAGGTTTTACCGCTGCCGGTTGGTCCCGTGACTAAGATAAGCCCCTGTGCGCTCTTAAGTGCTCGTGAGGTAACCATCAACTGTGTCTGGGTTAGCCCTAAGCGGGAAAGTGCACTGACTTGCTCCAGCATACCCAAGCTGCGAAGTACCAGCTTTTCTCCGGACATGACAGCGCAGGTGCTGACCCGAAAGTCGTAGGCAGTAAGCGGTTGCTTATCATCAACGGTAACAGTTACAGAAAAACGCCCGTCCTGCGAACGTCGCTGTTCACTACTATCCAAATCGGCCAGAACCTTAATATGAGCAATCAACTGTTTGCCGTCATCTGCGCTTAAGTGTTGTAGGGTTATCAGCTCACCGGCCACGCGGATGCGAATACGAAGGCTATTAATGGTTGGTTCCAGGTGGACGTCCGACGCTTGCTGCCTCAGCGTATAAGTAATCAATTGGGTCAACCAGTCCGTGACGGCTGCCCGGGTATCAATCAAGCACTGGTGTTGATGACACAATTCAATGATAACAACGCGTGCCGTGGATAAGGTTTGCCACGCCAAATGCAGCTGCGCAGACTTTGTCATTGCGGTTTTAGCCAGTGCCACTAAGGCAATTTCGTCATTTTGATACAGGATACAGAAATTGCCCACGGCTAAGCCCATGGTTGAACGCAGGGTTGCCTCTGCGGCGGATTCGGAACGGGGCATGTCGGCGAGCTGTCCGGCGCAGTTCACGGTATCAAACCTGCGTTGCAATTGGCGATAACCGAACGCCCACTGTTAAAGTCAGAACATTGGGTTTGCCAGGCTAGCATGCCTTGTTGCTCGGCCGGAACTAAGCTCACCGAAACAGGCTGGTTATCAACTTTAACTTCTTTGAGTTGCAAAGTTATTACGCCTGCCGGCTGCAAGGATAAGTCGCTGAGTGATTCCGGCAGCGGTGTGGGTAGCTCGGGTATGCCGTTTACACCGGGGCTGGCGCAGGCATCAAGATTACCCTCCAGTTGCCAGCATAGCGCGATAGCGAGTTGCAGCGGTTGTGCATGTTGCAGTGCCTGCGTCGCTTTTGCACGCTGTGTATATTGATGGTAAGCCGGAATAGCCAGTGACGAAAGTATTGCGATAATGGCAATAACGACCATCAGCTCGATGAGGCTAAAAGCAAATTGTCTGGAGTTGGGGTAGTGCATGGCGGCTCTCGTCAATAAAAGCCGCAAGCATGGTTGATGAGCGCTAACTGCGCAAACAGATTAACCTGTAAGCGATCAACTAATGCGCATCGACAGGTCAATAGCCTGCACGTGTTTGGTTAACGCGCCGGAGGAAATAAAATCCACCCCCGTGTCCTTTAATTCGCTAAGGCGGGCATCGGTTATGTTGCCAGATACCTCTAATTGCGCCGTTTTGCCCTGCTGTTGGTTTTGCTTAACCGCTTGATGAATATCATCCAGCGAAAAGTTATCTAACATGATGATGTCGGCTTTAGCTGCCAGCGCCTGACCAAACTCAGTCAGGTTTTCCACCTCGACTTCGACGGGTTTACCGGGGTTAAGTTTATGTGCTTGCGTAACCGCATTGGCAATGCCGCCACAGGCAGCAATATGATTTTCTTTGATCAAATAGGCGTCGTATAGCCCGATACGATGATTTTTTCCGCCACCGCAGCGAACCGCATATTTTTGTGCCAGACGCAGCCCGGGTAAGGTTTTTCGGGTATCCAGCAGGCGTGTGCCAGAGCCGGCCAATAGCTCGGTATAACGGGCCGTTAAGGTCGCTGTGCCGGCTAATGTTTGCAGAAAATTCAGTGCAGTTCGCTCGCCGGTAAGTAAGGAACGACTGCTTCCGGATAGCTGACACAGCACGGTGTTTTCATCAACATGGTCGCCATCAGTGACCTGCCAATCGATGTTTACTTCAGGATCCAGCTGCTGAAATACCTCGTTAACCCAAGCCATTCCGCACATTACCATTGGTTCGCGGGTAATAATCGTTGCGTCTGAGCGGGTATCCTTTGCGATCAACTGTGCGGTAATATCGAGCTCAGCATCAACGGCTGATAAATCTTCTGCCAATGCCTGAGCGACTTGTTGTTTTAACGACTGCAATTCGATTGAGGACATCACTTCCATGGCGGCTTTACCTTTGGTTGCACAATGAGGATACTAGGGGGCAAACTTTACCTGTTTGCGGTAGCTGTGAAAAGACATTCATTAACGAAGAGTACGATGGAGCCAAAACTGAACAGTACAGCGTCGATTTCAGACCACCGGTTAGTGACAGCGCGGCAGTTACCAAGTCCGCATTATGACGCACGCCCCGACGCCGATGATATAAGCCTGTTGGTTATTCATTGTATTAGCTTGCCCGAGGGCACCTATGGGAGTCCGTATGTTGAGCAGCTTTTTCTGGGTAGCTTAGACACCTCGCCCGACAGCGACTTCGCTTATCTTGATGGATTGCGTGTCTCGTCGCATCTAGTTATTCGCCGGGATGGCGCGGTGGAGCAATATGTGCCTTTTAACCAACGTGCCTGGCACGCCGGTAAATCTAGTTATTGTGGCCGCACACGCTGTAATGATTTCAGTATTGGGATAGAGCTAGAGGGAACCGATCAAGACCGCTATACTGAAGCACAATACCAACAGTTGGCAGTGATAACAGCCGCTTTATTAAGTCACTATCCGCAGTTGCGGCGAGACCGTATCGTCGGACATGAGGATATCGCCCCGGGACGCAAGACTGATCCGGGCCGTGGTTTTGACTGGCAGCGTTATCGTAACCAATTACAAGCAATGGAAAACAGCTGCCCCGAGCAGGAGAAACTATGATCTTAATTGCCCTGCTAATCGCTTTTAGCATTGAACGGGTTGTCCATTTGCCGGCATTTTGGCAAATGGACTTTTTGCTGGCACGGTGGTTAGACTGGAGCCAGCAAAAGTTATCACCGGGCAAACAACAACAGCTCGACAAACCAGTGGCGCAGGCAATTTGGTTATTGCTGCCGGCGCTGCTGGCAGGTTTGCTGGTTACCTTGTTGGACAATAGCCTGGTCACCTTTATAGCGGGTATCATTGCGTTGCTGGTTGGCATAAGTTGCCCGGACGCACGCAGTGCTTATAAAAATTATCTAAAGGCAGCTAATAAAGGTGACCATGAAGCGGTCGCGCATTACCAGCAACAACTCAATCTCCTGGCAGGCAGCGACGCATCGCGACCCATTAACCAAACGGTCTGTTGGTTAAATTATCAGTATTACGTGGCGGTGATGTTCTTTTATGTTGTATTTGGCGTGTTTGGCGTTCTTGCTTACGCGGCAATTCGTAGTGCGGAGCTGCATCAGTCGGCGCGCTTTAACAGCTTGCCCTTACAGCGGTTACGCTGGGCTTTAGATTTTATTCCTGTAAGGCTGGCGGGTCTTGGTTTGTTGATCGTTGGGCATTTTTCGCGGGCACTGCCGGTTTGGCTCAGTTCATTAACTGACCTGCGTTGCGATCAGCGCGACGTGTTGGCTGCAGTTGTTGATAAAGCAGAGGATATGCCACATCACCCGGATGATAAAACTGATGCCGCCGGGGCGCAGCTAAAACTCATGAAACGCCAGCAGATCGTCTGGTTGTGCGTGATTGCGCTGATGACATTGTCAGGCGGACTTTACTAGCTGAGTCGTTAACTCGAGGTCATACCAGACCAGAAAAATTTGGGTTTTGCTGTTACTTCTATTAAAATGATCCCATCTTTTGGTCAGACCAATTTACCGAATGGCGTTTCAACCGATAAAAGTGGCGAAAATATCCGATCAAATTGTTGCTGAAATCGAGGCAATGATTGTCGATGGTCGTTTTAGTGCGGGTGAAAAACTGCCGTCAGAGCGTGAGTTGGCACAACGGTTCAATGTTTCGCGGCAATCACTGCGCGAAGCCATCCAGAAGCTTGAGGCCAAAGGCTTGATTGATCGTCGTCAAGGCGGTGGCACCTTTATTACCGATACGCTAAATGACAAAGTGGCGACGCCCTTGTTTGAGTTATTGGCTAAACATCCCGAGTCACAGTTTGACCTGCTGGAGTTTCGTCATGCGCTCGAGGGGATTTCGTCATTTTATGCTGCACTGCGTGGCACCGATTCCGATCTGGATCGGATTAAATGCAGTATCAATAACATCATTGAATCACAAGCGAGTGATATCGACTCACAGGTTGACGCGTTGGTCGCGTTTTACCTGCGTATCGCTGAGGCTTCCCATAATGTAGTGCTATTGCATGTCGTTATGGGTATGAAAGAATTGCTCGCAGATAATATAAAACAAAATTTAGGCATACTGGCTCAACACCCGCAGGTGTTAGAGCAATTAAATCAACACCGCTCACAAATTGCAGCTGCAATTATTGATGGGCAACCGGAGCAGGCGCGGGATGCATGTCATCAGCATTTGTCCTATATTGAACAGGCATTGCTGGAAATGACCAAAGAGCAATCACGCATCCAGCGCTCGCTGCGTCGTTCCTGAATAACTTAACGGTAAGGAATAGCTATGAGTGAAGAATTAAACAAAGATGTTGACCAGCAGGAAACTCAGGAGTGGTTAGACGCTCTTGAGGGTGTGCTCGACGCCGAAGGCCCGGAGCGCGCGCATTTCTTGTTGGAGCAGCTAATCGACAAAGCGCGTCGTAACGGGGCGTATTTGCCATACCGTCCGACCACATCGTATCTGAATACTATTCCGGCCAGTCAGGAACCGACCATGCCGGGCAACCAGACCATGGAATCACGTATCCGCTCAGCGATCCGCTGGAACGCTGTGATGATGGTGCTGCGCGCCTCGCAAAAAGGTGAGGAGCTGGGTGGTCACATTGCCAGTTTTGCGTCATCTGCGATGCTGTATGACGTCGGCTTTAATCATTTCTTCCGTGCGCCGAGTGAAGGCGACGGCGGCGACTTCCTGTTTATTCAGGGTCATGCGTCACCCGGTATTTACGGTCGAGCTTTTATCGAAGGCCGTTTGACCGAAGAGCAGTTAAACAACTTCCGTCAGGAAGTCGAAGGTAAAGGCTTACCATCGTACCCGCACCCGAACCTGATGCCGGACTTCTGGCAGTTCCCGACTGTATCCATGGGCTTAGGACCCATCCAGGCTATTTACCTGGCTCGCTTCCTGAAGTACCTGACGGATCGCGGTATAAAAGATTGCTCTAACCAGCGCGTATACTGCTTTATGGGTGATGGTGAAACGGATGAGCCGGAAAGCTTGGGTGCCATCAACATGGCGGCCCGTGAAGAGCTGGACAACCTGACTTTTGTGATTAACTGTAACCTGCAGCGCCTGGATGGTCCGGTGCGTGGTAACGGTAAAATTATCCAGGAGCTGGAAGGCACATTCCGTGGTGCAGGCTGGGAAGTCATCAAAGTTATTTGGGGCCGCTATTGGGATCCGCTGCTTTACCGTGATACCGAAGGTAAGCTGCGTCAGTTAATGGAAGAAACCGTTGATGGTGACTACCAGAACTTTAAAGCCAAAGGCGGTAAGTACACCCGCGAAAACTTCTTCGGTAAATATCCGGAAACCGAAGAAATGGTTGCCAACCTGTCAGATGAAGACATCTGGCGCCTGAACCGTGGCGGTCACGATCCGGTCAAGGTTTACTCGGCTTACCATAAAGCGGTTAACACCAAAAATCGTCCACAGGTTATTTTAGCCAAAACCGTCAAAGGTTATGGCATGGGCGCAGCTGGTGAAGGCAAAAACATTGCCCACCAGGTTAAGAAAATGGATATGGACGCGATCAAACATTTGCGTGACCGCTTTAATATTCCGTTTAAAGACGAAGAACTTGAAGACTTGCCATACTACAAGTTTGAAGACGAAAGCGACGAGATGAAGTACATGAAAGAGCGTCGCCAATCCTTAGGTGGCTACATGCCGGTGCGACGCGCTAACAGCGACGTTGAGCTGGAGATGCCGTCACTGAAAGCGTTTGACGCCGTGCTGAAAGGCTCGGGCGACCGCGAAATCTCATCAACCATGGCGTTCGTACGCGTACTGACAGCCTTGTTGAAAGACAAGAAAATTGGCAAACGCGTCGTACCGATTATTCCGGACGAGGCCCGTACCTTTGGTATGGAAGGTCTGTTCCGCCAGGTTGGTATTTATGCGCACCACGGCCAGAAATATACGCCGCAGGATGCGGATCAGGTTGCCTATTATCGTGAAGATAAAAAAGGCCAGGTTATTCAGGAAGGCATCAACGAATTGGGTGCAATGGCGTCATGGGTTGCAGCGGGTACCAGTTACTCTCTGAACAATGAGCCAATGATCCCGTTCTACATTTATTACTCAATGTTTGGTTTCCAGCGCGTTGGTGATTTGGTGTGGGCCGCTGGTGACAGCCAAACACGGGGCTTCCTGATTGGCGGCACGGCCGGCCGTACAACACTTAACGGTGAAGGTCTGCAGCACCAGGACGGACACAGCCATATTCTGTTTGGCACAGTGCCAAACTGTATCAGCTATGACCCAACCTATGGCTACGAAATTGCTGTTATCGTGCATGATGGTCTTAAGCGCATGTACGAAGATCAGGAGAACGTTTTCTACTACTTAACGGTAATGAACGAAAACTACCAGCAACCGGAAATGCCGGAAGGCGTTGAAGAAGGCATTCTGAAAGGAATGTATGTGCTGGATAACGTTAAAGCCAAGAAAAAAGCCAAGGCTGACGTACAGTTGTTAGGTAGCGGGACTATCCTGCAGCAGGTTCGTGAAGCGGCCGATATTCTGGCTGAACAGTTTGACGTTAACTCGACGGTTTACAGTGTTACCTCGTTTAACGAGCTGGCGCGTGATGGTCTGGATGTCGATCGTCACAACATGCTGAACCCGGATAAAGAAGCAAAAGAAGCTTATATCACCAAGGCAATGAAAGACGCTAAAGGGCCGGCAATTGCTGCGACTGATTACATGAAACTTTACGCTGACCAGGTTCGTGCCTGGGTACCGACGCCTTATCGTGTGTTAGGCACTGATGGCTTTGGTCGTTCTGATAGCCGCGGTAATCTGCGCAAGCACTTTGAGGTAAGCCCGGAATTTATTGTTGTGGCGGCACTTAAAGAATTGGCGGATGCCGGTGATATCGATAAGAAAGTGGTAACCAAAGCGATCAAAGATTTTGGTATCGATACCGACAAACTTAACCCACGTTTAGCATAAGGAGTACTGAGATGGCCGATACAATCGAACTCAAAGTCCCTGACGTGGGCGGTGAAGAAGTCGAAGTCATTGAAATTTTGGTGAGCAAGGGTGATACCGTCGAGAAAGAAGACGGTATCGTAACGGTCGAGAGTGACAAGGCGTCGATGGACATCCCTGCCTCAGCCGGTGGTAAAATCGTCGAGCTGAAGGTAAAAGAGGGTGACACCATTAGCGAAGGTGACGTGCTGGCGATCGTCGAAGCGGCAGATGCCGGCTCTGAGGATTCATCTGACGGTGATGATGCAGAGGCCGAAGAAAGCGCTGAGGACACCGCTGATAGCAGCCAAAAAAGCGAAGATAAAGCGGAAGCCGAGAGCGATGACGCGCTGGACGAGGCTGAACAAGCATCGGACGCTGACAGCAAGCCTGGCTCGACTGAGTCGAAAGTGATTGAGGTAGAAGTACCGGATATTGGTGACGAAGAGGACGTCGAGATCATTGAAATTCTGGTCTCTAAAGGCGATTCAGTTGCCAAAGAAGATGGCTTAATTACGCTGGAAACCGATAAAGCGACCATGGACGTGCCTTGCCCGGATGACGGCGAGATCGTCGAAATGTTGGTTAAAGAGGGCGATAAAGTTTCGCAGGGCTCGGTGATTGCCAAGCTGAAAGTGGCTGGTGGTTCTGACGATTCGGGTTCATCTGAGAGTTCTCAAGAGCAAACCTCAGAGAGCACAGAGAACACGGAGAAAAGCGAATCGAAGGAAAAACCTAAAGACCAGTCATCAGAAGATTCTGGCAGTTCACGCGCTAAGCCTACCAGCGAGCGTCAGCCGCCGGTACCGGATCATCCAACCGAGCGCAAAGACAAGCACACTATTCATGCCTCGCCGGCAGTACGCCGCGTTGCACGTGAATTCGGTGTTGATTTGTCGCAGGTCAAAGGCAATGGTCCTAAAGGTCGTATCCTGAAAGAAGACGTGCAGGACTACGTTAAGTACGAGTTATCGCGTCCGAAAGCGGTTGCTGGTGCAACAGGACAGGGCGGTGGTGGCCTTCAGGTAATTGACGCGCCAAAAGTCGACTTTAGCAAGTTTGGCGAAGTCGAAGAAGTGCAACTGTCGCGTATTCAGCGTAAGTCAGGACCTAACCTGCATCGTAATTGGGTGACGATCCCTCATGTTACGCAGTTTGACGAAGCCGATATTACCGAGCTGGAAAACTTCCGTAAGGCCGAAAACGAAGTGGCGAAAAAGCAGGACTTGGGCTTTAAAATCACGCCATTGGTTTTCATTATGAAAGCCTGTGCTAAAGCGTTACGGGAATTCCCAACCTTTAATTCGAGCTTGTCTGAGTCCGGCGAGTCGCTGTACATGAAAAAATATGTGCACATCGGCATTGCCGTTGATACACCGAACGGGCTTGTTGTACCGGTAATTCGTGATGTTGATAAGAAAGGCATTTATGAATTGTCGGAGGAGTTGGTTGAAATCAGCTCGAAAGCGCGCGATGGCAAATTGAAAGCTGCCGATATGCAAGGCGGATGCTTTTCGATTTCGAGTCTGGGCGGCATCGGTGGAACCGCGTTCACACCAATCGTCAATGCGCCGGATGTAGCTATTTTGGGCGTTTCGCGCAACGAGATGAAGCCGAAGTGGAATGGTAAAGAGTTTGAGCCACGCTTGACGTTACCGTTGTCGTTATCGTACGACCACCGCGTAATTGATGGTGCTGAAGCCGCACGCTTTACCGCTTACTTAAGCCAGGTTCTGGGTGATATCCGCAAATTGGTATTGTAAACCTCGTGCCCAAGGCACGAGCTACGATCAATTTGACAAGAAATACGAAAAAATTCGCGCTACAATAGCGCCACTTTTTAGCGTTGACTGACCTCGGCCGGTGGCTCAACCGGCCGTAGCAAATAAGGGGTTAACATGAGCGACAAAATTAAAACACAGGTAGTAGTGTTAGGTTCGGGCCCGGGTGGCTATTCGGCAGCGTTTCGCGCCGCAGACTTAGGCCAGGATGTTGTTTTGATTGAGCGTTACAGCACCTTAGGCGGTGTTTGTCTTAACGTCGGTTGTATTCCGTCAAAAGCACTGCTGCACATGACCAAACATATCGAAGAAGCTAAAAACCTTGCGGCTGAAGGTATTGAATTTGGCGAGCCGAAAATTGACCTGGAAAAAATGCGCAAGCATAAAGAAAAGGTTGTTGGCCAGTTGACCGGTGGTCTGGGCCAGATGTCGAAAATGCGTAAGGTGAAAATTGTTAATGGTTACGGCAAGTTCACCGGTAGCAACACCATCGAAGTAGAAGGTGATGACGGTAACACCACGGTTGAGTTTGATAACGCCATTATCGCAGCCGGCTCACAAGCCATTAAGTTGCCATTTATTCCGCACGATGACGAGCGTGTGTGGGACTCTACTGATGCGCTGGAATTAAAAGAAATTCCGAAGAAAATGCTGCTGTTGGGCGGTGGTATTATCGCGTTGGAAATGGGTCAGGTTTATGCGTCTCTGGGTTCAAAAGTAGACGTGGTCGAAATGACCGACCAGCTGGTACCGCCGGCTGATGCTGACATCATCAAAAACTTTAATAAGCAAATTAAAGGCCGTTTCGAAAACGTTATGTTAAACACCAAGGCGACTAACGTTGAAGCGAAAAAAGACGGTGTTTATGTAACCTTCGAAGGTAAAAATGCGCCGGAAAAACCGGTTAAATATGACGTTGTTTTAGTTGCTGTGGGTCGTGCGCCTAACGGTAACAAAATCGATGCCGACAAAGCCGGTGTTAAGGTTGATGACCGCGGCTTTATCAATGTTGACAGCCAAATGCGCACTAATGTTGACCACATTTTTGCTATTGGTGACATTGTGGGTCAACCCATGCTGGCGCACAAAGCGGTACATGAATCGCATGTTGCAGCTGAAGTTATCGCGGGTAAGAAGCACTTCTTCGAGCCTAAAGTTATCCCTTCTATCATGTATACCGACCCGGAAGTTGCATGGGCTGGTGTAACCGAGAAAGAAGCGAAAGAGAAAGGTATCGAGTATGACGCAGTGACTTTCCCGTGGTCTGCATCGGGCCGTGCGATTGCTTCAAATGCTCAGCAAGGTATGACTAAGCTGATCTTTGATAAGAACAATCGCATTATCGGCGGCGCTATGTGTGGTAGCAATGCCGGTGAGTTACTGGGTGAAGTGTGCCTGGCTATCGAAATGGGCTGTGATGCAGAAGATATCGCATTGACCGTACATGCGCATCCGACATTGCATGAATCAGTTGGTTTGGCCGCAGAGATTCAGGAAGGCTCTATCACTGATATGCCGAATCCGAAGGCTAAGAAGAAAAAGTAACAGTCAGTTGTAGTACTCTGTTACGTTAAGTTAACGGCAAAACGGCCGCATTCATCGCGAATGCGGCCGTTTTTCTTTGCGTGTCCGGTAACAATGCGATAATTTTAATGGGTTGTCTAATTTAGACTCATACAAACAACAAGGAGCCTGTTATGGCGAACGAAGGATATCATGAACCATACGAACTGCTGTCTGACGAAACCCGCGATATGCATCGCGCGATAATTTCGCTGATGGAAGAGTTGGAAGCGATGGACTGGTATAACCAACGTATCGATGTATGCAAAGACGATGAGTTACGATCGGTGTTAATCCATAATCGTGACGAAGAAAAAGAGCATGCGGCCATGACGCTGGAATGGATCCGTCGCAAAGATCCAAAGTTTGATGAAGAGCTAAAAGATTACTTGTTTACCGATAAATCACTAAAACATGATTAAAACAAAAACTCAGGGAACTTACATGAAATTAAAATTAGCTACCGTTGCGGCTAGTGTCTCAATGGCGCTAGCCTTATCTGCCTGCTCACCGCAGCAGGGCGAGGGCAACACGCAAGCCAATGCTGAACAACAACAATCCTCTGCCGAGCAACAAGCCCAACAGCAAATGCCGTCAGGTGTTGTGTTAGAAAACTTTGATCATAGCGTTAAACCACAGGATGACTTATTCGCACATGTAAACGGCGCCTGGATTGAACGCACTGAAATTCCGTCAGACCGTTCGTCAGTGGGTTCGTTTTTTGATTTACGCGAACAAAATCAAAAGCGCTTGCGTGACATTATCGAAAACGCAGCCAACTCAAACCCCGAAGCGGGCAGTAACGAGCGCAAAGTCGGTGACTTTTTCAACGCCTTTATGGACGTCGAAACACTTAACGAACTGGGTGTTTCACCGATTCAAAGCGATTTAGATGCAATCAAAGCGCTGGATAGCCACTCGGCTGTAGCTGAGCATATGGCACGTTTTAGTCGTCAAAGCGTATCGACGCCGTTCGGCTTTTACGTGTATCCGGACGCTAAAGATCCGCAAACCAACGCCATGTATGTATCGCAATCAGGACTGGGCCTGCCGGACCGCGATTACTACCTGAGCGATGACGAGAAATTCGAGGAATTCCGTTCAGCGTATCAAGACTATGCCGCTGATATCCTGGCTATGGCCGGCGTTGAAGATGCCGAAGCAGCTGCAGAACGCATTCTTGAACTGGAAACCAAGCTGGCTGAAATTCAGTGGTCACGGGTAGAAAGCCGTAATGCGGACAAAACCTATAACAAGAAGTCGGTTGACGAAGTGGCTGCAATGCTGGGTAACTTTGATTTTGCAGCCTGGGTAGAAACTGCCGGGTTAGGCGATGTCGACAACATGGTGATTCGCCAGCCGTCGTATTTCGAAGACTTTGGTGCGATGTTCACTGACGTTGAATTACAAGCGTGGAAGGATTATCTGAGCTTCCGCATGGTAAACGATGCGGCTACTATTCTGAGCGAAGAGTTTGGCGAGCGTCGTTTTGCGTTTTATGGCAGCACCCTGCGCGGTATCCCGGAGCAGGAACCTCGCTGGAAGCGCGGCGTTGATGCAACCAACAGTATTCTGGGTGAAGTCTTAGGCCAGGTTTACGTTAAAGAGTACTTCCCACCCGAAGCTAAGCAAAAAATGGAAGTGCTGATCGAGAACCTGCGTGAGGCCTATGGTGACTCCATTCGTAACCTCGAGTGGATGACAGAAGACACCAAACAAAAAGCACTGGAAAAACTGGCTAAGTTTGATCCAAAAGTTGGCTACCCGAATGAATGGCGTGATTACAGCGACCTGCAAATCTCGGCGACTGACCTGGTTGGCAATTACAAAGCTTATGCCGAGTTTAATTACCAGGAAGAAATCGAGAAAATTGGTGGCCCGGTTGACGAAGAGGACTGGGGCATGACACCGCAAACGGTGAATGCTTATTACAGCCCGGTACGCAACGAAATCGTCTTCCCGGCTGGTATTTTGCAGCCTCCATTCTTTGATATGAATGCTGAAATGGCTGTTAATTACGGTGGCATCGGCGCGGTTATCGGTCACGAGATGGGCCACGGCTTTGACGATCAGGGCTCGAAATATGACGGTGATGGTAACCTGCAAAGCTGGTGGACTGACGCCGACCGCGAAGCATTTGACGAGCGTGGCCAACAGTTGTCTGCTCAGTTTAGCGCTTATGAACCTATCGAAGGGCTGAATATTAACGGTGACTTGACGCTAGGTGAGAACATTGGCGATTTAGCCGGTTTGACGATTGCTTATGAAGCGTACAAAAAGTCGCTCAACGGCGAACCATCGCCTGAACTGGACGGCTTTACCGGCGAGCAACGTGTATTTATTGGCTGGGCACAAGTATGGCGCGGTAAATACCGTGAAGATGCGATTCGTGAACAAGTCATGAGCGACCCGCACTCACCGGCAGAGTATCGTGTAAACGGTACCGTAGTTAACGTACCGGCGTTTTACGAAGCCTTTGACGTTGAGGAAGGTGACGAGCTTTATGTGGCGCCGGAAAACCGCGTGACCATCTGGTAATAGCTCTGTTAAACTAAAGAGTATGAAAACACTTACGGTTGTTTTGACATTGTTGTTGAGCCTGCTGGCGGGGACGTTTTCCGCGCCGGCAATGCACGCTATGCCAATGACAGACACCGTAGGTGTTGTTAGCTCCGAAGGCAGTGGCATGCATGATTGTTGCGACGAAGTCGAGCAACCGTCGATGGCAGAACATTGCGACGAGGAAGGCTTATTTTGCCAGCATTGTGAACAGCACTGTGCTGGCCAAATTGCTTGGTTAATCTACTGACCGAATTTAATTCACCCTCATTTTTCACTGTGTTTAAGCACCAGCAAATGGCGCTTTGGCAGCGCAGTGAGCGCCTTATTCGTCCACCAAAACGGGTTGTTGCATAACCGGAAGTCTGTTTTTTTATGCACAATCAGAAGGTGGAATACCATGCGAGTTTTATTGTTAGCGCTATTCGTATTAGCGCTGAATACTAGTGTCAGCGCGGCACATGCGCTAGTTCAGGATCATAGCCAACATCAGCAAAGCAGTGACAGCGACCCCTTTAACGACGCGCAAGTTGAGATGTTTGCCCGATGCATAGTCAAATCGTAAAAGACGAAGCAGGTACTTGCCCCATCTGCAGTATGGACTTGGTCGCGCGTGACAAAGAACAACAGCCACAAACGTCAGTGAGCGATAAAGATGGACATGATATGGATGAAATGTCCTCAGAAAAGAGCTTTCATGTTCCCAAAGCCCAGCAACAAGCTATACGAGTCACCACGGCCACAGCAACCCGTAAAGATCTGCAACCCATGCTTAAGGCACAAGCGCAGGTGCGCTGGCAACAATCTGCCAAGTATCATGTGCATTCACGCGCCGAGGGTTGGGTGGAAGAACTTTATGCCGATGTTGAAGGTCAGTGGGTGGAACAGGGCGAAAAACTCTACCGTGTGTACGCACCGGACTTAGTCGTTGCGCAAGACGACTACCTTCAGCTGCTTAATTCAATTAATGAAGTGGGTGATGCCGAGAGCCAGCAACAGTTTAAACGCCGCGGTAAGCAGCGTTTACTGTTACTTGGCATGAGTGCGCAGCAAATTAGCTTGCTGGAAAAGACCAAACAAGCGTCCTACGAAGTGGACTATTATGCACCGCAATCCGGTTATATCACCGAACTCAACATTCAACAGGGCATGTACGTAAAACCAGGTTTGGAACTAATGACCATTACTGACGACCAGCAGCTCTGGTTTATGCTGGATATACCAGTACGCTACGCAGACCAGCTAAGCGTTGGCCAAATGGTTCATTTAAGTTCTGAACAGGTGAGTGGTCACTGGATGAATAACATTGACTACATTTATCCGCAAATAGACCCTCAGACTCAAACACTGACCGCGCGTGTGCCGATTGATAGCTCGATAGATTGCCTTCGCGAGGGGTTGTGGGCGACCGGTCATGTCGAGCTGTCGCCGGTAACAAACGCCCTGGTGATTCCGGTCAAAAGCTTAATTACCACGGCGCAAAATAACCGCGTGTTAGTGCAGGTCAGGGACCAGGCGTTTGCCGTCAAAGCAGTAAAGACCGGCCTGCGGGTGGGTGATGAGGTTGTGGTTACATCGGGCCTCGTTGACGGTGAGCAAGTGGTGACTAACGGCCAGTTCCTTTTAGCAGTTTCGCCGTAAACCCTCGCCCGATGAGGGCGGGGATATAAGGCGTAGGTTTTATAGTCAGTCTGCGACCTTGACTCAGATAAAGGCGCGTGTAATTATACTGTATATAAATACAGCCTCTACTTACTATGTTAAAAGCAACGAAAGTACGCATCTATCCAACGCCCGAACAAGCTGAGTTTTTGATTGCTCAGTTTGGTGCCGTGCGTTTTGCGTATAACAAAGCGTTGTATTTAAAGTCTCACATGTATCGCAAGCATGGTGTCACACTGAGTCCAAAAAAGGATATAAAACCACTGCTTGCTGTTGCTAAAAAATCACGAAAATACCATTGGCTGAAGCAATATGACGCCATTGCTTTGCAACAATCCGTGATCAATCTGCATCGAGCCTTCGATAACTTCTTTAACCCGAAGCTAAAGGCGAGATACCCACAATTCAAACGCAGACATGGCAAGCAGTCGAGCTATCACTGTGTGGGTGTAAAAGTGCTAGATGACGCAATCAAACTCCCGAAAATGAAGCCTGTAAAAGCGAATATCCATCGTGAAATTTCGGGAACAGTTAAAAGCATTACAGTGAGCCTGAGTAAAACTGGCAAATTCTACGCCTCTATCCTTGTGGATGATGGAGTGAAAGCACCTAAACCACTTCAAACGGTGAGTAAGGTAACAGGCATTGACCTGGGGTTATCTCACTTTGCAATTGAGTCAAATGGTAGAAAAAGAGCCAACCCAAGATTTGTAAAGCGTGCTGAAAGGAATCTCAGGCGTAAGCAGCGTCAGTTATCCAGAAAAGCAAAAGGCAGTGCTAATCGAGCGAAAGCTCGTTTGCTTGTGGCGAAATGCCATGAAAGGGTCACTAACGCTCGCGCTGATTTTCAACACAAACTCTCTCGAACTCTCGTTGACGAAAACCAAGCGGTGATAGTTGAGACATTGAAATCAGCAAATATGATGAAAAACCGCAAACTGGCAAAACACATAGCGGATGCCGCATGGCACACCTTTGTCAATAAACTGGAGTACAAACTGAAAGAGCAAGGTAAATACCTAGTCAAGCTCGACCAGTGGTACGCCAGCTCAAAGACTTGCCATTGTTGCGGTCATAAAATGGAAGAAATGCCGTTATCGGTTCGCACATGGGATTGCCCCTCTTGCGGAACGACGGATATAGATCGGGATTTAAATGCCGCACTCAATATCCGTGATAAAGGTGCTCTGGAATTAAAGGCGGCTGGACAGTCGTTTCTGCTTATGGAAGCTGCGTAAGTCTCGATACTATCGAGCAACGGCTAACGAAATAAGAAGCATCGCCTGATAAGGCGGTGAGTAGTCACTTCAACCTGCCACGGCATGATTAAAGGTGCTTATTATCATGCTTTTCAGCTAAAAGTTGTTTAGCCTCAGCCACTGATAACGTCCGTTTTTGCTGAATATCGCGCTCTGCTAAATTGACCAACTTTAACAGCGCGATAGCTTCGTCCCGCTGCCGAGCGCTGGCTTCTGATTCAATGCGGTAGACGGGGTTGCCCCCCTGAGTGACTACGATAGGCTCTTCAACGTTTAGTGACGCCGCATTTTGTTTAATGTAGCTAATGGTTTTTATCTGCATAACCGAACCTCCTCCGCAGTGAACTAAATATAGTCCATTAATAGACTGGCGGCAAGTTGGGTATAAAACCTGGATATAAAAAATTGGGTATAAAAAAAGCGCCCGGTTGGGCGCTTTTTGGTTTGGTGCGCTGCGCGCAGGCTTAGGCCACGTTTATGGTCGGGATGATATTTTCCTTGGCCGCTTTTTCTGCGTCGCGGAAGGCATCCATTTGGTCGAAGTTGAGGTATTTATAAACTTCGCCAGCCATCGAGTTAATGTCTTGTGCGTACTCCAGGTACTCTTCCGGCGTTGGTAAACGGCCGACGATAGCACCGACCGCTGCTAATTCAGCAGAGGTCAGGTAAACGTTGGCGCCGTCGCCCAAACGGTTCGGGAAGTTACGGGTCGAGGTCGATAGTACTGTTGAGTTTGGCTCAACGCGGGCCTGGTTACCCATACACAGTGAACAGCCTGGCATTTCGGTGCGCACACCGTTACGCTCGTAAATGTCGTAATAGCCTTCGGTTTCCAGCTGAGCTTTGTCCATCTTGGTTGGTGGTGCAATCCACAAACGGGTGTTCAGCGGGTCAGAGTTCTTCTCTAACAGTTTACCCGCCGCACGGAAGTGACCAATGTTGGTCATGCACGAACCAATGAACACTTCGTCAACTTTGTCGCCGGCAACTTCGCTTAAGAACTTAGCGTCGTCAGGGTCGTTCGGGCAGCAGACGATTGGCTCTTTAATTTCGTCCAAATCGATTTCGATAACTTCTGCGTATTCGGCATCTTTATCGGCACGCGTCAGTGATGGGTTCTCAAGCCATTCTTCCATCTTACGAGCACGACGCTCAAGCGTACGCGCATCGCCGTAGCCTTCGTTGATCATCCAACGCAGCATGGTGATGTTAGAGCGCAAGTACTCACTGACTGAATCTTCTGACAAGTTGATGGTACAACCCGCTGCAGAACGTTCTGCCGATGCGTCTGACAGTTCAAACGCCTGCTCAACAGTCAGGTGCTCAAGACCTTCGATTTCCAGGATGCGACCTGAGAACGCGTTTTTCTTACCGCGTTTTTCTACGGTCAATAAGCCGTCTTTAATAGCAAACGCAGGAATCGCGTGAACCAGGTCACGTAGGGTAATACCCGGCTGCATTTTACCTTTAAAACGCACCAGTACTGATTCTGGCATATCCAACGGCATAACACCGGTTGCGGCTGCGAAGGCAACCAAACCAGAACCTGCAGGGAACGAAATGCCCAGCGGGAAACGTGTATGCGAGTCACCACCAGTACCGACGGTATCTGGCAACAACATACGGTTCAGCCAGCTGTGAATAATACCGTCATTCGGGCGCAACGAAACGCCGCCACGGTTCATGATGAAGTCAGGCAGCGTATGCTGAGTTTCAACGTCAACCGGCTTCGGATAGGCAGACGTGTGGCAGAAAGACTGCATAACCAGGTCAGCGTTAAAGCCAAGACAAGCCAGGTCTTTCAGTTCGTCACGGGTCATTGGACCGGTGGTGTCCTGCGAACCCACGGTGGTCATTTTCGGCTCAACGTAAGTGCCGGGACGCACGCCGTCCATACCACAAGCTTTACCCACTAACTTCTGTGCCAGGCTGTAGCCTTTGTCACTGTCTGCAGGCTGCTCTGGAGTCAGGAATAAATCAGAGTGACCTAAGCCCAGTGATTCACGCGCCTTGGTGGTTAAGCCACGACCAATGATCAGGTTGATACGGCCACCGGCACGTACTTCGTCAAGAATAACGCGTGACGCATAGTCGTACTCAGCGATAACATCGCCCGATTCGTTTTCAATTTTGCCTTCGTATGGGTAAATAGTAATGACATCACCCATATTCATTTTTTCGACGTCGGCTTCAAATACCAACGCACCCGCGTCTTTCATGGTGTTGAAGAAGATAGGCGCGACTTTGCCGCCAATACAGATACCGCCCGCACGCTTATTCGGCGTACCCGGCATGTCTTCACCAATGTTCCACAGGACAGAGTTGGTTGCTGATTTACGCGAAGAGCCAGTACCTACGACGTCGCCTACGAAAGCAACCGGGTGACCTTTTTCTTTCAGCTCTTCAATCTGCTTACCTGCATCCGTGATGCCTTCGCGAGGCATTTTGTACATGGCTTTAGCATGCAGTGGAATGTCAGGACGTGACCAGGCGTCAGGTGCTGGTGACAGGTCGTCGGTGTTGGTTTCGCCAGTCACTTTAAAGACGGTCGCTTTAATCTGGTCAGCCATTTTGTCACGGCTGGTGAACCACTCACCTTCGGCCCATGACTCAACCACTTCTTTAGCCAGCGCATTACCGGCTTTCATTTTCTCTTCAACGTCATGGAAGGCGTCGAACATTAAGATGGTGTGCTTTAATTCTTCGGCTGCTAAACGACCTAGATCAGCGCTGTCCAATAACTCAACCAAAGTCACGATGTTGTAACCACCGTGCATATTGCCAAGCAATTTAACAGCGTCTTCTTTGCTGATAACCGGGCTTTGCACTTCGCCTTTTACCACGGCGCTTAAGAAACCGGCTTTAACGTAAGCAGCTTCGTCTACACCCGGCGGCACACGCTCGGCCAACAATTCGACTAAGAACTGCTCTTCGCCTGCAGGCGGATTTTTTAATAGTTCGACTAAATCAGCAACTTGTTCTGCTGTTAATGGCTTGGGAGGGATGCCCTCTGCGGCACGTTCTTCCACGTGCTGGCGATATTCTTTAAGCACTCGAATTACCTCTTATTGACTAGCATGGTTTGAATGCTGCGCATTATACGGAAATTAGCGCCAAATTCCCATGTTATGGGGGCATTCACGCAATAAATGTGGTGAATGCCATGTCCCACAGTGATGTCGCCGCGGGACCGAGTGAACGCGAGGCCGATCGAATCAGGTGAACCTCTAAATCGACTTGTTGGACAAAGCCGGGAATCGATATTTCATGCAGCTGACCGCTGGCAAGGTAAGTGTGCACCATATGCTTCGGAATAACTCCCCAACCGAGGCCGGCGAGTAATAATTCCCATTGCGTCGACACGTCATTGGCCTGAATACGACGTTGGCTTGGTAGCCGCAAAATAGCGTCCATACTGATACCAACGTCAAGGTTTTGCGGTATCAGCATGGGTAGATTCAGTAATTGTTGGCGGGAACGCGGCATACCGCCGGCCGAATTAACCAGCGTGTCCGCAATTACTACGGTTAATTCAAATGGCGCTATGGCAATGGTTTCAAAATCACCATACTGACGAAACAATGGTAACCACGGGCAAATGGCAAGATCGACCTCACCTTGATTAACGCGTCGCAAACTGCGCAATTGAGATTCGCCTTCTATGCGGATCTCTGTTGCTGGATAGTGACGCTGCAGCTCACTAATACTTTTTAACCATAGACTGGCGTCACAAGTGTGGTCATAACACAGCGTGACGTGCGGTTCAGCGCCTTCGCGTAAGCTATCGGTGAGTGTTTGCAGACGTTGGTGCTGGCGCAAAACCTCTTCGGCCTGGCGCAGGTATTGTTGGCCATGGGCAGTCAACTTTAGGCGGTAGCCACTGCGATCAAACAACGCGAAGCCAGCTTCTTGCTCGAGCTTCTTGAGCGCCATGCTAATTGCCGACTGGGTTTTATACAGTCGCTGTGCGGCTTGTTGAAGGCTGCCGGTATCCGCGACCGCCTGCATCATTTTTAAATGCGAGATGTTCATAAAAACTGATTAACTTAACAATATTATTTCAATATTACTGTAGTTAATTTATGGCTAGAATAATAGCTAAATGCTCGATATTAACGACTGAGAAAACCCCATGCGTGCGTTACTAATTTCTGCTTGTTTACTGATTATGCCGTTACTGCTGCTATCCGGCTGTAGCGAGGCGCCTACTGAATCAGTGGCGCAAAAGCCACCGCGACCGGTGAAAATAGCCGTGGTCGAGGATGCGGCGGCAGCGCAACTGCGCGAATTCCCGGCGGTGGTACAAGCGACAGAAGTCGCTCAGTTAACCTTCCGCGTAGCGGGGGAAATTAAACAGCTTCCGGTGCGTGCCGGAGCAGACGTTAAACAGGGGCAGCTGATTGCGGCACTCGACCCGAAAGACTATCAATTAGCGGTGGATCAAGCCAAAGCGCAATATGACCTGGCTTCATCACAATACCGACGCAACGAAAAGTTGGTTCAACAAGGGGTAATGTCCGAAGCACAGTTTGATCAAATTGAGTCGCAGCTGGCGGTGGCAAAATCAAATTATGAAACTGCCCGGGCCAACCTCGGCTATACCGAGTTGCGGGCTCCCTTTGATGGCGTGGTGGCGCGTCTGGCGGTGGAAAAATACGAAAATGTTCAGCCACAACAACCGATCGCAACACTGCAAATTGCCGATGCCATTGACGTGGCTATTCAAGTGCCGGAGAACCTATTTGCACGCGTGGCTAAACGATTGGATTACGAGCCATTGGTTGCTTTTGATGCGGCGCCGGAACAACGCTTTTTAGCGCACCTCAAAGAATGGGATTCGCAAGCAGACCCGGCAACCAACACTTATGAGGTGGTTTTTACTCTGCCCAAACCTGCTGAGTTAAATATTTTACCAGGTATGACAGCCACCGTTATGGTGGATTTAAACAAAGTGCTGAGACGCATGCTGGATGGCGTTTTGGTGCCGTCTGCTGCTGTATTTACTGATGCGCAGGGCGGCAGTTATGTTTGGCGGGTCAAGGATGATATGACGGTCGAGCAGGTAGAGGTGAGCACCGGTAACATGACCAATAACGGGTTGCTGATCAGCACGGGCCTGAATGCGGGCGATCGCGTTGTTGCTGCAGGCGTACAACAACTGCAGGCGCAGCAGCAAGTGCGGGAATGGAAGCGCGAGCGGGGGCTGTAATGAATATTGCCCAGTACAGCATGGAGCGCAAAACCAGCAGTTGGCTGCTGCTGTTAATTCTGCTTATTGGCGGGTTAGTTAGTCTAACTCAGCTAGGGCGGTTGGAAGATCCTAAATTTACTATCAAGCAAGCCATGGTTATAACGCAATACCCGGGCGCATCGGCACAGCAGGTGGAAGAAGAAGTCAGTTACCCGCTCGAGAACGCGATTCAGGAACTCAGTTACGTGGATCACGTGCGGTCAATTTCTAAGCCCGGACTGTCGCAAATCACCGTTGAGATGAAGTCGATTTACCGCGCAGATGATTTGGAACAAATATGGGATGAACTGCGGCGTAAAGTGAATGACGCTGCGCGGGCGTTGCCGCCGGGGACTAAAACGCCGATGGTACGCGATGATTTTGCCGATGTTTACGGGGTGCTGCTGGCAATAACCGGCGATGGTTACTCCTATCAGGATATCGAGCATTATGCCGACTTTTTAAAACGCGAGTTGGTATTGGTTGATGGCGTAGGCAAAGTGGTCGAAACTGGCCAACAGCAACAACAAGTGGTGGTCGAGGTTTCGCGCGCCAAACTCAGTAATGTCGGTATTCCGCCGGCACGCATCGCTAACTTATTAACGACGCAAAACACAGTAGCCGACGCCGGAAGAGTTACGATCGAAGACGAGGCCTTTCGTATAGCTACCAGTGGCGAGTTCGAGTCGGTCGAAGAACTTGCCAGTTTAGTTATTTCCAACCCCGGCGCCGAGCAACGTATTTTTCTTAAAGATGTAGCTGATGTGTATCGCACCGTGGCGGAAATTCCACAACAAATTGTTCGCTATAATGGCCTGCCGTCGGTGTGGCTGGGGTTGTCCTTTGCCGATAATGTAAATGTTGTCGATGTGGGAGAACGGGTTGAATCGCGGCTGGATGAGCTGAATTACGCACAACCCATCGGCATGCAACTGGCGCGTATTTATGATCAGCCGCATGCGGTCGAAAACTCAGTTAACAACTTTCTACTCAACCTGGTTGAAGCGGTCGCTATAGTGATTATTGCGTTATTGCTGACAATGGGGTTTCGCAGCGGGTTATTGATTGGTTCGGTGTTGTTGCTGACGGTATTAGGCACCTTCATTTTTATGAATGTGTTTGCAATCAATCTGCAACGGGTATCGCTGGGGGCGCTCATTATTGCGCTGGGTATGCTGGTGGATAATGCCATTGTTATTGCCGATGGTATAGCCGTAGGTATGCGGCGCGGGCAGTCAAAATTGCAAGCCGCGGTGATTACGGTAAAACAAAATCAATGGGCTCTGCTAGGGGGAACTGTTATTGGTATTATTGCGTTTGCGCCCATTGGTTTATCCGCTGATGCGACCGGAGAGTTTGCCGGCAGCTTGTTCTGGGTGCTGTTAATCTCGTTGTTGTTAAGCTGGATTACTGCATTGATACTGATTCCGTTTTTAGCCGACCGACTGTACTCGCAAAACGACATCAACAGCAACACTGGCGGTGACACCAATAGTGATGTGTATAGTCACCCGGTGTACCAGGCCTATCGTCGGTTTTTGCAGCTTTGCCTGCGCCATAGAGTCTTCACCATGTTATTAATGGCTGCGTTATTGGTGGTATCAGCAGCAGGATTCAAGCAAGTCAAGCAAGTCTTTTTTCCGCCATCGACCACGCCCATGTTTTATGTCGACTTATGGTATCCGCAGGGCACTGACATACGTACCACAGCACAGGATTCGAGCCGCCTTGAGCAGTTTTTGTTGCAGCAACCGCAAGTGGTTTCAGTGTCAACCACCGTTGGCCAGGGAGCTCCGCGATTTACCCTGACTTACCTGGTGGAGAAGGCTTACGAGAGTTATGCTCAGTTGATTGTGCGGGCGCAGGATACTGAGGCGATGGAACAACTCATGGCCAAAGTGAGGGAGCAAATTCGTCGTGCTCACCCGCAGGTCGAGGACAAGCTGGTACGCGTCGAGATAGGCCCGGCGACGCCGGCTAAAATCGAAGCTCGTATCAGCGGAGCAGAGCCTGAGGTGCTGCGCCAGTTAGCGAAGCAGGTTGAAACGATTCTGCGCGATGATCGGGGTGCGATGAATATCCGTCATGACTGGCGTAATAAAACCAAATTATTGCGGCCGCGATTTGATGAATCGGCGGCACGCCGTCTTGGCGTAACCAAGCAAGATGTGAATGATTTACTGCGCACCAATTTTGTTGGCCGTCAGGTGGGGCTTTATCGCGATGGTACAGAGCTGTTACCGATCATCTCGCGGGCACCGGCCAGTGAACGAGTTGATCTGGATAATTGGCAGGAGTTACAAATTTACAGTCCGGTGATGGATCGCTATTTGCCGCTGGCGCAGGTGGTCCGGCGTATTGATGTGGAGTGGGAAAACGCATTGATTATGCGGCGTGACCGCAAACGCACCATCACGATAATGGCGGATCATGATGTGTTGGGCGAAGAAACCGCAACGGCAGTATTTGAGCGTGTCAGACCTAAAATTGAAGCATTGGAACTCCCCTTAGGTTATCAACTGGAGTGGGGTGGCCAATACGAGGCTGCTAATAAAGCGCAGTCAGCCTTGTTCAGTTCGTTGCCGCTGGGTTTTCTGGTAATGTTCATTATTACTGTGTTGTTGTTTAACTCTGCGCGTCTGGGGTTGGTATTGTGGACCACGGTACCACTATCGATAGTGGGGGTTACCGCAGGGCTGTTGATACTGGACAAGCCCTTTGGTTTTATGGCGTTGCTGGGCTTTTTAAGTCTGTCAGGTATGCTTATCAAAAATGGCGTGGTGCTATTAGAGCAGGTCAATGTGGAACTGGCTGAGGGTAAAGCGCCACATCAAGCGTTGGTGGATGCGTCGGTTAGTCGGGTCAGACCGGTGGCGATGGCTGCGGCAACCACTATTTTGGGTATGTTACCGCTGTTATTTGATGACTTTTTTGCCAGCATGGCAACGGTGATTATGTTCGGGCTTGGCTTTGCCACAGTACTAACGCTTATCGTGGTACCGGTGATGTACTCACTCATCGCCCCAAAGCCGCGCTAGGCGTCAACTTCAAGCGCTAGGCGTCGCCTCCGGCGACTTGCTGGGCGGCACGCGCTGCCTGGCAAGCGGCCGCAGGCCGTGCCTAGCGCTCGAATTCGACGCCTGGCGTTATTGTTGTTTTATCCAGTCGTTGATGTGTGACTCCAGGATATCCAATGGGACACTGCCGTTTTCCAGTATCGCATCGTGGAATTCGCGGATATCAAAATCAGCGCCCAGTTCGCTTTCAGCTTTTGCACGTAGCCGCTTGATTGTTAGCTCACCTAGCTTGTAAGACAACGCCTGTGCCGGCCAGGTAATGTAACGATCAATCTCGGTCTTTACATTATGTAGCGACAGCGCGGTATTGCTGGCCATAAAATCAATAGCTCGCTCGCGGCTCCAGCCTTTTGCATGCATACCGGTATCGACCACCAGTCGGGCCGCTCGCCACATTTCATAACTCAAGCGGCCGAAGTTGCTGTATGGGTCCTGGTAAAAGCCGGCTTCGAGGCCAAGGTATTCTGAGTAAAGTCCCCACCCCTCGCCGAACGCTGAAATATAGGTTTGTTGGCGATATTCCGGCACACCTTCAAGCTCACCGGCGATAGCATTCTGCAGGTGATGCCCGGGAACTGCCTCGTGCAGCGTCAGGGCTTCCATCTGGTACATTGGGCGACGATCCAGTGCGTAGGTGTTTACCCAATAGAAACCGGCGCGGTCGTCGCGGTTAGTGCCCGAATAACGACCCGTAGTATATTTAGGTGCAATCTCTTCTGGTACCGGGGCTATGCCGTAGGGCTTACGCGGTAAGGTTTTAAAGAACTTAGGCAGTTCGCCGTCCATTTTCTTGGCAATCCAGGCAGCATACTGCAACAGCTCTTCAGCTGTTTCCGGATAGAATTGCTCGTCTGTACGCAAAAAATTGACGAAGGCATCGAAGTCTCCGTCGAATCCGGTTTGCTCAATAACACGAAGCATTTCGGCCCGGATGCGGGCGACCTCCTGCAGGCCAATGTTATGTATCTCGTCGGCGCTCAGGTCAGTGGTGGTGTAATGCTCGATGCGATTTTTATAGAACGCGTTACCTTCCGGTAATTCGCTGGCGCCTACTGATTCACGGGCGTTTGGTAAATACTCACTGACCATAAAGGTAAAGTAGTCGTCATAGGCCGGCATGACTTGTTCATCGATAACCTGGCGCGCTTGCTGTTGTAACTGCTGCCATGTTTGATCATCTATAAACTTAGGCTGTTGATTGAACGGGTCGTAATAAACACTATCAGACGCGTCCTGTACGATATACGCCAAAATACTTTCTTCGAAGCCGACCATTGCTGCTTTAGGTTGCGTATAACCTTGCTCAATAGCCTGTCGTAACCATGCGGTTTGTTGTTCCATATAACGGTTTATGGTGCCGAGTTTGGCGACGTAGTCGCGATAATCCTGTTCGCTATTAAACTGCGTGTAGCCGGGCATAAATGCCAACGAGCTGTGGAACGAGCCTTCTGCTGTCAGTGGCATCAGGTGTGCTTTAAAACGATACTCATCGACATGGTTTTTTAACGTATAGTGGATCATTGCATGGTTAATTTTTTGCTGTTTATCCAACTGTGTTGTGTCGATAGTGTTAAGCTGTTCCAGCCATGCTTTATTACGCTGATAACGTTGCTCTAATGCGTCCGCGGACATATCCGGTAGTGCTGTTTTGTGCGGCGCTGACAGCGCTTGCCAAATTTTATCAGCGAGTTTAGTGAACTGTTCAGATTGTGAGCTGGCGACAACCGCGTTATTGTTAGTTGTTGAAGCGGTCGTATTGGCTGGCTGGCTGGCACAACCGGCCAGCGACAACATAGCTAAAGCAATGACAGTCTTGCGCATGATTTTTCCTTGCGAAGCAATAGTAAATAGAGGCATTCTATAATGCCTGCAGTTCATAGCAATGTAAAAGAACCGACCAAAAAACATAAAACGGGGTTAACTTTGCTCAAAGCTCAATCCGGCGTCTGCGCCGAACCCAACCTGCACGGGTTAACGTTATTCTGCAATGTCATGACCGACGATGTTGACGCGGTGCGGGGTAAATTAGCGCGCATACCAGATATCATTAAGGAACTGGATGACCGGTTTTCTGAATCGATGCTGAATGGGTTTATTGCCATTGGCGCTGACTACTGGGATGTGGTTTACCCGGAAAAAAAACCACTGCATTTAAGACGTTTTCCTGATTTGGCACAAGGTGATCGGGATGCGCCGCGACAACCCTTTGACCTGCTTTTGCAAGTTCGTTCAGATCGCTTTGACGCCAATTACCTGGCGGGGCGAACCTTGCTCGAATGGTTGGGTTATGATGTCGAGGTCGTTGAACAATTGCGCACCTTCCGTTACCTGGATGGTCGCGACTTAACCGGATTTATCGATGCGCCGGATAATCCGCGAGGCTTACGCAAGCGCAGTGTGGCTTTACTGGACGAGCCGATGGATAGCGAGTTTGCAGGCGGCAGCTATCTGTTTTTGCAAAAATTTCGTCATGATTTGCGTCATTGGGATCACCTCGGCAGTGATAAACAACAGCAATTGATGGGGCGAGACAAAGTATCGGGCGAGCGTATGTCGGAAGCAGAAATTGAGGGCGTTACCCACGCGATAAAAACGCGGCTGGTTGGCGCAGATGAACAGCCCATCCCGCTATTGCGACAAAACATGCCATGGGGCGATTTACGCGAACAAGGGCTACTGGGGCTGTATTTTAGTAATCAGCCAAAAGCTGTGACTGAGTGGTTAAAAAGTCGTTATTTAGAGGACGAACAGGGTCATTATGACCCGCTACTGGACTTTACCCAAGCCGTAACCAATGCCAGCTTTTTTGTGCCCTCAACCGACTTTTTAAAACGCTATCGCTATGCGGTGCAACGGGATTTACTAAACGAGACTGTGGATCAAGTATCAGATACGACCGAGTGAGTGGCAAACAATTCTTTGACTTTGGTCAGGGTAAAGTCAATTTCTGAAACCTTTAATGGCGCAATAAAAATGGTGTCATCACCGGCGATGGTTCCCAGTACACCCTCTTTTTTGCCCACTGAGTCAAGTAGACGGGCAATCAATTGTGCAGCACCGGGGCTGGTACGGATAATAACCATCACATCATTATGCTGAATATCCAGAACAAGCTGATTTAATGGTGCTTTGGCTGAGGGGACACTCATTTCAGCGGGCAAACAATAGACCATCTCCTGTTTTGCGTTGCGGGTTCTGACAGCGCCATGTTTACTTAACATACGCGACACTTTGGATTGGCTGACATTGCTGAATCCCTGCGCTTTTAAGGCATCAACGATTTCAGTTTGAGAGCCATAACGCTCTTCTTTAAGTAAGGCTTTAAACGCGTCCAGTAAATCAGCTTTGGTCATGTTATTGAATCCGCAGGTTAGCGAGTAAATTTGTAATTTTTACCCTATTAGAGTACAGTTTTGCGCCAAATATTGCATAACTATTCTATGCTTATGCAGTATCTTATCAACCAGTTAAATGGAGTCTGAGATGAAAGTAGCCGTATTAGGTGCGGCCGGTGGTATCGGCCAGGCATTGTCATTACTTCTTAAAACTCAATTACCTGCGGGTACAGAGTTATCCTTATATGACGTTGCGCCGGTTGTTCCGGGTGTAGCCGTTGACCTTAGCCACATCCCGACTGACGTTAAAGTCACTGGCTTTGGTAAAGACGATCTCGCGTCAGCTTTAGTCGGTAGCGATATCGTGTTAATCCCAGCCGGTGTGCCACGCAAACCAGGTATGGATCGTTCAGACTTGTTTAATATGAACGCAGGTATCGTCGCTAACCTGGTACAGGGTGTTGCAGACAACTGCCCTGACGCATGTGTCGGTATTATCACTAACCCGGTAAACACGACAGTGCCTATCGCTAAAGAAGTACTGAAAAAGAACGGTTGTTACGACAAGCGTAAACTGTTCGGTGTTACCACATTGGATGTTATCCGTTCAGAAGCATTCGTTGCTGAATTACGTGGCTTAAACCCGGCTAACGTTAATGTACCGGTTATTGGTGGTCATAGCGGCACCACAATTCTGCCATTGTTATCTCAGGTAGAAGGCGTTGAGTTTACCGAACAGGAAATTAAAGATCTGACGCACCGTATTCAGAATGCTGGTACTGAAGTTGTCGAAGCAAAAGCTGGCGGCGGTTCAGCTACCTTGTCTATGGGTCAGGCAGCAGCGCGTTTCTGCTTGTCACTGGTCAAAGGTTTGCAAGGTCAGGACACGATTGAGTGCACTTACGTTGAAGGCCCTGGTGATCACGCAACTTTCTTCGCTCAGCCGGTACGTTTGGGTAAAAATGGTGCCGAAGAAGTACTGCCGTACGGCGAAATTAGTGCGTTTGAAAAGCAATGCATGGATGACATGCTGGACGGCCTTAAAGGCGACATCCAACAAGGCGTCGACTTTCTTTAATAAAAAAACGCGCTTCGGCGCGTTTTTTTATGCTTGGCGCCGCAGGCGGCGCCAAGCTCCAGAAGGCTACCGCAAAGTTAAAATTTCCTGTACCATGGCATTTCCGTTAAATTATGTAAAAACAGATAGCTATGATGGATATGCAGTCCATTAACGCGTTAGCCAAAAGCGACATGCTTGGCGTCAACGCGCTGATCGGTGAACAGTTAACCTCGGACGTCGCACTCATTAATCAACTCGGTCTATATATCGTCAACAGCGGCGGTAAACGACTGCGTCCCTTACTGACGGTTTTGGCCGCGCGAGCTCTGAATTACAACGGTAATAAACACCTCAAACTGGCTGCAATTATCGAGTTTATTCACACAGCGACTCTGTTACACGATGATGTTGTGGATGATTCCGAGTTACGCCGCGGGCGTAAAACCGCTAATGCGGTGTTTGGTAACGAGGCCTCGGTATTAGTCGGTGACTTCCTTTATACCCGCGCATTTCAGATGATGGTTCAGGTTGAATCGATGCCGATTTTGCAGATTCTGGCCGATGCGACCAATATCATTGCCGAGGGTGAGGTTCTGCAGTTGATGAATTGCAACGATCCCGATACCACCGAAGAACGCTACTTTAACGTCATTTACGGCAAGACAGCGAAGCTATTTGAAGCGGCAACACAGACCGCGGCAATACTAACCGGGCAAACAGACGATGTTACCGCAGCAATGGCCGATTACGGTCGTTACTTGGGCACGGCATTCCAATTGGTTGATGACCTGCTGGACTATACGGCTGAAACCGAAACCATGGGCAAAAATGCCGGCGATGACCTGGCTGAAGGCAAACCAACCTTACCACTTCTCTATGCCATGTGGCATGGCAATGATACCGAGCAGCAGCTGATTCGCGCAGCCATCGAAAACGGTGACGGACGTGAGCACTTGCAAACCGTGCTAACGGCAATGCATAGAACCGGCGCGTTAACCTACACCCAAGAAAAAGCACTAGCGGCGGCGCAACAGGCAAAGGATGCTTTAGCAGGTATTCCGGAGTCTGACTACAAACAAGCGCTCTTCTCTTTAGCGGATCTGTCGGTCAACCGAATTTCCTGAGCAAAATGGAGTGCCTGGCGCCGCCTGCGGCGGCTTGCCCGGCGGAACGAGCTGTGCCGTGCCTTGCTTGGCGCGGGCTATGCCCGCTTGCCAGGCGGCGCTCCGCGCCTTGCGAAAAGCTGAGCACGCGCCTGCGGCGCGGCGAACCGCCTTGCGCCGTAGGCGCAAGTCGCGGTGTTAAACAGCAAGCGCCGGGAGGCGCGCCCAGCAAGGGCGTGCGGAGCACGGCCGCCAAGCAAAGCGCGGCGAAGCAAGCGCTGCCCAGCGAGCGGCCGCAGGCCGCGACAAGCGGAAATTAACGCTTGCGTTAATTTCTGGTTTTAAGTACAATTCGCGCCCTGATTTAAATTTGGATACCCAATAGGGTAGTGGAGATTACTATGTACGCAGTATTCCAAAGTGGCGGTAAGCAGCACCGTGTGACTGAAGGCCAAATCGTCCGCCTGGAAAAACTGGAAGCAGCTACCGGAGACGTAGTTGAGTTCGACCAGGTTTTGATGGTTTCAGATGGTAACAACGATGTAAAAATCGGTGCGCCATTCGTATCAGGTGGCAAAGTGAAGGCAGAGATTGTCGATCACGGTCGTGGCGATAAAGTTAAAATCGTCAAGTTCCGTCGTCGTAAGCACTCGCGTCGTCAGCAAGGTCACCGTCAGTGGTTCACAGAAGTGAAAATCACTGGTATCAACAGCTAATTAAGGAGTAACGACATGGCACATAAAAAGGCTGGTGGTTCTACTAAAAACGGTCGCGACTCAGAGAGTAAACGTCTCGGTGTTAAGCGTTTCGGTGGTGAGTCTGTATTAGCAGGCAACATCCTTGTTCGTCAACGTGGTACTAAATTCCACGCAGGCGACAACGTAGGTATGGGTAAAGACCACACCTTGTTCGCGACTGCAGAAGGTAAAGTTTCTTTCGAAACTAAAGGTAACAAAAACCGTAAATTTATCAGCGTTATTTCTGATTAATTTGCCGGTTGCCTAGTCGCTTGCAGCGCGAGCGTCTGATTTTTAAGCCCCGCCTATATCAGGCGGGGCTTTTTCATATGTGCTAAGATTTTATCCGGGCATTCAAGCAAAGTAAGTGTATTCATGAAATTTGTCGATGAAGCAGAAATCCGCGTTGAAGCGGGCGACGGTGGTAATGGCTGTATCAGCTTCCGCCGCGAAAAATATATCCCTAAAGGTGGTCCCGACGGCGGTGACGGGGGCGACGGGGGCGACGTTTACCTGGAAGCCGATGAGAACTTGAACACGCTCATCGATTATCGATTTGAGCGTTTTCACCGGGCGCAACGTGGTCAAAATGGCATGGGTAAAAACTGCACCGGCAAACGCGGTGAAGACATTACCTTGTATGTGCCGCCTGGTACCCGGGCTGTCGATGAAGATACCGGCGAGGTACTTGGCGACCTTACTCGTCATGGTCAGCGCCTGATGGTTGCAAAAGGCGGCTTTCACGGCCTCGGCAACACGCGCTTTAAAAGCAGCGTTAATCGTGCTCCAAGGCAAAAAACCGATGGCACACCGGGCGAAGTACGTCAGCTCAAGCTTGAACTGATGTTGTTAGCCGATGTCGGCCTGCTGGGTATGCCTAATGCCGGTAAATCGACCTTTATTCGATCGGTTTCGGCGGCTAAACCCAAGGTTGCTGACTATCCATTTACTACCCTGGTGCCAAATCTGGGCGTGGTGCGACCTGCAAATCATCAAAGCTTCGTTATCGCAGATATTCCCGGCTTAATTGAAGGTGCTGCTGAAGGTGCCGGGCTGGGTATTCAATTTTTGAAGCATCTGGAACGCTGCCGCTTGTTATTGCACCTGGTGGATCTGGCGCCATTTGATGAGAGTGATCCTGCCGAGCAAGCGCGCATCATTATCGATGAGCTGGAAAAATACAGTCCCAAACTGGCAGAAAAACCGCGCTGGCTGGTAATTAATAAGATTGATCTGGTATTAGAAGAAGAACGTCAGCAGTTAGTTGATGAACTGGTTAAAGAGCTTAATTGGGACGGCCCGGTATATCAAATTGCGGCGCTCGAAGGGCGCGACACGGATAAACTGTGCCGCGACGTTATGGCGTTTATCGAAACCATGCCGTCACCTCACGAGGAAGCTGAAAAGGCAACCGAGACTGACCCGGTCGACTTTAAGTGGGATACCTACCACGAACAGGCGATGCTGGATGCAGAAGACGAAGATGACGACGATGACTTTGATGATGACGACTACGACGTCGAAGTGATTTACGAGCGGTAACAGCGGCTCGCTGCGCTCGCGGTGTAGCTCGCAGCCTTTGGCGCGAGCTTAACCCCGTGCGCCGAAGGCAGCACGCTACTCCGGCCGCAGGCCCTACACCGCGAGCGAAGCGAGCCCATACCGGCGAAGCCGAAACCCGTGCGCCGAAGGCAGCACGCTACTCCGGCCGCAGGCCGTAAACCGCGAGCGAAGCGAGCCCGTACCGGCGAAGCCCTGAATCACGAGCGCAGCGAGTCTAAAAGGAGCGGTAATGAAAATATCCTTAGTGGCGGCCATGGCGAATAACCGCGTTATTGGCAAGGACAATAAAATGCCCTGGCACATTCCCAGCGAGCTAAAATATTTCAAAAAAATTACGCTGGGTAAGCCAATTGTTATGGGTCGCAAAACCTTTGAATCGTTAGGACGTCCGTTGCCGGGTCGCAAAAATATCATTCTATCTAATCGAACAAACCCGCCGCAAAACCCGAACGAACAGGTGGTTTGGGTGTCCGGAGTTAAACAGGCTATCGCCGCGGCGGGGCCAGTTGATGAACTGATGGTGATTGGTGGCGGAAAAATTTATGAAACTTTTTTACCGCTTGCTGATCGGCTTTATGTTACCGAAATCGAATTGAATGTTGCTGGCGATACTTACTTCCCCGATTACCAGCAACTAGCCGAGTGGAGTGAGATTGAGCGGCACGAAGTTGCCGCCGAGAGTACTCAAATACCGGCTTACACTACGCGAATTCTCGATAAACAACGTTAACTAAATGTTAATAAATCAACAGCTTAGTTAAAAATCTGCCGTTGATAGAGCTGTTGATTCGTAGTATTATTCTGGTGAAAATTTGAGCAGTTTAGTGATAGGGGTCACATAAATGAAAGCATTGTTATTAGGCTCGGTGATGGCAGCGGTAGCGGCAACCGGAGTTACATTTTCTAAAAACGCAGAAGCTAACGAATTGGCATTAAGTCTTTGTACATACGTACAGGGAGACGACACCATGCGTATGCGTAAAAAACTGCGTGACTCGCGCGTGCGTATTCGTGACGTGTACACCGGTATTCAATGTAATGGTCAAAGCTTGTTGCAGTTTGCTATGTCCAACGGCTCTAACGATGTCGGTACGTTTATCGTCGGGCGCCTGGCCGTTGATGATTTGAAAGGCTCAGGGGACTACGAGTGGGCACAGTCAAATGGACACGGTGGTTCACCTATCGCACAAGCAATTAAAGAGCGCGCCGGCCTTTAATTCTAAAGCACACCAAAAGCATTAAAGGGGCTGCTCATGCAGCCCTTTTTTGTATCTTTAAAAAATTAATATCTGCTAACACTTTTCTGCTTAAAACTGATTGCTAAACCTACCAAGAGCAGTAACATAGTTCCCTTACGCGTAACAGCAGGGAATGACAATGCGATCAGCTTGGCACTATTTAGAGACGCTGGGGTTAGTGGCATTAGGGCTACTCATCAGCGCTACTTCAATAACGGCCTCAGCCAACCAGGATACCTCTCAGGAAACAGCCGAACCTTGTTTTATCAACGGTGTTGATGAGCGTTTAAACTGCGGTTTTGTAAAGGTTCCCGAAAACTATAACCAAGCTGATGGTAAGCAGATAGCTATTCATTACGCGGTGTTACCGGCGATATCAGAGGGTAAGCGGAGCGATCCGTTGTTAATTCTTGCAGGCGGGCCAGGGCAGGCTGCGACTGAATTAACGCCAATGATCGCAAAAATTTTTGAGCCGGTGCGCAAAACGCGCGATATTGTGTTGATTGATCAGCGTGGTACGGGCAAAAGTAATCCATTACAGTGTGAAGTTGATCATGCCGATGAGCTGCTACAAACCGATGATGCGCAGAGCCTGACAAAACTGGCAGCTGGATGTCTGCAAAAATTTGAAGATACCGACACCTTACAGTACACCACGCTAAACAGCATTAAAGATTTTGAGCAGGTACGCGAACATCTGGGCATCAAACAGTTTAATTTATACGGCGGCTCTTACGGCACGCGCGTCGGTTTAAAGTACCTGCAGCACTATCCCGACTCTGTGCGCACAGCAACCCTGGATGCGGTGGCGCCGCCACAAGTCGTTATAGGCCCGTTTGGACTGCATGCGAGCCTGGCATTTAACAAGTTAGTTGAAGACTGCAATCAACAACTGCGCTGTGAGCAACGCTTCCCTAACGTTAAAAACGACTACCAGCAGGTGATGCAAGCGTTAGACGAACAGCCGCAGCGGTTACAGATCAACGACCCGCTAACTAACCAACCTACGGATATCCTGCTGTCATCTGGCCGCTTTAGCTCGATTATTCGCTTAGCGCTATATAGCCCGATGACGCGTCAGTTATTGCCTTTTACTATTAATGAGGCCGCTGCCGGAAATTTTCAGCCGGTTCTGGGGCTAATGGGCAGCACGACTGTTGCTGCGCAAAATTCAATTTACCTGGGCTTAATGTTGTCTGTGTTATGTAGCGAAGACTTACCACGCGCCGATGCGCAGCTACTGGCACAGGACGCCAACAACGACTTTATCGGCGGACGCACCGGCGAAGCGTTTCAGGCATTGTGTAAAGCCTGGCCAGCCGATGCTGTAGCAGCAGAATGGGCAGCACCGGTTGAGTCCGACAAGCCGGCATTGTTATTGTCAGGCACTCAGGATCCGGTTACACCGCCGCGCTGGGGCGATATCGCCGCCCGCACCTTAACTAACAGCGCTCATTTTGTTGCTGAACATGCCAGCCACACTATCGCCAGCCATACCTGCGCAAACAAAATTATTGCTGACTTTATTGAAGCCGGTAGCGTGCAGGACTTATCCGGTGAGTGCCTGAAAAAACGCGTCGCCCAGCCATTTGTACTTAACGTTAATGGCGAGGGACTGTAATGATTGAGGTAAAGCAATTAAGTAAGAGTTTCAAGGACGTAAACGCGCTTAACTCGCTTACGTTTAGTGCTCCCGATGGGCAAATCACGGGGTTGCTCGGCCCTAACGGCGCCGGTAAAACCACCTGTCTGAGAATTATCTATGGACTGTTACAGGCGCAACAGGGACAGGCTCTTATTAACGGCATCGATGCTAATCAACAGCCGATTCAGGCTCGTCGGCAGATCGGTATATTCCCTGATAAATTTGGTCTCTACGAACGCCTGACTGTGCGCGAACAGATTGCTTACTTTGCGCAATTACATGGCTTAGCCGGTGAAAAGCTGGAGCAGCGGGTAGCGCAAGTGATTGAGCAACTGGATATTGTTGAATTGGCCAACCGTAAGTCAGCAGGTTTCTCGCAGGGTCAGCGCATGAAAGTGGCATTGGCGCAGGCATTGGTTCACGATCCCAAACACCTTATTCTCGATGAACCCAGCCGTGGTCTGGATGTAATGAGTACCCGCATACTGCGCGATATCCTGCGCGAACAACGCGCGCAAGGCACCTGCATTTTATTCTCCAGCCACGTCATGCAGGAAGTGGCCGCATTATGCGACCGGGTGGTGGTTATGGCAAAAGGTAAGGTGGCCGCTGAAGGAACGCCTGACGAACTATGTGAATTAACCGGCGAGAGCGCTCTGGAAGAGGCGTTTGTAAAAATTATCGGTAGCGATGAGGGGATTGCAGCGTAATGACGATGACGACACTCATATGGCGCAAAGAATTTAAAGATGCGCTACGCGATAAGCGGTCTGTATTGGCGGCTATGTCATACGCGTTCTTCGGACCCATGTTGATGGCGGTTGCGTTTTTCTTTTTGATTAATCAATTGACCGACCCTTCTGACGTTGAGATTAGCATTGAAGGCAAAGACAATGCGCCCGAGCTGATACAACACTTGCAACGGATGGGGATTACCGAACGGGCCAGCCCCTGGCCGGATACGGTTACGCCGATTACGTTAATGATTCCTGCACAATGGGATGAAAAAATGCAGCGTGCAGAGCCCATCGACTTAGTGTTAAAAGCTGATTGGTCAGCACAGAAGCAACAAAGTGATATTAAACGCGTAGAACGGGCCATTCAGGGTTATGCCGCGCAGATCACGCATTACCGGCTAATTCTGCGGGGCCTTGATCCGCGCGTCGTACAACCCATTCAACTGAATAAAAACGACCTGGCGACGCGTGGTTCAAAAGCAGCATTAATACTGGGTAGTGTGCTGGTTTTTATTATTTTATCGGTGTTCTGGTCCGGTATGAATGTGGCTATCGATATCAGCGCCGGCGAGCGGGAGCGTAACTCGCTCGAGTTTCTGCTTTCACAGCCACTAAGTACACAATCCATTGTCTGGGGTAAAACTCTTGCGGCAGCCAGCTTCGCGATCTTCGGCGCCGCATTGTCATTAATACTGATCCCCATTATTTTTAATTTTGTGCCGCTGCAGGACATTGGCATGAGTGTCAGCTTTGGCCTACCAATGATGCTGTTGATGTTCGTTTTATTGATCCCGCTTGCATTGCTGGCAACGACCTTACAGCTTTTTGTATCCTTTAGGGCGAAGAACTTTAAAGAGGCACAAACCTATATTAGCTTTTTGTTGATTATTCCCATGGCGGCTTCTTTTGGCGTTGAGTTTGCTCGTTTAAAAACGCCAATACTTTATTATTTGCCGCTTACGGGACAGCATCAGACATTTTTATCGCTCATCCGCGGCGAGGCGATTAATTGGATAGGCACCGGTGTTAGCGCATTAGCGACCATTGCATTGGCATTAGTTATTGGCCAGGCCATTGCGCGCATGCTGAAAAGTGAAAAAACGGTGTTCGGGCTTTAACCTGTTAACGTGCGCATTGTGCGCACGCTACTCGGTCATCCGGGCATAATGGTAGAACGCCCACTGTCCTATGCGGCGCAACGGTGCAAAGGGGAAGCGCTTAAGCGGAGTTTTGTAATAGGGCAGGTCCGGTAACTTATCACCCATTGCGGCTTCTGCCAGGCGTTGTCCTGCAAGTGCCGAGAAGCTAACGCCGGCACCGCAGTAGCCCATGGCTGCATAGGCATTGTCGGCGACGGCCCCAACTCGTGGGTAATCATCCAGCGACACACTGACCCAGCCACTCCAAAAATGTTGCCACTGTTTAATATCTGCCAACGCAGGGAATGAGCTTTTTAACGCATTGAGCAGGTGTTGTGCATAAAACGGGTCATTAGCATTGCGGCCACGAATGGCACCGCGCCCGCCCATTAATAAGCGGTTATCCGGTAACAGCCTGAAGTAATACTTGAGAGTACGCGTATCCATAAAAGCGTGTTGCGGGGTTAGATGGGTCTGCTGCAATTGTTCTTCGGTTAATGGCGGGGTAGTGATAATACTCGACAAAACCGGCAAAGAACGGCAGGTTAACGGGCCGAATAAGGTATTGGCCGTGTAAGCATTGGTGCAGACTAATAATTTATTACACTCTACCACGCCCATCGAGGTTTTTACCCGCCAGCCGGCCGCCAGTCGTGTAATAGATTCGGCACTGCAATGTTCAACCAGTGTTGCACCAGCATCAGCCGCAGCCTTTGCTGACGCCGCTGCCAGCTTTAACGGGTTTACCGTAAAACAGTCGTCAAACTTAAGGCCGGCAAAGGCGTGTTGGCTGTTGACCAGCTGCGGTAATTCTTCAGCTGTTAACCAACTGACCGGTTGCTTAAAGGCCGTCAGCGTTTGGTATTGCTGCTTTAAGGCCGGTACCGCCTGCGCGCGGTGGGCAAGCTTGATGTAGCCACCGGATTGACGGTCGCAGCGCGAGGGTGTTGCATCAATGTGCTGACGGATACGCTGATGAGCAAGCTCATGTTCTGCGGCAATGTTTTCCGCCATAGCGGTACCGAACTTATTTGCCCACTGGGATAGCCCTAAGCGACCGGTGCTTTTCATTACAAAGCCGGCATTACGACTAGAGCATCCCCATGCCAATGCATTAGCATCGATAACCGTCACATCACGCTGGTATTTACCGGCTATAGTCTGAGCGGCATTGAGGCCGGTATAGCCAGCGCCAATGACTAAGACATCGGTATGTGCGGGTAGCTCGCCACAACAGGGCCATTCAACGGCGGTATGCGCTTGCCAGTAACTGTCTGCACGCGGCTGGTGCGAGTGTAACTGTTGGTCGGCAAGCGGATCATACATACTACTGGCCCTCAAATACTAAAATCATCTCACCCGCTTCACAGCGGCAGGTGCCATCGCAAACCGGGCAGTAATAACCGTCCTCTAACGATGCTTGCAACCAGCGGTCAGGGTGGGTAGAAATCAACACACCACCGCAGCGGCTAAAGTATTCATAGGCACTGTTTTGCGGGCTTTGCAGCCAAATATGGGCTAACCCGGCCTTACAGCCAAGTTGTTTAGCGGCGTCTATACTGCATTGCAGTAGCTGCTTACCAATACCCAGTCCACGTGCGCGCTCACTCACCGCAGCGCACTTGAAGTAACACATTTGTGCAGCTGAAAAGGGCCATTTTGTTGGCGTGCAGGCGTCGTCAACGGGCCAGTTACCGGGAGCCAGGGTTAGTCGAACGCCAAGCACCTCGCCGTCACGTTCGGCAAGCCAGTTTAATTTAACATCGGCTACCGTACCACCAGCTAATAAAGCGGCTAGTGACTCTTCGCTAAGGTAGTTATCACCGTGAACTTGGTTCGCTAAATCAATAACGGCCGCCGAATCGGCAGCCGTTATTGTGCGATAAATGACGTCACCCGCCATTAGTAGCGGTACTCGTCAGTTTTAAACGGACCGTCTACATTCACGTGAATATAATCGGCCTGGTCTGCTGTTAGACACGTTACTACGCCGCCAAAGCCTTGCACCATGTAGCGCGCAACTTCTTCGTCCAGCTGCTTCGGTAGTACTTCAACGCGCAGGTATTCTTTTTGCTGTTCCAGACTCATGTCAGCATATTTTTGCTCAAACAAATGCAGTTGAGCTAATACCTGGTTAGCAAACGAACCATCCATGATGCGACTCGGATGCCCGGTTGCGTTACCCAAGTTGACCAAACGGCCTTCAGCTAACAATAGCAGATAATCTGCATCGTCATCTGAACGATAGATTTTGTGTACCTGCGGTTTGATTTCTTCCCAGCGCCAGTTATCGCGCATGTATTTAGTATCAATTTCGTTATCAAAGTGACCGATATTACATACTACCGCTGATGATTTAAGCGCCGCCAGCATATAGCGGTCACAGACGTTCATATTACCCGTGGTAGTGACCAGCAAATCGGTGTTTTGCAACAGTGCGGTATTAATATTGCTGCCGTCGCCTTTATTAACACCATCCAGGTAAGGTGAGACAACCTCATAGCCGTCCATGCATGCCTGCATCGCACAGATTGGATCGATTTCGGTAACTTTTACAATCATACCTTCCTGACGTAAGCTCGCGGCAGAGCCTTTACCGACGTCGCCATAGCCAATGACTAAGGCTTTTTTACCCGACATCAGGTGGTCAGTAGAACGTTTAATGGCATCATTCAGTGAGTGACGGCAACCGTACTTGTTGTCGTTTTTAGACTTAGTGACTGAATCATTAACGTTAATAGCCGGAACCCGCAATGTGCCTTTTTCCAGCATGTCTAATAGGCGATGTACACCGGTCGTGGTTTCTTCGGTAATACCATGGATTTTTTCCAGCATTTGCGGAAATTTCTCATGGATCATCAGGGTTAAGTCACCGCCGTCATCCAAAATCATGTTAGCGTCCCATAGCTCGCCATCTTTATGACAGGTTTGCTCCAGGCACCATTCATATTCTTCCTCGGTTTCACCTTTCCAGGCAAACACAGGAACACCGCGGGCAGCCATGGCAGCGGCGGCGTGATCCTGAGTCGAGAAGATATTGCAGGAAGACCAGCGCACTTCTGCGCCCAGTTCCAGTAGCGTCTCGATAAGCACCGCGGTTTGAATGGTCATGTGAATACAACCAATGATGCGCGCGCCTTGCAACGGCTTGCTATCGGCATACTTGCGACGAATCGTCATTAGTGCCGGCATTTCTGACTCGGCGATAGCGATCTCTTTGCGTCCGTACTCAGCCAAGTTAATGTCAGCTACTTTAAAATCAGTGTGCTTCGGATCATTCAAACTCATAGTGTCATCTCACTCTGTAATGTGTCCGGTTAAAATAAGCGTTCAAGCAATTGTTGCTGGCGAGCTTTACTTAATCGCGCACCAAACTCGGTCACCAGCTCTGCCGCGGCATGACTTGCTAAACGGCCAGCGTCTGCCAGCGACAGACCTTTGGTCAGGCCATATAGCATCGCGCCTGCAAACATGTCACCGGCACCGTTTGTGTCAATTGCTTTAACTTCTACCCCGGGAATATGTACCTGGCGCTGCTGATTCATAATCAACGCACCATCTTTACCTAACGTAATGGCGACGGTTTTTGCCTGTGCCAACAAGGCTTTAGCAGCAGCTTCTGCATCGCTTTCGCCGGTTAGTAACTCAGCTTCTTCGCGATTACAGAACATTAAGTCGACACCTCCGTCGAGGATATCTTCGATACCGTCGCGAAAATACTTAACCATGGCTGGGTCAGAACAGGTCATTACCAACTTGGTATTATTTTCCCGTGCTATCTGCTTAGCCCGGTTAATCGCACCACGCGCGATCTCAGAGGTAATCAGATAACCTTCAATATACAGATACTCTGACGCTGCAATGGCTTCTTCATCCAGTTCGTCGACGGATAAATCTGCAGTAATACCAAGATGCGTGCGCATGGTGCGCTCGGCATCCGGCGTTACCATCACCAGGCATCGACCCGTGGTACCCGGGTTTTGCTGCGTTTCGAGGTTAGTACGAATGCCGACCTGTTCTAGATCTTGGCGATAAAATTGACCCGCTTCGTCGTCAGCTACTTTACAACAATAAAAGGCACTACCGCCAAACTGGGCGAAAGCCACCAACGAATTTGCTGCTGAGCCACCGCCGCATTGTCTTTTGAGCTCACCCAGTTTGCTGAGTTCGGCAATTAGCTTATTTTGGTCGTCTTCTTCGATTAGGGCCATCATGCCCTTTTCCAGACTGTGTTGTTTTAAAAAGGCGTCAGAGACTTCAAACTCTTGATCTACCAAGGCATTTCCAATGCCGATTACGTCAATGGTTTTCATAACGAATTGTGGTTGCTAATTAGGGCGCACAGTATATACGAAGTCAGGCTCAGGGTCGATAAATGAACAACAGCAATACGGCGACAATTAATAGCAGTATCAGATAGCCGTGCCAGCGAGCTATAGCGCGTCTAAATTGTGCGTTGTGTTGCTCTGGTGCGCGGCCGGCAAAGCGTTGCCGTTCTATGCGAGTACCCTGCACCTTAATTGGCCCACCTAAGGCAATATTGTGACAACGACTCAGGCTGTCCAGCCATTTGCCGGTTGGCCAAACCCAGGCGCGGCTGTTTTTAATCGGCTCAGCTGGACGAGCGTTGCTAACGGCGGCTATCAATAGCGCAGTAACAGAGAGTAACAACGTAACCGGACCAATCAACAGCACGTAGGCAGCGCGCGCCGGCAAACCAAAAGTGCGGTAACGCGAAACACTGATAGGCCATAAGGTGTAGAGTTCACTAATCAGGCGCAGAGCCAACGCCAATATCGGACCGCCCAGTAACCAAGCTAGGATCGGCGCCCATCGATGGTGAATAATACTGACTGCGCGAAGCTCTGCGGTTGCTTTGACTAACCCATGCACACTTAACTGATCGGTGTCGCGGTAATCGATGCGCGCAAGCAGTGCGCGCGCCGCTCGTTTTTGTTGTTTTAACGCTAATGCGTCGACTTTGTTCAGTAGTTTCAGGTAGTGCTGACGGCGCAAACAAGCTAGCAACACCAAGGCGCCGAGGATTTCTGAAAAATCGGCGGCATACACCACAATTGCAGTAGGCACCAGACTGATAAATAACAGCATCACCACGGCCATGGCGCCGGCAAAGCGCTGTTGCTCCGGGGAGTAGCCTGGTTTATTGACTTTAGTTTGCAGATATTGTGCAAATAGCCGGAACATTGGCAGCGGGTGCCATTGCTCCGGCCAGGGTAACCAGCGTTCAAGCGCTAGCGCAATGAGCGCTAGTATGGGGCTGGAGATTAGTAATGTGTAAAGGTCATGCGTGTTCATGACCTTAGTTTGCCCAAGCTAACGTTAGGCGGCAATAGGCGAGTGTTGTTTATTACCCTGTTCACTGCCGCTGTCCGGGCTCTGCTGCGTTTTAGGCACGGCCGCGCGGATATGTTCTGCCTGGCGAATTTTGCCATGAATGTAATCATGCAAGTCAGCCACACGGTATCCAGGCTTGGCTTTAAAGCGTAAAAACGGTAGCCCGGCGGCTGCCAGTGTGTTTTTCAAAAACAGATTACGCTTTTGCTGCTGTAGATTACTGCTGGCTGGTTCTAATTCGATAACGGCTTTGACGGTCATGGTGTCAACGTCACACAAAACATAATCCAAAATACGTTGGTTGGCTTTGTTCTGTGCATCTTTTTGCACACTACCCGAAACGCCTTTTTTAACCGCGACAATATCGCTCAGGCGGACTTTGGTAAATATTCGAAAGTCATCACCTACGGCTTTAGTGAGGAGTGTCATAAATTGTGCTTCCTGCGGCGTGCACAAGCTGACATCTTTGAGTTTATAGGGGTAGGGGGCGTAGTTCTCTGACATACGGCTGGCGATCATTGCCACCGCAATTAAGACCACGACAAAGAGTAACAACACGATTTCCATAACTCACCTCGGCAAAAAATTGACACAACAAACTTCGTGTCAAAACTAATGCAAAGGATGTGCCAATTGGGCTCGCTGCGCTCGCGGTTTAGGCGCTTCGCGCGGTTTAGGCTTCGGGCTGCGCCATCGCGGTTTGGGGCCTGCGGCCGGTGTAGGGCTTCGCCGGTTTAACGGGCGAAGCCCCTAAACCCTTGCGCCGAAGGCAGCAAGCTAAACCGCGAGCGCAGCGAGCCTATCCCGGCCGCGGGCCCTATCCCGCGCGAAGCGCCTGCTATGCCCGGTAACCGCTATCAACGCCTTTAGTGGCGATAGCAACGGCGTCGTGGGCGTGCAAGGATTCGTAGTGATTTACCCGCAACCAGAAATCTTTAAAGATCGCCATTTGGTTTAACTGGTGCTTCAGGCGACGCGAGGCATCTTCGCAGAACATCAGGTTCTGGCCGTTGAGGCGTGCAAATTCCTGCTCGTCTTCGCGTTTAACCGCTGCTTGCACAGGTGTTTTGAGGGCGCCTTCTACCGCGTCAATCAAAGCTACTATCGGGAACTCTTCCAGATCTTCCGCCAGTTTAACTTTAACTTCAGCCGTTGACCGCTGGCTATGCGGCGTAGCCACGATACCTTCGGTTGAACCCAGCCATTCATGCATGGTGGCTTTGTCGATCACTTCTTTATCGGCAAACTTATCGACAAAGGCTTCCTGAATAAGCTGGCGTGCGAGCGCAGCTGAACAGGGGCAAGTCGATGAGTAGGGTACGTCTACCGACAACTCCAGCGACAAGCGGCCGGCATCGTAACGGCCGGTTAAACTTACCGGGTAAGCCTTCCAGCCTTTTTTGCGACTGATCAGTGACTCACGGCGCAAGTGATATTCAAAATCAAACTTAATAAACGCCTGGTCGCTAATATCGCTGTGGCTGTCGATAAAGTCGCGCAGTAACTGCTTCAATGATGCGTGACTTAACTCACCTTCAGTTGATAATTGATCCAGCAGCAAATACAGCCGCGACATGTGAATGCCTTTGGTCTTCGGATCTTTTAAATTAACGAATGCCTCTACGTGCGCGGCCACCGGACGCTCGGCGGCGTCAGAAGCAGCGACCATAAGAGGCACTTCAATGTTGCTCATGCCAACCCAGTCCAGGGTTCCTTCTGTTTGCGCCTGGCTGTGATTGGCTACGTCGGGCATGCTATTAGGCATTCGTTTAGAACTCCGATTGTTTTTAACTGTATCAAGCATAAATGTCGAATCCGCTAGTATATCGTAGATGCTGGGATCATTTCATTCCCGAACACAAAATTTAATCAGATTTAACCGATTAACAGTATCGGTTGACTGAATCAAGGATTACGCACACGATAGAGTTTTGGATTGTAACGGAGCGAATCAAATGACACAGGACAGCGTCCTCGACACACAATTACTAAAACAATATCACGATAGCTTAGGCACAGATGGCCTTAACGCGACGCTGACGACCTTTGATCAGATCATTCAGAGCTATGCCAATTTGTTGCATCAGGCGGCTAAAGAAAAGAATGAAGAGCAATTACGAAGTCAGGCACACAAGGTCAAGGGTGCGTGTAATTCGGTCGGTTTAGTCCAGCTTGCCAAATTTATGGAACAGCTGGAAAAGGAAAGCTGGGAGTGGCCACAAGCTGAGCGTTTACTGATTGAATGGGCCGATTCGGTTATTCCGCACCGGCAACAACTGCAACAGTGGATAGAACAGGAAGCTCACTGAGCTTCCTGAGAAACCTCGCCAATAAAGCGGTAACCTTCACCATGAATGGTGGTGATTAGGTTAGGTGTATCCGGATGTGACTCGAAATGGCGACGAATGCGACGGATTGCCACATCGACAGTACGATCGTTGGGTCGTAATTCACGGTCCAACATACGCTTAACCAGGGTTTCACGATCCAGAATTCGACCCGGATTAGTTAAAAACAGCTCGAGGGCGCGGTATTCGCTTTTTGGCAACCGGAACATTTGGTTCTCGGGAGAATAAAGACAACGACTATCGCTATTCAGGCGCCAACCATGAAAGTGAAACTGCACGCTGTTGGTTTCGACTGGATTGCTGTTCCGTGATGCTTCGATGCGTCGACATAGATTGCGCACCCGAATGGTCAGCTCTTTCGGATTATAAGGTTTAATCAAGTAATCGTCGGCGCCTAATTCCAGTGCTAATAAGCGGTCGTCTTCGCTATCCCGACCGGTCAAAAATATTAGCCCGATATTATCACGTTCACGCAATGACTCTGCTAACTCCAGGCCATTTTTGCCGGGTAAGTTAACATCCATAATAACGACATCGATGCGTTCCTGACGCATGATGTTTTCCATTTGCAAGCCATCGGCTGCATCAAATACTTCGTAATCTTCCTGTTGGAAAAGACGGGTTAACGTCTGGCGGGTAACAACCTCATCTTCCACAATCAATAGTCTGGCGTTCATAGCGTTCCGCGTTCCTGGCAAATTATTATAATTCAGCGCTTATAAGAAAAGATGTACAAATATTGACGCTATATTATGACTTTTGTTCAAAATTTTTCAAGCTTGCCGGCGCATTAACTACGGTTACCGGAAAACGCACGATAAACTCGACGCCTTGTTGTTCTTCGCTAAAGAAGTGAATGTTACCCCCTAATACCTGCGTTACCAGGTTATAAGCTAAATGCAAACCAAGGCCACTACCGCCTGCACCACGTTTAGTGGTTACAAAGGGGTCGAAAATCTTTTTACGAATATCGAAGGGTACACCATTACCATCGTCGCGGTAGGTAATTTCCAAATCATCATCAATAAGCTCAAAATTGATTTCGATATGGCCCGATGTTTTGCCGTCAAAGCCGTGCACCATCGAATTTACGATCAAATTAATCAGGATTTGGTTTAATGGACCGGGCTTAGTCATCACCTCTAAATTATCTGCTGCATGCACCTGAATCGGGAACTTCTCAATATCCAGAAGACGCGGCTTAACCGAGGTTAATACATCGCGCATAAAGCTGTGAATTTCAATGGTTCGGTCAACTTCTGAAGATTGGTCGACGGCGACCTGCTTAAAGCTGGTAATAAGTTCAGCAGCGCGATTAACGTTGCGGTAAATGATGGCAAGGTTTTCGTCGCAGTCACCCAAAAAACGCGCAAACTCATTAGTTGATATGCGTTTCTCGTTAAATTTTTCCTGCATAACGGCGAGCTTGTCCTGTAACAGTGTCGATGCAGTTACGGATAAGCCGATGGGGGTGTTAACTTCGTGTGCTATACCGGCAACCATATCGCCGAGCGACGCCATCTTCTCGGATTCGACCAGTTGTCCCTGGTACTGGTGTAGCTGTTCCAGAGTCGCGAGTAACTCCTGATTAGATTCGCGCAGTGCTTTGGTGCGCTGTGTTACTTGCTGCTCGAGTTCTGCATTTAACTGACTTGCCTCTTGCTCTGCGCGACGCTGGCGTTCGATTTGGTGCTGTACCCGCTCCAACATTATATTAAGAGACTGCCCCAGATCGTTAAACTCATCGACGCGGGAGTCGGGAATCCTTAGTGTGTAGTTTTTATCCCGGGCTATTTGGCTGGCAATATCAACGATATGCTCTAGTGGTTGAGTAATACCGCGCCTTAAACGGATGGTAGCAATCCAACAGGCGATTAGGGTGACCAGAAAAACCAGCACCGCTACGCCTATTGAACGCCACATAAATAAGCGGATTTCGTTGGTAGAACCACGCAAATACACGTAACCGATTACCGAATTATCTAACAAAATCGGTTCGGCTACTTCCATAAAGTCGGCATTGATTTGAGCCTGGCTCAGCTGCTCTATTTTGGAAAACTTGGCCGGGATTGGGGCTAATCCCTCTTTATTATAACTGGCAAAAAAGCTCAGTTCGCCGCTTGTCGGTTCCAGCCGGTAAATATGAACATGTTGCACAAACTGGCTGTTAGCCAGAGTAGCTAATCGGCGTGTTTCGTTACTGTTATCATCCAGCGCAACGCTTTCACGCGCATTACCAGCGACGATTTTTGCATAGGAGGTAACCCGCGCTAACATCGACTCCTGATATTGATTAACCTGGCTAAAAACGTTGATGGTAAAACCGATACCTAGGGCTATCGCGGTCACTAACAAAACCACAACGATAAGACCGCGTTTTAGGGAAATCGATTGCATGCGCGTCACAACAACTCGCTGAAGACTGAATATCTATATGTTATCAAATCGTTAAAATTTGTACAGTCGTTAAGTGACGTCAATCGATTAATTTACGTTTAATTGCGTTGAGCGTAATAAACGGTAAAACGATTGTTGTGCGTAATTTGCCGACAATGACCAAAGGTACGCTCGATAACCTCGGGCCAGGGTAAAAAACTGTTGGCAACCAGATACAGTTCACCATGGCGCTTTAACCTACTATAGGCGGCAGTGATAAACTCGCGGGCAATGGTATAATCTGTCTTCAGGCCGGTGTGGAAAGGAGGGTTACTGACAATACAGCCAACCGCCTGCGGTAGTTCCGGCAACCCGTCAGCTAAAAATATTTCTGCATTGGCACCGCTGAGGTTTATCGCCGTTGCCGCGATAGCTAACGGATTAACGTCGCACGCATACAATAGCGGCTGTTGACGCTCATGTAATGTTTTTGCGATAACCCCGTTACCACAGGCAAAGTCCAAAATCGGCGTTGGCAGTTGTTGTGGTAGTGCCTCTAACAGCAGTTGAGTGCCCGCATCCACGCGTTGCCGACTAAACACGCCCGGCAGACTCTTAAGCGAAAACTGTCGCTCCGGCAGGGTAACAGTGATGTCATCGGCCAGTGCTAGTAGCTCGGTATCGTCGGTTAACGGTGGTAATGATGCCACTACCTCTGTTTGGAATAATTGGCAGTGGTTGCCTACCGCCAGCTTAGTTGCGCTGCTGAAGCTTTCCGGAAGGCGTTTGACTAATGAATTAATGCCACCGCGTTTTTCCCCAACCAGCCATATTGGTGTAGTTGCGGGTAACGCGGCCAAACAACGAAGAATATACTGATTCAATGCCTGTTCTTTGGCGGCCACCAACATAACGCCCCCGTATGCATCGAGGCGTGGCGGAAGCGCCTGGCAGAATGCCTGCGGCCAATAGCTTGCATGACCTGCATGAAAACACCAGGCATCTGCAGTCAAAAATGTCAGCGCATTACCGTCGGGGTTAACAACCAGTAGTTTTTTGTCGTTATCGAGTGTGTTCCAGGGGTGCTGAGGCTGGCGTTGAAGCAGTTTGGCCACGGCTTCAGAGGTACTGTTTTGCGGCATAAGTTAACGTAATATATCCATTCTGAGTTGATGATCTTGCAGCATGAATAGTGTACCACCCCGGTGCTCTTTCATCTGCAGATTTTTATTTTGATGAACAAACTTAACACCAGGAAAAACCTCTTTTGCAGCAATGACACGCAGTGTTGGGTGGTTATCAACCGACGCCTTAATAACGGCAATATCGTCTTTTATGGCTTGTAGCTTATTGTGCTCAACGCGGATGGCATTAATTAACGTGCGGCTGTGCTTAATACGCATTTGCTCGTCTTCAAGCGCATTGCAGCGTCCCAACCCAACTTTTAACCGTTTCATTTTTGCCATGGTGGCTTTAAAGTTCTCAGTCAACGAATCGAGCGCGTCGAGGGTGCTGTCGTCCGGTGGCGGCGGCGATAAAATAAACCGTGTGCGGGTCCCCGCACGAGCCCCTAATTGCCCGGCAAATATTGGCGCGCAGGTTTCGAAGGTGCCACCGATGATCTTGCCCCGCGCCTGCTTGTCATCGCCGCCTATTTCCGCCGGACCGGATGTGATGACATGGCAATGAGTGAGCTGTTTATCAACAATAATACCTAAACCGCTCTCTAAATAGGCATACTGAGCATAGGCACACCAAATATTACCGGCGGCCGATAATTTACTGGATAAGGTCGGGATAAAGTGCTCGTTATCCAGCACTAGCTGCTCGTCTTCTTTAGATATGTGGCCAATGCAGCCCTTGCGCACGGTAATATTGCCACCGGCATTAAGCTCAGCCGAGTCGACATACCCAGCCACTGTAATGTCGCCGCTGGCGGTAACACGCATACCCTCGGTAACGCTACCGGAAACAATAACCGAACCTTTGAAGTCAACATGGCCGGTGGATACATCAACCGACTTAAGCGTTAAAACGTCATCGACATTAGCCGAGTTATGAGTAAACCAGGGCATGCCTACTTTTGTGGCTATTAACAAATCCGGATCAGAGTCGGATATCTGACTGCCTTCGCCGGGCGTCAACTGTTGGTCCTCACCACCCTCGGCAGGCAGTTTTACGCCTTTGACCGTAATGCCTTCGCGGCCGCCTTCGGGTGGCAGGCGGCGCATTAGTTCATCGCCTTCGTTAACGGTAATTTGTTTGCCAAGATCGCGCATGTCGACGGTGCCGTCATCGCGTTCCTGCGGGCGCAGAATGCGTTGTCGGGCATCTTCTACCAGTTGCTGAAAACGCGCGTTACGGCCATTTTTGGGGAGTTTACCGCGCGCAACAACGACTTCTACGGTCGTGCCGGGCGGTGCTTCGATACAGTGTTGTAAAATTTGATTGATAGCGGGTCGCTGAATACCAGTCGAAATGCCGTGCTGCTTCAACTCGGCCAGAAGTTTGGGGCGTGTAATAGGCTCCCCGCCCCAGGCAGAGGTTACTTCAGCCACTGCCTGCATGTCGTCGTCATCAATTGTAATGCTAATTTGCGCATCAATTAGCTGTGCGACAGCTTCGCTGTAATTGCTGGTATCGTCACGTTCTCGTTGTTGGCGCCATTCGTTGAAGTGCCTGGCGATTAACTCAAAGGCACTGCGGTCGAACAATTGCGCACTCGCAAACTCAGACAGTTGAAAAGCCTGTTTGAGATGTTCAGGTTTGACGGTATTCTGAGATGCAGGAATAAACACATATACATCGCTGCCGTCACGCTGAAAGCGAACATTATCTAACGGTTTGCCCGACATAACACCCGTTAACGAAGTTTATAGTTATTGTTATATCGGCTCAGTGTAGCGAAAATTAATGGCGTTGTGGGCAATAATTTATCAAAAATATAATTAATTTATTTTGTTCAGGTAGTTATCTATAGCTCGTATAAGATGCTGTAGCTCCAGACTGAGCTGTTGCAGTTCGTCTTTGGCATCGTTGGCGGTTAACTCTGTCCACTGTTGATAGCTGTGGGCCGCCAGTGTACTGAGCGGTAACGCGCCAATGGTCGCACACAAACCTTTTAACGTGTGCAACTCGATTTTTGCATGTTCCGGATCGGCCAGCCAGGTTGTTGTATTAATCCCGTCACGGTACTGCAACAGAAATTGTTGCAATACCGCATTGTATATTGCGGGGTCATTATTGCAGTGGCGCAGGCCTTGGTTAATATCGAGCACGCCAGTCATCAGAATGTTCTATTGTCGTATGTCTCGGTAAACGAACCGACCACTTCGGTGGCCTCACTAATGGTTTCTTTTTCGAACTGCGCGACGTTAAATAAGGCCTCGCCCTCGTTGGCAACGGGTATATTGCTACAGCCGATAACCACCCCGGCAACCGGCGATGAAATAATATCGGCCTCGTCGGCGTGCGGGTTGACGGTGTGCGCAAGCACTTGATTTTTCTGGATGGTTTGGCCGAGTTCCACTTTGCGTAGCACCAAACCGTCTTTTTCCGCACGCACCCAGGTCGAACGACGAGCAATAACCGGCGAAATGCGTTTGCCCCGGCGTCGTCCTTTTAGCATTTTCAGGTGTTTCATGACGTTTTGTACACCTTGTACCCCGGCATTAATCGACGCGTCATCAAAACGTAATGCCTCACCTGCTTCGTAAAGGATCAACGGAATACCTAATTCGTTAGCGAGAGCACGGAGCGAACCATCGCGCTCTTTCGAGTGCAAGATAACCGGGCTGCCAAATGCCTTGGCCATATCCAGTGCCGCGTTGTTTTCCACATCCACACGAATCTGCGGCAAATTACTGCGGTGAATGGCGCCGGTATGTAAGTCGACAATATGCGTGCACTTTTTAACGAGTTCTTCACTAAATAAAAACGCCATGCGCGACCCCAGGGCTCCACGCTCTGAACCCGGGAAACAGCGGTTTAAGTCACGTCGATCCGGCAAATAACGTGATTGCTGCACAAAACCAAATAAGTTAACGATAGGCACGACAATCAGCGTACCGTGCAAGCGTAAAGCATCGGTTTGGCTAATAATCTGCCGACATACCTCAATGCCGTTTAACTCATCGCCATGGATAGCCGCGCACAGCAGCATTACCGGCCCCGGCTTGGTACCGTGAAAAACGTCCACTCTCAGGTCCAGTGGTGCGTCGTTATAAAGCCGCACCGCCGGAATCAAAATGTGCTGATGCGAACCCGGTTCGATGCGCGTGCCGGCTAACTCAAACGCCGCCATTACCGATTTACGCGAAGTGCGTGACACCGCCATTAGCCACGACTCCCCTTGGTGCGGGTTTTATGCGCTTTGGCGTTCTTTTCCAAAAAGGTAATAATTTGTCCGGCAATATCCTTATCGGATGCCGTTTCAATACCTTCAAGGCCAGGTGATGAGTTTACTTCCATCACCAATGGACCGTGATTAGAGCGCAGAATATCCACACCGGCAACGTTCAGGCCCATGGTTTTAGCTGCCTTAATCGCGGTCTGGCGTTCTGCTGGTGTCAGTTTAATCAAGCTGGCACTGCCACCGCGGTGCAGGTTAGAACGGAATTCGCCTTCTTTAGCCTGACGTTTCATCGACGCCACGACTTTGTCACCCAGCACAAAACAACGGATGTCGGCACCGCCGGCTTCGCGAATATATTCCTGCACCATGATGTTTGATTTCATGCCCATAAAGGCCTCGATAACACTTTCCGCGGCCTGCGCGGTTTCGGCTAACACCACGCCGATACCCTGGGTACCTTCTAATAATTTAATGACCAGCGGTGCGCCACCGACCATATCGATTAAGTCGGGGATATCCTGAGGCTGATCGGCAAAACCGGTAGTCGGCAAGCCAATGCCTTTACGTGAAAGTAACTGCAACGAGCGCAGTTTGTCGCGGCTGCGAGAGATAGCAACCGATTCGTTTAGTGGATAGGTGCCCATCATTTCAAACTGACGCAGTACGGCGGTACCGTAAAAGGTCACTGATGCGCCAATACGGGGAATGACACAATCATAGTACGGCAGCTCTTTGCCATGGCGGTGAATTGAATTTTCTCGTGCGTTGATATTCATGTAGCAACTGAGCGGGTTTAATACATCAACCTCGTGCCCACGCTCACGCGCGGCTTCGACCAATCGACGGGTCGAATATAAGTTGCTGTTACGCGACAAGATAGCAATTCGCATAATTACTCTCCTAGTAAGTGGGCGGCCGCTGGATCAACGGTAAAATGATGGCGCATGGCCTGACGGCCCAACAGCATCCTAAATTTCATGGTATCCCGGTTGGTTAAGGTCAGCTCAACAACGTGGTCAAACTGCCCCAGTACTAACCGGGTTCTAATAACATAGCGTAATTCGGTGTGACCGCCAGAATCGGTCACCTCGCGTTTTTCAAAAACGGGCGCCTCAAAGCAATGCTCTTGCAATGAGTCTTGTTTTGGATGCATATAAATGGTCAACCACGCCTTACCATCCCGCTCAAAGGGTTCGAGTTTAAAGGCATGCAAGCAGGACGTTTTGGCGCCTGTGTCCACTTTCATGTGAATCCGCTCAATACCGATATCGGGGAGGCTTCCCCATTCCTTCCAGCCCAAAACTTGCATGGCTTCTCCTTGTCGATCTTACGCTCTATTGCAACACGTTGTTGGTGAACATGCTAGATACACTATTTTCAGATTAGCGCAATTAATTTTTGTTACGCTAGCAGATTGATCCCATCCGTTACACTTTACGTTTTACACTCGACGTGCGTAACAACGACGTCACGTTTTAAAGGAGGAACCCATGGCGGCGTGCCCATCATGTGATTGCGAAACCCCGTTGGGTTTCAACATTAAAATGGCTTTTCAGCCAATTGTAAATGTTCAGACAAAGGACGTTTTTGCGTTTGAAGCCTTGGTTCGTGGTGGTAATGGCGAAGGTGCCGGCGAGGTGTTATCGCGGGTAACAGAAGCCAACAAATATACCTTTGACCAAACTTGCCGGATGGCGGCGATAGAAACGGCAGCGGCTATAAACTTACCGTCCAAGGTCAGCATTAACTTTATGCCTAATGCGATTTACGAACCGGAAACGTGTTTGGCTAAAACGTTAAAAACCGCGCGCAAAACAGGCTTCCCGCGCGAAAATATTATTTTTGAAGTGACTGAGCATGAAAAAGTCGAAAATCACAACCTATTGGTTGACGTGTTTAAAACCTATCGCGAACACGGCTTTTTGACTGCTATTGATGATTTTGGTGAGGGCTATGCAGGCTTGAACCTGCTGGCTGACTTCCAGCCGGATATCCTTAAAGTGGATATGAAGCTGGTGCGGAATATTCACGAAGATCGCATCAAAAAAGCGTTATTTTCGGCGGTACAACGTGCCTGTGAAGAGTTAGGCATCATGATCGTTGCCGAGGGTGTGGAAACACACGATGAATACTTGTATCTGAAATACAATGGCGTTGAGTTAATGCAAGGTTTTTACTTTCAACGACCAGAAATCGAAGCATATACCATACCGAAATTTGACTAACTAAGCGTCGCTTTGGCTGGCCGCCTCGTTGCGGCTGGCCTGAAGCTTATGTAAGTGAGCGATAAACTCATAAACATCACGGTCAAGTGCCGTGGCACTCACGTATAAGTCATACCCTAACAACTCGCGTAATTGCTGCATTCGAACGGCGAACGATGCAATCAACCCCTTGTAGACAATACCTTCCGGACTCACATACTTATCCGGAATCTCGAAATACTCAGAGTAATCATTTTTATCCGGACGTTGATGGCGCAGAGCCATGGTGAGTAATTGTCGCTGCTCAACTAACAGCGCTGATGCCAGACGTGGCGAAATGGACTGCAACACCTCATCGATATCGTGCAGCCGAAACCCCAAAAATGGCGCATCTTCAAGATCGAGCAGACGACTCACCCGTGGCACATCGTAGCGAATAATATTATCCCAACTGATTTGCCAACTGCCGCGACGGTGCAGGTAGGTGATGTGTTCGGGCGTAATGGCCAGTGATACCGGCGGCTCAATCAGTTTACCTATCCCCAGCAACAGTAATACGCCGGAGGTTGCTCCGATCACCACGGTAACACCTACCGGAATATCGTCGCGCACTAAATGCGCAAATACCAGCAGCACAAACAACAACAGAGACAGGCCACAAAAGGCAAGGGCATTGCGTTTGGCATAGGGGGTCACGTTAAACTGCATTAAAAACCTGCTGAATGATTTGTTCGGTAAAGTTCTTTTTTAAATAAAAACCGCGCGGGCGCACCTGAATGATACTTCCGTCAGGCCCGATGGCATCGGTCAGCGCCGCGCCGTCGGCGGCTTTCGGGCGAATTTGCAAAGCTTCCCCCTGGCGCGCGGTGATATGTTCAACCTGCCCCAGGGCGATGCGATCCATATGTTCTTCCCAGTCACGCTGCAAAATAGCTTCCTGTTGCGGTGTTGGCTGCCAGATAAAGGCGCTACCAACGACGCGATCGGCGAGCGGTATTTCACGCCGGCCATCAATGGGTAGCCACAAGACACATTGTAACTTATTACGTACGTTACTGGTCTGCCAGTTCACACCGGCGATATTTAACAAGGGTGCGACACAGACAAAGGTTGTCTCCAGCGGTTTGCCCGCGGCATCAACCGGCAACGTTTTTAATTCAATGCCCAGTTCGGGAAAGTCCTGGGTGGGTTTAGAGCCCGCTGTCGCACCCAAATAGTGTTCCAGCATCATGCCTACCCAGCCTTTATCTCGGCGTAAATCCGCTGGTATTGCCAGCTCAGCGCGCGCTGCCAGATCAGCAAATCGCTGACCGGCTAGTTGGCTGGCGCGCTCAAACAATTCATCGACGCTGCTCGGACGAGGGGGTTTTAAGGCCATATTTACTCGTTAATCGTTTGCCCAAACCGGGCCTTTATGGAAGAATCAATGCTAACAGAGAATAATTGAGGATGCTCGAGTGATAGATGCAGAAGGATTCCGGGCAAATGTAGGAATCGTCATCTGCAACGGGCATGGGCAGGTATTTTGGGCTCGCCGAATTAATCAGCACAGCTGGCAATTCCCGCAAGGCGGAATTGATGAAGGTGAGACACCTGAGCAGGCAATGTACCGCGAACTTTGGGAAGAAGTCGGTCTAAAGCCAGAGCAGGTCGAAATTCTGTACACCAGCCGTCACTGGTTGCGCTACCGATTGCCTAAGCGGCTGATCCGGCGTGAGCAACGGCCCATGTGTGTTGGTCAGAAACAAAAATGGTTTCTGTTGCGGCTTAAATGCCGCGAAGAAGATGTCGATGTGTTGCAGTCAGGACATCCGGAATTTGATGGTTGGCGGTGGGTTAGTTTTTGGTATCCGGTGCGCCAGGTGGTGTCGTTTAAACGCGATGTGTACCGCCGCGTGATGAAAGAATTTGCTGCCCATGCCATGCCGTTTAACGGAGGGCGGCCGAACCGTCATCCCCGTGGCGGCAAACGAAAACGGTAAATTATGCTTGTAACTCTGCAGCGAATAGTTGAGACGGTGAATAAGTCACCTGATTTTAACCTTGCTCTAAAGGCGATGGTTAGTCAGGTGCGTGAAGCACTCGAAACCGACAGCTGCAGTGTTTTTCTTGCCGATGATGAATCGCAGCAATTCGTGATGGCTGCCAGTGATGGCCTAAGCACCCATAAAAACGAACCACTGCGGGTGGATTTTGGCGAAGGTATTATCTCGTTAGCGGCGCAACGCGAAGAACCCCTGAATATCGCCGATGCGAGTCAGCATCCGGCCAATAAAAAAATTACCCAAACCAACGAATCTGAGTATCGGGGGTTGCTGGCTGCGCCGATTATCCACCGTCGTCGAGTACTTGGTATCATCGTTGTTCATCAAAGCCAGGCGCGCAGCTTTACCCGCGAAGAAGAGGCTTTTGTTGTCACTCTGGCGGCGCAGTTATCGGTGGTGATTGCACATGCCAGCGCTAAAGGCTTATTGGCGAACGAAAATTCGCCCTGGATACATAGTTTGCAGGGCTTGCCGGGTTCGCCGGGGGTTGCCATTGGCGATGCTTTTGTGGCGCGCCCCGAGGTATCGCTAAAAGAGGTATCGCCGCAACGCACAGACCGGCCGCAGCACGAAGTACGTAAATTCAGACAAGCGGTGGCGCGAACCCGGGCTGATCTTAAAAAATTGTCCGAGCGCATGTTGGGGCAGGTACCCGACGATACACTGGCCATTTTTGATGTCTATCAGGGCATGCTCGATGCAGCCAGTCTGGGTAACGCGGTTGAATCGATGATCAACGAGGGCTGGCGCGCTCAGACCGCACTCAAACACGTGGTAGAACAATTTGTCGACCAGTTTGAAGCCCTCGATGACTCGTACTTACGTGAGCGTGCCACCGATGTGCGGGATATCGGCCAGCGCGTACTCATGCACTTGCAGCAGCGTCAACGCAAACCCCGTCAGTTCCCTACCGACGGTATTTTGATTGCCGAGGAAGTTACCGCTTCGATGCTGGCTGAACTGCCGCAGGATGATATTGCCGCTATTATATCTCTGAATGGTTCGAGCAACTCGCATGCGGCAATCATGGCGCGGAGTATGGGCATACCTGCGGTATTGGGCATTGACGATATCGAGTTACACTTTTTTACAGAGAAAAAACTCATCGTCGATGGCTACACCGGTGAAATCTATATTAATCCACCGCCACAGGTGCGCGAACAGTATCGGCACTTGGCGGAGGAAGAAGAAGAACTTAAATTAATTGTTGCCGAGCATGCGCATTTGCCGGCAGAAACTCAGGATGGGCAGCGTGTCAGCCTGCACCTTAATTTGGGTTTAGATGTAAAACAGCCGCACCTTGCTAACTTAAATATCGACGGTATCGGCCTGTATCGCTCCGAGATCCCGTTCATGATGCGCGATCAGCTGCCAACGGAAGACGAGCAGGTCGAAATGTATAAAGAGGTGCTTGATCACTTCCCTGACAAGCCAGTCGTAATGCGTACTTTAGATGTGGGCGGAGATAAACCGTTGCCCTATTTGCCACTAAAAGAAGATAACCCGTTTTTAGGCTGGCGCGGTATTCGCTTGACGTTAGATCATCCGGAAATTTTCCTGGTGCAGGTTCGGGCGATGTTGCGGGCTAGTATCGGGCGCACCAATTTACGTATTTTGTTGCCGATGGTGACCAGTATCAGCGAAGTCGAAGAAGCCTCGCGGCTGATGAAGCAGGCTTACTTTGAGGTAGCCGAAGAGCAAGGTTGTGCGGTGGGCGTTAACTTGATCCAGCCGCAGTTGGGGGTAATGATTGAGGTGCCGGCGATTATCTATCAGTTATCCGCGCTAGCTAACAAAGTCGACTTTTTCTCGGTAGGCTCTAACGATTTAACTCAATACTTACTCGCCGTGGACCGCAATAATCGCCGCGTGGCGCACTTGTATGATGCCTATCATCCCGCCGTACTAGCCAGCCTCGACGAAATCGCTCGTCGTTGTGAAGAGTTAGGCAAACCGGTCAGCGTTTGTGGCGAGCTTGCCGGTGACCCGGGTGGCGCACTGCTGTTAGTGGCAATGGGTTACCGACAACTGAGTATGAACAGCTACAACATTGACCGGGTGCGTTGGATATTACGTAATGTGCGCTCGGCAACACTGCAAGTGATGTTAGCGAAGGCATTACAGGCAAGACATCCTGAACAAATACGCAAAATGATTGCCAATAAGATGGAAAGCATGGGGCTGGGTGGCTTCGTGCGGGCTGGTAAATAGCATGGAGCTGAGTATTTGGCTGTGGTGCCTGGGCGGCGGCGCACTAGCCGGTTTATTGGCTGGCCTGCTGGGTATTGGCGGCGGATTGGTGGTTGTGCCGCTGCTGATTTATTTGTTGCCCATTCTGGGCGTCGCGCCCGACATTGTGGTGCCCAGTGCCATAGCAACCAGTTTGGCTACCATTTGTATGACCACCGCATCCGCCGCATTAACGCATTCGCGTAGCGGCTATCTGGAGTCATTTTGGCTGCTGCGGGTTTTGCCGGGGTTGTCAGCGGGCGCTCTCATCGGGGCATTTTTGGTCACCGTTGTTAATCCGCAGTGGTTGAAATTTATTTTCGCGACGGTACTGGTTTTATTGTCCATTCGTATGCTGCTACCGGTGCCCGAAGGAGAACCGAAAACAACGGTGTCGAAACGACTGGTGGCGCTGGGCGCCGCAGTCATTGGGACAATCTCCGGGTTAGTCGGAATCGGCGGTGGGGCGTTAACGGTACCCTTTTTACAACGGATGCGATTGCCGGTAAGGCAGGCGATAGCGATATCCTCGTTGGGTAGCTTTGTGATTGGCTGTAGTTCGGTGCTGATGTTTGTTGTTAACGGCTGGCTCAGCGACAAGGCTGACGGCGCCCTGGGGTTAATTTATGTACCCGCCTGGATTGCTCTATCGATTGCATCGGTCAGCTTAGCGCCGTTTGGCGCAAAGCTAGCTCATCGGTTACCGGTTAAGCTGTTACGACGGGTGTTTGCCGCATTTTTAATTATCGTCGCTATCAATTTATTAATGAAGTAGGAGTGAATCGTGCCACCGACTGATTTCTGGCAATTTCCCACCATCGATCCGGTGATTTTACACATCTGGGGACCTATCGCTATCCGCTGGTACGGTCTGGCTTATATCGCCGGCTTTGCGTTTGCTTTCTGGTGGGGTAATCGCCAGGCTAAACGCAGTGACCATTGGACTAAAGATCAGTTTTCAGACCTTCTATTCTGGTGTTTTTTAGGTGTTGTGCTGGGCGGCCGCATCGGCTATGTGCTGTTCTACAAATTCGGTAGCTTTATCGACAACCCGCTGTTTCTGTTTCAGGTGTTCGATGGCGGTATGTCGTTTCATGGCGGCTTGCTGGGCGTTATTGTCGCCATGTTTGCTTATGCCAAAGCAAAGCAACGACCTTTTTTGCAAGTTGGCGACTTTATCGCGCCGTTAGTACCCATGGGGCTGTTCTTTGGTCGTTTAGGCAACTTTATTAACGGCGAACTGTGGGGACGGGTTACCGATGTGCCCTGGGCCATCGTGTTCCCCTCTGGCGGGCCGGTACCACGCCATCCATCACAACTGTACGAAGCACTACTGGAAGGGTTACTGCTATTTTTCATTATCTGGTGGTTCCAAAAGCAACCACGCGGTCGTGGTGCCATCAGTGGTCTGTTCTTGTTAGGCTATGGCGTGGCGCGGTTTGTGGTTGAATTTTTCCGCGAGCCCGATGCCCATTTGGGGCTGCTATCATTGGGGATGTCGATGGGGCAGTGGCTAACCATTCCGATGATTTTACTGGGTATGGGTCTGTTATACCGTGCCAGTCAGCAGCAAAAGGTGGCGCAACCATGATTAACCGACCGGAACAACAATATTTGCAACTGTGTCAGCGTATCGTTGATGAAGGCGAGTGGGTGCACAATGAGCGTACCGGTATTAATTGCTTAACCGTCATCAATGCCGATCTGGATTATGACGTGGGCAATAATGAATTCCCGCTGGTTACCACCCGTAAGAGTTTTTATAAAGCCGCTATTGCCGAGCTGTTGGGATATCTGCGTGGCTATAGCAGTGCGGCGGACTTTCGTGCCATCGGCTGTAACACCTGGAATGCCAATGCCAACGAAAACCAGGCCTGGTTAAACAATCCGCATCGGCGAGGCGAAGATGACATGGGGCGTGTATACGGTGTGCAGGGTCGCGCCTGGCAAAAACCGGACGGTAGCACCTTAGACCAACTGCGTAAGGTTATTAACAATTTAAGCAAAGGTATTGATGACCGTGGCGAGATTGTCACTTTTTACAATCCCGGTGAGTTTGAGCTGGGTTGCCTGCGCCCCTGTATGCACACACACACCTTTTCGCTGTTAGGTGACAGATTATATTTAACTTCCTATCAGCGTAGCTGCGACGTGCCACTGGGTCTTAATTTTAATCAGATCCAGTGTTTTGTGTTGCTGGCGCTGGTGGCGCAAATTACCGGCCATAAGCCCGGCAAGGCCTATCACAAAATTGTTAATGCGCATATCTACGAAAACCAGCTCGAGCTGATGCGTGACGAGCAATTAACGCGGCAGCCCTATGCCGTGCCCTCGCTACACATTAATCCCGATATCCGCTCGTTAGCTGATATTGAGGATTGGGTGAGTAAAGATGATTTTAAGGTTGAAGGTTACCAATCGCACCCGCCGATTAAGTACCCGTTCGCCGTTTAGGAAAGCTTATGTCATTAAAAGTCACCATTTGCGATGACTCAGGGATGGCACGCAAACAATTATTACGCACTCTTCCCCAGGATTGGGATGCCAAGGTCTATCAGGCGGCTGATGGTGAGCAAGCGCTTACTTGTGTGCAGCAGGGACAGGCCGAGGTGTTGTTTCTGGATCTGAATATGCCGGTAATGGATGGCTACCAAACGCTGCACGCGATCCAACAGCAACAGCTGGAGTGTCTGGTTATCGTGGTGTCCGGTGATATTCAGCCGGAAGCACACCAGCGGGTTACACGGCTGGGCGCAATGGCTTTTGTTAAAAAGCCGATGTCCGGCGACGAACTACGTGAGCTATTACAACAGTTCGGTCTGTATCAGCCTGCCTCCGGACATCTTCAACTCGTTGACGAGCGGCAATCGCAGCCGGAAAACGCACTGGATGTTTACCGTGAAGTCAGTAATGTCGCGATGGGACAGGCCGGCGACCACTTGGCGCGGGTACTGGATACCTTTATTGATTTGCCGGTACCGAATGTTAATTTTATCGCGCCGTCTGAATTGCACATGGCCCTGCAAACTATCGACAATACCGAACGCGTATCGGCGATTAGCCAGGGTTTTGCCGGTAGTGGCATATTGGGCGAAGCTCTGACGTTATTTAGTGATACCTCCATCGACGACGTTTGCCGACTGTTAGGCCATCAGTTAACCGGCTCGGTGCGGCAACAACGTATCGAAGCGTTAATGGACATTGCTTCGATTATTACCTCGGCCTGCCTTAATGGCCTGGGGCAGCAATTACATGTGGAATTTACCGCGTCACAACCGATTTTGCTGGGCGAACAAAAAGCGGTGCGGGAACTGCTGGCGGAGTCCGAACAGCGCTGGCAAAACCTCCTTGCGGTTGAAATCGGCTACAGCCTAAAAGAACACCAAATCGACTTTGATTTGTTGCTGTTGTTCCCTGCTGATGCGGTTAAAGTGCTCGATCAGCAGCTCGCACACTGGTTGGCCGGGCAGGAGGACTAATATGACTGAAATGGATGAGTTGCACGCAAAAATGAGTATACTCGGCGCCATCGATGTCGGCATCGTGGTATTGGACCATGATTACAACATTCAGCTGTGGAATGAATTTATGCAAAACCACAGTGGTCTGCGCCCGAGTCAGGTGCGTGATAAGAATTTGTTTAAGGTCTGTAGCGACGTTGACGAGGCCTGGTTAAAACGCAAAGTCGAACGGGTGTGGCAGTTAGATGCGCGGGTCTTTATTAGCTGGGAGCAACGGCCTTATGTATTTCGCTTTCGCAATAGCCGGCCCATTACCGGCAGTAGCGAATGGATGTACCAAAATATGACCGCCATACCGCTGCACAATACGCGTGGCGAGGTCTACCAGGTGTGTTTAATAATTTATGACGTGAGTGAGCAGGTTGGTGAGTAGTCCGAGCAATGAATCTTTACAACAAGCCCAAAACGGCGTTGAACGCGTGTACGGGCGTAGTGCGCTGGCGCAATTTAAGCAGTTGCATGTGGCCGTCGCCGGTTTAGGCGGCGTTGGCTCCTGGGCGGTGGAAGCACTGGCGCGCACGGGCATCGGCAAACTGACGTTAATCGACCTGGATGACATTTGTGTCACTAATATCAACCGTCAACTACCGGCCACCTTCGACAGTGTTGGCGAGCTAAAGACCGAGGCACTGGCAGCGCGGGTAAAAGCGATTAACCCGGATTGTGAAGTAACCGTGGTCGATGATTTTCTGTTAGCGGACAACTTTGACCAGTATCTGGCGGGGGTAGATGCGGTACTGGATGCCATTGATAGCGTTAAAACCAAAGCTGCGTTGGTGGCCTGGTGTAAGCGTCGCAAGGTGCGTTTAGTTTGTTGTGGCGGCGCCGGAGGGCAAATAGATCCAAGTCAGATCCGCAGCGCCGATCTGGCAAAAGCCAAGCAAGATCCGTTATTAGCCAAAGTGCGTTCCGATTTGCGTCGTAATTACGGCTTTTCTAAGAACCCTAAGCGTAAATGGGGAATTGATTGCATTTATTCTGAAGAGCAATTGCGTTATCCCATCATAAGCGGTGAGCAAGAAGGCGAAGTGACCTTGCAAAAACCGGGCAGCGGCAGCATGCAAATGAATTGCTCCAGCGGCTTCGGCGCCGCCATGGTCGTTACCTGCACCTTCGCTATGCACGCCGTTGCCTTATTGCTACGGCGCTGCGCGCCTTCGCGCTAGGCGCCCCTTTCGGGCCGCGCCTAGCCGGTGAGTTCATGCAGAGACTTAGCTACATTACGCAGGCCGTTAGCGCGCGAAGGAGTTAGGTGCCCCTCTAACCCTTCAGCACGGAATAGGGCGTCGATATCGAACGCTTGAATCGCAGTTAATGATTGCCCGTCAACCTGCTGCTGAACCAGCGCTAGCAGCCCCTTAACGATGCGTGAACCACTGTCAAAACGCACCACTACGGCATCCGGATCGGAACTATCCACGTATAACCAAACCTTAGCCTCACAACCACTGACCAGGTGTGCGTCGTCGCGCGCCTGCTCGGGGTAGGCGGGGAGCGTACGTGATAATTGTACTAAGCGGCGGTATTGTTGTTCCCAGTTCACTGCGTAAACTCTGCCTTACAAAAAATAAACTAAATTGTCGCATAACTTGTTAGAAGGACGCTAGTTGAGGATAATAACGCCCAATTAACAGCAAATCACAAGAGTAACTTTTTAAAAGTTCCAACATAAGGAAGTTAACATGAAGATACTTGTCGCGGTAAAGCGCGTCATTGACTACAACGTCAAAGTCCGCGTTAAGCCAGATCAGTCAGACGTCGATTTGGCCAATGTCAAAATGGCGCTTAACCCGTTTTGCGAGATCGCCGTTGAAGAAGCTGTGCGCTTAAAAGAAGCCGGCACGGCGGACGAAGTGGTGGTGGTATCCATTGGCCCGAAATCGGTTCAGGAACAGTTACGTACGGCATTGGCGTTAGGCGCTGATCGCGCCATTCAGGTAGAAACCGATGATATGCCGGATTCGCTGTCAGTCGCCAAAATCCTTAAAGGCGTGGTTGAGAAAGAAAGCCCGGATATGGTGATTCTGGGTAAACAGTCCATCGACTCGGACAACAACCAAACCGGCCAAATGCTAGGTGCGTTAACCGGTATGCCGCAGGGTACTTTTGCGTCTAAAGTCGAAATCGGTGATGGCTTTGTTAACGTAACTCGCGAAATTGATGGTGGTTTGCAAACGGTAAAACTCAACCTTCCTGCGATCGTGACGACTGACCTACGCTTAAACGAACCACGTTATGCGTCACTGCCTAACATCATGAAAGCCAAGCGTAAGCCGCTGGAAACCGTTAGTACGGATGACCTGGGTGTTGACGTTAAACGCACCGTTAAATTGTTGAAGGTTGAGCCACCTGCCGAGCGCAGTGCGGGTATCAAAGTTGCCGATGTGGACGAGTTAGTCGAAAAACTGAAAAACGAGGCCAAAGTACTATGAGCATTTTAGTAGTAGCAGAACACGACAATAATGCGGTTGATCCGTCAACGCTAAAAACTTTGGCCGCTGCACAAAAACTTGGCGGCGACATTCATGTGTTGGTTGCCGGCAAAGGCTGCTCAGCGGTTGCCGATGACGTCGCTAAAGCTGACGGCGTAAGCAAGGTGTTTTTAGCCGATAATGGTGTGTACGAGCACCAGTTAGCTGAGAATATCGGTGCTTTGGTTGCCGAGTTAGGTAAAGATTACAGCCACGTGTTAGCGCCGGCGACAACGACCGGTAAAAACTTTATGCCACGCGTGGCTGCACTGCTGGATGTGGCACAGATCTCCGACATCATCAGTGTAGAAAGCGACGATACCTTTAAGCGTCCTATTTACGCTGGTAACGCTATCGCCACGGTGCAGTCAGAAGACGCAATTAAAGTTATCACCGTGCGCACCACAGCATTTGACGCGGTTGCAGCGGAAGGCGGCAGCGGTAACGTTGAAGCGCTTGATACAGTTATCGATAACGATCGCTCAGCGTTCGTTGGCGAGCAACTCGCAGAGTCTGAGCGTCCTGATTTGACGGCTGCAGAAATCGTTATTTCAGGTGGCCGTGGCATGCAAAACGGCGACAACTTCAAACTGATTGAAGATATCGCTGATAAACTCGGCGCAGCGGTTGGCGCTTCGCGGGCTGCCGTAGACGCCGGTTTTGTGCCTAACGACATGCAAGTGGGTCAAACCGGTAAAATTGTTGCGCCACAACTGTATATCGCTGTAGGTATTAGCGGTGCAATCCAGCACTTAGCGGGTATGAAAGACTCGAAGGTCATTGTTGCGATCAATAAAGACGAAGAAGCGCCAATTTTTCAGGTTGCTGACTACGGTCTGGTCGCGGATCTGTTCGATGTGTTACCCGAATTAAGCAAAAAGCTGTAACTGCGTTAACCCGCACTAACAGCGCTTCTGACGCCGCCTGAATCAACAAGTTGATGAAAGGTGGCGTCATTTTCCTCACTTTTCGCCTCGATACACTTGCATATTTTTAACTCATCGGACATGATTCAGACATAACCGCCGTAAAAGTTAAAAATATTAGGTGGCTCACAATGAAAAGAAGAACAACTATGCTAAAAAAATTACCTCTAGCGTCAGCCATTGCGCTGGCTTTTGCGTTGCCGAGTCAGGCTGCTGATTTTGAAGTTGGTGATTTCGACATCAAGTTCGACTCTATTCTTTCCTATGGTGCAGCATGGCGGATGGAAGATCCGGCAATGCACCTTATCCACCCGGGTAATCGTCCGGGCGGAACGGCCGGCTCTAGTGTCGGTGATGATGGTAACCTGAACTTCGAGAAAGGTGACCTGGTCAGCTCGGTATTTAAAGGTGTTCACGACCTGAGTATCGATGGCGGTGACTATGGTGCGTTTTTCCGTTTTAACTATTGGTATGACTATGTGATTTCTGAAGAAGAAATGCCACACGGTCATCCGGGCAATAATTACGTCCCTAACACTACCCTGAACGATGATATTTTCGATGACTACTCACAAGGTAGCGGCTTCGAATTACTTGATGCGTTCGTATGGGCAAACTTCAGTATGGGCGATATTCCAACCAGTTTACGTGTTGGTCGTCAGGTATTGAGCTGGGGTGAGAGCACCTTCGTTTTTAATGGTATCAATGATATCAACCCGTTGGACGTGAACGCAGCTCGCCGTCCGGGCGCAGAAATTAAAGAAGCGCTACTGCCGGTGGGCATGGTCAGCGTTAACATGGGCTTGACTCAAAGCTTGAACATGGAAGCGTTTTATCAATACGAGTGGGATAACACCAAACTCGACGGTTGTGGTACCTACTTCTCCAGTGTTGATATTATCGGCGGGCCGGGTTGTGGCAAAGTAACCCTTAACCCGCAATTAGTGCCGGGCGATCCAAGCAGTTACCTGAGTGACCGTGAATCGGTTATGGCAGGGGCATATATTGGTTATAATCCGCGTCTGGAAGCATCTGATAGCGGCCAGTGGGGTGTTAACTTTCGTTACTACTCACTGGATCTGGATACTGAATTTGGTTTGTACTACCTGAATCTGCACAATAATACGCCAATCATTTCGGCGTATAACTGGACCGTTGATCCAGAGCAGTACATGACGGCCGAAGACCGCATGAATCCGGGTTACACTTATGCCACACCAAATGGCTACCCGATTGACGGCCCGCGTCTGGTGCTCGAGTATCCGGAAGATTATAAAGTGTTGGGTGCAAGCTTTAGCACTAACTTAGGTTTATGGTCTGTTGCTGGTGAATACAGCTTCCGCCAGGATGCGCCTGTGCAAATTAACACGACCGAAATCCTTACCGCCGGTTTACGTCCGAACGTACCAAGTACTTTCGCTGATCGTGTACAAACAACAGACCTGGGTGGCTTAGCCAATGGTTATGATCGTTTTGACGTAAGTCAGGCTCAGGCAAGTTTTGTGCGCTTTGTCGACCGCTTATGGGGTTCTGACCGCATGACCTTTGTTGGTGAAGTGGCGATGAACCAGGTACATGATTTACCGAGCTTAGCGGAACAACGCTACGGCCGCTTGCCACTGTTTGGTAAGTGCTTACTGCCATCAGAGGTAGGGCCCGCTGCGGCAGGTAACTGTGAAGGCTTTGTTACTGAAAATTCATGGGGCTATCGCACCCGGTTCCAGTTTGAGTACTCAAACGTATGGCAGGGCTGGGGTTTGACGCCGGTCATTCAGTTTAACCACGACGTAGACGGTTACTCGTCTAACAGTAACTTTATTGAAGGTCGTAAATCGTTAGGTATTAATCTGACCGCGGATTACCTATCAACCTATAAAGTGAACCTGGGTTACACCACCTATAGTGGCAGTGACTATGATGCGACCACTGACCGTGATTTTGCGTCAATCAGCTTCTCGTATGCATTCTAACTTGGTTAGACTGTAAATAAGCTAAATGGAAAGTCGTGCCTTTGGCGCGACTTTTTTTTTAAAAACTGGCTTAGGCTCGCTTGCGCTCGCGGTTTACGCGCTTCGCGCGGGGTAGCGTGCTGCCTTCGGCGCACGGGTTTAGACTCGCTGCGCTCGTGCTAAAACGTAATCCGCGAGCCAAGCGAGCCTAAACCGAGCGTAGCGCCTACACCGGCCGTAGGCCCTAAAAGGAGAGCATGATGAAACGAACGTTAACGGCTATAACGGCGTTGTTGGTTTCCGCCGGAGCATTGGCAGACGACCACAATACCCTGCAACTGGAAGATGTTTTTACGCTGGAATATGCATCGTCACCGACCATTCACCCGAGTGGTGATTACAGTGTATTTGTACGTCAATCAATGGATATCAACAGTGACCGCAAAGTTGGCTCACTATGGAAAATCCATGAAAACGGCGAACTACGCCCCTTAACCGGGGATAAAACCAGTGAAAGCCAACCGGTATGGTCTCCAGATGGCAAGCGTTTGGCGTTTGTTTCGACCGCTACGGGGAGTGCTCAAATTCATATTTACTGGGTGGACAGTGGTGAACATGCCGCAATTACGGACTTAACCCAGTCGCCCGGTAATTTGAGCTGGTCGCCTAACGGTAAGCATCTTGCGTTTTCGATGTTTACACCCGAGGCCAAACCAGCGCCAGTGTCGTTACCCGGCAAGCCTCAGGGCGCCGAATGGACAGCGGCGCCTAAGTACATCGACAAAGATAATTACCGCTACGACGGTGGCGGTTACGCCCGTGACGGCTATCAGCATGTCTATGTGGTGCCCACCGAGGGTGGTACGCCGCGTAAATTAACTTCCGGCGATTACAATCATGGTGGCGATCTAGCCTGGGCAGCGGATGGTGAGTCTATTTTCTTTTCCGGCAATCGCCGTGAAGATGCCTTCCGTCAGCCGACTAACAGCGAGCTATACCAGCTCATGCTCAAAACCGGCGAAATAAAACAAGTGACCGACCGTGTTGGTCCTGACCGTTCGCCTGCTGTGTCACCGGACGGTGAGTATATCGCTTACCTGGGGAACGACGATAACGGCCAAAGTTTTCAGATTACCCGCTTATATGTGATGGCTGCTGACGGCACCGATAGCCGCGTGCTGACCGCCGACTTAGATCGCAGCGTGAGCGGATTTGAGTGGGATCCCGACAGTGATGGCATTTATTTTAGCTATGATGACCACGGCATTGGCTATCTGGCACGCACGGACCTGGACGGCGATCGCGAGCGATTGGCCGATCGTGTTGGTGGTTTATCTTATAGTCGCCCTTATGGTGGCGGTGACTTTTCGGTCGCAGAGGATGATCAGGTACTTTACACTATCTCCAATCCACAACGCCCGGCTGACTTAGCTCTCTGGGATGATGGCGATAGCCGTCAGCTTACTCAGTTAAACGAAGACGCTCTGGCGCACAAGCAACTAGCCAAAGTTGAAGAGATAAATTACAAGTCGAGCGTTGACGGTCGCGACTTGCAGGGTTGGATTGCTTACCCACCTAACTTTGATTCGAGCAAAGATTACCCGCTAATGCTGGAAATTCACGGTGGTCCGCATACTAATTACGGTCCTCGCTTTGCTGCTGAAGTGCAGTTATTTGCGGCAGCGGGTTATGTGGTGCTGTACACCAACCCTCGCGGCAGCACCAGTTATGGCGATGAATTTGCCAACACCATCAGCAAGAACTATCCCAGCCATGACTACGATGATCTCATGGATGGCGTTGACGCAGTTATCGATAAAGGCTTTATTGACGCAGACGAACTGTATGTGACCGGCGGCAGCGGCGGTGGAGTGTTAACCGCCTGGATTGTTGGCCACACTGACCGCTTTAAAGCTGCTGTTGTCGCTAAGCCGGTGATTAACTGGTACAGCTTTGTGCTGACCGCAGATATGTACAACTATTTCTACCAGTATTGGTTCCCGGGGTTGCCATGGGAAAACTTGGAACATTACATGAAGTATTCACCGATTAGCTACGTGGGTAACGTGACCACGCCAACCATGTTGCTGACCGGCGAAAATGACTACCGCACACCAATGTCAGAAACTGAGCAATACTATCAAGCGCTTAAACTTGAGGGAGTCGAGACAGCGATGGTGCGGATTCAGGACTCAGGCCACGGCATTTATGCCCGCCCCAGTAACCTGATGAACAAAGTTGCATACATCCTGCACTGGTTCGATAAATTTAAAAATAAAGACTAATCCAGGGTTTGGTTGAAGCGGCGGTTTTGCCAAAAAAACCGCCATTGCTCTTTAAAGCGCCGCCAGGCGCTTTTTTCTTTTAAGTGTCGATCTTCCACGTCCAAAATGTCGCTACCATGTTGATGGGTATTATCGACACAATAGGGTAATAAGCCCTGCACGTAGCAACCGGTCTCCCATTGCCATTGAAAATCAACATCGACTGGCCGGAAAAAGCACTTGCGAGCTAATAACTTAGTCGCACCAGAACGGCTTATAACATAGCCACAGGCACCCATCGGCGGCTTATCGGTACGGTAGTCCACTAACGTAAATGTACCAAGATCAGCGAGCTTATTACTTTGCTTTGGCTTAAATGGCTGCGCTAATTTAAGCAGATCCCAGTCGCCGGGCAAGGATGCAATGGCCGTACTGAGTTGTGCGAAATCGGAGCTGACGATGATATCGTCTTCAACGATAACCGCGGCTTCAGCATCGCTGTCGAGTAGTTGCTGCCAGGCCTTACGGTGACTCATATAGCAGGCGATTTCCCCACGTGTTAGTGGAGCGTAAAAGCGCTCTCGATTCTGTTGCGCATCATAGACACTGTTAATGTCATTATCGCTTAGCTTACGCCCGTCAACCGCGACAATGCGGGTAAAATCAATACCCACGCCTTGCAGTTGCTGACTAGCATGCTTTAGGCGTTCAATTGAACGGTCGAGATTAATCACATAGACAGGTAACATCATTTATCGCTCAGATTTTTCAACGTCGTCACCGCGCTTGCGACGGTACTCGCGCTCGTAAAGTTTTGCTTCGGTAAGGAAAAAATGAAAAGCATCAATGTTAGCTTTGATAAAGCCACGCCAGCCCGCAAGAAACATGCGCCGTATGATATAAAATTTGATGAACATTAACGGAAAAATCAGTAGCACCCGGGCGAGGCTACAGGTACGCCCCTGCTCTTCGCGCTGCTTGGCTTTAAGCAAAGAATATTTATTTAACTTATCCATGTAACCGTGAGCTGAGTCATAGCCGTAGTGCTTAACGTCGATTGGTAAGTGCGTTAAGGGGTCATCCACCTCGATATGCTCATGCACTTTTAGCGAGGTATTCCAGCGCGATTTTGATTTGCGGTAAACGCGACGAAAACGGTGATGGCGGTGACCGGGCAACGAGTGACCCATAAAAATATCGTCATGGGCCAGATAAATACCGTTAATGTCACCTTCAGCTATTCGTTGTTGTATTTGCTCAAAAGCGCCGTCTGGCAGAACCTCATCGCCATCTAAATTAATCACCCAATCGTTTCTGCATTGCTCAAGAGCAAAGGCTTTTTGTTTGGCATAACCCAGCCAATCCTGATGAATAATTCGGGCGCCATGCCGCTCTGCTATTGCCAGGGTATCGTCGCTCGATCCGGAATCGACTAACACAATCTCATCGGCGCCCTTTACGCTGGACAATACTTCATCCAGGTGGCGTCCCTCGTTTTTGGTAATTAAATACACGCTGATTTTGGGTGTGTCTGCCATGGTGGTTTCCCGTCTATGCTGATAAAGGCTATGATATATTTTTTACTATCATATCGCATCAATTCGACAGAATAATCAGCTAGCCGGAGTAACCATGAGCGACTGGAGTGCATTACTTGCAGAAGAAAAAACCAAGCCGTACTTTAACGAGCTACTGGCAAAGGTAGCAGCCGCACGCCAGCAGACCACCGTATTTCCTAAGCAAGAGGATGTTTTTAACGCGCTAAAACTGACCGCTCCTGATGAGGTAAAGGTGGTTATTCTCGGTCAGGATCCTTATCACGGTCCCGGTCAGGCGCATGGGCTCAGTTTTTCGGTGCCGGATGGCATTAAACTGCCGCCGTCGTTGCGCAATATGCTTAAGGCGATTCAGTTAGATTACCCGGATACTCCGGCACCTGAAAATGGCGATTTAAGCCGTTGGGCAGAGCAGGGCGTGCTGTTGCTGAATACGGTATTAACCGTAGAGCAGGGTAAGGCACATAGCCATGCTAAGTGGGGCTGGGAAAGCTTTACCGATACCGTGATTGCGCGTTTGGCAGACAGCTATGAGAGTATTGTGTTTATGCTCTGGGGGGCGCATGCGCAGAAGAAAGCGGCATTGATTGATGGGAATAAGCATTGCGTGCTAAAAACCGTGCATCCATCACCGTTGTCGGCACATCGGGGCTTTTTCGAGGCGCAGCATTTTCGGAAAGCTAATGAATACTTAATAAAAAGCGGTCAAAATCCCATCAAATGGTAACACGGATGTAACAATTGTCTTTTATTCTGGGGCTCTCTGTGGTATTAAGGTAGTTGTGAATTAATTGTTATAAATTGATTCGCATGCGCTAAAACCATAATTATAAAGAAACTGAGAGGCAAGTATGGATCATTCAGAAGAGCTTCAGAAAGTCAGTGAAAAATCATCTAAGGGACGCGCAGCCAAAAGAAAATGGCGTGAAATAGAACAACTCAAAGAAAAGTATCGGCTGAAGGAAGAACTCGCCGAAATGGATTACTCTTACGACCTCGATCTCGAAGAGCTAGATCTAACGTAACTTGCGCCGAAGGCGCAAGCTACAGAGCCTGACGTAGGTCGCGTCCTGACGCGACGTGGACGTGCGTCAGGACGCACGCTACTTGCGCATTACCGGTAGCATTTGCTTAAGTACCTTAGGTGCACCGGCAGTAATGTTGCCGCTTTGGATATAGTTGTGGCCGCCATCAAGGTCACACACAATGCCGCCTGCTTCGCGGATCATCAATTCGCCGGCCAGCATATCCCAAGGCTTCAAGCCCATCTCGAAGAAACCATCAAAACGACCCGCCGCAACATAGGCTAAGTCAAGTGCTGCCGCGCCTGCACGACGCATGTCGGCACAATGCTCAAACAAGTTATTAAACATTTGCTGATATTCAGGCAGTTTGTGCTTGGCTTTAAACGGGAAACCCGTCGCCAGTAACGCACCTTTAAGCTCAACCTTAGGGTCAATACGTAAACGGCGACCATTTAATTGCGCGCCGGCACCACGCGACGCGGTGAACAGCTCTTCACGCACAGGATCGTAAACCACGCCCTGCTGCACCGAGCCTTTGTGTAATAGCGCAATAGAAATACAAAAATGAGGAATACCGCGCAGATAATTTGTGGTGCCATCGAGCGGGTCGATAACCCATTGAAAGTCATTGTCAGTGCCTTGCTGCTGACCACTTTCTTCGGCAATAATGCCATGCTCCGGGTACGATTTACGAATCGTATCGATAATCGCTTTTTCTGCCGCTCTGTCCATCTCAGAAACCCAGTCGTTAGGGCCCTTAGACGTTGCGTCAATCGGTTGACCTTGGTCAAACTCTTTAATTAAAATCTTGCCGGCTGCACGCGCTGCGCGCACCGCAATGTTTAACATCGGATGCATAATCAAATTACCTGTGCTGTCAAAGAACGCTTTGTGTTTAACAAAAATGTGAATCACAAAAATCTGGTCGCGGATAATACCAGTATTGCGGTATCATGCACAACTTTTATTCAGGCATAGTTTTACGTCATCATGCTAGATTCTATTCGTATAGTACTTGTAAATACCTCGCACACGGGCAATATCGGTTCTGTCGCTCGTGCCATGAAAACCATGGGCTTATCGGAGCTGACGTTAGTTGATCCGGTAAACGCACCCGATAGTCATGCCTCGGCATTAGCAGCGGGGGCGACTGATATTTTAGCTAACGCCACCACGGTTGATACCCTGCAGGAAGCCATCGCCGACTGCGAGTTGGTGCTGGCTACCAGCGCCCGTAACCGCACCCTGGACTGGCCGTTACTTGGCCCACGAGATGCCGCAGCCAAAGTGCTGGCCGAAGCACCTAAACATAAGGTCGCGCTAGTTTTCGGGCGCGAAAACAACGGCCTAACCAACGAAGAGCTACAGTTAAGCCAATACCACCTGCATATTCCGACCAACCCCGATTATGGCTCGTTAAACCTGGCCATGGCAGTACAAACGGTGTGCTATGAATTGCGTATGCAGTTTTTAGAAGCCGAGGAAAACGCACAGCGTTATAGCCACAGTGGCGAGGTTGCTGATTACCCGCGTGGGGAACAGTTAGAACAGTTTTATCAACATCTGGAACAAACGCTGTACGATACGGGCTTTATCGTTAAGCAGCATCCGGGCCAGGTGATGACCAAGTTACGCCGGCTCTTCAACCGCGCACGGCCGGAGGAGAGCGAGATAAACATCCTCCGCGGGATACTGGCGTCTGTCGGTAAGAAATAAAGGCAATTTGTACCGTTGGCACGGCTGTTTGTCGCTTTGCGACGGCGTTTTGCAGCGAGCCTTCGGCCGCTGCGGCTGTTTCGGGGCAAGCCAAAAACGGTAAGGAAAGCACCCCGAGGGTGAGCATTAGCGAACCCACAAAAAGCAGTAACAAGCGAAGCGAGTTGCAATCAGCCTTGCCGAAGGCAAAAACAGCCGTCGCGCAGCGATAAATAGCCGCGAGCGAAGCGAGCATTGAATACTTGACTATTTTAGTCGGGTAAGTAAACTTGTCGCTTAAGCAAAGCGAAGAGGAATACCATCATGCGCCTGACATCCAAAGGCCGTTACGCCGTTACCGCGATGCTCGACGTCGCCATGTTCGCCAAACAGTCCCCGGTGCCGCTGGCGGATATTTCTGAGCGGCAGGGGATTTCGTTATCCTATCTGGAGCAATTATTTGCCCGCCTGCGCAAACGCGGCCTGGTGCACAGCGTGCGCGGTCCCGGCGGTGGTTATCAGCTGGGCAAAACAGCAGATGACATCTCTGTTGGTGCTGTTATCGATGCGGTTGACGAATCCATCGATGCAACCCGCTGTCACGGCAAAGGCAATTGTCAGGGTGGCGAGCGTTGCCTTACGCATTCATTGTGGGAAGGCCTGAGTGATCGCATAGCAGACTTTTTAGATGGTATTACCCTGGCTGAACTGATGGCATCACGCGATGTTGCCGAGGTTGGTGAACGCCAGAATTACGACAAAAGTTCTGATAAAAGTTCTGACAAAATCGAGCTTAACGTCATTTAGTGGATGTCGCACCAGAAAGGAGCTGTGAGCTAGTGAAGTTGCCCATCTATATGGATTATGCGGCCACCACGCCTGTGGATAAGCAGGTCGCTGAAAAAATGATGCAATTTCTGACCGTCGACGGCATATACGCAAACCCGGCGTCGCGTTCGCATCGGTATGGCTGGCAGGCAGAAGAGGCTGTAGATATTGCGCGCCACCAGGTTGCTGACCTAATCAATGCTGACGCCCGCGAAATCGTGTTTACTTCCGGAGCTACCGAATCCGATAATCTCGCCTTAAAAGGCGTCGCACATTTTTTACAGGACAAGGGAAAACACCTGATTACCGTGCGAACCGAGCACAAAGCGGTGCTGGATCCGGCAGAGCAGTTACAAAAAGACGGTTTCGAAGTGACCTATCTGGATGTGCAGGCGGATGGCCGCGTTGATCTTGACGAGCTACGCTCGGCATTGCGTGAAGATACGGTGCTGGTCAGTGTGATGCATGTAAACAACGAAATTGGCGTGATTCAGGATATCAACGCCATTGGCGAACTTTGTCGTGATAATGGCACCTTGTTGCATGTCGACGCCGCCCAGAGCACCGGCAAACTGCCGCTGGACATGGCAGTACTACCGGTAGACCTATTATCAATTTCTGCCCACAAAATGTATGGTCCCAAAGGCATTGGCGCACTCTATGTGCGGCGCCAACCGCGGGTACGCTTACTGGCACAAATGCATGGCGGTGGGCATGAACGAGGTATGCGTTCTGGTACGCTGGCAACTCATCAAATTGTTGGCCTGGGTGAAGCAGCAGAGGTTGCAGCAGGCCGTCTGCAAGCAGATGCCGAGCGCTTTGAAAACCTACGCACAAAGTTCCTGCAACCGCTGTTAGCGCAAGATGGCATTGCGCTAAACGGTAGCGACCAATTCCGCGTACCGCATATTATCAATCTGAGTTTTGCTGGTGTCGAAGGTGAAATCTTACTGATGTCGCTGAAAGATTTGGCGATTTCTTCTGGTTCTGCCTGTACCTCAGCAAGTGTCGAACCATCCTATGTACTGCGCGCACTGGGCTTACCGGATGAGCTAGCCCACGCATCTCTGCGCTTCAGCTTCGGCCGCGAGACGACGGAAGCAGAAGTCGAGCACGCGGCGCAGCATATTCTGGATGTTTACAGCGCTCTGCGGAGATAACGCTAGGCGCACTTATTTCACGGCTTGGGCGCTTCGCGCGGTTTAGGCTCGCTGCGCTCGCGGGGTAGGTGCTTTGCCCGTTAAACCGCGAGCGTAGCGAGGCCAAATCAGCGCAGCTCTATACCGCGAGCGCGCAGCGCGAGCCTATTTAAGCAGTCCCGAAAACGTCTTGCGGAATTTAGCCAGTTTCGGCGAAATCACCGCCTGGCAATACGGATTCTCAGGGTTGCGGGCGAAGTAATTCTCGTGGTAATCCTCAGCCAGATAAAATTTACCCAGTGGCGATACTTCCGTCACAATAGGTGCCGCAAACGCATCTTCCGCTTCCAGTTCAGCAATGATTTGCTCCGCCTGCTGCTTTTGCTCGTCGCTATGATAGAAAATCGAGGTGCGATATTGCGTACCAACGTCGTTGCCCTGACGGTTGACCTGAGTTGGATCATGCAGGGTAAAGAAGATTTCTAAAATTTGACGGTAAGAAATTATCTCAGGGTTGTACGTCAACTGTGCCACTTCTGCATGTCCGGTATCGCCACGGCAAACCTGTTCGTAAGTCGGATTTTCGGTGTGTCCGCCGGTATAGCCGGACTGAACCTTTTCAACGCCTTTGACTTGTAAAAACGCCGACTCCACGCACCAAAAACAGCCACCACCTAAAGTTGCCTGTGCCAGATTGTTTGACATTAAAGATACTCCTTTCGTATTTTAGACGTCTAAATGGCTATATGTTTTTGCATCCTAACGTAGAATTTCTACAAAAACAATTAAAGGTTATTCGATTTTTTAGCGAATCTCCCGTATAATTCGCGCGGAAATTTTAATCACTTAGTTAATACCCTTTTTGGAGTAAAATAGATGGCTTTAGAGCGCACTTTATCAATCATCAAGCCCGACGCAGTTGCTAAAAACTTAGTTGGTGCTATTTACAATCGTTTCGAAACCTCAGGTCTGCGCATTGTCGCAGCAAAAATGATGCACTTGAGCAAAGAACAGGCAGAAGGCTTTTACGCTGAGCACAAAGAACGTCCTTTCTTTGGTGCATTAGTTGAATTCATGACTTCTGGTCCAATCGTTGTACAAGTTCTGGAAGGCGAAAACGCAGTATTGAAGAACCGTGAAATCATGGGTGCAACTAACCCAGCTGAAGCACTGGCGGGAACTCTGCGTGCAGACTATGCTGAAACTATCGACGAAAATGCGGTACACGGTTCTGATGCAGTAGAATCTGCAGCGCGCGAAATCGCATACTTCTTCAGCGATGAAGAAATCTGCCCACGTACACGCTAATTTAGGCTTCGCGGGATAGCCGCTTCGCCGGAATAGGCGCTGCGCGCGGTGTAGGCTCGTGCTTCGCACTCGCGGTATACCGGCCGAAGGCCCTAAACCGCGAGCGCAGCGAGCCTACACCGGCCAAAGGCCCTAAACCACGCGCAGCGCTTACACCGCGAGTGCGCAGCACGAGCCCAAGCCGCCGCAGGCCTGAACCGCGAGCGTAGCGAGCCAAAACAGGAGTTTTATGACCAACGCCATCGACAAAAAAGTGAACTTGCTTAACCTCAATCGCGAAGGCCTTCGAGAGTTCTTCAGCGAGCTGGGGGAAAAACCATTTCGTGCCGACCAGGTGATGAAGTGGCTTTATCATTTTTGTGTTGATGACTTTGATGAGATGACCAATCTCAACAAAAAGTTGCGCGAAAAACTCAAGCAGGTAGCTGAAATCCGCGCGCCGGAAGTGCGTACCCAGCAACAATCTTCGGATGGCACCATCAAATTCGCGATGACCTTATTCGATGGTCAGGACGTAGAAACGGTGTGGATCCCGGAGCGCGACCGAGCCACTTTATGCGTGTCTTCGCAGGTTGGCTGCGCGTTAGAATGTACCTTCTGTTCAACCGGAGCGCAGGGCTTTAACCGCAATCTGAACGTTGCTGAAATAATCGGTCAGGTTTGGCGGGTTAACCAATTACTGGGCGCCTACGGTAAAACCGGTATTAAACCGGTCACTAACGTGGTCATGATGGGCATGGGTGAACCCCTGCTTAACATGAATAACGTAGTACCGGCTATGGAACTCATGCTGGATGACTATGGCTTCGGCCTGTCGAAGCGTCGGGTTACTCTCAGTACCTCAGGCGTTGTCCCGGCATTAGACAAGCTCGCTGAACAAATCGACGTAATGCTGGCGATTTCACTGCATGCGCCAGACGATGAATTGCGCAACGAAATTGTACCCATCAATAAAAAGTACAATATCGAGCAGTTCCTGGCCTCAAGTCGCCGCTATGTCGAGCAGTCAAAAGCGCAACACAAAGTGACCGTTGAGTACGTGATGCTGGATCATGTTAATGATTCTACAGATCAAGCACACGCTTTGGCAAAAACGCTAAAAGACACGCCAAGTAAAATTAACTTAATTCCGTTTAACCCATTCCCGGGTTCCGATTACGGGCGCTCCAGTAACTCGCGCATCGACCGGTTTGCAAAAGTGTTAATGGAATATGGCTTCGTCGTTATGGTCAGGAAGACCCGCGGCGATGATATTGATGCAGCCTGCGGTCAGCTAGTCGGTGACGTAATCGACCGCACCAAACGCATCTTAAAAAGGCAACAAGCCGCCCGCGGTGACGAAATCGGTGTAAAAACCGCCTAAGAGCTGGCTGTATGCTCCTGCGGAGCGGCTTTTGTGCCTGCGGCACGGCGGTTTGCAACAACGCTACGCTTGTTGCTGCTGTTTGAACCGCAGCTCTCTTTAAACAGCCGCAGCGGCCGCAGGCTCGCTGCAAAAAGCCGCGCCGCAGGCGCAAACAGCCGTCGCGAAGCGACAAAATGCAAGGGAATGCATAGCATGAAAATAGTGAGCCTATTGTGCCTGGCTTTTATGGCAGGCTGCAGCCTAACCCCAAACGCAGAGCTTAGCGACGCCGGCAAGACCCGCTTACAACTGGGGCTGGAATACATGCAGCGCGATCAATTAGAGCGCGCGCGGCCGCATCTGGACAAAGCCTATAACGATGCGCCACGCTCAGAAGCTGTGATCATTGCGCTGGGACAGTGGTATTTGCGCAAAGAAAAGGTCAATTCAGCGTTGCTACTTTACCAGCAAGCGTTATCATGGCAACCTAACAGCGGCGCAATGTATAACAACTACGCTATTGCACTGTGTGTCGCTGGCTACCGGCAGCAAGCCATGTTGATGTTTGATCAGGCAGAGAGCCTGCAGCAACAGGTGGCAGCAAACCGCAAACAGTGTTCCTTGCTTAAGACAAGGCATCGCTATGCCGAGGCGAGCCAATAGCGTACTAATAGGGATCATCCAGAACACCATGACTGCTGATAATCAATCGAATGATACTGAGGAAAACGCGGTAAATAACAACGACGTAGAACATACCGCTGAGCAGCAGAAGGAACTTGTAAAAGGGCCCGGGCAGTTACTTAAAGAGGCCAGAGAAGCTAAAAACTTGACGTCGCGCGACGTTGCCGATCGGTTACGGTTGCGTTTACAAATTATCGAGCTGCTCGAGGCTGACGACTACGAGTCGTTTTCTACTCCGACCTTCATCAAAGGCTATCTGCGTTCGTACGCTAAATTATTAGAAGCGAACGAAGATGAAGTTTTCGCGGCCTACAAAAAACTCGGTATTAAAGAGCCGGATACCACGGCCATGCAAAGCTTTTCTCGTCGGGTAAAACACCAGGAAAACGATAACCGACTAATGCTCATTACTTACGCGGTCATTATCGTAGTGATTGGTCTGGTTATTTGGTGGTGGCAGGATAGCGACATTAGCTTTAACGATATTAGCAGTGACGTGCAGCAGGCTGTTCAGGAAGAACAGGCGGTGCAAGAAGAGTCTATGCAACCGACAGCTTCACCAGAACAAAATGAGCCAGACCAGGTATTGGAGTCTGAGGTGAGTGCCGAGGATACCAGTACCTCATTAACGGCGAGTGACCCGAGTGCTCCTGTTGACGAACAAGAACCACCACAGACGGTGACCGATACTGAATCTGCGGATACTGTTTTGGCGGAGGTTAATAGCTCGTCGCCAGACCAATCAGAAGCAGAGCCCGAGAGCACAGCCGATGCGGCGGAGCAGCCGCAAACAGTCACTAATGACGCTGACAATGATAGTGAGTTAAGCGACGTAAATTCTGACGCTAATAACGACACCAGTACGGAACCAGCCACAGAACCGGTCGCTGATAACGATACGCAAGCGGCTACTGGTGATACTGAAGCCACTGCACAGTCAGAGCAAACCGAGCAGCTGCAGGCCAGTTTAGTGTTTGAGTTTAGCGAAGAGTGTTGGGTCAAAGTCGATGATGCAACAGGTGAAACGCAGGCCGTCGGTATAAAAGCGGCCGGTTACACCATGCCGGTTCCGGGTGAAGCGCCGTTTTCTGTTACCATTTGCAAACCCGAAGCGGTTACCATCAGCTATCAGGGGCAAACGCTGGATCTGAGTAACTTCCGCCAGGCGCGGGTGGCTCGTTTCAATGTTCCTTTAGATAACTAATTGTCAGTTTATTGATTGCGTTAATAGGTAGTAGGAAGTCTCATTATGATGCATGAAAGTCCCATTAAGCGCAGGCCATCACGTCGCATTTATGTTGGCGATGTGCCTATTGGCGATGGTGCGCCGATTGCAGTGCAATCAATGACCAATACCGAGACAACCGATGTGGCAGCGACCGTTGCACAGATTAATGCGTTGGCAGCTGCCGGTGCTGATATTGTGCGGGTTTCGGTGCCGACTATGGATGCCGCCGAATCCTTTAAAGCGATTAAAGCACAGAGTCCGGTACCACTGGTAACCGACATTCACTTTGACTACCGTATCGCGTTAAAAGTGGCTGAATACGGTGCCGACTGTTTGCGTATTAACCCGGGTAATATCGGCCGTGAAGATCGTATCCGTGCAGTTGTAGATGCAGCGCGAGATAAAAATATCCCGATCCGCATCGGTGTTAATGGTGGCTCGCTGGAAAAAGACCTGCAGGAAAAATACGGCGAACCAACGCCGGAGGCGTTGGTGGAGTCCGCCATGCGTCACGTCGATATCCTTGACCGGTTAGATTTTCAAGACTTTAAAGTCAGTGTAAAAGCATCAGACGTATTCCTTGCGGTAGATTCGTACCGGTTACTGGCTAAACAGATTGACCAGCCGCTGCACTTGGGGATTACCGAAGCCGGTGGTAAGCGCAGTGGTGCAGTAAAGTCGTCCGTTGGTTTGGGCATGCTGTTGGCTGAAGGCATTGGTGATACGCTACGGGTATCGTTAGCGGCGGACCCGGTAGAAGAAATTAAAGTAGGTTTTGATATTTTAAAATCGCTACGAATTCGCTCGCGTGGTATTAACTTTATCGCTTGTCCGAGCTGTTCGCGCCAGGAATTTGATGTCATTGCTACTGTTAATGAGTTAGAACAACGCTTAGAAGACATTACGGTGCCGATGGACGTTTCGGTTATTGGCTGCGTCGTGAACGGCCCCGGCGAGGCACTGGTTGCTGAAGTAGGGCTGGCAGGAGCTAAAAACAAAAGCGGCTTGTATATTGGCGGCGAGCGTCAAAAACTGCGTTTAGATAATAACGATTTGATTGACCAATTAGAGCGTCAAATCCGTGACCGCGTTGATTATGTGCAAAAGCACAAAATTGACGTAAAAGAAATCGGCTAAGCTATTTTACCCGCCGCATTAAAGTCCTTATAATACGCGCTTGATTTTTAGGCTATCGACTTTTAACCACTGATTTAAAGGGAAGCATTACCTGTGGCGAAATCCATTCAGGCAATCCGCGGTATGAATGACTTGCTGCCAGACCAGAGTCCGGCCTGGCAACAAGTTGAGTCCACGATTCGACGAGTCGCCGCCAGCTATGGCTATAGCGAAATCCGCATGCCGGTGTTAGAAAACACCGCCTTGTTCAAGCGCTCGATTGGCGAAGTAACGGATATAGTCGAAAAAGAAATGTATACCTTTGATGACCGCAATGGCGAAAGTCTGACCTTGCGCCCTGAAGGTACTGCAAGCTGCGTACGCGCCGGCAACCAGCATGGCCTGCTGTATAACCAAATCCAGCGGCTATGGTACATGGGGCCGATGTTCCGCTACGAGCGCCCGCAAAAAGGACGCTACCGTCAGTTTCATCAATTTGGTATCGAAACCTTTGGTTTATCGGGAGCCGATGCCGATGCCGAAGTCATTCTGTTGTCAGCACGGCTATGGAAAGCGTTCGGGATAGCTGATCAGGTCGAATTGCAATTAAACTCACTGGGTTCTAACGAAGCCAGAGCACGCTACCGCGACGCGTTGCGCGACTATTTGGCGCAGTATCAGGAGCAGCTCGACGAGGACAGTAAACGGCGGCTGGATTCAAACCCGCTGCGGATCCTTGACAGCAAAGACGAAACCACTCAATCGTTATTGGCAGACGCACCGCGTCTATCGGATTATTGGGACGACGAATCGCGGGAGCATTTTGCACAGTTACGCGCGCGGCTGGACGAAGCAGGTATCAACTATACGTTGAACGAAAGGCTGGTACGCGGTTTAGATTATTACAATCGCACCGTGTTTGAGTGGGTAACTACCGCGCTGGGTGCACAGGGCACGGTCTGTGCAGGTGGTCGTTACGATGGCTTAGTTGAACAACTGGGCGGTAAAGCAACCCCTGCCGTTGGCTTTGCTATGGGCATGGAACGTTTGGTGTTGTTGCTGCAGGAGCAAGACAAACTAAACCCGCGCCGCGCGGTTGATGCCTACCTGATGCCGTTAGGCGAACAGGCGGAACTAAAAGCGCCGGCGATTGCCGAACAGCTAAGAGATGCGCTACCCGAATTGCGGTTAGTCACTCACTGCGGTGGCGGTGCAATGAAAAAACAAATTAAAAAGGCCGATAAGTCGGGCGCCGAAGTGGCTCTGATTGTTGGTGAAAACGAGCTGGCAGAGCAACAAGTAACGGTAAAACCGCTGCGCAGCGATGCTGAACAAACGACCTTAAGTCACGCAGAGCTGGTGGAGTTTCTGCGGCCATTGACGCAAGCATAAGAGGTGATCCTGTGGATCAGAACGAAGAACAACAAGTTGAACGAATTAAGGAATTTTGGGCTGAACACGGCAAAGGTATTATCGCCGGTGCGGTTATCGGTTTTGGCCTGTTTTTTGGCTGGCGCTATTACGACAAAGCACAAATCGATGCGGCTAACGCAGCTTCCGCTGGTTATCAGCAGGTAGCTAACCAATTGCAACAGGACGCCGACAATGCAGTTGCTAATGCACAGCAGTTTATTAATGATAACGCCGGCTCTCAATATGCCCATTTAGCGTCGCTGCAGCTTGCTCAACATGCTGCCACAAATGGCGATTTAGCTACTGCGGTTACTGCATTGCAGACAGTCGCAACTGACGCCGACGACAGCAATCTACAGGCACTGGCGAACATTCGCCTGGCTCGGGTGTTACTGGCGCAACAGCAATATGATGCAGCTTTAGCCGCGGTGCAGGCAGAAATGCCATCGGCTTATCAGGCCGCGGCCGCGGAACTGCAAGGCGATATTTATGCCGACCAGGGTCAAAACGAGCAGGCGCGCGAAGCGTATCAACGCGCACTGGCATCAGAGGGTGAATCGTTAACCCCTGCGCTGGAACTTAAACTCAACAGTTTGGCTGCTTCATAATGCAATTGTTACAAACGTTTAAAAAATCACGCGCACTACTTAGTCTTGTCGCTTTTACAACGCTGCTTAGTGGTTGCTCCTTGTTCGGTGATGATGACGAAGAAATAAAAGTTGCGCCATTACAGCCTATCAACAGCACGTTAACCGCTGAGGTAAAATGGGATCGTAGCGTTGGCGATGGCGTTGATGAGTTTTTCTCGCGTCTTAATCCGGTTGTCGATTATGGCAATGTTTATGCTGCCGACCGCCAGGGTGTCGTCATGGCATTTAACAAAGAATCGGGTGAAACAGTCTGGTCGGTAGAGCTGCACGACCTTATCGAGATCAATGAAGCTGACGACGAAGGTTGGTTTAGCGGAATATTTTCTTCACCGTTTCCGGCTCGTATTTCGGGCGGCCTGGTAGCCGCTTACGATAAACTATTTCTGGGTACTGAAAACGGCGATTTAGTTGCTCTTGACGCCCACACCGGCGAGTTAGTCTGGCACGTTGAAGTGGGTAATGAAGTTAATGCCGATCCGGCCGTAGGTGAAGGGCGAGTCATCGTCCACACGGGCGGCGGTCAGGTAATTAGCTACAATGCCGAAAATGGCGAGCAGCAATGGCAATACGAGTACCAAACACCAACATTAACGTTGCGAGGCTCGTCAGCACCGACTATAGCTAGTGGTGGTGTAATTCTGGGTGACAGCAACGGCACCGCGTCTATCTTAATCGCTAATAATGGCCAGCAGGCCTGGACCCAAAACGTGGGTACGCCAAGTGGTGCGACTGAGCTTGAGGCACTGGCTGATATCGATGCGAACCCCGTCGTTGTTGGTGGTGTGATTTACATGATCGCCTACAATGGCGAGCTGGTCGCACTGGAATTGCGTAGTGGCGAAGTTCGCTGGAAGCGTGATTACAGCGCGTTCGAGAATCTTTTAGTGCGCGGTGGACGCATTTACCTTACAGACCATCAAAGCCACGTTTATGGCCTTGACCAGGACGGCGGCATTGAGTTGTGGAGCAATAACGCCATGTTTGGCCGCAAACTTACCGGTGTTGCATGGCATGACGGCTTTATCGTGGTTGGCGATTTTGAAGGCTACCTACACTGGTTAAACCCGACTAATGGCCAAATCGAAGGCCGTTACGAAGTGGGTGGTGACGGTATTTATGCACAACCTGTCGTTGACGGTACCACCTTATACACCCAAACTCGCGATGGCGAGCTTGTGGCGATTGAAATTAATTCAGGAAGTTAATATTACATGTTACCTGTTGTCGCCCTGGTAGGGCGCCCGAATGTGGGCAAATCCACATTATTTAATCGATTAACCCGCAGCCGGGATGCACTGGTAGCAGACTTTCCGGGCCTGACCCGTGACCGTAAATACGGCCAGGCCAATTACGACGGTTATCAATTTATTGTGGTGGATACCGGTGGTATTCATGGCGATGAAGAAGGCATTGACGAAGTCATGGCGAAGCAATCGCTGCAGGCTATTGAAGAAGCCGATGTCGTCTTATTTTTGGTCGATGCGCGCGACGGCGTTACCGTCGGTGATCAGGCGATTGCTGAACATTTACGCAAAAAGCAGCAGCAAAAGAAAGTCTACATGGTCTGTAACAAGATCGACGGTATTGACGCGCAGGCCGCGATGGCAGATTTTTACTCGCTGGCATTGGGTGAGTTGTATGGTATCGCTGCGGCCCATGGACGCGGCGTAGAAAATCTGTTGGATAGCTGCTTCAGGCCGCTTGCCGATGACTACCCTGACGTGCTTATTCGCGACCAGGAAGCGCCGGAAGATCTTGACCACGATGAAATTGACTACGATGCGCTGCCACTTAAACTGGCTATTGTTGGCCGGCCCAATGTGGGTAAGTCAACACTGACTAACCGCATACTCGGCGAAGAGCGCGTGGTGGTTTACGATATGCCGGGCACCACTCGCGATTCTGTTTATATACCAATGCAGCGCGACGATCGTGAGTATATCCTGATTGATACTGCCGGGGTTAGACGCCGCGGGCGTATTGACGAAGCTATCGAGAAGTTTTCGGTGGTAAAAACACTGCAGGCCATTGAAGAGGCTAACGTGGTGTTGGTGGTTATCGACGCGCGCGAAACCATTTCTGACCAGGATTTAAACCTGATTGGCTTTGCCTTAAATGCCGGTCGCTCTATTGTTATTGCGGTGAATAAGTGGGATGGCCTGGAAAGCGACCACAAAGAAGAAATTAAGCGCGAGCTTGACCGGCGCTTAGGCTTTGTCGACTTTGCCCGCCTGCACTTTATCTCTGCGCTGCATGGCACCGGCGTCGGGCATTTGTTCGAAAGCGTAGAAGAAGCTTACAACAGCGCGACACGCCGGGTAAGTACGTCTAAGTTGACCAAAATTATGGGTATGGCGCAGGACGAACATCAACCGCCGTTGGTCAGCGGTCGTCGGGTCAAACTCAAGTACGCGCATGCAGGCGGCTATAACCCGCCACGTATCGTGATTCACGGTAACCAGGTGACCAGGCTACCGGGCTCATATCAGCGGTACCTTACTAACTACTTCCGCAAGGCTCTGGGCGTAATGGGTACACCGATAAAAATGGAATTCCGCGAACCGCTGAACCCGTACGAAGGCAAAAAGAACCAACTCACCCTGTCGCAGCAGCGCAAACGCCGCCGCTTGATGAAGTTTATTAAGAAGAAGTAGGTCGCGTCCTGACGCGACTTTTTTGAGCTTGCGTCAGGACGCAAGCTACGCAGGACGCAAGCTACGAAAAATCCGCTTCAGCGAAGCGGTATTCGGTGAGGCAGTAGTCGCAGGTCATGACGATTTCGCCGTCAGCTTCTAAAATTTCCTTTATTTGCTCTACCGGTACGCTGGCTAACGCCTCCAGCGTGCGCTCGCGAGAGCAGCCACAAACAAAAGTAACCGCTTGCGGCGGATAAATGTGTACTGTCTCTTCGTGGTACAGACGATGCAATAACTGCTCTGCCGGCAAGGTATAAAGCTCTTGCTCAGTAATTGTATCGGTCAGCGTGGTCAGGTGTTCAAAACCGACCATATCTTTGCCGGATGCCGGCATACGTTGTAAAAACATACCGGCGGCATGTTCGCCGTCCGCATGCAGCCACAATTTAGTGGCCAACTGCTCCGATTGGATAAAATAATTTTCCAGCATTTGTGCAATCGAATCGGCATCGGCACTGGTCACACCCTGGTAACGCTCACCTTGCTCCGGATCCAGCGTAATCACCAATTGACCCTTGCCAACCATACTACGAATATCTGTATCGGTAATTTCGCCACGTACCCGGGCGATACCGCGCAACTGTTGCTGGTGATTACCGTTTACTGCAATAAAGTTAAGTGGACCGTCGCCCTGTAACTGCACCGCAATATGACCTTCAAACTTAAGCGTCGCGGTAAGCAACGACACGGCCGCCATCATCTCGCCCAAGGCTTGTTGTACCGCCGGTGGGTACTGGTGGCCACGGATCAGGCTCTGATAGCTGCTGGTCAGCTGTACCAGCTCACCGCGTACGTCATGACCTTCAAAGGTATAACGATTCAGTTGATCAGTAGGGTAGTCAATTGCTTGTTCGGTCATTGGTCACCATCGTCTTTGCGTTGAACGTCTTTCATTTTGATTAGCTGTCGCCGCTGTTTTTTATCCGGACGACCCTGAGGGTGGGGATTATACATGGCATTAAGTTTGCGCGCTTCTGCATTTTCCTCACGCTTTGCTATGCTGGCCTCGGTTTCACGATACATCAACTGTGCCTCGGGAGCACCGCGGCGCTGGTCATTAAGCTGCAATACTTCAACTTCCTTACTGTCAAAGCCTTGTCGCAACTTAAGCATCGCGCCCAGCTCTACAACCTTTGAAGGTTTAGCGCGCTGGCCGTTATAATGCACCTTGCCTGATTGAATCATCTGCCGTGCAATGGCTCGGGTTTTGTAAAACCGCGCAGCCCACAACCATTTATCTAAACGTACTGTGTTAATTGTTGTCATAAGGATGCAATCAAATTACCATAAACTGTGTTAATCAATTGTTGGCTCCCGCGCATGGCAGGCTTGCGTTTGATACAAGAATGCGGTTAGCTACACAAGTCTAACAAAACAATAACGATAAAGTGACCCAAATTGCCGTACCTGAATAAACTTAGTGGTAAAAAATTAGCCTCTGCGCCCTTTGTAGTTAGCGCGGTGACCGCTATGCTGTGGATAGTCAGTGCGATACTATTAGCTCAACTGAGCTGGTGGTTGATGCAGCCGAGTGAACCTAATTTCAATGTGACCTTACCTGATTACACCCCCGCATCGGTTAAGGGTGATTCAAGCAGTATCGATATGCCTGCCATCCAGTCACTTAATTTATTTGGAAAGGTGACAACTCAAGCGAGTAACAACAGGCGTGATGCCCCAAAAACCGCATTAAATATTCGCTTGGTTGGTGTGTCAGCTAGTTCCAATCCATTGCGTTCTGCGGCAATTATCGAGCAATCAGGTAAGCAACAAACCTATATCGTTGGGGATGAACTGGGGCGTAGCGGCGTCACGGTTGAAGAAATTTATGCCGACCGTGTGCTGTTGGACAATAATGGACGTATCGAAACTCTGCAGTTAGAGGATATTGGCGAAGACCGCCCGGCTTTATCGTTAATCGTCGATGAGCCAACGGCCGCAACCACTGAAACCACAGAGATACCGGCGCGCGAGATTGGCGAGGCGATGGAACAGCTTAGCGCAGACCCACAGTCAATGACTGACTTTGTCAGTATCAGTCCGGCGATGGAGAACGGAGAGCTGATCGGTTATCGCTTGCAAGCCGGCCAGAAGCCTGAGTTATTTCGCCAAAGTGGCTTTCAAAATGGCGATCTCGCTGTTGCCATCAACGGTTATGACCTAACCGACATGCAACAGGCAATGGAATTTAGTAACCAGTTAACCACACTGACCCGTGCAGATATCTCGATTGTGCGCGATGGTCAACCGATGCAAATGAGCATCGAACTGACGAGCGAATAGGATAACGAATATGGCAGTTCATACCCATGGCCCAAAAGTTTGGTTAAGCGCATTAGCGCTGGGCATTGCATCGGCGTTGGTCGTTCCGGCGGCGACGGTAAAGGCTGACGAATACGCAGCCAGCTTTAAAAACACAGACATTAACGAATTTATTCAGGTGGTCGGACGCAACCTCGGTAAGACCATCATCATTGACCCTAATGTGCGCGGTAAAATCGATGTGCGCAGTTATGATGTCATGAACGAAAAGCAGTATTACCAGTTTTTCCTGAACGTGCTGGAAGTTTATGGCTTTGCTGTGGTCGAAATGGACTCCGGCGTACTTAAGGTTATCCGCGATAAAGACGCACAGCATGCGCCATTGCCGGTTGTTTCCGGCGAGCAGCGGCAACAGGGCGATATGATGATAACCCGCGTGGTTGCAGTCGAGAATGTATCGGTGCGCGAATTGGCGCCGTTGCTACGACAATTAAATGATCAGACCGGCGGTGGCATGGTGGTCAGTTACGACCCCTCAAACGTCATTATGATGACCGGCCGCGCTGAGACCATTGGTCGCTTAGTGGAAATTATCGAACGCGTGGACCAGGCCGGTGATCAGGATGTCGACATCATTGACTTAGAGTACGCGTCCGCTAACGAGTTGGTTCGTATTGCGCAGAATCTATTTGAAAAAAGCACACAAGACGGGACACCGTCGTTGTTGATCCCTAAAATTGTTGCTGACGAGCGCAGTAACAGCGTTATCGTAAGCGGTGAACCGCGGGCACGCTCGCGAGTGGTTAAGTTAATTCGGCAACTCGACCAGGATCTAAAAACCGAGGGTAATACGCGCGTTTATTATCTTAAATATGCGCGAGCAGAAGAGCTGGTTGAAGTACTGGATAACGTCAGCCGTTCAATTCAGGCAGAAGTGGAACAGCAACAGGGCGGTACCAACAACGGTGCACGCCGTTTGCGTAATGACAATAATACGGTCAGTATCAGTCCGCATGCACCCACCAATGCGGTTGTCATCACGGCTGAACCGGACATGCTGGCGTCGCTGGAAAACGTTATTCGCGACTTGGATATTCGCCGCGCGCAGGTTCAGGTCGAAGCCATTATCGTCGAAATTCTGGAAGGCGATAACGTCGACTTTGGTATTCAATGGCTGAGTGAAGATGGTGGCCTGGTGCAATATAACACCGGCAATCAGGTGCCTATTGGAGCCATCGCAGCAGGCGCTTATCAGGCGCAGGGCCAGGAAGGTACCACGGTCATTTCTGAAGGTGGCGCGGTAACCCAAAACCCGGACCAACGGGGCGATATTAGTTTGTTAGCCGAGCTGCTTGGCAGCGTTAATGGCATGATGATCGGCACGGTTAAAAATGACTGGGCGGCCGTTGTGCAGGCGGTGTCGCAGGACACCAATTCAAATATCCTGGCAACGCCCAGTATTGTGACGGTGGATAACGAAGAAGCCAGCTTCCTGGTGGGTCAGGAAGTGCCGACCATTACCGGTTCAACGCTGGGTGGCGACAACGAAAACCCATTCCAGACAGTCGATCGCAAAGAAGTCGGTATCAAGTTAAAAGTTACCCCGCAAATTAACGAAGGTGACGCGGTACAAATGCTTATCGAGCAGGAAGTATCGAGTTTAAGTGGCGCAACCTCAGTGGACGTTATCGTCAACAAGCGCGAACTAAAAACCACGGTGATGGCGAACGACGGCGAAACTATCGTACTGGGCGGTCTTATCGACGAAGACGTACAGGAGTCGGTGTCTAAAATTCCTCTGCTGGGCGATATCCCGTTCCTTGGAAAACTATTCAGTTCAACCTCGACGTCGACGCAAAAGCGCAATCTGATGGTATTTATACGGCCTACCATTGTGCGTGATGGCAGTAAGCTGGCGGAAATTAGCCGCGAAAAATATAACTTCATGCGTGCCGAGCAGTTAAAACGTCGTGCCGAGGGTGTGGACTTAATGCCGACTAAAGACACCCCGGTGATGCCGGAGTGGGATGGTGAGTTGACCTTACCGCCAAGTTTTGATGACTACATGGACAAAAAATCGCAGGAAGCGAAGGGTAACAACAATGACTGATGCCAGTGCTATTGCCACTAAGCGGCTGCCATTTAGCTTTGCTAAACGGTTTGGCGTGGTGGTCGAGCAGGGCGAACATCCGACCGTACATTGTCGTGCCGGGATTTCGGCACAGGCACTACTGGAAGTCAGGCGCGCGCTGCAACAATCGTTTAGTGTTAAAGAACACCCGGCGTCGGACTTTGAGACATTGCTAACCAAAGCCTATCAGCGTGATTCATCCGAAGCCAAACAGCTCATGGAAGACATTGGCAACGAGTCGGATTTATTTTCGCTGGCCGATGAGCTGCCGCAAACCGAAGATCTGCTGGAAAGCGAAGACGACGCGCCCATTATAAAATTGATTAACGCCATGCTCAGCGAGGCGATCAAAGAAGGTGCGTCAGATATTCATATCGAAACCTTCGAAAAGCAGCTGACCATTCGTTTTCGCATTGACGGCGTGTTGCGCGAGGTGCTTAAGCCCAACCGTAAACTGTCGTCGTTACTGATTTCGCGCATAAAAGTTATGGCGCAGTTGGATATCGCCGAAAAACGAGTGCCGCAGGATGGCCGAATTTCGCTGCTGATTGCCGGACGGGCAGTGGATGTGCGGGTATCGACTATGCCGTCCAACCACGGCGAGCGCGTGGTATTGCGATTACTGGATAAAAACAATGCCCGGCTAAACTTAAAGCAGCTCGGCATGACCGATAAAAATCGGCAAATTTTTGCTGAGCTGATTCATAAACCGCATGGCATTATTCTGGTGACCGGGCCGACCGGTTCCGGTAAGTCCACCACGCTGTATGCCGGCATTACCGAGATTAACTCTAAAGATCGCAACATTCTGACGGTCGAAGATCCGATTGAATATGCCATTGAAGGCATTGGCCAAACGCAGGTCAACCCGAAAGTCGATATGACCTTTGCGCGCGGCTTGCGGGCGATTTTGCGGCAGGACCCGGACGTGGTCATGGTCGGTGAGATCCGTGACGTCGAAACCGCACAAATTGCCGTGCAGGCGTCGTTGACCGGGCACTTAGTGATGTCGACTCTGCACACCAATACCGCCGCGGGCGCGATAACGCGGTTAGAAGACATGGGGGTCGAACCGTTTTTGTTATCGTCGAGTCTACTGGGGGTATTATCGCAACGGTTGGTGCGCACACTGTGCTCACAATGCAAGCAGCCGCATAAGCCCGATGCCGAGGAATTCAGAATGTTAGCGGCAGAGAACAGAACCGCTGAAGAGGTCACTATTTATCGAGCGCAGGGCTGTGAACACTGTAACCAGACAGGCTATCGCGGTCGTACCGGCATTCATGAATTAATCGTTATTGATGACCACATTCGTGAATTGATTCACAACGGTCACGGCGAGCAGGCGATTGAAAAGTACGTGCATCAATCAACGCCGGGGATTCGTCGCGACGGCATTGATAAGGTGCTGGAAGGCCAGACCACGTTAGAAGAAGTGCTGCGCGTAACGCGCGAGGAGTAAGGTAGCGTGGCAGCATTTTCATATCAGGCACTGGACGCCAACGGCCGTAAAAAGCGCGGGGTACTCGAAGCTGACACCATGCGCCAGGTACGCCAGCAGCTGCGTGAAATGGGTCTGATGCCGGTTGAGGTAGAGCCGGCGGCCGATAATGAACAAAAAGGCGGTCAGCAGGTATCACGCTGGCGCCCGGTTAAGCGCGTCAAAGCGCAGGATCTGGCGTTAATCACCCGCCAATTATCAACCCTGGTCAGCTCAGCGTTGCCGATTGAGCAGTGCCTGCTGGCGGTCGCTGACCAAACCGAAAAGCCACGCCTAAAAAAATTGCTGATGTCGGTGCGCAGTAAAGTGGTCGAGGGCTATTCGCTGGCTGAGGCCATGGCCGACTTTCCCGGCGTATTCGATTCGTTGTATACCGCGATGGTGGCAGCCGGTGAAAAGTCCGGTCATCTCGACCAGGTACTTAACGAGCTGGCTGATTACACCGAGCAACGTCAGCACATGAAAAGCCAGCTGACACAGGCGCTGATTTACCCGCTGATGTTAACTCTGGTGGCTATCGGTATCGTGGTGTTTTTGCTGGTGTCGATTGTACCGCAGATTGTCGAAAACTTTGCTGATATGGGTCAGACCCTGCCGGGCACTACACTATTTATGATCACAATTTCTGAATTTTTGCAGAACTGGGGGCTGTGGTTACTGGTCTTAGTTATTGGCGCTGTGGTGGCGTTTAAGCAATGGCTGCGAAATGACAACAACAAGCGACGTTATCATCGCCAGCTGTTAAAACTACCGATGATCGGTAAGGTTATTCGTGGCGTCAGCACCGCCCGCTTTGCACGTACGTTAAGTATTCTTACCTCGTCCGCAGTGCCATTACTGGACGGCTTGCGCATCACCTCAACGGTGATCGGTAACCTGGCCATTCGTGACGCCATTGACGAGGCAGCGACGCGGGTACGTGAAGGCTCGTCATTGCGTGCCGCACTACAGGAAACCAAACTATTTCCGCCGATGATGTTGCATATGATTGCTGCCGGCGAAAAATCCGGTGAACTCGAGCAAATGCTGCGGCGCACGGCGGACAACCAGGACCGCGAATTTGAATCACTGGTGCAGGTGAGCTTAAAAGTGTTTGAGCCGGGATTGATTGTCACCATGGCCGGCATTGTATTCTTTATTGTACTGGCAATTATTCAGCCAATATTGCAATTAAACCAGAGTGTAGGACTGTAACTATGATGTATAAAGCAAAAGCCCAGCGTGGTTTTTCATTGGTCGAAGTAATGGTAGTTATTGCCATTATCGGTATTTTAGCCACCATGATCCTGCCTAACGTGTTGGGCTCGCAGGAACAGGCAAACCAACAAAAAGTCACTGCTGATATTGTAGCGTTGGAAAACGCATTGGCACAATATCATCTGGATAACGGTATGTTCCCAACCACCGAGCAGGGCCTGCAAGCCCTGGTTAATCGTCCGAATAGCGACCCACAACCACGTAATTACCGTAACGGCGGTTACATCAAACGATTGCCGCAAGACCCGTACGGTAACGACTATCTATTGCTTAACCCGGGCGAATATGACGATGTTGATATCTTTTCGGCCGGACCGGACGGTCAACCAGGTACTGATGACGATTTTGGTAGCTGGATGATTGGTGCCGAACAAGAAGCTCAGTACTAACGTCGTGATAAGGGGCAGCGTCGCCCGCAGGAGCCGCGGCTTTACGTTAGTAGAAGTGCTGTTGGTGATGGCGATTATCGGCATGATCGCAGGTGCGGTTGCGTTAACGTTGCCATCTTCTTCACCCTCTGAGCGCTCACCTCAGGATCTCGCTATTACCTTAAAGGAACAGCTGCAATATGCCCGTGAGCATGCCATGGTCAGACAACAGCCGCTGGGTTTGCATGTAGACAACCAAGGTTATCGATTTTTACGCTGGTACGATGGCCAATGGCAGACGCTCGATGCCAGGGGGCTAAAAGAGGTTCGCTGGAGCGACACGTTGCGCTGGGAACTGGAGCTGATAGAAGGTAATTTAATGGCACAGGACGAATCTGCCCGGCAATTGTTATTTCAGCCTGATGAGGACCAGGAGGCTGCTGCAGAAGAAGAACAAGAGCAACCACTACAACCGCAGATTTTAATTTTGCCCAGCGGCGAAATGACCGGTTTTAGTCTGGCACTCGATAACCGTAACCTGGCACGCCAACAACAGCGCTGGTTAATTGCCCAAAACGCCTGGCAGATACTGGTTCAGGAGCAGCCTTATGAACGTTATTAAGGGCTCTGCGCATGGTTTTACCCTAATCGAAGTGATGGTTGCCATGGCGATTTTTGGCACCGCGGCACTAGCGGCGGTCAATGCAGCTAGCAGTCACTTAACCAGCATTAGCCAGATACAACAAAAGACCTTTGCTCAATATGTCGCTTCTAATCGCCTGGTCGAACTAACCCTGGCATCGCAATGGCCCATCGAAGATAACGCCAGTGGCCGCATGCAAATGGCTGAGCAGGATTGGCAGTGGCAACAACAAGTGGTAGAAACGGTAACGCCCGATGTCGTAGCGGTTACAGTGTCAGTCAGCAAACCCAACCAGGACGGAGAGATTATCGCATTAACGCGCTACGTGCGGCGACCAGATAGCGGCGCGGCGGGCAGAGATAATAATGGGGTAAGTTTGTGATGGCAGGCAGTAGAGACGCCCGCGGCTTTACCCTGGTAGAAGTGCTGGTCACTATGGCGATCTTCGCGTTAATTGGCATTGCCAGTTTTACCGTGCTGGACCAGATGAGCAAGACTAAAACGCAGTCAGAGGATGCGCGCGAACAGCTGCAGTCGATGCAGTTTAGCTGGTTGATGATTGAACAGGACTTACGCCAGGCAGTTGGCAAACCGACCCGCCCCAACGGCACTGATGTGGTGCGCCGTTATGTCTCCAGTGACGAGCGCCTGGCCGAGTCGGATAGTGGCTTGCTGGCGCTGGTCAAAAGTGGTTACGACAACCCGGGCTTATTGCTGCCCAGAGCTGAATTACAGCCGGTAATTTACCGTGTACGTGAAGGCGTGCTGGAGCGTATTAGTTATGCCTATGTCAATGATCGCTCAGACGAACCGGCAGTGCAGCCGCTAATGACCGGTGTAGAAGAGTTTAATGTGCGTTTCTTTCGCGCTCAGCAATCCGCCGGCGACAGCCTGCAAAACCAGGGTATCAATAGTGGTTGGCAGGGCAGCTGGGATACCGAGGGAGATATGCCGCTGGCCATCGAAATAAGCGTGGTTAGCAAAGCCTATGGCGAAATTAGACGGCAGTTCTTAACCGGTATGCCGTCTGCTGTACGTAACAACGACAGTGAGGGCAGCGACAATGAGCAGTAATCGCGGCGCCGCTCTTATAACGGTCATGTTGGTTATTGCGATAGTGTCCGTTATCGCGGTTAACCTCGGCAGCAGTTTGCAGCGCCAGGTCAGCCGCAGTGCAAATTTATATCAAGCCGAGCAAAGCTACTGGATGTGGTTAAGTGCCGAGGCGGTGCTGGCAGAAGTACTGCAACTGGAGCTGGAACAAAGTGACGGCATCGTGCATGCTGAACAGAATTGGGCAACCCGACAGGGGCCGTTCCCCGTGGCCGGCGGACAAATTGCTGCACGGGTGCGGGATTTGCGCAGCTGCTTTAACCTTAATAGTTTGGTGCCTGGTGGCGAACAAGAGCTTCAGAGCGAGCGTCGCCGGCAACAATTCCGGCAGCTGTTAATGGCTAATGAGCTGGATAGTTACCAGGCACAGCAGTTAACCGATGCCTTAATTGACTGGCTTGACGAAGATACCCGGTTAAGCGAAAACGGCGCAGAAGACCCGGATTACGAATCGTTGTCGCATCCTTACCAGGCCGCTAACAGTGCGATGCTGGATATCAGCGAATTACGCCAGGTGCGAGGCTACAGCGCGGCGATTATTGCGCAAATTAAACCGCAGGTATGCGTGATACCCGGTAACAACGAGCTTAAGCTCAATATCAATACCATTGACCCGGAGCATGCCGCGTTGTTGGTTGCTCTTAGTAACGGTGCGATTGATATCAGTACCGCGCAGCAGGTGTTAGCGGGACGACCGCAGGATGGTTATGATGATCGCGAGCAGGCACTGAACGAAGGGCCGCTGGCGGGTATTAAAGATCAAGAAGGCAACTCGCTGGATGAGTTGGTTGTTAGTAGTGAATATTTTCAATTACTTGCCTTTATTCAATGGGGCGAGGTCGAGACACGAGCGCGCTCGGTAATTAACGTAACCCCGGAACGGGCAAACGTGATTTATCGGGCGATGGGAGAATAGCAATGCAGGAACGGCTGTATATCAGATTACCGGCCAGTGACGCCGCTGCCGAGCATGCTGGTCAGGATAGTACTAAGGATAGTGCTCAGAATAGTGCTCAGGGTAAGGTTGTCTGGTTTATCTGGAACGCCAGTCAGCACGAGGTTATCGCCAGTGGTGAATTAAATCATCCCGACGAACTGAACCAGTTACAACAACAAGCCCGCCGTTGCGAAACAACGTTAGTGTTACCGGGGCAGGATGTTTTGCTAAAGCAGCTGGAGCTTCCTGCCGGCAGTCGACGCCATCTGGAGCGGGTTATTCCTTATGCATTAGAGGAAGAGCTGGCGACAGATATTGATGATTTGCACTTTAGCTGGCCGGCAAATGTCAGTAAATCGACTGCCGTGATACCGGTTGCGGTGGTCGCACGCGAGCGTATGCGAAGCTGGTCAGCCTGGTGTCAGCAAGCTGGAATCGAAGCCGACCACTGGTTGCCCGAACCGTTGTTACTGCCTTACAGCGAGAATCACTGGAGTGCGCTGTCGATTGCAGATGCTCTGGTCGTGCGCACGGGGCCATGGCAGGGCTTTACGCTGGAGCAAACACAGGTTGATGACGTGTTACCGATGGTGGTGGCGCAGCTGCTGGGCGACGCGCCGGAACTGACCGCCATTACGCATTTTGGTGAGGTGAATTGGCCGCAACCGCCGGCGCCTTTGCAGGCCGCGGATATCGAGGTGCCTATTAGTGCGCTGGCACAAGGCCAGCAATCACTGGAGCTGCGCCGTGGTGAATTTGCTGTTAAACGAAAACGTCAACATCAGCTGCACTGGAAGCCGCTGGCCGTGGCGGCTTCGGTTGCCTTTGTATTAGCTGTTGGCGGCAATTTGGTGCGGGCCTATCAGTTATCCGGTCAGGCCGAACAACTGCAAACCCAGGCCGAGCAACTCTTTTTAGAGGCCTTCCCGAATAAAACCCGCATTGTTAATTTGCGCGCACAACTACAACAAGAGCTGCGCGCGCTGGGCGCTGACGGAGCTGAACAGCAGTCGGCGTTAGCATTACTGGATAGTTTGCAGCCGGCGTTCGCCAGTCAACGGGGCATGAGCCTCGAGTTAATGCGCTATCAGGATGGCGAGTTGCGGCTGCAGGCGTTAGCGCAAAGCTTTGCGCAGTTCGAGCAGTTTCAGCGTGCCGCCGAGCAGGCAGGGTTATCGGTACAACAAGGTGCGTTAAATAACCGCGGTAACCAGGTCGCGGGTTCGATAACCATACAACACAGCAGTGCAGGGGGGGCATGAGTATGAGCGTATTTATGGAAAAAGTTCGTACGCATCCGCTGGCAGTCACCCTGCAACAGCGGTGGGCACAATTTGCACCTCGCGAGCAGCGTTTATTGAGCGCGCTGGCGGTTGTATTAGCTATCGCCGTGTTGTATTTCGTTATTTGGCAACCTAGCTATCAGGCTCGTTTGAATGCAGAGCAACGCCTGCAGGGGCAGCAACAGCAGTTACAATGGGTAAAGCAAAACCTTGCGCGTTATCAGGCACGTGTACAAAGCAGCGAGGCTTCCGCACCGCAGGCTTCGGGCTCGCTGACTCAGCGGCTAAACCAGGCGGCTGACGCTAATGACATTAGTCTGGCGCGCATCCAGCCGCAGGGTGAGGGGGTTGTGATTAGCGTGGACGAAGCTAATTTTGATCGCGTATTAGCCTTTGTTGCCCAGCTGGAGCAGCAATATCAACTGCAAATTAGCACGCTGGACGTGGCGCGGTTAGATACACCCGGGCAAGTTCGGGTAAGGCAACTGTTGGTCACGGAGTCTTCATGAAGCGTTGGTGGTTGATTGCGGTTTATTTGCTGGCACTGCTGGTCATGTTACCGGCTAAAATTATTTATTGGTTGCCGATCCCTGCGCAGGTTTCGATAAGTCAGGTGTCCGGTAGTTTGTGGCAGGGGCGCATCGGTAGCTTACAAGCCCAGGGTGTAACACTTAATGACGTGCAATGGGATTGGCAACTGTTGCAGTTATTTACCGGAGAAGTGGCGGTAGATGTGAGGGTGCCGCCGCAAAACAATCCGTTAGCCGTTAATGGCCGCATTAGCGCTGGCTTAACTGAACTGGCAGCAACTGACCTGCGTGCCAGCGGCGATCTTGCAACCTTATTGCAGCTCGCGAATACGCGCTTACCGTTAAAAACACAGGGTAACTGGAATCTTAGTATTGATACCTTCGTTGTTAGCGATCCAAGCCCGGCAAAATGGTGTAATCAACTGACAGGCAGCGCCAATGGCCGCAATATTCAGGTATTAGTAAACGGCGCCTGGCAAAGTCTTGGTGACTTTCCGGTTGCCCTGGGTTGCGCTGAATCGGGAGCGGTGACACTGACGATGAACGGCGAAAACAGCCTCGGTCTGGCGATGCAGGGTGACATTAACAGCCAGGATATTAATATCAGTGGCACTGTCCGCCCCAACCCACGAACCCCGGAAGGGCTGGCACAAATGTTCCAGTACCTCGGCCAGCCGGATAGTCAGGGTCGTTATCGGTTCTCGCTTTAGGCTCGCTGGCGCTCGCGGGGCGGGCGCTTCGCGCGGTTTAGGCTCCGGCTGCGCCGTCGCGGTTTGGGGCCTTCGGCCGGTGTAAGCTCGTTTTGCTGTTTGGCTTTTGTGTTTGACGAAATTCGCGGCTGTGGTAATTTATCGAAACATTCTGTTACATAAGGAAGTAACCCTATGCAGGCTATTATTGATTGGATTAATAACAATCAGGGCATGCTGATTGAGTACAGCATCAAGGTAATTATCGCCATTGTTATTATGGTGGTAGCGAGCATTGCTTCGCGTGTATTAACCGGTGTGATGCGCAAAGGCATGACCAAACGCGACGTTGATGGCGCAGTTATTGGTTTCTTGTCTGCTATTATCAAGTCACTGATTTTTATCGCTGCATTGATGGTAGCGTTGAATCAAGTCGGCGTAGAAACTACGTCATTTATCGCCATCTTAGGTGCGGCCGGTTTAGCGATTGGTTTAGCACTGCAAGGGTCACTATCTAATATAGCCTCGGGTGTGTTGTTGATCATGTTCCGCCCCATGCGTGCAGGCGAATATGTTGAGTGCGGCGGTACCGCGGGTACAGTCGAAGAAATTAATATCTTCCAGACCATTCTGAAAACACCGGACCGTAAAGTGGTTTACGTACCAAATTCACAGGTTATTGGCGGCACGATTACCAACTATAACCGTGAGGACTTACGCCGTATCGACTTGGTCATTGGGGTGAGTTACAGCGCTAACTTGCAAAAAACCAAGCAGGTTTTAATGGATGTTATCACCAGTGATGAACGGGTGTTGGCGGATCCTGAACCGAATGTCCGGGTGACGGCTTTGAATAGTTCATCGGTCGACTTTATTGTCCGCCCATGGACCAAAACAGATGACTACTGGCCAACCTACTGGGATTTACTTGAACGCATCAAAGATCGCTTAGACGAAGAAGGCATCGGCATCCCATTTCCACAAATGGATGTGCATATGCACAAAAACCAGGAGTAGGCTCCGGCTTCGCCGTCGCGGGTTAGGCTTGAGCTTCGCACTCGCGGTATAGAGCTTCGCTGGTTTGGGCTCGCTACGCTCGCGCTATACCGGCCAAAGGCCCTACCCCGCGAGCGCAGCGAGCCTAAACCGGCCGAAAGGCCTATCCGCGAGCGCAGCGAGCCTAAACCCGTGCGCCGAAGGCGGCACGCTACACCGCGAGTGCGACGCACAAGCCCGACCCGCGAGCGCAGCGAGCCTACAGAGCGTTATCCAGGTCGGCGATGATGTCGTCGATGTGCTCGATGCCGATGCAGAGACGAATGGCTTCGGGTTTTACACCCACCTTGGCTTGTTCTTCGGCGCTTAGCTGGCGGTGTGTGGTTGATGCCGGGTGGCATGCCAGGCTTTTCGCATCGCCAATGTTAACCAAGCGCTTAAACAGTGCCAGCTTGTCATAAAAACTCACACCGGCTTCAAAGCCACCTTTAATACCGAACGTCAGCAAAGATGCCGGTACACCGCCACTAATATACTTTTGCACCAGCTCATTATGCGGATGATCCGCGCTGCCGGCGAAATTAACCCATTCCACCTGCGGGTGTTGTTGCAGGAATTCCACTACCCGAACGGCATTTTCGCAATGACGCTCCATCCGCAGCGATAATGTCTCTAATCCCTGCAGTAGTAAAAAAGCGTTAAACGGCGATAGCGCAGCGCCGGTATTACGCAGCGCAACCGTGCGCACGCGGGCAATAAAAGCAGCAGCCTCAAAAGCATCGGTATACACAATACCGTGATACGCCGGCTCAGGGCTGCTGAACTGAGGGAAGCGGTCCTTGTGCTTAAGCCAGTCGAAACGACCGGAATCAACGATCAATCCACCGACCGAGTTACCATGGCCACCGATATACTTGGTTAACGAGTGCACTACGATATCCGCACCAAACTCAATCGGTTTACACAGCACCGGCGTTGCAACGGTGTTGTCCACCACCAACGGTACGCCGGCGTCGTGCGCGACCTTCGCCAGGCCTTCGATATCGGCAATATTGCCCGCCGGGTTGCCGATGGACTCGCAATAAACGGCTTTGGTATTGCCGTCTATTACTTTAGCAATGTCCTCAGGCTGGTCACTTTCGGCAAAGCGCACGTCAATACCAAACGACGGCAGCATGTGTTGAAACAAGGTAAAGGTACCGCCGTAAAGTTGCGGCGTGGTAACAATGTTGTCGCCCTGTTTAGCCAGAGTAATTAGCGCATATTCAATAGCGGCCATGCCGGATGCCACAGCCAACGCGGCGATGCCATGCTCGAGCTCCGCTACACGCTGCTCTAAAACGTCATTAGTGGGGTTCATAATGCGTGAATAAATATTACCGGGTACGGCTAAATCAAATAAATCAGCGCCATGTTGGGCATTATCAAATTCAAACGCCACCGATTGATAGATAGGCGTTGCCACCGACTTGGTGGTGGGATCAGTCTGGTAACCATGATGGATTGCCAGGGTTTCGTCTTTAAAACGTGTTGTCATAATACAGTCTCCGGTAATTCAATTTCGCTGTTTAATTCAGGTATAAAATGAGCAAGCGGCCGCGCATAGTCGGCCACGTTCTTAATAAAACCATCATGGCCATAAGGCGTTTCGATGCTGATATAACTGTGGCAATTAGGTAATAACGCTTCTAATTGCGAGGTAAGGGCTGCAGGCGCAATGCTGTCCGAACTAAAACTGACTATCTGTACCGGGCAGCTAACTCGTGCCGGGTCAATCGCATAGTCATTCAGGGCAGGGGTTAAATGGGTAAATAGTGTATTGGCCTGTTTGCCGTGATTGCGAAGTAAGCGCTCACCTTGCGCTAAAATGTATTGCAGGGCGTCGTCCGCGTGGCTAAAGCGCTGTTCAAATTCATCTGCGCTGCGATAGGTCAGCATCGCCAGCGCGCGGGCTAAAATTACGCCTTGCTGTTCGTTTTCGGCGTGTTGCAGCAACAACTGCTGAAATGATCGTAGCAGTGCAGATTGAATCGAGGGTTTATGAGCGGCTCCCAATATTGCTAAGCGTTTAAGGTCAACCTGTTTATTTGTTGCCGCCAGCTGCAAACCGAGTACCCCGCCAAAAGAACCTCCCAGCCAGGCACTGATATCAGTTAATCCCAGTTTAACTAATGCGTCAGCATAAGCCTGCGCATGCTGGGCAACAGTCAACGGCTGATCAGGCGTATCAGAACCTCCAACACCACCGAGATAATCAAAACTAATCACCTGCACGTCATCTGCCGGCGCAAATACCGAATACAACGACTGCCACCAGCCACTGCCGTCTAGCTTCCACAGTTGCCCCGAGCCGCTTATCCCGCCTTGCACTACGACCACGGGAGCATCCGTGCGACCACTGTCCGCAGCATAGCGAAAGCCTTTAACCCGACCAAAGCGGGTCTCGACATAAAATGAACGCCCAACAGGTAAAACCATAACCACCTCCTATCTGAAATGGCACAATCGCAAATAGCATTCCAGCTGTCAAGATGTTTAGACGTCTAAATTTTCGCTGCGCTCACGGGCTTTACCCCTGCGGGGTGGCTCTTGGCCCCTTTGGGGCGGCTGTTGGCAGCGAGCCTTCGGCTGCTGCGGCTTTTTGTGCTGCGCACGGGTGTTACCGCCCGGAGGGCAAACAGCCGCAACGAGCGAAGCGATGTTGCAAACAGCCGCTCCGCAGGAGCCAAGAGCCACCCCGCAGGGGTATAATTCCGCGAGCGCAGCGAGCATAAAAGCTTGCGCGAAATCGTGTAGATATGTATAATCCACGCGCAACATGAATCCCGTTACGGAGTGTTGCAATGCTGCGAATCGCCCAAGAAGCCCTGACCTTTGACGACGTCTTACTCGTTCCCGGACATTCCACTGTCCTGCCCCATCAAGCCGACCTGCGCACTAAATTAACGCGCGGAATTACCCTGAATATCCCGTTAATCTCAGCGGCGATGGATACCGTGACTGAAGCACCGCTGGCCATTGCGTTGGCGCAAGAAGGGGGCGTCGGTTTTATTCACAAAAACATGACCGCCGAGCAACAAGCTGCACACGTTCGTAAAGTTAAAAAATACGAAAGCGGTATGGTTACCGACCCGGTGACAATCCAGCCTGATACCACTATCGGAGAGATTAAAGCGCTGACTGCCGAGCACGGCTTTCAAGGCTTCCCTGTGGTTGAGAAAAACGGCGACTTGGTCGGTATCGTAACCGGTCGCGATACGCGTTTTGAAGATGATGACAGCAAAACCGTTAAGCACATCATGACCGGTAAAGACCGTCTGGTAACCGTGCACGAAACCGCTGAAAGCGAAGAAATTCTGCAACTGATGCATGCCCACCGCATCGAGAAAATCCTGGTTGTTGATGATGCCTACAAACTAAAAGGCATGATCACCTTAAAAGACTTCGAGAAAGCCGAAAACAAACCCAACGCCTGTAAAGACGAACTAGGCTCTTTACGCGTGGGCGCTGCGGTTGGCGTTGGTCCGGGTACCGAAGAGCGAATTAAACTGCTGGTCGAAGCGGGTGTCGACGTGCTGCTGATTGATACCTCGCACGGTCATTCGCAAGGCGTTATTGACCGCGTTGCACAAACCCGTAAAGAGTATCCAAATTTACAAATTATTGCCGGTAACGTCGCCACCGCAGCGGGCGCAAAAGCGTTAGCTGAAGCAGGCGTGGATGCGGTAAAAGTGGGCATTGGCCCGGGCTCTATTTGTACGACCCGTATCGTCACTGGTTGTGGCGTACCACAGATCACAGCAATTTCTGACGCTGTTGATGCGTTAAAAGGCACGGATATTCCGGTTATCGCGGACGGCGGTATTCGTTTTTCCGGTGATATCGCCAAAGCACTAGTTGCCGGCGCGCACTGTGTAATGGTCGGTAGCATGCTGGCGGGAACCGAAGAATCGCCGGGCGAAGTCGAACTCTATCAGGGTCGTTATTACAAATCCTATCGCGGCATGGGCAGCTTAGGTGCAATGAACCAACGTAATGGTTCATCTGATCGTTACTTCCAGAAGTCGGACGAAGCCGAAAAATTAGTACCGGAAGGTATCGAAGGACGCATCGCCTACAAAGGCCCGATTTCTGCGATTATTCATCAACAAATGGGCGGTATTCGCTCAGCGATGGGCCTGACCGGCTCTGCCGATATCGATGAATTACGCACCAAGCCGCAGTTTGTCAAAGTGACTGCAGCGGGCATGGGTGAATCGCACGTGCACGACGTACAAATTACCAAAGAAGCGCCGAACTACCGTAGCTCTTAAGTTAACGCGTAAAAAAACTGGACTATAGAATGACTCAAGATATTCATGATCATCGCATACTGATTTTAGATTTCGGCTCGCAATACACGCAGTTGATTGCCCGCCGTATTCGTGAAATTGGCGTTTACTGTGAACTATGGGCGTGGGATGTCGACGACCAGGACATCAAAGATTTTGCGCCCAAAGGCATTATTTTGTCGGGTGGGCCGGAAAGCGTTACCGAAAAAGACTCGCCGCGAGCGCCTGACTATGTCTTTGAAGCGGGTGTACCGGTGCTGGGTGTATGCTATGGCATGCAGACCATGGCGCATCAGCTGGGTGGTTCAGTACAGGGATCGTTAGAGCGTGAATTTGGCTACGCGCAAATCGAACTGGTGGAAAAAAGCCCATTATTTGAAGCTATCGAAGACGCGGTTAGCGAATCCGGTGCGCCGTTGCTGGACGTTTGGATGAGCCATGGCGATAAAGTCGATGCCATTCCGGAAGGCTTCCACACCGTTGCCAAGACGTCTTACTGTCCGTTCGCTGCGATGGCGGATGAACAACGCCGTTTTTACGGCGTGCAATTCCACCCGGAAGTGACTCATACCCGTCAGGGCATGCGCATGCTGGAGCATTTTGTCAGCGGCATTTGTGGCTGTGAGAAGAACTGGACGCCGGCGCAGATTATTGATGATGCGATTGAGCGCATCCGCGAACAAGTGGGCAGCGACAAAGTCATTTTAGGCCTGTCAGGTGGCGTTGATTCATCGGTCACCGCCATGTTGCTGCACCGCGCGATTGGCGAGCAGCTAACCTGTATTTTCGTTGATAATGGTTTGTTGCGCTTGAATGAAGCCGAACAGGTGATGGAAATGTTCGGTGACCATTATGGCTTGAATATTATGCCGATTGCTGCTGAAGATCGCTTTCTGGATGCGCTGAAAGGCGAGAATGATCCCGAGAAGAAGCGTAAAATTATCGGTAATACCTTTATCGAGATTTTCGACGAAGAAGCGGCTAAGTTGACCGAAGTTGACTGGTTAGCGCAGGGCACGATTTATCCGGATGTGATCGAATCGGCCGGTTCAAAAACCGGTAAGGCGCATGTGATTAAATCACACCATAACGTGGGTGGCTTACCGGAGGACATGAAACTGGGCCTGGTTGAACCACTACGTGAATTATTTAAAGACGAAGTGCGTAAAATCGGTCTGGAACTGGGTCTGCCGTATAACATGCTTTATCGCCATCCGTTCCCGGGACCGGGTCTGGGTGTGCGGGTACTGGGCGAGATCAAAAAAGAGTACTGCGATTTGCTGCGCCGTGCCGATGCGATCTTTATCGAAGAGCTGCACAATGCGGACTGGTACCACAAAGTCAGCCAGGCTTTTGCGGTATTCCTGCCGGTGCGTTCAGTGGGCGTGATGGGAGACCAGCGTAAATATGACTGGGTTATCGCCATCCGCGCCGTCGAGACTATCGACTTTATGACCGCACGCTGGGCACATCTGCCTTACGAGCTGCTGGAAAAGGTCTCTAACCGTATTATCAACGAAGTGAACGGCATCTCGCGGGTAACTTACGATATTTCCGGTAAACCCCCTGCTACTATTGAATGGGAGTAGGGCCTACGGCCGGTTTGGGCTCGTGCTTCGCACTCGCGGTTTAGGCGCTTCGCGCGGTATAGGCTCGTGCTGCACACTCGCGGTTTGAGGTCTATGGCCGTTATACCGCGAGCGAAGCGAGCCTAAACCGGCGCAGCCCTAAACCGCCCGAAGCGCCTATCCAGCGAGCCTAAACTGCGAAGTTTTTGCTTTGAGGTTGTCTTCAGCGGTAATGTCCGCCAATAGCAAAAATATAAATGTAGTTGTCATCGTATTTGTAAATGAGGCGGTCATAGCGTGACAAACGTCGTGACCATAGCCCGGACAAACTGTGTTTCAGCGCTTCGGGCTTGCCACTCCCGCGTGCGGGGTCACCGCGTAACATTTCTTTAAGTAGCTTACATAAATTCTGATGAAGTCGCTGGTCTTTACGGCGAAGTTGTTCATAAGCACTCCAGGTGTTTCCCTCAAAGACCAGTGATCTCATCGATTTCCTCTTCCGTGGGTTGGTAACCACCGCGTTCCATTTGCGTGGCCGCCGATTCGGCAATTTGTTGCATCAAATCGGTATTCTGTAAAACATAGAGTGTTTCTTGCTCTCGTTCCCAGTCATCAGCACTCATTACAACGAAGGCCTCGCCGGAACGGCGTGTGACTTTCAACGGAGTATGGTTGCTAACTGATTGTTCAACAAAGAATTTAAGCTTATCTCGGAATTGGTTAACGCTGACAGTATCCATCAATGCCTCAATTATGTACGGAAACTATGTACATATTAGTCGTGCGTCGTGATAAAAGCAATTTCCTGGGGCTTCGCCGAGGGCTCGCGGTATAGGCTCGCTTCGCTCGTGGTTTAGGCGCTTCGCGCGGTTTAGGCTCGTGCTTCACACTCGCGGTTTAGGCGCTTCGCTCGCGGTTTAACGGCCGTAGGCTCTATACCGCGAGTGCGCAGCACGAGCCTAAACCGGCGCAGCCCTAAACCGCGCAAAGCGCCTATCATTCACTCCGGGCTTTGAGTTCGCCTTTGGCTAACCGGATGTTCAATTCCGTGCCTGCCGGCGCCTGCTCGCTATCCCGGATAACCCTTCCTTGCCTATCTCGTACGATAGCGTAGCCGCGTTCGAGGGTGTTCAGCGGGCTGACGATGTTCAGGGCTTGTAAAATGCTGCGTTGCTGCTCGGTTTTTTGCTTAAGCAACCGGGTAATGGCGGGGCTTAAGCGCTGTTGCAGGTCACTCAAACGGCTTTGGTAACGCGCCAGATCTTTTTGTGGGTGTAGCGCCTGTAGCCGGCTCTGGCGCCTGTAGCCGGCTCTGGAAATAGCTTTCACGCTGAAGCAACCGTTGTAATTGCGACTGCATCGCACGGGTTGCACGTGCCTGTAGCTCATCGGCGCGTTGCGCTTGCTGCTGCAACTGACGTTGCGGGTGCTGTTGCTGTAAACGGATTTGTAAATGGCGGAACTGCTGCTGGCTTTGGGTAATTTTACGCTGTTGCGCCAACATCAGCCGCTGATGCAGTGCTCTCAACTGTTCCCGACTTTGGCTGCGGTCTTTACTGACCACCTCGGCTGCAGCCGACGGGGTTGGCGCACGCAGGTCGGCGATAAAGTCGCAAATGGTAAAGTCAATTTCGTGGCCGACGGCGCTGATCACGGGCATCGGTGCATCAATTAACATCCGTGCCACGCTTTCGTCGTTAAAGCACCACAAATCCTCAATCGAACCACCACCCCGGCCGACAATCAAAACATCAACTTCGTTGCGGTTAAACGCGCTTTGCAGCATGTGTTTTAGCTGCGGGATAGCGGCTTCGCCCTGCACACTACTGGGGTAAATAATGACTTCCAGTTGTGGATCGCGACGTTTGATTACCGCTAAAATATCCTGAATAGCAGCGCCGGTAGGGGAGGTCACCACGCCAACACGGCGGATAGACTCAGGAAGCGGGCGTTTACGTTCGTTAGCAAACAGCCCTTCCGCGGCCAATTTGGCTTTAAGCTGCTCAAACTGCTGCTGCAGTAAACCCTGGCCGGCATCTTCAATGTGCTCGACAATCAGCTGATAATCACCGCGCGGGGCATAAACGGTCACCCGCGCACGCACTAAAACCTGTACGCCGTTTTGCGGGCGTATTTTCGCGCGCTGGTTATTGCCGCGAAACATGGCACAGCGGATCTGCGCTTTATCGTCTTTAAGGGTAAAGTACCAATGGCCCGAGCCCGGCGCAGCAAAGTTAGACACCTCACCCACCAGCCAGACATTGCCAAACTGCTGTTCCAGCGCCGCGCGAATGTCGTTGTTAAGTTTTGATACCGAGTAAATATCCATCATGCTCACTTTGTTCGCGTTGTCGGCTCGCTGCGCTCGCGGTGTAGACGCTTGGCGTGGGATAGGCTCGCTCTGCTCGCGGTGTGGGCGCTACGCGCGGTTTAGGCTCGCTTCACTCGCGGTATACCGGCCAAAAGCCTTAAACCGCGCGAAGCGCCTAAACCGCGAGCGCAGCGAGCCTAAACCGTGAGTGCGCAGCACGAGCCCAGCCCGCGAAGGCCCAGCCTGAGCCTACAGCGCAATATCGATCCAAACCAACCGGTGATCAGAAGAAGCGCCGCGCTCGGCCATCAGCCGATAACCTTGCTGACCTTTAATAGGCCAGAACACGCCGGCGTCCTTAACAATCAAGTCGCTTGAAGGTAGCACATAATCTACGCGGTTGCGCCACGCAGCGGTGTGGTACTCCGAGCCATCAATGTCAGGCGAATGGCGCTTGCCGCCTTTACTCATCGGCCAAACGTCATTCACGCGCGGGTGATCCAGTAGCTGCTCGATGGCACCTTCAACGCCACCGCGGCCCGGGCCGGCATTTAAATCACCCAGCACCACAAACGAGGCGTCAGCACCTAAACCGCCGCGTTGACCGTTGTCGTCATAAATGTAGTTATCCGCACCCGGGGTAATGTAGTCACGGATTAAACGGATTTCGTCATAATTCTTCATACCATTGCGGTTTTCCGGCCCATCAAAGCTCGGCGGTGTCGGGTGCGCAGCAAGCAAATGCACAACACGCTCGCCAATCATGACCGGCACGTCCCAGTGCGACTTAGAGCTTAGCGGGAACTGCGCCATAACCTCCGGCGAGTACCAGGTTTGCTCGGTCAACTGGCCGTCGGCGTCCGGCACCATGGGTACATATTGACCCGGCATGTCCTGCCATAAAAAATGCTGGAAGGTGCGTGCGCTGTCAGCGGCTAGCGGATATTTTGACAAAATCACCATGCCGTACTGGCCGGGATACCAGCCAAAGCCCCAGGCATCGTTACCGCGACCAGTTGCTTTGCCGTCACGATTCAAATCAAACGGCGACGGCACACCGGTGTTAACAGGTGCCATATAAATATGGTCATAATTCAGCGGCTCTAAACCGTTTTGCGACTGGCCCAGATAGTCGCGCAAAAACACGGCCACACCGCGTTCACGTTCAACGTAGTCAAATTCATTCAACAGGACAATGTCGGGCCGCACCTGTTGCAGTATTTCCGCAATACCGGCAATTTGTTTGTTACCCGCACTTAATTGCCCGGGAATCGGCGACTCAGTCACTGTTGGCAACTGCTCATAATCAACATAATTACTGGCATCCATACTGACGTTAAATGTCGCAATTCGGATGCGATCGGAAGCGAAAACAGAGGAAGAAACCATGAAAAGAGTCGCAATTAAAAAAAAGTGAAAACGCATAAAGCCCATAACCACGCCTTGTGAAGAACCGCTGAGACAGTTTTTTACAATAAAGGTTCAACACACACTAGGCAAGCGCTCAATATTTAATTAAAATGCGCCACACAAATGACACATAATCGTCAGAAAAGTGTAATGATTGCAACCGCAAACTTAACAGCTCGGACCTCATGCAGCACGCGCGAAGCTTGTCTCGTTGTCAGCTTTCCCGTTGCTAACCAGCTGCTATGCCGCGGGGCATCGTCATTTATCGAAAAGCGATATTGGCACTATTTCAAGCTACCGTTTGCTGTTTCTATCTCTCCTGCCGTATTTAGACAAACTTTTTCGCTTTTCCGGACTTTTTCACAAGTCTTCATCAAATTGTCATCTTTGCGCGATATAACCTATCGCTCGTTGCTTTTTGTTTTAACCCTCAATCGAAAACCAGGAAATATCACATGGCTTTAAATTTTAAAGTGAGTCGCCTGTCAGCAGCTCTAGCTATTGCTGTCGGGTTGTCGACCAGCGCTATGGCGCAGGATACTACATCGGTTGTACGTGGTAGCGTTGTCACTGCGTCTGGCGATGTTGCTGCCAATGCACGCGTTGAAATCATTCACATTCCTACCGGTACACGTTCTATCGCAACCACTAACGAATCAGGTTCATTCTCTAATTCAGGTTTGCGTGTTGGCGGTCCTTATCTGATTGTTATCGAAGGTGAGAATGGTCGTAAAGTCTATGAAGACGTTTACCTGACCTTAGGCGAGTCATTCCGTATTAATGCGGAACTTGAGCCGACCGACATGGAACGTATCGCAGTTTCTGGATCTGCGATTTTGGGTGGCGCAAACCGTGGTAGCAGTAGCTTCTTCGGTGAAGACGATATTTCAAATACACCGACCTTTAACCGTGATTTAAAAGAAGTCGCGCGTTTAAACCCATACGTTAACCTGTTATCAGGTAACGAAGCGCCAATGAGCATCGGTGGTTCTAACCCGCGTTTTAACTCGGTCACCATCGACGGCGTTGGTGTTAACGATGACTTCGGTCTTAATGGTAACGGTTACCCGACTCAGCGTTCGCCTATTTCTATCGATGCGGTGGAGCAGGTTGCTGTTGATATGGCACCGTTTGATGCGTCACAAGGTGGTTTCTCGGGCGGCCGTATCAATGCCGTGACCAAATCAGGTTCAAACGAATTCGAAGGCTCGTTAACCTACGAGCGCATGAGCGATGCCTGGGCGGGTGACCCTGAAAACCCAGCGGGTTATGAAGTGCCATTGGATTACGAGCGTGATACATACAGTATCGCCGTTGGCGGCCCAATTATCGAAGATAAATTGTTCTTCTTCGTTAACTACGAAAATGCACAAGAACCTGCACAAATCGAATACGGCCCGGCCGGCGCTGGTGCGCCTAACGACAGCAACGTCACGCAGGCTGAATACGAGCGCATCAAACAGATCGCGCAAAATCAGTATGGTTTCGATATTGGTAACTGGGACACAGTTCGTGATACCGAAAACGATAACCTGTTGGTGAAGTTAGACTGGAACATTAACTACGATCACCGTGTAGCGCTGACTTACAACCGCACCGAAGGTAATAACCTGCGCGGCGTTAGCAGCAGCCAAAACTCGTTAAACCTGGACACCAACTGGTATAACTACCAGCAAAACATGGATCTATTCCGTTTGTCCTGGTACTCGGACTGGAGCGGTGACTTATCTAGCGAAATTTATGTAAGCCACAAAGCCGTTGAAGCGATTTCCGGCTTGGTCACTAAAGATTTCGGTGACGTTAGTGTTCGTACTGAAAGCGGTACCTTAAACTTTGGTCCTGATTCAAACCGTCACGCCAACCAGTTGGAAAATGACAACCTGAAATTTGGTGTTAAATTCGACTATCTGGTCGGCGACCACGAAATCGAGTTTGGTGGTGAATACGACAGCGTTGACGTTTACAACGTATTCGTTCGTAATTCTCTGGGGTCTTGGTCTTACGACTCAATCGACGACTTCGAAGCAGGGCTGGCCAGCAACTTCTTTTACGAGAATGCTTACACCAACGATTCGACCGACGCAGCGGCAAACTTTGAGCTGGGTATGTTGAACCTGTATGTACAGGATAACTGGTACCTGAACGACAGCATGGAATTAGGTTTGGGCGTACGCTACGAAACCTACATGGTTGATGACAAGCCAACACTTAACCAAAACTTTGTTGATCGCTATGGTTACAGCAACCAGGAAAACCTAGACGGTAAGAGCATTATCCTGCCACGAGTCGACTTTAAATGGTTCGCGACTGACGACATGGTTGTTCGCGCTGGTTTAGGTCGTTTCTCAGGTGGTCGTCCTAATGTTTGGATCTCAAACTCATTCTCGAACGATGGCTTCACCCTGGTTCAGTTTGACCGTGGCGAAGTTTCTGAAAACGCATATTTAACCGACCAGAACCCGGCGCAAATTCCACAAGCTGTTTTAGACAGCATGGAAGCGGGCGACGGCGACACTAACAGCATCGATCCAAACTACGACATCCCGTCTGACTGGATTGCACGCGTTGGCGTTGATTACCGTTTTGACATCCCGAACGTAGGTGATAACTTCCAGGCAACTGCCGAAGTAACCCGTAAGTGGATGACAGACAATAGCCAGTGGGTTGATATTTCACGCTGTGTTGCTGACCAAACCGCAGCAGGCATAAATATCTATGAACCATGTGACCCATCAGCACCGACAGGCCACTACGATCTGCAACTGACCAACGAAGACATGACCGGCAAAGCCTGGCTGGGTACCTTGTCATTGTCGAAAAACTGGGATAGTGGCTTTAACGCCTACGCGGCATACACCTTCCAGGATATCGAAGAAGGTAACCCGGGTACGTCGTCTACTGCTACATCGAACTATCAGTACAATATCGTACGTGACCGTAACCAAGCTATATTGGGCACGGCTGACTACCAAGTTGAGCACAGCCTGAAAATTGCCTTGGGTTACAGCAGAGAGTTCTTCGACGGCTACGCGTCAAAGTTCAACTTGTTCTTTAACCGTCGCTCAGGTACTGCATTCAGCTACACTATGGGTCTGTACAACGATGGTGACTTCGGTGACCAGCGTTACTTCCAGGGTGGCGGTTCATACTTGCCATACATCCCGACAGGTGCTGATGATCCAGCGTTTAGCCCGGAGAGCCCACTGTCGTACGAAGAAGTTATGGAATACTTCCGCGATACTGGTTTAGACCAGTACGCAGGTGGCTTTGCACCTAAAGGTACCGGTCGTTCACCTTGGGTTACCAACCTGGACTTCCAGTTCCAGCAGGAAGTACCTGGCTTTAGCGAAGGTCACAAAGGTATCTTCTACGTTACGGTTAACAACTTGCTGAACCTTATCGACAGCTCGAAAGGTCAGGTGTTGCGTCAGCAATACACCAACCAGACCGTTGTTGATTTTGCCGGCTTAGATGACCAGGGTCGTTACATGTACACCGATTCATTCTACGGTTATGACGACTGGAGTATCTTCGAAGCTGAAGAATCAACCTGGCGTTTGAAGTTGGGTGTTAAGTACACCTTCTAATTTAGCTGTAAAAAGCCGCATCTTCGGATGCGGCTTTTTTGTATAAAAAAACAGGATTTATTTCACATAATTGTCATAAATCAGCTATACCCTTTTAGTTGGTATAAAAAAACATCATATCGGGGAAGAACACACCATGTTTAACTCAACCTTCAAGCGCACCGCAATTGCAGCCGCTGTTGCGATGACCTTGTCTGGCGCCGCTATGGCTCAGGATACATCTTCTAATTTACGCGGTAGCGTGGCCAACCAGTCAGGCGAAACTGTTGCTAATGCAACTGTTCAGCTTCGTGACGAGCGCACTGGTACGACCCGTACCTATACGACGAACGATCAGGGGGCCTTTTCGGCTCGTGGTTTGAACGTAGGTGGACCATACACGATCGTTGCTGAAGGCCCGGGTGGTCGTCGTGACGTTATCGAGAATATTTACCTGACGCTGGGTGATTCTGAGTCAGTGCGGGTTGTGCTTGAGTCCGATATGGAAACCATCGCGGTTACCGGTACCGCTACAGCTAACTCGCTTTACGGTAGTAACAGCCCGGCAGCCAACTTTAGCCTGGATGATTTAGAAAATCTGCCGGCGATTAACCGTGACTTAAAAGACATTGTACGGGTCGACCCGCGCGTTTATATCGACCGTAGCTTTGGTGATGGTATTCAGTGTGTTGGCGCAAGCCCACGCTTTAACAGTTTGACCGTTGACGGCGTTCGTATGAACGACAACTTCGGTCTTAACTCAAATGGTTACCCGACCGAACGTATGCCGTTCTCATATGACGCCATCGAGCAGGTTGCGGTGGAGTTCGCACCGTTTGACGTACAATACGGCGGTTTTACGGCGTGTAACATCAACGCTGTAACCAAGTCTGGTTCAAACGAATTCCACGGTAGTTTCTTTTATGACTATACCAATGAATCGCTGCAAGGCGACGAGCTCGAAGGTACCAAGCTAGAACAGGCGGACTTCGAGGAAGATCGTTATGGCTTCACCCTTGGCGGTCCGATTATTGCTGATACCTTGTTCTTCTTCGCTTCTTACGAGAAGTTTGAAGGCGCAGATAACTTTGACTTTGGTCCGGCCAATACAAACGCCGCGACTGTCGTAAACGGCGTCAGCCAACAGCAACTTGATCAAATCGCACAAATCGCACGTGACGTTTACGGTTACGAAGTCGGTGAGCCGATTTTGTCGTCGCCGGTTGAAGACGAAAAAATGTTGCTGAAGTTAGATTGGCAGATCAGCGATGCGCATCGTGCATCAATGACATACAACTACAACGAAGGCGCATCAATTACCCCATCTGACGGTGGTAACGCGTTTGAATATGAATTCTCGAATCACTTCTATAATCGTGGTGCGGAATTCACCTCTTACGTCGGTCAACTTTACTCAGACTGGACTGACCGTTTCTCTACCGAGCTACGTGTTGGTTACTCAGAATTGGATAATACCCAGCAGACCATTGGTCCTAAAGACATCGGTGACTTCCAAATCAATACCCAGTTTGACCATGACGGCGACGGCACGCCATCGTCTGCTACGGTTTATTTTGGTGCTGATGACTCACGTCAGGCCAATGACCTTTACTACGACACCACCTTCGTTAAGTTAGCGGGTACTTACTTCATTGGCGACCACGTTATTTTCGGTGGTTACGAGCGCGAGCAGCTGGACATTTTCAACATGTTCGTACAGCACTCACGCGGCGGTGAGCTGGACTTCTACTCACTGGAAGACTTTATTAACGGTGACGTAGGCCGCTACTATTACGGTTCAGGTACAGGCACTAATGATCCAACCGATGCTGCGGGTGCATTCAAGTACGCGACTAACACGGCCTACCTGCAGGACGAGTATTACTACGCGCCAATGGATATGACCATTACTGCCGGTTTCCGTTATGACTGGTACACCAGTGATGACTACCCGGTAGAAAACCAGAACTTCATCAACCGCTATGGCTTTACTAACGCCTCTAACCTGGACGGCGAAGGTTTATTCCAGCCCCGTTTCGGTATTAACTGGAACGTTAGCCCGGAATTAGAAGTGCGTGGTGGTATCGGCTTGTACTCTGGCGGTAACCCGAACGTTTGGTTGGCGAACAACTACCAGCAAAACGGTATCAGCCAGACACAGGTTAGCTTGCGTAACATTAACTTGTTTGACATCCCGTTAAGTGGCGAAGGCCGTCCGGGTTACAACCCTCCGGCAGAATTAGTTGATGCCGTTGCTAACGCAACCAACGACTCAGCGGTTAACGTACTGGACCCTGACTTCGAAATCCCGTCTGAATGGAAGTACGCGTTAGGTGCAACTTATACGTTCCCTGACAACTACATCTTAATGACGGACTTCATGTACACCGTACGTAAAAACGAAGCACGCATTCAGAATATCGCAGTTGAGCAGGTCGGTACCATGGCTGACGGTCGTCCAATTTACGACGAGCGTGAAGCGGGTCGTTCAGAAGACCTGATGCTGACTAACTTAGAAGACGATACTAAAGCGTTCTCGTTCTCTACCGCAATCAGCAAGAAGTTTGACTTTGGCCTGAGCGCGTCATTAGCGTATGCCTTCACGGAATCTGAAGACGGCAACCCAATGACTAGTTCGGTTGCTTACTCAAACTACGCTAACTTTGCTACTGATAACTTCAATAACCCGTCAGCAGCGACTTCAAACTTCGAGATCCCGCATCGCTTTACGTTGCGTTTAACCTATCAAAAAGAATTCTTTGATGGTTTAAACACCACCTTCTCGTTGTTTGGTTCGGCTAACAAAGGTCGTCCGTACAGCTACGTGTTCCAAACTGCAGCTGACCAGCCAGCGATTGGTGGCCTGGATATCGCTGACGACCGTCAATTGTTGTACGTACCAGACGGTGCCAACGATCCGAACGTCGTATTTGGTTCAAACTTCGACCAGGAAGCCTTCTTCAACTGGTTGGGCGAATCAGGCTTAGGCAAATACGCGGGCGGTACTGCCGAGCGTAACTCACTGTACAGCTCTTGGTGGCACAAGCTTGACCTGCATATCTCGCAAGAGTTGCCGGGCTTGATGGATGGCCACAAAGCCAGCTTGTTCTTTACCGTGGATAACCTGACTAACCTAATCAACGACGACTGGGGCGTGCTGTATCAAGCCGGCTTCCCGCAATACACAGAGGTAGTTTCTGCGTATCGCAATGCCAGCGGCCAATACGTGTTTGACCAGTTCCTGGACCCGGGCATTCAAAGCCGTGTATCAGGACCATCACTATGGTCTGCGCGCATCGGTTTCGAATATAAGTTCTAACACCTGAATTCGCCGGGGCTTTCGCCCCGGCGAATTCAGGCGCCAGGCGCTCGCGTTGCTCGTTTGCCGGGCGCGGCTTCGCCGCTTGTTGGATAAGGATGGTGCCCTCGCCGCTTCGCGGCTTGGGCACTTTTTTTGTGCAGTGGACGTTGCGCCTTCGGCGCGCCGTCCACTGCTTGCGCTTGCCGCTTCTGCGGCTCGCTCAATTATGTAGGTTGCGCTTTTAGCGCGACTTTGTTTTTTAGGTGGTGGAGTTGGAAGTTTACTTTTTGTTGCTGTTGTAGGAGCCTTTTACACACGTCTTGTTTGAAATAGCCTAGCTCCACCGCAATCTCCATCGCCCCCTGCCAAACCCGAAGCTTCTTATAACTCATCAATCACCCTCCATAGCAAACCAAAAAAGTATAGCCGGCTTGCCGAGTGCCAAGTGCCGAAGGCACAAGGCAAGCCCAAGTCGCGAAGCGACAATAGAAGCCGAAAAAGCGCCCAAGTCGCGAAGCAACGAGGGCAAAGCGCGGAGCCGCCGCAGGCGGCACCGCACCCACCAGCAAGCGGCGAAGCCGCGCCAAGCAAGTGAGCGAAGCGAACGCCCAGCAAGGCACCGCGAAGCAGGTGCCGCCAAGCAAGCCGCCGGAAGGCGGCGCCTAGCGTCTCTTGCCGTCTAGCGCTAGAAAAAAAACCAAAAGTCCGCTAACCTTGGCCAATCACAAATAACAGACAAACACCCATGGAACTCAGCTGGACCAGCCTGCTCCCCTCAATACTCGCGATCCTGTTCGCCATCATTACCCGCAAAGTATTGCTGGCCCTTATCGGCGGCATCATCCTTGCCAATGTGCTGTTATTTTGGCCGCGCAGCGCCGATATTGGCGAAGGCGTCTTTTTCAGTTCCTGGAGTACGCTGGTCGACTCCAGCAATATGTTGGTGTGGTTCTTTACATTGGGTATCGGTGCCTTATTCGGGGTGCTGGAAAAAGGCGGTACCTTTAAGCAGTTCGTGTTAAAGCTCGAACAAAAGCAATGGGTTGAGTCCAAGCGCCGGGCGCGGCTGATGACTTGGATCCTGGGCGTCATCGTATTTATCGAGTCTAATGTCACCATCATGATTTCAGGTACCACTTCACGCCCGATTTATGACCGGCTGGGAATTTCCCGCGAGAAGTTGGCGTATATTGTCGACTCGACCTGTGCGGCGATTTGTATTCTGATCCCGCTTAATGCCTGGGGCGCGTTTAACTTAACGTTGATCAGCAATCAAGGCGTGGAGCAGCCCTTGCTGGTGTTTATTCAGTCCATCGCGTTTAACTTTTACGCGATATTTGCGGTGCTGTTGGCCTTATTCGTGGCTTGGTTTGACTGGAATATCGGGCCGATGAAAGCGTTTGAAAATAATGCTAAGCCGAATCGGGTGACGCAGCATACCTGGGCGGACGGGCCGGATGAGTCAGTGTCATTTGGCAAAGGCACGGCGGTGGTGCTATCAAGTTTAATCTCGCTGGTGGTGATGGTGCCGGTAATGTTGCTGATAACCGGCAACGGTGTGTTGGTCGAGGGTGACGGCACCCTGAGTGTGTTTGTGGCTATTTATATTGCCCTTGGTATTGCCATGTTGGGTACCTTATTTACCGGCTCGGCGGGTTTGCCTAAGGTTATTCAAAGCGCACTAAAAGGCGCCTGGAACATACTGCCGCTGGCGGTCATTTTGTGGTTATCGATTACCCTGGGTGGTCTGACGCGCGACCTCGGTACCGGTGAATTTTTAGCTGCAGCGCTGGATGGCAGTGTTAGTCTTTGGATGCTGTTACCATTGATATTTGTGCTGTCGGCCATTACCGGATTTTCGATTGGCTCAAGTTGGGGCACGTTCGCAATTATGCTACCGCTGGCGATCCCGATTGCGATGACACTGGGGCTGCCGGCTGCGCCTTTTATTGCTGCAGCGATTTCCGGCGGGATCTTTGGTGACCATGCCTCGCCGATATCCGATACGACGATTATCGCCTCCATGGCCAGCGGTACCGAGCATATCGACCACGTGCGCACGCAGCTGCCTTACGCGCTGCTCGCCGGCGTCGGCGCCACCATCGCCTACGCCATCACCGGCGCATTGATGTAGGCTTAAGGCTAAAGATTTACCACGGAGGACACAGAGAGCACGGAGAAAACATATTTAAGCGGAAAACCCATTATCAGCCACGGTTTTTCCCTTTAAAATCTTTTCTCTGTGTACTCCGTGCCCTCCGTGGTTCAGCATTTATTTTTAAAGAAACCATAATATGCAACTGAACCAAGATGAAACATACATGCGGCGGGCGTTGGAGCTGGCGGTTAAAGCAGCAGCAGAGGACGAGGTGCCGGTGGGGGCTGTGTTGGTTATGGACGACGAGATTGTCGGCGAAGGCTACAATCAGGTCATTACCTTATCCGACCCGTCCGCCCATGCCGAAGCTCAGGCCATTCGCGCTGCCGGTCAGGCGATAGATAATTACCGTCTGGTTAACTCTACTCTGTATGTCACGCTCGAACCCTGTGCCATGTGCGCCGGGCTTATTACTCATGCGCGGGTTAAACGGCTGGTGTTTGGTGCGCCCGATCCCCGCACCGGCGCCACCGGCACCGCCATCGAGGTCCTCAACCACAGCTCCATGAACCACAAAGTCGAGATCCAGGCCGGCATGCTCGCCGACGAGTGCGGCGACATCCTGCGCCAATTCTTCCGCGCCCGCCGCAAGAAGTAGTTTGCGGCTAAGGGCCAAGTTACCAATGATTCTTCGCGAAACCACCGTTTATGTAATATAATAATATCAATTAAGACCAAAATAGTATCGATAGTAATATTATGGTATCACTTGTAACGCCTACCAAAGCTGCTAGAAAAATCGCCCATAATGTTCGTGAGCGGCGCCTGCAGTTAGAACTAACGCAAGCAGGTTTGGCAAAACGCTCGGGCGTGCCTTTGCCAACGCTGCGCAAGTTTGAACAACAGGGCACGATTTCATTGGAGTCATTCCTAAAACTCTATTCAGTAGTTGGCGATTTGAGCGATGTAATTGCGGCGACAACAGCGGAAAAAAACGAGTTTACGTCCATAAACGAGGTGCTCGAAGAATCGAATAGGGTTCCTCGGCAGAGGGGTAAACGGCAATGAAGAAAAACACCGTTGAACCAATAAATTACATCGACGTTGCGCTTGATTTTGGTCGTGGTGCGCGATTGCCGGTCGGGCGTTTGGCCCATCACAGCGGTGAGATTTATTTTGAGTATGATAGCGAGTTTTTAACAACGGAGCTGGAGATATCACCGTTCAATTTAGCGTTAGGCCCTGGTTTAAGGCGCGGTGAACGAGGACTCTTTGACGGATTGTTCGGTGTGTTCAACGACAGTCTGCCCGACGGTTGGGGTAGACTGCTGTTCGACCGCCTTATGCGTCAACAAGGCATTAACCCGGCACGCCTCACACCGCTTGACCGACTGGCACATATAGGGATTAATGGATTAGGTGCATTGACCTATGAGCCGGTTATTGATCACGAAGCGACACCCGGGCCAATTTTTCTTGATGAGCTGGCCGATTACTCACAGCAGATATTGACTGAAACACCTATTAGCGGAAATTCCGAGGCTGTTTTAGATGAATTAGTTACCCTCAATGGCTCCTCCGCGGGAGCGCGCCCAAAAGCGTTGATTGGTTATAACAACCAAACACAGGATCTCATATATGGTGTCAATGATCTGCCATCGACGCACGACTACTGGTTGGTTAAATTCGCTAACAGGCAGGATGGTGCTGATGCCGGAGCTATTGAGCATGTCTACTCGTTGATGGCACGGGGTGCCGGCATTGAGATGCCCTCTACTCATCTATTTGATGCGAGAGATGGGGCTGGCTACTTTGCCATTAAACGGTTTGACCGCAACCATCATCAACGCTTACATATGCATACCGCGTGTGGATTATTGCATTCAGATTTTCGTTTTCCGGCACTCGATTATGAAGATCTGGTCGCTTTAACCAGCACGCTGACACGTGATATCAGAGAAGTTGAAAAGTTATTTCGCGTTGCCGTATTTAATGTGCTGGCGCATAACCGCGATGATCATAGTAAAAACTTTACTTACCTGATGGATGCTACCGGTGAATGGCGCTTGTCGCCTGCTTATGACTTGACGTTTTCCTCCGGTCCGGGCGGCGAACAAAGCACCACCGTTATGGGGGAAGGCAAGACGCCAGCACGTGAGCATTTATTGAGTTTGGCTAGCGAGGCCGGGCTTAAGCCGGGTTTGGCTGAGGAAATTATTGACCAAACCAGAGCCAGTATTTCTCGCTGGCCACAGCTTGCTAAAGAGTATGGGGTAAGTCGTGAAAACATAAATCTTATAGGTCGGGCTCTGACGCCATAACACACGTATACGCATAGGGAACCTTGCGCCAAAGGCGCATATATGGTCCCCTCCCGTTTTGCAACGTCAACGTTGTGGTAAATGTTGGGTGCTCGCATATATACGGCCTGTTTCTGGTGACTTGTCACCTGGCCTGGATGAACTCCGCCCAACGACTGGCTTATCAAGCTAACGTTATCTGAGTAACAGCGCCTTGTCAGTCTCAGCCGTTGCCGGTTTACCCGTGTTTACCATCCTGTTGAAGTTAGCAACTCCGGAAGGTTTGAACCTTCGTTTACCTCGTTATCGGTGGTTGCCGTTTAAGCAGCAGCCATCCGGTAATCTTCTTTATGTGTCAGCATCGCCCAGATTATCCGCGCGTGCTTGTTGGCCAGTGCCACGGCGGCAATGTTATTGCCCCGCCGCTTTGCGACATCCTGCGCCCACAGGCTCAGTTTGTCGTTGCGTTTATGCGCCATCCGTAGCGCTGAGCGTGCGCCATGCACCAGCAATGTTCGCAACCGGGTATTGCCTTTTTTGGTGATACCACCTAACCGGTCTTTACCGCCACTGCTGTTTTGCCGGGGCACAAGCCCCAGATATTCCGACACGTTGCGCCCGCGCTTAAAATCGCTCACATCCCCGATTAATGCCAGCAACGACACCGCAGTCACCGGGCCGATACCCGGTATCGTCATAAGACGTCGACTGTCGTCAGTATTATTTGCTTCAGCCGACAACAGCTTGTCCATGGCTTTGACTTCTTCGTCCATTATTCTGAGCAGTTCATACTGGCGTAACACAAGGTCTCTGCTTTTGGCTGTCAGTGCGTTGTCCGCATCTTCCAATATCTCCGGCACCCGTTTGAGTATCGAGCTTATCCGCTGCGGCATGGTGATGCTGTACTCAGCCAACACGCTACGCAAGCGGTTAGCCTCCTGTGTTCGTGTTTGCACACGACTGTCGCGCTGACTAACCATGAGCGCTAAGTCCTGCTGCTCGATGCTTTTAATCCGAACCGACTTCCTGTTCGGTCGCGATGCCGCTTCGGCTATCGCCCGTGCATCATTCGCATCGTTTTTCTCGCCCTGCAGGTAAGCTTTTACAAATCGCGGTGGCAACGCCACCGTTTTATAGCCCAGCTTTTCGATTTCCCGTCGCCAGTGATGGCTCATGCCACAGGACTCAACGGCGACTTCGCAATCATCAGTTCTTTTCAGCGTGGCCAGCTTAGCTAACACCTTGTTACTGCGAAGCTTTTTATTAAATACTTCCTGCTCGCTCTCATCCAGAGCCAACACCTGAATAAAATCTTTTGCCAAATCAAGGGCAATTCTGTTTACAATAGCCATTGGTCCTCTCCTTTCCTCTTTATAGAATCTTCGAAACTCTATATTGGCACATTGCGATGCCGTTTAGGAGGGAGGGGACCATCTCATCAAGCTACTGACTAGCCCGTACCTTGCGCCTTTGGCGCAAGTTACCGATGAGGCCGTGTCTTGCGCTGCAACAGTATCCGCCCTATGATGAAGAAAACCATCCAGGGAGAATAACAATGAAAAAGTTCTTATTAGCCGCTGCCGTCAGTGCCGCCGCATTTGCTGTGCCGCAGGCTGCAGCTCAGCAGTCACCAATTGCCATTGATGACAATCTGGAGGCCAAAGTTATCGAGTGGCGTCGTCACTTGCATGCCAACCCGGAACTTAGCAACCGCGAGTACGAAACTGCAAAATATATTACGCAACACCTCGAATCACTGGGGCTGGAAGTAAAAACCGGCATCGCACATACCGGTGTTGCTGCGTTATTAAAGGGTAACGGCGATGGTCCGACGATCGCGTTGCGTGCCGATATGGATGCCCTGCCGGTAACCGAAAAAACTGATGTGCCGTTCGCGTCGACGGTCAAATCCAACTACCGCGGTAACGAAGTTGGCGTTATGCATGCCTGCGGCCACGATACCCATGTTGCTATGCTGATGGGCGCGGCGGAAAAATTGGTGGCGATGAAAGAGCAGCTTAACGGTAACGTGCTATTTATCTTCCAGCCCGCAGAAGAGGGTGCACCGGAAGGTGAAGAGGGCGGCGCAGAACTCATGCTCGAAGAAGGCCTGTTCACTAATGTATTCCCGGGCTACAAACCAGAGCGTGTATTCGGTATCCACGTTTGGGGCGGCTTCCCGACCGGGCATATCGGCTACCGTAAAGGTCCGTTAATGGCCTCTTCAGATCAGTTCGAAATTACCGTCAAAGGCGTGCAAACGCATGGTTCGCGTCCATGGGGTGGTGTTGATCCTATCGTGACCTCAGCGCAAATCATTAACAGTTCGCAAACCATCATCAGTCGCCAGACCAATATTACCAAAGCGCCGGCGGTGCTCAGCTATGGTATTGTCGAAGGCGGCGTGCGTAATAACATTATTCCGGACGAAGTCACGCTAATCGGTACTATCCGTAACTTTGATATGGATATTCGTGCCGATATCCACGATAAACTGGAACATACCGCTAAGCACGTTGCCCAGGCTAACGGTGCCGAAGCGGACGTTAATATTGACCTGGGTTACCCGGTGACGGTTAACAATCCTGAACTGGTTGAGGAAATGCTACCCATTACACAGCGTATTGCTGGTGCAGATAAGGTTGAAGAAGTGCCGTTGGTTACTGGTGCCGAGGACTTCTCCTACTATGCGCTGGAAGTGCCGGGTATGTTCGTGTTTCTGGGCGTAACCCCGCCGGATCAGGACATGGACGAAGCACCATCAAATCACTCGCCTTACTTCTATGCCGACGAAGATGCCTTGCGCACCGGCGTCGATCTGTATGTGAACTGGGCGTTGGAATCGATGTAACCTAGATTAGCGCTATATTATTGTACGTCGCGCATTTTGCGCGACAATATTAACCCAAACTTGCGCCACAGGCGCAAGCTACCAAATCTCGACTTTGGCGCAAGCCACATTCTTGCTGATCTGCGTCAAGTTAGTAACGAATATTGTCTTGTTTAACGTTTTTTTAACCTAATCACTCAAGTAAATTAACATTTCCATACATTTTGTAGGGATTACTTGGGGGTTAATGTTAATGCGCAAACAAGCGAGGGTTACCGGGGTTGAGCAGATCTTTCCGGATCAGGCTAATATACTGTCGACCACTGATACCAAAGGCCGAATTACATACGTTAACCGGGATTTTATTGATATCAGTGGTTTTTCAAGCGAAGAGTTGATCGGCCACGGGCACAACATCGTGCGTCATCCCGATATGCCCAAACAAGCCTTCAAACAACTGTGGAATAACCTAAAACAAGAAAAGCCCTGGATGGGCATGGTGAAAAACCGCTGCAAAAACGGTGATCACTACTGGGTCGATGCCTACGTAACCCCCATAAAAACGGACGGCAAAGTCAACGAATACCAGTCCGTAAGACGCAAGGCCAAACCCGAATTCGTAAAACGCGCAGAACAAGTTTACCAAGCTCTCAATCAGCAACGACCATGCCGAAAAATAAAAAATGCACTTTCAACACGATGGCAATTGCTGCTGAGCATAGTGCTGCCTTATCTACTTCCCGCCGCTAGCCTTGTAATTGCACCTTCACTATTGATATTTAGTTTGTGTGTCGCATTAGCAGTAATCATCTCGATGGTACTAGTCACTCTCACCTGGGCGCCTTACCAGCAGGCTGTTGACAAAGCCAGGCGTGTAACCCATGACCCCGTGGCACGTTATGTTTATACCGGTAAAAATAATGACGCCGGCGCCTTGCTATTGGCGATGAAAAAACTCGAATCAGAAAACTCAGCGCTTATCGGACGGATTCACGATACCTCGCTTAAGTTATCTGATAGCGCCTCGAGTTTAAGCTCGGCGGTAATGCAGTCCGAAGCAGGAACCGACAGCCAGTTACAGCAAACCGAAAGCGTTATGACCGCGGTCACGCAAATGCGGGAGGGTGTTGACGAAGTCGCTAACAGTACCCGGGAAACTGCAGCTGCTACCCGCGATGGACTGGCGACAGCGCAACAAGGCAAACAATTAATTGGCCAAACCGAGCAGTCTGTCAGTCAATTGAGTACTCAATTACAAGAGGCGTCGCAGGTAATTTCGACGGTGTCGCAACGCAGCACCGACATCGAAAAAATTCTCGACGTCATTTTAAGTATTGCCGAGCAAACTAATTTGCTGGCGCTTAATGCTGCCATCGAAGCGGCTCGTGCAGGAGAATCCGGTCGCGGTTTTGCCGTGGTGGCTGACGAAGTTCGCTCGCTGGCAAACCGCACTCAACAATCAACCGAAGATATTCGCGAAGTTATTGAGCAGTTGCAGCAGTCGGTACAGCAGGCCGTTAGCGTGATGCAACAGGGCGAAAGCATGGCACAAGGCAGCTCGGAAAGTAGTCAACAGGCGGCGCAGTACCTCAATGACATCGTCGCCTCCATCGAATGCGTAGCGGCATTAAGCGAGCAGGTGGTCAGTGCGGTGGAGCAGCAGCAACAAGCTTGCGAAAGCGTGCAATATAGCATTACCGGTATCCGGACTAACGCACAGGAAAACCAGCAAGCCGTGCAGCTGAGTCGACAGGTGAGCCACAGAACTGTCGACGTAGCCAACCAACTGGACAAGTTAACCGTGCAGTTTTGGGAAGCACACCACGCCGCGTAGGTCGCGCATTTTGCGCGACATCCCCGCGGATGGATGTTTCTTGCGCCTCAGGCGCAAGCTACGTAGAATGAAGTTATTGCGATAACACGAGATTAACTTTATTTTGCTTGCTCGTAAGGTATTGATTTTATTGGGGCTGATGCTGCTTTCGGCGTGTAGCCCGCAGCAGAAACCCGACCAATTAACTGTCGTCAAAGAACGTCAGGTGTTGCGGGTGGGGACCCTTATGAACCCGACCAGCTACTACTTTGACCACGACCGCGAGCAGGGGTTTGAGTATGACCTGGCGAAGCGATTTGCGGCGCGCATGGGCGTGGAATTGCAAATGGTGCCGCGCTTTGACGTCAACGACTTATTTACTTTGTTGCGCCGCGGCGACGTTGACCTGGTTGCCGCCGGGCTGGATCGCACGGCGTCGCGCGATACGCTTTATCGTTTTGGCCCGCCGTACGACATCATCAGCCAAAAGCTAGTCTTCAAACAAGGTTCACGTCAGCGCCCGCGCGATCTGGAGCAAGTCACCGACGGCGAAATCGTGGTGGTTGCAGGTAGTTCACACCACGAATATTTAAAAAGTCTGGGCGATAGCGTGCCAACATTAAAATGGCGCGCCACCCGCGATCATGACGCGGTGGAGCTGCTACGAATGGTCGCCAGAGATGAAATCGATTACACCATCGCCGATAGCAATCAGCTGGAAGTTCAGCGTCGCGCTTATCCGGGCTTAAGCATTGCTTTTACGGTAAAACAAGAGCAACCCGTGGCCTGGGCGCTGTCGGCAGGTACTGATGATTCGCTTTATAGCGCGGTCATTCAATATTTTGGTGAAATCCGCAGCAGTGGCCGGCTGGCTTACATTAAAGAGCAGCACTTTGGGCATGTAAAGCAGTTCAACTATGTAACTACCAGCTTGTTTATTGAAGCCGTAAAAAACGACCTGCCTCAGTATATCGACATGTTTAAAGAACACGCCGGCACACTGGATTGGCGCTTGCTGGCAGCCATTTCGTACCAGGAATCGTTGTGGAATCCGCGCGCTGTGTCGCCTACCGGGGTGCGCGGCATGATGATGTTGACGCTTCCCACCGCTAAGGCAATGGGTGTTAAAAGCCGGCTGAACGCAGAACAAAGCATTCGCGGAGGTGCGCGTTACCTTGAACGAATGTTGCGCCGAGTACCGGCTCGGATACCGGAGCCGGACAGAACCTGGTTCGCACTGGCCGCCTATAATATTGGCTTTGGCCATCTAGAAGACGCGCGAGTACTGACCGAAGTGCAGGGCGGCAACCCCGATCGCTGGCTGGATGTGAAACAACGCTTACCGCTATTACGTAAAAAAGAATTTTATCGGCAAACGAAATTTGGCTTTGCCCGCGGTGATGAGCCGGTAACCTACGTAGGCAATATCCGCCGCTTTTACGACACCCTAAAGTGGTTGGATGAACAGGGAAGATTGTAGGTCGCGCATTCTGCGCGACATTGCGGTAGGTTCTTGCGCCCAAGTTGTAGGTCGATGAGATGGTCCCCTCCCTCTTAAACGGCATCGCAATGTGCCAATATAGAGGTTCAAGCTTCTATAGAAACAGAGTGGAGAGGACCAATGGCTATTGTAAACAGAATTGCCCTTGATTTGGCAAAAGATTTTATTCAAGTGTTGGCTCTGGATGAGAGCGAGCAGGAAGTATTTAATAAAAAGCTTCGCAGTAACAAGGTGTTAGCTAAGCTGGCCAAACTGAAAAGAACTGATGATTGTGAAGTCGCGGTGGAATCCTGTGGGATGAGCCATCACTGGCGACGGGAAATCGAAAAGCTGGGTTATAAAACGGTGGCGTTGCCACCGCGATTTGTAAAAGCTTACCTGCAGGGCGAGAAAAACGATGCGAATGATGCACGGGCGATAGCCGAAGCGGCATCGAGACCGAACAGGAAGTCGGTTCGGATTAAAAGCATCGAGCAGCAGGACTTAGCGCTCATGGTTAGTCAGCGCGACAGTCGTGTGCAAACACGAACACAGGAGGCTAACCGCTTGCGCAGCGTGTTGGCTGAATACGGCATCACCATGCCGCAGCGGATAAGCTCGATACTCAAACGGGTGCCGGAGATATTGGAAGATGCGGACAACGCACTGACAGCCCGAAGCAGAGACCTTGTGTTACGGCAGTATGAACTGCTCAGAATAATGGACGAAGAAGTCAAAGCCATGGACAAGCTGTTGTCGGCTGAAGCGAATAACACTGACGACAGTCGACGTCTTATGACGATACCGGGTATCGGTCCGGTGACGGCGGTGTCGTTGCTGGCATTAATCGGTGATGTGAGCGACTTTAAGCGTGGGCGCAACGTATCTGAATACCTGGGGCTGGTGCCCCGGCAAAACAGCAGTGGCGGTAAAGACCGGTTAGGTGGTATCACCAAAAAAGGCAATACCCGGTTGCGAACACTGCTGGTGCATGGCGCACGCTCAGCGCTACGGATGGCGCATAAACGCAATGACAAGCTGAGCCTGTGGGCGCAGGATGTCGCAAAGCGGCGGGGCAATAACATTGCTGCCGTGGCGCTGGCCAACAAGCACGCACGGATAATCTGGGCGATGCTGACACATAAAGAAGATTACCGGATGGCTGCCGCCTAAGCGGCAACCACCGATAAACAGGTAAAACGAAGGTTCACACCTTCCGGAGTTGCTAACTTCAACAGGATGGTAAACACGGGTAAACCGGCAACGACTGAGACTGACAAGGCGCTGTTACTGAGATAACGTTAGGTCGATAAGCCAGTCGTTGGGCGGAGTTCATCCAGGCCAGGTGACAAGTCACCAGAAACAGGCCGTATATACGCGAGCACCCAACATTTACCACAACGTTGATGTTGCAAAACGGGAGGGGACCATATACGCGCATTTTGCGCGACATAATGATTATTTCTTGCGCCAAAGGCGCAAGTTACAACATATCGCAAATCATAGCGTAAGTTCGCTGTAACTAAAGTTAGCGCGGACTTTCTTTTGCATCCATTCGAGTAACACAAAGCAACGTGACTCGCCGTCGAGCTCGACGATTTTAGCCATATAGCCGCGAAACGGGCCTTCTTTTATTTCTACCGAGTCGCCAACTTGCGGGGCGTCAGATTCCGCGGCAGCGTCCATGCTCCTCAAGTCGTCAATCCATGACTGCGGAATAGTTGGAATGGAGTCGCCAAATTTAAGCACGTTATTAACGCCAAAGGTGTTGCGCAACTTATAAAATTGCTCAATTAAATTGTCCGGGCGCACAAACACATAGCCGGGAAACATTGGCTCGACGCTACTCATGCGTTTACCGCGACGCACTTTCTTAACGGTAAGTTTTGGCCCAAACACCTCAAAACCCTGGTTATCCAGACTTTGAATTGCCCGTTCATCTTGGCGCGGCTTGGTTTTTAAAACGTACCATGCATCAGAGGTAAGCGCTTCCATTCGGTCAACTCCATAACATTCGAATGAATTTAACAACTGACTATAAAGAATTGGCACTGATGATCAGATGATTAATCGTTTAAATTCGGTCGGACGCGTCAGCATGACGTTTTATGACGTCAATTATTTTGCAATTTTAATGGCGTGACTTGCGCCTTCGGCACAAGTTAAGGCACAATAAAACTGCACTCACCGCTGGAGCCTGCTATGCGTAAAATCCGTAAAACCGCCAATGACGCCCGCCGCCGCGCTGTCATCCGCAAACGTCGCAAACGCATCACCGAACGTCGCGAAAAATGGTTCCGCATCGTGCAAAAAGACGGTAGTGCGAAACTTGAATAGGTCGCGCATCCTGCGCGACGCACGCCCCGACGCACGTAAACACAGTAAAGGCAGTTATGGATAACAACGCTTGGTACGTATTAAAAAGCAAGCCTAAACAAGAAATTCGCGCCGTTCAAAACCTCGAAAATCAAGGTTTCGAAGCCTACTGCCCGCAGTTAACCGTAGAAAAGATTCGTCGTGGCAATCGTACCAAGGCGGTCGAACCAATGTTTCCCGGCTACATTTTCGTGCATCCCGATAGCCTGAGTGAACAGTTTTACAAATTGCGCAGTACCTATGGCGTCGCCTCAATCGTGCGCTTTGGCGATAGCATTCCGCAGATCCCCGACAACTTTATTCAGCAGCTTAAAGAAATTGATCGCAGCGAAGAAGCGCAAGCGCCAAGCATCGGCGACGAAGTCGAAATAAAAACCGGCCCGTTCAAAGGCTTTCTAGCCAAAGTCGTTAATTTAGACGGCGAATCCCGCTGCTTTGTGATGCTGGAATGGATGCAAGAAGACATCACCACCCACTTTAGCTACCGCGATTTGGCTTTTTGATACACAACGTGCGCACAATGCGCACGCTACCCTTTTGTCATGCTTTCCTGTATACTTCGCACGCAAAAATTCCCCAGCGTTTGGAGACAGCAACGTGGAAATATTTCGTGGCGCACCAGCCTTATCCGCCTTTAAAATTACCAAGAAATTGGCACAACTTAAGCAGGCGGGGCTCCCCGTCACCGGGCTTTACGCCGAATATCGACACTTCGTTAATGTCCATTCCCCGCTCTCCGACGCCCAGCGCGATACCTTAACCAAATTGCTAACCTACGGCCCAGCCGCAGAGGACGTAGGTCGCGCCTCTGGCGCGACACTCGAGGACGCACGCTACATACTCATAACCCCACGCCTTGGCACCATAAGCCCCTGGGCGTCAAAAGCGACCGACATTGCGCACAATTGTGACCTGAAAAACATTCATCGCATCGAGCGCGGTATCGCTTACTTTATTGAAGGCGACTTATCCGGCGAAGAGCTTAAACAGGCTGCGGCGTTGTTGCATGACCGCATGACCGAATCGGTGCTTTATCACGAGCAGGACGCTGAAAAACTGTTTGAAAAACACCAGCCCAAGCCGTTGTCGAATGTGGATATTCTGGCCGGTGGCCGCGCGGCCTTAGCCGACGCCAATATTAATTTAGGGCTGGCGCTGGCGGATGACGAAATCGACTACCTGGTCGAGAACTTCGAAAAGTTGGGCCGTAACCCTAACGACATCGAACTCTATATGTTCGCGCAGGCCAACTCAGAGCACTGCCGCCACAAAATTTTTAACGCCGACTGGACTATCGATGGTATCGAGCAGCCGAAATCGCTGTTTAAAATGATCAAAAATACCTACGAAGTCACTCCGGATTACGTGTTGTCGGCCTATAAAGACAACGCCGCAGTAATGGAAGGCCACGAAGGCGGGCGCTTTTATCCCGCGAGTGCGCAGCACGAGCCTAGCCCGCAAGCGCAAAGCGCGAGCCCAAACCGCGACGGCGCAGCCGGAGCCTACACATACCACCACGAACCCATCCACATTTTGATGAAGGTCGAAACCCATAACCACCCCACGGCCATTTCGCCATACCCGGGGGCTGCGACCGGTTCCGGTGGTGAAATCCGCGACGAAGGCGCGACCGGTGTCGGCTCTAAACCGAAAGCGGGCTTAGTCGGCTTTAGCGTGTCGAACCTAAACATCCCGGGCTTTAAACAACCGTGGGAAGAAGACTATGGCAAACCGGCGCGTATTGTTACCGCGCTGGATATTATGCTGGAAGGGCCGTTAGGCGGCGCGGCGTTTAACAATGAATTCGGGCGTCCGGCACTAACAGGTTACTTCCGTACTTTTGAGCAAACCGTAAACAGCCATAACGGCCGCGAAATGCGTGGTTATCATAAGCCGATTATGATTGCCGGCGGTTTAGGTAATATTCGCGAAGCGCACGTGCAAAAAGGCGATATTCCGGTGGGTGCAAAACTGGTCGTATTAGGCGGCCCGGCGATGAATATCGGTTTAGGTGGCGGTGCCGCCTCCTCGATGGCATCGGGTGAGTCTACTGAAGATCTGGATTTTGCTTCGGTACAGCGCGACAACCCTGAGATGGAACGTCGCTGCCAGGAAGTTATTGATCGTTGCTGGCAGCTGGGGGCTGATAACCCAATTGCGTTTATTCACGATGTTGGCGCCGGCGGTTTATCCAATGCAATGCCGGAGCTGGTTAGCGATGGCGGCCGCGGCGGTAAATTTGAGCTGCGCGATATCCCCAACGACGAACCGGGCATGACGCCACTGGAAATCTGGTGTAACGAATCGCAGGAACGCTACGTGATGGCGATTGCGCCGGAGAACCTGGCACGGTTTGAAGATATTTGTGCCCGCGAGCGAGCAGAGTATGCGGTTATCGGTGAAGCCACCGAAGAGCTGACCATTTTGCTTAACGATGCCAAATTCCAGGATCAGCCGATTGATTTACCGCTGGATGTCTTGCTGGGCAAACCACCTAAGATGCACCGCGACGTAAAAACCTTAAAAGCCGAAGGTGAGCCTCTGCAGTTTAAAGGTGTCACGCCTTTAGAAGCGGCCGAGCGCTTAATGCGCCTGCCGAGTATTGCAGAAAAAACTTTCCTGATCACCATCGGCGATCGCAGCGTAACGGGCTTGGTTAATCGCGATCAAATGGTCGGTCCGTGGCAGATCCCGGTCGCTGACGTGGCGGTAACAGCGGCCAGTTACGATACCTATCACGGCGAAGCTATGGCGATGGGCGAGCGCACACCGCTGGCGCTGTTAAACTATGGCGCGTCGGCACGTATGGCCGTGGGGGAAGCACTCACTAACCTGGCAGCCGCCGATGTGGGCGAGCTTAAACGCATTAAAATGTCGGCAAACTGGATGGCCGCAGCGGGTCACCCGGGCGAAGACGCCGGTTTGTATGAAGCAGTAAAAGCGGTCGGCGAAGAGTTGTGCCCGGAGCTGGGTATTACCATTCCGGTGGGTAAAGATTCGATGTCGATGAAGACTCAGTGGCAGGATAACGGCGAGGACAAAGCAGTAACGGCGCCGATGTCACTGGTTATTACCGCCTTTGCGCGGGCTAACGATGTCCGCAACACGCTAACGCCGCAGTTGCGCCTGGATAAAGGCCGTACGCATCTGTTACTGGCAGACCTCGGTCATGGCAAAAACCGCCTGGGTGCCTCGGCGCTGGCGCAGGTATTCCAGCAGTTTGGTACCGATACGCCGGATCTTGATGATGCCGCTGAATTCAAAGCGTTTTTCGAAACCACTCAGCAATTAATCGCCGAAGGGCGCTTGTTGGCCTATCACGACCGCTCTGATGGTGGCCTATTTACCACCCTCGCCGAAATGGCCTTTGCCGGGCATTGTGGTGTGGATATTCAGCTTGATGATGGAGTAGGTCGTGCCTTTGGCACGACAGCAGAAGAAACCATGGCCGTTCTGTTCTCCGAAGAACTCGGCGCGGTCCTGCAAGTAACCGATGAACAGTTACAACACGTCATCAAAGCCTACGACATGGCCGGCGTCGGCCACTTGGTCTACAACATTGGCCAGCCAACCGACAAAGACGAGCTAAACTTCAGCCTGGACGGTAAGCAAGTGCTTACTGGCTCGCGCACACACTTCCGCACGCTATGGGCGGAAACCACGCACCAAATGCAGCGTTTACGTGATAACCCGGTATGCGCTGACGAAGAGTTTCAGCTGAAGCAGCGTGCGGATAACCCCGGCTTACTAGCTGACCTGAGCTTTGATGTGCACGAAGACATCGCGGCTCCTTACATCGCAAAAAGTGCATCAGGGGCGGCACCGCGAGTAGCGATTTTGCGTGAGCAGGGCGTTAACTCGCACTACGAAATGGCAGCAGCCTGGGATCGTGCCGGCTTTGAGGCCATCGATGTGCACATGAGCGACATTCTGGCCGGACGCATTGATTTAGCCGACATGCAGGCGTTGGCAGCATGCGGCGGCTTCTCATACGGTGACGTACTGGGCGCCGGTGAAGGCTGGGCAAAATCTATCTTGTTTAACAGCCGCGCCCGCGATCAGTTCGAAGCCTTCTTTAACCGCGATGACACGCTGGCATTAGGTGTATGTAATGGCTGCCAGATGTTGACGGCACTGAAGGAGCTAATCCCGGGCACCGAACACTGGCCGCGGTTTGTGACTAACCGTAGTGAGCGTTTTGAAGCGCGCTTTAGCCTGGTCGAAGTACCAGAATCTAACTCTGCCTTTTTTGCCGGTATGGCCGGTTCGCGCATGCCAATCGCGGTTTCGCACGGCGAAGGCCGCGCGGAATTCGCTAACGCGGTGCAGCAAAGCCAGTTACAAAACGCCGGTCAGGTAGCACTACGCTATATCAACAATTGGGGCGAGGTGACCGAGAGTTATCCGTGTAATCCGAACGGTAGCCCTAACGGTATTACCGCGGTGACCAATGATGACGGTCGCTTTACCGCCATGATGCCGCATCCCGAACGCGTGTTCCGCACCGTAGCCAACAGCTGGCACCCGGATCAGTGGGGCGAAGACAGCCCCTGGATACGCCTGTTCCGCAACGCCCGTACACGTTTTTAGGCTCCGGCTTCGCCTCCGCGGGATGGGCTCGCTTCGCTCGCGGTGTAGGGCTGCGCCGGTTTAGGCTCGCTTCGCTCACGTAAACCACGAGCGCAGCGAGTCTACACCGCGAAGCCTAAACCGCGCGTAGCGCATACCCCGGGAAGCCCACGAAGGTAAAGCTTTAGTAAAGAGCTTGCGTTCGCCTCCGATCCCCCCGTAATACTTTGTTACATATTCCAATCCCGAAGACAGGGGGCAATCATGCGTTTTGCTAAATCTCTAATTGCACTAACCGTAACCACCGCACTTACCGCGTGCGGCGGCTCAGGCTCATCAGACAACAACGTGTCCAATCCACCTCCGGGTGATGACAACACCGGCGGTACCTCAACTACCGTCTACACCGAAGGCGTCATCACCGGGTTTGGCAGCGTGTACGTTAACGGCCAACGTTACCGCTCGGAAAATGCCGACATTGCACTAGCCAACAACCCAGCAGCTACCGAAAGCGATCTTAAAGTAGGCATGGTCGTGTCGCTCGCAGCATCCAGTTCGGATAACGGTGACCCGGAGGCCACTGCTATTCGCTACGAAGAACATCTACAAGGCCCAATCAGCTTTATCGATACCGAAGCCGAAGTTATCGAGGTGCTGGGCCAGCAAGTGGTTTACAACGACCTAACCGAATTTGACGAAGTGGAACTCGCTGACCTAACGGTGGGCGATACCATCGAAGTAAGTGGTTACATCAACGAAGACGGCGAATTCTATGCGACTCGGATCGAGTTAGAAAACGATGAAGACGAGTTGAAACTAAAAGGTGATGTCAGCGAACTCGATACTACCGCGCAAACCTTCACGATTAACGAGCTTACCATTGATTATAGTGGCGCAGAATTCGACGATATGAGTGCTGATGAGCTTGAAGATGGTTTATATGTGAAGGTGGAAGGTACTGAGTTTGACGCAGAAACCCTCACCCTAATTGCGACCGATGTCGAAAACAAAGACAATGATGCCGAGGACTTTGATGATGCTGACGAGATAAAAATCTCCGGCATTGTCAGTAATTACGATGAGACCGCTGGTACCTTTGAGGTTAATCAGTACAGCTTTACCGTCAATGGCGACACGGAATTTGAAGATGGCTCGGCTGATCGCCTGACCAATGGCGTACGGGTGAAAGTCGAAGCAGAATACGACGGCGAGCAGTTAATTGCCGAGGAAATCGAATTTATCGCCAAGGACGCGCGTCAGGTAAGCGAAGGCCAGGTCACCGAGCTGGATGCTGAAGCGCAGGCATTCGTGCTAAATGGCATCACCTTTGTTGTCGACGATGATACCTCGTATTTAGACACTTCGGGGCAGGGCGCCCGGACCTTTAGTTACGATGATATCGCAGTTAACGATTGGCTCAAGGTCATTGCTGTAATCGACGACAACGGTGATTACGTCGCGCTGAAAATCAAGCGCACCGAGGAAGACGACCGCGAAGGCGAAATTAAAGGCATCGCCAGTGACGTCAGCCTTGAGGGCATGACCGTCGCCGGCGTTCAGGTTGCCTTTAACGAGCAAACGGAATTCGAAGACGAAGACCATCTGACGCCGGAAGAATTCGTCGCCTTATTTAGTGCCGAAACCGACATTGAAGTCGAGGTCGAAGGCGAATACGACGGTGATATTCTCGTTGCCAGCGAAGTCGAAATCGAACGCGAAGATGACGACGACGAAGATGATAATGATGATGGAGACGATGACAACGCCAGCGACAAGCGCGGCAAAGCCGAGTTTGAAGGTGCAGTCGAATCTATTGACGGTGAATCAATAGTCGTCAACGGCTTTGAATTACGTTTTACCAGCGACAGCGAGCTTGAAATTGACGATGAAGAAGTCAGTTTAGAGGAGTTTCTCGCAGCACTGGAAGTTGGCAGCATCATCGAAGTCGAAGGCATTTGGCGCAACCAAACCTACGTCGAAGTCAAAGAAGCTGAATTGTAGGCTCGCTTCGCTCGCGGTTTAGGCCCTTCGGGCGGTTTAGACTCGCTGCGCTCGTGGTTTACGTGAGCACAGCGAGCCTATCCCAGCCGCAGGCTTTATACCGCGAGCGCGAAGCGCGAGCCTAAACCGGCGAAGCCCTAACCGCGCAAAGCGCCGCCCGAGCCTCTAGCGCACTCGAATTTTTTCCATTAAACGGTGCAACATCACTCCAACTCGAGCGCAGTTCGTTGTTAGCTTATTACATGCCTCTTGAGAGAAATACTGACCGTGTCTAGCAATCAAAATCTGTGTCTCCATCTCAGCATTTGAAGCGCGAGAATAGCTTAAAAACTGTAATTGTTGTTTACTAGTCGGCCTGACCATACCTTCAGCAATGTTACTAGGCACGGATATTGACGAGCGCAGAATCTGATCATTAAAGCTAAAAACGCGGCACTGCTCTATTTCGTCAATAACGATGAATGTGCTTTCTAATGATAACTCCCATACTTTCAACTTTTTATAATCCATAAAACCTCCTTGTTTAGGCTCCGGCTTCGCCTCTGCGGGGTGGGCTTGCTACGCTCGCGTAAACCACGAGCGCAGCGAGTCTATAACGCCCGAAGGGCCTAAACCGCGCATAGCGCCTACCCACGAGCGCAGCGAGCTTATCCCAGCCGCAGGCCCTAAACCGCGCGCAGCGCCGAAACCACGAGCGCAGCGAGTCTACTGAACCATCAACTTCCTGCCCGCGATGTCCTGGGCTTTGTAATTACGCAGCGCCCTAACCATATTGTTATACGAATCTAAAAACGCGGCAGAAATGACTTTTCCTTCGGGGGTGTCGGTGTAGCCGCCGGCGCCCATGCCCAAACCCCAAATACCGGCAAAACCGCCAAAATCATAATTTTTAGCATTACCGGTGGCGGCAGATACTTGCACGCCCGAGCGGTTATCAATAAGCATCAACGTGGTTGCCGCCTCATTAGCCGATAACCCGCCGGCCACAACCCCCACTAAACCGCCAACCAATCCGCCGAGTTTTTGTGTGCCTTTTTCCGAAAACTGAATGGATGGGCTTACGGTATAGTCGGCCGAAACCATCTGGCCGGCGCCAAAATCACTACCGGCGCGTAGCTCGCCGCTACTCATTAGTGCGCGTTCCGCCTGCATCGCTGCCATCGCTTTGCCGCGTTCAACAATCACAAAACAATTCGACTGCTGGATCATGACCCGCACAACCGGCAAGGTAGAACCTAATTTTGGATAACGACTTTGGTAGTCACGCCACCAGTTGTCATCGGTGTCTTCAAATACTGACAGGGTTCCCAGCGGAGTATCGCATTTTTCCAGTTGCGCACTGGCGCCAGACGAAGAACTGCCGCCGGCACCACCTGAGGTTGTCATACCGCCGCTACCGCCCAGTTTGGGGTCGGTGCTCATACAGCCGGTTAGAGTAAAAGTGATTAACATGGTTAGGGTGATTGTTTTTACATTAGCAATGGGCATAGAGTCTCCGTGGGTCGTGCCTTGGCACGATAAAGTTTTGATGTCGGACAGAACCCATCAAGGTTCGCTAAAAATAGGGAAGTCGGCCAGCAAGAGGGTGTGACATGGGATGTAGGATATTTAACGTTTAAGATTGCACGCATAATCGCGAACACCTTGCGCCAAAGGCGCAAGTTACCAGGTGCGGTAGGTCGCGCATTCTGCGCGACACAGTAGCGACAAGCCATCTGTCAAAGCGAGTAAAAACGTAGCCAATTGAAACCCGCTCAGAGTTAGCATATAGTGACAAAAAAGGACGTTGTTACGCACGGATATTATCTTGTTATTTCGGCAATCCCACCCCTGCAGTATTTTAGGCCTCGACGAAGCTAATTCATGGCATCTGTTAATCGATGAAACTGGTTCGCATTTTAGCGTCAAGGCTAGGAGTATGCCCTCATCGAGCCATGAAATTGGTAAAGTCGTTGGGCTATTGGTACCCGAATCCATTCAGTTGCCGGCATTACAAGCGGGCTTCCATGCAACCCAAAGCGACCCTGCGTACGTTCATAACGTTGTTAACCAATTAATACAACGACAGGTTGGTGTAATTGGTGCGACCGTAAAAAACGAAGAACTTGAAGGGTACAGCTGGATCAACACCATTGAGTTGCTTACGCGATGGGTACTTACCTTGCTACCCGCAAGTGGTGCGCCGGTGACCGTTAAGGTTTTTATTGAGCAACGCGCCCCCTATGCCGCTGGCGCAGATTTAAGTGCGCTGGCAGAAACATTGCAAAATCAACTGCGTTTACTTTCTCCGGAACGCCTCGGACAGTTAAAACTCTCCTTAGCAATGATCAAAAAAACAGGGCATCCTTACAATGGTTATGTCGATAGTCTTGCTTACCTTTGGGGCAGCCCCAAACCCGTCAATAAGCGTTTTTTGTTATCGTCAGGATTAGCAGAGCAATGCTTAATAGAAGCGGATTCGCACCGTTTTGAACGGCTGTTTCTGGCTCTGAATCACCAGCAAAAACTCGAACCTGTAGACTGGTATGCGATGGCAGCTATCGAACCTGAGTCTATGTCCCATACAGCATTAGGTGAATGTTTGCGGCAACTAGGTCAACGATGCCAAGAGGATGAGTCGCGTTGGTTGCAGTACTTATCTTACAGTCGGCGTGAACAGCAGCAAAAACAGTATTATCCGCATGATCTCTATTATGCCTGTCAGTGGTTAGAGGAATATGTGCCAGCGACATTGGCACCAATAGCAAAATTGCAATTACTGAGTATTCAGTTGGCAGCGGCAAATCATATGGGCAGAGTAGAGTCTGCTTTGGCAAAGCAAGCCGAAGCGCTGGCGCGTCAGTTGCTAGAAGAAAACGCGCAATTGTGCTGCGAAGTCGCGCTGCGGATTATTGTTACGTATTGCAATGCGTTCGAATTTGAAAAAGCACAAGCGGTGGTCAATCATTGGTTAAAAGTGCCCAAACTTGCTATTGGTACAGAAAACCATGCAAAGCTCCTATCCAGCGCCGGACAAGTCATGGCGTTTTTAGGCGATGCCGCTGCCAATGACTATTTTGAGCAAAGTCTTTCCCATTTCGCTAAGTTGAATGACAAGCGTCAACTTCAGAAACAGTCGCAACAAACACGGCATTATCAAGCACTGTGGCTAATGGACTACGTACCGCACACAGATGCAGCAGTTAGCGCGCTAGAGCAAGCCTTAGGGGTTGAGTCTGCGGCAAGTTTACGTGGTTTAGCCACGCGGTTTGCCCGCGGCGAGGCAGCCGACCGTTTTGGGCATTACTTATTATTACGCGCCTGTGTCAAGGTGCCGAAAAAATTTGAAGCGGTCGTCCGTGCTTATTGGTCACAAAAACAAAATTGGCAGGTCGGCACCGGTCATCCGTGGGCATTGATTAACTTTTATCGTGCGTTGATTTTATGGCAATCACCCTTGCAAAAAACAACAGACGAGTCACTTAGTTGGGCGAATCAAGCATTAAAAAACGCTAAGCTGCAATCACAAGGTAGAACCTTGCATACTATCGCAAACGCAATAGATGCAGTCATTCAAAAAATGCAGTCATCAACGCCATCATCTTACCCGGTTGAGCAAATCGTAAGTGAAATCAGTGCTACATTGCCGTTCAATTTTCATTAATAGGTATACGAATGAGCTCATTAATTTTTAAACAGTTTATTGGTGACCGCAATCGCGGTGATTTGATTTGGACCCACCCGAGTCAAAAACAATTTCTGTTGCTTGACGGCGTGTCCTCATCCCTGCCCGAAAAAGCGGTAAAACTCTGTGAGCAATGGCTAAGTGCGCAGCCCAAAAGCCGTTTGCTTCGTTCGGAACAGATCATTGAAGAACTTAATCAACTGTTGTTTAAAAACGGTGCTCAAGCTGTATTTTGTTTGGCGACAGTAAAAAAAACTAACGAGGTTGTTGCTGATATCGTAGGCAATATTCGCGTTTACGCCTTAAAACGTTACAAAAACGCCGAGTCCTTGCGCGAGCAAGATATGATTCATCCAACCCACGTTTTAGGGCAATGCTCACTACCTACCCCGGCGAGGTTACGCTTACCATTAGATAGTTACGATCAGAAGTACCTGCTATGCACCGATGGTCTATCGCACCGAAAAATTTTAGACAGCGGATTAAAAATTAGTCATATCGAGCAAAACGTAAAGGCCAATCTTGATGCCCTAAAAGAAGAGGACGATTGGGGAGCGGTCGTGTTTCCTATTGATGATACGACGACACCGATCGACGACGAATTAATCGATGAGGTGCTCATTGGCGACCCGTCCAACGATATAGCGGAGCATCAAGTCCACCAACTAATAGCCAAAGAAATTAACGAAAGCACTGCGTTAAGTGGCGCAAAACTGGTTCGAAACCCTTTTTTTAAAAGTAAAAACTCATCACGCGAAGTCGATGCACTATTGATTTGCCCGCTGGGCTTATTTTTTATCGAAATAAAAGGTCACGAGGGCGATATCGACCTTTATGTTGATTCCAGTGACCGAAAGTCGATGCTGCTATGGGATAAGACGACCACGCCGCCGACCGTAACGCGTGATGCAAACCCAGTGACGAAAGGAATTGAGGCGATAAGAAGTTTTCAGCGCGATCTGGCTGATGCGGCGGGAAATCTGATACCAGAGGCAAGAAAAACTGTCGTAGTTTGTTTTACCTCTAGCCATGGTCAGGCAACGTGCATTGATGGCAACGAAACCCGACATTCGTTACCCTATCAATATGGTGAGGCCGTTGTTACCGATCTGCCAAACTTGGTAGAAGCGCTTTTGAAAAGAGCAAAAACCTGGGCCGGGAAACGACTCAAACCGCTACTGGATACTGAACAAATCCAACAGATCGCTGATCGTTTTTCATGCCAGCCCGGAAACGACTTTAATACCCCTCAATACTTGTTACCCGGCTTAAACATGGACTTGGACTGTGAACTTAGCGAGGAGTCCAGCGACTATTTTAAGATTTATAAAGCCGACCATTACGGAGATGAAGTTTGGGCCAAGCGTTACATTGATGATGCGTTTAAACGGCTCGATAACGGTGCCGCAGCGGCCCGCGTAGCCCGCGAAATACCGGTTTTACAACGTTTGGGGAGACATCGAGTTAACGGTATTCCTTATTATTACTGGCACTACCAAAATGGTAAAGACCTTATTATTTTTCTTGAGCCTGGCTACCCAACCACACTCATGGATTGGCTAACTAAAGAACCCAACCGAGCTGAACGTTTGGCAGTGATCAAGCAGTTGCTGGCAACGTTAACGCGAATCAGCCAATTTACCGCGCCACCGATTATATTACGCTCTATTAACCCCAAAAACATTCGTCTGTCACCGGCAAATGACGTGCAATTGATTAACTTTGAATTAGTGCAGGCAGATGATTTAAAAACATTACCGATTAATGCGCGCACCGGTTTTGATCGCGATTATCAAGCGACGGAAGTGCTTGATGCAAGCGCGTCGGTGTCGGTTAAAGCGGATGTTTTTAGCGCTGCCATGATTATTGCCTATGTGCTGGGTGGGTCGCCACGCGAAAAGGTAAGCTTGCAACAACGTCATGGCTTTGCAAGTTTGTTAGCCAAGTGGAATTTACCGGAAAAGGATGGAATCATATTAAAACAAGGCTTACACGAGAACCCACGACAACGCCCATCAATGAGTGAATTAAACGAGAGAGTCAGGCAATGGCAATGAACCACCAAGATATTGTTGTGAGCATGGGCCTTGCGCAGCTAGAGCTGTTAACGACAGTTTATGAGAACACCGCCGCCGGACGTAGCTTATTTCATGTACGCCACAAAATCACACAAAACCACTATGCACTAAAAGTATTTGATAAAACGCTGATTAACAAAAAGCAGCTAGCGGCGGAAATTATAGCGTTGAATCGGTTGCCGTTTGGCAGCGTGCCGCATGTGCATAGCTGGGACGAGTCCGGCACGCATGTCGGCCTGTTGTTGGACTGGATTGAAGGGCAGTCATTTGCACAACGGTTTAAGCAACCGCCCGCTGATCAGTATCAGATAAAACAGCGCATCGGCGCATTAATAAAAGCCGGTTGGCGGTTACAACCCATGCATAGTCAAAAACTTTATCACCGTGACATCAAACCCGACAATTTAATTTTAACCGGTGACAAACCCCATGATGCGGTTTATGTCATTGATTTGGGTAGTGCCTCTCAAAAGCGTCAGGCCGAAGAGGGAACCCCCGGATTTCGCGCACCCGAACAGTATGTATCAAGACAACAGTCTGTGACTGATAAAACTGATGTTTTTGGGCTGGCTCAGAGCCTCTGGTTTTTGTTAGCAAACGAATCGGCGGAACTTAGTGTTAATGCCGACTACAGCGATTGGGATTATCCTGACTATCCGCTGTTACCAACCTTTACACCACAAGCACGACAACTGTTCGAGCTGCTAGAGCAAGCGACACAATTTAATCCCAGACAGCGTCCCTCACTAACGCATTTTTTGGGTCGGTTAAAGTCGTTAAACAGAGGGTAGTGCTGTTATGGATATTACAATCGACACAGCCGTACCATTTTGGCAACAGGATTTGGTCGTTGATTATGGCCAGCCTGTTGCCGTGTTGTTGACCGACAAACACGACTCAATGCACTTATCGACTGGTGTCGAGAAAACGCAAGTCGAGGTTGTTGCCTATTTGAAAGGCTTAACGCAAGGGATCGTTTCTTGTGTTAAATATCCCGATGGCAAGCATATTGCCTATTTTTTGGTGGGGGATTATGTCTTAGAACTTTATGTCGACGACACGCCTAAGGACCAGAAAAAGTTTCGCTATAAAAGACTTCGACTGATAAGCCATGATGACCGCCGTAAGGGATTACGCAATGGTATCGTGATTAACTTTGATGGCATCAGAATTTTTAACGGCTCTGAATATCGTCGAGCCTTTGAAAAATCGACAGCGGGTAAGGCTAAGTCGAGTGCTGCTGTCGACAAGTTACTTGACTTACTTAGGGTGTCACTGATTGAGCGAGCCGGCGATCTCAGGCACGCAAATGCCACGCAAGAAACGAATATCAAGCTCAGTGATGCGAAGTATAACGCATTAGATTGTTTGCAGCGTTTTGTCGATACCGAATATGATCTCGAGTGTTTGGCTCAACAGCTAGAACCGCCGTTTTTTTATCAGCATATAAAAGCCAGTACGGTAAAACAGACCTACCGCCAATTTTACGACCTCACGTTGGTGGAGAGCGATTACGACAGAGTCCTTAAAGTACAACCCAAATTACTATCTGTTGCCAGCGATGATGGTACTTCGGAAGAAATTAAAATGGAGGTGGTCGAATTAGAAGTTTGCTCAGGTAAACCGGTGATCCAAGTAAGTATTGAACGACAGGTCAGCGCCAGACAAATTCCTGCAAAAGGCGATCTAAAGTTAATGGCGCTGCCGACTTTACACAAAATTCGTAGCGAGATTATCGAACAACTGCAGTCTGGTGAAACCAAGAATCCATGGTTATTGTCTTTACTGGCGAAGGAATACGAACCGCCGGCTTTTACGGCTAAGCCAATAACTGTTGATAGCGACGAATTTCCGCCGACCGATTCTCAGCAAGCTGCGATTGATGCAGGCGCTGCGACGCCAGACTATTCCTTGGTGTTGGGACCACCGGGAACGGGCAAAACAACGGTAATTTTAGAGTGGGTACGCCATTTTGTCAGCCAAGGACAGCGGGTGTTGGTCACGTCGCAAAACAACAAAGCGGTAGATAACGTGTTAGAGCGACTGGCCGATGAACCTGAGTTTGAATGTTTGCGCATTGGTAACGAAACGAAGGTGAGCTCATCGCTGCATGATATTCTGTTAGATAACAAAGCCACTGACTTACAGAATAAACTTTTTGAGAACAGCAAAGCGCTTACGGCCCATCTTGATACGGCGCAATCATTTTTAGAGTATCTAGACGAATATCAAGACTATGTAAAAGACAGTATTAGCAAGCTTGACGAGGCCAAGCAGCTCGAAGCCAGCTTAACCACAACGCTAGCAACACAAAAAAGCCAACTTGATGTGCTAGCGAGTGAGGAAAATAAGCTGGTAGAGCAACTGCAGTTAAGCCAGCAACAAAAACAACAACGTGAAACGCAGCGGCCGGCATTGTTGACTGAGTTGTTAACGCTGGGTTGGCACCGTTATCAATTACGCAGGCTGCGTAAGCGGATTAATGAAATACAACAGTTACTCGCAGCAAAACGGCAGCAATGTAAACAGCTAGCAAGCGAGCTGGAAAACAGCCAAGAGCGACTCAACGATACCCGGCAAAGTAGCGCCCGTTTTGCTAATCGTGTGCAGACAATCGAAGCAAAACACCCCGGCGATTATCGAGCGTATTTTCAGTTGCCAGAGTTGCGTTCGTTAATGAGTGGCAAATTAGCGACGTATTGCGACAGGGTAAGCCGTATTCAAACGACATTGAAAGACTGGTTTGATGATATCCACAGCCGCAGGCGACAAAGTTTATACCCGTTATTGCTAGAGCACGTTAATGTCGTGGGGGCAACCTGTATCGGTATCAACACTAAAGAGATGTTCCGCAACATAGACTTCGACGTGGTCATCGTCGACGAAGCCGGACAAATTCAAGTACATAATTTGATGGTACCTTTATCACGCAGCAAAAAAGCGATTCTGGTGGGCGACCACAAACAAATTCGGCCCGTGGTACAACCTGAAATTACCGAGGAATTGCAAGAAAGAGGAAGTGACCCGCACGAGTTACAACTGTATGAGCGCAGTTGGTTCGAATTGCTCTGGGAACAATCACCGACGTCGCGTAAGTTTATGCTCGATACACAGTTTCGTTGCCCCAGCGAAATTAGTGATTTTGTATCGCAGGCATTTTACGATAACAAGTACTATGCGGGAGCAAATAAACTGAACTGCAAACCGCTATTGAGTTTTTGTTCTTCGCCGATTATCTGGTTGGATACTGCAGAGGTTAAAAATAATCATGAAGAGCGCAACCAAGGTCAGTTTGTTGGCAACCGCTCCGAAACCAATATCATCGTCGAGGTCTGCCGGCGCGCGATCGAGGAAATGCCGGAGCTAATCGAGCAACGAGAACTTGGTATAATCGTGCCCTATCGAAAGCACTTGCAACAGATCCAGAAGCGCATAAAAAAGTTACAGAAAACTAACGAATTTCCTGAGTTATCCATGCCGTTAGATGAACTTGTCGCATCGGTCGATAGTTTTCAAGGGCAAGAGCGCGAGCTGATTATTTTTGCCTGCTCTCGTTCTAACAAACACGGTAATGTTGGTTTTTTAAAAGCGTGGCAGCGCCTCAACGTAGCCCTTACGCGAGCTAAAAAGCAAGTGGTCATGGTCGGCAACACGGATACTATGACTCGCCTACCGAAAAGCGCTGCCGCTCGCGGCGATCGCGACTTTAAACAGGCGATGCAACTCTTGGTAAAGCAACTAAATGCGCGTAATGCGATTCTACCCGGCTTTCGTTTTTTTCCTAAAAAAGCGTCACCAAACAATAAACCGCGGGAGTAGCGTGTAAGATGTCGCAGGATATAATGAAACACGAAGAGCTGGCTTACGAACAGCTCGAGCGATTTGGTAAACAAATGCTGTTCTATAACAAAATGTTGTTACCTGTACTGTCGCTACAAGTTTGCGTTGAAGAGGTTGCGCGCGATCAGTTTGACAGCGCTGATGGCGTGTTACTGAATCTTATCCACACAGGTATCGACACGGCTGAAGCCTTAGCGCATTTTTCGGGGCTTGCGCTTAGAAATATTCATAGCAAACTCAGCGAACTCTTTGCCTTGGGCTTTTTACAACATCGACAGGATAATAAAGTGACCCTGACAGAACTCGGTCAGCGGAGCTTAAACCGCGGCCGTGCTATTAGGCATGTCAGTAGAGGCTTGCTTTATTGTGCTGTGACAGAACAGTTGTTACCAAGGGAGTCCTATAATAAACGCCTTGTTACCACGGAACAGCTCACTGCCGATGATCTTAAGTTCACGCTGGTAGCCGGCGAGCAACAGCGGGTTAGTCTGGCACAGCTGAGTGGGATAAACAGCTTAGATTATGCCAGCAAAAAGCGCCTTAACCTACCGGATGAGGTTGAGCAGTTGGTAGCGATAGAAGATTATACCGCGGGATTTATTCCAATACAGTTACTGGTTGCAGGCAACCAGCAAATGCACAAAGCCTGGATGCAATTCGGCTCCTGCTTTTTAGACCTTCCGTTGAATAGAGTCCCTCAACTGAGTTCGATGCGCAATAAACGCAATGCTATTCAAGGCGTGATAGACGCATTAAAACAAGACGGTGTTATCGCAGACAGTAATGTGGACGATAGCAACTCGGGAGTTATTCGATTAACGGCCAGACAAGTTAGTAAGCGTTGGTTAGGCGCTACCTCAGCATCGTATTTACCGAATATTATTCGTTGCGAGTCAGAATATGTGAAGCCACGGCCGTTTTATCGCTATCCGGTTAGTGCTAAAGATCGCCTTAACGGCAATGCCTTGATCATCGATCTGTCGCAATTAGATGAGAAAATACAGCGCCAAGCGTTAGCATTAAGTAAGTTTTATAAAAAGAAAGCTTATTTTTTTAACTTGCCAAGAAAAGAGCGGCCGGAGCGCACGCTGCCAGCTTATTTAGCCACAATAGAAAATTACAAGCGACAAGAGTTATTAACGATTGCGAGTGAACTCGGTATAAAACCGATACGAAAGTGGTTGCAACAAGCCAATTCAGCCAATGATGGAGACTAACACCAATGACCTTAAGTCGTTTATCGTTAACCGCTATTTTGCCATTAGAGTTAGCAGTAAAGCAGCGTAAGGAGCTGTTAAAGCGTTACCCATGGCAGCACTGGACAAAGGGGTTGGACGATAACAGCGTAACCGATCAACGACGCTTTTATAATCGCTCAACGGTTGACTTATTTAGACCGCTGCAAGCAGGTCGTTGGCGGCTCACTATGGATCAAGCATTAGGTGGACCTTTATCGCTAGCAGCTAATAGTAAGGTTAAATTACAGTCGCTGACTTTGGTTCAGTTGGACCAGCGGCTGCTCGTTTATTTAAATATTAGCGCCGAGGAAGTCGCCGCCGATGAAGTGTACGAGTTGCAGCGGCAAATCGTTAGTTTTTTTCCAAAAAACCAACACATCCAGCTGCCTCACTGGCAATATGGTAAACAGAGCAAACCGTTGCAAGAATGGTTAGAGCAACTATTTGAGCTACGTTTTTGTCATGATAACCAGTATGTCGATGACTGGTTTGGGCATGAGCTACCTTATTGTTTGCAGCTTGAGAATGCCAACGGCAAAAGACTGAATGACCAATTGATAAACTTGGCGGCCGGGGCGCAACCGTCTAAACCCGGTTACCGGCTGGCGGATGGCGAGTTTAAGCGTTTATCGGATAGTTGCTTTTCGGTGTGGGAGGATTGGCAAGCGTTACAAGCATATCATCGATTAATTTTTATCAGTGAAAAGGGTTCTGCTGCGTTGAATATGAACCTGCAACAATTGCAATATTATGTGGACCTGTTTGCTCTCGGGTTGGTGCAACGACTTGCGCTGGATGGATTTCAGCAGCAGTTTACCGGTGCAACTAAAAAAGAGTTTAAACAATTAACGACAAAAATTAATCGGTTTAGACAGACGTTTAATATTACTCAGGTATGTAGTTATCCGTTAGCGCAACGGCTGTATGATTATTTTGTGCAACGTTTGCAGTTAAGGGAATTAGAGGGGCGTGTGTTTAAAGAGATCGAATACCACCATCAAGAGCAGCAGCGGGAGCAAGCTGGCCGTTTTAATATTATGTTGTTCAGTATTTCGGTGGTAGCAGCCCTGATCTTGCCATTGGAGGCGTTGTCAACGCTATTATCGTTGCCAGAGGCGCAGCGAACCGGTGATTTTTGGTGGAGTGTTGGCGCGGGCAGCTTGGCCATTTTGCTTATTATGGTGGCGCCCGTTATTGTACGCCGCAAACTATAACGTGCGGGATAAAGCAGGTCGCGCATTTTGCGCGACATCGGCTTGTTATGTAATACTAACGAAAAGATGTTAAAGGGAAGTTAAATATGTCTTGGTCGTTTAATTCAATCCTTGCTGGTAGCCTACTGGTAACCTCTGCGCTAACTGTCGCGCAGCAGCCATCGAACCAACTGCACGTCGGTGAGCCGGTGGTGTTTACGCAATCTTTGGCAGAAAAAATTGACCCGCAAAACGACTTACTCAAAATTAGAGTTGGCGAACAGAGTCAGCCACATAAAGGTTTTTACTCGCTGGAGAGAAAGACCGAATCTGGACAGACCGTTAACGCCGGTTATATTCAGCTCAGCGATAATAAAAAGCTCACGGTACTGAATATGCCGAACGGTAAATCGGTGCAAATCGTCGAAAAAGATGGTGATACAATAATACGCGAGTTAGTGACAGCACTCCCGAGTAAGCCATTAAAACCAGCGACTCAGCGGCAACCTAAACTGAATGCACCGCCATTAAAGATATCTCCTCAACCGCTGTCAAATATCGTTAGTGAACAAAACACTACAAGTTCTCAGCAAGTGGAGGTGCCGACCGTCGACGTGCTGTGGATCATGGATCCGCGTTTACCCGCCTTTGCTAATAGTGAGGGCTATGACTTTGAACTCACGTTTGCTAACCGCAAAGACGTTAGCCAACAAATCTATGCCAACTCCGGCCCCTCGTATCAGTTTGCCGACGTGGGTTTGTACGCGTTCCAATACAACGGTACGCTGAGTGGCTTCCCCGCTGAAACCAGCGGGGATGTTTTGGAGTGGTTGCAGACTGATCCCCGCATTAACTATCTTGCTGACTTACACGATGCTGATGTCATTCATTACCTTGGCGCGACTGACTCCCAAATCTGCGGTAAAGCGACATTAGCGAGTAACTTAAACGAGCAAAACCAACTCCAGCATGTATTTGGAAACAATGCCGTTGGGTATTCACGCATTGCCTGCCCTGGTTCGACAGTTGCACATGAATTAGGTCATAATCTGTCGCTACGTCACGACCGCTCAACCATAGAAGAGGATGGCGGCTCAACCGTTGATTATAAAATTAACTATGGCTTTATTACCGAGGACGCCAGCGCTTACACCACCATGGCATATGGTACAAGTTGCGCCAACCTTGAAGGCGAATGCAACGCTGCCGAACAGTTTTCTGATCCAGACAAGCTATTAAATGGCGTCGCGTTGGGTAAAACTGAAGCCGAGATTGATGCAGCGAACGGGGTGCGGGCGTTGTCGCAGGTAACGCCGTCAATGGCACTAATGGCAAAGGCCTCGGATCTGCAGTCGCTACAAATCGATTTAGTCGACGATAGTAACGCTGTTGTGTCCTGGCTCGCCCAAGCGGGGGCAAGTGAGTACTACTTGATTAACAATTTTGATTTTTGTACTTTTAGCGTGCTGAGGGGCGATGATATTAGCGATGCCACCGTCACGCAACAAACCGAAGCGTTAGTTGGAATTAGCGGCGGCTTAGGCCTTTGCGTAGTAGCTAAAATAGAGTTTGCTGATGGCAGCAGCGGTTATCAGGCAGTCGGCCAGGCACGCTTAAATACGCTGACTAACGGTGAGCAAGTCGAGGCTATCGTACCGCGAAATAATGTCATTGACCTGTTTACGATGAACGATTCAGCCGAGATTGAGTTAAATCTGACGGATACTGAAACAGTCAACAGCGATTTAGCGCTTGGCGTTTTATTAAGTGCTGATGATGAAGTTAATAACCAACAGCAGGCAATTAGCGATGCGTCACAATGGTTTAATTTTAGCGTTACCGGTAGTGGAGAAACACGGACGGCAACGATCACGCTAAAGGAACCACTGCCGGAAATTTTAGCTGCTATGAGCCCACAGGACGCGCGGGCTTTGATGCATTTACCACTGTCTATCGTGAACGCCCAAAAAAACAACTTTGCGGTAAGTGCCGATATATGGCTGGAACCCAAACCAGACATCACTCCGATTAGCGCCTATTTTAGTGATCAATACCGCTTAACAACTAACAGCAATGTTACCATTCGCTGGCAGTTAAATGACGTACCAGCCTCATTAACGCCGGTGATATCGCAAACCGGTTCGGTAACACTGCAGAATTCTACAACCACACAAACGCGCATCAATGGTGGCGACGATATTGAGATATTGATCAGTGGTGATGTGCCTGCAACCAACGAGCCTGGTGAATGGCAGGTGACTGCCGATTTTGACTCGTTAGTGCATCCTCCGATTAGCCAAGCACTGGCGGTTTCCGGGAGTAACACGCCGCCTTCTGTGGATGAGATTATTGTGGCGCCGGAAGAGCCGATAGCGGGCAACGAATTTGTACTGGAGTTCAAAATTAGCGACCTGGACAACGACATAAACGTGGCCTCAGCAATGTTGACCCGCGAGGTTAGTGCCGGTGAGGTAAAAGAATATCTTAATGATACGCTAACTAACACCTACTCGAGTTACACTATCGATGATTTGCAGGAGGCGGGCACTTATACGTTTACCTACAGTATTGAGGATATTGCCGGCAATATCACCACAGAGTTAGTCGAGGTTACTGTGGTGCCGCAGAATACGGCACCGGTTATCGAAAACATCGCCCTTAATAAAGGCGATTTGGAGGCAGGTGATTCGGTAACGCTCACAGTAACGGCCAGCGATGCTGAAACAGCAAGCAACGATTTAAGCTATGTTTGGGAACAGTTGCAGGGGCCGTCAGTTAGCTTAGCGGGTAATGATGGGGCTGATCTTACATTGAGTGATTTAGCACAGGGCGAATACACACTCGAGGCGACAGTGACGGATGAAGCGGGTATGAGCGCCTCAGCAACCACTAGCTTTACGGTGGCGGAGCAACCGGAAGAACCGCCGGCTGACGATGATACCGGCAATGAAGGCAACGATACGGCTGATTCAGAAGGTAGTAGCGGTGGCAGCAGTGGTTGGTTGTTTATGTTGCTGGCGCTCGGCGGATTTATTTTACGACGCAAATCCTAACTTGCGGCAAAGGCGCAAGTTACCGGGTGCGGTAGGTCGCGCATTTTGCGCGACACATTAGCGAAAACACACCAAAATATTGCTTGCAAAATGTCTGGAATAAGCGTAGCGTTAGGGTTAATCGACCGTAAAAGGTTCGATTGGCCAATCGATGAAAACCAAAACACATAGAGGTGTTTATTATGATGAAAAAGTTAGCAGCTGCAATCGCAGCAACCATGCTGGCTGCATCACCTGTTATGGCTGAACCTATGCCATTGCCCCAGGACGAAGGCGCAGGCGCCGGTTCTGGCTCAGGTGCTGGTAGTGGCGCAGGCGCAGGTGCTGGAGCTTCTGGCTCAGCAGCCGGTGCTGGCGCAGCCGGTGCAGCAGCAGGTGGTATTGGTGCGGGTGCTATCGCAGCCGGTGTAGCGGCAGCCGCCGTTGCAGCAGCCGCAGTAGCTGAAGCGAACGACGATGACGACATCGTTCCGCCGCCACCGCCACCGCCACCACCGGTAACAACCACAACCACAACCACAACCACTACGGGTGGTTAACGGTTAGCTCCGGTAACGCGTAAGCAAAATGAAAAACCGCTGTTCATACAGCGGTTTTTTTTATAGGCTATACCTATAAAATAAGTGCCACCAGCAAGCATAATAAGTGCCAACCAAGGGCCCATAACAATAATGCAGCGCAACCGTTCACAATTCAAACAGCTGTTCCTGGCCGTAGCAACCCTGGCAGCCCTCAGTGGTTGTAGTGCCTACGTCAAAAATATCCAAAATACCGTCGAATACGCCATCTTCGGCGCCGACTCGGTCAACCTCAGCGATAGCCAAATTAAGCAACTCCAGTACGCGACCCAGTACATCAGCATTAGCGGTCAGCCGCGTGCCGCCATCGTGCTGGGCTATGTAGACGCTGACCAACACACCTATGTATCGGCCGACAGCGAGGCGGTGGTGCTACGCCATGGGCGGATGGTGGCGACCGAAGGTTTAAATAGCCGTTTTGATAATATCGAGCGACCAATAAAAAGCGTGCATGATCAAAGCCCGGATCCGCTGGTTTGCCTGACGTCCGCCAACCAAAACACGATCAACCCAAAAGCAATCAACCCCAACGCCGCCCAAACACCCGACTGCCCGCAACATTGGCAGGCAACGATTTATGTTGGTGAGGGCATGGACGAGCAACGCTACCAATTAAGCAGCCAGTTTAGCCGCGGCCAACAAGCCACGCTAAGCTTACCCGGCGGGCGTCATATCCAAGCGCAGCAGTGGCTGGAACAACTAACCGCCAACCAAGCCGGCGAGCAATGGCAGTATCAAAACGAATACTGGCTAAGCACAGAGCCGGGCCAGCCGGTGCGAGTGGTGCAGTCGGTGCAACAATTGGTGCCGGATTTTCCGCAAGCGACGTGGCAAGAACTTAAACCGTATTTTGCCCCGGCAGCAACCCCAGCCACCCCAGCCGGAGCCAAGCCATGAACCGCTTCATTACGTTAGTGCTGCTCGCCCTGGTGGCCTCATTAGTTACATTATCGGTCTGTGCTAAACAACCGCAACAACAAGCCACCGAAACACGCCAACTGAACGTGCAGTTTGCTAACGGCAACAGCCAGCAGTACAGCATCCCGCAAGGCACCCGGCTGGCCACCATTTTTAGCTCCTTGCAACCATTAGCTACACAAGCTGGTGACTTTGACTGGGCCGCCACCCGCTTAGGCTCTACCCAGTTACAGTACCAGTTACAAGGCCTGTTAGAACAAACACAGCAGCAGCTCAACCGCATCCAACACTATGCCCGCGGCAACGATAACCGCGAGTTAGCTAACGCCGCCCAACAGCTGCAGCAACAACTGAACCACAGCCAGTTCTTCGCCAGTTATTACTTAGGCATTCCGTGGCATAGCATGCGCCTGCAACAACAAAATAACCCACAGCTTAACGACACCCACAGCAGCAACACTTTTACGCTCATGTTTGCGCAGCGCAGCAACGCCATCGAGGTCTTTGGGCTAACCCAAAACCCGCACCGGCGTTCCTTGCAAAGTGCCGCCCAAGACAACAGCGTACAAGCGCTGCTTAAGCAACATCCGCGGCAGCCACAGGCCGAAACCAGTTATGTGTGGCAAATCAACCTAAATGGTGCCGTCGCTCATCGCCCGGTCGCTAATTATAATCAACACCAACTGGCACAATGCTACGAGCATGACCGGCGGCAACCGCTAGCCTTAACCGCCGCTAAAGATTGTCGCGTGCCACAGCAGCTCAGTGGTGGCAGTTTGCTGTACATCGGCTTAGACGAAAGCGAGTTACCGGATCACCTCCGCGGCATCAACACCTTAATGGTACGCCTGTTAAAACATTACCACCCAGCAGGGCCCACACAATGAGTTTTATTCTGCGCTATATAAAACCGGCGGCGGTAGCGACGGCAGTGCTCAGCGCTAGCCTGGCCAGCCCGAGTGCCAGCGCCCAGGATATTCCTGAATACTTACAGTACCAGCCGACCCAAACCGACGTCGGTGGAGCCGGGCTGTTGCAAATGCCGTCGGCGCGTATGGCCCGCCAAGGCGAATTTACGGTCTTTTATTACGACAACGACGAATACCGGCGCATTGGTTTAAGCTTGCAACTATTCCCCTGGCTAGAAACCATTATCCGCTACAACGACGTACGCACCCGGCTGTATAATCCGATCCCCGAGTTCTCCGGCGATCAAACCTATAAAGACCGCGGCGTCGATGTAAAATTTCGGTTGTGGGAAGAATCCCAATATATCCCCCAAATCAGCCTTGGGCTGCGTGATTTTGCCGGTACCGGGCAGTTTTCGGGGGAATACCTGGTCGCCTCCAAGCGCTGGCACGACTTTGATTTTACCTTAGGCATGGGCTGGGGTTATTTAGGCCGTAGTGGCAATATCGACAACCCGTTTTGCGAAATCACCGACAGTTACTGCGAACGCCCCGGTGGTTTTCAGGGCGAGGGCGGTAGCTTTGAATACGACGAGTGGTTTAAAGGCAATGCCGCCTTGTATGGCGGGGTCGAATGGCAATCGCCATGGGCACCGCTTAGCGTTAAAGTCGAATACGACGGCAACGATTACAGCGACGAGTCTTCGCGCACCGCGATTATTCAGGACTCGCACTGGAACCTAGGTTTGCATTATCGCTTGCACGAGCACGCCAATATTCAGGTGAGCTTTGAGCGCGGTAACACGCTGATGTTTGGTTTTAATCTGCGCACGAACTTTAACGATGCCGAGCAGTATAAACAGCGTCCGCGTAAACGCACCGCAGAAGATTTAGACAATACACGGCGGCCGGTGCACCCCGAGCAACTCAATACCGAACAGCTGGTCAATCAGGTGTATCGAGAAACCGGCTGGGCCAACAGTAAGCTCACACTCAGTGACGATGGCAAAACGCTCACCAGCTATGGCTATCAAACTCGCTATCGTGATCGCGACGAAGGCGACGAGCGCACCGCCCGCTTACTGGCGACAAAATTACCGGAATCCATTACCGAGTACCAACTGATTGATGCGCCGTATGGCTTAAAAATGCAACAAACGCAGATCGATGCCAGCCAAGTTAAAGCCGCCATGCGCGCCGACAGCATCGATGCCCAAGCGCAGTTCATCCGCAGCGATGTCGAGAGCACCGACCCCCAAGGGCGGGTGTTGGCCGAGCGCGACACCGACTGGAACTTACCATCGTTTAGCGTGCGACCTTATATTCAGCAATCCTTTGGTAGCCCCGAAAACTTTTACATGTACGAGTTGCGGGCCGACGCCTACAGCACCTGGGAAATCAAACAAAACGTGTTTGTTGATGGCCGTGCGGCGTTGCGCTTAGCCGGTAACTACGACGACTTTAATTTTATTATCCAGAACGACGACTCGCCGTTGCCGCGCGTGCGCACTTACATTCGTAGTTACGTTGAGTTTTCCGACATCTGGCTAGAAAACCTGCAAGCGACCTATTTAAAACAAATTAACAAAGACTGGTACGCCTCGGTTTACGGCGGCTATTTCGAGCGCATGTTTGGCGGGGTCGGTAGCGAGATCTTGTATCGCCCTTATGGTCAGGGCTGGGGTGTTGGTATGGACATTAACTGGGCCAAACAGCGGGCGTTTGACAGCCACTTTGGCTTTCGAGACTACGATGTGATGACCGGCCATGTTAGCGGTTACTGGAAGCCAAGCTTTTTACCCGATAGCATGATCCGGGTCGCCGCCGGGCGGTTCTTGGCCAAAGACGTCGGCGTACAAGTGAATTTTGAGCACAAATTTGATAGCGGGGTTATCGTGGGGGCTTATGCGGCTAAAACCGATGTCTCTGCCGAAGACTACGGCGAGGGCAGTTTTACCAAAGGCTTTTACCTGAGCCTGCCGTTTGACTTGTTCCAAATGCGCGACTCGAAAGGCCGTGCCACGGTCGGCTGGACCCCGCTAACCCGCGACGGTGGGCAGATGCTGATGCGGCAGCGACCCTTGTTCGGCGTTACCGATGCACGTGATGCTTTTTACGGCAATTAAACGTTTTTTAACAAATCGTACTGCGTAAGGGCTAGATACACGCGCCCCGCATCAGTACAATAGCAAAACCGTACCGTGCGCCCTGGCGCACGAATAAAATTTGTGTTGTCGCGTCAGGACGCGACCTACCGGCCTTTGGGAACCGCAACCCAGGGGCGGTAGCGTGCCCAGCTACGGCATGAACTCACACAAAAGGACGCATAACCTGTGAATATCCGTACTCCCTACACGCTAGCATTAACGCTGCTGGCCAGCTTATGGTTAAGTGCCTGCGCTAATCAGGCAGACAACAGCCAATGGCTGAACAGTAACAGCGTTGATTACCTAACCCCCGGCAGTAGTCAAGCGGTACAGTTTGCCCAACCCGGCCAAGTGGTGAGTATCAACACCCAAGGGCGCAACCAATTTAAAGCCAAAGTGGTTAAGCGCTACTTTGCCGCCAGCGGCCGCCATTGTTTACGGCTACAGGCCATTAACGAGCAGTACATCGCCTGTGACTACAGCGCTACCGCCGGTGGTAACAGCGGCCAGACGGACGCCGTGCGTTGGGGGCTAACCCCAGCCTATGCCCGCAGCAGCGCAGCTAACCCAGAAGGAATTGGGCAATGATAAAACCTAGCACGCTTCTCACACTCACCGCACTCACCGCACTAACGTTCAGCAGCTTCGGTGTTGCCCAAAGTCTGGCCGATTTAAGCCCACAACAGCGGGCGCAAGCCGAACAGCGCCTCAGCCAACAAAATGGCCAGCAAAGTAACCCACAGAGCAGCCAGAGCCAAGTCAACCCGCAAGTTTTTGCCCAATCCGGCAATCAACTATCGCCGTTAAGCGGCCAAAGCGTACAACAACCGGTGCGCTCCAGCTGGCGCACTGGCACCTACGGCCCGGTGATGGAAGAAATGCTCTCGGCGGAAGAACGCGCCGCCATTCAACCCTACGGCGCCGACCTCTTTAGTGGCGGCTTCCGCGGCATGCGCTCAGATGGCTTAAATCCGGATTATCAAATCATGCCCGGTGATCAAATCACCTTACGCGTGTGGGGCGCCACCGAAGTGCAAAGCGTACTGCCGGTCGATGCCCAGGGCTTTGTGTTTATTCCATCGGTAGGGCCGGTACAGGTACAAGGCACCAGCGCCGGTCAACTCAATAGCGTAATCACCAACGCCATCAAAACCGTCTACCCGAACGAAGTAAACGTTTACACCAACGTGCAAGGGGTGCAGCCGGTCGCCGTAATGGTTACTGGTAAAGTGAATCGCCCCGGTCGTTATGCCGGTGTACCCAGCGACTCCATTTTATACTTTTTAGACCAAGCCTCAGGCATTGATAACGAACTGGGCTCGTATCGCCAAATCGAGTTAATGCGTGACGGCGAACTGGTCACCACACTGGATTTGTATGACTTTTTACAAAACGGTCAGCTCAATCACCCGCAACTTAAAGAAGGCGACACCCTGTTAGTGAAAGAACGCGGCCCCAAAGTGACCGTGTACGGCGATGTCGGCCGGGCTTATCACTACGAACTGGATCAGCAAGCCGAGCAGGGCGCGATGATCACGGAGCTCGCCAAACTCAACCCCGGCGTATCGCATGCGTTGCTGGTGGGCACCCGTGGCGTGAACCCGATAGCTGATTACTTTACGTTAGGCGAATTTTCGCAGGCGCAGGTCACTGATGGCGACGAAATTGCCTTTTTCGCCGACGTGCGCACCGACCAAATCGTGGTGCAAATCGAAGGGAGCTATCTCGGCCAGTCGTACTTTGTGCTGCCGAAAGGGGCACGCTTGCTGGAGTTTTTAAATACCGTGGCGATCGATCCGCAAGAGACAGATTACGACAGTGTCTCAATTCGTCGTCAGAGTGTCGCCGAGCGTCAGAAAAAAGCCCTCGAAGAGAGTTTAGACCGGCTGGAGCAGACTTATTTAGGTGCGCCGTCATCGACTGCCGAAGAGGCCCAAGTACGGGCACAAGAAGCGGAGCTGATTAGCCAGTTCGTCGAAAAAGCGCGTGACACCAAACCGACCGGTCGTTTGGTGGTGACCGATAATGACCAGCTGGTGGATATTCGTTTACAGCATGGCGATGTGGTGACGCTGCCGAAGCGCACCGACTCGGTGCTGATCAGCGGCGAGGTGTATGTGCCGCAATCCGCGGTGTTTGTGGATAACAAGTCCGCCTGGGATTATATCGACGGCGCCGGCGGCTTGACCATGCGCGCTGATGACGACCGTGTGCTGATTGTGCGCCAAAACGGCGAGGTGGTGAATGCCGATGACGCCGAACTGCGCGCCGGTGACGAGATCTTGGTACTGCCGGCAGTGAGCAGCAAAAACGTGCAACTGGCGCAGTCAATTTCGCAAATCGTCTATCAGATTGCCGTGGCCACCAAAGTGGCGCTGGATCTGTAGTAATGAAGCAAAAGCTTAATGGCGAACGCAGCCCTTATCTTGTCACTTGGCATGTGTGGTCAGCGTTATTTTTACGCGAATTTGTTTCGCGTATGACAGCAGACCGGTTTGCCCCGGTCTGGCTTTTCTTGCATCCAATCCTTCACATCGTCATTTTGGTTGCCATTCGTGATTTCATTGGCCGTTCACGCATCGTTCCCGGAGCCGAATTCATACCCTGGCTAGTGGTAGGCATTACCACCTTTATTATGTTCCGGACACTTTGGATGCAAGGTATGAATGCAATTTCGGCCAATAAAGCGCTGTTTGCCTATCGGCAAGTTCATCCGACCGATACAGTAATTGTTCGTTGCGCAATGGAAGCCAAGCTACAACTATTTGTGATGGCAATAATGGTGGCAGGTTTTGCTGCACTTGGATTTAATATTATCCCTCATCACCCATTAGGCGCGCTTGAAGTACTGTTTGCGATGACCTTGTTAGGTTTGGGGATGGGGCTATGCAGTTCAGTGGTTGTCACCTTTTTTCCAGAAGCTGCAAAAATTGTGAGTTTAATCGTATTTCCACTTTATTTTTTATCGGGGGTTATATTGCCTGTACAAATTATGCCCCACGCTATTCAAGAATACCTTTTATATAATCCCTTGTTACACGCTATCGAATTGATCCGAGCGGACTTCTTTAGTACCTATCATCCCGTTCGTGGGGTGGAGTTAATGTATGTTTATGAATGGGCGGTATGCACAGTGCTATTAGGTTTAGCCTTGCACGTTCGCTATAAAGTTCGTTTGGTGGCAAGTTAGACATGAAACAAGAACAGCAACAACCTGTCATTGAGGTTAACGATGTCTGGAAACGTTATCACGGGCCATTTGGGAGTGATTGGGTACTGAAAGGCGTTAATTTTACGATACCCAAAGGCGTGTCTGTTGGTGTAGTCGGTAAAAATGGTGCAGGTAAATCAACACTATTACGGTTACTCGGTGGCATGGATTCGCCAGATAAGGGTGAGGTTATCGAGCGTTGCCGCGTTTCTTGGCCAATTGGTTTGGGGGGCGGATTTCAGGGTTCAATGACCGCGCGTCAAAACGTCAAGTTTGTTGCGCGCATTCATGGCGGCAACCGCAATATCGACGAAATCATAGAAGAAGTTCAAGACTTCGCTGAAATTGGCAAAGCGTTTGACCAACCCATAAAGACGTATTCAAGTGGTATGCGCTCGCGTGTGGCTTTTGGCTTATCATTGGCGTTCAATTTTGACGTTTACTTGTCGGACGAAGCGACTGCAGTCGGCGACATTACCTTTAAACGCAAAGCGAAGAAGGCGTTTGAGGATCGTATCGGCCAAGCGAGTTTAATCATGGTTGCGCACCAAACCAAAACATTAAAGGATTTTTGTCAGGCTGGTATTTGGCTACACGAAGGCCAGGCACTTTGGTACGACAAACTTGAAGATGCAATCGACGCCTACTACGAAAGCGTCGGTAAAGCCCCTGAATCTAAAAAAGGCGGCAAAAATAAAAAAGGGAATGATAAGGGCTAACATGAAAAAATTGATTAAGCGCCAACCCCACTGGTTCATTGCGGCAGTAGTCGTTCTTATTGGTGGCATCTACTGGTCACTTTTTGCGACTGATCGTTATGTTTCTCAGGCGCAAATCGTTCTGGAAAGTCCCGAAGTTAATCTTTCATCAATGAATATCTCCTCATTGCTGAGTGGCACCCAAGGCGCCGGAGATTTGTTATTACTGCGCGAGCACCTGCTCTCGGTAACGATGGTGCGTAAGTTACAAGAGGATCTTGATTTACGCAGTCATTATAGCCAGCAAAGTATCGACAGTTGGTCTCGATTAGAAGCACCAAATGTACCTATTGAAGTGTTTCACCAGTTTATGTTGGAGCACATTACGGCAGAGTTTGACGAATATGCTTCGGTACTAAACTTAAGTGTGCAAGCTTACGACCCGGAGATGGCGAAACGCATAGTTGAAACGTTGTTAGCCGAAGGTGAGTTACACATGAACCGCATGGGTCAGCGCCTGGCTGAAGAACAAGTTAAGTTTATTGAAGACCAAGCTAACAAGCTTGAAGAGCGCGTTTTTGCCGCACGAGAAGACATGCTTAACTTTCAAAATGAAAATGGCTTAGTGGCACCGTCGCAAACGGTACAGGCAATTTTTACCACCGTATCGCAGTTGCAAGCGCAGCGGGCGATGCTGGAAGCACGCCAAAAGGCATTGCTAGATTATCAGAACACCACATCACCTGAGGTAATGGCGCTAACGCGAGAAATACGCTCTCTGGATCAGCAAATAACAAAAGAGCAGGATAAACTTGCTCGTCAAAAGGGCGACGCATTGAACCGTACCTCAGCAGAGTTTGAAACCTTGCAATTAAAAGCAGAGTTTGCCTTGCAGCTTTATTCTAATACCTTGGTTGCTCTAGAAAGTACACGGATCGAAGCTGCGCGTAAGCTAAAGCAAGTATCAATTCTAGAGTTTCCAACACTACCGGAATATTCTACTAAACCCGATCGCCTCTACAATTTTACTGTGTTATTAATCTTTGCAGTATTTATAGCCGCTATTTTGCATTTAGCGTTGGCTATTATCCGTGACCATAAGCATTGATGTTATTACGCAGCGGCAAGATAGGGTCTATATTGTCGGTGTTAACGTTTTATGGAAGCGAGCTTGGCAAGCGTTTTTTAGTCATTTAAATCCTCAATACGTCAGTTATCCATCAGATGTGCCGAGTGGAGCCCTTGCATTAGTTTGGGGGTATAAATACCAACAGTCCGACTTCAGTAAAAACGTGCGTATCGTGCGTGTCGAAGACGGATTCATTCGGTCGGTAGGGCTAGGGGTAGAATTTGCAAAGCCTTGTTCTTGGGTCATAGATGATAAAGGGCTGTACTTTGATGCAAGCCAGCCGTCGCGCCTCGAAAGCTGGTTAAATGGCGCAGAACTAAACGCATTACAAACGCAACGGGCAAATGCGCTTATCGAAAAGCTAGTGACACAGCGCATCAGTAAATACAATGCGCAAACCCAGAGCTGGTGTCGGCCAAAAACAGAAAAAACCGTCATTTTAGTACCGGGACAGGTTGAAACGGATAAAAGTATTTTGCTTGGTTCTCCGGCCATAACCACAAACCTCGGCCTATTAGAGCAAGTTAGACGCAATAATCCCGAGGCTTTTGTAGTCTATAAACCGCACCCAGATATTGTCGCAAAAGCACGTAAATACGATAAAAATGAATTAAAAAAAGCGCAAGCGTATTGCGACGAAGTTATTATAAATGCCGATATCATTGAGGTACTTGAGAATATCGATGAGGTTCACACGCTAACGTCATTAACGGGCTTTGAAGGTTTGCTTCGAGGTAAGTCAGTTACCTGCTATGGGCAACCGTTTTATAGTGGTTGGGGGCTAACAAATGACTACTTAACGTGCCAACGGCGCGGCAAACACCTAAATTTAGCAACGCTAGTGTATGGCGCGTTAATAGCTTACCCGCTTTACTGCCATCCGCTGACAGGAGAAAAAACGGATGTTGAAGATGTCGTTGATGCGCTGGCACGAATTAAGAATAAGCCAATAACCCCAAAATACCATGTAAAAAACCTTATAGGTCGAGGCCTGCGACAGCTGATCAATCGGATGGTAGGTCGCCAATGACAGAGCGTATTGCCGTTATTGGTAAAGAAGTTAAGGTAATGCTCGGTTTTCGTGGTGAACTGTTAAAAGAGCTGGTAACACGAGGTCACACTGTTTATGCCTTTGCGACAGACTACACCGAAGAATCAAAGCAGCTTATTCGCTCTTTAGGCCTGATCCCAATCAGTTACCGGTTAAACAATTACGGTTTAAACCCAATCGCCGAGTTAATCACAATTTTTCAGTTGTGGCGCCGTATAAAACGATTGAATATAACGCTCACCTATTGCTATTTTGCCAAGCCGGTGCTTTATGGAACGTTTGCCGCATGGCTTGCAAGAGTGCCACATCGCGTGGCAAAAATTGAAGGTTTAGGTCGACCCTTTACACGTTACCATAAAAGTAAAAAACTCCATTTTGCGCGTCAGGTACAATCATTATTATTTAAATGGATTTTACCTAAAGCGCATGAGTTGGTGTTGTTGAACAAAGACGACTGGCAGGATTTAAAAAGAATCTGTGGTAATAGGCTACCGAATACCGTATTGCTTGGTGGAATCGGTGTTTGTTTAGAGCACTTTCAACAGTCACCTGTGCCGACAAAACCACTGGTATTTTCATTTATCGGACGACTGTTAAACGAAAAAGGTATTCGTTATTTTTTAAGTGCGGCAAAGCGGATTAAAAAAGATTATCCAGAGGTCGAATTTTGGGTTTTAGGCCAAGCTGACCCTGTGCATGGCGTGAGTCGTCAAGAACTTAATACCTTTGTAAACCGCAACATCATTCGCTATTTTGGCCAAGTGGATAACGTTGCCGACTTTTTGCACAAAACTAGCGTGTTCGTGATGCCCAGTTATTATCGCGAAGGTTTGCCTCGTAGTAGCCAAGAAGCTTTAGCCGTGGGTCGTCCAATAATAACAACTGATAACCCAGGTTGTCGCGAGACGGTGGTAAATAACGAAAATGGGCTATTGGTTCAACCTCGTGATTCCGATGCGTTGATTACGGCAATGCAGCACTGCATAGACAAGCCGGAATATCTACAAGCCATGGGTGACGCCAGCCGCAGATTAGCGGTAAAGCACTTTGACGTAACCCAGGTTAATCAAAGAATGTTAAAAGTACTCGGGCTTTAGCAATAGCTAGCCTCTTTAATACAGGACGTCAGTTAAGGTTATGACAGCAAAAGTTTTTCTAGTAACCGGTGGTGCCGGATTTATTGGTTCAGCGGTTATTCGAGAGTTGATCAATCATACTCAACACCAAGTAATCAATATTGATAAATTGACTTACGCTGGCAATCTCGAATCGCTAGCGAGCGTAAGCGATAACAACCGCTATCAGTTTGAACAAGCGGATATCGGCGACGCAGAACGTATGCAACAGCTATTTGAACACTATCAGCCGGACGTGGTTATGCACTTGGCTGCAGAGAGCCATGTGGATCGTTCGATTGATGGTCCTGCTGAATTTATTCAAACAAATATTGTAGGCACCTATACCTTACTCGAGGTCGCTAAAACCTATTGGCAGGGGCTAAAGCAAACAGCAGCAGAAAAAGCGGAAAACTTTAAATTTCACCATATATCCACTGACGAAGTTTATGGTGATTTAGAAGGAACTGGCGATTTATTTACCGAAACGACGCGTTACGCACCGAGTTCACCTTATTCCGCCAGTAAAGCAAGTTCAGATCACCTCGTCAGAGCCTGGCAACGCACCTTTGGTTTGCCTGCATTAGTAACAAATTGCTCTAATAATTACGGGCCGTTTCATTTTCCCGAAAAACTTATTCCATTGATGATCCTTAACGCGATAGCCGGTAAACCATTACCCGTTTATGGCGACGGGCAACAAATTCGTGATTGGTTATATGTCGAGGACCATGCGCGTGCACTGATCAAAGTAGCGCTTGAAGGCAAAGTAGGTGAAACCTACAATATCGGCGGCCATAACGAAAAAACCAATTTAACTGTCGTAGAAACACTTTGCGACTTGCTCGAAGAGCTTCAGCCCAGTAAACCCGAAGGGGTAAAAAACTATCGCGACTTAATCACATTCGTAACGGATCGTCCGGGGCACGACGTGCGCTACGCAATCGATGCCGGCAAGATAGAGCGTGAGTTGGGCTGGACTCCGGCAGAAACGTTCGAAACCGGGTTGCGTAAAACGGTGCAATGGTATCTTGACAATACGATATGGTGGCAGCGCGTACAGGACGGCAGTTACCAAGGCGAGCGTTTAGGTCAAGGACAGAGGTAACAACAGCGTCATGAAAATCTTTCTAACAGGGATAAACGGCCAAGTCGGTCACGAGCTATATGAACGTCTAAAAGACACACACGAGATCATAGCGCCAACGCGTGAACAGTTAGATTTAACCAACTTGAGCAAGGTAACAGACTATCTAGCACAAACCTCACCGCAGCTGATTATTAATGCAGCCGCGTTCACAGCAGTCGATAAAGCTGAAACTGAAATCGAGCAAGCGTTTAAATTGAACACGCACTTACCGGAGACCTTAGCTCTATTTGCGGGCGCTCGCGGCATTCGTTTAGTGCATTTCTCCACCGATTACGTTTACCCGGGGGATGGCCAACAACCGCGTGATGAAAAGGCGATAACCAATCCGCTTTCAGTATACGGCAAGAGTAAATTGGCCGGCGACATAGCCGTGCAAAAGCAGTGCCCGAATGCGGTTATTTTCCGCACCGCCTGGGTCTACAGCTATCGTGGCAAAAACTTTTTAAACACCATGTTAAAACTGGCTCAAGAACGCGAAACACTGAGCATTGTAAATGATCAAGTGGGTTCACCAACCTCTGCCGAGGTTATTGCTGATTATGTGCTAAGGGCATTGCAACACGAAGATCTTAAAGGTGTATATCATTTAGTCACTACTGGCTATGCCAGTTGGCATGAATTTGCCAACGAAATATTTACGCAAGCAAAGAAGAACGTCCTGCCATTAGCAGTAGAGACAGTCAACGGCATTCCAACGAGCGATTATCCCACACCCGCAACACGGCCATTAAATTCACGTTTAAGCACAGCCAAGCTTGAGCAAAAACTCGGCATAGCACTCCCGAGTTGGCAGCAGGCACTGACCGACACGATGGCAAAAGTAAAAGGATAAATCATGGACTATCAACCACTAGCGATCCCCGATGTTGTATTGATGACGCCGCAAGTGTTTGGTGACGAACGCGGTTTTTTTATGGAAACCTTCCGGCAAAACGAATTTGAACGACACTGTGGCAATCATCAGTTTGTGCAGGATAATCACAGTAAATCGCGGCGGGGAATTTTGCGCGGTTTACACTATCAGTTGCAGCAACCTCAAGGAAAATTGGTGCGGGTGACACAGGGACGAGTGTTTGATGTTGCTGTTGATTTACGCAAAGATTCAGCTAGTTTTGGCGAATGGGTAGGTGTTGAACTGTCTGCTGACAATAAACAAATGTTGTGGGTGCCACCCGGGTTTGCCCATGGTTTTTATGTTATCAGTGATACCGCAGAATTCAGTTATAAATGCACCGATTACTATGCTCCGGATGACGAACATAGCATTCGATATGATGACCCGGTGCTCGGTATTGATTGGCCATTGGCGGAAGGTGGTGAACCGCAGCTATCGGCAAAAGACGAGGCTGGCAAGTTATTTCAAGAGAGTGAGACATTTGCATGAGCAACCAAAACAAGGATGTCCTGAGCTGTTTTAAAGCCTACGATATTCGAGGCCAGTTAGGCGAAGAGCTAAACGAAGATATCGCGTACCGTATCGGTCGTGCATACGGTGAACAGCTAAAACCTCAATCGGTTGTGGTCGGCGGCGATGTGCGACTGACCAGCGAAGCATTAAAGCAAGCCTTGACTCGAGGACTTCGCGATGCCGGTGTTGATGTAACCGATATTGGCTTGGCCGGCACCGAAGAAATCTACTTTGCTACCTTTCATTATAAGTTCGACGGCGGTATTGAAGTCACCGCCAGCCATAATCCTATGGATTACAATGGCATGAAGCTGGTACGCGAAAACGCTAAACCCATCAGTGGGGATACGGGGTTACATGACATCAAAGCACTGGCCGAGGCGAATAACTTTGCACAACCGACAAAGCAAGGCGACTATAAGACCCTCGATATCAGCGATGATTACACTCAGCACCTACTTGGCTATGTAAACCCGAGCAACCTGAAACCGCTAAAGCTAGTTGTTAACAGTGGCAATGGTGCAGCAGGTCACGTTATCGATGCCCTTGAGCAAAAATTTGCTCAACATAAAATCCCATTTGAGCTGATAAAAGTACATCACCAAGCGGATGGCCATTTCCCCAATGGCATTCCCAATCCGTTACTACCAGAAAACCGAGCCAGCACACAACAAGCGGTCATTGAGCATAAAGCCGACATGGGAATTGCATGGGATGGCGATTTTGACCGTTGCTTTTTATTTGACGAAAACGGCGATTTTATCGAAGGTTATTATATTGTCGGCTTACTGGCAGAAGCGTTTTTGCAAAAACAGCCGGGTGCAAAAATCATTCATGACCCGCGCCTAACCTGGAACACTATAGATATCGTCAATAAAAATGGTGGCCAAGCGATACAAAGCAAAACAGGGCATGCCTTTATTAAAGAACGAATGCGCAAGGAAGACGCCGTATATGGTGGGGAAATGAGCGCGCATCATTATTTTAAAAGTTTCGCCTACTGTGATAGCGGTATGATCCCCTGGCTACTGGTGGCAGAGTTAATCTGTGTTAAAGACCAGCCGTTATCAAGCTTAGTAAAAAAGCGTATAAAAGCGTATCCGTCTTCGGGTGAAATTAACTCAACCCTCAGTGATGCAAAAGCAGCCATCGAACGAGTATTAACCCATTTTAAAACACCTGACTGTGAAGTTGACACAACCGATGGTATCAGCGTCGAATTTAGCAACTGGCGATTTAACTTAAGAAGCTCCAACACAGAACCCGTGGTTAGGCTTAACGTCGAGAGCAAAGCAGATACTGCACTAATGGAAGAGAAAACCGCCGCGATATTGTCGGTTTTGCGCAAATAAAGAAGGAACTCAATTTATGGCAACCATTATTCCCGTTATTTTATCCGGTGGCTCTGGTACAAGACTGTGGCCACTATCCCGTAAAGCTTTCCCGAAACAATTTTTAGACTTGTGTAGTGACCAGTCGATGCTGCAAGAAACCGTCAATCGAGTCACGCACATGCACGCACCCATTATTGTATGTAATGAAGACCACCGATTTACCGTTGCAGAACAAATGCAACAAGTCGGTATTGAGCCTAGCGCTATTATTCTAGAACCGGTGGGACGCAACACCGCGCCTGCAGTAATGCTAGCGGCATTAAAGGCTCAGGAAATTGATCCCGATGCCACTATCGTCGTGCTAGCGGCTGATCATGTTATCGGCGATGTTGAGGCGTTTAGAAAAGCAGCCTCAGCGGCTGTGGAACACGCACAAAGCGGGCATTTAGTTACTTTTGGTGTGGTGCCAACTAAAGCCGAAACCGGCTATGGCTATATCAAAGCCGAACACGGTGCAAAAAAACCGGGTAAAGTCCTGCAGTTCGTCGAAAAGCCCGATGCCCAAACCGCCGAGCAATACATCAGTGCGGGTGATTTTTTATGGAACAGTGGCATGTTCGTATTTCGTGCATCCACGTATTTAGGTGAGTTACACGAACACCGCGCAGATATTTATCAAGCCGTTGAAAAAGCCTGGAAGGAACAATCGCAGGATTTTGACTTTATTCGCGTCGATAAATCCCTGTTTGGCGAATCAGACGATGAATCTATCGATTATGCGGTCATGGAAAAAACGCAAAAAGCCATGGTCGTTCCGTTGGATGCAAACTGGAGTGATGTTGGGAGTTTTGCCAGCCTCTGGGAAGTCTCCGCTAAAGATGACAATGGTAACGCGTGTAAAGGTGACATTCACTTAATTGACAGCCGTAATAACCTGGTAATGTCAGAAAACCAATTAGTTACCGCTGTGGGCGTCGATGATTTAGTCATTGTATCGACAAAAGACGCCGTGATGGTGTCAAAAAGAGATCGTGTACAAGACGTTAAAGGCATTGTGCAAGAACTTCGCGCCAACAATCGTAGCGAATACATGCTTCATCGAGAAGTAAACCGCCCATGGGGCGCTTACGATTCCATCGACAAAGGCGAGCGTTTTCAGGTGAAACGGATTGTGGTGAAACCAGGGCAACAGCTGTCTAAACAAATGCATCACCATCGTGCCGAGCACTGGATCATTGTCAGTGGCACCGCCGTGGTTGAGATAGATGAAAAAGAACAGCTACTAACTGAAAATGAATCGGTTTATATCCCTCTAGGCGCTACGCATCGCCTGACCAACCCGGGGAAAATACCGCTTGAGCTAATAGAGGTGCAAAGTGGCTCGTATTTAGGCGAAGACGATATTGTAAGATTTCAAGACATCTATAACCGTAATTAAAAATCACAAGGAATGGGTTGTAATGAGCAGTAACGCAAGAAAGGGCATTATATTAGCAGGCGGTTCGGGTACTCGGTTATACCCGCTAACAAAAGGTGTGAGCAAACAGCTGATGCCTATTTTTGACAAGCCGATGATTTACTACCCATTGACTACGCTGATGTTTACAGGGATTCGGGATATCGCCATTATCACCACCCCCGAAGATCAGGAGTCATTCAAACGTGTGCTAGGTGACGGTAGTCAATGGGGGATCAGTCTAACCTATATCGTGCAACCCAGTCCCGATGGCCTAGCGCAAGCGTTCATCTTAGCCGAAGACTTTTTAGCGGGCTCTGCCTGCACGTTGGTGCTTGGCGATAATATTTATTACGGGCATGGTTTTTTAAAGTTATTGCACCGTGCCGCAGACCAGCAACAAGGCGCCACGGTATTTGGCTATCACGTGGACAACCCCAAAGCCTACGGCGTGGCGGAGTTTGATAAATCCGGCAAAGTAATCAGTATAGAAGAAAAGCCGGAGCAACCTAAGTCGAACTACGCGATTACCGGGTTGTATTTTTACGACAACCAAGTGGTCGAGTTAGCCAAGCAGGTAAAACCGTCAGACCGAGGCGAACTAGAAATTACTGATTTAAACCGCTTATATTTAGAAAAAGAACAACTGCATGTTGAGGTCATGGGGCGAGGCTATACCTGGTTGGATACCGGCACACACGGCAATCTATTAAGTGCAGCACAATTTGTACAAACCATAGAAGAGCGGCAAGGCTTAAAAATTTCGTGTCCGGAAGAGGTCGCCTACAGAAATGGTTTTATCACTGATGAGCAATTAAAAACATTGGCTAATGAGCAATACAAAAGTGGTTATGGCCAGTATCTGTACAAAATTTTGCGTGATGATCAACGCTATTGTGGTGATTTAAAAGACCGATTCGACCGGTAAACGTTTTAAAATAAGGTTAGCGTGTGGCTAAACATAAAAAAAGAACAACATTGTCATTAATACCAGTAAGCGCGGTAAATCAACGCGATAAAGACGCTGTGCCTATTGATTTTAAACCTGAGGCAATAACGGCGTTCACATCACGTTTGCAACACGGTGAACATGTCGAAATTATCATAGCCGCTCCAGAATGGTTGCTTAGCTTACATGGCAATGCGAATAATAAAGCTGACGCTATTAAGCCATCAGTGGTAACGCAGTTTTTACAGCAAATAAGCGACGTAGCGATTGAATATTATGAGCAGATAACCGTCAAAGACGTTACTCATTTATTACTCAAGCAAAACAACAAATGGGCAAATGCACTGCAACAGCTTGCCAGCATAATAAACGATGACGACATACATCGTTTATACGAAGAATTACTCGCCAGTTGTAAAACCCTCGACGTGCCAAAGCTAAAAAACGAGTATTGGCGCTTGACTGAACTGACCCGCTCAGTCGACAGCATGGTTGCAACGAGCCAAAAAAATGAACAAAGGCTCGCCGAGTCCGAAGAAGAAAACGAGCTGTTGTTGCTGCAGTTGCAACAAGTGCAAGAAGAGCTCGAACAAACGTTTAATGGCAGTAAACAAGATAAAACACAGATCGAGCAATTAAAAAAGCAGTTGCATGATGTAAAAACGGAATATGATATCGCACTTAGCGAAATCGAAACCCTGACTACAGCGAGTAACGGTGCTACAGCAGTGGAAGAAGAAAACGAGCTGCTGTTGTTGCAGTTGCAACAAGTACAGGAAGAACTAGAGCATTATTTTACGCAGTATCAAGCACTCACCGAACAACACAACAACCAACCCAAAATGGTTGGCAGCGCAAGTAGCTCATCACTGGCAACATTAATACGCCTTAAACAGCTAGTTTAAAGGCCAAACGGAATCTGATGCCGAGCAGCCGCTTGATTATACTCGACCCAGGGTTAGCAAATCCGCACGGACATCACGCGCTGATTTATCGCGAGCTGGCGCAAACACAGCAACCCATAACGGTTTATGCTCATCACGACTTTATTGCAAGCGAGCTGGTCACTGATGATGCTGATATAAACGTGAACCATGGTTTCAGCGCACCGTTTTATCGATTGCTAAACCCAACACTTGCGTTTAACAAAAAAAAACAGACCGAACACCAACTTGCACGCGAATACCGACAATGTTTTAAAGAAGTCAGTCAGCAGACAACGACTGGCGCAGTCGTACTGCATTCGCTGGGGTTAAGCCATTTGACGGCCGTGTATCATGCGCTTAAACAGTTGAAGCCAGTTGAACGTCCCAAGACATTGGTGTTAACTCTTCTGTACCGTTGGCCAAGACATCAAGATTGGATAGTCAAGTTCATACTCAGCGCGATGTTATCAGACCAACACCCCGTCACATCGTGCCGTATTTATGTCGCTGATGCCGAACTGCAACAGCATTTAGCGGAGCTGGGCATCAAGGTTTTGCTTCACCCGTGCTGTGCGATACCGGCCAGTACTTATAGCCAAACCTTTGATAGAAAAGAGAACCGTACCAATAGTGTTATTGCTTACTTAGGCGACGCAAAGCACGAAAAAGGTTTTACCACGTTACCTGAACAACTTAAGCAATGGGTAAAACAAGCTCCTGAAACAGAGTTTGTCGTGCATTACACCCTAACCGGTAAAGATCCAGCGCTAAAAGACACCGATCAGCAATTACAACAATTAGCCAATAGCCACAAGCAAATTAGGCTGTTAAATTACTGGCTAGATAATGATGCCATGGTGGGGCTTGTTGCCAACACAGCGTGCCTTGTGCTTAATTACAAACCGCCTGAATACAGCAACAAAAGCTCAGGCTTTTTGTGGCTTGCAGCGTTACTTGGTACATCGGTTGTTATTAACAATCGCACTTGGCTGGCGCGAGAAGCCTCACGGTTAAATTTAACCGCGTATGATATGGCTCGGTTTAAGCCGGCTTTATTGACCAACGCAGTAGCAAATCAAGCCGCGCAAAAGCCGACAAACTATCGCAAGGCGTTATTCAGACCTTTTAATCAGTGGTTACTAAAATTAAACGATGATTAGCGAAAACGTACAAGCATCCATAGCCGCGCAGCAGCATAATAAAGAACCTGGAAAGGTTGTATACATAGGCGCTGGAAGTAACCCCTCATTATTACAATGGCAAGTATTAAAACAACAGCAGTGGGTTCTGGCCGAGGCAGAGCCAGATAGCTTTGCCCGCTTACAAAAACGATATAAAAATAATAAAGCCATCGCATTGGTTAACGCCGTGATCGCCGAACAGGATCAAAAAAATAGCCCATTTTTTGTCTGTTCACCGGTACGTTTAAGCAGTCGCTATAAACCACTCGAGCTGCATCAGCGGATGCCCAACTTGAGCTGCGAAAAAACGACACAGCCGGCACTGTCAGTTAACGCGCTATTACAACAGCGGGAAGTATTACAACAGCCATTCAACCTGTTGGTCATTGATACTAACGGCGGCGAAGCCCAATTGTTGAATGGTTTATCCGAACAGCAGCTTAACAAATTTAATGTTGTGCTGATCAATACACCTAAAGCAAACTTCTATAGCGGAACCCGCGGTGAGGACGCAGTAAAACAAAGCTTAAATAAGCACTGTTTTAACTTAGTTGTGTCAGAATCCAGCGCCTTACACACAACCCAACTATGGCAACACGACGAACAAAAACAAACCATAAAAAAGCTCACTAACGAACGAAACCAAGCCCTATCCCGCGCCCAAACCGCCGAAAAAGAACGCGACGAATCCCTTTCCCGCGCACAAAACGCCGAAAAAGAACTAGAAACCACCGTAGCTCGCGTCCATGACGCGAGTAAAAAACTCGAACAATTACAACAAACCCTCAACCAACAAACCGAACGCACCAAAGCCGCCGAACAAGAACGCGACGAAGCCCTATCCCGCACACAAAACGCCGAAAAAGAACGCGACGAATCCCTATCTCGCGCACAAAAAGCCGAAAAAGAGCTGGAAGACACCGTAGCTCGCGTCCATGACGCGAGTAAAGAACTCGAACAATTACAACAAACCCTCAACCAACAAATCGAACACACCAAAACCGCCGAAAAAGAACGCGACGAATCCCTATCCCGCGCACAAAACGCCGAAAAAGAACTAGAAACCACCGTAGCTCGCGTCCATGACGCGAGTAAAAAGCTCGAACAACTACAACAAACCCTCAACCAGCAAACCGAACGCACCAAAAACGCCGAAAAAGAACGCGACGAATCCCTATCCCGCACACAAAACGCCGAAAAAGAACTAGAAGCCACCGTAGCTCGCGTCCATGACGCGAGTAAAGAGCTCGAACAATTACAACAAACCCTCAACCAACAAATCGAACACACCAAAACCGCCGAAAAAGAACGCGACGAATCCCTATCTCGCGCACAAAACGCGGAAAAAGAGCGTGATGAATCCGTAGCTCGCGTCCATGACGCGAGTAAAGAGCTCGAACAATTACAACAAAACCTCAACCAACAAACCGAACACACCAAAACCGCCGAACAAGAACGCGACGAAGCCCTGTCCCGCGCACAAAACACCGAAAAAGAACTAGAAGCTGCCGTAGCTCGTGCCTCTGGCACGAGTAAAGAACTCGAACAACTAAAACAAAACCTCAACCAACAAACCGAACGCGCCAAAGCCGAAGAACAAAAACGCATCGATACCGAAAAAGAGCTAGAAACCACCGTAGCTCGCGTCCATGACGCGAGTAACCAACTCGACCAACTAAAACAGCAGCTCAGCGACCAAACTGAACGCGCTAAAACCGCTGAAGCCAAAAACAAAGAATTAGAACAAACCGCAAAAGACGCCAACGAAGAGAGCGAAAAGCATATAAACTGGGCGCACAACCTGGAAGCCGAATTAGAACAAGCCAATAAAGTCGAAGAGCAGCTAACCAAAGAGCGTGATGAGGCTGTAGCTCGCGTTCATGACGCGAGTAAAGAACTCAAAGAACAACAACGCTCTTCGCAACTCAGCACCAAACTACTCGCCAAAGTCGAAGCCGACGCCTCCGAACTACGCGAACGCTACGCCGATAAAGTAAAAAGCGAGCAAGAGCTCAAAGACCTTATAAAAGAGTTGCACGCAAAACTGCAAGCCGCGTCGCATTTTTACCACAAACTTGAGCAAGAGCACCCCGAACTGCTCGAGAAGCTGTAGTACAGGTAAAGCCGTATTATGTCAGAATCTAAAGACCTAAAAACACTACAGCAAGAGCTGCAACAAGCGCTTAGTCTGATTAACGACTATAGCGCAACGCACAACGACACCAGTAAAGCCGTGCTCGACACCGATGGCCTGAACAACACCCAAAGCCTACTCGAGCGCTGTGCCGCTGTGGTTAACGCAGACAAAGACAACACCAAGCCCACATTACGCATTATTCATCACTTTGCCTGTAGTGGCGGTACCTTAATTTCCAAATGTCTGGCCGCACAGTCTAACGTATTCCTGCTAAGTGAATTGCATCCGACAACGCGGTTAGGTATGAACATGGAAAAAGCCGCCTATACCCCCAGAGACATAACAACTCAGGCAATATATGGGCGCGTACCAAACGTTGATGAATTAGCAGAAAAACTGTTTGTAAACGGCATCATTGAAACTGAAAAACACATACGTGAACGCGGTGGGTATTTGGTTATTAGAGCCCATACCCATGCCGACTATTGTACCAATAATCCCATACCAGAAGTCGATACATTAACCAGGCTGCTTGAACCGCACTTCCATATAAAGCACTTGGTTACTGTACGTAACCCCATCGACTCATTTATGTCGTTAAGAGATAACGGGTGGGTGCATTTCAAGCCAGATAGTTTCGATGAGTATTGCGGGCGATTACTAAAGTTTTTGGAGCCTTTCGACAAAGAACAAATTATTAAGTATGAAAGTTTTGTTGAGCACCCAGAACGCGAGTTAAAAAACATCACTGAATTACTCGGCATGACGCAATTCTCAGATGACTTGGAGTATATCGATATATTCCAGGTTAGTGGTGATAGCGGCAGAAGTGGTATAGAAATCTCAAAGCGCTCTAGAAAACCTGTTCCAGACGAACTGTATCAGCAAATTGTGTCCTCTAAAAACTTTAAAAGCTTGAGTGATCTTTATCAACTTGAGCCTATGAATCAAACTTAAGACAGTAAAAAGGAATTTTAAGTGAGTATTAACAAGCTATTAAGCGTCAATAATATTCTTTACTTGTATAAACAAGGTCGTTTTTCTGACATCAAAAAAGCTTTGATAGAGCTACAACGTGAAGAATTAACTGAAGTAGACTTACGAATTGTCAATTTTCTTGCCAATAAAGTCAGTTTAGATTTGGATCTTTCTTACTTCCGGGAAAGAAAAGATTCTGCACTCCCTGCAAGCGATGACATCAAGTTCTTCATCGTAATTCCATCGTACAATGCTGAAAAGTTCATTGAGGAAACACTAGAGTCGATTGTCGCTAACAGCTTAAACAATAAAATTGTGTTACATCTCCAGGATGGTGGCTCTAGTGACGCTACAGTTAGTATTTTTAAGCAGTTTGTCAGTAAACGTTTTAACAAGAACATAAAGGCATCTTTTAGCTTTGAAAAAGACAAGGGAATGTATGATGCGATTAACCTTGGTATAGAGTACCTCGAGAAACACTACGATGATTTCTACAATGAAAATTCTATTTTCACATGGCTGAATACAGATGACTTGCTTTCACCGAATGCCCTGACAACAGCTCGCAGTATTGTAGCAACCAATCAATATGTAAATTGGTTTACAGGAATAGGCTCAACCATAGATGAGTCAGGAGCTAGTCTTGCGACCCATGATGAGATAAAAGCATACAAGCGAGATTTGCTTATAAAAGGCTTATATGATGGGGAAACTAATCCTTATGTGCAGCAAGAAGGCACGTTCTGGAAAACTCATCTATTTAAGGTTGCAGGTAAGCTAAACGCGGAGCTAAAGCTTGCCGGGGACTGGGAACTATGGCAACGCTTTGCTCAACACGAAGCATTGATAAAGATAGATGCAGTTCTAGCCTCTCATCGCAAACACAGCAATCAGCTAAGTGTTGATCAAGAGAGTTACAAATCCGAAATTGAGGCAATTCGTAATAGCCAAAATCAGTTTGAAGCGGAAGGGAAAGATCAATCTTTAAGAGCTGTTTTCGATTCGGGAAAAAATCAGTGGAACTTGATCACTGTTTCCGAAGCGGGGACAAACAATAACTTAAAGTTATGTGATATTAGCATGCCGAAGATTAGTGTAGTCGTTCCTACTTTTAACCAAGGCAAATATATTGGCGAAACCCTACAGTCAATAGTTGATCAAAATTATCCCAATCTAGAGTTGATAGTGATAGATGGGGGCTCTACTGACCAAACAGTAGAAGTTGTAGAACAATACAATGAACACATCGATTACTTTGTTTCAGAACAAGACAAAGGGCAGAGTGATGCAATAAATAAAGGCTTTAAACAGGCAACTGGGGATGTTTATACTTGGCTCAATAGCGACGATCAATTCTTGCCCGATACATTGTTTTCCGTTGGCCTAGAGTTTTCACTAAACAAAGTTGATATGGTTATTGGTATATGCGAAGTATACCAAGATGGGAAAATTATAAATCGGCATTTAACATCGAATGACAATTTCTTCCCGCTCAGAGATATTTTAGATTTAGATTCTGGATGGAATGCTGGTCAGTTTGTTTATCAACCTGAAGCCTTTTTTACTGCAGACTTATGGCACAGAGCAGGTGGTCATGTAAAAGTCGATCATTATTACAGTATGGATTATGAGCTTTGGTCAAGATTCTCTTTATCAGAAGCTCAGATTAAAGTTATTGGCTCTTCACTTATTAATTTTAGAGCGCATGAAGAGCAGAAAACCAGTGACCCATCTAAATTCAAAAAAGAGTTGGTCCAGGTAAGACAGCGAATCATTGATGATAATAAGCTTGTTTTTCCGGAGTCAAACCGTCCAAAGCCTGACTGGTCAAGACGGCTAGTTATTGCATTTATCAATGACCACGGGTTTAAGTACGGAGCTGGAATTGCGCATAAGCGAATGTTTGCCGCTTGTGAAATGGGTAAAAATCAGTGTCGAAATTTTGAACTCAACAATTATAAAGATAAGAACGATGTTCAATACGGCAAGTTGCGAGAGGATTTACTAGATTACAATCCCGACTTAATTATAGTTGGTAACGTACATTCGGCGGGCGTTCAGGACTTAGAAGTTCTTGCAGTCACGGATAGCGTAGCTAAAACATTCTGGGTAACCCATGACTTTTGGCCACTTACCGGGCGTTGTGCTTACATGAACGGTTGTACGAAGTATCTCACAGGTTGTGACTCAACTTGTCCTACTCCTACAGAATATCCCAAATTAGCACCAAACCTGATTGCAGGATCATGGGAAGCAAAATATAGAACACTAAAACGGTTAAAAAACACTAGTATTTTGGCGAATTCTTCTTGGGCAGCAGAACAGTACCAAAAAACACTTAGCTATCATGGTGTAACAATTCCTGTTCACGAGTTTGCGCTTGGTGCTCCTCAAAATATATTCACACCTCAAGATAGGAGTAAGTGTCGTAAAAAATTTGCTCTTCCACAAGACAAGGTAGTTCTAGGAATAAGCGTTTCGTCATTAAGTGATAAACGCAAAGGTGCTCAAATTCTATTCGATGCTTTATCAAAGGTGGCTCAGCCTGAAAAATTTACTGTTCTAGTAATCGGTAATGCTGATATTGAGTTGCCTGATATTGGTATCGAATTTGTAAAGACTGGTTATGTGACAAATGAACGCTTGTTGAGTGAAGTTTATAATGCGATGGATTTATATATTGGTCCAAGTATAGAAGAAACATTTGGGCAGGTATATATCGAAGCAGGCCTTTGTGGAACTCCCTCGGTAGGACTTAAGGGATCTGGTAGTGAGTCCGCCATAGAAGATACTATTACAGGATGGTTATTAAGTAGAGGTTCAAGTACTGAAGAATTAAGAGAACTATTGAATAACATAAAATTTGATAAAGTTGAACGGTATTTAACTCATTTATATTGCTGTAATAACTTCTCGCTTGAATCACTGTATCATTCCTTATTTAACATAATGAGAAAGAAAAGTATAATTGACGATTTAAATATTCCAAACCAAATTTCCTTTGTGAAAAGTAAGATATATGGTGATAGAAAACATGGTGAAGTTGAGTATATACAAGGAGTAAGCCCGCAAGAGGGGCCTTATGACGATGGACCAAGCTTTAGTTTTCGATGGCTGCACTCTCACAGAAGTTTACTCTCAATATATAGCCGAACCGCTGGAAATCAAACCATACAACTTAAGGTTTTCAATCCGATACATGATGCTCAATATTTCTATTACAAAATAAACGAATTAGAAGGAAATAAAATAAATGTTGATAATTCCTCGGAGCTTAAAACTGTTCTAATTGACGTTGATTTGAAAGAAGGAAGTAATTTACTTGAAATATTTCCAGCTAAATTACTTGATGGCCTTGGAGGAGAGGCGCGTCAATTATCCTTCGCGTTAAACTCTATAGTCTTAATCTAGAAATGCATGTGACTGTTGAATCTAGGAATAGAAAATGTCTCAAATAATAGATAGCCTCAAAAACTGTCATCGTAATAATATTTTAGAGGGTGAAAAATGTGATATAGAACTATCGATTCCAGAAAGGTGGGAGCTGATAAGAGAAGTTTTAAATAACAAAAAAAATAAGATTTTACTGTTTATGCATATTCCAAAAACCGGAGGTACTACATTTGGAGAGAGGCTAGCTGAGGATGGCGTTGCATGTGTTTTATCTGCTGATGCTGATGACAAAACTTTTTTGGAACATTTATTTTACTTAATTCATGCGGATCAATCTAGGCCAGTCGTTGTAAGAGCGCATCATTCTTTGCGAACCTTTTTGGGAAGTGGAATAGATTTATCTAATTCAAATAAAGTTACTTTGATTTCTGCTTATCGACGTCCCATTGATGTTCATATATCTAATGTTAATATGATTGTGGAGCGTTTAAGGTTGTTTTATAAAGATCCGAAATCGTTGCCAAATAATGTTAGAGACTTTTGTGAACTTTGGGTTTCTCGATTAGGAGTTACTGATGTTCCCACTGGCTATGAGGTCATCTCTTCATCTGCTTATATAGATAATGCAGCAGGTCTTTTTTCGAACTTCTTCAACCTTGATTCTTGGCGGGAACTGATATTGAGCAGAGTGTTAAAAGTAATAAACTATACTGATTTTGATCAGATTTTCACAGAGGCTTACGGTTATTCAAAGCCACCGAGTCGAAAAAATGTGATGTCGATTAATTATTTGTCAAAGGATGACGTGGATGTTGATACGAAGATGCGTCTTACTTCTAAAGATGAACCTTATTCTAAATTTATAGAAGCAAATCTATCTGAGGCTAAAGATATTTGTAGTTTCGTTTGATATGTCTTCAAACTAAATAACAAAGCTGTCTTAAATATTAAAATTATTAAATATAGGGTGTGGATTGATGAATACAAATTATATCGTTTCCTTTCCCAGAAGTGGACATCATCGATTAATAAAAATTCTCGATATGGTTTGTGGTCTGGGTAATGATTATTGTGAGTTTTATACATGTACGAGCTATAATGGGAAAAATATAGACTGTTGCATGAGCGATAAGGGCTGGAAGAAAAAGGACTTTAGTTGTGGTGCTGATAAAAGAAACATTAAATGCCATGATTTTGATTTGAATCTAAATTATAGCGAAAGCTTTAATTACTTAGTTCAGCTTAGGCACCCTTTCCTCTCAATCGAGAGTTGGTTTGAAATGGAAAAAAGTAAGGGAAAAAATCTACCCTGCTGGGAAGAGTTTTTTGAAGAAAAAATGGAGTTTTGGGTTGATTTTATTGATAAGTGGGTATCGCGATATGGCGGTTGTGAAAATGTTCGTATTCTCAAATACGATGATATAGCTTCACCAGAAGAACTACAAGAAGTTGTTCAATTCCTAGGGTATAAAAATATAGCGGATTTTAGCAAGTTGCCTGACGGTTATTTTCAAGCTAAGCGAAATACTGTAAGTCAAACGGGGATTGATCTAAAAGAGCGTCAAAAAACTATAGCCGATAAGCTGGAAGCTATTGGCATAAAACAGTTATCGTTTTAAGCAATGGGATAAAAGGTTCGCTTCATGAAAAAAGCACTTATTACCGGTGTAACCGGCCAGGATGGCTCCTATTTAGCGGAGTTTTTGTTAGAAAAGGGATATGAAGTACACGGTATTAAGCGTCGTGCTTCGTTGTTTAACACGCAGCGCGTTGATCATATTTATCAAGATCCGCATGTAGAGCATCATAACTTTGTTTTGCATTACGGTGACTTGACCGATTCTTCGAACTTGACGCGCATTCTTCAAGAAGTTCAGCCCGACGAAGTGTACAACCTGGGCGCGCAGTCGCACGTAGCGGTAAGCTTTGAATCCCCTGAGTACACAGCGGATGTCGATGCGATGGGGACTTTGCGTATTCTCGAAGCCATTCGTTTACTGGGCCTGGAAAAGAAAACTAAGTTCTATCAGGCATCAACGTCTGAGCTTTACGGTTTAGTGCAGGAAATCCCGCAAAAGGAAACCACGCCGATGTACCCGCGCTCACCTTATGCGGTTGCCAAGCTGTACGCATACTGGATAACCATTAACTACCGTGAATCCTATGGTATGTTCGCTTGTAACGGCATTTTGTTTAACCACGAATCGCCGCGCCGTGGCGAAACCTTCGTTACCCGCAAAATCACTCGTGGCTTAGCTAACATCGCTCAGGGTTTAGAGCAATGCCTGTATATGGGTAACATGGACGCCTTACGAGATTGGGGTCATGCTAAAGACTACGTGCGTATGCAATGGATGATGTTGCAACAAGAGCAGCCGGAAGACTTTGTTATCGCTACCGGCGTGCAGTATTCCGTGCGTGAGTTCATTACCTGGTCTGCTAAAGAGTTGGGCATTACCTTGCGGTTTGAAGGCGAAGGCGTTGACGAACAAGGTATCGTTGCAGCCGTTGAAGGCGACGACGCGCCAAACGTTAAGGTTGGCGATGTACTGGTGAAAGTCGACCCGCGTTATTTCCGCCCGGCTGAGGTGGAAACGCTGTTGGGTGACCCGAGCAAAGCCAAAGAAAAACTCGGTTGGACCCCAGAAATCACCACCCAGGAAATGTGTGCCGAAATGGTCGCCGAAGACCTGAAAGTCGCCAAACGCCATGCGTTGTTGAAAGAGCATGGGTATGAAGTTCCGGTATCGGTAGAGTAAGTTATGGCAACTATGAAAAACATTTTTGTCGCCGGTCACAACGGTATGGTCGGCTCTGCCATAGTTCGCCAATTGCAACAGCAGGACGATGTTAATGTCATCACCCGGTCTCGGAGCGAACTGAATTTATTGGACCAAAAAGCAGTACAGGCTTTTTTTGAGTCCGAATCTATCGACCAGGTGTATCTGGCGGCCGCTAAAGTCGGCGGTATTATCGCCAATAACACCTATCCGGCAGAGTTTATCTACGAAAACCTGATGATAGAATCGAACATCATTCACTCAGCGCATCAGGCAGATGTTCAGCAACTGCTGTTTTTAGGCTCGTCGTGCATTTACCCGAAACTGGCTGAGCAACCTATGCGCGAAGACGCACTGCTAACCGGGACACTCGAGCCAACCAACGAGCCTTATGCTATTGCTAAAATCGCCGGCATTAAACTGTGCGAAAGCTATAACCGCCAGTATGGCCGTGATTACCGCTCGGTTATGCCAACCAATTTGTACGGTCCGAATGATAACTTCCACCCCCAAAACAGTCATGTGATACCAGCACTGCTGCGCCGCTTCCACGAAGCTAAAGAGCGTGGCGATGCGACTGTGACAGCCTGGGGCAGTGGCTCACCGATGCGTGAGTTTTTGCACGTTGACGATATGGCGGCAGCCAGTGTGTTCGTGATGAACCTGGACAACGACACCTACCAACAACATACCCAACCGATGTTAAGCCACATTAACGTGGGCACCGGTGTCGATTGCACCATTAAAGAGCTGACCGAAACCGTTGCGAAAGTCGTTGGCTTCGAAGGCAGCATCGAATGGGATACCTCAAAACCTGACGGCGCGCCTCGTAAACTGATGGACGTATCACGGCTGCGTAACCTCGGTTGGAGTTACTCCATCGACCTGGAAGACGGCTTGCGGGATGCCTATCAGTGGTTCTTGGATAATCAGGAGAGCTTTCGGGGGTAGACTATGTTTTTAGAAAAACCTGACTTTACCCAAGTCATCGCCAACACCCCATTAGTTTCCATTGACCTTGTGGTGAAAAATCCACAGGGTCAATTTCTTTTGGGCTGGCGCAAAAATCGGCCGGCAAAGAATTTCTGGTTTGTACCCGGCGGTCGTATTCAAAAAAATGAACGCTTGGACGATGCCTTTCTGCGTTTAACCGAGGCCGAGTTAGGGCAGCGTATTGCAATGAGTGATGCCAAGTGGAAAGGTCTATACGAGCACTTTTACGACGACTTTGTGTTTAGTGATGAGACCGATGAGCAGGTGTCAACGCACTACGTGGTGTTGGCTTTTGAAGTCACGATAGATTCAGACGATATCGAGCTACCCAAAGGCCAGCATACTGACTACCGCTGGGTAAGTGCGGAAGAGATACTGGCCGATGGAAAGGTGCATAAGCACAGTCGGTGGTACTTTGAGTAACTTGCGCATGATGCGCAAGCTACGGAAAAATTAAAGAAGCAATCAAGATGATTACGACGTATCAAAACGGTAGTTGTGTATTTAAAGTGTGTCACCAACGAGCGCAGATTTTGTCCTGGCGGCCAGTCGGTCACAAAGACGTGCTGTGGTGCACCGATGAGCAATTTATCTCGCTGGATAAACCCATTCGCGGTGGTATACCGCTGTGTTGGCCGTGGTTTGCGAAAGGCGATAATGACGACTTCACACCGTCGCATGGTTTTGCGCGCCTGGCCGACTGGAAGCTAGTAACCGACGAGAAGATTAATACCGGCGCTCATCACCTGGTGTATCAACTGACCGATGAACAGGCGAGCTCATCGCATTACCTGCACGATTTTGTATTGACGCTTGAGTATTTGATTGGCGAAACGCTAACCATGTCACTGATGGTGCAAGCACGACAAAGTAAAAGCGTCCCACCGTCGTTTGGCGCACTGCACAGCTATTTTAACCTAGGCGATATAGAACAAACCGCCATCGAAGGACTTGGCAGGCAATCGATTGATAACCTTGACGACTTCAAACGGGTGGAAGAGCCAGAGCAAGTAACCATCGAAGGCCCCACCGAAAAGCGCTTTCCTTATGGTAAAAACGCACGTCAGCAAATACAGATCCACGATAAAGCCAACCAACGACGTATTATGGTCACTCAAAATGGCCACAGTGACACCATGTTGTGGTCACCCTGGACCGAAACCGGACGCTCTCTAAAAGATACTCACACTGATGCCTATAAACACTTTGTTTGTGTAGAAGCAGCGTCAATTTCACGGCCGATACAGGGACATATGAGTTTGCAGATTGAGGTGAGGTAAATAGCATTAAGCACATATTTAAAATGTAAAAATAATGTGGTTAAATACACTCTTGATAAATTAGGCATCATTTCAGGGACAGAAACATGAAACAAGCCAGTCGCCAAATCGTGGCCGATACACTGCAAGGCGAAATAGATCAGCAAGCGCAAGCCTTATTGCAGCAATTTGAGCAACACCAAAGTGTGGGTCAGGCACAACAAACCGCGCTGGCTTCGCTGGTCGATTTTGCTAACCAACAATTATTGCAATCAGCACAGCGCTTTGACCAATTAAAACTGAAAATTACACCGCCTTCGCAGCAGCCCCAAAAGCTTTACCGACAAATCAAGCTAGGTGCACGGGATATCGTGTTTTCACCAGCGATTTATAAAGTCGAAAAAGACGGTAAAGGGCGTGAGTATGGCTGGTTGGGTAAACAAAAGCATTTACAGTTAAACGTTGCTATTGATCGTTCACGCGCACGTCAGGTCAAACTAAAGCTATTAAAAACGATCGATTCAGGAATAGCCCAAAAATTGGCGATAACAGCCGATGGCAAGCAGCTAGAAACGGCAGTAAAAAAAGGCAATTTTACTGAAATTACCGCGCGATTGGCGCGCTCCAGCAGTGGACATTACACGCAACTCGCTATAACGTTGCCTTATACAAAGTCTCCCGCAGAGGTTGAAGGTAGTAAGGATAAGCGGCAGCTAGGGATTGCACTGCATTCGATCTTTATTTGGTAATAAAAAATATAACGACAGGGCAAAACAATGACAAAAAGCACCGCGGCATTTCACATTGAACGCTACCAAAATGGTAATTTAATTGGTTGGGCATTTGACAAATCTAAGCCAGAAAAAAGCTTATCGATTAAAGTTTATGTTAATGGCCAATTATTTACCGAGAGTGCAGCCGACATTAAACGCGATGATCTTAAAGAAGCCGGTATGGGTAATGGCCAACATGCCTTTAAAATCCCCGTGCGCGAACTAACTGCCACTGCAGGTGAGTACACCTTTACCCTAAAAGATCCGCAAGACAATGACATGCAGGGAGATGCTTTTGTTGTTCGCGTACACGAAGATTTCGCTGCAGCAGGTAAAGGCGCGTTAGCTCAAGATACAAAAGAAACATTGGCCGCCATTAAAGTTGAACAACAACGCCTAAACGAAGAGTTGTTTGCTGCCATAGAAGAAGCTGCTAACCCTCATCAACACTTAGAAATTGTAATACAACACTTAACCAGTAGCTTAGCGCGTCTTAATGTCAGTGCCACGGCGTTAGAGAATATTGTAGCGGCTGATAAGGCAGAGGTGAAAGCACCTGCCGAGCTTAGTAGTAGCGCTTCTGACAGTAACGTAATGAAGTTTAAAGATACATTACTGTTGGACGCCTCTCACTTTGAAGAAGCAGATAATTTTTATTCGCTGGAAAAGAATAAAGATAACAAACCCTATCGCTGGACAGGTCCAGAAGCCGTAAATACTTTTTTATTGCCGGTTAGTCGAGATAACAAGAAAACGCTAAAAATACGGCTGTTTAGTACCGTAGATGGTGATGTTCTCAAAGCGTTAAAAATAGAGGTTGACGGTAAAGAGCTGCCACATGAGACAGCGTATGAAGGTAATACCATCGTGTTAACCAGTGCCCTCGAGAAACAAGAAAAATCTGGCTCGACACAGGTTAAATTGAAATTGGCCAAAACCATCTCGCCAGAGCAATTAGGTACATCCAATGACAAACGCTTGTTAGGCGTTGCGTTTAATTCCGTAGAAATCGTTTAAATTTAGTGGGTAGCGTTTTATGAAGTTTATAAAAGGAAGTAAAAAGGCTGATGGGAAAAAAGTCAGCCAACCAATCAAAGGGATGATTGAAAACTATGACAATGGTTTTGTATCAGGGTGGGTCTTTAACCCTACCCAGCCCGATGAACACGTAGACTTTTATATAGAAGTTGACGGCCAAGTTGTTGCTGAAGCCACCGCCGATAGTTATCGTGAAGATCTTGAACAGGCTGGGCTGGGTAACGGAGAGCATTTTTTTCGCGTTCCTATAAAAGAGCATCTATTAGGCTATGGCGCCTTTGAGCTGACATTGCGCAATATCGACGGCACCGATATTCAAGCAAAAACCTATCCCATCGAGTTAAGCCAACCGATGGTAAAAGCACGCTTTATGGATGCTAATAGCTTTAACATTCATTTCGAGGTGCATTCACATGGTGTCGATCAGCATGTGAATATCGCAATGAGCGTAGACGGTGAATTTCATCATAAGCAAGCCGTACATATTCAGCCGGGTGTTCATTCCCTTCATTTAGCTGTGCCAAAAAACTTAGTGGACAACGTCCCACGGTTGATATCTATAGGCATTGAAGGGCAAAAGGAACTGCTTTGGGAAGGACGACTGCGCTTTCCATTTACTTTGACGCCGCCCGAGTATCTTCGTGATGCCCATAAAACTGCCGGTCTGATTGGTCTACCAGCACAAGCTCAATATCGTTACGAAGCGTTAAAACTTTGGCTGGATACGGATATTAATACTGAACAGCTGAGTAACCTCAAAACCGCACATTCGGTTGTTGTAGAAGGATGGGAAAAACGGAAAAAGTTTCCAAAACTGGAGCTGCCACGTGTTGATAAGCCGGTTGTGAGCATTATCATTCCGGCATACAACAAATTTGCGATTACCTACCACACCATTGCATCAATTATTCTTGCGTTTGACCGCACCCCATACGAGGTTATCGTTGCTGACGATTGTTCTACTGACGAAACCACCGAAGTAGAGGACATCATTAAAAACGTGCGAGCTGTGCACAACGAAGAAAACATGATGTTCTTAAAAAGCTGTAACAACGCTGCTAAACATGCCAAGGGTGAATACCTGTTATTTTTGAACAATGACACAGAAGTAACATCCTTTTGGTTAGAAGAGCTGATTGCACCATTCAAGCAAAACAAGGTTGGTGTTACCGGTAGTAAATTATTAAACCAAGACGGAACACTGCAAGAGGCAGGCGGCATCATTTGGGACAACGGTATCCCGTGGAATGTTGGTAACGGTGATAACCCTCGTAACCCAGAATATGACTACCTCCGTGATGCCGATTATGTCAGTGGCGCCTCGCTGTGTGTAAAACGGACGGTTTGGGAAGAAGTCGGCGGTTTTAGCAGTTACTTAGAGCCCGCCTACTTTGAAGATACTGATATTGCTTTCAAAGTACGTGAAGCCGGCTATCGCGTGGTTTACGCACCGCAGTCAGAAGTGTTTCACTTTGAAGGGATGTCGCATGGGCGCGATGTTAAAAAAGGCGTAAAACGCTATCAAGAAGTTAACAAAAAGAAATTCGCGCAAAAATGGGCTAAAGCGTTTGCTCATAATGGTAAAGAAGGTCAGTTCTTAAACAAAGAAAAAGATCGTGCGATCAATCAACGAATCTTGGTGATTGACTATACAGCACCCCGTGCCTCAGATGCAGCAGGAGCGTATGCGGCAATCGAAGAAATCAAACTGATGCAAGGTTTGGGTTTCAAGGTGACCTTTATATGCGACAACCTGGCCTATTTAGGCGCTACTACGGTTGACTTGCAGCGGATGGGCGTCGAAGTTTTGTTTGCCCCTTTTTATACCAGTGTTAATGATGTGTTGGAACGCCGCGTGTGGGAATTTGATGCGGTATATATTACCCGGTATACGGTCGCAGAAAAATGTCTGCCGCAAATTAAGCAAATGGCACCTGATTTGCCGGTGTTATTTAACAATGCGGACTTACACTTTTTACGAGAGCTACGCGCTGCGTTAAATGCCGACGCGGGGCTTTCTGATGAGGAAAAACAGCGGGCCTTAGAACAAGCGATTGATACGCGTAATCGGGAATTGAAGATTTGCCAGCAAGCCGATGCGGTGTTGTGCTACAACACCACCGAACATGCCGTGATTACATCACACATTTTAGAAGCGGATAAATTGCACGTTACTCCGTGGGTGTTACAAGAAAAGCCTAAAGGCCCGAATATGGCAGCCCGTGAAGGTATTTCGTTCTTAGGCGGATACAGCCACATGCCAAACATTGATGCGGTGGAGTACATTGCTGAAAAAGTGATGCCACTGCTAGCGAAAAAGCGCCCGGATATTACGCTATACGTTTATGGTTCTAATATGCCGGAGGCGTTCGAAGAACTTGAGGCAGAAAACGTTAAAATGGTTGGTTTTGCCGAAGATCTTGATGATGTATTTTTACAGCATCGAATTTTTGTCGCACCACTGCTTTCAGGCGCTGGCATTAAAGGCAAGGTGCTTGAGGCCATGGCTTACGGAACGCCAACGGTATTAACCGAAGTTGCTGCCGAAGGCACGGGCTTAACCCATGCTGTTTCTACGTTAATAGCACAGAAGCCTGAAGAGTGGGTTGATGCTATTATCAAATTATATGACGATGAAACACTGTGGCAACAGTTTGCAGATAATTCAGCGACACTGGTAAAAGAAAAATTCTCTTACGAGCATGGCCTGAAACAATTTGCAGAGATCTTTGCTAGTGTTGGTGTGTATGCACGCACCTAGTGTGCTAGTATAATCACTGTTGTAAGGGCGTCACTCCATGACGCCCTTGTTATATGAGCCACCTAGGATTGCGTAGATGAGAACAGTTATTTTTCATTATCACCTCTTTAAAAATGCGGGTACATCGTTGGATGCGGCTTTTAAAGAAAACTTTAGTGAAGAAAAGGGCGAGTGGGTTACTAAAGAATTCCCAGCTAATCGCCGTCAGAATCAGGAACAGGTAAAGCAATGGATTATAGATAATCCACAAGCGAAGTGCTTCTCTTCGCATACGGCTCAATTGCCACCCCCTCAAATCGATGGTGTGCGTGTTTTACCTGTGTTGTTTATCAGACATCCTATTGACCGGATTGCGTCAGCTTATTCCTTTGAAACAAAACAACCCGGTAATTCGGTCGGTGCAGTAATCGCAAGGAATACTGATTTAAAAGGTTATGTTGAAATTCGTATAGCAATACCTAATGATGGGCAGTGTCAAAACTTCCATACATCTCGTCTATCCCAGTATCGACAAGACCCCAACAAAACTGCACTAGATAATGCTAAATTCGCACTAGAGAACCTCTATTTCGTCGGTGTCGTTGAACATTTTAATGATTCAATAGCAAAACTTGAGCAACAGCTACGCAATGACGGCTTTAACAATATAGCGCTTAAACCAAAAGCGCATAACACCTCGCGGAGTTATAAGTCGTCGTTGGAAGAAAAGCTCGAGGAGATACGCGCGAAAGTTGGTGATGAGACGTACGAAAAACTAAATGAAGAAAATTTGAGTGATCTAACACTGCATCAAGAATTAGTTTCAAGGTTTTAAATAAAAAGAAAAAATTATGCATGATAAAAGTATAGTAGACTCTCAATTTAAATCGTACGTAGAAAAGTTTGATTATATTTCAATAGCAGACTTAATAACTTATAAAGGTAGTGAAAACTCTTATTTAGAATATATTACAGATAATCATGCACACTTGCTACGTCAAAAATTGCTAATAAAAATTGAAAGTAACACGCCTTTCTCTTACGTGCGAATGGGAGATGGAGAGGGCAATTGTTTATTTTATAAAAAGTATGAAGATAAATTCAATATCTTGGCGAAGTTCTGCATGGACCGCATTTGGCGATTAATGTTTGGCAGGGTGAAATATAAAACTGAAGATTTTAAAAACATAAGCCAAAAAATTGCAGAGGCTTTCGTTTCTGCTGATTTTCTTGGTGTACATACGGATAATCAAGTTGAAAAGGCGATAAAATCTTTAAGTGTTATATCTGCGGAAACCGACGTAAGAGGAATGTGTGGTGTTCTGTCAACTAGAGACTTTTTGATTAAAAGTATTAATGATGAAGATAAAAGGGTTAAGGAAGTTAACTTAGCTTCGTGTCATTCACACAAATTAGTATCAGATTTTTTTTGCGATTTAGTAAAAGCTGCAGGTAATGTATCAGTTATAAGCTGTTATGTAGAAAGTTTAGCTGCTCTTCACCAATATTGCGGTGTCAAAAAAGGATTTAACTACATAATTCCACCTCAGGCATTAAATGTTGGTGGGACTCCAGAAGAACACCATTTTCCAGGAGTCTTTCAAAAAATATTAATTTCGATAAGGCAATCTGACTTGAAAGGTAAACTTTTTTTTGTCGCAGCTGGAATACTCGGGAAGATATACTGTACAGAAATAAAAAAGGCTGGAGGAATGGCTATTGACGTTGGCAGTATGATGGATGTGTGGATGGGGCACTCGGTTAGAGGTTATCAAAACGCTGAATATTTAAAGTTACATTCTTTGATAAAGTAATTTAAAACCTGAATTTAAAAAAGTAAGACCTATGAAGTCAACTAAAATTGAAAAAACGCCATTAAGTTTAACAGATATAAAGTATCGAACTCCTCCCTTCGATAAAAAGAGGCTATTAGGGGTTGGGCACCCTCGCTTTGGCTCAGGTTATTTATCTAAAGTCCTTTCTGCTGCAGGTCTACAAGTTGGGCATGAGAGAGTGAGAGCTGACGGGGCGGTCAGTTGGATGTTTGCAGTAAGTGATTGGGTTTACCCTTATGGAGATAGACATAGTGGCCATTACACAAGCTTTGAATTTAACTTTATATTCATAAGAAATCCATTTTCAGCGCTACCAAGCTGTGTAAGAGAGAATAGAGCGGTAAATTCCTTTAAGTTTAGAAGATGGCATATATATAACGCATTCGGTGTGGACATAAATGAATTTGAAAATGAATTTGATCGGGCTGCTATAAGCATAATTTATTGGTATAAATTATGCGAGCAAGCTAACCCACAAACATTTGTTAATATCGATAATAAGGAAAGTCTCAGAGGTTTTTTGGCAGCTTGTGGAGTGCATGATAATGAATTAATTGAAGAGGCCTTAAAAATCCCATCATCTAATACTTCTGCTCAGAAGTGGGGCATAGCTCAGCATGAGCGAATTTTATCAAAAGAGACTTTAAAGAAAATGTCGCCTATGGTTCTTGAAAAGCTTATAGCGTTAGCAGAAACTTATGGCTACGTAGAGTATGTGAAAACTCTCAAAAACACACTCTAAAACAGTCTGATTATCGTCCAGTATAAATTAAACTCGCGTGGTAATAGAGATTAAATAACCCGAATTAAATCAATAGTTAAGAGTTGAAGGTAATCGTAACTTGAATCATACGTATTCAGCCATGCTTTAAAATTATTGGGTATCATCAAGTTTAATCTACAAGCAGGTAGCATGATGTATGTAGTGTCAATTACCAGGGCTGGTAAAATAGCAGATGAAATTCATCTGCCCTAGAAAAACTCTATGGCTAATGTGTGCGGCTAGTTACGCGTAGAGTCTGGGCTAAACTACTCAATAGAAACACCGCTATGATTGTTTCAGTTTTCAGTTGAAGCTACGAAATTCGAGTCAAATCTTTTACACTGCTGTACTGAGTAATTTCTTACTTATCCTTTTTAACAACACCCCAAAAAAGGTATCATGACACATTAGTGACAGTCATTGTGCTGTTTGGGAATGGTACCTCTACTTTTTGTTAGGTCAGCTAAGTACTTAAGGCCACAGTCAAAAAATTTTAAAGGATTATTGATAGCCTCAATGACGATATTACTTCGCGCGATAAAAAAAATTGTCAATCATCTCGGCCTTGCCCGCCCAGAAATTTCGGAACTACTCCCTAGTCTAGGTTACTTTGGTGGTGAACAGTCAATTGCGTTAACACTGAATGTGAATGAGCGTTTGTCTAGTGTTCGTTTAACACGAATGGGGGCGCAACGCGATTTCTTAAACCTCATGGGGATTACGCTGGTTTTAGCGGACGGTAATAATTGCCAGCTACAACACATTGATGAGGTTGTTGTTAGTAGTTGTCGTGAAGGGGCAGATCCGACACGCTTGCTACGACACGAAAAATTTCATACCAAGGCTGAAATCACGCCGTGGTGGCAAGTCAACTTCAAATTCCCTTTGGATATTAAACAAATCATTGTGCATAATCGCCCTGACCAATGGGGTAAACGGAGTGATCAACTACAGGTCTCTGCAGAGCGGGTAACCGGGTCAACGACAGTGATTTACCATCGTGAGATCAGTGAAATAAAGCAGTCATTGACAGCCCCATTACGAGCGTTATTCCCGCTGTCCCGCAGGGGGTATAATCGGGTGAAGTTATTGCGGGACATGGTAACACAGTTAGACAAGCAACTCGCTGAGGGTAAAATGCGACCCGTTGCCGATATTTTACCGTTTATGCAAGCCACACGATTGTGGTCTGGTTCTGTGGTCGATGATAACTTGGAACTGCGGATTTTAGCGCACTTATTATCTTCTGCTTGGTTTAGTCGTCACCGGATTAACCCCAAAGAGTTTGCGTTATTATTAGGCTCTAAACGACGTGTAAAAGAGCTGGAAGCTAACATCAATGAAATACGCAACCAGCTTGCTCTACCACAAGTTATGATCACTAAACATGGTGTTGCACCACAAAGTAAGTTGATGACAGATCCTCAGCGCACGGTCAGCACAATGAAAAAGATCATGACCGATTTAAAGTCACTCGGTTTTGAGCCAATGCTTGCTTACGGTACCTTGTTAGGCGCAGTACGTGACCATGGGTTTATTCCACACGATGATGATGTTGATATTTTAGTGGGTGTTGAAGCAAGTAATAAAGTTCAAGCTGAGCATCAGATGAACAAACTGTGCCAACAGATGCGCCAAAAAGGCTACCGAATTGGGGCAGAAAACCGCAATTTAAACCGGCATATACGTGACACGGTAACCGGTTTTGTGCTGGATGTTTTTCCTTTTTGGCAACAAGACGGCCAGACAATGTTACATATGGAAAAAATGAAGGTGCGTGGTATTGCAACGGATATCTTGGCTGAACAAAGCGAACTCGTTTTTTATGGTGAACACTTTGCTATACCACATAAACCCGAAGCGTTTTTACAGGAGCGCTACGGTGATGGTTGGTCTACACCGGATGCTTTCCATGAGTGGCCTTGGTCGCTTGACGACGGAGAACAATAAAAGATTATGAAAACCGTCATTACATACGGAACCTTTGATTTGTTTCATGTGGGTCATGTTAGACTTTTAAAAAGGCTCCGAAAATTAGGTGACCGCCTCGTGATTGGTTTGTCTACCGACGCCTTTAATGAATTAAAAGGCAAGTCGGTGGTGTTTCCTTACGAGCATCGAAAGGAAATTTTGCTTGCAACGCAATACGTTGATGCGGTTTTTCCCGAGCAAAACTGGGAACAAAAACGCGACGATATTGTGCGTGAAAGAGCTGATATTTTTGCGATGGGCGATGACTGGTCAGGTAAATTTGATGACCTTGAAGAACTTTGCCAAGTGGTTTATTTACCGCGCACACCGGAAACGTCGACCACAGAAATTAAGCAAATATTTGTCAAGCTAAAAGAAGAACGCTTGCACGAAGTGCGAAACGTGGCTGAACATTTAAACCGACTGATAGAAGAGCTTTTATGAAATCGCAAGCAGTAATGCTATTAAAACGCTTTAAACGCGTATTAAAAAAAAGACTTGGCAAACAATCGGCAACAAAAGACGCCTTCATTAATGTCGACTTTGCGCTGGTCAATGGTCGAGGCAACAGTACAACGCTGGTGCTGCTCGGATGGATGAAAAAGACCAACTTAAAGCCTGATGAGTTGCGAGTTTTTAATCAAAACAGCCTATTAACCAGCCACGTATTTAGCTATTCCCGCGATGATGTGGCGGCACAGTTTTCATTGCAACAACAAACGGATGTGTGCGGATTTATTGTTTATGCTAAAGCACCTGAACTTAATCTAGTGCAGATTAAATTGGTATTGGGTGACCGAGAATTAGTGTTGGCGTCGCATCGCTATCAGCAAACCAACACACCCGCACAATTGGTTCGTCATGTGAGTAGTGAACAATCTGCAGCGGTTCGTTTTTTGGCTGAGCATGACATTAATGTCGATGATATTGCCACCGCGGGTGCAAGCTTACCTAAGCGCCCTCTGTCTAAACATGCTGAAAAAGTTAAGGTCCTAGTGGCCAATATGCAAGTAAACCAAAGCAACTGGGTAAAAACCTGCCAACAAGAGATATTACCCAAACTACAGGATGTCTGGAAACAGCATCTGCAGCAGGCTAAAAGTCGCATCGTGCGCTATGGCGAGTCTCCCGGTAGACCCAAAGTGTCGGTAATTATACCCTTGTACGGACGCTATGACTTTATGCGCTATCAATTATCGGCATTTGCTGCAGACACAGCGATGCAAAATGTTGAACTGATTTATGTATTAGATGATCCAGAACTGGAGCATGAAGTTGCTGTCACTGCGCATGGTTTAGCGAAAACCTTTCCGCAACCATTTAGTGTTGTTTTTATGGATACTAATGTTGGGTTTGGCAGTGCCAATAATCATGGTGCTGCTTATGCACAAGGCGAGTTGCTGTTGTTGCTTAATTCAGACATTATTCCACGTTCAGCGGGCTGGTTAGATGTGCTATGCAAACAGTATGAATCGACGTCGGATGCGGGTGTGCTAGGTGCAACATTGCTGTATGAAGATGAATCGATTCAGCACTGTGGCATGGTATTTACGCAAGAACCAAATGCGCCGGGGATAACGCTAAACCACCATCCGCATAAAGGAGTACCTTTGGCGTTGGTCAGTTTACCTTCGTTACGTAAGTCGTTATTAACGACCGGTGCTTGTATGCTGATGCGTCGTGAGCTGTTTGAGCAAGTAGGTGGTTTTGATCGTCATTATGTGATTGGTGATTTTGAGGATTCTGATTTGTGCTTATCAGTCGCGGCGTTGGGCTATCAAAATTACGTCTCTGGTGTGGTGACGTTGTTCCACTTAGAACGCTTATCACAGCGTTTAGTTAGTGACGATAACTGGAAGCAAAAATTAAGCTTTGCTAATGCCTGCTATCAACAACAAAAGTGGGGCGCACAATTAGCCGATTTGGAGCAGAAGTTTAATCAGGGTTGGGAGTCTGAACATGCGTGAATTATTAGGCAAACGCGTGTTGATTATTGCTCATGGGCACCCTGACTTTAATAAGGGCGGGGCAGAAATTGCCGCCTACCGTATGTTTTTAATGTTGCGTGAGTGTGGCATTGATGCTTACTTTCTAGCGCGTACACAGTTGGCTCCTCACGGAGGCGCGGCTTTTTCTCATCGTGGAAAGGGCGAAAACGAGGGCCGTGAGATCTTATTTCATACGCAAATGGATGATGGCTTTTCGTATACCAACATAAAAACGCGTCATTTGTGGCAAGACTTTGCTGAGTTGTTGCAACTCATTAAACCGGATGTCGTGCATTGCCATCATTACTTTTTAATGGGCATTGAATTGTTTCAAGTCATCCGTAATGAGCTGCCTAAAGCAAAAATTGTACTGACGTTGCATGAATATTTAGCCATTTGCCACCAACACGGGCAAATGATTAAAACCAACGGCACCTTGTGTTATGAAGCCTCTCCGCGGGATTGTCATCAGTGTTTTAATGAATATGACCCGGGTGACTTTTTATTGCGAGAACACTACATCAAACAACAGTTTGCTCATGTCGATAGTTTTGTTGCTCCTTCTGAGTTTTTAGCGAATCGCTATATCGAATGGGGACTGGCAAAAGAAAAAATCGCCGTCATTGAAAATGGACAATATGCGGTTAAGCACGCTATACCAAGCGTTAAGCCTCAATCAAACCGTGTAACACTGGGCTACTTTGGTCAGCTTAACCCCGTTAAAGGTATTGATATACTATTAAAAGCGTTAGCATTATTGCCGGATGCAATTCGTGAAAAGGTTCACTTAGAAATTCATGGAGCAAACCTAGAGCATCAACATGGGGAATTTAAAAGACGCTTGAAAAAATTGATGTTGCCGGTAAAACATTGCGTCAGCTTTATGGGAGCTTACGAACCAAGCGAAATGTCACAAATTTTGCTGCATATGGATTGGGTTGTGGTGCCATCAACTTGGTGGGAAAATTCACCTATGGTAATTCAAGAAGCTTTTGCCGCGAAAGTACCGCTGATTGTTAGCAACATTGGCGGTATGGCTGAAAAAGTAAAGCATCAACATACCGGTTTACAGTTTCGGGTTGCTAGCCCAACGGCACTAGCTCAGACCATTGAGCGTGTGGTGACTGAGCCAGAGTTGCAGAGTCAATTAAGGGAAAATATCACCCCCCCTTTAACCGTTGAACAGTCGTTAAAAGAGCATCTTCCGTTGTATCTTGATTAAATTGTATTTTGGTAAAAATAGCGAGTCATAATGCATCAGTACCTTGTAGTAAGAAACCCCGAGGTTAAAGGCCAATTGCGTTTGCGGTTTCCTGTCGCAGGATATTTAACGCCAGACGATCACAGTGGAAATTATGAGTTGGGGGGATTTGAGTACACGCGTAAACAATTAAAGCGTGATGACCGATTTTTTGTGGTGAGCCATAACAAACCGATCGACTCTGGAATGCTTGATTACGAGAAAACGGTTAACGCTAAGGATGAACTTGCAGCTTTTAAAGTGCTATTGCCAGAACTTACCGTAACTAATGAGCGCTACAGTTTTACCGTAATACACCAACAGCCCAACGGAGAACAACAAGTCTTGTTTTCAGTTGCTGTGGCAAAAACGTCTAAACCAACACAGGCTATTTTTGTTACCGGGTCGCCTCGTAGTGGCACAACGGCAATGGGTAATGCTTTGCAAAGAGCATTTAACCACAAGGTACATGGCGAAGCGCATTTAGCTGATATGATGGCACAAATTGACAGTTATAGTCAGCAAGCATTAATCAAAAGTCCAGCTTATAACAATGAAGGCACCTTAATAAATCAACTTAATGCTGCTGATATTCAAATGAATACGGTGCTGATGATTAGGGGCATACATGAGCAGTTTTATGGCAAGGATTTAGTGCTGGATAAAACCCCCGGGGGGCCAAATATTAATGCGCTGTGGCTTATGTTGAAAGCCTATCCAGAAGCAAAGATTATTTATTGCCAACGGCGTGGTCTAGAAAACGTAATATCACGTCTTAAAAAGTTCCCTGATGTTTCGTTTGAAGGGCATTGTAAACAGTGGCGCCAAAGCCTACGTTTATGGAACGCTGCAAAGCAATCTGTTAGCGTTGCGATGAAGCATCAGGACTGGTTTTATAGAGTTGAGCAGTTATTGGTTGCACGAGCGCCGGAGGAGACCACCAATACGATTGGCAACTGGTTAGCGTTAACCTCTGCGCAGCAAAAACGTATGTCAGCTTACTTAAAACAACAGAGCCCTCAACAAAGCTCTGACTTTAAGGCTGCAGTTGACTTAGATAAACTTGACTGGACGGCAGAACAAAAATCCGTGTTTCTAAAAATCTGCGGCCCTGAAATGAAAAATCAGGGCTACAGCTTAGATGAACATTATTTTTTGTGAAACCTTGCTTTAAAACGTTGCCAGCGATTCTTTAATGGGCTGCGGGTTTCCATTTTTTTACTTGGTATAATTTCATCGATGGTGTCGAGCATGTGCTCGACATCACTCTCCGCTAAGTTATTCGTTGAAACACCGATTATGCCTAATGTGCAAAGTTGTAAAGACTTTTCAATCGTATCGGACACAAATGGAGATGTTCGGATATCATGACGAATGAGCGCACGCAGCTGGTCGGTAGATTTTTTGTCGACAGAGCAGTCGGCTGATGTGCATAACCACTGTCGAATAAGTGCTCTTGCAGTATTATCGAAACTAAATGAGGTAGAGGCTAAGAAGAACTTCGAAGTGATGAGGTACAAGCCAAAGAGTGTCAATAAGCCACCACCTGACCAACTTAAAAAATAGCCAATGGTTGTTAGTGTTTGATAATTAATATCGCTGAAGATTTTATCCAGCCAAACCTCGTAAGCGCCCCACAAAACAAATATTGCAGAAAAGATAAACACTAACGTTTGCAGCACCATGTTACTTTTTGAATCAAAGTCGGCATGGAGCTTTTGAATGTTCGCGTCAATCCGATCGGAGTACTCTTCTGCCATACTTAATTTGTTGTGGTAAACATCGTAAGATTTCCGGGCCGTTTGCGTTAAAAACCGGTAATAGCGGAGTTCGTCTTCGGTTCCTCGGTTTTGTTCGATGTTAAACATCGGGCGCTCAAGTTCTTCTGACAGCTTCTGGTCAAGTGAGGAAAAGTCAAACTTAACTTTGGTAAACATGCCAAGTAAGTGAGCGTTAACTTCCAACAGAAAAAACATGATACGCGCGGACAGGTTATTACCGAGCGTTGCAAATTTTGGGGTTACAGCATAAAGAGAGCGTATTTTAACCCAGTGGTCTTTCATAAAAGCAGAAACTCGGTTAAGAAATTCTATCTTACGGTAAAGTGGGGCGAGATTTTTCTCGTAGTGACTGCCACGAATAAAAAATAGTTGCTCTGTGTGATATCGATCGATAAAGCCACTGCGTTCCGGGTGAAGTTCTTTGTTGGTTGATGAACTGCTTTTAGAAATGCTGTAGTGCCCGTCAGCGAGTTGGGTGTTATTATCAATGACGTAAAGCGTCTGCAACTCACGTACATGAACTTCAATATCGTCTTTATGTGGCTTTGCGTGCTCATCAACAATGATGGGTGAGCAGGTGTGACTAGTAGCGCGCCATCTTTCTTGTCCCCAGTAGTATTTGCGGTAATGGCGCTGATAGTCAGGTCCGATAACCTTATCGGAAGGGATAGTGGACTCCTCCAAGCTGTCAAATTCAGTCCGAGACAAAATAGGCGCAGGATTCATTACCTGAAGAACCTCTTTATAGTCCTCAAATTTGTCGGTAACGATAAAGCGTGCGGTTTTAATTGTTGTAAATTGTTTGTTTAAAACCTCTGCGAGTTGGCGTTGCAGCGCGAAGATTTCATCTACGTTAGTCGTCGATAGTTGTTGTTGATTATTGAGTTCGATTCTAAACAGCCAGAAGCGCTTACGCTCGTAGCGAGTAAAACGTGTTGTTACGTCTTTAACATAAAATTGCAGGTCTTGGTCGTTAAATGTCACTTTAGGCAGCGGAATGTTAACCGCACTGTCGCTGTTTGATTGCTTGCGCAATGTGCTAAACACCGCAAAAGTCCAGCGGTACCATCTTGAACCAACTTTTTTTAGTCCTTTTTGATCGGCGCCTGCTAGCTTATCAAAATCAAACTCGACGATGTTTGAAGTAGCGAAGTCCTGGCCTTTTGAAAATTCCTGTACCGAAAACTCCTTTCCTTCCGACTGTTGCAGCAATTCGTTGATTTCGTCATTAAAGGTTTGGTTGAGAGAGTTCAACTCGAACCCTTCGTAGTCTGGCAACTCTGCCTTCCATATAAATTGCATAGTGAAGTTCCTTGTTATTTAATAACTCTATTAAGCCTGCTGAAAACTTGGGATGTCAATTGTTGCAAAATTTATTTAAGGGTCGAAGATCAGTAAAACATCTTATACAATGGTACGTTATAAGCTAGTAACCAAATAAACGATTTATTTTACAACAGGCAAATTGGATGCTCATGAACGAGAAACGATTAACCCATTTGAAGGCTCTGGAAAACGAGTCGATTCAGATCTTCCGCGAGGTTGCGGCGGAGTTTGATAACCCGGTGATGCTGTACTCGGTAGGTAAGGATTCCTCCGTGTTATTGCACCTGGCCCGTAAGGCATTTTACCCCGGTAAAATTCCGTTCCCGCTGATGCACGTGAACACCACCTGGAAGTTCCGCGAGATGATTGAGTTTCGCGATCGCATGGCCGAAAAATACGACTTTGAACTGATTGAATACATTAATCAGGAAGGCGTTGAGCAAGACATCGGGCCGTTCAGTCACGGCAGTGCTAAGCACACTGATGTGATGAAAACCCAGGCGCTGAAGCAGGCATTGAATAAATACAAATTTGATGCGGCCTTTGGTGGCGCCCGTCGCGACGAAGAAAAGTCGCGGGCGAAAGAACGTGTTTATTCGTTCCGTGATAAAAACCACCGCTGGGATCCGAAAAACCAGCGCCCTGAACTGTGGAATATTTATAACGGCAAGGTCGATAAGGGCGAGAGCATTCGTGTATTCCCGCTGTCGAACTGGACCGAGCTGGATATCTGGCAGTACATCTATTTAGAAAACATCGATATTCCTCAGCTTTACCTGGCCAAAGAGCGCCCAGTGGTTGAGCGTGACGGCACCTTGATTATGGTCGATGATGACCGCATGCCGTTAGAAGAAGGCGAAACGCCGGAGATGAAGATGGTGCGCTTCCGTACCCTGGGCTGCTACCCGTTAACCGGTGCAGTGGAGTCTGATGCAGCCACCCTGCCTGAAATTATTCAGGAAATGTTGCTGACTAAAACCTCAGAGCGTCAGGGCCGGGTTATCGACCACGATAGCGCGGGTTCTATGGAGAAGAAAAAAATGGAAGGGTATTTCTAATGAGCCACGCATCGCCTTTAATCGAACAAGACATTCTTGCTTATTTAGAGCAACACGAAAACAAAGAGCTGCTGCGTTTTATCACCTGCGGCAGCGTGGATGACGGTAAAAGCACCTTGATTGGTCGTTTGCTGCACGACAGCAAAATGATCTTTGAAGACCAGTTGGCCGCCATCACTGAAGACTCGAAAAAATCCGGTACCCAGGGCGACGAAGTCGATTTAGCGCTGTTGGTTGACGGCTTGCAGTCTGAACGCGAGCAGGGCATTACCATCGACGTCGCGTACCGTTACTTCTCCACCGATAAGCGTAAGTTTATTATCGCCGATACCCCGGGGCATGAGCAGTACACTCGTAACATGGCTACCGGTGCGTCAACCTGTGATTTGGCGGTGATTCTGATTGATGCCAGCCAGGGCGTACAGACGCAGACTCGTCGCCATAGCTATATTTGTTCTTTATTGGGCATTAAGCACGTGGTGGTCGCGATTAACAAAATGGATCTGGTGGATTACTCGCAGGACGTTTATAAGCAGATCCAGGATGACTATTTGAAGCTGGCGGGATCGTTAGATATTCCCGATATTCGCTTTGTGCCGATTTCAGCTTTGAAAGGCGATAACGTCGTTAACCGCAGCGACAAGCTGGACTGGTTCCGTGGCTCGACGCTGATGGAATACCTGGAAAACGCTGAAATTGATCAGCCGCAAGATACCGAAGATTTCCGCATGCCGGTACAGTTGGTCTGTCGTCCGAATTCGGATTTCCGTGGTTTTCAGGGCACCATTACCTCGGGCTCGGTGAACGTGGGTGACACCGTTCGTGCGCTGCCTTCAGGCAAGATCTCGACGATTAAATCGATTGTGACCTTTGACGGTGAGTTAGAAGAAGCTCACGCGCCGATGGCGGTGACGCTGACGCTGAACGACGAAATTGATATTAGTCGCGGCGATATGATTGTGCGTAAGGACAACTTACCGCATGTGTCTAACCGTATGCGTGCGAAAGTCGTCTGGATGCACGAAAAGCCGATGGACTTGCATCGTGAGTATTACATTAAGTTTAATTCCAAGTTTACCCGTGGCGAAGTGACGGATATTCATCATCAAATCGACGTGAATACGTTGAAAGAAAAAGAAGCCGGTAAGTTGGAGCTGAACGAAATTGGTTTGGTTGACGTGCATGTGCATGATCCGGTGGTATTTGATGCGTATCAGAGCCACAAAGAAACCGGTGCGTTTATCATCATTGACCGTATGACTAACGTAACCGTTGGTGCGGGTATGGTCGACGAAGCCTTGTCGTCTGACGAAGGTGATGATAGCCGCGGCGACTACAGCGAGTTCGAATTAGAACTGAACGCACTCGTGCGCAAACACTTCCCACACTGGGGCGCCAAAGACCTGTTAAAGTAGCGTGCGTCCTGACGCACGTTTGCTACTTAAACACTTAAACACTGAAACGCAGAGAGCACAGAGGGCGCAGAGAAAAGACTTCTTAAGGGAAAGACAAAACCCTGAACAATGGGGTTTTACTTTTAAATGTTTTCTCTGTGTTCTCTGTGCCCTCTGTGTTTCAATGTTTAGTGTTTAGGGTTTTCAGCAAACTGTCGGTATTTGGTCTATGGTTACTGGCTCTTTTATAACGGAGCCAATGACATGGAAAGTCGGGAGTTAACGCATACGATTATTGGGGCGGCGATTGAGGTGCATCGTGAATTAGGGCCGGGCTTGTTAGAGTCAGTGTATCAGCGATGCATGTTTTATGAGTTGCAACAGCGACAGTTACTTGTTGCGCAAGAGGTAATGCAGCCAATTTATTACAAAGAAATCAGCTGCGATAACGGAATGCGCATTGATTTGTTAGTGAACCAACAGGTTATTGTTGAACTAAAGGCCGTGACTAAATTACTTCCCATACACAAAGCGCAACTGGTAACGTATTTAAGGTTATCCGGCTTGCAACTCGGATTACTCATCAATTTTAATGTAAAACGCCTAACCGAAGGCGTAGAACGCGTTATATACACTAAACATTAAACACTGAAACGCAGAGAGCACAGAGGGCGCAGAGAAAAGATTTTTAAGGGAAATACAAAACCCTTAACAACGAGATTTTACTTTTAAATGTTTTTCTCTGTGTCCTCTGTGCTCTCTGCGTTTCAATGTTTAGTCTTTACACAAAGGATTAAAATGCTAGATATTGTCGCGCTAACTGGGTTGTTGCTTGTGATGGTGGCGATGCTGATTCGCTACCAGCAGCATAGCGCCAAAATTTTTGGTGGGGCGATGTTGGTGACCTTGGCGGCAGGTTGGATTAATGCCGACGAGCTACTGGCCAATGCCGCTAATCCGGGGCTGGCGACGTTGATCATGCTGATCCTAATCTCGTTTGCGCTAGAAAAAACCGGCCTGTTGCGCAAAGTTAGCCGCTTCTTGTTTACCGATTCCGAACACGCCAGTGTTTGGCGCACCATGGGTCTCAGTGCGTTGGCCTCGTCGGTGCTGAATAACACCGCGGTTGTGGCGGCGCTGCTAAACGCCGTGCGCAATAACAAAAAAGTGGCAGCGTCGCGGCTATTAATTCCGTTATCCTATGCTTCGATCATGGGCGGAACCCTGACGTTAATCGGCACCTCCACCAACCTGATTGTCAACTCCATGTTCACCGATACAGGCCATGCGGGTTTTCAATTTTTTGACTTTACTTTAGTGGGTGCGATCGTTTTAACCGGCGGTTTAATCACTTTATATATCGTTAGCCGCTTTTTACCCCATCATACTAACGATACCAAAGAAACCACTGAATATTATGTCGAAGCCGAGCTAAGCGAAGACTCGCCTTTAGTGGGCAAACACGTCGACGAAGCCGGGTTGCGGCACTTAGAAGATTTGTTTTTGGCGGAGATTGTGCGCCAAGGTGGCCATGAGATATTACGCCCAGTGGCACGTTACGATGTTTTGCAAGCGGGCGATAAATTGCTGTTTAGTGGCGATATCAGCAAGGTAAAAACGCTTAACCAGTTTGATGGTTTAAAACTGTTTGCGGATGACAATGGCCTGGAAACACACCAGCTTACCGAAGTGATCATCAAAGAAGAGTCGGTGCTGACCGGGCGCACGTTAAAGTCGACCGGCTTTCGGGCGCGTTTTGATGCAGCGGTGGTGGCGATTCGGCGTGACGGTGGCAAAATTAGCGGCAAATTAGGCGAAGTCACCCTGCAAGCGGGGGACTTTTTATTACTCGCCACCGGCCCGGACTTTGCCTCGCGGACTAACTTAAGTAAAAACTTTTACGTACTTAGCGGGGTAGAACCCGAGAACATGCTCAGTGGCTGGCGCGAAAAGCTCACCTTGTATGGTTTTTTAACGATGATTGCGGCAACCGTTGCAACCGGAGCGTCGCTATTTTACGGCGTATTGTTTTTATTGGGTGCGTTGTTGTTCAGTGGCTGCTTAAACGTCAACGAAATTAAGCGTCGGTTCCCGGTCGAAATCTGGGTCATCGTGACCAGCGCTTTGTGTATTGCAGAGGCATTGACCAATACCGGTGCATCAGCAGCGATAGCCGATTTTGCTCGGGATAGCTTAGCTGGGCACACACCTTTTGTGTTGTTAGCCGGTGTATTCTTGATTACTTACCTGTTAACTGAAGTGATTACTAACAATGCGGCCGCGGCACTGATGTTCCCGGTTGCCTATAGCTTGTCGCAGGGTATGGGCGTGGATCCTTTCCCGATTATTCTGGGAGTTGCCTTTGCAGCATCCGCAAGCTTTATTACGCCTTATGGTTACCAAACCAACCTCATGGTATTTAACGCCAGCAACTATCGGTTAAAACACTTTTTATTCAGCGGTGTACCGGTGGCGGTGGTGTATATTTTACTTACGTTGCTGGGAATCTGGTTAGTTTTTCCATTATCAACGACCTAATTATTTGTTGTAAGGGGCATTAATGCAATCATTGTTGTTTGTTCACATACCTAAAACGGCAGGAACTAGCTTTAGAACCTCCTTAGAAGAAGTTTTAGGCCCCAAAAAAATTATCAAAGATTACGCAGATCATTCACCAGTCACCTCTGAGTCCATTATTGAAATGGTCTATAAAGAAAAAGATCTTGCTAAGTTTTATCGGTTTTTTCCTAAAACGGAACACGTGTTATCAGGTCACTTTTGGCTTAATAAATATCAACGCATGTTTGATGCACCGCAATTAACTACTTTTGTGCGTAATCCGGTTGATCGTGTCATTTCAGAATTTCATCATTTTAAACGGCATCAAAACTACCAAGGATCCTTATATGCGTTCCTTGACAAACGCCGGAACCAAAACCTTATGTCGCGGTTTTTAGCGGGCATTCCATGGCAGGCCTTCGGATTTATGGGAGTGTCTGAGCGCTATAATGAATCATTAGAACTATTTGCTGCCCACAGCGGTATAACTTTACCCGAATTGCACAAAAACGTAGCTCCAAAAAATTATTCGAATATTTCAGAAGAAGATTTATCTCTCATCAAACAAACAAATTTAACAGATATTAAGTTATATCAGCAAATAGCTACTGATTTTGAACAACGGCTGGATTTTACTCGTTCGCGAAAACCATACGCGAATGCGGCTTGGTGGAGAAAGCCAGGTAAGGCAATGATTGAGGGCTTTGCCTTTTGGCCGCATTCCGATGAACCTGTCACGCTAGATCTACTAGTGAGCAATAAAAGAATTGCAACGCTAACGGCTGATAGCCTGTCTGATGTTGGTTATCTTGCTAATGCTCCACGTTACGGCTTAGTGGGCTTTGAATATAAGCTGCCGGTAAAAGAGCAAAAGCAATTACTGGTAAAGGTTAGTAGCACAGGCCAACGAGTCACTCGAGGCTTTTAATTTTCGTCATCTGAAAACCAAAATTTTCGTTTTCTCGCGTCAGGTGTACGCTGTAGTGTAGGTCATTTTCTATCTCACGATGCCAGTGTTGCCGCATGTACTCGATCTCATTGGCTTCTCGTTGCTTTTTCTCGGGTGTGTCTTCACGGCCCCTCGATTTAGACTCGTAGTGATATAATTCAGCGTAAGGTGTCCATAAGTTACGGTAGCCAGCGGCTTTAACTTTTAAACAGAAATCTACATCGTTAAATGCAACCGTTAGTTCTTGCTCGTTAAGACCTTTAACTTGGTGGTATACATCTTTTCTAACCATTAAACATGCTGCAGTAACTGCACTATAATTTTGAACGCATTGAAGGCGTTGACAATAACCGTCGGCATAACGTAAAAAGTTTTTATGGCCATGCCCGGCGAGCCCCCATAACCCCATTATAACGCCTGCGTGTTGAATCGTGTCGTCTGGATAATAGAGTTTAGCGCCTACACAACCAATGTCAGGCCTTAACGCATGCTGAAGCATTTCCGATATCCAATCGGGACTAATGACTTCAGTGTCATTATTTAAAAGGCAAATAACATCGCCATTGGCGTGCGAGACCGCAAAGTTGTTGATGGCCGAGTAGTTAAATGGCTTATCATAATTGAGTACGTTTACTTTCGGGTGCTGCGCGATACCATGTAACCATTCTAATGTCGCTTGTTGTTGGCTTTGGTTATTAACCAGCAGAATTTCGTAATGTTCGTAATTACTTTTACTTAAGACACTGTTAATGCAATTTTTGGTTAAATTCAATGCATCCTTTGTTGGAATTATAATTGAAACCATTGGTGCTTTTGCAGGGGGATTCAGGCGATAGTTGACTTTATAGGTTCCCTCAAGCAGCCCTGACTCTATATTTTTAATAAATTCAGCTTTTCTCTTTGCCCAGGCAGTAATTAGGCCAATACGTTCTAACACATCCGAAGTGCTATCGTTAGCTTGCTTGGTTTTTTTTACGTGTTGCAAAACTGCTGGTAAATGAACGATATCTTCGTCGCTGTCATTTATAAGCCCCTTGCTTAACAGCACGAGAAGCAAATTTCTAGAATCTGTAATGGAATCTTTGATTTGATTTAACACTTGACCTTTTACAGCGAAACAGTTGCCCACGTAGTCTTGGCTGCGAAATAAATCTGGATTCCATGAAGGCTTAAAGTGAGGCTGTATACGTTGATCGTATTCGTCTAAATAGTCATGATCCCAGTAAATAACTTTAGCGTCTGTATGTTGTGTGACTGCACTTTTAACAACTTTTTCGAAAGACCGTGAGTAAATACTGTCCTTCTGCTGACAATAATAAAAAGCATTATCTTCAAATTGTTTTTGCTTTGGCTCCAGGGGCAACAACATAGCATTGGCTGCTCCATTACAGAGTAACTCGTTGGCATCAGGTTCAATATGAAGCCTCCAGAATTGATATGGCTCACAACTTTTAAGTTGATAGCAAAGCAAGGGCTGATATTCTTGTACCAATTTATATAGAGCGTGAGAACCCCCGTTTCGCTTTTGGCGAGCTCGTGTTAACCGGTAAATGTTGGATTGAGTTTGTCCAGTTTTCTTATGTTTACGAGACACCTGTTGTAGCATAAAGAACCAAGCCTTGGTTGCTGATATCGGCTTGATTCGAACTGAAAAAAGGGGTTGTTCAGTTAAGTCGTCAGTGTTAAATAACCACTCAAGTGTTAACTTTTTTAATGGACTATGGCGATAAAAAACCAATGACAACTTACGTTCACTCTCTGCGTGCAAAGGCACGCCGTTAAGATGATCATTTTGTTTTAACGAAACTGTCGACGTATTTGATACAAGTTTTAATGCGTCGTCATTCTTAGCGAGTAGGACGATTCGCTGCCAGCCAAGCTTAAACGCTTTTTTATTATTAAGAATATTTAAATTACTTTGATTAAATAGTTCCCAACCGGCTGTCTTAAGCCTAAGCTGAACTCGTGCAGCAAGATCTAGTTTTATTTCCATTGCGCTATAATTTTCCGTTCTAATGCCCAATTGTGACGAGACGTTGGTTGATGTTTTGGATCGCTGATATGGTAATGCTCGAAAGAAGAGGCTTGATAACCAAAGCCAAAACATTCAATTTTATGCGGTTCGATTAGTTGCCGCAACGTGTGTAGCAATAAAAAACCAGCACTCGGTGGCGCTTGCAATTGTTTTACACACTGGCGCCAATATTCAAGCGGAATACTGACGACTTTAGCTGAGTGGTGGTTGAGTTGTGGCCAACGTTGCTGCCACCAGAGCATATTGGGGCCGGTCACGATAATCCATTTAACCTGTTCGGGCACCGGGCCGTGATAGCCCGGTGCCATCACCCAGATGGTGAGTTTGTTGCCAAGGTCGGCTGGGTGAGTTTGTTGGCTGGCAAATTGATTAAATCGAATAACCGTATCGTGACGGTCAATGGTTGCCCCCAGTTGCTGCCCCGCCAAGTTGGGACTATTACCGACCACAGCAACCGAGCCTGACGTTAAGCGTTGCCCTAATTGCTGGAGGTTTTGTTGTTGCTGTGCGCGCCAGCATTTAACTTGTTGCTGATAAGCTTTAACTATCGCCGGCGTGGTTTGGGTATCGCATTGTGCTTCGGCTATTAAATTGGCTAGCTGTCGAGCGCGGTGCCGATAAATACCTTGCCACCAGCGTTGCCAAACGGGTTGTTGTTGCCACCTTAAGGCTTGTTGGGTATGGCATGAGCTTAAGGCATAGCCCCATTGACGTTTACATATCATGTAGTCGAGCCAGCTAGCAAAGTCTTGCTGTTGTTGCCAATGCCGGGCAAAAGCATGGCGTACGGCCGGTAGGTAACGACCGGCTGTGAGTTGTTGCTTGGCCTGTTCTATGTGCATACGGCAACCCGCTGGAGCAAATCGTGTGCTTGTTGCTCGGCGCTATAGCAATCAAGCACTTGTTGGCGCAAATGGGTCGGTAACGGGTCATTATGTAACTTGTGGTACTCCAGCTGTTCCGCCCAATCTGCCGGGGTGTGGGCAAAGCTAACCCCAGCATTTACCAGGCGTTGCATATCAGGGATTGGGGATGCGATAGTGGGGCGGTTAAAAAAACCGGCTTCGATCGCTTTAAGGGCAGATTTGCCGCGATTAAATGGCGTATCCTCCAGCGGCGCTAAATGGACATGACCGGCATTCACCGTTTGCCAGTAGTGCTCGTAAGGTTGCTTCGGTTGCCAAATAACTTGTGGGCTATTGGCTAATGCCGCTGGCAAACGCGTCCGCTCCAATACTCCGGTAATGTGCAACTCGGCATCTTGATGGCGTTGTAAAAAATCGCTAACGGTTGCAGCAATCAATGCAAAGTCTTGATCATGGCTGCGGGTTCCCGGCAGATATTTGAGTACAAACGGTTTTGCTGGTTGTTGGCTTGGTGTCTGTGCATACCAGCTTTTATGTGGCGCATTGGGTAAGCAATGAACCGGCACCTGAACCTGTTGTTGTAACGCTGCTTGTAAAGGTTGTGTCGAGACGCTAAAGGCATCAAAGTAATGCAGTAATTGCTGGTGTTGAGCAAAGTTTTTTGCGGTTTGTTGTTGGCTCACATAGCCATTACGGACACCCGGACTATCGGCGGCAAATTCGGTAGCAAACACGCGATCATCAAAGTCAGCAATGAGCCGAGTACCGCGTTGGCGTAACTTTTTGAATAATTGGTATAGCTGCCATCGCTGGCGCAGGGTGCGTGCGCAAGGACGATGAAACACGGCGATATCCAGTGTCGGTTGTGATAATTTTGCGCCAAAAGTACTCAGCAAGGTGCTGACATGTTGCAAATAAACCCGGTGCCCTTGTGCTTGTAGTGCCAGCGCCGGATTTTGACAACGATAAATAAAAGCGGGATCGGCAGCGAATTTTAGCGGGTTTTTATTGCTGGCAATAAACGCAATGCGCTGCTGGGGTTGAGTCACAGACCGATCCTTTTCTGTTTTAGCGTGGTTTGAGCGTGATGCGCTCACACGGCGGTCGTGTTATTGTAATAAAGTCTTACGGTAAAAGGAAATACCTGCGTGCAAAAGCCCACTCGCCTCGTCACAGTAAGCAAAGCGTTGGCTCGGTTGCCCTATTTGTCAAAACGGTTAAATGCGCAAGTTGTGTACCGGCATCGGTATGGCTTATATGGGCCTTGGCTGCCGGCTAATAGTCAAGCCATACTTGCCTGGGGTAAAAAACCATCGGCACAAGCCGCCGAGCGAGTGGCCAAGCGATTAGCCAAACCGGTACTGCGTTTAGAAGATGCGTTTTTGCGTTCTTTGCAGTTGGGTGCAGAATCGATGCCGTTGGGCATCGTGGCAGATGATAGCGGTATCTATTACGATGCCAGCCAACCTTCCCGTTTAGAACACCTCATCCAACAGCCATTAAGCGAGGCGCAACAGCATCGTGCGGAACAATTAATCCAGCGTTGGCGTTGTCAGCGGCTGTCTAAATACAATCATTGCCGTTCGCAGGCGGTGGATTACGAAAAACCCTTTGTTTTAATCGTGGACCAGACCTATGGTGATGCGTCGATCCGTTATGGTAATGCAGACGCATCGGATTTTGCGGCGATGTTAGCGGCGGCGCGGCAGCGCTACCCTAAGCACTTGCTAGTGATAAAAACCCACCCGGATGTATTAGCGGGTTATAAGCAAGGGCATTTTGACCCAGCGCCCCTGGCAGAGGATCCGCAGGTTGTGCTGGAAGCGCGTGCTATCCATCCGCCCGATCTGATCGAGCCGGCCGATGCTTTGTTTTGTGTGACCTCACAAATGGGTTTTGAAGGGTTGCTGTGGGGTAAACCGGTGCATGTTTTTGGCGCGCCGTTTTATGCCGGCTGGGGACTCACCGATGATAGTGCTGCGCCGTTGGCTGAGGTTATTAAGCGACGTGGAAAAGCGTCGCTACAGCAACTGGTGCACGCCGCCTTTATTGATTATGCCTTGTATTGGCACCCGGAACAGCAACAGGCGTGTGAGATTGAAGCACTAATGGACTGGTTGGCGCAACAGCGGCAATGGCGTGAACACTATCCTGCTCATTTATTGGCTGAACGCTTTCCGCGCTGGAAAAAGCCACACTTACAACGATTTTTTGCCGGCACCCAATTGCGTTTTTTAAAGCGTCACGCACCGTTACCCCAGCATCAACCGGTGGTGGTGTGGGGACGTCCACAAGCCGCTAATCAGATTGCGGTTGAAGATGGGTTTGTGCGTTCGGTAGGTTTGGGGGCTGATTTAACAGCACCTAAGTCCTGGGTTATTGATGATCTGGGCATGTACTATGATGCCACGCAACCTTCACGGCTTGAGCAGCTGTTGATTGAAGGGGCGTTTTCGGCACAAGAGTTGCAAAGAGCGGAACAATTAATCAATCGCCTGGTGGCAGAAAATGTCAGCAAATACAATGTGGGAAATGACACTTGGCAACGCCCAAAAACTGCACAGCGGGTTATTTTGGTGCCGGGCCAGGTTGAGAGTGACGCATCGATTCGCTTCGGTTCACCGACGTTAAAAACCAACTATGCTTTACTAAAAGCTGTACGCGAGCAAAACCCGAGTGCTTTTGTTGTGTATAAGCCACATCCGGATGTGGTAGCGGGGTTGCGTAAAAAAGACAGCCAGCACAAACAACAATTTACATTGTGTGATGATGTTGTTCTGCACGATAATATGGCATCATTGTTAACAAAAGTAGATGAAGTGCACACGCTCACATCGCTAACAGGATTTGAAGCGTTGCTGCGAAAACTCCCGGTTACCTGTTATGGACAGCCATTTTATGCGGGTTGGGGCCTAACTCAGGATATAAACCCTAATGAGCGGCGAGGTTATCAGCGAAGTTTGACGCAATTGGTGGCGGCCGCTTTAATCCGCTATCCGCGCTACTTAAGCGACAACAGCGGCACCTTAACCACAGTGGAGTGTGCGTTGGATGAATTAGCGAATACGCGAAAATTGCAACAACAGCCGTCTCAACGACTGAATATCGGGCGCTTACTGGTTCGCTTAAAGCGACAGTTGTTGCGGATAAAACGATTTTAATAATGGAAGAGTGAATGATTCCTTCGTTTGAATTGGCGTTAGCACTGGGCTTTGCTATCACCTTGGCAGGCCTGCTGTGCTTGCGTCGCATTGCCCCTCAATGGGGGTTAATAGACTATCCTTCTGAGCGTAAACAACATAAAACAGCCACGCCATTAATCGGCGGTTTAGCGATTTTTTTAGGGCTGACGGTGAGTCTGATGTGGTGGTTACCGCTCAACCCGTTAGTGAGTTCGTTTTTGGTTGCGGGTGGGGTGTTGGTTTTTGTTGGACTCCTGGATGATATTTACGATGTGAGTATTCGCATACGCTTGTTAGGGCAGACACTGGCCGCTTGTGTGGTGGTGCTGTCGGGGGATACCTACTTACTGAGTTTGGGTAATCTACTGGGTACGGGGGCGTTACAGTTAGACTGGTTTGCCTGGCCGTTTACATTGTTTGCGCTAGTGGGCATGACCAATGCTTTTAATATGTTGGATGGCATTGATGGGTTGCTGGGCATGTGCTCGTTAACTGCTGCCATTGCTTTTGCTTTTTTAGCATTGATGGCGGGTAATGCGCTACTGGCATTTATTGCGACTGTGCTGGTGTGCATTTTAGTGCCTTTTTTAGTGATGAATTTATTACCCAGTAGCAGCGCTTACAAAGTGTTTATGGGCGATGCAGGCTCGTTACTGATGGGGTTTGTATTTGCCTGGTTAATGGTTGTTGGGAGTCAGCCGCATTTGAGTATGCCGCCGGTTATTGAGCCGGTGACGGCGCTGTTTTTATTGGCATTGCCCTTGGTTGATATTGTGACGGTATTGCTACGCCGTATTAAACAAAAGCGTAACCCGTTTATGGCGGATCGCCAGCATATCCATCATTTATTTAGCAAGGCCGGTTATAGTCAGCACCAGGCACTGGTTTTTTTAACCCTGATTATGGGCGCTTTTGCCGGAGTGGGCGTATTGTTGCAATGTTTAGCTACTCCGGAACTCTTTAGGTTAGCGGCTTTTGCCTTTTTGACACTGGCTTACATGCTGTTAACTAAACGCCTTAAAATTAAAATGGCGCGAAATGAGCAAGCCTAAGCAGACAAGGATAGGTTGTTGATGAAAGTGTTAGTGACGGGTGGTGCGGGTTATATTGGTTCGCACACGGTATTAGAATTACTGAACCAGGATATTGACGTTGTCGTGGTCGACAATTTGGTTAATGCCAACGTTGAGAGCTTAAAACGCGTTGAGCAGTTAACGGGTAAGCCAGTTGACTTTGTGCAAGCCGATGTGCGTGATAGTCGTGCGTTAGATGCCGTATTTGCTGAGCATAGCATTAGTGCTGTGATTCACTTTGCCGGCCTGAAAGCCGTCGGTGAAAGTGTCGCAAAACCGTTAGATTACTACTCGGCCAATGTTTACGGTAGTACCGTATTGGCGCAAGCCATGGCTGCTGCCGGTGTGCACCGAATGATTTTTTCATCGTCAGCGACGGTATATGGCGAAGGAGCGCAAGCGCCCTATGTTGAAACCATGCCGCGCGGTGTTACCAGTAACCCTTACGGCACGTCCAAAGCCATGGTAGAACAAGTATTGACGGATGTGGCTAACGCAGATCCGGCTTGGTCGGTGGTGCTGTTACGTTATTTTAACCCGATAGGGGCGCATGAATCCGGTCAGATAGGCGAAGACCCGCAGGGCATTCCGAATAACTTGATGCCTTTTATTGCGCAAGTTGCGGTTGGCCGTCGTGAACAGTTATCGATATTTGGTGATGACTATGACACCGCTGATGGCACTTGTGAACGTGACTACTTACACGTGGTTGATTTGGCAAAAGGTCATGTTAAGGCCTTGCAGGCAACGACGCATTCAGGTACGCATGTTTATAATTTAGGTACTGGTACAGCAACGTCGGTAAAGCAAATGGTACACGCTTTCGAGCGCGTTAATAACGTGCAAATACCTTATACGATTGCCCCACGCCGTGCCGGTGATTTGGCGGCATTTTGGGCTAATGCAGACAAAGCAGCAACAGAATTAGACTGGCGAGCAGAGAAAGACTTAGCGGATATGGTCCGCGATACCTGGCGTTGGCAACAACAAAACCCTAATGGATATATTTAATAAGAGAAGTCAGTGTTTTTAACAATAGGAGTATGACGATGGCGAGTGTAACAGGCGCTGGCTTAACATTGGATGTCAGCTATCAAGCAATCGAGATACCGGGTTTATTAAAGCAATTGCAACTGCCGGAAAACTTTGATGCGTATCGCCGGCAGCTGCTAAAAGGCGAGTATCTCAATGTATCCGAACAACGTAATGTCACGCACAGTTTATGCCGCTCGATTCATGCAGTTACTGGGCGCTCAGAAAAAGCTACCCGCTTTGACGATATCGTGCAAAAGCTCCGTTCGGGGCGCTGGTTAGGGGCAACAGGCAAGCCTGTCACCGCCGTGGTGAATATCGGTGTTGGCGGCTCTGACTTGGGACCGAATATGGGGGCTTTTGCACTAAAAGAGTTTGCTAATGATGCGGCCCTCAATGAACTCGATGTGCATTTCGTTTCTTCGATGGACGGGGGGCAACTATATGCGGTGCTACCGTTAATTGATCCTGAAACCACCGTGTTTATTATCGCCTCAAAATCGTTTGGTACCATTGATACCTTTGCCAATGTTAATACCGTTCGCGAGTGGATAAAGCCACAACTGACCGAGCAACAATGGCTAGCTCAGCATGTTATAGGGGTATCCTCTAACGGCGTTAAAATGTCGGACTATGGGATCCCGGCAGCGCATCAGCTGACTTTTGGTGAGGGCGTTGGCGGGCGGTTTTCGTTATGGTCAGCGATTGGCTTGTCGATTGCCTTAAGTTGCGGGCTGTATACCTTCGAACGGATGTTGACGGGCGCACGGGCCATGGACAAACATTTTGGTGAAGCGCCGGCTGCCGAAAATATCCCGTTATTGATGGCGTTATACGGTATTTATAACCGTAACGAACTCGGTATTAATAACCTCGCGGTATTGCCTTACGATGGGCGTTTACGGATGTTGCCAAGCTATTTGCAGCAACTGGATATGGAAAGTAACGGCAAGCAGGCGACGGCTGATAATAAAGCGATTGATTATGCTACTGGCCCTATTATTTGGGGCGACTTTGGGCCTAACGGGCAGCATGCATTCTTTCAGCATTTGCATCAGGGTTTTGATGCTTTTGCCGCAGACTTTGTACTGGTGCTTAAGCGTCAAGCGCCCGGGTTTTCGAGTGCGGTAGCGGCTAAGTTGGCAGAGCAACAACAGTTATCGGTGGCTAATTGCTTGGCGCATCGACAGTTAATGAAATTTGGTGCCGCGAATGAGGCTTCCCCACGTGATCATTACCCTGGCGGGCATCCCTCTAACTTGTTGTATATGGATGAGTTGACGCCAGAAACCTTTGGGGCATTAATTGCTGCTTACGAGCATAAAGTTTTCGTGCAGGGTGTGTATTGGCAGCTTAACTCGTTTGATCAACCGGGTGTTGAGATGGGCAAAAAATGTGCGTTGGACATTTTGGCCAGCTTGGAAGGTGGCAATGAGCCGGCCTTTGATGAATCTACCAATGAATTAATCAAGAAGGCACGAACATGAGTAATGACAATATCGTCTGGCACCAAGCATCGGTCAGCCATAACGAACGAGTTGAGCGGGTCGGTCACCAGCCGGTGATTTTGTGGTATACCGGCTTAAGTGGCTCGGGTAAGTCGACTATTGCTAATGCGGTGGATCGTAAGTTATTTGAAATGGGTTGCCACACTTATTTGCTCGATGGTGACAATGTGCGCCATGGT